>OZ219802.1:0-2643963 GCA_964291655.2 Chloroflexota bacterium | reverse complement strand
TTGTAGAGAGGTAGTGACGATGCCGTTGAGACCGTTTAGTCGTGAACAGGCCTGGCTGTTGCCGCCGACGCTGGACGAACTGATCCCGGACGACCATCCTGTCAGGTTTGCGGCAGCGTTCGTGGACAGCCTCGATGCTGCGGCCTGGGAGGCGATGGAGATTGACCTGCAAGGCGATCCGCGTGGCGCCGGGGCCTACCATCCGCGCGCGCTGCTGGGCGTATGGGTCTACGGCTTCATGACCGGCGTGCGCTCGAGCCGCAAGCTGGAGGCAGCCTGCCGGGATCAGGTACCGTACCTGTGGCTGGTGGGGATGCAGCAGCCGGACCACAACACGCTGTGGCGCTTCTACAAGGCGCACCGCGACCGGATGCGGATGCTGCTCAAGCGCACGGTGCGCACGGCGGTGCGAGCCGGCCTGGTGGAGTTGGCAATCCAGGCGGTGGACGGCACCAGGATCGCGGCCAACGCCGGGACGCGGCATACCCACGACGCGCAGGGGCTGCAGCGGCTGTTGTCCCGCACCGAGCAAGCGATCGCGGACCTGGAGGCGCAGAACGCCACGGGGGGCGACGCGCCGCCAGCGACTTTGCCGCAGGAACTTGCCGATGCCCAGGCCCTGCGGCGGCGGGTGGACGACGCGCTCGCCCGCGTCGCGGCTGAGGACGGGCCGCGCTACACGAACCTGACTGATGCGGACGCGGCCCTGCTCAAGACTGGCATGGGTGGCTTCATCACCGGCTACAACGCCCAGGCGCTGGTCTCCCCTCTTGCGTCCCCGGACGAGGGCGCAGGGGGGAGGTTGATCACAGCCGTGGACGTGAGCGCCAGTGCCGACGACCATCCCCACCTGGCGCCGCTGATCGAGGCGGCGCAGGAGAACATCGACGCCGCGCGGGACGTGGTGACCGTTGCGGACGCCGGCTACCATTCGGGGGCCAACCTCGCCACGTGCCACGCCGGCGGCCACACGGTATTGATGCCCACGACCCACGAGCGCAGACGCCGCAACCCCTACCATAAAGACCACTTCACCTACCGTCCAGAGACCGACACCTACCTGTGTCCCCAGCAAAAGGTGCTCACCTACACGCACCGCTTGACCCACAGCAACGGCTACCGGGTCAAGCGGTACCAAGCCAACGGCCGGGACTGCAGAACCTGTCCGGCCTTCGGCGTCTGCACCTCCTCCCAGAGGGGCCGCTCCATAAAGATCAGCGCCTACGAGCCAATACTGCAACGGCACAGGCAGTTGATGGCCACCGCGCCTGCCAAGCAGGTGTACCGCCGCCGGAGTACCATCGTCGAGCCGGTCTTTGGCCTGCTCAAGGAGTGGCACAGTGCCAGGCGCTTCCTGCTCAGAGGCCGCAGCCACGTGACGTCCGAATGGCACCTGCTGGCCACCGCGTTCAATCTCAAGAGCCTCCACGCCCTGTGGCGGTCTGGGTGTAGTCCAGCGTCGCCCCGGGGACGAGTCTCTCACTGGCACCGTCTTGTTCATACCACCCGCCATCTGTCTGTCCTTCTCACCCCATTCACCGTGCCCCGCACCAAAATATTGAGACAGCCTCCCAGGGAGAGGGAGTGACTTTGCTTGAAAGTGTGGTTATGCAAAGGTCTCCTGAGGGAGAGTGAACGAAGAGGCAGGCATGAGAGCGGCCCTGCCCAATGTAATGTGACAACATTGGGGCATGTCTCCCGCTCTTCCAGTGTAGCGTCAAACTGTGAGTACCGCACAAGGATTTCCACGTAGTAGTCCCAAAGTTCCGCCGAGATGCGCACCGGATGTGCACGCGGTACCATTATTGCTGGACCCGAGAGAAGACTATCGCCTGCCGAAAAGCAGAGAACGACATATCTATCGTCGCTTGAGGAGATTAATTCATGCGCGCTGTACGCTTTCACTCGTTCGGAGGGCCTGAAACACTGCAACTCGATGCCGTGCCGGTGCAAGAGCCCGGTGCCGATGAGGTTATGGTAAAGATTCACGCTTCAGGCGTGAACCATCTCGATATCTGGCTTCGCATCGGCGCGCGGCCGGGCATCGAGCCGCCGCACACGCCCGGCTCCGAAATTTCCGGCGAGATCGTGCAAATAGGTGACGCCGTGCGCAGCGTCGCCGTTGGCCAACGGGTTGCTGTTTCACCGTGGGCCTTCTGCGGCGTGTGCGAGTTCTGCTTGCAGGGCGAAGAGAGCATCTGCGCCAACGGCAACATTGTCGGCACGGCCCCTAACCAAGGCGGCTACGCGGAGTACGTCACGGTGCCGGCATCGATAGCCGTTCCGATTCCAGAATCTCTTTCCTACGATGCCGCGGCAGCCCTCACCCTGGCCGCCATCACCTCCTGGCATATGCTCTACCGGCGCACACGGGTCCAGCCGGGCGAGTGGGTGCTCGTGCAAGCGGCCGGGAGCGGCGTTGGCGTGTACGCCGTGCAAATTGCGCGCTTCCTCGGCGCTCGCATCATTGCCACCGCCGGCAGCAAGGAAAAGCTCGACCGCGCACAGGCTTTGGGCGCGGAGGCGACGATCAACTATAGCGACCAGGACGTCGCAGATGAAGTGAAGCGCATCACGAACGGCCGGGGCGTGGATGTGGTCTTTGAGCACGTGGGCGAAGCAACCTGGGAGCAGAGCATCCGCTCGCTGGCGCGCAACGGGCGGCTTGTCACGTGCGGCGCGACGACGGGACGCGGCGGCACGGTGGACATCGGCCATCTCTACACGCGCCAGCTTAGTTTGCTCGGCAGCATGGGCGGCAACCGCCTTGACCTGCAGCAGGTGCTCTCGCTCGCCGACCGGGGGATTTTAAGTCCTGTGCTCGATACTGTCTTTCCACTGGAGCAAGCGCAGGAAGCGCACGAACGCATGGCTGCCCGCGCGCAATTCGGCAAGATGCTGCTGCACCCAACGGAATAGGCTAAATGCGGATTAATGATCCAACAAGCCGCGTCGGCGCAGCCAAGTCATGGGACTGAAGGGTGCGGCGCAGATGCGAGGCTTACCGGCTGTGGTCAACCCCTGGACGGCATATATCGCCGCTTGAGGAGAGAAGATGGATTCCGGCTTACGCGGGAATAGCGACTCGCGGCAAGTGCGGCCTAGCCTGCGTCATACGGTGCGCTAGTCTAAGTCCCAAATTGAAAGGTAGCGCTCGCCGGCATCCGGGATGATCGTCACCACGGTCTTGTCCGGCCCCAACTCTTGGCCGACGGCAAGGGCGGCGACCACGGCGCCACCGGCGGAAATGCCGGCCAGGATGCCTTCCTCTTTGGCAAGCCGCTCAGCCATGGCAATTGCCGCCTCATCTTCCACTGTCAGCACCTCGGCAAGCACGCCGCGGTCCAGAATGCCCGGTATAAAACCGGCCCCCGTCCCTTGAATGCGCGTAATTCCCGGTCGACCACCGGAAAGCACGGCTGATTTCGCGGGCTCAACGGCAATCACACGCACGTGCGGCGCATCGTCACGCATCACTTGGCCGATGCCGGTGATGGTTCCGCCGGTGCCCACCATGGCCACCACGGCGTCCAGCTTACCTCCGGTGTCGTGAAGGATCTCGCGTGCCGTGGTCTCGCAGTGAACGGCGGGATTAGCCGGATTCATGAACTGCTGCGGCATGTAGTAGCCGTGTTCTCGCACGAGTTCCTGAGCGGCGTACACCGCTCCGGACATGCCCTCGATGGCGGGCGTGAGGACGAGTTCAGCGCCCAGCAACGCGAGGAGCTTGCGCCGCTCCACGCTCATGTCTTCCGGCATTGTGAGCAAGAGCCGGTAGCCGCGCACGGCGCAAACGATCGCGAGGCCGATGCCCGTGTTGCCGCTGGTCGGCTCCACCACCGTGTCACCCGGTTTGAGCTTGCCCTCCCGCTCAGCCGCCTCGACCATGGCCAGCCCGATGCGGTCCTTCACACTGCCGCCTGGGTTTCTCGATTCGATCTTAACGAGCACTGTTGCCGATTCAGGCCCCGGCAGACGGTTGAGACGCACCAGCGGCGTGCGCCCAATTAGTTGAAGCACGTCGTCGTAGATCATGGGCGGCAATGGGGACGAATCTGACATCTTTATTCCTTACATGGCTGGTCTGTGAAACACGGCATTTACGCACCGGGAAAGCTTTGCATAGAGACCGTCTAGGGTTCCACGTCAGCCTGCTGCACAGTGGCTTCCTGGCCTTCAAGCGGCTGGAGCTGACCCATGGCGGCGATGCTATGCTCCATCATACCGCGCACGGCAGGGAGGTTCGGCCTGAGCACCTCTGCGCCCGAAGGGAGGGTAACGTCCTGTACCAGGTTTCCCTCATAATCGATGACCCGGCTATACACGCGTTCGCGCGGGATCTCGGCGCCAAGCCTCGCCAAGTCCAAAACGCGTTGAGGCGATGTGAATACAGGAAAATTCGTGTCGATTATGCCAGCAAAGTCATCGAGAAGAAAGGGCACTTTCACGAGGTTTTGAAAGGTGAGCAACTGCGTCTTGAGCGCCACTAAGACCTGCTGTTGCCGATCGATACGGCCGAAGTCTCCCCGTCGATCGTCAAAGCGCGTACGCACGTATCGGAGCAACGTCTCGCCACCCATGTAGTGCACCCCACTCTTGATGACGAAAGGATCGAAACCGGTATCGTCGGCATTCGGAAAGCGATAGTCATTAATGTCGTACTTGACGTCTATTTCGATCCCGCCTAGCTGATCTATGATGCGGCGAAAGCCCTCAAAGTCGATAGTAATGTAAAAGTCTATTGGGACGCCCAGGAGAGTCTCCGCCGATGCCATGACAAGCTCTGCGCCGCCGATACTGAAGAGCTCGTTGATGCGTCGACTTTCATACCCCGGCACCAGCGCCATCACGTCGCGGGGGATAGAGACAAGCATCGCGGCTTTCTTGACGGGGTCAACCGTCACCACTATGATCGTGTCCGCCCGGCCCACGTCATTTGCCCGCGTATCTACCCCGATAACGACGACACTAAAGGGTTCTGTCTCAGACCAGTCCGTCAGCGGGGGCTCCCCAGCCGTAGGCGTATCCTCAAGGATCTCATCCTTAAGAGCAGAGCTCTCCCCGGCTTTAGTTCCGGCTGATTCCGATGTGCCTGCCGTCGAGCCACCGTCCCGACTAAACAACCACGCGGTGCCCCCAAGAAGTGCGAACAGGAGAAGTAAAGTCAGCCCCAGACCGAGGGAAACGCGCCGCCATCGCACCCGCCGCGGAGAATAGCGGATTCGCCTTTGCATAGACCGCCTCTATTACGTTCGTTTTCAACCGGGCCGGTCATAGGCAAAGCGTGAGATGAGATATGCCAACCCGTTTCATTATGCCATTCAGCTTTCGCGGGGACAATCTCGTAAGCACTTCAGAATCCCTTTGGCGAATGCCGCGAGAATGAACAGCCAATTACCCGCCGGGTGCACGGTATGCCTCCCGGACAAACCATGGAACCGCCAGATTATCCTTGCAACATAAGGGTGCAGAGCCAGCAAGCACGTCGTCCCGGATTGTGATTGGAGTACAGAAACTATGGAGCATTGGCGAGACTCTTGATCATTCGCCACCACTTGCTGAACACAGCGTCAAACTCAGTTCACCGTCTTGTGTTAGGCTAGTACAGACCACGGGCACCGACAGCGAAAGGTGAATTGCCGTGCAGGATCTTCCCTGGGTCGCGCTGGTAGGCCCATTCCCAAAGGAACTCCGCCCCAGCACACGCTGGCGCGACCGCTACCAGCGTGTACCCCGCACGATACAAGCATGTGAGCTGGTAGATGCACTCGCAGATCCGACGCTCGACAGCGTCTTGCTGTACTGGAATCTGCCTGATCGTCTCACCCTTGCTGAGCACGTGCTGGCAACGGACCGGCCTTTATGTCTCCCTGGACCGCTGACGCCGGACGAACTACAGCTACTTCAGAGCTCTTCGTCCTCACCATTCCTTGGCGCTGCGAGCCTAACCCTGCCTGCCGTGCGCGCGATGAAACTGGCCCTCGACCCGGAGAAGACGGGCCCGACGCGCTACGTTGCCGTCAGAAGACTTACGCAGCCCGCTCCCACGGCACCGCACTTCGCGCCGTTAACGATTGCCCTCGTTACTGCAGCCTGTTTAGTAGACGAAACGCCGGACTGGGTGTTTGCCAATCGCGCTGAGTACGAAGGCACCGTCACTATCATCGTCAATCTGCACTTCCCGTCTGCCGAAGTGATGGCGACCTGGGTGCAAATTCCGGACGGTCCGGTGCACGACGATTGGATGGTGTACGGCACGAAGGGCATGCTGCACCAGCGCGACGAGGCGGCCGACCACACGCTCGCCGCCCATCTCCTGGACCACTGGCTGAGCGTGCGCAGCGGGCGTGACGAACCGCTCATGTGCGCAGAGCAGGCTCTCATTGCCGCGTGCCTCGCCCAAGCCATTGACCTCTCGCTCCAAGAACGACGTCGTGTGGCGTTGCGGGAGGTGGCACATGGCTGAGAAACTACGCGTCGGTCTGGTAAGCGGGGTACGCCATCAGGACGACTACGCCAGGGTCTTCGCGCAGCATCCGGGCGTCACGCTGGTAGGCATGGCGGACGATGCCGATCTACCGGCAGAATACCACGACCTGAACCGCGCCATCGCGGAAGAACACGGCTTGGCATACACGACCGACCTCGACGCCTTCCTCGCTCGTGACGACGTGGACGCCGTGTGCGTCGCGCCGGAATACGCCCGGCATACACCGCTTGCGCTCCGCGCGCTCGCGGCCGAGAAACACGTGCTGGTGGATAAGCCCATCGGCATTACGCTGGACCAGTGCGACGCGCTCATCGCGGCGGCGCGCACAACCACGCGCACGTTTGCGTGGATCGCCCGCATCGGCCACCCCTCGCTGCAACGGGCGCGCGACGCCGTGGCGGCCGGTGACATTGGAACCATCGTAAACATCAACGCCCACTTTCTCGCCACGTACGGCAACGGCGAGAAATGGGACGAAGAGGAGCGGGCCTTCTTCGATCCGGTGGTCAACGGCGGCGGCGAACTCCTGAATTTCGGTCTCTATCCCCTCTCGGCCATCCTGAACGTCACCGGACTTGCCCCCACCGCAGTCCACTGCGTCAAGGGCGCGTACTACAACCGCCCCCATCGCGAGCTCGATATCGAGGACATGGCGCTGCTCAACCTGGAAATGGAGAATGGGATTCTCGCCTCAGTCTGCGTGGGGCGGGCGCACGTGCCGGGGAATCTGCACCACAGCGATATCTGGCTGGACGTAACCGGCACGCACGGTACCCTGGTCGCTGAAGAATTAGAACAAGACGCCGTGCTCTACGGCGCAACGCCCGGCTACGTCGAGCGCCGCTACCGTATGCCCGAGGGCTCACAGGCGCACTTCAACGCCGTCATCGACAACTTCGTCTGGGCCGTCCAAACCGGCGGCCAACCCTTCCTCGGTGCCGACGAGGCGGAAAAGGTGATGCATACGGTCTTCGCCGCCTACCACTCCGCCGAAACTGGCGAAATGGTGACCGTTGAATAGCCGGATAAAGAGACTACTAGCAAGTATCGTCTTCACCCTCTTCCTGGGGCTCTTGAACGCCGCCACTGCCCAAGCTCAAGCGGATTGCAGGTTCGTGCTTGGCTTCAAGGTGCTCCGAGACCTCATCGGCCATGAGATCGTCGGCGAGTGCCTGGATAACGAGCACTACAACGACATAGGCGATAGCAACCAGCACACCACCACCGGCGGCCTGCTAGCTTGGCGCAAAGCCGACAACTGGACCGCCTTCACCGACGGCTACCGCACCTGGATCAACGGCCCCAACGGCCTTGTGCAACGCCTCAACACCGAGAGATTCGAGTGGGAGGCTGACTATGCCGAGATTACTGGGCAGGCAACAGCGAGTGCGCTCACTCGCGACGCGCTGCGCAATGCCGAATACCAGATCTATGGAGAAGGAGTGCGGTTATCGGATGGCTTCCTTGCCAGAAAACTTGAGATCGGGCAAGAGTCCTGGCAATTGCACGATCCCATTGCCTTTGGCGACCTCAATGGTGATGGCGTGGCAGATGCCGCGGTAGTGCTGAGCTATAACGGCGGCGGCAGTGGCACGTTCTACGGCCTACTCGCAGTCCTCAACGAGAACGGTGTGCCTGTGCATGTCGCGTCTACTGAATTGGGAGACCGTATTCGGCTCAATTCACTGGCAATCGCAGCAGACGTCATTACGGTGAAGATGGTAGCGCACGGCCCCAATGATGGATTGTGCTGCCCCACGATAGACACCGTAGCCACGTTTCGCTTGAACGGAAACGCATTGGAGTTGCTATCTGAAGTTCCACGGGGTCAACTTACGGCCATGCTCGAACGTGAGGAGGGTCCAGCTAGCGACCCGACTCTAGCCCATGCGTTCGACGTGATGCGATCTACGCCCACCGGTAACGAAGTCGCTGAGATGTTCGTACGATCGAATGCAAGCGCGCAATTTGGGCCGCTGGGAGATTCCCGGTCGCAGTGGGAATCCAATCCTCGACGTATTACTATTCACGAACAGTACCGTCACGAAAGCCCTGAAGTACTAGCGTACACGCTCATTTGGCCGACGGTAGGGCTGGCGCTCTACGCGGATTCTGGGGTGCCGCAGTCCTGGGAAGCATGCATGTTAAGATTAACAGGCCAGCATGTGGCTCAGGCTCAATGGTGGTTGGAGAAGCTTGGCGCAGGCGGCAAGCAAAGTCCGACGCAACTGGAAATAGGAGCGAATAACACTTTAGCAAGTTACCGTGAGGGGCGTTTGGAAAGCTGGGTCCGCAGCAGCGGCCACTACCGGGAATACTGCACGAATTTCGGCGAGCCGACGCCGGCCCCAACCCCTACACCGGTTACCCCGCTGAGGCTACCTTGGGACTACTTGGAGATTGACCTTGGCAATCTCCTGGAAAAGGAGGGTTACACCCGTGGCAGGTCTGGGTTCGGCCTTATGTATAACCATCTGAGTGGAAAGTATGGGTATCTTCCACATTCCTTGTTTCTGGCATGGCTAGATGCTGGCGGACGCGGAGTCGGGGATGCCACACCTGAGCTTTGGCAGGACTTCTACAGGGCTTTCCTTTTCAATCAGGAATTTCGGGGACTATCCATCAACGCGGTAAGAAAAAACCTTGAAGCCAACACCCACCTGGGATCCGTTATGACAGCTTTCTTGAAGGCTGACTTTATCGGCTCGCTCGACGACAGAATCACTTTCGTGGCGAGAGTCGAAGACGCGTTGCGAGTGGGCGGCATATTGGGGGTGGACGCCACTGCCGGCTGCTCGATCCACTGCCAGCATGTGAAAGTTGAGCTAAGGGATTACTTGGTTGGCAAGGATTTAGCGACGATCACTGCGATTCCCAGCCCCTGGCCCTTGTACAAGAACTAAGCGCACTCCATGGCAAAATGACAACCACGTGAAGTCATCCAACAGGGGTGATACGAGGCTTTCCATGTGACAAATTGCATTTGTCCACGTGTCAGCATACTTTCCTGTCTGGCTTGGTAGAATAGATCAGTGATCTATGAATGAAGCGGGCTACCAGTTGGCGCTCGCAGCCTTTTAGCGAAGCGAGGTTTCGCTATGCCCAGCGTACAGCTTTCTGATGACAGCTACTACAATGCAATGTCCCAGCGCAAGGGTCTTATCCTGGGATGAGAACGCTTTCTCTATGGGCATCTTGATAAGCACGGTTGGCAAAGTTTCGGTGATGCAAGCAGCTTCAATGCTAGCGGAAGGGGCGGCAATTTCGAGAGGGGTGGCGCAAGAGAGTGCGTTGGCGTGATGGCTAGAGAAGGCCGTGGTCTTTTGGCGTTGCAGCCAGCCACGCCCTCGGCCAAACAGTATCACGAACACGTTGTCAACTATGCGGCATGCGCAGTTTTTTCCAGTCACCTGATCGAAAAAGAACTGGGGGGGGGGGTGATGTTTCGATTACAAGCCTCTGCTTCAAATGCCTTGAGAAACTGCGCAGTCTGGGAGAACACCTTCAAGGCCCCCGCAGCCTGTAGTATGACCATCCTCACGACGACGTTCGCGTGAGCAGTATACAAATGATAGGTAGCGCAGATTTGCAGCCTGCGCCGATCAGATAGGGAAAACTGAGCTAAGCGGGTAAGGCGCGCTAACGGAATCCACTTCAGGATCGCCACCGCGACCCCGAGCGCCGCAACGAAGAGCATTGCCAACTGCATGGTCTGGCGGTTGAGACGCTGTTCGAGTTCGGCGCGCAAGCGTAACTCTAGCGCCTGTAATTCCGTGCGCAGTTCTGCGTGATTGACGGGGTCGCAGGTATTCACCTCTTATTCCAACCAATTGCCTTTCCTGAGCGGATGATTGCTTTTCGCGTCATACATGTCCCTATGCCCCGAAACGGGAAGGCGGGGGACAAGCCCCCGCGCTACGGCAAGAGCTTTACCAAAGCCACGATCACCACGCCCTGCAAGACTTGGAGCGCGGCAAGTTGGAGAAACAGATAGCCCAGCCGCCGCTCCAAGCGGTTTCCAAATTCCCTTATTTCGGTACTGAGTGCAGTATCTTCCGCCTTACTAGGCGTTGCCGGAACCCCGTGCCCACGTAAATAACGCAAAGTGCTATCTCCTTTCACGGCAATGTGGGGAGAGGCACTTGACCGAATCCTCCTACTCGCACACCGCGCCTCTTGCGGCGGAGGTGACCAGTTTAGCGTACTTGGCCAGCACGCCTCTTGTGTAGCGGGGTTCCAGCGGTTGCCAGTGCTTGCGGCGTTCCTCGAGTTCGGCATCGTCCACGTGCAGCGTCAGTTCCTGGTTGTCGCCGTCGATGGTGATCTGGTCGCCCTCCTTGATCAGGCCGATGGGGCCGCCCATGGCCGCTTCCGGCGCCACGTGACCTACCATCATGCCGTGGGTCGCACCAGAGAAGCGCCCGTCGGTGATAAGGCCCACGGAGTCGCCGAGACCGCGCCCGAAGACCGCACCCGTCACGGCCAGCATTTCGCGCATGCCCGGCCCGCCTTTCGGCCCCTCGTTGCGGATGACGATCACGTCGCCTGGGTTGATGCGTCCTTTCACCACAGCCTGGAAGGCGTCGTCCTCGATCTCGAAGACTCGCGCCGGGCCGGAGTGCACCCTATTTGCAACGCCCGCTACCTTTACCACCGCGCCATCCGGAGCTAGGTTGCCGCGCAGAATGACCATCGTGCCACCGGCAAATATCGGATCGTCCGCCGAGCGCACGATGTCCTGGCCGTTTTCCGATACCTGTGCGCCTGCCACGTCTTCCGCGAGCGTCTGGCCCGTCACCGTAAGGCAGTCGCCGTGGAGCAGACCGGCTCGCAACATCTCCCGCATGATGAGCGGCACACCGCCCACCTTATCGAGGTCAGCCATCACGTACCGACCGCCGGGTCGCATGTCGGCAATATGGGGCACGCGCTTGCTCACGCGGTCAATGTCGTCGAGATCGAATGGCACGCCCGCTTCCCACGCAATGGCGGGCAGATGGAGCGCCGCGTTCGTTGAACCGCCGGCTGCCAGCGCGACAGCTACCGAGTTCTCCATCGACTCTTTCGAGATGATGTCGGACGGCCTCCGGTTGTTGCGCACGCAGTCCATCACCAGATGGCCCGCGTCCACGCACACCTGATCGCGGCGTTCGTCCATGGCCGGCGGCGAGGCGCTGCCGGGTACCGAGAGACCCATCGCCTCAAGCGCGCTCGACATGGTGTTGGCCGTGTACATGCCGCCGCACGAGCCCGGCCCCGGACAGGCGTGCAACTCAAGGTCGGTCAGTTCATCATCGCTGAGATTGCCGGCTGCGTGCGCGCCTACGGCCTCGAACACGTCCTGAATGGTCACGTCCTTGCCCTGCCAGCGCCCCGGCATAATGCTGCCGCCGTAAACGAAAACGCTGGGGATATCGAGGCGCGCCATGGCCATGGCGCAACCCGGCAGGCTCTTATCGCACCCGGCAATCGTGACCACGCCGTCTAAGCGCTCGCCGATGGCAACCGCCTCTATAGAGTCCGCAATAATCTCCCGCGTCACCAGGCTGGTGCGCATTCCTTCCGTGCCCATGGCAATGCCGTCGCTCACCGTAATGGCGACAAACTCAATCGGCGTGCCGCCGGCTTCGCGAATGCCCTCTTTCACCTTTTGCGCCAGCCGGTCCAGGTGGTAGTTGCAGGGCGTCACCTCATTCCACGTACTGGCCACGCCAATGAGCGGCTTGGCCAGGTCTTCGCTGCTAAACCCCATGGCGTGGAACATCGAGCGCGCGGGCGCGCTCTTCGGTCCCACGGTGATATCTTTACTAAACGGTTTAATGTCCACGTTGCCACTGTCACTCATACGGTCTACTCTCCTCGTTTGAAACTACACGAAGCGCGGTGCATGCCTCACTTGCGGCCCACATTGCGCGTACGAAACTGTTGCGCCGCTCGGCCTCTGCCATCTCTGCCGAGAGCACCATCAGGCGGTCTCTCCGCGCGCCGCCAATCGCCCGGCCAATTCAGCCCTGATTGCGACGAATGGCGCTCAGTTTATTCCGACTGTAAGTAGAAGAATACCACTCCACCACGGCACATGCCGAATAGAGCACAGATCAAAGCAAAGAAGGTATGTCCGCGGACCAATCGTATCGCAATAAAGTAGCGCGGGGGCTTGTCGCCCGCCTGAGTGGGAGCTCAGAGCGCACTCTCCGGCAGCAATCTCTCATGTGGGAGCCACTGCAGATAGATTGACCCTACAGCAGCGCAGAGCCTGCCCCGTATTCGATACGGGGTTACAAACCTGTCCTGAGCACTTCGACAGGCTCAGCACAGGCTCTGACGAAGGGCCCGTCCTGAGCCTGTCGAAGTGCCTGCGCTACCGAGGATATGAGGCGCGGTGCTCTGTGCCATTATGTCCTATGCGACAACATTGGTCTGCGTATCCACCCTGTACGTGAAAGCAAGAAAAGGACTCTTCGCGCAAGGCCGCACCTGCGTCTTATGCCAGAAAAGATAGCTGGGCAAGTTACCGGTGTTCTCTACCATCCACGATGGACCTACATGCCTCCGGCGATCGCCGGCCATTGGCTTTCCGGAAAGGCGCGCATGGTCTCGGTTGCGCCGCCGGAGTTGCGCAGCGCGAGCATGGCCCGCGCGCAGGAGACGTCATCGGGAAATTCAACAATCAGCACGCCATCGTATTGCCCCATAGTCAGGTACACCTCTTTCAGTGTGCCGCCGTGGCGCTCGATGGTGCTGCGGGTTGCGGGCGCGCCGTCGGCAAAGGCCTCCTCCAGCGGCGTGTCGAGATCGTCAACTTCCGCACTGGTCATCGTGAGGAGTACAACGTATGTATTCATAGAGCTGTCCCCTTTGCTTTCTCGTGATTCTATTGGACTCGCCTGTCGGAGCGAGACGTGCACACGTGGGCTTGCTGTCGCAAGTATTCGGAATCCGCAAGACACTGTCAACGCCGCCTCTTCGCCGCTTGCCGCTACGCCAAGCGACGCCCACCATCGACCGCAGGTTACAAACCTGTCCTGAGCCTGTCGAAGGGCCTGCGCTACCGGAATAGCTACCTTCGCCCCGCACTCACACGAGCCGTTATAATCACAGTGTTCAATTCTGAAGTAAGGTCACTACAATGACTCCTCGCATACGCGCTTCTGTTTCACCATCAATTGGCACGGCCGGCGAGTACGGCACGTGGGTCGCACGCTGCATGGTTGAAGAAGGTGAGCTCGCCACCGGCGACACTATTGCCATAGCGCTGCCCAACACCTGGCACGCCTGGCAACGCAACTCCGCCAAAGGCGTGCACGGCCTCGATCCCACGCAACCCAACTACGTCTCTGCCCGATCCTCCCGCAACGACGTAAAGATTCGCTGCACAGTGCCCGATGGCTCCACCGACGAGTACGAGAAGCGTACCCGCGACGCTCTTGTGGGTCCGCCCAACCGCTGCGCCTACCACACTGAGGTGACGGTGACTAAAGGCGCGCTGCGGGTCGGCGATTGGATAGACATCACTTACGGTGACACGAGCGGCGGCAGTCCCGGCTTCACCGCCGCGCTCCATCCCAATGGTGCAGAGCCCGTGCGCATTGCCGTGATTCCTGCTGGCAGCGAGGGCAGCAAAAACCTGCTCCCCGTGGCAGAGAGTCCACTGATCGTAACCAAGTCGGCGGAACCGGTAGAAGTGGCCGTATATGCGTCTTCCCACGCACAGGTAGGCCAAGAAGCAGCATGCCACGTCATAGCGTTGGATTCCTGGCAAAATGCCGCCGCCTCCGCGCGCCTCACATTTGCAGTATCGGTCGCGGAAGGCCACGCGGAGCACCCTGATACCGTTACGCTCAATCCGGAGACTGGTACGTGCGTCGTGCCGTTTACGCCAAGTGCGCCGGGTGTGTTGCGGCTGACAGTGACAGCGCTTACCGGTCAGGGCCTGCCCTTCGACAAACTCAGGGCGAACGGAAGGGAAATGCCTGAACAAGAGGAGAAGAGCAGGCCCAGAGCGAACGGCGGCGGGACTCTGGCGGCGACATCTAATCCCATTCTTTGTGCCAGTGAACTACCGGACGAACAGGTATTCTGGGGTGATCTGCATTCCCACGCCCGGCGCAGCTTTGACGCCACCGGCGACCTGCCGTTTCATTACGCACGCGACGTGGCGCGCCTCGACTTCTACGCCCTCACCGACCACGTTGAAGGCCTATCGGACGAGATGTGGCAAGAAATCCGGCTCGCGACGCAAGACTGGTACGATCCCGGCCGGTTTGCAACGATTCTCGGCTACGAGGCCACGTTTCCCGCACCGTGGGCGCACCACAACGTCTACTTTCGCGACGACGGCGACGTGCGTGTCGGCCGCCACAACGGCACCGTGCAAGACCTCTGGCAGCAGCTCGTTACCGGCGAGGCGATGACTATCCCCCACCACACGGGCGTGCGCTTCTCGCCGAAAGCCAGCAACCTGCCCGGCGGCACCGGCCCGAACATAGATTGGCAATATGCCAATGATACCTTCCGCCGCGTCGTCGAGGTCTATTCCGGCCACGGTCTCTGCGAGTACTACGATCCGGACCACCCGTTGGCATACCAGCACTGCGACTTCTCATTGAACGACTCGGCGGTTGGCCCCCACTACGTGCAGGAGGGCTGGCTCACGGGACAGCGCATGGGCACGATTTGCTCGTCGGACAACCATCAAGCGCAGCCGGGCAGACGCCAAACCGGCCTCGCGGCGGTGTGGGCACCCGCGCTCACGCGCAGCAGCATCTTCGATAGCATCCACAACCGCCAGACCTACGGCACCACCGGCGCGCGCATTCTGCTCAAAGTGTGGGTAAACGACACGTCTATGGGGCAGGAGACCGCGAGCGGCAACGGCGTGAGCGTGCGCGTCTGGACCGTGGGCACAGATGAAATTGCCTGGATCGAAGTCCTGCGCGGCGACCTGGACGCGCAGTGCTTCGACGTGGTTTACCGTTGGGAGCCGGAAACTGCGGAAGCTGCCTTTACTTGGGATGATCCCCAGCCGGTGGCGAACGCGCTCTATTATGTGCGGCTGCGGCAGAAGGAGCCTGTGGCCGGGCGCGTGGTGCAAGCGTGGTCAAGCCCGGTATGGGTTGTGGAGAACAAGGAAGATGAGACGTAGGATGCCATCACGTTTTTCCGCTCACCTTTCGACAGGCTCAAGGCGAACGGAAAACCTGCTGCCCTGCATTCGCAACGTACTAAGTTCGCACCGTACTAATTACGCACCGAATTAATTACGCACCGATTTGAACACGCAGCGTATTGAACACGCACCGTACAATTCGTGCACTGATCTGCAACCGCACTGTACTAAACGTGCACTGTTCTGCGCACGTACCGTACTGCCGTCACGCTATGCTCACCCACTCGAACTCTTGCCGAAGTGGAGCGCACGTACCCAGACTCACGAAGGCGAAGATCAAAGTGCGCCGAGAAACCGCCGAAAAACCTCGCGTCCGCGGTAGACGCCGTGCGGCCCCAGTTCTTCCTCGATCCGCAGCAGTTGGTTGTACTTGGCCAGCCGTTCCGAGCGCGTAATAGAGCCAATCTTGATCTGGCCTGCGTTGGCGCCCACCGCCAGATCGGCAATGGTCGCATCTTCTGTCTCTCCAGAGCGCGCAGAGACCACCGGCAAGTATCCGTGAGTTCGCGCCAGCCTCAGTGTAGCCATGGCCGCGGTCAGCGTGCCGACTTGGTTTACCTTGATTAGCACTGCATTCGCCGCGTTGGTCTCAATGCCCTGCTGCAGGCGCTGCACGTTGGTTACAAAGAGATCGTCGCCGATGAGTTGCGCTCGCCCGCCCACGCGAGTTGTGAGTGCCTGCCAGCCGGCCCAGTCGTCTTCTGCCAGCCCGTCTTCAATCGAAATAATGGGATAATCATCAACCCAGCGCGCGAGCAGGTCCACCATCTCCGCGCTGGAGAGTGTGCGGTTCTCCGCGCTCAGGCGATACTTGCCGTCGTGGAAGAAGTGGGTCGCCGCCACGTCCAAGCCGATCGCCGCGTCTTCCCATGGACGGTAGCCGGCCTTCTCGATCGCCTGCACGAGTAGCTGCACGGCGGCTTCATTCGCCGGCAGCCCGCCGCCGGAGGCGTTACTAATAGACTCACCCGCGCCTGCCGGCGGCGTCAAGCCGCCCTCATCCGCCACCAGCGTGCTCGCCCCGCGCGCCGACAGTATCTCACCCATGGCGTGGTAGACATTTCGCACCATCGCCAGCGCGTCGCTGAAGCTATGGGCGCCAATGGGAATAAGGAGAAAATCCTGAAAGTCAACGATGCCGCGCGCGTGCAGTCCGCCGCTGAGGACATTTACCATCGGCACCGGCATCTCTCGGGCTAGGCTGCCTCCCAGATAGCGGTAGAGCGGCAGGCCGATGCCCGCCGCCGCCGCGTGTGCTGTCGCCAATGAGACGCCTAGCACCGCGTTGCCGCCCAAGCGGCGCAGGTTCGGCGTACCGTCGGAAGCCACCAGTACCGCGTCAACCTCGTGCTGCCGTGTAGCCTCAATGCCGACCACGGCGGGACCGAGCACCTCGTTTACGTGACGCACGGCATGGCGCACGCCTTTGCCCTGATAGCGTGCCGGATTGCCGTCACGAAATTCCAGAGCCTCATGCCGTCCCGTCGACGCGCCCGAGGGCACAATGGCGCGACCGCGTGCGCCGCCCGCAAGGGTTACGTCCACTTCGACAGTGGGCACACCCCGCGAGTCAAGCACTTCCCTCGCATGTACACGCGCTATCGTCGTCGCGGGGCTAGCTTTGCCCATCCCGCGTTCGATTCCGTCATTCCCGCGCCCGGTTCCGTCACTTCCGTGTTCGGCTCCGTCGCTGCCGCGCCCGGTTCCGTCATTCCCGCGAAAGCGGGAATCCATCTGCTCTTCTTGCATCAATTCGCCATCTCCCCGGCAATGCAGGTGTACACGTCGTCAACAACATCGGGCCGTTCGTGCAAGATAGACCTGCTCACGCGTCGCACGATCTCCTTGGTCGCTTCGTCCGTAATGTACTCAACCGGCGACTTGCCGTCGATGCGCGCCAGCATGAGACAGCCAAGCTGTCGCAGCGTCTCGGCCTGCATCTCGGTCCAGTCAACACCCGTCAATTCGTCACGATAGCCTGCCAATAGTCCAGAAACCGCATGGAAGAATTCTTTCTGCACATTGGCGTTGACGATGGACTTAATCAGCAGGTGGTTGATACAGAAAGCCAAGTCGAACGCCGGATCCCCCCAGTGCACCACCTCAAAGTCGAGCAGAAGCAGGGACTGGTCACGTCCACCATCCTTGTGAGGGACACAGGCTGCTTCCTCCGGTAGCGCAGGTTCGATTGCCTCCGGTAGCGCAGGTTTGCAACCTGCGTTCGCCGCCGGCACCTGCGCGCCCGTCCGTGGCTCGACGTGGCCCCCGTCATTCCCGCCCACAGGCCCGTCGGGCGGCCCGCTCTCTCCGTCATTCCCGCGCAAGCGGGAATCCATCTTCTTTGCGCCGCCTACACTTAACCCAGAGCGGGGGACAAGCCCCCGCGCTACGGTTGAGAAGACGGAGCGGGAATCCATCTCCCCGGACACCACAAACATATTCTTCGGACTATAGTCCCCGTGCACCAGCGCCAGCTTCCGCGCCTTCATCTGCGCAATCGCATGGTCGAACACCGGCCGCAAGGACGGATGTTTATCCGCCGTAGAGTTGTAATACGGGTCCACCCGCAATTGCCAAAAAACCTCGTCATCGATAAATTGCTGCTTCACCGCCGGGTCCTGGATAGCATGCATTTGAGCGAGCATGCGGCCTGCCCCCACCGCCACCGGCACGTCTACCTTACAGGAAAGCAAGTCCTCCTTCCAAAGCGTTGCCGACTCCGGCGCGCAGGACATGCCGTAGATGAAGTTCTCTTCGTCGATGAAATGCACCTCCGGTACCGCGCCGCTTGGCAGATAGCCCGCCACGACACGCAGCGCCTCCGCCTCCCGCAAGGCGCGATCGATGCGCGACGGCCAGTAGGCCTCCACCCGCAATTCAGGCAACGCCTGCTTGAGCACCATGCACTGTGCGGGAGTTGTGACCATGAGTACAATGTTCGAAACTCCGCCACCCAAGGCTTTCACGCTAACTACAGCCTCAGAATCCAGCGCGCCCCGCGCAGCGAGATAGCGCCCAATCTCCGCATTGTCCATCTTGTCAAGAGCAAGCATGGAATAGAGCTTTTCTAACCTTGCTTCAAGAACTACGACGAGAAAAGCATGCCTGTTGGTCTACAATGTTCAAGCCTCAACCAACATAGCGCCAGCCAACCGAGCTAGCTTTCGATCAAAGGTGTAAAGCGGATGGGACCCTACACGTTCCGCCGCCGCGAGGACCATAAGGTCAGAGAAAACAGCACCGCCTTGCCCGTAACGAATTGCCGCGCGAGCAACGTCTTCTGTAGTCTCCACGACGAGACAGTCCGTAGCAATGAGCTCCAGCACCACATCCGCAATCTGAGCACGCGCAAAACCGTAGGCGCGTTCCAATACCCATATAACTTCCAGCATGACCTCACGGCAGATGAACCCCGGTCGCTGCTGGGTCAAGCCTTGCAACAGAGCCTGTGCCGCTTCCGCCTGCTGTACGTTGTCTCGCACCAAATAGCGAATGAGCACATTGGTGTCCAAGGCAATCACGCTTCAGATGCTCCGTCCGCAATGGCACGCTCCATGTCTTCCAGGGAGACCACTGGGCCCCTATGGGGCAACGCACCGAATAAGCGACCAATAGGTCGTACTTTGAAGATTCGCACTTCTCCATCCAAGATGATGTACCGCACTCGATCTCCCGGTGCCAAGGCAAGTGCTTTCCGCACGGCTTTAGGCAGTGTAGTCTGCCCTTTCGTGGTAACACCGGACTCAAGCATGACAAATATCCTCTACACATTACTCTAGAAATAATGTCCTTATATCTCTAAGTATAGCAAGGAGATTAGCCAAAGTGCACGTCCTCTCGGCATCAAGCTTACTTTCCTGCACTCCTAATGAAGTAAGAAACACCGGGAAACCGCTTGCCAACTACAGAACCTATCAAGAATCCAAGTCATCGGAAGGTCTCCGGTCCAAGTGGTCGGTAAACCCTATCGTGCCTGCCAGGACCCCAATCATCCGGGCCAAGACCTTCTTCGTCGAATAGCGGATAGGTGTCCGAGAGCCCAAATGTAAAGGCTGACAGCCTAAGCTGGAGGCGCAGCGTGTAAACCATGAATCTGAAGCGACTCTCAGGATACCGGCCGATGAAGAGCACGACAAACCCATTGATGATTCTGAGGCAGATTGCGGCCAAGTCGACGATTGTGAGCCGGAGGCTTACCAGAATCACAATCACGAGCTTGGCTGCGCCGCCAAACATGGGCAACGCCCACAGCCGATTGGGGTTCTGGAGATATTCGACGCTAAAGGTCGAGTTCTCTATCTCCATCGTTGGGGCCCCCGTGTTCATCAGGAGACTCCTTCTTGCCCCTGCCGGTCAGCCCTACACACGCATGCGCGGCATGTTCGCGACCGCTCTTCCCATGGGGACGTTTGCTACCTTGCAGCCGCAGCGTCACCGCCTTGATAGTAGCATGGCCGCTGCTTGCAGCGTCTTTCACGGCAGGGAAGCATGGCATGGTATCCACTGGCATGTGCTGGTTTCCCTCTTTAGTTAGATGGTTGACTGACCGCAGCATGGCGTAAACTGATTTCATGCTATTGAGGGACTTTTGCAAAACTCTAGCCAGCAAGTGAGCTGGCCCCCTCACCCTAACCCTCTCCCCCAGGAGAGGGAACCGGAGGGCTCCGCAACTTCTCGGCGCCGCGTTTTGCACCCTCTCCCTGGGGAGACTTTGCATAACCCCACTTTCAATCAGGGGCACTCCCTCTCCTGGGGGAGAGGGTTGGGGTGAGGGGGTCTTTTTGCTACGATGGCCCTTTACGCTGGGAAGTGTCAAGACGTATCAGGGCAGATTTGGTGTGCAAATGGAGAGATTGCAGGAGATCCACCCTCACCCTAGCCCTCTCCCGTCGAGGGAGAGGGAACTATTTCGCTACAGCTTGAGTTGCGCAAAGGTCTCCTGGGGGAGGGGGCCGGGGTGAGGGGAATGCGGCGCTGATCCAACTCGATGCCAACTGTTGGCAGAGTACGCTTTAGACTGGAGAGCGCGCGCCTGCCCGTACTCGATACGGAGGTCTCCCTAAGGCAGCAAAATCAAGCGCAATGGAGTAAGCCAAGCAAAGGAGCGTTACATGATCAGGATCACCAGCGATTTCGAATGTGGCAATGGGAAAGCAATCGAACAACTGGCGCCAGGCCACTTTCGCCTGCAGGTAGATGGCGACAAGCAGAGTGGCTACTGCGGGTACTTTTGCTTCGATGTGATCAATGATGGACCGGCGACTGACGTAACTATCGAGCTGTGGGAAGATGCAAAGTTCGAGAAGCCCACCGGATTTCGCACGCTCTTCCCAACAACAATCTGGTTCAAGCCGGTGGAATTCCATCGCTATCGGCCCTTGCCGGGTACGCCGCCCGCAAGCATCGAGGGTCACATTGATTTCACCGTGCCCGTGGAGCAAGACCAGCACGTGCGTGTGGCAATGACGTACGTGGCTCCCTACAGCGAAATTGCCGTGTGCCTGCGCCAGTTCGCGGCGGAGCGCGCCGACCGCTGCGCGCTCTTCTCCGTAGGCACATCGGTGCAAGGCCGAGAGATATTGGGACTACGCGCGGGCACGCCGGGCAAGCCGAAACTCTTCTGCGTGGCCGGACAGCATCCGCATGAACATGCCGGTGTTTGGGGGGTGCTGGGCATTGCCGATTTCATCTCTTCGGCATTGCCGGATGCAGAGGCGCTGCGCCGTGAACTTGATGTGTTCATAGTGCCCACGGTAAACCCGGACGGCAACGTGCTCGGCCGCAATGCGTTCAATGCCGAGGGCTTCGACATGTACCAGGCATTTGGCGACAGTCCCGCTGCCGACCTGCCGGAAGCCCACGAGAGCCGCCTACTCTGGAATTGGGTAGCCACGGAAAGGCCCGCGCTCTGGATGAACTTTCATTGCTTTACCGGTTGGCGATTGAATAGCGAATTTCCCTACGACGGCTGGTATGAGGTAGAAGACCGTACCCTATTTAGCGATCCTGAGCAACGTAGGCTCTATGCCGCGGTCTGCGACACCATGCGCCTGGAGACAGACGGTCCTTCCACCCACGAGCGGGCGAGTATCCACCAACCCAACACGCTCTGCTACCAATTTGCCAAGCGCCTCGGCGTACCGCATGCATTCTATGAGATCAATAACGGCACTGCGGGCAAACACCTTGGCGCGCAACGGGCAATTCACGTCTTCAAACGCGTGACGAACACGCTGCTGCATCACGTGTGAAACATTAGTTTACCGTGGCAGGGTCGACACGCCGTGTGAGCCGCGTGTTGCTCAAGGAGGCGGCGTTCTTCGTCATTCCGGCAAAGTCCGGAATCGAAGAGACCACGAATCACGGGCAAGACGCTGTGGTGTCCCTAACCCTCTATTTGGCATAGGAGCAATTGGCGCTTGCAGCGAAACGTGCAACGCGCGTGAGCTACGCAGGATTTAAGCCTGCGCTACCAAACAAAAGAGCAGCGAGCGGGTGAATGCCCACCTGCGCAATTTGACAGGTTTCCCCAAATACTCCCTTGCATTCTCGCAGCGCACATTACTCTGAGTGCGCCTTGGAGAGGCAAATCTCTACGCGGTAGCCTTGACCCGTTTCTTCCTGGGGTGGAGGGCAATGCCCAGGACTTCGTTTACGTCTTCTACCGGATGAAAGGTGATATCGTCGCGGACGTGTTCCGGAACGTCTACCAGGTCTTTCGTGTTCTCTTTGGGCAAGACGATTGTGCGGATACCGGCGCGGTGCGCGGCGAGGACTTTTTCTTTCAAGCCCCCGATGGGCAGCACGCGGCCGCGCAACGTCATCTCGCCGGTCATGGCTACGTCGCGCCGCACCGCCCGCTCGGTGAGCGCCGAAATCAATGCCGTGGTGAGCGTTATGCCGGCGCTGGGGCCTTCTTTCGGTACGCCGCCCGCGGGCACGTGGATATGGACGTCCGTCTTCTCCCAATCGTAGTTCTGCAAGTGCAGCCGCTCTGCGTGCACGCGGGCATAGCTCAGCGCCGCGCGCCCGGATTCTTTCATCACCTCTCCCAGCTTGCCGGTAAGGATAAGTTTGCCCTTCCCCGGCACCAGGGTTACTTCCACGGCGATGATGTCACCACCAAATTCCGTCCACACGAGACCGGTTGCCGTGCCGACCTGATCGTCCTCTTCCGCCATACCGTAGAAGAACTGCGGCGCGCCAAGGTACGAGTTCAAATTCCGGATGCTTACCGAAACTGTCGTATCGTCGCCTTCCGCGTGCTTGCGCGCCACCTTGCGGCAAACCGTTGCCACCTGCCGCTCCAAATTGCGCACTCCCGCCTCACGCGTGTATTGGCGCACCATACCGCGCAGCGCGCCTTCAGTAAACCGCACGTTGCTCTTCTTCAAGCCGTGTTCAGCCCGCTGCTTCGGCACGATGTACCGCGTAGCAATTGGCAGCTTGTCTTCTTCCGTATAGCCGGGGAGTTCGATTACTTCCATGCGGTCGCGCAACGCTACCGCCAACGTATCTACGGTGTTGCCCGTGGTTATAAAAATGACGTTGGAAAGATCGTAGGGCACCTCAAGGTAGTGGTCGGAGAACGCATAATTCTGCTCCGGGTCGAGCACCTCGAGCAAGGCCGCGGATGGGTCTCCCCGAAAGTCTGCGCCCATCTTCTCGATCTCATCCAGCATGAAAACCGGATTTACCGTACCTACCTGGCGCATGGCCTGCAAAATGCGGCCCGGCAACGCTCCCACGTACGTTCGCCGATGGCCGCGGATCTCTGCTTCATCGCGAATTCCGCCCAGAGAAATGCGCACGAACTTCCGGCCGAGCGCCTGCGCAATTGAGAGGCCAAGCGAGGTCTTGCCTACTCCCGGCGGCCCCACAAAGCACAAAATCGGCGTCCGTATGTCGGGGGCGAGCTTGCGCACCGCAATGTATTCGAGGATGCGCTCCTTTACTTTGGGAAGACCGTAATGGTTTGCGTTCAGGACCTTGCCTGCGTGCTCAATATCCAAATCATCTTGGCTTGGTTCTCCCCAGGGCAAGGCCAACAGCCAGTCCAGATAGGTTTGGATAACGCTTACTTCCGGGCTGGCGGTGGGCATCGCTTCCAGCCGGTCAAGCTCCTTGTACGCTTTCTCCTTCACGTCCTCCGGCAGCGGTGTCTCCTCCACTCGTTCCCGCAAGTCGGCGATATCGCTGCTGACCTGATCGGTCTCTCCCAACTCCTTATGGATGAGCTTGAGCTGTTCACGCAGAAACCGCTCATGTTCTTCGGCGTCTGTGGATGTGGGCGCGGCATCCTCGTCGAACTTGCGCTGCAAAGCGAGGATTTCCAATTCGCGCCGCAAGTGCGCGATCACTTTTTCCACGCGTGTAGGTACGTCAAGCTCCTCCAACAACTCTTGCTGCACCGGCGTGCTCAGATCGATCGTATAGACGATCAAGTCTGCCAAAGCGCCGGCATCGTGGGTGTTGATCGCCTGCACGTACGCTTCGTCCGGAAGGTCCTTGCTTAGGTCTACCGCTTCCTTGAAGAGCGCGAGCATCGCCTGCATCTGTGCCTTAAACTCTTCGCCTTCCGCAGGCGGCGGCTCTACGACAATAGCCTGCACGCGAATATGTGGGTCTAATTGGAGAAAGTGGGTGATCGTCAGTCGGCGTTGTCCCTCCACCAAGATGCTTACGCTGCCATCCGGCATCTTGAGCGTACGCCGTATGGTGACCTCTACGCCGACGAAATAGAAGTCTTCAGGATTGACCTCGTCGATGTTTGGGTCACGCTGCGTCACCACAAAGAGCTTGCGGTCGCCGTCGAGCGCATTGCTAACGGCGTCCAGCGAACGCTCACGCGCGACAATGAGCGGCACCGTCATCCCTGGGAAAACCACCTGATCGCGGATAGCCAGTACCGGTAGCTCCACCGGATGGAGCATCGCATCCATCAAGTCAATGTCACTGTCGCGGCGGTCTGCGGAGCGCGTCTTCTTCCTCTTCGGCCCGTCTCCGTTGGCAGTGGCGGTCTCCCCCGAGGCTTCTTCCGACGCCTTCCGCTTCTTCGCTACTGTCTTGCTCTCTTTCGCCATAGTTCCCCTTGCGTCTATGAGACAGAATCCCCGCAGCGCTTCAGCAGTGCCGACGGGTTCTCCTGCCGAATGGTTTCCAAATGAGTGGTATCCAGACCCGCTCCGAGGATAACTCTTGCCACCAGGTCTTCGGTGAGCAAGTCCCCGGGCGCGTGAGCGTCACTATTCACGATCATGGTGGCGCCGACCTCTTGGCAGACTCGCGCCACCCGTCCGTTGGCGGCGCTGTGCCCTTTGCGCGCCGAGAGTTCGTAGACCAATCCGCGCTCCCGGCCTACCCGGGCTTCTTCAACAGTCAACAGACCGGGATGCGCCAGGACATCTACCGCCGCACATTCCGCCGCCGCGGCGTTTGTGCCCGCCGGTACGGGTTCCGATATCGTTTCGCCGTGCACCGCAACCACCTGCGCGCCTGCCGCCTTGCAGCGCTCCGCCAACGCACCGAGCGCCCGCGGCGCGACATGGGTGATCTCAACTCCCACCAGCGCCGTTATGGGCATCTCCCGATTAATGACCTCACATTCCCGCAGCAGGGCTTCACACACGTATTGGTAGTTTGCGTATCCCACATGATCGGTTATGGCTATCGCATGATACCCGGTGGCAACTGCGCGCTGCACAAGCTCCGCAGGTGAAAGGACACCATCACTGAGAAAAGTGTGGGAATGGAAGTCAATTAGCATGCGTGGAGTGTCTCTTCTGCCGCCAGGGTCAACAAGGAATCCTATACTCAGTGTACCTAACGGGCGGGAACGGCTACAAACTGCCGAATGCGCCAAGTCTACCGCACGAACGCGCCCAGCGCCTTGGCGATTTCACCACTATTCACAATCGTTACGTCTCCCGCTGCGGCGAAAGTTGTATCGACGCGCCACCACTGAAAGGCCGCCCGTTGCGCGCGGACCACCACTACGTTGCCGTAGTCCTGGATACTCATTGGCAATCCGAACCGGTCGAGCCAGTTTGGAGTGTTCTGAACATACCTGGCGATTGCGGGAGCTTGATACAAGATGGCTAAGTGCCGGCCCGCCACCTGGTCCCAATTGAGCCCATCGTCCGCGGACGTGTCATCCGGCGGCGGGATTAGGTACCGGGCCGCCAGCACCGGATCGAAGCCCTTCGCGCTAAGCTGGTCAAAAACATTGAGATAGACAAAGGAGCGGGTTGCCGGTTGCCACTGCAGCACACCCTTTTGAAAGAACTGCGTAGGCCTGCCCTCATAGGTAATGGCACGTGTGAGCGGATAGCCCAGAGCCGCAACTCCCCCAATGCGCCGGAACTCCGCCAGAAACGGAACTGCGCCATACGACTTCGAGCCATCAACGACGTCATAGCAAGGCAACGTGACCACTTCTCCGGCCAGCGTGGGCGACTGTCCTGTCGTCTGGCTGAAGCAAGCGAAATCATCAGCTTCGTATTCCGTTACTAAATGCGGCGTGCCCTGCACAAAGCGCAATTCAAGTACATACGGTAAGAAGGCCGACTGCGTAGAAAACGACCACGTGCGCGCAAACGTACCCACGTCGCTGCCCTCGGCATTCCCGGCGATGCTCACGGTGAAGGTCTGTCCAGCGCCAAGCGGAAGCTCGGTCATGAAGTACGCCCAGCTATCGTCGTCAACCCGGCGGTAGGACAAGGATACGCCTGCTTGGTCGACGATGTGCAGACTCGTGATCTTCAGAGACTCTTGCAACCAAGGCGATACACCGACACTTATGGGACTGCCGACGAATCCCTCAATGTCCGGCAGCGGGTTTGGACGTTCCGTCATCGGCAAGAAGCTAGTCGGCACGTCCGCTTGCCCATCGCCGGGATAGACGTATAGTCGATCAACGTCCGGCGAGTCGTCGAGGCAACCGCCAAAGTTGAACACGCTCCCTCCCACGCTCTGCCCATAGCCTACAAAAGTCAACGCCGGGTGCAGCATGATCGTGCGGTGATAGACGCTATTCACTAATGCGTCCACGGCGGCTACCGGACTGTCACTAATCGAGGAGGCTGACTCACCGGTGCACCTTCCCGTGAAACCGGCGGCCCTGATGCGGTCTGTCGGCGTCGCGCCCGTGAAACCGGCGCCGGTAGGATCCTGGTGGTGCCCGGTAAAACCATTCTCGGCATAATACGCCGCTTGGGATTCCGCCGCCTGCTGTAAACTGGCGTCAGCCTGCACAGGAGGCGACTTAGCATGCGCACGCAACTCGTTGAGTCTGGTTATGGCTTGTTCCTGGGGAGTGGCATCCGACGCCTGTGCCGGCGCGAAAGGCGCGCACAGGATGATGAGAAGTGCGAGCGCAAGCGCGACCAAACACTGTCCAATCCCCATGCGAAGCCAAACATCCGTCGCAAAATGGGAGCTTAATCCAAAACGTAGCCTGTCCATGAATCTCGATTTGACCTGCGCGCCTAACCCGGTTGAGCGGGTAACTCTACCTTCCTCCAGCATAAACCGCGCCGCCCATTTCGTCAGCCCACAGCCGCGTCAGCCAACGTAGTCCGTGAGCCAAAGCGGACTTGCCCAAGCCAATTGGCGGTTGCCCTGCGTGACACGGGCCCAATCGGTAGCGTAGGTTTGCAACCTGCGCCGACCGGGGTTGCTCTGCGTGAGCGGATGTAATAGAAGACAAAGGGTCGGTCATCAGAAAACGTGGTCGTCTGCGCCAGCGTGTCCTCTACCTCGACCCTACGCCGCGCGTGGGATAGAGTAGTACATATTCATGATCGCCACAAGTGATTGACCTTAACGAGGCCTTTGCAAAACCCTCGCCACAGCGAGGGTGAGGGGATTCCCCGTTCCCAGCCCACTGCCAACTGTTTGGCAGAGTTCAGCAAAGCGCTCCCTGACGAGGCAAGAAAGCAATGGATGAAACTGAAAACACCGCGCAATTCAGCAACCTCGCCGCCGACATCTTGCGGCGGCACGACAACCGTGAGCCCGAGGCGAATATCACCAGCGCCGTGCGTGACTTTCTGATTAACTCCGGGCTTGTGCGCGCGGAAGACGTCCAAGAAGAGAATCCGCCTTCGCAAAGCTCCCGCCAGGCGGTTGATCTGCGCGCGCTTGATACCTTCATCGAGTTCAAGCGCCGTATCGGGCCGAGCGGCATCACGCCCAATCCCGACTACGTGCAACAACTGGACGACTACCTCGCGCAATCCGCCACCGAAGGCAGGGGCGTGCGTCTGGGCATCCTGACCGACGGCAAGCACTGGCTGCTGCGTTGGCCCGGCGCGGGCGCGGTCAGGACCACACGGCCTTATGCCTTCATTCTCGAATCACCTGACAGCGGCGCTGATCTCTACAAGTGGCTGCGGGACGAGGCCCTCGCCGCAACGGAGCAGACACAACCCGACCGCCAGAGTATCAAGGCGCGTTTCGGGCCTGACAGCCTCCTCTACCAACGTGACATCGATACCCTGCGGCAACTCTACCAGTCCACTGCTAACAGCGAGACCGTCGCGGTCAAGCGGCGGCTCTGGCACAACCTGCTCATGGCGTCCCTGGGTGAAATTGCCCGTGGGCGGGATCAGATGGACGATTTATTCGTCCGTCACACCTACCTGAGCATGACCATCGGCATGGTGGTGCAGGCGTCGTTTGGCATCGACATTGCCGAGGTCGCGGAGAGCGAGCCGTCCGCCCTCTTGAACGGCCGCCGCTTTCACAATGCTACCGGCTTGCATGGCATCGTCGAGTCGGACTTCTTTGCCTGGCCCACTGAGGTGGAGGGCGGGTCTTCATTGGTCAAGACCCTGGCGCGGCGTGTGGCGCGGTTTGAGTGGAGCAACGCCCCGGCCGACGTGGGCGCGATCCTCTACGAGACTGTGATTCCGCCGGATGAGCGCCGCCAACTTGGCGAGTACTACACGCCGGACTGGCTCGCCCGCGTCATGGTGAGTGAACTCGTGGATGATCCCCTGAACCAGCGCGTGCTCGATCCCGCCTGCGGCTCCGGTACATTCCTTGTGGAAGCGGTCGCGCATTTCCTAGAGGCGGCCCAAAATGCCAAGCTGACCCCCTTAGCGGTTATAGAGAATCTGCGGGTGGCGGTGACCGGCATCGACGTGCATCCGGTGGCTGTGCACCTTGCCCGGGCCGCGTGGACCCTGGCGGCGCGTCCGGCCATCGTGGCCGCCGCCGACGCCGGTTACAGTAGCCCAATCTCCGTGCCCGTCTACCTCGGCGACGCGCTGCAACTGCGCTTCCACACCGGCGACATGATCGCCGCGAATGAGGTGCGCATCGAGGTGGAAGACGAGCAGAACACGACCCTGATCTTCCCGACGTCTCTGGTCGCCCGCGCCGATACGTTCGATCCGCTGCTGAGCGACATAGCCGACGCCATCGAGCGCGGCGCCGATCCCCACGTCGCACTGGACGATCATGCCGTCACCGACGCCTACGAGCGCGAGACCCTGCAGCAGACCATCGCTGTCATGCAGCGTCTCCACGCCGGCGGCCGCGACCACATCTGGGCCTACTACACCCGCAACCTGGTGCGCCCGGTCGTCCTCAGCCGCGAAAAAGTGGACGTAGTCATCGGCAACCCACCGTGGCTCATCTACCGCAATACGGCTCGCATCTTGCGCTCGGAATTGGAACAGCAGAGCAAAGAGCGCTATGGCATCTGGGCGGGAGGGAAGTATGCCGCCGTCCAAGACATTTCCGGGCTCTTCTATGCGCGGTGCACGGACTTGTACTTGAAAGTCGGCGGCGTAATCGGCATGGTCATGCCACATAGCGCCCTGCAGTCCGGGCAGTACGCCAAATGGCGCACGGGTCTCTGGCGCTCGAAACAGCGGGGTCGAGGAAGTGCACGCTCCAGGGACTTTACCTTGGCAGTGGAGTTCGATTACAAACCGGTCTGGGACTTAGAACGACTGGAACCCAACACTTTCTTCCCAATGCCGTCCTGCGTCGTCTTTGCGCAGAGCACAGGTGACAGCGGCGTGGCAAACCCCTTGCGGGGCAAAGCGGAACGCTGGCTCGGCAAAGCAGGCTCACCGGATGTGCGGCGCGTACCCGTTTCTCTAACTGACGGCGAGCGCGCTAGCAAGTCTCCTTACGACGGTTATTCCCGCAAAGGAGCGGACATCTATCCTCGTCGCTTCTATTTTGTAAACGAGATTCCTAATCCTGCAGTGATATGGACCGGACAGACTGTGACCGTAACCCCCCGAATCGGTGCACAAGACAAGAAGCCCTGGCGCGACCTTGATCTCACTGCGCTCACGGGACAGGCGGTTGAGGCTCAGCACGTTCACGAAGTTCATTTAGGGGAAACCGTTGTCCCTTACGTGACGCTTGATCCACTCAAGGCGGTACTGCCTTTGCAACGCGGTGACGTTCAGTTGCCTGTTGATCCAGAGGACAGGGACAGCATCAACGCCGGCGCATTGGGATGGAGAATGCGTGAGCGCTGGCAGATAGTCAGCAACCTATGGGAAGAGAATAAGAGACCGGTCAATAAGCTAAGTCTACTAGGAAGGCTAGACTACCACCGCGAACTGTCTGCGCAACTGGCGTGGCAGCAAAACCCGGAAGAGAGGCCCGTCCGCGTGGTCTACACGGGATACGGTCAGCCGACTGCGGCAATCATCGATGACGATGCCATCATCATTGACTACAAGCTCTTCTGGATAACCTGCAAAGACGCACGGGAAGCCCACTACCTGCTCGCGACCATCAATAGCGAGACGCTGTATGAAGCAGTAAAGCCCCTAATGTCCAAAGGCCAATTCGGTGCTCGCGATTTGCAGAAGCACCTCTGGAAGCTGCCCATTCCTGAATTCGACTCCGCCGTCCCGCTGCACGCCGCCATCGCCGACGCCGGCCAAGCCGCCGCCTCCGGCGCGGCCCAACAACTCGCCGCCCTCCGCGCCCAACGCTCAACATCCAGCGGCACAGCCAAACGCGGCAGCCCCCGCCCCCTCACCGTCACCATCGCCCGCCGCGAACTCCGCAAATGGCTCCGCACTTCATCTGAAGGCAAGGCTATGGAGGAATTGGTAGGGCGCCTTCTAGGTCAAGGATGATTAGCTTGGGCTTGTTCAATAGCAGGGAAATAGCAGCAGGGATCTGGATAATTGCTGCTATAGTTTGGATGCTGCTGGTTGGTGATTTGCGTCGAAGCCTCTTGGGAGCACTAGGTGCTCTCTTGCATCCAAAGATACTCATCTCTAGTGGCTTTGCACTGTTTTATGTCACCTTAATCATACTTGCGCTACAGAGCGTAGGATACTGGCAACCAATTCTTCTAAAGGACACCATCCTATGGTCAATCCTCTCTGGATCAGTACTATTCGCTCGCTCATTCGAAACTAAGGGTGGAGTGAATCTGTTCCGAAATCTACTTGTAGATAACCTCAAAGTCGTCCTCATAATTGAGTTCCTTGTGAACACCTACACGTTCAATCTGTTGGCTGAACTCATCCTATTACCACTAATTGCTGCCTTGGCTATGTTTGGTGCCCTGGCACAGTCGGATGAACAATTCGCAAAACTCGCCAAAGCAACTTCAGCGGTTCTCATGCTTATTGGGTTAGGCTTGATCCTCCAGGCACTTTGGAGAGCACTTGGGGACATGCAAACCCTTGCATCCACACTCACATTGCGAGAGCTAGCCCTACCCTTTCTGCTCTCCGTCTCACTTGCACCCTTGATCTATCTGATCCGGGTATATGCTCACTATGATCGAATCCTTCTGCGGTTGTCTCTATCTGAGAGTTTGCAATGTGACCGCACACTGCGGTGGTATGCGGTGCGAAAGATCTTTCAGAAATGCGGTCTAAGTTTCCGGAAACTCGGTTGCCTTTGCGGCCCAAGAGAAGTAAGGCTTATGCAGATTAGGAGCAAGGAAGATGTAGACAGTTTGCTGAGATTTGATGCAGACAAAGGGGCATCGTGAGCGTTGCCACAAAAGTATGCCCGCTAGCGGCTTCAACCTCATTGGGCGTCATTTCCCCATGCAGATCAGCCGGCGGCTCGAATTGCCACGAGCGGTTGATGGGGAACCAGTCGGAGGTGTTGTCAAAGTGACGAGGAGTCGACAGAGTTCTTGACATGGAAACACCCTTGCGTCGCAGCGCCATACAGCGAAGTTCTTGGCGAGTCTAGCGACCGGTCGCCCTAACCCTCTCCCCGGGAGAGAGAACATTCGCCCAGAGCCGCCAACACTACCTAGGTTCCCACTTTCGCGTGGGCGACAGAGAAAAGTCCGGATTACCTAGTCTGTCGAGACTAAGTGTGACGCGATAATCGATTGGCAGGCTTAGGCTAAGCTTGGCATGCGCCCAATGTCTCCACCGCTAAAGCTGCGGGATGCACACCTGGCCGTCACGGGCTACCGGCATTCCGGCGTAGGCGCAGCGGTTGCCCCACTGGTCGATGGCTTCCTTGCTCTTGTACTCGTTGATGACCTTGTGGCGGGACGTGTTGGAGTAGTTATTGCCGGCGGTGTGCAGCACCATCACGTGGATGAAGAGCACGTCGCCGGGCTTGGCAAGCATCGGCACCGGGTCGTAGTCTGCCACCTTCTCGTCGGCTACGGTATGGCCGTGTGACGTCTCCCACTCGCCCATCAGGTGGCTGCCGGGCAGCACCGTAGTCGCGCCTTGGTCTACGTCGTTGGCGTCCAGGTAGATGATGGCCGCCGCCAGGTCCGACTTGCTGTGAAGCTCGTACGGCCAGTCCTGGTGCCAGCCCTGTTCATTCGTGAAGCCCGGCGGATTGTTGCGCACCTTGCCGTTGTGAAAGTCGATGTCCGGGCCGAAGAGGTCGATGAAGACGTTCACTATGCGGGGGTCGGTAACGTTGTTGAACCAGTAATCGCTCGCCAACGGCTGGTCCATGATGCCCTGTACGTTCTTGGGATTGTAGGGGTCGATGGGATACCCCTCCGCCTGCTCCATGAAGTTGTATCTAATAGCCTTGGGCCGGCCGTCGGTATTCGTAATGAGGTCGTGAAACTCCCGCCGCATCTCCTCCATCTCAGCGGCGTCGTACAACCCCTCCATCACCAGATAGCCGTTGTCATCGAAGAACTGCTTCTGCTCCGGCGCCAAAGTCACCAACTGTGCAGTCGCCATTAGGCTCACTCCTTCTCAAAGACTCTCCTAAGTACAACCAATATCAGACTCATCTCCGGTGATTATACACTCTTTTTCGCGAGACGGAACGCAAGTTGCGCGCACGGCGCGTGCGAACCCGCGCTACCGGGTCTAAGGCTACGAACGCTCACCCTTGTTCTAAGCTACGACTTCAAGACAGTATCATGGGGACTTGCTTCTGCGGTACTTCGCTTGAGCCCAAGATTTTTATGTGCCTCAGCGCGAAGTTTCGGCTTTCGCTATTCTGCCGTCACTCAGTGCAGTATTCCAGCTCTCCAAAATCCCAAGCTACAACATAGTCGCCGCTGGTCAGCGTCCTCGGGACACAACCAGTCAGACCGCTCTTGACAAATGACAAGTCCCGTAGCAATCGGAGCTTGCCCAACTCCGGTGGAATGCTCCCGCTCAGACTATTGCTGCTAAGGTAGAGAGTATCCAGGTGGATGAGATTGCCTATTTCCGCCGGTAGGCTTCCGGACACGCCACTTTTGGCGAGATCCAAGTGCCGTAAGCTTGTAAGCTTGCCCAGTTCCGGTGGAATGCCGCCCCGCAGGCGATTGTAACTCAAGGACAAGGTCCACGGGCCGGTCAAGTTTCCTAACTCCGGTGGGATGAATCCGGTCAAAGCCGGACCATTGTAATCAACGGGAACCCCTACAATGGCGGGAAAAAGCAACAGAGGTCTGATCCAATGCGAAAAGCCATACATCCACTTCACGCCTGAAAGATCCAGGGCTTCAACGCGGAAGGGTTTGAATCTGCGTATTTTAATGCCCCACCAGTCGGTGATGGGAGTTTCGGCGCTCCAGTTTAGCAGAAAGTCCCCGGCCAGCTTGTCCCGTACCACCATCAAGGTTTCACAGTCCCGCACGAGCTCTGCATGCTCGCTTGGATCGGGCACGACGTATCCTGCCGAGCAGGCGGCCACGTTGCTTTGGACATCATACCAACCTGGGTAACTTGCTACCAAACTCTCGCCATCGCTCCGTACCAATGTGCGCTTGAGCAACCCGATGCGCGAAAGTGTAAAGACTGTCTCTATTTTGGTTGTGTCATTCTCGCCACTGCCGTTAATGCCCTTCAAGATGACAACTCGTGAACCGTCGGGAGACCATGCGGCCCACCTGCCAGCGGTACGGATCAGTACATCGCCTGGGTACACTCGTGGCGGAAGAGTAGTAGCGTTAGGTCCTGCTGAACCTGCTCTTCGACTTCTGTTATCAAATAGAGATACGCTGTCAGAGAAAATTCCCTCTGCACTTATGTCCAGACTGACGACGACGACCTCGCCACGGGAGGACGCGAAGTGAACAGCCGAGCCGTCAGGTGACCACGACAGGCTGTCTGCCCAAATGCCCGCTACATCCAGCGGCCACACTTCAAGCAGATCATTCCGAAGTATGTCCAAAGTATATAGGCGGATATCTCCTACCAACGCCCAAGGCGATCTATCACCTGGCACCAGGAAGGCAATGCGCCATCCACCCGGCGACCACGACGGCACACTCACCGTCGCTCCCAAATTGGTCCGTTCCGTCCCATCCGGCCGCACCGTGTAGACCGCATAACGAAGCACCGGATGATCTTGAATGCCCACAAAGGCAATGCGATTGCCGAATGGCGACCACACCGGTGCAGCATTCACCACTTTCACCGACGGCGCAAGCACCCGCGCGCTCGTCCCATCAGCACGCATGACCGTCAGCTTGCCGTTTGAAATGTAGGCAATCTCTTTCCCATTGGGCGACCATGCGGGGTAGGTGTTGAATCGCTCGTCCTGGGTCAGCCTACGCATTCCCGTCCCATTCAGCGCCGACACCATGATCGCCGCGCTCTGTCCCCCTAGTGGCGCAACGAAAGCTAGGCTAGTGCCGTCGGGCGAGAGCGCAGGCAAGGCATAACCGGGCGCTGCCACCGTCCCCAGCGGTGCATCCTCCGGTATCGACCGCAACTCCGACCCTGCCCGGTCTACTATGAAGATGCCCTGGAACCCACGGGAGAAGATGATGTGCTGCCCATCCGGCGTCCAAACCACCTTGGACGGAAACATCTCAGGCGCCGACGGCGCTTGCGGCTCACCACCGGGAGACGCCCCCAGCAAAACCACTGTGCTCCCCAGCAGGAGTAAGCAGAGCGCGAACTTACTAACTAGGAGCCTCAGTTGCTTCATAGTCTTACACTCCTATAACTCCCCAAGCACGCGCATCGCCAAATGCCTTGCCAAACAAGTGGCAGCCGAATCTCTGGTGAATTGGTGGACTTTTCCGCCAGACTGTCACAGGTTACGCGCACGTCCCGTGCGTACCTGCGCTACGAGAGAACCCGACTTGGTGTCACTCAGCGCAGAATTCCAAGTCTTCATGAATGCCATCGGAACCGTTCGCATATACTTCCCACCTTCTCGGCATACATCCCGATAATGGATTCCCATGTAGTCTCACTGTTCCCCATGTCTCTGGAGTAACATAAACGACATTGGCAAGTTCCGGTGGGATGCTTCCGCTCAACTCGTTGTGGCTTAGGTCTAGCAAGTCATATCTCCCGCTACCTAGCTCTGGTGGAATTTCTCCGCTCAGCCTGTTGTGGCTAAGGTTCAGCACATTCAGTAAACGGGGATTGGCCAATTCCGGTGGTAGGTTTCCGGTCAAGCTATTGCCGCTAAGATCCAACCGCATCAAATGGGGAAACCTTGACAATTCAGGCGGGATGCTCCCACTGAGGTTATTGTGATCAAGGGCCAAGTGCATGAGGTCGGTGAGTTCAGCCAACTGAGGTGGGATGCTTCCGCTTAGTCTGTTGTAGCTGAGTTCAACCAACCAGAGCTTAGTCAGTTTGCTTAGCTCTTTCGGAATGCTCCCATTCAACCCAATGGTTCCAATATCAATCTCGTATGCAATGCCCCCCCCCCCCGGTCATCCTTCTTATGCAAACCAGCAAAGAGCATCAACCGACCTGAATAGCGATCAACGTCCCCCCTACCCCTAAGGTACAGAATAGTCACTCGCAATTCTCTTATTTCGTCAGACCTATAGAGCAAGAAATTAGGGAAATAGCCGACACCCAACCACTCAAGCATGGGTACGGTCGAGCTCCAGTTCAGCAGGAAATCTCCGGCCAGTTCATCGCGTATCGCCATCAGAATCTCGCAGTCCTGCACCAAGCCTGCATTCTCCTCCGGGTCAGGCATGACGAAACCCTCTGAACACGCCGCAATGTTGTGCGCTGTGTCGTACCAATTGGGATGCTCTGCCCCTAGTCGCGCACCTTCCCTGTGCACCAAGACTCGCTTCAGCGCCGCATCTCGCGCCATCGTATAGATCTCATCCCCGTGAGTGGGATTGAAAAGACTGTCTTGATAATTACTGGAAAGGACGGCAATCCGCGAGCTGTCGGGGTTCCATGCCGCCCATCTGCCGGGCGCGCGGGCTAGTGTACCTCCCGGGAGACCTTTCTGCGGCGTAGTCCCAGCGGTATCTTCAAAAAGGAAGCGCAGCATCTCATTCGCATAATCTAGGCTAACGACTTCGACATTGCCAACATCGGAAACGTAGAGGACTGCGGAACCATCTGGTGACCAAGAGAGGTTGCCGAACCACCTGTTGGTTATCACTAATGACCACGGACGTCGCACATCGGTCCGACCCAGCGACCACGCTCGCTGTAGATCATTGCCTTCATTGTCCAAAGTGAAAAGGCTTACACTCCCATAGTCTTCCGGCATCAAGAATGCAATGCGGCTGCCGTCAGGCGACCATGACGGCACGCTTACCGTTGCTGCTAGATTGGTCAGTTCAGTGCCATCTGGCCTAACCATGAAGACAGCACGATGTACGGAGTATGGTTGTTCCCCCACAAAGGCAATGCGGCTGCTGTCCGGCGACCATGCCAATGCGGCGTTCACCGCCTGCACCGACGGCGCGAGCACACTCACGTTCGTCCCATCGGCACGCATGACAGTGAGCTGGCCGTCCGCGATGTAGGCGATCTCCTCCCCATCCGGCGACCACGCCGGGTAGGTATTGAACCTTTCGTCTTGCGTCAGCCTCCGCGCGCCTGTCCCATCCAGCGCCGACACCATGATCGCGGCGCTCTTTCCTGGTGCGCTAGGCCGCGCCACATAGGCCAGCCGCGTTCCATCAGGTGAGACCGCAGGCAAGGCATAGCCCGGAGATGAAGGCGTCCCCAGCGGCGCATCCTCCGGTATCGCCCGCAACTCCGAGCCTGCCCTATCCACCATAAAGATGCCTTGAAATTCGTGAGAAAAGATGATGTGCTTCCCATCCGGCGTCCACACCACCTTGGACGGGAAGGACACCGGAGTAGGCGTCTGCGTCTCAAAACCGGCTGACGCACCCATCAGCAGCAGCGCGCCAGCCAAGACAAGCACGCAGACTGCGAGCTTCTCCACTGTGAGTCTCGACTTCCTCAACAACTTCCTTTCCAAATCGTGCCAAGACGCGCTAGGTCAATTGACTTGACGAAACGCGAAAATAGCCACGTTGAAATGACCCAATAGCAATTCCCGCCAAGCAGACGCAGGTTACAAACCTGCGCTACCGGAGCTGCCGCCATCACCATGTTCCCCCAAACCTTCCACCTATTTGGCTCAAGGCTAGCAGTAACTTCGTAGCGCGGGGGCTCGGCCCCCGCTCTTTAAGCAAAGCAAGTCCGAACTGCTCAGATTACTGCGATAGTCCCTTCGGTGCTGCAGTGCCCAAACTACAGTTGTGCGGATCGCTTCTCCGTTCAGCAGCAGCGCCTACTGCTCCACCAGCACCCGGCCGCCGCCGTGGGAGCTTGTATACACCGCTTCGCCGAACGTGAGGGACTTGTAGCTATCCCAGAGGTCGGGGCCGCTGGTTTCCAGGCCCAGGCAACGGCGCGCGAAGTGGCGCACCTCACCGGTGTAGCCGTAGTTAATCTGGCTGCGTCCTAGGCCGGTCCAGGAGGGGTCGAGCGTGTAGTTATAGCGGCCGAAGCCCGGCGCTTCTTGCGTCCACTCCTCGCGGGGCTGGTACGTGACCTTCATCATGTCTTCACACACTACGTGGTTTTCAAACCCAATCAGCTCCAGCGTCTCGATGATGTCACGGAAAGCTACCTTAGAATCGAGCGTATTAATATCCATCTGGCCGACGGTACCGTTCACAAACTCCAGATTGATGAGATACGAGAAATTCTGCGGTCCCACCTCATAGTAGAGGGCGTTAACGGCGCGCACGTCCCCGCCAAAGAAGCGCACCAAGTCGAAGATGTGCACGCACTGGCCAATGAGAAACGCGCGCTTGGCGGAGTCAATACCCCAAATCTGCGGATACTTGCCCTGCCCGAACTTGACCTTGAGCACGTGCAGCCCGCCAAACTCCGGCCGCGCCACAATCTCCTTGGCGATGGTGTACACGTCGGCGAAGCGCTTCATGAAGCCCACCTGGCCCCACGTGTTATTCGCCTCTGCGAGTTCGGCCAGTTCCTTTGCCTCAGCCGAAGTATTGGCCGACGGCTTCTCCGTGTAAACCGGCAGGCCGCGCTTGAGCACCACCGGCGCCAGCTGATACTGCTGCGGCGCCGGACCGATGGTGAAGACGCCGTCCAACTCTTCAGTATCGAGCATCTTTTCCATGTCGGTATAAACACGCCGCGCCCCAAAGTTGCGAGCGTTGCGCTGGGCCTTTTCTTCGTCGATGTCGCAGACGGCAACGAGGTCAATTTCGGGAATAAGTTGAATCTGAGGAAAGATCGAGGCCGTGGCAAATGAACCACAACCGATGAAGGCAAGTCTGGCTCGGCGCTCGGTACTCATGGGGATTTCGCTCCTTGCGATGGGGGACACGGTGCAAGCGCTCTGGGGGGAAGCTCTCGTGGGCTGCCCAATTGCACCGTCAAGAGTATTACGGCAATTATATTCCCAGGCTGCAAGCACATCAATGCCGGGCTGTCCCTCACACTTGCCCGGACATGGCAGCACTTACGATCATTCGCCCTCACCCAAACCCTCTCCCCCGGGAGAGGGCCTCGATCGAAATCTTTCAACGGGATTGGTCAATCAACTATTTTCTCAACTGTTTTCCTCCGGCGGCGCTCCCCCCGCCGCCCCGCACGTCTTCACCCAAACCCTCTCCCCCGGGAGAGGGCCTCGATCGGAATCGTTCAACGGGGTTGGTCAATCAACTACTTGCTCAACTGTTGTCCTCCGGCGGCGCTCCCACCGCCGCCCCGCTCGCCCTCACCCAAACCCTCTCCCCCAGGGATCTTTGCATAGCCCTTCACCTTTGGGGGGAAGGTTGGGATGGGCGTGAATCGACTTAACATCATGCTATCTCTAGCTATCAAGGCGCTCTGGATTCCGGCTTGCGCCGGAATGACGGAGTTACGCAACGGTCTTTCCGGGAGAGGGCTTTCCGGTCGTCCTCGGTTTGCATTGCCTAGAGAGTCACCGACTGGTCCGTCACTCACGTGGGCGTAGCGGAATGTGCGGCACTTCCTGCCGTAGCGCGGGGGCTTGTCCCCCGCCTCTTGTGCGATACCAGGCGGGCTTGCTCAGTGCACAGCGAATTCCACAAGTTTCCGCAATGCCGCTAATCCACCTACGCGAGAAAACCCTTTGTCCAGCGCGAGCAACCTCTCTGTCCAGCGATGGAGACCCTTACAGAGCCCCACTTTCAGGCAAAGGCACTCCCTCTCCTTGGAGTGAGGGGTCTCTTGGCTGCAATGGCCTCATAAAGTGTGCGGCGTCAAGAGGTGCCACCTAGAAATTGGCACGCACTTGTAGACAATGCATGAGATTCACCCTCACACCCGTATCGTGTCGATACGCTGCATCGAGTACGGGGCAGACTCTTGCCCTCACCAGTAAAGGGAGAGGGCACCCGCTTGCTTCCGCTTGGGTTACGCAAGGGTCTCGATGGCGCCTACTGTTCCACCAGCACCCGGCCGCCGCCGTGGGAGCTCTTATACACCGCTTCCCCGAACGTGAGCGCCTTGTAGCTGTCCCAGAGGTCGGGGCCGCTGGTTTCCAGTCCCAGGCAGCGGCGGGCGAAGTGCTCCACCTCGCCGGTATAGCCGAAGTTGCGCTTGCTGATCGAAAGGCCGGTCCACGAGGGTTCCAGAGTGAAGTTATACCGGCCGAGGCGCGGCGCTTCTGCCGACCACGCCTCTTGGGGTTGGTACTTGACCTTCATCATATCCTCACACACCACGTGGGTCTCCATGCCGATGAGTTCCAGCGTCTCGATGATGTCGCGGGTCCCCACCTTGGAATCGAGCGTATTAATGTCCATGTGGCCGACCGTGCCGTTCACAAACTCCAGGTTGATGAGATAGGAGAAGTTTTGCGGGCCGACCTCATAGTAGAGCGCGTTTACGGCGCGCACATCGCCGCCGAAGAAGCGCACCAGGTCAAGGATATGCACGCACTGGCCGATGAGAAACGCCCGCTTGGCGGAGTCGATGCCCCAGATTTGCGGATACTTCCCCTGGCCGAACTTGACCTTGAGCACGTGCAGGCCGCCAAATTCGGGACGGGCAATGACTTCCTTGGCAATCCGATAGACGTCGGCGAAGCGCTTCATGAAGCCCACCTGGCCCCACGTGCCGTTCGCCTCGGCCAATTCAGCCAGTTCCTTGGCCTCCGCCGAGGTATTGGCCGACGGCTTCTCCACGTACACCGGCAGACCGCGCTTGAGCACCACCGGCGCAAGCCGGTACTGCTGCGGCGCCGGACCGATGGTGAAGACACCATCCAACTCTTCGGTATCGAGCATCTTTTCCATATCGGTGTAAACCCGGCGCGCGCCGAAGTTGCGGGCGTTGCGCTGCGCTTTTTCTTCGTCGAGGTCGCACACGGCGACAAGGTCGATCTCGGGAATGAGCTGAATCTGAGGAAAGATCGAGGCCGTGGCAAAGGAGCCACAACCGATGAAGGCTAACCTGGCGCGACGCGCGGTACTCATGGGGAATTCGCTCCTTGGGTAAGGTCGTGGCGCAGCCAAATCGCGGCGAGATGTAGGTTGGCTGGCATTCCACGCCCGGGAAGTGTATTAGGGCAATTATATTCTTAGGGTGCAGGCGCTTCAATGCCGAGCAAACTCTCAAATGTGCCTGGCACGTCGACACTGTCGGTCGGTCGCCCTCACCCAAACCCTCTCCCCCGGGAGAGGGCTATCCGAACCCGCCCATTTTGCAGTGTGTATAGGACCGCCAACCGATTCGTCATTCCCGCGCACGCGGGAATCCATCTTTGCAACTCAACCATGCGCTGAGAGATCTTCTCATGAGTTGAAGACATTGAGACAGCACCCACCTTAAATCCAGCGCGAAGTTAGGGAAAGCCATCGCCACAGCATTCGTCTTGCAGTGACATGACCAGTCCAACACCGACAGGTATATACTCTTTACAAGTGTGACCTACGGTTTCTGCGTGGCACGAAGCGAGAAACAAACAAAAAAGCGGCTTCCTGGAAGCCCTACTTTCAAAGCCAAAAGACTGACAAAGGAGCACCTCCATGAGCGACCAACCGAATTTCCTCATCATCCTCACCGACCAGATGCGCGGCGACAACATGCGCTGCGCCTGGCGCGACTGGCGGGACAACACGCCGCTGCAAACTCCCAACCTCGATCGGCTCGCGGCCGGCGGCGCACTCCTCACTCGCGCTTATGTCAATAACCCGCTTTGCATGCCCTCGCGCTCCACGCTGCTCACCGGCCTGACTCCCCGCGGGCACAACGTGCGCACCAACGGCATTGACCTGGACCCCGCCTTCCCCACCGTCACCGGCACGCTCGCGGACGTTGGCTACCGTACCCACAGCATCGGCAAGATCCACGTGCGCGTGGCAGGCGAACCCATCGGCGTGGACCCGGAGACCCTGGACCCCCTCGACTTTCCCGAGACCCGCTGGATGTGGCGCAACCGCAAAGTCTCGTCGCTGCCGACGCCCTACTACGGTTTCGCGAGCACGGAGTTGACCATCGGTCACGGGCCCGGCAACTTCGACAACCACTACCTGTGGCTGGAACGCGAGCACCCGGACGTCCTTCCTCATTGGAACCGCCAGGCGTCCACCCCCGCGGCGAGCGGAGCCGAGCAGTCCTACCGCATCAACGTGCCACCGGAATACCATTACAACACCTGGATCGCCGACCGCAGCATTGCGTATCTGCAGGATGCCGCCGCGCGCGAGCAGCCATTCATGCTGTGGGCCTCGTTCCCCGATCCGCACCATCCCTATGCCGCGCCGGATCCCTGGTTCTCCATGTACGACCGCGACTCGATTCCGGCGCCGACCCGGCGCGACAACGAACTTGACGACCTGCCGCCGCACATGCGCCTGATGTACGAGACCGACCAATGGACGTCCGGCCGGCGATTCGCCACCAAGATGCCGGATGAGCACATGCGCGAGATCACGGCCATCACCTTTGGCATGGTGTCTTTCATCGACGAGCAGGTCGGACGAATAATGGACTCTCTCGAAGAACTAGGACTTGCAGAAAACACCGTCGTCGTCTTCACCGCCGATCACGGCGACTTGCTGGGCGACCACTGGCTGCTGAACAAAGGGCCGTTCCACTTCGACGGCATGCTGAATATCCCCTCGATCTGGCGCTGGCCGGCGCGGTTCCCTGCGGGTCAAGTATCCCAGAGCCTCGTGTCGCACCTGGATATTCCAACCACCCTACTCGACCTGGCGGGCGTGCCGGCGCCGGAATACGGGCCGCCCTTCATGAAAGGTGTACCCCAGCCGGAAGCGGAGCGGCAGATGTCACCCTTGCCAGGGAAGTCGCTCGCGCCGCTGCTTACGGGAGAGGCGGAATCCGTGCAGGACGCCATCGTCATAGAGAATGACGAGGACTATATCGGGCTGCGCCTGCGCTCCCTGGTCACCGACACACATCAACTGACCGTCTACGTGGGCGATGACGGCGAACAGGAGTACGGTGAACTCTTCGATACGCATAACGACCCCGGGCAACTGCAAAACCTGTGGCACGACCCCTCAGTCGAAAGCCTGAAGCAAGAGCTCAAGGCGCGCCTCATGGAGGAACTGATCCGCACCGACAACCGGATGCCGAGACGGCAAAGCCATGCGTGATTCTCATGGTCTTTACTGTCTTGACGAGCAACTGCTACAATTGCAAAAGCGGCTGTGGCCGCCGCACCAACGACATTGAGTGTCCCGCAAGAAATGCCACCCGACCACTGGATACTCTAAGAGGGTTTTTCTAAAGGTGTTGTCTACACGAGTAACGTTCGCCCTGAGCTTTTTGAAGGGCAGTTCATGCTTCCACAGGGGCTTCGCGCAGCCCTCAGCACGAATGGTTTTCATGGGCTTTGCGTACACCCCCTAAGGGCAAGTCTATAACCTGCAAGCCGCTCAGGAATCCTTTCAGTCTCTCATGAGAGAATACTTGACTAAGCGCATCCCAGAGATCCTTGCCCTCACTGTCAAGAGGGTAGTGATTGCGCTTCGTTGTACGTACCCTGAAGAGAAAGAGACGGCGTATTCTCTGGAATTGAGAATGAGCGGCAGAGTGCGCTACGCCGTGCGCCGCGATCTGATCCTCGCCGATGGGTCAAACGCAGTGCTGTACCAACTGGAAAGTGATGTCCGAAACCCGGATATGCATTGAGGCCCGCGCTGATCCCGAACACGGAGACTGCCGTTCGGCTCGCATTGAATACGGATCGCGAATTGGGTATCAAATACCAAGCAAAATGCTACAAGAGACACGAGACGTAGCTAGCGGAGCGCGCCCGGCGGAAGGGAGGCGCACAGTGGCAGAGAGCTATGTGTATCTCACGCTGCGGTACTTCCAAGAAGAGGGTCAGTGGGTTGGTGACTGCGAGGAATTGGGTGTTGCCCGCTATGGCGAATCCCTTGATGAGGTGCACGGATTACCGCAACTCTGAGTCTCAAAAGATGGAATAAGCAATCGGTACACCGTGGCGCATGAGACAGAGCGCAGGCCCAAGGGCCTGCGCTCTTTTCTTACGATGTCACTGATCCTTCCGGCAAGGTCCCCACTCACAATCTCTGTGATGGAATTTGCTGAGGATCCGATACGAGTCTCTCGACCTATACCCGATAGTAATCCGCCACCTTTGCGAACATCGTCGCCATGTCCTCGATGTCTTCGGTGGAGTGCTTATCGGTCCACGTCCAGCGGACGGTGGTGTCCACGTGCTCCTTGGCCTGGGGGCACATGTCAGCGCTGTATTCGATGTCTTTGGCAAATTCGTTCATCGGATGGTCCCACGGCCAGCCAGACCTGCCGGCAACGTGCGCCTTGTCCTGCATGAAGACATGGCTATCGGGCACGAGATAGTACGGCGCGGGGCCGGCGCCCGGCGTGAGGCCTTCAGCCAAGAGCGCTTTCGAAAACTCCCAGATGGTGCACCGGAACTGATCGAGATCGAGACGCACGTGGTAGAGCCAGTGAATATGGTCGCTTCCTGGAGGAGTGAATGGCGGCGTAAGACCGTCAATCTCATCAATTAGAGAGTTTAGGTGGGCAGCTCCCTGCCGCCGCCGCTCGTTCTGCTCCTCGAGCACCCCAAGCTCGGCCAACGCCAGTCCCGCCTGGAACTGACCGAAGCGATAGTTCAGGCCGAACGATTCGTGCTTGCGACCGTAGTTCGGGTGCGAAACGGCGCCGCGCGTGAGCGCAAAGCTCCGCACACGATCGGCGACTTTCTCACTATCCGTGGTAACGGCCCCGCCATGGTCCGCCGTTAAGTGCTTTTCCGCATCAAATGAAAAGCCGCCGACGTCGCCCAGCGAACCCGCTTTTCCCTTCACATTCCGTCCTGAATAGTTCGCCAGCGGCGCTTGGCAGACATCTTCTACGACGGTGATGTTCTTGCTCTTCCCCAGCGCCACAATCTCTTCCATTGGGCAGAGCAGACCGTAGAAGTGAACGGCAACGATGACTGCCGTGCGCGGCGACAGCACTTTTGCGATGGTCTCGGCGGTGACGTTTCCCGTGCGCACGTCCACATCGGGAAAGACTGGGATTGCCCCCTGGGCAATGATGCCGGCGATTGTGCCGAAGTCGGTAATGGGACTCACGACGATTTCGTCGCCCGGGCCGGCGTCCAAGCCAGCATAGAGGGAGTGGAGCGCGGCCGTGCAATTCGCAATGGAAACGCAGTATTTCGTGCCGGTGGCCTCGGCAAACGCCTCCTCGAAGCGGCTGATCATGTTGCTGGAAACGCCGCCGTCCAACACCGCGCGCACGTTGTCGTAGGCGCTCTCTGGCACATAGCGAGGAAAGACTTGCGGCAGCGGGTTATCCGCCCCCCGCACCGGCGTACCTCCCTCAATGGCCAGACTCACGTCCGCAGGACTCTTGATAGCCATGAAACGCTCCTTTCCAAGTTGATTTATTGGATTATACACAGTTTTGCGGTAAGGGACACGGACCTCAGAGCCCGTGAAATGCATTCTTAGCGCAACCAGCTCATGCGCAAGCCTAAGCGCCCTGTATTGCCACTCCTGGTTCGATGCTTCGACAGGCCTGTACTGAGCTTGTCGAAGTGCTTAGGAAAGGCATGCTCACCACAAACGGAGAGAGCCAAATCTCGCCATGAAGGGAAAGCCGCTCACCGTTCGGCCTGAGCCTTTAGGCCCACCCACGCCGGAACCTACTTTACCGTTCGGCCTGAGCCTTTAGGCCCGCCCACACCAGAACTTACTCTGCCGTTCGGCCTGAGCCTTTAGGCCCGCCCACACCAGAACCTACTCTATCGTTCGGCCTGAGCCTGTCGAAGGCCAACCCACCAGTGTGCAGAGACTCTCCTTCCAAAACAGTGAGAGCCTAGCCTCCGTTCGGCCTGAGCCTGTCGAAGGCCATCCTAAGCCACTGCTTGGCTCCCAGAGCCAGTCATTGATAAATTTCCACTACCCCGGCATTTGGAAAGAGAGCAAGAGACTAGATTTGTGGGATCGCTACCAACGCGTCCGCCTCTGCCGCCGCCTTGGCAGTGAGCGCCACCTGCATGGACTGCAACGCGCTCGCGGTGTCCACCAGCGGCTCCTGACCGGAGCAAGCCTTAATCGCGAAATCGGCGAACACGTTTTGCGCGCTGGGCAAATCTGTCACCTGCCCCGCATGGTCGCTATTGTAGAGAATCACCTCGCCCTTGGCCGTAATCTCCACCTGCCCATCGGTGCCCACCACCTTCATGCGGCAGTCCATGCCCGCAAACGCCGGGCTCACCAGGCGGTGGTGCTCCATGATGGCGGTCGCGTTCCGCTCTTGCAGGAAGTAGAGTTGACCGGCATTGCGGTAGTAAGGATCGTCGGGCCGGGCGAAGTTGGACTCCCGTGCCAGCACGTGTGTGTATTCCAGACCCGTAATCCAGCGGAGGGCGTCGATGTCGTGAATGAGCAGATCGGGAATAGGGCCGCCGGAGAGCCGCTCGTCGAAGAACCACGGGGCGCGCTGCTCGCGCTTCTCCAAGGCTGAGCGCAGGCCGTAGCTCTGCACGACGTCGCCAATAGCGCCGCTGCGCACGATCTCGTGCAGCTTCGCGTAACCGGGCGTCCCCCGCAGTGTGAAGAGCTGCCCGACCTTGTGGTCCGGATGCAGTTTCACCAACGCCGCGGTGGCGTCAAGCTCTTCCTGTGTGATCATCAAGGGCTTGTCGGCGGTGACGTGCAGTCCCGCATTCAACGCGTCAATCACAACCCGTCCCTGCTCGGCGGGAATCAGACAGACCGCCGCCACGTCGAGTTGCTCCCGGGCAAACATTGTCGTGTGGTCGTCGTAAATTCGCGCGCCGTATTTTTCCTCCAGCTCACCGGCGCGAGTGCCTGCTTGAGCAACCGCCACGAGCTCAATCTCATCCGATTCATCTATGCCCGCAATCACGTGCGGCACGTGCTGCTCTACGCCAACCAAGCCAACTCTGTACGCCATTGGCTACCGCTATCCTTTCGTTAAGCTTAGAGTTTCCGATTGCAAAATCAACCGTTCAATGGAGAACACTGCCAAAACCGAGGCTTTCCATGAGTGAGATAGTACCGCACGCGTGACTCCTGTGCACGGATGCGCTTGGCCTCGCTAAGATGCGCGAGGGCCTTCGCTCGCTGTCAACGCCACAGCATGGCGAGCCCTGCTCCTATCCTGGTCGCTGCCCATGTAGGGGCACGACATTTCGTGCCCCAACCGGCATTTAATCGTTCCAAGGGGGCGAATCCCAGTGGTACCACTAGGGAATCCAGAGAGACGGTTACTAAGCATCCTTCAATTATAGAGTGGCGCGGGTTCGCAACCTGCGTCCGTCTCACCACAGACCGAGAGGGACACGATCTCTCGTGTCCCTCTCATTCTTCAACGCCTACGGCAAGAGCCTAAAGCTAGCAGATGCAGCCACCCTCTTCCAGGGCAACCGTAGCCACTTGTTGCAACTCGTCCTGGACATCCTGGATGGTGCGCGCGCCGTCCTCGATGTCTTTCCAGCCCTGACTCCAAGCGCCATTGACCTCAGATTGCTTCACAATCTGCTTGGCGCCCTCGCTTAGCTCCGCCATCTGGGCGTAGACATTGGCATCCTCATAGGGCCACAGGGTCACCGGGCTCTGCTTGCGGCTGGCCGTGTAGCGGCGGCCGCCGAGCTGAGCAATCTGCTGGTCGGATTCCGGCCCAACGAGAATCTTATAGAGTTCCCAGGCTAGATCCGCTTGTGGCGCCGATGAACTCAGATAGTTCGCGTTCAACGCCTGAATGGTGGTGCGTCCGCCGGGACCCTCGGGCAGCAGCGTGTGCCCAATGTTAAAGGGATTATCCTTGGACATGATGTTCGCTTGGAAGCTGCGCGTATTGGCGCCGCTTGCCAGGCGCGACGAGAGGGTCTCTTCTTCGAATGAAGCCGCAGCGTCATTCTCACGCGGCGTACTGATGCGCGGCGAGACTTCGTGCTTCGTAACCAGGTCCTGTGCGGCCGAAACCGCAGCCGCGAATTCGGGCGTGGTCATCGTCGCCGCGCTGATGTCGGCGTTCCACCAGTCCGCGCCCCAGGCCTTCAGGTGATGCCCGAACCAGCCGGTGGAATGGTAGGCGTAGAAGAAGCCCCAGCGCGTGGTGTTTGCGCCTTCCTTCTTGGTGAGCTTCTGCGCAAACTCAAGCGCAGCGTCCCACGTCCACTTGCCCTCCGCCGCCAGATCGGCCGGCGAGGTGAGACCGGCTTCAGTTGCCTGGTCTGCGTTGTACCAAAATTCCTTGCCCTGGTTGAACCAGGCAATGCCGTAAATCTGACCGGCGATCTTCTCCAGCGCATGATCGTAGAAATCGTCGCGGGACACGTCACCGTCTTTCGCGATGAACGGGTCCAGCGGCTGGATCATCTCGTTCTGCGCAAACTGGCTGATATAGGAGAAGTGGCCGTAGTACATGTCAATGGGCACGTTGCCCGCAAACGAACTCACGGCTTTCTCGATGAGCACGCCAAAACCGCCGGTTACCGGGTCCACTTCCAGGATAGCTTCGGGGAATTGCGCCCGGAAATTATCGAAAATCTGGCCGAAGTTGTCCTCCCACACCGCCTGCGTGGTGGTGTAGTGGAGGTAGCGTACCGTCTTCGGCTCCGCGGCCTTGGTTTCCTCAGCCGGCTTAGCCTCTTCCTGGGCTGCCGGGGCTTCGCCCTCGGCCGGCATCGTAGTTACGGCCTGCCCGCACGCGGCCGCGAGCAAACCGGCGCCAGCCACCAAGCTGCCGCCGAGCAATGTTCGTCGAGTTACTCTTGCTTTCACGTATTCTTCCTCCGGGTATATCTATGCAAATTCATCGTCATCCGTCTCAAAGTACTGGCACCGCCAGCCGCAAACGTCTTCCTGTTCGCGCCCATCTCATAGTCCACCTGAAACGCTCAGAGCAAGCCTGTTGACAGCATCGCGGGAGCATTCTCTATCAAAACGTATCCCCTGATGCAAGCGCTGTCGCTCATCCTCCTTTCACCTTAGTTTCCGGCTTGAACGTTGATACACAAGCCGCTAACAGCGTTTTCACCACCGGATGCTCCACAAGGTCGGCGACCATCATTGGAAGTAGTATACCAGCTTGGCAAGCGCAAGCAAGCCGCGAGCATTGCGAGGAAGCCGCCAGATCATCTTAGTTGCGGCACAAGCCGTAAACGCGGCAGATATGTCAAAACATTAAATGTTTACATTACACTAGTTATGGAGTATGATCGTAAAGGTCTGATTGAAACTGCATAGTAGTCGCCAAACATAGCTAACTATTCGAAGCCTGACTCAATATGCCCTTGATAGGGACCGGAGAGTCCGCTATTAGACGTCTTGCGGTACTACTGGGCTTCGCTCTGTTCCTGCTCCTGCCGACATCTCTCTCGGCGGCGGAGTGCCAGTTCGTCCTGGGCTTCAAGGCGCTGCGCGACCTCATCGGCCACGAGATCGTCGGTGAATGCTTGGAGAACGAGCACCACGGCGCCAACGGCGACGGCCTGCAACAAACCACCGGCGGCCTCCTGGTCTGGCGCAAAGCCGACAACTGGACCGCCTTCACCGACGGCTACCGCACCTGGATCAACGGCCCCAACGGCCTGGAACAGCGGCTCAACACTGAATTCTTGCCATGGGAAGCGGAACAGGCAATAGCAGCACTGCCTTGGGTGCAGGACGGGTTGACCGACCTGGAAACGCACGGGGTTGCGTCTCTGCAAGCGTTGACGAAGAATTCCTCTCAAGTCCTGCGTACCCTCTTGGACTCTCGCAGGAGCTGGCTACCGCCCCGCAATGCAGTGGAACTCGCGACGCTCGAACAGCTCGTTGCCATGAGTGCCATTGACGCAGCCGGCGTGCAGCGGCTCATTGACATGACCTTCTTTTCTACCATTGAAACCGTCGACTTGGACGTGATTGAGGCGCTGCGCACCGAGTTGGAATCCAATCCTCATGCGCTCCAGGAGGCGCTCGCACGGTCGCCGTTACGCAAGGCTGTCGTGAAGAACCCCGCAGTTGTCGCCGCGCTCGCGTCCCTTAGGCGCAGCGATCCCAAGGCTGCGACGGCGATCAGGGCACTGCCCTGGGTGCGCTACGGCAGTAGCCTCTCTCTGCTCAAGACTGAGTACGAATTCGAACTGAATAGAGTGTTGGATCTCATAGACTGGGCACGCAGATCCCCACAGACGTTCACCAACTTGATTAGCAAACCCTCGATTCTGAACGACTTTGCACCCTTTCCCCGCACGAAGGCGGTCAGAGGCGTGGCCGGCGACCTCTGGGCCGACGTCATCATCGGCCAACCGGACTTTTCGCAGGTCTCTGAAGTGCAGGTGGTGCCGTTCAAGGTGTTCAATCCGGGCGGCGTCGTTGTCGATCGCTCAGTTTCTCCGGGCAGGGCCTACATTTGGGACGCAGGCAACAGCCGAATTCTCGGTATTGATCTGCGCACGTGTTATGCCGGGGAGGGACCATGTTCGGCAGACGTAGTCATCGGCCAACCAACGGCATTTGATCACTCCGCCTGCAACGGAGACTCCAATGTACAGGGCTTCCCCATGCGCCCTGCCCCCAGCGCCGAAACTCTCTGTGGTATCCCTGACGTTGCAATTTCCGTGGATGAAGAACACACCTACGTGACTATGGCGGTCGACGACCAAGGCAACTTGTATGTGCCGGATTCCCTCAATAATCGCGTGCTCAAGTATGAGCGCCCGTTCGAGACCGACTCAATAGCCGATGAGGTTTGGGGACAGCAGGACTTCTCGGGCATGGTCTGCAACCGGGATTTTCCAGAATTCTCACCCACCCGGGAAACGCTTTGCTTCAATACGTGGTCCTTTAGATTCCGTACGGGCTGGTTCGCTAGTGGTGTGGAAGTCGATCCCGCTGGCAACCTCTGGGTCGCGGACGCCGCCAATCATCGCGTGCTTCGCTTCTCCCTAGATCGCTCCACTGGCGCCATCGCCAAACAGGCTGATCTGGTGCTCGGTCAACCAGACTTTCGCAGTAAAGAGTGGGGCGATGGACTTGACCGGCTCGATTCACCGGCGGCGATTAGAGTCGACCCCAGAGGGCACGTATACGTGGCTGATAAGGGCAACAACCGTGTTTTGGTCTTCACGCCTCCTTTCAGTTCGGGTATGGCAGCAACTTCCGATTTTGGTTCCAAATTTAGCCGTCCGACTTCAATCGAAATCGACCCTAACAACGACGGTCTGTGGGTAAACGACTCCGAAAACAAGATGCTCGAGCTTTGGGATTGGGATGGCATTAATGTACGAAAGGTCCTTGGGAAGAATGCGTACCAACCGGATGGTAAGTGTGGGGGTCTCAATCTAACGAGCGTCCCCGGCAATCCAGGTACGTGCATTAGTGGAGGCGGGATCGGCATCGATTCTGAAGCGAATGTGCTGATGCCGGTAGTCCGTTTCACCCAGGACGTCCTACGCTTTCCAGCTCCTATCCCGGAGATAGGCAGTGGGGTGGTTAGTTTGCCGGATAAGCGCCTGTTTTACCCACCCGGCGGAATCAACTACCAGGGAGATAGAGAGCTACGCAACGGAATCGGCCTGGCGGTATATCAAGACCAACTCATCGCGGCGGACACGAAGCGATTGTTGTTTTGGAACGGAGTTTCTGACCTTAAGAATGGCGAGGTTGCTGATGGCATCGTTGGTGAGACCCACTGGTCGCCGGATTGGGAAAGGTGCTGTGGCCAGATCAAAGTGGATGGAGCGGGAAGGTTGTGGGTCCTTGGCACCGATGAAACGCGGTATATCAAAGTCTATGAATTACCGCTCACTGCACAATCTGTCCCCATTAAGACTATAGAAACGAAGGGAGCGAGCTTCCCGGTACTCGGAACAAACAAAACGGTCACACTCGGCCCCACCACATTTCAAGCCCCTGAGCGCAGTACAGAGGCGACAGCAGGTCCCTTTATTCGCGGCATCGCGCCGGTAGGCAGTGGCGAGTCTGTCTGGATAAGCGATGCGTACAGCCATCGCGTCTTGCGCATTCGCGATCCCCTTAGCGATCCTGTCGTTGACGTAATCCTAGGACAGAAAAGTGTGACGGGTACCAAGTGCAATCGTCAAGCACATATTGGCGCTTGGGATAATCCTGAAGACTCCACCAGTCCGCCGACAGCCGACATGCTCTGCTTCCCGGGCGCGCTCTCTATTGACCGGCTTGGCAACCTCTATGTCTCCGACCACTCACTGGAAGTAGCCGGCAACAATCGGCTCCTCGTCTTTGCAGCCGGCTCAATCCCATTCGACAATCAAACAGTGATCTATGCGCCCTCCGCGACCAAAGTAATTGATAGCTTGGGCGTAGTAAAAGGCAAATACCTCCAGCCACGACGTTTTGAGCCGAGACACGCTACAAAGGTAAGCGGTCACTCGCAGGTAGACAGGGTTGCCGCCTGGGAACCCGCATTCGATAGCACGAACAGGATGGTGGTGGGTTTCAACAGCTACATGGGGCTGAGATTCGTCGGGTTCTACGACGATCCTCTCGGCCCGAGCACCGTGCCCAGCGGCTTCTTCAACGACTTGGGCTCGATGCCATACGCGGCCACATTCGACGAAAACGATAACCTGTACGTCGCCGACCTCAATCGCAATAGGGTGCTCATATACTGGAAACCGTTCAACAACCCATCCCGCTAGCCGCAGAGTTCTCCACAATTGCATGGCTTGAACTGCAAATACCGCCATTGCATCAGAATGTGCGACCGCTGTAGGCGCTGCAAAGCCACGCCTAGTCTGTACGTAACCTGCGCCGGCCGCATCCCTGCCCCAAGTAAACTCGGCACATCTACTTCTGTTGCGGCTGCGCCCCTTCTTCGCGCAATTCCCTACTTGCCCTGCACTCGGCAATATATTCAGCATTCGTATTGACCTCTCAGGTACAATGGTTTCGCTGCTTCTGTACGCTGCACCCAGTACTAGGCTATCCTTTCGACCTACTGCGGAATAATTGGAGAGGTGACAGTGAAACGAATTGCCCTGCTCCTTGCCTTGGCTCTCTTTCTTCTCCTGCCCAGTACTGCCGTAGCCGCGGAGTGCCAGTTCGTGCTCGGCTTTGCGACTCTCCGCGACCTTATCGGCCATGACATCGTAGGCGAGTGCCTGGAAAACGAGCGCCACGGCGCCAACGGCGATGCCCTGCAACAAACCACCGGCGGCCTCCTGGTCTGGCGCAAAGCCGATAACCGGACCGCCTTCACCGACGGCTACCGCACCTGGATCGACGGCCCCAACGGCCTGGAACAGCGCCTCGACACCGAGCGCTTTGCGTGGGAAGCCGACTACGCCCCCGGCGGTGGCATCGCAACGCCTACTCCCATCCCGACGCCTCCACCTACTCCGACCCCGGATGCGTCCGCCATGGCGGTACAAATATTGCAGAACCTGCCGTGGGTGCGGGACGGCTTGACGAGCTTGGAAGAGCAAGCTGTTGCGTCATTGCAGGAGCTCGGTGGAAGGTCTCCTCACGCCTTGGGCACTTTGATTGCGTCTCGGATGAAATGGCTGCCTCCACGCAACGAGGTAGAGTTGGCAGCACTCGAACAGCTTGTTGCCATGAGTGCCATTGATGAATCTGGCGTGCTGCAGCTTATCCGCACACACTTCTTGTTCAGCATTGAACGTGCAGACGTGGATGCCTTGCGAGCGCTGAACGTCGAATTGGGATTCAACTCAAACGCACTGCAAGAGACGCTATCTCACCCCGCGTTAGGCTTAGCCACTGCCAAGAACGTCACAGTAGTTGCCGCTCTCTTGTCTCTGAGACGCAGCGATCCCGAGGCTGCGGCGGCGATAGCGGCACTGCCCTGGGTGCGTGACGGCATTCGCAGCCAGCCGCCGCTATATCGAGGCTTTGAGTTTGAGCTGAATAGGGTTTCAGACCTCATTGACTGGGCGCGCAACTCGCGGTCGGCATTTACAGACCTGATGGGCAAACCTCGGATTCTGAATGACTTCGCTCCCTTTCCCCGCACGAAAGCTGTCAGAGGCGTATCCGGTGACCTCTGGGCCGACGTCATCATCGGCCAGCCGGACTTTTCGCAAGTCTCTGAGGAGCAAGTAGTACCATTCAAGGTGTTCAACCCGGGCGGTGTGGTTGTCGATCGCTCAGTTTCTCCGGGCAGGGCCTACATTTGGGACGCAGGCAACAGCCGAATCTTGGGAATTGACCTGAGCACGTGTTATGCCGGGGAGGGACCCTGTTCGGCAGACGTAGTTATCGGCCAACCGTCAGCGTTCGATCACTCTGCCTGCAACGGCGATTCCAATGTGCAGAATTATCCCGTACGGGCCGCAGCCAGTGCCAAGACCCTCTGCGGCATCACCGATGTCGCCATTTCGGTGGACGAAGAACACACCTTCGTGACCATGGCAGTCGACGCCCACGGCAACCTCTACGTACCGGATTCCCTGAATAACCGCGTCCTGAAATACAATCGTCCGTTCGAGACTGACTCCATTGCCGATGAGGTCTGGGGACAAAGTGACTTTTCCGGCATAGTCTGCAACCGCGATAGACCCGGCATGCAGCCTACGCGGGAAACTCTGTGCTTCCACTCAAGCTCTTTCCGATCTCGTGTGGGCTTGGGCTGGTTCGCCAGCGGTGTGGAAACCGATCCCGCGGGTAACCTCTGGGTGGCGGATGCCGCCAATCATCGTGTATTGCGCTTTCCCCTGAATCACGCCACTGGCTCTATCGCCAAGCAGGCCGACTTGGTGCTCGGTCAACCAAACTTTCAAAGCAATGAATGGGGCACCGGACTTAGTCAGCTTGACTCCCCTGCGGCAGTCAGGTCCGACGCACAAGGCCATGTTTACGTAGCCGACAAAGGCAACGATCGCATACTGGTCTTCACGCCTCCATACTCATCAGGAATGCCGGCAACTTCCATGTTCAGTTCCAACCTAAACCGCCCGACGACGCTAGAAGTAGATCCAATCAAGAACGGGATGTGGATAACGAGCTCCGATAGCAATGGTCTTGTTTTCTGGAACATGCGAGACTCTGGAACTGGAGCGCCACTCATGTCCATACCGGGCCGAAGTGGGGGAGGCATCGGCATCGATAGTTCAGGGAATCTCTTGTTGCCATTGATTTTATTTGCCCAGGATGTTTACCGCTTCCCCGCCAGCAGACTGAATACGCAAGCGAGCTCTATCGGCGAGCCAGACAAGCGGTTATTCTATCCACCCGGTGGGATCAACTTTAAGGGGGATCGGGAAATCCGCAACGGAACAGGTGTTGCGGTATTCAAAGACCAGCTAATCGCCGCGGATACCAAGCGGTTGCTTTTTTGGAATGGGGTAGCCGGGCTCAGGAACGGCCAGCCCGCTGACGGCGTGGTCGGCGAAACTCATTGGACACCTGCCCGGGAAACGTGCTGCGGCCAGATCAAAGTAGATGGGGCGGGAAGGCTATGGGTCTTGGGCACTGACGTCACACGGTACATCAATGTCTATCAGCTACCCTTGACCACACATTCGGAGCCGATAAAGACCATTTCGACTTTACAGGCAAGCTTTCCGGTGCTGGGATCAAGTGAACGGGTTTGGCTTGGCCCTACCACATTTAGAGTCCCAGGAGAAAGGGCGGACGTATCCAGGGGCCCCTACATTCGCGGCATAGCCCCCGTAGGCAACGGTGAAGCAGTGTGGATCAGCGATGCGTATAATCACCGCGTGCTGCGGCTGCGCAATCCACTGGGTGAACCTGTCGTTGACGTGATTCTGGGACAGAAGAGTGCGACGGGGAACAAGTGCAATCGCAGAGCCTACATTGGGCCGTGGGATAGGCCCCAGGACGTAGGTGGCGCGCCTGCAGCCGACATGCTCTGCTTCCCGGGCGCACTCACTATTGACAGGCTCGGCAACCTCTTCGTCTCCGACCACTCACTGGAAGTCGCGGGCAATTGGCGGCTCTTGGTATTCCCTCCGGACGTAACCACTGCTGACAATGCGTCAGCCATCTTTGCTCCTGCCGCCACGAAGGTCTTCACTGACTTGGGCGCGGTGGAAGAGAGGTACTTTGCAAATGCTTGGGATCCCGGTCAAACGGTTGAAACCGGCAGAGTCTACCTAAGATCAAGGCAGACTGCCACGTGGGAACCAGCCTTCGACAGCACGAACAGAATGGTGGTGGGTTACAACAGCTACATGGCGCCCAGATTCGTCGGCTACTACGATAGCCCGCTCGGTCCAAACACTACCCCAAACGGATTCTTGAAGGACCTTGGCTCAATGCCGTATGCGGCAACGTTCGATGAAAACGACAACCTGTACGTGGCCGATCAAAACCGCAACAGAATTCTGATATATTGGAGACCCTTTGAGAACCGATAATGGATGCAATTTTGATAGGAACTGCTTTAAAAGTCAGCTACGGCTTCCAGTTGCCTAAGGCAAAACCAATGGGCAATTCAGGCGCAGCGGGCACTCGCAACCAGTGAAGTACCAAGGCTCCCGCCAACTGAATCGTGGAAACAGAAGGCATGGGCCAAGCGGCTGACCATACCGCCTCCTACGTCTGCTGCCCGACCATCCCCTCTGGCACTCACTGGCATCGATAGAGTTGCTACCCAGCTCGCTCTCACTCTCGCCAGGTGGGTTCGCCGCTGGCGATGGCGGTGCTTTCCGCCGCGGCGTAGAGGTAGCGTTCTGCCCAGGCTGTGGTGGCTTGAAGATCGTAGTTCCACGACTGCACGGCGTAGAACATGCAATGGTGATGCAGCCGGGCGAGGTTGGGGGTAAAGAACGCCGCCGGTTTCCACCACTGGCCGATGGGGCGGTGGTCGTTGTGATCGCCCAGCCGCTGGCGCATGACGGCGTTGAAGCGGTCGACGTACTCCGGGTCCGTTTCCGGCGGATAGATGTCCGTCATGCCGGGATTGAGCAAGTGCAGCTTGCGCACGCCCAGGTGATCTTCTTCTCCCGGGGGAATCGTGCGGTAGTGGGCATGGAATTCGAGATAGGCTTGGGTTGGTGCCAGCCCGACGTAGTCTGCCAAGGCCTTGCTCTCCACCGGGCACGGCTCGCCGGAAACCGCCGCTTTGTAGCCGCCGGCCACCACCTCGCCGCTGCCGTTGAGCAAACTGTGACCCTCCGCCGCGCCGTCGGGATTGATCATCGGCACCAAACTCACCTGGTAGTTGTCCAAGAGCCAGCGCGAGTCCGTGAGATCGACCGTGAGCCGCCGCGCCAATTCCACCAGTCTTTCTGCCACCGGCTCCGCGCCCTGCGAGGTGCCCGCCACCACGATGCGCTTGTCCCGTGGCGCAGTCTCCAGCGCCCAAATCTTGCGCCCTTTCGCCGTCTCGGCCAAGACACGCGTCGACCAGACGTGACTTTCCGTGCGCATGAGCGCCTCGAGTTGCGTCTCCAATTCCGACGGCGCGATGAACGGCATGCTGCCCAGCACCACGGATTCGCCTTCACGGAGCGAGAGCGTGATGAGCACATCGCTGGTGTCCGGCACGTTGGTGGCGTTTTCTAATGGAATCGGCTCCCAGCCGCCCGCGCGCTTCACAAAGCCTCCAAACTGGATGTACCAGCCACCCAGCTCTCTGTCTGTATGCACGTGAATGCGCAGCGCGGGCGTCTCCCGGTGCGCCGTGACGCGCACGCTGTAGCGGTACTGCGTGGGTACGCCTTTGAAGTGTTCGTCGAAGCCAGTGGGCTTGGGATCGACGCGGGTATAGAGATGCACGGTCCCGTCTTCGGCCAGGGATACGTCTTCCGCCGCGGCCGCTTCAAACTCCGTGTCGAAGGTCACGCCGATCTCGTCAATCGTCTTTCTCACGAGTCCATCTCCTTAGCTTTACGCGCGAATATTCCTATGGTCTTGTCTCTGCCGTGGGCTTTACACTCACTGTGGAATGAGCCATTTGGTAAGAGTATGGCACGTAGGGGCACGACATGTCGTGCCCCTACACCCTTGCGCACCTAGAAGAAGTGGAACTTCCTCACTCAGGTTCCACCTTCGAATGGTGTAAATGCGCGCCGCTCGCTAAGGACTTGCTTGACACCGGAGCGGAGGAAAAGCCCCAATGTTGTCGCACTAAAGTAGCACGGGGGCTTGTCCCGCGCCAAAGGCAAAAAGTAACAGGCACGCAAAGTATTGACCTTGCAGGAACGCAGGTTGCACACCTGCGCTACCGGGAATGTGAAGCGCGTTGTCTGTCGCCATCATGCTTAAGCGCGACAGCATTGGGGACAAGCCCCCGCGCGACAATGACCTTTCGAATGGAGTATGCCGCACTTCCTGCCGTGATTCGGCAACTATGCGACATTCGGCACGACGTGTTCGTAAACCTCGTCATTCGTGGCGACCCAGCAGCCGCCGGGCTTCCCCAGCGCATAGGGCAACACCGTTTCCAGTACATCGCAGTGCGGGTCTCTGGCGGCCAAAACCGGCGGATGGAACGTCATGGTCAGCACCTGACCGTTGGCGTGAGCGTGGTCGATGCCGTGCTTGAGCAGGTTGATGAATTCCCAGCGGTCCAGGTCCAGATAGCGGAACCCCCAAATGTCGGTTATGCCCGTGGGCGGGAGCTCCGGCAGGCCGTTGGGATAGCGGTACGGCTGCAGCGAGTCGAGACTCTCGCGCATGGCCGTTTCTAATCGCTCTCGCGGGGGTCGCTTGTGCGTGGGGTCGACCGGAAAACGAAAGTGCGAAGAAGCGTAGCCAAAGCCCTCATCTTTCAATAGCTCCTGCACCGCAGGCACGCTGTGTAAGCCGTCAACGAACCCGCCCGGCGTGCGAAATCCCACTGGATTTACGCCCAATACCTCCCGCATGGCGCTGCTGGTCTGGCGAAGCTCGTCGCGGATGCACGTGAGCGCGGTACGGCCGTGGGCCCGCCATGGTGCTGAGGCATACGTCACCTGGAGCTGTGGGATCTCTTGCGCCCGCACATTAATATGAGAATACGTATGGTTGCCGAGCGCGTGACCGGCGTCAACGGCCTGCTTTAGGTAGTCGAGGTCAGGGTCTTCCAACGCGCTGCCCACCAGGAAGTAGTGCAGCTTGACGCCGTAATTCGCCGCCACCGCGTTCAGCTTCTGGATGTATTGCTTGCAGTCAGCATCGATGGCGCCCTTGCGATGGTCCCACACCGACGTCCAATACGGAAAATTGGTGCACATCTCCACGTCGAAGGTCAGGCTAAGGCAAAACTGTGCGCCGTTTGGGTACATGAGAGCTTCCTTTATTCTCGAATACTCTTGATACGTGGCACTGCGGGCGGACGAATTCCGCTGACATCTTCAAACACGCCGAATTCCTGTCGCTGCATATCCCAATGTGCCACACCTACAGCAATTCACCATGCAGATGTTACCGTGCTTTTTTCACCGCCACCACAACCGCAAAAATCACCGTAGCCACCAGCGCCATGGAAGGCCCCGACGGCAGGTTATAGTGGTAGGAAAGGTAAAGCCCGGACACAGCCGAGGTCAATCCCAAGAGCGAACCGGTGAACATCGCTTTTGGGAAATTGCGCACCAGCAGGAATGACGTGGCCGCCGGCGTGATGAGCATCGCCAACACAAGCACGATACCCACCGCCTGGATGGCCAGCACGATCACGACCGCCAGCAGTGCCAAGAGCAGGTAATCCAGCGCCTGCGTGGGCAGGCCGATCACCGTCGCCCCCGCTGGGTCGAAGCTGGCAAAGACCAGTTCTTTATGGAGCAGATAGAGGACTGCCAGTACCAGCACGGCCAGTACCAGCGTCAAGAGCACGTCCTGGGTGGTTACGCCCAGCACCTGTCCCAGCAGAATGTCTTCCAGGCTTACGCGCAGACCCCGGGTGAAGGACAACATGACTACACCCAAGGCAAAGAGGCCGGCGAAGAGTATGCCTACAGAGGTATCGGCGCTGATACCGGCGCGTCGAATGAGGTAGCCGCTGAGCAGCGCCACCACGATGCCCATGGGCATCGCTCCCAAAAACGGATTGACGCCAATTACGAACGCAGCCACCATGCCGGGCAACACGGCGTGGGAGAGCGCGTCCCCCATAAACCCCAGGCCCTTGGTCACGACGTAAGCGCCCAGCATGGGGCACATTACCCCCACAAGCACCGAGACAATCAGCGCCCGCAGCATGAAGCCGTACTGAAAGGGAGCAATGAAGATGTCGGCAAGGACCTCCATCTAGCGGTGCTCGCTCTCGTAGGCCCGGTAGATATCCACCGAGCGGTACAACTCGTCCATGACTTTCGGCACCAGCACTTCCGACGTGAGCCCGCAGGCGATGACTTGGCGGTTGAGGCAGAGGCAATCATCGGTCAACCGCCGGATGTAGCTGATATTGTGCGAAGCGAGAAGGATGGTCTTCCCCGCGTCCCGCATCTCCTGCAGCACCAGTGTCATGACCTCTTGGGAGGTAAAATCCACTCCCCGGAAGGCTTCATCCAGAATCAGCACCTGCACATCCTGCGCCAGGGCGCGGGCGACGAATACTCGTTGCTGCTGCCCGCCGGAGAGTTCCGCAATCAGGGCATCGCGCCTGTCCCACATCCAAACTTGGTTGAGGGCGTCCTCCACGGCTTGCTTGTCGGCACTCCCTGGCCGGCGAAACCACCCGATCTGGCGCGTTCGGCCCAGCATCACCATGTCCCACACGGTCATGGGCAGATCCCAGTTGATGTTTTGGCGCTGCGGCACGAACGCAACCTGCCCCCGCGACTCGCCTATCGACTTACCACTAATACGCACCCGGCCCTCTCTGGCCGGGATCAGCCCGGTGAGCGTATTGAAGAGCGTGCTTTTGCCGGCGCCATTGGGGCCAATGACGCCCATGATGCGCGAACTGCTCGCGGCAAAGCTGACACCGTTGAGCACCTGGACCTCTCCGCGATCCACGAAGAGGTCTTCCACGGCAAGTGACGGCGCGGTCGCGTCGCTAGACTGCTCCTGCGTGTCGTCTGCGCCCGCGTTCATCGCAACGCCTCGACTACGAGCCGGACGTTGAACTGCACCATCGTGATATAGGTGTCCGCGCCGCTGCCTTCGGGCCCGAGCGAATCCGAGTAGAGCCGCACGAGCGTCGCGCCGGCCTCATTCGCCAAGGCGCTTGCCAGGCGCTCCCGGGCAATCTTCTCACCAAACACGGCCTGCACGTCATGCTCTCTCATTATGTCTACGAGATGCGCCAGGTGCTCAGCGGACGGTTCCGCGTCTTCGGCAATCGACAGGATTATCCCAACAACCTCGAACTCGTACCGTACCGCAAAGTAGCGGAAATAGTCGTGCGAACCGAGGATCAGCCGCTTTGCGGCCGGCACCGCGCTGACCTGTTCCAGCGTCCAGGCGTGCAACGCCAGGACTTCCGCGTTGTAGGCGGCGGCATTGGCCCGGTATTCGTCGGCATGATCCGGATCGAGCTCCGCGAAACGGGCGGCAATCGCATCGACCGCGAGTACCACACGGAGCGGATCGAACCAGAAGTGCGGGTTATGCGCCCCGTGGTCGTGCCCATGTTCTCCTGCGTCATCGGCGTGGCCCTCATCTTCGTCATCGGCATGGCCCTCATCCTCATCTTCGGCGTGGCCTTCTTCATCGTCGGCATGCCCTTCGTCGTCATCATCGTGGCCCTCACCTTCATCGTCGGCGTGACCCTCTTCATCCTCGTCGTGACCTTCTTCGTCGTCAGTGTGGCCGCCTTCATCCTCTGTATCGTTCAGAATGGGGTCGACGAGATCGCCCAACGTCAGCACAATTGACGAATCCCGCGCCACGTTGTGCAAGAGCTCATCGAGCCAGAAGCCTTCCATGCCCAGTCCGATGGCAATAATCAAATCGGCTTCTGCAATCTTCGCCGCGTCGCGGGGGCCGGGTTGGAATCCGTGCGGGTCCACGTCGGTCGGTATGAGGCTGGCTACTTCCACGCGGTCGCCGCCGACTGCCTTTGCCCAGTCCGCGAGGACATTCGTGACGGCGATCACGCGAATCGCCGGCGCCTCGGACGGCGCCGGCTCAACGTCCGGGTCGTCGCCCCCGCACGCGGCGGCAACAACGAGCACAAGGATTGCAATCGCTGTCCACAAGCTGCGCCATGGGCGGGGAAATTGGGATTTGCCACGGCCGGTCTCTCGTCTCATCTGCCCCAAACTCCTTTGTTCTTTGGCGATGTACCGCGACAATCTGTGCGCGGAATCAAATGACTAAAGCGCGGGTACGCGTCCTTTCACGTCGATTACTTAACGCTGCGCCGCCGCTACCGCCTCGCAGGCTTCGATGAACTGTTCGTAGCCGACTGTATCGCCCACCGCTTGTTGGAAGTACTTGAGCGCCGACCGGGTCATGAGCCGCTCGGCAAACGTATCCGGATACTCCACTGCCAAAGTCGCTTCGCGGATGAGAAAGACTTTGTATCCATACCCAAGCATGGGTTGTGTGCCGCCGGCGGAGCCCAAAATGCACATGTTCGCCGCGAAGCCCGTGTAGATCAGGTTCTTGATGCCTTTGCTGCGGCAAATGCGGTCGAACTGAGCGCTGGTAAGAATCACCTGGTCGCCGGGCTCAGCGTCGCAGGATTGGATGATGCGCAATTGCTCCCAGCCATCCCAGTCACGGTACCCGGCGCCATGGGAGCGTTCCGCGCGTTCCAGGTTCCAACCCGGATTGGCTTCCGGCGGCCGCGCGGGACCGGGCGGCGGGTTCGTGTCTTCCTCTTCCAACATGTAGTGGACGGAGTCGTACTTCATGGCGATGTTCCCCGGCTCCACGTGGAAGATTTGCATGCCTGCCGCGCGCGCTGCCGCAATCGCCGGGCGAATATAGTTGTCTGCAATCCGCACCGACTCCAACTGGCCTTCAGTGATGCCCATATCCACAAAGTAGTCTTCCGGTACAGCGGGCCCGTTTACGTCGCCCACATTCCACAGGTGGAGCGCCACAAAGCCGGTCTCCGCCGGATTGAGGTCAAATGCATCTTCGACCCAGCCGGCATCACGCGCATTCGGCGTAGACCAGTGCGTTCCCAATATGCGCAAAGCCACTTTGGTTTCGGTTGCCACAGTACTTCTCCCTCCACACTACATTTTGCTCTTGGAAAAGATGCCGCATTCGTGCGGTGTCCATAATACAGCGTAGGGGCACGACATGTCGTGCCCCTACGCATTGCAATCTATGATTGCTGCAATTGCTCAAGCCACCAAATTGTGGCGATCAGACGTTAGCAGAGGCAGCCGCCCTCGCGGAGCGCGTTCTCCGCAACCTGCTGAATCTCTTCCTGGACCTCTTGGACCGTCTTGGTCTCTAGCTCCAAGGCTTCCCAGTTCTCGGTCCATGCTGCGTTGACGTCAGACTGCTTCACAACCTGGCGCTGTTCCACGCTGATCTCGGCAGAGCGCGCGTAGACTTCCGGATCCTCATAGTCATAGACCGTGAAGCCCTGGAAGTTCTTGTTCGAAACGTAGCGCCCGCCGCCCAGCGGCACGATGAAGCTCTGGCCTTCCTGGCTCAGCCAGAATTTATAGAAGTCCCATGCGCCATCGGGATTCTCCGACGAGCTGGAGATCCAGTTCGCGTTGATGGACTGCACCACCTGGCGCCCGGCCGGGCCCTTCGGCAGCATTTCCATCTCCACCGTGAACGGTTCCTCCTGGGACATGATCTGCTCTTCGATCGTACGCGTGCCGTACGATCCCCAGGTGCGGCCCGCGAGCAGTTGCGTGTTAAAGTCCGCAGCAACGTCGTTTTCACTTGGGGCGGCCCGACTCGGCATGACCCGGTGCTTCGTCACCAAGTCAGCGGCAAATTGTGTGCCTTCGGCGAACTCTTGTGAGAGCATGGACGGTGCGGAAAAATCTTCATTCCACCACGTTGCGCCATACGCCATCAAGTGGATCCAGTGCCAACCAAATGAGTAGGAAGGCGTCCAGAAACCCCACTGCGTGACGTTGTTGCCCTCTTGCGTGGTCAGCTTCTTTGCGCCTTCCAGCAACGTATCCCAGGTCCATGTGCCCTCAGCCTCATGCTCCTTGGGGGTCTTGAGGCCGGCCTCGGCGTAGAGATCGGCGTTGTACCAGTACTCTTTGCCGTTGGTGAACCAGGCAATGCTGTATACCTGACCTTGGATGCGCTCCGTCGCCCAGACGTGGTAGTCGTCCTTGCTGACCTCAGCGTCCGCCGACAAGAACGGCTCCAGGGACTGGATCATTTCCGCCGTCGCGAACTGGCTGATGTAGGAAAAGTGGCCGTAGTACACGTCGTAGGATATGCCACCGGCAAACGACGCTAAGGCTTTATCAATGGTTTCCGCAAAACAGCAAACCGTCGGGTCGACTTGCAGGTCGTACTCCGGATACCGCTCGCGGAACGTATCAAAGAAAGCGCCAAACGACTCGTCCCACACCGCTTGATTCGTGGTGACGTGCAGGTACTTGACGATCTTCTGCTCAGCGGCTGCCGGCGCCTCGGTTGTCTTTTCTTCTTCAGGTGCATCGGCTGCTGCAGGTGCATCGGCAGGCGCCATCGTCGCCTGACCGCAGGCCGCGAGCAGCAGGCCGGTACCGGCTACCGCACTGCTACCAAGCAATTGCCGTCGTGTCAATTCTCCACGCATGATTTGTCTCCTCAAGACTGCTGTCTCTGTCTTAAGCTTACCCGCGGGCGGTATACCCTCAAGCTATTGTCCTGGGTCGATTCGTAAACCAATCAGCACCCTCTCGCACGCTATTCACTGCTTAAGAGCTGCTACCCGCACATGAGAGCGCTCTTTCCTGCTGAGCGTCTATGCTATGAACTCCTCCTTTGTATGAACCCTCAGCGTACGCACCATTCGCTCGCCAAATAGGCAAGAACTGCAAGGTAGTTATAGCATGTTTTCAAGAGCTTGTCATCCATGTTTTGGCAGAATTGACGGACTAGCAATCTGATCAAAATTCCTGGCTTGAAACGCCGCAGCTTGAAACGCTGGATATGTACCTCCCCTACCACATTTGACAGACGACAACAATCGCTTTAGAATTGCTGCTGCTATCAGGGGTGGCACTGGCACGTATTATTGCCAGTAGTGCGTATTGACAAGTAGTAAGGAGGTAGCGCAATGCTCGATAGCAAGTCTCTATCCCGACGTCGCCTACTCGCAGGATCGGCCATGCTGGGGGCAACGTCCATAGTCTTCGCAGCTTGCGGAGGCGCAGCGCCGGCAGACTCTGGCTCGATGGAAGAAGCCAAGGCTGAGCCGGAAGCGAAAGAAGCGGCGCCGGCCCAAGAAGCCGAGAGTGTAAACATTGTCACCTTCTTGAAGGTGCCGACCGAGCTCGAAGCCGACTACATGCAGAACATGGCCGACCCGTACATCGCTGAGAACCCGGGCACGACCATCGAGTTGGTCTCTCAGGTCGGCGGTACGGCTGACCGTGTCGCTAAGATCAAGACCATGCAAGCCGGCGGCATTCCGCCGGACATCTCCGAGTTCCCGCGCCGCGCGTTTGCGCAGGTGATGCAGGACCTCGCCCAGAACATGGACGACCTGGTCAAGGCGCGCGGCCTCGACCTGAGCGTCTACAACCCGAATCTCCTCGAGCGCGACGCCATGTTCCAGGGGCAGGTCTACTTGCTGCCCATGGGCCACGGCGGCAACGCCCACGTCGTCATGATCAACCCCGACTACTTTGAGGCAGCGGGTCTCGACTATCCGTCAGCCGACGTGGAGAACTCCTGGACCTGGGACGAGTGGCTTGAAGTAATGGTCAAGCTGCGTGAGTTCGAGGGCGACCAGGTAAGCCAGTGGGCTATGGGCAACCACGCGCACGACTGGGGCTCCTGGCAACTGCTCTGGGGTGATGACTGTAGCTGGATTTCGCAGGACCTGACGACAGCTACCTGTGATTCAGAGGCTATGATCGACTGCTACACGAGTTTCTTCGATCTCGTGCACAAGCACAAGGTCATTCCGCCGCAGGCTGACCGCAACGCGACCTATTTCGGCGGCCAGAATCCCTTCCTGACCGGCCAAGTGCCGCTCATGATTTCGGCGCCGCGCAGCCTACCGCTCACGTATGCCGACCAGGCGCTGGAGCAGGGCATCGACTTCGTGATGGCCCCCATGCCGCGCGTGGAACGCTCTACCCCGGACGCCAACCAGCACAAGCTTGGACTGGTTTACGGCAGCGAGAAGCGTGAAGCGGCCTTTGACTACATGGTCTTCCTCCTCGACAAAGGGCGCTTGGGCAAGTTCGTACGCCGTATCCCGGCCTGGATTCCTGAGATCGAGCCCTTCATCAATGAAGCGTTCGCCGGCTATAGCAACCCGCGCATCTCGGTGGCGCAGGACGCGCTCGCGACCGCCGTCCCGCAGTGGAACGTCGGCACGACGCCAGTCAGCGGTCAGATTACGACGCTGCTCAATGAGAATGGCGACGCCAGGCTTTGGACCGGTGAGCAGGACGCGGCGACCTTCCTCAAGGAGCTGAAGCCGACCCTGCAGGCGATCGTGGATGATGGCGTTGCGACCATCCGCGAGAAGCTCGGCAACTGGCCGTAGACCGCCTACGGTGTTAAGTCACTGAGTGAAAGTCGCAGAACAAGACAAGACGGTCACGGGTCGAGAATTCCGTGACCGTCTTGCTTTTCCCTTACCATTTACAGGTGCACTTTGTTTAGTACTTGAACAAATGCACGTACTCCTTGCCCTTGGGAGCCACGTGCAAGCGAGACTCCCGCTAACAACTATCAATGCCTGTGACCAGGTTCCATTTGCCCAAAATCAGGAGAGGGTCAGCACTTGAGGACTGCTCTTCGGCACGCGGGAAATTTCGCCTCGCGCCTCCAAGTCGAGTTTTACCGTGGTCACGTACCAGGAGATCGATCCGGCAAAGCTGCCTTCCAGCCTTCTGCGCACTTCTGCAGTTAAATCCTTGAAAGTCATCGCGCCGTGATCTTGGAGCGACTGGAGAATTGCCTCCCGTACAGTGTCGTACTTCTGCTTGTCGATATTCACCCCGGCTTTGCCCGCCGGGTGCAGCGTCACAATCTTCTCTGCCATGCTCCTACTCACTTTCATGCAAGCTCTTGTCCGCGAACTAAGCGACAGTCTCTCTACACTCCCGAGAGCTCGAATCCGATTCGCCTTTCAACACTCACATTTAGCAGACTTCATGGCGTACCGCGCACACTGCACGGCCGTTGACGAAAGCGCCTCTTAAATGGTACCGTCTCTAGTAACCGCTTGGTGTGGAGTCAATTGTGAGCAGACTAGAAGCACCTCTCTTTCTCGGTAATTCACTTTCCCGTCGGCATCTCCTTCTTTCCAGTGCCCTGCTGGCTGCTGCGTGCAGCCGTGGTGAGACGTTTGGAAACGAGCAGGAGCCACTGTCTTTACGCCTGGTCTACTGGGGCTACGAACCTGAGTTGCTGCGTTGGAATCTGGAACGCTTCGTCACGCAGTACCCCGGATTGCGCGTGGCGCCGGAACTCATAGATTCGGACTATTTTCAGGCGGTCAGCCACCTCCTCAATGAAGGGCAGCCAATTGACGCCGTCTACGTGCGGGAGACGGATCTCGCGGCATGGGCGGAAGCCGACTGGCTTGAGCCGCTGGACGGATTCAGCGGTATCAATCAGTATCGTGAAGCCATGGTCCCGCAGGCAGTGGAGGGTATCCAACACAAAGGCGCCAGCTACGGCCTACCGTACTATACGGAGTGCGCGCTCTGGGTCTACGACGAAGAGATTCTCCAAAGTGCCGGCATTCCGCTCCCTCCTGCGACATGGGAGGAAGTAACGGAGCAGGCGCTCGAGATAAAGCGGCGCGGCCTGGTGGAATACCCGATCCGGCTTACGTACCGCTTTCACACCAGCACCAACATCGACTGGTGGTCAATGGTGTATGCACGAGGCGGTACCTTCTTCGATGAATTGCTGAATCCCGTGTTCCACCTGCCTGGTTCCGCCGCGGAGCAGACCCTCTCATGGTTATTGGCCGGCATCTATAGTACCGAAATAATCCACGCCGACGTCCTTGGGAGCAGCTATGAAGCCGCCTTACGCAACCCAACGGCGTTTACTATTCAGCCCGGATACAATTTTCTCTTCAACCAACAGGAGGGAAGTAATGCCCCGGGATCCCGCCGCGTTGCCCTTTTCCCGGGCAATGATCCCTCTCAAAGCGGTTCGGTCATGTGGACTCGACTCTATGCAATCCCGCGAGCGAGCCGGAACAAAGACGCTGCCTGGGAACTCTTGCAGTACCTCGGCGGACTCGATCGAGAGAACCGCTACTTTACACCGCTCTTCTGGTTTGTGAACCGTTCGCTTGGCAGCGCCTACGAGTCGCTCTATGCGGAACCGCAAGTGCAGAGGCTGGCGGATGAGCGTGGTCTGGAAAACATGAACTCCTACCTGCAGCAGCGACAGGTCTCCCGTACGCACGAAGGGCGGGAAGTGCCCTGGTTTCAGACATGGGAGCACTTTTCCCAGCTCGAAATCCAACGCGTGCTCTTACGCCAGGTCTCTCCACGCGAAGCGTTGGAACGAATGGCGGACAAGTTTTACGCGCTGCGCATAGAGTGGAATGACGTTACGAATAATACCTGAAGTCCAAGCGGAGACTCCCACCAAATTGCCAAAGAGGCGCCATTCGACCGGGTGCCCAGAATCATAGAAGCGCTACGGAAAACCGTAGCGCTCTTCTTTTCGCAGAAACTGCCGCTCAGCCGCGCAATCCAAGTTCCGCAATGAGCGTGCGGTACTGCGCCGGATTGCGGCGGTGCAGATATCGCAAGAGCCGCCGCCGTCGCCCTACCAGCTTGAGCAAACCCATTTCCGAGTGCTTGTCGTGCTTGTTTTCGCCCATGTGGGCCGAAAGTTGCTGGATGCGACTTGTCAGCAAAGCGATTTGGACCTCAGACGAACCCGTGTCGTTACCGTCCCGGCCATACTTGGCGACTATCCCCTGCTTCTGTTCTGTCGTTAGCACGCTGCACTCACCTCATATCAAAATTTGCGCTTCACAAGCTTATTTCCGAATCCCTATACTCGCACGTTCGCTTTCAAAACGCAATCAAATAGCCCAGATTTATGGCAAATACCACAACAATGGTGCGAGGTCATGCAGTTTATTGGCGCGAGACGTTCGGCGGCAGGTTCGCCAGACATGACTTAACTAGGACGATAGAGTACATTGAAGATTGCAAAGGGTAAGGCAATCCGAGGGGGAAATAATGCAGGGATGCTGCATGAACTAAGACGAACCTGCAGCCAAACGTAAACAGTATAGCACAGTGTGTTCGCGGTGGCAAAATCCATCGGGCATCACAGGAACGCTACGCATTGGCAGCGCGGCAATTGCCTCTCCCGATCGTCCCACCTGGCTTCACATTGGGGTCATTCCTCGCTGGTGCTTGGAACCACGCAGCCACTGGGGTGACGTGCAGTTTCATTGACTTCACTCATTTGCGCCACGTAGACTGGAAGCAAGTCAAAGAAACCAAAGTCCCACCACTCCTAACCTCACGCTGCCGAGAGATTGGCTATGTTTGGCGTAATCCAACGCTTCTTCGATCACTCCGAACGTGAAGTCTCCCGTCAGCGGCCGGTCGTCGAGGAAATCGCCGCGCTCGAAGTCGAGTTTGAGGCACTATCCACTGCCGAGCTGGCTGACAAGACTACCGCGTTTCGTGGGCGCCTTCAAGCTGGCGAAACGCTGGATTCCCTCCTGCCCGAAGCGTTTGCCGCCGTGCGAGAGGCGATCAAGCGCATCATCGGTCACCGCCTCTTCGACGTGCAGATGCACGGCGGCATTGTGCTCCATACCGGCCAAATTGCCGAAATGAAGACCGGTGAGGGCAAGACCTACGTCGCCGCGTTAAGCGCATATCTCAATGCGCTCGCCGGCAAGGGCGTTCACGTTGTGACCGTAAACGACTATCTCTCTCGCCGCGACACCGAGTGGCTGGGGCCGGCCTATCACGCCCTCGGCCTGAGCGTGGCCTGCTTGAACAACGACACAGCGTACATCTTCTCTCCTAAAGAAGAGGTACGCGAGTCTCATCACGGCAGCGGTGAGGAATTGCGGCCGGTAGCACGCAAGGAGGCCTACGGCGCAGACATCACGTACGGCACGAATAACGAATACGGATTCGATTATCTGCGTGACAATATGGTGCTCGATCTCGACGAAATGGTTCAGGGCGAGCACCACTACGCCATCGTCGACGAGGTGGACAACATTCTCATTGACGAAGCGCGCACGCCGCTTATCATTTCGGGTCAGGCTGATGCCCCCGGCGAAACGTTCGACGGCTTTACGCGACTCGTGCCGCGGCTGCGTGAGGACCAGGACTACACTATCGACCACAAGTTGCGGGCGGTGAGCATCACCGAAGAAGGCATCGGCAAGATGGAGAAGTGGCTGGGGGTCGGCAACCTCTATGAGGAAGGCGCATTCGAGCTGGTTCATTACATGGAGCAAGCATTGCGTGCCCAGGCGCTGTACCAGCGCGGTCGCGACTACGTGCTCATGAAAGAAGGCCGCGTGATCGAGCACCACGATCCCAACGCCGAAGTGGTGATCGTCGATGAATTCACCGGCCGGCTCATGACCGGACGGCGTTACAGCGAAGGCTTGCACCAGGCGATCGAGGCCAAAGAGGGTGTAAAGATCCAGCGCGAGAGCAAGACGCTGGCGACTATCACCTTTCAAAACTACTTTCGTATGTACGGCAAACTGGCCGGCATGACCGGTACGGCAGCGACGGAAGCGGACGAGTTCCGCAAGATCTACGCGTTGGACGTTGTGGAGGTTCCCACCAACATGCCGATGGTGCGGCAAGACGAGCCCGATTTCGTTTATCGCACCGAGCAGGGAAAGTTCAACGCCGTCGCAGACACCATCGAGGAGTGGCACAAGAAGGGCGCGCCGGTGCTCGCCGGAACAACCTCTATCGAAACATCCGAAGGCCTGGGCATGCTGCTTAAGCGGCGCGGCGTTCCCCACCAAGTGCTGAACGCGAAATTTCACGAACAAGAGGCACAAATAGTCGCCCAAGCCGGCAGAAAGGGCGCGGTTACTATCGCCACCAATATGGCCGGACGCGGCACCGACATTGTGCTTGGCGGCAATCCACCCGATCCCAATGAGGCGGAGGCCGTTCGTGAAGCCAGGGGTCTTCACGTCATCGGCACTGAGCGGCACGAGTCCAGACGCATCGATAACCAATTGCGCGGTCGCTCCGGCCGCCAAGGCGATCTCGGCTATTCACGCTTTTACGTCTCCCTCGAGGACGAGCTGCTCAAGCGCGCCGGCAGCGACCGGATATCCGGCATCATGGACCGCCTCGGCATGGACGACGACATGCCCATCGAGCACAACCTCATCAGCAAAGCGCTGGAACAAGCCCAGACTAAAATCGAAGCCTACAACTTCGACCTGCGTAAACACACCGTCGAATACGACGACGTGCTCAATACGCAGCGCAACACCATCTACGGCGAACGCCGCAAGGTGCTGGAACTGGACCAAATTACCGATCAAATTCAAGGTATGGTCCATGATGAAATATCGCAGATGGTCACTGGACATACTGCCGGGCCCCAAGAGGATTGGGACGTCGAAGCACTGGTAGAAGCCTGCCGCCAACTCATCAACCAGCCCACCTCGCCACCCGCTGACGATTTGGCGGGACTCTCTCCCGAGGGGATAACCGACCGTTTCACCGGCTGGGCGGATGAGGTCTACGCGGAGAGAACAGCAGCCATGAGCCCGGAGATCATGCACCGGGTCGAGCGCTGGGTGCTGCTGCGGACGATCGACGCGCTCTGGACAGAGCACCTGACGGCGATGGAAGACTTGCGGACCGGCATTGGCTTGCGCGCCGTGGGCCAGCGCAATCCGCTCTCAGAGTACAAGGCGGAAGCCTACCGCATGTTCCAGGAACTCACGGGGCACATCCAGCGGCAGACCGCCCAGATGATCTACCGCGTCCAAGCCGCGCCGGAACCCCAGCCGCAGCGGGCCGAAGCGATGGTCACCAACCGTGCGGAGGAGCGCCCCAGCCGGCCGCAGGCGCGCTCACGCCAGAAGCAGGGTGGGCGCAAGCTCGGACGCAACGCGCCCTGTTGGTGCGGCAGCGGCAAGAAGTTCAAGCGCTGCCACGGTCGCTGACCACGTTCAGACCCTACTCTCCAGGAGACCCTAGCCTATCCCAGTTTTGAGGCACAGACTCCACTCTCTTTTGAGAAAGCCTTTGCCCTCCTTGGGCCAGCAGGCGGGAATGTCTCCCTCTCCCTGGAGTGTATAGACCGGGTTGATGGGTAACACATGTTCGGGTTGATAGGTTACACCATCGAATATGGGAGTTTTCGTTGTATGCAGTGTCCATGCCATGGAAGTTAGACCAACTCAATACCCTTATGGATACGGTTTTTCCCCTGGCACCAGCTCACGAACTGAACATGAGTATGTCGTGGTGCCTGGAACGTCTATTTCTCTGCCCAACCTAAAGCGCCCGAAGGTGTCAATCAGTACAATGTGTAACCTATCAACCCGAACACCTGTTACCTATCAGCCCAGTCTGTACAGGGAGAGGGCCGGGGTGAAGGGGATCTGGCGGCAATCGAGCCCGTGTCTAACTGCTTGGCAGAGCTCCTCAAGAGTCTCGTTGGCGAAAATGGAGGTCCAACTGTGATTATCGACGCGCACTGCTATCTCGGACACAACCCCATCTGGGAAGTCCAGGGCATGCCCGCCACCATGCAGGGCCCAGACATGATCGCCTACATGGATCGGGGCGAAGTGGACCGGGCACTCTGTGCGCCTCCCGGCGTGGGCGCTGCAGATCACTTTGCCGCCGACCACGAGCGCATCGCGCAGGCCATCGCCACCTATCCGGACCGCATCTATGGCTTCGTGCGGGTTAAACCCCCACGCGGCGCTCAAGCCATTGACGAAATGCACTACTGGGTGCGCGATCGTGGCTTTCACGCTGTCAAGTTGAACACCATCGACGCCTCCACCTACGGCGCAGGCTGCTATTCCCTCGCCGACCGCGCCCTGCTGGAGCCGGTCTTGGAAGCCATCGCGGCGCTTCGCGTGCCGGTGATGATCCACACCGGTGAGGAACACGGCCACACCTGTACGCCGGCGCTGGTCGCCGACTTGGCCCTGGATTTTCCCGGCATCACCTTTATCATCGCCCACGCGGGCGTCCCAGGGTTCGTGCCCGAAGTTGTCCCCTTCATGCGCAGAGCCGAGAATACAGTCGTAGACCTCGCTGGCGTGCTGCGTCCTATCTATATACAAAATCTCGTTGACGGCGTCGGGGCCGAACGCGTGCTGAATGCTACCAACGCCCCGCACATGCCCATCGAGTTTGGGCCCCAGCTTATCCAACGCCACTGCCGCAAGCTCACTAACGCCCAGCAAGAAGCGATACTCTGCCGGAACGCCCTCCGCGTTTTCGCAATTGAAGCATGACGAATTCCACATACGACGCCATCATCATCGGGGCGGGCCATAACGGACTCGTCACGGCAGGCTACCTGGCGCGCGCCGGCTGGAGGGTGCTGGTGCTGGAGCGCCGGCCCATCGTCGGCGGCGCGTGCGTGACTGAAGAGGTCTTTCCCGGCTACCGTGTTTCCACGTGTTCCTACCTGGTAAGCCTGCTCCAGGAGAAAGTGGTGCGGGAGCTTGAATTGCCGCGCTACGGTTACAAGGCATTTCCCAAAGACCCGGCATATTTCGCTCCTTACCCCGACGGCAGCCACCTCTTTATGTACCGTGACTTGGCGCGCACCTCTCAGGAAATCGCCAAGTTTTCGGCTCGAGACGCGGAACGCTATCCCGAATATGAAAGGTACATCGAAGGTGTCGCGAAACTCATCGAACCGCTCTTCTTGCAGCCGCCGCCACAGTTTCCGCCCCAACGGCTGAGCGACTGGCTTGAGCCGCTGCGCGCGGGACGCACGCTCCTCGGTCTCTCCAACGCGCAATTGGCTGACGCGGTCAAGCTCATGACGCGGAGCGTGCAATCCATCCTAGACGAATGGTTCGAATCGGATGCATTGAAAGTGGCGCTTGCCACTGACGGTGTGATCGGCACAAACGGCGGCCCGCGCACTCCCGGCACTGCCTACGTGCTCCTGCACCACGTAATGGGCGGTGTCGGCGGGGTGCGCGGACTATGGGGGTTTGTGGAGGGCGGCATGGGCGCCATCACCCAAGCCCTGGCAGCCTCGGCCCAAGCCCACGGCGCAGTGATTCTCACGGACGCGCCGGTCGCCCAAGTGGTTACACGTGGCGACGCAGCCACGGGCGTGGTGCTGGAAGATGGCGCCGAATACCACGCCAACGTCGTTGTTTCGAATGCCGACCCCAAGCGCACGTTCCTGCATCTCGTGGAGCGCCGCTCCCTGCCGGAAGACTTTATTTCGCAAATCGAGTCGTACCAATGTGAAGGGTCGTCGTTCAAGCTCAATCTCGCTTTGGGCGAGTTGCCGGACTACACGGCCTTACCCGGCACGACTCTCGGACCGCAGCACCGGGGCACTACACACATTTGTCCAAGCATGGAGTATTTGGAACGCGCCTGGGATGATGCCAAGTACGGCAAACCCTCCGAGCATCCCCTGCTGGAGATCACCATCCCCACAGCCTATGACTCTTCCCTCGCACCCGAGGGAAAACACGTCATGGGCATATTTGTGCAGTACGCGCCCTACCGGCTCAAGGAGAGTACGTGGCCGGAAGAGAAAGAGCGCTTTGTGCAGCGCATCATTGATACCCTCGCCGCCTATGCTCCCAATTTGCCCCAAGCCATCGAGCACGTGCACGCCCTCTCCCCCCTGGACTTGGAGCAAGAATACGGCCTTACCGGAGGCAACATCTTCCATGGGGAACTGAGCCTCGATCAGCTCTTCTTCATGCGTCCAGCATTGGGCTGGGCGCGTTACGCCACGCCGGTGCGAAACCTCTACCTCTGCGGCTCCGGCGCCCATCCCGGCGGCGGCGTAACCGGCGCCCCCGGCCACAACGCCGCGATGGCGATACTCAAAGAGAGCTGATGCAAGGCGACGGCGTACATGGGGTGAGAAACGCCCCACCGAATCTCGCGCTGCGCGATGTTGTGGGCAAGATCACAAGGACTCGCAAGGGGGCTTTCACCCTCGGCCCGCTGCAAGCGGCCAGTTGTTCCCGCAGGTGCAAACTGCTATCATGGAAGTAATGTACCTTGGCGCAATAGTCGCTTTGGACAGTATCTAAGTGGCGAGAGAGGATAGTTACTATGGCCATGAGCGGTAAAGCATTGCAGCAACACAACTATGGCAAGTTGCCGGAGATATTACCGCTACCCGACCTCATCGAACTGCAAATGCGGTCCTTTCGCTGGTTCCAAACTAATGGGCTACGAGAGGTGTTTGCTGAGATTTCGCCCATTGAGGACTTTACGGGAAAGAATTTTGAACTCAGCTTCGAAGTGCCGGAAAACCCGTTTGACCGGCCGCCTTACGACGAAAACGAATGCCGCAAACGTGACCTAACCTACCAATCGCCCCTTCGTGTACGAGCAAAACTGCTTATCAAGCAGACCGGCGAAATCAAAGAGATGACGGTCTTCATGGGCGACTTTCCGCTCATGAGCAGTTCCGGTACGTTCATTTACAACGGCACGGAGCGCGTGGTGGTGAGCCAATTGGTGCGCTCGCCAGGGGTGTACTATACCCGCAGGGAAGACCCTTCCGGCAGCCGCTATCTCTATAGCGCCAAGCTCATCCCCAATCGCGGGGCGTGGCTGGAATTCGAAACCAGCGCCAAGGATATATTGACCGTCAAGGTGGATAAACGCCGCACCATTCCCGTGACGGCACTCCTGCGCGCCGTCGGTTACGGCTCCGATTCTGAACTCTACGACCTCTTCCATGACATCGATACAAACCCCGATCACCCCTACATTGCCACCACCATCGGCGGGCAAGACGGTGCCCAGCGGCGCGATCCCTCCAACTCGCAGGAGAGTGGCTTGCGGGAGGTATACAAGCGCATCCGGCCCGGCGATCCGGTCACGCTGGACAATGCCAAGAATCTAATCGAGTCGACGTTCTTCAACGGGCGTCGGTACGACCTGGGCCGCGTCGGGCGCTACAAGCTCAACAAGCGTTTACAGATGCCCACGCCGCCGGAAGTACGCACGCTCACACCCGAAGACCTTGTGTATATCGTCCGCAGGCTCATCGAACTCGACAACTCGCAGAATCCCCCGGACGACATCGACCACCTGGGGAACCGACGCGTGCGGGCGGTCGGCGAACTCCTGCAGAACCAGTTTCGCATCGGCCTGCTCCGCATGGAGCGCGTCATTAAAGAACGTATGACGCTGCAAGACCCGGCGACCGTAACGCCGGCAGCCCTCATCAACACGCGACCGGTGGTTGCCGCCGTGCGCGAGTTTTTTGGCGGCAGCCAGCTCTCGCAATTCATGGACCAGACTAACCCCCTTTCAGAGTTGGGGCATAAGCGGCGCCTCTCTGCCATGGGACCGGGCGGGCTATCCCGCGATCGCGCAGGCTTTGACGTGCGCGACGTGCACCACTCGCACTACGGACGCATTTGCCCGATTGAGACGCCGGAAGGTCCGAACATCGGCCTCATCGGCAGCCTCGCCAGCTATGGACGCGTCAACGATTACGGCTTCATAGAAACGCCCTATCGGCAAGTCATAAAGTCACTCACGCTTAAGGGCGATGGCGCGGACCTCATCGGCCACACGGTGACCGCAGACATTAAGAGTGGCGACACCGTTGTCATCCCATCCGGCACGGTACTAACCGAAAACGACATAGCCGCCCTTAAGGAAGCCAATCTCGTGGGGACGGAGCTACCTCTGCGTCCCTTTGCCAGCATGAACGTTGACGGTGTTACGTATCTCTCTGCAGACGAGGAGGACCTGTACATCGTCTCCCAGGCAAATGCCCGGATTAACGAAGTTGGCGAGTTTGTAGAAGATCGGGTTGCCTGCCGCGCCGGCGGGCAATTCCTGCAGGAAGTTCCCGATCGCATAGATTTCATGGACGTCTCGCCGAAACAGATTGTCAGCGTACCTACGTCGCTCATTCCTTTCCTGGAGCACGACGATGCGAACCGGGCATTGATGGGCGCCAACATGCAACGGCAGGCGGTACCGCTTCTCACGCCGGAAGCGCCCCTCGTGGCCACCGGAATGGAGTGGAAAGCAGCGGAAGATTCGGGACAGGTTCTTTGCGCTGCCGTGGACGGCATTGTCAGCGGCGCTACGGCACGCGAACTTCGCTTGCTGGGCGACGACGGCGAGGAGCACGTCTATCCCCTGAAGAAATTCGAGCGCACCAATGCAGCCACCTGCTTCAATCAGCGCGCCATCGTGCGCAAAGGCGAGCGCGTGGTGGCGGGCCAGCCGCTGGCGGATAGTTCCTCGACAGACAACGGGCAACTTGCCCTAGGACAAAACGTCTTGTGCGCTTTCATGTTCTGGGAAGGCGGCAACTACGAAGACGCCATCATCATCAGCGATCGCGTGGTGCAAGAGGACCTCTTTACGTCCGTCCATGTTGAAAAGTATGAGTGCGAGGCCCGGGACACGAAATTAGGGCCCGAAGAGATTACGCGCGATATTCCCAACGTGGCCGAAGAGGCCCTGCGGAACTTGGACGAGAACGGCGTCATTTACGTCGGTGCGGAAGTCCACCCGGATGACATTCTGGTGGGCAAAGTCACGCCAAAAGGCGAAACGGACCTGACCGGCGAAGACCGGCTTCTGCGCGCCATCTTTGGCAAGGACGCCCGCGATGTCAAAGACACTTCCAAGCGCATGCCGGCCGGTGAGCACGGCAAAGTGGTAGACGTCAGCACCTTTAATAAGGAGATGGGCGACGAGCTCTCCAGCGGCGTGAATGAGATGGTCCGGGTATCTGTGGCCTCCAAGCGCAAGCTTATGGCAGGAGACAAGATGGCAGGGCGCCACGGCAACAAAGGCGTGGTTGCGCGCATCATGCCCGTGGAAGACATGCCGCATCTGGCCGACGGCACGCCGGTGGATATCGTTCTCAGCCCGCTTGGCGCTCCTTCCCGCATGAACCTCGGTCAAATCCTCGAAGCACATTTGGGGTGGGCCGCGCACGAACTGGGTTACCAGGCAGTCGTGCCGGTTTTCGACAGCGCAGGCGAGGCCGAGATCGAAAGCGCACTGGAGTCTGCGGAGCTGCCCCGCAACGGCAAGGCAGTCCTTTACGACGGCCGCTCCGGCGAGGCCTTCGACCAGGAAATAACGGTCGGTTGGGTATACATGCTAAAACTCGCCCATCTTGTCGAAAACAAAGTGCACGCCCGCTCCACCGGCCCCTATTCCTTGATTACGCAACAGCCCTTAGGCGGCAAAGCGCAGTTTGGCGGCCAGCGCTTTGGCGAGATGGAGGTGTGGGCATTGGAAGCCTATGGCGCCGCCTACACATTGCAAGAGATGCTTACGGTCAAGTCCGATGACGTGCATGGCCGTGTTAAAACGTATGAAGCAATCGTTAAAGGGGAGGAAGTCCTCCAGCCCGGCATTCCGGAGTCTTTCAAAGTTCTTGTCAAAGAATTGCAAAGTCTGGCTCTGGCGGTGGAGGTTCTCAACGAGAACGAAGAGGAAATCCGCTTCCCCGAAGAAGGCGACACGGATGGCCTGCCCGATCTTGGGGGTATCAACCTGCAAGGTCGCGAGCATCACGAATAGCACAAGTTTGGGACCTGTGTTCGCCCAACGGCAGTCTGCCGCTGCTAGCAAAGCTTTTTCCCAGCACAGTACGAGGAGGCGTATTGTTATATGCTCGATGTCAACGAATTCAACGCCCTACGCATCGGCCTAGCGTCACCGGAGCAAATCCTTAGCTGGTCCTACGGCGAAGTTACCAAGCCGGAAACGATCAACTATCGGACCTTGAAGCCGGAGCGCGATGGGCTTTTCTGCGAGAGAATTTTCGGGCCGACGAAAGACTACGAATGCTATTGCGGCAAGTATAAGCGCTACCGCTACAAGGGAATCATTTGCGATAAGTGCGGCGTGGAAGTTGCCCGGTCACGCGTACGCCGGGAGCGGATGGGCCACATTGAGCTTGCTGCCTCAGTGAGCCACATCTGGTACTTCAAGGGCACGCCCAGCCGTCTGGGCCAATTGCTCGACATATCCCCGCGCAACCTCGAGCGCGTCCTCTACTTTGCCGCGTACATCATCAGCAAAGTAGATGATGAAGCTGTAACAGAAGCGCTCGCCAACCTTGACGAAGAAGAAAGAGATCGGCGCACGCAGCTCGAAGCGCGCACGCAAGAGCGTATCCAGGAAATCGAAGAAAAGTTGGTCACAGACCTGCAGGACCTCGACGACGCTATCTCCAAAGACGACGATCAACTGGATGAGTTGATTGAGCAGGCCACTGTGGCGGAAGAGCATCACGTCACCGAGTTACGCGATCAGCTTGCTGAGTGGCTTGGCGGCGCTGCCGAGTACGATCTCATCGTACCCTGGCAGGAAGTTGCCTTTCTTGCAGAAGACGAAGTAATAGAGAAGAAACACCTAAGCAGCTTCGAAAAAGCCAGCGACACGTACATCAACAGTATCGCCGAACGCGTCCAAGCGGAGCAGGAGCAGCTCAAGACCGCCTTGCCTGAGAGCCAAGCGGCTCTGCGCGAAAAAGCGGACGGTGAGATTGCCAATGCGCAAGAGCAGATGGAAAAGGAACTCACAGCGCTGCCGGACTTCATGGCGCAGAAAGCCGAAGACCTTAAGCTGTTGCAGCCGCTGCTCATCCTCGATGAGTCTCTCTATCAACGCCTCACCCAGACTTGTGAAGGCATGTTCGAGGCGGCGATGGGCGCTGAAGGGCTGCTGAGCGTGTTGCGCGGCCTCGACCTCGACGCGTTGGCAAGCCATCTGCGGGACGAAGTTCGCTCCACCTCCAGCCAGAAGCGAAAGAAGGCGATCAAGCGGATGCGAATCGTGGAGTCGTTCCGACGTTCCGGCAACCGCCCGGAATGGATGATCCTCTCCGCGCTTCCCGTGCTCCCACCTGATTTACGGCCCATGGTCCAATTGGACGGCGGACGTTTTGCCACCAGCGATCTCAATGACCTCTATCGTCGTGTAATCAACCGCAATAACCGGTTGAAGAAACTGCTGGACCTCGGCGCACCGGAAATCATCATCCGCAACGAGAAGCGCATGCTCCAAGAAGCGGTTGACGCCCTGGTAGACAATGGACGACGCGGTCGCGCGGTAGCAGGCTCCACCGGCCACAAATTGAAGAGCCTCTCCGACTTGCTGCGCGGCAAGCAGGGGCGTTTCCGCCAGAACTTGCTCGGCAAGCGGGTGGACTATTCCGGCCGTTCCGTCATCGTCGTGGGTCCCGATTTGCGCCTGCACCAGTGCGGCCTTCCCAAGCGCATGGCTTTGGAGCTATTCAAGCCGTTCGTCATGCGCACGTTGGTCGATAGCGGCCACGCCGCCACCGTGAAGATGGCAAAGCGCATGGTCGAGCGCGGTGCGTCGGAGGTGTGGGACGCCTTGGAAGAGGTGACCACTAACCATCCTGTGTTGCTCAATCGCGCGCCGACTCTGCACCGTCTGGGCATTCAGGCCTTTGAAGTGGTGCTGGTGGAAGGCAACGCCGTGCAACTGCATCCGCTCGTTTGCCAAGCCTTCAATGCTGACTTCGACGGCGATCAGATGGCAGTGCACGTCCCACTTTCGCGACAAGCGCGTGCCGAAGCCTATGACCTCATGCTCTCGTCGCGCAACTTATTGCTGCCTGCCGACGGCTCACCCGTCGTCAGTCCGACGAAAGACATGGTCTTGGGTTGCTACTATCTCACCAGTGTAGAGACGGAAACCAACGGCAACCTGGAGGCTGCAGACGCCAAGGCCCGCGTCTTCAATGACTTTGACGAAGTCATGCTGGCGCATGACATGGGAATGGTTGGACTGCGCGAACTCGTCAAGATTCGCGCAAATCCCATTGACGTGCCGGATAACATGGAAAATCCTGAAAACCCGTTCCAATACGGCGACCTGTATGACGCCACACCCGGCCAGGTGCTCTTCAACCGGATTTTGCCCCGCGCTCTCCGTTTCCGGCAGGAGTTCATGGATAAGGGCAATTTGAAAGACGTGGTTGATGCGGCCCTGCGCAGGGCCGGTCCGGAGGAAGCAATCCGGCTCGTGGACGACATCAAGGAGATCGGATTCCACTACGCTACGCTCTCCGGTTCTACGATCGCCATGTCGGATATTGAAATGCCGACGGAAAAGCTGGGGATTCTCGCCGACGCCGAAAAGCGGGTGGCGCTTATCGAGCAGCAGTACAGTCGCGGGATCATCACCGAGCAAGAGCAGCGCGACCTCGTTATTCGCACCTGGAAACAGGCACAGGATGACGTTACCGACGCTGTGAAGATAAACCTGAGCAAAGGCGGCAACATCTACATGATGTCGGTCTCCGGCGCAGCTAAGGGCGGCTTTGAGCAGGTGCGGCAGTTGGCAGGCATGCGGGGCCTGATGGCTGACCCGCAGGGCCGTGTCATCCCATTGCCGGTGCGTTCAAACCTCCGCGAGGGCCTGAGCGTGCTGGAGTACTTTATTTCGACGCACGGCGCGCGCAAGGGACTGGCCGATACCGCTCTGCGCACGGCGGACTCAGGATATCTTACCCGGCGCCTCATCGATGTCGCGCAGGACGTAATCATTCGTGAGGACGACTGCGGTGCAGCTATTGGTATCACGACACGCGGACCGCAAGACCGCGACGTCGCGGACTCGCTTGGCGAGCGCGTGAACGGACGCTTCGCCCTCCATCCCATCATCCATCCCGCTACGGGCGAAATCATCGTGGACGCCGGGCAATTCATCAATGACCCAGAAGCCGCGGCGATTGACGAAGCAGGTCTGGATAGCGTGCAAGTTCGCAGCCCCGTGACGTGCCAGGCGCGGGTAGGAGTTTGCGCCAAGTGCTACGGCCGTGACCTCGCCCGCAACGCAGTCGTTGCCGAAGGCGCTGCCGTCGGAATCATCGCTGCCCAGTCCATCGGCGAGCCGGGTACGCAGCTCACTATGCGTACCTTCCACACCGGCGGCGTCGCCACCGAGGACATCACTCGTGGTCTGCCCCGTGTTGAAGAACTCTTCGAGGCGCGCCTGCCGAAAGGTGTCGCCATCATTAGCGACATCGACGGCGAGGTAGCCATCGACCGCGCCGACGATCACTTGAAAATCGCCATTGCTTCTGTCCAGACTTTCGCCGAGCGCATTGCCGTGCCTGACGGTTTCACGTTGCTCGTCGCCGATGGCGATGAAGTGGCGTATGGCCACGTCTTGGCGCGCCAGGACGCAGGCGAAGAGAGCGAGGCAAAAGCATCCGCCAAAGACGGCGCCGAGATTGTCGAACGCGAAATCTTTGCGCATGTTGCCGGTCAGGTTAGTCTCGACGACGGCTTTGTCACCGTAAATTTCGAAGAAACAGAGGAGCGTGAGTACAGCGTCCCGCTTTCCGCCTACCTGCTGGTGAGACCCGGTGACAAGATCAACGCCGGCGACCAGTTGACGGAAGGATCGAAGAATCCACAGGACGTCCTTCGCATCCTCGGTCGCGAGGCAGTCCAACGCTATCTCGTGGAGGAAGTCCAAAAGGTCTACCGGTCACAGGGCGTCTACATTAACGATAAGCACATCGAAGTTATCGTGCGGCAGATGCTGCGCCGCGTGCGCATTGAACATGCCGGCGATGCCGACTTCCTGCCCGGCGAACTTGTGGACCGCCTCAAATTTGAGGAGGCCAACAAGCGCGTGCTTGCGGAAGGCGGCGAGGCGGTCACCGCCGAACAGATGCTGCTGGGCATTACCAAGTCGAGCCTGCAAACAGACTCCTTCTTGGCCGCAGCGTCATTCCAGGAGACGACGCGCGTCCTCACTGACGCTGCCCTGGAAGGCACGGTGGACCGCTTGGTGAGCCTCAAAGAGAATGTCATCATCGGCAAGCTCATTCCGGCCGGCACCGGCATTCGCGCCCGCGAGGAAGCAGCGGCCTTGCGCAGTCAGCAGGCTGCGGAGCAAGCAGCCGCGGCGCTCTTCTCCGAAGAGGAAGATACCGACGTTGATGAGCAAGAGGCAGTCGCCGCGTCTGCGGCGACGTCAGCCGCTTCGCTGCAGGAGCAAGCCACGCGGTTCTTCGAGGGCGGCGATGGTGAGGAACCCGCTACGGAGGCGTCTGCAGAAGCGCCCAGCGGGGATGCACCTCCTGGAGAACCCGCTGTGGAGGCTTCTCTTGAGGCCCCCCCCGGCTGAGGCATCTGTCGAGGAACCCACCGCAGAGGGCACAGCAGAAGAAACCGCAGAGTAGCGGCTCTCTTGCAGCCTGTCGGAAAAGTATGCCGTTAGAATCACAAAGGGCGGACGCGATCACCAGCTTGAAACTCAGGTGATTGTGCCCGCCCCTTGTGACTCTTCGCGCAACGTCCGCCGGTCGCCGTCGCCTTCACCTATGCCTGTCGGCGCGGAATCTCGCGGTCGTCCGAATCGAGAATGATGGTAACCGGCCCGTCGTTGATGAGTGATAGCTGCATCATTGCTCCGAACTCACCGCAAGCAACGGGTATTCCCTGGTCCTGCAGACTGCTGACTACCTGCCCGATCAATGGCTCGGCTTCCTCCGGCCGGGCGGACTTGGTAAAGCTCGGCCGGCGGCCCTTGCGGGTCTCGCCATAGAGCGTGAACTGCGAGACCACGAGCACTGCGCCGCCCACCTCCTGCACCGAGAGATTCATCTTGCCGGCTTCATCGCCAAAGATGCGTAAGGTAGCGAGCTTCGTAGCAACATACGTTGCAGCCTCTCCCGTATCGCCAGTCTTCACGGCAATGAGCACGACAAGCCCCTGGCCGATGCTACTGACAAGTCTTTCACCAACGTCCACACGCGCTTCACGCACGCGTTGCACCACAGCCAGCATGCAAGCACCCTTATATGTGAAAAATCAACTTTCAGATCTTCCGCACAGTATAGCACGAGCCTGTTCGCCCCCCGGGTCGTGCCACGCAGTGTTTCTCTACGGTATAATGAGGAAGGTGGAGCGTGGCATGCCAACGGTGGTGCGTGCATTTTGGCTGGGTGCGAAATGCGCACCATGAGGAATTGGGCCGCGCTCGAACAGAGTGCACGGTGATGTGCGAACATCACGCAGCGCGCTGGGGACAACGGGAAATGCCCATACTTGGCGTATCGGGGTCCCGTTGCATTTTGCGGGTTGCGTGACACGGTAAAACAGGGCTTCCAGCCCGAGATGCCAAAGGAGGTAATACGGGAATGAGCCAAAGCCAGGAACCGACAGACCAGGTTACTGACACTGAGCTCCCGGTACGCGACTCCGGCGATCTCGCCAACTATGAGAACGACCAACTTATCGACTTCTATACCAGCATGCTATACGTCAGGCGCTTTGAGGAGCGTGTGGCGGAAATGTACTTGCGTGCCAAAATCGGCGGCTACTGCCACCTAAACATCGGTGAGGAAGCCACCGTCGTCGGTACCCTTAAGGCGCTAAGAAAAGAAGACTACTTTTTCGGTAGTTACCGTGTGCACGGCTCAGCCATAGTGCGTGAGTTGCCACACGGTACCGTTATGGCAGAGCTGTTCGGTAAGCGGGACGGTTGCGCAAAGGGCCGTGGCGGCTCGATGCACCTGGTAGACCCCGACCGCCGCTTCATGGGCGGCTACGGCATCGTGGGCGGCAGTATCCCGCTCTCCACCGGTGTCTCGTTTGCCATCAAGTACCGGGACAGCGATGAAATCGTTATGTCCACTTTTGGCGACGGCGCCACCAATATTGGGGCTTTCCACGAAGCGCTCAACATTGCCTCGCTGTGGAAACTGCCGAACCTCTTCATCTGCACGAACAACCAATACGGCATGGGTACCAGCGTTGCGCGCGCCTCCGCCGTAACCGAGTTGTGGAAGAAGGGCGTGGCCTATGACATTCCCGGCTACAAAGTTAATGGCATGGACGTGCTCGCGGTGTACCAACTAACGAAGAAGCTCGTAGAAGAAGTGCGGCGCACAAGCGAGCCGATATTTGTCGAGTGCGTCACGTACCGCTATCGCGGCCACTCGATGGCGGATGCGGGCAAGAACTACCGCACCGTAGACGAAATTGCGGAGTGGCGTGAACGCGACCCGGTAGAGAACTTCCGGAAGCGCCTGCTCGAGGGTGAGATCTTCACACAGGAAGACGCCGACGACATTGAAGAAGCCGTGCTTGCCAAGGTGCAATCAGCGGTGGACTTTGCCGAGCGGAGCCCGTTCCCTGACGTGGCGGAACTGGAAAAATTCGTGTACGCCGAGGATGTGTAGGCATGGCGGCGTTTGACACCCATAGAGCCGTAAAACGCTTACGGCAGCAGGTTTTGGCGAGGTCAAAGCGGAGGCCAGGTTAGACGTCATGGGCGACTCGCATGACGCCTTAGCGACCAAGTCTGACCTCAGGGAACTGGCGCGGTCGACCACAGCCGACCTTCGTGAGTTGGAGTTGCGCATGCGGCTGCATTCGGGCGCATACGTTTTCGCTGCGGCCGGCTTGGCCATAGCGGTATTGGCCGCGCTTGAGTTGCTACCGCGCAAAACGCAAGCAGATAACGGGCATATTTTCTAATCATCTGTCCCAGGGAGCACAAGACCTATGGCAGAAATTTCATATCGGGAAGCCCTGCGCGATGCCCTGATTGAGGAAATGGACCAAGACCCGGACGTCTTCGTTATGGGTGAAGAGGTCGGTGTCTTTCAGGGCGCATACAAAGTCACCGAGGGCCTGCTGGAACGCTTTGGCGAAAAGCGCGTCATCGACACTCCCATCGCGGAAGAAGGATTCGTCGGATTAGGCGCTGGCGCAGCAATGACGGGCCTCCGCCCCGTCGTCGAACTCATGACGATCAACTTCGGCATGGTGGCAATGGACCAGATTGCGAATCATGCCGCCAAGATCAGCTATATGTTCGGTGGCAGGCTCAAGTGCCCCATGGTCATTCGCGCTCCCGGCGGCGGCGGCCAGCAGCTCACGGCCCAGCATTCGCACAGCCTTGACGTGTGGTTCGCGTACATCCCCGGCTTGAAGGTAGTCGCGCCGGCCGTGCCTGCCGATGCCAAGGGCCTGCTTAAGACTGCTATCCGTGACGACAACCCGGTAATGTTCTTGGAGCATCTGGCCCTCTACAACAGCAAGGGCGTGGTGCCGGAGGGTGAGCACACCGTTCCCTTTGGGGAAGCGGATGTGAAGCGTGTCGGCAGCGACGTCACCCTCATCGCGCACTCGCGGATGGTGCTCTTTGCACTGCAGGCCGCCGCCCAACTGAGCGAAGAGGGCATAAGCGTAGAAGTTATCGACTTGCGCAGCATCCGGCCATTTGACGTGGAGACACTCGTCCACTCCGTACAGAAGACGAACCACTGTGTCATCGCGGAAGAAGAGCACCGCTCCTTTGGCGTGAACGCCGAGGTGGCCGCGACCATCTACGAAGAAGCATTCGACCATTTGGACGCTCCCATCGAACGTGTTGGCGGGGTGGAAGTGCCGATGCCTTATTCCAAACCCCTGGAGCAAGCGGTAATACCTAGTCCGGAAAAGATCGTAGACGCCGTGAAAACTACCCTCAACGCTTAGACCGACAGGAAGAGGAGCAACCCAAGACATGGCCCGTGAAGTCCCCATGCCCAGGCTTAGCGATACCATGGAGGAAGGGAGAGTCCTGCAGTGGTATAAGCAGGTGGGTGACAGCATCAAGAAGGGCGAGTTGCTCGCCGAAATCGAGACCGATAAGGCCGTGATGGATCTCGAATCCGTAGAAGAGGGCACATTGCTTCAGCTTCTCGTGGCAGAAGGCGGTTCGGCGGCTCTGGGAGCCCCCATAGCATTGGTGGGTGATGAGAGTGAGATAGGAAAGCAGATAGCTGTTGCCGCTCCTACCGAGCCCGCGGCTGGCGATGCCCCGGAGAGCGGCGTGGACTTGGGCAGTCCACAGCGCGCTGTCGCCGACGGCAGCACAGGAGAGACCGGCTCCGCATCCCAACCTGCCGACGCAGCGCAAACTGATGCAGCGTCCGGTCGCGTCAAGGCGTCGCCGCTCGCGCGCCGTATGGCCGCTGAACAAGGTCTTGACCTCACGAAGATTACAGGCACCGGCCCTGGCGGCCGCATCGTCAAGGATGATGTTGAAAAGGCGGCACGCGACGCTGCCGTCTCCGACGATCCTGCCGCAATGCCGAGCGAGACTGAGGTGGCTTCACTCTCGCGCATGCAGGCCACAATCGTCCGGCGTATGGTCGAAAGCAAGACCACCGTGCCGCATTTCTACCTTACGCTGGAAGTGGACATGAGCGCCGCCAAGGCGATGCGGGCGGAGGTGAACGCCGCCTGGAGTGAAGAAGAGCGCATTAGTTACAACGACATCATCATGAGAGCGACCGCGCTCTCTCTCATGCGGCATCCGGATGCAAACGGCTACTATCGCGATGGCGGCTTTGTATATCACCAAGAGGCAAATATCGGAATTGCTGTTGCCGTACCCAGCGGTTTGCTGGTCCCCGTGCTCAAGAACTGCGACACCAAGCCGCTCCGTCAACTCGCCGTAGAAGCAAAGGTGCTGGTTGAGCGTACCCGTGAAGGCAAGAATCGACCCGGCGACCTGGAAGGCGGCACGTTTACCGTATCGAATCTGGGGATGTTCGGTGTGCGTGACTTTTACGCCATCGTGAATCCTCCTCAGTCCGCCATCATTGCCGTTGGCGGCATAGAGCCGCGTCCCGTCGTTCGCGATGGTGAAATCGTCATACGCGACATCATGTTCCTCAGCATCTCTGCCGACCACCGGATACTTTACGGCGCTCCTGCAGCTGAGTTCCTGCGGGACTTGAAAGACCTCCTGGAAAGTCCCTATAACTTGCTGATCTAAGCGGCGCATTCACCTGGGTGGCGTTTTCACCTGGGTGGCGTAATCTCCTGGCTCCAAGTTTCGGAACATCGGGCGAACGCAGAGTTCGCCCGATTTGATTCCTGAGCAGTGCATTCGGCAAGATGGAATTAGCGCACACGAGAAGAATTCTTGAATGAATACCGATTTCAGGCTGACCCAGTCCTGAAGGGAAGGCACTATGGCAGAAAACACACATGACGTTGTGATTATTGGCGGTGGCCCGGGGGGCTACCCTGCCGCAATTCGCGGCGCACAACTTGGGCTCAAGGTGGCTGTGGTCGAGAAGGAAAAACTCGGCGGAATCTGCCTCCACAAAGGCTGCATCCCCACCAAGGCTTTGCTGGAATCCGCCGAGCACCTGTACCACGCCCGCGACGAAAGCACGGCCTTTGGAGTTGTCGCCACGGATGTTTCATTTGACTATGCCAAAGTGCTTGATCGCAAGTCCCAGGTGGTGGCACAGCTCCACAAAGGCGTGCAAGGGCTGCTGAAAAGAAACAAAATAGACGTTTTCTTCGGGACCGGAACCCTCACGTCGCCCCAAACAGTGCACGTGGAGAGCAGCGCCGGCGGCCAAGACCTTAGCGCCGACAACGTCGTCATCGCGACCGGCTCACGACCACGCAGCCTGCCGGGACTGGAGATAGACGGCAAAGCGGTGATCAGCAGCGATCATGCGCTTGAACTCACCACGCTGCCGGAGTCGGTCATCATCTTGGGCGCGGGTGCGGTAGGCGTTGAATGGGCAAGTCTCCTTCACGATTTTGGCGTGGCCGTGACGGTGGTCGAGATCATGCCGACATTGGTGCCCTTGGAAGACAAAGACATCGGCAAGGAACTCGGCCGCTCGTTTAAGCGGCGTGGGATTACTGTCAAGACTGACGCCAAGCTGTTGGTGGAAAGTCTAAAGACGAATGAAGATTCTGCAACGGTTGACATTGAAGTAAAAGGTAAGCAAGAGTCTCTGCATGCAGATGTGCTGCTTGTGGCCGTCGGAAGAATTGGCAACACCGAGGGCCTTGGATTGGATGCGCTTGGCATAAAGTCGGAGGGCGGCATCATTCCGGTTGACGGATACGGCCGCACAAATGTGCCGCACGTCTACGCGATAGGCGACGTAGCGGGCGGCTTCCTGCTCGCCCACAAGGCCACCGCCGAAGGGCACATCGCCATGGAGCACCTTGCCGGTGAGAGTTCCTTCCCACTGGACCCCTTGCGCGTGCCTCGCGCCACGTATTGCCGACCGGAAATCGCGAGCATCGGTCTCTTGGAGGAGGAAGCCGCCGCGCAGGGGAAGGAAGTGAAAGTCGGGCGATTCCCCTTTGCCGCACTGGGCAAGGCGCTCATCAAGGGGCAGACCGAAGGCTTTGTAAAGATGGTCTGCGACGCCAAGACCGATGAGATTCTGGGTACCCACGTCATAGGGCCCGGCGCCACCGACATCGTCGCCGAGATGGGACTGGCGCAAATGCTGGAAGCAACGCCCCTGGAAGTCGGCCTCAATATTCATCCCCATCCCACGCTCGCGGAAGCTATCATGGAAGCCTCCTGGGACGTCGACCGCCGCGCCGTACACGTCTTCCGACGACGGTAAGCCAAAGGGCATAACCTTAGGGGGGCTATCCACACTCCCGGCAGAAAGCAAGAACATCTCCTCTTCTCGGGAAGAGGGTTAGGGTAAGTAGCCTGTACAGCCCCTCCTCCCTGGGGGAGAGTTAGGGTAAGTAGCCTGACATTCCCTCTCCCTGGGAAGAGAGTTAGGGTGAGTAGCCTGTACATTCCCTCTCCCTGGGGAGTGTACAGACTGGGCTGATAGGTAACAGGTGTTCGGGTTGATAGGTTACACATTGTACTGATTGACACCTTTGGGCGCTTTAGGTTGGGCAGAGAAATAGACGTTCCAGGCACCACGACATACTCATGTTCAGTTCGTGAGCTGGTGCCAGGGGAAAAGCCGTATCCATAAGGGTATTGAGTTGGTCTAACTTCCATGGCATGGACACTGCATACAACGAAAACTCCCATATTCGATGGTGTAACCTATCAACCCGAACACCTGTTACCCATCAACCCGGTCTATACAGGGAGAGGGTTAGGGTGAGTAGCCTGTACATCCCCTTTCCCTGGGGGAGAGTCAGGGTGATAAGCCTGTATATCCCCTCTCCCTGGGGGAGAGGGTTAGGGTGAGTAGCCTGTATAGCCCCTCTCCCTGGGGGAGAGGGTTAGGGTGAGTAGCCTGTATAGCCCCTCTCCCTGGGGGAGAGGGTTAGGGTGAGTAGCCTGTATAGCCCCTCTCCCTGGGGGAGGGATTGAGGTGAGTAGCCTGTACATCCCCTCTCCTTGGGGAGAGGGTTAGGGTGAGGGGATCTTCGCCGCTAGCCGGCACTCCTCCACAGACTTGGCACTATTTAGCGAATCATGCCCCGTAGCCGCTACGCGGATAACTTTGGAGCAAATCAACATGGCAACCACTTTCGACGTACGCGATCCCGCTTTCTTTCAGCTTGTACCGCAAGACGCGGAACTCGAGCGCGTCGCGGGCGGGTTCAAATTCACCGAAGGCCCAGTCTGGCGGGACGGCAGCCTGCTGTTCAGCGATATTCCCAACAGCCGCACCGTGCGCTGGCAAGAATCGCCGGAAGGCTTCTCGGTGAGTACCTATCGCACACCCTCCGGCAATGCGAACGGTCTTACGCTGGACCGCGAGGGGCTACTCATCTCCTGTGAGCACTCCGCACGGCGGGTGAGTAGGCAAGGGGCCGACGGCACGTACACGACCCTGGCGGACTCCTACCAAGGCAAGAGTCTCAACAGCCCAAACGACGTGGTTGTAAGCACTGACGGCACGCTCTACTTTACCGATCCGCCGTACGGCGTGGAGGACTTGGGATTGGAGCCGGACCTGGACTTCCGCGGCGTGTATATGATTACGACCGACGGCGTGCTGCACCTCTTGGCTGATGACTTTGACCGGCCGAACGGTCTTGCCTTTGCGCCCGATGAGCGAACGCTCTACGTTAATGACAGCCGGCGGCGCCACATACGCGCGTTTGCGGTGCGAGATGACGGCGCCCTGGACAATTACCGCCTCTGGACAGATATGAATTCAAGCGATGACGGCAGTCCCGACGGCATGAAGGTGGACACGCAAGGAAACATCTTCTGCACCGGGCCGGGCGGCATCTGGGTGATAAATCCGGCAGGACACGTGCTCGGGAGGATCATCGGCGACGAACAGCCGGCCAATGTGGCTTGGGGTGGAGCGGACTGGAGCACACTCTTCGTCACTGCCCGCACGAGCCTCTACCGCATCCGGCTGAACACGACCGGCCTGCCCGTGCCCCGCTGATGGAGCGGCGTGCAGGTATGCCTGTTCAACTATTCCGTTGGAGATCGTGTGAGGCGCTCCCACTGTCGGGGATCAATCACAGCGGACGGCATTGGGGGCCGCGTGCGAATCTCATCCAGCAAGTCAACCAACTGCTTCACTTCATTGATGCCGGCCTGTACCGAACCGTCCGGCTGCCAGTTTTCGTAGAAATTCTGGTGCAAAGAGTTTGCCGCATGGAAGAGCGAGCGCAAGCCAGGGTTTTCCATGTCGCGGGAGACTTGGTCTACGATGTCAAAGAGCAGTCTATGTGAGTTGTGGTTCCAGCCTTTGCTCACGGCAACGGCCTTGACTGCGTGTGCCGCGGCGCCCCAAGCCTTTTCGGATGCTTGGAGCCGGTCGCCTTTATCGAATTCTTCTTGGGCCTGACGAACAAAGCGACGGCTGAGCGCCGCATATTCGTCCGCATTAGTATGTTTGTATTCTTTCATGAAGTATTCTCCTTTTTTCACTATACCACTGACCGTGGTATCATTCGCCGGCGAGAATTGGAGAAAAGGGGGACTTGGCCCAGATGTCGAACGGCCTGACTCTCGTGACCGGCGCAACCGGACAACAGGGCGGCGCTGTGGCGCACGCACTCTTGGCTGCTGGGAAAACCGTGCGCGCGCTCACGCGTGACTTTGCCCGCGCCGAGACGCTTATAGAAGCCGGGGCGCGGGTAGTCGTGGGCGACATGACCGATTCAGAGCAGATGAAACGAGCGTGCCAGGGCGTGGACTGCGTTTTCCTTGTGGGCACGCCCTACGCCGACGGCCCGGAGGCGGAATGGCAGCAGCTCAAGACCTGCATCGACGCGGCTCGGGATGCCAAAGTCCGGCACGTCGTCTATTCTTCGGTGCAGCGCGCGGCAGACCTGAATGACGTGCCCCATTACGCGCAAAAGTACTGTGCGGAAGAGTACCTGCAAGCCAGCGGCCTAGACTGGACGCTGCTGCGGCCTGTCTTCTTCATGGATAACTTCGGCGCGGACGCCCTGGCCGGCAACTTGCTGGCGGGTCGGCTCCACGCGCCCATGCCGCCCCACATTGCCACCCAACTCGTCGCCGTGGACGACATCGGCCGCGCCGCCGCCACGGTGCTGGCTGCACCGGAAGCGTGGACGGGCAAGACTCTCGACCTGGCCGGGGACGCGCTAACATGGGAGGAGATAGCGGCAGCCATTGGTACCGCCATCGGCAGGACGGTAGAATTCTACCCGCTGCCGCCGGAGTGGGTGGCCGAAAGCATGGGCGCTGACTATGCAGCGTATTACGACTGGCTGTGGAAAGAGGGTTTCACGGCAGGCGTCGAAGGGATGGAGAAAGCTCTCGGCTTTCGGCCAATGGACTTTGCAAACTACCTCAGCCAAGCGCGCTGGACCATGGACCTGAAGATTGAACTAGAGGTGCATTCGCCACGCTCATTCTCGTGAAGCGACACTCCACAATTCCCAGACACCTCGCTTCATCTCAGACTCGTGGTCTCGTGAAGAGCCCCTCACCGTTCGTGCTGAGCCAGTCGAAGTATGAACGGTGAGGGGCTCCTGCGCATACGCGTCGTGCAGCTAGTCCTCTCGTGCAAGGAGACCGGGCAAAAGACTAGACCGTCGTTCCCACTCAAGCGAGAATCTACCCGGCGCTCACCACAAATTCTTCTTCAACCACGCGCTCGTCAATAGCCGCCTGCAGCGCCTCGATCTGCGACTGCGCTTGGGTGACGGCCTCCGCCAGCGGTACGAGCGTGAAGTCCTTATCCGTGCGGAGCTTGAGTTCTACCGCCTCATTCTTCAACGTGCGACGGCTGACGGTAATACGCAGCGGCATGCCAAGGAGGTCGGCGTCGGTGAACTTTACCCCGGGGCTCTCGTTGCGGTCGTCGAAGAGCACGGAAATGCCGGCCGCGCCGAGATCGGCGTAAAGCTGCTCCGCCGCCTGCAAGACCGTTTCGTCGTTCTGGTTCAGCACCACCAGGTAGACGTGGTAGGGCGCAACAGCGACCGGCCAGATTATGCCTCGCTCATCGTGTGAGGCCTCTACCACTGCCGCCATGAGCCGCTCGACGCCAATGCCATAGCATCCCATCACCATCGGGTGCTGTTCTCCGGCCTCATCGCGGTACTGCGCCTTGAGCGCCGCCGTGTACTTGGTGCCCAGCTTGAAGATGTTCCCCACCTCGATAGCACGCTCCAAATGCACCGGCCCGCCGCAACTCGGACACGGCGCTCCATCGTACGCGCTGGCAATATCCGCCACAATGTCTGCGTTGTAGTCTCGGCCGTAATTCACGTTGTACAGATGAACGCCTTCCTTATTCGCGCCCGCGACAAGATTTGTGGACTCGGCCACCAGATCGTCAACAACGACCTGCACGCCGCTCACGCCAATCGGCGAGGCATAGCCTCCTACGATCCCATGTTCTCGTAGTTCTCCCTCGGTTGCAGGCCGCAGCATGGTGGATTTCGTCGCGTTTACGAGCTTAGTCTCGTTCACTTCCATGTCGCCGCGCACCACCGCGAAGATCAAGTCCCGGTCGCCCATGAAGAAGGTAGCTTTCGCGGTGCTCGATTCGGGAATGTCCAAGAGCAGGGCGAGGTCCGCGATTGTCTTCGTATCCGGCGTTGCCACTTCCTCCAGCGGCTGCGGCTCGCCGCCGTCAACAACGACTTTGCGAAACGTGGCAATCTGCCGGTTGGCGCTGAGCCCGCACGCGTCACAGAGCACCAGCGTATCCTCTCCCACCGGCGTCAGCGACATGAACTCATGGGCCATGGTGCCACCCATCATGCCCACGTCGGAATCCACCGACATCACGTCCAGCCCACAGCGGCGAAAGATGTTGAAGTACGCCTGGTACACGTCAGGATAATAGCGGTCCAGGTCCTCCTGGGTGACGTGCGCGCTGTAGGCATCCTTCATCGTGAATTCACGCAGCCTGATCGCTCCGGCCCGCGGACGCGGTTCGTCGCGGAACTTCGTCTGGATCTGGTAGAGCATCACCGGCAGTTGGCGATAGGAATGCACGTTGTAGCCAATGAGGCTGGTGATAACTTCCTCATGGGTCATGGCGAGCACCAGGTCGTGATCTGCGCGGTCCTTCAGCCGCAGCAAGTCGTCGCCAATGTCGTACCAACGACCCGTCTGCTGCCAGATTTCGGCAGGCTGTACTACCGGCATGATGAGCTCCTGGCCGCCGATAGCATCCATCTCCTCACGGAGTACTTGCTCGATCTTGGCCGCAACGCGCGCGCCAAGGGGCAGCAAGCTGTAAATGCCGGAGGCAAGTTGCCGGATGAAGCAGCCGCGTACCAGTAGCTTGTGGTTGGGTACGTCCGCTTCCGCAGGATCGTCCCGCAGTGTTTCACAGAGTAACGATGAACGTCTCATAAATGCACAAATGCTCCCAGTCAATATATCTGGCTAGACCAGTTCTTAGCTACTTAGCTTTGGTGAATGCCCTAAGTGTAGCAGAATCCGTCTGCACGAACGTCAGGACAACCAGTAGGGGAATTCGTTGGCGTTCCTACGGCCGTCGCCAGGAGCGGCCGTCCATGGCGATAAGGGCATCGGCCTCGGGTGGCCCCCAGCTACCGGCCTCGTAATTCGGGAAGTTGCCGGCGGGACGGGATTCCCACGCCTCGATGATGGGCGTAATCAAACCCCAGGCGTATTCAATCCATTCACTGTGGGCAAAGAGCGTGCGGTCGCCCCTCATTATGTCCAGTAGCAGTGTTTCATACGCCGGCGGCGCTTCACCATTGAAGAGCGATTCATAGTCAAAATTCATGCTGACTTGATGCACCTGGATCGTCTGACCGGGGGATTTAACGCGGAATTGAAGCGAGAACCCCTCGTTAGGCTGTACGCGAATGACAATCGCATTGGGATTCAGGGCATCGGCAGGGGTAAGCCCGAAGAGCAAGTGAGGCACGCGCTTAAACTGAATGGCAATCTCCGTCACCTTCTTTGTCATGCTCTTTCCGGAGCGCAGATAGAAAGGCACGCCCTCCCAACGCCAGTTGTCGATATAGAGCTTCAGCGCGGCAAAGGTCTCGCGATTAGAGTTCGGGTCGGTATTCTCCTCTTCGCGATATCCTTTGACGTATTCCTCACGGACCCAGCCCGGACCGTATTGTCCGCGCACCGCCCACTGATCGATCTGCGTCAGTGGGATGGGGCGGGTAGCCCGCAAGACCTTGATCTTTTCCGCGCCCACCGCCTCGGCATCAAACACTACCGGCGGGTCCATCGCCACCAGAGAGTAGAGTTGCAGCAGGTGGTTCTGAAACATGTCGCGCATCGCGCCGGACTCTTCGTAGTATCCGGCTCGGTGCTCTATTCCCAAACTCTCCGATGCAGTTATCTGCACATGGTCCACATAGCGGCGATTCCACAATGGTTCGAAAATGTGGTTCGCCAGCCGGAAAACCAGGATATTCTGCACCGTCTCTTTACCGAGGTAGTGATCGATGCGGTAGGTCTGGGACTCTGCGAACACGTTTGCAATCTGCGCGTTGAGTGTCTGCGCCGTCGCGAGGTCCCGGCCAAACGGTTTCTCGATCACAACACGCCGCCAGGCGTCACTGCCCTGCACATGATGCAGGCCCACGGCGCCAAGTTGCTGGATCACATTAGAGTACACGCTGGGTGGGGTGGAGAGATAGAAGACGTACCTGCCGCCGCAGTTATGCTGATCGGAAACCGTGTTCAGCATGGCCGCAAGCTGTTGAAAGTCCTCACCATTGCTGTAGTTGCCGGAGATATAGTGCAGACGCTTCACAAACTGATTGCACGAGTCTTCGTCAACGGCAACGTTGCCCGCATACTCGCGCACGGCCGCCTTCATCTTGTCCCGAAATATCGCCGTATCCCACCTGCTGCGAGAAAATCCTACGATGGCAAAGTCACGCGGCAGCAGACCGCGCTGCTGTAGGTTGTAGAGTGCGGGCACAATCATGCGGCGCGTTAGATCGCCGGTCGCGCCAAAGATCACGATGGCGCACCCCTCGAGCCCGCGGGGCGCCGACGCATTCTCGACCAATACCTCAATTTGGGAAGCAACTTGCATTTGCGTCTTCCCCTTCTCAACTCATGGGTTTCTGTTGCAACACATTATAGCGTGTACATCGAAGTGATCAGCCTGCACCAGGCCCGCCAAAGCAGTTGCCCTACGTTTCCCAGCAGAATAGTCAATCGAGTGAATCTATGCAAACCCAAGCTTGAAGCCATCTCTACAATGACATTGAACGCACGACAGATTACTGGGACGCGGCGCGGAGGCTTGCACTAAATCTGTGCGCCAAAGCGTAGCGCGGGGGGCTTGTCCCTGCTTTGTATGGGGTGCGCCGGGCGCGAAACCTTGTCCCGCCGTTCTGAATTGCAATGTAGCGCGGGGGCTTGTCCCCCGCTCTGTATTGCGGTGGCTAGCGCACAGAAGTTGAAGTCAACTCCCCGCTCGCGCGGGAATTGTAAGTGTTGAGTAATTCGTTGACAAAATTCTCTACCAAATTGGCAGTGTTGACAGATCATGTCATTCCGAGCGGAGCGAGGAATCTAGGGCCATGCAACGTGTCGCCCAATAGGCTCAACATCTTAGATTCCGCGCTCCGTTCGGAATGACATGTGTACTGTTCATGTAGAGAACTGCGTTCAGCTGCTTTTGTTCTCAAGTCTGTCAACGAATTACCTGTCATTTACAGGAATGACGGGCCTCATTGCTAACCGGTCCTGGCAATGAACAACCAGACCTTGGTTATTCAATGCAACTCGTTCAGGGCAGATTCAAGTGCGGCGAGACCTTGCTCGTAGTCCGCGCCGAGGTGTACGCGCAACACACGGCGTCCGTGGCCGCGCAAAGAGCGCATGTCCCCAAGCGCCTGCGCCTGGATAAAGGTCCCGAACGAATACGGCGCGCCGGGGATGGGCACGTCGTCGGCAATGTTGGCCGTGAGTTGCAAACACACGGCAGCGTTCGGCCCGCCCTTGTGCAGTTGCCCGGTGGAATGGAGGAACCGGGGGCCGTAACCCATCGTCGTGGCTGCAGGCGTGACGGCACGTAACGTGTGGCGCAGTGCATCCATGCGTCTCTGAACCACTTCATCCTGCGGCAAGTACGCCATCAACGCAACATAGTCGCCGGGCGCCACGTGACTTAAGAAACCTTGCAAGGCCTCTGCTACCGTTGTACCTTCGCAATCGCCGTAGAGTGAGAGCGGTCCTGCGACAAGGTCCGGCGTCTCCGACGGCAGCGCTCCTTCCCGCTGGTACGTTTGCAGGAGCGCGGCGGTGTTGTCCTTGCTCTCTTGAACGTTTGGCTCATCGAAGGGGTTGACACCGAGCAGATGACCGGCTACCGCCGTTGCCACTTCCCAGCGAAAAAATTCCTGCCCTAAGTCCATTGTCTCCGCCATTGTCAGCCTAATCACCGGGTGGCCTGCAGCTGCCAGCGCTTGGAGCCCCTCCACGTCGTTCTTACCGCCGGTGCCAGGGAGAGATATGTGCACGAAGACCCGGTCCGCGCCGTAGTTGTCCGGCTGTCCCACGTCCTCGCCCTCGACCGGAATGACGCCAAATCCCTGCTTGCCGAGGCTCTCGGCTACGAGCTGTTCCAGCCACCAACCCAGCGTGGCAATCTCCGGCGCGCATACGAGGGTAAGTTTGTCCCGTCCCTGCTGGGCATGGGTTGCAAGCTGCGCTCCCAATACGACGCCTGGATTTTCGGCTGCCGCTACCTCTGGCCCACAGCGCCGCGCCATCGCCGCCGCGCGGCCAAGAAAGTCAGCGACATCGATCCCAAGCAAAGCCATGGGCACGAGCCCAAAGAACGATAGCGCCGAGTACCGGCCGCCAATGTCAGCGGGATTGCGGAAGACGTGGCGAAAGCCGCGCGCAGTGGCTTCCTCATCCAACGGAGTGTCGGGGTCGGTAATTGCGATGAAGTTGGCGCCGGGTGGCGTGATCCCGGCCTGTCTGACGCGTTCCCAAAAGTACTGATAGAAGGCGTTCGATTCACCGGTGGTGCCGGACTTGCTCGACACCACGAAGAGCGTGCGCCTTACATCCACCGCAGCGTGCACGGCCTGCACGGCGCGGGGATGGGTGCTGTCGAGCACATGCAGCCGCAGCCAGCCGGGAGCGGCGCCAAAGGTAGCGCGGCAGACGTCGGGGCACAGACTGCTCCCGCCCATGCCGAGAATTACGGCGTCAGTATAGCCTGCTGCCCGGACTGTTTCAGCGAACGTGAAAATCTCATCCAGCCCGGAGCGCCGCACGTCCGCAACGACGTTTAGCCAACCCAGGCGGTGGCGAATTGCCGCTTGCTCTTGCAGATCATCAGACCAGAGGCTGGCGTCCTTTTGCCAAAGACGCGTGCTAACGTCTTCGCGCGCGAGCGTTGCTATTGCTTGCAGGATCGCAGCTTCCGCGCTGTCGGCGTCTCCCGCCAATGAAGGTTGGCGCGCCATTGCTAGGTAGTTGCGACAAGCTCTGCGCACACCTGCTCAATGCGTTCGAGCAAGGCGTGATACGGCTGCACAAACTTATCCACACCCTCTTGCTGCAGTTGGCGGGTCATGGCGTCATAGTCCACGCCCACAGCCGACAGGGCGTCCAACACGGCTTGCGCCTCTGCCACGCCCGTATCTACAGTCTGGGCCAGCGTGCCGTGATCGCGGAAAGCGTCCATAGTGTCGTCCGGCAAGGTATTCACGGTGTGCGGGCCGATGAGATTGTCCACGTACATCACGTCTGAGAAGTCAGGGTTCTTCGTGCTGGTGCTCGCCCAGAGCACGCGTTGCACGCGCGCGCCCTTGGCCTCCAGCTTTGCGAAACGCTCCGACTTGAAGAAATCGATGAAGTGCTGGTAGGCAATCTTCGCGTTGGCAATCGCCACTTTTCCCAAGATCTCCCGCGCGCGACTCTCGCCGGCCTCAGCCCGTGCCTCCAACAACTCATCGGCCAAGGTATCGATGCGGCTCACAAAGAAACTCGCCACGGAAGCGATGCGGTTGACCGGCTGACCCGCCGCGGCACGCGCCTCGAGAGCCGAGATATACGCCTCGGCCACGTTATCGTAGTCCGAGAGCGAGAACATCAGCGTGATGTTGACGTTGTACCCCTCGGTGAGCATCTGCTGCACCGCGGGTATGCCCTCGTCAGTGGCCGGTATCTTGATCATCAGGTTCGGACGGTCCACCTGCTGCCAGAGGCGGCGCACCTCACCAATTGTGCCCGCCGTATCGAAGGCGAGTTCCGGCGAGACCTCAAGACTAACCAGGCCGTGCTCGCCGTCGCTGGCGTCGTACACCGGCCGCAGCACGTCGCAGGCCGATTGAATGTCGGTAACCGCAACCGCTTCGTAAACCTCCGTCGTACTCTTGCCGGCGGCGTGCAGCGCGCGCAATTGATCGCGGTAGTCATCGCTACCGCTAATCGCCTTCTCGAAGATGGCGGGGTTCGACGTCATCCCCCGCAGACCGTCGTTGTCCACCAGGGCCTGAAGCTGGCCCGATTGAATGAGGCCGCGGCTGATGCTATCCAGCCACACGCTCTGGTCGTAGTCTTGCAGTTGTACAAGCCTATTCTTCTCTGCCATAGTTACCTCCTTGTAAACACACAGACGGCGACTTAGCCATGTGTGTCCGGTTCAGTTCCTGCTCTACCTGATTGCGCTCTACGTGATTGCGGACGGTCCGATATTTCCCCGAAAGTGAGCTCTCATCCGTAATTCCCGTGAACTCTCTTCCGTCACGCCCGTGAGCTCTTCTCCGTCGTGCCCGTGAACTTTCTTCCGCCATTTCACGTGCACTCTTTTCCGTCATTCCCGAAAACTCTTTTCCGTCATTCCCGCGAAAGCGGGAATCCATCTTAATCCTGCACTCTCGAATCACTCGCAAAGTCAAAAAGACAGCGGCAACAACCGATGCCCGTCTCATTCACCCATGAAGTGCACGTTCGGCATCCCCGCCTACGTTGTTTCCACTTCCTCCTGTTGGCCGATGCCTGCCTCCCGTTCCGCCTGCTCCAAGGCCGTCACCTTAGCGAGACGACGGGCGTGCCGCTCTTCGCCCGTAAACGAGGCGGCCAAGAATGCCGTTACCAGTTCCTCCATCAGGGCGGGACCCACGACTCGGGGGCCCAAACACAGCACATTCACGTTGTCGTGTTCGACCGCCTGATGTGCCGAATACACATCGTGGCACAGGCCCGCGCGAATACCGCGCATCTTGTTGGCGGCGATGCTCGCACCCACGCCACTGCCGCAGAGCAGGATGCCCCGATCGGCCTCTCCCCGTTGCAGGGCCGCGCCCAGAAGGCGAGCAAAATCCGGGTAATCGTCTTCCGGGTCGAGTTCATGCGGGCCAACGTCAACCACAGTATGGCCGGCAACCTCAAGCCACTGCTTGACCTCGTTCTTGCTGGCTAATCCGTTGTGATCGGCTCCGATTGCAATGCGCATCCACTCACTCCCGCTCTATCCTACCGGATTCTGCAAGATTGGCGCTGTGTTTCGCTACGGCCCACTTTGGCGCAGATTGGTCGAATTGCTTGAGACCGCCGGCAAAGAGTTGCGGCCGCATGCGAATAGCTCCTAGGCACGTCAGACGGTCTCGCCCCACTGCAATCTATGCTCCCCAGCAGCAAGCGTCTGTGTGACCGCCTGGAACCGGAAACCGTAACGTTCCACATTACGGGTGGGCATTGACTGGCGATCTACAGAAATAGCGTGCCGCTCGCTGCCGGTTTCCAGCAGGAGCAGCGTCGCGTTGGCAAGGGAAGCGCCAGCGCTGAGGCTGGCCCCGTGATCGCTCACCTCGCCAAACGACAACGTGCGGCGGCTCCGTTCCCACACGTTAATCTCTTCAGAGGTCCACCACGGCAAGCCCTGCTGCCGCGCGTACGCCACAACCTGCGCCATAGCCGCGGGTACACCGGGCCGCAGGCAGTGGTGAGGATGGAAGAGGTAGTGCGCAACGCCATAGTGCTTCCGTACGCGGTCGACTAATGGTTCCGCGATGCTGTATGGCGCATATGCGTCTACCGGCGAATCCGGATGGCCGACCGGTTGCACCATGTCTTGGGTCAAGAAGTTGACTTCCAGCACGTCGCAAAAATGACCGGAGTCTGGATCCATTGGGAACCAGGGGTGGGTGCTGCCGTAGAGGTGGCCGGTGTTGCCATCCTTGGATGGCCCTTTCGTCTGATCGGAGGCAATACCCACCTTCTCCAGCCATTGGAAGAATTCTAACGACCCTTCCCAGCGCGTGTAGTGGTTCTTGTTGGTCGTAATGGTGTCCAGCCCGGCCTCCCGCCGCAGGAACTCCCACTGGAAGACGAGATCGCCATAGTCCCAGCGGTTAGGCTCCCTACCTGAAAGGGCGTCAAAGTGGAGGCAGATTTCGCTGCCGTATTCTGCAACCGCCGCGTAGAGTTCGGGTGTATAGCCCGGGTACTGAATGCACCACGTGGAGTGCACGCCGAGCGCGCGGGTGTTCTCCAAGAGTTGGAACGCGCGGTCAAGCACATTGTTGTCGGAATCGTGGGAGAGGTGCGCCACCGCCTCAATTTCGCCGGGCCAGTACCAGAGCATGGGAAGCGCGGTATTGGTGAACTGCGCGCCAAGAAAGATGCTGCGCAACAATATGGCGCGGAGCTCATCGCCGACGGCCTCTAAGAAAAAGGGTACTTCTGCGCCTGGAGACCGGTCTGTGTCCCAATTCAACACAATGCCGTCGTCACACTTGAGAATTCCTTCATCGATGTCGGCAGTCCCATCAGGCGCCGGCAGGCCGTCTTGACGCACGGTCTTGCCTTGCAGCATGTATAAGACGCACCAGGGCAAGTCTGCGGCGGAGAAGATGCTCAGTCCCCGCTGGAGGCGGTAGGCGCTTACGCCCACACCAATGCGATTCCCTTTTCCATCACAGAGGTTGGCCAGCACACCGGCCCCGGCCGCGCGGGCGGTCGCGGCGTCCCAGACGTGCAAGGATGAGTGAAGATCGCGCACCAGAGGATGATCGCCCTGAGTAACATTCAAGTAAGCCTCGCGGGTGCCTGCCTGCGTGCGGACGCCGAAGAGGTCATCCAAGCCGCTCGTGCCTCCCAACCCGATCAGAGCGCCGCCCGCCGTCACGAAGCCATAGAGCCGGCCCATCTCCGGCGTGGTGACCTCGTGGTGCGGCAAGATCAGCACCTTAAGAGTTGCCAGCGCTTCCGGCAAGGTGGCGGCGTCCACGCGCACAAAAGGGATGCCCGCGTGAGCCAAAATCTCCAATATATATGCGCTGCGGGGCTGAAAGCAGCCATCGTGCAGATAGACACCGAGGGGTTGGGTTCCAGGTTGCATCGATTTCTCCACCTAGTGGCGCGGGAATATTCGCCTACACCCATTCCAGAGTCCTGCTGCTCAAATAGTAGCGCTTAGGCGGCACCGGAGCGGGCGTTTACGCACGAGACTATGGGGCTGGCCGAGCCGGATCTAATCAGGGAGTCTCGGTTGTGTTGACATCTTGCCGTCATTCCCGTGAAAACGGGAATCCATCTTCACGCGACACCGGCTCGTGCTGCTACGCGGGGTAGCGAGCGACCACATACGCAAGTATCATCTTTGACAATTGCTTACTCTGGCACAAACGCTCGAGATTCCCCGTCTTTGACGTAGTCAGCGCCTTTGACGTAGTCAACGAACACTGTTCGACACGTACATGAATGACACTCGAGCCGATTCATGAGATAGCTTCTAGTCTCCTTTGAGGCTGAGCGGCTTGCCGATCTCGTGGATGCGGATGAGATTCGTCGTGCCGCCTACGCCGAACGGCATGCCGGCCGTAAAGACCACCGTATCGCCATCCTTCACGTGTCCCGCGCTCTTCGCCAGTTCTACCGCCTCGCGCATCGCCATGTCGGTGTCCGTTTCCACTGTTGCTAGCAAAGGTTTCGTACCCCAACTCAGGGCAAGCTGGCGCCAAATCGACTTGTCCGGCGTCACCGCGAGCAGTTGTACGTGCGGCCGCAAGCGGGCCAGCATACGCGCCGTATAGCCCGATTGCGTAAGCGCAAAGATCGCGGTAGCGCATAGCTTATCCGCAATGCGGTGGGTCGCCGCCGCAATAGCGTCGGTAGCATCGCTCGCGTCGTCAATTGCGGCAGAACTCTCCACGTGCGGGTCGACGCTGGTCGCAATGCGCGCCATGACCGCCACAGCCTCCACCGGATACGGGCCGACGGCGGTTTCCCCGGAGAGCATCACGGCGTCACTGCCGTCCAGGATTGCATTTGCCACGTCGCTGGCTTCTGCCCGGGTCGGCACCGGGTGCTGCATCATCGATTCGAGCATCTGGGTCGCCGTTATCACCGGTTTTCCTTGCGCGCGCGTCTTTGCAATGATCGCCTTCTGGTGCAACGGAACTTCCTCCGGCGGCACCTGCACCCCAAGATCGCCCCGCGCCACCATGATGCCGTCCGCGGCCGCGAGAATCTCGTCAAAGTGCGCAATCGCCTCCTGGGTTTCGATCTTTGCAATTATGGGTATCGTCGCGCCGTAGTTCAGCATCAGTTGCCGCAGAATCTCTACGTCAGTTGCCGACCGGACGTAGGAGAGTGCAACCCAGTCCACCTCTTGTTCCACGGCAAAGCGCACGTCCTCCCAGTCTTTGGCGGTCAGGCTCGGCAGATTAAGGCTCCGACCTCTTACGACTACTGCCTTGCCACTCATTAGTTTGCCACCACGCACCACCCGTGTAATGACTGCGGTCTGCCCTGCTTGGACGCGTGTGGCCATCACCTCAACCGCGATCAGTCCATCGTCAAACAGGACAGTATCGCCCGGGCGCGTTTCGGCTGCAAGGCCTGCAAATCGCACCGGCGCGACATCCACACGTGGCGCACCGGGATCGACAGACCTGGCATATTCGTGGAGCCCGTCACTTGCGGTCGCACCGGCTGAGTCACCATCTACCACGAGAATAAGCAGACCACCCGGGGAAAGCAGCAAGGGTTCGTCAGCAACGACACCTACACGTACCTTGGGGCCTTGCAGATCGCCAATGATAGGTAGGTTGGCGCCTTCCGCTGCCGCTAACTGGCGCAACAACCCAATGGAACGCGCCTGAGTTTGATGGTCGCCATGTGAAAAATTGATGCGCGCAACGTCCAAGCCGGCCCGCAGCAAGGCGCGGAGCGTGTCTTCATTCGCCGACGAGGGTCCGATTGTGGCAACGATCCGAGTGCGGCGCATGTGCGTTACTCCAGCCAGCCCTTCTGCATCAAGTATTCATCGCCAATCAGCCCCAGCAGAATTGGTGCTGCGGCGCCGGGATGGTGTTCGAGTCGAGCAAATTCAAAGTATTGTGTATACAAGATCGCGCCGTTGATTTGCACTTCGTCCGCCGCCGGAGCAATCGGGACGCCAAACGCTTCACGTCCATTGTTGTTCGCGTAGAAGTTTGCAAACACCTGGTCCACCGCATACTGCGTTTGTGTTCCATTCGAGTCCGACTGTGTGGAGGCAACCGCTAGATCCACACCCGTGCTCCGGGCCCTGCCTAGCTGAGACTGCACCACTCGCTCGCCGGCTTCCTCCTCCGTGATCTCCAATCGAGCCCGTTGAAAGTATTGTACGGTACTGCCGTCTTCGCTGATGGCATCGGTTCGCGGATAGCCGAACCGTGCTACGCCGCCGTGGGAATTGAAGAATGAGAGAAAAGGTTCGCGAATGGTATGCCCGGTAACATCTATATATGAAGCCGTGTCCGACTCTGCCTGTGGGGGCGATTGCGGCGAAGCGGGCGTAAGCCGTAACCAATGTGGACCGTTCGCGCTGACGACGAAGAGGTAGGCGAATTCTGCGCCGCTCACAAGAACTGCATCGCGAATGGGCAGCATATCAGCCGGCAGGTCGAGGTCAATCCAGGTCAGCCCGCCGTTTGTCGAGCGATAGATTGTGTCCTCGGCCACCAACAGCAGAAACCCCAGAACACCGGGCTCCAGGAGCAGTTTTAAGGAAGTCTCAATTGGCAGCGTGCCGATTAGCGACCACGCGCCCGCACGATCACTTGAGAGGTACAGACCGCTCGGCGTAGCCGCATAGAGCGCAGGTGACCCGCTCTCAGAAATTGCAATGCTAAAGATCGTCTCCTCCGGCAACCCGCTATTCGCCAGGTGCCAGGTAGTGCCCTCGTCTTGCGAGCGGTAAACGCCCCCCGCCGACGTCGTCGCGGCAAAGAGCGTATTCGGTAAGGCTGGGTCGGCAGCCAGGGCCACTGCGCCCGTCACGTTGCCGAGTTGGTCCCGGGGGAGACCGGCGTTAATGCGGCTCCAGTAAACTCCACCGTCTTCGCTACGGTAGTTGCCGTCCAATTCTGTCCCGGCGAAAACTATCTGAGGATTGCCCGCCTTGTAAGCAATTGCGATGACCGGGGCGACGATTCCTGGCAGTTGGCTCCACGTCATTCCGCCGTCCACGGTGCGGTGCAGTCCCATGGAACCGGCAGCCAGTGCCGCATTGGGGGTGGTGGGATGCGCGGAAATTAGCCAGGGCAGGCTGCTTGGGACCCACGACTGCTCATCCTGCGCCCAAGACTCAGCCTCAAGCGCCTGCACCCAGAGCTGCCAGGTAACCAGCACTTCTCCTGACAGCCCATCGGTCTCCGAATGCCACGGCGGGCCCGACGCCGCGTCGGCAACACTGGTAAGACTCAGCCAAAACACGAGCGCTAGGAAGAGCGCGAGCAGAACATGGCAAGTGTCCCCTTTGGCCCATGCTTGCTTCGTCCAAGCCCTATTGCTCTTCCGGCACGAGTCGCAGTCGTTGCCCAACCCGGATCGAGTCAACATTTTCAATGTTATTCAATTCGGCTAAGTATTCCACAGTCGTATTATACTTCCTCGCAATGGCAGTCAGCACCTCGCCCGGCTGCACGACATGGAATTCAGGCGCGGCAGGTACTTCCGCCGTAGCCGCATTGGTAGGGGCGTTGGTAGTGGGGGCAACAGGTGTAACGGGAGCAACTTCGGTGTCTTGTATGGCCGGAGCAGGACCATTGGACGCCAAGACTTGACTGACGAGCCACACTGCGCCAACCCCCAGCAGCAACACAACGACGCCGATACCGAGAGCAAGAAAAATTCTGTTGCTGCGGCCTTGAGATAAGGGCCGCAGGTCGCTGCGCCTACTTACCGAGTGCCAGCGCTGCGCGGGAGCGCGGGGAAGAAATGACGAATCAAGTGGAGGGTAGGACTCGTTTCTTAGTTCCATGTGGAGAATACCTGCCAACGACTGAACGAGAAACTCGGCCGAACGAAGGAAACGAACGAGGCAGCTAGAAGATCTTCCTAGCTAAAGGCGTAGACAAAGATCAGGTCATTCACATTGGTGTTGGTTGGCCCGGTGACCAAGAGGGCGTCGGTCTGCCGCAAGAAATGGTAGGAGTCGTTGGAATCGAGGTATGCAAGTGGGTCCAGGTTGAGCGCTCGCGCCCTTGCAGCTACCGTGCCGTCCGCAATGCCACCGGCCGCGTCGGTGGGACCGTCGGTGCCGTCTGTCCCCACTGCCATCACCGCCACGTTTTCCCAGCCGTCGAGCGCAAGGGATGCGGCAAGCGCCATCTCTTGGCTGCGCCCGCCTTTGCCCTCACCGCGCACCGTAACCGTGGTTTCACCACCGAAGATAAGACACGCCGGCGGAGGGAGTGGAGAGTGGTGACGAATCAGACCCTTGGCAACTCCAGCCATCACCTTGGCCACTTCACGCGCCTCACCTTCCACCCAGGTGGTGACTAGGAGTGCATTATACCCCAGTTTCTGTGCAGCGTCCAATGCCGCACGGGCCGCGATCTCGTTACTGCCAACGAGCACACTTGCCGTGCGCGCAAAGATTGGGTCGCCTTCCTTGGGCGTTTCCGGTATGGATTGGTTCAGGCCGCGCTCAAGTTGCGCGCGCACGCTCTGAGGTATTGCGTCCTGCAAGTTGAACTTCCCTAGCAGATTCCACGCATCTTGGAACGTGGTCGTGTCGGGGACGGTAGGACCCGAAGCAATGAAGTCAAGCGGATTTCCTACCACGTCGGAAAGAATGAGGGCGATCAGCGTGGCAGGGGCAGCCGCCCGCGCCAGCCCCCCGCCCTTCACCTGGGAGATGTGTTTCCGGACTGTATTCACCTCGTTGATGGTGGCGCCGCTGCGCAGCAGCAGGTCGGTAAGTTGCTGAAGATCATCCAACGTGATTTCGCCCGCCGGCAACTCCATGAGCGCCGAACCACCACCGGAAATTAAGCAGAAAACCAAGTCGTTTGCATTCGCCTCCGCCGCCAGCCGCAGAATGCGGTCGGTACCGCGCAAGCCACTCTCATCCGGCACGGGATGTGCGGCCTCGATCAATTCGATCCGTCGCGTGTCAACGGCGTAGCCCTCCTTGACGTTAACCACGCCGCCCTCTAAGCGGCTATCAAGAATTTCTTCCAGCGCTTGCGCCATCGGCCCGCTGGCTTTGCCGGCGCCAACGACGAGAATCCGTTTGAAGGAATCGAGATCATACACGTTTTCTCCGACTACCAGGCGCGTGCCCTCTCGGCGCACGCAGTTGCGTACCGCCTGCGCCGGATCCACCGCCTTCAGGGCAGCCGCCAGCACCGCCATCATGTCTTCACGCTGTCGCGCCGTGATACCCTTCATCGACATATCGCGGAATTCCTATCTCTCTTCGTGCTTTTCATCATAGTCTAGCGGAGCGCCTTAAAGGATGCGAGCTAGGCAAGGTGACAGCTACAATAGAAACGATACCGACTGCAATTAGGTAGTACGCCGGGCGGCGGCGCACTCAAGACCCAGCAATTAAATTACCGAGCACTGCTACGAAAGGGCAACCCTATGCGCGGAACTTGGCGAGCGGGCACCATAGTTTTCATAGCGAGTTTCTGTACTCTGGTCGTCGAGCTAACCGCGGGGCGCATGGTTGCCCCCTACCTGGGCGTCTCACTGTACACCTGGACCAGCGTCATTGGCGTAATGCTGGCGGGCATCAGCCTCGGGAATTACTTGGGTGGGCGCATCGGCGATCGCTTTCCAGCGGTCTCTACGCTGGGCGCGCTCTTTCTCCTCTCCAGTATCCTTACGCTGACCATCCTGCCCCTGACAGCCATAATCTCCGGCATCGCGCAAGATCTTCCCGTGCACCTTATGCTGAAGATTCTCTTCTTCACTGCCGTCGTCTTCTTCTTGCCCAGCGTGTTCATGGGCACCATCACACCGGTCGTCGTTAAGCTCACGTTGGAAGACCTCAGCCGCACCGGCGGCGTCGTGGGACGCATCTATGCCCTCTCCACGGTTGGGGCCATTGCCGGAACATTTGCCACCGGATTCTTCCTGGTGTCGTGGTTCGGCACGCGCACAATCATCTTGCTGGTAGCATTGCTGCTCCTGCTCGTGGCAGTGATTTTCGGCAACCTATGGAACCGCCGCCTGCTCCTTGGGGGCGGGGTCCTGCTCCTCATCGGGCTGAGCATTTACAGCTATGGCCGCGAAGCCTACCGTCTGCCCTTCGGCTGGAACTACGTCCGGCAAATGGCGCAGGACGCCATTACGCTGCAACCCCGCGGCGCCTTCGCCGCCCCCTGCCACGTGGAGACTAACTACTTCTGCATCCGCGTCACCGAAAAGAAAATCGAAGAAAACGTCACCCAGCGCCGCCTCGTGCTCGACCACCTCATCCACAGCTACAGCATCCTGGAAGACCCCACGCGCTTAGACTACGATTATGTCAAGATATATGCGGAACTTGTGAAATTCATCGCCGGTGACCGCACAGACATACGTACCTTCTCCATTGGCGGTGGCGGGTACACCTTCCCCCGCTACTTGGAAGTGGTCTATCCCGATGCTGTGATCGAGGTGGCGGAGATCGATCCGGCGGTTACCGAAATCGCGCATGCGAGGATGGGACTCCCCCGCGATACGAGCGTCATCACGTACAACGAAGATGCTCGCTTGGTGGTGAAGCGCTTGGAACCCGAGCAATACCACGCCATCATCGGCGATGCCTTTAACGACCTCTCTGTGCCCTACCATTTGACGACGCGGGAGTTCGCAGAGATTGTGCATGATCTCCTGACCCCCGACGGGTACTACATGCTAAACGTGGTGGACACCTTCGAGCACGGGGTCTTTCTGCCATCGCTGATTCTGACCCTGGAGCAGGTGTTCCCCCACGTCTATCTGCTGGCAGAAGGTCCCGGCTGGGAACAGGAGGGGCGCAATACTTTTGTGCTGGTCGCCGGCAAGCAGCCGCTCACAGAAGCAACGCTGCATACCACTGTGGGAGAATTGCTGCCGGATGGGCCGGTGAGCACGATACTCGACCCCGCACGCCTACGGGAGTACGTGGACAGCCGCCCCGCCGTCATACTCACCGACAGCTACGCGCCGGTGGACAACATGCTCGCGCCGGTCTTCGCCGAACGCGGGTAATCAGTGTTCACACTCGTTACGATCCTGCGACACTACTTCTCATACCTGTATGTGGCAGGAAGTCCGGTGACAACACACGCTTTCCCGCGGAGAGGTCTGGTTTTACATGTCATTCCGAGCGCAGCGAGGAATCTAGAGAATCACGCAGAATCGAGCGCCCCGCCGTGGAATCCAGCAGCGCAGGCTGGTCCTAGGAATAGGAGAATAGTCTCCAATGGAATCCCGCACTGATGACTTAGTCGCCCGGCTGCTGCGCTGCCCGGTGGGCTGCGCCTTTCTGCTGACCATTGAGCGGGATCAGGTTCCCGTTGAAGTCGCCGTCACGCCCCGGCAAGCCTTCGCGCGCGCCGTCATAGCTTTGGACGCGCTCAATCCCTGGTCTGGGAGTTTCGACCGGGCCATGAATGCCGCCCTAGCACGGGGCTCAGACCTGACAAGCTTGGCGCGCGCGGTAGCAGGCCATCCGGCAAGCCGCTGGTGGAGGGTGCCGCTGGACCGGACCAGGCAGGTCCTGGTGAGCAAGGAAACGCCACACCCACCTTCCCACAAGGCATCTCCCGAGTCGCTTGCCCATTGGGAGGCATATGCGCAACGCCCAGTGGAGTGGCGGATCACCTCTACTCTAATGGGCGATTTCTCCTGCCTCGATACGGTTATTGCGTTCGGCAGCGGCGACTGGATGGAGCCGAAAGAGTATGGCAAATTCGCAGCAGAGATCGACGAAAATGCCCGCGTGCTTGAGATTTCCAGTCCCGCCGACTGGCACGCGCTGTGTGTATCGTTTCCTAGCGTCAATCAGGACCGCAACAGCCCGGCAGGAGCCGGCTCGCTGTCACCTGATTGGAAGCGAGTCGGAGAGAAGTGGGACGGCGTCCATCTGACGTTCACGGGCCTCTTGACCACGCCATTCGTTAGCTACAGTTCGGCGGCCGGATCCACCATGCTCTGGTCGTGGGATACGGAGGGCACGATATGGCTGCCGGGGGAATTCCTGCGCGCGGGTGTGCCGCTCAGAGCTATAGACCGAGACGCGTGTGAGACGGAGTTTACCGCGCCACTAATGGACGAAGAGCTTGGAATCTCCGATTGGCCGCCAGACGAAAGTTATAGGATTCTCCGCAGGTAGGCCCGCCAAACTTGCCTTCCGGCCGCTCTCAGATTCACCGCTATTCCTCCAGCGCCGAGCAAGCATCGCTCACCACCGTGGCAACGTCATCGCCCTGCGCGAGGCCTTCCACGATAGCATCCATGGCGCGCTGCATGCGGGGGTTCGGGGGCAGACCGCGTCCATGCTCCATGGATTGCTGAATTGCCGCGATCTCTGCGGGGAGCAGGTCCTCGTCGAAATCACTCAGGCGCGCGATCGCATCCTTCCGCGCGGGCACTTTTGCGAGCGGCTGCATGACGTCGACGAGACCCTTGAGCGCCGTATAGGCCGTCTCCTTGTGCTGTGATCGCGCGGCAATGGCAATGCCCATATTGCCGGCCACGGGCACGCTGCGCACGTTGCCCTGTGGCAACGCCGCCCAGCGATAGCCGGCTCGCGAGAAGTGCTGCTGCGGCAGGTAGAGCATTGCCGGCCACAGACTTGACGCCGGTTCAGAAACTTGCCATTCCAACACATTCTTCGCAGGCGGGGAAACGCGGTGGGTGTGCAACAGGTCGCTGCAGAAGTGCAGGGCCTCCGCGGCCGCCGCATCCTGTAGCCGGCACCTTAGTGTCGCCGGGTCGGCCAGCTCTGCCTCGTTTTGCCACAACGCCCACCAGTATCCGCTATGTTGCGTGAACAGTCCCCAGCGCTGCACGTCGCCGCTTTCATTGCGTTGCGTCAATTGGACCGCGTTCGCCACAATGTCATCCCAACTCCAACTGTCGTCCACCGGCGGCACGCCCCGCTCCGCGAAGTACTCAGGATCATAGTGGACCATCAAGGGGTTTGCATCGACCGGCAACGCGAACAGCCCGCTCGCCGACCGAAACTGGTCGACCAGGTACGGGAAGTGCCCTTGGATGAGCGACGCCTCATCGGCGGCGATGAACTGGTCCAAGGGCGTCAGCACGCCCTGCTCTCCCAGCTCTTGCGCCAAAAACGGATTCACGGTGAATAGGTCTGCATCGAGGCTCTTGTACCACGCCAGAAACTCATCCTGATTTCTGGGACGGGGATTAGCTTGCTCTGGAGAAACGAAGCCCGACTTCAGGGTGTAGCCCCCTTTAGCGGGACCATTGGGGTTTTCCGTGTCCTCCTGCAATGCCGCCATTACCGCTTCAAGCGTATTGATCATACGCCGGGCAAAACCGGTCGATACACGCAGTTCGCTAAACCACGTGGATGCCCAGATGAGATCTCCCTCGCCACTTCGGGTCGGCAGCGACGTCGCAAACCCGGGGGCGCCGCAGGCGGCCGCTAGCGCTGCTGCGCCTGCCAACAATGTTCGGCGTGTAAGCAATTTTCCGCTCCTTCAGTGCCGCTTGTTAGTCTCGAAACTCGGCGGACTCCATCGTAGCTGAATCCGCCTCTCCACCAAAGGATCTTGCTGTTAGGCGTGCATGTCCGCGCCGTGGATACAAGCCCTTGCCTCGTCTCCACCGCCAAGGTGGGTCATACGGGCAAATCGTCATTTGTCACGTCCACCACCGGATTGCACGTCGTCTCCGGTTAGCCATGCTCTTGCAAGGAGGAGCAGGCCTCGTTGACCACGGTAAGGACGTCAACACCCCGCACAATGCCCTCCTCCAGGGCTTGCATGGCGCTCCACTCGGCCCGGCCAAAGGGAATCGCACGTCCGTGTTCCATAGATTGCTGGAAGGCCGTGATCTCCGCGGGGAGCAGCGTCTTGCGAAAATCGCCCAGCCGGGCGACCGCTTCCTTTTGCGCCGGCACTTCCACAAAACGTTGCATGACACCGGCAAGGCCCTTGAGGGCCGTAAAAGCTACCTCTGTGTTCTGGGCCCTCGTGGAAATGGCGATACCCATGTTTCCAAACACCGGTACACTGCGCTGCCTGCCCCGCGGCGAGGGTGCCCAGCGGCTCTCGGAACTCCAATTGCCCTGCACTGAGGAAAAGAACAGCGGCGGCCAAGGGTGTGCATTGAAGACATTCCACGCGTCGAAACTCGTCACGGGCGGTGAGACCTGATGCATGTGTACCAAGTCGTAACAGAATTGCAGCGCTTCAATGGCCGCCGGCTCCAAAAGCCGGCACTGCTTCGTGATTGGGTCGGCCAACTCCGCCGCGTTCTGCCACAACGCCCACCAGTAGCCTTGGTGCTGCGTGATCAGACCCCAACGCTGAATCTCTCCATCTTCATTGCGCTCGGTCAGTTTCTCGGCAATCTCCACCATGTCGTCCCAGTGCCAACCCTCGTTAATCCTGCTCACGTCGTCCTGGGACAGGACTTTCGGGTCGTAGTGGATCAAAGTTGGACTCGCGTCCACCGGCAGAGCGAAGAGCCCGCCCTCCGACCGAAAGTGCCCAAGCAAGTATGGGTAAATGGCGTCGGTAGACTCGGAACCATCAGCTGTCATGAATTGGTCGAGGGGCAGGATCACGCCTCGCTCTCCCAGAATTTGCGCAAGAAGCGGCGGCACGGACAAAATGTCGGTCTCCAAGCCGCGATACCACGCGATGACATCATCCATACTCTGCGGCGGCGGATCCGCATTTTCCGAGCGCACGAAGCGAGATGTCAGGGTATAGCGTGCCTTGACGGGCCCATACGGATTTTCGGAGTCCTCTGCCAGCGCCGCCACAATGTGCTTGAGCGTTTCCTCAAGTCCGTGCGGCTCGAACCCCCGTTCGCGGAATCCTCCATACGCCTCTGACATCCACGTCAGATCAATTACTTGAGGTTGGCTCGGCACGGAGAACGAGGACTCGAGAGCACCGCAGCCGGCCGCCAGCACCGTCATGCTTGCCATTAATGCCCGGCGCGTTAGCATAGTTTCGCTCCCTTCACCGCTGCCTTAATACTCTGAATTCGGCCTTCCCCATTCTCGATGAACCAGCCGTTTTATCAGGAATCTTCTCCAAGGAGGACGTACTTACTGCAACGATCAGTTTGCACAATTCCCGCTTGAAACCGTCCCAACTCGTTCGCCGCGTATGAGAGCTTCCACCATCCGATCCAACCAAGGCGCCGCAGCGTGTGTAAACTGCGTTGACGCGTCACCCCGCATGAGCCCCTGCGCCAGCGCGGGCATCCCGTCAGGCGCCGCACCGCCTTGCGGCAGCGTGCGACCGTGTTCCATGGACGCCTGTACTGCCGCGACCTCCGGGGGACGCAGGTTGCGCCGATACGAGCTAAGCCGGTCGACCGCATCTTTCTTAGCCGGCACGCTCACGAATTGCTGCATGATGCCTGCCAGCCCCTTGAGCGCCGTTAAGGCGGGTTCGAGATTCTCCGTCCAGTCCATGGTCGCGATGCTCATGTCGCTGAACACCGGAACACTGCGCACCTTGCCTTGCGGTAACGTCGCCCAGCGGTAGTCACCGTTCCACAGGTCCTGGCGGGGGCTGTAGAACATAGCGGGCCACGAATTCGCTGTAACGGTGTATAGTTTCGCCACGTCTTCTCTCACAAGCGGCGGTGCGACGCGCTGGCAGTGCAGCAGGTCGCTGTAGAATTGCAGGGCTTCGCTGGCGGCCGGTTCTTGCAAGCGCCACTCCCCCGTCTCAAAGTCGTGAAAGAGCGCCTCATTCTGCCACAACGCCCACCACAGCCCGTAGCGGTGGGCCTCCAGTCCCCAGTGGGCTGTCACGCCATCTTCATCTCGGACAGTCAACGCCATCGCGCTCTCAACCAAGGTATCCCAGGTCCAGCTCGCATCCACTGGCGGCACGCCGGCATCGGCGAAGTAGCGCGCGTCGTAGTAGAGCATGAGTGGCATCGCGTTCACCGGCAGGGCGTAGAGTGTGCCCTCATATCGGAAGGGATCGAGAAGGTACGGATAGAATTCCTGGAGCAAGAGCGTATCGTCAAATCCTACGGACCGGTCGAGTGGCAATAGCACGGGGGATTCCGTTTTTGCCAACTCCGCCAGTGCACGCACCATGGGCCCATGCAGAGATATGAGGTCTACTTCCAAGTCGGCGAGCGATGCTACGAGTTGCCGCCAGCTCGCGGGATAGGGCTCCCAGCTATCCAGGACAATCGGTGTCACACGGTAATTGCCGCGCGCCGGGCCGTTGGGGTTGCCAGTGTCTTCCTCCAGGGCCGCCACGGCACTCTGGAGCATAGCCAGGGAATTCTGCTCCCGCGCAGCCGGTTCGTACAGCCCGCTAAAAGGCAGTGAGACCCAAGTGAGTTCGGCCCTCTTTGGAAGCGGCGGCGGCGAGAAGACTGAACCAAGAGGGCCACAGCCGGCCCCAAGCGCCGCTGCACCTGCCATCAAGGCTCGGCGTGAGAGTGTCACGTATTGCCCCCTACTTTATCGAAGCGGTCCCACTCTCAGCCCTCACACAACATAGAATCATAGTAACACAGTTTGTCAATAATTAGAGTATTGCGACAATTGTCGGAATTCGCAGTTGGATTGCGGCGTGTGGCTAGACACCCTCCCCGGAGAGCGACTCAAGGCCACTCAAGGGTCTGCTCGTCAAAGTCTCTTAGCGCGCTACAGTTATGTCACCGCCGCAGCCAGCAGTTCACGCCGTATTTGCTGCCGCCCACAGGAAGCCAGTCCGGCCAGGAGGCCTGCTGGGTGAAGCCATGCGCTTGGAGGACGTCATTCTTCGGGGAATCGTGATCGGCGTAGGCGAAGACCGGCTTTGCGGGTAGAGGCAGAGCAGCCAGGAGATCGGCCGCCCCGTGCCAGGCTGCGGGATGCATGATGAGATCGAGCAGCGCTGCCGCACCGCCCCAGATCGGGTCATCCTCCATGCTCACCCAGCCCACCACGAGACCGGACTCGTTCTCGAGCACGCGCCCGCTTGTGGTTGGACTCTCAGATTCCAAATCGCGCAGATACTGCGTGAAATCGCCTTCGAAGTTGCGTGGACCCCAGAGGCGCCGCGCGGCGTGCCTTAAGCGGTCGCCGTTGGGCTGGATGCAGAGAAGATTGACCAGGGGCCAGTGGCGCCAGCGGACCGGAGCAGTTTCGCCAATCGCGGCATGCCAGGAATTTTCCGCCTGTTCCGAATTATTCACGTACCACATAGCACCGCTATCTTCGACGATGCTGCGAAAGCCATAGCTGTGGTATATCCAGTACGGCGGCGAATCAAATCCCGTCCCGAGAGTGAGCACCCGCCCGCCACGCTCTTGGAAGTCCCGCATTTGCGCTGCCATGATGTGGCTCGCGATGCCTTTGCGCCGCTGCTCGGGACTCGTGAACACGTGACCAAGTATACCGATGCCGTCGTATTCTACCGTCATGATGTTGCCAACCGCCTCCCCATTGACCACACCCAGGTAGAAACGTGTTTCCAGCTCATCGAGCGGCCCCTCAATAGCACGCGCGATATGCCAGTGCACGTGGTCGCGCTTATGCACAAGCAAACGCTGCACGTCTTCGGCCCAGCTTGCCTCCGGTTCTTCTATCAGCAGACAATGCATCCGCTCCCCGCTCTTGAGCGAGACTCTCGCCAATTGGCGCACCATGGATTATTCACTACTCCTCGGGCAGATTTTCTACGCACAGCAAGCAGAACACACTAAATCACCTTGGGTCAAATCCTGTGCTTGGCCTAACCAGCACGTAAACCATCGCCCTGGTCTAATTGCCACACTCTCAAATACACCTCCTAAGGACGACGCAGCCGGACATCACAATTGGCGTAGCACCAATCTTGTGTTCCCGTTAGACTTATCGATGGATTGCGGTGCGCCTCGTCGCGTGCCCTCCAAACCCCCTACGTTGTACAATCAAAGTCAGAATTGTAGCCGCACGAAGAAGGCAAACTTTCGATGAGTGACTCCGCACAGAACAACACGGTTGCAAGACGCGAGAATCCTTTGCTCAGTCTGCTGCTGAATATCGTGGTTCCCGCTATCATTCTCATGCGCTTCAGCAATGATGAATGGTTGGGCCCGGTCAACGGACTATTGGTCGCGCTGGCCTTCCCACTGGCATACGGGATTTTTGATTTTTCGCTGCGGCGCACTTTCAACTTTCTCCCAGTTGTGGGCATCGTGGGCATTCTGCTCACCGGTGGCATTGGGCTGCTCAAACTCGATCCCATGTGGATTGCCGTCAAAGAAGGGGCCATTCCGCTTCTCATCGGCATTGCTGTGCTTGGTTCGCTCAAGACCCGGTTTTCACTACTCTCCATGCTGCTGAATCAGGTCATCGATAGCGAGGCGGTGGACACCGCCCTCGATGATCGCGGCACACGAGCAGCCTACGAAAAGCGCCTGGTACATGCCACCTACATCGTAGCGGCGTCGTTCTTTCTTTCCTCAGTCTTGAATTACATCCTGGCGCGTCTTGTGGTGGTAAGTCAGCCGGGGACTACGGCATTCAACGAAGAGCTGGGCAAGATGACGGCCTTGAGTTTTCCCGTTATCTCTGTGCCGGCAATTATCATCCTTTCCATTGCCATCATCTATACTGCGGTAGGTATTCGTAGTCTCACCGGCATAGAGCTAGAGCGCATATTTCGTCAGCGCTAGGGCGCAGTGCTGTTTTGCATTGGCGACCGTGGGGAATTGCGGCAAGGTCCCACAAGCGCAACCCCCACAAGCGAATGAAAAGTGAACTCGGATCTCTCCGTTCGTGCTGAGCACTTCGACAGGCTCAGCACAGGCTTGTCGAAGCATGAATGGAGAGAAAATCGGTGAAAGCTGTAAACCGATTTCTCCAGCGTTCACCCAAGGACGATACCCAGAGCTTGCCCCGTACTCGATTCAGCTTATCGACACGATACGGGGGCGAACGGTATGCTCGCCTGTTCTCATTTGTCGATATGCTCGCCTGTATTTCTAGGCATACCGCGGCGGCCAATTGACGTGGCGAGTGGATTGCACCTATACTCGCTTCCAAGTGACACTCTCGCGTGAACCGCAGGAAGGGATGATCCCCGATGGCAACTTCGAGCGCACTCTTCGCCACTGACACAATCCCAGGAGACATGCTCAAGAATTACTTGATACAGCAGGCCCACGTGCTATTCGACCATGCGGAGAAGGAGCGCGCTGCAATCCAGACATCGGCACAATGGAAGCTGCGGCGGGCTCGCCTCATGACCGCATTCGAGCAGGCCATTGGGCCGTTTCCGCAAGAAAAGTGTTCTCTCAATTCGCGCGTGGTAGGGAAGTTGGAACGTGAACGCTACACGATCCACAAGATCATCTTCGAGAGCCGTCCCCGATTCTACGTGACCGCACTTGTCTATGTGCCAAAACAGCACACAGCGCCTTTCCCAGGGATTCTGTTCCCGCTCGGCCACAGCCGCAACGGCAAGGCCATGGACAGCTATCAACGCACACCCGCAGGTTTTGCCGAGAAAGGCTATCTCGTATTGGCCTACGATCCTCTCGGCCAGGGCGAGCGCTGGCAGTACTGGGATCCGGTCAAGCAAGATTCCGCTTTCACTTCGTCGACTCGCGAGCATAGCAACGTGGGGGCACAGTGTTTGCTGCTGGGAACCAACCTGGCTCAATTCATGATTTGGGATAGTATTCGCGCTCTCGACTACCTCCTCTCCCGGGAAGACGTGGACCCGTCCCGCATCGGCTGCACGGGAGTTTCCGGCGGCGGTACGAATACTGCCCAGTACGTGCCCTTCGACGACCGGGTGACAGCGGCGATGCCTACCTGCTATATAGCCGGATTCCCCGCCCTCTTGGACAGCGTCGGGCCCCAGGATGCTGAGCAGAACCTCTTTGGTCAACTTGCCGTAGGCCTTGACCACGAAGACTATGTTTCGCTCGTCGCGCCGCGCCCACTATGCGTGGGCGCCGCTACGGGAGACTACTTTCCGTTGGCGGGCGCGCGCGACTCTGTGGCAAGCGCAAAGCGCGTCTACGCCGCACTTGACGTACCCGACCTCCTCTCGCTGGCCGTGGCGGAACAGAACCACGGCTACCATCTGCCCATGCGCCAAGCTGCGTATGCGTGGTTCAACCGCTTATTCGATAAGGAAGAAGAAGGAAACGACGAGACGGAGATTACACTCGAGCCCGACGAAGCGCTTTGGTGCACGGAATCGGGAAACGTCTACGAGTTGGGCAGCGAGACTGTGTTCTCGCTCAACCGCAAAGAATTAGCGGACTTAGACCCGGCATTGCCTGAAATCGGCACCGAGAGCGAAGCTGCAAATTACCAGCAGGTTGTGCGCGAGCGCGTGCGCCGCGTGCTCTCCTTCTCCCCGTTGACCGGCGAATTGGATGTCACGCAAGTGCCACTTGACTCCAGTGAACGCGTGCAGCGCGAACGCATCGTGTTCGAATCGGAACCTGGCATCATGGTTCCCTGCGTACTGCGCACTCCTGTCGACGCCCAAGAAGACACGATGCTGCTCTGGATTGATGAAGCAGGTAAAGACTCAGAGGATACTGCCGTCTTGCTCGATGCCTTAGCGGTTCGCGGGATAACCTCCTTGGCGCTTGACCCGAGAGGTATGGGAGAGACCGGCTTCTCAGTGTCTGATGACCCTCGCACGAGCGACAACGGGCACATTAGCCACAAAGTAGCCTATATGGGATTCTTGCAGGCTCGCCCACTGCTGGGAATGCGTGTGCAAGACGTCTTGCGTGGGTTGGACGCGCTCGCGACAATTCCTGTGACAACCGCGAAGCAGATTATGCTGGGAGGCCGTGGCGGTGGAGCCCTGATAGCCCTGTTTGCAGCCGCCCTGGACCAGCGCGCTGCAGGAGTTATTGCTTACGAGAGCTTGGCTTCGTACCGCTGGCTGGTGGAGAACGAACACTACGCCTACGATGCATCCTGGTTTCTCTTTGGCGTGTTACGCGAATTCGATATCTGTGATGCCGCAGCGCTGGTCGCGCCACGTCGTCTGGTGGTGTGGACACCCCACGACCACCAGCGGCAACCGGTTAGCATTGCATCCTTGCTGGCCGCGTATGGACGCACAACTGCCGCCTACCGCGCCTATGCCGCGCCTCAGTCTCTGCGCTACCGGGAAGATGCCCTCACGTCCGACAGGCTTGCGCGTGAGTTGGATGTGTAGAGCCTGGGAATTGGACGCCTGGGAGCTACCCGGGAACGCGGGCGTCCCGCCCGCATCATCACCAGAAATTTGAGAATGAAAAGAGGAAAACCACTTTCCGGGAACGCGGGCGTCTCGCCCGCATCATCGCCAGCAACTTGAGTATGAAGAGAGGAAACCCACTTCCCGGGAACGCGGGCGTCTCGCCCGCATCGTCGCCGTCTCCCACCCTTGAGCCGCGCGGTTGGCACTCTCGTGGCTACCTGCCACACTTCGACGGCGGCGCGATCCCGCAGATGGTTACCTTCCGGCTTGCCGGAACGTTGCCGCCCGACGTACTCGAAAGCTGGCGCCAAGAGCTTAGCCATCTCAGCGCAACGCACAAGAAGACCGCCTTGCGCCGCCGGCTTGAGGCGTACCTTGACCAAGAGACCAAAGACACGCCCCTACGCATGCCACAGCTTGCAGCGATGGTAGAAGATGCCTTGCTCTTTTTCGCTAACACACGCTACCATTTGCACGCATGGGTTGTGATGCCGACACATGTTCACGTGCTCTTTACACCATTGGCAGGGCTTGCCCTATCCGCGATCATACATAGCTGGAAGTCATTTACAGCCCATCAAGCGGTCAACCAATTTGGCTGCTCCGCGCCATTTTGGAGCCAGGATTACTTTGATCGCTATATTCGGAATGAGCGTCACTTTACAGCAGCCATCGCTTACATAGAATCCAATCCCGTGAAGGCCGGTCTCTGCCAACGAAACGAAGACTGGCGCTTTGGCAGCGCGTATGCTCGGGCGGCGAATGGGCTTATTGGGTGTGAACTAGAGACTTGACGTGAACGTTGCGAGGCTGCGCCAGCGCTCCACGCAGCGCGAGAAGCCCAGGTGCCTCAATAGAAGCTGCTCCGGTTCGACAGTTGCTCGTGTATGGTAGGGTGCGGGCGGGACGCCCGCGCTCTCGGAGACGACAGTGCTCCCGGAGGCCCGCTCCCAACAACGCGCAAAGGTAACTTTTAGTCATGCCCCCGTCACCCATTGCGGTCGCCATTGCCACAGCTCAGGAATCCGGGGCGTACCTACGTGACAACGCTGCCAGCGCTGCCATAGTGCACACCAAAGGGCGCGGTGACTTCGTCACCGGCCTCGACCTGGCCGCAAACGACCTCATCCAAGAGCAGATTCACTCTGCGTTTCCCAGTCATCGCATTCTAACCGAAGAGACGGTCAACCGTCCGCTGTCCGATGAGCCGACGTGGATCATCGACCCTATCGACGGCACTCTCAACATTGCTAATCGCTTTCCGCTCTTCACTGTGAGCATTGCGTTTGTCGAGCAGAAGCGGCCTGTCGTGGGCGTGGTGTACGATCCCTTGCTGGATGATCTCTTCGTGGCCGAAGCAGGAAAGGGCGCGACGTGGAACGGCGAACCAATTGCCGTGCGACAAGATGTTGCTTGGCATGATGCACTGCTCGGCTTTGACTTGGGACACAACGAACCGGCCTCCTCGGAGAGCATGGCACTCGCGGCAGCGCTGCGGCCCCTGGTAGCGGGGCTGCGCATCACCGGATCGGCAGCGCTGGCTTTGTGCTATGTAGCGGCTGGACGTCTCAGCGGCTTCTTTCACCACCGGTTGGAAGCCTGGGATATGGCCGCAGCAGTGTTGATCGTCCGAGAAGCCGGCGGCGAGATTGTTACAGTGGACGGTAACCCTGTGATCCAACCGCAGATCGGCTCCGTCGTCGCAGGAAATGCCGCAATCGTCAGCAGCATTAGGCACGTAGAACAAACGCGCCGCAACACCTAGACAGGAACCAAGGTCATCAATGTCATTTCTGGGCATTGCGAATGCCGCCCAAGAGACGGCGTGGTGGGGAAACGATGTCGCTGCAGCCGCAATTTTGGGGGTCGTGCAAGGAATAACCGAGTTCCTGCCGATTTCCAGTTCAGGCCATCTCGCTATTCTGCCCTGGGCCTTCCAATGGTCTTCGCCAGTACTGAATAGTCTGCCCTTCGCGGTGGCGCTTCACGTCGGCACGCTCCTTGCCGTGCTTACGGTTTTCTGGCGTGACGTCCTGGCGCTTGCGCTTGCGTTTCTCACTTCCATCCGGGAGCGGGACATCCAGGCCGATCCCAACCGCCGGCTGGCGTGGCTGCTCGTGCTCGCCACGCTGCCCGCGGTAGTCGCCGGTCTGCTGCTCGAAGAGGCTGCGGCGACAGTGCTGCGCTCTCCGTGGATCATTGCAGCTACGCTCGCCGGGGTTGGGGTCATACTTTGGATTGTGGACGCCCGACACACCGGCGAGCGCGGTTGCGATCACCTTGGTTGGCGAGGAGCCCTGCTTATCGGTCTTGCCCAGGCTTTGGCAATCGTGCCCGGGGTCTCCCGCTCGGGCAGCACCATCACGATGGGCATGTTGCTAGGCTTGAGCCGGGTGCAAGCGGCACGGTTTTCATTCCTACTCATGGCACCGGTCATCTTTGGCGCGGGGGTGTGGGAAGCGCGCCATCTCGATGGCGCAGCCCTGAGCGGGGACGGCGGTACCATATTCGTTGTCGGGTTCTTGAGCGCACTGGTGGTGGGGTATCTCTGCATTCGAGTATTCTTGCGCTACTTACAGCGCGGCCGCCTCTGGCCGCTGGCGCTGTATCGCATTGGGCTGGCGGCAGTTATCGTCTTGATGCTCGTGATGCGGTGAGCTTTACGACTCTGCTGCGTTTCGCTACACTAGACTTCTATTCCCCACTGTGTTTCTCAATCTGTCATTCGAGTCTGTGCAGTAGGGATTCTCGTCAATTAGTCGACCTAACGCTTGTGTTTACAATTAAGAGGCGGGGGACAAGCCCCCGCGCGACGGCGGAGCACATTGTGTCAGGTTGTGAGGGACAAGCCCCCGCGCTACGGCTAAACATCTTGGCCAAGATTGCGGGAACATACGCCCGCATTGAGGCTCATTCGTTATGTTAGAGTGCGAAAAGACTGAGAGTTCTTGACCTAGAATTGAGATTCGTCGTCTTGCTTGGACGAGGTGAATTGTCCGCAGACGCAACTAAGCATGCACGCGGAGTACTGCGATGAACATCGGCATATTGAACGTAACCGGTTATGCCGGGCTGGAGCTTATCAGGCTATTGGCCGGCCATCCGGAAATGCAGATCGTGTCCGTCACCGGCCGCAGCCAAGCCGGAAAGCGCCTAGGTGAAGTCTTCCCATTTACAGGTCTCTTCCCAAACGGCGACCTTGCCACCATGACGATTACAGAGGACATTACCGCCAACGTAGATCTCGTCTTTTCCGGATTGCCGCACAAGGCATCGGCGGAGGCATTGCTGCCCTTCATTCAGGACGGTGTGCCGGTCGTCGACATCGCCGCAGACTTTCGCCTGCATGATCCGCAAACGTACCAGGAGTGGTATCAAGAACACCCCTGCGCAGAATTTCTGGAGAGCGCCGTCTATGGTCTCACAGAGTTGCACCGTGATGAAGTGCGGCAGGCCAAGATCGTAGCCAACCCCGGCTGCTATCCTACCGGCGCAATTCTGGGTCTGGCGCCTGCCCTTGCAGAAGGTCTCATTCCCCCGCACGTGATCGTGGACGCCAAGTCCGGCATTTCGGGCGGCGGACGCAGTCTGACGCTGACCAATCACTATTCGGAAGTCAATGAGAGCGTGGAAGCTTACGCGCTGCAGGGCCACCGGCACATGCCGGAGATCGTACAGGAATTAAGCGCGGTGGCGGATACCGACGTGCAGGTCACCTTCGTCCCGCACCTCATTCCCATGACCCGCGGCATCCTGGCTACATGCTATGCGTCGCTTGCCAGCCCCATTTCCCAGCAAACAGTGGATAGTCTCTACCAGGCCCGCTATGCCGATGAGCCATTCGTAGAGGTGCTTGCCGTCTCGCCCAATACCAAGTGGACCTACGGCAGCAACCACTGTCTTATTCATCCGGTCGTGCACGAGCGGACGGGGCATCTCATTGTCACTACCGCCATCGACAACTTGGTGAAGGGCGCGTCCGGCCAGGCACTGCAGAACGCCAACGCCATGCTCGGTTTACCAGAAACTATGGGTTTGGAAACCAAGCCGCTGTATCCGTAGCAGGGCAACCGTCCATCCTTCGACAAGCTCAGGACGAGCGGTTGCTACGATCCTCAAACACCGTTCCATGCCGCTTCCATTGCGGCCCACCCAACCGTTCGTGCTGAGCTTGTCAACCAACCGTTCGTGCTGAGCTTGTCGAAGTAGGAACGGTTGGGTGCGGGGCTAGAGCGCCCTTACAGCCTGCTCAAGCTTTTCCGTGGCTTCCAGATAGTCCGTACCGGGCGAAAAGACCAAGGGCTTTCCAATCTGCACCTTCACGTGGCCGCGCGATGGGAAGGTAGCCCCCTCGTAAAGCCCTTCTTTCACGAGCGTGACGCGAATCGGGACGATAGGCGTCCGTGATTCCATGGCGACAAAGCCGGTGCCGGGCTTGAAGGCCTTTACTTCTCCATCCGTCCGATCACCCTCCGGGAAAATGAGCACAGACCAATCGCTGTCGAGCAGGTTTCCCAGGTTTTCCAGGCTGCGGCGCACGGGGCCCTGGCGGGCAAACGGAAAAGTGTTTCCCAAGAGCGGGCTAAAGACCCGCCACCAAAGCGACGAGAAATAGTTGTCGGCTGCCGCCGCGATCCCGAGGCGGCTGCGCATTGACGCCGGGAGCGCTAAAAGAATCATTCCGGCATCAACTCTCAAATTGTGGTTCGCCGCATAGAGCACCGGCCCCGACAGACCCTCTAAGTTTTCCTTGCCGGCGACCTGCACCTTGTAGAGCAGCGCTATCCCGGGCTTGACGAATGTGTAGTGCAGTACAAAACGGAGCGCCCGACACCACGCAGAGCGGCTCCAACTTGGGAATCGTTCCTCTTCACTCGCGCTGCCCTGCGCCAGCAGCGCTTCCAGATCCCCAACCGTTGTTTCCGGATGCACCTCGGTCTCGTCGATGTAGACACCGAGTTCCTGTTCAATTGCGGAGAGCAATTCCACCCGACCGAGGGAATCCAGGCCGATGTCGGTACCCAGAATGCTGTCGGCATGTACGTCTGCGGGTGAGACATCGCAAATGCGGACGATCAATTGTTCCAATGGAGTTTGGGTTTCATTGGGAGTCTCTGCCGGAGTTTCCACAGCAGTTGCTTCCCCTTGCGCATCGGCAATGAGGCGCTCCAGCACCAGGTTTTTCTTTACCTTGAGGGTGTGCGTGCGAGGGAATTCCTCGTCCGGCCAGGTGCTGAACCCTCTGATCTGCTGATGGGCGGCTAGCTGCGGATTTACTTCCGCTACCACCGCGCCGCCTTCGAATCCGTCGCTTGGCACAATCACGGCGTACACGTCTTCGCCGCCGTTCGGACTTGGCATGCCCACGACTACCGCGTCCTCCACTGCCTCATGGTTCTGCAAGAGCGGTTCTATGTCTTCCGGATAGATGTTCTGGCCGTTGGCCAGCACGATCAGGTCTTTCTTGCGGCCCTTGAAATAGAGGAACCCATCCTCGTCGATAGAGCCCAAGTCGCCGGTCTTGTACCATCCATCCTCAAAGGATGCCTCCGTAATCTCCGGTTGATTCCAATAGCCCGGTGTGACGTTGGGCCCCCGCGTATGAATCTCGCCATCTGACACGATCCTTACTTCTTGGCCCGGCAGTACCTTGCCCAATGCGTCCAGCTTCTTGTATTGAAAGCTGTTGCAGGCAATGATCGGCGCTGCTTCGGTCGTGCCGTAACCCTGCAGCACAATGACGCCCAGCGCTTCCCACTTCTCCGCCAACGCCGGGTCTAAGCGCGCGCCGCCGCACATGACAAACCGCAGTTTGCCGCCAAAGCGACGATGCACCTGACCGAAGAGCTTCCGGCGCGCCCATATGGGAAGGCGCGGCGCCATGCGGAGCAGCTTCGCAAGTGTCTCTTTCTTGCCGGTGAGTTCCGCCTGCCGCTCGATGGCGTTCATGAAGAGTTCCAGCGCCTGGGGCACGAGCACGATGCTGGTGATGCCGTTCTCTTGCATGGTGCGCACCAGGATGCTCGGCTGGCGGCTTACGGGATAGACTATTCGTCCACCCCCAAAGAGCACCGCGAGGAGACCCACCGTCTGCTCCAACATGTGGCTCAGCGGTAGCAGCGAGAGCAAGCGCCAGTGCGGCTGCGGCATCACCTCCCGGCATCCGGCAACCACATTGGAAACGATGTTGCCATGGGTCAGAATCACCCCTTTGGGCGCACCCGTCGTACCGGACGTGAACATTATCTCCGCGATGTCGTCTGCCGCCACTTCGACACGGGGAATCTCCGCATCGTTACCCTCCAGCGCGTCCTCCAGGTCTTCAATGTTCACATGCGGCAAGGCTTCGATTTCTGCATTCTCCGGCGTGAATTGCGAGACAAAGGCGAACTTCGGCTCCGTCTGCCCAAGCACTGCCGCGACAAAATCCGGCGCGCTGCGAATGTCGAACGGCACGGCAATCGCCCCGAGCCGCAGGCAGCCAAAGAGGGCCAATACCCACTCGGGCCGGTTCGGCGCCCAGATGACCACTCGGTCGCCCTTCGCTATGCCCTGACGGTGCAGGAATGCTGCGACCCGGCCGGAAGCTTCCCAGAGCTCGCCGTACCGCCAGCAACGCACGCGGATGCCCGGCTTGATGAGCAACGCAGGCGAGTCGCCAAAGCGGTTTGCCGAATCCTCCAAGAGATCGTTGAGCGTTTGCATGCGGCTTTCCTAGAGTTTGAATTGGGAGAATCTAAAGCGTATTATACGCGCCGCTCAGGTTTCTGAAAACCAGCCGCACGTGGTACCGTGGAATTAGTATGTGCTTTGGCGGCTTTACGGCGGCACAAGGTCACTCAGTTTAGAACGCGTACCTACCACTACGCTGATGGAGTGCAAGCAAGCGGTGCGGGACATCCCACTGTTAGGACCATTCGCAATCGCGCCCGGTGTGCATCAATTGCGCGCACTGGGAGCACGCGTCACCGTGCTGCAAGCCCATGACGGGGTTGTGCTGGTAGACGCAGGCAGTCGCGGCAGCCTGCAAGCCATCAAGGCTGGCTTGAGAGCGCTCGGCATTGCGCTGGAACAAGTGCGGCTCATTGCCTTGACTCACAGTCACCCCGATCATGCCGGGGGGCTGGCGGAACTAGCTGAAGCAACCAGCGCGCCAGTGGCGATCCACCGCACTGAAGCCGGGATTATTAGCGGCGACGAACCTGCGCCCAGCTTTCTGCGCCGCGAAGCGCTCCCGCAAGTGCCTTCCGCCGTCTCTTTCATCAATAGTGCTCCGGTAATGGTACAGTATCCCCTCGAAGACTGCGAGTATCTACCTGAAATCGAGCAGGTTCGCGTCATCCATACGCCCGGCCACACACAGGGGAGCATCTGCTTCTACGTGGAGCCGGCGAAATTGCTCATAGTCGACGATGCGCTGCAATATCGTTTCCGCAAGCTGCAATACCCTTCGTGGCTCTTTACCCGGGACCCCGAACTCGCTCGCGAATCGCTCGCCAAACTGCTCGACGTGGACTTTACCACCATCTGCTTTAGCCACTTCCCGCCAATCAGGGAAAACGCGCGGGAAATGCTTGCGGCATTCCTCGACGATGCGAAAGAGTGAGATCCCACTTCTTTGAATTCAGCTCGCAGACCCAGCGGCCGCGCAACCCTGGGCGGTCTCGTGTATCATCATAGGGAATCTCACAGTACGCAGCATGCGCTGGCGCCACGTCTTAAGCAGTCAAGAGCGGCATGCGCTGCACGAGTGAATCGGTGCACGAGCCGGCTCTGGCCAGAGCGCCACGCGCAAACGACCGGATGGGCGTGCAAACACAGCTAAGGAAAAAATTCAATGGCTGAAGAACTCGCGGAAGGACTGGTTGCCGGGGGCGCGACACGCCCTGCCGGATTCCTCGCAGACGGTGTCTTCTGTGGCATCAAAGAGTACGATGCAAGTCTCGAGAAACGCGACGTGGGGTGCCTGGTCTCCGAACGTCCTGCGACCGTGGCCGGGGTTTACACGAAGAACAAGGTGAAAGCCGCGCCAGTGCTCCTCGACCAGGAGCGCATGCAGCGCGGAACGACCCGCGGCATTGTGTACTGCAGCGGCAATGCCAACGCCTGCACCGGCGACCAGGGCATGGCGAACGCTCGAGAAATGACGGCACTGCTGGCAGCTCAGGTCGGAGTGGACGCCGAAGACATTCTCGTCTGCTCAACCGGCCTGATCGGCCACCAACTGCCCATGGAAACTGTTCGGGAAGGTATCAGCCGGCTTGTGCCGGCCAAAGAGCGCCACCTTGAAGCGGCAACGGCCATGTTGACCACTGATGAGTGGCCCAAAGAAGCCGCGGCCCAGTTTGAAGCCAACGGCACCACCTATGCAGTGGGCGGCATGTGCAAGGGCGCCGCCATGATCCATCCCAACATGGCGACCATGCTCGCCTACCTCACCACAGACGCCCCGGTCGCCAGAGACTTTCTGCATGCGACGCTGAAGCGGGTCGTGGATGATTCTTTCCACATGATTAGCGTGGACGGCGATACTTCCACCAACGATACGGTGCTGGTGCTGGCAAACGGCGCTGCCGGGGGACCGGAAATCGACGGCGGCGCGGCCGGCGCAGCTCTAGAGAGCGCCTTGCGCGCGGTTGCGGTTTTCCTCGCAAAGGAAATCGTACGCAATGCAGAAGGCGCCACCAAGGTCTTCGGCGTTGAGGTGCGCGGTGCGGCCTCATTGGACGCCGCCCGCACTATAGGCCGCAGTGTGGCGAGCTCCAGCTTGGTAAAGACCGCGGTGCTCGGCTCCGACCCGAATTGGGGGCGTATCATGTGCGCGGCGGGCTACAGCGGCGTGGACTTCGACCCCGACAAGTCATCGCTCTGGCTGGAAGACATACTCCTCTTTCACAACGGCACGCCTACGGACTTCGACGAGGACGCTGCCTCCGCACTCCTAGATAAGAAACAATCGATGTTCATCCTCGATCTGGCGGACGGCGACGCCACCTCCACCGCCTGGGGCTGCGATCTCACTACCGAATACGTCATCTTCAACAGCGACTACCGGACGTGAGACGCTGAAGCGAGAATTTCCTCTCCTTGGGAGAATTTTGCGAAACCCCGGCCGGAGGCGCAAGAACTTCTCCCTCTCACGGCAGAGACCATTGCGTAATTCCGTCATTCCGGCGAAAGCCGGAATCCAGCGCGCCTTCATAACTAAAGATAGCATGATGTCAAGTCGTCTCAACCCCATCCCAACCTTCCCACTCAAAGGTGAAGGGTTACGCAAGGGTCTCCTTAGAGAGAGGGCACGGGTGGGGGGTTCATCCGGCTGCCCTCCACTCCCAACCCGCTTCGCAGCGCATTGCGAGTGCAGTCGAAATTAAAGTCCTCCAGTGAGCAACGCACCCCGAGTAATCAGAAGGACACATCCGAATGCGCTGGTATTCCGGTGAAGAACTGCTCCCCTTTCTGCGCGGCGCGCCGTTTGTGGACGTGGCCTCCGGGCGGGTGAAAGTCGCGCGACTGGCTCCGGCGGATTCCCTCAGCTATCCTGTGGGCGCGTGGCAGCATGCTCTCTCCACGGCCGGCGTGCGTCTCGTCTTTTCCACATCCGCAGCGAGTGTCACGCTCCGCGCCTGGGATTCCGGCCATCAGCCGGAGGAAGAGGGCCTCACCAGCCTTTGGCGGGACGACGCGCCTGTTGCCACCCACAGTCAACGCAATCCGGGCGGTGAGATCCGCGCCGAATTTCCGCTGCCAAGAGAGGGGTCTCAGACGTATGCACTCTACTTGCCCTACGTTACCCGCCTTGAGCCGATCGCGCTCGGTGTGCCAGACGGCGCGAAGCTCTCTCCAGTTGACCCCGCGCCATACGTCTGGGCCGCCTACGGAGACTCAATTACGCAAGGCCGCACGGCGACCGACCCGGGCCTGACGTACGTGGCGCAGGCGGCGCGTCTGGCGGGAGTCGAGCCCCTCAATCTCGGCTTTCGCGGTTGGGCGCGGGGCGAGCCCGGCGTGGCGATGATGCTCGCCGACATGGAATTCGACGTGCTTAGCTTGCTCATGGGCGTGAACGTGCGCGTTTCGTACTGGCTCGACACCGCTGCCTGGCGCGAGACCTTCCGCAACTTCGTCGAGCTCGTGCGGATCGGGCACCCAACCACGCCGATCCTGGTCATCAGTATCCTCAGTTGCCACGGCGACTTCACGGATACGACGCCCGACGCGCGGGGGGTCACAGTGGCCGCGCTTCGTGAGGCAGAGCACGAGGTGGTCGCGCAACGCCAAGCAGGCGGCGATAGGCACATCCGCCTCATCGACGGCTCCTCCATCATCGGTCCCAACGATGCGGCCCTTGTTCCCGACGGCGTGCACCCAGACGACGCCGGTATGAAGCTGATTGCCAGGCGCATCGCCCCTAAGCTGCGGGAGATGCTAGGACGATAGTCGTCAAATGGAGCAACTGCGACCTGTAAGTGGACTCTAGGCAAGTTGAGAGCGAACAATCTCTACGTCGACAAGGAATACGAATGTGGCTTCGCTTCGTTCTGATTTCTAACTGCGGGGAGGAAAGAGCGTGGAAACTGATCTCCCAACAAACAGCGATAGGCGTATCGCCCTCTTGATAGACGGTGACAACGCCCAGCCGTCTCTATTGGAGGTCCTCCTGACTGAAGTGTACAAGTTTGGTGTTGTACCTATTAGGAGAATCTACGGTGACTGGACAAAGTCCAATATGAAAGGCTGGAAGGACGCGTTGCAGACATATGCTATACAGCCAATTCAGCAATTTGCCTACACGAAGGGCAAGAATGCGACAGATAGCGCGCTGATCATCGACGCCATGGACATTCTCGCCGACGGCATAGTTGAGGGATTGTGCATCGTATCGTCAGATTCGGATTACACACGCTTGGCTACGCGTGCGAGAGAGAAAGGGTTCTTCGTCATGGGCATTGGAAGAAGCGAGACGCCGCCAGCCTTCGTCAATGCCTGTGAAACGTTCATTTACACAGAGAACCTCGAGATAGCGGAACCCTCAAAGAAGGTTTCGAAGCCTCCGGACGACAAAACGAAAGAGAAAAAGCCATCTACGGCAACAACGGGTAGCAAGTCCTCCGCCGCGCAAAAGCTACTCGTTAAGGCAATAAAGATGACTCGTCAGGATGACGGATGGGCCTTTCTTGGCGCGGTGGGACACTACTTGCGGCAACTTGATCCAGGCTTTGACCCTCGAACCTACGGAGAGAGCCAACTTTCGACCCTCGTTCGCAAGTTTCCCAAGGTCATCGAAGTAAGAGAGGAAAAGAAGAAAGGCCGTACCACAGTCATTCACGTGAAGCTAAGCGGCTAAACCCAAATGTGTCATACTTTGGGAAAACTGAGCACAATCGCACTAGGACACGCTGGAGGCGCAGCATGGGAACCAATTCCAAGACCAGTTCGTTCGCTGTGGAGCCGGTGGTAACCGGGCCCGTGATGCAAGCCCGGCGGGTGGGCAGAGGCCCCGCCATCTGGCTGGCGGGAGATCCCGCGGACCTCAAGCCCTGGATGGATCGCGGCGCCGCCGGTATCGTCACGAACACGGTCGTCCTCAACGACATGGTGAAGAAATACGGTCAGATCACGGACGTCGTGCAGCGTTATCTCGACATCACCGACAAGCCCGTGGTCGTCGAGGTGGACGGCCACTCGACGGACGAACTGCTCGATGTCAGCCACTTCTTTACGCGCATGTCCGATCAGATTATCATCAAGATTCCCTGTACTGTACATGGGTTGGGAGCCTTTCGGCACTTGGCGGAGGAGGGCATCGAGACTTATTGCACGACCGTCTTCTCGTTGCCCCAAGCCGCCGTCGTCGCTCAGGCGGGCGCTACGCACGTGCTCCCCTTCTGCGAGCCGGTGAAGCAGATGGGCGGCGATCCGACCAAACTCGTCCGTGAGTGCGTGCGCATGTTCGCAGGCTGGGAAAACCGTCCCTTCGTCACCGCCGCTCTTGTCCGGAGCGTCGACACCGCCTACGCCGCCCTCCGCGACGGCGCCGACGGCATCATCATCTTCTGGCCTATCTTCCAGGAGATGCTGGAGCACCCCCTCACCGACACGTGGAACGAGACCTTCATGGGCGAGTGGAAGTCTATGCACCAAGCCGGCCTGTTGGAAGGTGTCCCCGTCCGGCGCGACTAACGGTCAATCTGGGTTGATGGGGTGCGAGACTGCACATGCAAGGTCAGGGCAAGAGGTACGTATTCCAGCCGCATGCAACCCAAGTCCCCTAGATCTCCTGTAGCGCGGGGGCTTGTCCCCCGCTCTTGGGCTCTAGGGTAGCGTCGGAATTAGGCAGCGAGTCTTCAGCAAACATAGACTCCAGAGATTTGAACGCCTACGAGAAGCTATCTTATGAATCGGCTCGATGAGGACCGACTAAGATAGGTCTCAAAACCCTCACTCCAGTGTGAGGAGACCTTCGCGTAACCTGGACTTTGAGCAAGAGTCACCTTTCCTTCCCCTTGCAATTCTGTGGCCTGGGAGGACAAAGCTTCTTCCCTGGCAGTCCCACTCCATCCAGGTGATATTTCCGCTATCTCGGCGCTCTATGCGTTCAGCCCTTTAATCGGTATCGTCATGTAATCTGACTCGTCGTTGCTGCAGGGTATAAATTTGACAGCACTCATCGCTTGAGTGTACGATTCTCACCACTCTAACGTACTATAGATAGGGTATGTCTCTAATGGTCCAACATTAGAGACTATCTCTCAATAGCTTAGAAGACTCACACCGGCCGCACACATGATCGTATAATCGCTGCGATTTGCCCAAAGTGCGGGAGATATGTGCCAGTCACTCTAGGGGATTCAACACAACCTGGTCGATACGACCTTGCAGCGGAGAGAGCAAATTGCCAATACTCAAAGCTCTAGTTGCGCTGGGAGCGATGCTTTTGGCGCTGCTGCTCATCGGATGTTCCGATGATCCAAGTCCCGCGGCCACGCCTGCTGCGGCGTCCACGGTCGCGGTCGCTCCCACTGCAGTGGATACACCCATCCCTGCTGCAGTGGCTACTCCCACTCCTGCTGTGGTGGAAACGCCCACGCCGGTTACTCAAGTGCAGGAGGGCGTGGAACTCACGACGCAGGAGTACGCGGAAGCCCTGGAGGAAGCCACTTCCGGCCTGGAAGAAGAAGGTGATGATGAGATTGAAGCTGCGTTCGAGGCCTTCGCTTCCAGCATTCCTAATGACATGATCGAGCGAGTGTCCTCGCTTGAAACCAGCGAATCCTGGTCGGAGGAGGACTTTGAGTTTGTGAGCGAGTTCGCAAGAATGCTTCTGCAGGCGACCATAGGCTTCTATGACGTCATCCTGGGGGTTTCCCATGAATATCTCGACGAAGTGGCAGGCTTGAGACCTCCGGAACACCTATCCGACCTCCACGGCAACTTCATTGCAGCATACCGGGCATTACTGCAATTCATCCAGGAGTATGTGGATACTGTGAAGAATACCGACACGGAGATCAAGAGCCTTGAAGATTTTGCCAACTTCCAGGACATAATAAACTCCCTGGAGTCTGGTCCGCTAGACCCCGATGTCCAGCAGAAGAGCGAAGACCTAACGGAACAGGCTGGGCAGGCGTGCCTGGCGCTTGAGGAGCAACTCGAAGCTGAGTTGGAGCGCGACGTCAATGTCTGCAATTGACAGTGGACGGAGCGCGCGCGCTCCCTCGCGGCTACAGGTTTCTGGTGACCCGCTCCTGAACCATCCGGTTTCAGGGTTAGCATGTGGCCCCCTGTGCGTAGGACGACGCAGGGCTGAGGCGACGCAACGGAAGTAGGAGGAACTGACCCGCAGGTCGTCCTCAAGATCGGAGATGCACAAATGGGGCGGATGACCAAGTGGCTCGCTGTACTTGCCCTTGTGATGGGGCTGTCTTTGGCTCTCCTGGCCTGCGGCGGGGACGAGCCTTCGGAATCGCCCACCGCTGACCCGGTTGCGTCCCCACCCGCAACGGAAAAGGGCGCGGCCACGCGCGAACCCACTGCAACTGCAACGCTCGAACCCTCCCCTGTACCAACGCCAACGACTGCGGCAACACCGGAAGCTACGGCAACGCCCGTCCCCACTGCTACCGCTATGCCTGAACCCACGGCTACGGCCGAGCCTGCGCCCACTGCTACCGCTGTGCCCAACCAGGTTTCCTCTGAGCCGGACAGAAAAGTGCTGGTTGCTCTCTACAACGCCACAGACGGCCCCGATTGGGTAAACAACGACAATTGGCTGAGCGACAAGCCTCTGAGCGAATGGTACGGCGTTATTACAGACGACCTCGGGCGTGTAACCGAGTTGCGACTCCAGAATAACCGGGTGGGCGGCGAGATACCGGCTGAACTGGGTCAACTCTCAAAACTGAAACGTCTGTTCCTGCACAGGGATTTCTGGCACAGCGTTGCCTATGCAAATCCGATTCGCGGAGAGATTCCGGCCGAGTTGAGTAAACTCTCCGACCTAGAGGAACTGAATCTCACTGACAACGAGTTAAGCGGGGAGATTCCGGTCGAACTGGGCCAACTCACCAATCTGAAGGAACTGCTCCTCTCCGACAATGACTTGAGCGGAGAAATTCCGGCCGCACTGGGCCAACTCTCCAACTTGACCCGCCTGCACCTCGCGCGCAACGACTTAAGCGGGGAGATTCCGGCTGGACTAGGCCAACTCTCCAATCTGGTGGGCTTGGACCTCGAAGAAAACGGTCTGAGTGGAGTGATGCCGGCTGAGTTGGGTCAACTCTCCAACCTGGAAGGGCTGCATCTCACTGACAACGAGTTAAGCGGGGAGATTCCGGCTGAGCTAGGTCAACTCTCCAATCTGAGGGAGTTGTATCTCGAATCCAACGATCTGAGCGGGGAGATACCGGCGGAACTGGGCCAGCTCTCCAACCTGGTAATTCTGACCCTTGTAAGCAACGACTTGAGCGGAGCGATAACCGCTGAACTGGGCCAGCTCTCTAACTTAATGGAGTTAACCCTCTCTCGCAACAAGCTGAGTGGAGCAATACCGGCTGAACTAGGCCAACTCGCCAACCTGGTAATTCTGACCCTCGATAGCAACGACTTAAGCGGAGCGATACCTGCTGATCTGGGCCAACTTTCTAATTTGGTGGAGCTGACCCTCACTCGCAACGAATTGAGTGGAGTGGTACCGGCTGAACTAGGCCAACTCGCCAATCTGACAGACCTGCTCCTCTCAGACAACAACCTGAGTGGTGACATACCGGCTGAATTAGGCCGACTCGCCAACTTGGCGGAGTTAACTCTTTCTCGCAACGAATTGAGCGGAGCGATACCGGCTGAACTGGGCCAACTCGCAAACTTAGAAGAGTTGATGCTCTCCCGCAATGAACTGAGCGGAGTGATTCCGGCTGAACTAGGCCAACTCGCCAACCTGAAACGGCTGGGTCTCGATAGAAACCAGTTGAGCGGAGAGATGCCCAGTGAACTCGGCCACCTTTCCAACCTGACATGGCTGGATCTCGAGGAAAACCATTTGAGTGGAGCGGTCCCACCCGAGCTGGGCCAACTGTCCAACCTGGTGCGGCTGCGCCTCTCTGGCAACGACCTCAGCGGTTGCGTACCAGACGTGCTGAGTGACTTACGTTACAACGACTTCGAAGAGTTGGGCCTGCCGTTCTGCTAATGCGCAAGAGCTTGCCGTGGAGACAAGCGCTTGACAACCTTTTCCCTTCTTTCAATGGGCTCTATAGGGCGAGTCTGCCATAGCCTCCAGACGAGACGACTGAGTCACCCGAAACTGTCGCCTGCCCTACCGCGAGCCGTGGCACAGAATGCGAAACGAAAGAAGCCCGCCTACGAATCTGTCCCAGAAGGTACTGGTGTGAACCCGCTTGGGTCAGCGGGGCTCGCCAACGGACTGGCTGCAGGACTTTGCGCTTGCCTTACCTCCGCCCAGTGTCCCGCTGCGGCTTCATACCACAGATGTAGCGCAGTTCGTGCACATGCGGACCTTCCGGGCTGTGGTCTTCCGGGTCCGCAATCAAATCAGTTTCAAGGATCAAGTAATCGGCAAAGTGTGCACGGAGATCTCCATCAGTGAAATAGTGCGCGGGCCGTCCGGGACGGGTCTCGAATGTCTCCGGTTCGACTGCTTTGCCTTTTCCGTACGTTGCCTCTTTCTCCGAGAAGACCATAAAGAAAGCCAAGCCACCCGGACGCAACCAGCGCTGGCAGCGGCGGATCATATCTCGCCGTTCCGCGGCCAGAAAGAGGTGGAGGACGTTGAAGCAGTAAATGCCGTCAAAAGTCTCGCCAGTCAGGACATCATCCAAAACGGAGGCGTGAGTGTAGCGGCAGCCGGGACTTTGGGACTGTGCGATAGCGAGGGCGGTCTCGGATACCTCAATGCCCGTCACGTCATAGCCAGTGTCCGCGAAGAATTGGGCGTTACGCCCATAGCCGCTGCCGGGGATCAGAAGGGTTTGGCTGCCATGCTGCCCAAATAGCGCGTGGGCACGCTCTACCGACTTGCTAGGCCGGTCACCCCAAATGGCGCCTTCAGCAGCATAGCGCTCCTCCCAAAACTCCGACATCGCGCGAAAACCTCTCTGCATATGCACATACTTTGGCGGCAGGCCGTAGTGTATTATAGGGAAAGTATGACTGAGCAGCGCCACACAATGACTTCACACCTATCAAGCATCTCTGTTGCGGCTCATGCCCGGCATTGATCTCCACCTGCACACCACCGCCTCCGATGGCGCGTTCGCGCCTGCTGAACTCGTGGGCATGGCGCATGAAGCCGGGCTCGACTGCATCGCCATCACCGACCACGACAGCACTGATGGCGTCGCCGCCGCGCAGGAGGCCGGACAGAATTGCGGCGTGCGCGTGATCGCGGGGATAGAGTTTAACACCATGTGGCACGGCCAGTCCGTGCACATTCTCGGCTATTTCGTGGACACGGAGCACCCGGAGTTGCAGGCAGTCGTTGCCCGGCAACGCGACGGGCGGCTCTACCGCGCGCAGAAAATAGTTGAAAAACTGGCCGCGCTCGAAATGCCGCTCGTATGGGAGGAAATCCTCGCAGATGCGGACGGGGGCGCCGTGGGACGCCCACACATAGCCAAAGCCATGCTGGCTCAGGGCTACGTGAACGATGCTAACGAAGCCTTTGACAAATTTCTTGGACACGGCATGCCGGCCTACGTGGAGCAACCGAAGCTCACGCCGGTTGAAGCCGTCGAGCTCCTTCACCGCGCCGGGGCCGCCGCCGGGCTGGCGCATCCGTATAACGTGGAAGGGGCGGACCAGGTGGACTTGGATGAACTCGTACCCGAGCTTGCAGAGGCCGGCCTCGACGCCATCGAAACGTACTACACCGGATATGGGGCGGAGCAGCGTGCCGACATCCTGATCATGGCGGCGCGCTTCGACTTGATCCCCACCGGCGGCAGCGACTTTCACGGCGGCGGCATTCTAACCCAAGCGGAACTAGGCGCAATTTGCGTGCCTGCGGAGTCTCTGGCGCGGTTGGAAGCAGCAGTGAGGCAACACGCAACGCTCTAAGAGTTTGCGACGGCCGTTCCTTCATTGCCGGAGGGTACGGCTTCTTTGTCCTCACTCCGTATGAGTGAAAGCGGGATGCGAAAAAGGACTTTGCCATCGGGCATGGACAGAATCGAAGATCCCAATGTAGCGCGAGTATTCGACCGTTACCCGGAGTCTATGCGCAAGAAAATGCTGCGGCTTAGGCAGATCGTCTTTGCAGCGGCAGCAGAAACAGAGGGCGTTGCTGCCGTGGAAGAATCCCTAAAGTGGGGCGAGCCGAGCTACCTCACCACAGGCGGCAGCACAATTAGAATGGACTGGAAGCAGAAGTCGCCACACCAGTACGCGCTGTACTTCAACTGCAACACATCGTTGGATGATACGTTTAATGCACTCTACAGCGACCTCTTTACGTTCGAGGGGAACAGGGCTATCGTATTTCGCAAAACCGACGAGCTACCGGTGGATGCATTGAAGCACTGTGTCTCACTCGCTTTGAGGTATCATCGCTTGAAACACCTGCCGCTTCCGGGCGCATAGCTTCACTCCGAGTCCCGCTTGGCGCTGCGCATGGGCTCTAATGGGAAAGTCCAGCCGGAACGTACAGCAGTAATGCCTCGCAATTTCCAGCATAAGCGGTACAATTTCCAAGGGTCGCATAACGATGGTGAGGAAAGACTCATATTCGGTGAGTTGGGCAATTGGTAAACTTACAGAGCCTTCACGGCGAAAACTTAAAGGGGGGCTGTCTTGGCAAATAAAATGACAAAGCAGCGGGTCACGCTGGACGACCTAGAGCTAAGTCCTGGAAAGTACGTGCGCTTGCAGCGCCTGCTCTACGGCTACGGTCCCGGCAACGGCACCATGATGCTCCTGCCGGTAGACCACGGCATGGAGCACGGGCCGGTCGACTTCTTTGACAATCCGGATGCGCTCGATCCCGACTACATCTGGCGGCTGGCGGTGGAAGGCGGGTTCTCGGGCGTGGCCTTGCAGTACGGCAACGCATTGAAGTACATGCGTCCATATGCCGGTCGGGTGCCGCTGGTGGTGAAACTCAACGGCAAGACTAACATTCCGCCCGACGACGACCCGCTCAATCCGCTCAATGCCACGGTCGAAGATGCCGTGCGCATCGGCGCCGACGCCATTGGCTACACCCTTTACATGGGCTCGTCGCGCCAGGATGAAGACTTCGCCCAGTGGCGGCAGGTGCGGCAAGACGCCGACCGCTTCGGCATGCCGACCATCATGTGGGCGTATCCCCGCGGCCAGCACATGGAGGCCAAAGGCGGCCGCGACAGCTTCTACGCCATCGATTACGCGGCGCGCGTGGCGTGCGAACTTGGCGCCGACGTGGTGAAGATCAACATTCCCAAGATAGATCTTGAAAGGGACAAACTCTCACCTGCTCCCTACAACACGATGGAAGTCACGCCCGACGAGGCGTTGGCCAAGGCGGTGCAGTCGGCGGGAAAGACGCTGGTGCTGATCTCAGGCAGTTCGCGCGCCAGTGATGAGGAAGCCTTGGCAAAGGCCCGCCTCGCCGTGCAGTCCGGTGCTACCGGCTTCATTTTCGGCCGCAACTGCTTTCAACGGCCGTGGGACGAGGGACTCGCCCTGGTGCATCGCATGCGCGACATGCTGCGTGCAGCCGCGACGGAATAACGACTAATCGGTTGGGGCAATAAACTCTTGCATGAACAACTGAATGGCAGGAGCAGCGTAAACCTATCCGCCCAATGAGGCTCTCTGTCTGCAATAGCTCATAGCCGTTGGCCCTGAGCACTTCGGCAAGCTCAGTACAGGCCTGTCGCAGGGCAAATGGCACAACCCACAACCGTTCGCCCTCAGCACTTCGGCAAGCTTAGTACAGGCCTGTCGAAGGGCAAGTGGCACAACCCATAGCCGTTCGCCCTGAGCCTGTCGAAGGGCCACCGATCGAAGGGCCACCGCTGGTAAGAAAGCGCTCTTACAGAGCACGCTAGTCCCATTCACGACTGGCGGGGTGATGTGATGCCAGAAGCAAATCTTGACGTGCCGACGCGTCTCGCTGTCAGTACTTCGACCCTTCGGCAGGCTCAGGACAGGCAAGCTCAGCACGAACGGGAAGTTGCGCGAACCAGGTGGAATCACCATCTGGCCTAGGCGCGTTAGCGGGGACCGGCTCAGGAGGCCGGCAGTTCAATGCCAATCTACACCGGCGGCGGTGACGACGGCACCACGTCCCTCTTTGGCGGCGAGCGTGTACAAAAGCACGCCCTGCGCATGGAACTCATCGGCACCATCGATGAACTCAGCGCTGTGCTGGGAATGGCGATAGTACACCTGCCGAGTGCACAGGCCGAGTTTTCCGGCCTGCTCCAGCGCATCCAGAGCGAGCTCTTCATCATGGGCGCGGACGTCGCTACGCCGCAGGAGCCACGGGCCTACACCATCCCCCGCATCACACCGGCACATGGGAAAGCCTTAGAAACAGCCATCGATGAAGTGGACGCGCAACTCCCTTCCTTGACTGACTTCGTGCTCCCGGGCGGCACGCCCGCAGCCGCCGCGCTTCATTTTGCCCGCGCCGTCTGCCGCCGCGCCGAACGGATCGCTGTGGCCCTCGCCCAAGAGGAAGAACTCTCCACACCCATCCTCATCTACCTCAACCGCCTCTCCGACCTGCTCTTCACCCTCGCCCGCCTCGCCAACCACCAGGCCGGAGCTGATGACGTGCTCTCCAAAGATGCGCTTTCCCCAGAATAGACACAGAACGCGCCATTTGCCGCAGACCGCCGAGAATGACCACCCGCATTGCGAATTGTCTTGCCCAACCCGGCAACATGTACTCAAGCTCTGCTGATCCGATGCCTGAATGAAGACTCCTGACAAATCTCTGTTCATCGCAGCATCCGGTAGCGCAGGTTTGCAACCTGCGGCTGACCTGCTAGGAGTTGGACCTGACGGTAGATCGACCTGCGATGCAGCCGAAATTGCGCCTTACCCGGAACCCGCCTCTTCAGCCGCCGTTGCCGGCAGTAGGAGTTTCGTCCGAACAGAGCGCTATGTGGTCGCCGACGGATATCCCATAGCGCGCCGCCGAGCCAGCGGTGAGTTCCAGCACGTGGGTGATTGGCTCGTCGGGACGGTAGCGCGGCAGTTGGTCGTCAGGTGTGTCCTTTGGTGCGGGCGGGACTGCGGCATGTATCTGCACCACGGTACCGTCGCGTATCCAGATTATGTCTAGAGCAAACAGCATGCCCTTCATCCAGAACGACGGCTGTTGGGGTTCCGCAAGAACGAATAGCATGCCCGAATCCTCCGGCAGTCCAGCGTAGCCACTTAGCCCCGCCGCCCGCTCTGACGGCGTATCGGCGACCAGCACACGGATGCGCGCCGCATTGTGGCAAAGCTCCGCCTCATATTCAAGAGGCATTTCTTCATCTGACGCAACGCCCGTGGCCATGCCTTCCAACAGCTCTGCCGTGGGGTCTCCGCAGCCGAGCGCAGCGATAGTTAAGAGCAGTATCACGAGGATTGCTAAGGCGCGATTCATCATACGCAAGGTGTCTTCCCTGTCACTAAGGTTTCATACCGTAATCCCTGACAGCCTACTCTCATTCTAGCCCGGCAAGGGCTTCCGTAATTGTCTTGCAATCGGACTCATTAGTAGCGTTTCCCCCGCAAGCGTGTCGCCGTCGGATCACTTTACCTGCTCACGCTTCGACCCTTCAACAAGCCTGTGCTGGCACGCGACATCGGCTTGATGCGTCTTTGCGTTCACTTTTTGAGCGGCAGCCAGCCGGGTACGGTTTCCTTGTACGCACGGAACGCATCACCGTGCGTTTGTTCGAGATAGCGATCCTCCGCGGCTGCCAGACGGACGTAGGCTGCCAGCAAGACCGGGAACATCAGCAGCGTGATGAGCGTCGGCCATTGGATGAGAAAGCCGGCCATGACCAGCACAAACCCCACGTATTGCGGGTGGCGTACGTGGCGGTACAGGCCAACGGTCACCAGGGCGCCGCGAGCGCGGTACACGCGCCACCAGCCCCAACCCATGAGAACGAGCCCGGTCAAGACGACGGCACTGCCGCCCCATTTCAGCATGGGCACACCCACACTCAACCGTACCCAGCCCAGCCGGTCCAGGGCCACGGCCCAGAGGTGCCCTTCGCTGCCGTCCAACCCGATAGAGAAGCCAAAGACGCTGCTCAGCAAGTAGATGGTAAAGGGAATGCCGAACATCTCGTTAAAGAGCGCGATGAGAAACGCAGGCCCCAGCGCTGCCTGCCGCCAGTCGCGGCGCGGCAGTGCCACGAGAAACCCCACGACAAAGAGTGAGAAGAAGATAACTGACAGGATGACCGCCGGCCAGTTGCCGTACCACGGCCGCTGATCGAGATAAAGAAACCACACGAGCAGCGCCGCTGTCACCACCAGCGCCACGAGGTAGAGCACGATCACTCCGGGCTTTACGCCCACGTGACTGCGCTCGTCCGACTCTTCAGGATGCCGACGTGGTTGTTCGGAACCCAACTACGATTCTCCTTTGCCGTATCGAACCGTCAGTCTGCTCTGACGTAGCGCGGGGGCTCGTCCCCCGCTCCCCTTGTGCTCGGGTGTAGCGCAGGGGCTTCTCCCTCGCTCCCATGTATGCGAACAGCTTCGCATCCGGTGGTCGACTCAAGGCGCTTCACTCGCGCTCACCGTAGATTCTACGTGGATTGAGCGCCTATGGGCATTGGACGGCCGTTGTGCGGGATGCGGAAGGGCCAGGGCACATCCCCGGCACTGACACGCGCAAGTCCTGCCGGTTATCATAGGACGGAACAATATGGATTCCCTGCAGAATACCGCCTCTTCGGAACGGTTAGGGTAGGTTGGCAGCGATGAGCTCTCACCCAAGCCTTCCCATGCGAGGAAAGGGCGCTCATCGCCTTCAAAGTGTGTTTGGCAAGAATCTACTTAAGGGGAGAATGACATGCAATTGGCCAAATTGCCGAGAGTGTCCCCGCTCGCTTGATTCTGCCATACCATCCAGGTTTGTCACACACCACCAATAGAGGACCGGACACGTGAAAATCACAGACGTAGAGGCCTTCATTCCCCACCTGCCGCCGGAGCCGCCGAGTTGGCTCTCGCACATTCGGGTGGCCAATCCCATGTCGCGCTATGCGGAATATGGCGAACGGCGAGCGCTGTGGCAAGGCCCTTTGGGGCCAATCATCGTGCGCATCAGAACGGATGAGGGACTAGAGGGCCTCGGACTTGGTGGCGGCGGCAACCCGGCGTGCTTTATCGTGGAGCAACACCTCAAGCGCTTGCTCGTCGGCCAAGACCCCCGTGATACCGAACGCCTCTGGGACCAGATGTTTCGCGCTTCGCTTCCATATGGGCGCAAGGGGTTGCCGCTCATGGCCATCAGCGGCATTGATAACGCGTTATGGGACATCAAGGGCAAGGCCGCCGACCAGCCGGTCTACAAGCTCCTGGGCGGCGCCACCAAGCCTGCCATACCGGTCTACGCCACCGGCAATCAGTCCGCCGTGTATAAGTCGCTGGGCTTTGTAGGCAATAAAGTCGCCATGCCCTACGGCCCGTGGGACGGCGTTGAGGGAATGAAGCTGAACGAGAAGCACGTGGCCGACGCCCGGGAGGCGCTGGGTCCTGACATGCTGCTGATGCTGGATTGCTACATGGCCTGGGACGTCACTTACACGCTGCGCATGGCCGAGCGCCTGCGCCCGTACGACGTCTACTGGATCGAGGAAGCCCTGCCGCCCGACGACTATGACGGCTACGCCGAAATCCGGCGTCGCATTACCTGGACGCGCATCACCACCGGCGAGCACGAGTACACGCGCTTTGGCTTTCACGAGCTCATCCAGCGGGGCTGTGCCGACATCCTGCAGCCAGATCTCGCCTGGTGCGGCGGGATTACCGAGGCCCATCGCGCCGCGCAGATGGCTGAACCTCACGGGATCGACGTCATTCCCCACGTCGGCGCTACTGCCAGCTATCACTTTTGTATTGCCCACGGCAATGCGCCTCTCGTAGAGTTCATCTTCCGCGCAGGCGACGGCAGCGAACTCGTGCCGGTACAGCCCTTCTTCAGCGGCGAGCCGCTGCCGGAGAACGGCCGGGTGCGCCCGCCGGAAGCGCCCGGCTGGGGCTATGGGATTGCGCCGGAGGTTACACTGGAACGCCCGCACCCCACGTCCGAGAGTAAAGAGGATGCCGCGGCCGGATCGGCGGGTCTCGGCACAGGAGAGTAGTCTCCAGGAGCACCGGGGCGGCTGTTACCGCAGGGTGAGACAGACCAACGGAACTGGAACTGAGGACGGAAGTCCGGTATTTTTGGGATGCCGTTCTCCTTCTTTCCAGCAAAGGCGAAATGGAGGACATTCGGGTTGCGCGGCAAGCTGACATCCCCTGGATTCCGGCGAACGCCGGAGTGACGGACAAATCGTAGCGCGGGGGCTTGTCTCCCGCTTCTTGGTACCATTGGAACAAACGCCGTCACGGGTAAGTTCTTCTGTGCTTCAGTTAAAATAGGTCCCAATCAGCATTTCGCTGATAGTTTGTGAAAGTCACGAAGAAATGAGATTGCCGCGCTTGCCATGAAGATCATCGACGTCGAAGCCCTCATCCCTGAGACACCCAAGCGGCGTAGCTGGCTCGTGGCGGAGCGTATGGCCAGTCCGATGTCTGGCTACCCCGAATACGCCGAGACGCGCAGTTCGTGGCAGGGCATGGTGCCGCGCACCATCGCCCGGGTCACCACCGATCAAGGCATCGCGGGCATCGGCGTGGGCGGCGGCGGCGCGCCCAGTTGCCATATCATCGAACACCATCTCAAGCCCCTGCTCCTCAACCGAGACCCCCGCGACACCGAGTTGCTGTGGGACCTCATGTACCGCGCCACGCTCCCCTATGGGCGCAAGGGTCTGCCCATCATGGCGATCAGCGCAATAGACAACGCCCTCTGGGACATAAGAGGCAGGGCCGCCGCTGTGCCGGTCTATGTGCTACTTGGTGGCAAAACGCAAGGATCAGGGCAACAGCCGCCTCGCGTGTCCCTCTACGCCAGCGGCAACCGCTCCGAGGCCTACCCGTCTTTGGGTTTCACCCGCAATAAAGTCTTCATGCGCTATGGGCCGCATGACGGCCCCGAGGGCATGCGCCGCAATGAATTGCAAGTGGCTGAAACCCGCGACTCGCTAGGGCCGGATCGGCTTCTTATGGTTGATGCCTGGATGGGCTGGGACGTGCCGTATGCCATCGCCATGGCCGAGCGCCTGCGCCAGTTCGACATTTACTGGCTGGAGGAGCCCTTCTTTCCCGACGACTATGACGGTTATGCCACGCTCCGCAAGCGTCTACCCTGGCTGCATATTGCCTGCGGCGAGCATGAATACACCCATTTTGGCTTCCATGATCTCATCAAGCAGGGCTGCGCCGACGTCTTGCAGCCCGATCTCGCCTGGTGCGGCGGCATTTCCGTTGCCCGCCGTGTGGCGGCCATGGCCGAAACCCACGGCCTGCAGGTCATTCCTCACATCGGCGGCGTAATGAGCTACAACTTCGTCGCAGCGCACGGGGTGTGTCCCATGGCCGAGTTCATCTTCGGCAGCGGCGACGGTACGGAGATTGCGCCTATTCATCCTTTCTTAACCGGCGAGCCCTTGCCTGAAGACGGTGAGGTGCAGATTGGTGATGCGCCGGGATGGGGAGTGGAACTTTCACCGGAGATCGCGTTCACACGCCCTCATCCAGCCTAGACTTTGCTAAGAGCTATGAGCATAGACTTTGCGATGAGCATAGTCTCCGCTCACAGCCATTGTTCCGCGATCCACTCTTGGATCAAGGTGAAGAGCTGGCTTTCGCTGAGAATCAGGCTCACCACGAGCAAGCCCGTCCACCCCACGAAGCTGGCAAGCAGCGCCTTAGCAATCGAACCGTTCAATGCCGGGCGCAGCGCCAATACGCCATACTCGATCAGCGCAAGGTAGGTAAGTGCGGCAAGGGTGACTCCGTAGAGTGGGATTACTTGGAAGAATAAGAATATGGCAGGCACGTAGGCAAAGGCGAGGGTTCTGAAGACCTGCATGAAGCCTGCACGGCTGCGGAAGAGGACCTTGCAGAGCGCGTAGGCCACGATCAACCAGATTAACCATGATATCATCGCGTCGCTCATGGCCCTGGCGACGAAACTGATAGAACCGAAGAATCCGAACCAGAACAACCCTATGAGGAATAAGCTGATGTTCTGCGCCACGACAACGATCAAGACCACCGACAACGCTTGCAGATTTGCCGATTCATCCTCGTGCACTTCTTTGAACACATCAGTGTTCAACATCACCCCATGCAGCATACGCTCGATGAGCTCGATCCAGCGTACGTAGGGGTCGAGACGGCGAATAGGCACCATCGCGGCACGACCGATTGTCGTCTCGCTCCAAGGCCGCCGCTTGCGTTCCGGCAGCGGCTTTGCCTTGTAGTCGTCGTCGAGCGGTTTCATCCACGCTCGCGGTACGCGACTCATGATCTCTCCTACGCTAGTTGTTCACGGTACGCTGTCGCGCCAGGCCGGCGCATACCGTACACTGCTCCCCCAGCACTGAGCGTAGCACACTCTCTTGCCGCGACGCATTGCTTCGGCTAGTATGGGTAGCGTCTACACCTGCTGATAGTTCTAATGTACCAAATGAAGAGTAATGGAAATGCGACAACTACGTCTTCTTAGTAGCCTCATAGTGATACTTCTCGTGTGGCTCTCTGCTGCTAGTGCCGTGCAGGCGCACGGCGATGAAGCCGACCATTCTCACGCCCCCAAGGGGCCCGACTATGCCATAGGTGGCGGCTGGTACTATACCCAGACCGGCAGCGGCACCGGCAAGGGTTACGCTATCATCGATTTCCGCGACATCAACTTTTGGAGTAGCTTTCAACAACTCGGCGGCGTGCCAACAGTGGGGTACCCGGTATCCGGACGCTTCATTCTGGATGGCTTTGTGTACCAGGCGACTCACAATGTCCTCCTGCAGTGGGACCCGGCGTCGAGCAACGTAAACATCGCGAACACATTCGATATGCTCTCTGACGCCGGTTATGATGCTTGGCTTGAAGCTTTTCGTCAGATTCCCAGGAGTTTCGATTGGTCGGCAGACGATCCCGTCAACGACTGGGAAGGCACGGTACAGAATCATCTTACGACCATCTTTGAGCCGCAGCCCGGCGACACGCCGCAGCTAAACGCCGCGCGCGCCGCATTGAAGGAGCGGTTTCTCAGCAATCCCCACTGGCTGCTCCACTACGGCTTGCCTTTGGCCATTCAGGACTTCGGGTCGATGGTCGTCATGCGCGCGCAACGTGTGGCGCTACAGTACTGGAATGTAAGCACGGACTGGGGAGCCAATCCCGGTGACGTTACGGTAGTGCACGGCGGGGACCTTGCCAAAGAGTCCGGCCTTATTCCGGCAGCGGCTACGTATCCGCTGGATGTGAATCTCGCCGTATTGGGCGCATTGAAACCTCCTACCGGAGACCTAACTTCACGCCGAGCGCCGGCAGGTACATCGGATTCTCTTGACATCGTGCGAATTGCCACTGGCGGACTTGCCGATCTGTTGTCCATCGTAGGGTCGCCATCTGTCATAGCATCGCCCCACGGCAACTACCGTATCTACGTACAACTGCGCAATGAATCCGATTTGACCATTTCCACCGCTGCCGAGGTGCACTTGCTCGATGCTAGAGGCGCCGACTTAACGCATGCCACCGGCAGTATCACATCCCTGCTGCCAGGGTCAATGCGCGTGGTTCGTTTCTTATCCGTTGACCCATACGCTGCAGATCCCGCAGCGGTAGAACTCGGCTTTTCCGGCACGATGGCCGTTCGCGAGAATTACGAGCACGATATCAGCTTTAGCGGTGTGCATTACGAGCGCGAAGGAATTCTCCACGTCCTCCACGGGTCGGTCACGAATAACGGCGCGCGTGTATATAGCCTCGACCTCGATGGCGCACTCTTCGATGCCACCGGCAACGTGCTCGGCATGACCACCGGAGTGGTGAGAAACCTCCATCCAGGAGAGACACGAGAACTAAGGCTAGCAACTGACGAGAATGTGCAGGGTGTAGCCTCCCACTCGGTAGCTATAAACATGATCGTTCCGAGATAATACCACCCCCCTTTCAAGCGATTTCGCCTTGCGACACGTAGGGCGATTCACTCTGTCTCCCACTGCCCAGCCGCAGCCACTCCTCTTTACACCATGGAGTGAATACTGCCCTTCTTTCTCTTCCTTGCGGTGCTCGCGCTTGCTACAGCTTTCTGGCTGAACTGACATTCACCAGAATCAATCCGCATTTGAGCGTTTGCTGCGCTAAGGGCAAACGGAAAAGACATGGCGCGATTCGAAGCGTAAGTCCGCCTGCCGATTCCTGCAATTTGAAAGACCTAAGCAACCCACACTGGAACGATCATGAATCTCGCATACCCGTCCTGGCTGCGGGAGCCCGTAGTGCTCCTGAGGGACACCACGGCGCAGATTGCTTACATCACCAGGTTAATCTTCAAAGAGGCTCATTTTGCCGGGTCTCTGCTCGTCGTGCAGAGCCTTGCTTCCGGGGCCACCACGCCGCTCGTCGTATGGGCCATCAGTGGCCTCATCGACGCTCTGCCGCGCTCAAGCATCGACCAGTCCGGTGTATGGTCCGCCATCATCCCCTGGTTGCTGGTGCTGCTGGTAGCCTTTGTCATCCGGAGCCTCGACGGCGCACTTGGTGACTACCTCAGTCAACTGACAGGCTTGCGCCTCGGCGCTGCGGTACAGCACATGGTGTGTGAGAAGGCCATCTCTCTCCCACTAAGTACCTTCGAACGGGAAGAATACTACACCAAACTGCAGGTAGCCGGAATAGAAGCGGGCAGCGCCCTCAGCGATCTTCTCGAGAACCTGTCGTGGCTGCTGACTTCGCTGGTCGGCGCTACCGGGTTAATGGTGATATTCTTCAGTGCCCATTGGCTCACTGGTGTGGCCTTGGTAGCCGTGATGGCGTTGCGATCTATCGTGCAATCCGTGATCGAACGACATATGGTTGAAGTCACGTACCGGAACTCGCCTCGGTGGCGCGAAATGGCCTATTGGTCGCGCTTGCTCACCAGCCGCGAAGCGGTCCCCGAACTGCGGCTGTCCGGTCTTGCCGACTACCTGCTCCGCCGCCGCCGCGGCGTCTTTCAGCGGTTCTTGGGGGAGATGATGGCCGCCCAACGTAGGATGGCGCTGCCAGGGTTGGCGAGTGTAGCCGCGCAAGAGGGCGTAGCGCTGGTTGTCGTGCTCGTTCTGCTGGTCGCCCTCAGCGGCAACATTACGCTGGGCAGCGTGGTTGCGCTCTTGTACGGATTGAGCCGCTTTCGCACCCTCGCCGACAACGTCTCTGCCGCTCTGGGGAATGTGTACTCCAATCTACAGTATGCGGAGTATCTGCAAGACTTTCTTGCCCTAGATTCAGACCCCCCGGCAGCACAGGGTGAAGAGCAAGAACTACGCCGACCGTTGCGCCAGGCTATTCAGTTTCACCGTGTGAGCTTCACCTACCCGGGCGCAGATCGACCGGCCCTGACTGACCTTGAGTTGTCGCTACGGCCCGGTGAGCGGTTCGCGCTCGTAGGCGAGAACGGCGCGGGCAAGACCACGCTGGTGCGCTTGCTCTTAGGACTCTATCAACCTACCCAGGGGACTATCACCGTAGATGGCGCGGACCTGGCTACCATTCATCCCGCAACGTGGCGGCGCGAAGCAACCGCTATCTTCCAGGACTTCGTCCGCTTTCCCACAACGGTGTTTGAGAACATCGCCTATGGCGATTCAACTTTGCTTGCGCAAGGTGTCCAAGCTCGTGATACCATTCATCCGCGCATCGCCGCCGCTGCAGTAAAGAGCGGCATAGACGGGTTTGTCTCGGAACTGCCGTCCGGCTACGCGACGTACCTCGGCAAAGAGTGGCCGGGCGGTATGGAACTCTCCTCCGGTCAATGGCAGCGCTTGGCGCTCGCGCGGGCCTATTTGCGTGACGCCCAGATCGTTGCGCTTGATGAGCCCACCGCCGCCTTGGACCCACGAGCCGAGGTCGAGTTCTACCGTCAGTTTGTTCAGGTGGCCGCCGGTCGCACCGCGATCCTCGTCTCGCATCGCCTCGGGGCGGCCCGGCTGGCCGACAGAATCGTGGTGCTCGCCAACGGCCGCATTGTTGAGGAAGGCGACCACACGACTTTGCTATCCCTCGGCGGCGTGTATGCTCAGATGTTTCGCCTGCAAGCGCACTGGTACAACGCCCCCGCAAACACGGAGCGCGGCTGATGAGCTATTCACAGAACAACAGTGCTCGTTCCTGGCAGCGCCTAACGTACCTACCGCGGACGGTAGGCTTGGTACTGACCGCCGATGCCAGAGGCGCAGCACTTCTGACCGTCATAAGCGCCGGCATGGGGCTGTTCATCGTGGCAGACGTGCATGTATTGCGCCGGCTCGTAGAGACGGCCCAGCAGGTATTAGAAGGCAACGCGCCGGTTAGTACCGCTCTCTACTGGGGGCTCGCCCTCGCCCTGCTTGCCCTCGCCCACGCTGCCGTGCTTTACGGCAGGGATACGCTGGCTCTATACCACCAGGAAGTGTTGGCTGCGTTTATTGACGAACGCTGTATGCAACAGGCCCAGGCCATGCCGCTGGAGTGGTTCGAACACAACGAGCATTACGACCTCTTGCATCATGTGCGGCGCAGAACGGTCGAACGTCTGGGTTCGACCATGCACTTCTCTTGGGAGAGTCTTTCACAAGTGGTAACGCTCACGTCCCTGCTCGTGTACCTCGGGCAATTCCACTGGGGACTGCCGGTGTTGCTGGCAATCGGAACAACGCCAGGCGTGCTGCTGCGCGAGCGCCTGCTCCGCCAAAAGTACCTCATGCAGCGCGCACAGACTCCACGAGAACGCCGCCTCGCCGTATACACGGGATTGATGACCGGTCGGGAGGCAGCCGCCGAGGTGCGGCTATTCAGTTTAGGGCGGTGGTTGCTTGATCAGGCTAGGGAGCTTCGCCAAGCTCTTCACCAAGAGCGGCTACAACTTGCGGCCCGCGAGGAGAGGCGCACAGTGGTATCCGATGGACTGAATGGCCTGGTACACGTTTTGGCGTTGGGACTAAGTGTGGGCCTATTGGTCAATGGCCACATCAGTGTCGGTACGGCGGTTGCGCTATTTGCGGCGATTGAGAGCTTCCAAATGACTTACTCGGATCTGATCTGGGGCGGGTCCCTGGTGTATAACGATCTCCGCTATCTGCAAGATTTCTTCACGCTGATAGATAGCCCATGTATTGACTTTAAGGCAGGCCGCAGGCTGCGTCAGCCGCTGACCGCACCCATCGTCTTGGACAACGTCTCATTCACCTATCCGGGAGCGGAGCGACCTGCCCTTTCCGGCCTCAATCTCTCGCTCCGGCCCGGCGAGCGGATCGCGCTCGTGGGTGAAAACGGCGCGGGCAAGACCACGCTCGTCAAGCTCCTGATGGGCCTGTATAGTCCGACGTCAGGCCGTATACTTATAGATGGAGTTGACCTTTCTGAAATTGCACTTGCTGATTGGTACAAGAAGTTCGGGACTGTCTTTCAGGATTTCCTCCGTTACCAGACTACCGTAGAGGAGAACATCACCTTCGGCTGGCTGGAAGGAGCCGAAGATAGAGCACACCTCGAATCCGTCCTCGCCCGCAGTGGCGCGCAGGAGGTGGCGGCAGAGTTGCCACGTGGACTAGACACACCGTTGGGCAAGGAGTTTCATGCCGGCGCGGAACTATCGGTGGGGCAGTGGCAGAAGCTCGCGATAGCACGCGCTTACTTTCGGCCGGCCGAGATTCTCATTTTGGATGAACCTGCCTCGGCCCTCGACGCCAAGGCGGAAGCGGCGGTCTACGCCCACTTTGCCGACATGGCGCAAGATCGCACCGCCGTCCTCATTTCCCATCGACTGGCATCGTGTCAGATTGCCGACCGGATTCTGGTACTGCGTGAGGGCCGCTTGGTCGAGCAGGGCACTCATGACGCGCTGTTGTCATCCGGGGGCGAGTATGCAGAGCTCTACCGGCTCCAGGCGGCCGCATACCGCTAGCGAAGGCTCAGTGGCAGAGAACGCCATGCCGGACGGAGTGCAGGATGGTGTGGTTAAGCGCACGAATTCTAGGGCTCAAGACTGAGCAAGAGAGCATAGCTATGATCCCAGATTCCGCGCTCAGAGCGACACTGCGCTGCGCTCCGATCGGAATGAAATGTGTGTGGGGGCATGCAGGGCGAATAGTCTTCACGTTCCTAACATTGATTCTGTCAACGAATTGCCTGACATCTACAGGAATGACAGATTCTCTCAACGTTCTTTTGTAGAGTGAGGATTCTGCCAACACTGGTTCTAACGCCCTTGTACAGGACAGCATGCACAGGGTTTACACAGACTCCACAAATGTAGCATGATAGAGCGTAAGCATTTGCGCTAGAGGGCTCATGAGGAGGTCGGTTGTGGGAGAACCGTTCGCGTATTTTGAAGGGAATGTGGTGCCGCTTGGTGACGCCAAAGTAGGCATCATGACTCACGCGCTCAACTACGGCACCGGCTGCTTTGAGGGCATTCGGGGCTATTGGGTGCCGGAAGATGAGCAGGTCTATCTCTTTCGCGCGCGTGAGCACTTCGAACGCCTGCATCGTTCGGCGCACATCTTGCGCATGAAGGTACGTCTCAGCCCCGAAGAGCTCACGCAGCTTGCGTGCGACCTCGTGGCAAAGTCCGGCTACAGGGAAGACGTGTACGTGCGACCGCTCGTTTACAAGAGCGCCGAGCAGGTGGGACTTTCGCTGGTGCGCACGGCTCCTGACGGCGAGTTGGAGCACGTCCCCGACGACTTCTTCATGTTTACCGTGCCTTTTGGGGCATACTTAGACCTGGACAAGCCGATCCGCGTCACCATCTCACCGTGGCGGCGCATCGACGACAACGTGATACCGCCCCGCGCCAAGGTGACGGGTCTCTACATCAATTCCGCCCTCGCTACCTCTCAAGCCAAGGAATTGGGCTTCGACGAAGCCATCATGTTGAACGGCGACGGCTCGGTTTCGGAGGGCCCCGGCGAAAATATCTTCATGTTGCGCGATGGCAAGCTCATTACCACCGGACCGGATTCCAATATTCTGGAGGGCATCACACGCCACGCGGTGATGACTCTGGCCAGGGAAGAACTCGGCATAGAAGTGGTGGAACGGCGCATCGCGCGTTCCGAGCTCTACATCGCCGATGAACTCTTCTTTACCGGCACGGCCGCACAGATTTCGGCCATTGGCGAGGTGGACGGCAGGACTATCGGCAGCGGCGAAATCGGCCCGGTAGCGGCCCGCCTCCAAGAGGTCTTCTTTAAAGCGGTGCGCAACCGCAGTCCGAAGTACAGCGACTGGTGCGCTGCCGTCTACCCTGTTGGCGCCAGCGTAGGGTAGGAGCAGGTGACGTCCGCTTGCTCCCTACGGTAGTTAAGCGTCCAGCCTCGCCACAAGCTCGATCACTCCGTATCGCCATTTCGCCGCATGCTCGGATTGCACGCTGTGACAAAATGGCACACGCGTCTCGGGAGACGCCGGCGAGGAGGCAGGATGGCAGAGCAGACACACGGCAACCTAGAGACTGAGCTTGCCCCTACCTACCGGTTTTGGAAGGACAAAGCGTTCTACTTTCTGCTAGTCCTTGCCGTGCTGATCAACCTCGCCTTGCTCGGGGCCATATTGACCATCTTCCCGGAGCTCCCGGAACGGCTGCCCATTCTCTTCAACGCGCAGGGACAAGCCGATCTGGTGGCCAACAAGGTCTATCTCTATCGTTTGCCGCTCGGTGTGACGTTACTGACAATCTTCAACGGTGCGGTGATTGCATTCCTCGTGAAGGACAGTCCCTTTGCCGCCCGCATGCTCATGCTGGCAACCTGTTGGATAGGGTTGCTGCTTATGGCCGGACTCTGGTTCATCATTCGCTAAGGAGAATGTGTCTATGCAATTAGAGGGAAAAAGCGCTATTGTCACCGGCGGCGCAACCGGCATCGGCCGTGCCGTCTGCCTATCGCTCGCGCGCGAAGGGGCGAGTGTCGTCGTCAACTACTCCAGATCTGAAAAGGAAGCCGAACAGACTGCCCGCGACGCTACCGCGGCAGGCGGCCAGGGCGTAACCTTCAAGGCCGACGTGGCCGACGAAGACAAGGTCAAAGAGATGGTGGCGTTCGCCCATGATTCTTTCGGACGCGTGGACGCCCTCGTAAACAACGCCGGGTATACGCAGTTCATCAAACATACCGAACTCGACAAGCTGACGGACGAACTATGGGACCGCATCTTTGCCGTCAACGTGAAAGGCGCGTTCTACGGTATCCGTGCGGTCACGCCCATCATGAAGGCGCAGGGCAGCGGCCGCATTGTCAACATCTCCTCAGTAGCCGGCATTACCGGTGGCGGGAGTTCGGTGCCGTATGCCGCATCCAAAGCCGCCATGATTGCTCTTACCAAGTCGATGGCCGCCGCCCTCGGCCCGGAGATTCTTGTGAATAGCGTAGCGCCCGGTCTTATCTATACGCGCTGGACGGAAGGTCACCCCGAACGCAATGAGGAGATTCGCCAGTCCACCATTACGCAGCGCCTGGGCACGCCGGAGGACATCGCCAGCGCGACACACTACCTCATCTGCAACGCCGAGTGGGTAACCGGCCAAACGCTCGTCATCGACGGCGGCAGGGGAGTCTGATAAACACGGATCCCGCTGTATGGAGGGGACCACGCACATTGGTTCGCAGTCGTCTCTCACTATAGATAGTGATTCGAAGGTGACGTAATCTCCTGGTGTTGCACGTGGCTTGCGACTGTAGCGACTCTAGATGAAGCAGAGCGGATGGATTCCCGCTTTCGCGGGAATGACGGATGGTACGGGATTGTCGGAAGGTACGGGGATGATGGATGGGGTGACTCTTCCCATTATTGGCGGGGTCCGGTCACTTGTTTGGCGGAGATTGCCACTGTAGCGCGGGGGCTTGTCCCCCGCTCGAATAAGCGGCACGGGACGTATTCCCCAACGGTGTCGCCTTAGCAAAAAGGGCGTACAACAATCGACCCTGCCGCAGACGCAGGTTGTAAACGTGTCCTGAGCCTGTCGAAGGGCCTGCGCTACCGAAGATGTTGGGGCACTGAGAACGCCATGCTCCTTGCCTGGGTGGTCAATGCGACCGCATCGGGGCTTGCCCCCCGCTAGGTACGGTTCCGCGAAAATTTCAACAAACCGGACATGGCCACGCAAAACAATGCAGCTTGGGCGTCAAAGTATGTGGCGACGTCTCTACGAATTGCCACCGCAGCCGAAACGACACGCTGCTTAAACCGGCAAGGGTCAGGAAGTCGAAGAAAACAGAGAATATCTGGACGGTGAATAATGCCAGTTGACGAGAAATTCCTAGATGAAATGAGCATACGAACGTATCGGCCGGAAGACGAAGCGCGCGTAAAGGAACTCACCATCGCCGCCTTTTCCGGCGTGAGCATCGAGCACAATATCGAAAAGTCCTGGCCCGGCCTCTTGCCGCTCCCATGGGGCGAACGCAAATGGCCCATGGTAGCCATGGATCTCACCGATCATCCCGAAGACTGTTTTGTGGCCGAACACGACGGTGAAGTTATAGCCTTTGCCACGACGCGCATCAATCGCAGAAACAGCGCCGGGCAGATTCCTGATATGGCAGTAGACGAGAAGCTTCGCGGCAAGGGGATCGGCCGTAAAATGCTGGAGCACTGCATCCAGTACTTTCGCGACCAGAAGTTATCTCTTGCCCGCATCGAAACCCTGGACCAGAATCCCATCGGCCTCCACCTCTACCCCGACCTTGGCTTCGAGGAAGTGGCACGTCAGGTGTTCTATGCCATGCCGCTGGAACCGCAGAACGAGTAGAGCCGGTCTCGACACGGTCGCTATTGCCATTATGCACAGAGCAATAGCAGTGGCAGGTGACTCTTCCCCACAGCGTAGACACACGGTGACCGTCAAACACTCCAGACTTGACTGATTCGTTGCCAGTGTCATGGCTCCGGATCATTGCTATGGAATGCAGAGGACGTTAGAATCCATCAGTCCGTTCTCCGCTGGACGCCGTTCTCCTCTCACTTTCCGGTCTCCGGCCTGCGCCCGAGTGACGAGGGTCACTGTTCCGCAACGCACGTTCACTCGCCCTTCGTTCCGTACGCATTCCTGCCGCACTTTGGTATGCTTTAAGGGTAGACTTCATGTCGTCCCACCCCCCCCCCTCTAGGAGCAGAACCACAGCATGGCAAATGCGAAAACATCTTTGGCAGCCCGGCTCGGAAGCTGGATCAGAGTAATCACACTAGCGCTCGCCTTGATCGGCGTTGCCGCAGGCGTAGCGGCCCTGGCGCTCGGCATTCTCCTTTGGCGCGACCGTCCCACCATACAGACCGCAGCCGACCAAGCGCAGAACGCGGCGCAGGTCACTAGCCTAGTGGATTTGCGCGTCTCCGGCGTTGAGGAGCGGACAGATGCTCTCAATCAGCAGGTCGCAGTGCTGCAATTCCAGAACCATCTCTTGCGAGCGTCCGTGCGCATCAGCCGCGCGCGAGTGCATCTGCGGGAGCGCCAGAGCGGGCTTGCAGTGCGCGAACTGGCCGAAGTGGAGCGATCGCTCAACGCCGCGGCCAAATTGGGCTCTCTCGGTCAGATTGAGCAGATCGAGGAAGTCAAGACCCTCCTGGCTGATCTCAAGAACATCGTGGAAACGGGCACTTTTCCCATACAGACGCTGGAAGTCATCGGCGACCGCATTGATGCCATGATCCGGTGACCGCCGGTAGCAGTCCTCCACGTACCAGGTTTGAATTCGGCGATGGCGTTAGACTTCTCCCACTTAATGCAGCGCATCGCTTCCCAGGGTTGACAGCGATGAACATTGGCGTGATCGGGCCCGGACGCGTAGGTACAGGGCTAGCACGACTTCTTGCCGAACGAGGCTACGCCGTTCGCGCCGTAGCCGGCAAGACCCCTGTTCATGCCGAACTGCTCGCCGCTGCCCTGCCTGCCTGTGAGTCGACCACCGCACAAGGTGTTGCGGACTACTGTGATTTGGTTTTCATTACCACCCCTGACGACGCCATAGGCGAAGTTGCCTGCGCCGCAGACTGGCGGGAGGGACAAGGCGTGGTCCATTGCAGCGGCGCGCTACCGGCTTCCGCTCTCGGCGCAGTCGCACGCAACGGCGCCATGCCCGGCGCGTTCCATCCCCTGCAGACGCTCCCGGACTCACAAGCGGCCTTCACAAACCTGCCCGGCTCATTCGTGGCTATTGAGGCGAAAGAGCCGCTTCTCGGGCGGCTGGCGGCCATAGCTGCCGACCTTGCGTGCACGTGGGGCTACGTGCCTCCTGATGCGCGACCCGCTTATCACGCCGCTGCGGTGCTGGTTTCAAATTACTCGGTAGCCCTGACTCAAGCCGGTGTCGCGCTTTGGCAGGCGATGGGAAAGCCCGAGACGGAAGCCCTCCAGGCTTTGACGCCGTTGCTGCAAGGCACCGTGCATAACCTCCGCCGACTCGGCCCCGCGGAGGCGCTCACAGGCCCCGTGGCACGTGGGGATTGGGCAACAGTAGAGAAGAACCTTGAAGCCATAGCCGCCACTGCACCGCAACATTCGTTCACCTACGCTGCAATGGCACTCGCGATGATATACAATAATCTCGCATCAACCGCTGGCAGAGATGCTGTCGCACGAGAGTTACAGTCACATCTCAGCGCGATGCTCAAGAACCGAGGAACACTATGAGTACCCAGCGCGTTACCACCGCCGACCTAAAACAGATGAAGGCGGAAGGGCGCAGAATCGTGATGCTGACGGCATACGACGCCCCGATGGCGCACTTTGTCGAAGCTGCCGGTGTGCCCGCAATTCTTGTGGGTGACAGTTTGGGCAACACGGTGTTGGGCTATGAGAATACCCTGCCGGTTACCGTGGACGACATTCTGCGCCACACCCAGGCCGTGGTGCGCGGTACGCGCCGCGCCATTGTGATCGCCGATATGCCTTTCCTGTCCTACCAGGTATCAAACGAGCGAGCGCTGCTCAATGCCGGGCAATTGATCCAGGAGGGTGGCGCACAAGGCGTAAAGCTGGAAGGCGGCAAGCAAACCGTCACCGTAACGGCGCATTTGGTGGATGCCGGCATTCCGGTGATGGGACACCTGGGCCTCACACCACAGTCGGTGCACCAACTTGGCGGCTACCGTGCCCAGGGGCGCACGCTGGCCGAAGCGGAAGAACTCCAAAGCGATGCACTTGCCCTTGAACGCGCCGGTGCCTTTGCCCTAGTCCTCGAGAGCATTCCGGCGACGCTAGCGCAGAAGATTACGGAGTCTATTTCCATCCCCACGATCGGCATCGGCGCGGGCGTCCACTGCGACGGTCAAATACAGGTCTTGCACGACCTCCTCGGGTTGAATCCACACGCCGTGCACCCGCGGCATGCCAAGGCATACGCGAAATTGGGAGACGAAATGCGCGCAGCGGTGAGCCACTACGTGCAGGACGTTGAAAGCGGGACGTTTCCCACGCGTGAACACAGTTTTATGCTGCCCAACGAAGTCGCGCGAGCCTTACGCAAAGAGACGCTAGTAACAGCCTCTGACGAAGACTAATGGGGTGTCCACTCTGCGCACGAGAGTAAAAGACCCGTTCGCCCCCGTATCGTGTCGATACGCTGTATCGAGTACGGGGCAGGCTCTGAGCCTGTCGAAAGGGCAAGAGACGCGTTCCGCGCACGAAATCGTTGAGTCCCGTTCGCCCCCGTATCGTGTCGATACGCTGTATCGAGCACGGGGCAGGCTTTGAGCCTGTCGAAGGACGAGTTACGCGTTCCGCGCACGAGATCAAAGGCGCTCCCAGCCGCCCACAACCACGAAGCACGCTCACATGCAGATTCTGCGCACGATCCCAGCAGTACGCGCCGCCCGCCAGGAAGCGCTAGGCAGCGTCGGACTTGTGCCGACCATGGGGTATTTGCACGCCGGCCACATGGCGTTGGTGCACGCCGCCCGAACCCAAAACGACCACTGTTGGGCGACGCTATTCGTAAACTCTCTGCAATTCGGCTCGAATGAGGACTTTGCTACCTACCCCCGCGACCTGTCCCGCGACCTTGCCATGTTCGAATCATGGGGCGTAGACGTCGTATTCGCGCCGGAAGCTGGAACAATGTACGCGAAAGACTTCAGCTCATTCGTTGAGGTCGAGAATCTTACTGACAGCTTGGAGGGGGCAGCGCGGCCCGGCCACTTCCGGGGCGTCACCACGGTTGTCTGCAAGCTGCTCAACATCACGCAGCCTCACCGCGCTTACTTGGGCCGCAAAGACGCTCAGCAACTCCGCGTGTTGCAACGCATGGTTCGCGACCTCGACATCCCCACTACCATAGTGCCGGTTGCAACGGTACGGGAACCGGATGGCCTCGCCTTTGCAAGCCGGAACGTCCATCTGAAACCGCACGAACGCCAAGCGGCAAGAGTAGTCTATCGTTCGTTGCAAGAAGCAGAAAGGCGATTTATCGCGGGAGAACGCGACGCCGACGCCTTGCGTGCCGCAATGCGAACGGTGCTGGCCTGCGAACCGCTGGCAAACGTGGACTACGTAAGCATCGCCGACGACGATACCATGGTAGAGCTAGCCACCATCGCGGGACCGGCCCTCGCCTCACTCGCCGTCCGCATCGGCGCCACGCGGCTCATTGATGCCTTGGAGCTAGGCAGCGACAAATAGCGTAGTCGGCGTCAATCCCAAGTTCTATTCCACAGTGCCGCCAAACGCTTGCGCGACTTCCAAGCGTTCAAGAACACCACCGAAGTCACCCAAGGGAATAACCTCCCCATTGGTGCGTGATTGGCGATCCGTGCCGCCGAACACGACAAACTTAGCAGTAACGTCTGGCATCCGCTTGGCAACGCGATTGAGAGAATTGAAATAGTCTGAAGCAACGGTAGCACCGGACTTTATCTCAATGGCTCCGATGCCCTGCCCGGTCTCGTAGAAAAGGTCACATTCCAGACCCTGGACGTTGCGGAAAAACGAAAGATTGGATTGCAGGCCGCGATTGAACCGGTGCTTGAGGGCTTCCAAGACGACTGCATTCTCGAAGAGAGGTCCACGCAAGGGGTGCGTCGCTATCTGCTTAGAGTTTTCAATGCCAATGAGATAGCTCACCAGCCCAACGTCGTAGAAATAGAGCTTCGGTGACTTGATCAGTCGTTTCTGCGCGTTGGAGTGAAACGGCTGCAACTGGAATACAATGTAGCTGGCTTCCAACACCGTGAGCCATTGGCGTGCGGTCGTGTGTGAGACCCCCGCGTCAGCCCCCAGCGATGAGAGATTGACCAATTGTCCCACACGTCCGGCGCACAGGCGCACAAATCGTTGAAAACTGGTTAGGTTGCGAATCTCTCCTATTCGCCGCACGTCACGCTCAACATAGGTCTCGAAATAGTCGCCAAGGGCCTGATGCGGGTCCAGTCCATGGTCGTGAATGCGCGGATAGAACCCCGAAAAGAGGATGTCATCCACTTCGATGCTTGCCCCTGTCTGTTTTCGCTCGGCCAAAGAGAACGGCAATAGCCGCAGCAATGCCGTCCGTCCTGCCAACGACTGGCTTATGGCATCTGAGAGCCGGAATTGCTCGCTGCCAGTCAGCACAAAGAGGCTGTTGCGCCTCTTCTCATCTGCGTTTACTTGCAGGTACGACAGGAGACTTGGCACGCGCTGAATCTCGTCGAGTATCGCGCCACCGTCAAGCCGCGCGAGAAATGCTCTCGGATCTGACTCTGCAAACTCACGTTGGTCGGGTGCTTCAAGATTTATGTATGCCAAGTTAGGGAAAACCGAGCGGCACAGCGTCGTCTTCCCAGATTGACGCGGGCCGGTCATAATCACAAAAGGGTATTGCTTGAACAGGCTAATGAGACGGGGAGTGATTTCACGTCTGACCATGGACAGAGCATACCCCGGTCTTGTGTAATATTGCAAGTTCTACATTCAATTATACACTCTTCCCTCTGACAGTCTTGTCCCATCCTCTAGAGCTGTCTTTCAGGTGCCCCCAGCAAGCAAGGCTGCTTGCGACTGCACCCGTCCTGCCGGAAAGTGACGCTACCATGGTCGTTGCGCTACTATAGGAGAAGTGCTCCCGCTAGTCACTTCTCTCCCTTGAATGGGAGACCGGCACCGTACCTCCGGTGCCTTAATTGTGTCGTGCACGCGGAGAATAGACCTTAGCTCTTTCCTACTCTTTCGAAGGAAGCAATGATGCTTGGAACGTTCAACTCACCAATACTCTGGATCGGCTTTACCGCTGTTGTTGTCACCCTCCTCATCCTTGACCTCGTGGTATTCCATCGCGGCGCGCATGTCATCAAACCGCGTGAGGCCGCGACGTGGGTCGCCATTTGGGTCAGCCTTGCTTTGGCCTTTGCCGTCGGCATGTTCATCTTTGCCGGGCCCGAGCGCGGCACTGAGTTTATCACCGGTTATCTCATTGAGTGGACCCTGAGTGTCGATAACCTCTTCGTCTTCTTGATCATTTTCACGTACTTTGCGGTACCCAATGAGTATCGCTACAACGTGCTCTTTTGGGGAATTCTCGCCGCCATCATCCTACGCGGCGCGTTCATCCTGGTCGGCGCCGCCCTTTTGGCAACCTTCCATTGGATGATCTTCGTCTTTGGCGGCTTCCTCATCTATACCGGTATTCGCATTTTGATCAAAGGCGACGAAGACACCGATCCCGAGCGCAACTTCGCTGTCCGCATCTTTCGCAAGATTCTCCCGAGCACCGAAAACTACCACGGCGGCAGCTACATCGTAAAGATCGACGGCCGCTGGCTGGCAACGCCCCTGCTGCTCGTGTTGCTCGTTGTGAACGTTACCGACGTGGTCTTTGCCCTGGATTCCGTGCCCGCAATCTTCGCCATCACGCGCGAACCCTTCATCGTCTATTCGGCGAACATCTTCGCCATTCTCGGCCTGCGCGCGCTGTATTTCCTCCTCGCCAACCTGATGGACCGGTTCCACTATCTCGGTGTGGGTCTTGGCCTCGTGCTCGTTTTCGTGGGCATCAAGATGGTCGTAGGAGACTTTCACGGCGTACCCAAGGGCGACCACTTTTTTACCCCCGTGCTGGAAGGAATCGAAGTGGTAGCATCGGCATTCCATGGACAGCCGGTCTACTCACTGGCGGTGGTTGGTGTGCTCTTGGGGGGTTCTGTAGTCGCGTCCCTGCTACGCCCGCACGAAAGTGAGTGATCCTGCCGCCGAGCGGAGGACAAGCCCCCGTGCTACATTCCGCCGAGGAAAGTACGTTAGCGGCTTCCCAACCTCTGCTGAGCGGCTCTGGACATGACTGTGAGAGCCGGAGAACCCCTTACTTCGACTCATGATGCTGGCTGTGCACATTTACAACGCTCAGTTCCCGCTGTTGAAGTTGGTGTGTCATTTCGGTCAATGTTGAGAATTTCGTTGGCAGATTGCTCTCACCAAATGGCAGTGTTGACTGATCATGTCATTCCGAGCGAAGCGCGGAATCTAAAGTCCTCCATTGGTGGCACAGAACAATTCGCTCAAGAAAAGCGCTAGCTGTCATAAGTTCACATGTGAATCGAAAGGCCGCATCGGTTTCCCGGCGCGGCCTTCACTATTGCCAAACTAGCAGATATTCCCGCTTAGGATGTCCCCAGCCATGCCGGCCGCTGTTCCTCAAACGCGCTAATGGCGTCTTCCTGCTGCAGCGTAAGCCCTACCGCGTCCAGACCGTTGAGCAGGCGGTGCTGAACGGTAGCATCGATCGGGAACGATGCCGCAAAGCTATGGTCGTCTTGTACTGTGGTGTTTGCCAGGTCCACCGTCAATCTGTACCCATCCATGGTCTGGGCCCGTTCTGTGAGCGTGGCTACGTCTTCCGGTGGCAGGACCACCGTGAGCATACCGTTCTCCACCGCGTTGTTGGCAAAGATATCGGCAAAACTCGGGGCAATGATCGTCAGAAATCCAAATTCTTTCAGTGCCCATGCCGCATGTTCCCGCGAGGAGCCGCAGCCAAAGTTCCTGCCGGTCACGAGAATGCTCGCGCCCTCGTAACGAGCGTCATTCAATTCGAAGTCCGGGTTCAGCGTCGTGCCGTCCTCGAAGTAGCGCCAGTCGAAGAAGGCAAACGGACCGTATCCCGTGCGCTCGATGCGCTTGAGAAACTGCTTCGGAATAATCTGGTCGGTATCGACACTGGCGCGGTCGAGAGCGGCTACTGTGCCGGTGTGTTTTACAAATGGATCCATCGTTCTTTCTCTATAAAGTGGAGTTTACCCGCATCAAGGGTGGGCGGTTACTAGCGCGCGATCAAGGCCAACATGCTCGTTCCTTGACATCACCTTTGCTTGCAGGCTCATCGACTATTCGCGTGCCAATTCAAGTGCTGTTTGGTTTTTCCCGTTGCCTACCACTCCCGCACGTCTACAAATCGCCCCGCAATCGCGGCGGCGGCGGCCATTTGCGGACTGACGAGATGGGTGCGACCGCCCTTGCCCTGGCGGCCCTCGAAGTTGCGGTTGGAGGTGGAAGCGCAACGCTCGCCGGGGGCGAGAATATCCGGGTTCATGCCCAGGCACATGGAGCAGCCGGCCTCGCGCCATTCGAATCCGGCAGCTTGAAAGACCTCGTTTAGACCTTCTGATTCCGCTTTCTGCTTGAGCATCGTCGAGCCCGGCACCACCATCGCCCGCACATTGGGATGCACCCGCTTGCCGCGCACGATGCCGGCCGCCGCGCGCAGGTCTTCCAACCGAGCGTTGGTGCACGATCCCAGAAAGACGCGATCAACGGCGATATCCTGAATAGGCGTGCCGCCCTCCAGCCCCATGTACGTCAGCGCCCGCTCGGCAGTGGCCTGCTCGTCCGGCGATGCCATCTCGCCGGGACTGGGCACAGAGCCGGTTACGGGAACCACCTGGCCAGGATTCGTGCCCCAAGTAACGTGGGGCACGAGGGTGGCGGCATCAATCTCAATGACGCTATCGTAGGTGGCGTCGGCATCGGTTGATAGCGTCCGCCAATGTGCGAGCGCCTCTTCCCAGTCTTTGCCTTGCGGCGCATGCTTGCGCCCCTTGAGATAGGCAAACGTCTTCTCGTCAGGCGCGATCATGCCCGCACGCGCGCCTCCCTCGATGGACATGTTGCAAATCGTCATGCGGCCTTCCATGGAGAGCGAGCGAATTACCTCACCGGTGTACTCAATGACGTGGCCCACGCCGCCGTCCACCCCAATGCGCCCGATGATGCCGAGAATCACGTCCTTGGCCGTGACCCCCTGCGGCAGCGTCCCATCCACCCGCACTTCCATGGTCTTGGGCTTCTTTTGTATCAGGCATTGGGTGGCCAACACGTGCTCGACCTCAGACGTGCCGATACCAAGGGCAAACGCGCCAAACGCACCGTGCGTAGAGGTGTGGCTGTCGCCGCAGACGATTAACTTGCCGGGCTGCGTGTAGCCCAATTCCGGCCCAATGATGTGCACGATGCCTTGGTTCGGGCTGCGGTACCCGTAGAACGTCAGGCCAAACTCCGTTGCATTCTGCTCCATAGTCTCGATTTGACGACGAGAAATGTCGTCTTCAATATGCTGCCCCCGGTCTGTAGTGGGCACGTTGTGGTCGACCGTTGCCACTGTCAGAGCGGGACGCCGAACGGTGCGGCCGCCCAGCCGCAGTCCCTCAAATGCCTGCGCCGATGTAACTTCATGCACGAGGTGCAAATCAACGTAAAGCAGTGCCGGCCCGTCTGGCTCCTCATGCACCACATGACTTTCCCAAACCTTTTCGAATAGCGTCTTGCCAGCCATACCAGTCTCTCACTATTTCTGCGGCGAACCCATTTCGTGGGGAAGTGCGCCCAATGTCAGCACGCTTCCTGCATTCATTATTGTACTCTAGTCAGCCGCCGGTGTGGGTTGCCACAGCCCAGCGTGCCGCGTGAAGCAGGTGTTCCTTACTGAGCCGCTTGTGCATCAATCTGACTGCGCAATCGGTAGGTCTAGCCTTGAAACTAGTGCGGCAATTGCGTTTCTTGTCACTCTCCGTACGTGTTGAGTACTTCGTCTACAGTATTCGCCTTCCACTTTGAAGAGTTCACGGAGCACGTTTTCTTGATCACAGCGTCGAAAAAGGTTTGCAGAGGTTTGGATCAACGTCGAATATTGTCCACGAGACTCAGTCCTCTAAATTCAGTGAAGTAGGCTCAACCTTTCATAACGCCTCGATCGGAAAGACATGTGTGCTTGTCATGTTTAGTACTGCGTTGAGTGTCCTTTGTATTCATGCCTGTCGACGAATTAGCTGACCTCTACAATTCCGCGCAGGCAGCGGCCCCGTGTTTCACACGGAGAGGAATTTCTTCCAACATCCCACGCCAAATTCCTCATTGCTTCCACCTTAGAGTGACACATTGCAAAACCACCATAAGTCTTGGTTCGCATGTTGTTACTTATACCCCTATAATCCAGTCCAAACCTGTAAGTATATTCTGACTATTGCATGTGTTTAATATATCTAGTATATTAGGTGTTCAACTTAACGGATATTTTGCGAGCAACTACTAGCCGTATAGGTAAAGTACACTGTTAATAGCTGTGGGTAGCAAAGTGGGATGCGTAAGGCGTGAAGCGGGTGGCGGCGCATGACGCAAGACTCGTTGCGCTGCCGTGTCCTTTCTTGGGCGCGTCGCACCGGCTTGGTGTGTGCCGGTAAAACACCCGTACGGAAAGCAATCTTGGTACTGGCGTTGCTGCTCAGCAACGCGATTCCATTTCAAAGTGCGCAAGCCGCAGCGGCAACGGTGACCATCACCGGACCGGCGGAGGTCACCGGCGCAGCCTTCGAGGTAACTGTCATCTTCTCGGAAGGCGTCACCGGATTCGCCCAGAGCGATGTCACGGTGGGGAACGGCAGCCCCACCGACTTCACGGCGGACAGCGCCACGGTGTACCGCGTGACCATCGCGCCGACAGCCGGCAACAACGGCAGCGTGACGGTGGATGTGCCCGCCGGAGTGGCGCAGAGCATCAGCGACAGCGCAAAGAACCTCACCGCCACCCAGTTTTCCACCACGGCAACCTTCGCTTCCGCCTGCACCACCGGCAGGGCGGTGTCCGACCCCACGAACAACGCTGGGTTGGTCGCCGATTGCGCGGCACTGCTGGCCGGGGAAGATACCTTGATGGGGACCGCCAACCTGAACTGGGACGCGAACACGAGCATCTCCAGTTGGGACGGCATTTTAGTCGGTGGCACGCCGCAACGTGTCCTTAACCTAGTCCTGATCAACAAGGCTCTCAACGGCACCATTCCCGCACAGTTGGGCAACCTATCCGCTCTGACTTGGCTCCTCATGCCCGACAATAGGCTGAGCGGCAGCATACCTGCCGAGTTGGGCAAGCTCACCAATGTGCAGTATCTGTGGCTCCACTGCAATCAGTTTACCGGTACCATTCCGTACTCCCTCGGCGCGCTCACGGCCCTGAGTGAGGCAGATTTTCGGGGCAACCAACTCACGGGCGGCATTCCGGCCAGCATGGCCGGGCTGCCGGTCAAGCTCAATGAAGGGATTGCCTGCCCCGGCGCTCACCCCGGCGGAACCACATCTGATAACTCGCGGAGCAACCGGCCACCGCGCTTGACCGTCACGTTGACATGTCCGGCCGGTCCGCTGAACGAGGGCGACACCCTCCGCTGTACCCTGACGTTAAAGAACTCGGGAGGACAGACTCTGACCAACATCACCTGGCGGTTGCCGACGCTGGCGATAGGTCCCCAGATGCTTCCCACCGGCTGGCCGTGGGAACGTCCCGGCGAGCTCGAGCCCGGCCGGTCTGTCAGCATTCTACTCGCCTATGGGCCGCTCAGCCCCCGCCGCGGCGCGGCGGAACTCGCGCTATCCCAGGTCCTTGGTGATGGCACTACCACCCAGCCGACGCGCATGGCGGTACCCTGGCCGGCGTCGCTGCCCCTCACGGTCATCGCCGACAGCCAAGAGACCGTCGCGGCGACGGTTACCCATGTGGTGGACGTGCAGGCGTTGGCGCCAGGAATGCTCTTGACCCTCGGCGAACCAGGGACAGAGACCGCAGACGAGGCCAGCGTCGAGGACGAAGTCGGCGTCAGAGACGAAGTCAGCGTCAGAGACGAAGTCAACGTCAAAGCGACGGCGGGACCGCCGTCTACAGCGCTGCTGCGCGTCGAATTGAGAAGGAGCCAGAATCCCGCAAGCGATGGGCAAATGTCCCATTACAAGCTCGTCATCACGAATGCCAGCCGGTATCGGTGGCTGACCGGCTTGCACTTGCGGATTTCCTCGTTGCGCATTCGTCGCCAAGTAGGCGACAAAGGTAGGCTCCGCCCCGGCGAGACCGCAATAGTGCAGATACCACCCGAGTCGGCAAAGTTTCGCCGGGAACCGAAAATACTCTCCGTGATCGTGGCCAGCGAGCAGACCGGCGCGATGGCCCTCACCCACGTGCCAGACGCGCGGGCCCCGGGAGCTGAGACCTTCGTGGGTGGACACGAGCCGACGGCGGCTCAAAACCAAGGCAGTGTCACGGGGGAAGCTAGCATTGAGGGCGAAGTCCTCGCTACAGCAATGTCGGGGCGGCGGGGCTCACCGCTGCAGGTTGAACTGAGAGGCAGCGAAGAACCGTTAGTCGCCGGGCAGGACGCCCACTACACGCTCATCGTCACGAACACCAGCCGGTACTGGCTGCTGACCAATCTGCACTGGCAGTCACCTTCACTGGGCATTGGTCGCCAAGCAGTCGACGACGGTACGCTCAGCCCCGGCGAGACCGTGGTTCTGCGGCTTGACTACGGTCCGGCGCGCTTCCGCTGGCAGCCGGCAGCAGTGGCAGCCGGGAGGAACCTTAACATACGCAACGAGACGGTCCGGCTCGAGCCTCTCAGCCTTCAGTGGCCGGAGCCGCTTCCGCTCATGATCACCGTGAGCGGCAAGCGGAATACCAGCGAGCCCGAATACCGCCGCGTAACCACCCACGCCAGCCACGTGTCGGTACTGCATGCGCCACCGCTGATGCTGCAATCCGTGCCGGGGCCCGCCGGACAACCGGCGTCGGTAGCCTTCGCAGCCGCCCGAGATGTGCGCGTTGTGCCGGCTGCTCTGCCGCTGGACCTCACTTTCCAGGACGCCCTTAGCCCGTATCCGCCGCTTAAACCCATGTACCGCTTGCTGGCCGACTTCTTAGGAGGCGTAGTCTATCCCCTACCGCAGATACGGGCGCCTGGGGGCTTGGCGGTGGACACCTTCATGAGCGCGCATCTGTTTGTCACCCCGCCGGCGCCGCTCGAACGCGTGCCGGTGGGTAGCACCACGGCAATGCTGGATATGACGCCCATGGTGCGGATAGGCGGGCAGTTCATTAAGCGCCGCGAGTACCGCGACGGCGTGGTGCAGAGCCTTGTAGGCCACACGGTCACGAGACTCTCTCTGCGCGATGGTGCCGGCGCTGCCATCACGCGCCTGGACTGGCCGCTGGAACTGAGCGCTTACCTGCCTGGGCCGCGGCTGCCGCCGGGCGTGACGCCGGCCGACGTGTACTGGGCGCGGTGGAATGCAATACGGCAGCAGTGGCAACCGCTGCCAACCCGCACCAGTGGCCGCCTGCTGATTAGCGTTACCCAGCAGCCCGGTCTCTTTGCCGTGATCGCAGCAACACCGCCGAGCCGAGACTTGAAGAACGGCCTCCGCTACTACTACCCCACAGGGAAGCACGTGGGCTTCGCGTTCAAAGAGTACTTCGACGCTCATGGCGGCGTGGCGCGGTTTGGTTACCCAGTGACCCATGAGTTCCAGCGCGCCGGGCTGACCGTGCAGTACTTCGAGAAGGCCCGGTTCGAGTACCGTCCGCAACTCGCCGGCACTCCCCATGCGGTCATGTTGGGTCTGTTGGGCGACGAACTATTGACGCTGTGGGACGCGCATGAGCCGCGAGAGGCGGAACCAAGCGAGGAACTGCCGCCGACGGTGCAGTACTTCCCGGAAACCGGTCACTACGTGGGGCACGGGTTCCTCGCGTACTTCAATGCCAATGGCGGCCTGGAGCGGTTCGGCTTTCCCGTAACCGAGGAACTCTACGACCCAACGCTGGGCCGCACCGTGCAGTATTTCCAGCGACAGCGTCTGGCGTGGAACGCTGAAGCGGGCCGCGTGGAGGAAATGCCGGACTTAGCACGCATACTCATTCTCGCCGGAGACCGCATCCGGTAGCAAGCGCGGGCAAGTGCCGCTATTTCAACTCAGTTAAAGCTCTCACGATCCGCTACCGTTGTCATCGGCATCGGCATACACGGCCTCGCCTCTATGAAGGCGGCGGGCGATGGTGTACGTCTGCGTGGTGGCGCGGCGGGTAGGGGCGTGGGCCGCCTGCCAGCGGGCAATTGCTACCAGCGTCTGGTATGAGGCATCAGCGTGACCGGATGCGGCGAGGTCCTGCGCCAAGTGCACCCCCTCTTCCAGCATCTGAAAGTCGTGGAAGCCGGGGTCTTCGCGCAGGACCGCATGGCCAAGAGTTGCAATCAAGGGCGCCGGCTCATGGCCGAGCGTCAGATAGCGATAGGTCACCGCACCGGCCTCATCCACGCCGCCTTGCCGCTCGCAGTACGCCAGCAGTTGTTCCTGCAAGACAGCGGGATCGGCTGGCAACGCTGCTAAGGCATTTGCATTAGGCAAACGCGCCGCAGGCATATTGAGGAAGCGGGCTTGATACACCACCATCGCGCCGTGCAGCACGCCGCGCGCCAGTTCCACGGACGGCGCGCGTTTGGCGACTTGGGCCAGGGACGCGCAGTAGGTAAAGTGGTGCAGGGCCGTATCCCAATCGCCGAACTCATTGCTGACGGCAAAGCGCGTGAGACGCAACGCCGCGGCATACGCCAGCGCCTGTGCCGCATCCGCCAGGGCCAAGCCCTCGCGAAACGCCGCCAGCAGCGCGGTGGAGCCGGCCTGTGGATCGTCGCCAAGTAACGCCTCGACGAGATCCTCGTTCCAGCCACCCGTCGGCTGCGCGGTGAAGTCCACGGCTGTGCCGAGCTCTGCCTCCGCCGATTCTACAATTGCCACGAGGTTCTCCGGGCGGTGCCAGGTGTTGCGCTCTTCTTCCCGCGTCGCTTGCGCCCACTGGCTGGTAAGGGCAGGCAACACGTCCGCAGCATGCTCCCAACCGATGATGTCCAAGAGTTCCGCAGCCTTGGCCAACGTATCCATGACGTGGGAGAAGTCGCGGTAGTAGTGGTCCGTGGCAGCGGCGGCCAGCATGTCGAGCAATTGCTCCGGCGTCCAGCCTGCTGCTATGGCCGTGCGCAGCGTGCGCTCAGCCGCGTCCGCGTCGCGCACCTCGACGTATTCCCGAAACCAACGCTTCAAGCGCCCGCTCGGTATCGCCTCAGTAGGCAGCGGATCGAGCATGATCCGTTCCTGCCGGTTCATAGCGTCGTCGCTCACGCGGCGCGTGCCGTGGTAGAGGGAGAGCGGCCGGTCGTCTGCCAGGAGATGCGGCTGCAGGTTTGCCATAGCCGTTAGGATAGTGAGACCGTCTCCCCAACCTCCCGGATTGCGGCTCGAACCTCTTTGAAGCCCGTATGCGGCGGTAGTTGCGACAATTCGCTTCGTCGCGTCCGCGGGTTTCAAATCAAGCAAAGCCAACACGGCTTTAGCTTGGTTGAGCGAAATGCCCTGTTCCAATGCCTTTGCCAGGCGAGTCGCCTCCTGCGCGTACCGCTCGTCTACGTTCTCTGTCTCGCGCAGGTCTACCCACACCGCGCCCTCGTGCACAGTTACGGGATAGGTGCGCACGTCACCGGCCCAAATGTCGAATGCGCCGCCCGAATCGAGGTCGAAACGCGCGTAGTGCCAGTAACAGGTCAGCACACCATCCTCGCAGATACCCCGCGCCAGCGGAAAGCCCATATGGGGACAGCGATTGTCCACGGCGTACGCCTGCTCGTTGTGCCAGAACACGGCAATGGTATGTCCCTGCCCCGTCGCCGTCACAACGCCCTGCTCCTGCAAGTCCGCCAGCGCAGACACACGGAGCAGCCCATTCTCACCAACAGCTTCGTGCTCAACCGGGGTACTTCGCGGTGTAGTTGTAGCCATCAGCAATCCTTTCACAATGGAAACCGACGATTCTCTTGTATCCTGTTTATGGGCAATTGTCGAATTCCTAGTAAACTCCTAGGAATTATTGTCGCAATCATCCATACAACGAGTCAAGCGGAAGGTGTCGAATCCAGAAGATTCACCTGGTATGAATATCCCCCAATAGGCAAACACCTAGGGCCGACACCTTGAGCGGAAAAATGCCGCATGTGTTCTTTGCTGCAGTTGCCTAGCACAATCACGCTCACTATTTCGCTTATGGAGACGTACGCAATCAACGCAGCGATACATCTCTCGGCGTTTCTTTGGTGCAGCACCGCGCTTCAGAGAGTAGAATGACCTCAACTCTAACCGGCCAACTTAGACGTATGCATTCCATCTTGGCAGCTTAGGTTCGTTGACTCAAGACATAGGAGGACTACTGCTTGTGGAGATCCAGTCTTTTTCAATCGCTACCGAGATTCATCTTGGCGACGGCGCGTTAGACGTGCTGCCGTCACTCTGCGGCAAGCGGGTGATGGTGGTGGCGGATCCCGCGATGACGCAGTTGGGATTCACCGAACGCGTCTGCGGCCTGGCGCACCAGGCGGGCGCAGCCACGACCACATTCGACGCCGTCGAGCCCGACCCATCGCAGGAGACCTGCGCCGCGGGCGTGGCACTTGCCGAGGAGTTTGCGCCGGATACGATCGTCGGCCTGGGCGGCGGCTCTACGCTGGATGTCACCAAGACTATCCGTGCCGCCTGCGAAACCCCAAACACATCCGTGCCGGAGCTCGTGGCCGCGGGCTTCAATCCGCCGCCGCGCGAGGCCGGCCAAATCGCTTGCATCGCCATTCCTTCCACCAGTGGCACCGGCTCGGAAGTCAGCCGGGGAGCGGTGATTACAGAGACCGCCGCACAACCCCCGGTTAAGCGAATCCTCTTTACCGGCCCGCCCGACGCGGCCATCCTCGATCCGGCGGTGCCAGCCACCATGCCGCACCACGTGGCGGCAGACAGCGGCTACGACGCGCTGGCGCATGCGGTAGAATCGTACGCCTGTGTGGAATCCCATCGCCTGACGCAAGGTCTGGCAAGCGCGGCGATTGCCGCTGTCATAGCGCACCTGCCCGCTTCCGTACAACAATCAAGAAACTCGCCTGCCCGCGCCGAGATGCACGTGGCCGCGACCATGGCCGGCGCTACTATGCGCGCCGGACTGGGACTTTGCCACGCGCTTTCGCACCAAGTCACGCCGGCTTTCGGCATCTCCCATGGCCGCGCCAATGCGCTGCTCTTGCCGCACGTCGTCGCCTTCAACGCGCAGGCAGCAGCAGATCTCTACACCGAACTGGCCGCGCGGCTTGGCCTGGGCGGAGATAGACCCATTGCCTGCCTCGTCGAGGCCCTGAAAAAGCTGCGTACCCAGGCTGGCATACCGGCATCACTACAGGAAGTTGGGGTAACGAAAGAGCAATTGTCCCAAGCGCTTCCCCACATGGTTGCCAACGGCTCCCGGGACCCCAACGCTGCCAGCAACCCCCGCCAAGCATCGCACGAGGAAATCGAGACCCTCTACTGGCATGCCTGGGAAGACCGGCGCGCGGAGGTGTAGCCCCAGTTGGCAATACCAGAGTTTCAATATCGAGGGCAGAGTGAAGGCGCTTCAGGTTGATTAGGCTGCCCTCAGTCTGCGAAGTCGCGCCAAGTTTCGAATACACGCCGGCAGTGCGCGAGGATTGAAGAGTTGCGGCCGGTGAGCGCCTCGCACCTGAGCGAGCGGTGGAAGTGTTCCAGCGAGCCCAAGGCCCGGCGGTGAAAGGGTAAGCTCTGGAGCATGCTGATGCCGAGCAGCATGAGCAAGACTGTGAGGGGCCGTAGTGGATGCACGATGTCTTCGGTAGCGCCGCAGTCGCTGTCCCTGGGACCGCACCTGTCCAGGATCATGGCCATCGACTGGCCGCAGCGCAAGATTCCGCACGCTTCTGACGCGTTGCTGACGGCAAAGCGAAAGGAGCATTCCGCTTCCCTGTTCAGCCAGGAAAAGCCAAATGCTCCTTATTGTCCGATCTTGCCTTGGTGAAAGCCTACACGGGCTTTCTATTCACCGCCGCCTCAGCCGGCGGTATCCACCCCGCTTATGGTAAAACCGCGGCGCGCGCCTTCACTCACAAACTCCACCGATGCGCCATCCAGCGCCGCGAACGCCTGCGGATCCATCACCACCCCGACCCCGGAAGAGTCAACCACCTGATCGTTATCTTCAACCTGCTGGTCGAAGCCCATGCCGAAGTTCACCTTGCCGCAGCCGCACTCGCTCTGCACAAAGATGCGCAGCTTGGCATCATCCATGTCGTTATCCGTCATAAGCCGCTGTAATTCAGCCGCCGCCAAGTCCGTAACCGTAATCACGTTGTCGCTCTCTTTCTTCCAACCTAACGCGAAATGCTCTTGAGTCAGCTCCTCGCATCGGCATTATAGCATAACGGGCCTCAGATTAACGTCTTCTGCCACACAGTGAAACACTGGTCTCAAGAACTTAGAACCACCGCCTAGCGGCAGCCACGATACAACGATGACAACCTCGTCATGCCTGAGCAAATGGTGCAAGCCGCCGGTAGTCTATAGGGCAGACTTGCAATTGACTGTCTCTTTGGTGGAGATGGGGGAGGGTCGAACTCCCCGTCCAAAGCTGTTCTTCCTGCAACCTCTACGAGCGTAGTCAGCTTTTGGGTTTCATTCCCAGAGCACGAGCGGACGAAAACCTCTGAGAATTAGCCTCCGTTTGTCTTTCACAGTCCCCGAAGGCGGCGGATATTATCCGCATGGACTGCGGCACTCCGGCTAAAAGGTCGCCCACGCTGCGCTCACCGGAGGAAGAGCAGATGGACGTCACAGCTCTATTTAGGCCGCGAGAGCAAAATTGTGCTTGTTGGCACTTAAAAAAGTTGCTATCTGATTAACGAGGGTGATAGCACCTCGGCTCGCAGTTCCAGGCCTCCCAGCCCTGTCGAATCCACTCATCCCCATACATACTTAATCATATCATGCCGGATGACCTAGGCAACCATACGGCAGCGATTCTTCAAAGTGAATTTGCAGTTTTCACGCGCACCGGATCGTGCTCGCTCGAATCCCAAGTAGCAAGGCTGCTACGCCTAGGCGCCGTTTCTACATGGAGAATTTATTACGTCTCTCAAGTTTCCCCACGTCCGCTTGCTTGCATAAGGTTGCCTTCAAGCTTTCCCTCATTGCGAGAAACCCGGTCGAACAGATCAGTCATGCGGTCTCCAAGCCGGCTCTCAATTCCAGAGATGCGAGTCTCGAATCGCCAAACCAGACCTATGGCCGCCGCGATAACCGTTCCTATTGTTGCGGCGAATTCCCAGTTGATCTCCACTTCGTGATTCTCCCACCGGCTCGAACGCGATCCCACATCCTAGCTTCCACCTTGCAATTGTACCATTCGAGAACTATTTCTAGACGCGAATGATTGGTATGTCAGTACCATTTAATGCGAGGATTCTGCCAAGACGTAGAAATGCGGAACCCACCTGCGTACGTCGCTGGGCTCTTTCTGCCACGACCCATGGCGGCAATCGCTCGACCAAACTAGAGTTGTGTCAAGAGCAGTGCCATCAAGGGGGCCACGTGGGGCATCAAGCATCACCCACGTGGACGTGCTGCCTGGGTCTCTCGTCTAAGCGCTCTGCGGCTGGTGGAGCAGTCCGGCCTCTACCAGATTGCCGGCGGCGTCGAACTGCCACTCATAGGGCTTGTCGAGAATTTCCAGGTCGGGGTTCTCCTGCGCCATGGGAATGAGCGCCTCGGAGAAGAGGAGATAATCTAAATGGAGCGTGCTGTAGATGCGGACGACGCGGGGTTCCGCCACGTCGGTGCAGGCCGACTTGAAGGCCGTCTCAATCGCGACCTTGTCTGTCTCCAGAGTAATGGGAATCTTGGCCACGGCCGGGTTGTTGGCGGTGAGGGCGTTCATGTAAAGATCGTAGTAGTTGATCTTGTCGGCCAGGCGTTTCGTCACGAAGTCGGCGTGGCCGATGCCCACCGAATTGCCGTGCGATTCCGGCGTCAGGTCGCGCACCAGCACACGCTTGTAGTTGGGGTGACGGTCCATAGTCATGCCGCGGTTGAGCCCAATGACGTTTGGATCCATGCCCGCTCCCGAGATGTTCTTGCCCATCACGTCCACTATGAGGAGATCAAGCTCATCGAACGGCACACGCGGCAAGAGGGTCTTTGAAAGGGTCTGCAGTTCTCTATCGGTCTCGTAGATGTCTTCCGCCAGGGCAGCCCTGATCGTGTGTGGTTGGTCGTAGCCGTTTTCGACGACGCCGAGGCCGAGGACGATATTCGACTTCTCAATTGCATGGGCGGCGGCCTGCGGAATTGTCTCCGCCAAGCCGTGGGCGTGCATCTGCTCCGCGCCCCTCTGCTTGCCCAGGCCCACCGTTATCATCTTGCAGAGGCCGCTCTCCACCGGGCCGCGGAAACTTGTGTGGGGCTTCACGCGAGCAACGACAATCACTGCGTCGGCACTATAGGCGTTGCGATCAAAGTAGACCGACGCGCCATTTACCGTTGTGCCCAGGTTTGCCACATCCATCGTGGCGCGGACTTCTGCTCCCGTTGACTCTTCGGTGATGCCGTAGTCCCGCAGCACAGCAGCCTGCCCCTCCGCAATAGCGCCGCCGTGGCTGCCCATGGCCGGCACGATGAAGGGGGTAGCGCCGGCCGCTCGCACTGCCTCGGCTACCGTGCGGATGATCTCCGGAATGCGGGTAATGCCACGGCTGCCGGCCGTGATAGCGACTTCCATACCGGGAATAACGACTCTGTCCAGGCCCACCCGCGCCAACTCGGCGCGTATGGTACCCGTGAGGTCTTCGATCTGGTCCGTAGAGAAGCGCTGTCGCACGTGAACCATACTGGGCAAGTTAGCCATGAGTTCTCCTCGATGCACCCGCCTGCAGTCTCTCTACCGTTCGTGACTCCTAGGCGTAGATCAATGGCTCACTGTTTGGGGCAGCCTCAATCTTGCTCTTTATAGCGCCACAGCAGCACCGGACGAGCTTGCAGTCTTCCCGCACAAAGCCGCTGCAACACGCCAGCCTAGATCGTCTCCCAGAAAGGCGTCTCGTTATCCAACGTGAAGATGACCAGTTCACCACTCGGTCCCCTCACGTCAGTAAGATTTTCAGCGGTTATGAGCAACCGATTATACTGCCGCATGCCCTTGGTCTCGGGCGGGGCCGTCATGACAATCTGAGAATCCCCATTTGGCGTCACGGTGAGCCACGAGCCGTTGTAGGTTAGCGGATCCTCGCTCAGCGTATCGAGAACCCAGAAAACGAGGAACTTATCGCCGTACTCACGCGGCTGCTTGAGCCCGGCAAAGGTTATTGAGATTCCACCATTGACACCAATACGCACTATTGTATTAACGTCACCGCCAAGCTCGGTTGGCTGCAGTTGAAATAGCCTGCCGGGACGCATGATCATTGGTCGCGCCAAGATGAGCCGGAGAGCTGCATCTTCTATCGCAGTCGAAGGTTGTGCCACTAACGCATGCTCTTCAGCGGTAATATAGATCGCCTTTACCGCGTCAAACGTCGTATACGTCCAAAGAGTAGCAACACGGGAAATGTCGGAAATCAGCGCTCCGCCGTTCTCAAATACGATAGTGCCATTGCGCTCGGCGCCAACCCAGACCACGAACGTATTGCCACCAAGAGTAGAGGGTTGCGGCATGCGGCGACCGTTCACGAAGACGGAGCCTTTGTAGGAGTTGAGCGCCACACCGATTTCGGCGTTGCCCGCAGCAGCCTCATCGACTTCCATACGCAGCGGCAAGTCGCGCCGGCTCTCTTCCGCCTCGGCTATCGCGCGCGCCTGTGCCGTGGCCACAAGGCTCGGGTTTGCACTGATTGGCGTCTCTTGCGCATCGAGTCTTTCTTCCACACCGCAGGCTGCCCCGGCAATAAGCAGAACAAAACTTAGGATTGCTATCCGATAGATGAATGGCAACTTCAGCCGTCTCATGGTCCCTCCTGTATTCTCGAGTGCAGCGCTGTCGGCAAGGTGAGCTACATCACGCACTTCAATATCCGCATTTATCTGGCTTAGTATTCCAATGGTATGCCAAATAATACCATTATCACAAGTCGCCAAGCTACCCACGCGGCATCATAGCAAGACTGCCGACACACAAAAGGAACCTTGTCCTTCGTGCCGTCCCAGTCTCATTTGGCTTGTCGTTCCGTGGCGGCCGCTCTACCCACTTGCCGCGTACGAAAACGCCTTAGCGGCCTTGCCCAGACTACTGCACAAGAGCATAGCACACTCTACGGGGGATGAGAATTGTATAATGGCGGGAGAGCCGTTTATTTGCACAGGATCAGCGCAATGCCTGTACTTGCTTTCGAGAGCTTACAGACTCTACAAGAGATTGATCTTCAGTTGGACGCGTTCCGCACTGAGGTTAGTCAGATCGAATCCGCTCTCGCCGATCATGGGGAAATCGAAGCGGCTCGCCGCAAACTTGCGACGCTGACGAAATCGCAGGAGCAGGCGAGCGCTGCGCTGCGGGATTCCGAACTGGCACTGGCGACCATTACCGCAGGGGTAGAGGAGAAGTCGAAGCGCCTCTACAGTGGCAGCGTGGTTAGCGCACGGGAACTGGAGGCCTTGCAAGCGGACATCTCGCAACTCATGCAGCAGCGCGCCGTGCGCGAAGAACAGGCGCTCCAAGCCATGGTCGTTGCTGAAGAAACCGCAGACGCGCAGGATGAGCAACAGTCCCACCTTGATGCGCTTGAAGCGACGTTTGCCACCAAACAGAAGGAATTTGGCGCGCGTCTGCAAGAGTTAGCGGTGGCAATCCCAGCGCGAGACAAAGAACGCGCCGCATTGCTGGGCCAGAACGACCCCGCTCTCGTTGCAGTCTACGAATCGCTGCGGTCACGCCTTGGCGGCAACGTCCTGGTGCCTGTATCCCAGGGCCGGTGCACATTCTGCCACATTGCGCTCCCTGACACGCAACTACGCCGCACCCAGCAGAACCAAGAGGTTGTCTACTGCGATAGCTGCGGCCGCATGCTCTTCACTGTGCGCTAGTCCCGGCTGCCGAACGGGATGCGACCCAAGTGGATCATACCGATATCCCAGGCTTGGGGCCTGACGATAACTTGATGGGATTGGGCCGGAGTCTCCAACCGCAGGCCCCGCAATTCACATGCACTGCGCAGAGTAGTCGCCTTCTGCGTATGGCGCAAGGTTGAGTGGAGTGACCGTTGGCTGACCGGACACCTTGCTTGGCCGGCGCGACAAATAGCTGGCAAATAGCAGCGCCAACTGGCTAACCCGCGCACCCAACGCCAGTTTCAAGCGAGCCACTAGAAAAGAAAAGAGAAGCCACGATCGTGGCTTCTCTTTCTGTACCATCTGGTGCCGAAGAAGGGACTCGAACCCTTACGAGCGTAAAGCCCACTAGCCCCTCAAGCTAGCGCGTCTTCCAATTCCGCCACTTCGGCATGCGGTGTTACTCCACTCTGATTATATGTAAGCGGCAAATCTGCCGTCAACGCGCAAGTCAGCCCACTTTCCCTAAGCAATTGGTGGGCGCCCCCAACGGTTCCCCGTCGTTGGTCTCGCCTCGTCTCTACCCTGCCTCAAATCGACTGCACTGAGAACCCGCCATCTACCACAAAGGCCAGCCCGGTCGTAAAAGCGCTGGCGTTGGATGCAAGATAGACTGCCGCTCCGCCAAGCTCGGCGGGCTCGCCAAAGCGTCCCATGGGGGTGTGGGCGGCGATTTGATCACCGCGCTCGCTGAGGCTGCCGTCTGGATTGCGCAGCAAGGAACGATTCTGCGTCGTCTCGAAGAAGCCGGGGACGATCATATTGACACGCACAATGCCCTGCCACTCCCGGGCCAGGAAGTATGTCAGCGTTGCCACTCCCGACTTGGCGATGGCGTACACCGGCACCCGTGAGAGCGGCCGCTCGCCGCCCGCCATGGACCCGATGTTGATGACGCTGCCGCGTCCGTTCGCCAGCATGGCCGGACCGAACTCCTGGCAGGCCAGCCAGGCCGACGTGAGATTGAGATCGAGGTTGTCACGCACTGCTTCCAGCGTGAGATCCTCGAATGCCTGGTCCCCGCTGACGACAGCGGACGGGTGGTTGCCGCCAACCGCATTTACCGCCACCGTAACCGTTCCGAACGCGTCCCGCACCTGCGCGTGCGCTTTCGCGACCGACTCCGCGTCTGTTGCAACGTAGGATACGAAGATTGCTTCTCCACCGGCTTCCGCGATGACCTTGACTCGGCGTTGGCCCTCTTCCTGGTTGCGTCCCAGCACCGCGACACGAGCTCCAGCCTTGCCCAGATACTCGGCAATCTCGCCACCCAGAACTCCCGTGCCGCCGCCTACGACCGCCACTTCTCCACTGAGGCCGAAGAGCTCGTCGAGAAACTCGCCGCGCCGTTCGTCCCCTGTGCTATCTGCCGCCATCGGATACGTCTCCTAGATAGATTCGTAGTGCTACCTACATCGCTTCATGCAGGCAGATTATAGTTGATTAGCCCGATGCCGCCCTTTCAATAGTTTCGGCCAGCCAAGCATTAAGACTCTTGCCTTCCGCTCGCGCTGCGGTCGTAGCTGCACGATGAATCTCTGGCGCTAAACGCAGCGGAACCCGCCCTGAGAACGGTCGATCCGGAATCCGGCCCCGCTCAGCACATGCAGCCAAGTAGTCGTCTATGGAGAACCGAAACTCTCTCTCAAGTTGCGCCACGGAGTCGCCTTCAAAGACGATCACGTCACGCGTGTCCACCACCTCACCTTGAAAGACTCCCGCCTCGTAATCGAAGCTAACAGCCGCGCTATAGCCTTTGTACTTCATCATGGCTCGATCCCAGCCTCTCTCAAGAATCTCCACATGGAGTTCACCGCGCCCTTTCTGACCTCTTTTTCAGGATGTGGCCGGTGAAAATGTGCGACAACGTTATCCAACTCAATATAGACTCTTGAACCCTCTCGTTCCTGGATGTATGCCCCACAGGCCAGAAGCAGCGACTCAATATCGTCCCATCGGATGCCTGACTGAGTCGGCCGGCGGAATAGCGCCGCCAAAGTCCTGCGATGCTTCCTTCTCATGCGAAAAGCATATCACATTATGATATACTTTACTAGCATACGGGGCACTTTCTGCCAACTCTAGGAAGAATCTCTGCTCTCATCCGAAGGTGATCTTATTGGAGTGCAGCGCCCAAGCGAAAGACACTTGGAAACAACCCAACTTAGTCGCACCTTAAAGTCAACTTACACTCGGGAATCGGCTTAGTCACGGCTTCGCTGCTTAGATCCGGCTAATCCGCACGGGTGCTTACGCTCAAGTCCGCCACTAGTATCGGAGGCGCGTAGAAGCTGCCGCCAACCCATTCCGGCTCGCTGCCAATGGCCGCGATGTTCTTCAGCGCCTCATAGCTATTGCCTGCCACCATCGTATCTTTCACGCGGCCTGCGAGCTTGCCGTTTTCAATCTTGTAACCCAAGTGCACGTTGCCGGAGAAATCACCCGAAAAGAGATTTCCCATCGACGCGCCCATGGTGAATTCGACCAGTATGCCTTCGTCTATGCCGCCAATAAGGTCCTGCAGGCTCCCGCCGTCACCGGGTGTCACAACGACATTGTGATATCCCGGTGTCGGTAACGAGTCCGGGGAACGCTCGCCGTTGCCTGTCGGCTCGGCGCCGGCCAGCCCCGCAGTCTGCAGGTCATAGATGAAGGTGCAGACGTGGCCGTTCTCGATGAGCGGGGTGCGCTGCAAAGCTATGCCTTCATCGTCGGTGGGGGAGGAGCCGACGGCATTGTCAATCGTACCGTCGTCGTAGACGTTCAACTTCTCGTCGAATACTTGCTCGCCCAGCTTGTCGCTCAAGGGAGAAGCGCCCTGCAACACCGTCTTCCCACTAAACGCCTGCCGGAGCGGCACCATGAGCGTAGAGCCGAGACCTTGCGGAGTAAAGAGCACGGGCATGTGCTTCGTGGAAACTGCCGCATGCTCCCGTGCGGCCTCGACCCGCTGGATTATGCGTTGCGCCACCGCCTGTGGGTCCACGTCAGCCTGACACGATAGGGAGTAGTGCCAGACGTCCAGGATGTCCTCACCCCGCGTCAAATTGATGCTGGCCCCCAGGGACACTACGGACTTGCGGTAATCCGTGCCGCCGCCGAGAGAGTTGAGCAACCGGACGTGTGTGATGCGTTTCGACGCGCCTACGTCGCACAGAAACTCATCGTCGTGGTTGCGCAGCAAGTCAAGCGCCTCTGAGCCGAGCGCCACAAGACTATCCAGCGCAAGAGCTTCCACCCCGGGATCGAAGATGGTGACACCGTTCGTCGTATAGGTGCTTGGCAAGGTGAACTGAGCTTCGGCCCCAAACTGCGCGGACTCGACCGCGCTCGCCACGAGAGCGTCCAGATCGCCGGGCCCACCTAACTTGGTTGAGTAGCCCAAGCCGATGCGCCCATCCTTGATGATGCGCAACGCCATGCCGCTTGACTCCCGAGCGTTTATGGACTTCATGCGGTTGGCTTCAAAGGAGATAGGGAGTTCCGTAGATTCGTAGAAGAGCACCTCGGCTACTTCAGCCGTTTTCTTGGCTTTATCGAGCAATGCATCGAGCATACGACTACTGACCTCCCACCAAGCACTTGCTAATGAGTACGTGGGGGCTGCCGTCGCCCACCGGTGCCGACTGGCCGCCCTTGCCGCACGTTCCGCCCGCGGGGTCCCACGCAAAATCGTTGCCCACGGCGACGATGTTCTCCAACGTCGTGAAGACATTGCCGGAAAGATTTACGCCACGCAGCGGCTCGGCCAACTTACCATCCCGGATGGCATAGGCCTCCATGCACGAGAACGTGAACATCTCCATGCTTGTCTGGCCGCCGTACCAGTTCTTGCAGTAGACGCCGTCCTTCACCTCCGCCAGCATATCCTCCAGAGGAGTCTCACCCGGCTCGATAGCCGTATTGCGCATGCGGACCAGCGGCGGCACACGGTAGCTCTGGGCGCGGGCATTGCCCGTAGGGGCTTCGTTCATCTTGCCCGCGGTCTCCCGTGAGTGCAGCCGCCCCACCAAATCGCCTTCGCGGATCAGGTATTGCTTGCCCGTAGGCACCCCTTCGTCATCGTACGCGAACGAGCCGGTGAGGCCCTGCACCCGTCCGCTGTCTATGATGTTGAGGTACTTGCCGCCGAATGTGCGGCCCAGGACCATGATCTCTTTGAGCTTGTCGTTCTCATACACGTGATCGGCTTCCGATAAGTGCCCAAACGCCTCGTGCGCAAAAACACCCGCCAGGGTGGAGTCGAGAATCACCATGAACTCCCCGCCCTTTGGCGGTGTGGCAGCGAGCATCCCCACGGCTTTTTCGGCCGTTTCACGCACCTCGTCGTGATGTCCTTCCACGACGCCATAGTCCTCGCTGCTGGCAAAGCCTGACCGTGCTTGCTGCACATTGCCGTTATCACGCGCGACGACGCCGAAATGAGCAGTTACGCGTCCCCGCTCTTGTTCAATGTATGTTCCACTTGAGTTACCGAAATACTGCTTACGGTAGCCGTCGCCATAGCGCACCGTGGAAGTCTGAATCTTGGGCGTCCGCCAGATTTCTTCCACATACGAGTCCATAAGGTGCTTCTTCTCCGCCAGCGCGACCTCACGTGGATCACGCTGCATGGAGACCCGCACCACGTCCTGTACCGGCGGCACGTCGGCCAATTCCGTTTTTTCGTTGCCTACAAGACGCGCTTGACTGACAGCTTGAGACACTTTTTCTTGCAGACCATCGATCCGATTGAAGGAAACAAAGCCCCAGCCGCCGTTAACTGCGGCGCGCACAGAGCCGCCAAGCTGCGTGGTTGTACCCACCTCCTCCAAGTCCTTGCCCCGGTAGGTAATATTCGTGGACTGCGTTTCCTCGATGCGGACCTCCACGTAGTCCGCGGTATGTTGCTTTAGCGCGTCTTCGATGCGTTCGCGCATAGATGCGACTTACTCCTTATGAAATGATATGCCGACAGCCCCCGGTCCCGCGTGCGTGCCGATGGCCGGTCCAATTGACCCGTTCATGACTCTCTCCGCAGAAACGCGGCCCAAGATCGCCTCTTGCAACTCGGCCGCGAAATCCGGGTCATTGGCGTGCATCACGCCAAGATGCGTGAGCGTTCCTTCTGGGCCGGCAACTGATTCCACAAAGCGCACCATGCGCTCGACGACACGCGACCGCGTGCGCACCTTATCAAGCGCTTCAATTGCGCCATCCTCAAGAATGAGTACCGGCTTGATGCGAAGTAGCGATCCAACCAAGTGAGAGGCCGCCCCGAGGCGACCGCCGCGCCGCAGATACTCCAATGTATCCGGGGTAAAGGCGACGTGCATAAGGTCGGCGACACTCTTGACGCGACTTACGACGTGATCGACTTCCGCGTCTTCACCAACGAGCCGCGCCGCTTCGCACGCTATGTACGCCAAGCCTATCGAGGCCGATTGCGTATCAATCACATGAATATTGCAGGAAGTCTCGCCCTCAAACTGCTGCGCGGCTGTCAGCGCCGACTGCATGGTGCCGCTCAGCTTGCCGGATACGTGAAGCGACACGATATGGTCGTGGTCCTGCGCCAATCGCTCGTAGACCTCGGCGAATTCACCTACTGAGGGTTGCGATGTCTGGGGCAGGTCCTGAGCCTCGGTGAGCATTGTATAGAATTGCTCGCCCGTGATGTCCACACCGTCCTTGTAATCGATATCTCCGAAACGCACGTGCGCCGGCACTAAGGTTATGTGCTGCTCGGCGGCAATCGTGGGATCGAGGTCGCTCGTGCTATCAGTTACGATGGCAATCGCACTCATACCCTCTCCTCTTTCTTTCTTGATTGAGGCGCCACTTTTGCTTGGGTCGGGAAGCTGCCTCACTTGATGTTGCCTTCGCTGCTATACCAAGTGCCACGCTCCCAAGACACTCACATTTCGTATCTCAACCTATACTAACGTGCACGTGACAGTCAACAGCCTGCGGCAATAAGATTATGTGATTGCTAACCTCACCTACCATAGGGTAGCATGTGGCTCCATGCGGATTCCTCCAGACTGAGTATATTCTTGCCTATAGTCACAGGAATTCGTCGCTAGCACTCTACTCAGTGATTGGATAGCCACGAGAGGATCAGTGCTGATTTCAGTGTTTGCCGGCAAGCGTTCGGCCTGGCGTTCAAACGCTTACAATAGTAGGTGAGGTTTGGCGATTGGCGACGAAGCACAGCAACCTGCACATCGTGGAGTACGACCAAGACTCAATCCAATGCGAGCATTCTCCCTGCCCACCAGGAGAATCCTAATGAACCTTGCCGGGGCGGAAAGATCCCCTCTCCCGGCGGAGACCTTTGCATAGCCCTTCACCTTTGAAGGGGAAGGTTGGGAAAGGGGTGAAATGACTTGAAATCATGCTATCTTTAGTTGTAAAGGCGCTCTGGATTCCGGCTTTCGCCGGAATGACGGAGTTACACAAAAGTCTCCGGCGGGAGTGGGTTAGAACCTGTCGAAGGGCAAGTCTACACCGAGCGATGCATTTGTGAGACGGCCTCCCAGGGAGAGGGAGTAATTCAAGCGCCTGCGGCCGAAGTTACGCAAAATTTCCCACCAGGAGGACAACCCATGAAGGTAGTTGTGACAGGCGGCAGCGGTAACATCGGACAGTACGTTGTAAGGGAGCTTGTGCAGCACGGGCACGAGATCGTCTCGTTCGATCGTGTTGCGCCAACGGAGCCCGAAGCCGGCGTCCACTATCGCGTCGGCGACCACGAAGACGAGGGTACGATATTCGAGCTTCTGGCCCCTGCCGGGGCCGTAGTGCACCTTTCGGCCATCCCTTCGCCTGGGACCCTCGCCAACTCGTACGTGTTCCGTACAAATGTGATGGGAACCTATAATGTGTGCGAGGCTGCCGCCACGCTGGGCCTCAAGAAGATCGTCGCCACGAGCAGCATCAACGTGCTCGGCATGAGCTTCCGCTACCGCGACTTTGTCCCGCACTACCTGCCGGTGGATGAAAACCACCCGAATCTGCCGCAAGACCCGTACGGTCTCTCCAAAGTAGTCGGGGAAGATATCGTGGACATGGCGCATCGGCGCACCGGCATTCCCGCCGTTTCAATCCGTCCGTCCCACGTGGTCATGCCGGAGACGTGGCCGGAGCGACTGGCAGCGATGGAGGCGAATCTCAACGCCTTCTATGGTGGCTTTTGGGGCTACGCGGACGTACGCGACCTGGCGGTGGGGTTTCGCCTGGCGTTGGAGACGGAAAGCGCCGTGCACGGCGCCTATTACATCGTGGCCGATGACGCGTTCTGTCCAATTCCCCTCGCTGAAGCTTCGCCACTCGTCTTCCCCGGCACCGAGCAGATAGCGGCCCATCTTACCTGCACGGAATCAGGCATCACCAACGCCAAAGCGAAACACGACCTCGGTTTCCGAGCGCAGTATTCGTGGCGCGACTTTGCCTAACTACAGCCTTTGAAGTGGCCGCAAGAAACGGGGATCGTCAGGAATATACATCACCAGCGGCAGTAAATTCGCTGCCTGCAAATTGCAATTGCTGGTTGACAGGTGTCCCCAAAGTCAGCCAGAACTCTTCCCTTCATGGGGAGTTGCTATACTTTCAAGAAAGAGGAGTCTTGGGGTGTTTGCCGGTTCGGTATGCGGTGGGCGCGCTTGCCGTTCCTGCTGAGCACGCCAGCCGTTTGAGCTGAGCCCGCCAGCCGTTCGTGCTGAGCCCACTAGCCGTTCGTGCTGAGCTTGTCGAAGCATGAACGGCGAAATGAGATACGTAAGTCATGCGCCAAGTCTCTCTGTTCCAACCCGGTCGTCGACAAGCTCAGGCCGAACGGTGCGGGTGGTCTTGGTAAAGGCAAGAAAGTCGTCGACGGCACCGTTGCCCACACGCATTCAGTCCGCGTTCAAAACCGCTGAGGAGCAACCCTATGTCATCACCGGTCAGACTAACCAGCCTGGCTTCCTGCGCCGGGTGAGCGGGCAAACTCGGCCCCGCCGAGCTCGCGCAGGTACTGCGCGCCTTTCCTTCACAATCCGATAGCAATCTGCTGGTAGGTCTCACCGCGCCTGACGATGCCGCCGTTTATCGTATGAGCGACGAACAGGCCATCATCAGTACGGCGGACTTCTTCCCGCCGGTCGTCGACGATCCCTACGCTTTCGGACAGATTGCGGCCGCCAACGCCCTGAGCGATGTGTATGCCATGGGGGGCGAGCCGCTCTTTGCCCTGAACCTCGCAGGCTTTCCCGACGACCTCGATCTGGACATCCTGAGCCGCATCTTCCAGGGCGGCGCGGACAAGGTGATCGAGGCCGGCGCGGTGATCGCGGGCGGACACACGGTGACTGACGAAGAACCAAAGTACGGCTTGGCTGTCACGGGGCAGGTACATCCCGAACGCATCTTCACCAAGGCCGGTGCCCAGCCGGGCGACCTGTTGGTCCTTACGAAGCCGATTGGCACCGGCGTGATTACCACGGCTCTCAAGCGCGGCGGCGTCGCGCCCGGACATCTTGAAGAAGCTGTCGCCAGCATGTGCCGCCTGAATGGCGGGGCCGCGCGCCTACTCCAACAATTCACTGTCCACGCTTGCACCGACGTGACCGGCTACGGCCTGCTCGGCCACGCTATGGAGATGGCGCGCCACGGCAAGGTACGCTTTGAATTTGCCGCACAGGCGATTCCGATGCTGAGCGGTGCGCTGGAATACGCCCGGGAGGACGTGGTGCCCGGCGGTCTGGACCGCAACCGCGCGCACCTGGAAGACGAAGGGCTACTTACCCTGGACGGGGACATTCCATCCGCGCTCGCCGAGCTCCTCTTCGATCCCCAGACCAGCGGCGGCCTCCTGGCAGCGGTACCGCCTCATCAGCAACCCCAACTGGTAGAAGAATTCCGCGCCGCCAACGAGCCGCTCTGGATCATCGGCAAGGTTGGCGAGGGAACCGGCATTACGGTTACTGCGGCGTAGCAGAAGAGTCCGCGGGTTCGAGAGCCAATCTCTAAACACGTGGCTCATGTGCTACACGAGTAACTCTACAGACATCACTCGTGCGGAATGGCAGTCGCATACTCAGTCCGCCACAAGACCAGATCGGTGTTGATGCTACCGTCCGGTTCTTGAAAACGCTTGAGGCACGTGAAGCCGTTCTTCTGGAAGGCGCGCTGGCTGCGGTGGTTATCCGCCATGACGGGAGCGAATATGGCGTCGGCGCGCTCGTCCTGAAAACCAAAGTCAACAAGCAGCCCTATTGCATCCGTCCCATAGCCGCGTCCCCACAGCTCCTTCTCGCCGATCATAAGGTCGATGCGGCGCAGGTCCTTATTGGGAAACTGCGCAACGATCCGCTGCAGATTCATCTGTTGTAGCCAGCACTCGCCGATGGGATTCCCATCTGCCTCCATGATGAAACAGTAGGCATGGGTCGAAATCCAGCGGTAGATAGTTTGTAATTCCTCTAAGGAGCTCTCCTCAAAGGGGTTGTGATCGGCGAGTTCCATCACCGCGGGATCGCTATTCCACTTAAGTAGACTGTCCCAATCGCCTTCACCCATGGGCCGCAGCGTTACTGCCGCTCCCCGCAGGGTGACGGCATGGGGCTGCATCACCGAGACGCGGCGTTCAGGCGTGAATTGCAGTTCCGGGATGACGATTTCCATAGCGGTAGTATACTAGCAGGGAAGGAGTTGAGAAGCTTGAGCAAGCCGACTGAGCAGGAAATGTCATTCGTGCCACATGCGTTTCGTGGACCAAGTTAAGGAGTTCAGGAGATGAGTCAGGTACAAGAGAGAGTCGCTGCAACTGACATCGACGAGCGTTGGCTGCCGCCATCGCCGCACCGTGAGAAGATTCTCGAAAAGGTCGCCCTGGGCCGCGCGCACATCGAAGAGGCCGGCCACAACCAACCGCCATTAGTCTATTTCGAAGACGGCGGCATGATGGAGTTGCCCCGCGTGCGCTGGGCCGGCGGAAACCAATTCGTGCCGGACATGTCGGAGGGAGACGCCGCGCGCCAGACCCACTACACCGACGTGTGCGGCAGCATCGATGAATTGAAGCGCATCGAGGAGGAAGAGCCCGCACGCGTGCAGTCCGACGTCGCGCACGTTACTGAGCTTCTTGACGACATCCAGCACATGATGGAGCGCATGCACCGCCGCTGGGACGTGTACAAGGAAGCCGCGGACGCCCTCATAGCCGTAGCGCAGCAGATGCAGGAGATCACCGGGCCGGACGTGCCCGGCGGCCTCGCCAAGCTGGCGGAGATGCGCCAATTCTTATTGGAGCGTCCGGAAGAAGTCGCCGACAACGTGCCGTGGCTCCATAAGACTGCTGAAGAAGTGCGCTCAGTCGCGGGCGCGAATGAGAAAACTCTCTACGCCTACCGCGAAGCCTGGATCGAAGCCGGCGCCAGCTACCTGCACGTCAAAGGCAGCCGGGCGTGGAACTCAGGGAATGGCGAATCTTCCTGACTCTGCTTTGCAATTGCTGTGTTACCTAGAAATCACCTAAACCTACGCAGCAATCGAGACGCAGAGAACGCTTCAAGTACAGTCACCTATTATGTTATGGGCACGAGTCTCGTTGGAAGTGAGCCAACGTTCAAAGAACACGAGCAGATCGTTCTCACCGTCGCCGTTTGTGGTGACCGTCACGAGCAACTGCAACCAGGCGATGTTGGCACCATAGTGCACATTCACCAGGACACCCCGGCATACGTCGTGGAGTTCGAGGCTCTTGACGACCAGACCGTAGCCATCGCTACGGTACTGCCTTCGCAGGCACGTCCGGTGACAAGCGCTTGAACGAAGGGACTACTCGGTGCAAATGCCCCGAGTATGCGAGGGTATTAAATCGATCTCCGGCTCTAGACGTTATACTTACCCGGAGTCTCCACTCGGCAAGTGCGGTATGAGCCAGGCGAGGAAGGCGTCGGTGCTGCGGGACTGGATCGTTACCGTGCCGGGGCCGGTCAGCTCCACCACCAGGCCCTCGCCGCTGAAGAGCGTGGACTTCATGCCGCCCACGCGGCGTACGCTGTAGCCGACACCCTCGGCGAATGAGACCATGTGCCCCGTGTCCACGGTGTAGGACTGCCCTGCCTCCAGGGCAATTTCGTGGATTGCGCCGTAGCTGGAGAGGAACACGACGCCGCTGCCGCTAATCTTGAGAAGAAAGAGGCCTTCACCGGAAAAGAACGTCTTGGCGCCGCCCCACGACGAGTCCACTTCCACCCCGGCCGTCGAGGCGATGAATGAGCCGGACTGGGCAAATATCACTTCGTTGTTGAGTTCAACCGCATAGATGTCGCCGGGAAGACTGGGGGCAAAATTCACTTCTCCGCTCTGCGCCGCGTTGAACGTGTTTATGAAGAAAGACTCGCCACCCAGGAATTTGCGTCGCAGTCCGCCTAACAGTCCGCCGCGCATACTGGTCTCGATCTCGATGCCGCTCGACATGCTGACCATAGCGCCGGCCTCGGCGCTCACGTTCTCGCCGGCATTCAATTGCATGTTGAGCAGCGCATACGACGGTCGGTGTAGGATCTCGTATTCCACAAAAGGCCTCCTTGCGGGAATCACCCAAAACTGCACTTTGAGTCTAGCGTACCCCAACGCCTCCCTGCCGTGCACCTGGAGATTACCCCAACATCACACGGGCCTCAGTTGCGGTGTGCAATGCGACGCCCACCTTGCCTAAGGTCAGCGTATTCAATGCCAAGGTGCACGCACGTACTCACCGGCGGCCGAGACGTTCAATGGATTCCAATCGAGGGCAAGCTGGACTGCTGGTGATAGCTCTCTAGGCCAACCTAGCCGCAACACGCAGCCAAGACGCCAAAATGAGGACAGCATCAGTCCACACGGTCGTCTGTAGCTGAGTTTCGCTATCTGACGTTCTCAGCCAGAGCGGTCAAATCAAGCTCGGGGATGTTCGTGCTGAGGACGTGTATCCGATCCTGGGCCACCCACACCAGCATCCGGTCATCATCATCCACACCAAAGAAACGCACCGCAGTCGCAGAGCCGAAATTCACTTCCTCTGACATACCCTCGACCAACGGCAGCAGCAGCGTGCTCTCCCAGTCGCTTACCGCCCGCAATTGCGCGGCCAGGTCCTGAGGCAGAATTTCCAGCTCCAAGAGCCCAGCGCGTATGGCATCCATGTCGATCTCACCGGGGACCGCGAGTGTCGGGCTGGTGGTCTGGATCAGGCGCACGCCCTGCTCGGGATTCTCTTTCGCAGCATAGAACAGCATGCCCACCTGGGGCATTGTGACGCCAAAGACCGCACCCTCCATAGTGTCGGGCAGAATTGCGCCGTCACCGCCTAGCGCCCAGATGTAGTTGCGCGCGGTAGGCAAATCGATAGTAAACGAGGCTTCTTCCGCGTCAGTAATCGTGACTTTGGGGTCGGTTTGCAGATTGTCCGGCAAATCGGCGACCTGAGCCAAACGAAAGCCCAAGGCATCCTCTGCTTCGGCTAACGTGACTTCACGCGCCTCTCCATCGCCTGAAGGCTCTTCGACCCATTGAATAAGCTCTGCGTCCGGCTCCGGCAAGGAATCCAAGAATTCCTGCGTGATCTGGACCGTTTGCACCTCTTGCACCCGAAAGAGATTCAGGAGTTGTTGGCCTGTGTCCCGGACCGACGAGAAAATCACGAGGAGCAGGACGAGCACGCCTACCCCTAAGGCTGATATCCCGACCCATGCTCGTCTATCCATCTTGTCCATATCGCAACCCTCCGCTGTGGCAAGTCATGAAGTGATCTTTAATAGTGCGCTGCCCGTGGGCTCTTTGCGGTCTCTCTCTTTGGAACCGCATCTCATTCTACCTGCATAGTCTGAGAAGTACCTAAGAGACACGACAGAGCAGGCGGCGTTGCTGGTGCGCCACTATAGACGACACCGTGCTCCACATACAAGCAAATCCGGCTTTAAGATACGTCAAGCGGGCCCGTCGGGCCGCGCACAAGCGCCACAAGCTGCCTTCGCTCTCCCGCCTCCCCATCTGCGATGCATAATACGTATGGGCTATAATTAGCTAAGAGACAGTTTAACGACGCCGTGAATGTGTTCACGGACACACCCATCGGCAAAGCGATAAAACGGAAACTCCGCATGCTGTTCGTGCGGCGTCTAATGATGGAATTCCTCCACGCTTGGGAATCTAACCGCACATTGCGAACGGGTTGACAGCGCATGATGAACCACAAGCGGTTGAGAGCACGCGCCTCCGCATACGGCGTTCGCTGCATCCAATGCTGACATTCGTTACCTTCATCACGGGCTCGCGCAGAGAGGACACTTCCAGTGGCACAAGAACTGGCAATTGAAACGCGCCAGCTAACGAAATTCTACGGCAAGAGTCGTGGCGTTATAGACCTTGATCTTGACGTGCGACGCGGAGAAATCTACGGCTTCGTGGGACCCAACGGGGCAGGCAAAACGACCACCGTCCGCCTGCTGCTCGATCTTATCCGTCCCACCCGCGGCGCAGCCACGATCCTCGGCATGGATGTGCAGGGCCAGTCGAAAGCCATCCGTGCCCGCGTCGGATTCCTGCCCGGTGAACTGCGCATGTATGAGAATCTTACCGGTAGGCAACTCCTGCGGTTCTTCGGTACTGTGCGTGGCGTAACGGACATGTCGTACGTGCACGAATTGGCCGAGCGGTTGGATGCCGAACTTAATCGGCGCATCGGCACATTGTCGCGGGGCAACAAGCAGAAACTCGGCGTGTTGCAGGCGCTCATGCACCGGCCGGACTTGATTCTCTTCGATGAAGCCACCAGCGGACTCGATCCGCTCATGCAGCAGGAATTGTACGGCATTCTGGATGAATACCGCGAGCAAGGGGGCACAGTATTCTTTTCCAGTCACAATCTGGACGAGGTAGAGCGCATCTGCGACCGTGTGGGCGTGATCCGCGACGGCACGCTCATTCTGAGCGACACCTTGGAAGCCATCCAAGAGAAGCAAGTGCGGCGTTTACGCTTGGAATTCGCCGAACCTCCACAGGCCGACTTCCTTAGCGGACTAGAGGGCGTGCAAAAAGAGTCCCAGGAAGACACCACCGTGATTGCGCTGATCCAGGGCAACTTGGCCGGCGCGCTCATAGAAGCGGCGCGCTACACTGTGGTAGACATCGAGTACCAGGAACGACGCCTCGAAGACATCTTTCTCCAGTATTACGAAACCCGAGAGGAAGCCCATGCTGCGGAATCTTCTGCTCAAGACTCTGCGTGACCAGCGCATTCCCGTACTGGCCTACGGGCTAGGTCTGGGCGCGCTCGCACTGCTGGTAATCGCCATTTATCCCAGTTTCGCAGCGAGCGGCGCTGAGCTTGAGGAAGCTATGAAGAACCTGCCCGACGCCTACAAGGCCTTTACGGGCGGCGTGCTTTCGCTAACAGAATTTGACGGCTATCTGGTATCGCAGTACTTGATCATCCTGCCGTTGATCCTGGCCATTTTCGCCATCATCGAGGGCACCGGTGCGCTGCGCGGCGAAGAAGAGCGCGGCACCATGGATACCCTGCTCTCCCTGCCTATTTCGCGCAGCCAAGTTGTTCTGCACAAGACAGCCGCAACTCTCTTGAGCCTCGTCCTAGTGCTCGTGATTATAGGCGTGGTGCTCTGGGTAAGCATCGGCTTCGTGGACGAAGCCACCTTGGAGCTCGACCGGCTTGCTCTTGTCATGCTCAACGCGTTCGGCATGGGCGCGCTCTTCTATTGCTTTTCGCTTTTCCTGTCCGCTTCGTTGCCCTCGCGCCGTCTTGCAGGCGTGCTTGGTGCCGTCTTCACAGTAGGCGCCTATTTCTTCGATGCCATGACAGACATTGTCGAGAACCTCTACGATTACCGCATCTTGGGTCCTTTCAACTACTTCGAACCGCTGGCCGTCTTGCGGGAGGACATTTCTTTCCAAGACCCCGCGGTGCTGCTGGGCGCCAGCCTCGTCTTCCTTGCGTTGGCAGTGCTCATCTTCCGACGACGGGACATCGCCGGCATCTAGCGCCTGAAGAATTGTGCTTCGCTACGAAGGCTCCGTCGTACGCAGGCTCCGTCGTACGACGGCTCCGTCGGCAGAAACAGAACGGAGTGGTGGGTCTTGTTTAGCGCCTTGCGCTCTTACGAATCCAATTTACTTCTTGGCAACCGAAAAGCGCGGCTACTATACTTGAGTCACGTAGAGTTGAAAACGCACCCGTTCACGCCTTGAACCCAGTCACACCGGTGCCTGTGCGGGTACTTGCTCCGTCGTTTGCTTGGGACAGAGAGTGTATACTCCTCGCGTAGGAGGAGCGTAATTCATGAGCGACCTAATCTACCTCGACCACGCCGCAACGACGCCGGTTGACCCGGCTGTTCTCGACGCCATGCTGCCCTATCTCACTGAGCAGTGGGGCAACCCTTCCGGCATCTACAGTATTGCGCGCCAGGCCAAGCGGGCGGTGGAGGAAGCGCGGGAGGACATTGCCGATGTCTTCTTGTGCAGTCCCAATGAAATCGTCTTCACCGGCAGCGGCAGCGAGGGCGCAAATCTTGCCCTGAAGGGTGTGGCGTACGCCCGGCGTGACGAGGGCAGGCACGTTATCACTACGCAGATCGAACACCACGCGGTGCTGCACACATGCCACAGGTTGGAGAGGGAAGGCTTCGAGGTAACCTATCTTCCGGTTGACCGGCACGGCATCGTAGACCTGGACGCGCTGCGTGCCGCCGTACGTCCGGATACCGTCCTGCTCAGCATGATGATCGCCAACAATGAGGTCGGCACCGTCCAACCCCTGCAAGAGGCGATAGTGTCGGCACGGGAACTAAACGAGGACATTGTCGTGCACACTGACGCCGTGCAGGCCGTCGGTTGCATGGATCTGGACGTTGAAGAGCTGGACATTGACCTTATGTCAATTGCTGCCCATAAATTCTATGGGCCGAAAGGTATCGGCGCACTCTTCACGCGGCGCGGCACGCCGCTCATCCCCTTGGTCCAGGGCGGCGGACAAGAGCGCAACCGACGCTCCGGCACGGAAAACGTGCCCTACGCCGTAGGCATGGCGAAGGCGCTTTCGCTGTCCCAGGCACACCGCGATGAACGCAATGCGCATTGCCGGGCGTTGCGGGACCGCCTGCTTGGCAGCGTTTGCGAGGGGATTGAGATCGCAGAGCGCACCGGCCATCCTACCCAGCGGCTGCCGCACATTGCCAGTCTCACGTTCGCAAACATTGAAGGCGAAAGCATTCTCCTCAACCTCGACATGCACAATGTCTGCGCCTCTGCCGGATCAGCCTGCTCCGCCACCTCGTTGGAACCTTCTCACGTGCTGCAAGCGATGGGCATCCCGCTGCACCGTGCGCGGGGCGCGCTGCGTTTGAGCGTGGGTCACAGGAACACGCCGGACGAGATCGAACACGTGCTGGAGCTACTGCCAGGTATCGTGAGCCAGTTGCGCGCCATGGCCGTGGTATGAGACCGGCCGAACCGCCCCATGTTCGCTACGGCTAAGACTCGTGTGCCTCCTCCCGACACGCCGCAGGCCATTAGTATGTCCAATGACCACATGACTCGCGCCCTCGAATTGGCAGAACAGGCGCAAGGGCGCACGTCGCCTAATCCTGCGGTCGGCGCCGTTATCGTGCGGGACGGTAGTGTAGTGGGTGAAGGGGCCACGCAGCCGCCCGGCCAGGCTCACGCGGAAGTCGCGGCGCTCAACCACGCCGGCGATGCCGCCAGAGGAGCCGACCTCTACGTGACACTTGAGCCCTGCGCATTTCAGGGGCGCACGCCGCCGTGTACGGCGGCAATCATTGCCGCCGGCATTCGACGCGTCAGCATTGGCGTCCTCGATCCTCATCCCCGGGTCAACGGCCAAGGAGTGGCACGTCTGCGAACCGCAGGGATTCAAGTACGTGTTGGGGTCAACGCGGAGCAGGCTCGGCAGTGCCACGCAGCGTACCTCTACAGCATGAGAACCGGCCTGCCGTTCGTCACCTTGAAAATGGCCATGAGCGCTGACGGCAAAGTGGCGACGGGCGACAATGAAACGACCTATTTGACAAGTGAAGCCGCGCGCACCATGGTGCATGAACTGCGCGACCGCAGCGACGCTATTGTCGTCGGCGTGAACACGGTCATTGCCGATGACCCGCAGTTGACCACGCGCCTGGCGCGAGCGGACGTGCGTCACCCCCGTCGTTACATCCTCGATAGCAGCGGTAGAACGCCGGTAAGTGCCAGAGTTCTCGGCCCGGATCTCCCCGGCGCGACGACAGTCGTTACAACGAATGCAGCCGCAGCCGACCGGCTGAAGCAGTATCGCACGCGCAACGCCGACGTGTGGCCGCTGCCGTCTGTGGACGAGAGGGTTGACGTGCCAAGCTTCATGCGGCGGCTGGGGGCGGAAGGTGTCCGATCCGTACTCTTGGAAGGCGGTCCCACTCTGGCTGCGGCCTTTCTGGATGCCGGCTGTGTGCAAAAGTTCCTGCTCTTTGTCGCGCCGATCCTGGTTGGCAATGACAATGCGCCGTCGCTGCTTGCCGGTCCCGATGGAAATGAGGCCGCTGCCATACGACGCTTTAGCTTTTCGTCTGTAGCGCAAATTGGCCCAGACGTGCTTCTGACCGCCGATCTTAGCGATGTGGACTGCTAGAACTGCGCAGCAAACCCTTCGCACCCTTACCGCTATAATCAACAAGAGGCGGAGAGGTTTACCATGTTTACCGGCATAATCACAGCGCTTGGCACCGTAACCCACCTCGCTGCTTCGGCTGATGGGGCGGAGTTGGAGATTGCGGCCCCGGAGATCGCCAGTACCCTCAGCCCCGGCGAGAGCGTTGCCGTGAACGGCACGTGCCTCACCGTGGCTACACTTGAACCACCAGCGTTTGCGTGCAAACTTACGCCGGAAACCCTCTCTCGTACAGGATTAGGCGACCTCTCTCCAGGTGACCGCGTAAACTTGGAACCGGCATTGCGCGTCGGCGATAGCCTGGGCGGACACATAGTTCAAGGGCACGTAGACGCTACCGGCACAATCCTTGCGCGAACACCAGTGGGCGACTCTGTGGTAATGCGGTTTACCGCGCCGCCGGAAGTGCTCCGCTATCTGATCGTGAAAGGCTCGGTTGCCGTAGATGGTGTCAGTCTCACCGTTTCCGAGGTAAACGCGCAGGACTTTGCAGTCTCCCTGGTACAATATACTCAGGAACATACGAACCTGACGCGCCAGACGCTCGGCGCCCGGGTAAACTTGGAAGTAGACCTGTTTGCAAAGTACGTCGAACGGTTGCTAGTACACGACCAGGGCCGGTAGCAATCGACGCAAGAAGCTAGGAAGCATGACCGCTGGCAGTATTCGACACGCACAAGGCGTTTGAAGTCCTTGTTGCCGCGGGCTTCACGGAGCGCCAAGCCAAAGCCTTGATAGACGTGGGCGGCGAGGGCTACGGCGCTTTGGCAACAAAGTCCGATATCGCGGACATGGCAACCAAAGCGGACTTGCAAGCCTTGGAACGGTCAACCAAAGGCGACCTGCAAGCATTGGAATTGCGGCTAACAGCAACGCTTGAACTCCGTATGAACAACCTAATACTTCAGCTTGCATTGCTACAGGTAGCGGTGGGTGGGCTGATCGTGGCGGCCTTAAAGTTACTACCCTAGGCGCCATCGCCTACAACTCGAATTCTCATTGGCGCGCCCTATCGGAAACGAAGCGAAAGACGAATCAACGTGACTCATCTACAGTCGGTTTCCCACATACGGCACAGAACTCACAGGTCTTCCAGCGCAAAGTGCGACTCGATTGCGCTGCATTGTTGCAGGCAGTCGTAAAGGGAACGGAAAGAGCATTCGCATGCCACTAGCTACGATTGAAGAGGCCATTGAGGAATTTCGCCAAGGCAACTTCGTCATTGTCATCGATGACAAGGACCGCGAGAATGAAGGCGATCTTTGCATTGCGGCCGAGAAGATCACGGCCGAGAAGGTCAATTTCATGGCGAAGTACGGGCGTGGCCTCATTTGCGCGCCGCTCACCGCCCAACGCTTGGACGAACTGCGCATCCCGCTGATGGTTTCGAACAACGACACCATGTACGGCACCGCGTTCACCGTTTCCGTGGAGTCGCGGCACGGTGTGGCCAGTGGAATTTCCGCTTCAGATCGAGCTACCACCATCAAGGCGCTGGTGAATCCCAACACCAAACCGAGCGACCTTATCATGCCGGGTCACACGTTTCCCCTGCGCGCCTGTGATGGCGGGGTGCTGGTGCGCGCCGGTCATACCGAAGCCAGCATAGACCTTACCAAGCTTGCCGGCCTCTACCCGGGGGCGGTGGTCTGCGAAATCATGGACGAAGACGGCACGATGATGCGCTTGCCGCAACTCAAGGAATTCGCCGCCAGGCATGGCATCACCATCATTAGCATTGCCGACCTCATCGAATACCGCTACCGCACGGAGACGATTGCGCGCCGCGTCGCCTGCACCCGCATCCCGACGGACTATGGAGAGTTTACGGCACTTGCCTACGAGAGCACTGCCGACTGGCAAGAAGGCATCGCGCTAGTCACCGGCACGATCACGCCGGATGAACCGGTGCTGGTGCGTGTGCACTCTCAATGTGCCACCGGCGATGCGCTCGGGTCGTTACGCTGTGATTGCGGCATGCAACTGCGCTTGGCTATGCAGATGGTGCAGGAGGAAGGCACGGGCATTGTCCTCTATCTAAATCAAGAAGGCCGCGGCATCGGACTCATGAACAAGATGCGCGCGTATGAATTGCAGGACGAAGGATTGGATACCGTAGAAGCCAATCATCGCCTCGGGCTGGGGGCTGACCAGCGCAACTACGGCTTCGGCTGCCAGGTGCTCAAGGACCTGGGAGCGCACAAGGTGCGCTTGCTCACCAACAGTCCTATCAAGGAGGCGGCGCTTAGCATCTACGGCCTGGAAATGGTCGAGCGGGTACCCCTCAGCGTGCAACCGAACAGCGAAAACCTGCGCTATCTGCAGACGAAACGTGATAGACTGGGTCACGATCTGTCGTTTATCACCCAGGACACGGAGTAAGAGAACGGTGGCACGTATGATTGAAGGTACGCTCGAAGCCGGCGACCACCGCTTTGCCATCGTAGCGGCGCGATTCAACGAACTCTTCGTAGACCGCCTGATCCAGGGTGCTGTGGACGGTCTCAAGCGTCATGGCGTACAGGATGGCGCGATAGACATCGTACGCGTGCCCGGCTCTTTGGAAATCCCGGTTGCCGCCCAGCGCCTCGCTGCAAGTCAGAGCTACGGCGCTATCATCTGCTTGGGCGTTGTGATTCGCGGCGCTACCGTGCACTTCGAGCACGTGGCCGACGGTGCGGCGAGCGGCATTGCCCACGTCGCGCTGGCCGCCGATATCCCCGTCATCAACGGCCTGATTGCGGCCGAAACCCTCGAACAAGCCATGGAACGATCCGGCGCCAAGCTCGGCAACAAAGGCTTCGACGCTGCCATGGCCGCCCTGGAAATGGCGAACCTGCTGCAGAAACTGTAGGCGCGCCGCCATTTCCGATTCTCGTCGCATACTCCAGTCGGGTGCATCCGCCTGAGAGCTTCCACTGCAGGCATGCTCGACTCGCAGGCTCTTCCCGCAGCCGATGTGTAGCGGCATTCTTGCGAGTGAACCACGCCTTGCCCCTACTTGCGGTACAGTGAAATCAAAGTGTGTGGCGCAGGCATGGCAGGATTTCTATGAACCCAAGGGCAATGAAGCTCTTTTCCATTGCAGGCATCACGGTACGGGTCCACTACACGTGGTTCTTGGCGTTCTTGCTCATCGCCTGGTCAGTGCCGCGTACTATGTTTCCATTCGGTTATTTTGGCTGGACCGAATTGACGTATTGGATTGTGGGGAGCTTGGCCGCGCTGCTCATCTTCGGTTCGGTGCTCTTTCACGAGTTTGCTCATTCCTTCATGGCGCTGGCGCGCGGCATGAAGGTAGAGAGCATCACACTCTTCATCTTTGGCGGCGCCGCCGTGCTCAAGTCCGAGCCGCGACGGCCTAGTGACGAATTCTTCATCGCCGTGGTGGGGCCCGCGAGCAGCCTACTCCTTGCCCTCATCTTCCTGGTTCTAAGCATTACCTTGCCGCTGGACGTGCCCGCACGAGTCCTTTTGACACAATTGGCCTTCATAAACGGCGGACTTGCCCTTTTCAATCTGCTCCCCGGCTTTCCGCTGGACGGCGGCAGAGTATTCCGCGCCATCGTTTGGGGAATCACTGGCAGCATGCGCAGAGGGACCACCATTGCCACCATCGTCGGACAGGTCTTTGCAATCGGCCTGATCGCCTTCGGCCTAATCTTCTTCATTCGGGGCGTCTACTTAACCGGAGTCTGGTTGATTTTCATCGGCTGGTTCCTGAATGGCGCAGCAGCGGCAAATCGCCGCCAATTCTCACGGGACGAGGCGCTCCGCGACATACCCGTAACCAGCCTGATGCGCGCCAATCCAGCTATCGTACGCCCCGATGAGACCATGGACCGCGTCGTGCTCACCATGCTCCTACGCGATGGTGTTCGCTCTGTGCCGGTTGTGCAGGACGGTCACGCGATCGGAGTCATCACCATTGGCGATGCGCGCAACGTGCCGCAAAGCGCCTGGCCGGAGACAACCGTGGGTCAAGCTATAGCCTCGTCTTCGCTGATTACCGTGGGCCCGGACGAGTCCATCCTTCAGGCCTTCGATCTGTTCGACGAGCACACCGCACGCCAATTGCTTGTCATGCGCGGTGACGAGCTGCTGGGCGTGCTCAATCACGAAGATCTCGTTCGCTTCCTGGAACTCTCCCGAGAGTTGGGAGTCGAAGCAACGCTCGGAGAAGGCGATAGCGGGCGCACATACACCGGCAGAGCTGAAGGGTGAGGATACGGCTAATCACTTTGCAGCCTTTGAGTTGCACATTGATGCCGCCAATTGCCGTCCAACGCCGGTCGCATTCGCCAATACGCGCCAAGCGCACTGTGCCCCTGCAGGTGAGCAGGTCCTCCCGTTTGCAGAATGACCTTCTGCCGCTTAGAATGCACGTTAACGTGCACGTCAAAAAGCTAGTTGCCACGCAGCCGCATGCTCGCGTACGGAAGTGACGAGTTTACTGACGCATGCGCAAGCGCAACGGCCATACACCAGCCGCGAAAATTGAGAAGGAATCACACGCTGAACGTCCAATCCTCGACGCCGAAGCCGGAGAGTTCCGAAGCAGCGGAGGGAAATGAAACCGGCGGCAAAACGTCGCCGAGACTGCCATTCATATCACGCACGTTCGAGGCGCTATCGGTTCCTGCTTACCGTGACATGTGGCTGGGCATGCTCGTCTCGTTCGCCGGCCTGCAAGTTGCCATCATTTCTCGCGGGTACCTGGCATACGACCTCAGCGGCTCTGCCGGTATCCTCGGTCTGGTCAGTTTTGCCATGGGGCTGCCGATGCTGTTCTTTTCACCCATTGCCGGTGTGCTGGCCGACCGCGTTGACAAGCGCCGTCTCTTGATTGGCTCGCAAGTCTTCATGCTTGCGGTTTCCGTTCTGCTAGCGCTCCTTATCCACACAGGTTGGATTGCCATCTGGCATCTGATCGTGTTTGGTTTTCTGCAAGGTATCGCGTTTTCACTCGGCATGCCCACGCGTTCCTCGCTGATCCCCGCGCTGGTGGGACGCGAGCGGCTTGGCAACGCCATCGCGCTCAATAATTCCGGTCGCAACATGATGACGATACTGGGGCCTGCAGTAGCGGGAATCGTCATTGTCACGCCCGGGTTGGGCACGGCCGGGGCGTTCGATATTACGGCGGTATGCTATGGGGTGTCTACCCTCTTTATCATGCGGTTGCCCAAAACGCTGGAGAGCGACAAAAAGGCCGCTGCCGGCAGGTTTTCAGCGCAGATGTTTGACGGCTTCAGGTACGTCTTCACTGAGCGTACACTGCTGTTGCTCATGAGCCTCGCCTTCATCCCGTTGCTGCTGGGGCGACCCTACCAGATGCTCCTCCCCGTATTTCAGGAGGACGTGCTCGGCGTGGACGCGCGCTGGCTCGGCTTCTTGAATTCAGCGACCGGCGTGGGCGGCGTGCTGGGCTCATTGCTCGTGGCGTATCTTGCGGCTGGCCAGCACGCGAAAGTGCTGCAAGTGGTATTCGGCGGGCTGTTTGGCATTTCGCTGGTGCTCTTTGCCTACAGCGATTGGCTGCCGTTGAGCCTCTTGATGGTGGGAATCGTCGGGCTTACGGCAAATGCCTACATGTCTCTCAACAATACGTTGGTGATGCTGCAAACCGACCAGGCTTACTACGGACGCGTGATGAGCATTTACATGATGACGTTCTCACTGATGCCCATGGCTGCTCTGCCGATGGGCATGCTGGTAGACCGCTGGAGCGCGCCACAAGTCGTAAGCGTTGCGGGCGCGGTCATTGTGATCTTCATCCTGGCAATCTCGTTGGCCGTTCCCGGTATGCGCCAAAGTGACAGCAGCGAGACGCAGGCCGCTCCGACAACGCGCAGACCGGCTGCACTCTGAGTGAAGAGATTGACGTGCATTGCTTCCCTAGAGACACTGAAACTTGCATGCTAGGGTCGGCGCACGTTATTGTCCATCAGGTGTGGTGAATTCATCCAAACGTACAGCGAGGTGATGCGAGCGTGAGACTGGTCGATAGAATGTTGTTTAGAAGACCGATAGCTGTTGGAATAGTCACTTTGGTGTTGGCGGGGATCGCCGCTATATCCTTCTTGTGGCGCGCGCTGGGAAAGGAAAACGACGCCGCCGGCATCGCGGCATCCGCTGAGGAGCCGCCGTATTCCAACGAGAAGGAGCCAACCCATCCCGCGTCCTGGGGCTATACCGGCGAGACGGGCCCAGCGCGCTGGGGGGATCTCTCTCCTGAATTCGCAGCATGCAAAGATGGAGTGTCGCAGTCACCCATAGACTTGAGTGGTGACACGGAGACGAAGCCGCACGATCTTGCGTTCCGTTACACGCCAACGCCGCTAGACGTTGTCAACAACGGACATACGATTCAGGTGAGCTACGTGCCAGGCAGCACGCTGGCTGCTGATGGCAAGCAGTATGCCTTGTTGCAGTTTCACTTTCACCGCGCGAGCGAGCACACGGTTGACGGAATGCCCGCCGACATGGAACTGCACCTTGTGCATCAAGGCGCCGACGGGAGTCTCGCAGTAGTTGGCATCTTTCTTACGGAAGGGCAGCGCAACGAAGCTCTGCAGAAGGTCTGGGACAACATGCCGACTCAGAAGGGCGAGAAGCGGCTTGTGGAAGGGAACACGGTAGATGCCACGGACTTGCTGCCAGCGGACCTCGCCTACTTTAGCTACGTTGGTTCGCTGACGACGCCCCCATGCACTGAAGACGTGAGCTGGTTCGTCTTGAGAGAGCCGGTGGAAGCCTCGGCAGAGCAGCTTGCGCAGTTTGCCGCGCTCTACGCCGACAATGCCAGACCAACGCAGCCGCTGAACGGCCGATCGCTCTTCTTCAGCGAGGATTCAGGTTAGCCCGGCAAGCGCAGCGGCAGTGGAGTGTGACGCACCGCCTAGGCTGTCGCTGACGTATCTTCATCCAGAAGCGTGGCTTCATGCTCTCCGGACGGCGCCGAGCGCTTACTCTCAGATGCCACCAGCATCGGTTGCGCGCGCTTGGCAATGACATCAGCAGTCACGATGACCTCGCTCACGTCATTGCGGGACGGCAGATCGTACATTACCTCCAGCAGCGCCTCTTCCATGATCGTCTGCAGCGCACGCGCGCCGGTCTTGAGATTCTGCGCCATCTGCGCCGCTTCCTCCAGGGCATCGTCCTGGAATGTGAGCTCGATGTCGTCAATTGCGAACAAGTGCTGATACTGACGGACGGGAGCATCGCGCGGCTCGGTGAGGACTTGGATCAACTCATCATGCGTGAGCGCATCTAAGGCCACCGTCACTGGGAGACGGCCTACGAATTCGGGGATTAGGCCGTACTTCAGGAGATCGTCCGGCGAGATCTGCCGGAGGAGGTTCCTCTGCTCTTCTGCGCGCTCAGCAGCGTCCATAGCGCCGAAGCCGATACGCTGGTTACTGCCGACACGTTTCGCGATGACCTCGTCCAGACCTTCGAAAGCGCCGCCGCAGACAAAGAGGATGTCGGTGGTATCAATCTGGATAAACTCTTGGTGCGGGTGCTTGCGGCCGCCCTGCGGGGGCACATTCGCCACCGTACCCTCGATGATCTTGAGCAGTGCTTGCTGCACACCCTCGCCGGAAACATCCCGCGTAATGGAAGGATTGTCGGCCTTGCGGGCGATCTTATCAATCTCGTCGATGAAGACTATGCCACGCTCCGCCGCGGCAGTATCGTAATCCGCTGCCTGGATCAAGCGTAGCAGGATGTTCTCCACGTCCTCGCCAACGTACCCGGCTTCGGTCAGCGACGTCGCGTCGGCTATGCAGAAAGGCACCCCGAGGATGCGCGCCAGAGTGCGCGCCAGCAACGTCTTGCCGCAGCCGGTAGGCCCAATGAGGAGCACATTGCTCTTGCCCAGCTCAACGTCACTGTTCGATTCGCCGCTCGCCACGCGCTTGTAGTGATTGTAGACCGCTACCGCCAGCACCTTCTTTGCGTGCTCTTGGCCCACTACATATTGATTGAGGAACTCATGAATCTCTTTGGGACTGAGTAATCGTGCAGGACTGGCGCTGCCTTTCCGCTGGCTTGAAGAGGCCTGCTCCTCATGAATCAGTTCACGACAGAGGTCTACACACTCATCGCAAATATAAACACCGTTTTGGCCGGAAATCAGCCGGCGTACTTCCTCTTGCGCTTTATTGCAAAACGAGCAGCGATATTGGCCCCGAGAGTCACGACTACTTGGCAACGCTAATCTCCTTCGTGTTGCGGCGCTGGATTGGTCATCCTAATTGCTGGCTACTCCGTCGGTCTGAGGCGTCTTGATGGCGGACGGCAAGACGTCATCGATCAGTCCATAGTCCTTGGCCTCTACGGGGTCCATCCAGAAGTCTCGCTCGCTATCACGCTCGATCTTCGCGAGTTCCTGCCCCGTGTGTTGCGCAATAATCGAATTCACCTGGTTACGGGTGCGCAAAATTTCACGCGCCTCGATCTCGAGGTCGGACGCCTGCAAAGGCCGTGAGGCTTGCGTCCATGGTTGATGGATCAGCATGCGCGAATTCGGCAGAGAAAACCGCTTACCCGACGCGCCACCGGCAAGTAGTAAGGCGGCAATGCTGGCCGACAGGCCCATGCAGTAGGTCGCCACGTCATTCTTGATGTATTGCATGGCGTCGTAGATCGCCAGTCCTGAATGCACGCTGCCGCCGGGAGAATTTATGTAAAGACCAATGTCGGCGTCACCATCTTCACTTGAAAGCAAGAGCATCTGGGCGATGATGATGTTCGCCACGTTATCGTCAACCGGGGTTCCTAAGAAAATGATCCTATCCCGCAGCAGCCGGGAAAAAATGTCCATGCCGCGTTCGCCGCGGTTCGTCGTCTCAATGACGTACGGAATGAGCATACATTACTCCTTTTGTCAATTCGTTCTATCGTATCGTAACTGCTAGATTCGCGTTCTTGTCAGAGAAACAGCACCAAGAGTCGTCACCGGCGCTATAAATTCAACGCAGTTTAATCGCTGCTCACCGACGCATCGAGCCACATCCTATCCGCTCCCTTGCGGCCAATCCTTACACTAACCCCAATCCCAAGCGAACTGTCATTTCGAGCGCAGCGAGAAATCTAAGACTGTTGTCCTAGGTAGTCTCCCCACCAGTCGCGCCACACAAACCGGCCGATCCAATCCTGCGTTCTCCCACTCCCCTTCGTTTGCGCTCCGTACCGGTGCGGCGATTTGCTCTATTATAGACGGCCTCCGCACCTCGGTCACTTTGCTGCGGCAAGGCACCCACCATGAAGAGGCGGATGCTGAGGTCTAAATGCGGTCTCCCCTGCAACTGAGCGCCCCGTGCAACGGCATTAGGCAGAGACTTCCGTTGCCGCCGTCTCAGGGCGCGGCACGGTGGCGTACAAGTCCTCCAGATAGTGCGTTGCCGCCACGGCAGCCGTGGTCGCATCGCCCACTGCGGTGGTAATTTGCTTCGTCAATTGTGTGCGCACGTCACCGGCGATGAAGAGCCCCGGCACGTCGGTCTCCATATGCAAGCCGGCAATGAGATAGCCATTCTCGTCCCGCTCCACCGCATCCTTGATGAAGTCGGTGTTGGGATCGAACCCGATGAAAATGAAGACCCCGCCAGTCTCGTGCACCCATTCCTCGCCTGTCTTCACGTTGCGCAAGCGCATGCCGGTGACCGCGCCGTCATCGCCAACGATCTCGTCCGCCACCGTATCCCAGATTATCTCGGTATTTGGCGCAGCCATGAAGCGCTCTTGAATGATCTGCTGGGCACGCAGTTTTTCCCGCCGATGCACGAGATAGAGTTTGCTAGCGAATCGGGTGAGAAAGAGGCCCTCCTCCACCGCCGAGTCGCCCCCGCCAACCACCGTAATCACGCGATCGCGGAAGAAAGCGCCGTCGCAGACCGCGCAGTACGAGACGCCCCGGCCCGCGTATTCGAACTCGCCTGGGATATTCAACGGCGTCGGCGAACCGCCGGATGAGATGATCACGGCGCCGGCGCGGTACTCGTCACCGTCCGTCGTACGCACGACCTTCTGCCAGTCGTCCGAGTAGACCTCCGCGACCTCAGCAGTGAGGATCTGCGCGCCGAACGCCTGGGTGTGCGAGACCATCTTCTCGATGAGATCGGCCGCGTCTATAGACTCAAATCCTGGGTAGTCCTCGATCAATGAAGTGTTGATGAGCTGTCCGCCGGGGGCCATTTTTTCGAGGATTACCGTATCCAGCCGCGCCCGCGCCGTGTACAGCCCGGCGCACAGCCCCGCGGGTCCCGCGCCTATTACGACGACATCGTGGTAGGAAGTTGCCATCTGCCTAGCCATTCCTTTCCGGCGTTCAGTCAGCCTTGGAGGCAATCGCGTCGATCAGGCTGCACCCAAGGACGAAGACGTCTATTGACTTTCTCAATGACTTGGTTCTCGTGTCATATAAGGGTCTCCGCTTTGCGGTGTCCCTCTTCTTCCAGATTACCAAACCCTTGGAGCTCCCGCTATCCTTAGAGCATCGGTAGGAAGGTCCGGCTCATGTTAAGCCGGCCCTGAAGGCGATCATGGTATCCTACCCCTAGCCAGTTGGCGTACGTATGGGGAGATTTTCAAGCGCTCGTGCATTGCCCATTGCATTGTAGAGAGCGGCGCTCAGGGTGCCCCGTCGTTCCGGTAGCGCAGGTTTGAAACCTGCGTCCGACCGGCTTGAGAGGGCAGACTATCTGGCTGTTTTGTTCTGTAAGGCGGTGTGGCCGGGTCGAGCTTCCTGCAAACGAGATTTTGCAAGTGACAAGCCCCCGCGCCACTTCCTAAGTGTGCCGCATCGATGCGAGGCCATCAAAATACTAAGAGCAATGGTGGAGGAACAGCGACATGGCTGATAGACTGCGCGCGGGCGCGGCGACGGCAAACATTACGCCCTGGCTGGGCATCGCCATGCGCGGTGCGTTTCGCGACGTGACCCACGCCGATACCGTCCATGACGACCTGCTCGCCAAGGCATTGGTGCTGGATGACGGCGTGCGGCAACTCGCCTTCGTGCTCTGCGACCTCACGATGATTTCGCGTGCCATGATGGATGCCGCAAAGGAGCGCATTGCGGCGCGCTCGCACATACCGCCCGAGCACGTGCTCATTGCCTCGACCCACACGCACTCCGCCCCTGCCACCGTGAGCATTGGATTCATGGACGAGCAGACTGAGTACACCGAATGGGCAACACGGAAGATCGCCGACTCCGTTGAGCTTGCCGTGCAGCGCCTGCAACCGGCCCGCATCGGCTTTGCCAACGTGCAAGAGCCCCGCCTTGTCTTCAACCGCCGCTTTCACATGCGCAACGGACAGGTGCAATTCAACCCCGGCGTGGGCAACCCGGACGTCTTGCGACCCGCCGGCACTACGGATCCCGCATTCACGCTCTGCTACGTCGAGAGCAGCGAAGGTGAACCGCTGGCCGTGTTGGGTAACTACGCTTTGCACTACGTAGGCACGGATAGCGGCACAGAGATTTCCGCCGACTACTATGGACACTTCTTCCGCGCGATCCAACACCTGCTCGGGCCGCAGACGGTGGGTCTGCTCTTCAACGGCGCTTCCGGCAACATCAATAATACGAACGTCTTCACGCCCTGGCCGCACCGAGGGCACGCGCAGGCTGCGCGGATGGCAAAGGTGCTGGCAGGCCACGTGTTGACTGAGTTTCAGTTGATGCAAATGCACGACCACGTGGCGCTGGGCGCAGCGGTCAGCGCGTTCGACTTTCCCCGCAAACAGACCACTGACCAGGACGTAGCAATTGCGGAAAAGGTGCTGAGCGGCAACTTTGAGTATACAGAGGGGCCGTTCTCTGCGGTCACCGGCCAGCCGATCTACCCGCGCTGGGCGGCGGCCTACGCCCGCGAAGTCAAAGTGTTGCACACGATGCCGCAAGTCTTGACCTCGACGTTACAGGCATTTCGTGTCGGCCCCGCCGGCTTTGCCGCCTTGCCGGGCGAGATATTCGTCGAAGTCGGTCTCGCGATCAAAGAAGGCACTCCCTTCGCGCCGCAGTTCGTTATAGGTCTGGCAAACGACTATCTTGGGTACGTGGCCACCGACGAGCAGCTAGCGCTGGGCGCCTACGAGACGTGGCCCTCCCGCTCGGCCATCGGCGGCCCCGGCACGGCGCAGGCCATGCAAGAGACGGCACTGGAGTTGCTAAGTTCATTGGCATAGGCGCGATACTATTTTCCCCTGTGGCTTGCGCGTCGGTGCCTGAGCGAGACGGTCTATCGCGAGCAGATGGGTAGTCTCCTGGCTGGCGGTTGCGGCCCTAAAATCGTCACTCACGCGAAAGCGGGAGTCCATCTGAATTGAGATGCTGGCTCCCCAACTGCATGGGAATCACCATGGCCTTGCGAGGCCACACAAGGAAATGAAGACAAACGTGCGACTCCTTGACCGTCATTCCGGCGAAAAGCCTGCCCCGTACCACGATACGGGGCCGGAATCCAGGGTGTGCGCGGCGAAGATTGATTCCGCGCCCCCGCGCGGGGGCGCGCTTGCGCGGGAATGACGGAGTCTGTCGTACTATTTTCATGGCAATGACGGATGAAGGGGACGTGTTAAGTAGACTGTCAATAGTCGCATCCGCGGGAGTGACAGTCCGCTGGCGAAGAGAAGATGGATTCCCGCCTGCGCGGGAATGACGGATTAGCGCGACTCTGAGAGTTAAAGGGTTGGCTGGCACACAGTCTCCGTCGTTAGCCAGTGCACAAAAGGAGATCAACATCATGTTCGACGGACTGCAGATGGGTTTGCATAGCATCGCGCTGCTCTCGGATGCCGAGACGCGCTCGATTTCGGCGGAAAACCCTAACGGCGAGCGGGGCGGCGGCGCGAAGGCGGTGCCTGACGATAATAGCGCGGCTTCTTTGCTGGGGCCCGGTTGGAAAGTGCGTCCCAAGATCGAGCTGCCGCCGCAATCCACCACGACCCTCGCCGAAATTGAAGGGCCGGGCACCATCCAGCACATCTGGCTCACCGTTCGCCCCCAGGCGTATCGCAGCACGGTTCTGCGCTGCTACTGGGACGGCGAAGAGACTCCCTCGGTCGAGGTGCCGCTGGGCGACTTCTTCTGCAACGGCCACGCCCTGCGTTACGATGTGAACTCCCTGCCCATTGCCGTGAACCCCACGGGCGGGTTCAACTCCTATTGGCCGATGCCCTTCCGCCGCAGCGCGCGCATCACGATAGAAAACAACTACTGGGAAGTAATCCCGGGATTCTATTATCAGATCACGTACGCACTGGCCCCGGTGCCGGAGAACGCAGCCTACTTCCACGCCCAATGGCGGCGGTCCATGACCACCCGCGAATACCCCGAACATGTGCTCCTCGACGGCGTCTCCGGACAGGGGCAGTACGTCGGCACGTTCATCGCGTGGTCGCAGTTTTCCAACGGCTGGTGGGGCGAGGGCGAGGTGAAGTTCTATATGGACGGCGACTCCGACCATCCGACCATCTGCGGCACGGGCACGGAGGACTACTTTGGCGGGGCGTGGAATTTCGGCGACCGGACATTCTCAACGCCTTTCCTCGGCTATCCGCTCTACCGCCAGGATCCGGTTGAGGTACCGCTTCACGGCATGTACCGCTGGCACATCATGGATCCCATCCGCTTCAAGCAGGACTTAAAAGTAACCGTGCAAGCCCTCGGCTGGTGGCTGAACCGCAAGTTCGAGCCGCTCACCGACGACATCGCCTCGGTGGCTTACTGGTACCAAACAGCGCCCCACGCGCCGTTTCCCGCCATGCCGCCGCTCGCCGCCCGCTGGCCGCGCACGTAGCCACACGCTTGGGATTGGCACGCACCTTCGCTCCTTGTTTACTTGGAGGCAGCGGAAGTTTGGCTCTTCTCCGCCTTAGTATTGCTTTACCCGAAACTAGCAAAAAGTTGACAAAACCTTCGCTAGCAGTTGACTGAGTCTCCCCTACGTCGACCCATTGGGAAAGGGACTTATTGGCCGGCCGGATTGGAGCCCTTCTCTCAATTTGAAATAAAAGTTCTTGACAACCCTTCTTAGGCGCTATACCATTACCACAGCATCTTGATTTGGCAACAGCTTTGGGAAAGGAGATCACGTACACGGAGCAGGCATCCGGCGCGTTACCGTGGTGTCTCCATCGCGCAAATACCCCGTACAGAGATGACTCTTTCAAGAAGAGGAGAAAGCTGTATCGTGGATACCAATGATCGTTCCGTGCGACTACAACCGTCACGCCGGCAGATCCTCGCGGGCGGCGGTGCGGCACTAACTGCCGCCTTGCTCGCCGCGTGCGGACAGGCCGGCACGGCCATGCCGTCCGAGGAAGCGCCGGCTGAGCAGGAAGCGGAAAAGCCTGCCGAACAGCCCCAGGCTGAAGCCGCCGAGATCAAAGTCTGGGTCTGGTGGCCGGACCCTGTAGCTTCCGTGGAACAGATGGGCGCGAATTACTCGGAAACCAATCCCAACGTCAGCGTGACCGCGGAAGCGGTTTCCGGTTACTGGGATAATTTGCAGGCGGCCTTCGTTGGCGGCACGGGCCCGGACATCTACCTGATGAACAGCGTGAACTACTTCGCGTGGTCCAATAAGGAGATTCCTGCCGACATTACCGCGCAATTCAGGGCCGACCCCATTGCCCAGGATTTTGCCGCCAACGCCTGGAAAACCGGCATCGACTTCTACACCTACAAAGGCGAGAAGATGTTCGGCGTGCCGGGCATGATGACGAGCATCATCACGCTCTTCAATGAAGACGCCATAAATGAGGGCGGCTTCGCGGTACCGTCTGAGCTCGGCACGGACTGGAATTGGGACTTGCTCCAGGAGTACGCCATCAAGCTCACGGAGAGCGAGGGCGACAACGTCACGCGCTACGGCATGTTCGCGGCCGATGCCCTCGAACAAGGCTGGCTGAACTACGTGCGCGCCAACGGCGGCGACTTCTTGAGCGACGATTTGCGCTGCGTCATCGACAGCCCGGAATCGGCGGAGGCGTGGCACTTCTGCGTAGACTTGGCGCTCAAGCATCGCGTTTCGCCGTCCCGCGACCAGATTGCTGACCTGAGCCAAGGCATGGCGGGCCGCGGCGGTCGTTTTGCCCTCTTTGGCAGCGGTCAAGTCGTCCTTTGGACGGCGGCTTCCAACAACGTCAAGTTCCTGAACGAGGCCTGGCCCGGCTCCGGCTTCACCTGGGACTACGGCTACGTGGCTGCTTCGCCCAACACCGGCAACCCGGGCGGCACCACCAACATTGTCGGCTGGTGTATGAATACCAACTCCAAGTCCCCCGACCAGGCGTGGGGTGTCTTCGCCAACATGTTGACGAAGGACTCTCAGGATATATTGGCGCGGGCGGACGTGTTGCGGCCGGCGCGGGATGACTCGGCGCAGCTCTACTACGATCCGGAGGTCACCGACGGGCCCGCGAACCGCATCGCCGCGTTTGAGATGTTCGAGTGGACCACGAATCTGCCAACCCACGACGTCGTCTCCTGGGGCGAGATGCTTGGCCCCATGGGCGTGTGGGCGCCAGAGATCTTCGCCGGCGCCGTCGGCGTGGAGGAAGGCCTCAAGAACATGGCGGACGAGACGAACGCGCTGTTCGACGCGGCCACGTCTTAGCTCGCGAGCACGACCCGCAATCTCTAGTTTCATTGCGGAATACCGTACTGGGGGGCGAGTTACCGGGGCTACGGGGCATTTGTCTCGTAGCCCCGGCGCAAAAAGCGGTGTGCAAGCTGCGGCTGGTAAAGTTCTCAACGTGAATCAACACGAGCTCCCACTGATGCTGTGCACCGCAGTATTCTCTGCCCTCGCTCAATCGCGTTACCGGGCTGTGCAAAGGCATGGCGCCATCGTGTGCTACTGTAGAAGCGCATCGTGCTGCGAGGCGAGCGATCTCACTGGCAGACTAGACCGGGAAAGGACAATCACATAAATGGCAACTCTGGACTACCGCCCGGAAGAGAAGGTCTACGCTTTCGAGACCGCCGAGATACAAGGCACGTTGCGTCCCGGCAATGAGTTTCCGCATCACGGTCTCACCCACCTTGTGCACAAGTCCACCGGCATCGAGTTCGTGCATCCGCTCTACGCCATCCTCAACCTGTACCGCTTCATGCACCGCGACCCGTCAGCCGCCACCGGCATGGATAGCGATCTCGGCAATCCGCGCCAAGGCGAGCGCCATATCGAGGCGGACGAAAGCAGTGTGACCTTGCGGTGGGCACTGCAAGACCCAGCGCATCCGGAAATGGCTATCCGCTATGAGATCGCAGAACCGGCTACGATTGACATGACCGTCACCGTCACGCCCAACGCGGCGGCAAACGATTTCGAAGCCTTGCTTGCGTGCTACTTTGATCCCGTTCACGTGCCGCATATCTACTTGGCCCGCGACAGGTTCGAATTGGAAGACGAGCTTGGCCGTTTTGGCGACGAGCCGGAGCTTGCCTCCGTGGTCGTCAACCCGATCTTTCGCGGCGGGGTGCTGGTCTATCCCCGCGATGAAGACGCCGTCGGCATCAGCGTGGACGGCCGCTGGCGGGACATTGCCCGCTTCTCGCCGGTACGGCGCTACAAGCTGCCGGTGTGCTTCCAGGCCGACCGCGGGCAGCAGGTAGCGGCCGTGCTCATGTCGCGCCCTGAAGACTGCTTTGCGGTCTCCAGTGGCTACGATAGCCCCGACGCCCGGGACCGTTTTCACAAGCACAACCCGCTCTACCTTTCGCTCTTTGGCGGCACGCTGGAGCCGGGCGTCGCGCGCACGGCACGGGCGCGGCTGGTGGTCACGAATCTTGATGAAGACCTCTCACAGCCGCTGGAGCATTATGCGGCCTTCTTGGCTGAGACGGGCGGTGCATAAGGATGCCAGTAACACAGGAGATCTCGACCAAACTCCGCATTGCCGTATTGGGCGTCGGCGCGGACCCCGGCTCGCGGGCGCGGCACTTCTTAGCAACGATTGCGCGGCTCACGGACCATTACGAATTGGCCGCCATCTGCGACCGTAGCCCTGATGTTCTGGCGGAGGTGGGCGACCGTTACGGCGTGCCGGGACAGTATGCCGACGTGCGCGCGCTCTTTGCGCGCGAGCAGCCGGACGTGGTGCTCAGCCTGACGCCCAAAGACTCCCACATCGTCATGGCGCTCACCGCTGCCCGCCACGGCTGCCACATCATCACTGAGATTCCGGTGGCGCTGACGCGCCGCCACGCCGCCGCCATCGCCGCAACCTGCCGGGAAAACGGCGTGCTCTGGGAAGTGGCGGAACAGGTGTGGCTCTGGCCCAGAGAGCAGCTAAAGCGCCGGATCATCGACACCGGACTGCTGGGTGAGGTCACCCACGCCCGGCTCTGGTACCAGACGGGGCAGTACCACGGCTTCAGCGGCATTCGCGCTTTGATCGACGCCCCGGCCGCCCGCGTGCTCGGTTATTGCGGCGAAGTGCCGACCGAACCGTACACGGCCTACGGCGGCGAGCCGGAGCGCTCCCTAAAATGGGATTCGGGCGTTGTCGAGTTCGCCAACGGCGTCGCGTGTCTCTTCGAGAAGCCGCCGCGCGTCTTTCCGTCGTCACACCGCACCTTCCCCATCGGCTGGGAAATCGAGGGTACCAAGGGCTACCTGAGCCGCGAAGAATTCGTGCAATACACGGAGGGTCCGTCGCTATCTCTTCCCATTCAGGAGCATCATACGGAACACTCCGGCGCGAAAGTGCTCGAGTCCCTCTCCGTAGCCACTGACCCACCGGTGGTTTGGCGCAATCCCTACGCGCGCTACGGCATCGGCACGCAAGATGACGCGTCAAAAGCAGACATCCTCACCAGCTTCCACCGCGCCATCACAGAAGGCACACAGCCTCAGTACGGCGTCGAAGGCGGAGTGCGCGACTACGAACTCTGCCTGGCGGTGCGGGAGAGCGCGGACCGCGGCAACACGTGGGTCGATTTGCCCCTAACCGCCCCAACATCGGTTGAAATGCAAGTAGAAGCGGAGTTCCTGCGGCGCTACGGCCACGATCCCATAGCGGAGACGGATGCCTTGCTCGACGCTACGTTCACGCGGTCTGCCACGCTCTGGCCGGTAACCCACTGGCTATAGAGTACGCAGAGAGTGTCATTGGCAAGCAGGGCAGCGCGGAGAAGCATCTAGGGGTAGCGTGGCGCTGGGCTACACGTGTTGCACGCTCAGGTGCAGAGAGGCTTCTTCCGGTAGCGCAGGTTTGTAACCTGCGTCTGACCATAGAAGATGCCGAATATCCAAAGAATGGATATGTAAAGAGGCGAAGAAGAAATTTGGAAAAAGTTCAGTGTCCGTTCGTCCTGAGCCTGTCGAAGGATGAACGGATACTGACTCCTTCGAGTGATTTTTCTTTCTTCCGTTCCTGGTGAGCCTGTCTGTCCTGAGCCTCGCCGAAGGATCGAACCATGAACGGCGGTTGGCTGAGGACTCGTCACACACATTTGGCTACGCGTAGAGAATGAGCGGGGGCATCATGGCGCTGGACGGTACCGTTGCCTTAGTAACCGGCGGTTCCAAGGGCATCGGTCAGGCAATCGCAATCGCGCTGGCAACCGCCGGAGCAGACGTTGGGGTCAACTACCACACGGACCCGTCAGGAGCAGATGCCACTTGCGCGGCAGTCGCGGCGGCTGGGCGGAAAGCAATCCCGCTCCACGCCGACGTGAGCGACCGGTCAGCAGTTGCGCACATGTTCCGTGAGTTAGAGGCGCAGTTCGGAAGACTCGACATTCTGGTCAACAACGCCGCCATCGGCATCAGTCACGAGGGGTCCTTCGCCGACTATCCAATCAACGCCTGGCAACGAGTCTTTGCAGTGAATCTGGATGGCGTCGTACACTGCACACAGGCAGCGTTGCAGATGATGCTCGCGCAGCAGGCGCATAGCGAAATGCAGCAGCCGCGAAGCGAGATTCAGCAGTCGGAAGACCGGATGCAGCCAGCAGGAGGCCGCATCATCAATATAAGCTCATCCCATAGCCTCGTGTTCCAGCGCCGAACGACCGCCTATACCGTGGCGAAAGGCGCGCTCAACACATTGACGCAGGCGCTGGCGGTCGAATTCGGCCCGCAGGGGATTACGGTCAATTGCATTGCCGCAGGCGCGGTCTCAACGCCGGGCTGGCAGGCGTCGCCGCAAGGTAGGGACGCGTGGATTCGCCGCGCCCCCCGCGCCCGGATGGGTAGGGCAGAAGATATCGCCAATGCCGTCGTTTATCTTGCTTCACCCGAGGCAGACTACATAACCGGACAGATACTCTGCGTGGACGGTGGATACGTCCACAGCGTAACGCCCATGCCATGATGCTTACTAAAGGACATGACGATGCCAACTTCGCCGGAGCCCCTTGACTACCTGCCGCACCTCCCTGCCAAGCACGACTACGGAATCGGTGTAGTGGGCGCGGGCAGCATCGCGCAGGCGGGACACCTGCCGGCCTACCGCAGCGCAGGCTTCCACGTCTTGGGGGTCTATGATGAGGATTCGGCCAAGGCGGCATCACTGGCCGCGGACTTTGAGATCGCGGCGTTTGCCTCGCTGGAAGCACTCTTGGAATCGCCTGAGGTAGCGGTGGTGGACATCGCGACGCCCACGATCACGCACCCGCCGCTTGTGGACGCAGCCATCGCCGCCGGTAAGCACGTGCTCTGTCAGAAGCCGCTGACCTATGACATTGCCAAAGCGGAATCGATGGTCCGGGACGCTGCCAACGCTGGCGTGCGCTTGGCGGTGAACCAGAACGGGCGCTGGGACCAGGCGTTCCGGTCGGTCTACGCTTTGCAGCAGCGCGGCGACCTGGGCGACCTCACGTATGTGCAAATCGACCGTGTGGGTCCGCTGCGTTGGGAGCTGTGGCCGTGGCTGTGGGGCCGTCCGCGCGTACTCATCGTCGAGGACGCCATTCACTTCCTCGACATCGTGCGCTTCATTCTGGGCGAGCCGGAGTGGCTCTTTGCCGACGGCTTTCACGCCGGCGATGAGCGCATCAAAGGCGAGACCTCGGCCATCATCACACTGGCCTGGCCCGGTGGCGCACATGGTCTGCTGCTCAACCACGCCGGCATCTGGGACGACGACACACACGCTACATACCGTTTTGAGGGCACGGAGGGTGTGGCCAAGGGCGATCTAGGCGTCTTCTATAATTTCCCCTACGGCCGCGAGGATACGCTCACGTATCGGAGCCAATCGTACGGGGAGGATTGGATAACACCGGAGCTCCAGGGCAAGTGGATTCCGGATGCCTTGGTGGGACCGATGGCTGAGCTCTTTGCGGCAATCCAGGAAGACCGCGAGCCCATGAACAGCGGTGCTGACAATCTGCGTACGCTCTGCCTCGTGGAGGCGGCGTATGAGTCGATTGCGGAGAGACGAGCGGTGCGACCACGCACGCCGCCGGCATTGTAGTTACAACCGCTTCGACCCCCGTTGCTAATGTGCCAGAATTGCACCGGCGCGAAGGGTGCTTTCAGTGCTGCTAAAGGGAAGATGGATTCCCGCTTTCGCGGGAACGACGAATAGAGCGGAGCATTTCCGTGTAGCGTGGGGGCTTGTCCCCCGGTAGCGCGGGGCTTGTCCCCCGCTCTTAGATGCGTCTATCAGCGAACGCAACAGACTTGGAGATAAGAAATGAGCCTGCGCTTTGCCGCCATTGGCATTCACATACACGGACCCGGGTCAATTCAGGAAATCCTTGCCGCCGGAGACACGGAGCTTGTCGGCATTGCCGAGAGCGACCCGGAGCGGCGTGCCGAAGTTGCCCGGAAATACGACGTGCCCATCTATTCCAACCATGACGAGATGCTCGACGCGCTGCGGCCGGACCTCGCCACCATCTGCAACGCGCACCATGAAAAGGCCGGAGCCATATTGGCGTGTCTGGAGCGCAACGTCCACGTGCTCGTCGACAAGCCCATGGTCATTGAACTGGATGACCTCACCCGCGTGGAGCAGGCGCTGCAGAAAAGCACGTCCGAGCTGCAGATGATGGTGACCGAGCGTTTTGCCCCACCGTTCGTACGGCTCAAGGAGTTGGTGGATGCCGGTTACCTCGGCGAGATCGCCGGCTGCGTCGCCACGCGTCCCCACGAGTTTGCTCTGGCAGAGCGCGAGCCGTGGATGCTGGACGAGAGCAAGGAAGGCGGGCCAATTGTTGACCTCATGATTCACGACATCGACCTCGCGCGCTGGTACACGGGTGCGGCAGTGGAATCTGTGACGGCCCATCACGCACAGCGCCGCTGGAAAGAGTATCCGGGATTCAACGACGTAGCGCACGCCATGTTTGCCCTGGATTCCGGCATCGTCGCTACTATCGAGGCCGACTGGCTCACGCCCCGCAACACGCCCTGGGACTGCCGCTTCTTCCTCACCGGCACGGAGGGCGCTGCCGAAGTGCGCAGCCTCCACTTCAGCGACCTGCTCTACTGGCGGCACGAGGAGCCGCGCGTGCACGTGCAGTTCGGCCGCAACCGTCCCGATTCCAGCGGCCAAGACCTCGTGCGGCGCATTCGCGGTCAAGCGCCCATCATAGCAACTGCCCAGGATGCCATCGACTCTACCCGCGCGGTGCTCATGGCTCGAGAAGCCGCGCGGAGAAGAGAGACTCTTTCACTCTAGGGGAGTCTCGTTCCACTGCTCTATTCGTGCCTCGAGAATTAGTCAAAGCTCTTGCTGAGCTTGCCTGGCTTCCCAAGACAAGCGGGATTGGCACGACCGGATTCCGGGCAAGCTATGATAGGCGTAAGAATTCGCACCTACTCTGATTTAAAAGGAGCATTGCGCTATGTCCGCCGCTTCTCCCCAGGACCCTTACCTGGATCGCCTGCAGCACGTCTACGTCGCCGTGGTCTCGGATGCCCTTGATGCCCTCGGCCTGCGGCACCAGGTGATGGCGCCGCGCGTGCGGCCGCTCTATGCCGAGGCACGAATCGTGGGCCGCGCTCATCCCATTCACTTTCGCCCGGCTGAGCGCATCCCCTCGCAGGAGGAGTATCACTACATGGAAATCAAAGCCATGGACAGTTTGCTGCCGGGCGAAGTGTACTTGGGTACGCTTGGTGACGCGCCGTCGTGTGCACTGTGGGGCGAGCTCTTCTCCACCTGCGCCCAGGCCCGTGGGGCCACCGGCGCGGTGATCGACGGGCCGGTACGGGATACCGACAAGATCATCGGCATGCCGTATCCCGTGTTTGCCGCGGCGTTTAGTGCCGCCGACGCCGCTGGCCGCGCTGAGGCCATCGCCCACAACGTGCCGATCACATGCGGCGGCGTGCTGGTGAACCCTGGCGACTACATCCTGGCCGATTACGATGGCGTGGTGGTGATTCCCCAGCAGCACATTGAAGCCGTGCTACAACCGGCTGAGGAGAAAGTGCAGGGCGAAAACACCGTACGCGCCGAACTCGCCGCGGGGGAGAAGATGCGCACGGTCTTCGAGCGCCACGGGATTCTGTAGGTTCACAAGTTTTTTCGACCGGTTGGCGTGTGGCATGCCAGCCTGAAAAACATGGCCGGTGCAAATGCAAAAGGCGGCCGAACTTACCCCCGCTATCCAGCGTGGAGGGAGTTCCAGAGTCCGTCATTCCCGCGACAGCGGGAATCCATCCTCTCTTTGCTTTAGGTCCTCAGCTTCTCAAGATGCGGGGGACAAGCCCCCGCGCTACAGGTTGCGAACCGAAATCAGCCGTTCGTGCTGATGGCTGCGCGAAGCCCCTGTCAAAATATGAACGGCGGAGGTAAAGCTACGTCACCGGGAAGAGACTAGAGTGTCCTTTCCGTTCACCCTTCGACAAGCTCAGGGCGAACGGAGTGATCATTGACGAGCGGACGTCAGACGTCAGTGCGCTACAGAAACGAGCATACCAAAACTCTACAGCGGCAGGCCTATCGCCTGTCCGGTCTGCATGCTGCGGGTGACGGCTTCGGTAAACTCCATGTACTTCACACCGGCCTGAGGAGTGGTGTGAGTAATTGCTTCCTCACCCCGAATGGCATTGACGAATTCTTCCTCCACGCGCCAACCGCCAGCCTCGTCCTCCGGAATGGGGATTTCATCCAAGCCAGTATCGCCGCGCTTGCCGCCGAAGAGCTTATTGTCTGCGAACCGCAGCGTGCCCTCGCTCCCAAAGAGAAAGGCTTCCGGTGCGCCAGCCAAGCCGGTTACGCTGGAGACCTGCATGTGCAGTTGCGCGCCGCAGGCCATATCGGCAACCACGTCAACGTGCTCCGGTACTCGCACCGCGCGCAGATTGCCCGTTTCGTCCGCACGCATCGTCGCAAAGGTCTTGCCCATGGCCTGCACGCGGGTGGCTTCGCCAACCCAGCGCAAGACGGCCTCGTACCAGATACCCATGCTCATGATGTTGAAGCCGCTCAGGTCAAAGTCCTGCCGCCAATGCAATGGTGCGTCGGCATCCAGAAACTCGCCGCCCACGCGCACCTCGATGGCGAGCAGATCGCCGAGGTAGCCTTCAGCGAGCAGGCGTTTCAGCGTCGCGTCCACCCGCAGTGTCATGGGCGACGGCACGATCTGCACGACGAGGTGCGGATTGGCCTGCGCCGCGGCGGACATCTCCCAGGCTTCGTCGGCATTCATGGCCATCCGCGCTTCGCAGAGCACGTGCTTGCCTGCGGCCAGCGCCGCCAGGGTCGCCTGGCAGTGGAGATACGGCCACGTACCAATGACGATAGCGTTGGTGTCCGGAGCGTCAACCAATTCGCTCCAGTTGTCGTACGTCGTGGGAATGCCAAACTGCTCGGCGGCCCGCACGCTCGATTCAGGGCTGCGGTTGCACACGCTGACGATCTCCACGCCCTTGATTGCCTGCAGGCCGGGAATGTGTTTACCCCGCGTGTTCGCGCCCGCACCAATGATGCCTACGCGGATCAGTTCTGAATTCATTATCTCTCGCCTCTATGTTTTGCACGTGTCAAAGTCCGGACCACAACGCTCTAGCCCGTGCTTCGCGCTTGATATCCTTCAGCCTTCAATATCGCAACCGAGGAAGACACGATTGCGCTCGCGGCAGGCCTCCAGCACGGAAAAGCTGCCCGCTGCCGGATCAATCACCACGTCACCCGGATTAGTCACCGCTGCCAGGAGCGCCCCCTGCAACTCAACCGGCTTGCGGTGGGTCTCTGCATCACGCGGTACCGTCTCATCCCACACGTCCGGGATGTTGTGTATCTTCCAGACGCCCTTGGCCCGGCGCGGCGTCTTTTGCAGGACAACCACGTGTTCGCTCTTGCGACGCGTGCGGTAGCCCATGCCGATGCGGCCTTTATCCCACGTAACGAGATCCACCACTGCAAGTTTCGTCTCCGCAAGCCAGTGGGAAAATCCCGTGCAGAGGTGGAACTTATCCATCCACAGGAACAAGTGCCCGCTGGGCATGAGGGCGCGGTCGATGCCACGAACGAAGGCGGCGATTTTATCTGCATCCATTTGCGTGAGCGCGGAACGTCCTCGGTTTCTGCTGCGACCCTCATTGCCGTACGACATCTTGTCCAACAGGCCGCGGTACTGAGGATCGAGAAAGGCGACGGGAAACTTGCCTTCCGGCAGGTGGGCCAGAAACTCCAAGCCATCCATCTGCAGTCTGGTGTTGTATGCGAAGTGGTCGGGAAGTTCCAGCGCCGGCATGACCAAGCTGCGCACCGGCGAGAACACTGATGGAACTGTGGACTCCGGTTCGTCGGATTGGGATTCAGTTTTGGGATCGGCCATAGAGCGTTCCCCTACTTAACAAGAGGCTGGGACGAACAGTAGTCGGGCAAGGCAGCCGTTACACTTCATGGCTAACTGCGGCCTTCACGGGTTACCTGCATTTTACGCTGCGAGACTCTCTGCAACAACCTGACCGGCCCAGGCAAGAGGAACGCTTGTTTGCTAATCCGTCCAGGTTCAGAGGAACGCAATCCCTTAGAGGCTGCATGCGGGCCCCGTTCCTGTTCCGTGCTTGCTGAGCGTACCTGTCCGGAGCTTGTCGAAGGGTCGAGGCACGGCTCAGGACACAGGCTCAATGCATCATTCAGCCACTAACCGGAAACCAGACCGGGCTCGACCAGGCTGTGCGGCCGTCCTCTTGCACCGCGCGCACGTAGTAGTAGGTCCAATCCTCGCCGTCGCCATTGCGGACACTGGGGGATACCTTCTGCACCTTTTCGAGCGGATCGGAATCTTCCAAAGTGCCTTCGTGGTAGTAGTCGTCGGCGTGGAAGCGTTTCACGTCCACGCCGTTGCGGACTAAGGTGACAGACCGGATGCGCTCGCTGCCGGAGACGCTGAAGGCGACGGTGCGGGGGCTTTCGTCGAGGGCGGGCCCTTCCGCGCCCATCGGCAAGCCGTTCGTCTCTGTCCATAGCCCGATTTTGCGGCCGGAGGCCGCGATGCAGCGCCGGGCGCGCAGTGCCTCGAAGATGCCTTCTCGCGAGAATTCCTTTACATAGAGTCCGCCGATACCGGTGCCCAGAGCGTTCATGCGCAGTTGGCTGAGGCGCGCCAGGCGCTTGGAGTTCGCCGCGTTTGGTTGCTGCGAATTGAAATAGTGTCCTCCAGCATGGCCGGTGTGGTTATCGCCACCGCCGATGACGCCTACGCGGCTTGCTTTGGCCAATCCATCCTGGAGAAAGCTGCCGGTAGCGCTCGGCGACCAGTTAGGATCGCACTCATGGGGATTGCCCTGATACTCGTAGTTGCCCCAGAGCGAGGTGATCTCCACCACCGGTTCCCAGTGCGCATGGTGCTGCGACCAGTCATAGGGTGTAGCGTCACGCGCGAGATGGTGTGGGATGCTGATGGAGTCGTACGGCAAATCGTCAAGCTGCTGCCAAAGCTGAGCGAGCTGCGTTACTTCCGCACCGCTGCGCAGGATGGGGGGCTCGTCATGGTCGAAGAACGTATTGCGGTGGCCCCATTGCCGATCCCCGGGCGCGTTCCATTCATACCCGGGAACAGTTACGAAGCGGCCCGGCTCGTGGTACTGGTGGTTGGCAGCCAGAATTTCCGACCACTCGTCTTCCACCAGCATTCGGCCGTTGCCCGACCACGTATGATCGGTCACCGCGCCGAAGTCCATGCCCGCCACGTCACGGGCGTAGCGGTAACAATCGGCGGGCGAGCCGTCAAAGCCGTCGGGAAGCGTCTCTTCACCCCAATAGCACGACGAGAAATAGGAATGAATGTGCAGGTCTCCCCAAACCAGGCGGAATTCTGTCGGTTGTCTTACCATCGGCTACGTGCTCCCATGCGGTTTCATCACGCCACACTGAGTCCTTGCGTACCATTGTACGTCGTCTTTGGGTTGCATGCAGCGGGGCAATTCTCTCGCCGATCGTTCACGACGGCTTTGAAAGTCTCAGCGCAATCGCTGTACACTGTGGTCAAGGTGTTTGCACGCTCTTGACAGGTAAACTCCTGGCAAAGCGCGGTCTGCTTGTCGGTTCCTCCACGGTTGAGGCTGCCGGCAGCAGGGAATCTTCAGCGGTAAGAAGCCTGAGCAACGATTAGAAGGACGTCATGATGTTCGAGAAAGCATTCAGAGATGACTTTGAGCAGAACGGCTATACAATAGCGCGAGGGCTATTTCCACCGGACGAGGTAGCGGCGCTCACCGATCACTACATGTACTTGCGGCAGAACGGCACCTATAGAGGCGACTCTGCCGGCGTGGCAGCGCCGAACGGAGACGCTGCGGCGGACCCCTTAAAGCAGTTTCCCCGCATGATCCACATGCACCGCTGGGACGACCTGAGCCTGCAGTGGATGTTGGACCCGCGTTTCAGGGAGGGTCTGGCGACGCTCCTGGGTGGGGATCCATTTGCGGTGCAGACCATGATCTACTTCAAGCCGCCGGGCGCGCGGGGACAGGCGGTGCATCAGGACCAGTTCTACTTGCAGGTGGAACCCGGCACGTGCATGGCCGCTTGGCTCGCCCTCGATGATTGCGATGAGGCAAACGGCTGCTTGCAGGTGGTGCCCGGTAGTCACACGCTGCCGGAACTGTGCACGGAAGAGGCGGACACCGCCCAGAGCTTTACGGACGTCACGGTGCCGTTGCCGGATCAGGTGCAGACCGTTCCTGTCTTGATGGATGCCGGCGACGTGCTTTTCTTCAACGGCCAGCTCATCCACGGCAGCTTTCCGAATACGACTGCCGACCGTTTTCGCCGTTCCCTTATCGGCCACTACATCATGGGCAGCGCCGAAAAGGTATCAAAATACTACCATCCGGTGTTGCGCATGGACGGCAGCGTTGTAGACCTCGGCAATAGCGAGCGGGGCGGCCCCTGCGGCGTGTGGGTGGAAGAAGACGGACGACCTGTAGTGGAAATGGCGGTTGGGGAGTAGGCTGGGGCGTGTCACTTACGTTCGCGCTGAGCCTGTCGGAGGAATCAAGTAGCCCAGTGGACGTACGGCCTGCAGGCCTATGCGTCTACTGCGCCCCGAGTTGCAGGCTGGCCCATATCAGGGCCGCGTAGAACATGTAGGGACCGGTAAAGAGCAGGCTGTCGATGCGGTCCAGGACGCCGCCGTGGCCGGGGATGAGTGTGCCGGATTCTTTCACTTCCGCCCCGCGCTTGAGCAGAGATTCCACCAGGTCACCGAGTTGCGCCACCACCGCGGCGCCGAGACCAATGAGGCCCGCCAAAATGGGGCTAAGTGGGAATGGGGTGAATTGGGCATAGAGCGCCGCGACCATCACGGCGACGAACGCTCCGCCAAGCGTACCCTCCAGCGTCTTACCGGCGCTCAAGTGCTGGAAGATGCGGCGTTTGCCAATGCCTCGGCCTACAAGATACGCCCCCGTGTCATAAGCCCACGTAACGACAAGGGCAAAGATGAGCCACAGCTCGCCTCGTACGTAGATGTAGTCGCGGAGCGCCACGGTGTGGCCGAGCAGCCAGCCAATGTACATCGCTCCGGCGACCGCCATGGCCCAGCCCGTAAAGACCTGTGTATGACCTTGAGCCCGGGGAAGCAGCAATGCCCATAGCGAGCAGAGCACAATTAACGTGAAGAAGAGCGGCGGTAGAATTACGAGCTCGGCGTATCCCGCCCAGATTAGGCTGTAGGGCCACAGGAAGAAACCGAGGGCCAGCGCACCGGCCGTGACGCGCTGCGTGGCAAGCCCCATCGTGCGTACGAGATGGATATACTCCCAAAGGGCAAGGCCGCCAAGAGCCAGCATGCCGATGAGCAGCCAGGGATTGCCGAAGTAGGCTAACGCGAGCAGAAGCGGCGCATAGACGATCGCAGAGAGCGCACGCGCCGCAAGCTCCTGCCAGCGCGTACGTGTTGTATCGCGGCCCGACTGGCCGCGCCTACCGTTTCGCTTTGCCATTCCGGCTGTTGGCAAGACCGCCGCTGCCAGTGAGGTCGTCACTGCCGGCAAGGCCGTCGCTATTCGCCAGGCCGCCGAACTTGCGCTCTCGATGGCTGTAGTTTGCGAGCGCGGCGTAGAACTCTTTGCGCCCAAAGTCCGGCCAGTAGACCTGCGCGGCATAGTATTCGGCGTAGGCAGCTTGCCAAAGCAGGAAGTTGGAAAGCCGCATTTCGCCCGCCGTGCGAATCACGAGATCGGGATCGGGCAGATTGCGCGTATACAGGTGCTGACCAATCGTCTCTTCCGAGATGTGCGATGCAGGCACGCCTGCTGCAACGATCTCCCGCACGGCATCTACGATTTCACTGCGTCCACCATAATTGAAGGCAAAGTTTATCGTAAGGCGGTTGTTGTCGCGTGTTGCATTCTCAAGCTGGTCGATTGCCACCTGCAATGTTGAGGGCACGGCATCCCGCCGCCCGATGGAGCGCACCTGTATCTGGTTCTCGACAATCGCGCCTTGTTCGCGCTCGATCGTCTCCTCCAGCAGCGTCATGAGACCGCTGACTTCGTCCTCGGGGCGCGACCAGTTTTCTGTTGAGAAGGCATAGAGCGTGAGGACTCTGACACCAAAATCCACCGCCGCCTCAGCAACTTCACGGACACAGCGCGCTCCGGCGCGATGCCCTTCCAAGCGCGCGAGACCCCGCTGTGCTGCCCAACGACCGTTGCCGTCCATCACGATGCCGACGTGGACGGGTAAAACCGTGAGAGGAGGAAACGCTTCCGCCTCTTCAGGTGCAGGCTTAAGGGCTTTTGGTGACGTAGGCTCCATCGCTAGATGGTCAGAATCTCCTGCTCTTTATCGGCAAGAACTTTGTCGACGCGCTCGATCTCTGTATCGGTGAGCTTTTGCAGGTCGCCCTGGGCGCGGCGGATGTCATCCTCGGAGACGCTGCTATTCTTCTGCTGCTTGCGCAGCTCGTCCTGCGCCGAACGCCGGCTATTGCGAATGGCAACACGGGCTTCTTCTGCCCGCTGCCGGACCATCTTGGCAAGCTCCTGGCGGCGTTCCGCCGTGGGCTGGGGTAGGGCAATGCGGATGACCGTGCCGTCGTTCGAAGGAGTGATACCGAGTTCCGACTTTAGAATCGCCCGCTCGATGGCAGGAATCGACTGCTTGTCCCACGGCTGAATGACGATGAGCCGCGGCTCCGGCACGATGATTGTGGCTACTTGATTGAGAGGCAGTTCCGTACCGTAGTACTCCACTGCGATCTCTTCCACAAGAGCCGTGGAGGCTCTTCCCGTGCGAATGCGGGCGACATCACGCTGCAACGCCTCTGTCGCGAGGCCCATAGCGATTTCCGTTTCCTCAAGAATCGGCTCCAGCATCGTCCCTATCTCCTATCAGGGTCCCAACCGGTTCCCCCTGCAGCAACCGCTCCAAGGCACCGGAGTGTTCCAGCTTGAAGACCGCTATGGGAAGGCTGTTTTCCATGCAGAGCGAGATTGCGGTACTATCCATCACCTTTAGGCCCATGTTGAGGGCGTCGAGGTACGTTAGGTAGTCAAACTTCCTGGCATGCGGATTCTCAATTGGGTCGCTCTCAAAGGCGCCGTCAACCTTCGTGGCCTTTATGAGAATTTCTGCGTTTATCTCCATGGCACGCAGGGCGCCGGCCGTATCGGTCGTGAAGAAGGGGTTGCCCGTACCGGCGCTGAAGACGACAACCCTGTTCTGCTCCAGATGGTCAATGGCACGCGCGCGAATGTACGGTTCGGCAACTTCTCGCATCTCAATTGCCGTCTGCACACGGGCGTCCAGGCCTTCCCGCGAGAGCGCATCCTGCAGAGCCAACGCATTGATGACTGTGGCCAGCATGCCCATATAATCGGCAGTGGCACGATCCATGCCCTGGTCGGCTGCCAACTCGCCCCGCCAGATATTGCCGCCGCCGATAACGACCCCTATCTGTACTCCTAAGCGGCGGGCGGAAGCGATCTGCTTGGCGATATTGCGCGCGATAGCAAGATCTATGCCATACTCGCCCTTGCCCTTCCCCATAAGCGCCTCGCCGCCAATCTTAAGCAGCACGCGCTTATAGCGTAGCATTGCCATGGGACCTCTCTGCTCGTGCAGCGCCGGATCGCCAGCGCAACATGCTAAAAGAGCACGCGTCCATCGCGTGCTCTCTAAATGCCGCGTTCGTAGCGGCAGAAGCGCCGAATGACAACATTCTCACCGGTCTTTGCAATGGTCTGCGTGACGAGATCTGCAACAGTGAGCGACGGGTCGCGTACGAATGGCTGCGCCAGCAGCACGGTCTCTTCGGAATTGCCATCATATCCCTCGGGCAATTCTTCCTCGCTCACAAACTCCGGGCTCATGCCGGCAATGTGCAAGGCAATCTCGTGTACGAGGTTCTGAAACTCTTCCGTGCGCGCCACAAAGTCCGTTTCGCAATTTACTTCCACGAGGACGCCAACCCGTCCGTTGCCGTGGATATACGAGTGCACTAAGCCCTGCGAAGCCTCTTTGCCGGCGCGTTTCTCCGCTTTTGCCAATCCTTGCGCATCCAGAAGCTTCTTCGCCGCTTGATGGTCCCCGTTCGCTTCCTCCAGAGCTCGCTTGCAGTCCATTATGCCCGCGCCGGTTTCCTCGCGCAGCGACTTGATATCCGTGATCGTCACTGTTGCCATTTCTTGAAATCTAACTCCCTCTGCGTAGTAGCGTCATTCCACAAGACGGCAGCTTAGCCCGCATCCTCTTCGGCAGCCACTTCTCCGGATTCAATATCCTCTTCTGCCGTAGGATCGGCAGCTACTGCCTCCATGGCCTTCTCCGCTTCTGCCTCCGACGATTGGGCCGCGCGCAGCTCTTGCCCCCGGTTGATTGCGTCTGCTATGAGATGCGTAATGAGACGAATCGACTTGATGGCATCGTCATTGCCCGGAATCGAAAAGTCCACCTGATCGGGGTCACAATTGGTGTCGAGCAACGCAATGACGGGAATGCCAAGCTTCTGCGCCTCTGCGACGGCAATGTGCTCGCGCACAGTGTCTACCACGTAGAGAGCAGAAGGTAAGCGGTGCATGTCGCGAATACCGTTGAAGAAACGCTGGAGCTTTGCCAGGCGGTCCTGGAGGCGGCCAACCTCTTTCTTAGAGAAACTCTGCCAGGCGTTGTTCGCCTGCTCGGCTTCCATTTCTTTCATTCTCGCTAAGCGCCGGCTGATCGTGGAATAATTCGTCAGCATGCCGCCAAGCCAGCGCTGATTCACAAACGGCATCCCGACACGGGAGGCCTCTTGTTCCACTATGTCCTGTGCCTGCTTCTTTGTGCCGACAAACAAGACTTCGCGGTTATGCAACGCCAGTTCGCTGGCAAAATCGCAGGCTTCCTGCAGCCCGCTGGCGCTCTTTTCAAGATCGATGATGTGGATCTTGCTTCGCGCCATGTAGATGTACGGCTTCATCTTGGGATTCCACCGATTGGTGGGATGCCCAAAGTGCACGCCGGCGTCAAACAGATCCCTAAGACTCGCTACGGCCATTCGTTCGCGACCCCTTCTGCACTCCTGCACCTTGTAGCGGTCAAACTAACCGCTACGTTACTTCCTTCTAAAGCCTGACACGCACATTCCTCGTGCCGGCTCATTGGTTATCTAAACTAGTATACCGTTTCGGGCGCGTGCGCGGCAACGCACCTATACGTTGTGCGTGTTCGTTTTCTTTGTCTTTCACTCCGCAGCGACGCTCGCTCGCCACGTGAATTCAGTCTGCGCGGACGCTAGATAACATCTACATGCGCCGCCAATGCAAGCTTAAGCTTCACTCCGTGTGGGCTGCTCATGATTTAGGGTCAAGCCACTGACCCGCCATGTCCGCTACGGCTGAACCAATACTCAGCGAGGCAGTCGCCGCAGGCGAAGGCGCATTGAGCACGTGGATCATGCGTGATTCCTGCACGATGTGGAAGTCATCCACCAGGTTCCCCTGCCGGTCCAGCGCTTGGGCCCGCACGCCCGCCCCCGCTCGCTTTAGGTCCCTGCCGGTGACGTCCGGCACGAGCTTCTGCAACTCTTTCACCATGGCCTGTTTATACAATGAGCGGTACATTTCACCCAGTCCGGTGCGCCAGTACCGCGCCGCCATGCGCCAGAAACCCACATAGCCCAAGATCTCCAGCGTATCGCCGACGCTCACGTCACGCCACCGATATCCCTGCCGCTTGAAGGCGAGCACGGCGTTCGGCCCCACCTCGATTGCCCCACTGATGCGCCGCGTGAAGTGGACGCCGAGAAACGGGAAAGCGGGATTGGATACGGGATAGATGAGATTGCGCACGAGGTACCGCTTCTCAGGCACGAGTTCGGAGTACTCGCCACGAAAGGCCGCGACTCTTACCTGCGGATTCAAGCCGGCAGCTATGCTGACGCGGTCCGCATACAGCCCGCCGCACGTGATCACGTGTTTGCTTCGCACGTCACCCAGGGTCGTCTCCAGCCGCAGCGCATTTGGCTCTGTGACAATGGCGGACACCTCCGCGCCCGTTCGCACCTGACCGCCGGCCCTTTCCAGGAGTTTTCGGTACATCCCTGCGACAAGGCTGTAGTTTACGATGCCGGCGCTCGGCACGTGAAGCGCGCGGATGCCTGTGGCGTAGGGCTCAAGTGCCTTCAGTTCCTCAGGCCCGATCATGCGCACTCCCGGCACGCCGTTGGCTTCGCCGCGGCGCAGCAATTCTTCCAAGGCGGGAACCTGTGACCCGGCGGTGGCCACGATCACCTTGCCGCAGCGGTCGTAGGGAATGCCATGCTCTGCGCAAAAGTCCATCATGCGCTGGGATGCCTGCACCGCCATGCGCGCGCGCAGCGAGCCCGGCCGGTAGTAAATGCCGGAGTGGATGACCCCGCTGTTGTGACCGGTCTGATGCTGGGCAATGTCGGCTTCTTTTTCAAAGACGGCGATGCCCAGGCCGCGGTAACGCTGGGCCAACGTGAACGCCGTTGAAAGACCCACGATGCCGCCGCCGACGATGGCAATGTCTAGTGGAGAATCTCCGCTCATGCCTGTTCCGGACTTCCCTCATTGAATTCTGCTAGTCGCTGCATCAGATTATACTGTGCCAAGCAAAAGGAAGTGGTCCGGAAAATGGCAATCTCCCCTCACCCCAACCCTCTCACCGGGAGGCTGTCTCATGAGTCGACACGAAAAGCCACATCGTGCTTCGACAAGCTCAGCACGAACGGATTCCTGCCAGTTACGTTCGCCCTGAGCTTGTCGAAGGGCAAGTCTACACTGAGCGATGCATTTGTGAGACAGCTTCCTGGGGAGAGGGAGCCTTCTTGCCTCCCGACCGGCGTAGTGCAAAGCCTGCTCCGAGCTTGATTCGGTGGGCGAACGGTAATTGTACGTCCCGTTCGCGCTTAGTGCTGCGCTAAGTGCTGTGCAAAGCCCTTTTCGAGTTTAGACTCGGTTCATCGAGCCGGCGCCCGAAACACCCTCTCCCTGGGGAGACCCTTGAAAAAGTCTTGCAGGGGCGGGAAAGTCCCCTCTCCCTCTGGAGACCATTGCATAACCCCACCTTCAGGCAGGGGCACTCCCTCTCCTGGGGGAGAGGGTTGGGGTGAGGGGGCCTTTTTTTGCTGCCATTGCCCTTTGCGTTGGGCAGTGTCATGACATATCAATGCAGAATCGGTATGTATTTGGAGAGGTTTCAGTAGATTCCCCCTCACCCTAACCCTCTCCCGCCGGGAGAGGGGACATCCTCGCCTCAGTAAGGGTTATGCAAAGGTCTCCAGAGGGAGAGGGGACTGCCACACTTGCTCTAGACTTACGCAAAGGTCTCCCGGGGGAGAGGGCCGGGGTGAGGGGGAAGTCTTCACCTATTCAGCCATTTCCTGTCCGCTCATCAATATCTCGCAGAGTTCACCGAAAAAGACGTTGCCAGACTTCATCGCGGTTGCGCCAAAGCCCACTACCGCGCTACTGTGCAGGTGAACGCGTAGAGGTAGTAAAGGACTTCCATTATCATGAGCCAGCTTGATAACGAGTCAACCCACTTGCCGGGAACAACTGACCTCTCCCTCGAGGGGGACATCGCCGCACAGATGATTGCCGGTATTCATCGTTACTTGGACCGTGAACTCGCTGCCGCTGACGGAGAAGCGGAGACCGCGCTGCTATCGCAAGCGATTTCAGCCGAAACACTGAAAAAAAGCGCAGCAGAAAAGCGGGCGGAATTCGCACGCATCATCGGCGTCATTGACGACCGCACGCCGGTTTCGGCGCTGGAATTCGTCTGCTCCACCACAGACCCCTTCCGTGTCGCCGCTACTCGGATATACGACATTCACGCCATTCGCTGGCCGGTGCTGGACGGTGTGGAAGGCGAAGGCCTGCTCCTGCGGCCCAAGCAGCCACCCATCGCCCACGTAATTGCGGTGCCCGATGCCGATTGTTCCCCGGAGATGCTGGCTGGGCTCGCGCCCGGTTTGGCGCCGGAGCAGCAATTCGCCCGGCGCATGGTGGAATTGGGATGTCAGGTCGTGGTGCCGCTGCTCATCGACCGTGCGCACACGTGGTCGGGGAATCCGACCATTCGCATGACCGACCAGCCCCACCGCGAATACATCTACCGCATGGCCTGCGAGATGGGGCGGCACGTTATCGGCTATGAGGTGCAAAAGCTCCTGGCGCTCGTAGACTACTTCTCGTCCCAGGAAGCGCCGGAAGACGTGCCGGTGGCGGTGTTCGGCTATGGCGAGGGCGGCCTGCTGGCGCTCTATAGCGGGGCGCTGGATGAACGGATCGCGGCAGTCGGCGTGAGCGGGCACTTTCGCAACCGCACGCAATTGTGGCAAGAGCCCCTATATCGCAACGTCTGGCGGCTGCTACGCGGCTTCAGTGACGCCGAACTCGCGAGCATGGTCGCGCCGCGTCCCTTGATTATTGAGGCAACTGCCGCGCCTACCATTAGCGGCTTGCCGCCCATTACCGATCTTGAACGTGTGCGCGGGCGCGTTGGCGCTCCTGGCAAGATCGAACCCGCGCCGCTCGCGGAAGTTCAGGCAGAGGTTGCCCGCGCGCAGTCGGCTTTCGCCGCGCACGACGCCTCGGACCGTCTCGTGCTCGCGGCAACCTCTGCTACGGACTCCGGACCGGGCTCGGATGCCGCGCTCACGGCGTTGCTGCAAGGCATGGGTGTGGAACCACGCGGCGCGACAACTGCGACATCGCCCCGCGATGCCCGCACCCATTTCGACCCATCCGCCCGCATGCAGCGGCAATTCAATCAGATCGTGACCCACGTGCAGCAGCGTTTGGAAGTGGCGTGGCGCACCCGTGAAGACTTCTGGTCGGAGGCGGATACCTCCTCACTGGAAGCCTGGGAAAAGTCCGCCGCCACGTATAGAAAACGTTTCTGGGAAGACCTTATCGGCCGCTGCCCCGACCCCAGCCTGCCGTTCAACGCGCGCAGCCGCCCCTACGGCGAGAGCGACGCCTGGGATGGCTATGAAGTAACGTTGGATGTGCTCCCCGACATCTTCACCCACGGCATCCTGCTGGTGCCCAAGGGCATTGCGCCGGGAGAGCAGCGGCCGGTGGTTGTCTGCCAGCACGGATTGGAAGGACGTCCCGAAGACGTCATTAAGGAAGAAGAGGGCCCATACCATGCCTTTGCCGCCCGGCTGGCCGAGCGCGGTTACATAACCTACGCTCCCCAGAATCCCTACATCGGCTACCACGAATTCCGCACGCTCCAGCGCAAGGCGAATCCGTTGGGCTGGACGCTGTTCACCTTTGCCATCGCGCAGCACGAACAGCAACTCCGCTGGCTTTCCACACTGCCGTTCGTCGATCCCGACCGCATTGGCTTCTACGGCTTGTCCTACGGCGGCAAGGCGGCCATGCGCATTCCCACGGTGCTGACCCAGTATGCGCTTTCGATTTGCGCCGGCGACTTCAACGAGTGGGCGCGCAAATGCGCCAGTACCGACTACTTTTCGGGTTACATGTTCAACCACGAATGGGAGATGCAGGAGTTCAACCTGGGCCAGACCTTCAACTACGCCGAGATGGCCTACCTAATGGCGCCCCGCCCCTTCATGGTCGAGCGCGGCCACCGCGACGCCGTGGCCTCCGACGAATGGTGTGCCTACGAATACGCCAGAGTGCAACGCCGCTACGCCGACCTGAGAATTCCCGACCGCGCCGAAATCTACTACTTCGACGGCGGCCACATGATTGAAGGCACGGGGACGTTTCCGTTTCTGGACCGGCATTTGAACTGGACACCGCGCACTAGTTAGCGGGCGATGGCTTGTCTTTCCACCTCCGCACTTTGCCCTTCGACAAGCTCAGGGCGAACGGGTTAGATGGCATCGTTCGTGCTGAGGGCTGTGCGAAACCGGCTGCGCGAAGACCCTGTCGAAGCATGAACGGGATAGACTTGCACCGTTCGTGCTGAGCCTGTCGAAGCACTCTTCGCGCAGCCACTTTGCCCTTCGACAAGCTCAGGGCGAACGGGTTAGATGGCATCGTTCGTGCTGAGGGCATTGCGCAGCTGGCTGCGCGAAGACCCGGTCGAATTGTGAGCGGGATAGGTGGGTGCCGTTCGTGCTGAGCCTGTCGAAGCACTCTTCGCGCAAGCACTTTGCCCTTCGACAAGCTCAGGGCGAACGGAAGAGGCGGGAATCCATCTTCGCGATGCCGATGGACTCCCGCTTTCGCGGGAGTGACGTTCAATACGTCCGCTGCGCTGGACATTGCTGGGTTGAATTGCCTACCGTTCCGGCTGGGGTATCGGCTCGGGCTTCACGCGAATGGTGTACTCGTTGCGATACGTGACGAGGCCGGGGGGAGAACGAGGGATGCGGCGCACATAGCGGCGGCGGGTAACGTCCACTTCAGCGCTCGTGGACTCGCGCAGCTTGCTGTAGTAGGCGGCGATTTGGGCGGCCTGGTTGATGATGTTTTCCGGCACGTCGCGGCCGCCGGAGCGCAGCAGTGTATGTGCGCCCGGCACGTTGCGCGCGTGCAGCCACAGGTCGTTGGCGTCGGCCAGACGCAGGGCGGCATCGTTCTGCGCGCCGCTGCGACCCACGAGCACCTGCACGCCGTCGAGCCAGAACGAGACCGGCTGCGCACCCGCGTCCACCTGCCTGCCGCGCTTGCCTTTCCCGCGCTTTTTGCTTTGTAGTTTCTTGGTCTTTCGTTCTTGGCCGCCGCCCATGATGCCCTGCTCGCGCAACTCATCGCGCACCGCGCGCACGTCGGTTGGCGTCTCCGCGGCTTCCAGCAGAGCTTCCATCTGCTCGCAGTAGGCGTATTCATTCTTGACCCGACGCAGCAGCCCCGGCACCTCTTCCTGCGCCCGTTTCTTGCGCTTGTAGGCAGCGAAGTACGTGTCGGCATTCGCGGCTACTGATTCCTGTGGGTCGATGCGAATAGTTTCGTCGTCCACCTCGATCTCGCTGCTGCCCGGCGCGACGCTGTAGCCGTACGCCAAGACTAAATCACCTTTGCGCCGCCACTCCTCGGCATCAGTGGCCTCGGCTTCTTGACGTTCCAGGGCGCGGCGCCTCTGCTGGAGCTGGTCCATGCGCTCCTTAAGGGCAGTTTGCAGGGGCTTCTGACCCAGGTCGCGCGTCTGTCGTTGCGGCGCTTTGCCCTGCTCCCGGTAGAACTGCTCAATTGCTCCACTCATCAAGTCGAGCGTCTCGCATTGCGGGAACATAGTAAGAGCGTAGGGAGCATAGGCGGCGAGCGCGCCGTCTTCTTTGCGCGCCAGACTTGGCGTAAATTCGCCGCTGTCTACCTGTGTGAAGATGCCCTGTGCCGCATCCAAGACATCCTGCCACACAACGTCTGCCGCCGGCGCCACGGCCTCGCCTGCAGCGCGAAATACCGCTTCGCGGGCAATGAGCGGTCCGCAGCCGCTTGTCTGCCCCATCAGCACACGCCAGGCAGGCTGTTTCGGCTCGGCCTGAGCGGCGGCTTCCAGCAACGAAGCTTCTGCGGAAAACGGATCGGGACGGCTGAGCGGCGGCGGCGGGACGTAGGGCAGCTTCGGCTTTACCTGCCGGTAGCGATTGATGGAGGCGTCCACGCGCTTCATGCTATCGAGAACGACACCGTCGGCATCCACCAGCACCAGGTTGCTCGTACGCCCCATGATCTCGGCAATCAATGTGGTCTCTACAATGTCCTCATCCACCCGCGCGTGCACCGTAAACTGCAAGACCCGCTCCCACGGCGGCTGTTCCACGGCGATGAGGCGTCCGTTACGCACGTACTTGCGCAGTAGGAGCAGCAGCGGGGTGACGTTGTCATCCATGCGCGCCGGCCGCTCGTGGGTGAGATAGAGTCTCGGCGCCTGCGGCGCGGCATTGATGATGAGCCACCACGTCTCACCGTACGCGCATATCTCAAGGGCTACGGCAAGATTATCCGGATGCAGCACGCGCTGAATTCGCCCGCCAACGATCTTCTCGGTGAATTCCCGCCGCAGAGCGGTGAGTGTGGCAACGTCGATGTTCAAGCGGTGAGTCCTTCAATGGCAAGAAAACTAAGAGTCTTCGCACACCATTCTATTCTACTGCGATTTCCGGTAGCGCAGGTTTGCAACCTGCGCACACTTGGGGCAAATGAGCACCACTCAAGTGATTAATATTGTATGTCAACACGTTCTCGCTAACGTGGCAAGACAAGAATCTCCCCTCACCCCAGCCCTCTCCCCAGGGAGACCTTAGCGCAACTCAAGCGGTGGCGAAATAGTTCCCTCTCCCTCGACGGGAGAGGGTGTATAGACCAGAGAGATACTTAACGGGTGTGCGCAGACATACTTTACACAGTATGGCACTCTTTCTGAGTAAAGAAGGAGGTGCCTCATGCCTTGGAAGGAGAGTACTGCTGTGGATGCTAAGCGCGAATTCGTCGCTTTGGCGCGAGCGCCGGGGGCGAACATACGCGCGTTGTGTCGACGCTTTGCGATCTCGCCGCCCACTGGCTATGCCTTGCTGCATCGTTACGCCGAAGAGGGGGAAGAGGCCTTCACGTCCCGCTCGCGTCGGCCGCACCACTCGCCGCGGCGCACGCCATCTGCGGTGGAGGCGGTCGTGGTAGAACTGCGCAAGCGCCACCCGGCGTGGGGCGGTCGCAAGCTCCACCACGCACTGCTGAACGCCGGTCACACGGTGGTTCCCAGCCCCAGCGCCATCACCAACATCCTCCATCGGCACGATCTCATCGACCCGGTGGAGCGAACGCACCGGGACTGGCAGCGCTTTGAACACCCGTATCCCAACGACCTGTGGCAGATGGACTACAAGGGTCACTTCGCCGTGGACGCCGGGCGCTGCCACCCGCTCACCGTCTTGGACGACCACTCCCGCTTCGCCGTGGGTCTGTGGGCCTGTGGGGACGAGCGGGCAGACACGGTGCGGGCATGTCTGACGAGTGCCTTTCGCCGCTACGGACTGCCGGCGCGTATGCTGATGGACAACGGGTCGCCGTGGGGCAGCAATGCCGCGCACCCGTACACCAGGCTTACCGTCTGGCTGCTGCGGCTGGGCGTGTCGGTGAGCCATGGTCGCCCCTACCATCCGCAGACCCAGGGCAAAGAGGAGCGGTTCCACCGCACCTTGCAGGCTGAGGCGCTGCAAGGCAGGCGGTTCGCCGACCTCGCGACCTGCCAAGCGGCCCTGGACCGCTGGCGGGACGTCTACAACCTGGAACGACCGCACCAGGCCCTCCACATGGCAACGCCCCTGAGCCGCTACGCGCCGAGCCGCCGCTCCTTCCCCGAGGAACTCCCCCCGATCACGTATGGCGACGGCGACGAGACGCGCAAGGTGATGGCGGAAGGTTGGGTCAACTTTCAGGGACGAGAGTTCCGCGTCGGCAAGGCGTTTGTGGGTTGCCACATCGGCCTGAGACCAACCACCAGTGACGGCGTGTGGAGTGTGTGGTTCATGACCCACCACATAGCAGAGCTGAACCTGCGCGGACCTCTGCCCCGTGTAGAAATACCAACTCATGTGTAAAGTATGTCCTCGTACACCTGTAAACTATGTGTCAGGTCTATACAGAGGGCTAGGGTGAGGGTGGCTCTCCTGAAATCTCTCAATATGCACACCGAGTCTGCCCTGATACGTCTTGACACTGCCCAGCGTAAAGGGCCATCGTAGCAAAAAGACCCCCTCACCCCAACCCTCTCCCCTGTATAGACCGGGTACATGGGTTACACATGTTCGGGCACATAGGTTACACCTTAAGGCATGGAGATTCTTACAGATGGAGGAGCGCCATGCCTTGGAAGGAGAGTACGGTTGTGTCTGAACGCAAGGAGTTCATTGCACTGGCACTGATGGAAGGGGCCAACATCAGCGAGCTGTGTCGCCGTCTGGAGATCAGTCGCAAGACGGCGTACAAGACGCTGGAGCGGTATGCGGAAGCTGGCGAAGACGGTTTGCACGACCGGTCGCGGCGGCCGCACACGTGTCCGCACCGCACGCGCCCGGCGCTGGAGGAACGCATCATCGCGCTGCGTCTGGCGCATCCTACGAAGGGCGCCCATGTGCTGCGCAGAATGCTGCAGGACCAGGGGCATACCGACGTGCCGGCCAAGAGCACCATCAATGCCATTCTCAAACGCCATGGGCTCATCGATCCAGCCCAGAGCGCCAAGCACACGCCCCATGTGCGCTTCGAACGACCCCAGCCCAACGAGCTGTGGCAGATGGACTTCAAGGGACATTTCGTCATGCAGCAGAACCGCTGTCATCCTCTCACCCTCCTAGACGATCACTCCCGCTTCAACCTCGGGTTACAGGCCTGTGCCAACGAGCGGGGAGAGACGGTCCAAGACCGCCTCACCGCTGTCTTTCGCCGCTACGGCTTGCCCCAGGCCATGCTCATGGACAACGGCTCTCCCTGGGGTAACGACAGTGCCCAGCCCTTCACGCCCCTCACCGTCTGGCTCATGCAGCTGGGCATCAACGTCCTGCACAGCCGACCCTACCATCCCCAGACACTCGGCAAGCTGGAACGCTTCCACCGCTCCCTCAAGAGCGAACTGCTGGCAGGGACCACCTTTACCGACCTGGACCATTGCCAGCGCGCCTTTGACACCTGGCGCCACTTCTACAACTTGGAACGCCCACACCATGCCCTCGATCTCGACACTCCCATTACCAGATACACGCCTAGTCCTCGCCCTTTCCCAGAGACCTTGCCTGCCCTCGCCTACGCTCCCGACGACCGCGTACGCAGCGTCGATGTCTCCGGCCGCATCTCCTTCCAAGGCAGACGGCTCCGTGTGGGCAGGGCCTTCACGCACAAGCAAGTCGCCCTGCGACCCACCCGAACGGACGGTGTCTGGGACGTGTACTTCTCGATCCAAAGAGTAAAAACCATAGACCTCAGAGCACAAAATGTGTAACCTATCTACCCGAACATCTGTTACCTATGTCCCCGGTCTGTACATCCCCCAGGGAGAGGGAGTGCCCTTGCTTGAAAGTGGGGTTATGCAGAGGTCTCCCAGGGGAGAGGGAGCAATGTGTGGGAGAGGGAGCAATATGCGGGACTGCAGCCGAATTTGCGCAAAGCCTACTACGCACGCCAATACGGGAGGCTTTCACGAGGGAGAGGGGGCAAGTAATGCCGCAGCGTGGGTGCTTGTCTCCCGCGTCGTGGCAGATTCGCGGCCAAGACATGTGAATCTGGGAGCCGTGGCAATTGCAATGAACGGGGTCCGGCAGGAGGGTAACTCCCTGCGAAGCAGGGACGTAAGCGTCGGCGCAGCCAAGCTGCCTACCGGATTTCGGTCCGCAGCCGCGCTTCTACCTGGCGGCGTGTGGGAATTCCACTCGTTCCGACGTGTTCTATGCTGCACGCGGCAGCAGCATTGGCGTAACGGCAAGCGGCGGCCGGATCGCGGGTTGCCGCATAGGTGAAGAGAAATGCGGCAGTAAACACATCGCCCGCGCCGGTCGCGTCCACCGGCTGGGCCGGAAAGGCAGTGTATTGCAGCGCCCGACCTTGCACAAAGACGGTTGCGCCGGAGTTGCCCTGGGTCATGACTGCAAGTGGGACAAGCGAGGCGTAGTATGCGGCAAGTTCGGCATTGCCGCGCACGTCTTCCTCGGAGAAGAAAATGATGTCGTAGGCCGAGAATTCCTGCTCGGCGCGGTGCCAACGGCGCGTGTACATGCGGCCTTTGCGGTGCGAGCGCAGGCGGCCTTGAATTGTCATCGCTACCAGTGAATCTTGTGGAAAGTAGCTGCCAAACTGTGTGGATACCTCGCCGACGAGAGGCGCGACGAGCACAGTGGGAGTGGAGCGCCAAGCCACGGGTACGTGGCGGGGGTGAATCTTTGCGGCTTTGGCGGCGAGCTGCTGTCTGCGCCCCGTGGCGGAATACACGTTTTCCATTGAGGTCGTGCTCTGCGATGGAAGAGCGTGCAGCATAGCGTCACTGCCGAGAAGTGTCTGATACGGGCCAACGTCTGCCGGTGCCAGAGCAGTGAGCACAGCCGTAGATATTCCCCAGGTGCGCGCTAGCAGTGCGGCGTAGGTCACCGTGCCGCCCCAGCGCCAGCCGCCGGGCACGAGATCCCGCGAGGCGTGGCCGATTGTGAGTAACTTCGGCGTTGTCTGGTCGGATTCGTTCACGTCACGCGCCTCTCTCGCACTGGCGGCAGGTCTGCAATTTGCGGCGCGCCCCCCTGGCGCGGTGACACGCGCTTGCGTCGTATCCGAAAGTGGACAGGCGCTTCACGGAGAGCTATGCTGCCACGCGATGGCCTGTGCCTCCAACGCGGCGCGGGTCGTGCGCAGCGCATCCGCAGTGACCGCCGCTCTCAAGTGGGCATCGCCAAGCGCTATGAGCGCGGCGTCGAGCATAGCGGAGACAACCTCGTCATCAGCGTGTCCGGCATCGTCCGGCGACAGGGCGCGTCCGAGTGCACCATAGGCCGTGTCGCCCGTGCTGTCGCGTGGGGTCTCCGCAGGCGCTCCGCCCCAAATCTGGAGCTTTCCGCCGCTAATCCATGCCGTGCCTTCCGTGCCGATGACGGTATGTTCGTGGAAAGGCGCGGCTGCCTCCGGCGCGAGCCAGTTGCACACCACCACGCCTTCGCCGCCACCCGCCAGTCGGCAGCGCACGAGGCCGGCGTCCTCAAAGTCGGGGTACCCGGCTATGCCGATGCGCCGCGTTGCGGCATACTCCACGGCTATGTCTCCGCCGAGCCAACGCAGCGCGTCCAGGTCGTGAACGGCGAGGTTCGTCAGAATGCCCCCGTGCGCCTTCGTCGCAAAGAATGCCTGAGTGCGGGGTGTGGCCGTGACCTGCTGCGAGTTGATGATAACCGTTTGGCTAATATCGCCGAGTACCCCCTGCGTGAGCGCCGCCCGCAGGTCTCCGTAGGCCGGCGCAAAGCGCAACGGCAGCAGCAAGACTAAACCGGCGTCGGCAGTCCGCTGCGCCTCTGCCACGGCGTGGCATTGCTCGGTCGTAACCGCAAGCGGCGCATGGGCGATGACATGCGTACCGGCGCGCAATGCTTCTTCGATGACTGCCGCCTTGTCGCCATTGGGCGTGGCCACGACGACGGCATCTACGGCGACTTTCGCCAAGAGCGGGGTGAGTCGCGGAAAGACCGGCACACGATACCTGCCTTCAGCGGCCATACGCAGGCGACCGCTGCGCTCGGCAATGGCTACCAGCTCGGCAGATTCATGTCCGCGCAGCCGGTCGAGCACACGATAGATCTCGTCGTGTTCCAAGCCAACGGCGGCAATACGGAGCGGGGCATTCATGAGAGGAGTTTCTCTTGCGTGGCTCTGGCTAGCGATAACAGAAATGAGGGTGCGCGTACTTCATTGCCTGGTCGCCAAGCAACGAATAGTGCCTGGGTGTGTTCACAGTCTCGTGCGCCGTAATCCCGTCCTTAACGTCTCGTACGTCGCGAATCCGTCCTCAACACGGGTAGTCCATCCGAATTCTGCGTCTCACCAGTCATTTCGAGCGCAGCCCCGACTGTCATTTCGAGCGCAGCGAGAAATCTAGAGTCCATGCCGCAGACTATTCAATAGGTCTAGCGTTTTAGATTCCTTACTCCGCTATGCTCCATTCGGAATGACAGAAGGTTGCCCGTACAGCGCTCGCGCTTCCCAGTGCGACCGCGGCTACACTCCGTTTGAAGGGGCGGAGGAGCTGCCATTGCTCTTGCCGTTACCGTGGGCTTGGGGCTTAGTTGCTTCCCGCGCGTTCGGCACTTCGGAATCAATCGGATAACGGTAGACCTTGCCCTCGTAGTTCTTGAGCACAATCTCATTTTCCGTGATTTCCTGGATGAAGTCGGGCGTCACCGGAATCTTGCCGCCGCCCTGGGGCGCGTCGATCACATAGTGGGGCACGGCCATGCCGCTGGTGTGGCCCTGGATTGCCTTGATGATCTCCAAGCCTTTCTCCACAGCGGTGCGGAAGTGGCTGGTGCCGGTGACCAGGTCGGCCTGGTAGAGATAGTAGGGCTTGACGCGAATTTTCAGCAGTTCTTGGACCAGGGTCTTCATGGTTTCAGGATCGTCATTCACACCGCGCAGCAGCACGCTCTGGTTGCCCACGGGAACGCCGTGATCGTTCATGAGCTCACACGCGCGGGAGGACTCAGGCGTGATCTCGCGGGGGTGGTTGAAGTGCGTATTCAGGTAGACCGGATGGTACCGCTGGACGATCTGGCAGAGGTTCTCCGTCACGCGCTGGGGCAGGGTGACGGGCATCCGCGAATCAAGGCGGATGATCTCCATGTGCGGGATCGCCCGCAGGCCCTTGAGAATGTAGTCAATCTGATGGTCGAGCAGCATGAAGGGGTCGCCGCCGGAGATGATGACATCGCGCACTTCCGGGTGCGTGGCGATGTACTCGATCTGCCGGTCCCAGTCTTCCTTCTTGACGGCATTGCGGCTGCCGACTTCGCGGCGCCGCGTGCAGAAGCGGCAGTACATGGCGCACTGCAATTGCACCACCATGAGCACGCGGTCTGGGTAGCGGTGCGTCAGATAGGGCACCGGCGAGTCCATATCCTCCGCCAGCGGGTCCATGGTAGTCATGGTATCGCTGTGGTCGAGTTCCATCTCGTCGGGGATCGCCTGACGCCAGATGGGATCGTTTACCTCTTCGATCAGGCCGAGATAGTAGGGATTGATGCGCACCGGGAAATTCTGGTGGAGGCTGGCCGCAGTCTCATCATCCAAGCCGAGGCGCTCGCCCAATTCGGTGATGAGCTTTTCCGGCCGGTTGATACCCGCCGCAAGCAGCTCTTGCCACTCTTCTTTCTCTCGTTTCACTTGAGTCTGCGGTAATGCCATTGCGGCTCCCTTTTCTCCAAATCCCCCTGCGAGTTCCTAGTCAATCCAGTTTTGCTCTAACTTCTCACCCTCACCCCCGTATCGAGTACGGGGCAGGCTATAGCCCTCTCCCTCAGGAGACCTTTGCACAACTCAAGCCGGTAAGTGAGAACATCCCCTCACCCTAACCCTCTCCCCCAGGAGAGGGGACCGGAGTTGCTCTATGTTCACCCGGTTTCGCACTCTGCACCCTCTCCTGGGGGAGTGTATAGACCGGGGACATGGGTAACAGTTGTTCGGGCTCATAGGTAACACCATAGAACGAGGGGGTTTTCGTAGTATGCGATGTCCTTGCCTTGAAAGTTAGATCCACTCAATATCCTTATGCACACTGTTTGTTTCTCTGGCACAAGCTGACAGGCGGAAAGTGAGTGCACTGTGTCGCCAGTCTCTTATCAAACCCGGACCAACCCAATGCTCTCGTAGGTGTCAATCAGTAAAATGTGTTACCCATGTCCCCGAACAACTGTTACCTATGTCCCCGGTCTGTACAGGGAGAGGGCCGGGGTGAGGGTGAATCGCCACCGTTCCAGCCCAATTTCGCGTGCTCGTTAAAGTTACGCAGAGCTCTTCTCAGGGAGAAGAGACTGACGGAAAGCCAACGTATTTGTCACATGCTTCTGAAAACGGTAGCAACACATTACAGGTCAATGTCTACCCCGTTATCGCTTACGGCGGCAGGCACCATCACGGCGTCAACCATACCGTGAATGAGCTTCTTGTCTGCCGGTACGATGGTTACCAGGATACCCGCTAGTTGCGCCTCATTGTTTACAACAAAGTAATACGGGCTCAAGCGCACCCGTCCGTGCATTTTGCGGACTGTGTCCTGCGCAAAGTCGTAGTGGCGGGTGCCATAACGCTTACCGTGATGGAACTTCTGCAATACGTGAGGGGTTGTTGTGAATGCGTCGAGGGCTGTCTGCACGGCATTATCCCACTCCGATTCCGGTTGGTCGTGGCCGATGGTAACGCCGCGGCTGCCCCAGGCGGTGGCTGAAAAGCCGGAAGGCTTAATTACGAGCCGACGGTCTGCTTGGCCCAAGCCCTTAAGTTGGTCCCAGTTCGTCACCGGACGTTTGGCGATCTCCAGTCCCGGCACGACCGCTTGCGGCGGCAAGGGCCGCGGATCCAGTATCCAGGTATCAGGAATTACTCGTTTCAAAGCGGCAACGGTCTTTGCCCCCAGCTCCTGCTTCCAAAATTCAGCCAGTACGGGATGATGGAACAGCGCGAAGAGCAGCTTTTCCTCAAGATACGCCTTCGCCGGCGGCGTCATGGCCACGAGTTGCTTGCGCACGGCGTAAAGGAGAATGTCGTAGTTCGGGATGTTCTTGAGGTCGAAGAGTTCAAAGAAGCGGTAAAGCGTGTCGACCGGCCGGTCGTGAACCATGAGTCTGTCGCCGTGCAATTCAATCTCTTCCGGCTTGGCGCATGCGCTAGCCATGCCAAGTGCACACAACTGATCGGAGACCCACTGCATTTCAGGACGGTAGTCGTTGGATTCATCGGAGACGGCGATAGCAAGCTGCGGGTCATCCTTAGCCGCGCGGCTGCGGATCATGGCGGCAAAACCTTCCACCATGCCGTTTGCGCCGCCGATCATGTCAAAGCCCAGGCCGCTGTAATGCTGCTGCATGCTGCCGGTGAGGCCGATGCCACCGGGGATGGAGTCGAGTTCGGCAGCCTTCACGCCGTCGGTTGTGAGTAGAAGGTCCGGCCGAATCACGCCAGGCAGATCGCGGCGGAAACGATTCATGCGCCCGTAGTCGATTACGGTCTCGCTCTTGCCGATGTCAAGGTATTCATGGAAGAACGCAGGAATGGTACCGCGCACGCTGCGGCGGTAGAGTCCATTCGCCGCGCTATAGAAGGCCAGCAATTGGTTTCCTAATTGCTGCAATCCCTCGAGGCTGTCTTGGGAAATGAGGAACGGTTCCGGCGAGATCCGCCATGACGCGCGCGACCCCTCCACCAGGGGACGGTCGGCCTCGCCAAACAAGCCGCTGGCGGGAACGCTGTCATTGAGGGCCAGACTGCGTTCGCGGGCGTCGGTTTCTGTGAGTGTATCCAGAGCTTGGTCGCTTCCTAGTGAATTAGGCTCTTGGCTCCCGGGACTATCTGCTTCTGCTGTTCGGCTTCCTGCACCCGCAGCTTGGCTTCCTGCATCTGCAGAAGTACACGGTAAGTCTTCCGTCATTTCAACTGGCTCGAATTCCTGGTTTCTGCCATTACTTCATTATTTATAGGATAACATGCACACATTGGAGTGCCAACAAAGCAACGTCTTGCTCTGGCACTTCCACACCCGCCGCGATAAGGAGTCTCTGCACCGCTTCGCAGGCACGTCGGCTATGAATCTGAAGCCTCATCCGCGCCGGATTCGCGGCTTGTGTGTTGCTCGCGCAGCGCGTTGACCTCGCGCCGCAATTCGCCAAGCTGGCGGGTGATATAGAAGAAGTAGCCAAAGACGACCACCCAAAGGATGGCGTAGGCAGCAAAGAGATACTCGAAGTTCTGTATCGTGTCCATTCAGATGATTCCTTTTCCTTTCATCTCGCGGACATGCGCAGGTGAGTAAGGGTTTCCCGCAGCTCGTCGATCTGCAAACGCTGGCGCACTAAGAAAACAGCCAAGACGGTGAACACCACAATGCAGTAAAGGACCGTGTACCACATGCTCATGGGCAAGTCCGGCCCCTCTGCTCTGGCCACGATGGGATCCGGATGCAACGTGCGCCACCAACGTACCGACATGTGCACGATGGGCACGTCTATGAAACCAATGATGCCAACGATTGCCGCATAGCGCCGGCCGCGTTCGGGATCGCCCACGAACCCCCGTAGCATGAGGTAGACCACGTAAATAATCCACAGCAAGAGCGTGGTGGTAAGACGCGGGTCCCAACTCCAGTACGTTCCCCAAATCGGCTTACCCCAAATCGCTCCGCTGATCAGCGTGATCGAGATGAAGATTACGCCAACCTCCGCCCACGCACGTGCAAATCTGTCTGTGGCCGGGCTTGCCCGCCGGAGATACAAAATGCTCGCCACAAAGACGAAAAAGAAGCTCAGATAGGCATTCCAGATCGACGCCAGGTGGATGTAGAAGACTTTCTGCGACGCGCCTTGCACGAGCTCAACGGGGGTGTAGATGAGGATGAGCCAAAGCGCCACCACCATACCGACCAATGTAGCAATGCCGAGAATGTCGTCGATCCATCTCCTCACGCCGCCTTCATTCCTGCTCAGCAACATCGGCCTCCTTTCCTCCAGTAACATTGCGATGCATGATCTGAGGACTACAACGACTCTTCACCCGCGTCAGCGTCCGCGGTTCCTCGCATCGTCCGCTGATTCTGTCACGAACGCGGCGCAACGCGAAGACTGTGGCTAACTGTCGCCGTTTGCTTTGCCTCTCGAGCATACATTAATGGGTGAGAATCTTTGTGAAGCGAGCTTAATAGGCTCCGGCATCCAGTTTACCATTGTATTGTTACTTTCTCTCGAACCATGAGGCCGAATTCATCCCTCTAAGGCGTGTTCAAACAACAAGTACGAGAGAGTCAAGAATATCACGTTGAAAGCAATGAGCAGACCGATCCACGGTGGACCGCCCTCGGTGCCGCTCATGGCATCGCTGGTCGCTTTCACCGCGCCGATGAGCACAGGCACGGTGGTGGGCAACAGCAGGAGCGGCAGCAGCGCTTCGCGCGCCCGGCTGTGCGCCGCCATGGCGGAGAACATTGTACCGAGGATAGCGAAACCCAGCGTGCCCAATGCGGTAACAAAAATCACGGACGGCTGAAGCACCGGCAGGTTGAAAAGCAGGGCAAACATGGGCAGCGTGACCGCTTCCATTATGAAAAGGAATATGAGATTTGCCAGCAACTTTCCGATGAAGAGTGTGCCCCGGTCTATCGGCGCAAGGAGCAGACCAGTAAGGGTGCCCCGCTCGTACTCGCGCACGAAGGTTCGCCCCATGCCCAGCATTGCGGCAAACGTTATCGTCAGCCACAGCAAGCCGGGGCCAACTTGCTCCACCACTGGCCCCCAGAGATCCAGGGCAAGATTGAAGATGACAAGAGACAGCACGGCAAATGTGAGCATCACGAGCAACAGGTCACGCGCCCGCGCTTCAACCAGAAGGTCTTTCCGGACAACAGCCAGGACTTGCCGCAGGGCGAGACTCACTGCGCTGCTCCCGCCTGGCGCCGGAATGCGTCGTGCAGGGCTGTGCGATCAAGATCGGCTATCGCGGCTTGATAGACCAAACGTCCCTGGGCGAGCACTGCGACGCGATTGCACAACGCGAGCGCGCGATCGGCGTTGTGGGTGGTCAGTACTGTCGTCCGGGGAGGTATAGCGTTGCCTTGCACGAGCGAGGCCAAAAGATCTAGATGCTCTTGGTCCAAGCCGGTGTCGGGTTCGTCCAGGAGCAGCACAGCGGGGTCATGCACAAGGGCCCGGGCCAGGGCCACGCGCTGCTGCATGCCCCGGGATAGATTGCCAATCTGTTCGTGGCGCCGGGGGAATATGCCTACGAGTTTCAGCAACCCTTCAACGCGAGCTTCCGGGTCTTGCACCCCGTAAAGCCGGCCGTAGAAAAGCAAGTTTTCACGTGCCGAGAGCTCCTCGTAAAGGTAGGTACGGTGCGCGACGACACCAACGCGTCGTCGCACCTCGTTCGGCGCATCGGCGCTATCAAAACCCATGACCCGCAGCGTGCCCGCCGACGGTCGCAGCGTCGTCCCTAGCAAGTCAATCAGCGTCGTCTTGCCGGCGCCGTTAGATCCGAGAACCGCTAGACGTTCGCCTTCGCCGAGAGACAGGTCCACCTGATCCAGCGCGACCTGAGGACCGTAATACTTCGCAAGCCCTCGCGCCTCAACGGCCGGTTCCGCCGCGGCAGGTCCCGAATCACTCATCGCCACCCTCTTCGCCCCGCTCCTGATAGTGGTCCATCAAGCGCTGCTTCATATCCGCACGCCGCCGCCGATAGTCGTCTTCAACTATGGTGCCGGCCGCAAAGTCATCATCGAGTTGGGCGATTTCAAGCAGCAACGCTTCGCCGGTATCGGGAGTTGCGGCCGGGGCAACCGGCGTCCGAGCCGCTTTGCGCCGCCAGCCGCCGCGCATTCGATAGACCGCATAGAGCAGGGGCAGTACCAGAACCACCCCTAGCGCGCCAAAGATGCCGGCCTGGGACCCGCCCACACGATCTACTAAGCGCTCAAGCCGCACTCGCAGTGATGGCGCGGGTAAGCCTTGAACTTGCACCGCTACCTCTGCCCGCGCCGCCAGCGAGTCGGTAGACCCCACCAGGTAACGCCGGTCGCCAATTGGCGTGGCCTGGATCTCCAGTTGTTTCGTTTCGAAGCGCAATCCATGCTCTTCAAGCGCAAAGACGGCAAACTGTTCGGTGGGGTACACCATGCGTTTGGTGAGGTCTAGCGTGCTGCCGGAGTAGGGCACCTGGTAGCCAAATGCTACTTCCCGTTCGCCCGGCGGCAGCGGCATGAAGACGCCGAATCCGCGGTCGATCTGCACGATATTCTGCGCATTGAGCCCGCTCAGCATCGTGAGGTCTTGGGCATCTGGAGGAAGGGCGAAGCGCAGCACCCTGTCCATCACCGCCCCACCACTTGCAACGCCGGTGGCAAGGTACGTGCGGTCGCTTTCGTTCGCCAGCTTCACCACCTCGATGACGGCAAGCATGCCGCTGCCTTCTTCCATCGGAGCGATGATGAGCACGTCGGTCAAGACTCGCACCACACCCGCATCCTGGCTTACATCATAAATGATGATCGGCGGCGCTTGAATCTCGGTGCTCTCGGCGAACTGCAACTCCGGGGTGTTGTACGGCACACGCGCATGAGCAGCCACCAGGACAAAGCCTAGTGTGGGATCGGTAGGAAGGTCGGAGAATCGGTATGCGGCTTCAGCGTCGATAACCTGCGTGCGCTGTTCTACAATCTCACCATCACGGAGGAAGTAAAGGGTCACTGCTATGTCAGCCGGTACGCTGCCACCCGCGGTGCCGTTGACAACGGTACCTGAAATGACGCCGTCTGCCGCTGCGAGAGTAGAGGGGAGCAAGAAGACCAGGAGAATGCTGCAGAACAGTGCTCCCGCGAGGCGCCTTGGCAAGAAGCGTAAGTGGGAGGCGAACGTACATTCGCCGGTTGAGTTGCTCGTCGCGCCGGAGCGGATGGATTCCCGCTTTCGTGGGAATGACAGTCCGGGCGCGTCATTCCTTGGCAATGAGCGGCTGCGGGGGGCGATTGTACGTTCTACAGTCGAGTTGCTCGCTGTGCCGGAGCGGATGGATTCCCGCTTTCGCGGGACTGACGGACTACGTGCGGGGCAATACAATTGCTGTCTCGTGGTGCCTGTCACTATTCATCTCTCCACGCAATACCGCCGTCGGTGCTGCGATATACCTCGCCAGTCTCCGTCACAGCGAGCACCGTGCGGGCGGATGCCGGGTCTACCGCGACTGCGGCAAGTGGCTTGCGCAAGGGCAAGTCTACCCAGGTCTGGCCCGCCGCTGTCGACAAGTACAGTCCGGTGTGGGAAGCGGCATAGAGCACGCTGCCGTCCGCAGCGCCGGACAAGGCGCGCACGGGGCCCCGCAATGCCATGGTCACCGCACCGCTCGCTGCCCGCCACGTCGCACCCTCATCGCTGCTCACCTGCACTCTACCTGATTCTGTCGCAATGAAGAGCAGCGGAGCGCTCCCGCTTACGAGAATCGCCACGATACTCTCGTCGTCCGGCGTAGCAACCGGACCCCACGATCTCCCACCGTCCTGGGAGCGATAGAGACCGGTGCCGGCAAAACTCGCGTAGACTTGCGTAGGCACATAGGGATTCACCGCAGCCGCAAGTATTGCCGCGTCCGGCAACGAATCCGGCAAGGTCTGCCAGGAGCGTCCGGCATCGGCGGTCACGTGCACACTGTCCGCCGTAAACACATAGGCATATCCATCACCGGCAGGTGATACGGCAATAGCGGCGGGCACAGCATCGAGCGTGCTTTGCGTCCAGGAACGCCCCCCGTCGCGGCTCTCCTGTAAACCGTCGACACTTGCCATCAATACTTCCCCAGGCGCGACGTAGGCAATTCCTACCAATGCCGTGGCGTCGATCTGTGCAATTGGCGATTGCTCGGTAAGCGTGCGGGCCGAAGAGCTATAGAGTTGATAGATTGCGCCGAATGCAAGCAGCACCAAAACGACCGGTACGCCAACCCATAGCCAATGCATGCGGCGCGCCATGGCAGGCGCTGAAGTCTCCGCAGAAGGCGAAAGGTCGGCAGGTGTCTTCGGCTCCCCTCGAAACCGCCCGCGAATGCGTAGGACCTCTTGTTCGATGGCATCGCTCATAGCGGAGGCGTCGCTCTTAGCGGAGACCTCGCTCTTAGCGGAGACTTCGCTCTTAGCGGAGACCTCGCTCTTAGCGGAGACCTCGCTCTTAGCGGAGACTTCGCTCTTAGCGGAGGCGTCATTAAGCGCGTTCGTATCACTGACTTCGGTCGCATCGCCCAATGCGCCTCTTTCGCTTTGCCGCGCTTCGAGCAGGGCGAGTACCCGTTGCTTCTGTGCCTCCCGCAAAGCCGCGTACTCAGCTTCTGTGAGGTCGCCGTGCTCGTGCTCTAGGTCGATTTCTTCCAATTCCTGGTAGAGCAGCAACGTGCGTTCAGCGAGGTCGTCGCGGGCACCATCGGCCACAACTGGCGCGTGGGCGCCCTTGCGCCGCACAAGCGGCCACACAACCCACAGCAGCGCAGCCACCCCGAACACGCCTCCAAAGACCAGTACGCTCATGTGCGCTTGTCCTGCTTGTAGCGCGCAAACTCATCCTCGAAGACTTGCTCCAACCTGCTGGAGGGTGTTTGCGAAGAGTCGGTAGGAGCTAATGTACCGGTGGAAGATGCAGGCCGGGTTTGGCTCCAATTCCAAAGCACGGCGCCAGCGACGGCGGCGCCAAAGAGCAGCACGCCGATAGAGGATATCCACAGCCAGAGACTAAAGCCCTCCCGGCGCGGCTCAAGCAGCACGTCCTCGCCATAGCGGTCGACAAAGTACTGGATGATGGCGTCTTCGCTCTCGCCTTGCGCCAGTTTCTCGCGAATCACTTGCCGCATCTCTCCTGCCAATTGTGCTTGAGAGTACGCTACCGGCACATTCTGGCAAACCGGGCACTTGAGCTGCTTGGCAATGGTCACGGTCTGCTCGTCGATACTCGCCGCTCCCGCTGCGGCCGGAACAAAATTGAGCAAGAGCGCAGCACAGAGCAAGGCTGTGCGAAATGTCACAGACAGTGTGCGCGGCTTCACAAACCGGAATTGCGTACAAGCAAATTCATCGCCGCCGGATGAATCTCGTCTGATCATGTGTATTCCTACCAAGGCAATCCTCTTCATCCCGGTGGCTCCTTAAGGCGGCACCGTGCCAGGCGCCAAACGGCCGCTACGCACGTCAGCGCGCAGGGGCGCAGGCTCCGGCCACCAGGAAATTAAACCGCCAATGACGAGGAGCGCACCGCCCAGCCAGAGGAACGCTACCAGGGGGTTAACGAAAATGTGGAAACTCGCCGCGCCGTCTTCACCGTAGGCCGCCATCACGATGTACACGTCGTCAAGTTGCGGATAGACGGTCTTGATCACTACCTCGCTAATCGGCTGGTCTTCCCAGTTTTCATAGACGACTTTCTGGGGCGCTACCTCAAACGACTGGCTGGCATTGCGCACGAGCATCGAAGCGATGGTACGCTGCTTGCCCGGTTCGCTCCACGTCGTGAGTCCTTGATACGCCACGGTGTATTGCCCGACTTGCACACTCTGGCCCGGACGCAAGCTCACGGAACGCTCTGTCTGGAAGAATGAGGAGCCAACTATGGCAATACCCATGATCGCCACCCCGACGTGGACGAGGTACCCGCCGTAACGGCGGCGATTATAGCGAAAGACCGCGAGCAAAGCGGCGGGGTACATCGTCTGCTGGGCGCGCATCAGAGCGAGGGCCGTGCGATGAAACTCCCGCAGAGCGACAACAAATGCGAACGTACAGGCAGCGACGCTCAGTATCGTCCAGGGCGAGCGCGCCCCAAGTACTATGGCAACAACCGTAATCAGCGCGGAGACGGCCAGCGTTATGCGCAATCCGCGCATGAGAGCCCGCGCCGCGCCGCGCCGCCACGGCACAAGCATGCCCAAGCCCATGAGCGCGACCACGGCCAGCAACAGCGGCCCGTTAACTTGCTGGTAGAAGGGCGCGCCGACGTTGATTTTCCTCCCCTGGATCGCTTCCGAGAGCAGGGGGAAGATGACGCCGAGAAACGTAACGAGAATGATTGAAACGAAGAGCAGATTGTTGAAGAGGAACGTCGCTTCGCGCGACAGCATGGAGTCGAAATTGTGCTCGTCCCGCAGTTGCGGCAAACGTAGCATGAGCAGCGTGAGCGAGACGATGAGGCTCACTGCCAGGAAACCGAAGAAGTACGGGCCGATTTCGGACACCGCAAACGAGTGGACGGAGGACAAAATCCCGCTCCGCACGACGAATGTGCCGAAAATGGCAAGGTTGAAGGCCACGATGATGAGCACCATGTTCCAAACCTTGAGCATGCCGCGCCGTTCTTGCACCAACACCGAATGCACGTAGGCCGACATGGCAAACCAGGGCATGATCGCGGCGTTCTCCACGGGGTCCCAGCCCCAGTAGCCGCCCCAGCCGAGGACGTGATAAGCCCACCACGCGCCCAGCAGGTTGCCCAGCGAAAGAAAGAGCCAGGCGAGCAACGCCCAACGGCGCGTCGCCTGGAGCCAGCGACTGTCCACCCGGCCGGTAATCAACGCGGCAATCGCAAAAGCAAAGGGGATTGATACGCTCATGTACCCGGCAAGCAGCATGGGCGGGTGCACAAGCATGCCTGGGTCCTGCAAGAGTGGGTTGAGGCCGCGGCCGTCGGGCGGCACCGGCGACACGGTCTCGAATGGCGACGAAATGAAGTTGAGCACGACGAGAAAGAACGACTCGATGATCATGAGCGTAGCAATGACGTATGGGATAAGCTGACGGTCGGTGCGAAAGTGAAGCAGCACGACTATCGACGAGAGCAACGCTAGGGTCAGCGACCAGTAGAGCAACGAACCGGCCTGGCCCCCGTAGAACCCGCTGAAAAGATACGCCCACGGCTGTGACCGTGTTGACTGGGCGACAACGTACTTCAGGCTGAAGTCGTGGGTAACAAACGCGTACATGAGGGTGAGCGCGGCGAGCGCCACCAAGACGGCGACGGCAACCACAGCGTTGCGCGCGCTGGCTACCAACTCCGGTATGCGCAGCCGTGCCCCCAGCACAGCGGCGAAGGCGCTGTAAAGCGCCGCCAAGAAGGAAATGAAGAGTAGCGCTGTTCCGATACTTGCGGTCATTGCGATGGTTTTGAGTGCTTCAGCCTGCTATCTCGCATGTACGCCAACTGCTTGCCAGCGGCCTTGGAAGCCCATGTTGTTGACTCCATTGGCCGGAATTGTAAGTGTTGAGTAATTCGTTGACAGAATTCGCTTTCCCGTAGAAAGCGCTACAAGGCCTTGTCATTCCGAGCGAAGCGAGGAATCTAGGGTCCATGCTTCACACAGTACACTGGCTTCAGCACTCTAGATTCCTCACTCCGCTACGCTCCGTTCGGAATGACATGTATGTAGGCAAGCACAGAGTTCTGCTCCCATGTTTCTTCTGCCAAATCTGTCAACGAATTACCTGACATTTGCAGACCGGGCCCAGAGTAGCCTGCCAGAGCACAAAGATACCGCCCATCCCACCTGCGAGAATGAGCGGCCATGTCGTCACTTCCGTTCAACCGGCACAGCGGCCAGCAAGCGAGCATACGTATCCTGCCAATACCCGGGTAGCACGCAATCAAGATGGTGCGTAATCACCGCCGCTTGCAGGCGCCTCCTCGAACCGCGACGGGCACTTTGCCAGCAGCGTGTGGGCGTGATAGACGCCATCCAGTCCCTGTTTGCCTTCGACCACGACCTGAGCATGATCGCCAAAAATGTCGGGGACAACCCCGCTGTACACGACAGTCAGTTTTCCGCTCGTGTCCTCGACTTGGAAGCGCACGTCCTGAGTCTCGGCGCTGCGTTCGATGGTACCGGGCACCACGTTGCCGGAGACCCGAGTCTGCTGGGTTTGCGCTTCCGCGCCCATCTCTTGCAGCTCGCTCACCGTGATGTAGTACGCCGTGCCGGAGGGCAATGCGGCCACAATCAGGTAAGCGACCGCCAACAGGATGATGATGCCACCCACGAGGATCTTGATATCGAAAACTCGCCGGCTATTCCCGCCAGCACGTGGCAACGCCACCTCATTTGCCATTTGGTTCGGCTTCCTCCAGCTTACAACGAGCGTAACGCGTTTTCCGCAATTACCTTGAGCAGATCGGCCAACAAGAGCACCACACTACCGACAATTGCAACCTGCACAACCGGCGAGCGCATGCGCTGGCGGATGCCCGGTGCGGCCGCTGTCTCCTGCCGCTGCGCGCCAATCGGTTTGCGAGCTCCCGACCGCCGCAGCCCACCGGAAACGTATACCATCCACACTACCAATAGTACCTTAAGCACCAAGACGGCAATGTAATCCAGGCCTGGATTAACCGACGTCAGCCGGTCGTACGTCAGGATGGCGCCGGAAATGAAGAACGTCCAGATGCAAACTTGCACGATCTCATGGAACTGCCGCTCCACCCCTTGGCGGATCTTTCCCCAACCGGCGGCCTTCTCCGCCGTGTCAACTGAGGGCCGGATCGCCAACAGGTAGAAGAACGTTCCGCCAATCCAGACCACCGCCGCGGACAGATGCACCCAACGCAGTGCAACACGGAGAAAATCTAACGTGCTCACACTTGGCGCTATCCTCGGTACCGCGTTGCCCCAGGCTCAATTCCTTGCTAGTGTAGCATGGTGAACCGGCGGGATGTGTACGCGAGACGACAATCCGGGCGAGGTGATGACGACGGTCGCGTGCGGACGGAGATACGCGCGTAGTTCGACACGGTTGTCCTGTTGAACAGGGGTGAAGGTAGCGCAGGTTTGTAACCTGCGCCATGTCTCTGGGCAACTTACCTGCGAAGAGGCGGGGTTGACGGTAGCACAGGTTTTTAACCTGTGCCATATCTTCGGAAAGCTTCTCTGCGAAGAGGCGGGGGACGGTAGCGCAGGTTTGTAACCTGCGCCATGTCTCTGGGCAACTTACCTGCCAAGAGGCGGGGTTGACGGTAGCGCAGGTTTGCAGCCTGTGCCGTTTCTCCGGGCACATTCCCTGCCAAGAGGCGGGGGACGAGCCCCCGCGCTACGACTTTGGCTCGCAATTCTGCGCAGAGCGAGCCGTGAAAGGGAGTACGGTGGGAGTGTCTACAGTCACAGGATTCTGCTCGCGCGTAGCGCGGGCAGCCGGATTCCATCCGGTTGGCACCGCGCCGACCTACCTTGCGCACGTGGCATTAGAGTGCGAGGTGCCGTGGGCGCGAGAAGTAACGGATTCGGCGACGTTCCCCGCGGCAGTGGGAGCTGTACTCGCTCGGGCCGCCGAGGACGGAATCGAACCCCGCGTAACAGGCCTGATGCCGGATCCCGAATATTCGCGGGCCGGACTTACCCGCTTGTTCTACTTCGCGCATACCGATGTGACATCGCCGACCTATGCGAAGCGGGAGTATCTCATTCCTCCGGCACTACTCGCGGCGCTCGTGGAGGCGCTGCTGTACAAGCAGGATGATCTACAGCGCTTTGCCGCGTACGAGCAAGACACCGGCGGCATCCGCGAGTTGCTCGTGTGCAACCACGGCAGCCGCGACCGCTGTTGCGCCACCTTCGGCTTTAACATCTACCGCGAGCTCCGCGAAGACTATGCCCGCGCACAGCCGGAAGGCCTGCGCGTCTGGCGGTGCAGCCATCTTGGCGGGCACCGTATGGCGCCGACGCTGCTCGACTTACCGGAAGGCCGCTATTATGCCTACATTACCGCCGATTCTCTGCCCAATCTTGTGGCGCGCAAAGGATCGTTTGCTGCGCTTGACCGGCAGTATCGGGGCTGGGGACGGCTGTCGCCGCTGGAACAAACCGCCGAGCATGCAGTTTTGATGGCCGAGGATTGGCCGTGGACAGCGTACCGTGTAAAGAGTGAAGTCGCCGTAAGCGACGAGGACGACAACAGGGCCAATGTGACGCTGTCTTACACGTTGCCCGATTCCTCGCGCGCAGGATCGTACAGGGTCAGCGTGCGCGAAGCAGCCGAGCAAATGCTCACGTTCCCAAGCTCCTGCGGCAAGGAAGACGAGCCGCAGCCACAGTATGTGGTGGAGCATATAGAGCGGCTAGTGTAGTTGCCGCACGCGTTCTACGATGACGTCCTGTAGCGCTGCGCCCACCGGCGTGGGATAGGTGATCAACACGCGCAACTCGCCGCGGGAATCTATGAGAAACACCACGTTCTGATGAACCACCTCGCCCGGCTTGCTCGGTTTCGGCTCACCCGCTGACACGTAGTACCCAGCTACAATTTCTGCAATTGCATCCCACTCTCCGCTCAGAAAATGCCAGGAGAGATTCTGTTCAAGCCCCTGGCTTTGGAGAAACGTCTGCATTGCGTCCGGCGTCTGCTCCGCAGGATTGACGTTTATTGCCAGCACCAATAGTCCATCTGAATCTGCTCCCAACTGCTGCTGGGCAGCGGCAATCTCCTGCGTTAAGAGTAGGCAGTCGTCGCTGCACAGAGGGTCGAGAAAGGTAAGCAGCACAACCCTTCCTTGCTGGTCCGCCAGGGAGACTGTTGCGCCGTGTTGATTCTGCAGGGCAAACTGCGGTGCGGGGGCACTCTCGAGTTCCGTACCGTTGTAGGTCAAGGAACGGCCGGCAATGTACGGCCAAACATACGGCATGAAGGGAAATACCTGCGGATTGGCCTGCGCCAAGGCGAACGAGGTGATCAGGAATACAACCACCGCAAATGCCAGCGCTTTGACGTGTCGAATTGGATCTCGCATATTCTCAGCTTAGCAGAATCCGCCATGCGCGATGCCCTGCACTCTCGCGAGCGCAGAGCACGGCAAGTGACCACAAGCTCTCATAGACAAGCTGCGGTTTCAGCCAGTCTCAATGATTGCCTTGGAAGGCTAGAGGCCCTAGTCAACGTCCCTACAACGTTTGACCGCACCAGCGCTCATGCACGCTGATGCGGTCATCGTTCGTTTTCCAGCTAGGACTTCTTGCAGCCAACCCGGGCTGGCAGCCTTTACTCCACCGCTACCGCACGAATTGAATCGTCATGAATGTCAGAATTTGCGGTCTGGTACGGCTGCCAGGTCCCGCTTGTTAGCAACACGCTGGCGCCTGCATCGGTGGCCACCCAGGCCTGCCCCGCCGCGTCTATGGCGATGTCATAGACGTCGTTACTCGTGATGCCCGAGGCAAAGCTGTTGTGATTCGCCCAGTTGGCGCCATTGTACACACTGACTCCGTTTTGCGTTGCCAACCAGACTCTTCCGTCCGGGCCCACGGTAATGTGGCGTATCGTATCACTGGCGATGGCAGAATTGGTGGTTGTATAGACCGTCCAAGTCTCACCATCGTATACGCTGACACCATGGCCGTTCGTGCCTACCCATACATTGCCCGATTCAACCGCCAGACTCGTGGTATCGATGTTCTGGAAAATCGTCCAGATGCCGTTATTGAAAATCGCGGCGCCATTGTCCGTGGCTAGCCACACGCGGTTGAGTTGCTCATTTATTATCAGCACGTCTCGGACGACATCGGATGGGATGTTGGAGTTGTCCCTGTCCAATTTCTCCCATCTTACGGTGCTACCTGTAATGCGACCGAATGAAGCGCCGCCTCCGTCCGTGCCGATCCAGACCAGGTTACCAAGTACGTGCACAGAGGTAACCTCATTCGCGGCGAAGCCTGACGAACTCGTCCAAAAAGGCAACCAAACACCGCCACGCAGCCAAGCCAAGCCGTTCTGGGTTGCAAACCACTTCGACCCATCAGAGGAGATGAAGATATCGTTGATCTCGTCGCTCGGGAGAGGATTCTTGAAGGAGCGCGTCGTTTCCCAGTTGGTGCCGTCAAAGTGAGAAAGGCCCTTTTCTGCTGTCCCGAACCAGACGCTCGTGCCAGCAGGTACCACGGGAGCGGGAACAGGCGTCGCCGTAGGTACCGGCGTGGCCCCAGGAATTGGCGTGGCTGTGGGTGAAACCGGTGTCCCGGGCCTCGGCGTGGCAGTCGGCACAACAACCACTGGCCGTCCCACAGATGTATGCCCGCGAACCACGCGAGGAACAGTGTATTGCTGCCCCGGAGTGAGCGCAGATACGGCGTTGAATGCCGCGTACGTCCGCCAGCTATTGTTCGGGTAATTCAAATTGCGCAGATCGTCACCGAGAAGCCGCAGTTTGACCGGCTCTGGGTCTTCCCTGTGGAACTCCAACACTGCTGCCTGAAAATACTGGCGGATAAAGCCGGGTGAGGCTGATTGAATGTGCAGCGTTCCGGATGCGTTTGTATCAATTCTGGCATCAGTCTTGGGAAAGCCGAACGCATTCACACCCCCAAGCGATTCATAAAAACTCTTGAAGCCAGTGTAGATGCCTCTGATCGAAAAGTCTGAGACCTTATGACCCCACGGGCCCACGACCTCTCCGGGATGCGGGTTAGTGCGGCCCAGCTCCACCCCAAGGTCGACACTGCCGCCGGAGCCGCCGCCAAAGAAGTCCCATGCCAGGCGCCGCTCCATCTCATAGCGCCCGAGATCTGGACGCCAATGCCAGTCAACCACGCCGCGCTGGTAGTATTGGGAGAGGTTTCCAATCTCTTCTTCGACAACCTCAGAGATCGGGACTCCCCACCGTGTCAGCCCGCCGGTGGAGCTGTAGTGGTCGAGGAAGTTTACGCTGTGCGTCACGCCATTCCGCGTGACCTGGAGATTTGGGATATTGTGCTTCAGCGTCGTGTCGTAATGGTTCTTGGTTACCACCGCAGATGTAAAAGTCGTCGCTTCCTGCGCACTGACAGGCATCGACACTTGGGTGAATAGAATTGCAACCAGGGCAAGCGCCCCAGTTACGTGACGTACCCGGTTCATACATCGCATGGTGGGATTATACTCCTCTTCACAGTCGAATTGGCTGCCAGAATCTTCTGATTTCACTATGAAAGTGCCGCTAGTGCACATCAAGGAGGTTTAGGGAAAGTGCCCTTCCCTAAGTTGAGGCTCGCGCGAGAGATACGCACGCAAGTTACGTACCCCTTGAGAGTACCATAGTTTTCGATGCATGTCAGCTAAGGATAGGCGCGCGTTTACGAATAGCACCGCGCGTGACTATAATAGCGTGTCTTTGTCTAGCATTGGCGGGGGTGGGCGTGCCCCTCCGTTGTCGCAGCCAGTTTGGAGCATTTGATCGGCCCGCCGTGCCAGAGTGATGTTCATTCAATATGGAAATGAACCCATCCTGCACGCGGCGCGGCAACATTGCATGACCCGGCGGACACCACTAGCAAAGCCTCAAGCTCAAGTTGCTCGGCAGTGGCAACCGCTCCCCGGCTGCAAGTATGAGAGACGTATCGAGAGGTTTTGCCCAGGAGAAGTGCACGGATATGAAAGCGTACATTGCCGTTGACATGGAAGGGATCAGTGGCGTCATCATCTCGGAGCAACTCTTGCACGGCAGGTTGTTCTATCAAGAAGCGCGCCGCATGTTGGTGAACGATACGAATGCCGTCATCACCGGCGCGCTCGACGGAGGCGCTGATGAAGTTGTCGTGATAGACGCCCATGCCTCTGGCTTCAACTTCATCTATGAGGAATTGCACCCCGACGCCGACTACCTCATGGGTGGCGCCCACCAGGAACGATTCCCATTCTTGGAAGATACCGATGTCATGATGTTGGTGGGCTACCATGCCATGTCCGGCACGGCAAATGCCGTGCGGGACCACACCATGAGTTCGGCCTCCTATCAGGACATTACGATCAACGGCCTGCCGGCAGGGGAAATAATGATCGATGCCGCGATTGCCGGTGCGCACGGCGTGCCGGTCGGTCTGGTCACCGGCGACGATAGGGCCTGTGCCGAGGCTCGTGATCTCCTTGGGAACATTGAGACGGCGCAAGTGAAGCAAGCCCTGGGGCGCCACGCGGCGCGCATGCTCTCGCCGCAACGCTCGCGTGAATTGCTCCAGGCCAAGGCATGCCGTGCGGTGGAGCGAGCGAGCGAGTTCACGCCTTATGCGGTTTCTCCACCGGTTACGGTGCGCGTTCGGTACAACAGCACGGACCTCGTCGACCGCATTTACTTTGATGGGGAAGGCTGCACTAAGATTGACTCGAGAATTGTCGAATACCGCGGCGACAGCGTGCTGAAGGCGCTGAGCACCGCAAAGCTGATCCAGCCATATTCCGCACCGAGTGAAGCCACACTTTGATGTCAGTGCCACGAAAAGGACGAGCCAGTATTGACATTTCATGTCATTCCGAGCGCAGCGAGGAATCTAAGAATGACGCGCGGGGACTGTCCTCCCGCATTTGGGGGCGAGCAATTGGCGGGAAGCGGATGGAATCCCGCTTGCGCGAGAATGACGGATCGGGCTGAGGCGCGGGAGTGACGAGCATCAACCGCCGCACCCGCATTGACGAAAGTCTCGGGCAAGCGCAGGACCTGTTCCGTACTCGATACGGGATTGCAAACTTACGCTACCGGAGGTCACTCCTGCGCAGGCGGGAAATCTGGGGTTCGGCTCTGCACGGGAGTGGCGAGGAAGCTTGAAATAGCCTCACGGCATAGCGACACACGTGCCGAATGCATAAGGAGAGAACCATGGAACGCTACGTTTGGCAGCACATGAACCGGGACGAAATCGCGGAGATGCGCGACCACGACGCGGTGGTTATTCTGCCGGTCGGGTCAATCGAGCAGCACGGCCGCCACCTGCCGGTGGATACCGACATCTTTTTAGCAGAAACCGTTGCCCTGGCGGCGGCGCAAGAACTCGCATCCGAAGTGCCGGTATTGATAGCCCCGCCCCTGTGGACGGGTGTTTCCCCGCACCACATGCATTTCACCGGCACGCTTACCCTGTCCGTTGACACGTTCTCCCAGGTGATAGCCGAGGTCGTAACCTGCATGTGGCAGCACGGGTTCCGGCATATCTTGCTGCTCAACGGCCACGGTGGCAACGATCAGACCATGAAAGCCACCACCATGAAACTTGGCGCCGCAGGCATCGAAATCGCCGCCGCGACGTACTGGGACCTGGCAGCCGAGGACATCGCGGCAGTGCTCGAAGGCGAACGCAAGAAAGTCGGCCACGCCTGTGAAGTTGAGACGTCACTGATGCTGCATCTCAGACAAGAATTAGTCGACATGAATACCACGGTAAAGGACATGAGATTCCCGCCGTCCCGCTTGCCCTCGGGCGGTCCCGTCTACTTCTGGCCGGTCTTTGATCCGGGCACAACCGGCGTGAATGGCGATCCTACTCTGGCAACGGCGGAAAAAGGCAAAGTCCTGTTGGACGCCATCACCAAGAATCTCGTCGCGTTCATCCGCACGTTCCACAAGACACCTATGTCCTAATACTATGAAGATTCGGGGTATACAGACGTACATTGTCGACGGCCAGTGGTGGAACTGGGTCTTTGCCAAGGTCACCACGGACACCGGTCTCCACGGCTGGGGCGAAGCGCCGCTGGCGTGGAAGGAACACACTGCGGCTACCGCCATCAAGGAAATCGGTGCCGTGCTTATCGGCGAAGACCCACGGCACATCGAAGCCAATCTCCAGCTCTTGCACCGCGGCGAGTACGGCGGCACCGGGCCCGTGTACAACACCGCCATCAGCGCGTTGGAACAGGCGTGTTGGGATATCAAGGGCAAGGATGCCGGGCTGCCGGTGCATGCGCTGCTCGGCGGACCGTGCCGCGACCGCGTGCGCGTCTACGCCAACGGCTGGTTTGAAGGCGCGAGCACGCCGGACGAATTTGCTACGGCTGCCCAAGCGGTGGTGGCGCAAGGCTACACCGCGCTGAAGTGGGACCCCTTTACCGCGTGGATCACAGCTTCTGAGCAGGAGATCAGAGAAGCGGCAGCCAGTGTCGCTGCCGTGCGCGAGGCCGTCGGCGACGAAATTGACCTCTGCATTGAGGTGCACGGGCGCCTCAATGTCACAAGCGCAATTGCGGCCGCTGAAGCGTTGCGGCCCTACCGGCCATTTTTCTACGAAGAACCGCTCCGACCGGACAATCCCGCGGCATACGCCAAACTGGCGCAGGCGCACATCGGTATGCCCATCGCAGCGGGCGAGCGTTTCTTCACCCGCTGGGGCTTTCGCGAGTACATCGAGCAGCAGATTCTCGACATCATCCAGCCCGATATCAGCCACACGGGCGGCATCTTGGAGGCCAAGAAGATTGCGGCGTGGGCCGAGACCTACGACATCCCGGTGGCGCCCCACAACCCGTACGGCCCGGTGGCAATGGCGGCCACCTTGCAGGCGGTGGGCTGCATCCCCAACGTGCTCATCCTCGAGTCATTCTTGTTCGGTTGCCCCTGGCGGCAGGATATCGTCAAGGACTCGCTGGAAGTCCTGCAACCGGACGGCACGCTGCGCATACCTGACGAGCCGGGACTGGGCATTGAACTGGATGAGGAAGAATTGCGCAAACACCCGTACCGGAACATTCCCACGCCCTGGAGCCGCCCCACCGTGGATACCTGGGGCGGGTCTATCTTCAATTTCACAGCGAAAGGAGAGCAAATGTCTGAAACGCCCAAGACGTTCAGCACCTTAGAGGTAGCTGAGCGCGAGGGGGTATCGAGACAGAGAGTAGGCCAGCTTATCAAAGCCAAGCGCATTCCAGGAGTGAAGCGCATGGGCAGAGACTGGCGCATTCCGAATCCGTACACGATACTTCCAGGCAAGACCGAAGCGATAGGGGGGCGTCCTAAGGGTGCATAGATATCTGTGATCCAACTGCAAACGCAGCCAAAGGAGTAGCGCGGTGAGCGCGTCAAATCCGCAACTGATAATGGTACGCCCGCATTTGGAAGACCTGCCCCCTTTGCACGTGCCGGAACCCTACCGCATCCGCTCCTATCAGCCCGATGACGAGGTGCTGTGGACGAAGCTTGTAGGGGTTGCAATGAACTCTTCGTGGACGGTGGAGGCGTGCCGCGAGAATATCATCGCGGCGCCGGGGTTCGATGCGGGAGGCATGTTCTTTGCCGTTGAGGGCGAAGCTGTGGTCGGAACCGCCACTGCGTTTCATGATGAGAAGAACCCGCCGGAGCGCGGCACCGTGCACATGGTCTGCGTGCACCCGGACCACCGCGGTGCTGGCTTGGGGTACTGGCTTTCCCTCGCGGTCTTGCACCGCCTACGGGAGCGAGGCTTTGAATCGGTGCAGTTGCTCACCGACGACGCGCGTCTCCCGGCAATCCACATCTATCTGAAGCTAGGCTTTAGGCCGCTCTTGAGCCATGAGAGCTTTCCCGCCCGCTGGGAAGCGGTCATGAAGACGCTCCGCGCAACCGGCTTTGCCTAAGGTGCGTCTACACTTCGCCGTCATTCCTGTAAGTGTCGACTAATTCGTTGACAGACTTGGGAGAAAGATCGATGGATGTAGCTGCGTATATGACCACTACACATGTCATTCCGAACGGAACGCAGCGCAGTGAGAATTCTAGAGTGCCGGGGCTGCAGACTGCGTAGAGTATGGCACTAGATTCCTCGCTTTCGCTCGGAATGACATTAGTTCAAACACAGCCTAGAAGATCCCCAGACCGGAAGTTATCGAGAGCAGCCCGGAGCACAGCACGACGACCAAGACGACACGGCGAAAGTGCACCTCCGGCACTCTGCGCGACAGAAAGCTGCCAAGCACCATGCCCGCGACCAGCGTCGGCAAGAAGAGCAGCGCAAACCGCACCACCTCTCCCGTTATGAGCCCGCTTGCCGCATGGGCGGGAATGGTTAGGGTGTTGAGGAATACAAAGTAGGCTGCCAGGTTTGCGCGAAAGACCTGCTTGAGCATGCCTTGATTGGAGAAGAAGAGGATCACCGGCGGTCCCGCCATGGCAATTCCCGAGGCGAGCAGTCCGCTCGCAATGCCCACCGGCGCGAGTGCGAGTTTTTCGTTCTTGATTTCGAGATTGAGGCCCAGGAGCAAGGCGAGCGCGAAGAGCACAATCACGACGCCGGTAATGGTCCTAAGGACGCTCTCGCTCAAGGCGAGAAGCACGTAGATTCCAAGCGGCAACCCAAACAATCCGGTCAACATTAACGGCCAAATGCGCCGTACGTCAACCTTCTTGATTACTTCCAAAAGTATGAGCAGCGAGAGCAATAGGATGTGCGTTGTCACGGCAGGCACAACCACTCGTGGCGGTAGCACAACCATGAGCAGCGGCACACTGACCAGCCCGTAACCGAATCCCGTCATGCCGGCAACCGTGGCAGCAAAGAACGTCACCATGCCGCCGAGCAAGAGAAGTGTTTGAAACTCGGTCAAACTAAGCAGCGACACGCGCGACCTTCCATGCCGGGAACTCTTGTGAAACTAGCAGCATCTACTTTGCCGATTCGTCCGTGTCCGTTGCAACTATGCGGTCCGACCGAACTCGATCGGCATGCTCTTGCCAGCACACGATTGGGCCTCATTGACCAACCGTAGCGCGGGGGCTTGCCCGCCACTTCTCGCTGCCAACAAGGAAACACCGTCTCGGCACGGCGGCTCACCCGCACGCGCCCGGGAGCGCGACTGAGTCCGCCTCGGCGGGAGTCTCGATGCTCACAGCACACGCTGCGCGACGGTTTCCATCGCAACGTCATGCTGTGCTGCTGCTTGGCCGGGAACCTGCCGGATCGTGCCGAATTCTCTCTGCACGACGCCGCCGGTGCGGACGTCAAACGAAACAGCATGAAACCAGCTGTCTTCTGTTTCAAGCGGTTGTCCGCCCGCTGCCGTTTCACTCTCCTTCGACGTAACCATGAAACGCATACACGCGCGGAGCATCTCCGGGTCGTAATCCATCCTGGTTTCCAGCACCGTTTCCCGTTGTGCCGCGACGCGTGTCTCTGTGCAGTTCGGCGCACACCCGTTCCCCATCGCTGCCGGCGCACGCTCTATGCGCATCTCACACAGCGAACTCGGCGCGCCGTCGTACGCGGCAAGCAGGGCGCGTTCGTTCATGCGCTGCTGCACTTCCTCCAGCGTGCCAAGACCAAATGCGGTGAGGAGTCCCCATTCAGGAGCAGTCAAAGCCGGGCACCGCGGCGACCGGAGCCGAGCGTGCTCAAGACCGTCGAGCGTCTTGAACCCTTTGCAGCGAAGCGCCGCTACACGGTCAAGATGCTGTTCCGCCGCTTGCTTCCTGCACATGCGGATGACCTAGCTGTAAGAGAGTGCTCGCAACTGTAAAAGAGCGTTTGCAACCGTAAGAGAGCGTTCGCAACTGCAAGAGAGCGTTCGCAACTGTAAGGGAGTGTTCGCTACTGTAAGAGAGTGTTCGCTACTGTAAGAGAGTGTTTGCGATGGAAGATTGGGCAACACCATCCGTTCGCCCTGAGCTTGTCGAAGGGTGAAAGGAACCGCCGTACGTTGGCGAAAAACCGTTCATGCTTCGACAGGGGCTAGGCGAAGCCGGCTTCGCGCAGCCGGCTACGCCTAGCCCTCAGCACGAACGGTCTGTCCCAATTCGGAACGGTCTGTCCCCGCTCGAAAGGTCCGTCTCCGTTCGTCCTGAGCCTGTCGAAGGATGAACGGAGACGCAACTCGGCTCGCCTCTGAAGTTCGTCGCAGGGGCCGCAAATCTATCCAATCAGCACTCGCGCGGTACCGGGGCCGCTGTAAGTGGCAACAGCAACCCAGCGCAGCCGGTATTGTACCATGGAGAATGCGAAAACCTATTAACTCAGGATGACATTACATGGGATGCCTGTGGCAAGTCTATAAGACGCTCGCAGTTTTGTTCTTTACCCTGTTCCTCGTGCTTATCCTCGTGGGCGTCATTCTGCTCGCAGGCATAGGTGCGATTGAAGTGCCGGGGCTGAGCTCGCTCTTTGGCCTTGACGCCGCAGCGACCCCGACGCCTACCACAGCAATCGTCAGAGATCCTGCGCCTGCCCAGACTCCCGATAGTGAAGCGGTTGAATCCGGCACGCCCGTTCCAGGTTCAACGGCGACACCCGAGGTAGTCTCGGAACAAACAGCGGCAATCCAACGGGCTGAAGACGCAATTAGTCAAGCCGACGAACCCGGTCGCTTCACAATTGAGGCCACCGACAGCGATCTCACGGCCCTGCTGGGTGAGGTCATTTCTTCGCTCGATAGTCCACCTGTGAGCAATTTGGTTGTCACGTTCGAGCAGGATGCGTTCGTGGCGAGCGGCACGGTTACGACGCCGTTTCGCGCAAACATTCAGGCCAAAGGGCACTTTGTCATTACTGAGGACACCGTAGAGATCGAATTCACCGAGGCGCTACTCGGCGCACTGGCAATGCCCAAGGTGTTGCGGGACCAACTCTCCGCCCAAGCGACCGAATTCCTGGCATCGAATGTCGGCGAAGCGCAAGGTCTGCGCATCGACAGTGTCGAGATTTCCCCCGGAAAGATTGTTGTCACCGGCGAGCGCCTCGAGGAGGAGTAGCCGGACCCTGATTGCCGGCGAGGATTCTGGCGCCCTGTGTAGGGAGTAGTCACTTACCCAATTGCCTGGAGCGTGGTGCGAAGGGATCGACGTTTCGTGCATCGTTGCTTATGAATTGGCTCTGCGCCGTTGCTTTACGCCATGCTCCAGTGTCCCACATCCGACACTGACGACAGTGAATTCTGTACTATGAGTAAGTGAGGACGTTTTATCGGGTACCAAGGTACTGCGCTATGGGGCGGATGTGGTTACAAGCCACAGGAGGACTCTGCACAACCCGGGCCGGCAGGCGAGAAGACCTCCCTCTCCTTGGGGAGTGTACAGACCGGGGACATAGGTAACAGTTGTTCGGGGACATGGGTTACACATTTTACTGATTGACACCTACGAGAGCATTGGGTTGGTCCGGGTTTGATAAGAGACTGGCGACACAGTGCACTCACTTTCAGCCTGTCAGCTTGTGCCAGAGAAACAAACTGTGTGCATAAGGATATTGAGCGGATCTAACTTTCAAGGCAAGGACATCGCATACTACGAAAATCCCCTCGTTCTATGGTGTAACCTATGTGCCCGAACATGTGTAACCCATGTACCCGGTCTATACAGGGAGAGGGCCGGGGTGAGTGGAGACCGGTACCCCTCCGGACCGATTCCAACTGTCTGGCAGAGGTACGCATGGGCCTGCAAAGGGTTAGCTATTCTCGCGTGTATGCTGTTCCTTGCACAGTGCGGCGGCGAGATAGCAGCGCCGCAGACGAAAGAAACACCCCTAGTGCCCGTCCCCGCGGCGCAAGCGACGACATGGGTGTCTTGCCTGCCGCCGCAAGGGGATCCACTGGCAATGCCCGAATACCTATGTCCCTCCCCAGCGCCGGGGCAGTATATGCTCACACTTACCGCACAGGAATTGACTCCTAAGGTCGTAGCAGCCATCGCGGCAAGCGACGATGAAGGGGAGGTATCGAACGTCGTCCTGACGTTCGAGCCAGACGCCTTCAATATCCGGGGCAGGCTGGAGCGACCTTTCCGCGCGACAATTCAGGTGAGCGGACGCCTCGTCGTGCGCAACGGCAGGATAGAAGCTGAGATGGTGAAGGGGAAGATTGGCTTCATTTCGGTGCCGGCATGGTACATTGCGGAGGCCACCGCTGAGGTCAATGAGAAGCTCGACTCCTATTTCAGGACGGAGCACGGGATACGGGTGACGGACGTCAAGATCCAACCTGGCGAGCTCCTGCTTACCGGCGAAGACCTGCGCTAAGCAGTTGGAAATCGCTGACGTTTACTTGCCGGTGCGCGCGATCCACGCTCCCACGTCTGTAGCGGTGAACCGGGGTTCAGGGGGCTTGTCCACCGCTCCTTGGTACGAGAGTTCACACCATCTCTGTCAAGTCGCTTAGAAGAGGCAATAGCCTAAACATGCCTGAGCTTCCCGAAGTCGAGACCATTCGCCGCAGCTTAGTGCCGCATCTTGATGGCGACGGCATAGCCGCGGTGCCGTTGCTCGACCCCCACGCGGTGGCTGAACCGGACCCGGCCGAGATTGCCGCATTGCTGCCTGGACGGCGCATCTCCGCAGTCAGACGACGCGCGAAGTACCTGATATTCGACCTCGAAAACCTCTATTTGGTTGTGCATCTGCGCATGAGCGGGCGGCTCAGGCTCGTGCGACCGGTGGAGGACATGCGCTATCTGCGCGCCCAGTGGAATCTCGAATCAGGCCGTGTGCTCTGCTTCTATGACGTACGCCGGTTCGGCCGGATCTGGCTGGTGGATGATGCCCGCCTGGCAGAGCTCTTTGCGCCGCTTGGCCCCGAGCCGTTCGACCCGGCGCTTACGGCTGGCATATTGCGGGAGCGTCTCGCGCGACACACCACTTCGTTGAAGGCGCTGCTGCTCAATCAGCACTTCATTGCCGGTCTCGGCAATATCTATGTGGATGAAGTGCTCCATGCCTGTAATCTGCACCCGCGTCGTCCGGCCAATGCACTCGATGAAAAGGAAACCGCCGCGCTGCTCGATACAACGCGACAGATACTGCGCGCAGCGATTGCCAACGGGGGTACGACGTTCGACGCCGTCTACAGCGATGCTGAAGGAAGACCCGGCCGCCACCGGGAGCACCTGGCAGTCTACCGCCGCACAGAAGACCCCTGCCTTACCTGCGGCACGCCCATCGAGCGCATCGTCGTCGCGCAGCGCGGCACCCACCTCTGCCCGCAGTGCCAACACTGACCGCCGGTCCTCCGGTGGACCTTAAAAGTAGATGGCGTGGGCGTGGTTGCGCTTTGACGGGTTCCAGTGCTGTATCTTCACTCTCTAACTGACGCCGGGAATCGCGACGGTTTCTCCCGTCGAATTTCGTTTGACCGACTCGGCGGTGCATGCTAGCATGCACATTAACGTAAACGTGCGGGTAAGTGTCCGGCTTAGGACTCCCTAAAGCTAGGAGAACAGTTCCGTGCGAAAGCGGCAGGTAGAGATGAGGAGGTGCAAAGCAGCCGAATATGGATACGCTGCGCCGACTCTTCTTCTACACATGGCGATACCGGAAGCTTGCCTTCCTCGCTTACGGTGCGCTCGCTGGCAGCGCGCTCCTTAGTCTGATAATCCCGCGACTGATTGGCAGTGTCGTCGACGAAGCGCTGCCGCCTCCGGAGATACAGGCGGCAGACAATGCCGGCGAACTGGCGGTTGAAGCCACCGGGTCATTGCTGGGGCTCGAACCAGTCCAGATTTTGTTTGCCTTCGCCGGACTGATTCTTGTCGCCACATTGATCAAGGGTATCTTTACCTTTTCACAGGTGTTCCTGGGCGAGTATCTCTCACAGCGCACCTGTTTCGATCTGCGCAACCGCATCTTCAATCAGTACCAGCGCCTCTCTTTTGCATACCACGATCGCTCCCAGACCGGGCAGCTCATGTCGCGGGCGACGAGTGACGTGGAGCAAATCCGCTTCTTCGTCTCGCAGGGCCTCATCAATGGGGCTCTGATGGTATTGACGTTCATTGCCGTGCTTGGCATTCTTCTGCTTACGCATTGGCAGTTGGCGCTCCTTTCCTTGGCGACGATGCCGGTGCTCTTCGTTATTGCCGTGCTCTTTGCGCGTCAACTCCGGCCGATGTTCAGCCTGGTGCAGCAGGAGACGGCCCAACTCAGCACCGTCCTGCAAGAGGACCTCTCCGGCATGCGCGTGGTGCGGGCGTTTGCGCAAGAGGACCAGGAGACGGCCAAGTTCTTGCACAATTCCGACCGCCTGGCGAATGCTACGTCACGAACAATGGAGCTCTTTGCCATGCGCAACCCACTGCTCCAGTTCATCGCCGGTATAGGTACCACGGCGGTGGTCTGGTACGGCGGTCTGTTAGTGATTGCCGATGGCATGAGCCTTGGCACGCTGGTTGCCTTTACCGGCTACCTCATGCTGCTACAGCGCCCAATCCGCATGTTGGGCATGACAATCAATACGTACGCGCGAGCGATCGCGGCAGGCGAGCGCATCTTTGAAATCCTCGACACCCAGTCGGAGATCGAGGAAAAGCCCGACGCAATCGACATGGCCACAGTGGCCGGCAACGTCAAGTTCGATTCAGTGTCTTACGATGCGAGCGGACTGCCTGTGCTCAAGGACATCACGATTTCGGCAAAAGCGGGACAGGTGATCGGTATCGTCGGCAGCACCGGGTCCGGCAAGAGCACCATCATTAACTTGCTGCCCCGCTTCTATGATGTTACTGCCGGACGCATCACCTTGGACGGCTACGACATCCGCGATCTTACCTTTCGGGCGCTGCGGCAGCACGTAGGGCTCGTGGCCCAGGAGACCTTCCTCTTTGCCGCTTCCATTCGAGAGAACATTGCGTATGGACGACCGGACGCGACTGAACAGGGCATCATTGCGGCTGCCAAAGCTGCGCAGGCCCACGATTTCATCGAGGAGTTTCCGGATGGCTATGAAACGCACGTCGGCGAACGCGGCGTAACGCTCTCCGGCGGACAGAAGCAACGCGTCGCGATTGCCCGCGCACTGCTGCTGAATCCCCGCGTCCTTATCCTGGATGAGTCCACGTCGGCGGTAGATACGCGCACTGAAGCGGCGCTGCAAATGGCGCTGAAGGCGCTCATGCGCGGACGCACGACGTTCATCATTGCGCAACGTGTCTCCAGCGTGCGCGAAGCAAACGAGATCGTCGTTCTGGACGAGGGGAGAATTGTGCAGCGGGGCACACATGGAGACCTGGTGACGCAGGAAGGACTCTACCGCGACATGTACGTCTATCAGTTGCAGGAGCAAGAAGAGCACATGGAGCGGCAGCAGGCGGCGCAAGCAGACGGCGCCGGCCTCGGCAATACTCTGGTCGCGGCTGACCTTGCAGATTCACCGAGAGGTGAGACCGGATGATTAGCGGCGGCTTCGACATGGGAGGCAGTTGGCGCGGCGGTGGCATGAGTTCCCGCGGCAGCATGGGTTCGCGTGGGGGCTGGCGGGGCAGCGACGATACGGTAGACGTTGACCCGGACGGCAAGGTTTTTGACCAGAATGTCGTGCGGCGGATGCTGCCCTACCTCACACCCCACCGGGGAAAACTCCTGGTGGCAGTGTTTCTCGTACTGGTGACGTCAGCAGCCATGACGTCGGGGCCGTTATTGATCAAGATCGCAATCGACGACGGCATAGATAAGAATAACCCGCGCCTTTTGGCCTTTGCAGCCATCTTCTATTTGCTTAGCCTTGTCGTCATGGGTGTTTCTTCTTATACCCATGGCGCCTTGATCGCCGCAATTTCGCAGCGCATGCTCCACTCCCTCCGCGTGCGCGTTGTCTCCCATCTGCAGAAGCTGTCCTTCCGTTATCTCGACAGTAACGAGATTGGCGTAATCATTGCGCGCGTTACCAGCGACGTGAATGCGCTCAACAATGCGTTCTCCCAGGGCACAATGACGCTCGTGGCCGATCTGCTGGGTCTCGTCCTTATTCTCGTCGTAATGATGATTTTGGACCCCGTGCTTTCCCTTGCGACGTTCGTGGTAATGCCGTTGATGTTCTTGATTACGCGCATTTTTAGCGGACAGGCACGGTCGCGTTTTCGCGAGGTGCGCCATCGCGTGGGCAAGGTCTATGCCAACTTGCAGGAGAACATCAGCGGTGTGCGTGTTGCGCAGTCCTTTACCCGCGAGGATGTAAACTACCGCGAATTCCAAGGCACAAATCGAGAAAATCTCGACGCCTCGGTCCGCGCCGCGAGAGTGATGGCGGCGTTCCCGCCAGCCGTAGAATTGGTGACTGCACTCGCTATCGGTATCGTCATCGTCTTTGGGGGCTACCGCGTTCTGAATGGGAATCTCTCTGTGGGGGCGCTGGTGGCGTTTCTCTCATTCGTTCAGCAATTCTTCAATCCCATCCGTGAGATATCGGCCTGGTACACCAACCTCCAGCAAGCGATGGCAGGCGGCGAGCGCATCTTTGCGCTGCTCGATACCGATCCTGAAATTACCGACAAGCCGGATGCGTTGGCGCTGCCGGCAGTGAACGGCCACGTCCGCTTCGCAGACGTGACGTTCGGCTACGATCCCGAGCTACCGGTGCTTTCCGAGATCGATCTTGAGGCCAAACCCGGTGAGACGATTGCGCTCGTCGGCCCCACCGGCGCGGGCAAGACCTCCATCGTCAACCTCCTCATGCGGTTCTACGATGTGCAGGAAGGGAGCATCACAATTGACGGCCACGACCTCCGCGACGTGCAAATCCGTACGCTGCGCAGTCAGGTGGGCATGGTGCTGCAGGATAGTTTTCTCTTTTCCGGCACAATTCTGGAAAACATACGTTACGGCCAACCCGACGCCAGCATGGAGGAAGTCGAGGCAGCGACACAAGCCGTGGGCATTCACGCGTTCATCAGTCGCCTGCCGGACGGCTACAACACGGCGGTGATGGAACGCGGCGGACGGCTCTCCGTGGGACAACGGCAGTTGATCTGCTTCGCCCGCGCCCTGCTCATCGATCCGCACATTCTCATCTTGGATGAAGCCACGAGCAGCGTGGACGCCCACACGGAAATCCTCATCCAGCGCGCGCTTGCCACGCTTCTGCAAGGGCGCACGGCGTTCGTGATCGCCCACCGGCTCTCTACCATTAAGAATGCGGATGCCATTCTCGTGCTGCGAGACGGGAGAATCGTCGAGCGGGGCGCGCACGACGAGTTGCTGGCAGCACAGGGGTTCTACGCGGAACTCTACACTACCGGCGTGACCGCAGGCATGGAGGGCGAGGAAGCCGCCGAAGAGCCAAGCGCGGTCCCCTCTACATAGAATCGCTTACTTGTCACGACTACAATGTAACGTAGTTCTCTACCGGTTCCCGGGAGTTCCAGCGACGTTTACCCTCGCGTTGTATCACTGCTGCTCCTTGCAGACAGCCATGACAAACCCTTACTTTCACCGGCAAACGTGAAGCAATTGGGGCCTGGGGTGCGAACGCTGGTAGCGCAGAACTGATCCGCTGCACCGGTCTTGCAATGGCAATGGCGAGAGCAACAACTCGACCACAAACCATCGACTGACAGATTGACTGGGTCGCTCCGAAATTGCATACGTTTGGTATAAAGCACTGTATGGTATAATGAGCGTGCTGACTACGTAGCGAACCGTAGCGCAATTCGCCTTGCAAAGGGCGTCTAACTTAGGAAGAACATAGTGGATAGCAAGTGGTTGAAGAACGGGTTTGTCTACCTGGTCATTACCGTCGCCATCTTGGCCATTATCTTTACGCTGTTTGCCCCCCAGACCCGCGAGAACACGACGGTCTCTTTAAGTGAATTCATGGCCGCGGTGCAGGAAGCGGCGTGGAATGAGCAAGTCCCGACCGTCATCGTCTCAGGCAATAGACTGACTGCTGAAATAGAAGACCAGCGCCTTACTGCCCGCATGATGGATGATACGGATATGCTCGAGGCGCTGCACAGCCGCGGGATTCCTGATGACAAGATAAAGCTGACGGTACAGGAGCCCAGCCAATTCAGCAACCTGCTCCCCATTTTGGGCACATTTCTCCCGATTCTCATCTTTGGCGGCATTTTGCTGCTTATGATGCGCCAGGCGCAGGGCACGAACAACCAAGCGCTCTCTTTCGGTAAGAGCAAAGCCAGAGTCTTCAAGAGCAACAATCCGACGATTACGTTCGCGGAAGTGGCGGGCGTGGAGGAAGCTAAAGAAGAGCTCCAAGAGGTCGTGGCATTTCTCAAGTACCCGGAGCGCTTCCAAGCGTTGGGCGCGCAGATTCCCAAGGGAGTCCTGTTGGTCGGCCCTCCCGGCACCGGCAAGACGCACATCTCGCGCGCCGTGGCCGGTGAGGCAGGCGTGCCTTTCTTTAGTATCAGCGGTTCTGAGTTTGTCGAGATGTTCGTGGGTGTCGGCGCCTCGCGCGTCCGCGATCTCTTCGACCAGGCGAAGCGCAATGCGCCATGCATCGTGTTCATTGACGAAATCGATGCGGTGGGACGGCAGCGCGGCGCGGGACTGGGCGGCAGCCATGACGAGCGCGAGCAGACGCTAAACCAGATCCTCGTCGAGATGGACGGCTTCGAAATGAACACCAGCGTGATTGTGCTGGCAGCGACGAACCGCCCGGACGTGCTCGATCCGGCGCTCCTGCGCCCAGGCCGCTTCGACCGGCAGGTGGTCCTCGACAGCCCCGACGTGCAAGGCCGTGAGCACATTCTGCAACTATACAGCAAGGATAAGCCGCTGGCGGATGACCTGGACTTGGAGACCATCGCCCGACAGACGCCGGGCTTCTCCGGCGCCGATCTGAAGAACCTGCTCAATGAAGCGGCGTTGCTGGCCGCGCGGCGCAACAAGAAAGCCATTAGTCAGGAAGAGGTTGAAGAAGCGGTTGAACGCGTCCTCGCCGGCCCGGAACGGCGCAGCCGCATCATAAGCCCGCGCGAAAAGAAAGTCACGGCGTACCACGAGGTGGGCCATGCTTTGGTGGCGCAATTGCTGCCGGACGTCGACCCGGTACACAAGATTTCCATCGTAGCGCGGGGTCGCGCCGGTGGGTACACTCGAGTCCTTCCGCCGGAGGACCGCCACCTATGGACGCGATCGCAATTTAGACAACAGATGGCCTTTGCCCTCGGCGGCTACGCGGCGGAAGTGCTGATCTTTGGTGAAATGACGACTGGCGCTTCCAACGATATTGAAATGGCCACTACCTTGGCGCGGCGCATGGTCATGGAGTACGGCATGAGCGAGAAACTCGGCCCCCGCGCATTTGGCCGCAAAGAAGAGCTCATCTTCTTGGGCCGAGACATCCAAGAACAGCGCAACTACAGCGAAGCGGTAGCGCAAGATATTGACGGTGAAGTCGAAGGACTGATTCAGGAGGCCCATGATCGGGCATCGAGCGTTCTCACCGAGCACAAGGACAAGCTCGTGGAGATTGCCGACACGCTCATGGAAGTTGAGACATTCGACGGGAAGGCCTTCAGTTCGTTCTTCGAAGAAGAGCCTGAACCCTCCGACGACGTGGATACCCAGGCGGCAAGTACGCTGGTGGACAATGAAGACCAGCAGCCGTCATCGCCCCCACAGGACAGCGATGACAGCGCACAAAAACCCCGCACCCGACCGTATCCCGGCATGGCCACATAGCCACGCATAGCCGGACCCGCCGCTGGCAGGTCCAGGTAGGCTCGGCAGAAATGAGGGAGCGCCCGTTTGGGCGCTCTTTTGCTTTCGCAGGTAGGGTGCTCGCCGCGACTCTTGTGCAGATGACATTCCTGAAAGCAGCTTTGCCTTCTTACCACATGGGTCCGGTGATTTCAGTCGCAATCTACCTAGGCCGACACCTGCCGGCCCAAAGCCTTGAGAGAAGCGACCATCTGCTCGCACGCGCCGGGTGCAAGCATGGTGCAGCTTGGCTCAAAGCCGCCGCGGTCCGCCTCTGCCCGGGGTGGAATGTAATTGACGTAGCCGTTGGTGCAAGATGACACGATACTGCCTCGCCACCCCTGTTCTGCAGCCCAATCTGTTAGTCCTATGCCCGTCTCGGCAAAGACCTCCGCGGGGGAAGTGAGCACTAACACTCCGCCGATTTGCAGCGCCTGCAGAGTTACCGACACGCATTCGCGCTCTAAATCCGCCCGGCGGGTTTCAAGGTCGCCCCACTTCAGTTGATAGCGCAGGAAGGCGCATTCCTGATAGACGGCCCAGCGTTCCCGAATGTCATTGGCACAATCGGCAGGCACGTGCGCCATCTTGCGCAGGGATTCCTCAAGCTCAGCCAGCCGGGTCTGCTGCTTCTGCCGCGCTTGATATGGCTTCAGGGGCAATTCTATCTGTTGCTTTATGGCGCCGATCGTGTGCGGCCCGGCAATTTCCTCAAAATTGCTCGCCGCCTCGCGCAAGGCACTGCCATACTGCTCGCCCACCCGCTCTACCTCCCTGTAGGTAGGTTCGCGATAGCGCGTGCGCACGTCGCCGCTACAGCCTTGCAGAAAGAGCGCCCTACCGCCCAATTCGCGCTCTGCTTGCCTGACAAGAATGCCGGGATAGTCTGCACAGGTATGCTGATCGGCAAAACTATGCGTGACCGGATGGCACGCGGCGCTTACGATACTGGCGATGGTTGCTTCTCCGGCGCCTTCAAATGCCAACAGGCGCAAGCGGTCGTCCACAATCCCAGCGGGGACAACAGGATCGCTCGGTATACCCAATTGCTCCCGCGTCGCTCCCAATGCGCCCGTCAACCGCTCTTCAATGCTCTCCCAATTCGGTTCTGCGCCAATGAGCATACACACGACTTCGGGTAGCACAACCCGGCGGTTATAGGCGACGTTGCCGTACCGCGCCGTGGCGAAGCGAATGCGCGCAACCGGCTCCAAACGTTGGCTCGCCTGGTACACAGCGGAGACGATCAGATCGTTCAACGTCTCCTGCCACGGTGAGGGCGGCGCGTCGAAGGGCTCCAGCAGTGAGTTGTTCGAGTGATTGTGCGTACACGCGATGGCGATGTTTTCCGTAGGGATGTGACAGCGCAACGCAATGCGAGCGACGACCTTCTGGTATTGGTCGTCACGCATGGTGCAGAGGTCTACCGAGATAATCGCCAGCCGAGTTTCGCCCTGCTCCAGCACCATCGCCCGCGCCCAGCAGTCATCGTACCGACCTTCAACCACCACAGGCGCTCCACCGCCGCTGTAGGCCAGGGGCAACGGCACGCCGAGCGGCGGGTTGATGCGCTCGGCGCCGGTGCCGAGCCTCAGTTGACTCGGTCGGAGAACTGCCAATGTAGCGCTCCTTCTACAGTTCCGTCATTCCGAGGGAGAGCGAGGAATCTCAGGTGATTGCGGGAGATCTTTAGCGCCTTGGTTCCCAGAATGAGTGGCAAATTCGACTGACAGGGTAAGCAGTTTCGGATGTGGCTACCTACTTATCGGCCTAGCAAGACAATTTTGCAGCACATGAAGATGGATTCCGCGCCTCCGCACAGGCGCGAGTTTGCGCGGGAATGACTGCAAATCACCGTGCACAGCAGGCACGTAGGGGCACGATATATCGTGCCCCTACACAATGCGACCAACTTATTCCCAGGCCGGTCGCCACCTTCCGGGCGCGGCGATTGCGCCAAAGGCACACCCACCGAAAGCCCAGTGGGCGCGTGAAGCTGCCGTCTACTTGCCGCCGAGTGTCTCGTTGATTAGATCGGCCGCCCAGCGCGCGTACTCCGCGGCTGTGAGACTTCCGGCAAGGAACTCGCGATACTGGCCGTTGAGGTCGCCGGAGATGTCACCAAACTCCGTGAACGTCCACAGGCCCCAGCCGGCCGGCTTCGTGGTACGCGAGTGGAGCAAGAACGCTCTGGGGTCGACGCCCAAGCTATTTTTGTAGCCATCTTGCGCCAACGTTGACGCGTTGTCATCCAAGAGAGGCGACACGACGTGACCTGCCGACGGCGGATAGCGACCACCGTTTTCCGGCTGTAGGAGCCACTTGAAGAGCTCCCATGACAAGTCGTTCTGGTCGGTGCCGTCGTCTGCCATCTGCAATGGGTGCGTCCACGTGCGGCCTGATTGGCTCGGCCCCTCGCCGGAATACGGCATGGTCGCCAGCGCCCACGTGAATGGCGCGTCGCGGAACGACGTGCACGTAAGCTGCATTGCCACTTTACCGGACATGAAGACGTTGCCGCTCTGCCCACCCATGGCCGCCTCACGCTCATCAGCGTTCGGTGTCACGCGGTGCTTGTCGCCGAAATCGCGCCACCAGTCCAGCGCGTCGATAAACTCCGGCGTGTCTATCGTTGCCCGTCCCTCCTCGGAGTCCCACGGACCCACGCCCCAGAAGGTGCCGGTACCGATGCCGCCGCCATTGGAGCAGGTTATGCCGCCGCCGTGGCCGAACTGCGTGCGGTCTTCATTGGTAAGCTGCGTAGACAAGTCCAGGAGTGTTTCCATGTTCCAGTCGGTGTCGTTAAGGTCTACGGGCAGGGGATTGATGCCGGCCGCCTCGAAGATCTCCACGTTGTAGGCCATTGAGTCTACCGACATGGTGATGGGCATACCGAGAATTCTGCCTTCCACGGTCCACATGTTTATGGCCGGGGCGGCAAAAGTGGCGGCGGGATCAATCTTGTCCCGCGTAAAGAACGGCGCGAGGTCGATCGTCACACCGGTTTCAAATGTCGTCAGAACCGCGCTCCAGCCGTTCTCCATGATGTTAATCGGATCGCCGGCCGCCTGCGCCGCATAGAACTTCGTTCTCACCTCGCCCCAACCGCCGGACGGCACCAGGTCAACCGCGATGTGCGGCATCTGCTCGGTGAAATCGGCGAGGATTGGCTCCAAGACCGGCCGCGTAGTGGGTTTCTCCGCCGAGATCATGGCGATTGTTGCGGTTTCGACCTCCGGCATTGCCGTCGCCTCAGCCTTGGGCGCCTCCTCCTTCATCTCCTCTTTGGGAGCTTCCTCGGGCGCTGTCACGGTCGCCTGACCGCACGCTGCGGCTATCATCACGCCGAGCGCGCTTGCTCCCGCGCTCGCGAGTGCCGTACGCCGGGTGACTTTCATAGAACGCACAATACCCATTACGGAAAACCTCCATTAGAGTTGTGCCTCTAACTAAGGAGCGACCGCGATTGCAACGATCTCCTTAGCGTGGCAATGCCTTACCTCTCCTATAGTTCTATACGACTTTGAGTTGCTCGTCAAGACTGTCGCACCGCAACCATCGAGAGGGTGCGCCACTGAGCGGAGATTAATGACACATTGAATGGAGCCGAGCCGCCCTGCTTTCCCAAAGAAAGCTGCAGTATGAATTGAGATCGCTGGAATCGCTTCATGCTTCTGCTACTATCGAGACAGACTACCTTGCACTCGCATCACTCAGGGTAAACCTAACCTACGCCGGAACATCAACACAGTGATGTTGATCGACTGTGGAGAGAATAATGAAACCGAGAGGCATCGATTTCTTCTGTTACACCGTCAGTGACATTCGCCGCAGCGCAGAATTCTACGAGAACACGCTGGGCCTAACGCTCTTTGCGTGGATCGATCCGGGGTGGGTGGAGTTTGCGATCGGTGACACGCCAACGGTGCTCGCGCTGCGGTCCTCTCGCGAGGACCATGCCGCGAAAGGAGAGGCCAGCAGCGCCGCAATTGCAATAGCAGTCGATGACGTGCACCAAGCCATTGACGAACTTCGTGAGCAGGGGGTGGACGTGGTGCTCGAGCCCGGCGAGCAGACTACCTGTTACGCGGCAGGAATCGCTGACCCCGACGGCAACCTGATTCTTCTCCACAGCCGCAAGGACGGGACCGCAGGCTAACGTCCGAGCACCAGGACGTCACTGGAACCTCCAACTCAGTCGGTGACTTCCGCCCGCGTGAAAGTCGCCTCGACGGCCACTTCCCCTTCGCCGCCGGGGGTCACGTTGTGCATGACAACGTGCAGCGCAGCCGGTTCTGCCGGCCGAATGACGATGCGCCAGCCCCAGTCCGGGCCCGGCGGCGCGGCGTAGCTGCCGCGCACGTCGACGTCGCCGCTCTCCTCGACGGCGCCGGTGCAGGCCAGCACGTCGTGCGACATGTGCCACGAATCGATCCAGTGAACCGACATCCTGCCGTGGTCTGGTTGGCAGCCTATGAGAAGGGAGCCTTCCTGCCGTGCGCCCCGGTAGCTCCAGTCGTAGTCCAAACGGATGAACCGGCCCCCCAGGAGCGGGGTCAGTTCCATCGAGGACGTGGAATCTTCGGGCTTGCCCGAGAAGGGATCGTGCAGGCGGTTGGACCCTTGCCAACACCCCGCCATGGCCGCCAGCCGTTTCATAGTACCCATGGGTTGCTTACCTCAGACTCGAGGCTCTTTCCGCCGTCACAATCGCCGGTCCGCAGATTGTCATGTCGCTCTCTTGCACCTACTAGAGTGCAGCCATCATCTCTTCGTGGTACGCGAAGAGCGCTGGAATGCCGCCGGTGTGCACCATGATCACCGGCTGATCGGGGGGCAGGTCGCCGTTGCGGGCCATGTTGATGACGCCGGACATCGTCTTGCCCGTGTAGACGGGTTCGAGCAATATACCCTCGAGCTGGGCCGTGAGCCGGATGGCTTCCATGCCTTCGTCAGTTACCGCGCCGTAGCCTGCGCCGAGATAGTCATCCGAGACGTGGACCTCATCCGCGGAAAGGCCGCACGGAATGTCAAGCTGTTCCGCCAGCCGCTGGGATCGCGCTGCCACGGTCTCACGCTGCTCGTCCGCGGGTTCTTTGATCGTGATGCCAACCACTTTAATTGGCAGTCCCAGCACTTTGATTCCGGCCGCAAAACCCGCGTGGGTCGTGCCGGAGCCGGAAGTGATGAAGATTGTGCTTGGCGGATTGGGAAGAGAATCTAGCTGGGTAGAAAGCTCCAGCGCGCAACTCAAGTAGCCACACATGGCCCGCAGCGCCGGTTCGGGGTACATGCTCGTGATGCGGTACGGCTTCCTGCCCTGTGCGCGCAACTCCGCCTCTATGGGATCGATGCGCGCTTGCAGGCCGTCGATATTCACGTCTTCCAACACCGTGACGCTTGCGCCAAAGATGTGATCGAGCAGCAGGTTGCCCTGCACCTCGTTGTGGAGACCGCCGGCCAGGACGAGGAAGCACTCCAGCCCCACTTTGGCACAGGCCGCGGAGGCCTGGCGGCACTGGTTCGACTGGGTATCAGCCCCGGCTACCACGCTATCGCAGCCCTGAGCTAGCGCCGAACCTAACTGAAACTCCAGGTTGCGGGTCTTGTTACCTCCGAGGGCGAGGCCCGTGAGGTCGTCGCGCTTGATGTAGATCGGCGGCCCGCCCACGGCCTCTGAAAGCCGGGGGCAAGCGTCTAAGGGCGTGGGGAATGTGCCGAGCTCGACGCGCGGCTGTTCTGCCAGTTTCGCTGCCAACTCGTCTTGTGACAGGATCTGTGCGCTCTGTACGGCCATGTCGGGTGCCTCCTTTGCTGTTTTCAATGTCATGAACCCCAGGCAGTTGCGCCTAGGCATGTGGGCCAAATCCCTCCTGAGAGAGCTGGCAAAGCCGCAGGTTACAAACCTGCGCTACCCATCCGTTCCTGCACTACCCAGCCGTTCCTGCACTACCCAGCCATCCCTGCGATACCCATCCGCCCCTGCGTTACCATTCCATCTCTGCGCTATCCGTCCGCCGACATCCCAACGCAAGGCTGCGTTGGGTTGCAATTCGTGGGAGATTCAGGACATGTACCTCTGTCTCCGTCTCAGTGTACTCCGCTCAGTCCTTCCGTACCAGATAGCCGCGGATGTCGTACGCGCCGGGCTGCTCCACCGGCAGGACACCTTCGTCAACGGCCAACCCAAGCGGATATTCCGTGATTTCCAGCGGAAAGTTGACGATCCCGCGCGTGTAGGTGGATGCGGAAATCGCCAGCAGCACTTCGAGCGCCTGGCGGCCGTTCTGCGCGTGCCCGCGATGCTCGCGCCGTCCCTCAATCCACTCAATCAGTTCCTTGGCTTGTAGGGCCTGTGCGTTGGGTTCCTTGAAAGATGTCTCTCTGACACCATTGGAATCCAGGAGCCGAATGCCATTGCTGACAGGAAAGATGCTGCCGTGGGAGCCGTAGACGATACAGGGCTGCACGCGCCGGTCGTCACCGATATCCGACTCCAATACCCCCCGCACGCCGCCGGCAAAGCCGATAAGGGCTTGGGCGCGGTCCTCGATGCGTTCGGCGCGTTCGTAGCGATCGGTGCGCCGCTCTACTGAGCCCATCACCCACTCAACCTTGGGGTCTCCCAGAATGTAGCGCGCGTAGTCCACGTTGTGAATGGAGCTATTCGACAGACCGCCGTTCTGCTGGATGTAGAGAAACTCCACACGGCCGATTGCGCCGTCCTGGATAAGACTGCGTATCGCGTTGGTCTGCGTGCGAAAGCGGCCTTGGTGGCCGATCACGAGCTTGGAGCCGTGCTCCTCGGCGGCGGCTATCATGGCGTCTGCTTCAGCCAACGTGCGCGCCATGGGCTTTTCGCAGATGATGCCCGGCACTTTGGCTTCAGCGGCGGCGATCGTCATAGGCGCATGCGGACCCGGCCACGAGCAGACGCTGACAATATCCAGGTCTTCACTTGCCAGCATCTCGTGATAGTCGTCGTAGCCGCTGGGAATGCCGTGCTCTTCCTGTAACTCTGCCAGTGACTTTGGATGGATGTCCGCTGCCGCCGCCATGGTTACGTTTTCCAATTCGGCATACGCCTGCGCGTGCGACTTGCCCATCCACCCGCAACCGATAATGCCTACGCGATACTTGCCCGCCATAGTGAACTCCTACGCGATTGCCATGAAACTCGTGGCTCCATTGTACAGAGTTTCTCTCGCCGAAGGAGACCCTTACGAGGCCCTGGCTCGCACGCGATAAGCTACCCCTCCCTGGAGTGGCGTTGCAGATCCCCTTTCGCCTCATTGAGAGAAGGAAGTCATGTCGGTGTAGAACAGCTTCACGGCTTGCAAACCCAAACTACTCACATCCCTCTGGATTCCGGCTTGCGCCGGAGTGACGGAGTTTTGCAAAGGTCTTCTTGGAGAGGGCCGGGGTGAGTGGGTACGGTCCCTGTTCCAACTCACTCCCCGTGCTCTCCGGCGGTAGGCAAATCTCTACACTGCAAGAGAAAAGTAGCTACTGCGTATCTCGCAGCCTCAAAGTTTCCAACTGGCATGGTAGCTGCTATCATGATTTCCAAATCTGCGTGGGGCAAATGTCTCTACCTTGTTCATGTGAGCTAAGAGGAGGGTCCGATCATGGCAAATTCGTTGCGAACCGGTGTCATCGGGTGTGGAGGTCTGGGGCCGAGCGAAGCGAAGATCTCGCATGAGATGGAAGACATCGAATTAGTCGGTGTGGTGGATGTGCACAAGGAGTCCGCTCAAGCGGTCGCGGATGAGCTTGGTGTCAAGGCGTTCACCGACCACCGCGACCTCATCGCTGAAGGGCTTGATGCGGTCTTGGTGGTAACGCCCACCTGGACGCACCGGGAAATCTGCGTCGACGCGGCAGAAGCCGGCATCGCCATCTTCTGCGAGAAGCCCATGGCGCTGCAGCTCGATGACTGCGATGCCATGATCGCCGCCGCCGACAAGGCTGGCGTACCGTTGATGCTGGGTTTCGTGATGCGGTACTGGCCGACCTACGTCGAGGTGCACAAGCGGTTGCAAAACGGCGATATCGGCGATCTCAAGCTGGCGTGGTCGACACGCCTGAGCGGGCGGCCCCCGTTTGGCGTGGGCGAGTGGCGGCTAAAGCGCGAGACGGTGGGCGGCACCTGGTCGTCGTCGGTGCACGAACTTGACCTGCTCCTCTGGATGGGAGGTCCCGTTGCTTCCGTGCACGGCAACGCCACGTTCGGCACGTTTGCCAATACCGACGTAGAGGATACCTTTATCTCGACGTTGAACTATGAAAACGGCGCCATCGGTTCGCTGCACAGCAGCCAGATCTACCCGGCGGGCGCGTCGAACTTCGGCATTGCCGGTACCAAGGGCGCCATTCACATCAACCGGCACTCCGGGCCGACTTTGGTGACCCACGACGGCAAGCGCGAGGAGATCGAGTCCGAACCGAGCAGCGTGGGCATGACGAACCAGCTCGCTGCCTTCTACGACAGCGCACGCAACGGCACGCCCCCCATGCCGGACGGTCACGACGGCCGCCGCGCCTTGGAAGTGTGCCTGGCCACCTTCATGTCGGCTGAGCAAGGCGGGGACATTACGCTTCCGCTCTAAGAGTAAGCGTTCAACAAATCGACGTTGCGGAACGAATCAGCAAGGGCTGTGCTATAGTAGTAAGGCTACGGAATCGGTAGTCTGTTCAATCGGAACAGGGATACGCAAGTTTACTTTAGACCCTTAGAGGAGGTCTTGCATGCTTAGTGAGAAGCGCATTTCAAGAAGCCAGTTCCTGCGCGGCGGTGCCGCGTTGGTTGGCGGCACGGCGTTGCTGGCTGCCTGCGCCCAAACCGGTGCGACCATGGCCCCGGCAGATGGCGGCGAGATGGCCGCTGAGGCCGAAAAGCCCGCGATGATGGAGGCGACGGAAATCACCTTCCTGTGGCCCCATTATTCCGCCGGCAAGACCCGCTGGCTGGAGTGGATCCTGGAGACCTACAACGCCAAGGAGACCGGTGTCCATGTGAACACCCTGGACGTTGCCGGCAGTTTTGGCGGCAATCCCAGGTCGAAGCTCCTCGCCACGGTGGCGGGCGGCGCGGCGCCGGACATGGGCTGGTTTGGTGTGGGGCTGCATCCCTTTTCCGGTATCTTGTACGACGCCAACGAACTGTTGAAGGGCCTTAAGTACGACATGAGCCAGCTCAATCAGACGCTGGTGAATGGTCTTACCTGGCAGGGCAAATTGATTGCGGCGCCCATCGGCATCAACACCACGGCATGGTTCTACAACAAGGACCTCTTCGACAAGGCCGGCGTGCCCTATCCCCAGGATAGCGACACGTTTGAAGACCGGCTGGATGCGGCGCAGAAGGTATCCGCCAGCCTGAGCACGTCCGATGAGAAGATCTGGGGCGTGGCGACCATACACTACGTCGCCTACTGGATCGCGGGCATGTATCAGGGCTTCATGGATGATTCCGGCGCCAATGTGGTGGTGGATGGACCTTTGGCACTGGAGTCGGTCCAATGGTGGCGCGACAACTGGGCGAAGTATGAAGTCGGCCCGCGCGCTGAAGACTACAACCGCCAAGAGGACGCGCAGTTCTTCAACTCGTTTGCCAATGGTAAGGTCGCCATGGCCGTCTACGGCACATGGGGCTTAGAGCCGATCCGGCGCCATGAGGCCGGCGTGAACTTCGACATCGTCGAGCAGCCGACAGCGATGGGCGATGGTCAAGAAGGCAAGGGCGCGTTCTTCGGCATCGAGGAAATCTTCACGGTGGCAACTACCAAGAAGCTGGACGCCGCTGCCGAGTTCCTTTCGTTCCTCGTTGGAGAGGAACACCTGAGCTGGACCGGCGGACAGGGCAACATCATCCCGGCGATCAACTCGATTGCCGAGGAGGTCTTCGTGCCCTCGGCTGATAGCCCGGATCCCGCCAACCTGCTGGCTTTTGCCCGCGCCGCGGACTACGCCAAGCCGTACTTCCCGCATCCCCAATACGGTGAATTGCGGGGCGCTTACGGCGAAGCCATGACCCCGTGGTGGAACGAAGAAGCAACCACCGCCAAGCAGGCCCTTGAGAAGGCAGAGGAAGACTGCCAGGTCATCGTGGACGACTGGAACGCCGCCAACCTGTAGGCTAACGGTTCCACGCCTCGTCTCGCACGAAAAGAGTCGAGAGACGAAAGAGCCCGGAGAGTGTTCAACTCTCCGGGCTTTCTCTAATGTGCGCGGGATGGCGGGAGCAATTCAGACTCTGGCAGGACTGCATGGTCTGCCAATACTTGAGAGCGGGGGACTAGCCCCCGCGCTACTCCTCGGGACTTGCTTCAATTCCGTACGTTCGGGCTGGGCTTGCCTGTCCTGAACTCGGCGAAGAATTGAAACATGAGCGTGATCGCCTGGCCCTTCCGCCGGAGGTTATACGTCCGCAATTCTACCAAGACCTCGGATTAAGAGCGGGGGACTAGCCCCCGCGCTACTCCTCGGGACTTGCCTAAATTCCGTACGTTCGGGCTGGGCTTGCCTGTCCTGATCCCGTCGACGGGTCGAAGCACAAATCGGCCGGAGGCCGGCTACTTCTGCTCTTTGCATCCGTTAGGGATTCAACACCTGCAGCGTCTCACCGGACTTTGCGGCTTCTATGGCCGTTAGGCACGCGATAGCGCTGCGGGCGCCCTCGCGAACGTCGCAGAAGAGCGGGGTATCGTCGAGGAGGCTATCTACAACGGTGTCAACCTCCGCAGCATAGCCGGCGCGCGTTGGTTGCGGGGGCGTGGGCAGCGGCACTGCCTTGTTCGCCTCTCTACGATGAATCTTGTCCCAGACCACACTCGCCTCGCTACCGTGGAGTTCGAGGCCGTAGAAAGAGTCGAAGACATAATTCGACGCCCAACACACCGTAACGCTGCCCGTGGTGCCGGAGGCAAAGCGGTACACCGCCGTCACCGACTCGTCGATTGGATTCCCGGGCATCGCCAGGCCTTGATTTTCCATGGCCTGCACTTCCACCACGTCGCCCGCGTACCAACGCATCAAGTCCACCGGATGCACGCCCATGGTGAGCATCGGCGGAGAATAGCTGCTGTTCGCAGTCTTGAGGAAGCTTTCGCCCCTCTGCATTGCGTTCGTAAGGTAGTGCGTACGCATCGCATAGAGCGAACCAAGCTCTCCGGCATCCACCATCCCCTTGAGCATCCGGAAGAAAGGCCGCGTGCGCAGCACGTGCCCAACCGCCACCCGCGTCGCGGCGCAGTCCGCGCGTTCCACAAGGCGCAAGCAGTCTTCGATGCTCGTCGCCATCGGCTTTTCCACGAACACGTGCTTGGCGGCGTCGAGCGCGGCGAGCGCAAATTGCGCGTGGAGCCTATCCGGCGCGTGGATGGAAACCAGATCTATGCCGTCGTGGTCCAAGAACCTTGCGAAGTCGGCATAGCCATGCGGCACGCCGTACTTCTCTTGCAGCGCCTGGCGGTGATCGTCCCGCACGTCGCAGAGGGCTGCAACCTCAACGCGGGGGTTGGTAGTGTACGCCTCCAAGAACCGTCCGCCATTGCCGCCAAGTCCGACGATGCCGACCCGAAGCTTGGTACTCACACGAATCTCCTTTTGCGCCTGGTAGACCACTTCTTAGCCAGCGCCCGTGCGCTGTGATGCGACTTTCAGCTTTCAGTGCACAGTTTTTCCAAACATCCCCGCGCCGCCCGGATAACTGGAATGCGAGGTCTTAGATATCACCATATCCTACCGCTGCCAAGAAAGCGCGGGCAATCACGGCATGGCCGGGCAAATCGGGATGAATGCGGTCCGCAGCCCACTCTGCCGGAGGCTGCGCTTCCAGCGCTACATCGAAGGCGGCTTGGGTGCGGACAAGAATGGCGTCAAATTCCCCGGCGAGACGGTGTACAACCTCAATGTAAGCATCAATATGGGCACGGAAATGCATCCAGCCGGCCGTCAAGAGCGGATCTTCTTGCACGCCGCTCGCGCGCAAGTTGCCGAATTGCGCCTGCACATCTGTCAGACTTAGGCCTGACACCACTTCCGCATCGCCTTGCAACGGCGGCGCAATCACATAGGGCTCCATCAGAATGAGCCTGCCGTTGGCAGCCGCCTTTGTCTGTTGGAGAAGTGAACGATACGTCGCCTCATATTCGGCGAGCGGAACGTGATCTACCATGTTGCCAACAATGAGCCGCCCTACGTCGTTGATGCCGATCTTGACCGAGAGCCAGTCCGCTTCCTCGGCAAGTACGTCTGCGTCCCAACGCGCCGCCAGGTCGCGCACCGTGTTGCCGCCAATGCCTCGGTTGACCACCGACAGGCCATACTCGGGATAGCGCGCGTGGAGGAGGGCTCGCACAAGACTTACGTAACCCCTCCCATAGGGACCGTCCTGCTCCGTGCGCCTTCCACAGTCAGTAATGCTATCGCCGGCAAATACGATTTTCTCGTCAAGTCCGAAACAGAGCGTTCCCATTCGTCGTCCTTTTGACCATGTTGCTTGGTCGCGAAAGTCACTGGAACTCAGCTTGGCACCATTTGGCTACACCGACGGTGCAAAAGCAGAAACTGTGGAGATGTGGTCGCCGAGCAGAAGGGGGGGGTTCAGCACGAGCGGCGAGCAGGCCGCCATAGAAGGGGTCGCAAACGATTAACTCGCGTTGGCATGTGCGTCAGAATGCCGCGTTGCCTGCCGTCCTGGCACAGAGCGTACCCGAGAAGTCTGTCTCTCCGTTATGTCATTGGCGGTGCGCTCCGCCAATGTATTGATCGGTACGTTGAAGCGTGAAGGAGAGCCTGCGCAACGGGAGCGGCAGCACCTGGTTGGTTTATTGTCAGCCAGGAAACCACTACAGTGGACTTCCATCTACTGTTTTATTCGCCAGACGGACCCACCTAATAAAAGTGCAACGCCTAATACAGAGGATGGTCCTGTCGCAACCAGTTTACCGGCGCGAGTGATTCTGCCGGTTCCGTATCTTCCGCGAGATCGGGCTCGATATCGGTATCGTCGTAAATGCCTTTGATTTGATTTGTTTCAAGAACTTGCATGTCTACAAGATCGTCGAAAAATCTTTCAAGGACCTTATAACGGTCATACCATTCAGCCGGATTTTCAAATTTCTCAGACCACTCTGCAAAGTAGATGACGACGTCACGTACCGATATTTCGTAGATTGTCTTCCGATTGCACATAGAGAGACCAAATTCTCTCAGCCATCGTATCCGCTTACCCGTCTCCGTTCGTGAAAGCCGCCTTTGATTTGCAAGATAGGAGGTGTAAATTCGAAGGACTGCATCAACGTCGGTACTACTCGCCATCTATTGCCTCCTGACCCAGACAGTTGAACTTATGTGAATAGCGTACGCCCTTAATTCTAAGCGAAAATTAAGCATTCGTCAACAGTTTCTTGCGCGATTTGCGCTCGTATTTTGATCCCACAGAAGGCCTCTTCCCTTGGGGAGAGATGCGTTTCCGTGCTGCCTGTGTCATAGTTAATATGTGTGCCTTGCTTACGAATTGAATTGGTAAAGTGAGTCTATGAGCAGCATCGCAGAGCCTTCCGAGGTCGAGGACGTCTCTGAGGAAGCACCGGAGAATCCACCGTTGCCGCAGCCTCAGGGTATCCGCTTCTCGCAACGCACCAAGGTCATGGTGGTCTTGCTGCTCCTCGTCGTTGCGGTCTTTTTTGTTTACGGCGTGCGGGCCATTATCTGGCCGTTCATTTGGGCGGCGGTCTTAGCATACCTGTTGGCGCCTCTCGTCTCCTGGGTCTGTAGACATACGCGTCTGCATCGCTTCTGGGTGACCTTGATTCTCATGGGCTTCTTCGTTGGCGGCATTGTGCTGCTCTTTACCTTCGGCTACCCGCCGTTGAGTCGTGAACTTGAAGGCCTTCGCGGCAGCCTGCCAAGTATTGTCGAGAATCTCGATAATACTCTCGCCTCGTACGCGCAGATTGATCTCTTTGGGTTAGAAACCGTAATCGGCACATCCGGCGAGCTGTTGGCAGGGGCGCTGGATTCTGCTACTTCCACCATGGTCGATGCCGCACTAGACATTGCGATTCACGTAGTGGAACTCATGCTGAAATTCCTGCTCTGTCTCTTTGCCACGTTCTATTTGTTACTAGAGTCGAATCGTTTTGGGACGTGGGCGCGGCGCATCGTACCGGCGCCTTACCGGCAAGAAATGGCAACGTTGGGCGGTCAGGTCGATCGCATGCTCGGCCGCTTCATTCGCGGCGAATTGATGCTGGTAATAATCATGTCGGTAGCGACCTACATCTCCTTGCGTCTCTTAGGCGTTCCCTATGCATTGGTGCTTGCCCCCGTAGCGGGCTTCCTGGAGCTGATCCCCTTTATCGGCCCTGTCATGGCGGCAACGCCGGCCGTCTTGCTTGCGTTGGTTTATCCAAGCCCGTTCGGTTGGTCGCCGGTAGTGAACGCGATTGTAGTTGCCCTCGTGTACACCGTATTGCGGCATCTGGAAGACTATCTCATCATCCCGAACGTCGTGGGCCGGTACGTGCAGCTTAATCCGGTATTGACAATTTTTGCAATCTTAGCCGGAGGCGCGCTCTTTGGCATCTCCGGCATGTTGCTCGCCATCCCAACTGCGGCCATTCTCCGCATTGTGCTTAACTACCTCTACGTGAAGCTAACTACCTAGGCCTCCCGCATGCGTGTACGCCGCGCCGAGCGCAGAGACATCGACGCTTGCATACGGCTCGATTCTTCTTACCAAACACAAACAGTATGGGCTATGGAGACGCGCTGGGAAGGCAAGCGGAAGCTTTCCGGCTTTAACGTACGCCGTCTGCCACGTGTCTTAACGCTGCAGCCGCCGCTAGACCCCGACGACTTGCATGCGGACTGGAGGAACGGCGACCTCTTCTTGGTGGCAGAAGTAGAACAAGTGATCGTGGGATACTTGGACATGCTTTCGCCCCGGCGGCTCGGCACCGGTCTCTTGCAATGCATCGTTGTCCGGCCCGATCTGCGTCGGCGGGGAGTGGGTTCAGCCCTGCTGCGCACGAGTCTGAATTGGGCAAAGCACAACCAACTGCAGGGACTGTGCATGGACGTCCAATCGCGAAACTATCCCGCCATACAGTTCTTAAACAAGAATGGATTTGTGTACAGCGGATACAATGACCGGTACTACCCCACCCAGGATGTGGCACTATTCTTCGATTATCGACTGGGACTCACCTAGGAGCAAAAGCGGGTACTGATTCAGAGTGGCTCCCAGTAGAAGAGCACTCAGGTGGGTCTGGAAAAACCAGAACTAGAAACGTGTCCCGATAAGGTAGCCGCGGCTAAGGAGCAAGGTGCGAGGTGAATGACGATAAGACCATAAATATTGGGTTGCTGGGCCTGGGCGTCGTCGGTAGCGGCGTTATGCGCATCGTCCGTGAGAAAGCCCGCGTGCTTGCTATGGAAACGGGCCGCGATCTGCGCGTCAAGAAGATTCTGGTACGAGACATGGCGAAAGCCCGGGAGATCAGCGTCGAGCCGGCGCTATTGACAACCGATCCCGCCGAAATTCTGGAAGACCCATCGATACACATCGTGATTGAACTAATCGGCGGCGTGGAACCGGCGTACACGTACGCAAAGCGTGCTATACAGGCCGGCAAACATCTGGTTACGGGCAATAAGGACGTGATGGCAAACCACGGGCCCGAACTCCTGCGCCTAGCCAATCAGCAAAACGTCGACATCTACTACGAAGCGAGTGTCGGCGGCGGCATTCCGCTGATCGGCCCCTTCCGTTCAGACCTGGTCGCCAATGAGATTCATGAAATCTACGCCATTATCAACGGCACGACGAACTATATCCTGACCCGCATGTCCCGAGAAGGCGCCGCTCTGGCGGATATGCTGTCGGAAGCGCAGAAATTGGGCTTTGCCGAGGCCGACCCGACGAATGACGTGGAGGGCATCGACGCCGCCTACAAACTGGCAATCCTGACGTCCCTGGCCTTTCGCACCCAAGTTGACCCCGCAGCCATTTACCATGAAGGCATCATGCAGCTTGAGCCTGCAGACTTTCGCTACGCGGAGGACCTTGGCTACGTGATTAAACTGCTTGCGCTTGCCCGCCAAGACAACGGCCGGTATGAAGCGGCGGTCCACCCGGCCCTAATTCCTCAAGCCGCGCCGCTCGCCAGCGTAGAGGGTGTGTATAATGCAGTGTACGTCGTGGGCGATCTGGTGGGAAACGTGATGTTCTACGGTCGCGGCGCGGGCTCGGAGCCGACGGCCAGCGCCATAGTCGCCGACGCCATTGACGTGGCCCACAACATAATTAGCGGTGTAACCAACCGTATTCCGTATGCCATTGATGCCACGAAGTCGCTAAAACCGATTGACGAGATCGAAACCCGATTTTACTTTCGGCTGTGGGTCGCCGATCAACCGGGAGTGCTGGCCAAAATTGCGGCTATCTGCGGAGAACATCGCATAAGCATTGCTTCCGTGATCCAAAAAGAAGCCGACCCGGTCAATCAAACGGCTGAACTCGTTTTTACTACCCACGATGCCTATGAGCGGGCCATGCAGGCTGCCGTGCAAGACATTGCGGCCCTGGAAGTGGTGAAGAGAGTTGCCGGCTTTCTTCGCATTGTGGACTTGGGTGAGCCGGTGCGAACATAGCGCAAAGAGTATCAGAGCAAACCAGTGGCAGGTCTGCGCGATTCTGCCGCACACCTACCTTAGCCGGATTTCGTTCCGAAGGAGTCAAACTCTCGCCGCGTGAATACAGCCGAGGCAAGCAATACAATCCCCGCCGGCCGCAACTTGCTGGCGCACTACCGCGAATACCTGCCGGTAACCGAGCGTACTCCGCTCATCAGCCGGGGCGAGGGCTTCACGCCGCTCGTGCGCGCCCACGCCCTGGAAAAGCGCGTGGGGTGCGCGGAGCTTTGGCTGAAGCTTGAGGGCTGCAATCCCACCGGTTCGTTCAAAGACCGCGGCATGGTGATGGCGGTCGCCAAGGCGCTGGAAGAAGGCGCGGAGGCCATCATGTGCGCCTCCACCGGCAATACGAGCGCAGCCGCAGCCGCGTATGCCGCCGCCGCGCAGATCAAGGCTGTGGTCGTCGTATCGGCAGGCAAGATTGCCTTAGGCAAGCTCGCCCAAGCCCTCATCTACGGCGCGGTGGTCATTGCCCTGGACGGTACATTCGACGATGCGTTGCGTATCGTGCGCGAGATTACGGCCCGCAACCCCATCACGGTGGTCAACTCCATCAACCCCTACCGGCTGCAGGGACAGAAGACAGCGGCCTTCGAATGCAGCGACGTACTGGGCGACGCGCCGGATATTCTCGCCATACCGGTCGGCAACGCCGGTAACATCACGAGCTATTGGCTGGGCTACCGGGAGTACCACCGGGCCGGACGCACAACCCGCCTGCCCCGCATGTGGGGTTTCGAAGCTGAGGGTGCAGCAGCCATTGTAGAAAACCGGCCCATCGCGAATCCCGACACCGTGGCGTCGGCGCTGCGCATCGGCAATCCGGCCAACTGGCAGCGCGCCGTGCGCGCCCGCGACGACTCCGGCGGCTTGATCGATACGGTAAGCGACCCTGAGATTCTGGACGCTTACAAACTGCTGGCGGAGCGTGAAGGCGTCTTTGCCGAACCGGCGTCAGCCGCTTCGGTCGCCGGCGTCCTGAAGCTGGCCGCCGCAGGCGAGGTAAAATCCTCCGACCGCATCGTCTGCGTGCTCACCGGCCACGGCCTCAAAGACCCTCAAATCGCCCTGGACGTGGCGAAAGACGTGGTTCCGGCCCCGAACGACGTACGCGAGGTTGAGAAGATTCTCGCGCTGCGGTAGTTTCTAGTCGGCTGGCACAAGTCTTGCGAGTCCTGGTCGACTGAGAGTCTGACTCTTCAGAATCCGTGAAGTCTCGGTAGTTCACGATCGCGAATCAGACACTGCCTACTGGGATGGGGAGTTCTCTCAGTATCAATTGCCAGTGCCGCGCCACGCCCTCAGCACACGACAACTGTTGGAGCAGTCCGGGAAGACTTCACCAACCTACGCACCGTTCAACAGGAAAGCGCCTCTTTCCGGGCCTCGTCGCGGTTGGCCTCGCTGGTGCGGCCCATGGCGCGGTAGATTTGGGCGCGGATGCTGAAGACGTCGCGTTCATTGGGGCCGGCTTCCGCCGCAGAATTGGCGTCGGCCAGCGCCGCATCAAGTCGATTCTTAGCCAAGAAGACCTTGGCGCGTCCTACGTAGGCCCAACTCGCGTGATCGCTCAATTGCAGGGCTCTATCCGCGTCGGACTCCGCCGCGTTGAGATCGCCGAGACCAAGCTTCACCAGCGAGCGGGTATCGTAGCACTCGGCGCATTCGTCATCGAGTTCAATTGACCTGTTGGCGTCTTCAAGGGCTCTTTCATACTGGCCGGCCTTGGCGTAGGCCCAGGCGCGGGCGTTGTAGCCGAAACTGCCCTCCGGCGCCATACCAATCTCCCGGGTGGCATCGGCGATGGCGTTCTCGTATTGCTCCAGTGCGAGGTAGACGGCAATGCGCGCCAGATACGCCCCTGAGTAATTTGGCACCATCTCCGTGACGATATTGGCATCCGCCAGGGCGTTCATGCAGGCGCCTACCTTGATGCCCAGATACGCGCGCACGCGGTAGGCCTCGGGGTTTCCCGGATCGAGGAGTATCGCATCGTCAGCATCCTCCAGCGCCTTTTCGTATTCGCCCATGGCCTGGTACACCTTGGCGCGGGTCAAGTAGCGGTGGGCGGTTTCAGAATCCAGCGAAATTGCGTAGTCGGCGTCATCCAGCGCCGATTCGTAGTCTTCCTGCAGCAAATAGACGTTCGCGCGCATACCATAGGCGTCGGCCATGCCGGGATCCGCTGCGATAACCGTGTCGAGGTCTTCCAACGCCTTGCTATAGCGATCGAGTTGCACGGCAACGATGGCCCGAACCAAACGGAATTGCGGATTCTCGCCGTCCAGCTCTACGGCGCTATCCAATTCCCGCATGGCGCCGTTGAAGTCGTATTCGTTGATGAACTCGATTGCGCGCGTGAAATGCTCCTGCGCCGCCACTTCCGTACCGCCGCGCATGTTCGCAACCGTCTGCTGTTGGACGGGCTGCAGGAAACGGGGATAGATGACAAAGGCAAAGAGCGCGACGACTACGATTATGCCAACAACGATGATGCCGAGGGTGCGCTCGCGCTGGGTTTTTCGCCGCAACTCCGGATCGTCGGCGTCTTGCGGGCCGCGCGCGGGCCGTACGTCATCTTCGTTTTCGTCCGGGGGAATCTGCTCGCTCATGGCATCCTCCACGTCATCGTGATAGGAACTGCGCCGGTATCACTCTCTTGCTACTTTAGGAAATTCTACCCAAGATGTCACGTCCAGGCCGCAGTTGGCGGCTTGACCGATCCGCACGTCGCCATAAGCGCTAATCAGCATGAAGCCCTCATGGTACGGCACATTCAGTTGCCGCGAGAGCAACCCTGACATGTCCGCCACCGCTTCACGTGTGGCAATTTCCAACGTCTCGCCGTGCCCGTACGTGATCCAGGACTGATCGGTCTCCCACCACACTTTCTCCCAGCCGGCATTCTTCACCACGTCAATCTGCACCGTCACGTCGGCTGAAATCTCAATTGCGCCGCCGGTCGACTCCGCATCACCCATAGACGCGTGCACGTCGCCCAGACCGAATTGCGCGCCCGGCACCCACACCGGCAGGTGCACCACCGTGCCCTCGGCAATGCTGTTGCAGTCCATATTGCTCCCGTTGATGTCGGGATCGGCTGTGTAGACCACGCGATCTGGTAACGCGGTGCCGACGACGCCGACCATCGGGCGTGCAGGCAGGCAAATGCCGTTATCGAGAACGAGGGTGTCGCCTTGCACGTCTACAATGACAATCGCCGGCGATTCTGCCGCGTCGGCCAGAATGCCGAACCCCGGCGTAAAGCGCAGGATACCGGGAGGTACCAGCGCAATCTCTTCAATGCGAACGTTGAGTCCGTCCCCAGGCATCGCTCCGCGCACGGTGACCGGTCCGCACGCCGGATTCGACTCACGGGTCTTACGCACGGAGAGATAGTAGTCCAGGTCTTCACGACGCTTGATCCGTCCGGTAGAGGAATCATGGGTCTCAAGCGTGAGCCGGTCGCCGGATGCTATTTCAGCTATCGCTGGCACGTCCTTATCGAAACTGTACGTATAGTTTTCACGTGCAATTCGTTGCATCGCTTGCCTTTCAATTCCGACGAGGCGCTCCGAACGCTGTTGCTACGACAAGAGCATGTTCAATACGGCGACAATAGCATAGATTGCCAAACTATGCCTACTACCACGCATCCGTTTGCGGGGTGGATTCGTGGCATGAGAGGCGTGCGCGCTGCCATTCTCGCACCTGCGTGTGCTGGGAGCGAATTGGGCCGTGGGCCCTGGTATGGGTGCCTCGCCCATCGGTCCGGAGACCGCAACACCGGTGATCGCGGCACGTTCGCTTTGCCGATCTGCCATACGGGCGCGTCTGCCTACGACCCACGCAGACGCCCTGCAAACACTCGTCGAACCATGATGGTCACTTGCCGGCAGGAGAGCGGGCCCGCGAGATCTTACTACCTGGAAAGACTAGGAAATAACGAACTTGACTTGATTCTTGGGACGGCAATTGGCACGCCCCGCCGGAAGGCGGGGTCTTTCAATCCAAGGCTTGTCCGGGGGAGAGGGGCTTAGCTAAGAACCTGGTTTGGGGAATTCTATCAGCACTTTTCCAGTGTACCCCTCGTAACGCAGGTGCAAGTTGCTTAGCAGGTTTCTTCCTATGAGGACCTTGCAGCTGAACCCGTTTTCTTCAAGGGGCAATCCACCGAACTCATCACGCCAAGCACACTCCAACTGTGGTATGTAAATGTCTGCCATATAGAAAGGCGTAACTCTTCTCTCATGCGCCCCAACAAGCTGCCGAGAGTCTGTTTGCTTGAGGTGTAGGCGCTTTGCAAGTTCTAGGTCAATACAGCTGTAAGTTGCGCCGGTGTCCAGAAGTGCTGGCATTGGACAAGCGTTCATGAGTTTGGTGTCAAAACCAATCATTACTTCGATCTGTGGGCCATCTTGGACTAGGAGGTCTTTGTCCATAGGCCCAATGTCAGCGGTGAGCAACTTTGCCTCCCCCTATCAAGGCGGAAACCGGAAGGTGCTCCGGGTAGTTTCTGATTCTCCGAATCAAATAGGGGTCATCGCCATAGGCTTCTATCGCTCCGTCGGCGGCATCGGAGTAAGTGGCGTAGAAGCCAACCAGTCGCCGGTCATGGAACACCACCCATTCTCCGAAGTGATTATCCTCTAGCTCCTTACGCATTTCATTGTACGCAGCGATGTTCTCCTCCAAAGAAGCAGCAGGATGTGCAGCGGCAGCCACGATCCTATCCTTTCACGTTTACTCCTTTATGTCCGTTCCGCTTACACTAGCATACCATAACTTCAAAGCGGCGTAAGGGGTTTCCATGAGTCGTAAAGTTTGGGGTTAGTGTGGGGTTTGCGCAGCATTTGTGTAAGCTCTTGCGCTTTTTGAGTGCACATTTGGCGTGTTTCGCACGATTCGACTTCAACGATTGACAAGTCGGACGATCCCTAAACTAACCTCGCCGCTTCCCATCTACTACTTCCCAAAGACTCCCCGCTGCCACCCACCACTACAGCGCGGGATTTGACTTGTCATACAGATTCAAGTCAAGTTCGTTAGTCCCAAAGTCTGCGCTCAGCATGTCCCTGCAGAGGCGCATGGTATAATACAGGCAATAAGCTAACTGATTGACACTCCATAAGGCAAACACATGCTCTCACCTCGCTACCGCTGGCAGGTAGCGCCTCTCGCTCCGGTGACGCTCTTTAATTCCTTGCCGACGTGCAATCGACTGGTAGTGCAACTGCTCTTCAATCGCGGTTACAGAACACGCGAAAACATCCAGGGCTTTCTCCAGGGCGAAGATGTGCGGGAGAACGATCCGTTTCTCCTCAAGGGTATGGACACAGCGGTCGCCCGCATTCTCGAGGCAGTGCGCAACCGTGAGTGTATTGGGGTGTTTGGGGATTACGACGCGGACGGCATCAGCGCCGCCGCCATTCTCCGCGAGGCGCTGGACCATCTCGGCGCAAAGGTCGTCGTCCGCTTGCCGCACCGCGTCACGGATGGCTACGGGATTACGGACCAGTCGATCGAAGCGCTTGAGGCGGAGGGGGTTGGGCTGCTCGTAACAGTCGATTGCGGCATCAGTGCCGTCGGCCCGGTGGCTCTGGCGAAGCAACGAGGTATGGACGTGATTGTGACGGATCACCACCAGCCTCCACCGGAGCTCCCCGCAGCACACGCCATCATTAATCCCTGGCTGCACGACTGCCAGTACCCATTTCCGGAACTCTGCGGGGCCGGTCTGGCATACAAGCTGGCCTGCGCGCTCCTAACCGCGGTGGGATTGGTCGGCGATGCGGTATCCGCCACACTTACCGAACTCCGCGCATTTGCCGCCCTTGCAACCGTCGCGGACGTGGTGCCTTTACGCAGTGAGAATAGAGCAATCGTTACGGCGGGCCTCGCGGCGTTGCGGGATACCGAGCATGCCGGCTTGCGCGCGCTCATGCAGGTTGCCGGTGTGGATCCGGCGACAATCAATAGCCGCAGTATTGGCTTTGCGCTGGCCCCGCGCCTCAACGCGGCCGGACGGATGGCCCATCCCCGCCTTGCCTACGACCTATTGACGACAAAGGACCACGCACGCGCCCAGGTCTTGGCCGCAGAGTTGCAGCAGCTCAACCAGCTTCGACAGCAAGAGACGAAACGTCTCATCGCCGACGCGCAAAGTCAAGTTGAACCGACCCAGCAAGACGAGGCCTTGCTCTGGGTCGAGGGCGAAGACTGGCCGACCGGAATAATCGGCCTGGTGGCCGGCAAGCTCTCCGAGGAATTTGGCAAGCCGACGCTCGCCGTTGCCGTAGGCGACACCGAAGCGGTTGGCTCTTGTCGCAGCATTCAGGGTTACGACATCGCCGCTGCGCTTGCCGCACGGGGAGACCTCATGCGACGCCACGGCGGCCACCCCCAGGCTGCCGGGTTTGCGGTTGTAAATGAACGGCGTGCCGCCCTGCGAGATGCGCTGCAGGCTGACGCGCGCCGGTTGCTTGAACCCACCGACTTGCAGCCGCGGCTAGATATTGACTGTCAGTTAGGGGCCCACAAGATGGACCTCAACCTTCTTGACGAAATCAACGTCCTCTCCCCCTTTGGAGCGAGTAATCCGGAACCGCGCTTTCTCAGCCGGAACCTCGCATTGAGTGGTACGCGAGTTGTCGGCACCAACCACCTCCGCACAACTTTTGCGCTAAATGGCACGTCCATTACGGGTATCGGCTTTCACATGGCAGACCGCGCCCGGGGGCTGAGCCAGGGGCAGACCCTTGATGTGGTATATTCGTTGCAAGAGAATACGTGGGGCGGCTTTTCTCGTCTCGAGTTTGTCCTGCAAGACTTGCAGGCAGCTAACGCTGACCAAAGTTCGAATGGCGAGTGACACAATATAGGGCTATCCGATGGCACTGGCACACTCGGCCACGTCACCCGACGAGACCCAATTACGCACGGTCGACGAACTGCTCGCGTCTGTAGCCGCGTATGTGAGCGGAGAGCCCGACGCGCGCAAGCAGGAACTCAACCGCATTCGACAGGCCTTTGCCTTCGCCGACCGCGCCCACGAAGGGCAGGTACGCAAGTCCGGCGAACCCTTTGCGCAGCACCCCCTCTGCACCGCGCTCCTGCTCGCCGAAATCCGCATGGATACCAGCACCATTTGCGCCGGATTGCTCCATGACTGCGTGGAAGACACCGACGTAACGCTGGATGACGTGAGGACTCAATTTGGCGACGACGTGGCATTGCTTGTGGACGGCGTTACCAAACTCACCCAGCTCGACTTCTTGAATCTGGAAGATACCCAGGCCGAGAACCTCCGTAAGATGTTTCTGGCGATGGCACGGGACATCCGGGTGGTGATCGTCAAGCTCGCGGACCGCCTGCACAATATGCGCACGCTGGCCTATGTTGAGCCGGAACGGCAGCGCCGCAAAGCCCACGAAACCCTGGAGATTTACGCGCCCCTCGCCAATCAACTCGGTATGGGTCACTGGAAGTGGCAGTTGGAGGACGCGGCCTTCGCCGTGCTCCATCCGGATGTCTATCGGCAGATTGAGGCCACCTTAGCGGAGAGATCCTCGGCGCAGGACACAGTCCTGCAAGAAGCGCTGCAAACCCTCACGCACGAACTCAAGCGCGCCGGCATTCAGGGAGAGGTGAGCGGCAGGCCGAAGCACATTACGAGTACGTGGTTCAAGATGCAGCGGAAGGGCGTGGGCATCCAGGAAATCTACGACCTCATTGGCCTGCGCGTCATTGTCAGCACCGTGCAACAGTGCTATGCCACGCTCGGTTTAGTGCACACCCTGTGGAAGCCGATACCCGGCCAGTTCGACGACTACATCTCGGTACCAAAGTCGAATAACTATCGTTCATTGCACACTGCCGTCATGGGGCCGCGCGGCCAGCCGGTGGAAGTGCAGCTCCGTACCCAGCACATGCACCAGGAAGCTGAACTGGGCGTCGCCGCCCATTGGCGCTACAAAGAGGGAGCGCGGGGTGGCAACGTGGAAGAACGTCTGGCCTGGCTACGCCAGTTGCTGACCTGGCAAGAAGAGCTTTCGAGCGCGCGAGATTTCGTTGAGACCGTCAAGGCCGACATCTTCGAGGACCAGGTCTTTGTGTTCACCCCGCGTGGAGATGTGAAAGATCTGCCCGCCGGTTCCACGCCCATCGACTTTGCCTATCGCATTCATACCGACGTGGGACACCGGTGCATCGGCGCCAAGATCAACGGCCAAATCAAGCCGCTCTATACGGAGCTACAGAATGGCGACGTCGTTGCCATTCAGACGAGCAAGGCGCCGAAAGGCCCCAGCCGCGACTGGATCAACGTCGTCAAGAGCAGCCACACCCGCGAGCGTATTCGCCAGTGGTTCAAGAAACAAGAACGCGCGGAGAACGTCGCGCGGGGCAAAGACATGCTGGACAAAGAGATCCAGCGCTTGGGGCAGGGCGACCTGAACAGCGTGGATGAGGCGCGCGTTCGCACGTTGTGCAAGTCTTTCACCTTCAACACGGCGGAGGACCTCTTTGCGGCCATCGGCTACGGCGCCATTTCCACCCAGCAAGTGGTCACGAACCTGAGTCGTTCTAGCGAGCAAGCGGGACCCGCTCCTGTAGAGCCGAGTTTTCTACCTGCGGAACCGCGGACGGATAGGACGACGGGTACGGTGCAGGTGATGGGCGAGGGCAACATGCTTACCCGTCTCGCAACCTGCTGCAAGCCGTTACCCGGCGATCACATTGTCGGCTACATTACGCGCGGGCGGGGCGTAACCGTACACCGCCGGGACTGCCGCAACGTGCACAGCGTAAAGGACAAAGAACGCTTGGTACCGGTGGATTGGGGTGACCAAGTATTATGTCATGACGCGCGCAATCTGCCGCTTCACCTGGCGCAGTGCTGCGGCCCCCAGGAAAATGACAAGATCAAGGGCTACATTGTCGATGGCGGTGTGGAGGTCCATCGCAGCGACTGCCGCCGCGTGCGTCAGAATGGCCCGCCGGGTACTCTCGCCGATGTATCCTGGTCCCGCGCGAGCAAGCAACAGACTCTCTATCCGGTAGCCCTGCGCGCCGAGTGCATGGATAGACCGGGGCTCCTGCGCGACATTAGCACCGTCGTGACCGAAGAGAAATTCAACATCAATGCCGCCAATGTTCACACCGACGGCGGCACGGCCACCATTACCTTCACGGTCGAGGTAACCGGCGTGGGCGGACTGGCCGACCTCATGGCCAAAATCGAACGCGTCGGCGGCGTAGTCAGTGTGCAGCGGGACGTGCGCACCGACCGTCCCCAACGAGATAACTGATTTGAGGACTTGCGCAGTTCGAAACACTTAGCTCCTCAAGATGTGGTCAATGCGTGGCCCGGCGCTTGTCCTTCGCTTGGGTGGTACGCTTACCGGGCAGTAGGACATCTTCATTGCCTGGCTGGCGGCAAGGGTTGAACTACCTGGCGGCGGTCTGACGGCTGGCACCATGGTATGCATGTCAGCCCCGCACAGGCCGAATTTCAGCTTCTTTTCGGCGCGAAACTCTTTCCCCGGTTTTGCTATACGTTGGTACTTCTTGCCGTCTCGCCATACAGATTCCCGCGTTTGCAGAAGTGATGGTTAGCAGATCGTCGGCACGCCGGATTCACTTTATCCTTGCGCATTGCGTCGACTTTGGTCCAGCTCAGGCAAGATGCGCACTGTCCTCGCCTGCAATACTCGGTTCACAATGCTCTTTGAGTGTGGAAACACCACTGGCTACTGACACAAGGCCCATAGCTTTGGCATAGAGTCTTCGTAGACTCGGCAAATTCTGTGGTCTGGCAAAACTGAGCATCTGCACGACAGACTGTGCAAGTCGGATGCGCAAGCCTCCCCTCACCCCGGCCCTCTCCCCCAGGAGTCCTTTGCGAAACCCAAGCGGAAGCGAGAACGTTCCCTCTCCCTCGACGTGTACAGACCGGGGACATAGGTAACAGTTGTTCGGGGACATGGGTAACACATTTTACTGATTGACACCTACGAGAGCATTGGGTTGGTCCGGGTTTGATAAGAGACTGGCGACACAGTGCACTCACTTTCCGCCTGTCAGCTTGTGCCAGAGAAACAAACAGTGTGCATAAGGATATTGAGTGGATCTAACTTTCAAGGCAAGGACATCGCATACTACGAAAACCCCCTCGTTCTATGGTGTTACCTATGAGCCCGAACAACTGTTACCCATGTCCCCGGTCTATACACGACGGGAGAGGGCTAGGGTGAGGGTGAATTTTCTGAAGTCTCTCCATATGCACACCGAGTCTGCCCTGACACATCTTGACACTGCACAGCGTAAAGGGCCATTGTAACAAAAGACCCCCTCACCTCAACCCTCTCGCCCAGGAGAGGGAGTGCCCCTGCTTGAAAGTGGGGTTATGCAAAGGTCTCCCCAGGGAGAGGGGGGAGACGGTACGCCTCCGGCCAGAGCTATGCGGCTCCCGCCGCACTCCCGGAATCGAGGGTCTCAAGAGGGAGGCAGCCATCCTGCTTGTGTACGGTGTTGCGCGCAAGTTTCATTGCGTGAGGTCGAACAGCATTCGAGCCTCGGCTTGCTTCCTTTTTTGGGCGGTTTTCGTGCCGTTAACTCTAACTTGCTCACAGCGGACAAGCGGGGTACACTTGCGCTCAATGCAGCGTCCCTGACGAAGTCATCCTTCACCGTCCGAACAAGCGCAGCCCATGGCAACTACGGCACCGTCGTCCGCGAGCTTATTTACCCTCTCGTGGATTGCGATGTCCGCCTTCTTCGTCATCCTCTTTTTCAATGTCGGCGCTGCCAATCCGCCGCGCGCGCAACTGCCAGTCTACGTTGAGAGCGCGCTGGCAGGTGCGCCGATTGTCACCTCGATCGTTCAGTCGACGTTTCACGTCGTATTTGCGGCGATGCTCTTGGTTGGCGGTTTTCTCGCCGACCGTTTCCGTCCCAAGCGAACGTTTGTCATCGGGTTGCTCACCCCTGCGGTTGCCGGATTCCTGTTGATCGCGCAGGAGGTCTGGCAACTCGTGCTTGTGGCGGCGCTCACGGGCACCTTCTTTGCGCTGCACGCGGCCGGCAGCCGCGCCTATCTCGTGCTGGCGGTGCCGCTCAAGCGCATGGGACTGCTCGGCAACCTCTATGAACTTGGATTCACGTTAGGCGCGGCTCTTGGCAACGCCGCCGTTGGCATAATCGCCGCGAGGTCGGGCTTTCCACTCGCCGGCATTGTCATCGTAGCCTTGGGCTTCCTCACCGCCCTTGGCGCGCAGCTTTGGCTGCCGTCGGTTACGCCAAAGTTTGAGAGCGCCGAGCCCATTACTCTGGGGAGCTATTGGCAGATGGTGCAGCGCCGCTCAGTGCAACTCTTGCTTCTGCTGCGCGGTCTGCCGACGATCTATTGGGCCACGGGGCAACTGGTGATTGGCATCCAACTCCTGCGCTTGACGGGGTCCCCCGTGGCGCCGGCGCTCTTCTATGCGGTGAGCCTGCTGGCAATCGGCACCACCATGATGCCGGTAGGCTGGGCCGCCGACCGGTGGGGCAGCGGCATGCCGGTTCTCGCGTCTACGGTGCTCGTAATCATCGGGGCGGTATTGGCGGCCATATTCGTAAACGACGTCTGGGGACTTGTCGGTGGGGCTTTCGTTGGGCACTTGGGCGCGTGGTGGCTTTCCGGTCTCTTCCCGCTCCTGGTAGCCGAAAGCGGCGCGCACGATGAACAAGGCCGCCTCGTCGCCGTCACGGAGATGGCTTGGAACATTGGCGCGGTGGTGGGCGCTTTGGGAGCGGGAGCGCTCTTAACCGTTCACCTCAGCGCGCCGTTCCTGGTGGCGGCGTGGCTGAATATTCCCACGCTTTTCGTTGCCATGCTCGTGGCGAACGGCGGACACCGGCTGGTGACCGAAAAGCCCGTGGCGGCACTCGAAACCGGCTAGAAAACGCAATACCAGCAGGAGAAAGGTACAGCGAATGGTTGCAGGCTTGCGCGCGCGCATGGGCCGGTTCGCCTCATGGCGGTCAGTCGTGATCATGTTCGGGCTCCTGTTCGTGAATCTCGTGTTTATGAGTCCGGCACAGGGCCTGATACCGGTTTTCGTTGAGAAAGAGTTGGAACAGCCGCCGTTCTTCACGGCGATCGTCGTTTCGATGCATACGGCCGTTTATGGCGTCATGCTGCTGGTCGGTGGCGTGCTGGCCGACCGGCTGGGCGCGAAGTGGACGCTGGTGCTGGGGTTCTGCGGGGCCATTGCGGTGGGTCTCATGCTGCAAATGAATACTATCTGGCTGCTGCTTGTCATTGCGCCGGTGTACGGCCTGCTTTTTTCGTTCATGACCACCGGCAGCCGCACGTATCTCGCGCGCGCCCTGCCCTTGGTGCAGATGGGCATTGGCGGCGCCTATTACTTCCTGTGCCTCACAATTTCCATGGCAGTAGGCAGCGCCATAGGCGGCAGAATAGCCGATACGGCCGGCTTTGCCACGCTGGGCTTAATTGCCATCATCGCCGGACTGGTGCTCGTGCCGCTCACGGCATGGTTGCTGCCTTCAGTCGAATCCGATAGCGAAGAACCGGACTCTGATGAGAGTGCCGAACAGCGGAAGGCCGCGTTTTCGGACTACCTTGGGCTTCTGCGCGACCCAAGAATTCTCTCCCTGTGCGGACTGCGCTTTTGCGCTACCTACTTCTACGGCACTATGAACCTGCTGCTGGTGTTGCAGCTTTTCCGGCTCACGGATTCGGTCACGTTCGTGGGGCTTTACGGCAGCGCCATTCTCTTCATCATCGGTCCGACCCAGCTCATTATTGGCTGGGCTGCCGATAAGTACGGTCGGAGCGGGCCGGTGCGATTGGCGGCCGTCTTTGTGTTGAGTGGCGCGGTGCTCATCACGCTCCTCATCAATGATGTTTGGTGGCTTGCCGCCAGCGGCTTGTTAGCAAACATGGGCGCGTGGTGGTTCTCCGGTCTCTATCCGAAACTCGTGGCGGAGGCCGGCTCGGCGGAAGAACAGGGCCGCCTCATCGCCATCACGGAGTTCTTCTGGGCGGTGGGCATCTTGGCGGGCACGCTCATTTCGGGCGCGCTGGTGTCCGTGTTCCTGCGACTGCCATTTATCGTCTGCATAGGGGTTACGATTCCTATGTTCCTTTTGGCCATGTTGGTGGCGCGGGGCTATCATCGCGCGCCTGATAGCGAAACTGCTACGGCAGGTTGACGGAGTTTCACCGCTGCCGCAGCGATTGTCCAAACCTTGTTACAAGAGAAGACCCTCACCCCAACCCTCTCCCAGCGGAGAGCTCTCAACAACTCCGTCATTCCGGCGAAAGCCGGAATCCAGAAGGATGGGGATAGCTTGCGAATTCTAGCTATGAAGCCAAATCTCTCCCCTCACCACCCGGACTTCCCCATCAAGGGGAAAGGGCTTTGCAATAGATTCCAGTGGGAAAAGGGAATTCTTGAGAGGCGAAGGTCCCAGGGGACAATGCACATCGTCGCGATCAGGCAGCTCTTGCGGGTCGTGAGAAGCCAGTCGTGAGTCTAGGCTATAATCAGGTGCAAAGAGCAAGAAAAGACATCAAGGCAGCACCCATACAATGATCATCGACATCCACGTCCATTCGCGTCTGGGGCCGGACCCAGAGGGTTTCCAGTACCTGCTGGACCAGGCCGAGGCTCTCGACGTGACGCTTTGCGTGAACAGTCTGAGCCCGAAAGGCGGCACCGGTATGCCCGAAAGTCCGACAGAAGATGAGATCAAGGGCTGCAACGATTGGACGGCCGAACTGGCCGCCGCGCACCCGGAGCGCATCATCCCCATGTGGTACCTCAATCCCGCCCACGGCGACTTTGCCTGCCGAGAGCTTGAAGAGCGTGTGGCCGCTTACCCCGGCCAGCAAGGCGTGAAACTCTGGGTAGCGGTGCGCTGCAACGATCCGCGCCTGGATCCCATCATGCGCCTCTGCGTGAAACACAAACTGCCGGTGCTGCAGCACACGTGGTTCAAGGTCACGGGTAACCTGCCCGGTGAGTCCACACCGATGGACCTCCGCGAGCTGGCGCTGCGGCATCCCGACGTGAGCTTCTTCTGGGGGCACTGCGGCGGCGATTACGAGTACGGCGCCAAGTGCGCCCGCGGATTACCCAACGTCTACATGGACCTGGGCGGCGGCGAAGCGATGAACGGCTATGTCGAATTGCTGGTGGAGCACGAGACCGCCGACCACATCGTCTTCGGCAGCGACGCGCCGGGGCGCTCATTGGTGTCCCAGCTTGCCAAGGTGTACGGCGCAGACTTGAGCGAGGAAGAGCAGGATAAAATTCTCTTCCGCAACGCCCAAGCCCTGTTCGACCAACAGAAACCCGCCAACGGAGCAACGTCATGATCGATGCCAACGCGTATATTGGCAATTGGCCGTTTCGGCAACTACGCTACACGACACATATCGCGTTACTCGACAAGATGGACGCGCTCGGCATTGAGAAGGCCGTCGTGTCGTCGCTCGAAAACGTCTTCTATAAAGACCAGCTTGCCGGCAACCGCCACTTGCATTCCGAAGTGCACCACCCTGCCGACCGGCTCCTACCCGCTTTTACCATCAACCCGATGTTTCCCGGTTGGGAAGAAGACCTCGCCATCTGCGTGCGGGAACTCGGCATGCGGGTCATGCGGCTGCATCCGAACTACCACCAGTTCGCGCTGGACTCAGCGGAGGGCGCGGCGGTTCTGGAAGCAGCCCGGGCGCACAACTTTGTTGTGATTCTAACAACTGGATTGGAAGATACGCGCCATCACCACCCGCTCGTTAAGGTGCCCGACGTGCCCAGCGCGCAGGTAGCGGCGGCCGTTTCAGCGTTTCCCGACGTGCGGTTTCTTGTCGCCGCCGAGAAATTCACGGGCATTAACGCCGTCTGGTCGGAGGCCACCCACACGGAAAACCTGCATTTCGAGATTTCCCGCGTGCAAGGGCCGGTGGGAGACATCGAGAAGCTCTGCAAAACAATGGGCGCCGACCGCGTGTTCCTCGGAACCAACCTGCCGCTGCACGTGCCCGAAGCCGCCACGCTGGCGATTGCGCATGCCAATATAACCGCCGACGCACGGCGGATGATCGAGCAGGAAAATGCCGCGAGACTATTCGGCCTCTAGTCGGCGTGCCCTTGGGCGCTTGGCAGGCAGAGGCAACCAACTATTCGATTGATGTTTGGGCACCCACTAACCTTGTGGCCGTAGCACTAGCTGCCATTAACTGTCATGAGATGCCGCGAACGCCCCCTCTTCTTCAAGGTACAAGTCTGCAATCCGCCCCAACTGCTGGAGACAGCATGGCGAATGCCTCAGCGCGGACCTGCAATCGAATGGTATCTGCGTCGTACGCCATACCCTCACGTTCGTCATAAAGAGGGTGCTTCTCTGCCTGCCAAGCATTCGCGCAAGCAAGAGAAATTCTCAGTACCGCTATAGTCTCAGCCAACGCCTTCTCAGACTGACAGTGTAAGCCGCCCCCTTGTCCTCCAGGGGGGCTTTGGCGAGTGTTGACAGAGCCAACGAGACTTGGCTGTGTCGACAAAGAGTTACACTCATTCCCTCTTCCGAGAGGTGATCTTTGGCAAACGGCATGCGTTGTGCAAGGGATTCCAACGGCAGCAGAACTCTATCGCCTATGCCAGATCTTTCGCAGGCCTCCACTCAAGTGAACAAAGACTGCGGCACTTCTCTCTCACAAGTCCGGCAACCTATGAGTCCTGCTGGTGAGGCAGTTCATTGCAGCCCCATTAGGGCTATACCCACTGGCAGTGCTACGTTACGCTAGATGAGTTGCCAGGTGTTTGGGTCCAGGCCCACGTCGCGGGCGGCGGCGCAGAGCTTCCCCCACGTAGTTTCGTCGATGGGGATTCCCGATTGCTCGCGTTCGCGCTGCGCACGGTATTCCGGTTCGCTGGCAACCAAAACCTCATCGATACCGGCTGCCGGGCGGCTCGTCTTTACGTGACTGATGAGCGTATCGATCTCATCATAGAAGAACTCAGGTTCCACAAACTGGGCGATGTCATAGGCTGTCATGTGCACACCGTTGCTATCCACGCGCATGTCGCCGGCGGACATGCCCTGACCGCTCAGCCCGCCGCCGCAGATCTCATTCATCATGCTCAGCGCAGTGCCTTTGTGCCCTAGGGGACCGCCCAACGGAAGCACAGCGCCGGGCGGTTCGTCCCAGTAGTCGCTGGGATCGGTGCTGGGGTTGCCTGCCGCATCCACGATCCAGCCCTCAGGCAGCGGCTTCCCCTGGTTGGCAGCCACTTTGATCTTGCCGTCGGCGACGGTGGAGGTGGTCAAGTCCACAAAGAATGGCGGGTCGGCGCGCCGTGGCGCCGCAAAGGCCAGCGGATTCGTCCCGAGGCGGCCGTCGATGCCACCGAACGGCGCTACCTGAAAGCCCAGTCTCCCGGCGTTGACGAAGATCAGGCCAATCATGCCGGCCTGTGCCACCATGTGCGGATACTCCCCGACTCTGCCGATGTGGCTCGTATTGCGCAGCGAGACACTGGCTATGCCGTACTGTTGTGCCTTCTCTATCAAGATCCTGGTGGCAAAGACTGCGCCCACCTGACCAAACCCGTTGTTGGCGTCCACCACCGCTGTGCAGGGATGTTCGCGCACAATCTCCGGTACAGCTTGCGGGTCGACAACCTGCTGTTCCGTTACTGCGCTCCAATACTGTTCCATGCGTACGACGCCGTGAGAGTCATGGCCGTAGAGGTTGGACTGCACGAGGTGATCAGTAACTATGCGGGCATCTTCCCGGCGGCAGCCCAGAGCGGTGAAGAATTCGTAGCCAATGCTGCGCAAAGCGTCGGCGGTAACGGTAGGCACAAACGGCTCCTTTCGGCATCGCGTGAGTCTTGAAGGTTAGGTTCTTGCTCGTGAAGCTCCACGTATTGGGTTACAGTGCAGGCTCTGTGTACTTATGTCAAATACGCCGGTTCAGGTTGGTACGGTGAAGATTCCCCTCACCCCGGCCCTCTCCCCATGGAGAGGGAGTCTCCTCGCCTGACGGCTCGAGTTGTTCAATAGTCTCCTCAAGGAGAGGGAGTTTCCTCGCTAGCCGGCTCGGGTTGTTCAAGAGTCTCCCCATGGAAAGGGAGTCCTCTCGCCTGACGGCTCGGGTTTTTCAAGAGTCTCCTCAGGGAGAGGAAGTTTCGCAAAGCCACTGTCCCAAGTTACGCATTGGACTGGAAGCCCGCCCCTACCCTGCCCCTTTATGCGGGGATCGCCGGGTGGGAACTCACCGCAGGGCAGCGCTTGTATGTGTTAAGTAAATTGTTGACAAAAACCGCTTTCCACTCTGAGGAGTTGACGGTGCATGTCATTCCGAGCGGAGCGTCGAACCCTGTTCGCGGAATCTAGGGTCACTGCTCAACGCACCTAAACGGCTTCAGCACACTAGATCCCGCGCTAAGAGCGACTCTTCGCTGCGCTTCGTTCGGAATGACATATGTACTGTTCATGTAGAGTACTGCGTTCAGCTGCTTTTGTTCTCAAGTCTGTCAATGAACTACCTGACATTTACAAGCGCTGAACGCTGCATCTATCCTGCCATAGTGTCGAGACTGTCACACGTGGAGTGCTGCAGCCGTCCGAAGTGTTGCCGCGTTCAGTCTGCGGCGTCACGCGAGGTGAGTTCCCAAGTGTCTGGTTCCAAGCCCATTTCTCGGGCCGCGGCGCAGAGCTTTTCCCAGGTGGTGTCGTCGATGGGGATTCCCGTCTGCCCGCGTTCGCGCTCCGTGCGGAATTCCGGTTCGCCGGGTACCAGAATCTCATCCACGCCGGGCGCGGTGCGGCTCGACTTGACGTGGCTGACCAGTGCTTCCACCTCAGCGTAGAATTCCTCCAGATTGGTGAACTGCGCGATGTCGTAGGCCGTAATGAGAACGCCGTTACTACTAAAGCGCATGTCGCCTTGGGACATGCCCTGACCGCTTAGTCCTCCCCCGCAAATCTCCATCATCAAGCTGAGGGCAAAGCCCTTGTGCCCCAGGGGACCGCCCAGCGGAAGCACAGCCCCGCGCGGTTCATCGAAATAGTCATGCGGGTTCGTGCTGGGGTTGCCCTCCGCATCGACAAACCATCCCTCAGGCACCGGCTTTCCCTGGTTGGCGGCGATGTAAATCTTGCCGTCGGCGACCGTGGAGGTGCTCATGTCCACAAAAAGCGGTGCCTCGGCGCGCCGGGGCGCCGCAAAAGCCAGCGGATTCGTGCCCAGGCGACCGTCAATGCCCCCAAAGGGCGCCACCTGAAAGCCCATCCGACCGGCATTGACGAAGACCAGGCCGATCATGCCGGCCTGCGCCACCATGAGTGGATACGCGCTCAACCTGCCAATGTGGCTCGTATTGCGCAGTGAGACACTGGCCACGCCGTGCTGTTGCGCCTTTTGTATCAAGAGTTTGGTGGCGAAGGTCGCACCCACCTGACCGAACCCACCATTGGCATCCACCACCGCGGTGCAGGGATATTCACGCACGATTTCCGGTACCGCTCGCGGGTCAACACGTTGTTCCTCCCAGACGGCGCGCCCATACCTTTCCATGTGCACCACGCCGTGGGAATCATGGCCGAAGAGGTTGGACTGCACCAGGTGATCGGTTACAGTCTGGCCGTCAGCGGGACGGCAACCCACGGCGGCGAAAAAGTCGTATCCAATGCGGCGCAGAGCCTCAGCAGAAACGGTTGGCACAAAGGGCTCCTAATGTCATCACTTAAGCTCCCAGGCGGTTGGATCGAGGCCGATGTCACGCGCTGAGGCGCAGACTCTTTCCCAGGTAGTGTCGTCGATGGGGATGCCCGTTCGTTCCCGCTCGCGCTCGCTGCGGAATTCGGGTTCGCCGGGAATCAAAATCTCCGCGACGCCGGGAGCGGTGCGGCTCGACGTGACGTGGCTCACCAGGGCTTCCACCTCGTCGTAGAAGAAGTCCATGTCGGTGAAGTGTCCGATGTCGTAGGCAGTAAGCAGGAAGGCGTTTGCGGACGAACGTCTGTCCCCGGAGGCCATGCCCTGACCGCTCAGGCCTCCGGCGCAAAGTTCCATCATCATGGCCAGCGCATAGCCTTTGTGGCCGAGTGGACCGCCCAGCGGCAAGATTGCGCCCCGCGGTTCGTCCCAATAGTCCTGCGGATCGGTGCTCGGATTGCCTTCTCCATCGATGATCCACCCTTCCGGCAGCGGCTTGCCGAGATTGGTAGCCAGGCGAATCTTGCCGTCGGCGACCGTGCTCGTTGTCATGTCCACCATGATGGGCGGCTGGGAACGGCGCGGCGCGGCAAAAGCCAATGGATTCGTCGCCAGACGGCCGTCTATGCCGCCGAACGGCGCAACTTGGATGCCTAAACGACCGTAATTGACGTAGGCCACGCCAATGAGGCCGGCCTGGGCAATCATGATGGGGTAGGCTCCCGCTCTGCCGATGTGGCTCGCTCTGCGCAGTGCGACACTCGCCAGGCCGTACTGCCGCGCCTTCTCTATGGCCAACTTTGTGGCAAGAGTCGCGCCGACCTGCCCAAACCCGTCGTTGGCGTCAATCACTGCCGTGCAGGCGCGTTCACTCACGATTTTGGGCGTTCCCTGGGGTTGGACGCGCCCTTCGTCCACGGCGCGCGCATACTCATACATGCGCAAAATGCCATGGGAGTCATGGCCGTAGAGGCTCGATTGCACCAGGTGGTCGGCCACAATCTGCGCATCATCGGGACGACAGCCGAGTGCGATGAAGAATGCTTGGCCGATGCGGCGCAGGGCGTCAGCGGTGATGGTCGGCACGAACGGCTCCTTTGGGCACAACACACGTCGTATCTGAGCAGGTACTACCGTTGGGATACATTCGAGTTAAACGGCGATTCTATGAGGATGGGAAATAGATTGCCTTGCCAAGTGTCGTTGCGGGCAACGCCTTCTCAAGCGGGGGACAAGCCCCCCGCGCCACGCTGCAGCTTATCTTTACTAGCCGGGATAGCCGGCCACCTTCTCCACCAGCGCGTCCACCGCGGCTTCTTCCATGATCAACTGCGGTCCGTGGGGAAAGTCGGCGTGCTTTGCAAAGCGGCCGCGCCGTTCGAGCGCGCATTCCCAGCCATCGTCGTTATGCTCGGCGCGTGTGATCTGGAGGACGTACCCGTTCGCGAACGGCACCGTGTACCGCTCGTTGATGCGCAGGCACCAATCATTGGGCAGTTCCTTGCGAAACACGCGCCATGACAACTCAGGTTGCCATATTCTCTGTCGCACTGCCATCGTTCACGCTCCCTTGGTTTTATACTCAATGCACATGATACTGTGTGACAGTTTGCACGTACAGCCTCTGCCAGGCGCAGCTAGCAAACGTGTCCTGAGCACTTCGGCAGGCCTGTGCTGAGCCTGTCGAAGGGAACACACCGCCGGATTACGCACAGCTTTTGCTCCTGCACGCTGTGCGGGATAGAATAAAGCAAAGCAGCGGTGCGCGGCCTGCGCTATGCAGTGCGCGCCCTGTGCAGATTCACAAGCAATCGCCGCAGAAAATGAGCAAATATGTTTGACATCGGCCTGCCGGAACTTATGATCATCCTCCTGCTGGGCCTGGTCCTCCTGGGACCGGACCGCCTGCCGGGGGTAATTCGTCAAATTTCGGGGGTTGTCCGCATGCTGCGCTCGAGCTATGGCGAAGCAATCGCTACTTTCAAGGACCAGCTCGGCGACGTGCAGGAAGACATTGACGCCATCCGTGGTGAAATCTCCTCTATTCAAGGTGAAGTGCGCTCTACCGCGGAGGACGTGGAGAAAGACGTAAAGGAAGTTGAGAGTGAGGTCAAGACTGCCGGTGCCGATATAAAGCGCGATCTCGATGAAACGGCGAAGGAGGCTGCCGCGACGCGACCGGACCAGGTCGGCGCCGAAGCCAATGCGCCGCCAGCGGCTGTTCCCACCGAGACCTCCTCACGCCCCAACCTGAGCGAACGCGGCGCTGCCTGGACGCCCCAGGGAAGCCAGTCCGGCGGCGGTTCGCCGCTGCAGCAAGACCTCTTTGCGGGATTGATGCGCAGCCTTAAGGCGCGGCTTGGCGAAGACTGGCTGGTGGAACAGGCAGCGATCTACCGTGATCTCGGCACGCGCGCCGCCGAAAGGAACGCAGAAAAGGAACAGGACGTTGCGGCGCTGGTGCGCACGTGGGCGGACATGCACCGCAACTCGCTGCCGGAGGGCAGCTTGCAGATTATTGAGACCGGCAGAGACTATCGCGTGCGCATGCGCCAATGTCCCTTTAGCTTTACTGAATCTGATGACGTGGAACTGTGCCGGTCGTGCGGCGCGTATGACCTGGCATATCTGGAGGAACGCACGGCTGAGGTGAAGTGGGAGTCGCACCTGACGGCAGGCGATCCCTGGTGCGAGTTGGTGTTTGCCAAACCACCGCCACCGCCCAAGCCGGAGCCCACTGAAGAGGCGCCGGAAGAAGAACCCACCGCCACGGTCAACGGGGATGCTGTGGTTGCTACCGAAGACGCTACGCAGACCGTCGAGCCGCAGGCTGCGGCGGCGAGCGCAGTCGACCCTGTCTCTGCAGGATCGGAATTCAGCACTTTGGCACAGGCATTTCGCACCACTGCAGAGGATGCGGATTCCCCGGAGCCCGCTGCTACAGACGCTCCGGACGCGGCAGCGGTTGATGAGGCCAAGCTAGCGGTCCAGAACGACGATAGTGAGCAGGCGTCCGCGGTGGATCCAGTGGCTGCTGAAACGTCGGTGGATGCCGATGCAGATTCCCCTACCGAGACCCCCGGCAGAGCCGACTCCGGCAAGAATGAGGCCGCCCAATGAGGGTGGAGACTTTCGTCCGGGGTCCGCTGCTAAACAACGTCTACCTCCTCTGGGACGAGCACAGCAACGAAGCGGCAATCATCAATCCCGGCATCCAGAGCGACGATCTGCTACAGAACATCCAGGACCTGCAACTAAACCTGCGCTATGTTCTCAACACTCATCGCCACTTCGACCACGTCGATAGCGATGAATTCTACCGTGAGCAGACCGGCGCGCCCATCGTATTGCACCAGGCCGACGCGGCCCTGCTCAAAGACCAGCTAGGGATTGAACCTGACGTGCTGCTGCAGGGCGGCGAGGAATTGGCGTTGGGCGGCCTTACCATCCGGACACTGCACACGCCCGGCCATTCCGCAGGCGGGATGTGCTTCCTGGTGGAGGACCACCTATTTGCGGGCGATACGCTGTTTGCCGGCTCGGTAGGCAGGAGCGACTTCGAGGATAGCGACGGTGAACTGCTGCTAAAGGTCATTGCAGAAAAGATCCTGCCGCTGCCGGACGCGACCCGCGTACTCCCCGGCCACGGCGACCCCACAACCGTCGGCGCAGAGCGTGCCGGCAATCCCTTCCTACAGGGGTTTGTGGGGTAGACTTTTCCAGGCAGAGGCTGCACGGGCAGGCGGATCAATGTGGGTTTTCCTTGCCCGCACGGTGCGCACACTCGTCCGTCCGTAAGATTGGCACTCTTTCCGTTCGGCCTGAGCTTGTCGAATTCCGTTCGGCCTGAGCTTGTCGAAGGCTGAGCGGAAGACTTGGTTGAATCTGGGTTCTATGCGGAATGCTTCTTGCGGCACCTGGCTATACTACGTTTGACGACTATTACTGCGCCGATTGAAGACATTAGAACAACCATCAGAACCAGTGAGGAGCTTGACCGTTCGTACTTCGACAAGCTCAGCACGAACGGTCAAGCATTGCCATACGAGCTTCTGAACTTCATGCGGGGAACGCTTCCAAGCACTCCTGCAAGGCACGGTATTCGCGGTACAATAGTATGTGCTGGCGAAAAGCAAATTCACAGGTTGAAGGCCAATCTTTGAGACAGTCGCCCCCTCACTAATGTTGGGCAGGCTGCACGTTCAATGAATTGGCGCAAACTCCCGCGCACCGACGAAGAGTGATCACGGCACCACCGGGGAAATTGGAGGTCTAGCAACATGAACAATGAGCAGACTCACGAACACGACCATGACCACGAGCATCATCAGGGGCGCTCGATAATCTCCCGGCAGCCGCATCGACCGCCGCCGTGCGAGGCCGATGACAATGAGGCGGAAGCAGCGGCACGCCTGCAAGATGAGGCACACGCCCAAACGGGTGAGGGTGGCCATGCCGACGACCACGGCCATGCCGGAGAAGGCGAGGCCCACGCCCACGACGAGCGCCAGCATGGGGCTAAAGCAGAAGAGCACGCCCATGACGCCCACGAACACGGCGCGGCCGCTGCAACGTCGTCCCCCGATGAGCATCGCCAGGCCGGCGCGCAGCAGTTTCCCACCATAGAGTGCGCGGTAATCACGGTCAGCGACACGCGCACGGAGCTCGACGACAAGTCCGGCGCGATCATCCAATCCATGCTGCAGGAGGCCGGCCACGAGATTGTCGGTTACCGGTTGGTCAAGAATAATGCCCAGCAGATTACGCAGGCGCTCACCCACATGCTGGCAAGCCGGGCGCGCTTCGTGATGCTCACCGGCGGCACAGGTCCGGGCACGCGGGATATCACGGTCGAGACCGTGCAGTCGCTGCTGGAGAAGGAACTCACCGGCTTCGGCGAGCTCTTCCGCATCTTGAGTTACGAGGAAATCGGCGCCGCGACCATTCTCAGCCGTGCCACTGCCGGCCGTATCGGCAACAAATTCGTCGTCTGCTGTCCCGGCTCGTCCGGCGCCGTGCGTCTGGCGCTGAACGAGATACTCATTCCCGAACTGGCGCACATTCTCCGTGAAATGAACCGGTGAGGCAACCAAATGCGCATACTCTTCCTCGGTACAGGAGCTGCTGAAGGCTATCCGGCGCTTTTTTGCGAATGCGCGCATTGTACTGCCGCGCGGGCGCGCGGCGGACGTAACCTGCGGCGGCGCTCGGCGCTTATGGTGAATGACGACCTCCTGATAGATATCGGCCCCGATTTCTTGGCCGGTATGCACGCTACCGGCGCGAACTTCGGCCGCGTTGCCACCTTGCTCATCACCCATGCCCACGGCGACCACTTTCACCTGCCCAATCTCTACATGCGTCGGAGCAACTTCTGTGCTACGACACCCGCGCAGATGGAAGTCTTTGGCACTCTTCCCACGACGGAAGCGACGAAAGCTGAGGCCTCAGCGCGCAATCTCTCCGAAGAGGAGTTTCACCTGCGGCTCAACACCATCCAACCCGGTGATTCCTGGCAGACCGGGCGCTACCGGGTCACGGCTTTTCCGGCGGCACACGCAGAGGAACTCATACCGGTGTTCTTTGCCATCGAAGAGGGTGACCGCACGCTACTCTACGCATCTGACACCGGCCCTTTCCCCGATGAAACTTGGCGGCAACTCCAAGCATTCCGTTTCGACTGCGCAGTCATCGAATCGACTATGGGCATCGGACCGCCGGGCACGCACCATCTCTCTATGCAGCAGTGCGCCGAACACCATCAAAGGCTGGAAGATGAGGGCTTGCTGCGTCCCGGGGCACGCCGTTTCGCCACGCACTTCTCCCACAACCGCACGCCACCCTATCTGGAGTGTGTGGAGTTCTTTGCGCCGCACGGCATCGAGCCCGCGTACGATGGCTTGGTCGTGCAAATGTAGCCGTTCCGTTAAAGCACGCAGTGTTTCACCAAGTGAACAATTGCTTAATCTGGTTCTCGGCACAAATTCCCCTCTCTCCCAGGAGAACTTTGCCGAACCTCGGCCAGCGGCGCTAGAACTACCCCCTCGCCTTGGGGAGTGGGCTGGGGTGAGGGGATTCCTGCCTATCCTGTCCTTTAAGGCTCAAATACCTATATGTTTGTGTGTACGATCAGTGAAATTAGCCCGGATTGCGGGGAGTCCCCTCACCCCCGTATCGAGTACGGGGCAGGCCCTTACCCTCTTGCGCCGGGAGGTGAATTTCTCGCCTCGGTAAGGGCTATGCAAGGGTCTCCCCAGGGAGAGTGGGTCTAATCGGTTGGCGGCAAGGGTCTCTTTAGGGTGAGAAGGATGCAAGCTCCCCGGGCTACAACCTGGACGCCACCTTGAGGAATCCGGCGGTCAAACTGTCGCTCGTGATCCAACGCGCGGGCATTTTTTCAGCTATGGGTTACCTGCCGCACATCACCGCCATCTTCAACGGCACAGACCCGGTGATCTACTGTACGATGGCGCACGCATCCTGCTCCGTTCGCCGGGAGCAACGGGTTGGAAGAGGCGTGTTTCTTAGTGCCTTAGTAAGGTTTAGAATAGAGATGAGTGGGGAGTGCCAACATAGTGCTGGTTGAAACGCGATGAACGTATCACGTCGGAGGTTTCTGAAGGCGGTAATATCGCTGCCGGCAGTACCGCTGCTGGCGGCATGTGGCAACAGTCTGCCGGATTCCATCCGACCTGGCGGCGAGGCCAACGTGCCGACGGTACACGTGGTCGCGCCGAATATTACCCTCATCTCTGCCACCAACCTCATCCGTGCCATCCAGGCCTGGAACGGCGGCGAAATCGATCCTGCCGGCCCTAGTGAGCGATTTCGCATCTCTTTGCAGATAGTTAAGGTACGCGAAGACGGCGGCGTCACGGCCAGTGGCAGCCCGCCGACGTGGACGTATTTTCGCCGCGGCATAGACGCCGAGGCCGCTGCCGGACGTCCGGCGGACGTTGCCATGCTCACCGGCGGCATCTTCACACTGCCCGGCATTGCCAGCCCGTTCTTTGCACCGCTCAACGATTATATACAGCGCGACCCGGGCTTTCTTAACGAGTTTGTGCCCCCAGCCGTGGACGCCACGACATTCGGGGGGCGCATCCAAGCGGTGCCAACGGTGTTGGGCGCCGGCGTGATGGCCTGGAGGCCGGACCGGTTTGACGATACCGACCTGCCGCCACCTCCCGAGAAATGGACCTGGAATGACCTCGTAGCGCTGGGACAAGATTTCATGACCGCGGCGCGTGCGCGCAACAAGGACGACTGGTGGGCCATTGGCGAGGGCCTTCACTCGGCACTGTGGGCGCACCTCATGGCCCAGTCCGGCGGGGGCGTGCTGAACATGGAGGAGGGTCGGCTGAGCCTCAATTCCGATAAGACCCGTGCGGCGCTCCAGTGGTGGCGGGATCTAGCCTACACGCACCGCATTATGCCGACGGGCGCGGACATGTCCTTCTTTGACATGACGCGCTTGGCGCCGCGCAAGCGGGCAGCATTACATCACGCCATGGTCTATTCCGGCGAAAATATCGGCGGCGGCTGGAAAGTGCAGCACTCGCCGTCCTTTGCCGGCAACGCTAACAGCTCGCTCTACGTGATGGACGTCATGGGCATTCACGGCAAGTCGGTGCAAACCGAGTTGGCCTACGAGGCCATCAAGGCGCTCGCGCCCTACGTGGCGTTGCGCTCGATGGTGCCGGCTTGGATTCCCGCCCTTAAACACGTTGAAAACCCCTCCGGCGAACGGCCGGAGCTCGCGATGGTCGAAGATCGCGTGCCGGTGGTCTTGGAGGCGCTGCGCAATGGGCTGGGTACGACGACGTTGCCCTGGACGGAGGTAGGCACGCTGCTCACCAGAAACCTCATCGAGCCGCTCTACACCGATGAACTCGACGTCGCCGCCGCTACCGAACGCGCCACCCGCGCCGTCGCCAACGCCTTGCCGGGGGTGCTAATGTAGTGCGCATACTCGATGAGGGCTCGTCGACAGCCGGCGAGCCGTGAGGGCGGGAAGTCAATCTGCCCCACGAATAGTTTGCGCAAGTTCAAGCTACCAGCGGCTCCAGCCTTTTCAGCAGTACCTCTACGCGCTTGATCCCGTCCTGGACTAAGTCTTCCGATTGCCAATTCTCGTAGAAGTTCGTATGCAGCGAATTGGCAATTCTGAATAGGTCACGAAGCTCAGCGTCTTCCGTCTCGCGGTATATTCTATCGACCGCATCAAAGAGATACCGGTGTCCGTCGTGCTGCCAGCCACGGTGCTGAGCCACGGCTTTCACCGCATGTGCGGCGGCGCCCCAGGCCTTCTCCGAGGCCTGAAGCCTGTCGCCTTGCGCAAACTCTCCCTCAGCTTGGCACAGGAATTGGCGGCTGATGCGCAGGTGTTCTTCTACCTTGCAATCTCTGTAATTGACTTCTCTCGCCACCATGTTCTCCGTATTCTGGCTGCTGCTCTTCTATTCGTCGTGACTAGCTACACGTGGCACTACAGCACGCCCTTGGATGGTTTCACGTTACCAGTGGCTCCAGCTTCTCCAACAGCACCTCTACACGCTTGATCCCGTCTTGGACTTGATTGTCCGTTTGCCAATTCTCATAGAAGTTCGTGTGCAACGAATTGGCCAATCCAAAAAGAGCAAGATATTCCGAGTCCCTCGTCTCGCAATAGATCTTGTCGATTGCCTCGAAGAGAAAGCGATGCCCGTCGTGCTGCCAGCCACGGTGCTGAGCCACGGCTTTCACCGCGTGCGCAGCCGCGCCCCAGGCCTTCTCTGAGGCTTGGAGCCGGTCGCCTGTGGCGAATTCTTCTTCCGCTTGGCGCAGGAATTGGCGGCTGATGCGCAGGTGCTCTTCTACCTTGGGATCTCTGTAATTGACTTCTCTCGCCACTATGTACCCCGTGTTCTGACTGCTGTTCTTTTCGTCGTGAATAGCTACGCGTTGCACTACAGCACGCCTATCGCCTTCAGCATGTCACGCTACCAGCGGCTCCAGTTTCTCTAGCAGAACCTTCACCCGCTCGATTCCATCTTGCACGAATTCATCGGATTGCCAGTCCTCGTAGAAATTCATGTGCAAGGAATTGGCCCTGCCGAATAGGCCTCGCAACTCGGGGTCGCCCGTTTCACGGTAAATGCTGTCAACTGCTTCAAAGAGATAGCGATGACCGTCGTGCCGCCAGCCTCGTTTTTGAGCTACGGCCTTTACCGCATGCGCCGCCGCGCCCCAGGCCTTCTCTGAGGCTTGAAGTCTATCGCCCTTGGCGAATTCCTCATCCGCTTGGCGCATGAATTGACGGCTGATTCGCACGTATACTTCCACATTGCGATTTCTGCCGTTGACTTGCCTAGCCAAACCGAGCCCCCTAGCACTAATCCTGTCCAATTACACCATGAATGCACTTTATATTGTATCATAACTTAGTTAAGTAGTACATAAATGATTACACGTTGTACGATGTTTATCGACGCACCCGCGCAATCTCGCGCTCCGCCTCGATGAGGCTGCGTTGAAAGCGCACGTGAGGGACGGAAAGGTTGTAGGTGCGAATGCGCTTGTTGAGCGCGGAAACTCGCTCGCGATATTCCGCCATTGCTTCCTGCCAGCGTGATTTTGCCGCAGAGCCTCGGTGTTCTGCTTTCTCGCAGGCACCGTGCATAGACCATGCCCGCGCCAACTCTGCAGCGGCCTCAGCGCAGAGCTTTTCAATCCGCCGGCGATCTTCAACCCACGGTAGGCTCATGCCGCTGTTGCGCAAAATGTGACGAGCCATCCACAACGCAGGATCCGCCAGCGGGTCTTCCTCCAAGTTCAGGGGCTTGCCCTTGCCGGGCAAGTCTGCAAACTTGCCCTCTGCAAAGGCCGCCTGCAGTCGTTCCTCAACCAGCTTGCCCCACTTATCCGTCATGCCTGCCATCCTTCCGGTCGCGAACCGTCGGCAACCGCCGCCAGCCGTTCCAAATAGCGCGCCCAGCCTTCGTCATGAATGTCGCGTTCGAGAGGCGGCGCCTGCGCGAAACCGGTCTGTTGCAAGCGCAATGCCGTATCACTGCCGACGCGTTCCAGGGTAAAGAGCACGTGGAGCGGCGGAAACGTCCATTGCCGGTTATGCCACGTGAATCCAAAGCGGGCGTTAGCTTCAAACGCCGTGACCTCCCCTGAGAATACGCTAACCGAGCCGTTCTCGTTGAAAAACACGAACTCCACCGCGCCACCCGGATGCGGCTCGATGCCGGATACCTGCGCAAACCAAAGGCTGATGGCATTGGGATCGGTCAGCAGTGCAAATACGCGCTGCGGTGAGGCTGCAATCCGCAGCGACACTTCCAGCATGTCATCGTGCGCGTTCGCGGAATCGCCTGGCGCGCCGCTTCTTGAGTTATCTTCAGTTGAGTCCTTCAAAGCATTCAAAAGCGCGTCCTTGTGAATGGCACCGGGAGGACGTTCCGCCAAGGGAATCCTCTGAGCGAAGTTTGGCATCCACCCTGAGTATACTGTGGACTTGCGGATTTGTAGACTAGAGTGTTGAAACCCATGCTATTATTGCGCCTTGTGGCTGCGCCGCGCCTCGTTTGCCGGCAAACCAAGCTGCTTGTCCTTGCTGTGCCTGGACACCCACTCGCGGAGAGGTGACAATGGAGGTGCATGCGACGATTACGACAACAGAGACCGGTCGTTCTTGACGTAGCCTTCCTGTTCAAGAAACTAGATTAGGTCGCGCTCCCAACGGATGAAGGATCTGCAGCCGCCACAGCGCCAAGGAATTCATCATGGTCATTGACTGTCATGCGCATCTGAGCGGGGACCACACCGGCATCACGCGCATTTGGGGCTCCAGTGACGCCGCGCTGCTTGCTGCCGCCGACCGCGTGGGCATCGACTTGAGCTGCGCCTCAATTCTGACCACGGCTATGCCCGCCCCGCTGGCGGACTTCCAGGAGTGCAACCGGCAAATGGCCGCCGCGGCTCGCCAATTCCCCGGCAAGGTGCGCGGCTACTGCTACGTGAACCCCGGCTTTACGCGAGAGGCGTTGTGGGAGATCCGGCACTACGTGGAAGAGCACGACTTCATGGGCGTCAAGCTCTACAACGAATACAAGTGCACCGATCCCATCCTCTTTCCCATTGTTGAACTGACAATAGAACTCGGCGTGCCAATTCTGCATCACGCCGGGCATCCGCACCGCCCGATACCCAGCCAGCCCAACATCTCCGATAGCGGGGACCTCGCCGCATTGGCCGCACGTTACCCCGAGGCCGTGCTGATCTGCGCCCACATCGGAGGCGGCGGCGACTGGGAGTGGACGATCAAGGCAGCCCGCGCTACACCAAACATCTACCTCGATACAAGTGGCAGCGTCTTCGATAGCGACATGGTGCAGACGGCCGTGCGGGTCGTTGGCGCAGAGCGTGTGCTCTTTGGGTGCGATACCTCGTTCACCGCCGGGATCGGCAAGCTGCGGGCGGCGCCCCTGACAGAGGAACAGCGCGCCCTCATCATGGGCGGCAACATGGCGCGCATTCTGGCAATGCGCAAGGCCTAGCCTGAGGACTTCCGCAATCCACGTCGCCCTGCTCCGACGTTGTGTGTGGCGCGCCGACACAGCCCATAGCACGCCTACGAGCGGCCCTAGACTCAGTCGCGGCCAAGATACCGGGCGGATTTGCTATGCAATGCGCAGCCCTTTTCGTTAGCCTGTCGTTCAAGTGAGCCCGTCGCCAAGCCCGTCTTGAGCCTGCCGAAAGGCTCAGGGAGAAACCCCGCGACGAGAAAACGAGCAATTTCAGGACTCTAGAATTCTCGCTTCGCTCGAAATGACAGGCAAGGTCCCTTATCGGCGGGGCTCGACATTCAGTTCATTAGGTCTGTTTAATCCTCAAACTTGCAGGTTTTTGCTTCATGCTCTTGCCGCGGGAAATGCGGGAAGCTCATGGCGGAAAGAGTTGCGAGGCCGTGCCTGAACTCCAGTACTGCCTTGACAGTGTATGTTATCCAGGGGTACACTTCCTGCCACAACGGGTAGTGGCAGGGAAACACCCAAAGCCGTTCCCGCAGAGTGAGCAGTGGTACAAAGGAGAGCAACGATGAGAGATGCCCAAAGACTTTCACGGCGCAGTTTACTCGGCGCGTCGACTATCGGCTCCGCCGGACTCGTCTTGGCTGCCTGCGGCCAGGTGCAGATGACGGGTGAGCCCATGGAGCAGGCGGCAGATGCCCCGCAGGAAGAGGCAGAGCAGCCGCAGATGATGGAGCACGCACCCGTCGTCGCGTTGCTCATCAGCCAGCGTGAGGACACGATCGCCAAGACGGCGGCCACGTTGGAGCTCTTCGATACGGAACATCCCGAAGTCGACATTGCCTGGAAGCTGGGCTATCCGCCGGGAGAACTGCCGGCGCTCTTGGCAGCCGGTTCACCGCCGGACGTGTGCTGGTGGGGCGTGGCGCCGCATCAGGTGGCCGACATCGTCCGGGACCACCGCCCGATGCTGGCGGCACACGGCGTAAATATCGACGATATCGTCGAACCGGTGATCAAGGGCAATACCTGGCAGGGCAAACTGCTCGGCGTGCCGTACGGCTTGAACACCACGAGCATCTTCTACAACAAAGATCAATTCGCTGCCGCCGGCCTCAATCCACCGACTGACGACACCACGTGGGAGCAAGTGCTAAGCGATGCCGAAGACCTGACAGCACACCTCAACCAGGGGCAGGAGAAGACGACCGCTTGGGGCATTAGCACCAGTTCCTATATCCCCCAGTATTTGCCGTTCGTCTATGCGGGCATGCTCGACGAAGACGGCGAGTTGGCCGCCGACCGCGAAATCGCACTGCACATGGTGCGCATGATCAAGGATGCGTGGACCAGGCGCGGCGCGGCCCCAGGCCCGAACAACGAAGACATCGATTTGAGCGGCTTTGCTATCAACGCCTTCAACAACCAGCAGCTCAGCCAGGTGATCTTCGGCACGTGGGGCATCACGCCCACACGCGAGCAAGCCCAATTCGGATTCGATTCCATCGAGCCGCCCTACCTCGAAATTGGCGGCGGACGCACCCGCGGCGCGTTCATGGGTCAGGAAGAGCACTTTGTCCTAGACAGCAGCACGAATCCGGATGCGGAGACGCTTGTGGTCTGGTTTGTCAAATCCTCCCATCAAGAGTGGATGGGGCAGCGGGGTCACGCCATTCCCGTGCACATCCCTTCGCAACATGCCTTCGGCCCGCCGGAAGACAACCCGCACCCGGCCAACCAGTTGTCATTCGCTCGCAGCGCGGGCTATGCCACGCCGTTCTGGCCTCACCCAGCGTACCGGAGCTTCACCGGTGCCCTCAATACGCACCTGCGGCCCCACTTCCGCGAGGAAGACAATCTGACGTCGGAAGAGGCGGTCGATAACTCCTTCGCGGCGCTCGAGCAGGCCATCGAGGACTGGAAGAAGGAGAACGCTTAGGTTCTCAAGCCGGTTTCAGTTGACAGTCGCTATTCTTCCGAGCGCAAGTGTCAATCCGAACGCGAATGTCATTCCGAGCATAGCGAGGAATCTAGCAGTAGGGGCGGTTCGTGAACCGCCCCTACGTATGACCTGTAACATTCAGACCCGTAGGCAATACATCCACTGAGAAGGGAGGCACGGGGCGTGGCCTCCCTTCTTCGCGTCATCCCGCCTTCGTTGCACCTGCGACCTGCCGCGCCGCTGCCGCGAAGTAAGTGCGGTTCGCGAACCGCCCCAATGCGGAAACTGTTACGAGAGGACACGTTAGCTAAAATTCTTCCGAAATGTCATTCCGAGCGCAGAGAGGATTCCGACTGTGCGGGCTGTAGGGGCGGTTCGCGAACCGCCCCTACGCGTGGACGGTTACCTGGGAACACACGTAGGCTAGAATTCTTCCGAAGAGGGAGGCACGGGGGCGTTGCCTCCCTCTTCTTTTCTCTAGTCAGCCATGGTTGCTGCCGTCACGGATTCCGCCGCTGCCGTGAACTCCTTCGCCGTAATCGACCCGGCAAGACTGCGCGATTCAAGGTGATGAAACACCTCTTCCGTACAGAGACTGTGCGGCAGGCCGGGTGTGCCGATGCTCGTCGTGCAGTCCCGCAGTAGGATTATGCAGTAGCCACGCTCGCGCATGGCGAAGACGCCATAGTCGCGGTGGGGCACACAGTAGTTGGCGGCAAAGCCTGCGTAGAAGAGATAGCGGATCTGCTTGTCCCGGCACAGGCGGTGCAGTTGCTCGCCGGTGGCGATTACGAAGTCTTCTGCCGTGGGCCACACGGCTTGATCAATGGACCGAGCTTCCTCATGTTGACGGCGCAAAGGCTGCCACTCCTCGCCGTAGTGCGCTTCCAGGTTTGCCCACGCGCCTTGCCGTAGCGCGAAGTCCGGCGGCGGCCAGTCGGCGACGGCCTTTGGCGGCGGATTGAGTTCGCTATCGCCCGCGTAGCGCAACCACTGCGGGAACTTCCGTGCCACCGGCGGCGACGGCGCGTGCACCACAGCAACTCCCAACGCGCGGCACGCATCAAGCAGCGGCCGGATGAGGTCTTGGCAAATCTGAGCGGAGCGCTCGCCGTGGCTCTCGATGGTCGGCTCGTCCCAGCAGTCCACCAGCACGATGGCAGCCTGGGATGGCGGAATACTCACGGAGGCGTGCTTGAAGCCAAAGTGCTCTTCCCGGTAGGGCAAGTCGATAGTGCGCGGTTCGTGGATGAGGAAGCGGGTACGCAATTCCAGGTTCGGCATCCAGGGTCTCCTTCAGTCTTGAGGAACGCATCACTCCTCTATTCTAGGTGGTGCGAAAAAAGCAGGACATTCCTTTATAGTTAAGGTCAACGCTGAAGTGAGACGTGTGGTCTCACCGGTCACTGCCGCGAAGGCGGGTGTCCACGAATCACGCAAGAGATGCCTTTCAGCTTTCTTGGGAATTACGGACTAAAATTCTGTTTGGTCTTGTGGCAAGATTGCGCCATTAGTCGCTTAGGAGAAGCCGCATGCTGCGCGTAGAAACTTGGAAGCACGGTTGGCGCTGGGTGTATTCCATCACGTACGACGCAGCAGTGCACTCCCTATTGGAGTCGGCCCTACCGTTGCACCGCCGGCATGCGATACCCGGGACCATAGCCCTCGACGCGGAGGGACTATCAAGCGGCAGCGGCCAGAGTGAATCGGGCAGCCGGAAACATGTACCTGCTCTGAGCAATGACGACTTGCGGGAACTCCAGCGGGAGGGCTGGAGCGTTGCCGGCAGCGGCTCGACACGAAAGCAACAAGGAGAATGGGCGCCCACAAGGGACGCCCCTACGCGGGAATCGCGGGAAGCTCTCGAGAAACTTGTGGATGCGCCGGTTACGATGCTCGTGGTATCGACTATAGACCATCACCATGGGATTCTGCCGGCAGAGGTGCAAGCCGCCGGCTACCAGGCAGTTCTAACGCTGGAAGACCGCCTGAACTACAACCACGTCGACGAGGACCTGTATGCGCTGGGCCGGTCAGCGCTCTACACGGTAGAGGGTCTCCCGCTGCCCGCGCGGACCTACGATCCCTACTGGCGGCTGCACCAGGCACGGGATACGGAGGGCTGGCTGGTGGATAGCGCCCAGTTTGTAGCCGATGATCCGGCTGACCCTGAACGCGACATTACGCCCGCTTTGCTTGGCGAACGCTTTGCGAAAGTTGCGGAAGTCGGGGACGTGTGGCGGGCGACGCCGGACGAGGTAATTGACTACATCTTGCTACGCCGTACCGCCCATCCGCGCGGGTACTGCGCCGCTGACGACGCAATCAATTTCTACATGGAAGCGCCCAGAATACCGGAGCGCGTGCAGAATAGGGAACTCACTCTCACAGCGGAGGTGCCTCCTGCCTGGCAGAGTGCGCTGATTACGAGCAATGGCGAATCGGTGAACGACGTAACGGCGATAGCAGCAGGCCGTATTCGGTTTACGTTGCCTGTGCTCGACGGCCAGCAACTACGGATTGAGCGCCCGGCTGCCGTGTGAGCACTCGTGATTCTTCAATTGACTTGCGAACTTCGGCCTCACAGACCCCCTGGACTCCGGCTTGCGCCGGAGTGACGGCGACTGGCGCCCCAGAATCTGAACGAGAAGTGGCACTAGCGTGAACGACTACATACTCGCCCTTGACCAAGGCACCACCTCCTCCCGCGCCATCCTATTTGATGTCGAAGGGCAGATCGTCGCCAGCGCAGGCCAAGAGCTGCCGCAAGTCTACCCGCAGACAGGCTGGGTGGAGCACGACCCTAGCGCCATCTGGCAATCGCAGTATGCGTGCATCCAAGCCGTACTGAAAGTGACGGCTGTCGCGCCCGAGCGGATTGCGGCCGTCGGCATCACCAACCAGCGGGAGACGAGCCTCGCCTGGCAACGGTCCACGGGTGAGCCGCTGGGCAACGCGATCGTCTGGCAATGCCGTCGCACGGCGGGGCGCTGCCAGGAGCTGGAGGCGCAGGGCCTGGCCAGCGCTGTTCGGCAGAAGACCGGCCTGGTGCTCGATGCCTACTTTTCGGGCCCCAAGTTCGAGTGGATCCTGCGTAACGTGCCCCGCGCCAGCGAACTGGCGGCGCAGAACGACCTCTGCCTGGGCACGGTGGACTCTTGGCTCATTGCAAACCTGACGGGTCACGCCCAGCACGTGACCGATCCCACCAACGCCTCCCGCACCATGCTCTACGACATCCGCGCCCGTGACTGGGATGCCGGTTTGCTGGCGCTCTTTGGCATTTCGCGCGAAGCCATGCCGCAGGTGGTACCTTCATCGGGCGTAGTGGGGCACACAGATCCGGCGGTGTTTGGCGCTGCCACTCCGATTGCCGGCATTGCGGGCGATCAGCAGGCGGCGCTTTTCGGTCAGACCTGCTGGCAACCCGGCCACGCTAAGAACACGTACGGCACCGGCTGCTTTCTGCTCTCGCACACCGGCAACGAGGCCACGCCTTCGGAAACCGGACTGCTTACGACGGTGGCAGCCTCTGCGGACGCCCCTGCCTATGCGCTGGAAGGGTCGGTTTTCGTGGCCGGAGCCGCAATTCAGTGGCTGCGTGACAAGCTAGGCGTCATTGCCACGGCGGGAGAGAGCGAGGGTCTGGCGCGGCAAGTACCGGACTCCGGCGGCGTGGTCGTAGTGCCCGCATTCACCGGTCTCGGTACGCCATATTGGGACCCCGAGGCACGGGGGACCATCCTCGGCCTCACCCTCGGCTCTACCAAGGCGCATGTTGTCCGCGCCACTTTGGATGCCATCGCGTTTCAGACCCGCGACGTAGTGGCAACGATGCAGCAGGAATCGGGCGTTGCGCTGCAGGAACTCCGGGCCGACGGCGGCGCAGTGGCGAACACGCTCCTGATGCAGACCCAAGCCGATCTGCTCGGCATCCCCGTGGTCGTGCCTGCGGTGACGGAGACCACGGCGCTGGGCGCGGCGTACTTGGCGGGACTGGGCGTGGGCTTCTGGCCGGATACCGTAGCCGTGGCAGCGCAGTGGCGAGTCGCGCGACGCTACGAGCCCCAAATCAGCGCCGACGAGCGCGAATCCCGCTATGCCACCTGGCAACGCGCGGTGGAACGCGCCCGTGCGTGGGCGGTAACGTGACCGCCGCCCCAGCCCTAGTCGGAATTAGCCTGCAACGCCTCCAGCGCCACTTGATAGAGCGTTTCCAGACCCACCCGCGTGGTGTCGGAGCGGAAGTGCGGGTCCCAGGTCAGATCGGCAAGAGAATCGCTAATCGTCAACAGCGAGCCCATCTCGACGCCCCGGTACGCCGCCACGGCAAAGAGCGCCGCAGCCTCCATCTCTACCGTGAGCACGCCTTCAGCTTGGTTGTGCTGTACCTCCGCAACGGTCTCGCGGTATGGCGCGTCTACAGTCCAACTTGTGCCGACGCTATGCGCAATGTCTGTGGCCTGTAGCGCCGCTACCAGCCGACTGGTCATGGCGGGAGAGGCATGGGCGTACGTCTCCGGCGGCAGGTAGTGGTGTGACGTGCCTTCATCCCGAATCGCGCGGTCGCAAACGACAATGTCGCCAATGGCTACGTGCCGCTGCAGACTGCCGGCGGTGCCGATTGAGAGAAAGCGCCGTATGCCCTGAACAATGAGCTCTTCCAGAACCACAATCGCCGCCGGAGCGCCGATGCCGAAGCCGCCTTTGACGGCAACCCGGTTCTCCGTCTCGTTCAGCGAATGCAGGCTCACCATCGCACCTCGCTCGGTGCTCGTGGTCTCGTGCTGTTCGAGGATGTGCGCCAATAAGGAACTCTGGTAACAGAGAATAACCGATTCCGGTGGCGGCAACGCTGACTCGCTCCTATGGCTGTGAAAGTATTCCAACGAGGCTTCCGGCGTAATAAACGCCTCCTCGCGGTGCTTATTAGGGAAATTTGGATACGGCATGAGTTTCAACTATCTGTCAAAGTCCTGATTACGTAGCGCGGGGGCTTGTCCCCCGCTTGGGTACACGGCATTGCGCACGTCCTGCGGCGGTCTCACATGAGGAGCGTTGCTACCGCGAGGAACTGTGGCCCCCCTCAATGCCTCGGATTCCAGGGGTTCCTCACAGTCTAATCCAGTTGGCGCAACAGGACGCAGGTTACAAACCTGCGCTACCAGGGAGGTTTGACGTATCGCGAGGGCTTGCCCCCTGCCGACACCCGCAGGCGAGGCAAGAAATCACACATGCTGGCAAGGATGCATTGCAGGATCACGCCTTTTGCACGAATACCGGACTGCACCAGGCCATTTCGCCGTCGTATTGGGTGACGCGGACGAAATAGGGCGTAAGGTCTTGCTGCAGCGGTTCCGGGTCCTGGAAGGTGAAAGCCGCATCTAGGGGTGCGCGCTCCTCATCGTCGCGGCTGATGCGCACCTCGCTGCCCACGCCGGTGTTTCCGGGTCGTACGATTTCGCTGCAATTGGCCAGTTCATCAAGTCGCACCGAAAACGTGGCCGGCGCAGAGGTGAACTGCAGCGTCGTATCGGCATCGCCCACGAGTTCCAGTGCCACGCCGTCCCAGTCGCCGGAGGTCTGCGAGACCCAGCGCACGCTTTCTTCGTTCCAATCCACAACGCCTTCCGTCGGATCGTCAAAGGCCCAGCCCTTGGCCGCGGCAATGCGGCCTTTTCCCACGCGCAGGCTGCCGTCCCAGCGCAGGCGGCGGGTGCGGTCTTTCACGCGGGAGCCGCGCCAGCCGACGCGGACTCTTCGGGGGATACCGCTCTCCGGCTCCACCAGGGAATGGGAGTAGACCGGCTCTGTGCCGCGCAGCACCTCCACTTTCTCCAAGGGAGCGGAGCCGGCCACCCTGACCTGCAGCGAGGGCGGATTAGTTGATTCAAAAATATCACCCTGCAGGTGCCCGTCGGCGGTCATGTGGACGATCATGCGCGCGCCGGTTGAGGCAAAGGTATGCCGAGCGCGGATGGCGTCCCAAATCGAGCGGCGTAGCAGATCGGGCGCATAGGCGCCGAGCAGTCCGCCGCGCACGCCGAACATGCCGCCGTTGGTGGGACGGCTGGTGCCGGGACGTCCGGTGTGGTCGTCGCTGCCGGCGGCAAAACCAGTGATGTAGCCGCGCTCCAGCGCCTCCTGCCAGACCCACTCGAACCAGCCGTGGGCCGAGGCGATCTCGATCAAGGGCATGACTTCCGAATCAAAATAGTCAAGGTTCGCGCGCCGTCCGCCGATGTGGGGAATCATGAAGACATCGTCCAGGCCGCGGTAAAGGTCCACGAGCGTCGAGACCGGGCACTTGTCCTCCCACGGCCCGGGGTCGCCCGGCACCTGCCAGTGGGACGAACGATGCAGCGGGCCTTCATCGCCGAGAAAGTGCACGTTGTGGTCGCCGCCTGCCGGATGGTTGCCTGACCACTCGTAGCCGAGCAGCGTGAGAAAGCGTCCGGGCTCGTTGTAGCGCATCACGATCTCTTGCAGCTCATACCAGAACTCAGCCGTAATCTGAAAGTCGTTGCCCTGGATGCCCAGGAAGTCGACTCCCGCGTGGTCGCGGGCGTAGGTGAAGTATTCGTCGGGGCTGCCCGTGCCTACGGTCTCTTCGGTCTGCGCGTGCATATCGCCCCAGTAGAGGCGGAGGTCGGGTGGATCGTTCTGCACGTGGATGGGATTGCTGAGGACAGAGAACGCCGGACTTTCACTGCGGGCCTCCAAGCGTGCAATCCCGGTCTCGCTAAGCTCTAGGCCGGTGAAGCAATAAATCCCACCATCGTCTTGGCTGAAGGAGTGGCTCGCCAGCGGCTCGGCTTGGTGCGGCCAGTACAGGCCGACCTCACCGCAAAAACTGCTCGCCGTATTGCCCCAGGCATCGTCGGCGCGCACGAGCACGTCGACTTCCTCGCCCGCGGCCACCATGCTCGGCGCTTGCGCCACCAAACTCGCCGTCGGGCCCGCCACGATGCGCACCACCGGCGCGTCCGGCAGTTCGCGGAACTGCAGGGTGCCGAAGTTGTCGGCAAAGAACTTGAACTCGAACGTGCTCTCCACGAATGTCTGCGCCTGGCTGCCGGGACTGCCCCCCGTGGGGTCGCCAAGCACGATCCAGATTTTTTCTCCCGCCGCCAGCGTGCCGTCGTGCACGTGCACGTGGATGGTGCGCCGCCAGGGGCGCACGTGGTTCTCGCGGTCGAAGTGCACCTGCAGTTTGGCGTTGCCGTCGGTATGGATGCGGCAGTAATTCGGCGCGGTGGGATCGTCGAAGTCCGGCGCGCCCCAGTCACAGACGCCCCGCATCACCAAACGCAGGTTGGAGCGGTCGTCCATACCGTACGTGCCCACGGTGAAGGTGAACGTCCACGTGCCCCACGACCCGGCCACCACATCGGCGGTCGGCTCCAACGCGACCGTCCCGCAGTACTCACGTAATGTCGCTGCATCATATTCCGGTGGCATGATAGGTCAAAGTACTCCCTTCTCCTGGTTCACCATTGGAGGAAGCCTACACATTGAGACACAACAGTAGGCAGGAATCTACACCAACAGTATACGTCTTAATCTACAAAACCGGGTGTGCTTTGACTATTCGACAAGCTCAGGTCCTGCCCAGTAAACAATACGGGGGCGCACGGAGGCGGTGAAAACCTGTTGCTGCTGAGGGCTGTGCGGACCCCTTGCCGCAGCGTGGGCCGACTTTGCGAGCCGAACCATGTGGAAGTCTCTGGTTTGTCACTACTCAATTCTGCCGGAACCAAATCTCCACGCTACTGCTGAGGCGAGCGCGAGGCACGTTGCTCCTCCCGCGGCCGGTAGCGCAGGTTTGTAACCTGCGGCTTGCTGTGGTGGTTAGCCTGCGCCGATCGTCCGGTTTGAGAACGGTGATTTGTAGCGCGTGACCCTTGGCTTGGCGCCAATACCACCATTCTGTCTGCAAGTGCCCGTGGCCTGCACCGAGTCCTAGGTAGGCTCCTCACTTGAACCACATCCTTGAAATGGCATCCCGCGCTCCGCTATAGTGAAGAATGGAAGAAAACGTGATCTTCTCCAATACATTTTTCTCAGTTACGTGCCAAACACCGGCCACCAGCTTGTCCAAATGACACGTGCGGGACAGGGTTAGTATTTGGTGACTAGCACATGCTGCTTCAGGGAAACGGCGTTTTTGCAAGACAAAGTCCGCACGCAACGTAGCGGAGACTTGGAGAAACGGCGGCTGTGCGCAACAACGGCTTCGTTTCAAGGAAGCAGCGACTTTGCGAAGCAGCAGCTTTGCGAAGCAGCATCTGCTAGTCACTAACCACATCTGGGGCTGAGGCGGGGCACGGGAAGGGTTTTTTGAATCGTATGATTCACAAGGTAGAGGCAGACCACGCCGGTCGTGAGCTTAGCATCGAGACCGGGCGGTTTGCCGAGCAGGCGAGCGGCAGCGTCACTATCCGTTGCGGCGACACGATACTTCTGGTCACGGTCACGGGCTCTAAGCCCCGCGAGGGGATCGATTTCTTTCCTCTCTCCGTAGATGTGGAAGAGAAATACTACGCCGTAGGCAGGATTCCCGGCGGGTACTTGCGGCGTGAGGGGCGCCCCAGCGACGATTGCGTGCTGGCGGCGCGACTGTGCGACCGCCCGTTGCGGCCCCTTTTCCCGAAGGACTACCGCAACGAGGTGCAGGTGATTATCACCATCCTCAGCGCGGACCAGGAAAATGCCACGGACGTCATGGGCATTGTCGGCGCGTCCGCGGCGCTCTGCATTTCGGATATCCCCTTTGGCGGACCAATAGGCGCGGTACGCGTGGGTCGCATCAATGGTGAATTCGTCATCAATCCGCTGATGTCCCAATTTGAAGAAAGCGACCTCGATCTCGTCATCGCGGGCACCCGCGACGCCGTGATGATGGTGGAAGCCGAGGCCGGCCAGTTGCCCGAGACCGAGATGCTCGCGGCGTTGGAGCGCGGGCATGAGGCGTTACAAGAGACCATCGCCATGCAGGAAGAGCTCATCAGCAAGATCAGCAAGGCCAAGCACGAGTATGTTCCTCACGGCCCATCGGACGAACTCGTCGCGCAGGTGCAGGCGCAGGTAGCGGACAAGATCGCCGCGGCATTTGGGCGACCGGACAAGGCGGAGCGCGAGGAGCAGCTTTCGGCAATCACCGCCGACACCGTGGCAGCCCTGGGCGAGGAGCACGGCCAAGAGCACGTGGCCGACGCGGTGCAGTCTGCCGTCAAGAAGCACGTACGCAACGAAATCTTGCATGAGGGCAAGCGTCCCGACGGACGCGGCCCGGCGGAGATCCGGCCGCTGTCCGCCGAGGTTGGCGTGCTGCCCCGCACCCATGGCACCGGACTTTTCCAGCGCGGTCAGACCCAAGCGCTGAGCATTACAACGCTCGGCTCGATTGGCGACGCCCAGCCGCTCTACGGTCTCGAAATCGCAGATTCCAGGCCGTTCATGCACCACTACAACTTTCCGCCCTTCAGCACCGGTGAAACCGGACGTTTGGGATCGCCGCGCAGGCGTGAGATCGGCCACGGCCGGCTCGCCGAGCGTGCGATCGCACAGGTGCTGCCCTCGCAGGAGGAGTTTCCTTATACCATTCGCGTAGTCTCCGAAGTGCTTTCGTCGAACGGTTCAACCAGCATGGCTTCTACCTGCGGCAGTTCGCTGGCGCTGATGGATGCCGGGGTTCCCATTTCAGCACCGGTAGGCGGCATCGCGATGGGTCTGGTATTGGGGGATGAAGGAGAATACGCAATTCTCACCGATATCCAGGGCATCGAGGATGCCCTCGGCGACATGGACTTCAAAGTGGCGGGCACCGCGAAGGGTGTCACCGCGCTGCAGATGGATATCAAGGTGACGGGCATCACTTTCGCCATCATGGAGCAGGCATTGGGGCAGGCGCGCGACGCTCGCCTAGAGGTGCTCAACGTGATGACGGAAGCTCTGCCGGAACCTCGTACCGAGCTCTCCGATTATGCGCCGCGGCTCGAGTCGCTGAAAATTAATCCGGAAAAGATTGGCGACGTAATCGGCCCCGGCGGCAAGATAATCCGAAAGATCCAAGAAGAGACCGAGTCGAAGATAGACATTGCCGATGACGGCACCATCGTCGTGACCGGCGAGTCCAAGGATGGTGTCGAAAAGGCGGTAGAGACCATCCGCAATATGACCACCGAACTCGAGGTCGGCGCAATCTTTACCGGCACGGTATCGCGCATCATGAATGCCGGCGTTTTTGTGAAGCTACCCGACGGCCGGCGCGAAGGCCTGGTGCGCATGAGCGAACTGGCTGAGGACTACGTGGAACGCGCCGAAGACATTGCCGACATCGGCGACGAAGTCATGGTGATGGTGGTTGAGATTGATTACCAGGGCCGCGTGAACCTTTCGCGCCGCGCGGTGTTGGAAGGAAGCCATCCCTCCGATCGCCCGCCTTCAAGCCGTGGCGAACGGGGCGGCGGAGATAGAGGACGAGGTCAATCATCCGATCGGCGCGGCCCGCCTCGCGGCGGCCGAGGCCCGCGACGCTTTGACCGCGAGCGCCCGACTGCAGGTGCAGACCGAGACCGCGCGCCCGCGGGAGCCGAGCGAGATCGTGACCGCGGCGGTGAACCCGATACGTCCCAAAACGAGGGCAACGACGGTTCATCGGGAAGCTCGGGGAGAAAGTGGTAGAGAGTCATGGCAGCCAAGAGTCCTGAGCCCCAAAGAGTTGCCGTGTGCGGCATCTTCGGGCGTGTGGGGACAACCGTTGCAAACGCGGTGTCCCGCGAGGACGACCTTGCGTTGGTCGGTGGCGTGGACGTCATCGCCGCGGATGACGGTCTTACCACCGCTTCCGGTCAGACTATCGCTACCGACACGGACATGCCGGCCATGTTGGCGCGAGCTAAGCCTGAAGTAATTGTAGATTTTACCCGCGCGGATGCCGCGCGGGTAAACGTGCGCACGGCGCTCGAGCACGGTGTCAACGCCGTGGTCGGCACCACCGGCATGGAGATCTCCGAGATTGAGAAGTTGGGTGAGTTGGCAGCAGCCAACCACGTTGGGCTTGTCGTGGCGCCGAACTTTGCCCTCAGCGCCGTGCTCATGATGCATGTCAGCAAGCTCATCGGCAAGCACATGGACTACTGCGACATCGTGGAGTATCACCACGAGCACAAAATCGATGCCCCTTCCGGCACGGCCCTGCAAAGTGCCATTGACATCCGGGAGGCGCGAGGCAGCGATTTCATCTCCGTGCCGACTGAGAAAGAGACTCTCATTGGCACACGCGGCGGCGTGCACGGCGGCATAAACGTCCATGCCGTGCGGCTGCCGGGGATGGTAGCGCATCAACAGATCGTGTTCGGCGGTCTGGGGCAGACCCTCACCATCCGCCAGGACTCGACGAGCACCGAATCATTTGTGCCAGGTGTACTCATGGCCGTGCGCGCGGTGCCGGAGTTGAAAGGCCTTACCCACGGATTGGACGCGTTGCTGGGACTGACGTAAGGAAACCTCAGGATGCGTTCTTCGTAGCACAGGTAGTAAACCTGTGCTACTCTTGCATTGACAGCAGGATGTTTCCTGGGCCTCCCTCAGCCGCAATTGCGTTTGAATGTGCAAGAGCCGGCGCTGACTCTAGGCCCGCTTAGGTAGTCTGCTGCTGAGGTGAGAGGTTGGCGCTAACTGGGGATCGTAAGGAGAGAACACGTGGCGACGCTTGTTGAACCAACCGTCAGCCAGATGACGGTAAGACCCTTGAGCTTAGACGAATACCACTGGCTGATTGAGCAGGGATTCTTTGCCGAAGATGAGCACGTCGAGCTTGTTCAAGGAGTGCTTCACAGTATGAGTCCTGAGGGGCCGCGTCACGTGGCGGTCATCGATCGCCTGCTTGGGTTGTTTTTCGGTGCGCTTGGCAGCCACACGCAGGTGCGTGCACAGCATCCTCTCCGGTTGCCTGATAGCAACTCCGAACCGGAACCCGATCTCGCCCTTGCTGAAAAGCGGGAGGACACGTACTCTGAACGTCACCCAGTGCCATCTGAGGTTTTCCTCGTGATAGAGGTTGCTGCTACCAGTCTTGAAGAAGATCGACGGCTAAAGATACCACTCTATGCAGCGGCTGGAATTGTTGAGTTTTGGATTGTAAATCTGGTTGAAGACCAGATCGAAATATACCGTGAGCCGACGATTCCGGTAGAGGGCGCGGCGTACTACCGACAGCGCCTGCATCACTCAGCACAGGATATCGTTCATCCCATACAGTTCCCCGACTGCTCCTTTGCAGTCAAGGACGTGCTCCGAACGCCAGATCGCGGCTAACAGTCGATGCTGGCCTTCACCGTGTGATCTCGTGTGCGGAAGCATCTCCTTGTGCGCAAACCCCGGCGCAGCGTCCATAAGAATCGAATTGCACATTCGCGTCCTCACGGGCCAGCGACTTGGGCAAGTTCACCATGTTCAAACCGAAAGCCGCGCGAATTCTACCCTCTATTGGTATCATGGAAAGAGGGTCATCCAATTGGGCAGAAACGAGTAACGGTTAGTAGGACGTAGGACAAAGGCATGGCAAACAGCGACGGTTACAACGTAGGTGTTCTTGGCGCCACCGGTGTGGTGGGGCGTCTCTTGCTCGACATTCTTGAAGAGCGGGCATTCCCTGTGAAGGAGTTGCGCCCGCTCGCCTCGGCGAACTCGAAAGGCAAGACAGTTGCCTTTGCCGGCAAGGAGATCGGCGTAGTAGAGACCACAGAGGACTCTTTTGACGACCTGGATATCCTCTTCGCCTCCGCCGCCACCGGCGCGAACCGGCACTTTTCGCCAATCGCTGCCCGCGCAGGCGTAACCGTGATCGACGATTCCTCCGCGTTTCGCATGGACCCCGACGTGCCTTTGGTCATCGCGGGCGTGAACGACGACGACCTGGCATGGCACAACGGCATTGTCGCCGGGCCGAACTGCACCACCATGCAGCTTGTCATTGCCATCAACCCTATTCATCAGGTAAATCCCATCCGGCGCATGGTGGTCGATACCTATCAGGCCGTATCCGGCTGGGGCCGTGATGCCGTGGTGGAGTTGGATGAGCAAATCAAGGCCAAGGCCGCCGGCAATGGCGATAGTCTGCCGCGGGAAATCTTCCGCCACGACATTCTGGGTAACGTGCTGCCTGAAGTCGATTCATTTCTCGACGACGGCTATACCAAGGAAGAGTGGAAGGTCATGCACGAGACCCGCAGGATCATGCACGAACCGGAGATGAAGATTACGTGCACCGCGGTTCGCGTTCCGGTGGCGGTCAGCCACTCTGAGGCAGTGCACCTGGAGCTCACCCGACCCATGACGGCCGCTGAGGTACGCGACGTGCTGTCAGGGACACCGGACGTGCGCGTGGTGGATGATCCTAGCCAAGGGCTTTACCCGGTTGCCACCGACGCAGCCGGCACTGACGACGTACTCGTTGGCCGCATCCGCAGCGACGTTTCCCACGAGAACGGCGTGGCCATGTGGATAGTGGCCGATAACCTCCGTTGCGGTGCAGCCACCAATGCGGTGCGCACAGCCGAATTGCTCATCCAGCGCGATCTGCTGCATGGTGCAGCGGTACCGACGGCAAGCAGGAGCGTAGGATAGCGCTGCCTTATCGCCTACAGCCTCCCAGTGGGCACAAAGCCCCCCGATACGCTCTTGCACGGCGCACGTTCTAAATATGCCCATATTACTTTTGCGCCCCAGGTAAGAGAGCAACATTTCGCACATCGTGGCAATAGCGATCGGATACCAGGCGGGCAGCCACCGCGGCGGGATCGCTTGATGGTCTCAATTCGTCATTTGATACAATGAACGATGGCACCTGAGCGGTCTCACGCGTTCAAGCAGCACTGAACCGGCGGAGACCAGGCTCTTGGGGCCCCGTTTGTAACCGAAATCCAACCGTATATGGCATAACGACGAGCACGCATTTAGTGAATCAGCAGTACATACGCAACTTCTGCATCATCGCGCACATCGACCATGGCAAGTCCACCCTGGCGGACCGGCTCTTGGAGAAGACCGGTGCTATCGACACACGCAAGGTGGTGGAGCAGGCGCTCGACTCCATGGAGCTGGAGCGCGAGCGCGGTATTACGATCAAGGCCAAAGCCGTGCGCATGCTCTATGCGGAAGAAAATAGCCCCACGTACGAACTCAACCTGATCGACACGCCGGGGCACGTGGACTTTGCCTACGAGGTGTCGCGGGCGCTGGTGGCGTGCGAAGGCGCGCTGCTCGTTGTCGACGCCTCACAGGGCATTGAGGCGCAAACACTAACGAATCTATACCAAGCGCTCAATCACGACCTCGCCATCGTCCCGGTGATCAATAAGATCGATCTCCCCAGCGCCCAGCCCGAGATGGTGGCGGCAGAATTGGAGAATCTCGGCTTCACGCGGGAAGAGATGATCTATGCGTCCGCCAAGACCGGTCTGGGCACCGACGAAGTGCTCGCAGCAATCGTGGAGCGCATCGGGCCGCCGTCCGGTGCTGAGGAGGCGGCTACCCGCGCGCTGATTTTCGACTCTCACTATGATCTGCACAAAGGGGTTGTCGCTTACGTGCGCGTGGTGGAAGGCGCCGTGGAGGCAGGCCAGGAGATACTGCTGATGCAGTCCGGGGCGCGCTCCGAAGCCATGGAGATCGGCACCTTTCGGCCGCAGCTCGTCAAGGAGACGCGCCTTGCCACCGGCGAGGTGGGCTACGTTGCGAGCGGCCTCAAGACGCTGCGGGAGTGCCAGGTTGGCGATACAATCACGGCGGCGTCTGCGGCCGCGGCACAGCCGCTCCCCGGCTATCAACCGGCAAAGCCGATGGTATTCGCGGGATTCTATCCGGTGGAAAGCGAGGACTACGAGCCACTGCGCAATGCGTTGGAAAAGCTCAAGCTCAATGACGCGGCGCTGACGTTTGTGCCGGAGACCAGCCCGGCGCTGGGTTTCGGCTTTCGCTGCGGCTGTTTAGGGTTGCTGCACTTGGACATCGTGCAACAGCGGCTGGAGCGCGAATACGGCCTGGAAATCCTCACCACGCTGCCCAATACCGAATACCGGGCGGTCACGACTGCCGGTAAGAGTGTGGAGGTGGATACCCCGGCGCGGCTACCCGAACCATCGGAACTCGACCGCATCGAGGAGCCCTGGGTTGAGCTCAGTCTCATCACGCCCGCCGGTTACATCGGCGCCATCATGGAACTGTGCGAGAACCGTCGCGGCGCCTTCAAGGAGCTTGAGTACCTGGACGAACGGCGCGCGATCCTGCGCTACGAGGTGCCGTTCGCGGAAATTCTCACCGACTTCTACGACCAACTGAAGACCCGCACCCAGGGCTACGCCAGCATGGACTACACCGTAACCGGCATGCGGCCCGGCGACCTGGTGAAGCTGGAAATCCTCGTGAACGGCCAGCCCGTGGACGCGCTCTCGAGCATCATCCCCCGCGAACGCTCGCAACAGGTGGGACGGGCACTGGTAATGGAACTGCGCCGGCAAATCCCGCGCCAGCTCTTCGAGGTGCCCTTGCAGGCCGCCATCAGCGGCCGCATCATCAGCCGGGAGACGATTCCGGCGCTGCGCAAGAACGTGCTCGCTAAGTGCTACGGCGGCGACGTCACGCGCAAGCGCAAACTGCTGGAAAGACAGAAAGAGGGCAAGAAGCGCATGAAACGGGTCGGCCAGGTGGAGATACCGCAAGAGGCGTTCCTGGCGCTGCTGAAGGTGTAGAGTCGTTTGACTAGTGGCAATGTGAAATCCAATTCAATAGGAGCAATTTAAGAGTGGCTGAAACACAATCGGTGACGTCTGAGTCACATGAATCCGGCGCGGAGTCTGTGCGTTGGGATCTGGCGGACCTCTACGCCGCGCCGGATGATCCCGCGATAGAGTCGGATTTCAAAGCGGCGTTGGCGCAGGCTGAGGCGTTCCAGGCACGCTTCAAAGGTCGCATTGCCTCAGGAGACATTGCGCCGGACGAGTTCTTGGCGGCGGTTGAAGAGATCGAGCGGATATTCATGGGCGGCCACAAGGCCACAATGTTCGCGCATCTGGTCTTCTCGGTGGATACGGCCGACCCGGCGCACGGGGCCTTGCTGCAGCGCACGGAGGAACAGGTCACCGCGGTGCAGAACACGCTGCTCTTCTTCGACGTGGAGTGGCGGCAGGCGGACGATGGCTTTGCCGAACGTATTCTGGCGCATCCGCCGCTCGCGCGCTACGCGCACTCGCTGGCACACGAGCGGGTCTTTGCGCCACATACACTCACGGAAGCCGAGGAGAAGCTCGATGCCGAGAAGCGGCTCACCGGCATCAGCGCATTCCAACGGCTCTTCGACGAACGCACCAGCCGCTTGCGCCAGACGATAACGCTGGACGGCGAGCGCAAAGAGATGAACGAGACCGAACTGCTGGCGCTGCTCTACCATGGTGACCGCAATGTGCGGCGGCGCGCTCAGGTTGCCATGACGAAGGCGCTCCAAGGCGACGCCCACATCCTGACCTTCATCTTCAACGTGGCGGCGCAAGAGAAAGCCATCGAGGACCGCCTGCGGGAATTCCCTGATCCGATGTCGTCGCGCAATCTAGCGAACGAGGTTGACGATGCCACCGCCCACGCCATGCTTGACGCGGTGACGCAACGCTACGACATCGTCGCAGACTACTACACCCTCAAGCGCCGCATGCTCGGCTACCGCAAACTCTACGACTACGATCGCTACGCGCCGGTATTCCCCCCGCCGGACGGCGGCGTCGACTTCGCCGAGGCCAAGTCGCTGGTGCTGGATGCCTACCACGCCTTCTCCCCTGAGGTGGGCAAATTGGCCGGAGAATTCTTCGAGAAGCAGTGGATCGATGCCGCCGTTTTGCCCAACAAACGGGGTGGCGCTTACTGCCAGCCCTGCCTGCCCAGCCTGCACCCGTACGTCTTCCTGAACTACACAGGCAACCAGCGCGACGTGATGACCCTGGCCCACGAACTCGGCCACGGCATCCATGCTCGCCTCTCCCGCCAACAGTCGTATCTTGAATTCGATACGTCTCTGGTTATAGCGGAGCTCGCGAGTACGTTCGGGGAGATGCTCACGTTCCACGCGCTCATGGAGCGCACCGAGGATCCTCGCGTCCGCTTGACGCTGCTGGCGCAGAAGATCGAGGATTCGTTTGCCACGGTCTTTCGCCAGGCGGCGATGCACCAGTTCGAGTATGGGCTGCACACGCGCCGCCGCAGCGAAGGCGAACTTACGACGGAAACCATCGGGGAGATCTGGCTGGAACAGCAGTCAGCCATGTTCGGCGATTCGGTGGTGATGACGGAAAACTACCGCCATTGGTGGGCGTATATTCCGCACTTCATCCACGTGCCGTTCTACGTCTATGCCTACCCCTTCGGCGAACTGCTCTCGCTCTCGCTCTACCGCGCCTATCAGCAGCAGGGCGCGCCTTTTGTTGAGGTGTATCGCGGCATGCTGGCGGCTGGCGGCAGCGAATCTCCCGCCCAGCTCATGCAACGCGCCAACATCGATACGGCCGATCCCGCCTTCTGGCACGGCGGCCTGGACATCATCCACGACATGGTGCAAGAGGCGAAGTCCCTGGCAAGAGCGTAACAGTAGAAAATGGCATTTACCCACTCTGCCATCTGAAGCGTTCTCTTCTTCGACAGCGTTGGAATCGAGCGAAATTGTAGAGTGTAAGGCTCGGAGGTAAGTAGGTCCCGGCACGGCCGGAGTGCGGCCCTTTTGATGTACTTGACGCTCCCTGGGGGCGCGGATATGATGAATCAGGTGGGGCGTCGCCAAGCGGTAAGGCACGGGCCTTTGGAGCCCGCATTCGTAGGTTCGAATCCTACCGCCCCAGCCGCGGGAATGCGAGCGGCGCACAAGGAGGAAGGGTGTAGGCAGACTTCGTCCGTAGGACGGCGGACTGCGTTCCAAAGGTTGTCAGGAACGCTCAGCAATACTGAGTTGGCACGCAATGCCGTTGCTTGGACTGCTCTGCCTAGTAGCCCATGACAGAGAGCGACCCAGACCCCCATCAATCTACTGCCGCCATCATCTTGGCCACCGGCCGGACTGGGCGGATGCGGTCTCAACGCGCTACGGTCTTGCATCCGCTGGCGGGTCGGCCCATGGCGGTCTATCCCACGCATACCGCTCAAAGCATCGGCTGTTCGCCCCTGGTCATCGCTTGCACCGCAAAGACTGCCCAATTGCAGGACTACGTAGGTTTTGCAACCGCATGCCATTACCAGGATGATGGTAGCTGGCTTGACACAATGGTTGCCGCGGTACCGGAAACCGTCAGTACGGTCTTGATTGTCGCCGGCACGATGCCGCTGCTCTCCCAGAAAACTATGTCTCGTCTCATGCAGCGCCAGCATGAGACTTCTTGTCCGCTAGTGCTGCTCACTTCTCACCATGCAGGCTCCCCGCATTGCGCCAGCATCGTCCGTGACTCTGCCGGACGGATCGAGTGCATCCTGACCGAGAACGACACGACTCCGGCGGGCTCGCCGGTGGAATCCTTTAGCACCGGTGTTATGTGTTTTTCACGCGAGTGGCTTTGGGAACACCGAGATGCCGCCCCGGGGCAGGAAGAGTGTCTCGTGTCGCTTGCCGCGTTTGCGCTTGCCGAAGCTGCCAAGATTGCGACGGTGCGACACGCGGGCGCCGATGTCGAACTGCTTCAAGTAGAGGATCGCGCAGACTTGGCGCTGGCGGAGAGCACGCTGCGTGAGCGAGTACGCGGGCGGGCATTGCAAGGCGGCGTCACCCTCGTCGACCCGGCGACGGTGTGGCTCGATGACACGGTGACGTTCGGTCGAGATGTTACGCTGTGGCCGAACTGCTACCTGTACGGCAACACAGCGGTGGGAGACAACTGTACGATTGGCTCGGGCACACGGCTGCATGACACGCGGCTTGCGTCAAATGTTACGGTAATGGAATCGGTACTTGAGGGCGCGGAGGTCGGTGAGAACGTGCGCATTGGCCCATTCGCACACTTGCGGCCGGGGACCGTCGTGGCAGACGACGTGGAGATTGGAAACTACGCCGAACTCAAGAACACACAGGTAAGTTCTGGCGCCAAGATTCACCATGTGGGCTACTTAGGTGATACTGTAGTCGGAAACGATGTGAATGTCGGCGCCGGCACAGTCACGTGCAACTTTGATGGCGCAGACAAGCATAGAACCGAGATTGGCGACGGCGCATTCATCGGTAGCGGTACATTGCTGGTGGCGCCGGTGCGGGTTGGGAGCAATGCATTAACAGGCGCAGGCTCCGTGGTGACACGGGATGTGCCTGCGCAGGCTAAGGCATACGGCGTGCCCGCGCGGGTGCGGGGGGTGCGTGGGTCGCCCGCAAAGTCCGAGCAGGATTGATCCGGCGAGGGGCGAGGCACGTGATTGGCAGACTCTTGGGGAAGATTGAACCTCTCACATGAAACAGTTCACGAAGAAAGACGTGTGTGGCGGCAGGAAGGGCGTTCATTAGTAAGGAGTGACCTATTTTGGATCCGTCAAGTTGGGGTCAGATTCTTGGCATTCTCATCCTAACGTTGTTCAACGGGTTCTTCGCCGCGACAGAAACCTCGGTAATCTCCGTAAGCCGCGCGCGTATTCAACAACTAGCGGACGATGGTGTTTCCAACGCCCGTATCGTGCGGGGCTTTCACCAGAACATCGAGCGGTTCCTCACGACCATTCAGATCGCGATCACGACGGTCGGGTTCCTCGCGTCCGCGATTGGCGCGGTAAGCTTCTCAGACGACCTGGGCGGCGTGATCGGCAATGAGGTAATCGCCGTCATATTGATCACGCTCGCAATCGCCTTTGTCAGTATTGTCCTCGGCGAAATCGTGCCCAAGACCATGGCCATTACCCACGCCGAGCGCTTTGCCCTGCTTTCGGCACGTGTAATTCTGGTCACCCAAACGGCTTTCCATCCGCTCGTGTGGCTAATATCTCACTCGAGTAATCTCATCACGCATCGCTTTGGCAAAGAGGCGCTCACCACGGTCCCGACGGTTACCGAAGAAGAGATCAAGCTCATGGTGGACACCGGCGGCAAAGAGGGGGTGATCGAGGAAGGCGAGCGCGAGATGATCCACGGCGTGTTTGAGCTGGGCGAGTTGACTGTCGGCGAAATTATGTCTCCCCGCGTTGACATTGTGACGCTGGAAGGTGACAGCACCCTGGCTGACGCTATCCACACATCTTCTGAACATGGATACTCGCGCATCCCAGTCTACGAAGAAACAATTGACAACATCAAGGGCGTTGTCTATGTCAAGGACATGCTCCCGTATGTGGAAGCTGACAAGCTCGATACGCTGGTGCGCGACGTGATGCGCGAGCCCTATTTCGTGCCGGAGTCGAAAAAGCTCAGCGAATTCTTGCAGGAGATGCGGCAGAAGCGTGTGCACGCGGCCATCTGTGTGGATGAGTTTGGTGGTGTTGCCGGCCTCGTCACCATTGAAGACGTGCTGGAAGAGATCGTAGGCGAAATTCAGGATGAACACGATGTAGAGGAACCTCGGGTAGAAATGGTGAATGAGTTGGAGGCTGTGGTGGACCCGGCAGTAAGCATGAACGACCTCAATGACATGCTCGGCACCAGTCTCGAAAATGAAGAGGTAGATACTTTGGGCGGTGCGATCTACGCCCAGCTTGGCCGCATGCCCGATGAAGGCGATACGGTGGACCTTGACGGCATTACGGTTTCGGTGCTGGCCGTCGAAGGCACGCGCATCAAGAAGGTGCTTGTGCGCAAGGAGCCGCATCCAGGGCCGGCAGAAGATGGGACTGAGGCAAGTAATGGCGAAGAACGAGTGTAGCCGATTGCCAAGCGATGTTTCAATTGTGGCGGATGCTTCCCCAGGCAACGCGAGATGTGGATGAGGCAGTGTGTCCAATTTTATTTTCGGCTATTGAAGCGGAGACGGGACTAACCGGATACGCCATTTCACGGGGGAGTTCAAACAAGGCTGTGAGTGACGCAACTCGCAGCCTTGCACAATTCTAGCGTCGATTTGTGGTGGGGATTGTGTCGTTTTGAGAAGAATGAGCGACCGATACCTTGCAGCATCTCCCTGCGGTACGTACACCTAGGCAGTACTCCCTTGCGGTGAAAGACGTTGAGATTTCATGGCAAATGAACGAACGTACATCGCGGAAGCGCTCGTCCTGCGCCGGACGGACTTTCACGAGGCCGATAGACGGCTGACCCTCCTTACGCCTGATCGGGGACGCCTCAACGTAGTTGCCAAAGGTGTGCGCCGCCCGACCAGCCGCATGGCGGGGCACCTGGAACTCTTTACGTTGGCCAAGGTCTTCGTGGTACGCCGTCGCAGTCTGGACCTGGTGGTGCAGGCGGAAACCGTGCAGACGTTCCCACAACTGCGCACCGATCTCGCACGTTTGCCCTACGCCTACCAAGCCGTCGAGGCCGCGCACATTCTGGTCGAAGAGGAAGTGGAAGCGCATGGGGAGTTCATCTTGCTCATCAAGGCGCTGGGCGCCCTGGCGGTTACGGCCGCATTGCCGCTGGTCTTGGTAGCCTATAAACTACAACTACTGGCGACCCTTGGGTATCAGGCCCAGTTTCAAGACTGCGCGCGGTGCGGCAATCCGCTCTCAGCGGCGGGGGCGTCTGTGGCTGCGCGTATCCAGGTGCGCCCGGATAGCGGTGGGGTCGTGTGCGCTGCGTGTGGCGGCGCCTCCGGGTCGCCGCTAACGGTTCGTGCTATCAAGTGCCTCCGCTGGTTGGCACAAGAGCCGCTGCACACCGTTGAGCGCCTGCAGGCAGACTCAGCTACCACCACCCAACTGGAACAGACCGCAGATGCCTTTGTGCGCTATGTCGCCGAACAGGACCTGAAGACAACGCCCTTTCTGGAGCGTATGCGCGCGTTGAAAACACAGTCGTGAAGGGAATCACGTTGGCAAAGAAATCCGACACCATGGAAGAGATTGTAAGCCTATGCAAGCGCCGGGGATTCGTGTATCCCTCCAGTGAGATCTACGGCGGCTTCGAGAGCTTTTGGGACTACGGGCCACTGGGCATCGCCTTGAAACGCAACGTGCGCGAAGCGTGGTGGCACAATACCGTGCGCACCCGCGAGAACGTCGTCGGCGTGGAGACCGGGGTCATCATGAACCCCAGCGTGTGGCAGACCACTGGCCACGCCTCCCACTTCGCCGACACCTTGGTGGAATGTACGAGTTGCCACCAGCGCTTCCGTGTCGATCATCTCGAAGGTGACTCGTGCCCGAATTGCGGCGGCGAGTTCACGGACCCACGCCGCTTCCTCACCATGTTCAAGACGCACGTCGGTCCTGTGGAGGATGACTCTGCCGTTGCCTTCATGCGTCCGGAAACCGCGCAGGGCATGTTCGTCAACTTCAAGAACGTGCTTAATTCGTCGCGGCAGCGGCTGCCCTTCGGCATTGCCCAGATCGGCAAGTCATACCGCAACGAGATAACCACTGGCAACTTCATTTTCCGCCAGCGTGAATTCGAGCAGATGGAGCTGGAGTTCTTCTGCGAGCCGGGCACCGACGACCACTGGCACGCCTACTGGCTGGAAGCGCGGCGCCAATGGTACGTCGCCTACGGGGTGAAAGAGGAGAACCTGCGCTTGCGCCAGCACGGAGATGACGAGCTGGCATTCTACGCCAAATACTGCTGGGACATCGAGTATCAGTTTCCGTTCGGCTGGGGTGAGTTGGAAGGCATTTCCAACCGCACCGACTACGACCTGCGCAGTCACAGCAAGGCCACCGGACAAGACCTTACCTTCTATGATGAACAGCAGAAGGAGCACGTCTCCCCCTACGTCATCGAGCCCGCCGCCGGGGCTGATCGCGCGCTCCTTACGTTCCTGCTCGACGCCTACGACCAGGACGTTGACGCCAAGGGTGATTCACGGGTTGTACTGCGGTTCCATCCCTATCTCGCGCCTATCAAGGCGGCGATTTTGCCGCTGGTGAAGAAGGGCGGGCTGCCGGACATCGCCAAAGAGATCGTGGCGGAGCTGCAATTGCACTGGGACGTCTTCTACGACGAGAGCGGCAGCATCGGCCGCCGCTACCGGCGGCAGGATGAGGTCGGCACGCCGTTCGGCATTACCGTGGACTTTGATACCAAAGACGACAACACGGTGACCGTGCGCCACCGCGACAGCATGGAGCAGGAACGCGTGCCGGTTGGGGAACTCGTGGCGTTTCTCGCGCAGCACATCCGGCCGGAGCCCAATCCCGATGTGCCGAGTGACTGAGATGCGACTTGTGCCATTCATGCTAATTGACATGCAATTGAGCTGTCTTGTTCAAACTGCTGGCCCAATAGCGTGTGCTATACTGATGGCATATCCGGCACATGGAAATCGCTGAAGAGAGCGACAAATGGCAGTGCTTGACACCCACAAGGCAGTGAAGAATCTTACGGGGGCCGGCTTCGAAGAGGCCCAAGCTGAAGTGCTTGTTGGCCTAGTAAGTGCGGAGCACGGTGAACTCGTAACGAAGGCAGGCTTGAGGACGGAACTGCAAGCACTGGAGTTGCGGATTGAGAAGCGCTTTAGCCAATTGGAGAAACGCTTTAACCAATTGACGATTCAACTTGTGCTGCTGTTTGTAGCCTTGGCAGGTGTGCTGGCGGCACTGGAACTCATTCCGAGATAGGGCGAGTCCTTCACACATGTGCCCTATACTAACCAAAATCGGTCGAACAGATTTCATGAGAGAAGCCCGCTATATGCAGAGTAGCGGGCTTCTCTCCTTCTCAAATTGGGCGCGTAGATCACCTAAGAGTTCAGACTCTCCGCGTACTCTGCGATGAATTCAACCACCTCGCCGCCTTTCAAATCGCCCGGGCGGAAGTCACGCAGCGCTTGCACTGCGTCCGCCGGAGCGTAGCCTTCGTACTTCACCAAGTATCCTGCCAGGACCGTACCGGCCCCGCCGAAACCGGAGCCTCAGTGAATGAGGGCTTTGTCGTCGCGCAGGGCAGCCGCGTGCAGGGACTCCACCGCGGCATCGAGAGTCGCCACATCGCTGCTGACGCCGCTAAAGTTGTCCACGGTCATGCCGAGTCGCTCGATGGTCGCCGTATCCGGCCCCTTGCGCGAGGCGGCGACGATGTGCTTGATGCCTTGCCCCGCCACCGCGGATAGCTCTTCCTCAGTCTCGGGGAAGCCGGAGGCGGCGAATTTGCCCTCCCCAAACCACTTGAAGATTCGTGGCAGCGTCTGCGCACTCTCAGCCATGATCTACTTCCTTTCTCTTTGAAACTCGTCACATAAAGTAACTTTGTCGTAAATTCGGACTGGCCCGCGCCGACTCTCCCTCACCCTGGCCCTCTCCCTCAGGAGACCTTTGCATAACCCCACCTTCAGGCAGGGGCACTCCCTCTCCCTGGGGAGAAGGTTGGGGTGAGGGGGTCTCTTGGCTGCAATGGCCTCATAACATGTGTGGTGTCAAGATATATCACCTAAAAATAGGCATACATATGTAGCGAATGCAGGAGATTCACCCTCACCCTAGCCCTCTCCCGTCGAGGGAGAGGGAACTCTCTCGCTTCCGCTAGGGTTACGCAAAAGTCTCCAAAGGGAGAGGGAGCATTCCCGCTTTGGTGGTGAATGTGCAAAGGCTCCTTCAGATGTCCTGCTTGCTTAAGTCTCAACCCACGCTGGTTTTCTTGGACCCATTATCTTGCGGGAAGTCTCAATCCGGTTTGAGAGCGGCGCCCTCTAGAACGCCCGTTAACCGCGCCCGGTTATGATGCACGTACCACACCAAGCTTCACAGATATGCCGTTAAGGTCAACGGTCTCTTGATGCGCCTCATCCGGCCCATGCGTTGATTCGACGCGCATGGAGAGCGTCTCCTGGGCCACGGCATCGCTGTGGGCGTCCAGCATGGCTGACACATTCGCTTGATCCGCCTCCCCGTCGCTTACTCCCACGTACGTCACGATGCGATCGGAGAGGTCGAAGTTCGCCGCGCGCCGCAAGTTCTGGACGTGATGGATGAGTTCTCGCGCCATACCTTCCCGTTCGAGATCGAGTGATATCTCCGTGTGGAGCGCCACCAAGTACCCTTCTTCAGTGGCCACGCTGTAGTCTGCCCGCTCACGGGCCTGCACGTCCACTTCTTCCGGCTGGAGCTCGATTTGCTCTCCCTCAACCTCTACCGTGACGGGCTTGCCGTGGGCAACGAGCCGCGCGCCGGCCTGGGCGTCGCTCCGGCCCAACGCCGCCGCGATGGCCTTGACCTGCCTGCCATACTTGGGGCCGAGCAGTTTGAAGCGCGGTTTGAGTTCGTATGTCACCAGCTCCTCTTCCGGTCCAACGAAACGCAGCGCCTTTACATTCAGTTCGCTGAGGATGTGCTCCTGCAAGCGTTCGAGCCCCGCTTGCTCGTCAGCGGTTTTCACGTGCACCAGTATTTCCGGCAAAGGTTGGCGTACCTTGATCTTGCTCGTGCTGCGTGCCGCGCGGCCGAGGCTGACGACACGCTGGGCCAGTTCCATGTGGGCGAGGAGTTCTTCATCGATCAGCGACGCGTTGTAGCGCGGCCACTCGGTGTGGTGCACGCTCTCCGGCGCATCGCTATCTACCGCGCGGACAAGGTTCTGGTACACCTCTTCACTGAGGAACGGCATGATGGGCGCAATCGTGCGCGTGAAGGTGGTCAGCACTTCGTAGAGCGTCTGGTATGCCGAGAGGGTGTCGCGGTCCTGGCCGGACTTCCAATAGCGGCGGCGGCCGCGCCGCACGTACCACGTGGACAACTGCTCGATGAAATCGTTCACACGACGGGAAACGCTGTAGGCGTCGTATTTTTCCAGGTCGTCGGTCACGTCCCGCACCAGCTTGTGGAGCAGCGCAATGATCCAGCGGTCCAGGATTGACCGCACTTCGAGGGGCACACTGACACTGGTGGGATCGAAGTCCTCCAAGCGGGCATACGTTACGAAGAAATTATAGACATTCCAGAAGAGCAGCAGGCGTCGCTTCACGTCTTGGGCCACGCCGTAACCGAAGTTCAAGTTCTGCTGGGTGTTGCTTTCGCAATACAGCCAGCGCATGACGTCAGCGCCCATCTTCTCAACGGCGTCGTCGAACCAGATGGCGTTGCCGTGGCTCTTGTGCATTGGTCTACCATGCTCGTCATTGACTTTTTCGTAGATGAGCACGTTACGGTAAGCGCGGACGTCTTCCAGGGTGACGCTCATGAAGGCAAGCGCGTAGAACCACAGGCGAATCTGCTCGCGCATCTCGCTGATGAAGTCAGCAGGGTACCACTTGCCCCACTCAGCGCTGCCTTCCAGGTAGCCGAGTGTGGAGAACGGCACGATGCCGGCATCCAGCCAGCAATCACCGACCTCCGGGATACGAGCCGTCTCGCCGTTGCACTTCTCGCAACGAATAGTTATCTCATCGATCCACGGACGATGTAGCTCCGGCAGCGCCCGCACTTTGGCTGCATCGATAGCTCTGTCTTCCAACTCCTGCACGGTGCCGACAATCGTGACGTGGTCGCAGTCCTCGCAGTGGTAGAACGGCAGCGGCAGACCCCAGAAGCGCTTGCGCGAGATGCACCAATCCCCCATGTTATTCAGCCAGTCGTCCATGCGCTTCCCGCCGTATTCAGGAACCCAGTCGACGGTCTGGTTTTCCGCCAGCATGCGTGGGCGAATCTCTTCGGCGGAGATGAACCACTCTTCTACCAGACGAAAGGCGACCTCTTCCCCACAGCGCCAACACACGGGATAGCGGTGCGTGTAGTCCTCAATGCGGTAGACGATGCCGGCTTCTTCCAGGGCGGCGAAGATCGGCTCGTTGGTCTCGGTGATATTGCGCCCGGCGAGCGGGCCGAAGCCGTCGCCGTAGTTGCCGTCGCCGTCGATGGGCACGATAACGTGGAGCCCGTGCTCCTGCGAAAGCTCATAGTCTTCCGCGCCGCAGCCCGGCGCGATGTGGACGATGCCGGTACCCTCTTCCTCGCCGACGATGTCCCACCCCACGACTTTGGTAGAGAAGCCTTGCTGGGCGGGCAACTCGTGCCAAGGGCCGACATATTCCAGGCCCACCAGCTCTTCGCCTCGGAATTCGCGCACGGCGTTGAGTTTGCCGCGGCCAACGCTCTCAAGAGTCCCCTTGGAGAGGTAGTAGGTATTGCCATCGGCTTCGGCAGCGACGTAGGTGAGGTCAGGATGCACGGCCAGCGCGGTGTTGGCGGCCAACGTCCACGGCGTGGTGGTCCACACCATGAAGTACTCGTTGTCACGTCCCTTTACCGGCAGCCGCAACGTGATACTCGGATGCGTGACCTCGCGGTACGTGTCCGTGCCGACCAGCTCATGCTGCGAAAGGCTGGTGCCGCAGCGAATACACCACGGCATGGAGCGCCAGCCCTTGTAGAGCCAGGCCTTCTCGTGGCAGCGCTTCAGGAAGTACCAGATGTGCTCGATGTTGCTATCGTCCATGGTGTAGTACGAGTTGTCCCAATCCATCCACTGGCCGAGCCGGATGGACTGGTTCGTCTGCACCGAGGAGAAGTGTTCCACGCGCTTGCGGCACTCGCGGGAGAAGTTGTCGAGGCCGAATTCCTCGATCTCGTGCTTCGAATCGAAACCGAGGTCGCGTTCGACCTCGACTTCCAACCACAGCCCCTGGCAGTCAAAGCCGTTTTGATAGCGCTGGGCATAGCCCTGCATGGCCTTGTAGCGTTGATAGATGTCCTTATAGGTGCGTCCCCACGCGTGGTGGACGCCCATGGGATTATTGGCCGTAATGGGGCCGTCAATGAAAGACCAGCGGGGATTGTCTTTATTCTTCGCGACAAGCTTCTCAAAAGCAGCGGTATCCTCCCAGAACTTGAGGATCCGATGCTCCATACTGGGAAAGTCGAGATCTCTACTGACTTCCTTGAACCCGGCCAACTGGCGCCTCCTCACTGGCATTGCTCTGTGGTGTGCAAACGCGCAATGGCTGCTTGCAACGCTTTGAGCACTTTACAATTCAGAAGTTGTCTTTGGGTACTGTTGTTTTTGGGAAAGGCGTAACGCAGGCGACTGCGTAAAGCCAAGAGACGGCAATCGCACTGTGCTACATGGGCGTGCAATTGCTCTTCTACGCATCGCATTTTGTCACGGACGAACGCCGCACGTCAAGCTAGAGGGGATTCCCGCGTTGTGAATCGCACGTGGCGCGTCGGCTTCTCGCCGCGTGCAATCCAACGCGGGCACGCACCACACTCCGGGCAACGTGTAACCTATGTCCCCGAACACATGTAACCCGTGTGCCCGGGCAGGGGTCGCGGACGTGCCCGAATGTGGGTTTCCCGTCTCTCCAGTGCGGGTACTGGGAACCGAGGCAGAGGCACGACATGTCGTGCCCCTCCGGGCCAATGCGCAAGTCTCCCGCCATTCCCTCGTGCAGGCGAGTTCGCGTGTGTGGGTATGTTTGGACTGACTAGGGTATATTCTTGTAGTGCAGTGACGAGAAACGGATGCGCGACCAACTGCAGTGTGGTTGCCGCCAAGAGAGGGCAATTTCTATGACAACGTCAGCATTCTGCCTAAAGGACAACGTCGCCTTGGTCACGGGCGCGAGCCGGGGCATCGGGCGGGGCATTGCCAAGGCGCTCGCGGAGGCGGGCGCGGACGTGGCGGGCGTTTCTCGCTCCGCTTCAACTGAAACGCAGGCTCAGGTAGAGGCCGCGGGCCGGCGCTACCTGTCATTGCAAGCTGATTTGGCGGCGGCCACGGTTGCCGACCTGAATGGGCTCGTGGACCAATCGGCGGCGCACTTTGGCCGCATCGACATCCTGGTTAATAACGCCGGCGTCACGTGCCGCAAGCCTGCCTTGGAGCTAACCGAAGAAGACTGGAACGCCGTGATGCAGGTAAATCTCCATGCCGTCTTTTTCCTCTGCCAGGCGGCGGGACGCTACTTCGTGCCCCAAGGCCGGGGCAAGGTTGTCAACATCGCCTCGCTCATGTCGTTTCAGGGTGGCGTGCACATCGCGCCGTATGTCGCGAGCAAGCACGGCGTGGCCGGCATCACCCGCGCTCTGGCGACGGATTGGGCGCCCCACGGGGTCAACGTGAACGCGATCGCGCCGGGCTATATCGACACCGACATGACGGCAGCGCTGCAGCAGAATCCCGCGCGGGCGCCGGAAATCCGGCTGCGCACGCCCGCCGGCCGCTGGGGCACGGCAGAGGACATTGGCAAGCTGATTGTCTATCTTGCCTCACCAGAATCGGACTTCATGCACGGCTCGATCGTGCCCATCGACGGCGGTTGGCTGGCGCGGTAGGCAACGCGTCATACTCGGTGATTCTTGTGTGCCAGAAGGTTTGCCTCTTACGATCTCTGCGAAGTTGACCTCGCTCCGTCACAATCATGAAAACAGCACGAGAGACTCCGTCATTCCCGCGAATGCGGGAATCCATCTTCTCCTTGAATAGCTGGCTTAGGCGGTTCACAGGCTAGTGAAGCTTGTCACCCTAGCCCTCCCTGGACTCCGGCTTTCGCCGGAGTGACGGATCGAGATGCGGGCCAGAATGCCGTAGCCGCCGTCATTTGTATGTTGAAAGAGGCGTACAAATGAGCGAATGTACGTAGGAAACGCGAGGGGCGGGTCGTCCGTCATCACCATGAAAATAGGCGACCTTGCCGTTCGCCCTGAGCATCGTCGAAGGGTGAACGGCGGAGGCGACTAACAGATTTCGACCTACTCTCTCCGTACATGCTTCGACCCTTCGACAGGCTCAGGACAGGCAAGCTCAGCACGAACGGGAAGAGTGACGTTCACTTTCACTCCCTTGTACGGCCTCGACAAGACCATGGTGATTCCCGCTTGCGCGGGAATCCATCTTAATGCAAGGCCAGGTAGCAACCGGGGCCATCCCGCGTTAAGCCCAATCACGGGACATTTCGTTGACGCGGTTCACAGGGCATGGACCCGAGATTCCGCGTACAGGGTTCGACGCTTCGCTCGGAATGACATGTGTACTAGTCATGTCTAACACTGCGAAAGGTTGCTCTTGTTCTCAACTCTGTCAACGAATTACCTGACATTTACAGGAATGACATTGAGCTGGCTCGCCTCCTCGGATACGGTATTCGCAGGCCTCAGTCCGTCCAGACTACTCCCGCCACCGAAACTACCGAGCCCGCCAAGCCGTCAGCCGGACACTGCGCGTAGTCCACAACACGTCCCGCTACGGGCCCAAGCATCTGTAGCGCCGCGTAGATGGGCGGGAGACCGCACACCTTTTGTTTGTCCCTGCTCTGCTGCAAGAGTCCCAGAATGCTCTCAGCCTCCCCTTGGCACATGGCAGCGAGGAGCGTGCGGTCGAAATGCTTCAGAATGTCCTTGTCCTCCCGGTCCAGCGGCTGCGGGTCGCCAAACGCCGGTCCCATGTGGGCCAGATCGGCCGCGGCGACGACGAGCACGCTCCTGCCTGCGAGCGCATCTCCGAGCGCGGCAATGCTCTTGGTGAATCTGGAGTTGTCCTTGGGGCTCGTGTCGCCTGAAGTGAACGGCAAGAAGGACCCGCAAAGGATCGGCACCAGCGTCACAGGTTCACCATCACGCATGAAGTGCAGCCACACGGCGGCCAGCTCGATGGAGTGTTCCCTGCGGTGGTGGAGTTCCTCGTCGTAGAGAGAGTCATCGCCCCAGGCCGCTTCAAACCGGTCTAGCGCGTCTTGGTCGGTGGGCAACGTGCCCCAGGGTGTGGCGTAGTTCTGCCGCGTCGGCGTGAGCATGCCCGGGCTGCCCGCATGATCAGTGCCGAGAATGACAACAACCTCCGCCTCCCGCACGGCTACCCGCGCGTGTTGCCACGTGCGCGCGTAGACTGGTCCGCCCCGGTCGTAGTCAATGTGGGGACTAACAAGCCCCCGAACGGCAGGCGGATCGAAGCATGCAGGCGGCTCAACGGCGTTGATGTAGCCCTCCAACATTGCCGAAAGCTCGTCCGGGTCGGTGGGGTACGAAGCGCCGGCGAGCGCCGGCGGGCGGCACGGCGCCTTCCGGTAGGCTGTGCGGGCGTCGCGGCGGGCGGTCTCCGCACGTTCGCTCTCCAGGAGCAAGGCCTCATCAAGCTGCTGAATGAGGGATTCCAGCCTGGCAGTCGGCAAGGACAGGCCGTAGCGCAGCGTCAATGCCGCCTGAATGGCGGCAAGCGAATGCGTGCCGTCGCAGAGTTCGAGCACGGGTGCGAGGGCAGGTGAAACGAAAACGGTCCCTTCAATCAGTTCGTCGGGATCGCGCAGCGCGAGACGAAGATCGCCGTTCGCCTGTACCCACTCTGAAATGAGCGGGCGCACTTTGGGCTGTGCCAGCGGAGACATCAATGGCGCCTCACGAGACTAAGATCAGCTTTACCAAAGCCCTAGTATAGGGAAATCTGCGCAGGCCGGGCAAACGCCAAAACGCGCTTTCTTCACGGCTCAAGCGGGGCTTGTTACAATGGGAAGGCGCGGCCAGGGCCGCAGTCTAACGAGAAGACGATTGGATTGCTGAGAAACATGGACCTGCGTTATCACCTAATCACATACGGCTGCCAAATGAACAAGGCCGATTCCGAGCGGCTCGGCGGCTCGTTGGAAGCGCTCGGGTACTCGTGGGCGGATGAGCCGACGCAGGCCGACCTGGTCGTGGTGAACACCTGCGCCGTACGACAGAGCGCCGAGGACCGGGCGCTGGGTCAGCTCGGCTGGCTTACCGGCATGAAAAAGAAAAACCCCGATCTTGGAATCGCGATGATGGGCTGTATGGTGGGCGACGACAGCCTGGAGCGCTTGCAGGCCCGCTTGCCGCAGGTGGACGTCTTTACCAAGCCGGTGGAGTACGAACCCATATTGGAATTCGCCCAGCAGAAGGCCGGCAACCGGGGCATGCTTGACGAAGGCTGTTTGGAGGGTTCGCCGCTGGCGCTGGGCGGTCCGTGCCGCTGGGTGCCAGTGATATACGGCTGCAACATGCGTTGCGCCTTCTGTATCGTGCCGATCCGGCGGGGCCCGGAACGCAGCCGCCCGATCCCGGAGGTTGTGCGTGAGCTGCGCTGGTTGGTGCGGCATGGCACGCGGGAAGTTACGCTACTCGGACAGACGGTTGACGACTACGGCCGCGACCTGGAGGGCCGGCCCGACCTGGCGGACCTGCTGACGGCGTGCAGCGAAGTGCCAGGCTTGGACCGCATTCGCTTCCTTACCTCACATCCGCTCTTCATGAGCGACCGCATCATCGAAGCGGTCGGCAGCTTGCCCAATGTCTGCGAGCACTTCAACATCGCCGTGCAGAGTGGCGACGACCTGGTCCTGCGGCGCATGAAGCGCGGCTACCCCGCCAGCCGGTACGTGGACCTGGTAGCGCGCATTCGCGACATCATCCCGCACGCTTCCATCGCGACGGACATCATCGTCGGTTTCCCCGGCGAAACGGAATCGCAATTCCAGAATACGCTGGCGATGCTGGAGCAACTCGAACTCGACGTAGTGCACACGGCTATGTACTCGCCGCGGCCGGGCACGAAGGCGGATGAAGAGATGCAAGACAACGTGCCCCGTGACGAGAAGCATCAGCGATTGCTGGCCGTCGAAGCCCTGCAGGAGCGGATTGTCTCGGCCAAGAATGCGCGCCTGCACGGCCGCACGCTCGACGTGCTGGTGGAAGGCCAGAAGAACGGCAAGTGGTGGGGGCGCATTCGCACCGACCGTATCACGTTCTTCACCGATCCCCGTGAGAACCTGGTGGGCGAGATTCTGCCCGTGCACATTGACGAGACGACGGCGTACTCTCTGCGCGGCACGGCGGTGGCGTGAGCCTTTTCGGATTGAGTGCGTACCCCGCATTGGGAACCTCCATGCGCCGCACGGACAGGGCGTAACGTACGTTGGGTAAGCGATGTGCATCCGTACGTACTTCGACAGGCTCAGCACGAACGGATGCTTGTCGCGCCTCACTTTTTGAAGGCTTTGCTCCGCCCTAGGCTTTGCTCCGCGCTAGGCTTTGCTCCGCGTTATTGAATTGCTGCGGGCAGATGTACATGAAGTAAATGATGACGAGACTAAGGTGATCAAATGAAATTGCGGGTAGCAGGTATCGGCGCGGGACGCCGCGCGCAGGCGCACTATCGCGCGCTTGCACAGGTCGAAAACGCTGAAGTTGTGGCGATCTGCGACGTGGACGCAGAGCGCGCTCAAGAAGCCGCCGCACCCTTTGATGCGGAGACATATACAGACTATCGCGACATGCTCGACACCGAGCAGCCCGATGCCGTGTATATTGTGACCCCGCCGAACTTGCACGCCGAGCAAGTTGAGTATGCCGCCACGCAGAAGGCCGCCATCTTCGTGGAAAAGCCGGTGGCGCTCAGCGTGCTGGACGCGCGCCGCATTCGCATGGCGGTGGAGCAGGGCGGTGTGCTTTGTTGCGTCGGCTACCAACACCGGTACGGTAGTCAGGCTGCCCGTGCCCAGGAACTCTTGGCCGGACGTGAACTCGGACTGGCCCGCATCTGGTGGTATCAAGGCGTGCCGAGAGTCCCCTGGAACCTGGATTCTGCCCAGGGCGGCGGCCAGATCGTGGAACAGGCCACGCACCTGCTCGACTTGTGCCGGGTCTTCGGCGGCGAGGTGGACGAAGTTTACGCACAGTTCGGCCGCAGCGCGTGGAAAGACGATGAGTCATTTCAGAATTGGGATGTCTATTCGGGTGCATTTGCCTTCAAAACCGGCGCTGTGGGCAGCGTGGCGACGACGTATGCGCTCTTCGTAGGCCTGCCGCAGAGTTCGGGGCTCGATCTCGTCAGTGAAGAGCAACTGCTGCGCTTCTCCGGACGAGATCTGCAACAGATCACGCCGCGCGGGACCGAGATACACCCTGTAGAAGAACCGTCGTCGGAGGTGCGCATGGCGCAGGCGTTTCTGGCCGCGGTTGAAGAAGTCGACGAATCACTGATACGGTCGCCGTTGGATGATGCCCTTAAGACTCTTGCGCTCACGCTCGCCTTCAATCGCTCCACCGCCGAGAATAGACCGGTTACCCCAGCAGAGATCGAAGATGAGATCTTTGCGTAGGGCTGCCACGTCCACGACGGCAAGTAGCGCGGGGGCTTGTCCCCCGCTTGAGACGGCCCAGGGCGCGTAAAGCTGGCTTCTGCGCCCCCACGGGTGCGGGAGTGCCCGGGATAAGTGGGAGTTGTGCAATTCGTTGAAAGGGTTCTCTCCTCAATTGGCAGTGTTGACAGATCATGTCATTCCGAGCGGAGCGAGGAATCTAGGGCCCATACAACGTGTCGTCCAATAGGCTCAACATCTTAGATTCCCCTCTTCGCCGCGCTCCGTTCATAATGACATGTGTACTATTCACTTAGAGCACTGCGTTCAGTTGCTTTTGTTCTCAAGTCTGTCAACGAATTGCCTGGCATTTACAGGAGTGACGGATAGAGCAGGAGAAGAACCTTTGAATAGAGTCTCCCGTTTGAGAAACGCAACGTAAGCAAGCACACTCGATGCGTGACGCGAAAACCTACCATCTACCCATTACGCTGTTCGATCCTGAAACTGCACACGTGGTGCAGGAACCGCTGGAGGCTGGGAACGGCCATTGGGTCGGCGCGCCGTGTGTGCTCTACCTGCCGGATGAGAAGGCTTTCTATCTCTACTACCGGCGGCGGCGCCCGCGCGGACAGGAGCCCGACCGCGGTTTTGCCTGCTACGTGGCACGGAGCGAGGACGGCAGGAATTTTGAGTCCGTCTGGTCGGCTGAAAAGACCGCTTTCGGCAACTCGCCTTCAGTAGAGAAGAGCAGTCTCGTCAGAGATGCTAGCGGGCGCTTTCTGCTTTTCATGTCGTTCGTGGATAGCGCCGACAACCGCTGGCGCATCGATATGTTGGAAGCCGACACGCCAGACCAGTTCGATCCCGCCTCCCGCCGGCCGGTGTTCACGGCGGCGGACATCCACGCTGAGGGTGTCAAAGACCCCTACGTCTGCAACGTGGGCGGGCTATGGCATATGATAGCAAGCTATGCGCCCACTCCCGCGCTGGTAGATGACCCGGCGCGCGCAGCTATGCATGCCACCGCCGACGTCTACAATACCGGCATCGCCAAGTCGAGTACGGGTCTAGCGCTAAGCGGCGACGGACGCAACTGGGATTGGCAGGGCGACATCTTCGCGCCTCGCGATAGCGGCTGGGATAGCTACTGCAGCCGCATCTCTTCGCTCGTGCGGGTCGGGCAGCAGTGGCTGGCGTTCTACGACGGCTCCGCCGATGTCTCGGAGAACTACGAGGAGCAGTGCGGCCTGGCGCTCTCTGCTGACTTACGCACCTTCACGCGCTTGAGCGTCAGCGGGCCGGTGGTGCAGTCGCAGGGCGGCACGCGCTCCGTGCGCTATGTGGACGTGGTGCCGGTGGGTGATGAGCTCTACTTTTACTACGAATGCGCCCGCGCCGACGGCGCCCACGATCTCCGCCTCAGCATCCTGCCGCGCGAAGTCTTTTGCCCCGGCTAGAACCAGCGTGGAATCTCTCCGTCACTCCGGCGGACGCCGGAGTCCAGCAGCCTGGCAGTGCTGGCTGCCGACCCAGAGATCTTCCTCAGGCACAGCCGGAACACTCACGCGAAGGGCGCTGACAGGGGTATGTAAATGTCATTCCGAGCGCAGCGTCGAACAGGGTTCGCGGAATCTAAAGATGCTGATTTTGCAGGGCTGTGCTTTAGATTCCGCGCTCTTAGCGACACTCCACTGCACTCCGTTCGGAATGACACGTGAAGTCGAATATAGAATACATACCCCTGTCAGCGCGATGGGCGTAGGGGCACGACATGTCGTGCCCCTACGCGCTGTCCTACGCTATCGCTTCGTGGTCTATTCGTTGTAGGACAGTCCTATCCGTGCTAGTATTTTGAGGCCATGAACTCCATCCCCCTGTGGCGCTACATTGCCGTGGGCATTGCCGGCGGTACCTTGTCCGGTCTCGCCGGTGTCGGCGGCGGTGTCGTCATCGTCCCGCTGATTACTGCCTACCTGGCGCTGTCGCAACGCGAAGCCCACGCCGTGAGCCTGGGCGCTATCGTGCCCACGGCCATAGCCGCGGCGCTGGTCTATGCCTTATGGCCTCGTGACGAACCGCCGGGGAATGACGTGCCGGCGTACATCGCGGGCGCCGGCTTCATGATCAGCGCCGTGCTCGCGGCGCCCATCGGCGTGCGCATCTCGCACCGCATTAATCAAAAGCAACTCAAGCGCCTCTTTGCCGTATTGCTCACCGCCGTCGGCCTGCGCATGCTTTTGCAGCATCCCGTGCTGGGCAATGCCATCCTCATTGCCGGTTTTGTGTTGTTGGCAGTCATGGCGATTTGGAGTCTCGTGTTCCACCGGGAGGAAGCGCCATGACGCTCGATCCCGAACTTAGCGTATTTCTCTTGAGTCTCGCTATCGGCTTTAGCGTGGGGCTGCTCAGCGGTACGATGGGCGTCGGCGGCGGCATCATCATGGTACCGGCCGCGGTGCTCATTCTGGGGTACGGCCAGCACATCGGCCAGGGCATTTCACTCGTGGTAATGATCCCCACCACGTTGGCCGGTGCCTTCACGCACTACCGCATGAAGAATCTGAAGCTCAAGCCGGTATTTCTTATCGCCATTGGCGCGGTTGCCGCCGGCCTGGTGGCCGCTTTGATTGCCCAGCAGCTTTCGCAATCCACGCTACAGCGGGTGTTCAGTCTCTGGGTGCTCTACTCGGCCATTCGCGCGTGGGGCGTCAACGACTGGATCATGCAGCGCTTCTTTGGCAAAGAGCCTGCGGAGCACGAGGAAGAGGTCCCGGAAGAAGAACCTCTCACCTAGCGAACTCCGAAAGCGCAGAATTACGCTGCGCGCAATATCCGTCGCGCATAGGGCTCAAGTGTTGTTTCCATTCGCCTTGAGCAAGAGAGCCGATAGCCCGGTTCTCGCACGAGACTCGCCTTGTGCGAATAGCCCGTTAGCCAACACACCAGACCCCGTTCGCCCTGAGCTTGTCGAAGGGTGAACGGTGTCTGGTAAGCGCTGCCCACTAATTTCCACGGTCTCCCGCTCATGCTTTGGCAGGAGCTTTGCGCGGCCCTCAACACGAATGTTCAAAGCATTCGGCCTTCAGCGAACAGGATGAGCGCGCACGTGCAAGCAACCTGGCACTGGCCCACTTTCGTGCCGAATAAGAGATTACCTACTCCAGTCCCAGCAGCGCCAGGCTCTCGCGGTGGATAATCCCCTCGATCACGTCCTCCGGCACCCGCGGGAGCGCGGTGCCTTCTACCAGCGCGTTGACATTGCGTAGCCCGGCCATCGTGTCAGCGGCGGAGAAAAGTGGGAAGTCCGTGCCGAAGAGCAACTTGTGTGCAGCGCCGTATTCGATGGAAGTCATGAGCGCGTTATAGTACTGCCAGGGGCGGGGATAGAGTCCGCTGATGTCGGTGTAGACGTTCGGCTGCTTGCGCACGACAGAGACGGTCTCTCCGATACCGGGATGTCCCATGTGCGCCACGATGATCTTGAGGTCGGGAAAGCGAATGGCAACCTCGTCCACCTGCCAGGGTTGGGCGAACCTCAGCGGCGCTTTGCGCACAAAGGTCGTGCCATGGTGCCACATCACGGGAGTGCTGAGCGCCTCGGCTTTCGCGAACATGGCGAGCGCCCCAGCGGAAAGTGGATCGTAGCCCTGGTAGATTGGGCCGATCTTGAGGCCGCGCAGACCGAGTTGCTTGACCGCATGTTCAAGCCGGTCGGGGGCATCCGCATCGTTGGCGTCGACACTCGCAAAGCCGATAACGTTCTCACCGGCCCCGCGCACATAGTCGGCCACGTATTCGTTGGGCACCACAATGCCGCTGTGCGGCGCGTTGAGCGGAAAGACGATGACAGCGTCCACGTCGGCGACTGCTTCTTGCCGGTGCACCTCAGGCGGCGCGTGAATGGTGTGGTCTTTCCACGATGCATCGAGATCGGCCTTGAACTCATCACTAAGATGAAGCGTCGAATCTGCCATGTGCGAGTGTACGTCTACAATCATGCTACCTACCATTCTCAAGTGCGGCGACGCGCGTTCTTTGCTGCTGCTTACGTAGCACTAGAATACCACGCGCTGGGCAGCGGTACGCAGGAAGGAGAACCTGGCTAATCGAAGCCAAGGCTTGAAATCGAGGGCGCTACAACGTAGTATGGAGATTACAGATAGCGGCCACCAAGCGGTCGCTTTCTTTATTTAGAACTGTCGACTCTAAACGAACGGTAATGCTACCGCATGAGAGAGTCGTTACCAGGCCGTCGAGTGTCAAAGAGCAGGAACGAATTAAACTCATGAACAGAGAATCGGCACGCACGCACATTCGCGGACTCCTGGTGCAGGCACTCGGCGTGGCGCAGCAGGAGAATAAGCTCCCGCCGCTGGCGAATACCGACGTGACCGTAGAGTACGCCCCGCCGGAGAAAGCCGACTACGCCTCTAATCTGGCTTTGCGGTTGTCGCGCGCCGTGCGCATGCCGCCCATGCAGGTTGCCGAGGTGATTGTGGCGGCGCTGCCGGAGAGCCCATACCTTGCTCAGGTCGCCGCGGCCCCACCGGGGTTCATCAACTTCCATTTGGACGAGACATGGCTAGCGCGGCAGGTAGGCGACGTTGTCGCCCAAGGTGAAGCGTACGGCAACTGCGACGTGGGCGGCGGGGCTGCGCTCCAAATCGAGTTTTGCAGCGCAAATCCCACCGGCCCGCTCACCATCGGCAGCGGACGCAATATCGTGCTCGGTGACACGCTGGCGCGGGTGTTGGAAGCCGCAAACTTCGCCGTGCAGCGGGAGTACTACGTCAACGACGTAGGCGGCCAGATGGATACCTTTGCCCGCACGCTGCTGGCACGCTACCAGCAACTGCACGCTATGGACGCTCACGTGCCGGCGGACGGCTACGCCGGGGAGTATATGATTGAGCTTGCCAAGCAGGTTAAGCAGGAAGATGGCGATACACTGCTGTACATCCCGGAAAGCGAGGCACTGCACAAGCTCCACAAGCGCGGCCTTGCCCTGATGCTGGATTCTATCCGTGAGGACTGTGCGCTATTGGGCGTAGCGTTTGACGAGTGGCTTTCTCAGGCCTGGCTGGAAGATGAAGGCCGCGTGCAGGCCGCCATACACACCTTGCGCGAGCGCGGCCGCGTGGCCGAGCGAGAAGGGGCAACCTGGTTCGTCTCGAGCGACGTTGAGGATGATAAAGACAACGTCCTGGTGCGGAGCAACGGCGAACCGACGTATTTTGCCGCCGATATTGCCTACCATGCCTATAAGCTGGAACGGGGCTTCACGAGCCTCATCGATGTCTGGGGCGCGGACCATCACGGTCATGTGCCGCGGGTGAAAGCCTCACTGGCAGCCCTCGGGCACGACCCCGAACAGCTAACGATTCTCCTCTACCAGCTTGTGCGCGTGCTGCGGGGCGGTGAAGAGGTGCGCATGTCCAAGCGCACCGGTGACGTCGTAACCGTGCGTGAAGTAGTGGAGGAAGTCGGCGTTGACGCAAGCCGCTACTTCCTGGTGGCGCGGTCGCCGGATAGCGCCATGACGTTCGACCTGGACCTGGCGCAGGAGCAGTCGGACGAGAATCCGGTGTATTACATCCAATATGCCCACGCGCGCACGGCGAGCATTTTGGAACGCGCGCAACAGGAGGGCGTCGGCTCAGGCGATACCGATCTCGACCTCTTGCAACATCCCGCCGAGCTTTCTCTCTTGCGTATGATGCTGCGATTGCCGGAACTCGTCGAAGACGTGGCGCTGCAGCATGCGCCGCACCGGCTCGCCTTCTATGCCCAGGAATTGGCGTCGCTCTTCCATGCCTTCTACCGCGACTGCCGCGTGATAGACTCCGACAACCTCGCGCTCTCACGCGCCCGCCTGCAACTCGTGCAAGCGGCCAAACTCGTGTTGGCCCGCTGCCTCAGCCTGATGGGCATGTCCGCGCCGGAACACATGTAAGCGAGGCCAGCTCAAGGATACGGATCGCAGGTCTAGCCTTCTGCTCAGTGCCGGGCGGCGAACAGCGTTAACCGTGTTCACTGCGGGGTTTCTTCAGACGAACACCACGCTCTCCGGTAGCGCAGGTTTGAAACCTGCGGCCATTCGGAACCACAGCCCAAAGGCTACCTCCGGCAGCGGTGAGGCGAACTCCTGCCGTAACGCGGGGGCTTGTCCCCCGCCTCCTAGCCCAAGCCTAAACACCATCCCAGGCTTGACCTTTGGCCGCCTCCGCAAGCTCCGCGACCTCCAGTCGTAGCGCGGGGGCTTGTCCCCCGCCTCTTGGCCTTAGCCTAAACACCATCCCAGGCTTGACCTTAGGCCACCTCCGCAAGCACCGCGACCACGTGCCAATAGAGATTCCACACCTCGCGGAAAAAGATGAGTTGGCCGGCGTCGTTCGTCGGGTAGAGGTGGGCAAAGAGGACAAACGACCGAAACACCACGGTTGTGTGTTCACGGGCAGCTTCCGCAAGGAGCAGCGACTCGCTGTAGGGCAGAAAGGCATCGGCGTGGTCGTGAGCGATGTAGAGCCGTGCGTGCACGTTCCGCATATCGGTTGCGGGCGAAATCTCCTGCAGCCAACCCACCAGGGTGGGATCACGCGCCAGAATCTCGCGGGTACGGTGCGGGTCCGTGTTTTCGTACAGAGCGAGCAGCGTTCGCCCTCGTTGTGACAGTTCCGCGGGAGGCTCAGCCTCACCTGCAAGCGCTGCCTGGAGCCGTACGCGCTCCGTTTCGTTCGTAACCGTAGCCAGCAGCGCATGCTGAAACAGGCTGGCGGCGAGAGGATCTGGCGTCCAGGGGACATCTTTGCCGTCGACAATGACCTGCTGCGTGGTCACGGCGCTGAGCACATTCGCCGCGTCAAAGTAACCACCAAAACTGTGCACAAACGCGATGTCATCGCGGATGCGCGGATCCGCCGCCGCCCGCAGCGCAAGGCCGGAACCGACTGAGAACCCCAGAATGCCCACGCGCTCGCGGTCTACCACCGGGCGTTCCCGCAGATAACGCACTGCTTGAACGATGCCTTCGACTTCCGCGGGATCGATGATGCCGGCTTCCATGCGGCGCGACTGGTGGATGAGCACCACAATCCCTTGCTGTGCCAGGCCGCGCACCAGCGCTTGGGCGTAGGGATCGTCTGCCGGCGACGCAATGCCCAGGTAGATAAGAATTGCCCCAAACGGCCCGTCACCGTCAGGCAGGTAGAGATCGCCAACGAGCGCCGAGTCTGACCCGCCGTAGTCGGTACGCTCCTGTCGAATGGGATTGCCCGCGAAGCTGAGCGGCTTGATGGGAATCTGCGGCAACACCTCAGTGAGCAGCAACGCCGACTTGAAAATCGCACGCTCTTGGGACGCGCTCAGACAACTCGTTGCCAACAAGCTAGCGACCAGAATCAGAAGAATAAGTGAACGTAGCACGCGCATTGGGCAGATTAGCATTCCTTACGAAGGGTCATAAACAGCAAGTCCTGGAAACCGCTTCGGTTCTATTGTATGTCAATCATTAGCTGAAGAAAACGCGTACGCCCCACATGATCGGTTGCCCTGCAATTCAAGCTGCGCCCACCAGGTTTCACTGAAGCATGAAACTTAAGCATGCGGATAATTCTGCACCTGTAGGCAGTCCCAGGTCCGGTGGATCGCCTGAAGATCGCCCAGCATGGCTGTGGTAGAGTTCCCATGAAACGTCGCTGCCCGCCAGACGGACGGCGGACCACTATAAGGACGGCGAATAGAGTGACGCAGAGCTCATAGTGAAGGCCCCTCGTGGAGACGAGAATTCCGGGAAGCATGGCGCATATGCAATCGGACCCCCACGCGCAGTTCCTCGACATCGTTCTCGGAAATGAGAACATTCGGACGCTGACGGACCGGTTGGCAGAGCTTGAGCTGCCGGACGCCTACCTAGCCGCAGGCTGCCTCTGTCAGACTGTCTGGAACAAAGTAAGCGGGTTCCCTCCGGACTTCGGCATCATAGACTACGATGTCCTTTACTGCGACCTCGACGACCTCAGTTGGGAGGGAGAGGACCGGGCAATCCGGAGTTGCGCGGCGGCTTTCGCGGACCTAGGCGTCAATGTCGAAGTCCGCAATCAGGCCCGCGTTCACCTCTGGTATCCCGCAAAGTTCGGCATTCCCCACCAGCCTCTCCACAGTACGAAAGAAGGCATCGACAGTTTCCTCCACTGCTGCACCGCCCTGGGACTGCGCAAGACGCCAGAGGGCTACGACGTTTACGCCCCCTTCGGCTTTGACGATGTCTTCCGGATGGTCGTCCGCCCCAACTATTCGTACGGCTTGCCTGGGCGGTACGAGGAGAAAGCCAGCCGCTGGAAACGGACCTGGCCCGGCGTCGTTGTCGAGCCCTGGTGCGCTCCCGGCCCGCAATAGGGGATTGAGATACCTCTTAGGGTGTCGCAGCGAGACTCTGCAGAGACCTACTTCGAGATACGTTGGCTTTAGGGCTTGGATACCGCGCCATTGGAGCCCCGCAACCCAGAAGGACGGTGACAGCGATGACCAAACAGCCCCGGCTCACGATACGTCGTGCGACGGCAGATGACGTGCCCCGGCTCACGATACGTCGTGCGACGGCAGATGACGTGCCCCGGCTCTTGGCCTTAATTCACGGCATGGCGGAGTACGAACATCTGACACATCTGGTGACGGCGACGGAGGAAGCTTTGCGAGCGTCGCTATTTGGTGACCCGCCGGCGGCCGAGGCGCTTCTTGGGTTTGCGGACGACGAGCCGGCGGGATACGCCGTTTATTTCCACACGTATTCCACATTCCTTGCCGGGCGGAGCATGTATCTGGAGGACCTCTACGTGTCCCCTGAATTCCGGCGCCGCGGGTTAGGCACACTCCTCCTGCGACGCGTGGCGGCCATTGCCGTAGAACGCGGCTGCGTGCGATTCGATTGGATGGCTCTGGACTGGAACACGGACTCCCACCGCTTCTATGAGGGCCTAGGAGCGGAAATGCTGCCCGAGTGGCGTCTCTTTCGCGTCCACGGCGATGCCCTGCTCCAGCTTGCGGAAGCGAGGCAAGGATAAACAGATGAGCCGGTGCGGCAGCATGACGATCCCGCCATTCCATATCCGTCCAGCCTCCTCGCGCACAGGCGCCGACTGCCTTTTCCCCTTGACCGACACTCTATTTTCGCCTATACTCAAGAGAAGAAGCCTGTGTCACAAAGGCTGGCGTGGCGCATTCGTCTAGTGGCCGAGGACACCGCCCTCTCAAGGCGGAGATCACGGGTTCGAATCCCGTATGCGCTACCAAGTTTTGGGCTTCACAACAGGTAGCTGGCTTGTTGTGGAGTCTATTTTCATGCAGGGCTTATTACCGCATAGCTTGCTGAGAGGGTCCTTATGGACAGTGGGGTATCGGAAAGACCATTACAAGGAAGCTAATTGGTTAGCGTTGCCGCGCTTGGCTGCAAACGCGACAACGGCTTTGCTAACCGTCGTAGGTGTAGTTCGGCCGCTCTCGTCTGGCGATGAGAGCGGGTTTTTGTTGCTGTGAACGCGAGACTTGGGTCAGGGAAAAGCAGAGACCGGAAAGGACAACCCGAGGATGGCCAAAGCCAAACCGGAGACAGATTCACGACAGTCAATGGACAAGACCTACGAACCCGCGCCGGTGGAGGCGCGCTGGTACCCCTTCTGGGAAGAAGGGGGCTATTTCGCCCCGCGTACCGATGCTGAGGGCGAGCCGTTTACAGTCATCATGCCGCCGCCGAACGTGACCGGGGAACTCCATCTGGGCCACGCGCTCACGGCCGCCATCGAGGACGTGCTCGTGCGTTGGCACCGCATGCGCGGCGATGTCACCCTGTGGGTGCCCGGCACCGACCACGCGGGCATTGCGACGCAGGTGGTAGTGGAGCGCTTGCTGCAGGAAGAAGGCACCTCAAAGCAAGAGCTGGGCCGCACGCAATTCGAGGCGCGGGTGTGGAAGTGGGTGCAGAAGTACGGCCACATCATCGACGACCAGCACCGCCGCCTCGGCGCGTCCTGCGATTGGTCGCGGGATACGTTTACGCTCGATCCGGGGCCGGCCCGCGCCGTGCGCAGCACGTTCGTGCGGCTCTATCACAAGGGCCACATCTACCGAGGCGAGCGCATCACCAACTGGTGCCCGCGGTGCGCCACCGCGCTCTCCGATCTTGAAGTCGCCCATGAGGAAGAGGACGGCCACCTCTGGTATATTTCATATCCGCTCGCGGACGATGATTCTACGTCAATTACCGTCGCGACCACGCGGCCCGAGACCATGCTCGGCGATACCGCAGTTGCCGTGAATCCCCACGACGAACGCTACCGGCATCTGCTCGGCAAGCAGGTCAGTCTGCCGTTAACTGAGAGAAAAATACCAATCATTGCCGATGCTGCAGTGGAGGCGGAGTTTGGCGCGGGCGCGCTCAAGGTGACCCCTTCGCACGACATAGCGGACTTCGAAATCGGCCAACGACACGGTCTCGAATTCATCAACGTGCTAAACCTCGACGCCACCATGAACGAGCATGCCGGCGCGGCCTACGCGGGTATGGACCGCTACGCCTGCCGCGCGGCGGTCGTGCGCGAGCTGGAGGCCCAGGGGCGTCTGGTGAAGATCGAGAACCTTCGCCACGCCATCGGTCACTGCACACGTTGCGACATCGTGGTGGAGCCGCTGGTGAGCAAGCAGTGGTGGCTTGAAACCAAGCCCCTGGCGGAGCCTGCCATCGCGGCGGTGCGCAGCGGCAAGATTCGCATTCTGCCCGAGCACTTCGAGCGCATCTACTACAACTGGATGGAGAACATCCGCGATTGGTGCATCTCGCGGCAGCTCTGGTGGGGGCATCGTATTCCCGTGTGGTACTGCGACGCCTGCGAGACTATCGCGGTGCCGCCGGTGGACGACCCCATGGACAATCCGGAGACGTGCGGGGAGTGCGGCGGCAACCTGCGGCAGGACCCGGACGTGCTCGATACGTGGTTTAGCTCCGCCTTGTGGCCGCATTCGACGTTGGGCTGGCCCGACGATACGGAGGACCTGCGCACGTTCTACCCCACCACCGTCATGGAGACCGGCCACGACATACTATTCTTCTGGGTGGCGCGCATGATCATGATGGGCATCGAGAATATGGGGGACATTCCGTTCCGCACGGTCTACCTGCACGGGCTCATCCGCGACGTGGAAGGCCAGAAGATGAGCAAGACGCGGGGCAACGTGATCAACCCGCTCGTCATGGTAGAGGAGTACGGCGCGGATGCACTGCGCTTTGCGCTCGTCACGGGCACCACCGCGGGCAACGACATGCGCTTCACCACGGAGCGCATTCAGGCGGCGCGGAACTTTGCCAATAAGCTGTGGAACGCCAGCCGCTTCGTGCTGAGCAGCCGATCGGAGGGAGCGACGACCATAGCGCAGGAGCCGGATTCTTCCCAGCTGACGCTCGTAGACCGCTGGATCATCAGCCGACGCAATCACACAATTGCTGAGGTTTCACGGCTGCTCGAGCAATTCCATCTGGGCGAAGCCGGACGAACACTTCAAGAATTCGTTTGGAGTGAGTTCTGCGACTGGTACATTGAAGCCAGCAAAGTGAGTCTGTACGGTGAAGATTCTGGCGCCAAGGCGGTTACGCAGAGCGTGCTGGAGAATACGCTGGCCGTGATACTGCGGCTGCTCCATCCCTTCATGCCGTTTGTTACGGAGGAAATCTGGCACTACCTCCATCCTGAGGCCGATGAAGGCGAGACCGAGAGCCTCATCGTCTCGCCGTGGCCGGAGGCGGGTGAACGCGACCGGGAAGCTGAAGACTTCCTTGACGAACTCATCGAGGCGATACGCGGCGTACGCAACGTCAGAGCCGAATACGAGGTGGAACCGGGCCGCTATATTTCCGCGACGATCGCGGCCGGTGTGCACAGCGACGCGGTGACGGACCACACTGCAGTCATAGAATTGCTGGGCCGCGTACGACCGCTCACCGTCCACGCGGCTCTCACCGAGAAGCCGGAGCAGGCCGTGTCGGTGCTTACCAGCCGCCTGGCCGTGTACGTGCCGCTCGCCGGACTGCGCGACGTGGAGCAAGAGCGCCAGCGGCTGCTCAAAGAAGAGGAGAGTGTGCTGGCCAATCTTGAGCGCACGCGGGGCCTGCTGGCTAACGAGAACTTTGTAAATCGCGCGCCGCCGCCGGTTGTGGAAAAAGAGCGCGAAAAGCTTGGCGACCTGGAGTTGCGGGCCCAGCAGATTAGCGAGCGCTTAGCAGGGCTTGAGTGAGGGAGAGATACCAGACTCAGCATGCCCCCATCATTCAGGACGTCCTTGCCGTTCATGCTGAGCTTGCCTGTCCTGAGCCTGCCGAAGGGTCGAAGTAGGTACGGCAAGAGAATTGGCCCTTCCAACAAATCCGGCTCCCGTTCCCGGTCTCCGGCCCTTCGACGGGCCTGTGCTGAGCTTGTCGGAGTACTGAAGACAGGCAAGCTCAGGCCGAATAAGTTGAGCACGTCCCCATTGGAATGAGTGTACTACTGTTACTCACGGGCACATGACAGGTAGCCTTTCTCCGTGCAGCCTGCGATAATTCTGAATGGTAGGCAGAGGTTCTTGGCATGTACCGTCGTCGCAGCCTGCAAATCTCAGAGACATTGCATGAGCCGGAGGATACGCAGCGGAGCAACCGGTGCATTTCTAGCGTCCAAGAGACGAATGCAAGAGCAACAATTACTTCCGACAGACACGAGAGGATGACACTGATCGATGATTACTTTGGTATGGAATGATATCCCGGCTACGCAATTGATGATGGCTTCGCAGAAAGCGCAAAGCCTGGCGGATGCAGCGCCTGAAAAAGAGGAGACGCTGAGTTGGGCGCGTGCCGCCATCGGGGCTGCGACCGCCGTTGATCCGGTTGAGTGCGATCTTGCCCCCTTTCAAACCTTCGCCGCAGCCCTGACGGCCTTGGACGACGAGCAAATCGTGAAGGATGCCGCCGAGGCCTTAGCCAAGCACCCCCAGGCCCTGTTTACGCTCGCTGCGGCTGCCAGAGAAAAAGGATGGAATGAGCTTGCCGATGCCGTCATTGTGCGCTGCCTTGCACAGACGGTCGCCATGGCCTGGCCGGACGACTATTCCTATCAACGGGAGTGGAAGCAACAGTATGAAGAACAGTTGGTAGGAACGCTGCTAAAAGTGTGGAAGAAGCGCGCGTCACGCACGGTGGCGAAGCAAGCAGTGTCGCTGGCCGGGGAGTCGGAGGAGCTTGACGCGAAACAGGTGGAAGAGAAGCTCAAGGCGCTGCTTACGCCGGCAGACTTGTGGCCGCGGCCGGTCCAGCGAGGGAGACAAGCGCGCGGCAGGCAATCGTCGGCCACTCGCTCTCGCAGCGGCGGACGTCGCCCAGCTACCACCGGTCGGTCGCAGCGGTCGCCTTCCCGCTCGCGCACTACCCGCAAGCCTGAAGGGGAAGCAAAGTAGCTCTGTACACGTCGGGGGCTTGCTTTGGCGACGGCCGAACCGTATCGCCGACCGGCAGGAAGACGGACGTTTGCGGCCGACTGCAGTGAACTCGGCGGCCTGCGTGGCAGATACCTTGTCCCGGTCGGGTCCTCCATAGTCTCTCGCCACGTCTTGCCGCGAGGAGCAGTGTGAGACCGTCATAGATTCTGCCCCACGGTCTGTCTTATGTCGACTGTCATCACCCTCACTACTGACTTTGGCACCGCGGACGGGTTCACGGGCGCAATGAAGGGCGTAATTCTACGCCTGGCGCCCCACGCATCCATCGTGGACATTACACACGAGATACCGCCGCACGATATTCGTGCAGGCACGTTCGCGTTGGAAACGGCTGTACCGCATTTCCCACCGCATTGCATCCATGTCGTGGTTGTGGACCCCGGTGTGGGCAGCGAGCGTGCCGCCATACTCGCCGAAACTGCGCAAGGCCTGTTCGTCGCGCCGGATAACGGTGTGCTTACGAGCATGGTATCGGATCCGGCCGCTGCCCGGGTCTACGTTCTGGATAGACCGGAATACTGGCGGTCGCATGTGAGCGCAACCTTCCATGGGCGTGACATCTTTGCCCCGGTCGCCGCCCGTCTAGCGCATGGTGTCCGGCCTGAAGTTCTCGGAACACTAGTACCCGGTATGGCGCGGCTGCCCTGGCCGCTCCCCCAGCGGTGCGGAAGTGACATCCGGGGCGAAGTAATTCACGTTGATGTTTTTGGAAACCTGATTACCAACCTGCGGCTGGAAGACCTTGGCCCAGAACCTCAGCGCACTCGTTTTGAAATTGGTGGGCGCTCCATTCTCGGCATCACACCCCACTATGCAGCGGGCGATGGCATTGTGGCAGTGGTGAATAGCGGCGGGCGTATTGAAATCGCCTTGCCCCGTGCCGGCGCGGCACATGCGCTTGACATCGGCGTCGGTGAAACAATTCGCGCTATTCTATAAAAGAGAGACAGCGCCCTGGTCCGTCATTCCTGTAAGTGCCAGGTAATTCGTCGACAGATTTGAGAACAAGAGCAGCTGAACGCAGTACTCTACATGAACAGTACACATGTCATTCCGAGCGGAGCGAGGAATCTAGGGCCCATGCAACGTGTCGCCCAATAGGCTCAACATCTTAGATTCCGCGCTCCGAGCGACTCTTCGCTGCGCTCCGTTCGGAATGACATGATCTGTCAACACTGCCAATTTGGGAGAGAATTCTGTCAGCGAATTACTCAACACTTACAATTCCCGCGCACGCGGGACTCCATCTTCTCCGTGCCACAAGAAATCCGTTGCCACGCAAGCGACATCGCAAGCGTGGGCCTATCCCCCGCACTACACCCAGTTTCTATGGGGGAGTGAGAATGGGGACGTGGGCGATAATTGGGAGGCTGCTTGTTATTTACATCCCTACTGCAGCTTCTTACAGACCTAGCGGTTTCAAGCACAATAAGAGCTTGAGGCACAATGCCGGAGCGCGGCGGTCAGGCGGACATGATAAAGGAGGCAACACGTGAGCACGCAAATACCCGAGCGTTCTCAAGCACTAATGCAGGGCAGTGATGCGTTCTTGGCATACTTGACCGGCTGGCACGCTGGTCTCGCGCCGCTTGATTTGGCAAGCGATTGGGCCGCTAAAGGAGTCACAGCAGAAAACGTCGCGGTGTTCGTCGTAGACATGGTAAATGGCTTCTGCCACAAAGGGCCGCTGGCGGGAGAACGGGTCAGGGGGTTGATTGCACCGGTGCAAGCGGCAATCGAGCGCTGCCACTCCCTTGGTGTGCGCCACTTCTTATTGCCGCAGGACACGCACCATCCCGATGCCCTGGAATTCGGTCAATTCGGCCCGCACTGCGTCACCGGCCAAGATGAATCTGATACTGTGCCGGAGCTTGCCGGCTTGCCTGCCGCCGCTAACTTTACGGTCATAGAAAAGAACTCGTTGCACCCGGCATACGGCACCGGTTTGGCGCAATGGCTCGGACAGCACCCGGAGGTGAGGTACTTTCTCGTCATAGGCGACTGCACAGATCTCTGTGTATACCAAACGGCAATGTACCTGCGTCTTAGCGCCAATGCCATCCAGCGCGACTGCCAGGTGGTGGTACCGGAGAACTGCGTGCAGACATACGACTTGCCGGTCGAGATAGCTCAAGAAATAGGCGCTATGCCGCACGACGGCGACTTGCTGCACCTCGTCTTTCTCTTTCACATGGCGCTCAACGGTGTGCACATTGTGAAAGCAGTAGAATAGAGGCATACTGTCGTGCGATTACTTGGGAGAATCGCGTGCAGTTCCTTCTCCCACAGATGGAGAACTTTGCGTAGCTAGAACCTGAGAGAAATGTCTTAACCCCCCTCTCCCTGGGGAGACCATTGCATTGCCCCACTTTCAAGCGGGGCACTCCCTCTCCTGGAGGAGAGGGGACTTCCTCGCTGCGGCAAGGACTTGCAAGGTTCTCCATGATGGGAGAAGCCTGGGATGCGGGTGAAGCAGAGCTGGACGACAAGCGAGCGTTAGCCTCCTATGCCCCCTGAAATCCGGCGTGCGCTGGAATTGTAAATGTCAGATAATTCGTTGACAGATTTGAGAACAAAAGCCACCTTTCGCAGTGTTAGACATGACTAGTACACATGTCATTCCGAACGAAGCGCAGCGAAGAGAGGAATCTAGTGTGCTGAAGCCGTTAAAGTAGGGACCCTAGATTCCTCGCTCCGCTCGGAATGACATGCACCGTCAACACATCAGAATGGAAAGCGGACTCTGTCAACGAATTACTCAACACTTACAGGAATGACTGGGGCTATTCCGAGGTTCTTAGAGTGGGCGAACATCGTTTGGCGAGGTATAAGAACGGAAGCTGAGAGGGAAAAGAAACCGTGAAACTGGTGCAATTCTATGACGTGGATCAGAGCGTTCACGTCGGCGTGGTGCAGGATGAAAAAGTCTTCGACATCACGGATCCGGCTCATGACTTAACCACGACGCTTGATTTCGTGGATGAAGCCCGTCGGCAGCGCCGCTCGCTCGACGCGGTAATCGAAGAGAAGCTTGCGGAGGCATCAGGCGGCGCTCATGCCTATGCAGAACTACTGGAGCCGGACGAGCCGCGGCTCACCATGCCTCTCTTTCCACCCCAGGTTTGGGGCTGCGGGGTGACCTACCGCCGCAGCGCCGAATTCCGCGACGCCGACATGGAAGGACGCATGGGCATCTACGACAAGGTGTACCAATCGGACCGTCCGGAGATCTTCTATAAAGGGGACACGCAACATTGCGCCGGGCCGAACGAACCCATCGGCATTCGCGTGGATTCCACGTTTACGGCGCCGGAACCGGAGCTCGCCTACGTGCTGGGCTTCGACAATGAAATCATCGGGTATACGATCTGCGATGACGTGTCGGCCTGGGACATCGAGCGGGAGAATCCGCTCTACCTGCCCCAGTCCAAAGTCTTCCTGGGTTGTACGGCTTTAGGACCGACTATGGTGACGGCCGGCGAACTCACGGACCCGTACAACCTGGAGATTACGGCGCGCATTCGCCGCAATGGCACAGTAATATTCGAGGGTTCGGCAAACACCGACCAGATCCGGCACCCGTTTGAGACGCTGACCGCATATCTCGTGCGCAATAACCCGGTGCCGGTTGGCACCGTGGTGAGCACCGGCACAGGCATCATCGTGACTGAAGAAGCGGCCCTGCGCGCCGGCGACATTGTGGAAATCGAGATCGACGAAATCGGCCTGCTCGCGACGCCCGTGCGCCAATTGACATCAGGCGACTAGGCTTCGGTGACACTTCAAGCATAGAGCCGTTGCCGGATCGGGATCAGTCAGTTTGCAGGCCGCCCTTGCCGCCTGCGCAGGGATCCATCCGCTCACGGCTCCACTCAGATGTCCCGAGCGGGGGACAAGCCCCCGCGCTACACATTCATTGTCACACCAGGGGCGGAGAGACGGCTGACCTGGGGGCGAATGCCTCTTAGTCCTCTCCTTGGGGCTTAGGCCCGGCCTTGTACAGAGTCTCTCACTCCGAGTCGTGCGGTCTCTCGTTCCGTCCACTGAGATAGAACCAGACCACGTAAGCGATCGCGCAGCCCACGAGGAGCGCACCGACGGCTACCTCGTCCCAGACGCCCACCGCGCCATGCTCCAGAGGGGCGGGGAGCACGGAGAGCGGCGCCGCAAGCGCAGGCTGGCGCTGTTGGTGAGCGCAGTCCTGGTATCCGGCACGACGCGGTGTGCGGCGATTGCGGGTCAAACGTGACAGTGCCATCAAGTTACACTCTTAATCCCCTCGGTATCATCGAAGCTACGTTTCATGTGCACTATTTTACTCATCCAAGTATCGTGCCGCGCATTTCCATCGGCTGCGTCATCAGCCAGGCTCCGGTGAAGAAGAGCGCGACAATCAAGACTGCCCACGGCAGCAGGCCGCGTATCGCCCTCGCGGCGGAGCTTTGCTGGCTTCTTGCAATACGATAGCCAACGGTCAGTGAAACGAGCACGCCAAGTTCCAGGAGTAACAGTTCAAGGGGCACCAGCCAGGCCTCAGGCACTATGGCAGCCAGCTCCCACTGCGGATCGCCCAGGATTGGCACACCAAAATCGGCTAGGAAACTCTGCATGACGGGAATAACCGTCAACGCGCCGATGAGAAAGTGGAAGCCGTAGTGCGCCAGCCACATGCCCAAACCAATGGGAACGAGGGCGAAGCTGAAGCGCGTGGCCGTGGCTGCCAACGTCTCGTTGCCGCCGACAAGCGCACGGCTGGACCACGCGGCGGCGGTCACGAGCACAAAGGGCAGGGCCACCAGTCCCACGATGAAGAGTATGCCGAGCACCACGGGTTCACTGGTGACGCCGAGCTGTGTCGCCAGCCATTGCTCCAACACATAGACCGGCGCCACCATGCCAAAGGCGTTCACAAAGGCCGCGAATACGAGCACGAAAACCAGCGCCGCTACGTCGGCGCGTTTCACCAGCGTGCCGACGCCGGAGTGCCATTGATCCAAGCGCCTGAACTCGCTGGTGGGCGCACGCAGTTGGATGCCGACGTTATCGTAGGGACAAGCCTGGATACAGTCGAGGCAGAACGTGCAGTCCATGTTGCCGACTTTGCCTTCTTGGAAGAGCCACAGTTCGCACCCACTTTGTACGAGTTGCAGGCCGGCGGGCATTGCTACTGATCTTGCCGGCTGGGAAGGACTCTTGGTCACCTCTGGCATACCTGCTTGAGGTCGCTGTTCGTCGGAAGATGGATTCCGCGCCCCGTGCCGGGGCGAGCTTTCACGAGAATGACGGAGCAGATGCGAATCTTGCGCTTGCCGAGGTTTATCCCGTACATCTGGATTCCGGCTTGCGCCGGAATGACGGAGGGAAGGCTCCGCTACTGGACCATACCGCCCCTTGATGCAGTCCTTTGTCGGACAGGACCCGCAGATGTCCGGCTGGCGCACCTTCACCTCCAGCGGCGACACCATGCTGTGCACAAAGTGGAATTGTCCGATGGGACAGACGTACTTGCAGAAGGCCGCGCCCTTAAAAATACCGTCTATCGCAAAGGCAGCGACAAAGTACGTTAGGGCAACCCACGCGGTGAGCCAAGGGCTCGCCCACAAGTCGAACGCCTCGTACGCCCAGAAGAATACCAGGAGCACGCCAATTGCCAGCCACTTGCTCCGTAAGAACGTCGGCCAGGGGCGGTCGGCGGGGAAGAGCTTCTTGGCCAGGCGGCGCGGCAGCATAAAGGGGCAGGCCATGCAGAAGAGGTTGCCGGCAATGAGTAACGCCAGCACCACAAAGCCCCGCCAATGCACCCAGGGCAGCACACCGGCGATATTCTTCGGCGCAAGCTGCGGGCCCCAAAAACCGTCGTAGAGGATGAGTGCCGATACCGCCAGCAGTACCGCCTGCATGGACGTGCGGGCATGCTTCCAGCGCAAGAAGCGCCCGACGACAGGCACGTTGAGGAGATCGCGCTGCCTCGTTTGCTGGTTGCGCAACACGGCCACGTCTAATTGCCATCCTTGGGCTTGTCGGATTTCATGTCCATTTTCATCTCGCCCTGCACGCCCTTCAGGTCAATGCGCTGCTCGGCGGTGGCGCCGTTGGCGAACGTGGCGCGCACGATGATGACCCAGTCACCGCCCATAGTGAACTTGAAGTCCTTGGTGGCGTACTTTCCTTCACCGAGGCTTACAGTTTCTACGATGACGGGCTGCATGCCGGCGTGGGTCATGGTGCCCTCCACCAGAATGGTGGCGTCCGAAACGGGATTGCCTGCTATGTCGCGGACTTGCAGGGTGATGACGGCGTCACCCACCGCTGCCGGATCGGGCGAGATCGACAATACGGTTACGTCAAGGTTGCCGCCCTGCTCGGCGCGCGGACCGCATGCGCTGAGAACAAGCGCTCCCAGTATAGCGATGAGGATGACGCAAGTCGTCCGCGCAAGACTCATAGTTGTCGTGTGGCCGTAATGAACCATAGGACCTCCCACTTCATAGTAACAACTGTCGAGACAGCTTTTGCAACGTGCGGGCGGAATTCACCAACGCATCGGCGCCGCGCTCGCGTGGCGTAGAGCACTTTGCCATTTCGGGCGCACCGGCTTGCGTGCGCCGTAATGCCTACAGCTTGTTACGAGGCTCAAAGCGATGGAGGATTAAGGGCGGTGGACGCCAGACACGGAGAATGCCGCTGTTGGAGAAAAGCCGATCTGTCGACTTGACCGATGCAGATCGTAGAACAGAGATACGTAGGGACATCGCAACGGGCAGGGGCTCCCACGTCGTGTGCGTCCCAACGGCGCGAACACCCAATTGCGGCTGCAGGTCAAGGGCACGCGCTAGGCTCCGTGTGATGGTTTGCGGAAAGTGACGGCAACTGAGCATGCCGCGCGGAGGATGACGCCGCAACAATGGCGGAGGCGCGCTCAGCTTCCGGCAGGGCGCAGACCACGCTGTTAGACCAGGGGATAGCAAGATGCAGCACGATTGCACTGATAAGCAGGTAAGAGCTTAAGGCAAGTGGCCTTTGCGCCACGCTCCCTAGAATTTACCCTTGCTCAAGATTCCGGTTGGAGGACGAGCGCCGCAGCGCCGACAATGCCGGAGTGCTCACTCTCCGCGGCAAGTCGGATGTAGTTCCCTACGTCGGGATGCGGGCTCCCGGCAAGACGCTGGAACCAATTGCGGATTTCCTGAATTAAGCGTCCGCCGTCTTGCATAACACCGCCGCCAAAGACGATGCATCCGGGGGCGAAGAGCTGCTGACAAATCTGGCTGCCAATGGCTAACCAGCGCGCCGTATCGTCGCGCACCGCCTGCATCACCGGGTCCCCTGCTTCCGCGGCGTCGCGCACGGTGACACTCGTGAGGCTTTCAATGTTCCCATCAGTGAGACGGCGCACGATGTCCGTAAGCTCATTTGCCGCAGCCTGCCGCCCGCGGCGGGCGATACCGGGGCCGGCGGCGAGTGACTCCAAACAGCCGCGCACGCCACACGGGCAGAGCGGGCCGCCCGGACTAACGAGAATATGGCCGATTTCGCCGGCTGAACCTTGCCCGCGCACCACGCGTCCGGCTTCGATGATGCCGCCGCCAATGCCGGTGCCGACAGTGATGTACACCAAGTTCTGTGCGTCTTTGCCAGAGCCAAACGCGTATTCGCCCCACGCGCCGGCATTGGCGTCATTCGCGATGACCCCCGGCAAATCGTACCGATCCTGTAAGAGCGGAACGAGCGGCAGGTCTCGCCAGCCCACGTTGACGGCAGATACTGCGATGCCTCGGTCACGATCTACCGTACCGGGAACGGCCACGCCAATGGCGCTCGGCCGTTCCTGCGCTTGCGCGAGCAGGCGGTCGACCACGGTACAGATGCTCTCCAGCATCGTCTCGTGGGAGTCCTTTACCATCGGCGCGCGGTCGGTGGACAGAATGCTACCGTCCTGGTCGACAATGCCGACGGCAACTTTCGTGCCGCCAATGTCAATACCGATACCGGTCATTTTCGCTAGCCCTATGCGAATTCCGGTGCGCGATACACGATTTCGCCGCCTACTATCGTTAGCATAACGCGAAAGTCCCGGGAGAGCACGGCAATATCGGCATCTGCTCCAGCTTCGATCAAGCCTTTCCGGTCGCTTAACCCAAGCTGCCGGGCCGGTACCAAGCTCGCCATGGCGAGAACATGCGGGAGGGGAATACCGGCTTCCACGTAAACTCCGACATTGCGATTTAGCGACGAGGAACTCCCCGTAATCGTACCATCGTCCCGCGTCGCGAGAACTTCCGAAACCGTTACGGCGACGCCACTCGCCCGCTCGTAGCGGCCCGGCGGCAGGCCGGAAAACTCCACGCCGTCTGTCACGAGGGCCACGCGTTCCCAGCCTTTCGCCGCGATGAGCAGTTTGCCGGCTTCCCGATCCACGTGCGCGCCGTCGCCGATAAGCTCAGCGGTGATTTCGGGATGGGCCATCACGCCGCCCACCGTGCCCGGATCCCGGTGGTGGAGCGGACGCATGGCGTTGAAAGTGTGCGTCGCCTGGCGCACGCCGCTGCCGACGGCAGCGGCCACTTGGGCGAATGTGGCGTCCGAGTGGCCGATAGAGGCGATGATGTCATGCTTGGTGAGGTATGCCGCAAGCGCCAAGCCACCCTCCCGTTCGGGGGCGAGGGTCATTGACTTGATCATGCCTTGGGCGACGTCCTGCAGGGCGGCCACCTCGTCCAGGCTGGGCTCTCGCATGAGCGGAATGCGCATGGCCCCGGGCCGTTCCGGGCTGAGATACGGTCCTTCCATGTGCACGCCGAGTAGACGGCTGCCGGCAGGGGCGGCGGCGGCTTGCACGACGGCCTTGAGCGCCGCCACCGTATCATCCCACGAAGATGTGCCAATGGTGGCCAGCAGGCCGGTGGTGCCTGTGGTCGCCCGGTACGCCGTCACCTTGCGTATGTCCTCCGCCGCCGGCGAGCGGAACGAAGCACCCAAGGCGCCATGCACGTGCATGTCGATGAAGCCCGGACAGACGATGCAGCCGGATACGTCGATCCTCTCATCGGACCCAGAGAATTCTGAGATTGCATCGACGGGTGCTACGTGCGCGATGCGGCCACCCTCTATCGCGACGCTCGTCTGCGGGAGCTCTTCCAGGGGCGTGTAGACCGTTCCGCCAGAGAGAAGAATCATGCAATTTCCAATCCTTGTTGCTCAATTCATCGTACGGGGCGGTAGGGAGTGCGTCAATGTATACTAGGATAACGCGCAAACTGCAGGAAAATGAATGAGGAGAAATGCGATGGGTACGAAAGTGCGGGTCGGCGTGATTGGCGCCGGTGGTATTGCCCGCGGCGCTCACCTAACGGGATACGCAAAGATTCCTGACGAGGCCGAGGTCGTTGCCATTAGCGATATTGATGTGCCGCGCGCCCAGACGGTCGCAGACGAATTCGGCATTGCTCGGGTCTACGCCGACTTCAACGAGATGGTGACGCAGGAAGACCTTGATCTGGTGAGCGTCTGCACGCCGCCGTTCATGCACTGCGCCGCCAGCGTCGCCGCGCTGAATGCGGGCAGCAATGTCATTTGCGAGAAGCCGATGGCCATGAATGCCGCCGAGTGCGAAGAGATGATTGCCGCGGCCAACCAGAACGACAAGATGCTGACGATTGGGTTCCAGTCGCGCTTTGGCGAGCGGGCGCAGTTCCTCAAACATCTCATCGATCAGGGCGAACTCGGCGAAATCTACTACGCCCGCGTGCTGGCGCTGCGGCGGCGCGGCATCCCCTGGTGGGGCGTATTCGTGGAGAAGGACAAGAACGGCGGCGGCCCACTGATCGATATTGGCGTGCACACGCTCGATCTGACACTGTGGCTCATGGGCCACCCCACGCCGAAGGCGGTGACCGGTGCGGTCTTTACGAAGCTGGCCAAGCGGCCCGGCCTCTTTACCCGTGGAAGAGATGCCGATCAAGACAGATATTCAGTGGAAGACTTTGCGACAGCACAGATCCGCTTCGACACCGGCGCCGTCATCAACCTGGAGACGAGTTGGGCGCTCAACATCGAGAATGAAGTGAACGCGTACCTTTGCGGCACCGAGGGCGGCGCGACGTTGCGTCCGCTGAAAATCCACAAAGAGGTGCCGAACGCCGGGCTGCTCGACTACACGCCCGCCCATGAAGAAGGCAGAGAGCACAACCACGCGGGCCAATTCGCCCAGGTCGTGAGAAATGTGAAAGAGGGCACGCCGCCATTGGTAAAAGCGGAAGAGGCGCTAATAGTACAGCGGATCGTGGACGCCATCTATGAATCCGGCGAGACCGGCCGGATGGTGGATCTGGCGTAATGCCAAGCTAAAGTGAGGATTCACAAGGCCAAATCAGTAGTCTCCGTCACGCCGGCGAAAGCCGGGGCCTAGGGGATGGATTCCCGCTTGCGCGGGAATCAACATGGCCATGCGAAAGTCCACACAAGGAGATGAAAACTGCGGTCGCCTCTTGACCGTCATTAACATGAGAATAGCAGAATGGACTCCGTCATTCCGGCGAAAGCCGGAATCCAGGGCGTGCACGGCGAAGATGGATTCCGGTCCCGAATCGAGTTCGGGGCAGGCTTTCCGCCGGAATGACGGCAGTTGGCAAGTTGTCTTCATGGCGTTGACTGGCCAATTGAATCCGATTTCTAAGAATTGCGACAATTCAAGATGAGGCACGAAATCCTATGGCACGCTTGAGAGTGGTTGTTACCGGAGCCGCAGGCTACGTTGCGTCCCAGCTACTGCCCGCGTTTCGCGAGCGGTACGATCTCGTGTTGCTCGATGCGCGGGAAAAAACCCGCGACGGCACTCTGGTGGAAGGCGTCAACATCACCGACCTGCGCGACGCCGACCGTGAAACGTACCGCAGCTATTTCGTAGGAGCGGACGCCGTCGTACACCTGGCCTTCAACTATAAGCAGGGACACTCGATGAACGACGGCGACTACTACTCGGAGCGGTCGAATCTCGACCTGGCGTTTCACGTCTATCAGACCGCTCGGGAAGAGGACGTGCGGCGGGTCGTGATTGCCAGCTCGAACCACGCCGCCGACTGGTACGAGCACCTGCTGCGGCAGCGCAAGATGGAGATGCTCGACGTCACCGCGCCGCCGCTCTCAGACAACTACTACGGCTGGGCGAAGGCCTGCTACGAGCACCTGGGATTCCTCTTCGCCACCGGCAGCATGGGACGCGCGTTGGAGGTGGTGCAAGTGAGAATTGGCGCGCCGCGCCAGATTCCGGCGGACAACGCCGCCAATGACTTCACGAGCTATAAGCGCAACCTCGGCGCGTACATCAGCCCACGGGACTTGCAGCAGCTCTTCGTGAAGTCCATCGAGACGCCGGATATCACGAACGAGCACGGCATACCGTTCCAAATCTTCTACGGCGTTTCCAACAACGCCCGCGCCTTTTGGAGCATCGCCAACGCCCGCGAGGTGATTGGCTATGCGCCGCAGGACGACTCTGAAGTCACCTTTGCCGACGACATCCGGCGGGTGCTGGTCGAAGGGCAGAGCGGAGGGAGACTCTAGATTGCGTTAGGCCCCAGTGTCATTTCGAGCGCAGGGAGAAATCTAGAGCCATAGTGCAAGCAGCCCCATCTCACAGCCGATTGCAACAATGGGGCAGCATGCGGGATCGCTCCCTCATCACGACGAATCGTAGCGCGGGGGCTTGTCCCCCGCTCCGAACTGCGCGTGACTTGGAAGCCGGCTAAGGCCGCACGTGCGCGCCAATTCTGGGCCTGGTTACCGAGCTTCCCCCTTTTCCCTGATTGACGATTGCGTTAAGATGGTAATTGAGCGTATTTCTAGCTACTTCCTCAATTGCACATTCAGATTCTAGGGATTCAACAACGTGGCAACGCTTCGGGTATTCGACACCGGCAGGGCAGAGCGGGCGCAGGTGACGGACGTGCCCGCCATGAAACAGATCATCGACTTCTACGCCAAGCAGAACCGCATGCTGTTCCGTTCGCTGGCAGAGCTCTACGGCGGCATTCGCGACTACGTGGTCTGGCGGCAAGACGGCAAGGTGGCAGGCTGCTGCGCGTTGCACGTCATGTGGAAGGACTTGGCTGAAGTACGGGGACTGGCCGTACTACCGGAATTCCAGGGCCAAGGCATTGGTCGTCAGCTTGTGGACGCCTGCGTGGCGGAAGCGGGGGAACTGGGCATCAAGACGGTGTTCACCCTCACGCTGGAGCCAACCTTCTTTACGAAGTGCGGCTTCCGGCAGGTTGAACGGGATTCCCTGTCCATCAAGGTATGGCAAGAGTGCTACCGCTGTCCCAAGTTCTCCAAGTGTGACGAGATCGCGATGATCCGCACGCTGCAGGAGTGATATCGCTTGTTGGCCGGCCGCGACGGGAGGCAGTTCTTGTGGCAAGAACAATAGGCAACGTCAAGGCGTCCCACGGCCAACCTACTCAATGGCGTATTTCAATTTGCGTCCTTTGGCGCCGTGCATTGCTATGGGAGAGAGCGCGCGCTACCGAGGTTAAATACAAGATGTGAAAGTGAATGTGTAGCGAGAGTTGTGGTAGAGGAGGGTTTGAGAGATGGCACTGACGCGTCGATCGGTTCTTGGCTTGATCGGGGGCGTGCCGCTGGCGGCAAGTATCGCGTCCGGTTGTGGCTTCTTTGGGGACTTGGTTGGAGGGGATTCCGGCGATAAGACGGTCAACGTAGCCGTCTTCCTCCCCCAGGGAGAAGGAGCTAATTTCCAGGCCGCGCAGGCCGGCAACATCCTTGCCAGCCTCCAAACCGCCGCTAACGAAATCAACGATCAGAATCTCGGCTTCCAAATGGAGGTGAATCTAACGGTCGTGCCGCCGGGGCCTGCCTTTAACTTTGCCGCCTTCTTTGGCACGAGCGACGCAAACGCGGAGCCCACGCCGACCCCTTTCAGTCCGATTGCCGAAACGCTAAACGAGGCGGCGGCGAGCGGACAGTTGGCCAGCGGCGACCCGCTGCCGGACGTCTTGATGATCAGCAATATGAATGAGTTGCCGCTCCTCTACCAGGAAGGAATCATCGAACCGTTCGAGCAGGCAACCAGAGTAGAGGGCAGCATCGATCTCTCGGCGTTTGCGCCCGGCGCCTTGGAGGCGGTGAGTTGGCAGGGGCAAGCCCTCGTTCTGCCGCTCTCCAGTTCCATCAACACACTTACGTACGATTCAGAGCTCTTTGCGGATGCCGGTGTTGGCACACCCGGCAACGAATGGACGTGGCTGGATATGATCGAGGCGGGTAAGCGCCTCACCTACAGCGACGATACGGGAGCGCAGTGGGGGACGTATGCGCATGCTTCAGTGCCTCTGCTTTTGAGCCTCATCTGGAGTCACGGCGGCGAGGTGTTCGGGTCCCAGGGCGGTGACGTGCGCATTGCCGAACCGGAGGCAATCAAGGGCATAGAGCTTTGGCGCGATATGATTACGTTTCATCAAATTGCCCCTAATCCGCCGCAAGGCACTTTCGCGTTTCTACGCGCCGGTCGCAATGGCATGGAAGTGGTCAGTTTCGACCAACTTCCCCAGAGAGGCGGCGGCGGCGGTGGCGCTCGGCCCAGCGAAACGGCGCGCCTGGCAACTGCCGTACGCTCAGGCGGGGGGCAGGGACTTGGCCCGGAGCGCATTCATGCCGCGGCCATGCCGGTGGATGCACGGCAGGCAACGTGGGTATCGCCGGTGGCAGGACTGGGCGTCGGCGCGCAAGCGAAAGACACCGGCCTGGCAGCCCAGGCGGCAGTTGTTCTGGCACGGGAACTCTCGCAGTTGCCCGTGACGTTCTTCGGCTATCCGGTCTACAACGTTTCCGGTGAACGCATCAAGCAGGTGGGGCCAAGTCTGAGGATTGAAGACGCCACGATTATTTCCGACGCTCTCGGCTATAGCCGGGGCGTACCTCCCTTGCTTTCGCCATACTTGCAGTCGCTCTTCCAGCAGCATCTCATGGCGCCGGTCTTGAGCGGTGAGAGAAATGTGGCCGACGCGGCGCACCAGTTGTCGATAGCCATGCAGGAAATGCTGCGGCAGTAAACTCCGGATCGCTGGTGGACCAGTGATCCGACACGAGCCAGGCGAGGTCTGGCTTCGCTCTCCCCAAGAGTGGGGCAGCCGCTGTAGATTTGTGGTCTGGAACGTCCTCATAGCTTTCCGTCCACCCGGAGCACTTTTCAGAGGGGACCAACCGTGAGATTCCTTCAAAAGGATTCCGCGGTTCGCTCGTCTCCAATGCTTCGACAGCGCCCATGCTGTGCCTGTCGAAGCATTTGCTTTTAACGGTCTTGCGGCCCCATGCAGGGTTGTTTGGCGTGATGATTGCGCACCCTACCGGTCGGTCACTCAATTCGACTTAGCGAATTTCTACCATACAATGCCTTTCAATGCCACGGGTGGGATGGATAGCAATGTGGTGGCTTGCCTATCGTGCAGCGGCCTGAATTGGCCCAGTGTTGCCGATTGCGCCGTATCCCGCCGGAAAGCGATGGCGCGAATCGTCGCTAAGGCATGTCCAAAGTCCCTTCGTCGTCACATTTACCTTCACATTCTCTTGACAATTGAGCAGTAGCATGGGGATGAGTTGGAAAGTGCCGCGCGGCGCGCGGGTTGCCCTTCGGGGCTTGATTTCCCTGACTGCTGCCGGAGAGTTTCGGAAAGTTCACTCGTCATCTTGTGGCTCGCCTTCTGCGCGCAAGCAAACCAAGACGTAAGCGTGGGGCGCAAACGGGCTTACATCGTGAGGAACTCTTGTATTCCACAAGACGAGCGGCAGCAGAGGTTGCTTTACATAGGACACATGTAGCGCGAAAGACTGCAAAATGAGAGGTATGTGATGGCGATGACGCGTCGTTCGTTTCTTGGTCTGGTCGGTGGCGTGCCGGTAGTGGCAAGTCTCGCGGCCGGCTGCGGTTTTTTTGACGGCCTAGTGGGCGGAGATTCCGGAGACAAGACGGTAAACGTTGCGGTTTTTCTGCCCCAGGGGCAGGGAGCAAACTTTCAAGCTGCACAAGCCGGCAACATCCTTGCCAGCCTCCAGTCTGCTGCCAATGAGATCAACGATCAGAATCTTGGCTTCCAAATGGAGGTCAACCTAACGGTCGTGCCACCGGGGCCGAACCCTAACTTTGGCGGCTTCTTTGGCGCTGCTGCTAACGCTGAACCGACGCCGACCCCGTTCAGCCCGATTGCCGAAACACTCAATGACGCGGCTGCGAGCGGGGAGTTGGCCGGTGGGACCCCATTCCCAGACCTGCTGTTGATCAGCAACATGAACGAGCTGCCGCTGCTTTACGATGAAGGCGTCATCGAGCCGTTTGAGCAGGCCACGCGGGTGGAGGGCAGCATCGATCTGTCGGACTTCGCTCCCGGTGCGATGGAATCGGTCCGTTGGCAAGGGCAAGCCCTTGCCTTGCCGCTTTCCAGCACTATCAATACGCTCACCTATGATGCGGACCTCTTGGCCAACGACGGTGTGGCGGCGCCGGACGGTGGGTGGACCTGGCCCGAGATGATCGAGGCAGGCAAGCGCCTCACCTACAGCAACGAATCGGGTTCCCAATGGGGGACCTATGCGCATGCCTCGGTGCCAATGTTGCTCAGCATGATTTGGAGCCACGGCGGCGAAGTGTTTGACGCCCAGAATGGCGCCGTGCGGCTCGCTGAACCAAATGCCATTAAAGCCATCGAGCTCTGGCGGGACATGATTGTCGTACACAACATTGCGCCAAATCCGCCGGAGGGCACCTTTTCCTTCATGCGCGCGAATCGCAATGGCATGCAGGTAGTCTCCTTCGACCAAGCACCTGGCGGCGGCGGGGGCCGTGGCGGTGGCGGCGGCGGAGGGGGCGTGCAGCCCAGCGATACGGCGCGCTTGGCGACTGCCGTTCGCTCCGGCGGGAACCAAGGACTCGGTTCGGAGCAGATCCATGCCGCGCCGTTGCCGACGGACCTAGGGCAGGCGACGTGGGTATCCCCTGTGGCCGGGCTGAGCGTGGGGGCGCAGGCCAAGGATACAGGCCTGGCAGCGCAGGCGGCGCTGGTGCTATCCCGAGAACTTGCGCAACTGCCGGTTACGTTCTTTGGCTATCCGGTTTACAGCGTAACGGGCGATCGGATTAAGCAGGTGAGGCCAAGCCTCAGAATAGAGGACGCCAATATCATCGCAGATGCCCTCGGCTACAGTCGAGGCATTCCGCCCTTGATCGCGCCCTACCTACAGTCACTCTTCCAGCAGCATCTCATGGCGCCGGTCCTGAGCGGTCAGACCACGGTATCCGATGCTGCCGAAGAGCTGTCATTCGCGCTCCAGGAAATGCTGCGGCAGTAAGCGGAAGTCTGTCTTGGGGAGTTATCTAGAAGCCTTTGGCCCATCCTTGCCCGAGTCTTGAAGTCTGCGGTCCGTTTCCAGGAACCCGCATTCCCATCCAGTGTCGTGATTCCAAAAGTCGTTTCGCAATTATTGCGAGCTAGAGCACTGTACTTTGCGGTATTTGCCAACCGATGGCGTTCTGATGGATTGGAGATTGCACCAATCGGGTATGTTGCTCCCGTGCAAGCAACTGCATAGACCCTGGTAGTCAGAGGATGCACCTGAAGGGCTTTCTGCGCCTTGAAAGCGTTTGAGTGTGGTTAAGAAACGCATGCAATTTGAAGGGAATTTGGTTTTGGAACGAGAACAGACTGCCGATTGGAAACTTGCCTCGGAGAGAACCAGACCCCACACCGGGCTGGCTCGGTACGCCTTAGCGACCGTATTCACAGTGGGAATCGTGCTTGGCGCGGCGTGTGGGGGTGACGATTCAGAATCAAGTGCAACAGACACAACTACAAACCAGACTGCTGCCACTGCAGCGCCTTCCGAGAGCTCAACAGAGAGTGAAGCAACTGCTGCACCCTCTGAAACCCCAGCGGCGCCTGCGGAAACCCCGGCTACGACCGCAGCCACACTCTCAGCAAATGACGCCAGCATCGCCGAATTAGCGGCTGCATTTGAAGCAGCAGGGATTAGCAACGCAAGTCGATGGGCACGCGAGGTGGACGAGTACCGCCCCTATGAGACGGACGATACGGAGTACAAGAAGCTGCGCGGAGAACTCGCCAAATACAATCCGGCTCCCGGCGTAGTGGACGCGATCATTGCGCTCCTGCACCTGCCATGAGGCAGCTCATCCGCCGCAATGGAAAGTTTGACGGATTACGCGCTGCGCTGTTGGCGCTCGTGCTGCTGGGTGTAATTGGCACCGCGGGAGAGTTGGCGCTGGAACGGCATTGGCACGACTGGATCCAGATCCTGCCTTGGGTCGCCGTGGGGGGAATCTGCGTTGGCCTGACTGCTCTCTCCATTCGTACGACTCCGGCGACTATCTGGCTGGCGCGCGCATTGGCGGCGCTGGCAGTCGCCTTTGCACTGGTGGGGATCTGGCAGCACTTGGCAGCGAACTATGACACCGCGCCGCTGGACTACCGCTACACCGATATATGGGAAACAATGACACGCCTAGAACGCTGGTGGGCGGTGTTGAGCGGCGCCGTCGGCCCGGCGCCCCTGCTGGCCTCCGGCATCTTGCTCCAGGTCGGCGTGGCATTCGCGGCATTAACCGGCGGCCTGGATCGGGCCTCGCGGTAGGTTAGGTACGTGTGCTTGGCCCACCCAGTTCTTGTACGACCTCCCGGAAGGTGAAAGCACCTGTACTAATCCCCCATGGAAGACCCTTGCATTACCCTCGCTGGGGCGGGAAAGCCCCCTCTCCCGGCGGGAGAGGGTAAAAGCCTGCCCCGTGCTCGATACGGGGGTGAGGGAGAAATTCCCGAATTCTGGGAGCTTTTTACCGTTATTGCACTCTTGCGTATCGGTCTTGCCCGTAAAGAGGATGGGGTAAGCAGAAGTCCCCTCACCCCAGCCCTCTTCCCAAGAGGCTATCCCATAAGTCGACTCGATAGGCTAAATCGTGCTTCGACAAGGGCTTCGCGCAGCACTCAGCACGAACGGACTGTTGTCTGTTACGTTCGCCCTGAGCCTGTCGAAGGGCAAGTCTACACGGAGCGATGCGTTTATGAGACGGCCTCCTCTCCCCAAGAGGGTGTCTCAAAAATAGATCTACTGGATATATACTGGTGTGAAGAGAAGCAAGGTGAGGTGGTGGGATAGTTTGTAGAGAGGTAGTGACGATGCCGTTGAGACCGTTTAGTCGTGAACAGGCCTGGCTGTTGCCGCCGACGCTGGACGAACTGATCCCGGACGACCATCCTGTCAGGTTTGCGGCAGCGTTCGTGGACAGCCTCGATGCTGCGGCCTGGGAGGCGATGGAGATTGACCTGCAAGGCGATCCGCGTGGCGCCGGGGCCTACCATCCGCGCGCGCTGCTGGGCGTATGGGTCTACGGCTTCATGACCGGCGTGCGCTCGAGCCGCAAGCTGGAGGCAGCCTGCCGGGATCAGGTACCGTACCTGTGGCTGGTGGGGATGCAGCAGCCGGACCACAACACGCTGTGGCGCTTCTACAAGGCGCACCGCGACCGGATGCGGACGCTGCTCAAGCGCACGGTGCGCACGGCGGTGCGAGCCGGCCTGGTGGAGTTGGCAATCCAGGCGGTGGACGGCACCAGGATCGCGGCCAACGCCGGGACGCGGCATACCCACGACGCGCAGGGGCTGCAGCGGCTGTTGTCCCGCACCGAGCAAGCGATCGCGGACCTGGAGGCGCAGAACGCCACGGGGGGCGACGCGCCGCCAGCGACTTTGCCGCAGGAACTTGCCGATGCCCAGGCCCTGCGGCGGCGGGTGGACGACGCGCTCGCCCGCGTCGCGGCTGAGGACGGGCCGCGCTACACGAACCTGACTGATGCGGACGCGGCCCTGCTCAAGACTGGCATGGGTGGCTTCATCACCGGCTACAACGCCCAGGCGCTGGTCTCCCCTCTTGCGTCCCCGGACGAGGGCGCAGGGGGGAGGTTGATCACAGCCGTGGACGTGAGCGCCAGTGCCGACGACCATCCCCACCTGGCGCCGCTGATCGAGGCGGCGCAGGAGAACATCGACGCCGCGCGGGACGTGGTGACCGTTGCGGACGCCGGCTACCATTCGGGGGCCAACCTCGCCACGTGCCACGCCGGCGGCCACACGGTATTGATGCCCACGACCCACGAGCGCAGACGCCGCAACCCCTACCATAAAGACCACTTCACCTACCGTCCAGAGACCGACACCTACCTGTGTCCCCAGCAAAAGGTGCTCACCTACACGCACCGCTTGACCCACAGCAACGGCTACCGGGTCAAGCGGTACCAAGCCAACGGCCGGGACTGCAGAACCTGTCCGGCCTTCGGCGTCTGCACCTCCTCCCAGAGGGGCCGCTCCATAAAGATCAGCGCCTACGAGCCAATACTGCAACGGCACAGGCAGTTGATGGCCACCGCGCCTGCCAAGCAGGTGTACCGCCGCCGGAGTACCATCGTCGAGCCGGTCTTTGGCCTGCTCAAGGAGTGGCACAGTGCCAGGCGCTTCCTGCTCAGAGGCCGCAGCCACGTGACGTCCGAATGGCACCTGCTGGCCACCGCGTTCAATCTCAAGAGCCTCCACGCCCTGTGGCGGTCTGGGTGTAGTCCAGCGTCGCCCCGGGGACGAGTCTCTCACTGGCACCGTCTTGTTCATACCACCCGCCATCTGTCTGTCCTTCTCACCCCATTCACCGTGCCCCGCACCAAAATATTGAGACAGCCTCTGGGGGAGAGGGTTGGGGTGAGGGGGTCTACTTGCTACAATGGCACTATACGCTGGGCAGTGTCAAGACGTATCAGGGCAGAGTCGGTGTGCAAATGTAGCGATTGCAGGAGATTCACCCTCACCCTAGCCCTCTCCCGTCGAGGGAGAGGGAACGCTGTTGCTTCCACTAAGGTTACGCAAGGTTCTCCGCTGGGAGAGGGGACAAGATCGCCTTGGCAGGAGTGTTCCTTAGCAAATCTATGACCCCGATGTATTGTTCGCAAAGAGTAGAGAGAGCGTCCGACCGACTTTCTTGACGTGGGGGAACAGCGAGACACAAAGCAGTCTTCCGGAAGAGCGACGGCGCCGCATAGCCCTGCTCCTGCTACAAGAAACTGCTCTTGCTTGTACCTTCTCCTAGCGGGAGAGGGTTAGATTGAGGGGGCATTCACTCCAGCAGCGCGGCTTCCGTTCCCTCTCCTCGGGGAGAGGGTTAGGGTGAGGGGAGCATTCACCCCAGCAGCGCCGTTTCCGTTCCCTCTCCTGGGGGAGTGTATAGACCGGGTTGATGGGTAACGCTTGTTCGGGTTGATAGGTTACACCTATAGGCATGGAGAATCTTGCAGCGGGAGGATGACCATGTCGTGGAAGGTGGAAACGCTTATGTCTGCCCGGGAAGAGTTTATTGCTCTGGCCAATAGTGGCGCGGTGAGAATGAGCGAATTGTGCGGTCGGTTCAACATCAGCCGCAAGACTGGCTACAAGTGGTTGCGGCGGTACGCGTCGGGGGGAGCGCAGAGCCTGCGTGACCGTTCGCACCGCACGCACACGTGTCCGCACCGCACGCGCCCGGCGATGGAGGAACGCATCATCGCGCTGCGTCTGGCGCATCCTACGAAGGGCGCCCATGTGCTGCGCAGAATGCTGCAGGACCAGGGGCATACCGACGTGCCGGCCAAGAGCACCATCAATGCCATTCTCAAACGCCATGGGCTCATCGATCCAGCCCAGAGCGCCAAGCACACGCCCCATGTGCGCTTCGAACGACCCCAGCCCAACGAGCTGTGGCAGATGGACTTCAAGGGACATTTCGTCATGCAGCAGAACCGCTGCCATCCGCTTACCCTCCTGGACGATCATTCCCGCTTCAACCTAGGTTTACAGGCCTGCGCCAACGAGCGGGGAGAGACGGTTCAAGACCGCCTCACCACTGTCTTTCGGCGCTACGGCCTGCCCCAGGCCATGCTCATGGATAACGGCTCCCCCTGGGGCAACGACAGTGCCCAGCCTTTTACGCCCCTCACCGTCTGGCTCATGCAGCTGGGCATCAGCGTGCTCCACAGTAGACCCTATCATCCCCAGACACTCGGCAAGCTGGAACGCTTCCACCGCTCGCTCAAGAGCGAACTGCTGGCAGGAACCAGCTTCACCGACCTGGAGCACTGCCAGGGCGCCTTCGACACCTGGCGCGACTTCTACAACTTGGAACGCCCCCATCATGCCCTCGATCTCGACACACCCATCACCAGATACACGCCTAGTCCGCGCCCCTTCCCTGAGACGTTGCCTGCCCTCGACTACGCTCCTGACGACCACGTGCGCAGCGTCGATGTCTCCGGTCGCATCTCCTTCCAGGGCAGACGGCTCCGTGTGGGCAGGGCCTTCACCCACAAACAGGTCGCACTCAGGCCTGCCCAAACCGACGGCATCTGGAACGTGCACTTCTCAATACAACGCATCAAAACCATAGACCTCAGAGCACAAAATGTGTAACCTATCAACCCGAACACCTGTTACCTATCAGCCCAGTCTGTACAGGGAGAGGGTTGGGGTGAGGGGAAAAATGAATGCCCCCACGCGGTATCGTTCGCCTATGGCTGGCGAACAAGGGATACGCGCCCCGCCTGGTATGATTACGTGGCATACAACGCATGCAGATTGAGGAGCGACTATGGCAACGGGATTAATTGCCGGTGGGGCAAAGGTGGCGATCACGCCGCCTATGGGGAGCGCGTTCCAGTCGAGTCGAGCAGACCTGCGGGTGGAGAGCGTCTACCACGATCTCTACGCGACTGCCGTGGTGCTCAGCGACGGTGAACAGAAAGTGGCAATCGTCGGACTTGACGTACTCGGTTTGGATGCGCCGTTGGTCAACGCCGTGCGTGAGCGCGTGGAGCGGCAGACGGGTATCTCAGGCGCCAGTGTCTTGATCAATGCCTCGCACAGCCACTTCGGACCCGCGATTCTGCAGGCCCTTCCCGATGAAATAGATGAAACGTACTACCAGAGTTTGGTGCAATCCCTCGCCGATGCCGTCACCCGCGCCGACGCGAGCCTAGAACCGGTAGCGCTGCGCGTGGGCGGGGCGGAAGGAAACTTCGCCATCAACCGCCGGCGCATGGAAGGCGGCGAGGCCCAGCTCGCGCCGAACTACGACGGCATTGTGGACCAGCGCATCCGCGCGCTCCGTTTCGAGCGGCTGAATGGGACCGTGGTTGCAATACTCTTCTCAGGGGCGTTCCATCCGACCGGGTATGCCTACCGCATGCCGGTGGTGAACGGCGATTACGTGGCCGCCGCCAGACAGGAAGTGGAACGACAGTTTGCCGACCAGGGAGCGCCAGTGGTTGGCTTTTTGCAGGGCTGTGCGGGCAACATGCGTGTGCGCGTTATCGCGCCGGGCGGCACGCGCTTTCATCCCTGCTCTGGTGAAGAGATTGACACCCACGGCCGCGGCGTCGGCGCGCTGGCCGCTCGCGCAGCCCGAGAGGCCACCATGGTGGTCGGCTACCCCATCGGCGTGGCGCACGAGCTCGTGTCTTTGCCGCTAATGGATCCACCCACGGCGGCGGAACTCAAGGACATGCGCGCGAAGGCGAAAGACGACAACTATATGCAACTTTGGACCGGGTCGATGCTCTCCCGCCTGCAGAGCAACGGGTCGCTGCCGACAAGCGTGGACTTCCCCATCCAGGTCTTGCGCATCGGCGGGCTCTGGATGGTGGGTCTAGGAGCCGAGGTTTTTCTGGAAGTCGGCCTGCAGATTGAGGCGGCGCTCATGGCCGACCACGTGGGTCAAGCGGCGTGGACGTTGGGCTACTCCAACGACACCATCGGCTACCTCTGCACCGAGGCATCATACGCAGACGGTGGCTACGAGCCCACACGCTCGCACAAGTTCTACCACCTGCCCGCACCCTACCAGCCCCAAGCCGAACACATCGTAGTGTCCGAAGCCCTCCGCATCGCGGGCACGCTTACATAGCCTGTCTTCAATCGTAGTGAGGTCTACTGGGAAGCGTCTCGGTGATTACACCGCGCACAAGGTGGTGACCTCCCTTTGTTCTAGAGCCTGAGATCACAGTAGTTCCCAGTTAAAGCCCTCTCCTGGGGGAGAGGGTTTGGGTGAGGGTGAACAAAATGGCATCGCAAGGCGCTGCAAGGGCCCGACATCTCCGGAAGAGTTCAACTGAAGCCGGGAAGGCCCTGTAGCGACACTTGCACAGTCGTCAGTTTGTCGGCTGCAAATTCCGTAGACAAGCACACCTTGGCAAGTACATTGTTGACTTCCTGCGCTATGAAGGAATCCTGGCGATTGAGATAGATGGTGGTCAGCGTCAGCTTCGCAAAGAAGAGGATTCAGTTCGCACGGATTGGCCGGAGGCACAGGGGTTTCGCGTAGGTCGACTCTGGAACAATCAGGTGCTGACGCAGACTGAAGCAGTCTTGGATGCTACCCTACGTGAATGGCAAGTACAAGAGTCGCCCTCACCCTAGCCCTCTCCCCCGGGAGAGGGAACCAGAGGGTCTCCGCGAGATGGAGAGTGTCCAAGATTTCTCTTGCACTTTCGCGGACAATGCAAGAAGGAAGCGCGGCAATTGCAGCGACGAACTGCACTGTGACTTGGCATGTGAGATGAGGCAGCGCTGAAAGACAATTGTCCCCTCAACCGGCCTCTGGGAGCGGCATGGGAGAGGCGCCGCTGAAGTGGGCGCCGATGTCGCTGGCCAGGGTCTGCTGGTGCTGCCAATCAGGCACCAGGCAGCGGTAGGGCTTGCGCAGGAGCACGCGGGGTTCGCCCTGCCACTGGGTGGCGGCCATGGAGCGCGTCAGGTTGACCTGCTGATACTCTTCGGCGTCGGCCAAGGACGTATGCAGCGAGTACCCGTCTGGATAGTACCGTCCCTCGGTGGCGCGCTTGCCCCACTCCACACACCACAACGCTTGTTCTTCCCGCATCGGCATCTGGGCCATGTCTCCTAACTGCGGCTCTTGAGCCGCACAGTCCGACATCATTCTGAGATCAGAACACCGTTTTCCGTCATTCCCGCGCACGCGGGAATCCATCTTCATTCGAGAGCAAGATCACGCAGAGATTATACCGTCAAGAACGAGCGTTCTCAACATACACCGAGGCGTGCGCCTGAGAACTGCAAGAAGGCTCTCCGGTCAAGAACTATGCGCTGGCTCTTACCCACTCGTTAGTCCCCAGCCTCTCTTGCCAATCCCTTTGACACTCTTTCGAGAACCCTAGATTCCTCGCTGCGCTCGGAATGACATCACTTGAAGGAACGTCGCCAAAGGTAGTCGAGATAGCGTCAGAACCACCGCGTAATCACCACTTTCCGCTCGGTGAAGAAGTCGATCGCATCGCGGCCTTGGCCGTGGAGGGTGCCGAAGAAGGACTCTTTCGCGCCGCTGAAAGGGAAGTAGGCCATGGGCGCGGCCACGCCCACGTTGATGCCGATGTTGCCGGTGGGGGCGCGATAGCGGAACTCGCGGGCCGCCGCGCCGTCCTGCGTGAAAATGGACGCGGCGTTGCCGTAGCGTTGATTCTCGATCAGCGTAATGGCGTCGTCGAGCGTCTCCACGTGGAGCATACTGAGCACCGGGCCGAAAATTTCGTCGGTGAAGAGCGCCATGTCGGGCTGGACTTGGTCGAAGATTGTCGCGCCGACGAACGCGCCGTTGGCGTCCTGTTCTGCCGCTGCCGCGCGGCCGTCGAGGAGCAGCGCCGCGCCTTCAGCCTCGCCGCGGTCGATGTAGCCGAGAATGCGCTCTTTGGCGGATTGCGAGATGACCGGACCGAGCTCGACGTCTTCATCCGCACCGTTGCCAACTGCCAAAGAACCCGCCGCTTCCACAATGGCGTCGCGCACGCGTTCGTGTCCCGCGCCCACGGTCACCACCACCGAACCGGCGAGGCAGCGTTGTCCCGCGGAGCCAAACGCGGAGTTGATCACGTTGCCCACCGTCTCGTCCAGCGCGGCATCGGGCATGACCACGATCACGTTCTTCGCGCCGCCCTGGGCCTGCACGCGCTTGCCCTGCTCGCCCGCGCGGGCGTAGAGATAGCGTGCCGTCGGCGTGGAGCCGACAAAGGAGATGCCCCGCACCTGCGGACTATCGAGCAGGGCGTCCACGGCCTCTTTGGACCCGTTCACGACATTAATGACGCCGGGCGGAAAGCCGCAGGCGTCCAGCTCCTCGAACACGAGCTGCATGCTCGTCGGCACCTGCTCGGAGGGCTTGATGATGTAGGTATTGCCGCACGCCACGGCATAGGGCCAGAACCAGAACGGCACCATGAGCGGAAAGTTGAACGGACACACCGCCGCAAAAACGCCCAGCGGCTGGCGCACCACGTCTTCGTCAATACCCTTGGCCGCGCCGTCCTCCAGACCGTAGCCCATGAGGAGCGAGGGAATGCCGCAGGCCACCTCCACATTCTCAATGGCGCGGCGCACAGAGCCGCGGGCGTCTTCCAGCGTCTTGCCGTGCTCTCGCGTAACGGCTTGGGCGAAGTCCTCAAAGCGCTCTTCCATGCGCGCTTTGACCGCAAAGAGCAAACGCGAGCGCTCCAATGGCGGCGTGGCGCGCCAGGCAGGAAAGGCCGCATGCGCCGCCGCCACTGCCGCGTCGGTATCTTCCTTGGAGGAGAGCGGTACCTGGGCAATCACGTCGCCGTTTGCCGGATTCGTCACGTCCAGGTAGTTGTCGGTCTGCGGCGTGACCCACTGGCCGCCCACATAGTTGCGGAGCCTGGGAGCGACGGTCTTCGGGTCGGTCTCGGATTGCGTGAGTTGGGTATCCATTGGTCGTTCCTTCAATGCCCTATGCCATCACATGAATTGCTCATCTATGCCAAAGTCTCGCTGGTGTCATTATAGTGTATGCGCCTGGCTCAGGAGGCGTGGAACGCGTTGAACAAATGTGCGGATCGCGATGCTTATACGATGGAGACGAATGGGGCGCACCGATCTCTAGACGACAGTAGGGGCACGATATATCGTGCCCCTACGGATTGTGCCCTCATCCTGGCCCTCTCACGGGGAGAGGGAGCAGATAGCGCATTGGCTTGTGCTCTACGCCATCAACATGCCATGTTCTCGCGCAAGGCAAGCGTTTCCTTTGTCAGGCCTATGTGCGGACTACTGGTTGCTCTCCCATTCGTCCACTGCGGCTTGCATCTGGTCGATAGCCAGGTCCACGGTCTCCTCGGCGGTGAGCGCCCCTTCTTCCACGAAGGCGCGGAGCGGGCCGGTGCCCGCGGAGGCGATCGCGCTGGAGGCCGGGTGCGCGAAGTAGCTGGTGGCGTAGCTAATGGCCTTGACGAACGCGCTCTGGTCGGCGGGCCGCGGATCGTCCGCCGGCGGCGCGAACGTGTCCGCCGCCGCATTCAGCGCCGGCACCGACCAGCCCTCGCCGCCCATCCAGCGTTGGTGCTCCTCCCCCATCGTCCAGATTGCGAACTTCTGCGCATCCGGGTTTTCCGCGCCGCCGGCCAGCAGGCTCATCTGCTCGTGCCCGTTGAAGGCGCCGCGCACCCTGGTACCCGTTACTTCCGTATAGGGCACTTCCACCGTGGAGAACGCGAACGGGTCGGCTTCGCGGAACGGCTTCAAGATGAACGTGCCGCCCGGCACCATGGCCACCTTACCGGTGGGGAAGACCCCGGTGCCGTAATAGTCTTCCGTGGCCGCAAGGTCTTCCCGCGTGGGGGCGGCGCGGAACTTCTCAATCGAGTCCTGCATGATCAACTGCACGAGGTGCACGGCGATGTCGCGGTTCACCACGACGTTGCCGTCGGTATCCAACATGCCCGCGTAGAGGAGCGGGAAGTAACTCCAGGCGTAGCTCATGGTAGAGATACCCCAGCGCGCGCGCTCCTCGCCTTGGTTCAGGCGGCCGGCAATGTCGGCGGAAACCGCGATGGTCTCTTCCCAGGACATGTCACTCGTCGGCGGATTCTGGCCGGCTTCATCGAACATGTCGCCTCTATAGAAGAGCGCGGTGGTGTTCGAGCCGGTGGGAACGCCCATGGTCTTGCCGCGCCAGGTAACGGCCTCGAAGAGCCGCCCGGCGTAGTCGGCCTGATTGATGCCGGCGGCCGACATGATGGGGCCGGCATCCAGCCAGTTGTCGACCAGAATGTGGGGGGCTGACGACGTATTCGCGATGTCCGGGATTTCACCGGCGGCCAACAACGGCGGCAGGCTGCGCTTCCAGTGCTCCCAGGTGATCCTCCACGTGACCTCGGGGTTTTCTTCCCCGAAGAGCTCCATGGCGGTGTTCCAGCGTAGCTGGCTGGTCTCGTCGCCCATCCACACGGCCCACACGGGCGTGTGCTCCATGGCGGGCGCTTCTTGGGCCGCCTCTTTGGGGGCCATTTCCTCTTGTTGCTCCGCCGGGGCTGCGGTCTGCACCGTGCCGCAAGCGGCGAGCAATGCGGCGCCGGCAACTCCGAGTGTGCCGCCGAGAACCGTGCGTCGGGTCAGTTTCGTCGTGGACATGCGTAGCTTCTCCTTGGTTTGCACCACTGCGATTCTTGACTTCTCCGGCCCGCTACTTCGCACCTTCTGGTGCGTGCGCACAGTCTGGGATGTTCAGTAAATAAAGACATGCGGAGCAGTGAGCGGATTTCGGGTTTGCACCTCCTTTTTTGTTTCCCTTCGCTGCACTTGTTCATACTATATGCCTCACCATGGGGTTCGTCAACACTCTAATCGTTTGCACCCTTGCGCCAGTAGCTCCAATCTTGGGCTGTGGCGCAGCGAAGTCAAAACTGGAATGTGAGCCGGCTCTCACCTGGCCAACGAATGCAGCGTACCGGTTAGTCCGCCTCGTCCTTCTGAGAGGCATGCAGGGCGAGGGCATCCTCCAGCAGTCCTGAGTTGGACTTCGCCAGGACCTGGATGTCCGTCAGGAGAATTGGCTCAGACGCCGTGACCTTGCTCTCAGCCCGGCTCTTCAGCCTGCGCAGCGCGAATATCAGCACCACTACAACCACGGCGGCGACTGCCGCCAGGCCGTAAGCCATCCGGGCAGCCACTTCGCTATCGGTGAGCGAAGCGTCCGTGATCGAGGCAACAAAGACAAGGGCACTCACCCACGCAATGGTGGTCAAGCCGCCATAGGAGCGCAAAAAACTCATAGCTGGTCCTCCTTCTGGGGAACGTCTAATGATCCTCTCGACAATCGTTGCGCCGGCAAGACGCGGACTATTTCTTTGCCCATGCGGTGTCTGCCCACAGGCTGGCAGATGTATACCTGCCAACCTTCGGCAGCACAGCTAGACGCCAAACAGTCGCTCCGCGTTGCCACGAAAGAGCGCCTGCTTCACGTCAGCGCCAACCTCAGCATACTCGATACTGAGCTTGGCGGATTCGGCGTAGTTTATCGGCAGATTCGAGCCGAAGAGCAGGCGGTCCGGACCCATGAGCGCGCAGAGGTCGTCCACGTCGCCGATGGGCCCCTGCACGCGGGAGTTTTCGAAGTAGAGGTTGTCCTGGTGATAGGCGGTCGACCAGAGGCTGCGCACCTCGGAAAAGGTAGCCCCGCAGACCAGGAAGCGCACACCCGGAAAGCCGTTCACCGCTTCCGCCGCGTCGATTGTTGTTACCGAGGGTACTTTCATCAACCAATGCGCAAAGCGGGGGTCTTCCACACCAATTGAGATCAGCACCACCAGATTATGTTCCTCGGCCTTGCCCAGCAGCGCCTGCGCCTGGTCGTCGAGGAAATGGTACTGCTGGTAATTGGGATAGCCCCGGGCCTCGGCTATGCGCGGCACGTTGCCCTTGAGGCGGCTGTATTGATGATAGTTCGGGTGCAGGCGCAGGTTGCACATGCCGAAGTCGTTGATGCAGACCTCCAGGTCGTGTTCCCAGCCGGGAAAGCCCGGATTGATCGTGTACGCAGGAATAAAGCGGTCGGGATACCGCCGCACGATGGCGTGGAGTTCCTCGTTGCCCACCAGGAGGTCTTTATAGAAGACGTTTTCCAACCGCGAGACCACTGCCTTCTCGATGCCGAGGGCGTCCATCTTGCGCAGTCGGTCTTCCGGTTGGGCATAGGGCAGGCGGCGGAACGGCCACTCGCCGAGAAAGGCATTTGCGTCAATCATTGGGTGGAAACCTATCAGTCTGAATTGGCACGCTCTCCGTCATTCCTGTAAGTGTTGACAGATCATGTCATTCCGAGCGGAGCGAGGAATCTAGGGCCCATGCAACGTGTCGCACAATAGGCTCAACATCCTAGATTCCTCTCTTCGCTGCGCTCCGTTCGGAATGACATGTGTACTGTTCATGTAGAGTACTGCGTTCAGTTGCTTTTGTTCTCAAATCTGTCAACGAATTACCTGGCAATTACAATTCCGGCGCAAGACGGGATCTAGTGGTTCGATGTTCTTGTGCTGATGGGTAGTGTTAGTTCGCACGGGACGGGCGGTACGTCCCGTACGCGTAACCTACGCCGTTTCCTCGCGCTGTCTCTTACGCCTGCCCATCATTGCAATGTTGTTGGGCCACTCATCTTCTCCGGCTCACGTAGGCAACTAGAGAGACGTGCTACCCGGTAGGGTCAAAGCTTGCCCCTCTTGACAAAGCCCCCACCCATCAAATACTAGCACTGTCGAGCTCTTGTTGCCGGTCGAAGAGGCTTTGCACATTGGCGTAGAGAATCTGATTCTTGTCCTCCGGCGTGAGGTCGGCCCCAAACACCTTGGCAAGCTGCGACGAAAACGACCGTCCGGAAGCGTCGCTGCCGTAGACCACATGCTCTGCGCCGACGTGCTTTACCAGAATCTCCGTGTAACCGTTCACGGCCTCGTTGCCGCCAACGTCCATGAGAACGTTGGGAAGGCCGAGGGCGCACTTGGCGCCCACCTCGATGTCACCGGCGGCATGGCCGAAGAAGAAGGTGACATCCGGGTGCCGCAGCGCCATCTCCCGCATGTCCGGGCCGCTGGTCTCGGAGGGCAGATTGCCCGTGACCTCCGCAAATGTGTGCTGCAAGACCGGCAGGCGGTACGCGGCGCAGATTTGCATGATACCGTCCACCTGCGGGTCGTTGCCCCGGACCGCTTCCCAGAGCTTGACTCCTTGGCGGCCGCGGAAGCCTTTCGCGCGTCGTTCTAGCTCATCGCATGCGTACTGCCCGTGCACCGGATTGAGGTACCAAAACGGAATCACGCGCTCTGGATGCTGCTGCGCGAGTCCTAGGGTGCGGTCGTTGCAGGCGGTTACGAATTCGCGCGAAGGAAAGTTGGGCGAACTGCTGCCTTCCAGATTGATGCTGTTCGTGCAGAGCATCATGTCGAGGCGCTCGGCCCGGGCGAGCGCCCGCTGCATCATCCCCACGCTGCGGAAGTGTACGTGCACGTCGTAAATCATGGCTTCACCCCAGGGAGTGAACTCTTCAACTCAGCATCTCGTCCCCGTCAATGTACGCTTGTTCATGCGAGAAGGCGTTCAATTCATGTGCCGCAGCGCAGGTACTTGCCCGCTACCTTCGCGTGCCTTGCCGTAACGCGGGGGCTTGTCCCCTGCTTCTTCAGGTCTTGCCGTAGCGCGGGGGCTTGTCCCCCGCCGACCCGCCGGATCACGTTACACGGAGAATACGGATTCCGCGCTCCCGCACGGGAGCGAACTTTCGCGGGAACGACGACCTCAATAGCGCAGTTTCTTGACTACGGTTCGGGCTCTTGTCATCCGCCTTCTCGCGTCTTTTCGTAGCGCGGGGGCTTGTCCCCCGGTCTTCGCTCCAGGGTTAAGCACCGGCGTAAGCCACGCGCCATGCAACGCGCCCATTCTCACAAGGACTCTCCCTCTGCATTCTCATCATAGCCTTGCCGCGCGAAGAGCGCCGCCGCATTGCGGTGGAGAATCATCTCCTTCACGTCCCATGAGATGTCCGCGCCGTACACCTTTGCCAGTTGCGACGTGAACGACCTGCCGGTGGCGTCGCTGCCGTAGACGACGCGCTCCGCCCCCAGGTAGCGTACCAGCATTTCGGTGTAACCGTTCGTGGCCTCATTGCCGCCGATGTCCATCAGCACGTTGTCCAGGTCACGGGCGCACTTCACGCCGTACTCGTAATCGCTGCCGGCATGACCCCACAGAAACGTCACGTCGGGGTGCCGCAGCGCCATTTCACGCATCTCCTGCGGCGTAGTTTCGGTGGGCAGCGTGCCGCCGGCCTCGATATTCGTGTGTTGCAGCACCGGCAGATGGTACTGCCCGCAGAGGCCGAGCGTGGCATCAACGCGCGGATCATTGCCTTTCGCCGCCATCCAGAGCTTCACGCCCTGAGGACCCTTGTGTCGCCCGACACGCTGCCGCAGCTCCGCGCGAGCGGCATCAGCGAGTACCGGATTGAGGTACCAGAAGGGAATGATGCGCTGCGGGTGCTCCCGGGCCGCCGCTGCCGTGCGGTCGTTGCAGGCGGCCACGAACTCTGCCGACGGAAAGTGCGGCGAGACCGTGCCCTCCAGGTTGATGGAGTTTAGGCAGAGCACCATATCAAGCCGCTCGGCCAGACGCAGCGCCTGCGCAAACTGCCCGTCCGAGCGGTAATGCACGTGCACGTCGATGATCATGGCAAAACTAGAACACGCAAATCCGGCTGCCTCTGCTTCAAGTCTCGCAGTCCCTGGTAGTGGTTTACCAGGAGCCTTTGCGGCCAAAACTCACAATAGCATTACAATAGAGAGTGTGCCGTAGCCAGTTGCGTCCCAAGAAAGCACAATAAGGAGATGCCGGTGACAGAATCGATCGATGACATCAAGGAACGCTATGCAGCGTTGGATATCAAACTGGATGTCGCCGGTGAGGATGCGATAGACCCAGGTTTCCTGCTCACCTTTCCCTATGACTACCCCGACAATCCGGCTGAGGTGGTGATCGATACCCACGAGTTCACGGCAGTCTGCCCGTGGACCGGGCTACCGGACACCGGCGACCTGACTATCATCTATGTACCGCGCGCGCATTGCCTCGAGCTCAAGTCGCTCAAGTACTACCTGCTCTCTTTCCGGCCGGTGGGCATAGTGCAGGAACACGCCGCCAGCCGGATTCTCGATGATCTTGTGCTGGCGTGCGACCCGCGCACCATGTCAGTATGCTTGGACTACACGCCCCGGGGCGGTTTGCACACGGTGGTGACAGTGCGGTACCCGCCTGAGGATTCCGCTGCCGAATAGGGTTGACTGTCTCACCGGCTTGCGTGGGAGTCCTCGCGCACTTGTGAAACCGTGGCGGACTTTTCATGCTGTGAGCAAATTCCGACTCTCGTGGCGCAATTCACCCCCTCGCCCCGGTCCTCGCCCAGTGGAGATCTTTGCAATACCCTTGCCGGGACGGGGATGTCCCCTCTCCCGGCAGGAGAGGGTTAGGGTGAGGGAAGATTTTCCCGCAACCCGGGAGCTCTCTTCCCGTTATTGTACTCTTGCGTATCGGTCTTGCTGGTAAAGATGATGGCTTACGCAGACATCCCCTAACCCCGGCCCTCTCCCCAGGGAGAAGGAGTAATCTTTGCGTCTCCGGCCGGGGTTAAGCAAAGCCTGCCCCGTACCTCGATACAGCGTATCAACCCGATACGGGGGTTTTCAGAGGGAGAGGGGGCAGGTCGTCGCGGTCAGTAGATACCAGCGGTCGACAACAGGCACGCTGCGCCACTTCGCAGCACTGAGCCGAGGGCAAGAATCACGCCTCGGCGGTTTCCGCTGCGTTGACGCTAGTCTCCGGGTCGCCGCCGAAAATACCGAACGGATTCATGGAGTGGGGCGCATCGTAGATATCCATGCGTTCGGTGCGCTTGAGCCAGCCCACAACCAGGTACGTCACCGGTGTCGCGACGATTTCGTAGATAGTCTTGGCGATCCACGCAAGTATCATGGCGCGCACAACATCCATCATAGGCCATATACCGGAGATGCCGAAGGCAATGCCGTAGAACATAATCGAGTCGACACCTTGGCCGACGAACGTCGACGATATAGTGCGGAGCCATAGATGGCGGCCTGCCGTCCGGTTCTTCAAGACAACCATTACCATTGCATTGGAAAACTCGCCTATCAGGTAGGCCACGAACGAGCCCGCCAAGACCCAACCGGTGGTGCCCAGGATGGTCTCGTAGGCGTCTTGGTCTTCCCAGAAAACGGCACCGGGGATAGCGCCTCCAATGAAAAAGATGATGACCATAAGGAGGTTACAGGCAAAGCCCAGCCAAATCACACCGCGCGCCACACGAAAGCCGTACACCTCCGTGAGAACATCGCTGATAATGTAGCTCAACGGGAAACATATGACGGCAACGGATACTATGTAACTGGTGCTTCCAAGGAATTCGAAAGGCAATTCGAAGAGCGAGAGAGGTTTGGCAGCGATGACGTTGCTGACCAGCAGCACGCTAACTGCCAGCGCGATGATGATGACGAGCTTGCCGGAAAACCGCATTTGCTCTCGGACCTCCTATGTGTCGGCGCTTTAGTTTGCCTAACGCTTCGCAGGCAGTATAGTGCAAAATGCGCTGTCGGTTCAAGGCACGAGGCAATGGATAGGAAGTGCAGTGAGCTGTCGCCGTAGACACACCCATGCACGATCAGGGAAACCGGGCACAACGACACCTTATGCCTTGGGAGAACATAGCTCAACCGGAACGGGAGGCGAGGCTTGCCCCATCACCTAAGGGAGACTTTTGCAAAATCCATGTGGTAGGTAGATTGTCCCCTCTCCCTTGACGGGTGTATAGACCGGGTTGATGGGCAACACATGTTCGGGTTGATAGGTTACACCATCGAATATGGGAGTTTTCGTTGTATGCAGTGTCCATGCCATGGAAGTTAGACCAACTCAATACCCTTATGGATACGGTTTTTCCCCTGGCACCAGCTCACGAACTGAACATGAGTATGTCGTGGTGCCTGGAACGTCTATTTCTCTGCCCAACCTAAAGCGCCCGAAGGTGTCAATCAGTACAATGTGTAACCTATCAACCCGAACACCTGTTACCTATCAGCCCAGTCTGTACAGACGGGAGAGGGTTAGGGTGAGGGTGAAATTGCTCTAAGCATGAGCATCTTCTTGACCGGATTAGTTCTAGAATGATTGACTGTACATGTATTACGATTAGCAAAGCAGGTAAGACCCCTCACCCCGACCCTCTCCCCTGTACAGACCGGGGACATAGGTAACAGTTGTTCGGGGACATGGGTTACACATTTTACTGATTGACACCTACGAGAGCATTGGGTTGGTCCGGGTTTGATAAGAGACTGGCGACACAGTGCACTCACTTTCAGCCTGTCAGCTTGTGCCAGAGAAACAAACTGTGTGCATAAGGATATTGAGCGGATCTAACTTTCAAGGCAAGGACATCGCATACTACGAAAATCCCCTCGTTCTATGGTGTAACCTATGTGCCCGAACATGTGTAACCCATGTACCCGGTCTATACATCCCAAGGAGAGGGGGTAATTCTTGCGCCTCCGGCCGGAGTTATGCAAAGGTCTCCTTAGGGGCGGCCCTCACAAGACTTGAGGGGCAGATGAGAACTCCCCCTCTCCCAGGGGAAACACTTGCACAACCTAAACGGCGAGCGGGAATTCCCCCCTTCTCCCTGAGGAGGCTACTGCACAACCCAGGCGGAACGCGCGGATCACTCCCTCTTCCTGGTGAGAAGTTAGATCGACCTGAATGGCAGGCGGGGATTGCTCCCTCTCCCTAGAGGGAACCTCGCCCAACCTAGGCAGCAGGCCGGATTACTCCCTCTCCCTGGGGGAGTGTACAGACTGGGCTGATAGGTAACAGGTGTTCGGGTTGATAGGTTACACATTTTGTGCTCTGAGGTCTATGGTTTTGATGCGTTGTATTGAGAAGTGCACGTTCCAGATGCCGTCGGTTTGGGCAGGCCTGAGTGCGACCTGTTTGTGGGTGAAGGCCCTGCCCACACGGAGCCGTCTGCCCTGGAAGGAGATGCGACCGGAGACATCGACGCTGCGCACGTGGTCGTCAGGAGCGTAGTCGAGGGCAGGCAACGTCTCAGGGAAGGGGCGCGGACTAGGCGTGTATCTGGTGATGGGTGTGTCGAGATCGAGGGCATGATGGGGGCGTTCCAAGTTGTAGAAGTCGCGCCAGGTGTCGAAGGCGCCCTGGCAGTGCTCCAGGTCGGTGAAGCTGGTTCCTGCCAGCAGTTCGCTCTTGAGCGAGCGGTGGAAGCGTTCCAGCTTGCCGAGTGTCTGGGGATGATAGGGTCTACTGTGGAGCACGCTGATGCCCAGCTGCATGAGCCAGACGGTGAGGGGCGTAAAAGGCTGGGCACTGTCGTTGCCCCAGGGGGAGCCGTTATCCATGAGCATGGCCTGGGGCAGGCCGTAGCGCCGAAAGACAGTGGTGAGGCGGTCTTGAACCGTCTCTCCCCGCTCGTTGGCGCAGGCCTGTAAACCTAGGTTGAAGCGGGAATGATCGTCCAGGAGGGTAAGCGGATGGCAGCGGTTCTGCTGCATGACGAAATGTCCCTTGAAGTCCATCTGCCACAGCTCGTTGGGCTGGGGTCGTTCGAAGCGCACATGGGGCGTGTGCTTGGCGCTCTGGGCTGGATCGATGAGCCCATGGCGTTTGAGAATGGCATTGATGGTGCTCTTGGCCGGCACGTCGGTATGCCCCTGGTCCTGCAGCATTCTGCGCAGCACATGGGCGCCCTTCGTAGGATGCGCCAGACGCAGCGCGATGATGCGTTCCTCCATCGCCGGGCGCGTGCGGTGCGGACACGTGTGCGTGCGGTGCGAACGGTCACGCAGGCTCTGCGCTCCCCCCGACGCGTACCGCCGCAACCACTTGTAGCCAGTCTTGCGGCTGATGTTGAACCGACCGCACAATTCGCTCATTCTCACCGCGCCACTATTGGCCAGAGCAATAAACTCTTCCCGGGCAGACATAAGCGTTTCCACCTTCCACGACATGGTCATCCTCCCGCTGCAAGATTCTCCATGCCTATAGGTGTAACCTATCAACCCGAACAAGCGTTACCCATCAACCCGGTCTATACAGGGGAGAGGGCCGGGGTGAGGGGAGAATCTTTCCGTCCCGACCTGTGCGTATGCCACAGTAACAACTGCGCGAGAGTTTACGAAACAAGAGCGGACATTCCCACCTTAGCGAGGACACCCAAGAAGGAGAAAAGCGTGGACATTCATGCAGGCTTAGTCGGACATTGGACGCTAGACGGCGATTGCGACGATCACTCAGGTAACGCCAACCATGGCCGGATAGAAGGCAGTGTTGCCTATACTGCGCCGCTGCCTTTGGGAGGCGGTCCAGGCGCGGCCTTGTTCGATGGCCGCAGTGCGTCCATCACAGTCCCGCATAATGAGAGTCTGGCGCTAAGCACAGCGGACTTTACCCTTGCAGCGTGGGTGAATACCAACCGCGTCACGACCGACGTGCCCGGCGACATCCTGAGCAAGTTCGACCCCACTTCACGGCGCGGCTTCAACTTCGGCATCCAGTCAGCCGCGGGCGTGGCCTCCTCGCAGAGCAACTGGCGCAACGTCTTCTTCGGCATAGACGACAACACAGTTGAGCCTGACTGGACCAATAACGGCAGGCCCGGCAACGCGCAGTGCGTCATGGGCATGGCCGTGCATGCCGGCTCGCTCTACGCCGGCACCTATGAGGGTGAGGCGGGCGAGACCGGGCACGTCTACCGCTACGCGGGCGGCACGGACTGGGAGGACTGCGGCGCGCCCGCAGACTGCAATGCCGTAAGCACACTGGCGGTGTACGACGGCGATCTCTACGCGGGAGTAAGTTGCTACCGCGCGCAGGGCTCCAGTCTGCCGGAGTCGCCAAACCGCCATCCGGGTGGCAGCGTCTACCGCTACGCCGGCGGCACGGAGTGGGTGGACTGCGGCCAACTCGGCGACGCCGAAGACGTGTTCGGCTTGGCCGTCTACAACGGCGAGCTCTACGGTTCTGCCATGTATTCGGCGGGCATGTTCCGGTACGCAGGCGGTAAGACCTGGCTACCCTGCGGCGATCCGGGCACGCGGGTCGCGGTGCTGGGCGTCTTCCAAGGCGGCCTGTACGCGACCGGCTACGACGTGGGCGGCGTGTTTCGCTACGAGGGCGACCGCCGCTGGTCTTTCCGCGGCAATGCGTCGGACTCCACCCAGCTCTATTCGTTTGCCTCGTATCAGGGCCGCCTGCACACCGGTGTGTGGCCCAGCGGGTCCGTGTACCGCCAGGACGACGGTCTGCCGTGGCTGGATTGCGGTCGCTTGGGCGAGGAGCTGGAAGTCATGGGCATGATGGTCTACAACGGCAAGCTCTACGCCGGCACCCTGCCCACCGGCAGCGTCTACCGCTACGACGGTGAGGGAGAGTGGGTGTCCACCGGCCAGCTCGACACCACGCCGGACGTCAAATACCGCCGCGCCTGGACCATGGCCGTCTACCAGGGCCGCCTGTTCTGCGGCACGCTGCCGTCGGGTAACGTGCTCTCGTTGGAGGCCGGCAGAAACGTGACCCACGACCATGCGCTGCCGGGCGGCTGGCATCACCTGACCGCCGTACGGGCCGGTGCCGTTCTGCGGCTCTACGTCAACGGCGCTTTGGCAGCAGAATCCGCGTCCTTCCACGCCGCCGACTACGATCTTTCGATAGAAGAACCACTACAAATCGGCAACGGCCAAATCGGCCCCTGCAGCGGCAGCCTGTCCGACGTACGGCTCTACAACCGCGCGCTGAGCGAAACGCACGTCGCAGCTATCTTCGAAAGACAGCGCATGTGATGCGAGGTTCCGAGTCTAAGCAAGCCCACTCAACGTAGCTAGACCCTGCAGGGACTCGAACTTCCTCAACTGACAATCGACCAAGACACTCTTGTGTCAGGGACGGTTGGAAGTCGGTGGGGAACGAACCGCAACAGACGTCCTTCTGAGGGACCAATCCATGGCCGAGCAGCTATTCTATCCGAATAGTTGGCGCCGCAAGGCTTAGCTCGCAACTCTCTCAATGTTTGAGGCTGACCAAGAACAGGAGTGGGCAACCGAGCCGGTCGGCGCGTTGCGCGTAGACCGTGGCGCATAAGAGGGAGGGAAGCGCCGCCGAAGTGACCACGTATGTGGGTGCCTTTTGCATATGTGTCTAGGACGAACTCAGTGATACAATTGAATACCAAATCTCTTGCGTGAGACTATCGGGTTGAGGGCTCCGGCATCTTTGAATTGGATCGGACTGTGTCTGGGTCTCCATCCATCCGAAGCTATTGGATACTGTCCGATAAACATGGGAAGGAATTGCGATGAGCAAAAGAGGTAGACACTGGGTCCCAGTTGTGATTGCTCTATTGGTGGTCTTCTTGACCTTTGCCTTTGCCTCCTGCGGGGGCAGCGACGAGGATCAGGAGGATGTGCCTACAGCAACCGCCGCTGGTGGTACTCCTGCGTCGGCCCCTCCCACAGCGACGCCGGTTGCCGATGGGCCAAGCACTTCCCAAGTTTCCCTAGACGAGTACATCGGGACAGTTTGTGGTGGTCAGTCAGAAGTGGAGGCCTGGGAAGAGGGCGACTCCCTCAGGGAACTCTCCGAAGGTCTGGAGTTCGTAATCGAGGGGATGAGTGCGCTGGAGCCTCCTGCGGAAGTCGCCGGATGGCATGATGCTCAGATTTCGTTCGCGAGGGTGTTCAAGGAGACCATAGACGAATACCTGGAGAACCCGGGTGACCGGACTGAGAACCAATTTCTGGTCTCGACAGCCTTCACGCTAGGGTCACATTTTGAACCCGTTGAGCAGGCCATTGCCAGCATGGATCCGGATGTCCGGACCCGCATGGCTGAGGCAGGCTGCATAGATGAGGAAACATCGGAGCCAATCCAATCCCAAATCGAGAGGGAAGAGATCCCCGTGGGAGGTAGCGTAAGCGGCGCGCTGGGAGAGTCTGAGATCACCTACTACCAGTTTCAGGCCGAGGTGGGACAGAAGTACCTGATAGCGGTGTCCTGGGAGGGCATCACGAGAGTCCGCCTGCTTATCAAGGACCTTCCTGATCCAGCAGTTACTTCCATTAGCCAATCTAACTCCTCGGATTCCCCCTTAATTCGCCGGTGGACTGCCCCTGAGGCGGGCACCTTCCATATTGATTTGTACGCCCTCAGTGGCGCCGGGACCTTCAACGTCTCCATTGCGATAGACGCGTCCCCGGATAGCCCATCCGGCGTGAGCGCCGCCTGGGAAGGTTCCACGATGCAGCTTAGTTGGGATCCCGTGAATGGGGCCGAGTACTACGTCCTGTACTATAATGATCGTGGCTTCGGTTGTGAACTGGACAACGAGGGCAGGCCCCGATTCTGCGATGAGTTGGCAACAAATGTTGTGGACACCAACTACATCCATGCTTCTCCTGAACCTCGTGACAGCCGTCGTGGCAATTACTATTGGGTTGTGGCCTGCAATAGCGAGGGTTGCTCGAACATCGACTCAGACAACCCGATCAGCCCGTAGAGTCGGCCGTCGATACCATTTAACCAGATTCCCTGGGATCTGTTGGCATTGGCGACGCAACACGGGCCTCGCCATCCGGGGCCCCTCAAAACTATGAAGAGACTAAGCAAGCTTTTGGGCAATGGCCCCAGGATGGCGTGGATTGGCGTCGTCGTGGCTCTGGCCGGGGTCGCGTGGGGTTGTTCCGCTCCTGCTCCGGACCCCGGCACGGCCTTGGCGCCCGTGCCCACGTTGGAGGCTACTCCGGAGTGGCCTCCAGGATTTCCCCCTCGCAATCTGTACGTAGTGGACAGGACCGAGTCTTCCTTGACCGTCGTGTGGAACGCCAAGAGCCAAGCGACGTATTACGACGTACAACGCAGCAGTTCCGCGGAGGGTGAGTACACCATCGTGGCGACCGAGGTAGCTGCTCTCGGCTTTGTGGACCAGGGACTGCAGGCGGATAGCGTCTATTACTACTCAGTAAGGGCTTGCAATCACCTTGGATGCACTGAGTTTGCTGACGACCCGGTTGCCGGCGTCACCGAGTCTGATGCCGATGTCGAAGTCCCGGCAGCGCCCAAGGACGTGCAGTTCGTCACAAAGAAGGATGACGTCCTCCCTGACCGTGACGTGGTAACGTGGACCGCGGTGGAGGATGCAACCTCCTACGAGGTGTACAGGGCCGGAGATTGGCTAACCACGGTGAGTGCGCCGTTGACCATCAGTTCGCACACGGATCTGGTCCGCTCATTGAGGCGCACACTCAGCCACTCATCTGCCCCTAACTACCAAGTCCGGGCGTGCAACAAGGCCGGCTGTTCCTCCCTATCCCAGTAGTACCTCCCAGCGGAAAGTTCTCAATACGGTAGTCCCAGGCCCACCAGATTTGACCTTCCCTTAGCATAGTGCACGATAGGTGGTACTTAAACCCGTCGCTGAGGAATAATCTTCTGCCGGTGAGTGCGAACCGCCCGGGGCGAGGCAGGATTCTGGGTCAAGACCAACCAAGCGCAACCGGCGGTCAACGATTGTGCTTGGGTTTCTTCGCCTTCGGCATGCGGCAGCCAACGCGCGGCTCTGAGAGGAACTAATTCGGGCTGCCGGCGTCTTCGGGCTACCGGCGTCTTCGCCCAGCTTGCGGCGCAGCCTCTTCACATTGGTACGCTCCGGACTCGGGCCGCCGGAGTTGTCCTGGCCCCAGACTCCCCTTAGCAGTTGCTCGTGTTCAGCCACCGGCACCTGACCTTGGGTTAGCCGCCGGCAAATCCTAGATTCCGTCTATTGCCACAGTTCGGGATCGGGTCGGTTCATCAGTCCGAAGCCCAGGTATCCATACCAGATAACCAGTAACACGTAGGAACTCCGGGCCAGGGAGATAAAGGTGTCGCGACCGTCGTTATTGAGTACGGCTATCATGAAAAAGACCATCACGGCCAGACTGACAAGAGCAGCCAGCAGGGAGATAATCCGGTTGAAGTCGTCTCTCGTGGAGAGGCCCAACGCGAAAATGAAGCCGCCAAACCCGAGCGCAATGCCACCGGCGTAGACGAAAGCGGAACCGGTGTAGTAGACGGGTACGGTCGCCATAATCTGGTCGCTGGTTTGGGCATCGGCCAAAATGAAGTCAATGCCGCCGGATAGAATCCAACCGGTCAGCCCGACGAAGATCATGAAGTAGCCCATCTGCACAAGCGCCTTGCCGTTGCCCTGCAAGGTCACGTTTCGCATCAGCGCGTAGAGGCCCGAGAGGATGAGCGTCAGGCCAAGAATTATTGCGATATTGGTAACATTGGTCAGTGTGGCGTTGGTGCCCTTGGCCGTAATGGAGCCAACGGCGTCTGACACGCTGGCGCTATCTATCAGTAGTCCACCCGGCTCTATGAGAAAGAAGATGAAGGCGACTATGGGGCCGAAAATGAGGGACAGGCCCGCTAGCCGATTCACGGATATTGTGCCCATGATTGAATCTCCTTTTGTGCTGTCATGGGATGAATCCACTGGGTCCAATCGCTACTAGCATACATTCTGCCGCGAGAGTTGTGGTATTGCAAGGGGAAAGTTTCAGCGTACAGGCAATCTTCGGCAGTGGACTCAGACAGCGCGCAGCAGTTCACAGGCCGGGGGCAGGCCAGAACGCTTCAGGCGCTACCATGACCGGCCTTGGCCCCCCACTGGGCAACGGCAATAATGGCGCCGGACTGCTCGTAAGCTCGCTGGAGAGAGAACAGAGGAGTTTGAAACACGGCGGCCGGCAACCACCGCGCTGCCGTGCGTTCCGGTAGGGTCTTGCGGCTCTACGTGGACGGCGCACCGGTATCAGAATCCCCGTCCTTCACCGCCACCACCTACGACCTCTCGCTAGAGGATCCACTACAAATCGGCAACGGCCAAGTCGGCCCCTTCATCAGCAGCCTGAGCGACGTGCGGCTCTACAGCCGTGCACTGAACGATCTGGCTCCGGCTTGCTCATCGCAAAAACGCCTGCTGCAGGTTACTCATCGCGAAACGCCTTCTCCAACGCGGCGATGTCCAGCTTCTTCATCTGCAGAAACGCCGCGGTGACGCGTTCCACCGCGGCCGCATCATCGCTCGCCAGCATTTCGCCCAGCGCCAGCGGCACGATCTGCCAGGAGACGCCAAAACGGTCGGTGAGCCAGCCGCATTGACCTTCTTCGCCGCCGTCGGACGTCAAGCGTTCCCAGAGCCTATCCACCTCGTCTTGATCGACGCAGTTGACCGCAAGCGACATTGCCGGACTATGCGTGTACTGGGGACCGCCGTTGATGATGCAAAACTCCTGCCCCGCCAGCTCAAACTCGGCGGTCATGATAGTGCCGGGCTCGCCCATGCCGGATTCGCTGTAACGTGTGATGTTGGTGACGCGCGCGTCAGCGAAACACGACGTGTAGAGGTCGAGCGCCTCTTCAACCCGGCCGTCAAACCACAGATTGGTGACAATCTTCTGCATGACCTAACCTCCGTTGTCCACACTGCTGCATACGACGTCATTGACTTGATCCTATTGCCGGCAGCCGACGCGAACCGGTAGACATCGCAGCAAGCTTTCGACTATCCCTTGCTCTGCCTTGATGACCCCGTTGACCGCACCCTCTGCGCCGTGCACCTCTTCAACCGCGCGCTGAACCATATCGATGTGACCGCGTTGTTTGAGAAACCGCGTCTGTAAGCTAATAGTTGCGTGATTTTAGGCCCACCAATCTATATTTGAGACCTGAAGGGGGACTCGAACTTCTCGCCAACTACTGACCGGGGCCTGAGGGGCAGGCGACGACCGGCGGCTGGTAAAGAGACTGCCCAGCGTGAGTCATATAGCCGAGCCGAAGGCCACCACCACTTTCGGGCCAGCGGTGGAGCTAGGGCTGGATGTCGACCGCTAGCGATAGTGGAACGTCGAAAGGAATAGAGAAGGCCGAGAGAGCGAGGTGGTATGAGATCCCTGAGTGAGCGCAGCCTGCTCTCAGGCGGCGAACCGTACCGCTCTGCTTTCAGGTAATTGAGACTTTCCCGCAGCCAGTTTGCGACAATTGCCGCGAATCTTAATCGCCGGGTCAGTCTACCTTGACCGCCGTGCCGTAGGCGACGATTTCGGCCGATCCCTGAGCAACACCCGCAGTGATGAACCTCGTGCCCACAATGGCATTGGCTCCCATTTCTTCTGCGCTCTCGACCATGCGCTGCAGTGACACCTCGCGCGCCTCTGCCAGCAGTTTCGTGTACTCCACTACCTCGCCGCCGACGACGTTACGGAAAGCTGCCATAATGTCCTTGCCGATGTGCCGGGAGCGCACGGTGCTTCCGCGCACCATGCCTAACGTCTCGACAATTTCGGCTCCGGGAATTGTATCAGTTGTCGTTACGATCAATTGTCGACCTCCAAGAAATTCTCTTGCTTCTTCTGGATTATTCTGTCCCTCAAAGCGGCGGCCAAGAATACGGCCAGACCAACCGGTAGGGCGAGGAGGGCCACCTTTATCAGGAGGGGTACATCATCCGCCCTCACGATTGCGTTCACCCAGAACCCGCCCAACACCAGCAGTCCCGCGGCAAGGATCGCCCCACCGATCCACAGCCATGGCCTGTTGCTACTCTCGGTTCTTGCCATCGGAGTCCCTCCTTGTACCGGCAAAGTTATCCTTCAATTGACATTATCCCATCCCCGCATGGGGCTGTCATTGCTCTGCTCCCCGGAATCCATTCCAGCCTAGGTGTCAGTTTTCTCGTAGCAGTTTGGGAAAGCCGACTCCCCTCTATTGGGAGTTTCCGCCGAGGTGATTGCAGTCCGGTCTTACGAGACCCACATAGCTAGGAGGACATCGTGCCGGCAGACGTAACCGAACGAACCGCTGAAATCCGCGGTGTCAACGTGCGCTGGATCTCAGTCACGGCGGCGGGTCATACCGTCGAGGAGATCCTGCTGTACGACATTGCCGAGGCCGAAGCTATCTATGGAAAGACCTTCGATGACGAGTTGGACAGGCACATTCAGATGGGGATGTTTGCTATTGACCGCATAGCTGCCGACGGCGCGATGCACAAGGTCGCGTCGGCTACGAGCTATGTCCTCGACGGCAAGTGCATCCGCACTGCTAAGTTCGAGCAAGGGGAGAGGTAATTACTCCTGCGCCAGCAGCCAGGTGAGCAGGGCGTCCGTGAAGGCGATGCCGGAGGCGGGGGCAGGTCTGCTGCCAACTCCCATCCAGAGTTCGATGTAGTTGCCGTTAGCCGGCAACCGGGCCGAGAAGCGCCAATTTGAGGCGGCATAGTCTGCTCACTGACCCTCCAACTCTTCCCGCAGGCGCTCTTCCTGTGCCGCCTGCTCTGCGGTCATGGCCTCGGCAAAGTCGGCGACCTCAAACAGCGGCCGGATCTCGATCTCGCTGGGTCCCGGCATGGGATTGGGACAGCGCTTCACCCACGCCACGGCCTCGTCCATGTCCTTCACCTCCCATAGCCAGTACCCCGCCACCAGTTCGCTAACGGCCGGGAAAGGCCCATCGATGACCGTACGGTCTTCCCCATTGAAGGCCACTCGCTTGCCTGCCGACGTAGGCTTGATGCCGTCGCCGTCGCGCATGATGCCGGCCTCGGCCAACTCCTGGTTGTACTGCCCCATGGCCTCGATCAGTTCGGCGGAGGGCATGACGCCGGCTTCACTGTCGGCAGTAGCTTTGATCAGGACGATGACGCGCATCTGCACATTCCTTTCGTGAATCCAAGCTTGGAGAGAAGATGACTGCTCAAGGGAACATTAGACCAATTCAGCAAGATGAATGAAATCTTAAGCAGGGATTCTGTGTTGAGATGACGTACCGTATTGTAAAACATGCCCTGTCGCACGATGTCGCCGCAGCGAACGCTGTCCTTGGGCAACCGAGTGTCGGCGAGCCGGACCGGCACATTCAATATGGTACTTATTCTTGTGATAGCAGCCAGTTGACCAGAGCATCCACAAAGGAATCTTCGAAACCAGGGGCGTGGCTGCTGCCCACGCCGCTCCAGAGTTCGATGGTGATTCCTGCGGCGCAGCCCTCTTGTAGGCGGTAGGCGTGGGTTTCGGCTCCGGAAACGGCTTGGTCGAGGTCGAAGGTGGCGTAGGGTTGGAGTTCTGCGGGCCACGCGCAGCCAGCGCTCTTGCTCCAGCGCATTACCATTTCCTCGGCCCCGAGGTAGAACGCCCGTTCGCCATTGGCATCCGGCTCACTCTCGTCGCCCGCATACAGGATCACCATATCCGCCGTGCCGTGGATGTGCAGTACGGAAACGGGCGGCGCGCCCTCGCAGCTCGAGTCTGCCACGTAGCTTGTACCCGCCAGACCGGCCACGGCGCGCAGGCCGGGCAGACCTTTGCAGGCCAGGTGGTGCGCCATGAACCCGCCGTTGGAGTATCCGAAGACGTACACCGGCCCGAAGGCCTTGACAGCCTTAGCGCTCGCTACCAGTTCGGTCAGATACGCCACGTCGTCCTCGCCGGACTTGCCGCCGTCACAGCACTGGTCGGTAGGATTCCAAAAACGGTTGCCCGCGCTATCGGGTATGCCGTTGGGCAGCAGCAATGCGAATCCATGGGAGTTCACCCGCTCATGCAGCGGAATGTACCGGCTGTGGACGGCGGAATTGCCGCCAAAGCCGTGCAGTGACACGATGAGCGGGGTGCTGCCGTCGACAACTTCCAGCGGCAGTACCAGGACTGACTGGTCCTTGCGCCCGGCGTGTTCCAGGTAGTAGACCTCGCCGCCGGCCTCTTCCGCCAGCCGGGCTGTCCGTTCCAAGACGGTGTCGTCCGGCTGGGCAACCTTGCTGTCCTTGTCCTGCGACCACTGCTCCAGGAGGGGGAGAAACTGCTCCATTGTAGCGACAGCTTCTTCGAGCTCCTGCAGCCGGGCATCCTGCTCATGCAAGCGCTCGCCCATGAGCGCGATCTCAACGGTGAGGAGCGCAGAGTCGGCCTTCAGTTGCGCGTTTTCAACCTCGAGGCTTGCGAGAGTCTCTTCCAGGGAGTGCACCTGCGCTTCCAACTCAAGCAGGCGCGCGTCCTGCGCGGGATCTGTGTACTCCACGGTACATGCAGTTAACGCGGCGGCCAGCAGGACGCAGGCCGCAACTGCGCCAAGGCAGCGCAGAAAACCGTCCCAAAGCGACTGCATGAGCACATTGCTTCCCATTGTCTCTCTCAAGTACTGCAGCACCCATTTAGTAAATGCTTCGCACTGCTCTATCTGCGGTGATAACTGCCAATCCCACTAGCCTCAAACGCGGATTGGATCCTTTTCTTAGCTTTCATGGCCCTTACGCACTGTATACGAGCTTTTCTCAACTCCTGGCGCTTCCGATTAGCGGACCATTTCAAGCAAAACGTCCGCCGTGTCGGCTATCCTCCGGCCTGTGCAGTGCGCAGCCGGGCCAGCGGTGCGTCGTTGATCGGCAGGTGGACGAGAGCGGCGAATATGCCAAAGCCGACGCCCGCCCACCACATGGCGTCGTAGGAGCCGGTCTGGTCGTAGAGCAACCCGCCCAACCACACCCCGAGAAAGCTGCCAACCTGATGGCTCAGAAAGACGATGCCGAATAGCGTGGCCATAAACTTGAGCCCGAACATCTGCGCCACGATTCCCGTGGTCAGCGGCACCGTAGAGAGCCACAGCAGTCCCATCGCCGCAGCAAAGAGGTAGACGGTCAGTTCGTTGGCCGGGGCGAGCAGCAAAGCCAAGATGATCACCGCCCGACCGGCATAGATGGCCGAAAGGCCGTACTTCTTGGAGTACCGTTGCCCAAACGCGCCGGATAGCAGCGAACCGCAGATGTTGAAGAGTCCTACGAGAGAAAGTGCGTAGGCCCCAGCCCGCGCCGAGAGGCCGAGATCGGTCACGTACGTGGGGAAATGGGCGGTGATGAACGCTACGTGAAACCCGCACACGAAAAAGCCCGCCGTGAGGAGTAGATAGTTCCGCTGGCTGAGCGCCTCGCCCAGGGCTGCGGTCAGGCCCTGATTTGAAGCCGGTTCTCCTTGCGCTGTCGTGCCGCGCGGCAGGGTGAACGCCAGCGGCACCAGCACCAAGGCCACGACAGACATGACCAAAAGGGAGTCAAACCAGCCGTAGTTGGCGATCAATATCTGATTGATGGGAGAAAAGAGCACCTGGCCCATGGACCCCGCGGCAGTGCCGAGCCCCAATGCCAAGGACCGCCGTTCCGGTCCGATCACGCGGGCAATAGCCGCCAGCACGAGAGAAAACGAACTGAAGGCGACGCCCACGCCCACCAGAATCCCGCCGACCAGATAGAGCGTAGGCCCACTGTCGGCCAGCGCCATGCCGGCCACACCGGCTGCATACGCCACCGCCCCCAGCGCGACGACCTTGGACGTGCCGTACCGGTCCGCAATCGCGCCCGCCACCGGCACACCCATGCCCCACAAAAGATTCTGAATCGCCAGCGCCAGGGCAAAGGTCTCCCGCGACCAGCCGCGCTCGCTCGTAATCGGCTCCAGATAGAGCCCAAAACTCGACCGGATGCCGAATCCAATCAGCGAGATCAAACACGCCGCCACGATCACCGCGAAAACGGCAATACGTCCGGGAAAAGCGTTTGTGGAAACGTGGTTCACGAGGAATTGCTCTGCAGCAGCTAAACGAGGTTGCAAACACGAGGGTTGAGCGTTCGACGCCGGCGGCTCATCCGAAGCTAACTATACACGCGTGATAACCGTGGCTGCAGCGTGACCATCTGCGGCGGCCGCGTGGCTCTATATTTGCACGTCGCTGGACCAAGACTGGCCTGGCACGCTGGCGCAACCACAAGATCGATACCGCCCACTACCCGAAGGGTTGCGCCCGGAGACAATTAGGTCCAATCTGCTCACTGAAGGTGAGGACTACTGGTGTCAAAAGGATTCTGCAACTCAACCCCAAGCTGGGAGAAGTCGCCCACATTCCGGGTGACCACCGTCAGCCGGTGTACTCTGGCGACTGCCGCGATCATGGCGTCTTCAGCCAACGTGTGCGATCTCCGGTGCATGATCCGTGCCCACTCCCTGAAGGCGGGCGCGTCCATTGGCAAAACGGCATAGGAGGCGAGAACCTTGTCCAGCCAGGCTTCCAACTCTTCCGCCTTCACCTCATCCTGCTCACGGGTAATCTCGATCCCCGCCTGAATTTCCCCAACTGTCACGGCAGACACGAAGAGTTGCTCAGCCGGTACAGCAATTATCCAATCCAATACTGCGCCATGTGGACGCGGGCGCCGCAGTTCGGAGACCACGTTGGTATCGAGGAGGTACACGGGCCTATTCCATGACCAAGGGTGGTCGGTGGCGATGCTGTCGCCGTGGCGGCGTGAGGTTTTCAGTCCGCGCCTCACTCGCGAGCAGGAGTTCCTTCAAGTCCGGTCTCGTCATCGACTCCAACCTTCGCCATTGCTCAATGGGAAGGATCACTGCGGTTTCCACCCCACGCCTGGTGACGATTTGCGGTCCCTCGGCGAGGACGGTTTCGATGAGCTCGCTGAATCTTGATTTGGCATCTTGAACCGGCCACTTCTTGCTCATGTCTTGCTCCCACCAATAACACTACTGACTAGTGCTCAGACTAGGCTGCTTGAGCTCTTCTGTCAAGTGAGTGGGGCAATCACGCAAAGCATGCGCGGTCAGCCAACCTCTCGTTGCTCCGTTGTCCACACATTCTTGCAGACCCTAATCTTTCAAGACTGTGAAGCAGTTAGTCCAGCGCGGCTACCGCGTCGATCTCCACCAGCCAGTCGGTGGACGCCAGGGAGCCGATTTGTACCATGGTGGCGGCGGGGAAGGGCGGCTCGAGGATTTCGTTGCGGACCAGGGTGATGGTCTCGCGGAAACGGATATCAGTGACGTACATATTCATGAAGACGACATTGTTGAAGTCCGCGCCGGCGGCCTCCAAGAGAGACTCGATGTTGGCAAAGACCTGGCGCACCTGGGCTTCGATGTCGCCCGCGCCGACAATACTGCCGTCGCCGGCCGTCGGCCCTTGACCGGCAATGTAGAGCATCTCGTTGGCTTGCACGCGCAGGGCCATGGAGTAGGGGGCGGACGGCTGGGACATGCCCGCGCCGAGTAGGGGTTCTTTCTTCATGATGGGGACTCCTCATCTCATTGAGTGATTTGGGCAGCACTTACACAACGGGCATTATAGCCGCTGTATCGCCATACTCCAACCGCTGCAGCCCCCTGCGGCCCGTGTGCGAGACCGCCGGAACTCTTCCCCACGTAACACCGTTACCGTCGTCGCGCGTACTCCAGGCGTCGCTACCATCCACACGTCCGGCATTGTTTCAGGGTCCGGCAGCTAGCTTCCAAACGGCGTGGCGCAACCGCTCTGGAGGCTGGGCACTCTCGGCTGCTGTGAGCATCGCCTGCGTGAACATAGTATTCTGACGCTAAGGGTGAGCCGACAGAACCAGCCCAACAAACGAAAGTAGCAACGACGGTCCGGCAGCGTGGCCACGAGCGTCACGCTTGGCACGAAGTGAGCCGGTTTGCGCGGGTACGGACTTCCTGCGCACAAGGCTCTTGATCAAACACTAAGGAGCAAAGTAATGGAACAAGACATCGCCTTTGAAATGGCGGCTTCCAGCATCCGCTTCGGCTGGGGTGTCACCCGCGAAGTGGGATTGGACCTGGCGGAGCTCGGCGTTAAGCGCGTGATGGTGGTCACGGACCCGGTCTTGCGGCAACTGCCGCCGGTCGTGACAGTGCTGGCTGCCCTCGAGGAGGCTCGCGTACCGTACGTGCTCTTTGATCAAGTCCAGATAGAGCCGACCGATACATCGTTTCAAGAGGCTATAGCGTTTGCCGTCGAGGAAGAGGTAGACTCGTTCGTCGCGGTGGGCGGCGGCTCGACGATCGATACGGCGAAAGCGGCCAATCTCTACGCCACTTATCCGGCCGACTTTCTCGACTACGTTAACGCCCCCATCGGCAAGGGGCTGCCGGTCCCCGGACCACTGAAGCCGCTGATCGCGATACCGACCACCGCCGGCACCGGCAGCGAGACTACCGGCACCGCCATCTTCGATCTCGTCGCGATGCACGCCAAGACCGGCATCTCCCACCGCAATCTCAAGCCCATGCTCGGCATCATCGATCCGGAAAACACCGCCACCCTTTCGCCCACGGCAGTTGCTTCTACCGGCTGCGACGTGCTCAGCCACGCCTTGGAGTCCTTTACAGCAATTGCCTACACCTTGCGGCCGTATCCCGATCGACCCATCCTGCGACCGGCGTACCAGGGGTCTAATCCCGTGAGCGACTTGTGGTCCGGCCAGACGCTCGAGATGGTGGCGGAGTACCTGCCGCGGGCGATGGCGGACCCGGAAGACAGAGAGGCCCGCGAAAAAATGCTGCTGGCGGCGTCCTTTGCGGGTATCGGCTTCGGCAACGCGGGCGTGCACCTGCCCCACGGCATGTCCTATCCCGTCGCTGGCATGGTGCGTGATTATCACCCGGCCGGCTACGCGGGCGACCAGCCCATCGTGCCCCACGGCATGGCCGTTATTCTGAATGCGCCGGCCGTCTTCCGCTTCACGGCGGCGGCGGGGCCGACGCGCCACACTCGCGCGGCTGAACTGCTGGGCGCAAACGTGTGTGGGGTGATGCCAAAAGACGCCGGCAAAGTCCTCGCCGACCGGCTGATCGAACTCATGCAAGTACTCCAGGTGCCAAACGGCCTCAGCGCCGTCGGGTACACCACCGAGGACATCCCAGCGCTGGTGGAAGGCACATTGCCACAGCACCGCGTCACCAAGCTCTCGCCGCGCCAAGCAACGGCGGACGACCTGGCGCGCATGTTCGAGGACGCCATGCGGTATTGGTGAGTACAGTCCCCTCTTGCCGCTTTCCTCGTTCGCGCGAATATTGACGCAACCGCGTTTCGACACTGGCGCTCTCCTGGAATCAGCATGGATGCTGATTCCAGCTTCTCCTTGCTTATGGCTTCTTGAAGACAGGGTTTCTTCGAAGACGTAGGGGCACGATATATCGTGCCCCTACGTCTTCTTTGCGGTTACGACCGGCCTGGCTGCTTGGCCTCCTGTGTTTCATCGCCAGGCCTCGGCCAAGCAGGGAGGAGTACCTGATGGGGATATCCCAAAAAAAGGCACTATAGACGCTGGATTCCCTTGACAGAGCAATATATTGTGTTTTAGACTCTCCTCTACACAATATATAGTATGTGGTGACTGTCATGCAGGGATGAGGTGGCTACGGCATAATGGACAGAGACACTCTGGTATGCGTATACATAACTCCCTGTAGCTCAGTTGGATAGAGCAGCAGTTTCCTAAACTGCGTGTCGGGCGTTCGAGTCGCCCCAGGGAGGCCGGTTGGGCCGGACCCGCTCTGGCGCAACTGCCCCTTTCGTTCAGAACGACCTTTCGGTCTTCTTACCGTCTGCCGTTCTCGGCGGCTTGCTCTCTCCTGCACGGTGGCAGTGCCGCTTTGCTGCAGTCCCCACGAGGAGGAAGGGATTCCATGGATTCACGTACGCGCACGCAAGGGCGTACCCGACGCTCGCTGTTCAGTCTGCTCATCGCTTTGGCGGTATTCTTGGCCGGTTGCGCCGTGCAACCGGTTGCCGCGCCAGGGGAGCAGGGAACCGCGCCCGCCGCGGCAGAAACAACATCCGCGGACAGCCAGGGCTTTCCGCGCACGATCACGGATGGTTTGGGGAACGAGGTAACCATCCCCCAGCAGCCACAACGTATAGTTTCACTCACCTTGGGCACAGACGAAATCCTGCTCTCGCTTGTGGATACGGCACGCGTACGTGGTGTGACCTATCTGGCCGGAGACTCGATGTGGACGAACGTGAGCGAAATTGCCCAGCAGGTCGAGAACACCGTGCAGTCCGATCCGGAGCAGATCATCGCCCTGGAACCGGACCTCGTCTTGGCAGCTACATATAACAACCCCGACCATATAAAGTTGCTGAGGGACGCCGGGATTCCGGTCGTGGTGGTGTCGCTCTTCGATTCGGTTGGTCAAGTGGCGGACAACATTCGTTTTGTCGCGCATCTCACCGGTGACGAGGAGCGCGCCGAGGAACTGATCGCCGCCATGGAAGAGCGGCTGGCGGCAATTGAGGCACAGGTAGCCAAGGCGGAGACCAAGCCCCGGGTCCTGTTCTACACGGCCTTTGGCAGTTCCGCCGGCAAGGGCTCGACCTTTAGCGATATCGTGCAGCGCGCCGGCGGTATCAACCTCGGCGATGAGGTGCTGGACGGTCCTTTTGGCGAGATATCGCTGGAGAAGATCGTGGAACTCAATCCCGACGTGATAATTACCGACGAATTCGCGCCGGAAGACAATGCCAAGTGGCAGGAGAACTTCAGCAATCATCCCGCTCTGGCAAACGTGAACGCGAAAAAGAACGGCCACATTTACACCGTGCCGGCGCGCCATTTGTCGACGCTGTCGCACTATATTGTGGAAGGCGTTTTCGACGTGGCGAAGCTGCTTCATCCCGATCTCGTGCAGTGAAATTGGCTTCGGCGCCGGATGGGTTGGCCTCACGGCCCAACATAGTAATGTCGGGGCAACCCTTGTGGTCAATGTTGTCGCATTCACTCTTAGCGCATGCCGTTCGTCCTCCAATCTTGAAAGTGGGAGATGGAATGGAAGCGGGCGTGGCAGATCCGTTCGCCCTGAGCTTGTCGAAGGGTGAATGGGGAAGGAAACGGAGTAACGGTTGTGGCGGTCTCCTCCCCGTTCATACTTCGACAGGGGCTGCGCGAAGCCCTCAGCACGAACGGGGAGGACGGGACCCATCGGGTTTTGCGCGACAGCATTGACCCTCGTGGTTGCCCACGCTGCAAGCAAAAGGGGCAGCCACAAGGGCTGCCCCTCCACCAGGTGGCGCGGGCTGGAAACCTGGGCTACCGTGAGAGGGGGGGTAGCGCTCGATTTGTCGCGCTAGTTTCGCCTCGGTAGTGTTTGTGAGACAACATTGGCTACACTGACCTAGAGAACTCAACATGTTTTGCCATGGAACCTAGCTAAGGATAGCTCCCACTTTCGTGCAGAATTCGTCAAAGGCACCGACCCCGTCAAAGACGCGGACTAACTCGAATTTGCTGCGGCGGACACTGGATGTTGAAGCCCCACTAGCGCTGAGACTCGCCTTAGCGCTGGGAATGCTCGCGCTGCTGCTCTTTATATCATTTGTCGTGACCATGGCAATTGGCGCCGTAGACGTGCCGTTGGGCGTAACCGCATCGATCGTCTTGCAGCAGATGGGCATTCCGCTCGGCGCGACTGCCACCGACGTGCAATGGAGCGTCATCAGTCACGTGCGCCTGCCGCGCGTGCTGACGGCGGCCCTGGTGGGGGCGGCACTGGCGTTGGCGGGAGCGACCATGCAGGGCATCTTCCGCAATCCCCTCGCCGATCCCGGCATCATCGGGGTGTCGGCCGGCGGAGCGCTGGGGGCGGTGATCGCCATTCATTTTGGCATACGCAGCGTCCACTACCTGGCCACGCCGGCACTTGCCTTCTTGGGAGCCTTGGCTGCCGTGATGCTAGTCTACGTGTTGGCCGCAACACGTGGTGTGGACCCACTGACGACGATGATCCTCGCCGGCGTCGCGGTGCAAGCCTTCATCGGTTCCATCATTTCAGCTGTGCTTACGCTTACGGCCAACGTCAATTCCATGCGCGAGATCGTGTTTTGGCTCACCGGCAGTCTCGGCGCCCGTAGCTGGACGCACGTGCAACTCATTCTTCCATTTATTGTGGTAGGCAGCCTCCTCTTACTCTTCTTTGCCCGAGACCTTAACTTGATGTCATTGGGAGAGGACACCGCGCGGAGCATGGGGGTAGACGTGCGGCGCGTCCGGTTGATCATGCTCACGCTGGCAGCCCTCATCACGGCGGTTGCCGTGGCGGTGAGCGGGATTATCGGCTTTGTCGGCCTGGTTGTACCGCACATGGTGCGCCTAATTGTAGGCCCCGATCACCGCATTGTACTGCCGACAAGTCTCCTGACGGGAGCCGTGCTGCTCACGTGGGCGGATTTTGGGTCGCGTCTGCTCTTGCGTCCCCAGGAGTTGCGGGTGGGACTCATCACCGCCTTCTTTGGCGCGCCCTTCTTCCTCTACCTGCTGTACCGCAGTAAACGACAGGGCAATATCCTGTGAGTACGTCCTCTGATTCCGCGGGAATCACAGATTCCCGACGCATCGAAGGCGCCGAACTCGCCGCGCATGACGTTTCCTTTGCCGTGGGCATGACGCAGTTGCTGGAAGCGGTTTCCCTGGAGGTGCGCAGTGGGAGCTTGCTTGGCCTCATTGGGCCCAACGGGGCCGGCAAGTCCACCCTGCTGAGGTGCATTAGCCAGCTCCTCTCGCCCGCTACCGGCCGGGTGTGCTTGGATGGCGTCGACTTGCGGCGCCAGTCGCCCCAAGAGATTGCGCGGCACATCGCGCTGCTGCCGCAGAGCACCACGCTTAACTTTGCATTCTCGTGCTTGGAGGTAGTCCTGATGGGGAGAAACCCACATCTGGGCCGTTTTCAAACCGAAGGCGCGCATGATCGTGACCTTGCCAGGCAACGCATGAAGGACACCGAGACCGAAGAGTTCGTAACGCGCCTCATCACCGAGGTATCCGCCGGCGAGCGCCAGCGCGTGCTCCTGGCGCGGGCGCTCACCCAACAACCGCGGCTGCTCTTACTGGACGAACCGACGGCGGGCCTCGACGTGCAGCACCAACTTCAGGTTTTTACGCTGATCCGCAGCCTGGTGCGCCAGGGCCTCACGGCCGTTGCCGTGGTGCATGACCTCAACCTTGCCGCGCGCTTTTGCGACCGCCTGATGTTGCTACACCGCGGCAAGGCGCACGCGCGCGGCCCTGTGAGCGACGTGCTCACCGCAGAAAACCTTGCGGACGTCTTCCGGGTGAAGGCTACGGTCGAGCCGGACCCAGCTTTGGGTGTGCTCCGAGTAACCGTACTCGCCGCTCTCGATTAACGCGCCGTTCATGCCTCCGCTACCAGTCGCTAACGTCGCGTGTTTAGCCTAGATCGCACTACCCGCGACGCTCGTTTGGCGCACCGAACCTCGTCGCTGGTGTAGGTGTGCGTATTGCCAATCCCGCCTGCGAAGTTAGTGTATGCGCGCGCAAAGCGTGGAAGTCGGAAGCTCGCTCCCAGACCCAGAAAATCCGCATAACAGTATCCGGCAGCGCCTGTATCTACGGCCACGATCGGACACACGAAGGGAGACGCTTGATGATAAGTTGCGGCAAGGCTCTCTGAGGAGTACAATCAAAAAAACGCTTCGATTTTTTCAGACGCAATATTTGCTAAGAAAAGTAATGCATGACCACTGAGAACCAAGAGTTCCAAAACGACTCGGTGCGCGAGTCGGCAGTGGACTTAGAGGCCTGTGTGATCAGGCTGGAGACCGCGATCTTCAAAGGAATGATGGAAGAGGCGGCGCCCTTCGGCCTCAACCACGTGGAATTCTCCCTCCTGAATGCGTGTATTCAGCGAAACGAGTGCACTGCAACGGAACTGGCGAGCGTGCTCCCCGTGGATGCTTCCCGCATAAGCCGCGTCGTGAACACGCTGGTCGATATGGGAATGCTGCGTAGGCGACGGCTGCGCAGCGATCGGCGCACCGTAATGCTATCGCTAACTGAAGAGGGGAGCGAACTGGCGCAGCGCCTCCATGAGCGCATGCGCGAGTACTACGCCAAGCTTGTAGATGGCGTTAGCACAGAAGAACTGCGCGTTTTGGAGTCCACCACCACCAAAATACTCGCCAACTATGACGCTATGAAAGACTCTCCCACCCCGTAGGCGTTCGCAAACGCCGCGCGCCAACGCCCAGTCGGGAGAAAGCGCTAGGCCACCTTTTCCTACCCGGGCAAGCGACGCACGGGAGAGATCGAAAAGGTTCTGACGCGCCCTGTCAGGCGGACCACATCGGCTTCTCCCAAGGTATACCCCCGTATCGTGCCGATACGTTGTATCGTGTACGGGGCAGGCTCTAACCCTCTCCCGCCGGAGAGGGAACCGGAGCGGCTCCATGTTCACTCGGCTCCGCGCTCTGCACCCTCTCCTCGGGAGGGTGTCTCAAAAATAGATCTACTGGATATATACTGGTGTGAAGAGAAGCAAGGTGAGGTGGTGGGATAGTTTGTAGAGAGGTAGTGACGATGCCGTTGAGACCGTTTAGTCGTGAACAGGCCTGGCTGTTGCCGCCGACGCTGGACGAACTGATCCCGGACGACCATCCTGTCAGGTTTGCGGCAGCGTTCGTGGACAGCCTCGATGCTGCGGCCTGGGAGGCGATGGAGATTGACCTGCAAGGCGATCCGCGTGGCGCCGGGGCCTACCATCCGCGCGCGCTGCTGGGCGTATGGGTCTACGGCTTCATGACCGGCGTGCGCTCGAGCCGCAAGCTGGAGGCAGCCTGCCGGGATCAGGTACCGTACCTGTGGCTGGTGGGGATGCAGCAGCCGGACCACAACACGCTGTGGCGCTTCTACAAGGCGCACCGCGACCGGATGCGGACGCTGCTCAAGCGCACGGTGCGCACGGCGGTGCGAGCCGGCCTGGTGGAGTTGGCAATCCAGGCGGTGGACGGCACCAGGATCGCGGCCAACGCCGGGACGCGGCATACCCACGACGCGCAGGGGCTGCAGCGGCTGTTGTCCCGCACCGAGCAAGCGATCGCGGACCTGGAGGCGCAGAACGCCACGGGGGGCGACGCGCCGCCAGCGACTTTGCCGCAGGAACTTGCCGATGCCCAGGCCCTGCGGCGGCGGGTGGACGACGCGCTCGCCCGCGTCGCGGCTGAGGACGGGCCGCGCTACACGAACCTGACTGATGCGGACGCGGCCCTGCTCAAGACTGGCATGGGTGGCTTCATCACCGGCTACAACGCCCAGGCGCTGGTCTCCCCTCTTGCGTCCCCGGACGAGGGCGCAGGGGGGAGGTTGATCACAGCCGTGGACGTGAGCGCCAGTGCCGACGACCATCCCCACCTGGCGCCGCTGATCGAGGCGGCGCAGGAGAACATCGACGCCGCGCGGGACGTGGTGACCGTTGCGGACGCCGGCTACCATTCGGGGGCCAACCTCGCCACGTGCCACGCCGGCGGCCACACGGTATTGATGCCCACGACCCACGAGCGCAGACGCCGCAACCCCTACCATAAAGACCACTTCACCTACCGTCCAGAGACCGACACCTACCTGTGTCCCCAGCAAAAGGTGCTCACCTACACGCACCGCTTGACCCACAGCAACGGCTACCGGGTCAAGCGGTACCAAGCCAACGGCCGGGACTGCAGAACCTGTCCGGCCTTCGGCGTCTGCACCTCCTCCCAGAGGGGCCGCTCCATAAAGATCAGCGCCTACGAGCCAATACTGCAACGGCACAGGCAGTTGATGGCCACCGCGCCTGCCAAGCAGGTGTACCGCCGCCGGAGTACCATCGTCGAGCCGGTCTTTGGCCTGCTCAAGGAGTGGCACAGTGCCAGGCGCTTCCTGCTCAGAGGCCGCAGCCACGTGACGTCCGAATGGCACCTGCTGGCCACCGCGTTCAATCTCAAGAGCCTCCACGCCCTGTGGCGGTCTGGGTGTAGTCCAGCGTCGCCCCGGGGACGAGTCTCTCACTGGCACCGTCTTGTTCATACCACCCGCCATCTGTCTGTCCTTCTCACCCCATTCACCGTGCCCCGCACCAAAATATTGAGACAGCCTATCGGGGAGAGGGCCGGGGTGAGGGGATTTCTGCTTACCCCATCCTCTTTACCAGCAAGACCGATATACAGGAGTGCAATAGCGGGAAAAAGCTCCCAGAATGCGGGAATCTCCCCCTCACCCCCGTATCGAGTACGGGGCAGGCTCTAACCCTCTCCCGCCGGGAGAGGGGACTTTTCCGCGCCGGCGTGGGTTGTGCAAAGGTCTCCTTGGGGAGGGATGGGCCGGTAGCTGGTGTAGGATTACGGCTTACTAGCTACGACCTCGCCAAATGCGACGCCGCAAATCGCCCCGGGCGCATCCTTCCACTTGTCATAGGCGACGCGTATCTCATCGCAAAGTTCTTGCGTGGCCGCCCCGTACTTGATGGCCGCTTCCGTGATTTCTGGCGACAAGAACCACTGGTTGGCAAAGGCGTGGATGAACGCGACATCCCTGGGCGTGCCGTAGACATCGGTGGTAGCGGTTATGTAGGGGTTCGCAAACCCGGCCTTCAGGACGTGGTCCTTCAGAGCCTTCCCAATCTGTGGATGGCCGTCGTCAGCCTCGATCAGATCCGCAAACATTTCCCACGCGTTTCTGATTACGCCAAAATCGGGATGCGTGAAACTTGACTCGCATATCATCTCACGGCAGGAAATGATACCGCCGGACTTCAAGACACGGTTCACCTCGCCCAGCACTGCTTGCGTATCCGGGATGTGCATGAGCACGTTATGGCAGTGGGCCACGTCAAAGTAGCCGTCCTCGAAGTGCATATTGGCCACGTCGCCAACATGGAATTCGGCATTATCCTGTCCATAGGCCGCGACGACAGAGCGCGCCAGTTCGACCTGCGACTCTTCCATATCGACGCCATGCAGTTCACCGGGGTCGACGGCCTTGGCCAGACCCACCGATATGGTACCCGGCCCGCAACCGAAGTCGAGCACACGCAGACCGGGCCGGAGATAGGGGCGTAGGTGCTTGGCGCTGGCTTCCACGTTGTAGCGCCGAAGAGACTCGAGCATCTCTTCACTAAAGCCCATCGTATAGTCAGGCGTTGTAGGTAGCGGTTCACTCACAACTATCCACATCCTTCATCGGTATTGCCAATTGTAAACTGTCTCCAGAGTACTGTCAATCCATGTCTACCTAATAACTAGTAGTTTTAAACTACAAGGTACAGGTATGACCATGGATACTACTTAATGTAGATAGACTTCAGCTTACAGTCAAGAGGCAATTACATAAGAACTAGTATCTTAAGACTATCATGTGCCAGTATGATCGTGCTGATAGGCAAAGCACCGCACACACTCACGCCTAAAGCGGTTCCTCGACCTATCCGCTCTGAGACGCGCGGTGACAGTACAAGTCGAACAGGCATTCTAGAAATCTCGCCGCGCTTGGAATTGTACGTGTTGACAAATTCATTGACAGATTCGTCGATCCACGAACTGCCCGGGAAAGCAAGAGACGGTCAAATCAATCCTTCCGGCTCCAGCAGGAATCCACCTCTACCGCACACGAGACTCCAGCTCCGTCTTGCCTACGGGGCAAGCCCTATGCGAGATTGTGATCAGAGCCATGGCTTCCGGGTGAGGCCGTCGCCGAATGCGATGGCGCACATGTCCCGTGATGGTTCTTCCACTTCTCGTAGGCGGCGCGCATCTTGTGGCATAGCTCTTCGGTCGCCGCGCTGGATGTAAAGGCCACGCTAATACTCTTAGGCGATAGCCTCCACTTGGCACCGCGCGAGTCGGCGACAGTAGGAAGTCGTAGAGATCGCCCGGTTCTGTCGTTCAGGCGCAGAGTCGGACCCGTATCACGTATGGGGCCGGAATCCAACTTCTCTGCGTCTCTGAACTCCGGCTTCCGCCACAGTGACTACCGACAGGCCAGCCCTGACGCTCATCCTCCAGCTACACGCGGTGGGCGCCGGGATCTTCCCAGGTTTAAACCTTCTATTCATAGTTGGGTAACGTGCTCCTAACGTGGCAGACGTAGTATTGGAGATGCCACCTGAGGCCCACCATTGCGTAGGCCTTGCCCTTCGTCATAGGGTGGTTTCAACAATCACCCTATGACGCACCCCCTTCGGATACCCACGCATTGAGGCATAGGGCATGCGCGGACTTCCAAAGCAATGAAATTCCCAAACCTGTCGCAATGCAAACTCCTTCACCCTGGGGAGAGGGTCGGGATGAGGGGAGCATTGGCGCCGGTGCAGACCATTCCCAGATTCAGGGCAGAATTTCGCTCAGCCTGCCCCGTGCCTCGATACGAGAGCCTCGGGTAGAGAAGGTCGCGCGGCGGCGGGCGACAAACAAGCTTTGGCCGCGTGATATGCAGCGGCTACCGCTTGCCAAGATCGAGTACAGGCTTCTCAGAGAGGCGAGTGTGCGAGGAGATAGGTCGTGTTGGTCGTCGGCTGCCATTCCCAGATGTCGAAGAAACTCTCACATGGCGGCACGCCTGCCCGGCCAATCTAACGTGTGACATAATAGAGGCGAAGCGGGCGCGAGTACCCACGAGAACGGCAACAGAGTGCTGCGCATCGAGGAAGCGTGACGGCCGAGGAGAGACAATTGCCACGCGAAAAAGTGCTCATCATAGAAGACGACGACAATCTGCAGGAGGCGTTGCGTTACCGCCTGGAGCAGGACGGTTACGTCGTGCATAGCGCGATGGATGGCGAGGAAGGGCTGAACCTGGCGCGGGAAGTCGAACCGGATCTCATCATCCTCGACATCATGCTGCCGGTGCTTGACGGCTTAGAGGTATGCCGCATCATGCGGCGGGAGACCACGGCGCCGATAATCATTCTTACGGCCAAGGGTGAAGAGGTAGATCGCGTCGTTGGCCTCGAATTGGGAGCGGATGATTACGTCGTTAAGCCCTTTAGCACGCGGGAGTTGCTGGCCCGCATTCGCGCGGTGCGCCGTCGCACGCGGTCGACTGGCGACGGCCTTCCTGCCGCCGATTCGGCAACCGTGCTTAATGCCGGAGACCTCCAGCTAAACCTCTCCAGTCACTCTGCAAGTCTTGGCGAGCAAATTCTCGCGCTCAAGCCCAAGGAATTCAGTCTGCTGGCGCTCCTCATGTCCAGCCACAACCGGGTCTTTACCCGGGACCAGATACTCGAGCGCATATGGGGCTTCGATTGGGTCGGCGACAATCGCACTGTAGACGTACACGTGCGGCGACTGCGGGAAAAAATTGAAACAGACCCCAGTGAACCCACCCGTATCGTCACCGTCCGTGGCGTTGGCTACCGGTTTGAGGGATGAAGTTTCCACGATCTCTGCAATGGCGCATCACGCTTGTCTACACTGCGTTGATCGTTCTTACGCTGGGTGTAGCCAGCTTCTATCTCGTCACGTTCGTCCGTAGCGCCCACTTAACCAATCTCGAGACGCGTTTGCAGCACGAGGCGCGCTTGGTTGCCGAAGCCAGCGCTCACTTCTTTCTCGCCGAAGCGGACACCGGCGCGCTCCAGGCGGCAAGCGAGCGCATGGGTGACAGCATTTCCGCTCGCGTTACCCTTATCGCCCTTGACGGCGCCACGCTCGCAGATAGTTGGGGAGACCCGGCACAGATGGCAAATCAGGCCCATCTACCGGAGGTTGAGCGTGCATTAAGTGCCGGAGTGGGCGTCAGCAGGCGGCGCAACGGCACCGCGGGTGAGGAACTCATCCACGTAGCGGTCCCCGTCATCGCCGGGGATGAGACCCTCGGCGTGGCGCGGGTTGCCTTGCCGATGGCGCAGGCACAAGCGGATATCAACCGCAGCATGAGCATCATCGCGCTGATAGGCCTGACCGGTGCAGCCCTTGCGGTGCTCTTGGGCTTCAGCGTCGCGTCGCGCACGTCTCGTTCTATCGGCGCGCTTGCCGAGGGTGCCCGCCAAATCACTGCCGGCGATTTCGACTATCGCGTGCAGGCCCAGGGGAGCGACGAGACCCAGGAGCTTGCCCAGGCATTCAACCGCATGGCGATGTCTCTGCGCGACCTGGTGCGCGACTTTTCCGTGGAACGAGGCAAGCTGACGGCAGTGCTCAACACGATGGCCGACGGTGTCGTCGTCATCGACGGCAACGGCACAATTGTGCTGGTAAACCACGCCGCGGAAGAGATTCTCAACCTTGCGGCTGGCGACATGCCGGGCCGCCGCTTCACCGAAATCATCCGCGACCACAACCTGCAGCAGCTCGTCGCCCGCTGCACGGAGCGGCGCGAGGTCCAGCATGGGGAAGTGGAAATCCCGCAATGGCGCCGCTACCTGAGCGTCATTACCACGCCCTTGGAGGAGCACGGCAATTCCAGTGTATTGCTGACGATGCACGACCTAACGCGCATTCGCCAAGTAGAGACCACCCGCAAAGAGTTTGTGAGCAATGTTTCGCATGAGTTGCGCGGGCCGCTGGCGGCGGTGAAGATTCTGGCGGAATCCCTGGCGAGCGGCGCTCTCAAGGAAAAGAAGCGCGCAAAAGACTTCCTGCGCCGCATCAATAGTGAGATAGATCGCATGACCGCCATGGTAAATGAACTGATGGAGCTCTCGCGTCTCGAAAGCGAACAGGCGAGTCTGCAACTCGTGCCGCTCGACTTGCAACCATTGATTGCCGAGCTGGATGAAGAACATCGGGAGCGATCGGAAAAACGCAAGATTGTACTCGACGTCACACTCCCGCAACAACTGCCCCGCGTCCGCGGCGACGAAGAGAAGCTGCGTCAAGTGTTGGACAATCTGCTGAATAATGCAGTTGCGTTTACCCCCGAGGACGGCCGCATCTCTCTCTCTGCACAACAGGAGAATGGCACAGTCTGCCTGCGGGTGGCCGATACGGGCGTTGGCATTCCCAGGAAGCACCTGCCCCACATTTTCGAACGCTTCTACAAAGTAGACCGTTCGCGTCAAAGCAAGGGATTCGGTCTGGGGCTGGCTATCGTCAAGCACATCGTGCAAGCCCACGGCGGCGAAATCCACGCGGAGAGCGTGGAAGGGCAGGGCACGACCTTTACGGTGGTCCTCCCCGCCGTGACCGAGCAGAGCGCCATGTGAACGCGTGGTCAATGCGGTTGCGTAGGGGCACGACATGTCGTGCCCCTACATAGGATTCTTCGCGGCGCCGTGCCAGGATCTGCGCACTCCCCCACGTTCACACGCTGTACACTCTGCGCTAACGCTCTGTACATGCCCCGGCGTTATGCTCGACAGTGAAGCAATGAACGAAAAGAAACGTGCGCGTGTGGCGCACGGAGCAGTAGAGAGAATGGAGGCATGCCCCATGGCAAAGGGAGCACTTACGGAGCCGGCCCGGTTTGATGATGAAAGCCTGAGCACAATTCTGCGGGACGAACAGCGAACGTGGCTGTGTCCGCATTGCGAAACAGAAGTGAATCTCACGCAGGACCGCGTCAGGGACCACTTCATCGAGCATCCCGCGACGATTCTGCGGGAAACCTGCTACTGGCGCTGTCCGCTCTGCAATGCGGTAGCCGGCCGGGAGTCCTGTGACCACGTCGAGCCGATCGAGTACATCTCGAGCCACGTGTAAACGCCGACAGCGTGCGGCCTGCGTCATTGCAGGATGTGCAAAAGGCGTGTCAAGATTGTATGATGAACCTGAGAAGCTCTGAGGATAAGGGATTCACCGATCAACTGACAACAGGCGAGGATGAAGTGTAGCAACAAGAGTACCCAATGTTCTTGGTACTCTTGTCTTAGCGAACACCGGCTGCACATGTGCCGAACAGAGCAGAGAAAGACCCGCTCGCGTGAGAGACGAAGCCCAGTTTTCAAGGGACTTGCGAGCAACAGTGGAAAGGGGGACCGCCATGGTGCGCACGAATGTCGAGAGTCAACTGGACGAGATTCAGGATGACATCCTCGCCCTTGCAAGCATGGTGGAGAAGGCCATCACGCACGCAATCGAAGCCTTGCGGGAGCGCGACCTGGGGGCGTCGCAAGCCGTCGTGGCGTTCGATGACGTGATCGACGAGAAGCGCTTTGCCATCGAAGAACGCTGCGTCGATCTGCTTGCCACCCAACAACCCGCAGCCCGCGACTTGCGCTGGGTCATTGCTCTGCTCCACATTGCGGTGGAGCTGGAGCGCATGGGCGACTATGCGGAAGGCATCGGCAAAATTAGCCTCATGATGGGCGATGAGCCGCCGCTCAAACCCCTCATCGACATCCCGCGCATGGCGGAGATGTCCATCAACATGCTCCGCCAAAGCATCGACTCGCTCGTGACCCGGGACGTGGACCTGGCCAGAAGGGTGTGCGACGCCGATGATGAGGTGGATGCGCTCCACGAGCAGATCTACAACGAACTGCTCCTGTTCATGATCAAAGACCCGCAGAGCATTCAGCGCGCCACGTACCTGCTCTGGGTGACGCATGACTTGGAGCGCACGGCAGACCGCGCAACGAACATTGCCGAGCGGGTAATCTACCTGGTAACCGGCAAGATGCTGGACCTCAACCTCTCGAAACAGTAAGGTCTACTGCCGTGGAGAAGCGGAAAGGGAGATCGAGCAGCGCCAGGAGACGGGGCGTCTTGAGACGGTAAATCTCACGCGCCGCACCTGACACACGGTCGCAGTCTGGAATCCCGCTTAGTCCGCGCGATAGGAGATGCCTGAAGTGACACGCGTGCTGTTTGTCTGTGTGCACAATGCCGGACGCAGTCAAATGGCGGAGGCGTTGCTCCGTCACCTTGCTGACGGCAGCGTGGAGGCGCGTTCTGCGGGCACGGAACCGGGCGAGCAGGTGAATCCTCTTGCCGTGGAGGTAATGGCAGAGCGCGGCATCAGCCTCGCTGCGCACGCGCCCAAGCTTTTGACGCAGGAACTAGCGGACTGGGCAGATCGGATCATCACAATGGGCTGCGACATCGAGGAGTCGTGCCCGGTAGTGCATACGCCCGTAGAAGACTGGGGGCTTCCCAATCCCAGCGGGCAGCCGCCGGCCGTGGTGCGGAAGATTCGCGACCAAATCGAGGAGCGGGTTAGCCTTCTTCTACGCGAACTCGCCGGTTAGCGGTGCTTACGCTTTGCACCTCAGTTTGAGCGAGACGCGGCGGCTGCTGCACCATATTCTCCAAGTACTCGGAGACAATTCCACTGACCTCCCGGTGAATCTTCTTCGGGCCGGGCGTGGCATCAACCATTCTGAAGCCGTATTCTTTGGCGAGCCGGTGAAAGTTCTTGCGCAGCGACGCTTGGTACTTCAGGAAGCTCTCGAACATGCTGCTGCCCATCTGCAAGTCCATCCCGGACTCCCAGTAATTGAGCTCGCCATACTTCGCCAGCGTGCGGTAGAAGAGTACTTCCGGCTCCGCATCGAGATAGATGATCAAGTCCGGTTCGAGCGCGATGCCGAAGAGACTCTTCAACCACTTTAGGTCGGCGCCGCGCGCCAGGTCCCGCGCCATAAGCGTGTAGATATAGCGGTCGGCGAGCACTACGAAGCCGGCTTGCATTGCGGGCACGATGCGGTTCTCCAACTGATCGGCAAGGTCGGTGGCATAGAGTAAGCTCAGCGTGGTCTTGCCCAGCAGGTTGCCCTGCTTTGCCGCGGAAATGGCCTTAGACAGCAGGTCTGAACGTCGAATGCCCATCTCCATTACGGCGTGTCCCTGAGACTCGAGCCACTCTTTGAGCATCTCCGCTTGCGTAGAGCGCCCGGAACAGTCTGAACCCTCGATGACGATGAGAGGGCCGCCGAGTTCGAGATCCTCAAGCAAGGGCAAGCCGCAACCATAAAAGCGTGCGCGGGCTGGAATTGTGGTTGAAATTTCCTCATCCCCTTGATTATTGCTTGTCGTATGTCCGGCCTTGCGGCGTTGTTGCGGGCCGTTCCGGTTCAAGCGGCAGCAACGCGCAAACCTGCCACCCACCGAGATGTGCTAAGCAGCGGCTGCTCCACACGAGTCACTTAGTTCTTCTTGGGTGGCTCGTAGTCCGCCAGTCTATCTTGCACCACTTTTTGCACCTCTCCCCAGGTCTCATGAATGGAACGCGTGGCATCTATGACCTCGAATTGCTCACTGCGCGCCATCTTGTCGTATTGTTCTTTGATTCTGCCCTGGAATAGCTTGAAGCTCTCCACCGGATCCAGGGAGAGGCCGGTGTCCATGCCGGCTTCATAGTATTTCAACGACGGACGGCCGAAGAGGATGCGCGAAATCGAGACCTCCAACGGCGCATGGAAATAGAAGGCGATGGTCGGCTGTACGGCAAAGCGGTAGGTGTTGCGCACCCATTGTAGATCGCAGCCGCGCGCCACGTCCCGCGCATACGCGGTGTAGACGTACCGGTCGGCCAGCACGATGCACCCGGCGTGGAGGGGCGGGAGGATGACTTTCTCGTAGCGATCGGCAAAGTCACAGGCGTGGATGAGGCTAAACGTGGTGGGCGTGAGCAATTCCTTGCGCTTCGCCCGTCGCGTCGCCTGCTTAACGATTGCCGACGAATTCCACTCGGTAAAGACGACCGGGTACCCCTGTGACTGCAGCCAGACGCGCAAGAGGTGGAGTTGGGTGCTCTTGCCGGAGCCGTCGCATCCCTCCACGACAATTAAGCGGCCGGGGTACTGCTTGTTGAGGCCTAAGCCACGAATTTTCTTCAGTGCCACTTTTGGTCTCTCCCTTTGCTGGATTGCTGCAGATGACACATATGCAAATCAAGTATGGGTTGGGGCATAGAAACAGGATACTGGGACGATTTCTTACAACAGAGCCTCGGTCTCCTCAGGTCTCAAACGTGATGGCGAGACTTCGAGCTTAAAGTGTACCCCAAATGCGGCTGCAATGTCATTTAGCATTGCCTGTGTCTCACGGACTTCACACACAGCGTCCGGGTCTGCCGTAAGCCGCAGCACAATCTTGCGGCGGTCATTCGAAATCTTGCACGCGGCAGCCTCAACCAGTCGCGACTCGCTCCGATCCAGTGCCTCGCTCAGTTGCAGGATTGCGCCGAGCTTTGTCACAGCAGCCACGTCGTGCTTTTTTAGCAACGAGCGGTACTCCGGCCAGCGCTTTAGCGGGCCCACGTTACCGTTGTGCACGGCCACAAGGCAAGCAACGATCAGCAATTCGCGGTGGGTCAACCCATCGATGCCCGTGCGCGTGAGCAAGTAGAAGCCGTGCTCGTCGTGGTTATAGTAGTTCACGGCGACCCCCACGTCATGGAGGAGCGCCGCGATTTTCAGCAACCTACGCGTGCTTCCATCCAATCGATGGACTGGCGCAAGCTGATCGAAGAGGGAGAGCGCAAGGTCCGCCACGTGGTTCGCGTGCGTTTCGTCAACGTTGTAGTACCGCATGAGATTAATTGTGGCAAAGAGCGCCGGATCGGGCACGCGCGGCTCCACTAAGTCACCGCCCAGGACGTGATTCAGAAACAAGCCTTCCCGTAAGCCTCTGCCGCTAATGACGAGCGCAGCAGCACCGATTTCCTTGGCAAGACCGCACACTACCGCCGCGCCCGCGACAATGATGTCCGCCCGCTTGGTGGAGAGGCCCGGGACTTTGCGCCGATCCTCGAGGTTGAGCTTGCGGAGCATGCCGTAGATCTCTTCTACGGCGCCGATAGGGAGAATCATGCCGTGCAGGAGGTCGAGCGGATACCCTGTCTGCCGCCGATAGATCTTGGCCAAGTTGCGCACCGTGCCGCCGATGCCGATTAAGACCGGCCGGCCGTTCTGCGAGAGCGCGGCGGCCCGGCGCGGGGTACGCACGTCTGCAGCGTCGCCATTGGACGAGTGCGCCGTGTCGTCACCTTGCCCGTGGAGCCAAGAGATTGCCCTGAGATTGATCCCGACGTGTTTCTCCAAGGCGCGGAGTTGCTTGTTTGTCGGCTTGTTGCGATTCAGAAAAGCGGTAGTAAGCGTGATGGAGCCGAGCGGTAGGCTTGTCTTGTGCGTGGCGGCGCGGGCGCGGGCGCGTACAATTTGTGCACTGCCACCGCCTACGTCGACAACCACACTGTCCGCCGCCGCGGAACTGTTAACCGCCGCCACGTAATCAAAATGCGCCTCATGGTCGCCGGAAATAATGTTGACGCGCAGTCCGGTCTCAGCTTGGATGCGGTCAACGATTTCCGGCCCGTTGCGGGCGCGCCGCAGGGCGCTGGTAGCAACTCCAATGACGTGCGTGACACGATGGGCCGTGCAGAAGCGGGCTAAGACGCGCGAGATTTCCAACGTGCGTTGCACTGCTTCTGGAGTAAGGTAGCCGTCTGCATCGAGCTGTTCGCCCAACCGCAGCGTTTCGCGCAACTCATCTACGAGCTTGAACGCGCGGTCTTCATACACTTCCAACAGCGCCAAGCGCGCTGAATTAGAGCCAATATCAATGACGGCCACGCGTTCTCCGGTCATGTATGCTCCTCGTTAAAACTCCACGTGCCCCGCCGCCACCCGGCCTCTGGGGAACCTTTCACAACCAAATGCCGCAGGCGAAAAGACTTCCTCTCCCTGGGAAGAGGACCGGGGTGAGGGGAAGTCTTCACCATCACAGCCCAGTTCCTCGTGTCCGTCAGACTCACTCAAGAGTAGCCTCAGGGAAACGTGGTCGCGATCACGTGCAGGCGCTGACGGAATTCGAGCCCGGTAAGATTCTCCCAGATTACCGGGAACGCATGGGCGTTCGTTCGCACCTGATCGTCGCAGTGTGCCAAGTACCCACAAAGCGCTTCCCTCGCCGCGGCTGGGTAACGCGTGTCGTCATGCGCGTGCTGCCACTTCTCCAGGAGCTTGCGCAGGACTCTCCCGGCGACGTAGGCATCCTGAATGACGCCAAGGTGGTCTTGGGCCCGCGTAATGTCTTCGATGGCGGCAGCCGCCTGAGGGGGAAGGGACTCGCGAAAAAACTCCAGGGCATACCGCAGGCGTTTACAGTCGATGCGCAGCGCATGCAGCGTCGCTACCGAAGCCCCGTGCAGCGAAGGGCCGTAGGCGAGCAGCTTTTCATAGCGGCTGGCGAGTAGGCTCGGGATTTCACTTTCAACAAGGGGTTCTTGTAGAGGAGTTGCCGCAGGCAACACTCCGTTGCCGTCTACGTTTCGCGCAGCCGCTGGGGGATCGCCATCCAGGAAAGCGCGTACCCTTTGCTTCAGCAACCCATAGCGTTTACTTGCCAGGTATGCGAGCATGGCCTTCCGTGCCCGCGCGCGCTGCTTCTGCCAGCGTCGCACTACAAGACCGATCGCCTCCTTCTCTTGCGCCGGCAAGTCCGCTCTGTAGACCTCCAAGTTGGCAAGCATGACGTCATAGTCGCGTGCAGGCCCCAGGGCGCGACCGAGGCGACGCAGGTCCTTGCGTAGGTAAGCAGCCTGCTTCTTCGGGAGGTAGGGACGAAACAGCCTCACAGCCGCGCGCATCCGGCGCACGGCAACGCGCATGTCGTGCAATTCTGCGACGTCACTGCCGTCAATCGTCCCTGCCTCATGTTTCAGCATGCGGCTGAAGTGAAAGCAGAGGACCTTGCGCGCGGCTTCTGACACAGTGTCTTGCCGCTCAATACGCGGTCGCTTTGAAGGTCGGTCAAGGGTGGCTGTCGTTTTTAAGACTCTCTTCAATCGTAATTAATGTGGTGTGTGGTACTCGCCTGAGCCCTGATTCGCGGGGTTGAGCGCTTCCTCCCCCACTGCTGCTGCGACGACTTGGGACGGCGCTGCTCCAGCAACAATAGCTCCGAATCTCTTGGGATGATCGCTCCTGCTAACCGCAACTGAATTCAGGCCTCCGCACAACATTAACCTACCAAGACTGGCGGGAGATTGCCAGACTGATGCTGGCTCAATGCGGCAGGGCCGGTCGCGGCAAGGCGGTCTATATCCACGATTGCATCGCAGCGCAAGGAGGCTACGCCTCCACGCCGCCCCACATTAGGGTATTCGAGGTCGTCCACGCTGTCCGTCCACGTCCTACAGCGCAACCGAGAAACCTGCGGGAAAATTAGAGAACCCTTGGCGAGCGGCGACCGCTGGTGCAAGTTCACCTCTCCCCTCAAAGGCACTTTTACGCAGCCGGCGCCGGCAGGGGAGACGGACTCCCTTTCGTTAGGGAAATGGCCGGGCTGGGTGAATCCTTGCTCTTCCGGTTTCAACTACGTGCAGGAACCATGTGCAGGCTCACCAAGACCGGTGAGAGTGGATCGGATAGCCGCGCACTTCTCCGCCGTAGCGAGCATGGTCAGGCTACATACAGCCCCTCAACGCCGAAAACTCTTTTGCCCCACGCTACGGGAGTCTTCCAGGAAGAGAGGATGATCTGCTTGCCGGCCTGGATGGTGCCTTGGACTGGACGTCCGTGCTAGTCCCGTCCCAAATTTGGGGATTTACATGGGGTCGTTGATCCGCGCGCTTACTCGACGTTCCCCGCATACGTACTTGCGACGGCAGATTCATCTGCGCCTGAGGAGGAGTCGAGGCGGGCGCCTGCGACGGGACGGGGGAAGAGAATGCGAGTGGCCCCCACACTTTTCAATTGACTGCCGAGATACTCCGGGTCGGGATGTAGCGCAATGATCGTGCCGCCGTCGCCGGCTCCGGCCAGCTTCGCCCCCGGCGCGCCGTTGTCCAAAGCGGCCTGAATGAGCTGCTCGTTTTCCGCGCCGGACCCACCCAGATCGCGCTGTATCGCATGGTTCTCGTTCATCAGCCTGCCCAGAAGCTCCCAGTCCGTTTCCAGCAGAGCTTTCTTGCCCTCTCTCGCGAGACGGCCGATCTCTACGTACGCCTGCACCACGTGACGCTCGCCTTCCAACCACCGCTCGCGGATAGGTCGGTGCACGACGTCGGCGCTATGCTCAATACCGGTGTGCGCCAGCACAAAGGGTAGTTCCCGCACTAGCGGTGTCAGGGATTCAACGGCGGCATACGGCTCGCTGTGCACTTCCCGGTAGAACTCTTTGTCGCGAAACTCCATGTAATTGAGCCCGCCAAAGGTGGGCATGTAGAAGTCCTGGTAGCCGCAAATCACGCCCATGTCGTTCAGCTCGATGCCGCGGGCGGTCTCGGCGAAGAAGTACCGGCTCATCGCGCGGCCTTGGTAGGCAACGAGTGCGTAGAGCGCAGCGACGACTAATGACGACGAGCTCGAAAGACCGGAGCCGATGGGGACGTCGCTCCAGCAGGTGAAGTGGGCTTTCATGCCGAGGCACTGCTGTTGGGAAATCACCGCGCGCAGCACGTCAAAATGATCGCCGCGCTGCTGCAAGTCGTCACGCGTACGGACGGAGAGCAGGCCCTGGTCGGATTCGAGGATGAGGCTATCCGCCGGACGAATGGAGACGTAGCCGCGCTGGGGAATAGTGCAGGAAAGTACGCTGCCGCCGTACATGTCGGTCGGATTGCCGATGATGCCGCAGCGACCGGGGGCAGAAGCGATAACGGGTGCCCGCGTGTTGTCTTCTCGAGAGGTTGACATCATAGCGTCGCCGCTTTGCGGAGCAGGTGCTGCCGCACGAGGTAGCCGTATTTCTCGTCAGTGAGGGCGAAGTCAATGAACGCCTTGAAGTAGGTCTCAAAGTTGCCAATGTCGTAGCGGACCTCTTCGGACGCAAGTTCCACACAACGCACCAGCTGCTGCTGCTTGATGAGCACCTCGATAGAGTCTGCCAGCCAGAGCTCATTGCCTTTGCCGGGCAATGTGAGACGCGTTGCCTCGAATATTTCCTTGTTCATCACGTAACGCGGCACCACGGCGAAGTTGCTCGGTTCGGTGCCCCGCGGCGGTTTCTCCACGATGCCCTCAATGGCAAAGTCCGGACCCATCGCGCCGGTAGGCCGCACGACGCCATAGCGATGAGCATCCTGCGGCGCCACGCGCTCCACGGCCATGGTACAGACGGCGCCGCTCTGCGCATGGCTTTCCACCATGCGGCGCAAGAGGTTGCCGCCCTTGATGATCGTGTCGCCAAAAGCGACGACGAATGGCTCGTCGCCAACGAATTCCTGAGCGAGGCGCACGGCATCCGCCTGGCCGGTCTGAACGCTCTGGCGCGTATAGTATACGTGCAGCAACGTTTCGAAATTCGGCAGCCGTTCTTGCAGCTCCATGTCGTCGTTGCCAAGCCGCTCTTCCAATTCGGGATCGCGGTCAAAGTGGTCTTCGATTGACCACTTCTTGCGTCCCGTGACGAAGAGAATCTGGTTGATGCCGGCCTGCTCCATCTCCTCCACCACGTATTGCACCACCGGCTTGCGGCCGACAGGCAGCATTTCCTTGGGCTGGGACTTGGTGGCAGGAAGCAGCCGGGTGCCGAGTCCGGCGACGAGGATAACGGCCTTGGAGACGTGGGATTGCTGTGCCATGGAAGGGCATGCTCCATCAAGAGGGCCAAAACTACCTGATTCACGGTAGCGCGGATTTCACTGGGTTGTCAACGTTACTGGGATTCGGGGCTCGTAGACCTATACTCTACAGTGTCTCGGAGGTGCACACATGTCATTCCTGTAAATGTCAGGTAATTCGTTGACAGATTTGAGAACAAAAGCAAGCTGTCGCAGTGTTAGACATGACTCGTACACATGTCATTCCGAACGAAGCGCAGCGAAGAGTCGCTCGGAGCGCGGAATTTAGTGTGCTGAAGCCGTTAAAGTGCGTTGAGCAGGGACCCTAGATTCCTCGCTCCGCTCGGAATGACATGCACCGTCAACTCCTCAGAGCGGAAAGCGGATTCTGTCAACGATCTACTCAACACTTACAATTCCGAGCGCAGCGTCGAACCCTGTTCGCGGAATCTAGGGTTCCCGTCGAGCGTGTCTGTTAGGCACAGCACTTAGAGCTCTCACGGGAATACCGGCAGAACGGCGGCGGAACCGCGCTTCAAAACTGGACCCAACCTCAACGTGAAGATTCCTGGTTCTCCCCGACCTGCTGATCTCAGATCGTACCAGCAACAGACGGATTCGTTGCGATTGGCGCTGCTGTCTACGTCCCTTTGCGTGCCAAGACGATCAAGGCGAAATTCACTGAACCGAAATTTTTGCGCATGAAGGCAGTCTCGAACCCTCCTGGGACCTCGCAGCCGGGAACGTCCCAAACGTCGGATAAGTTAAGTCCGGCATTAGCAACTGCTTGGAGATAGTCGTCACGCGTATGCGGCTCGTTGGGCAGGTGATAGGTTACGCCGTCGTCGACGAACTGGGTCGGCATGCCACAGGAGACAAAGTCGGGATGTACGTCCGTGATGAGCAGATGCGCTCCAGGGGCCATTGTGCGGGAGAACTCACCGACCGCCCCGCTGAGATTCGCAACGTGGCAGAGAGTCAGCGCGCAGACCACCAGATCGAAGGCGGCAGACTCGACCGGCACAGCGTCCTCTAGCGAGGCACTTACAAACTCCATGTGGATGTTCTCACCGGCTGCGGCGCGTTGCGCAATGGCTTGCATTGCGGGATTGGGCTCAATGGCCGTGACCTGCCAACCTCTTCGGCCCAGCCTGAGTGCAAACCGACCGGTCCCGGCGCCTGCGTCGAGCGCGGTCTTGCCCTCCAGGCTATCCAGGAGGTTCAGCGAGTACACCTCCTCGGTGGCGATGAGCGTGTTGAACGTCGTGTCGTTGCTCTTCGCCCAACGTGAGTAGCCTTCCGCAAGGCCGACCTTCACAGGCGGTGAGTCACTCATCTCGCTCATTAGACGGGTCTCATGCAGATCGATCTTCCCGGTCTAGAGTGGCAATTCTATTTTGGCGTGCATTCCCTTGGTTATTGGTGCAATAGTGCGTTGCCAGGCTAGCCCTGCTCGTGCTCGCGGCGCAATTCGTCGAGTTTCACGATTGTCTCCATAATGTAGTCAGCCTGGCGTTGCACGCCTTGCTTTGTACGCTCTTCGCCGGCATCCCGGTCCGCCTTGGTCGGAAACCCCCACACACCGCTCGGCGTGTAGTACTCCGTCGGAATCATGTCCACGTACTCAGAGCCAAGATCGGGAGACGAGTCGACTACCTTCTCGGTGCGCATCAGTTCGGGGTAGGCGTACATAAGCCGCGAGGTCTCGCTCTCGCCGGAGTGCCGGTCCTTGCCCGGCCCCGAGCCGCCTGCGCCGACGGGCGCGCCCCACATCACCATGAAGTCCGGGTCCCACATATTGAGCTCGCGGATGGTCGGCTTCAGAATCCAGTTGCCGCCGTGAGAACTGGTGACGATCATGCGTTTGAACCCCTGGCGCTTGAGGCAGGCGGCGGTGTCCTCCAAAATGGCGGCCACAGTGGCGGGCTTGAAGCTCAAGGTGCCCTTGTAATTGAGGAATTCGCTGGAGGTGCCGATGGGGATCGGCGGCAAGAGATAGACGATCAGGCCACGTGCTGCCAATTCCCGCGCCAGCAGGCGGCTGCCGGAGAGACCGAGCAGCCAGTCGGTACCGAGCGGCATGTGGTACGAGTGTTGCTCGATGGCGCCGATGCAGAAGAGCGCCGTATCGCAGCCGCTTTTCTCGACCTCCTCGAAGGTAGAAGCCCAACTTAAGAAATCTTCGTCCTGCAAGTCGTCGAACCAGTGATTCTCGCTCATTGTTCCTTCTTTCATACTTCAACTACCAAATGCAGTCCATAAGACCATGCTCACTACCCAAATCATGGGAGTCCCACGTCTTGCCAATACACCAAGCAAAAGTCAGGCTGTTCCTGCCGAGCCGGGAGCAATCGGGCCCTCTGCGTTGAGAATCCGTTGCGCAACTCTACAGTGAGTATCCATCCAGGCCGTGGCGGCAAAGAAGACCCCTCTCCCCGGCCCTCTCCCCAAGGAATGGGAGTTTTCTCGCCTGTGGGTGAGCTACGTAATGGTCATCCTATGGAGAGGGTGTCATTCTTGTCCCGCTGCGCTGGACTCGGCAAGAGTCTCCCCACGGAGAGGGAGTTCCATCTCCTCGCTTCGCTGGGCTTCGGTCCTTGCTTCGCTGGGTCTCGGATGGGTCACACTCGGGAGCGGGTGGTTTCTTGCCGCTGGCTATTCACCGCCAAACTGCACGGGAATGGTCACACCCTCGAATTTCCCATCCTGCGCGTCAAAGTCGCCGACGAGCAGAGTTCCCGTACCTGTGCCGGCGGGGATCTCTAGCTCCTTAGAGAAGTATCCCCATGCCTCGATATAGTCGGAAGACGTAACAATGGCCCGGTCAATTTCCTTGCCGGCGCTGTCTTGCAGAATGATGACGTTGTTCGCTTCGAAGTTCCGGGAGTATCCACTGACCGTCACTGTACCCTGCAGGGTGGCGCCGGGTCGCGGCGTGATGAGCACCGTGTTCTTGGCAGTCGCGGGGAGTATGTGGGTATCATCACCGCCGGGCGCTATGTCAATCACCAGCCGCAGCGGGTCGCGCACTTCCTGCACGCGGACCTGGTACTCAGCCGGTATGAAAACATCTACGAACAGGCTGCCGTCCGGCGCGCGGACAACATACACGTGCGTAAACCAATCGAGCTTGTCAGCCACTTGGGCGTCGGTGAACGCGGTCTCGGTCACGGTCGGGAGATGAATGCGCAGCACGCCTTCCCCGGGCGCCTTTTCAATTAGCCAATGCGGCACAGCGTTTGCAGGCCCTTGGTCGATTGCGAAATCGATGACCAGGCGATCGAACTCGGGATGCTGGCCGAACCGGATGTCGGCGATACGCGCATCTGCCGTTACCGCTTCACCCGATTCCGCTGTCGTCGTCGCAGGCGCGGTAGATTCTGTTGCGGTTTGGGCTGCTGGAGTTGCCGCCCCAGCGGCGCTCTTTTCGTCGGACTGCAACTCCTCACTGCCCTCGGTAGCGCCGCACGCGCTCAGCAAGAGAGCAAGCGAAAGAGCCATGATTCCGGCGATCCAACGGAGGCGAGAGATTGTCATAGCTGGCGCGTCGTTTCCAATTCCCAGGGCAATCCCGGCATCGTCATGCCGGTGCTCGGCCTGACACTTAGCTGATCTGATGGAAGAATCCAACTCTTCGATCCTTTCTGGTTTGCGGCCTCCGTCGGGGTGACGAAGCAGTGCACGTAGAACTCTATCCTATTGCCTGAGGCCTATCTCACTCATCCTCAGTACGCGGCCCGTACCAGCGGCGCGCGGCGCGGCCCGCTTGGTTATATACCTCACCGGCACGCAGCGTGTAGGTTGCCGCGAGGTGCTCTCTACCGGTATGCTCAGTCTCTTCGGCATCTCGCATGGGATACGGCCCGGCTTCCAGGCGCAGCACCGCAATGTCAGCCGTGCCGCCAACGCGCAGGTGCCCCAAAGAGTCCGAGCGGCTGATAGCGGCCGCGGCATTCTGTGTCGTCCGTGTCACGACGTCAAGAACGTCCCGGCCCAGGAAGAGGAACTTCGACATCACGTCGGGCAGGCTCTGCGCGGTAAAGTGGGAAGAGTAGTTATGGAGGTCCGTACTTATGGTATCAGGCAGAAAGCCATCCTCCAAGGCCGCCCGCGCTACTGCAAAGGAAAAGCTCCCCTGTCCGTGGCCGACGTCGAAGGCGATGCCGTTCTGCTGCGCGGCCCGCACGTCCGGCAGCACGGTACCCCGCTGCTGGTCCAAGATCAGCTTGCCGCGTCCCGTGAAGCAGTGGGTAATGATGTCGCCCGACTTCAGGTAGCCCAAAATCTCCTGCACGGGTTGTTCGCAATCCGAGATGTGCACCATCATGCGCGTGTCCGTCGCATCGCGTACCTCTGCTGCACGGCGCAGCGGCTCTAAACCGTTGGGGCCGCAAATCTTCTCCGCAACGCGCACCTTCACGCCGAGAGCCACGTCGCGGTTGGCTTCGATTGTCTTGATCGCGTCTTCAACACCACAGTAGGCAAGGTTGAGATTCTCGCCCACACGCATGTCGGTAATCCCAATGCTGGAGATATTGACGAAGGCGAACGTGCGTGTGCGGGCTTGTCCCATCACAAAGTGGCGGAAGCCGGTGAAATTCGCCCACCCCGCGCTGCCCGCGTCCGCGACTGTCGTTACGCCTGTTGGCAAACACACCTGGTCCGGGAGCACGCCGAGGTCGGTGCCGCCCCAGTAGATGTGCGTATGCAGGTCTATGAGTCCCGGCGTGACAAAGTGATTGGCGACATCGAGCACAAGCCAAGCATCATCAGTTGCGATGTCTGATTCGAGAGCAGCAATACGGCCGTGCTTTGTGCCGATATCCAGCGGAGCGTCGATGCCCTGCGCGGGGTCGAGAACGCGCCCTCCCTTGAGCACAACGTCAAAGGTTGCCATGAGGATTGCTTCTTTCTACAAGTTGGCGCAGGCTGCAAACCTGCGCTACGGGGGACACGTCAAAGGTGGCCATAGCGGTTGCTTCTTTCTGTGTATGGCTGCGCTTCGCGGACTACAAGCGGAAGGGAGTCGTGGTAGGCTGAGCGTGGGTATATACCATTATATGACGGAAGCATAGAGAAGCGAAACTTAATACGGAATTAGTAGCATGAGACTTGACTCCATCGTTGGGCTAGTTTCACTGTCAATCCTGTAAGTGTTGAGTAGATCGTTAACAGAATCCGCTTTCCAGTCTGAGGAGTTGACGGTGCATGTCATTCCGAGCGGAGCGTCGAACGATGTTCGCGGAATCTAGGGTCCCTGCTCAACACACTTTTACGGCTTCAGCACACTAGATTCCGCGCTAAGAGCGACTCTTCGCTGCGCTTCGTTCGGAATGACATGTGTGCTAGTCATGTCTAGCACTTCGGAAGGTTGCTATTATTCTCAAATCTGTCAAGGTATTACTCAACACTTACAATTCCGAGCGCAGCGTCGAACAGGGCTCGCTGAATCTAGAGTCCTTCACCAACGAAATTCTTCGTCACGGAGCTTAGCCTGAGCCATTCGGCAGGCTCCAGACAGGCTTGACGAAGGGCAAGTCTTGTTCACTTGAACTGTGAAAGTGACAGATTGTTGCCTCGTAACCCAGCGTTAGAGAAGAACACTCCATGAGAATCACCGATGTAAAGTCCACTGCCGTGCGGGTGCCGCTCAGCGAGCCCGTGAAGTGGTCGGGAGGCACCCGGGGCACCGCGCCGGCGCTCATTGTCGAGATCGAGACCGATGCGGGCATGGTGGGCTTAGGCGAGTGCTCCGGGCCGCACATTCCCGTCATACAGACCGCAGTCGACGCGGAGCTCAGGCCGCTGCTCATCGGCCAGGACCCGCTGCGCACCGAGTTCCTGCTCCACCGGATGGACGAGCACGTCATCCACTGGTTCCGCACCGGCAATCACGCCATAGCCGGCCTTGAAATGGCGCTCCTCGATATCAAGGCCAAGCATTGGGGCACGAGCGTCTGCGACCTGCTCGGCGGCCGCTACCGAGACGCGGTGGAGTACATGGGCTACCTCTTTATCGACACGCCGGAACGGAATGCCGCCAAAGCCAAGGCGTACGTCGACCGGGGTTTCCGCAGCCTCAAGGTCAAAGTCGGCCGGAGCATCGAGCAGGACGCGGCCAGCATCGCCGCAATCCGTGCAGCCGTGGGGCCGGACGTGCGAATCCGCATCGACGCCAACCAAGGCTGGAGCGTACCTACTGCCATCAAGGCCATCCACGCCATGGAACCATACGGCCTGGAGTACGTGGAGCAACCGGTTACGGACCGGGACTTCGACGGCATGGCGCAGGTCGCTCGCGCTGTGGAAACGCCGGTTGCCGCCGACGAGAGCTGTAAGACCGTCCTCGACGCGCTGCAACTCGCCCAGAAACAGGCGTGCGGCGTGTTCGTCATCTACGTGTCGGAATCCGGCGGACTGCTCAAGTCACGTCAGATCGCAGACATTGCGTACCAGTCGGGCATCACTTGTGTGTTGGGCACCTGGGCGGAACTTGGAATTGGCACGCTGGCGGGGGCGCACCTCATCGCCAGCCACCGCAGCTTTGCCCTGGCGAACGATACCCACTATCCGATCCAGCAGGATGACGTGATCACCGATTTGCTGCAAATTGAATCGGGTACCCTACGTTTGCCGGAGGAGCCGGGACTGGGCGCCGCGCTCGATCGGAAGAAACTCGCGCACTTCGCCAACTTTCCCGCGCGAGAGACCGTCCACGGCGACCCGGAGAGTCCGGACACGATACTACGCCGCGGGCAGATCCTTTGACCGGCACCCACCGTCGAGTTGGTCGTGCTCTAGAGTTAGAAGTCTCTGCGCGGTCTACCGTATGCTTGCGATGATCCCCGTTAGGGACCATTGCTTAACCCTTACCGGGTCGGACAGGTCCCCTCTCCCGGCGGGAGAGGGTTAGGGTGAGGGGGAGAATCCCGAAGTCTGGGAGCTTTTTACCCGCAATTGCCCTCTTGCGTATCGGTCTTGCTGATAAGGAGGATGGGGTAAGCAGAAGTCCCCTCACCCCGGCCCTCTCCCCTGTATAGACCGGGTACATGGGTTACACATGTTCGGGCACATAGGTTACACCTTAAGGCATGGAGATTCTTACAGATGGAGGAGCGCCATGCCTTGGAAGGAGAGTACGGTTGTGTCTGAACGCAAGGAGTTCATTGCACTGGCACTGATGGAAGGGGCCAACATCAGCGAGCTGTGTCGCCGTCTGGAGATCAGTCGCAAGACGGCGTACAAGACGCTGGAGCGGTATGCGAAAGCTGGCGAAGACGGTTTGCACGACCGGTCGCGGCGGCCGCACACGTGTCCGCACCGCACGCGCCCGGCGCTGGAGGAGCGCATCATCGCCTTGCGCCTGGCGCATCCGAAGAAAGGCGCACACGTGCTGCGCCGGATGCTGCAGGACCAGGGGGTCACCGACGTGCCGGCCAAGAGCACCATCAATGCCATTCTCAAACGCCATGGGCTCATCGATCCAGCCCAGAGCGCCAAGCACACGCCCCATGTGCGCTTCGAACGACCCCAGCCCAACGAGCTGTGGCAGATGGACTTCAAGGGACATTTCGTCATGCAGCAGAACCGCTGTCATCCTCTCACCCTCCTAGACGATCACTCCCGCTTCAACCTCGGGTTACAGGCCTGTGCCAACGAGCGGGGAGAGACGGTCCAAGACCGCCTCACCGCTGTCTTTCGCCGCTACGGCTTGCCCCAGGCCATGCTCATGGACAACGGCTCTCCCTGGGGTAACGACAGTGCCCAGCCCTTCACGCCCCTCACCGTCTGGCTCATGCAGCTGGGCATCAACGTCCTGCACAGCCGACCCTACCATCCCCAGACACTCGGCAAGCTGGAACGCTTCCACCGCTCCCTCAAGAGCGAACTGCTGGCAGGGACCACCTTTACCGACCTGGACCATTGCCAGCGCGCCTTTGACACCTGGCGCCACTTCTACAACTTGGAACGCCCACACCATGCCCTCGATCTCGACACTCCCATTACCAGATACACGCCTAGTCCTCGCCCTTTCCCAGAGACCTTGCCTGCCCTCGCCTACGCTCCCGACGACCGCGTACGCAGCGTCGATGTCTCCGGCCGCATCTCCTTCCAAGGCAGACGGCTCCGTGTGGGCAGGGCCTTCACGCACAAGCAAGTCGCCCTGCGACCCACCCGAACGGACGGTGTCTGGGACGTGTACTTCTCGATCCAAAGAGTAAAAACCATAGACCTCAGAGCACAAAATGTGTAACCTATCTACCCGAACATCTGTTACCTATGTCCCCGGTCTGTACATCCCCCAGGGAGAGGGTGTAAATTTTGTGCCTCCGGCCGAATTTACGCCAAACCTGACCCGTACTCGATACGCTGCATCGACATGATACGGGGGTCTCCCAGGGAGATAGTGCAGATCTTTTGCCTCCGGCCCGGGGTTACGCACAGGTCTCAGTTGGGAGAGGGAGGTCCTCACGCCTGTCCGTGCGGGCTGCGCAAAAGTCTTCCCTCAATAGAAGGAAAAACCTCTGCAACTCGGGCTGCATAGACGAACAGTCTCCTAAGGTGAGCTGCTCGTTCCCGCGCCATACCAGTTGAGCTTGCGCGCTACGCTCCACCACGGGTCCCAGGCCTCTACGCGGATGCGGCGCAGCGTGTACAGCGCTTCGGCGGATTGATGCACACCGGGTCCGATTATGACGGCTGCCTCGTAACCGGCAGCCTCCACAACCTGCCGGATCTGCTCGTTTTGGTAGCCAAGCGGATAGTCGAAATAGCGCGTGGTCCGTTCGAGCCGCTCCTCCAAGAGCTGCTTTGAGATCACGACTTCTGCCAGCACCGCGCCCCAGTCTTTCACCGCAAGACGGGGCAAGTCAGCGTGATTGAGGGTGTGCGATTCCACTTCCATGCCAAAGTCCGCAATGTCGTTGAGCTGATCCCAGTCCATATACCCATCTTGGCGCTCATGAAATCCCGGCATCACGAAAAAGGTTGCCGGAACCTTGTACTGTTTGAGCACGGGAAACACCACGTCGTACTGGATTCTCCAGCCATCGTCGAACGTGAGCACGATCGGCATATCGGGAAGCTCTGCCTCGCCCATGAGTCCCTTCAGCGCGCTGTGAAGAGAGAGCGGCCGGTACCCGGCAGCGAGCATGCCGACCAGTTGTGCCTCAAAGACACGCGACACCGTCGCCCGGTGGTACATGAGGATCGGCAAGACGACTGAATTTTCCGGTATGGCCGGTTCGTTTCGGTAAGGGGGCTGCCAGTATACCGGCTCGGCTGCTGGAGCAGCCACAGGGTTTTCAACGGGCACCACCTGCTGCCCCCGGTTCAAGCCCAAATCAGGGCCGCTATCGCTCAATTCAGAAGCAAACGACGCTGCGGGAAGCCCCACCAACGGCACGGCGGCGGCTCCAAAGAATTGACGCAGTACCTCCCGACGCGTGCTGTCACTGCCTTTGCGCTTGACCACTTTTCCCAGTCCCATCGCACCATTCGCTTCTACCGGCAGTAGCTATCCGAATCGCCTCTGCTCATTTTCACCATACTACTCTCTTACACATATTGCACCCCCTTTTCGGTATCTGAATTAGTAGATATGGATTTGATAGCTTTACGGACTGCATTTCATGTCATTCCTGTAAGTGTTGAGTAATTCGTTGACAGAATTCCCTTTCCCGTAGAGAGCGCTACAAGGCCTTGTCATTCCGAGCGCAGCGAGGAATCCAAAAAACCCGGCAATCTAGATTCTTCGTCGCTGTGCTCCTCAGAATGACAGAGTTGGGAGCGCTTTAGGTGTAAGTGTGCGAGATGCCTCGCGTTTCTTCAAACGGCCCAAGTCAAAATCCAACCCGCTCCGTCTCTTCTTAGCTCAATCCAATAGGGTGGTTCACGCACATGCGGTCGACACGTGCAGGACATTTGGCTAGCGCTCCACCGGACTTTCGGGGAAAGAATTGTGTACTCTGCCGGCAAGCTGAGTCATTCCGACGTGTCTAATGTATGATTGACACAATGAAGCTCAAATGAGGGTAGTGCCGCGGCGGAGGGATTGATCTGCCGCGCTCCTCCCTCTAGGTGAATGCGGTTACATGCTGGGGATAATCCGACAAGGCGCTTCAATACGCTGCGTATGTCAAGGCCTGCGGCGTAGAGCGCAATTGGTTCTCGTCCTATGTGCAGGCGTCCTTCTGACCGCTTGCGGAGCGCAGATTGCTCCCGGAAACGACCTCGTAACTGACGCCGACTATGCCGCGTGTCTCGACAACATCCGGACTCAGGCACTACCGGCAGCTACCTTCATCTACGACCGTCATGGCGTCTTGCTCGCAACCATAACCGATCCCGACGAAGGCCTGCGCATCGTCCTTACCAACGATGAGATTCCGCTCGTCGTCAAGCAAGCGACGGTGGCTTCCGAAGACCGCTTCTTCTATTCGCACCCCGGCTACGACATGCGGGCCATTACCCGTGCCTTCGTCCAGAATCAGCAAGCCGGCGAAGTCGTTTCCGGCGCCAGCACGATTACGCAGCAACTCGTCAAGAATATCTGTCTTACGCCTGAGCAGACCTATGAACGCAAACTGAGAGAGATCAATCTCGCCGCTCGCCTGACCGAGCAATTCAGCAGAGAGTCCATCCTCACCTTCTACCTTAACAAGGTGTACTACGGCAGCCAGGCCTATGGCATCGAGGCGGCGGCCAACGTGTTCTTTGGCAAGAAGGCAATGGACCTCTCGCTTGCCGAAGCAGCGGTGCTTGCCGGGCTAACCCAGTCGCCCTCGAGCGACAACCCTTACGTCAATTCGGATCGAGCAAAAGCCCGGCAGCAATATGTGCTCGCACAGATGGTGGTGGCCCGTTACATTACACAAGCTGAGATGGAGGAAGCGCTGGCGCAGCCACTGGCGTACAAACGACTGCAGCAAGCCCCGGTAGCGGCCGAAGATGGAGAAGACGCAGAGAGCGAAGCAGCGGAAGGCGCGGTACTGGCGCCGCACTTTGTGCAATTCGTCCGCGATCAACTGGCGGAACACTACGGGGCTGAGCGCGTGCGCCAGGGGGGGCTGCACGTATACACAACGCTTGATCTCAATCTGCAAAAAATCGCCGAGGAAGTCGCGCGAGAACACATCGCGTCACTGGAAGGGTTCAACGTCTCAAATGCCGCCGTCGTGTCAATCAGACCGAAGAGCGGTGAGATACTCACCATGGTCGGTAGCCTGGACTTTCATGATGAAGACATCGACGGTCAGGTGAACGTCGCGTTGGCGCCGCGTCAGCCTGGCTCCGCCCTCAAGCCGCTCTTCTACGCGGCCGCATTCGAGAAGGGCTGGACGCCGGCCACGACGATCTGGGACGTTCCGCTTTCGCTGGAGATTCCCAACGAACCCAACTATGCGCCCCGCAACTTCAGCGGCACGTTCAAAGGCCCCGTCACTGTGCGGCACGCCCTTGCCAACTCCTTCAATGTTGCCGCAGTGCGCATGGGTCTCTTTCTCGGTCTGGAAACGGCCATCGATACCATGCAAAGCTTGGGAATGACCACCTTCGACAACCGCAGCCGCTTCGGCCCCAGCATTGTGCTCGGCGGGGGTGAAGTAAAGCTGCTGGAGTTGACAAACGCCTACTCGGTACTGGCGCGCGGCGGCAGCTATATTCCGGTTTCTGCGATTCTCCGCGTGGAAGATACCCAGGGCAATGTGTTGGAGCGTTATGAGTTGCCGGAGGTGCAGGAAGTATTCGATCCCCGCATTGCCTACCAGATCACCAGTATCCTCTCCGACAGCAAGACCCGTGCAGCCGAGTTTGGGCCGTATACGCCGCTCGAGCTCTCCCGTCCCGCCGCGGCTAAGACGGGGACCACCGATGACAACCGCGACGGCTGGACGATTGGATACACCCCTCAGCTCGTTACCGGTGTATGGGTGGGGAACTCCGACGGTTCACCAACGTGGAATCTCACTGGGATGCGCGGAGCAACGCCGATTTGGAACGCATTCATGGAAGCCGCGCTTACGGATACACGTGTGGTGGACTTCACCAAACCCCGAGGCATGGTGGAAGTGGAAGTTTGCACCCAGACCGGTCTGCTCCCTACGCCCTACTGCGGCCAGACCCACGATGAGATCTTCCTCGATGAGAATACGCCGCGCCTCGTGGACAACATCTTCATTCCCTTCCGCATACACAAGGAATCCGGCTTGCGCGCCGGCCCCAATGTACCGGCATCACAGACGGAAGTCAGAGTCTTCATGGTGGTACCGGAAGAGGCAAACGCATGGGCAAGAGCGGAGGCAGTGGCTACTGCCCCTACGGAGGAATACTCTATACCGCCAGACGATCCCGTGATCATCCTCTATCCGCGTGAGGGTGACGTTGTGCGCAGTCTCTTGCGGATTCGCGGCAATGCGTTCTTCCCCGGCTTTCAGTCTTACGAAGTATCCTATGCCGGAAAGGAAAACCCGGACCTGTGGGTGCGGATTACGTACTCTACGGAGCCGAAAGCCAATGAAGTGCTGGCGGGGTGGGACACAATCCAGAACCCCGACGGTGTCTATATGGTACGTCTGACTGCGCAGGACTCTGCAGGCAAGATACGATCGCAGACGGTAACATTCGCGATCAAGAATACCGAAACTGCGCAAGAGAGCGAACCCGATTCAGAGAGTTCGCAGTAGGCGGAAGTTTCGCCCTCACCTTGCTATACTAAGGAAGGATGTCCGTCGAGCCGGATGTCCGCGTCTTATCCGCAAGGTTACGAAGACCAGTAATGGGGGGCCTCCATTCCAGCCGGAGCGCGGGCGTGCATAGACTCGCTGGCGATAGTGCTTCCGGTTGCCGGAATTGGAGCGCAATTGCGGGTGGCGGTAACGTCACCCATCAAAGTGAAGGGAGAGCGGCCTCGTCATGGCTACAAAAGTAATTCCCGGCCTGGAAGGTGTTGCTGCGGCAGAGACCCGGTTGAGCTATGTTGACGGTCTCGTCGGTGAACTTTTCATCGGCGGGCATCCGCTCATGGAGCTCGCTCCCAACGCGACCTTTGAAGAGGCCGCGTTTCTCTTGTGGCATAACCGACTTCCGGATACTCAGGAACTCGCGGCCCTAAAGTCCCGGTTCCAAGGCGGTCAGCACCTGCCGCCCACTACCCAGCACGTGCTCGAAGCCGCCGCTGCCAGGAAGGCTCCGGTGATCGACGCGCTGCGTATGGCCTGTGCCACCCTTTCCCTTGGCGATACAAACCCCGATGATACGAGCCCGGAAGGTCAGCTTCGCCGTGCGGAAAAGATCTGCGCGGCGTTTCCCGTTATCGTGGCCAATTACGTCCGTGTGAGAGAAGGCAAGGATGTCGTCGCGCCGCGGGATGATTTCGGTCACGCCGCCAATTACCTGTACATGCTAACGGGCGACGAGCCGCACGCCGATTTCGTGCGCGCCGTGGATACCTACCTCGTTACGGCCATGGACCACGGCATGAACGCCTCTACGTTTACGGGCCGCGTCATCGTCTCTACGGAATCAGACCTCTACTCCGCCATTACGGGTTCCATCGGCGCTCTCAAAGGGCCTGCCCACGGCGGCGCCCCCGGGCCGGCGCTCGACATGGTCTTTGAAATCGGCACGGCGGACCGCGCCGATGCGAACATCCGCGAACGCCTGGAACGCGGCGAGCGTTTGATGGGCTTCGGCCACCGCGTCTACAAGGTGCGCGATCCCCGGGCCGACGTACTCTCGCAAGCGGCGGAACGGCTTTACGAACAGGCCGGCGACCGCACGCTCTACGACCTGGCCCGTGCGGTTGAGGAAACTGCCCTGCGCCTCCTTGAAGAGTACAAACCGGGCCGCAACCTGCAGACAAATCTGGAGTATTACACGGCGCTCGTGCTGCACGGTGTCGGCATGTCCGCCGAGCTCTTCACGCCTACATTCGCGGTGGGTCGCGTAGGCGGGTGGTCCGCGCATTGCCTGGAGCAACTTTCGCACAACCGCCTCATACGTCCTTCCTCGGTCTACACGGGTCCCACCGACCGTCGCTGGGTGCCGCTAGGTCAGCGCTAGCACGCTCCCTCAACGAACCTGCCGGCCTGTAGCAGTCGCAGCGGCTGCCTAGAGTTCATCCGTGTCTGGAAGCGGCTGCAACCCGCACCTAGCTCACTTGACTCCCGCCGCATTTCACTGCATCCTAAATGGCAACATCCCGTGTAGGTATGTGGAGTGTGCGCACTTAAGACACGCGGGCTGGTTCGTTGGCGCATACTCAAGATCAACATCTATGAGAGGAGCGGATTCTCATGTTGGCTAAGCGTTATTCACGGCGAGCTTTTCTAGGCTCGGCCACGGTGGTAGGCGGCGCGGCGTTCCTGGCCGCCTGCGGTGCCCAGACCGGCGCCATGCCGGCGGAAGAGATGCCGGCTGAAAAAGCAGAAGAGGCCAAGGCCGAGATGGCTCCCGAAATGGAGCCGGTGCAGCTCATCTACCTCTCGCGCGACTCAGCCTCAACCACGGAGAAGGTGCGCGCGTATTTTGACACCTATGAGGCCGAGACCCCCAACGTCACAATCGACCTGCAGAATCTGCCCAGCGTAGCTGAGGCCGAGACTAAGCTCAGGGTGGCTGCGGCGGCTGGAGTGCCCATCGACTTCTTGCGTTGCAGTTGGGGCTCGTATCTCGACCTGGCGGAAGCCGAAGTGCTCTCGCAGTTGGATGAGTTCTTCAAGCGCGATGGGCTGGTAGCCACGGAGATCTTCCTGCCTGCCACGTTGACGCAGTGGCTCGACAAAGGGGTGCTGTGGGGTATGCCGGCGTCCGGCAATTGCGATGCCTTGCTCATGAATAAGCAGTTGCTCGACACCGCCGGTCTTGATGCCCCCTCCGTCGACCCGGCGGATGCTTCCTGGACGATGGATAAGTTTCTCGACTACGCCCAGGCAATGACCCAAGGCGACGAGCAATTCGGCCACACGGGCGGCGTCTCCGCGTTCAACGTTTCCGGCATCGCCACCGGCACCTATTTCGGCGAGTTCTGCTGGAACGAGGAAGAGAAGCGCGGGAACATGGATACCCCCGTCTTCATCGACGCGCTGCAGTACTGGTACGACCTGCGCGAGAAGCATAATGTTGTGCCCAACGCGGACCAGTCCGCCGAACTCAGCGGCGAGCAGCATATCTGGCAGACCGGCAAGGTCGGTTTCCATATCACCAATGGCTACAAGCCAGCGGTCGAGTTCGAGGTGATCGGCGCGGCTCTGCCCTACACGGGCGAAGCGCCGAACAAGTCCGGCCGCGCCTGGTATCCGGCCATCCTGATGGGCGTCGGTGAAAAAGTCGACCACGCCTGGAACGTGATGAAGTGGATGATGTCGGGCGAAAACAGCGTGGGCTACACGCTGGCCGTAAACCACACCATCAGCCCGGTGGCGGCAGTTTCCACGGTGCCCGCGGAGCGGCTGAAGGCAGAGACGGGCTACGATTCGGTTGCCCACGCCAACCAGTCGGCGTACAGCGGCCCGGCCGGTTGGGGCTTGCTGCGCTACACCACGTGGGGCGAATGGCGCGCAGCCATCGGCCCAGTCTACGAAGAGTTCAACACGGGCAACATGACCGCCGAGGAATACGGCCGCGCTGCTACCGATCTACTGAACGCGATCATCATTCCTGAGTAGCGGTGGCGAGACTGTTCGTTCCCAACGCAGGAGAATGAGCGGTCGTTCTGAAGATGATAAAGAAAGAGGCGGGAGGCTTTACCTCCCGCCTCTTTGTCGATGTCATCGCGCAACTGAGGAAACCTTCAGGTCGAAATTTGTAAAGATCGGCAAGTAACTGTAGCAATTCACGGGCGAAGTGTCCAGCTTGGTGAGAACCATGTGGCTGCGACCACTGCTGAGTCGGCAGTGCGCGTCGTTTGTTTGACTTCAAGCAGAGGGGTCCGCTTCTTCTCCAACCTCTGGCTGAGCCATTCCGCTCCGGTACTCCTCCAAGCAATCAATGACGATGCTGTTGATCTCCGGGAACTGTCCTTGGGCGAAACCCTCCAGTCTATTCTTAATAGTCTGGCGAATCCTCTCCTCGTCCCACCAGTACTCGTAGTCCGAACTCCTCAGTATGCTCACTCCAAGGGGCAGCCCGTTGTAGTTGCCTTCGGCGTATTCCGGCAAAGGGCCTTTGAGAATCCCGGGGGCTGCCGAGACACGATTGAATAGAGTTCTCTTTAGGTCCTCGGGACCTCTCTTGGCAAACTGCAGGGACAGTTTTGCCCCGTGGTCTGTGACATGAATGTCAAACAACAATAGGCTGCTAGGAAAAGAGTCAATTTTGAGCACCTCGTACGAGTCCCATTCGGCAGAGATAAACCGGGCATACGGATGATTGCACTGGCGTTCCTTCCATACGTCGCGATTGCGGACTGCTTCTCGCACCATGCGGAATCCCTCGGTCACGTAGTTGGGCTCGTACTGGTCCCGGTGTTCGATTATTAGATCGATGGCCCACTTATGCTTCCGGTAGATCTTACGGGCAAGAGCGTGAATGTCGTCGCTGACATCAGGCACGATATTTCTCCTTAAGGTGATCCTGTACTGACGCAGCGTGGCGGCAACGTCCTGGTGAAGCACGGTGCCCTTCTCGTCGATGGTTCGATCTAGAATCTGCGAAATGCGCGAATAGTCAAGCGTAGTCCAATGGTCCCATTCCGTTTCGTCTTCGGGGCGATCCCCCCTCGGTGTGAGAAACACCAGGCGCAGCGTGTAGTCTGGGTAAAGCGCCTTGAGCGCCTTCCGATAGAAGGCCAGTTGATTCTCGCCCTCCGATGCCCATACTTTGTTTTCCACCGCGCACAGGAATTTAGCCTGCTCGTTGCGAATGCAGATGTCCAACCGGCCGTTTCCCCCGTCAAGTTCGAGGTAGTGCTCCCGGCGCACCGTCGTGCCCATCCGGGCACTGGCGCGAACTGCGCGAGCGGCACCGATTTCGACAAGAAACTCCCTGAGAAAATAATCGTCGAGGCCGTGATTGTCTCCAGGGCGCAACAGCCAGGCGAGGAAATCGGAATGAAAACTCTCGGAACCATCCAATCGCAAGGTCCTGAAAACGTCCACCTCCTTTTGCCAACCTGGAGCGATGGCCGCCAACCGCGCCAGATCCTCTCCGTCCTCCTCCAAGCGCCGCAAGGACCTGCGAGCGACTTCATCCACGAGGATGAAGAGTTGGTCTAGGTCTCCCAAGTCGTTCTGCAATTCTTCCAAAGCCCCAGTCAGCCCAGAGCTTCGACCGCCGTGAGTCGTCATAGCGTCCTTATGCCTAAATTGACAAATACCTGCGCGGAAAGATGGGAAATGTCTGCCAAACTCACCAACCAGGCAAGAGCATACCATTCTCGCACAGTGAGCGGAGGTATACCAGTGATCTGACGGACGAGGAGTAGCGCAGGTTTGCAGCCTGCATCCACTCGTGCGCAATCGAAATGAACTGCGCGCGAGGGCTAGTTTCTCTTGTTTGGCGGATTCGAGGACGCGCGGTTCTAGAATCCGCGAATCCTGTTCGACGCTGCGCTCGGATTGACAATACGGTTTAGCTCTACCTAGTTGATAAGCATTCTGTCAACGAATAAGTCATTACTTACAAGAATGACTCCTTACTACCGGTCAATCTGCCCGAGCCACGCGACAAACGAATCCGCACACCATTGCGGCGGGTCGGCCTCTCCCAGAACCAGCCAGCGATCGACCATGGGCCGGGCACGGGTACAGCGGATGGTAGCCTTGCCAATTGTGCCGTAGCGGAGGAGACCCTCTTCATAGAGAATCTTCTCGATCGCCTCGCGCGGCTCAAGCCCGATGCTCGGCCATACACCCGGTTTCTGCCAGTCCGTAATCTGTGCCGCCAGAGACTCATGCTGCTCCGGCGCCGCTCGTTGCAGGGCGCGGTCTACCAACATCGTCTCCACCAGGTGCACCATCGTGTTGTAGTGAAAATTCACCCCCAGAAAGCAATACGCTACATTCCAGTCATAGAATCTCTGCCAGGGACTCTCACGCGCAAAGGCGCGCGGCCCCACGGTCCGAGGCGTACGCCCGCGGCGCCGTGATTTGCCGTGAGTTCCCACGCCCGCGGGCCGATGGCGGCTACCGAATGCGTCCCATGGTCGCTCCGCACGGCATCCGGCCGGTGACGTAAGACCTCGGTGATACGGCCGACGCACGATGGTGACGTGGCAATGTTCCAGCGGTCGAACGTCAGGTGTCGCTCGCCTTCCGGCATGCGGCAGAGGGTGGGCACCACGACCGTGCCACTGGGGCCTACTGCCTCCACGAAGCCATCGATCACCGTATCCGCGCCGCCCACGACCCACCCCATGCTGCTCATTGAGCTATGGAACATCACCGTGTCGCCGGGGCACACGCCAACCTCAAGCAGAGCGTTGGTGATCTCCTCACAATAGACGTGGTTAGCGGCATTGGAGGCGCCAGACCCCATGTGGGGCTTCCTTTCTCGTTATGAGTGCTGCACAGCCTATTCTACAAGGCGCACCGCGATGCTAGTATAGTGATAGTCAACTGAAGCGTTCGACGTTACGAGGAATTCTATCAAGTAGATCATTACTACGGTAGCAGCGCGGGTTAGTGGTTTAGCATGCTCAACTTGAGGTGCTCCCCCTCACCCCCGTTTCGTGTCGATACGCTGTATCGAATACGGGGCAGGCTCTATCCCTCTCCCCCAGGAGGCCTTTGCGTAAGTCTAAAGCAAGCGAGACAGTCCCCTCTCCCTCTGGAGACCTTTGCATAACCCTTCACCTTTGAGGGGGAAGGTTGGGATGGGGGTGAAATGACTTGACATCATGCTGTCTTTAGTTGTAAAAGCGCTCTGGATTCCGGCTTTCGCCGGAATGACGGAGTTACGCAAAGGTCTCCTCTGGGAGAGAGCTAGGGTGAGGGTGAAGTTGCACTTGATGCTAGCCGACTCATGGCAAATTTGACTTTGGAACACATTGACTGTAAATGTCCTGAAAATAGAACGGCAAAGATTCCCCTCACCCCGGCCCCCTCCTCTGTATAGACCGGGTTGATGGGTAACACATGTTCGGGTTGATAGGTTACACCATCGAATATGGGAGTTTTCGTTGTATGCAGTGTCCATGCCATGGAAGTTAGACCAACTCAATACCCTTATGGATACGGTTTTTCCCCTGGCACCAGCTCACGAACTGAACATGAGTATGTCGTGGTGCCTGGAACGTCTATTTCTCTGCCCAACCTAAAGCGCCCGAAGGTGTCAATCAGTACAATGTGTAACCTATCAACCCGAACACCTGTTACCTATCAGCCCAGTCTGTACACTCCTCAAGGAGAGGGAGAAGTCTCCATCCCTCGAGACCAAGTAACGTAAAGGTCTCCCCGGGGGAGAGGGAACCGAAAGAGGCAAACAGTTCTTGCCCGAATGAGCAGAACTCTGCTGGAAAGGGCCGATAAAGTTATGTACGGCGTAATCTGGACGTATCCCTGGGACGTGCTAGACGCAGGGATTGACACGGCCTTGGCGCGCATCGCTAATGAAGGCGGTATGCAGGCGGTTTCCCTGAGCCATAGCTACCACAACGTCAAGCATCTGCGGCCCCATAACCCAGCAAGCAAGCTCTATGTCGCCAACTCATCGGCCATCTACTTTCAACCCGATCTCAAGCGTTACGGTGCCGTAAAGCCCATCGTGGCGCTGCTGGCGCAGGAAGACGACGGCATGCGCCGCATACGGGACGCGGTGGAGAGGCACGGCCTGGCGTATCACGCCTGGACCGTTACCCTGCACAACAGTGCGCTCGGCACGATCTACCCCGACATCAACACACTCAATGCCATGGGCGACCGCATCCCACACTACTTATGCCCCAGCAATCCCGACGTGCGCGCGTATATTTCAGCACTGGTCGGTGACATTGCCGACAACCTCGCGCCTGCGCAGGTCGAACTGGAGTTCCTCCACTTCGGCACGTTTGAGCACGACGTCCATCACGGCATTCCGAGTGTGGAGTTGGACCCGTTTACCGAATACCTGTTGGGTCTCTGCTTCTGCCCGCACTGCCTGAGCCGTGCCCAAAACGAAGGCGTGGACGGCGACGCCGTGCGCAACTGGGCACGGGACCACATAGTCGACTACCTGGAAGGCGACCAACTACCGGCGCTCGGTCAACTGGGCGATAACATCGCCGGCCACGCGCTGACGTTTCCCGCGCTCGACGGCTACCTGCGCATGCGCATCGAAAGCGTCATGTCGCTGTGGACGGAGTGCAAACAAGCACTGGGCGGGAAGTCGGATTTTGTGCCCATCGTCAATATGGGTGTGGGCATGCCGGAGCAGGCCGCCATAATCCAGGCGCTGGACGGCGTGGACATCGGCCGCGCCCTCGATGAGAACATCCCAAACGAACTGCTTGACTGTGCAGCGTACTCGCTTGACGGCCTCGTGCTAGCTCGCGCCGTGCACGATCTGCAGAGGCTCGTGTCCGGTCGGGCGCCCATCCGCGAGGGACTGCGCCTCATTCCGCCGCAGGTGATTACGTCGGCGGACGTGGCGGGGCAGATTGCAAAGGTGCGCGCGCTCGGCATAGACCGGGTAAACGTGTACAACTACGGCCTGATGCGGCTGGCAAACCTGCACGCGGCCAAGCAGGCGTTGGCCTAGCTGACAATCGCACCGCTCCTTTAGCGACGCATCGTGCAAGCAAACTGAGCGGCGTAGGGGCACGATATTTTGTGCCCCTACGCCAGAATACATAGCATTCGTATCGCCGCAAAGTGTACGAATTACGCAAATTGAGAAGTCACATATGGTCAACATCACACGCTGGAAGTTCGGTAAACGCTGGGTCTACTCCACTACCTACGACGAAGTGGTGACCTCGACCGTGGACAACGGGCTCGCGATCCACGAGCAATTTGGCGCGCCGGGGCACCTGACGGTGGTCGTGGGGCAGATGGGCGAGCCCCGCGACGTACCCAACAGCGGCTACGACGCCACCTACACGCACGTTTCGGTGGCTGAGTGCAAGCTGGCGCAGCGGTATGGCTGGTCGGTGTCCTCCCACTCCATGACCCACAACAAGCTGCCCGGCAGCATGGCCGTGCCGGAGAACGCGCGGATCGAGGTGGTGGATTCCGCGAAGCTGCTGGAGGAGCGGCTGGGCACGCCGGTTACCACATTCATCGCGCCCGGCAACGATCACTGCCTGCAGTATGCGTGGCCGCTGGCCGATGAGGCCGGATATCTAAGCATGTTTGGCGTGCGCGACCAGCTCAACTATCCCGATACGGACCTCATGCAACTCTGCCGTCCGGTGGTCTATCACAAGCTGGATGACTACAACCGGAGTTACGATCCCTACCGGCTCGTCTATCGCGCCCGCGAAACGGGCGGGTGGATTGTGGACTACACCCACGCGGTGCAGGACGAACTCGTCATCCCCAACCGTGAACTGACACCCGCCGAGCTCGGCAACCGCTTGGAAGCCGTGACGCGCGTCGGCGGCGATGAAGTCTGGCTGGCGGTGCCGGAGGAGGTGGTGGACTACCTCATCATGGCGCGCGAGACCACGGTCGCAGACGAGCAACGCTCGCCCACCGCCATCACCTACCGCCTGGCAGCGCCGGCCATACCGGAGCGCATCCAATGGCACACCCTGACGTTCACCTGCACGGTACCCCGGGAGTGGCAGGATGTTGCTGTACAGGTTAGCCGCGACGGCGAGAGCGAACCGGTCACGCTGGAGCGGCTCGACGATACAACAATTCGGTACAGCCACCTAGTCTCGGACGGCCAACAGGTGACTACCGAACTAAAGAACTAACGCTGGGCCTACCCTGCAAGCCGCGTTCACAGCCACAAGGCAGGAACATTCGCCAAACCGCAGTTACACCAGGAGTCTCGCCCATGTCATCGGAGGAACCGCAGGACGGAGCCATAGCAAAGATTTCGCACTACGCGGCTGCGACTCAGGACGAAGCGACTGACTTGCTGCGGCAACTCGTCGCGTGCGAGACCGCCGTGCTGAGCCCCGTGACCCCGGCATTCCTCGCCGAGACGCACAAGTGCCGCAGTCTGGTAGCGGATTTCTTGCACGGGCTCGGGTGTGAGATCCACGAGTGGGAAACGCAGCACGGGTACCCCACTTTGGCGGCGCGGTTGCCCGGCAGCGGCGGCGGCAGATCGCTGACCTTCAACGGTCACATAGACGTGGTCCCGGTCGGTGATACGTCGGCGTGGTCCCGTGCCCCCTGGGCGGGTAAGCTTGAAAACGGCAGACTCTATGGGCGCGGCACTGCCGACATGAAGGCCGGTCTCGTGAGCATGCTCTTTGCCGCCAAGTCCGTGCTGGACGCTGGCTATCGTCCGAAGGGTGACGTGTGGTTCCACGTGGTGAGCGACGAGGAGCTGGTGGGCAACGGCACGCGGGACTGCATCGCGAAGTTCCCGGCCACCGACGCCGTGCTCGACGCCGAGCCCACCGATTTGGCAATCATCCCCACCGAGGGGGGACTGGAGCATCTGCGCATCGAGATCGAGGGCCGCGAGGCCCACGCCGGCAGCCGCTGGCGCAACCTGGCGCCGGGCGAGAGCGGCCCCGGCGTCAATGCCGTGGAAAAAGGGGTGAAGCTCGTTTCCGCCATCCAAGACCTGGAACGACAGTGGGTGAACCGCAAGTCGCACCCGCTCTTCCCGCCCGGGTACAACTCCATTCTGCCTGCTATTTTCATTGGCGGTCCCGGCGGTGGGCAGGACGGTCAACTCAATGTGGTGAACAATCCCGGCACCATGGCGAATTACTGCGCCATCGAGTACAACATCTGGTACTACCCGGACGAACCGTGTGAACAGGTGAAGGCGGACTTCGAAGCGTATGTGCACGCCGTCTGCCAGACCGACGAGTGGCTGAAGGAGCACCCGCCAAAGCTCACGTGGGGCCTGCGCGACGTGACGTTTCCGGCCTTCGAGACCGCCCCCGATCATCCTTTCATCGAATTGCTTGCGCAGAGTGTCCGGCAGACCGGCCTGCAGCCTGACATCAAGGGGTTTTCCGCTGCCAGCGACCTTGCCTGGTATGCCCAAGCGGAGTTGCCCGGCTGCCTCTTCGGCCCCGGCGGCATTGCCCAGGCGCACAGCCCGGATGAGTACGTGTCGCTCGCCGACTTCTACCGCGCAATTGAGATCTGCGCCCTACAGCTTGCCGGCTGGTGCGGCGTAGAGAAGGGATAGAGCGGATGCCTGCAAGACAAGTCAGCAACAGAACTTCGATGCGTTGACAAACCTATGAGGTTGTCACACTGCCCGAATTCCTCTGCTGTGGTCGAAAACTTGGCTACCTTGATAGATCCGGTAGGTATCTAAGGCCGGGAGGAAGTCCGTCATTCCGGCGAAAAGCCTGCCCTGTACTCGATACGGGGCCGGAATCCAGTTGGCTTTGGGGATTAGCAGTGCGGAGAAGTCTCTTCACCCCTGTCCCAGGCAACGTACATCGCAGAGGAAGGGAATCCGCAACGTTCATTGGATTGAGTGTAATTCACGGCGAGAATGAATACCACTTCTAGTGACATTGACAGATACGTGCCGGCGAGCGTGCACCAGGCAACTGTCGGCTTTCTACAAACCGACGGTTCAAGCGTGAAGATTCCCCTGACGCGAATCTTCGGCCATACGCCAAGGCCAAGAGTCGTAGTCGTCGCGGGAGTGCATGGCGACGAGTTGGTGGGACCGCACGCCTTGGTCGAACTGGCGCAAGAGCTTGCGCCTAGCGCGTTGCGCGGCACGGTCGTGCTGGCGCCGAGCGCCAATCCGCTCGCCTTTGCCGCCAGTCTCCGCAGAGCGCCGGAAGATGATCTCGACCTGAACCGCATCTTCCCCGGCAAAAGTGGCGGCTCGGCAACAGAGCGCATTGCCCACAGCCTCGTCACGTCGGTCGTCGGTGACGCTGACATGGTAATCGACCTACACAGCGCGGGTCGCGAAGGCGATCTGGTGCCGCTGAGCGGCTTTCGTGAGGCTCACGACGACTGTGCCCGCCGCTCTGCGCTGGCAGCCGCTACCTTTGGGCTGGCATACGACTGGATGATGCGCTGGTCGCCGGGGACGCTCTCCACCTGGGCCAATCAACAAGGCATCCCCGCGGTGGGCTGCGAGGTGGGAGGCCGCGGCACGGCCACACGAGAGCAAATCGATCTTTACAAGGCGGGTGTCATCCGCTGCTTGCGGCATCTCGGTATGCTCGAGCCGCCGCTGGAGGTCGCGCTGCCGCCCAAGGTGTGGACGCAAGAGCATTTGACCGCCCCGTGCAGCGGCCTGCTGGAAGTCCTCGTCGAACCCGGTCAGGAAGTCGCAAGTGGCGAAACGCTCGCCCGCGTGCGCGATCTCTGGGGCAACGTGTGCGGCAAGGTCACCGCGCCACGGCACGGCACAATCATGTACACACGGGTAATGCAGTCTGTAGATGAAGGTGAAAACGTGTTCTGGCTGGGACGGCAGGAAGATAATCCGTGCTACTAGTCCGCTTGAGTGGCGCTCACAGGATTATTCTAGGTACAACTGACCGATCGCTGTCGGATAGCCCGGTTTATTGCAAAGTCTCTAGACTCAATATCGTGCGTGAATGCACTCAAGCAAGATTGCTTGTCTGAGTTAGGTAGACTTCAGTCGCTACTGAGAATACTTAGAAATCGCTATTTTCAGTTCCCACGCTGCTCGCCACGCTCGCAATCGCGTCTAGCTTTTCGCTAATCTCTGGATCTATTTCTTCCTGCGGCACTTGTTCGGCCAATTCATAGAAACTCTTCTTGCGCATGAGGTTGGGGAGGCCCAATTGCTCAAAGTAGGCCTCAAACACTGGGGTTAAGAAGTCGTCACTTACTTTAGTATCAGCTTCCCACGGCGATCCCTTTCCAAGTGTTCGTAAAGCTTCTTCAATTCTTGACATCGCCGCAAGCATCGCCTCAACATGTCGCGGAATCTCAGCTTGTGCAAACAATGGCCCAAGTGCTTGTGCTTCTGCCGCACTTCGTGCATAGGCAACTAGGGTTGCTCGGGAACAAAGGTAGTTCTCGATCTCGCGACGACGCCAAGATAAGCATGTAATTTCATCTGTTTCAGGCTTTCCAGATTCGATACGGTCAAATAGCGCCACGGCCTTTAGATCTGGAATTGCCTCCTTTAGCCCGTAATAGTGATGACGCATTGCTGCGACGTTGTTTCCAACGTAGTGAACGTAAGGACGTGCAAGTGCACGGGCTGCTTCGCTGTGTTTGAGACGGCGAGCGAAGGCCTGCAATACGGATAGGTCTGTCGAACCCTCCAAGTAGAGCACCCATCCGGTTTGCTCTGCCTGATAGTAGTGCTCGAAGCCAATGTCTCTCAATGACTTCAGGAGTTGGCTACCCTGGTCGTCAATACGAATCGGTTCTCTAATGAAGGCGACTACCATGTCTTTCCCGGCAGCTTCGTCTAACAACACCTCGGAGTGGCTTGCAGCAATTATCTGGCTACCACTTTCTGTGGCAGCAGATGTAATGATCTGATAGATCTGGCGCTGGCGTAGAATCTCAAGGTGGGCGTCGGGCTCGTCTAGCATCAATACCGCTCCTGGATTGGCGTACAAATATGCCAATATAAGCATTGTCTGCTGTAATCCACGCCCGCTTGAGGAGAGATCGAGTCTAACATCCCTCTCCTGATAGCTCATAGAGATCTCGCCACGTTCCGTAATGTACTGCGGCGGTTCCAGTTTCACGCCAAATAGGTTTTGAATCTGATTTGCCAACTTTGACCAGTTGTCGGGAGGGCCCTCACTCTCGTAGATGCGCAAACAAAGATTGCGCAAAACGTCAGCTGTACGACCCTCGCCTACCCTTACGTTTATCGCTCCTTGTTCCAAGCGTATTTCGGTTGCTGCTAGACCGGACATTGGGGGTAAGAAGGCGATCTGCACTCTTCCAGCTTCGTCTGGGATCTCCATGCGATGTGGTGACTTCTCGGCACTCAGTCGAAGAGGGCGACAAAAGAAGGACTCCTCATTTGCGTAATCGAATTCCAATCCGCAATTCCACGGGCGACCCCCAGTGACCCCTTCTACAATGACATCAATCCTTACATTTTGGGTTTCCTGCCTGCCTTCCGATCTCAAGATGTTTCGCACGTGGAGATCCCGCCACAGCAACCTTGAACTCGGTACTGGGATTGAAACAAGATCCCGGCGATTAACGGTGACGCCGGGTCGCTTTTCTGGAGTTCGCTTGCCAGAGTGCTTTTCGTTCCAGCGCTTTAGTCCAATGTCCCATAGTGCTAGTGCTTGCATCGCCGAAGTCTTCCCGGAATTGTTCGGGCCGATAAATGCTACGGGACTTCCTAATTCAATTTCGACTTCGTCAAAGCGTTTGAAATTGCGGACAGTGAGTTTTGTCAACATAAAGTGCCGTCACATTCATTCTCTTTGGCACGAGAGCGAGTTCGCTCTGGCTTAGAGCTTCGGTAGCATCGTATCACATGGAATTACCGACTAAGCCATCCGAACTTGACATAGCCAATTGGCGGGGAACGGGCCCGCACTCTTATCTGGCATCAAGAGTAGAATTACAGGCCAGATGACTAAGTTAGGTCTTGGACAACGACCTTGGTGCACATGCGCTCTATGAGATCGCTTTGAAATACCCTGCAATATGCGTGTCGTAATCGGCAGTGTGCCGGAAGGCCTTGGCGGCAAGTCGCGTGCGGAGAGCGGCATCCACCTGCCCGTTGGCGAGCGCATCGAGCACCGGCGCGTAGTCACTCGGATCAACCACTACCAGCACGGAATCGGCGTTTTTGGCTGCGGCGCGTATGAGCGTGGGGCCGCCGATGTCGATATTCTCAACTATTTCTTCGTGTCCGGCCCCGCTGTTCAGAGTTTCCACAAAGGGATAGAGGTTCCCGGCCACCACGTCCACGGGCGCGATGGCGTGGTCGCGTAGTGTTTGCACGTGCTCGGGGTCGTCCTGCCGCGCCAGAATGCCGGCGTGCACCGCCGGGTGGAGCGTCTTTACGCGCCCATCCAGAATCTCGGGAAAACCGGTAACGTCACTGATGCCGACGACGGGGATGCCTGCTGCTTCTATCGCACCCTGGGTCCCGCCGGTAGAGACGATTTCACATCCCAACTTGGCTAGCCCTACCGCAAACTCGACGATGCCAGTCTTGTCGAATACGCTCAGAATCGCACGCATGAGTCCAGCTAACCTCAACTTTACGTGTAGAATTAGGAGTCCGCTTTCGCGGAAATAACGGTCGTCTGCCGTGCGGCGGGCTCACCGCATTGCCCTTCGCACCAGTAATTATACACGTGTTCGGACCGCACTACTGACAATTGTTTTACCCACAAATGCTGCCAGTTGGCGCGTGATCTGGAGACTCCTGACATTCCGTATGCTGCGGGAGATTTTCCAGCCCACTGGGCATAGACTAGACGATATACAGCGCATGTAGTTAAGATAGGCAAAGCAAGCCACGTTCGCCGATCCGCCGCGGCGGACGCCTGAGGCCCAGCAAACCTAACTGCACTAGTTCAGTTGCCTCGCCTTCGGCGACAACCTCGTTCCCGTGAAATCGACTGCCAACGGCGTACGTGCACGCCTCCTAATTGCTATGCAGATTGTAGAGTTCTAGGTCAATGCTACGACCCAACTAAGGATGTGACTATGGCAGACAAACTTTTGAAAATCGTCGTTCCCGGTGATTCTCCGCCCCAGATACAGGGTTCGCCACATCTGGAGCGGCTCAAGCCGTACGGCGACGTTGACCTCTATCTCGACCGGCCGCAGAGCATGGAGGAGCAGCTCAAGCGCGTGGAAGGCGCGCACGTCATCTTGAACACGCGCGGGGCGATCAAGTGGTTTGCGCCGGCGCTGCAGGCCCTGCCCGACCTGCGCCTCATTGCCACGTGCTCCATTGGCGTCGACTCGATTGACGTTGAGGCGGCGCGGGCGTGCGGCGTGGCCGTGGCCAACCAGCCGGGGCGGACGGCCCCCGTGGTTGCCGAACACATCATCGCGCTCATGTTTGCCGTCTCCAAACGCACGGCGTTCCAAACCGGCGAACTCAAGGCCGGTCGTTGGACACTCAAGCAGAACGTCATGCTCAGCGGCAAGACGCTCGGCGTCGTCGGCACGGGCAACGTGGGCCGTGAAGTCGCCCGCGTAGCCAATCTACTCGGCATGCGCTGCCTGGCGTGGACGTTCAACCCCTCGCCGGAACGGGCGCGCGAGCTTGGTGTCGAGTTTGTTGAACTCGAGCAACTGCTGCGGGAATCCGACGTTGTGAGCTTGCACGTGCGGCTCAGCGATGAAAGTCATCACCTCATCGGTGCGCGGGAACTCGGCTTGATGAAGCCGGGCGCGCTCCTCATCAACGCCGGTAGAGGTGACCTGGTGGATACCGCCGCTCTGGTTGCTGCGCTGCAATCCGAGCACCTGGCCGGCGCCGGTCTTGATGTCTTCGATCAGGAGCCCCTGCCGCCCGATCACCCAATCTTGACTTGCGATCAGGTGGTTCTCACACCGCACCTGGCTGACCAGACTTCGGAAGGCATCGAGTTGCTGAACGAGGGCGCGGTCTCGAACACCATCGCCTTCTTGGAAGGCCGTCCGCAGAACATCGTCACATAAAAGGCCCGCGTTCATCCCGAATCCGTCACTCCGGGGAAAGCCGGAGTCCAGGGAGCACAGAGGGAGATGGATTCCCGCCTGCGCGGGAATGACGGACCACGCGCCCCTCGTGTTACCCTTTTACATTCCGCATTTGCCTGCTTCTTACAACATACAAATGACGGTTGCAAGAGCACTCTCAATCTTGGCAAGGCGACAAAAGCGGGAAACTGTCAAAACGGATTAGTCAACACGTACCATTCCCATGGATAAACGCCTCGAAGCGAACCGGATTAACTGGAATGAAAGAACTGCTGTTCACGCAGCTTCCGACTTCTACGACGTGGACGGCTTCAAGGCGGGCCAGTTAACCCTTAAAGACATCGAGCGGGAAGAGGTCGGCCCCATAGCCGGTAAGTCGTTGCTTCACTTGCAGTGCCACTTTGGTCTGGACACTGTGTCGTGGGCGCGGCTGGGCGCACAGGCGACCGGCGTGGACTTCTCCGACGACGCAGTTGAACTCGCGCGCGCGTTGAATGCTGAAGTCGGCACGGACGCGCGCTTTTTCTGTTCTAACCTTTACGATCTGCCGAACGTGCTCACAGAAGAATTCGACATTGTGTTCACGTCATACGGCATCTTGTGCTGGTTGCCGGACCTTGACCGCTGGGCCGAGGTGGCAATCCGTTACCTCAAACCGGGCGGGACGTTCTACATTGTGGAATTTCACCCGGTCCTGCAAACGCTCGAACCTTCCGCAAGTGGTGAGGCTCTGCCGTCGTACAGCTACTTCTGCCAAGAGTTGTACCTTCCGGGCGATGGGCCGTCCTATGCCGGTAGCGAAACCATCGCGAGTCCCAACTATGAGTGGCAGCACAGCCTCGGTGAGATTGTCACGGCCTTAGTTGGCTCCGGACTCAGGATCGAGTTCCTCCATGAGTTTCCCTTTTGCCACTATCAAGCGCTGCCCAACATGGTGCAGGGGGATGACGGCTGGTGGCGGTTCCCAGAGAAAAACGAATCTATCCCGCAGATGTTCTCCATACGGGCGACCAAACCTTGCCCATAACTCGTAGCTTCCAGTAGAGTTCTCCGCCCGCATGGGGAACCCCTGAATCCTGGTACGGGGCAAGCCCTGCGGAGCTGTGCCAATCGGTTGAAATCGGGTTGGAACGGTACCGATTTCCTCTACCTGGGAAGAAGGGGCTTAACCGGCAGGGAGACCGGTTTCGCAAACGTCTCTCTAGAAACCAGATTCTTGCCTCTACGAAGATTGGTTAGAGGCGACACACGCCTGCGGAACTTTGCTGCATGTTCTCTCGAGCTGAGGAAACAAGAGTGAGGCGCATACTTACACCAGCCATGCCGCCGTAGGCAAGCCAAGCCAGGGAATCCTATCTTGAGTCCTAGAGACTCGGTGCAATGCAGGCGGGGCTAGGAGCGAAAGTCACCGACTGGGGCGGCGGCGGCGCAGAAACGCCGGCAAGTCCAGGTCTTCTACCTCCGCCTCTTCCACCTCGACTTCCGGCCGGACGGTGGGCTCATCGTCGCGTGTCGGGCCGCGCCTACCGGCGCGCTGCGGCTGTTCGCCAGGAAGGCCGGTGGCAATCAGCGTAACTTGCACTTCTTCCTGGTTCGCCGGATCGATAGACGCGCCGAAGATGATATTGGCTTCGCGGTCTACCGTGGTGCTAACCATTTCTGCGGCGGCGCTGATTTCCTGAATACTCATGTCGGGTCCGCCGCGGAAGTTCAACAGCACGCCCCGAGCGCCCTTGACGGCCTTATCGGAGAGGGGATCTTTCATCGCTTCTTCCACTGCCAGCAGCATGCGATTCTCGCCGGACCCGATGCCCATCCCCATCATGGCAGTTCCCGCATCCTGCATCACCGAACGCACGTCGGCAAAGTCTACGTTGATAATCCCTGTCGTGGTCACAAGCTCGGTAATGGACTTGACACCGTTTACGAGCATCTCATCAGCCAGAGCAAACGCTTCCGTCATCGGCGCCGAAGCCGGCACTGCAGCCAGGAGGCGGTCGTTGTGAATGACGATGAGTGTATCCACGTGCTGTTGGAGCGCTTGCAGGCCGGCAGCCGCATTGCGCTGCCGTGGGCGACCCTCGAACATGAAGGGCAGCGTGACGACTCCCACCGTAAGCGCGCCGTGGCGCCTGGCTAGTTCGGCGACAATAGGCGCCGCGCCGGTGCCGGTGCCGCCGCCCATGCCCGCAGTCACAAAGACCATATCCGCGCCACTGACGAGTTGCTCAATGTCTTGGACACTCTCTTCAGCCGCCCGTTGGCCCAATTCCGGTTGTCCGCCCGTGCCGCGAAGACGGGTGATGCGATCTCCAATGGCGAGTTTGTCTTCCGCGCGTGAGACCTGGAGCGCCTGCGCATCCGTATTAATGACCGCGTATGCAGCACCAACCACGTTGGATTCGATCATACGGTTGACCGCGTTGCTACCGCATCCGCCCACACCAATGATGCGAATTTGAATAACCCCGCGCGCCTCGCGCGCATGGGAGCCGGGAACAACCATGTCAGGCACCACCGGGCGGGGACGCGTGCTATCTTTCACGTTCTCCAACCGCTCGGGATCAAAGCCGGGTCGCTTCGACACGGTCTAACACCTCTCTGGCTAGTAGCTGATATGCATGGGTTGCTTTTTTACCGCCTGCGTATGCATTGACCGGGACACCCGCCGACGCGGCCTCCAAAATCTTGCTGTTTATCCCAATCTCGGTAGTAAAGACGCGGTCGCCCCAACGTTCGTGCAGGTACTGCCAAACCGCCTTTTCTTCGCGCAGCCGGCGGTCGTACTTGCTAAGTAACACACCCAGTATTTCAATTTTCGGATTGAGCGCTGCCGCCTCTCCAATGGTGTCTTGTAACATGTACAGGCCTTGCAGGGAGAAGAAACGCGCTTCGGTAGGAATAATCACGCAGTCTGCGGCTACCAGCGCGTTTATCGTGAGCAAACCAAGTGAGGGAGGCGTGTCGATTAGGATAAAGTCGTATTGATCCTGGAATTTGTCCAAGTGCTCGCGCAGGCGCAATTCGCGACCTATGACTGCTGCCAGTTGAAACTCTACACTCGCGAGTTCCAACGATGCAGGCACGATGTCAATCGACATGCCCGCGTCGTCTTCAACGCGGTAAATGGGCAATTCCACCTTGCGATCGCGCAGCGCGTTCGCTACAGAGGTCTGTAACTCCCGCTCCAGACCAAAGTGAGCGGTCAAATTGGCCTGAGCATCCATGTCTACCGCCAAAATGCGCTTACCCATCAACGAGAGAGTAGCACCTAGATTAGCAGTTGTCGTCGTCTTGCCGACACCACCCTTTTGGTTGGCACAGGCAATTGTGAGCGCCATACCCCTTGCTCTGTTGCTTTGTGCGGCCAAGCACTCCAATCTATCCCCGTAGTGTAACATAAGGTGTATACGCCCACAACTAACCGATTGACTGGCAATCCTTGTTGTATGAGTTCCCGGTGGGATCCGGGATAGGCGCTGTCAGTGCTGTACTCTACGAAGTTGTGTTAAAAGCGTTTCCGTTCGTTCTTGACTCTTCGTCAAGCCTGTGCTGAGCACCTCGACGGGCTCAGGACGAGTGGAATCTGGCTCTTCCGACGAATTCACAATCCGTTCATTCGATTAGTCTTCACTTTTGCCGTTCGGGGTAAGCTTGTCTCTGCCGTTCGTGGTGAGTAGGCGTCGCGAAGCCCTTGCCGATCCATGATCGGCGATTGGCCGAGGATCTCTTGCACAATCCCCTATGACTTTGAATTGCCCCATAGTGCAATAGCAAGATCGGCGAGACTCGACCGTGCGCTTGGTTGGCAGATCAGGCCAATCCCTCGCCGGGAGCCATCAAAATTCCATCTACCGGACGGGAGAGATTTGACGCTTGACTGCGGGCCGTAGGACAATTCTTCTCAGACTCGGCGCTCGAGGCGGAGAGCACAAGACCATCCGCGATTCCTCCAAGCTGTTGCGCGCTTACGTGAGACTCTGAACGTCTGTTCTTGCCAATGAGCCCTGGACGAACACTGGATCTGCGCCTCTACGTTGTGCTCGATCCGGCAGTAGCCGGAGGGCGCTCCGTAGTGGCAATTGCCCGCCAGGCAATTGCCGGTGGGGCGACCATGCTCCAATTGCGTGACAAGCGTTCTCCCGACCGTGACGTATTGGCTGCGGCGACGGCCGTATCCCAACTCTGCAGGACTGCATGCATCCCCTTTGTCGTGAATGACCGCGTGGACATTGCCTTTGCGTGCGGCGCGGACGGCGTGCACCTCGGTCACGACGACCTGCCGCCTGCGGTCGCCCGCAAGCTGCTGGGCGACGATGCCATCATCGGCATGTCGGCCGGCAATCTCGCTGAGTTGGCGGCGGTGCTGCCCGCCCGTCCCGACTATCTCGGCGTGGGCCCCATGTATGCGACGCGCACGAAAGACGATGCCGGTGCTCCGGTCGGCCCCGCCATGGTCCGCGCGCTGCGGGAGGCTGCGCCTGCCATTCCTCTTGTGGGCATCGGCGGCATTACGGCAGAGAACGCCGCGGCCGTACAAGCGGCGGGCGCAGACGGCATCGCCGTCGTTTCGGCTGTGGTGGGCGCACAGGACGTCGAAGCCGCAACGCGGGCCCTGCGCACTCTCTAGTGCCGATGTCAACAATTTTCCCTTACTCCTGCGAAGGCATCTCCGCAACTCGACCTGGGCGCACCCAACCCTCGTCTCCCTGTACAGACCACTGCGAAACCCAAGCCCGCGAAAGAAATTGTCCCCCCTCTCCCTGTGAGCTTGTCTCACAAGTGCATCGCTCCCTGTGGTCTTGCCCATCGACAGGCCTGCGCTGAGCTTGCCGAAGTGCTCGGAACCCGCCCCGCACTCGATACGCTGTATCGAGTGCGGGGCAGGCTCTCGCCCTCTCCCGTCGAGGAGACCCTTGCTTTAGCCTTGCCGGGACGGGAAAGTCCCCTCTCCCGGCGGAGACCTTTGCATAACCCATCACCTATGAGGGGGAAGGATGGGATGGGGGTGAAACGAGTTGACATTATGCTATCTCTAGGTGTAAACACGCCCTGGATTCCGGCTTTCGCCGGAATGACGGAGTTACGCAAAGGTCTCCGGCGGGAGAGGGTTAGGGTGAGGGGGAGATTCCCGCAATTTGGGGGCTCTATTCCCGTAATTGCACGCTTGCGTATCGGTCTTGCTGGAAGAGATGACGTGTTAAGCAGAAATCCCCTCACCCCGGCCCTCTCCCTGTGGAGACCTTTGCGTAACTCACCTGTAGGCGAGAAAACCTCCCTCTCCTCGGGGAGAGGGTCGGGGTGAGGGGATCTCTATGTTGCAGTGGCCCCTTGCGCTGGTGCAGTGTCAAGATGTAGCCGAGCAAATATCGGTATGCTATGGCGAGAATTCAGGAGATTCACCCTCACCCTAGCCCTCTCCCGTCGAGGAGACCTTTGCATAACCCTTCACCTTTGAGGGGGAAGGTTGGGATGGGGGTGAAATGACTTGACATCATGCTGTCTTTAGTTGTAAAGGCGCTCTGGATTCCGGCTTTCGCCGGAATGACGGAGTTACGCAAAGGTCTCCGTCGAGGAAGAGGGCATTCTCTCGTTTCCGCTAAGGTTACACCAAGGTCTCCTAGGGGAGAGGACCTAGGCGAGGGGAGCTTAGCCACGCGCTCCTCTTTTCACGCCCTCGTCACACTCACACAGAGTTTTTCGGGTGAGAATTGCTTGTTTCGTAGACAGCGCGTCGTATATGCTCGATAGAGATTGTCCGGCTCATGTTTGCGCGTTCCTCCTCGCCTTCATGCGATTGAAGTAGCAACAGGTCACAGAAACCTCCATGAACCAATGTCAACCAGCGCACTATGGCGTAATAGTCGTTGGCGCCGGCCATGCCGGCTGTGAGGCGGCGCTCGCGGCGGCGCGCATGGGATGCAGCACATTGGTCGTCACCGGCGACCGCGAGCGCATCGCCTTCATGCCCTGCAATCCCTCGATTGGGGGACCGGCCAAGGGGCATCTTGTGCGAGAGATTGACGCCCTTGGCGGCGAAATGGGCAAGATCACCGACCGTACTTTTATCCAGATTCGCTTGCTCAACAGCAGCAAGGGCCCCGCAGTACAGGCGCTGCGCGCCCAGTGCGACAAGCACCTCTACGCCCAAGCAATGCGCCAAGTGCTGGAAAACCAGGCAAACTTGACCATCCACGACGGCCTGGTTGAAGACCTCATCACGACCAATACGTCTGAGGAGCGCCGCCGCGTCACCGGCGTAAAGACCAAGGCCGGCCACTCGTTCCGTGCGCCGACTGTCGTTCTGACTACCGGCACTTTCCTGCAAGGCATGCTGATTACGGGCGAGAGGCGTGTTGAGGGTGGACGCGCTGGAGAAGCGCCTGCCCAGGGTCTTTCACACGCATTGCGCGGGCTGGGCTTTCAACTACGCCGCCTGAAAACCGGCACCCCACCGCGCGTCCTCGCAGAGAGCATCAACTTTGCGCTTACCACGCCGCAGCCCGGGTCGCAACAGCCGCTGCGATTCTCATTTACGCCCCTACGGGAAGAAGAAATCCGGCGGGAGGAGCCGGACCCGGTGTACCCCTTCCAGATCGATACGCCCTGGCGGCGGCAGATGGTCTGCTACTTGACGCACACCAACCCTGCCACGCACGACATCATTCGCGACAACCTCCACCGGGCGCCCATGTTCAACGGTAGCATCAGCGGAACAGGACCCCGCTATTGTCCCTCTATCGAGGACAAGATCGTGCGGTTTGCGCACAAAGACTCCCACCAACTCTTCCTCGAGCCGGAGGGATATACCACGCATGAGGTCTATGTGCAGGGAGCGAATACCAGCTTGCCGGAAGACGTGCAGGCGGCGATGCTGCGCACCGTTCCGGCGCTGCGCAACGCGGAGATTGTGCGGCACGGCTACGCCGTCGAGTACGATCACGTGGTCACGGACCAGACGAACGTCACCTTGGAGGCCAAGTCAGTCTCCGGCCTCTTCTTTGCCGGTCAGATCAACGGCACCTCCGGCTACGAAGAAGCAGCGGCGCAGGGACTCATCGCCGGCATCAACGCCGCCCGGCGCGTGCAGGGCAATCCGGCCGTCGTGTTAGGGCGCGACCAGGCATACATCGGCGTGATGCTGGATGACCTCGTAAGCCAGGAGCATCAAGAACCATATCGCCTGTTCACCTCCCGCGCAGAGTACCGGTTGCTGCTGCGCCACGATAACGCCGACCTGCGCCTCACGCCGCTTGGGTATGAGGTCGGCCTGATCGACGGAGAGCGCTATGCGGGTGTCATGGCAAAGCGCGATCAGATTGGGCGCACGCTGGAGCGTCTCCGCAGCCACTGGATTACGCCATCGCTCAGTACAAATGGCGCACTGGCAAGAGCCGGCGTGCAGCCGCTCAGTAGCCAGACGAATGCGCTGAGCCTCCTGCAGCGCCCGCGCGGGCGCTACGCAGTCGTTGCCGCGCTTATGGGCGAGCAGGCGGACGAGCTCGATCCCGAGGTCGTTGCGCAAATCGAGCTTGAAGCGCGCTATGCGGGCTATGTGGAGCGCCAGCAGTCGCAGGTGAAAAAGATGGCGCGCATGGAGGCGATGGCACTGCCGCAGGACTTCGACTACGACCAGCTTCCCTCCTTGCGAGTGGAAGCGCGACAAAAACTGGGGCAATTTCAGCCGCGCACGATCGGCCAGGCCGCCCGCATTGCCGGAGTCACCCCGGCGGATATTGCCGTGCTCATGGTGCACGTACACCGGCATGCGGCCAAGGCAACGGCGCGGTGAGCGGCCAACCCACCCAACGCACACACCGCCGCGAGCAGTAGGCAGCTCAAGCCCGCAACCGCGTGCGCAACCCCGTACGGCAGCACGTACACGCGATAGTCTCTTTCGCGGGCGTGATTCTCTTGCTCTAGCTCATTGGCCGCGCGGCCTAGCGCAGCGGCATCCTCCGCAGTCTTCCCGGTACACCGGCGCCGATCTAGAGCATTGAACACATCCCGTCTGTGGACACGCCGCACCCGCCGTACCATAGCGTGCCGCCCTCTTCCGGCTGGCACGTTGCAACGTAGGTGCCGTGGGGAGTGCACAAGACGCCTATTCCAAGTGAGCGTCACGTGCACTATCTTGTAGTCGGCGGCGTGCTGGTGCATTAAAACTGCGAGGGCAAAAACCGGGAGATTGTAATCCGTTCGCGCTGAGCCTATCGAAGCATGAACGGAAAGACCTGCAAGCGGACTGCACGGCGTTGAACGCGGAGCTTAAGGCGTTGGCCGACCGTCATGTGTACGTCGCGGCACGAGTAATGCAGAAGTCTCCTGGGCGAGAGCACGCCCTTCGTGCGGGGCTAGACCCCAAGGAGAAGTCAAGAGGTTCCGCTGTGCCCCTGGAATTGAAACCGATCGGACCCGGCTCCGCGTACCTGGCGGGCATAAATGCACAGATATCGTCGAGTAAAATGAAATGAGCGCAAGCCTTGGCTCACGCTCTACAGCAAAGATACTGCCGAGATAGGCGTTTACGTCAGTGCCCGGCAGAAACCAAACAGTTCCGACCCTCGGTGGGCCCATTGTCACTTACGACGGCGCTAACACTCTGCAATCCCTACGTGCTCGAGCCTGGCAACTCATGCAGACCGTTTGAGACGACAAGAGGCACATGAAAAGCCGTCTCGAAATGACTGCATACACCAAGACCTTCGCTGCACTCAGGAGCGGAAGCGACTTTGCTACACGAGTGTAACCTGTGCCGCCCCTCCAACGCCGTTCTCACATCAACCACAAAAAGCAAAAATTAAACCAGTCTGACGTTCCCTGTCGAAGAAGGGCACGCCTCTGTACACTTCTCCTTATGCTACCTGGTCACCTTGCGGCAATGACCGTACCGCCATGGTTCAGTATCAAGTTGCGAGTACCTAGTTAACCATACCGTCGCTTCACGTGTCAACCGCTCTTAGTGCGCCGGTTGGAGCCCGCTCTGCCCATGTCTACGTGCGGTGGCAATGTGTATCAAAGGTGCAGTTTTGTGAGGATATCGTACGAAACGCTGCGCTAGTTCTGACGGAGCACATGCACGCAAATCCGCGCCTTGCTGTGTCGCTGCCGGCAGGAAATGCGATCAAATCCACCCAGTGCGACACCCAGTATGTTTACTGCCCAAACTCTCCGCAGCCACTAGGGCACTATCCCCGTACGCTTACCCTAACGTCTCCTTAGGTTTCACCAGCCTTCGTCCGCAAACTCAAGGTACCACCCTGCGACGCCGACCCGACCCAGGAGCTCAGCCTCCAATTTTCGGTTCCAAGTTAACCACAGTCCCGTTTCACGTGTCAACCGCTCGCAGCACTCTTCATGCACGCGTTATTCGTCGCTTGTGCCAAGCCAAAACGCAGTCTCTCAGACGCACTTTCATGCGAGCAAATCGGCCTGCGAAGGTTGCTCGCCCCCTGGCCGCGCCGACCGCAATTGGGCTGCCGCCGCCTGCCCAACGTGAAACAGTATTCTAGCGTCCTGCCGGCATCTTACGGCATCCTGCCGGTGTTTTTCGGCACCTTGCCGACATCTTGCGGCACTGTGCCGACGTCCTCCAGTGAAAGGGCGTACACGCAGCGTTACGACCGCTACTGCGCTCAAACTGGAGTCCTAAACCACTTTCCCACGGCGACCAAGGATGGTCGCTCGCACTCTTGTCTCCCATTCATTTCATTGAGCCGTCCACTGCCTCGTCGCAGCACATTTCGTACCGGCGAGGTTCCAGTCTTCAGCTACGGCACCAAGTAAACCACACTATCGCTCCAAGTGTCAAACTCCCAATGGAAGCCCGCTGTGTGCGCATATCCTGTCCGTTCACACAGAACTCTCGACAGCAGCAAGGGCAAATCGTTACAATCGCAGCCCCGCCCACGCTCCCAAAGCACTCCTTGTTGCGCTGTTGCGGGTGCGGCTCACGAGACATTGACACAGCCCTGCCAACCCGAGCTATAAAGCTGCCTCCTCGCCACGGAGCAACAGTGGTTTCCCGGGTCTCACGGCGCCAGCTACCGGATGCCTGGGCGAATCCTCAGGTTGAGTTGCAGCTTCGCTCACTGTGGGGGCATGCTTTGCATTGCCCTGGGAGAAGAGCTCAGGATGACCCCGGCCGGAATTGCCAAGCTGCTCTCTTTCCCTGGGCGAGGGCTGGCGCGAGGGTTCTCTTGTCTGCCCGGTCCCAAATCCCTTGAGGCTCTACGTAAAGCTGTGGCGAATCGGCAAAGGGTAGCTGAACTAAGGTGATTCACTCTCACGCCGGAACTAGATGCGGTTTCGCGAGTCTATTCAAGACTCTTCTAGTTGGCGTAGCGCAACGCCAGCCAGAGCCGTCGCAGAGTCATCCGCTGCCCGTAGATGAGGATGCCGGCTCGGAATACCCGCGCCGAAAGCCAGAGGAGCGCGAGGCCGCTCGCAACGGTCACACCCAGACTGAGCGCGACCTCCCAGAGCGCAACGTCGGTCACGCCGAGCCTAATCATCATGGTGGCGGGAGCAGTGAAGGGGATGAAGGTGAGTATCCGTGCGAATGCGCCGTTGGGAGCGAGTGAAATAAGTGTGGCAAGGACAAGCGGTGTCAACGCAGGCAGGAGGATGATAGTGGATAGTGAGGACGCCTCACGCGCCGAGACCGTGGCAGCGCTGATTGCCGTCATGACTACGGCAAAGACGAAATACCCGGCGAGAAAGAAAACAACGATTGCCACTGCCAGCGCCGGCGCCAGGGCCAGGTCGCCGATCTCCGGAAAAGCACCCACGATGCGCGGGCCCAGCACCGCCAATGAGACCAGCCAGATGCCTACCTGCAGGAGGCCAGTCGCACCGAGGCCGAGCACCTTACCGGACATCAACGCTAGAGGCGAAACCGACGTGATAAGCACTTCGACGACACGATTCTCTTTCTCTTCGGAGACACTTTGCAACAATGTGCCGCTTACCATGAAGATGACCATGATCATGATCCACGCCGACAAGAAAGGCACAGTGAAAAACGTGAGTATCTGCCCTTCCTCTGCCGCGGCCACGTCACCATCGCGTGTCACCTCGTAACGTGTGAGGTCCAGGGGATTGCGCAGGCGCCCGATTTGTTCTGCGGAAAGATCCGCAAACGTGAGGGCTTGAAGTACAAGATCGCGCATGCGGTCTTCACTGTCATCACCCGCGATGATGCTGCTAATGCCCTTATCCGTGTGCAGCCACTCAATGCGGCCGGTTTGGATGAATTCCTCAGGAACTATGAAGAGGTCGTCCACGTCTCCCGCCTGCAAGGCGTCAATACCGGCTTGGCGGTCGGCAAATGCTAAAACTGCCGAGGACTCCAAATTCGCGAACGTGAGGTCTGGGGAACGGTTGACGACGGCAACGACGCGTCCGTTGCCGGCGCGGTCGGCGCTCTCACTGTCACTCCCAAAGAAACCGCGCACCAGCGGCGCCGCAAGCGCCAGCACAAGCACAATTACCACCGGCGTAAACGTGATGATGAGGTACTGCTTGCGGCGAATACCGCGTCGCACCTCTTCCGACAGGACGATGCCTATTTCGGACCAGAGTCTTTGCACGTGCTTATCTATTCGCCAATCATGTGATTAAGCAGTGGCCGACCGGTGAAACGAGACTCTTCGCTCCAAATGGTGTGGCGTAGATTAGGAAGACGATCCGAGAGGAACTCCTCGGCATTCTCCCTAAAACTCCAGTAATGGTAAATGGTGCGCTCTGCATAAGGACAAGCGCGAATGAACTTCAACGCGACAGCAGCTCGAGCGCAGCGAGAATCGCCACACCGGCCGCGACCATAGCCCCGAGGCGCAGCGTAAGTCGCAACTCTAATTCCCGCAGGCGCGCATCCAAATGGTCCTTGGTTACTAACGCCCCGAATCCCTCGCGCCCCACGTCCAGCAGGGCTTGAGCTTGACGCTCCGTGAATCCTGCCTCAACCAGCGACGTAAACGCCTTGTGCGTATCGAACACCGCCATTAGTACTGCTCCCTCGCTTCACGCGAGCTCATTTCCCACCGATTCGTATTGTACCGGTTTTGTTTTTCAATGTGCCATTGGGGGACCAGTCTCTCAACCGCCATACCGCAGCGCCGCCCATGCCGCACGCAGGCTCATCCGTTGGCCGTACAACAATAGTCCCGCGCGAAAGATGCGGCTTGCCAGCCAGAGCAAGAGTGCCGCCGACACAATCATCAATACCAGACTAATCGCAACCTCGGCTGGCGCCACGTGGCTGGACGCAAGGCGCAGCATCATCGACGTCGCCGCCGTGATCGGCAGGAACGAGAGGAAGCGCGGCAACCAGTGGTCTGCGGAAGTCAGAAAGAGCGGCATGGCATAGAATGGCACAGCAAGGGGAATGATGACCAAAGCGGTGAGCGGTCCTGCTTCCGATGTCGAGGTAGTGGCAGCGCCAATCCCCGCCATGAGCGCGGCCGCGATAGCGTAACCGGCGAGAAAGAACGCCAGCACGAGGAGCAAGAAGCCAATGTCGATAGGTATGCCGGCAAGATCCGGCAGTACTCCCGCGAAGCGGGGCACGATCAAAATGACCGCTGCCACCCATACCGACATCTGTATCAGGCCGGCCAGACCCAGCGCCAGCACTTTGCCCGTCATGATTGCCAGCGGTGAGGCGGAGGTGAGCAAGACCTCCACCATGCGGTTCTCTTTCTCTTCGGTAACGGTTTGGAGCAAGATTGTGCCGTAGGCAATCAGGGTGAAGATCAGCGCGATGGCGAAACCCTGCCCTACTATGAAGGAAACCGCAACCGCCGCGCCCCTATCCTCATTCAACGCGCCATCTGCCGCTACCGTGAAGCGCTGGAATTGCGGACGCGCCAGCGCCCGTTGCCTATGCGCGGGAGACTCGGTCTCTCCCAAGAGTGCGTCGGTCAGAATGAGGCGCAGTTGACCCCGGCTCGCGGTCTCATCATCGCTGTAATAGTATTCAACATCTCCGGTGGCGGTGTAGTCCGGCAGGATAACGAAGAGTTCGTTGATTTCCCCGGTCTTTAAGTCGTCCAATCCTGCCGCTGTCTCGGCGTATTCTCGAAATTCCGGGAATTGGCTGAAGTCTACAGCGAGGTCTGTCGCCTGCAGAACGATGCCGACGGGTGTGTCGGCGCCACTTTGGTCTGACTCACTCGCGGGAGAGCTGGCGGCGTTTCCGGCACTGGAATCGGCACTATCGTCTGCCACGATGCCTCTGACCACCGGTATCGCGATCCAGATGAGGACGAGCAAAACCGGTATTGCCAGCGTTGCAATGAGAAACCCCTTGCCGCCGATCTGCTTGCGAAACTCGTGCGCAAACACGATGCGGGTGCCGTCAAGCGCTGCGGGCACTACTCACCTCTTCGATGAACATGTCGCGCAGGGAGGGCAAGGCGACTTCAAACCGTTCCACCGGAATGCCGGCATCCAGGAAGGAACGGAGCACGGCGTTGGGGTCCGACCCCTCGGTCAAGAGGTACTCGAACTGCCCGTCCTCGACCTTGGCGTGGACAACTCCGGGCACGTCCGGTGGTTGTTGCGGGGCGGCTACGCGAATGTTCTGTATGCCGCGCGCCCGCTTCAATTCGTCAAGCGCGCCGTAGAGTAACACATTACCGCCACTGACGAGCACAACACGCTCGCACATCTCTTCCACGTCTTCCATATTGTGGGAGCTGAAGATGATGGCAGCGCCGCGCTGCTGTTGCTCGGTGATAATCTCTTTCATCACTTGCACATTGAGAGGGTCGAGCCCGGAGAACGGCTCGTCGAGGATGACAAGATCGGGCCGGTGCAGCAGCGCGCTGGCAAACTGGGCAAGCTGGTTCATGCCGCGTGAGAGCGCCTGCACCTTCTTGGCACGGTGTTCGTAGAGGCCGACGCGATCCAGCATGGCATCGGTCCGTGCTTGCGCTTCCTTGGCGCTCAAACCCTTGAGGCGCCCCAGGTAGCGCAGCACGTCGCTGAGGACCGCCTTCTGATACAGTCCGCGTTCCTCGGGCAGGTAGCCGATCCGCTGCAAAGCCTGCCGCGTCGGCGCACTGCCAAACAGTGCAACCGAACCGGAATCCGGATGGATGATGTCTAGCGCCATGCGGATGGTGGTGGTCTTACCGGCCCCGTTGGGCCCCACCAGACCCAGAATCTCCTGCGGCTCCACCGTAAAGGAGACGCCATCGACCACCGTGGTGCGGCCGAAGACTTTCTTGACACCGTCTACTTTCAAGGCACTCGACACGGGCAGGGCTCCTATGTCGCACGCTGAGCGGCTTTAGTTAGCTTTTCCTACATTATACCGTACACCAAGAAAGTTCCGATCTGCCTTGCTCCGGCGCCAGATGATTTGCATTGAGGTCATTCCGTGCATTTGATTGGCGCCGCGCCTAGGGTCTCGCACTAGTGCAGGGACAAGACCGGCGTTGGCGGTGTGTCGTGCCGGCCGCAATCGGACGCACCGCAGCGCGGTCGCTCGTCACTGCGCTCAGGGTGGAGGCCGGGCGGCGAAAGGTCAATTCTCGACTCTAAACGGGAGACAGTTGAAGATGAAGACTCTTCTAGGCTCCGCGCCGAAGGCGTGCGATTGCCTATCGCAGGGAAAAGAGTACCTTGTAGAACATTGGCCGGAAGTGCAAGAGATTCGCTCTACGTGGGAGACCTGTGCAAAGCTTCGGCCGGAGGCGGGAAGTTTCTTTTCTAGCTGGGAGGAATTCGCATAACCCCACTTTCAGGCAGGGGCACTCCCTCTCCCATCGAGGGAGAGGGAGTGCTCTCTCTTCCGCATTGGTTTCGCAATGGTCTCCGGCGGGAGAGGGTTAGAGCCTGCCACATACTCGATACAGCGTATCGACACGATACGGGGGTGAAGGGGAGTAGGCGCGGATCCCGCTTGAATTCAGTCAATTGGCAGAGATACCCAGGGCATACGCAATAGCCCAGAGTGGGAGTCTCCAATGTTAGCGGGAATTACTCGCCACATCGAGCGACATACAAGGGTCTCATCTTGGGGGAGGAGACCGGAACCTGCCCGGTGCTGGGTACGTGGGTTTAGATGAATCCAACCGGCCCAGCCAAAAAGCACGCATCCAATTACGGTGCCTTGAGTCTGGTTGCGCGGAAGGAACTGAACGCAGTTGAGGGCACTGCCACTACGCAGCTCGACCAGCCGGCGCGAAGATCTTACTCTTCGCTCTCTTCTCCCTCGGCGCCTTCTTCGCCTTCTTCGGCGCCCTCTTCGCCCTCCAGCTCTTCGTCCTCTTCCGGCGTCTCTTCCTCAACCACGCGCGGCCGTTCCGCGCGCACCACGAGATCATCGGGGTCGGCTTCTATCGTGACACCATCCGGTGCCTTGAGGTCGCTGACGAGCTGCGAATAGTCGATATCGGCGAGCATACTGACGTCGACTTCGAAGTTCTCGGGTATATCATCCGGCAAGGCAGAAACCGACACCTCATTGATGTGCTGGATGACGATGGCGCCGAGCTCCACAGCCGGCGCTTCACCAGTGAGATAGACCGGCACCAACGCGCTTACGGGCTTCGTCAAGTCAACCTGCACGAAACTCACGTGCAGCACGCGACTGGTCGGCGGATCGTGCTGAACCTCTTGCACCAGCACCGGCACCGTATCCCCGCCGTTCACCGCCAAGTCAATGACGCCGGTGGCTCCCACGCGTTGATGGACAGCGATGAATTCGAGGCCGTCCAGCGTTAGGGGAATTGAATCCAAGGAGAGACCGTATACGTTTCCCGGCACCATTCCGTCGCGGCGGAGCCGCTTCACTTTCTTGCCGAAGGTTTCTCGCCTATCTGCGTGTAACTGCTCATGTTTTCTGGCCATGCGCCCACTAAACTCCTGAGTCGCCTTGCGCGACCTACCGCTTGTTGCTCACCGTTTGCTTCCGTTAAAGAAAGGCACGCTGTATGTATTGCAAATCCATATTCCAAAAAGCGCGCCAACTACCTACTTTACACGCTTGGCAGACCCACGCCAAGTGCTGGGCGGGATTCGAGGCTCCCCGCACCGGAGTACCGACCGGTCACTTCAAGCTGCAGCGTTCTCATTGAGCCACTTGCGGGCTCGTAAGAGAATAACTTAGCGAGATTTCGCTACAATATGGAGTTGTGATAGCGAACGTGTGCACTCTTGATCCTTGACAGAGATGGACAAGATGAAGATTGCGTTCCTGTCTGGAACAATTTCTCGTCATGGTTTACGAGTTTGTACTGATCGATCAAACTAGCCGGGAACCGCTGGGCAATCGAGCGAGGACAGATGGTGCTGCGCACCCGCAGGCAGTCCAACGATCTAGTGAGGGAAAGAAGTGGATAACCAAGCACAACCTACCCAGCCGCTGGTCGGCATCATCATGGGATCCAAGTCGGACTGGGAGACGATGCGCCACGCGGCGGAGACCCTGGAAGAACTGGGTGTGCCGCACGAGGTACGCGTCGTCTCCGCCCATCGGACTCCCGACCGGATGTTTGCCTATGCCGAGACGGCGGCGGAGCGCGGCATTGAGGTGATAATTGCGGGAGCCGGAGGCGCGGCGCACCTGCCCGGCATGACCGCGGCCAAGACCAGCCTGCCCGTGCTCGGCGTGCCCGTGCAATCGCGGTCGCTCAACGGCATGGACTCGCTCCTCTCCATCGCGCAGATGCCCGCGGGCGTGCCCGTTGGTACATTGGCCATCGGACGCGCCGGCGCGGTGAACGCCGCGCTGCTTGCTACCGCAATACTTGGAATCAAGTACCCGCAATTTCGTTCGTCTTATGAGAAATTTCGCGAGCAACAGACCGGTGGCGTGCTCGCTCACCCCGATCCGCGAGAGTCAGCATGACCGTCGGCATTCTGGGAGGCGGCCAGCTCGGCCGCATGTTGGCCCTGGCGGGATATCCGCTGGGTGTGCGCTTCCGCGTGCTCGACACGTACGCCGATGCGCCGGCCGGAGAACTGGCGGAACTCGTGGTCGGGGCGAGTTTCGACGATCGAGAGGCGCTCGCGCGCTTTGCATCCGGCCTTGAGTTCGTCACCTATGAATTCGAGAACGTGCCGGTGGACGCAGCGCGCTTCCTCGCAGACCACGTGCCGGTCTACCCGCCGCCCGCAGCCCTGGAAGCCTCGCAGGACCGCCTGACTGAAAAGACCTTCTTCCGAGAACTCGACATCCCAACGCCTGCTTTCTTTGTGGTTGAATCTCGAGAATCTCTTGATGACGCCTTAACCAAGCTGGGGACTCTCGCCGTGCTCAAGACTCGGCGGCTGGGCTACGACGGCAAAGGCCAGCGTATCGTCCGCCAGGCGGCCGACGCCCAGGGGGCCTGGGACACCCTCCAAGGGACGCCCCTCATCCTTGAGGCGTTCGTGCCGTTCGACCGGGAGGTCTCGTTGCTCTCCGTACGCGGACGAGACGGGGCTACGGCCTTCTATCCTTTAATTGAGAACTACCATTACAAAGGCATCTTGCGTCGCTCCATCGCGCCCGCTCCGGCCACCCCGCCGGCGCTGCAAGCGCAAGCGGAGGACTACGGCAGGCGGGTGCTCGAGGCGCTGGACTACGTGGGCGTGCTGGCCATCGAGTTCTTTCAGCAGGGCAGCCAATTGCTCGCAAATGAGATGGCGCCCCGCGTGCACAACTCCGGACACTGGACAATCGAAGGCGCGGAAACCAGCCAGTTCGAGAACCACCTGCGCGCCGTGCTCGGCCTCCCCCTCGGCGCTACCGTCCCGCGGGGTCACTCCATTATGCTCAACCTCATCGGCGAGACTCCCGCTCCCGCCGCTGTCGCCGCCGTGCCCAACTCCCATCTGCACCTCTACGCCAAAGAGCCGCGCCCCGGCCGCAAACTGGGACACATCACTATACGCGGCGACGACCAGGAATCCGTACAGTCGTGGGCAAGCGAGTTGGAAACACTCCTTTAGTAGGTGACTTAAGAACCCCCAGACCCTAGGTAACTTAAGAACTCCGGAACCGTTCGTGCCGAGCCTGCCTGTCCTGAGCACTTCGACAAGCTCAGCACAGGCCTGTCGAAGGATCGAAGCACGAGTGAGTTCACTCCATTCTTGCGGCTGGCATTCTTGCTCAGCTATGGGACCAGCGCAGGAGATCTTCCCGCAGCACGCCCGCAAACGTGCTTTCGCATGAGAGAAAAGTTTCTACGTGCCGGGCTGGTATATAGTGAGAATTAGGAAGTTCCTGCAAGTTTCACGGTCAAGGAGAGCTCCATATATGGATGTCCAGGTGTACGGTGTTAATCACGTTGGCATCGAGGTAGACGATGTTGAGAAGGCAGTAGCCTTTTACGAGGATGTGTTCAATCTAGAGATGTTGCGCGGCGGAGAAGGAGCGGCCTGGTGCCAACTGGGGAATCACCAGTTTCTGGCGATCTTCGAAGTGGATGAACTGCAACCGGAGCGCTCCCGCCACTTTGGCATCATGGTGCGCGATGAGGAGCAGCTCGCGAGCGTTCGCGACAAACTGCGCACGAAGTACAACCTCGACGTCATGTCCAACGACTACATTCGCTGCGACTTTCGCGATCCCTGGGGCAACCGCATCCAGGTGGTAGACCTGCATGACGAGTCCTTGGTATGGCTGCTGCCCTACCAAGAGGTGCAAGAAGCAGGCGTTGTATTCACCGAGCCGAAATCCGCCTCGACGCCGGAGTAATGGGAGGCACATAAACCGTCAGGGTCTTTCGATTGTGCCTCCGGAGACGCTGACTGATTCTGTCACTCCTGAAAGTGTTGAGTAATTCGTTGACAGAATTCGCTTTCCCGCAGAGAGTGCTACAAGGCCTTGTCATTCCGAGCGGAGCGTCGAGCCCTGTTCGCCGATCCTTGTTCGGCGAACAGGGTTCGAGGAATCTAAGGTCCCCACTTAGAAGCACCGTTGCGTGGCCGGAGATATCTTAGGCCCTTCACGTTGTTCAGGGTGGCAATCGCAAGACCCTGCGTAGACCGTGGCGACCATTGCACAATACCCGGTGGGCACAGGTTTCAGACCTGTGCTACCGTATCAAGCATGAATGACTGCGGTCGCCGGTGTGCAGATGCGTCACAGGGATAATGACAATACCATGCTCTCCCGCTCCACGACGCCTGGGAGTATTACATGACACCGGCAGACGTACGCAACCTCTTTCCCATACTTGAAGAGCGCGCGTATCTCTTCAGCGGCGGCATTGCGCCGGCATCCACGCCTATGCTGACAGCGCTCAAGCACCATCTCGCCGCGCTTACCCACAAGACCGGCGATCTCTATCCGCGCTTCATGGACGAAACCCGCGCGCTTCGGGAATCATACGCAGAATTAATGGGCGCTGATTCAGATGAGATTGCCGTCAATGACAGCACGTCAGCGGGATCAAGTCTTGCCGTAAGCTTGATTGCCCCCAAGCCAGGCGGCAATGTCGTGTTCGACGGCTTCCCCTATCCTTCCAGCGTGTATCCTTGGATGTTGCCGCCGCGTGATAGACTTGAGCGTCGCTTCGTCCCGCCTCGCGACGGGTTAATCCACATGGAGGACATGGAACGGGCTATTGACGACAATACCGTTGCTGTGAGCGTCTCCCACGTCACGCCCGCGCAGGGTTTTCGTCACGACATTGGCGCCCTGGCGAAGCTTGCGCATGCGCACGGGGCCTTGCTGCTCGTGGACGGCGCGCAATCGGCCGGAGCGCTTAACATCGATCTCCACGCAACCGGCGTTGATTTCTTTAGCACTACCGCGATGAAATGGCTCCTCGGCCCTGCCGGCGTTGGTTTTCTTTTCGTTGCCAAACGCCATCTCGACAGACAGCCATCGACGGCGGGTTGGGTGAGCACGACCCAGACCGACCTTGAGGAACTTCAACTCCAGCCCAGCGCCGAGCGCTTTCAGTTGGGCATGCCGAACCTCATGGGCGTCGCCGCAACCCTTCCGGGAATCGAAGTCCTGCTGAAAACCGGCATGGCAGCCGTGGAGGCCCACGTGCTCGATCTGACAGAGTATTGTATTGAGGGGCTGCAAGAGCGAGGGATCACCGTGCGGACACCGCGAGATTCCACCCGGCGCGCAGGCGTGATTGCCGCCGAAATCGACGACGCGGGCGACCTGCAAGCCTACCTGACCGCGCATGGCGTGGACACCTACTTCCTCCGCAATCTCTTCCGCGTTGACCCGCACGTGTTCAACGACCGCACGGACATCGACCGCTTGCTCGCAGGCATCGACGCCTTCCGCGCAGGCCACTAAGGCACAGCCACACCCAGCCATGCAGTGGCTTGGGCTTGAAGCAGCGTGTGCTCGCTTTGATCAATCTCAATGGCCCAAGATGTACCAGCCTGGTGCACAATGCTTGTAATGATAGTGTCCGTTCGTAGGAGACGTAGGTGAGTCGCTAAGGAGACGAACATGCGGGTTGGTCTAGTCGGCGCAGGAAACATGATGCAGATTACGCATCTGCCGTCTTTGCTGCAGATATCCGATGTCGAGCTAGTTGCCATCGCCGAACTTGATCGCGATCGCGCAGAGAAGCTGGCCGCAGCCTATTGCATACCGCGCATCTGCGGCAGTGCCGGGGAACTCGCAGAATACGCCGGAGAGTTAGATTGTGCAGTGGTTGTGACACTCAAGGAGCACCATGCCGCTGCCATCATCCCGCTGCTGGAAGCCGGCGTGCCGGTCTTTACCGAGAAGCCCCTGGCAGGATCGCGCGAAGACGCGGAACAGATCCGTGCGGCAAGCATGCGCACCGGCACCCCGGTAATGGTGGGGTATATGCGGCAATTCGATCCCGCCGTGCAGCTTGCCAAGAAACTGCTTGCGGAACAGCAAATCGGCGACGTGCGTTTCGCCCAATTTCGCGACTTTGGCGGAAACTCGCAGATGGGCGCGGCGACGCTCCATGCCCTGCCCATTGAACCGCAACCGGACGTGACCGCCCCGGCCTCAACCGCGCGCCCTTCTCCAGAGGAGTCCCTCCAACGCACGCTGGTCGAGTGGTTCGAATTGTGGGTGCATGACGTTAATTTGATGCGGCACTTGCTCGGCGATCCCACCGGCGTCCGCTACGCCTCCCTGGGACCGCCGCGTTTGGCCGTGCTCGACTACGCGACGCATGAAACGGTTCTCGAAGTTGGAAAATTGGCGTATGCGAATGCTCCCTGGGACCAAGCAGCCACCATCTACGGCACCACCGGGCGCATCGAGCTTGTCCACGCGCCGCCGCTGCTCTTCCGCCAGCCGTCCGCCGTCATCCTGCACGCCCCTGCGGGCACCACGCGGCTGGACGTACCTGTGCGTGAAGCCTTTACCGAGGAAATCCGCTACTTTCTCCGCTGTATCCAGCAGGGCGTCACCCCCACCCCCAACGCGGCAGAAGGCCTGGCAGACATCGCCCTCTGCGAGCAAATCGTCGCCACGGCAGCGCAAATGTAGACCATTCGGTAGGTGAGGGCAGCAGTGTCATCAGCGGATAGTGCGAGCGCGAGATTAGACCGACATATCCTGGAAGCGTCGAGAGGTGAGCGACAGCTTACCCCTAACTCGTTAGGGGAGATTCAGAAGCACGTAGCCCACGCATGGTATAATCTTACTTGGAAACTGCGTATCTCCCGTGAATTGGTCGGCACGCAGTGGAGAGGACGAGTTCTTCAACCTGGTGACGAATTGACTACTGATGTGGTGCACTACTTGAAGCACGCTGTGGTGCGGCAAGAGTGGCCGCCCGGTATGGCATTTGCTGCGTACCGAGAAAGTCTACGCGACGTAATACGTGACCCTGACAGCGGCCTCCTGACAAGCACATATCGCGATAAAGGTTGCCACCTTAGCATTATCCGCCGCTCGCGAGAGTTGCAGGGACCTGGTGGATACGAATGGTTGCTTGTAGAGTATCGCGTGTCTACGGGGAATATTGCTACCGCCTTCCAGCTTGAAGAAGGTCTTGAATACCTTAAACGGTTTGGACGGAGCGAACAAAGATGGCTGCGCAGGCCACGGTAAATGAGCGAATTGACCTTAAGCTGAGCGCTATTGCAGCCGAGATTGAAAACTTGCCAGCTATTGTAGATGAATGGCCGCACATGCTTGATGACCATCAAGCTGGTTTCCTACTCGAATGGGACGAGATGATGGCCCGCATGGAAAGCTTGGATCGCGCACGTATCGCCTATCAAATGCATCCCATACAGCAGGCCCGGTATCGCGAACTGCTCTGCAAGCTTGAAGAGGCTCTGCCCAGCATCGAACAGCTTGGCCTTCCGAGACCCAAACTCGACCAGGTATTCTAGCCTGGCGCGGGTTCAGATGTACGCCTACAAACCGGCTGTCGATAGAAGCCTCCCACTCCGTATCGATCTGTAACCCTTGTCCTTACTGCTCGCCTCTGCCTGCGTTCTGCGCAGCCTCACAGCGCATGTGGCTTGTCCCATGTTTGCTCGCAGAGGGAAAGATAAAATGCTGCCCAGCCGGGTGCGACATTTCCTCACCTCAAATGCGGTAAGCTAGGAAAAACAACCTAAAGGCTGGAGGTAACGGCGTGCGGACACGAAGACTTGGTAAGAACGGCCCGGAAGTCTCGGTGCTCGGCTTTGGGGCATGGCCGATTGCGGGCAAGCTGGGGCCGGTGGAAGAGCGCGACGCCGTGACGGCGATTCAACGGGCGGTGGACGGCGGCGTGACTCTTATCGACACGGCGGAGGCGTACGGTTTCGGCCTCTCCGAGGAGCTTGTGGCCAAGGCCGTGGGCAACCGGCGCGACGAGGTCTTCATCGCGACGAAAGTCTTGCCGGAGAATTGGCGCCGCGACGACCTGCTCACTGCCGCCGAACGCAGTTTGCAGCACCTGCATACCGACTACATCGACCTCTATCAGATCCACTGGCCCAGCGACGAGATGGACTTTGCCGAGAGCATGCAGGCCATCGACGACTTGATTCAACAAGGCAAGGTGCGCTACGCGGGGGTATCCAATTTCTCCGCCGAGCAGATGCAGGCGTGCTTGCAGGTGCGGCACGTGGACTCCGATCAGCCCCGCTACAACTTGCTCGACCGCGAGATCGAGGCGGATGTCTTGCCGTTCTGCCAAGAGCAGGGCATTGGCGTGCTGGCGTACGCCCCTTTGGGTCAGGGGCTGCTCACGGGCAGCTACGAAGAAGACCATGTTTTCGGCCCAGACGACATCCGCAGCCAGAACGAGCGGTTTGCGGGCGAGAAGTTCAAGCGGACCATCCGCATGGCAAAGCAACTCGCCGCCTATGCCGCCGACCACGGTCATACGCTCATCGAGCTTGATATCGCGTGGGTACTGGCGCACCCCGCCATGACGACAGCGCTGGTTGGCGCCAAGAGTCCCGCGCAGGTGGAAGGCTGGCTCGGCGCAGGCGACTGGGAACTCTCACCCCAGCAGATGCGGGAAATCGACGAAATTGTGGCTAGCGCCGGACTCTAGCTCGCTGCTCCAAAGCAGACCTTTGCGTAACTTGGTCTCGAGAGAAGCACATTTCCCCCTCTCCCAGAGGAGACCTTAGCGAACTATGGTCTCATGGGAAGGATACTTCTCCCTCTCCTTGGGGAGAGGGAGTGCCTCTGCCTTAAAGTGAGCTTATGCAAAGTTCTCCTAAGGCAGCGCGGGTGAAACAGCCTAGACCGGCGATACGCTGCCTCTCTCCATGTATCAGCATGCCAAGTTAGATGCAAGGGCTTTGTGTCAACGCTTTGCCACGCACACGAAGCAAGGACATGAGGGGAGGGGGGATTTGCGGCCTCTTTGATGCTGCCCGGAGTAGACAGTTTCCCGCCAGTGCCCTCACCCCAACTCTCTCTCCAGGGAGATGGAGTTAGACGGCAGAAGGCAAGTGGTCCAACTATATTGAAATGATGGGTAGGTGTAAGAGACAGCTCAGGAAACGGCGCAGGTTACGCGCACGTCCCGTGTGAATCTACGCTACCCATAAATACAACAACATCGAACCACTAGGTTCTTGCGAAGTTCGCCTATGCATATAGAGAAGATAGGGGGGGGGGGCACGGCATGCCGTGCCCCCCCTTACTTCGTTGATGCTCAAGACAGCTTTGTCACGATGCTCGCAGCCGCCAACAGGAGCGCCTACGTATTGCTCTTGTACTCCTCCAGAACCGCCGTCATGCGCTTGGCGGCTTCGTCAAGGTTGGACTTCACCTCGCCGGGCGACTCGCCAAAGATGACCTGATGTGCCTCGCGCATGATGCCGCTGCAGTCGCCGTACGTCGGCCAGTACTGGAAGTTGAACGCCAGGCCGTTGTACATGCGTTCCAGCATGAAGTCGGTCTGTATCTGCGCCTTATCCGGCTCCAGGAAGCTATAATACTGCTCCCACAGCGCGCGATCGGAAACCGGCAGTGGCTGACCCTGGCCCAAGGCTACCCATTGTTTCCAGCCCTCGATGCCGCCGATCCACTCGGCAAGGAACCAAGCGGTATCGTGGTCCGGATGCGATTCCGCAATCGACCACAGGTGGCCTTGGGAGAAGTGCTTCTGGTCCATGGGGCCTGCGGGATACGTATGGGCCTGCCATTCGAACGGCACGTTGCCCTCGTTACGGAAATTTATCCACCAGGGCTCGTTGCCCCAGGCGTCCCACGTGGCATAGTACCCTTGATGGGAACCGAGGCCCTCAGCCTGGGGATTGGCCGCCGACGGCATGCTGCGGTCGGCAAACGCCATTTCTTGATAGATGGTATACATGGCCACGGCGGCCGGACTATTCACCAACGATTTGGCCTGGTCGTCGTCCACCCAAAAGTGTTGGCCGTAGTTCCACATCACCGCGAAGTTGTCAGAGCCGGTGTTGTTTGCAAGATTCTTGCCGCCCCAGATGTTCTCCTCCGGATTGACGGTGCGCTTCGCAATGTCGCGAAGATCGTCCATCGTCCAGCCTTCGGCCGGCAATTCCAATCCCGCGTTCTGGAAGATGGTCTGGTTGAGATAGATCAGGGTGCCGTTGAAGTCCTGTGCCGTGCCCCAGATGCGGCCTTGATACGACATGGCCTCATGCATCGGCTGGACATAGTGGTCCAGGCTGGCAGTCGCGCTCGCTTTGACACGATCGGTTATGTCGAGCACAAGGCCGCGCTCCACGTAATTGGACTTGAATTGCGCCCACAGGTTCCAGACGTCCGGCGGCACGCCCGCCGTAATCTGAGAAATGAGCTTGGGGTTGTACTCGGCGAACGGCGTTATGGTCGCTTCCGCCTCATACTCACCGGCAAACGTCTCGTTGAACACGCCTAAGACGCGCACATAACGCTCGAGCACCGCGGCGTTGCCGTAGCTATTGATGGATAGCTTCCGCACCTCCTTGGCGGGAGCCTCCTGGGCGGATTCCTTGGGGGCTTCTTTCTCCTCCATGGCGGGCTCTTCAGCCGCCGGGGCGGTCTGCACCGTGCCGCACGCGGCAGCAACCAGCGCCGTAGCCGCTACACCGCTAAAGCGCAAAAAGCTTCGTCGGGTAACCATGATGGCTCACTCCTGACAAACTACGCGAAGTCAATCACTCTAAATGGGCAATATATATTAACATGACGTTTGCGTCAACATTGGTTCGCCCAATTGATGCGCCAGTGTGCAGTAGAACAGGCGGGAGGGCTGTGCTGAGGTGGCTGCGCCTAGTCTCTTGTCAAACACAAACGGCGTTGAGGGCGCCTACTACGCCCTACCAAACCCGTTCGCCCTGAGCCTGCCTGTCCTGAGTTGGCCGAAGGGTCGAAGGGTGAACGGGAACAGCGCTCCGCCCGAGAGGCACGCCCTCTTGTTACTCCGTTCGGTGGTATGCCCCGTGAAATGACGTATCCCAAGGATAGTTGCGCCAGAGAGAGTGCTCACGCTTCCAAACACGCTTCTCTAACCCCGTCAGCGCCGGAACAACGGCAACCGCTGCCACACCGTGCGCGCTTCCGGCACGCCGAGGACCAACGCGGCGAGCACATAGACGCCAAGTAAGACGGCGCCGTACAGGCACAGGCGCAGGATAGCAGGAGTGTCGGAGAGAGGAACGAGCCACTGCAGCCCGCCGCCTACGCCTGCGGCGAGAATGGTGCAGAGCAGCAGCGGTAGTGTGCCGGTAAATAAGCGAAAGTCCGGTACCCGCCGCGCCAGCAGCAGCCACAGCCACACGGCCTCCAGCAGCACCGCCAGCGAGATGCCGAGCGCTAAGCCGCCTTGTGCCAGCGGCTGCATGAGCAAGAAGGCAAGAGCGATGCCCAGCCCCATGCTCACGATGCCGATCAGGACCGGCGTCCACGTGTCCTTGAGCGCAAAGAAGCCCCGGTTCAGCACCTCCACCGCGCCATGCCCGGCCAGGCCGACCCCAAAGAAGAGCAGCGCCCAGGCGGTGAGTTCCGTGGAGGCGACGCCGAATGCGCCGCGCTCGAATATCGTGGCCACGATGAGCGGTGCGAAGAGGACCAGTCCCGCTGTCGACGGCAGCAGGAAGAAGAGCACCGTGCGCATGGCCGCCGAAAGCTGCCGGGCTAACTCAGGCGTGGGGCCGTCCACGGCGGCAGTTGCGAATTGCGGAAACCACGCCCGCGCCACGGACATGCCGAAGACGCCCAGCGGCAGCATCATCAGAGTCCACGCATAGTGGAGCGACGCAACCACCCCCTCGCCCAACCCGGAGGCGAGCGTGACCATGATAAACAATAAGGAGAGGTGGACGGTAACCAGACCGGCCATGCGCGGCGCGGTGCGTTGGATGAGGAGCTTCAGCTCCGGCAGGTGCGGGTCAAGGGTCAGGCGGTAGCCCGGGCCCAACGCGCGAAAGGCCGGTATCTGCACGAGCAGGTGCAAGCCCGCGCCAATAACGACTCCGGCCGCCACGCCGTAGATGCCCCACCGCAGCGCCAGCACCACGGCGCCGACGAGAATGGCCGCATTGTAGAGCAGCGGCGCCAGCGCGGGTAGCAGGAAGTGTTGCCGCGTGTGGAGCGTGGCCGTGAACACTTCGCTCGCGGCGAGCAACAAAGGCGAGAACGCGACAATGCAAAGCAGCGCGACGGTGAGTGTGCGGGTCTCGCTATTGAACCCATGGGTAAAGAGCGGCACGATCCACGGGGCAAGCAGGATGATGACGGCGACGAAGAACCCCACGGCCAGGATGACGGCATTGAGGGCCGCACTCGTAAAGGCGCGCGCGGCGGCGCGGTCGTTGCGCGCCAGCACCTCACGGTAGAGCGGGATGTAGGCGGAGCTCAACGCGCCGCCGGCAAAGAGTAGGAATGCCAAATCCGGCAGCCGAAACGCCGCCACGTAGGCGTCAAGTTCGCTGGACGTCCCAAACCGCGCGCTGATGGCGACCTCCCGCGCCAACCCCAACACGCGCGAGAGCACGTAGCTCACCATGAGGATGGTCGCGCCACCGGCGACGGTACTGCCGCCGGCCCGCAGCCACGCCAAGCGGTTAGAAGAGGTCGGACTGTGAGGTTCAGACATTGTCAAGACGAACAGGACACGGCAGAGCGCACCATAAGGGACTATTGCATCCTGGAGGCACCTACGAAGAGGATAACCCGTTCACCCTGAGCCTGTCGAAGGGTGAACGAAAGCGACGCTGCCAAATTCCATCTGGAGTGCTCGCGGATTCCAAGCCCAGTTGTGCAGGGGAATCAAGTGGGCTCAACATGAATCAGTAGCGAATCAAACTGCTTGCAGACTCATATTGGCAAAGTCAGCAAGTACGCCCAGTATGCCCAAGAATGCAGAGAATCCCGATATGTTCTACATAATCCTGCAACTGCAACAAGCGAGAGCGATGCAGCCTAGAGCGAGAAGACAGGTTGAGAGGATGGCGCTACGGCCAGTGACTGGCCTGCATCAAAAGGTGATCGAATCGAGGATCGTCTCGCAAGGGGTCGAAGACTTGAGAGGTCAAGAGAAAGAGGAGGGTCCTTCCAAAGTTGCCGCTTGAGGCTTTGTCGCTCAAGGAAGCCTCCAAATGTTGAAACGCACCGTCTAGATCGCCCTTTTCCAAACAGCCTTTTGCCTTCTGGTTTTTCAACAGGAATTCCTCACCATTCTCGCCAAGACTGCCTTGCAGCGCCTGCTCGACCTCGGCGTCACCGGCCATGGGCTCGAGTGTGCCCGCCAGGTCTCCATAGGCACGTTGCACAAATGCACTGAAACGTGGATCTTTGCGCAGAGGGTCAAATCTATCTGTAGCCAAGATGAGCAGAAGGGTTTCACCATGATCGAGCTTTCCGACGACTGTCGTAGGATCTTTCAGGGAAACTTCCAGATGTTCCATCGCTTCACTAACTTCCCCGCGCCCTACTAGATTTTTCGCCTGTTGGTAATTCAACATGAAGCTCCTGCCGTCCGCGACAAGTCCGGCGCGTATCGCCGACTCGGCCTTGTCATGTCTGCCCAATGTCTCCAAGACCCCTGCTAAATTGCCACAGACTATTGCAAGCCCCATGTCGCGTTCTTCGGGAGACGTTTTCGGCTGCGAGTGCGCTTTACACAAATTCACCGCTGCCTGTAAGTGCGTTAGCGCGCGCTCGTAATCGCCGCTGGCGTTGTAGGCCAATCCAAGTTCGTGGTGAATGTCGTCATTCGGTCCACGGGAAGCAAGTTCTCGTTCCAAGCGGGGGATGATTTCGTCATATCGGCCCTCGGCATATTGATGGGGGTACTTGCTCGTATGCTTCCAGATCATGAACTTCGGGCGCAATTGGATGTGTGGCAATTCAGGGAGCCACCAGCCGAGTTTGTGGAGGATGTGGTGAAGCAGCCACTTCTTGCCGAAATGCGAACGCAACAGCCCACGGTTGAGTTCCGCAGTGTCGCCAAGTGCTGCCACGGCTTTTTGCTCCGCTCGCGCGCGTTCGCTGCCTTGCGCCATCCCTTGCGAAATGGAATCTTTCAGGTGCGCGCGCAGTTCATCTTTGGCTTCACGGCGTTTCCGGAACGGCAGTCCCGCTACGGCTTTGCGGAGAAAGCGTTCCGTTTCCGGCGTCAAGCGCGCCATTGATAGCCTCCACCAATGTGTGCCAGTGCTCGCGGCGTTCGGCCAGCGCTTTGCGGCCCTTCGCTGTCAGACGGTAGTACCGTCGGCGCGGCCCGCGCGGGCTGTCTTGCCAATAGGGATTCACCAGCCCATCGGCTTCTAAGCGGTGTAGCGCAGGATAGAGCGTGCCTTCCTTGAAGGCGAGCACACCGCTGGTGCGCTCCCGCAGCGCCTCGGCGAGTTCGAAACCGTACATGGGCCGGGCTGCCAGCAGATCGAGCAGCAGCAGGCTGGCCGTGCCCTTGCGTAATTCGCGTAACATGTATATAGAATATCTAAGTAGTGACAGAAAAGCAAGACCAATTTGTGGGCCTTACGCACCATATAGTGGCAATTAACCACTGATGTCGCCCCGTTAACTCTTCGCCAGGCCTGTGCTGAGCTTGTCGAAGTGCTCAGGACAGGCAGGCTCAGGGCAAACGGGGCGGAGTGCTCCCGAATGATGATGCGTAGAGGCTAAGAGAACGACATAGAGACTGAGCCTGGTTGCGAAAAGCCGTATTGTAGGCTACGTGGGGGCCACAAAAAGTCTAGAGGAAAAGTGGTCTCATGCGTGCAAATCCGGTTCCGCAGTCAACTGTCGTGCCGTATAATGGGGGCAAGAGAACTCAGCGAGCGTGAGCGTTACGTGTAGCAGAGGAGGGACTGCCGGTGATACGGAATGATACCGCCGGGAGCGAGGGCATAGCCACCACTCTTGAGCCCCTAGCTCCGACCAGCGACCCCATGTCCAATGACAAGTTGCTGAAACAAGGTCTTACCTTCGACGACGTTGTACTCATTCCCGACTATTCCGCTGTTCTGCCCAAAGATGCCGACACCCGCACGTGGCTGACTCCGTCCATCGCCCTCAATATCCCCCTCATTTCCGCCGCCATGGATACCGTGACCGAAGCGCGCCTGGCAATTGCTCTGGCGCGAGAAGGCGGCCTCGGCGTCATTCACCGCAACCTGGAAATAGACGTCCAAGCTGCCGAGGTCGACAAAGTCAAGCGCTCGGAAGCCGGCATGATTGTGGACCCCATCACTTTGGGGCCCAATGCCACCGTGCGCCAGGCCGTGGACCTGATGGAACGCTACCACATCTCCGGCGTGCCCATCACCGAAAACGGCAAGCTGGTGGGCATACTCACCAACCGCGACATTCGCTTCGAGGAGAATCTCGATCAGCCGGTGAACAACGTGATGACCAAAGAGGGCCTCATCACGGTTCCCGTCGGCACCACGCTGGAAGAGGCCAAAGACGTTTTGCGCCGCCACCGCATCGAAAAAGTGCCGGTGGTGGACGGCAACTTCATGCTGAAGGGTCTCATAACAGTCAAAGACATCGCGAAGAAGATTCAATTCCCGCTGGCGACGAAAGACGAAAAAGGCCGCCTGCGCGTGGGCGCGGCTGTTGGCACGAGTGTCGAAGGCATCAAGCGCGCCCAAGAGGCGGTGGCAGCCGGTGTTGATGTGTTGGTGCTGGATAGCGCCCACGGCCACTCGGCAGGCGTCATCGAAACGCTGCGCAAGTTCAAGACGCTCTTCGACGTGCCGGTGATTGCCGGCAATATCGCCACGGCTGCGGCTGCAGAAGACCTCATCAAGGCCGGGGCAGACGCGCTGAAAGTCGGCGTAGGACCCGCTTCCATTTGCACGACACGGGTCGTCACCGGTACCGGCGTGCCGCAGATTACGGCAATTTCCGATGTAGCTGCCGTTGCCACGCAGTACGGCGTCCCCGTGATCGCCGACGGTGGCATCCAGTACGCTGGCGACGTGGCCAAAGCCATCGCCGCCGGAGCCGACACCGTGATGATCGGCTCGCTCTTTGCCGGCGTGGAAGAGAGTCCCGGCGAGGTGGTGCTCTACCAGGGCGAGCAATTCAAGGAGTACCGCGGCATGGGCTCACTGGGCGCTATGAAGGCGCGCACCGCCAGCCGCGACCGCTACTTCCAGGACTACATTGGCGAGGAAGCGAAGCTCGTACCGGAAGGCATCGAGGGCCGCGTGCAATACAAAGGCCCGCTTTCGGCGCTGGTGATCCAACTGGTCGGCGGCCTCCGCCAAGCGATGGGCTACTGCGGCAACGCGAGCATCCGGGAAATGAAGGAGCACGCGCGCTTCGTCCGCATGACCTCCTCCGGCCTCCGCGAAGCCCACCCCCACGACGTGATCCTGACCAAAGAAGCGCCCAACTACTCGCGGTAACTGCCGAGGCCAATTTCAAGCGCGCTATGAGTCGCGTGAAATGGCGTTTTGCGGCGGCGTCTTCACACCGGGGAAAAGCGGGCCTTGGACTCATTCCCCTATCAGTAGTTGCCGTAGTCTTCTAATCACTGCAACCGTCAGTGGAGTTCATCTATGCCAAGCACGTCTTCAAGCTTCCCTTCCAAGTGGTACGTACCCCACATTAGTGCGATAAACCCCACCGGCCCGGAGATAGCGTTGGCGGTTGGGGAAACGGTCGAGTTGAGTGTGGAGATCGAGCCTTGGCAGACGGTGCCGTCGGAGCAGGCGTGGCAGCGGCGTGCGGAGCCGGTGCTTTCCACCACGAACACCACGCAGGACTGGTCGCGGGTGATGCTCTACATGCCGCGGGTCATTCGCGCCGACGGCCTTTACAAGATGTGGTACGTTGCCACGTCCGGCCCGCCGCGGCCCGCCAACTGCAGTTTAGGTTACGCCACCTCGCTTGACGGCATCCAATGGGAAGAGTATCCCGGCAACCCCATCGTCACCGATGAAGACTTGCAGAAGGCCGGCGGCTGGGGCTGGTGCTTTCAGAGTCCCTTCGTGCTCTACGACCTGGCAGACCGCAAATATCGCATGTGGTTTTCCGCGCTCACGCACTGGGAGCAGACCGACGACGGCGAGCTGGTGGAGATGACGCAGCAGGTGGGCTATGCCGAGAGCCCCGACGGCATTGCGTGGGACATCCACCCGGAGCCGGTCACGCGCAGCGGACGCTGCGCCTCCGTTATCCAGGAAGCCGACGGCACCTTCACCATGTGGGCAAACTCCCGGCCGCTGGGCGATCCCGACCCCAGCTCGATCTACGGTCACATCATGCTCTTGCGCTCATCCGACGGCATTCACTGGGAGGAGATTGCCGACGTCATTCAACCGGAAGGCATCTACAAGTCGTGCGTCTATCCGCACGTCATTCGCGACGGACCGGGATTCGTCATGTGGCACGGCGGCCACCGTGAGAGTCTGCGGGATGACGTAGCGTTTGCGCGGGGTAAACTCGACGACGCCTATGGTGACTGGTTCGACCTCACCATTGCCCGCTCGACGGACGGCAAGGAGTGGACGGATCGCCCCGGGCATCCCGTGTTCCCACCTAGCGCGGACAAGAATGCATTCGACGCCCGCTACACCTCCACGCCCCACGTGCTCAAGCTGCCCGGCCGCTACGTGCTCTACTACTCCGCCCGTGACATGCTGGAGGGCTGGGTGCAGGCCGACGGCACCCCAGGCCCCGGTCGGGGCTTCGCCTACCGCCACATCGGCTACGCGACGCTCGACGTTGCAGAGCACACCGACCCCACGCTGAGGTATACGTGGACCATTGATGGGGAGCCGCTCGCAGAGCGCACCGGCACGCTACGCTTCTCTTCGCTGGATCCCGGAACGCATCACGTGACGTGCCAGGTCGACAACGCCAATGGCAAGACCGCTTACACTTGGAACCTCAACGTGGGTATGTAGGCTGCGGTATTACACTGTCGAGTTCTTGCACTGGCTGCTATCCATCGGCGATGCGCGCGCGTAGGAGCACGACATGTCGTGCCCCTACAACGATACGAGCGCCTCTCCGACAGGCGGGCAAAACGACACCTACTGCTGCCGCGTGTCTTCCAGATCTGACTGTATCTCCTGGATGTCCGGCGGCCAGGTGCTCTTAATGTAGGCGAGCACCGCCCAAATCTCGCCGTCGCTCATCTTGTCTTCAAAGCCGGGCATGTTGCTCATATAGTCGCTGCCGACGACAGCGGTTGAACCGTATTTCGTGACGTCGAAGAGCAGCGCGTCGCTGTGGTGCCACGTGTGTCCAGTCATGTCGTGGGGTGGCGCCGGCAGCAGACCGTCCTCGTCCCGCTCGCGCCAGTTCGGTTGTCCTTCCAGGTCCGCACCGTGGCAACTGGCGCAGTGCAATTGATACAGGACCTCACCGTTGCGTACCAATTGCCGATTGGTGGCGTCGGCCCGGCTGGGTTCGCCCGCGCCCCCAACGAATAACCATACGGCCGCCAGCACGACAGTCGCCGTCACCACAGCGGCCGCAATCAGTACGAGCCACCGCCCGGGTGTGCCCTGGCTCTTTCTCGCCGACCTGCGTACACTCATGAAGGTTCTGTCCTGTGCTCGTCGAAGCGACGACCCGGGCCGCCGTTGCCGTTCGCGAAACGGCGCCGACCCTCTCGCCTGCTGTCGACCCAAAACACCTCTCTCATTCGCTGGCTGACATTGTACAATACTCGGCTTCATACTGGGGAGGAGTATTTTGTTCAGCAGCCTGGATTGCGTGAAGAAGGACGGCAAGTTTGCCAATCGCAGTGCAGCAGCTTCTTCGCTTGCCATAGGCGTACCGTTGCCCTGCGCGGGGAGGGGTACTGCATCGCATAGCTGACATTACCGTCAATGGCGTACCATACAATAGGCCTGTAAGGGGTGGCAGTACGTTCAAATGGAGGAAGTGAGCAACCATGGCAACAACGAGCGGTCCGATAGGGGTAGCGGTCCTGGGGTGCGGCGGCATTTCCCATCCTCATTTCGACGGTTGGCAGCGCCTGGAAAAGGCCGGAGAGGCACGGCTGGAGGTGGCTTGCGACAACGACCTGGAACGCGCCGAAGCCAGGGTGCAGCAGTACGGCGCCAGGGCTGCGGCTTCCGACTTTGCGGAGGTGGTCAGGCGGCCGGAGGTGCAGGCCGTGGACATCTGCCTGCCCCATCACCTCCACTTGCCCGCTATTCTGGCGGCAGCGGAAGCCGGTGTGCACATCCTCTGCGAAAAGCCTCTCGTGCTCGACATGGACGAGGCAGTGGAAGCGATCCGCGCCTGCCGCGAGGCCGGTGTGAAGCTCATGACCGCCGACCGCGACCGTTTCGAGCCTCCTGCCCGCGCGGTCAAGCGCATCCTCGACGCCGGGCTCATTGGCGACGTCTACCACGTGCTGGAACGCCACATGCTGCACAAGGACGTGATCACCCAGGGGTCGCGCTCCAACATGGGCTGGAAACTCGGCAAGGCCACGGCCGGCGGCGGCGCGCTCCACCGCGACGGCTGTTACTACATCGATACCCTCCTCTTCTGGGAAGGCAGCGGCGTGAAGCACGTCGCGGGGGCGGAGTTCGACAACTTCCTGTGGGAAACGGCGGAGATCGAGACGACGTCCCACGTGCTCTTCCGCTTCAATAGCGGCGCTATCGGCGTATTTGAAATGGTGTGGTGCCTGCAGGGGCCCCAGCACCGCGAGATCTTCGTGACCGGCAGCGAGGGCTACGTGAAACTTCACGGCGGCATTGGACACGGTTCCGATGCGACGATCACGCTCTTCAGTAACAAGCTCCCGTGGCTAACGTTTGACGATGCCCAGGTTGCCCAGGCATTTGCCGATTGCACCTTCGAGCTGCCGCACCGCAACAATCCGGAAATGGCCAATGAAAAGCTCGTGCTGCACGTGCCCTTTGCGGGAGGCTTCACCGCCCAGGAGAAGGAACTCCTAACCGCTATTCGCGAGGACCGCGAACCGGAGTCCAACGGTATCGACGGCGCCCGGGCGCTGGAAGTGGTAGAGGGCGCGTATCTCGCCGCGCAGGAGGGCCGGCGCATCGACTTTCCTTTGAAAGATTGGGAGTCGCTGGGTGGGTGATCAGGCATAGCCGGTCGCTTGCTGGTGATAAGACTGTTGCTGATTGGCCCGGTATGAAGGTGGGAAGCCGCAGAGACAGTCTCAAGTGTCATTCTTGTAAAGGTCAGGTAATTCGCAGGCAGATTTGGCAGAAGAAACTTAGTAGCAGGGCTCTGTGCTTGCCTGCACGCATGTCATTCCTGTAAGAGTTGAGTAATTCGTTGACAGAATTCTCTCCCCAATTAGCAGTGTTGACAGATCATGTCATTCCGAGCGGAGTGAGGAATCTAGTGTACTGAGCTGTATGACTATGTTCGACATTGATCCTAGATTCCGCGAACAGTGTTCGACGCTGCGCTCGGAATGACATACAAAGCCGCTCCTGTCCAATTGTGACACATTTGATCGATGATATCCGGCCACATGGAAGAGTGAGAAGGGGGAAATATGCGCTATCGTCCGTTGGGAAACACGGGACACCAGGTGTCGGAAGTCGGGTTAGGCACGTACCCGCTGGGGGGTGCGCTCATTACGAGCGGCAGCTACTGGTCGGGTCCGGCCACGTACGGCACCGTAACCCTTGAGACGGCGGTGGAGACCATCCATCATGGACTGTCGCTGGGCCTCAACTTCATCGACACCGCGCCGGTGTACTCGGAAGCTGAAGTCTACATTGCCGAGGCGTTGCGCCAACGGCCTCAACATCTGCAGGACATTGAGGTCTTTGTGGAGACCAAAGGCGGCGAGCACGTTCTGCCGGCCGCTGACGGTGGGCCGCCGGTTCTCGCCCGCGACTTCACCCGAGATGCCTTGCGCGCCAGTGTCCAGCGCAGCAAGGATCGTCTGCAGACGGTCCTCATTGAAGGTGTGCTCCTGCATAGTCCGGTCGCAGACGAAATGGCGGAAGACCCGCTGGGACTGCTTGTCGACCTGCGTGCAGAAAGGCACGTCGGCCACATCGGCGTATCCGCCACGACCACGGCTGAGGCTATTCGGCTCATCGAAGAAGACGGCCGCGCGGAGATCATACAGATCGGTTTCAGCCTGCTGGAACCTGCACCCACCGAGCGGCTCTTGCCATTGGCCGAAGAGCGCGGCGTCGGCATCGTCATCCGGTCACCGCTCGCCTCCGGATTCCTCTCGGGCTCATTCACGGCGGACCATACGTTCGCGCCGGACGACCACCGCAGCTTGATGACCCGGGACCAGCTCGCCGCGCGTCTACGGGAGGCGGAGTCCTTCATGTGGCTGGTCGAAGATGGGATAGCGGGAAGTCTGAGCGAAGCCGCCCTGCGTTACATCCTCAGCTTTTCCGGCGTGTCATCGGTGATACCCGGCGCCATGAATCCCGCTGAGCTCGAGCAGAACGCGGCGATTTCCGATCTTGGCCCCCTGCCGGCGGCGGCGCTGGCGCGGATTGAGGAAACGCAGCGTGAGTTGGGATTGCTGAGTTAGGGAGGCCCACTGCTCTGGTCAGAGGTTGGTGCGTCGGAAACGACTGCATCGCGCTCAGTTGCGCAATGAGCGAATACTTCCCTCATGCTTATGCCTGTCCTGTGCGCGAAGAGCGGGGGACAAGCCCCCGCGCTACAGCGGACGCGAAAAGCAACCGTCAATCCCATGCCACAATGTGAAGCGGACAAAGTCCGTCAATTCCGCGCCACGATGTAATCCGGACTAATGTCGCCATTTCCGCGCCACTATGGAAAGCGGACGACATCCGTCACTCCTCCGCGATACCTTCCCGGCACGTGATTAGGGGCGGGAGACCATCTCTTCTTGCATCCGAATGCCCATCCTAGGCGGAAAAAGCGTTCGTGCGCTTACCCATCCCCTTGCGTGGCTCACAAGTGTAGCCCATTTGCCCCAATCCAACGGGCTTGACTTCCCCAAATGTATTGCATCAACCTTTCACTCCCGGCATAATACAGACTACGGAATCCCTCAATTCATTTGGGCGAACGAAGGGAGGGCGACAACCGGTTAGACAGCTTCAACGGGGGATCCAATTGAGACCGCTTTACTCACCAGGTAATCGACAACCGCTATGGTTAAGGTGTGACTTGCCGTGAAGGCAAGTCGGGAGGTAAGGCAAGTGGAAACTGATGATCGCAAGACCCGTTTGACACGACGCTCAGTGCTTTGGCTCGGCGGTGGGACTCTCGGCGCCATCGCCCTGGCCGCCTGCGGCCAAGCGACCATGCCCGCGGCGACAACGGATGAGGCGCCTGCTGCCGAAGAGCAAGAAGCAGAGGCTCCCAAAGCCGAACCCCAGGCTGAGCCGGTCACGCTCAGTTGGTCGCTTTGGGGCGACTCCACCTGGGTGGAAGCGGCGCAGGCCGGCGCGGATGCATACTCGGCGGACAACCCCAACGTCACCCTGGAAGTCCTCGGTGTAAAGGACAGTCCGTCAGTCTACATCACGGCCTGGGTGGCCGGGTCCGGGACCGACATAGCGATGATGTGGGGCACGAATCTCGTCAAGGCGGGTCGGGACGGGTTGCTGCTCAACATGGATCCCTACATTAAGCGCGACAGCTTTCCCATGGATGACTACATCCCCTTCCAGCTTGGTGCTATGCACTGGCCGGAAACGGGTCAGTACGGTTTGCCCATGTACATCAACGTCTACGTCCTCTGGTACAACAAGCAGGTCTTCGATAAGAAGGGCATGACGTTACCCGACGACACCTGGGGCTGGGACGAATACCAGGATGCGATGCTCAGGCTTACCGACCGCCCCAACACCGTCTTTGGCGGCGTGGACGCGGGCTGGGGCCGCGGCATTTGGAAGATCATTCAAAACGGCGGCACCGTGGTCGATCCTGATAACGACCGCCACGCCACCTTCGATAGTCCTCAGGCAATTGAAGCCATGGAGTGGGTCCACGCCCGCTTCCACCAGGACCGGAGCATGGTGCACGGCGAGGAGTGGGCGGCGCTGGACCGCAGCAAAGTTCAGGCCCTCATGCAGGGCACGCTGGCAACCTGGGAGGAAGGTTCGTGGGGGCCGGGGCAGTACTCGATTGACTTCCCCGATAACGTCGCGGACTGGGACGTGGCCCCACTGCCGCAGGGTCCGGTGGCCCGCGCCACCCAGGGCTCCATTGACGCGTGGGTGGTCTGGGAAGGCACGAAAGACCCGGATACCGCTTGGGACTTCATGAAATTCCTGCAGACCGATACGTACCTTGACCTACAGTGCCAGATTGCCAGCATCCAGCATCCGCGCGCCTCGATGCAAGACCGTTACATCAGCATCATGAGCGAGAACTTCCCGGCCTTGGCGGATAAGAATCTGGATGCGTTCGCGCATCCCGTGCGCGGCAAGTACGCGTGGCCCAACGGCGGCCTCTTCCGCAAAGATGCCGACGTGTTAGGCCTCCTCGCGGAAGCATGGCAGACGGCCATCGTGGAGGACAAGATTACGGTGGCGGAGGCATTCACCGAAGCCGCAGACCGCGCCAACGCGCTGATGGCGGAGGGCTAGAAGCTATTCGCCAATATTCGTTTGATGCAGCGGTAGGGGCACGATATATCGTGCCCCTGCGTGAATTGACCTTGCCTAGCACCAGGGATTAGAACACATGCTCGTTTCGACCTCCGGAAGGTTTCCTATAGTCAGCGACGGCCAGCACCCCTTGCGCGCCGCCGTGGAGGAGTGGCGGGCGCGAGTGACGCCCACACCTGAGAGCGCGTGGCAAGACCGGGAGTTGCGCACTGTCCAGACGGAGACCCAAGCGGAGTTGCTGGCGGCACAAGCAGACGCCGGCGTGGACATCCTCGATCCGGGCTTCGTGCCGGTATACGACGAGTGGTTTCAGATGGCACGGGTGGTGCCGGACCTGGAAGTCGCCGCCCCGCTACGCTACCTGGATACCAATACGTACTACCACCATTGGGTCCTGGATAGGGCGCCGACACGCAATGGCAAAAGCCCCCTGGCAAGCGCTTACCGCCACGCCGCCTCGCTTACCAAGGAGCCCATTAAGCCCGCGCTCTTCGGGCCCTACACCATCTGGGCGTACGCGGACCGGCAGGGTCAGGGCGACACGCCGGCAGCCTTTGCGGCGCTCGTGGACATGTGGGCGGCGGACGTGGCCGCTCTGGCTGCTGCCGGGGCGCGGTATATTCAGATCGAGGAATCAGTGGTCTTGCGTCCCAAGCATCGCGCCGACTTTCCGCTGGTAGCACAAGCCATCGAACGGATTACGCAAGCGGCGCCGGAAGCGATCGTAATCGTCCATCTGGCGTGCGGCGAGATTGGCGATCTGCTGCAGCCGTTTCTCGCCATCCCCGGCCTGGGCGGGCTGGGCTTGGACTTCACGGACGCCTACCGCGCGCCGAACCTGGCGGCTCTCAAGTCTTGGAGCGGAAACGCCGTTCTCCAGGCCGGTGTCGCCGACGCCCGCAGTATCCGTGTGGAAAGCGAGGACGAATTGCGCGAAACTTTGGCCGCAATTACGTCTGCCGTGCCTGCGGCGAACTGCTGGGCAGCGCCAAGTACCGCGCTGCTGTACCTGCCGCGCCACGCCGCATTCGAAAAGCTAGCCATGCTGGCGCAGGTAGCGCATGCGTTCGACGGCAAGGGGGCATAACGATGAGCCAGCTTCCACTCCTACCGATTTCCAGCATCGGCAGCTTGCCCAAGCCACCTGAATTGTTTCAGGCGGAGATGGCGCCGCTGGAGCAGCAAGACCGCGCCTGGATGCGTCAGGCCCAGGAAGCGGCAGTAGCAGATTGGATCCGCACTCAAGAGTCCCTGGGCATCGACGTGCTCGTGGATGGCGAACAGTACCGCCGCTCCATGACGACCTACTTCTTGGAAGGCTGGGGCTGTGCCGACATCGATCCCGATCCCGTGTGGGTACTGGACAATATGTACGGCCAGCGGGCGGTCATTAGGCGTGAGGCAACCGCGCCGCGCTCGTTGCTTCTCGATTGGTACCAATTCGCCGCGGCGCGCGCCAAGCGCGATCTAAAAGTTACCGTTACTGGTTCCTATACCCTGCGGGACTGGGTATTCGATCTTTATTACCCCGACCGACGCGCTGCGGTGCTTGGCTTGGCGGAGTACGTCCGGGAAGAGGTGCAAGGGCTGGTGGCGGCAGGTGTCCGCTACCTGCAGATCGACGAACCGGCATTCGTCACGCGCTACGATCAACCGGCCGAGCTCGACGTAGCCATTGAAGCCATGCGCCGCATCTGCGTTGGATTGCCTGAGCATGTTACCGTCTTCACGCACATGTGCTACGGCGCGTTCCACGAGGTCTATCCCAAGATGCTGGAGCTGCCCGCACATGTCTTCTGCCTGGAGCTGGCGCACGTAGCGCCCGAAATGCTCGACATCCTGCGCGAGCATCCGTTTCCCGCGGACCGCGGCATGGGCTATGGAGTTGTGGACGCGCAAGACCCGCGTGTAGAATCGGTGGAAGAGATCGAAGCGCGCATCCGCCTGGCGCTGGAATACTTTGCGCCGGAACAGCTCTGGATCAATCCCGATTGCGGCCTGCAGGCAGTTCCTTACGGGTCTGCCGTAGCTAAGCTGGAGAACGTAGTGGAAGCCACCCACCGTGTGCGCCAATCACTGGCTTGAGTGCCGGTATTGCGCAGTTTGCGCGCGCCTTGAAAGAGCATAAGATCACGCCCGATGGGTAGGCTGTAGCGCGGGGGCGTGTCCCCCTCCAGAGCAAAGAGAAACGGACACGAAAAGAATTAACCTTGCAGCGGCGCAGAGCCTGCCCCGTACTCGATACGGGGTTGCAAACGTGTCCTGAGCACTTCGGCAGGCTCAGTGCAGGCTCTGTCGAAGGGCCTGCGCTACCGGGGATGTAAGGCGCGGTATTCGTCGCCATCATACGCAATTGCGACAACATTGAGGGTTGTCCCCCACCTCTTGAAGAGAAAGCGGCAGTACCGAAGAAGGGGGCCTGCCCTCCGCCTAGGGCGACACGCACGTGCCAAGAGAGTAGATGGATTCTTGCTTTCGCGGTAATTACGGAGTCTCTCGCGCTATTTTCATGAAAGTAACGGAACTCGGCGTTTTGTTTTCACAAGATTGACGAAACTTAAACATACACCGCGTTATCATTGTAAACACGAAAGGTTGCTCCCATGAGCCCACAGGACACCGAGACCCATGTCAAGATTGTGGCGTGGTTGCACATCATATTGAGCGCTCTGGGGCTCCTTGTAACCGCGCTCGTGATTCTTGTGTTTGTGGGTATCGGGCTGCTGCTGGCTGCCACCGATGGAACGTCGGCAATGGGCATCTGGGCGGCGATCGGCACCTTTATCGGTGTGTTCTTGTTTCTCGTGTCGGTACCAGGGCTGATTGGCGGCATCGGCCTGCTGCAGCGGCAGAACTGGGCGCGGATCCTCGTGCTCATCCTGAGCGTGCTCCAATTCTTCAATTTTCCCTTTGGCACGGCTATTGGCGTGTATTCACTATGGGCGCTTACACGGGCGGAAACTATGGCGCTCTTTGGCGAAACGACAGGCTGGAGAGAGTAGACTGCTCTTGCCGTAGCATGGCAGAAGACTGACGGGCCTACCTAACCCAAGGAGGAGACCTGTGAATGACCTCGCCTGCAGACGAAAAGACTCCCTCTCCCTGGGGAGATGGTCGGGGAGAGGGGTCTTCTTGCTACATAGGTCCCTTGCGATGTGCAGTGTCAACGCATAGCAGCGCAGAATCGGAGTGCATATAGAGGGATTTCAGGAGAACCACCCTCACCCTAGCCCTCTCCCATCGAGGGAGAGGGGACTTTTCTCACATCCGCTAGGGTTACGTAAAGGTCTCCAGGAGGAAGAGAGCATGAGTGTCAGTTCGCGACCGTACATTGACCCCGTAGAAGGGCTGATTGCCCGCGCCAAAGCGACCGCGGCGCCCCTGGCGCTGCCGTCTACTGCGGCGGAGTGGCGCGCATGGCATGAGCGTACGTTGATCCAGGTGCGCGAGATGATCGGCCCGTATCCCGATGCCGTGCCGCTCAATGTCGAGGTGGTCGAGCGCCACGACGAGGGCAGCTACGTGCGGGAGAAAGTCCTTTACGACAGCGAGGCCTTTGCCACCGTGCCCGCCTGGCTCTTCACGCCCAAGGACATCAAGGATGGCGAACGGCGGCCGGCCATACTCTGCGCCCACGGTCACGGACGTGGCAAGGATGACCCCGCAGGAATCTTGCCTCCACCGGACGATCCCAACTATGCGCAACAGAAGGAACGGCAGTCCGGCGTCAACTACGCCCAGCAGCTTGCCGAGCGCGGCTACGTCTGCCTGGCCCCCGACTGGCGCGGCTTCGGCGAGCGAAAGGGTCCGGAGGAGTGGCGGCGCAGCTCCCGGGATGGCTGCAACGCGCTCTATCTGGGCTACGGCTACCTGGGGTTCCAGTTACTCGCGCTCGACATCTGGGACGGCATGCGCGGTATCGACCTGCTTCAGGGTCTGCCAAATGTAGACCCCGATCGCATCGGCATGATCGGCCTCTCCTTCGGTGGCACGATGACGACGTACCTTTCGGCCCTGGACGAACGCGTTCGCTGCGCCGACATCGTATGCTACCTCAGCACGTTAGAGGACGCCATCGGCCATCGCGGTCGGGGCAACACCTGCGGCTCGCAATTCGCCCGCGGCCTGCTGACCTTTGGCGACATTGCGTCCGTGGCCGGTCTGATTGCGCCGCGCCCGTGCCTCGTCGAAGTCGGCGAACTGGACGACTGCTTTGTGAAGGATGACGCCCTGCGCTGTTATGCTGACGTGGAACGCATCTTCGCCGCAGCCGGCGTTACCGATAGACTGGACTTGGACCTGCATCCCGGCGGCCATGCTTTCAGCGGCGCCAAGGCGTTCGATTGGTTCGACCGTTGGCTGTAGCTAGACTCGAACTTAGGCCACCAAATGTGCTGGTGAATCCGCTCCATCAGCACAACTCACTATGTTCACGCCGTTGCAAAGTCGGCACCGAGATTCCAGCTTGACAGTAGGCATTGTCAGTTCTACCATCGAAGGCAAGCAAACCTCCAATTCCCCAGTATTTGGCTGAATGAGGACAGCACAATGGCACAAGTTCAGGAACTGGGAACCGCCGCAGAACTAAAGTTCGACCAGTATGAGGGCGATCCCTACAACGAGCAACTCTATCGCTTCGACAACAGCGCCACCGGGATAGCCAGCATCGATGAATTCTCCGATGAGCACGTGGCGTTCTATCGGGAAACCGGCTTCCTGGTCATTCAGGGAGTGTTTACCGACCGGGAGGTAGAATCGGCATTGGCTGGCTTTACGGCTCTCGTAATCGGCAAGCACGCCGATTTTGTGGGCGTGCAGTTCGAGGCTGCCTCCAAGAAATACGTCCGTACCTTGCCGCCAGAGCAACAACTCGATTGCGTGCGCAAACTCCAGCATTTTGTCGAGTTTGAGCCGCGCATGAAGGCGATGGCGTGGCATCCCAATCTACAGCGCGTCGTCAGCCGCCTGCTGGAAGCCGAGCCGGAACTCTTTGCCGATCAGGCCCTGAGCAAGCCGCCCGGCATAGGACGTGAAAAGCCCTGGCACCAAGACCACGCCTTCTTCAACCTGCCGATGGGCACGCCGATTGTCGGCACGTGGACGGCGCTGGATGCGGCTACGCTCGAGAATGGCTGCATGCACGTGAAGCCCGGCACCCATAGAGAAGGCCCGGTGGTGCACTTTCGGCGGCGCGATTGGCAGATTTGCGACGAACACCTCGACCTCAACCGCGATGTAGCGGTGCCGCTGCCGCCCGGCGGCGTGCTGTTCTTCGACGGCCTCATGCACCACGGCACGCCGGCAAACCGCAGCGAGAGCCGGCGCCGGGCGCTCCAGTTCCACTTCATTCCGGCCGGCACCGAGAAGACCGAGCAGGAAGAACGCATGGCGGTGTTCGGGAGTGAGGGCAAAGACGTCAATTGCTAGTCGTCGCCGTCGCCCAGATAGCTCAGGTCACGCGCTCCGCGGCATGCACGTGACCGCGACGAAAGTTTCCCACATCGTCCGTGACCGGAACTGCGTGCGCAGTTTCCGGCGTAGCGGGGGCTTGTCCCCCGCCTCTTGGCGACACAGCCGCCTCGGCACGGTATCCGGGGCGTAGCGCGGGGGCTTGTCCCCCGCCTCTTGGCAACACGGCCGTCTTGACACGGTATCCGGCGTAGCGCGGGGGCTCGTCCCCCGCCTCTTGGCAACGCAGCCGCCTTGACACGGTGTCCGACGTACCGCGGGGGCTTGTCCCCCGCCTCTGAGCAACGTGGTCGCCACGGCGCGATATCAGGCGTAACGCGGGGGCTCGTCCCCCGCCACTTGGCGACGCAGCCGTCTTGGCACGGTAGTTGGAAACGAGCAAAGCGAACTTCACTTATGCTGGCAGTCTTGCAGAATAATCCGAGGCGCACCGCCGCGTATGCCGCAGCCTTTGTCATCTTGGCGGCAGTGTATGCCGCGCGCTTCAACACCTTTGCAACTGCCGGTGAAGCCCTCTATGCCTTTGGCGGAATCCTCGCCACAGCGGCTGCGCTGATCGGCGGGGAACTGGCCTTGCAGCGGTTTCGCACGGAACAGCGCGATGCACTGCTGCTTATCAGCGCGGGACTGTGGGTTGCTGCCGCGCTGCACCTCTATCACTTTGCGGCGTACGCCGGAGTATTTGGTCCCGCCGATTCCCTGATTGGCGCAGCCTCCGTGTTGCGTGGTCAACTTATCCCCACGCTCTTCGTTTGTCTCTTTCTTGTCTTGAGTCTGCTTGCGAGCAGGCAGAGCCGCCCTTCCACCGCGCAACCCGCAGGCATATTTTTCGCTGCCGCCACGCTCGCGTTCATCGTAGCTGTCGGCGCGCTGGTCTTCCCGGTGCCACAATCCAGCCACCTGGTGGAGATACTGGGACAACCAATCTCGCCGCTTGCGGCCCAGCCGGAACTCCTGCTTGTGACGGCATTGACAGTCACCGGCATTGCAGGGCTTCTGCGGAGGGCCCGGTGGCGCGCGGACCCGTTCGACCGCTGGCTGCTGCTCGCCCTCATTGTGACTCTCGTTGCCCTGGCGCGCTTTCCACTACTCCAAGCGTGGCCGTCCGGGGCGGTACTTCTCCTATCACAAGTCCTGACGCTGGCGAGTTATCTCTGTGTGATCGCCGGGGTTGTCCCGAGAGTTGCCGCGCGACCGGCAGCCACAGTAGCAGCGGAAAGAACACCTAGGCCGCTTGCCGCAGATGCCGCCGAGCCCACCAGCGCCGCGGCAGAAAAACCCGCCCGCAGCCCGGAACTCGCCCTGCGCGACCTCCAAGCCAGCCATCGCGCGCTACGCAACGCCACCGAGGGACTGCTGGTCGGCCTGCGCAGCGACGGCGCCATAACCGACTGGAAACCGGCCGCCGACTTCGGTCCCTCTGCCATGCCGAGCGAATTCCTGGGCAAGAATGTCCGTGCGGTCCTGCCGTCCGACCAAGCCGAATCGATTATGGCCGCCGTTGCCCGTGTCCTCCAAGCGGGCAAGACGGAACGGCTGCAGCACATCGCCGCCGACGGCAGCGTGGTTCTGGGTGGATCCGTGACCCCGCACACCGCCGATCAGGTACTGTGCATCATCCAGGACCACACCGCACACACGCGCGCGGTCCAGGAGCTGGATGAGCAGCGCCGCGCGGCAAATGCCCTGCGTCTCGTAACGGGAGACTGGCTCATTTACATGTCCCGGGCGGGCACTATCCAAGACCTGCAGCCGCCGGCCGCCGCAGCGCCGGCGACGTACGCGGACATGTTCGCCGGTAAGCACCTGAGAGACGTTTTTCAAGGCGATGACGTGACGCCGCTGGTACAAGCGGCAGCAGCGTCGCTGGCAAGCAACGCGGTGCAGGAGCTGTCATTCTTGCGGCAGAGCGGTCAGGTCTTGGCGGTGCGCGTCGCGCCCCATACCGATGACGCGGTGCTCTGCCTGCTGCGCGACATTACGGAATTGAAGGACACAACGGCGCAGTTGCAGGTGAGTGAAGAAGAGAATCAGGCCTTGCGCGCGCACCTGGAGCGGCTGAATGCCGAGCAGGCATCCGCGCTGACCCAAGCGGAGACCTCCGTGCGCATCTTGCAAACGCTCCTGCCCGACCTGGTGCTCCGCCTGCGGACGGACGGCACCATTTTGGAGTGCAAGCCCGCCGAAAGTTTCGGCCCGCGTGACGGAGAGTGCTTAGTAGATGCCAGAGTACGGGAGGTACTGCCGGTTGACTTGGCGTCCCAATTGATGGCGGCTGTCGAGCGTGCGCAAAGTGACGGACAGCCGCACCGCTTCACGTGCCATCCGGTTGGCGGTCAAGTGCTCGCGGGCGGCGTGGCGGCGCTGACGGACGAGCAATTCATTTGCGTAGTACGCGACCAGACGCAGCAAAAGCAGATGGAAACCGCTCTGGCTCAACAAGCGGCGATTCTGGCTAAGGAGATGCAGGCGAAACTCGAGGAGGAATCCCTGCGTGCACTGCGGTCAGAAAACGACCTCCTGCGGGCGCAATTGCTGCGTGTCGCCCAGATAGCTTTGGAAGGCGGCGGCACTGCTGGAGAGGTTCCTTCGGCTACCGGCAGCACCCCCGAAGATGCACCTACCGAATCTAAAGACGAGACCTCGAAAACAGCGCAGCCAACTGAGTCGCAAAGCCCTCGAATAGCCCCTCCCGCGGCACAGCCCCTGAACGCGCCAGCTACGCCGAATCCTCCGGCCACGCCGGCAGCAGGCGGCTCTGCACAATCTGCGCAAGACAAGACGCCCGAAACCAACACCCCGGCCAACGGGGACCCCCCACCACGACACAGCGCGGAAGCCGGCGCAGACGGTGCGCCACAAGGCAGCGCGGACAGCCCCCTGACTGCGACAGAATCCCAAAGCAAGGCCGCCGTGGCAACCCGACAGGCTACAAATCTTGCACCGACAGTAACGGAAAACGGCCTGGAAGAGAATACTCCCCTGACAAATGGTGAGCCAACGGAGGAGATTCGTCCTTCCTAGAATCTAACGCGTCAATGGCAACGATGCTACGCTTGGAGTTAGTCTCGTTCGGTAGTGAGCGATCGCTCGGTAACATGGAGGAATTTACATGCAACTCGCATTACATTCGGTCAGCTACGCCGGCGTATGGCCGGGACAAGAGCGATTGACGCTCGAAGAGTTCATTCCCCGCGCGGCGGCGCTTGGGTTCACAGGCGTCATGCTCGTGGCCAAGCGGCCGCATCTCTCGCTGCTTGACTATCCGTCGCATCAGCCCGAGAAGCGGCAGGCCCTGCGCGCGCTGCTGGCGGAGCACGGCCTCAGCGTGCATTCTTTGGCTGGGTACAACGACTTTACCGTCGGCCCCGAACGGCCTGACGTGCCCTTCTGGGAGCACCAGATCGTCTACATCGCCGAACTTGCGGGCCTCGCCCGCGATCTTGACTGTCCCGCCATCCGCGTCTTCACCGGCTACGAGCGTGACGGTCTCTCATACGATGCGGGCTGGACGAGCGTGGTCACCGGCCTGCGGGAAGCAGCGCGCCTGGCCGCCGACTTTGGCGTGGTGCTCACCGTCCAGAATCATCATGACTTTGCTGTCGATTACGAGAGCATGTATCAACTTCTCAGCGAAGTAGACCACCCCAACTGCCGGGCAGCCTTCGACGCGTGGTCACCTGCGGTGCAGGGCTTGCACGGCGAGGCGCTGGCCGCGGCAGTGCGTCGCATGACACCCTTCATGGCGTACACCACTGTGGCCGACTACGTCGCGCTGCCCCGCTACCGCTACGAGCCGGCATTGGTGAACTATGTCGCGGAACCCGCGCGCATGCTGGGGGTGGCCATGGGCGAAGGGCTCATCGATTACGAGACGTTCTTCGACACCCTCATCGCGGAAGGCTACACCGGCACGGTGGCCTACGAGATGTGCTCATCCCTGCGCGACGGCGGCAATTTGGACAACCTGGATGCCTACGCGCGGCAGTTCCAGGAATACATGGCGCCATTTGTGGCGAAGGCAAACGCCGGGGTTGCTGCGGCAGTGGCGCGCTAGAAGCTGCCGCGTTACGCGCAGTTTCCCGGCACACTCTGGTGCATGTGCACAGGGTTGAGCCTGCCTAGAACATGCTGACAACCAAATTGGCTAACCTCAAAGGAGAGCTCTTTGCCGTGATTCGCTTTATCCTGCCAGCCCTCGCAACTCTAATTGCGCTCCTGCTCATTGCTTGCAGCGGCGCAAGCATGGCGCCGGGCACGGTCACCTCCGCGCCACCGGCAACCCCGGAGGAAGAGCAAGTCCTTACCATTCGCTATTGGCAAGCGCCTACCTTGCCGTTCCCGTATCTCGCCGCCGGATTCAAGGATAGGGACGCAGGTGCAATTACCTTGGAACCGCTGGCAAACTATGATCCGGACGGCAACCTCGTGCCGAGACTGGCCGTAGAAATCCCCACGCTGGAGAACGGCGGCGTCTCCCAAGACCTGCTGACAATTACGTGGAAGTTGAAAGCCGGTGTGCGCTGGTCGGACGGCAGCGCCATGACGGCCGATGACGCGGTGTTCACGTGGCGCTACTGTGCCGATGAAGCGACCGGCTGCACCAAGCGAGACACGTTTGCCGGCATAGTCGCTGTCGAAGCCCTCGATGAACACACGGTGAAGATTACTTTTGACAAACCGACGCCCTATCCCTACACGGCTTTCGTCAGCGCCGACACGCCCATAATCAGCCGGGTACAGTTTGCCGACTGCGTCGGCGCGGCCGCCAGAACCTGTGAAGCGCAGAACGCCGTGCCTTTGGGCACCGGCGCGTACCGCATCGTGTCGTTTTCACCCAACGAAGGCGCGATGTACGAGCGCAACCCCTACTACCATGAGGAACCGGCCTACTTCGACCGGGTGATCCTGCAGGGCGGCGGCGACGCGCTGGAGGCGGCGCGGTCCGTCCTCGTGACGGGTGATGTCGATCACGCGTGGAACATGCAGGTGGAGCCAGACGTTCTACAAGAGATGGAGGCGAACGGACTCGGCACGGTGACCACGGTTTTCGCCAGCCGGATCGAGCGCATCGTCCTGAACCAGACAAATCCGGACCCCGCGCTGGGTGACGACCGCTCTGAGTATCTCGATGGGCAGAACCCCCATCCGTTCCTGACGTTCACACCCATCGCCCAAGCGATGTCCCTGGCGATAGACCGCATCCTCATCGCTGACCAACTCTATGGTTTCACCGCAACGCCCGCCTGCAACCTGGTCGTAGCGCCTGCCAATTACGCTTCGACTGCGCATGAAGACTGTCCGGTGCAAGACATTGCGGGCGCCAAGAAACTGCTGGACGAGAATGGTGTCGTCGATAATGATGGCGACGGCATTCGCGAATACAATGGCGTTCCCCTGCGGATTACGTATCAGACCACCGAAAACTCTATCAGGCAGTCGACCCAAGCCCTGATCCAAGAATGGTGGCGCGAGATCGGTATCGAGACCGTGCTCATTCAACACGACGCCGGCCTCTTCTTTGGCGGTGACCCGGCCGTTCATGAGGAGGAGTCGTACCTCCGATTCTTCGCGGACGTACAGATGTACACTGAGAGTTCTGGAATAGATCCTCAGCAATACCTCTCAAGAGGGCTTTGCAGTAATGTCCAGGCACGTGACAACGGTTGGTCCAGCGGCAATAACGCCCGCATGTGCAATGCGGAGTACGATGAGACCCATGCCCTACTCGCCCAAACCCCCATCGGACCGGAGCGCGAGGCGCTGGTCAAGCAACTCAACGATATCTTCATTCAGAACTACTACGCGATTCCCCTCGTGAACCGGGGCTCGGTTTCGGCAACCCTGCATACGTTGCGGGGGGTCAGAGCCAACGCCTGGGACGGCGAGACGTGGAATATCGCCGAATGGCGGCGTTAAGCGGTTTCAATCGAAAAGACACGTACTGAGACATGAAGGGTGCAGCCTCGCAGATTCTCGCTTGCGCGGGATCGGCGGAATGTGTTCCACCTCATCTTTCGTAGCGCGGGGGCTTGTCCCCCGCTCCTGGCTGCCTCACCTGGCGACTGAGGCAGAGAAGATGGATTCCCGTTTTCACGGGATTGACGGACGACTCGCCCCTTGCGTTGCCCACGTACATTCGCTCATATGTCCACCATTTCTAACATACAAATGACGGATGCCGCTAACGGCCTCTCATCGGTATGACGGACAATTCGCCGCCACTTTTCTTTCCCATTGACGAACTACCGTCCTTAGAGTCACCATTGTCTCAACTATCAACCAACAACCACGGAGGAACGCTATGTCTGAAGACGTTGGTTTTGTCACCATGGGGCAGTCGTCCGGGCGAGAGGACGTGCCGGAGATAGGCGTGGGGATGTTAGGCTACGCCTTCATGGGCAAGGCCCACAGCAACGCCCTGCGCAAGATTCCCTACATGGTGGACCCTCTGCCGGCCGTACCCGCGCTTGTTGCGCTTTGTGGACGCAATGAGGCCGCGGTGCAGGAGGCCGCCGCCCGCTACGGCTACCAGCGCTACTGTACGGACTGGCGCGAACTCATCCAGGACGACGCCATCCAGCTCTTCGACAACGGCGGCCCCAATGACACCCACGCCGAGCCCTGCATCGCCGCCGCCGAGGCCGGCAAGCACATCATCTGCGAAAAGCCGCTGGCGCGCACGGCCGCGGAGGCCAAGCCGATGTTGGAGGCCGTGCAGAAAGCCGGGGTCAAGCACGCCTGCGCGTTTAATTACCGCTTTGTGCCGGCCTTGCGGCTGGCCCGCGAGATGATCGAGCGCGGCGAGTTGGGCCAGATTTACCACTTCCGGGCGGTCTATTTGCAGGAGTGGATCATGGACCCGCAGTTTCCCATGGTCTGGCGTTTGAAGAAAGACCTCGCCGGCAGCGGCGCGCTGGGAGATCTGGGCGCGCACATCATCGATCTGGCGCGCTTCCTCGTTGGAGAGCCGACGGCAATTTCAGGGCTCACGCAGACCTTCATCAAGGAACGCCCCACCGACGACGGCGGCCGCGATACCGTGGACGTGGACGATGCCTTCGTATCGCTGGTGCAGTTTGAGAACGGCGCAATCGGCACCCTGGAAGCCAGCCGCTACGCCAACGGCCGCAAGAACCACCAGCGCATCGAGATTAACGGCTCGAAAGGCAGCATCGTCTTCGATCTGGAGCGCCTGAACGAGCTTGAAGTCCATCTGAGCGACAGCGAACCGGGCGCACAAACCCAGGGCTTCCGCCGGGTGCTGGTCACCGAGGCCGACCACCCTTTCTGGAAATACTGGTGGCCCCACGGCCACATTATCGGCTGGGAGCACACCTTCGTCCACGAACTCACCCACCTGCTGGACGCCATCGTGAACGATACGGCCGTTGCCCCTTATGCCGCCGACTTCGAGGATGGCTACCGCGCCGCCGTGATCTGCGATGCGGTGCTGGAGTCTGCGGCTAATGGCGGCGGCCTGGTGCCGATACAATACTAAGAGCGTATGTGAATTGTCCAGGATGGCGTTCGTAGTGAGCTTGTTCCGCCAAAAACGCCCTTCGACCCTTCGACAGGCTCAGGACAGGCAGGCTCAGAGCCTGCCCCGTACCTGATACGGGGGCGAACGGACAATGAACATAACGAGCGAATAGGGAACACACTCTAAGGGAAGCCGTTGTGAAGAAGATCGAAGCCGCTGAATTCAAGCAGCACTGCCTGGAACCGCTGGACAATCTGGACGCCGGCGGCCTGATCATCACGCGAGACGGCGCACCCGTCGCCCGTATCGTGCCACTTCACGGAAGTAGTGCCGGACACGGCGGTGCCCGTGATGCCGAACTCATCGGCAGCCTGCGGGGCAAGATTAGCATCAAGGGCGACATTTTCACCACAGGCTGCCAATGGAAGGCAAACTCGGGAGACAAATGAGCGAAAAGGCAAGGAAACAATCAAACAAACGAAGCTTTACCCAAGCAGGAGGCAATGACGATGAAACTCGGCGTATTGACGGTACTCTTGGGCGATCTGCCCTTTGAAAAAGCGTTGGACTACCTCCGCGACCTGGGCATTCAGGAAGTGGAGATCGGCTGCGGCAACTACCCCGGCAACGCCCACTGCGACCCGGACGCGCTGCTCAACGACGACAAGGCGTGCGACGCATACCTCAAGGCGGTGCAGAGCCGCGATATGGAGATTTGCGCTCTAGCCGCCCACGGCAATCCCCTGCACCCGAATCCCAAGATTGCCCGCGCGCACATCGAGACCCAGCGCAAGACCATTCAATTGGCGCAGAAGTTGGGAGTGCAGACCGTGGTCGGCTTCTCCGGCTGCCCCGGCGATTCCGATGGCTCCAAGTATCCCAACTGGGTCACCTGTCCCTGGCCGACGGACTACCTGGAAATTCTCGAGTGGCAGTGGGAACAGAAGGTCATTCCCTACTGGAAAGAAGAAGCGGACTTCTTGCGGGAGCACAACGCCCGCATCGCCCTGGAGATGCACCCGGGGTTTGTGGTCTACAATTCTGGGACCTGCCTCCAGCTCCGGGATGCCTGCGGACCCGAAATCGGCGCCAATCTCGACCCCAGCCACCTCTTCTGGCAGGGCTGCGACATCATCGCCGTCATTCGCGAGCTCGGTGAGGCCGGCGCGCTCTACCACTTCCACGCCAAGGACACCAAGGTGCACCCTTTAAACGCAGCCAAGCACGGCGTGCTGGACACGAAGCCCTACACCGATGAGATCAACCGCTCGTGGCTCTTCCGCAGCGTCGGCTACGGCCACGATTATGGCTACTGGAAAGACATCGTGAGCGAGTTGCGCCTCGTCGGCTACGACGGCGTGCTCTCCATCGAGCACGAGGACAGCCTGATGTCGTCCAACGAGGGCCTGGAAAAGGGCGTCAAGTTCCTCAAAGATATCCTCATCTTCGAGCAACCCGGCACGGCCTACTGGGCATAGGTTTGGGATCTCGCGGTAGCGGACAGTGTGAACTCGAACTAAAAGGCACTTGGCCGGTCTACCGGCACTCTTGTCAGGAGCGGAAGCCTGCTTGCGCGGGGCGAACGTAAACTATGGAAACCCATTCTGCTGAGTGCGTTGAAGCATTCGCGCTGCCTCGTGCGTAAGCATGGGGAGGAACGCCCCGCGCTGCGGCTCATCTATGAGGAACGAGCGTACACTGGCCGGTGAAGGCCAACCGGGTCTCAAAGCTCAGACTTTGTTGACATTTGAATTGTCTTGCATACATGTCAACAGGTATAATATTCCCGGTACATTGGTTGATGGTACGCGCGTACCCGCGTAGCCGGCCAAACCGATACGTGGGACGGGAAGTGGCGCGACCCCGTCCCGAACCGCCAGCTTCAGCGCTAGGCGATGATCGCTATGAATCGGTCGTGCGGTAGTCCCGGTCTTAACGTAAGCACAGCAGGTGCCAACGGAGAGCGGCGATGAAGACGTGGAAGACAAACGCTCCCTGGAGAACGCAGGGAGCGTTGACTTTTAGGCTGGAACTGACCTACAAGATAGGGCTGGCTGTGATGGTGACCGGCGTCATCATTATGGTCTCCGGCGGAATTCTCGGAGGAATCTTCTTCGAAGCGCTCATGAAAGTCTTGACACTCTTGGGCGCGCCTGAAGAGCGAGAGTTCTTACCCCCGAGTGAGCCGGAAGCAGGTGAGCAAATGCTTCTGATGCTCGGCGGCCTAGTCATTGCGTGCGGGACCTGCGTTGTCAGTATCCGTCTGCTGCTCGGCATGTTGGGAGTGGCTAGCAAGCCGGCATGGACCAGCAAGTTGGGGTGGGGCGCCAAGCTGGGATTGGGCGTGGCAGCGCTCGGGCTCCTCATATCCATCTCCGCTAAGACGCCGGAGCTTCTCCTCTATGAGATCTTCCACTACAACTATGGACAGCCGGGGACGATGGCGACGCTGGAGACGATCTTCGGTGTTGGCAATGTCATGCTCTGGAGCGGGCTTGCCCTACTGATCTTCGGGAAGCCCTTCCAGGCGCTGCTCGGTTCCTGGGTCAATCGGCTCGGCTTGGGGCTGACCGTGATTGGGATCATTGGCGCTGTGGTGGGGTGGGGTGCGCCCTTTATCATAGCCGCGGTGGTTGGGGCCGTTACGCTGATCGTGGGAGTCGCGCGTCTCCTGGCCGCGTATGGGGCCAAGCCTTGATGCAGTGTACCCTGAGCGGCGGAAAGAGCAGCGCGGACTTCGTCTAGCAGTCTTCATGGCCATGACGGACGCGAATGCTGATACACCTACCCACCACTGCAACGATAGCGCGCCACCACGGCTAGTATCGATTCTCCCGCGCTCCGTGGGGGTTTTTTCCCTGAAGGCCGGGCCGTTACCACCCGCGCTGCGCAACTGCCCACACAGTCAGCGCCGCGAGCACCGCGATAACGATGAGCACCGTGGCCGCGACGCCCAGCATCACTCTCAGGGCGTCTCTTCTTGTAAGAGGAAACGTCGTTACACGCGCTATGGCGCGTTGGCCGGCGGCACTCTTGGAGGCAACCAATCGGGAGGCACGCGCGGGCCTGGGCAGGACAGTCGCCAGCGCCGGACGGGAGGCTTGCCGGGTAGGAGGCTGAGGGCGGGATGATGCCGGCCGGTTGCCCGGCCCGCTCGTGGTCGGAGCCGTTGCCGGACGGGGAATCGCCGATGGCGTCGTCGCCGGACGCGGAGCCGCCGCCGGAGCCGACTGCTTTGGGGGAGCCGACTTCGCCGCAGACGCCTTTGGAAGCGATGACGGTGCTGGGCTGGGCGGAATGTCCTGAAGAATGGTTTCCAGGTCCGGCACCTTCTCCACCGGAAGCGCGCAACACTCCTCCAGGCGTTCCGTCAGTTTGGCCACTGTGGGGTCAGGAGAACTCTTCAGGCGATTGAATAGTGCGGAACTGCCTGGGTCGGTGTAATCATTGCCCGTAAAGATCAGGTTGTCGTCGTTATAGAAAGACCAAAGATTGGGATCGGCTGCGACTGCCAGCAGGCTAAGATAGATCACCAGGATGGGGAAGTTATCCACGTAGTCACCGTAGTCTGCCGACGACCGTAGTGGGTGCTGATAGTTCTTGTGTCCCAGTTCCGGGCTGCGTTCCCCGCGAAATTGGGGCAGGAACATGCCGTCGTAGTCCACCAGGCGGATATTTCCGTCTCCCTGCACCATGACGTTGCCATGCTGCAGGTCGTTGTGGGCGATGCGCAACCCGCGCAAGCTGGCGGTCGTGCCCCCGCGCCACTGGGCGGCGATGCGCCTGAGGGTGTCCGGCTCATTGAGCCTAGAGCCGACGAATTTGCTCAACACCTCTCCTTCCACCCACTCCATCTTGACGATGGGATACGAGCGGCCTCTGAAACTGATTCCGTCTTCCAGGTACTCGAAATGCACGAAGGACGGCGGCAGGACGTTGATCAGGTAGTCGCTGAGCTGATTGTATCGGGTCTGTTGGTCCTTTACTTCGCGGGTGAAGCAGCGCACTGCAAACGCGCCGCCGACGGAAACCGAGTAGACGCAGGCGAAAGAGCCGGAATACACCAAAGGCATGCCCCGTTGGTTGACGGCCACCGTCCCGGCTTCAAGTGCGGAACCCTTGAAGCACAGGCGGGGATTTTGGATCGCCTCGCTAAAGTCGGTTATTCCCGGCCAGGACATGGCTGCGCTTCACCTCTCCGGTCTAGGCGACCGTGATGACGACCACCGTGGTGTCATCGTTGCGCATCGCTCCTCCGTGCCGCTGCTCCTCGACCCAGGCGTCCCACGCTGGCGATTCCAACGCCAGTAGGGTCTCCCAGGGCTTCTCGTCAGCGGCGTTGCTGGCGAGGAACCAGCAGGCAAGGGCGTCCGACGCCAGGATCAAGAGGTCTCCCACCGCGCATTGGCCGCTGCTGCGTTGTACGCATTCCCATAGTTCTCCGACATTGGCAGGGTTGCTGCAAACCAGGTCGGGAGTATTATCGAACTGGGCGGCGTCTTCCAGGGGAAAGGAGAGGCACAGCCGTCCGCCGCGGACGATGAAGAGGCAGCAGTCTCCCACGGCAACCGCCTGCCAGCGGAGTCGCTGGGGGTCGTCCGGTGCCGTGCCCACGGTCAGCCCCAACAGGGTGGCGAAGGCCCCGGCCCGCGCCTTGGCCTCTCCGTGCCATGGCAGGCCGTCCCAAGGCACGCAATCGTGCCACTCCGCTTGCGCCACAGCCAGCCAAACATTGAGGGATTCCTCCGTAAGGCCGCAGAGGTCGAGGGGCCGGTCGACGAAGGCGTCGGTCAGGACATCCGCCCACTCCCGGGCAAAGGCAGACTCGCTGGCGCCATCAGCTACGGCTACCCTGACCGTCCGGCGGCCGGTCGCGCCGATGCGTTGGGGATAGACCGCCCGGGCCGCGTCCTCGTATTCGTCCGGGCGATTACCCGCCTTGGGCAACCAGAGCCTTTTGGGGGGTCGAAGAGCCATCTTCACCCTCCATCAATCTAGTGCAGGTCTGAAGCGGCACGGGTCCCAATATCCAAGAACTGCACCAGAGCCACCATGTCGGCGTTGTAGACGTACCCGCGAGAACCCTCCACGACCGGCAGTTCCATGCTCGCGGCGAGGTCGCGGACCGGGTCCGGAAAGACGGAAGACATGCGGAACATGGCCGCCGCATATTCATCGGGGGGTAGGTCGCTCTCTACGGCCGGGTACTGCACCGGCGGCGCGGACACCTCGGAAAGGTGCGCGTTGTAAAGCAGCGTGGCGCCGTCGTTGGTTGCCAGAGCCATGAGTTCTTGGGCGATGGGTTCCGGATCCCCGTCGCCCGCAGCGCCGTCGGAGATGTTGATCACCATCGGGGGATAGGAGTCCGCGTGCTTCTGCGTCCACGCTTGCACGGCGCTGGAGGCGGCGGATAGCGCCGCGCACATGGGTGTGCCATTGCTGGCCTTCGGTCGGAGCCACACCGGCACTTTGCGGGTGCCTTCCACGATGCCGCCGGCCCCGTCGGACTCCTTGACCTGCCGTTCCTCCACTTCGGCAGCGTCAACCACCTGGCTGACTGTCAGGAAGGGATGCTGCAGGGAAGTTTCGGGAAAGATTGTTTCCAGCGTTGGGTTCCCTTGTCTGTCGGTGGTGTAAGTGATAACTCCGATATGGAAATAGTCGCGGATATCCATGCCCTGGGAGCAGCGTTGGGAAATGGCGTCGAGAATCCGATTGATGGCATCGGCCGCTCCGTCCATCTTTTGCAGGCCGGGCTGCCCGCCCAGGGCGCCGCTCATCGAAGCCGATTGGTCGAGTAGAAAGAGGAAGCAGCCAGGGGTATTGCGGCTGATGTCCGCCGTGTATGGCATCGTGGACCACTCCTTGCGATACAAGACAACAGTCGATTTGGACTAGTATGTATATACCATAGCTACGACCTATAGACAATACGCATAACGACCGAGCAGGCGTTGCCGGTGTGGTGGCGCGCGTGGTGCGCAATGCGTTGACGGAATGCCTTATTCACGAGACACGGCGAACTGTAGCGGTCATTACGATTCTCGGAGGTAAACGTCCTCTGGCAATTCGCTAGCGCAGGACCTCGACCGTAACGATATCGATGCCCTGGTACTTGCGGTGGCGCACGCCGGAGGCAAAGTGCCGGAGCAAACGCAGCGAAATTTCACCGGCCTCCGGCGCGCCGGACTGTTCGCTCATGTAGGCGAGCGCATCTTCGATGTTCTCCTCTTCCAACACCGCCATGAACTCAAGTTCCACCATACCCGTGCCCGGACGCGCCAGCACGATTAGGCGTCTCGCGCCCTCCTCATGTTCGTCACCCAGCAAGCTCGACAGCGCCTCCTCGCCCACCAAACGCAACCGGTTCGCCGACGCGTCATTCCAGCCCAGTTTGGCGGCTATCTGCGTCAGGAATTCATCGAGGAGCGGCAGTGCGCTGATGTCCAACGCGATTTCAAGCCGCCGGCGGCGCGGGGCCACGAGTTCGATGAACGTGGTCAGCAAGATCGCGGTAATGGCGCCCATGATCAAACCGTTGCCCAGCACCAACCCCCAGGCGCCGCCAACGACCTGCGTAATCACGTTCTCGCTCTGCAAACCGACGCCTACCGCAAGTGAGAGCGCCACGATGAGCACCTTGCGCTGGTCGAGACTGTCCTGCATCACCGTGCGTAGACCTTCCACGAAGAGCAAGCCCATGAGCATGAGCATGTACGCGCTGGTGACCGCGTTGGGCACCGTGAGGAGGAGCGCCATTGGCTTGGGCAGGAGCGCTAGGACGACCAGCATGATCCCGATGGTGTACCCAACCGCGCGCGTGGCCACGCCCGTGAAGTTGGTCAGCGATACGCTGGTGGCGGCGTAGGTGCCGGTGGGCAAGACACCCAGAAACCCCGAGAGCACCGAGCCGATTGCGTTGGCGTTGACCGTTCCCTGCACGCGGCGATAGTCGGTCACCCGCGGCTCCCGCCACGAGACCTGCTGCACCACCACACTGGAACCCACCGCCTTGATTGCGCCCGATACGGACACAATCAGAAACATGGGGAGCAAGGCCCAAAATTCCGCTCCTGGAGAGATATCAAAACCCGGCAGCCACAGCTCGGGCACGCCAATCCACGGCGCCTCCAAGAAACTCGTGGGATCGTATATGCCAAACAAGGCAGCCGCAACGCACCCAACCACCACGCCGATAAGCGGAGTCCAAAGGCGCAGCGCACCCGTCGCGCGCAGCCCCAACACCGCGACTGCGAGCAACGTGATGGCGGCTACGGCCGGTGCAGCCAACGCGGGCGCGCCCTCTGGGACTTGCTCGAGCTTATCTACCGTGAGCGGCAAGACGCTCGCCGCAATCAGCATGATTACCGTGCCGGAGACCACCGGCGTAATGATACGGCGTAGACGCGGCAGCGATGCCGCCAAGCCGAATTGGAACAGTGATGAAACAACCAACAGCGTGGCGAGCGTAGCCGGGCCCGCTTGATCCAATGCCAGGAGCGCGATAGCAAGATAGCTGGGGGCGGCGCCGGCCATCAAGATGTTGCCGCCGCCGATAGGACCGAATCGCGCCGCCTGGAGTGCGGTGGCGATGCCGCTGACGGCAACCGCCGCCAAAACGGACCACGTCACGTAGCCGTCACCCAGTCCCGACGCGCGAGCGAAGAGCAACATGGTCAGCACGGTTGGCGGCAAGGAGAGCAGGACGCCCTGAAACCCCACGCCGAGCGTCAGCCCTAGGGAACAGGACTCGTCCGGTTCATGGGTCACGCCGTCAACTGTTTTCACGGCATCCTACTTATGGAACTATGCGGATGTCGCACGCCGTGGAGGAGTTACGCGCCCTCGACAACGAAAGCGCTGGCCTTTGTAAACTGGTTGCGGCGTCTGCGAAGTTCTGAAAACGTCTGTGACTCGACCAAGGCCCGGGGCTGCTCTGGATTGTCAAACTCAATGACTGTGATACGCTCAGCGTCCAGGTCCCCGCCAAGCGCGCGTGCCGCGCCACCCTGAACGAGATACCTGCCGCCATGGGCCTGGACTTCCGCGCCGAGTTGATCGGCCAGGCTATCGATACTTGCCGCATCCGAAATCTCAAAGTCAATCACTACCACGTAGGTCTTCATCTTCATTCCTCACTTTCACTAGCGAAAACTGCGATCTATTTGCTAAGCAGTTCGGTTTGGCGAAAGCAACGGGCTGGGTCACGGGCATCCTGCTCCGTATCGACCATGGCTCCCAGGTTGCCATGCCATCCCCATGCCCGCCTGCGTCGACTCCTTCGCCGTCACCCGCATAATACCGTATCAAGCGACGAAGCGTGCGCTCGGCCCTTACCTCGACCCAGCGGTGGCGTCTAAGGTGCCGCCGGGAGGGATATCGGGAATGCCGGTGAGAGAGGCGGCCATCCAGCCGCCGTCCACGGATAGGGTGTGCCCCGTGACGTAGCTCGCCAGGTCTGAGGCCAAGAAGAGCGCTGCCTTGCCGATCTCGTCTGCCGTGCCGCGGCGTTTGAAAGGAATGTGCCCCGTGCGGACACGCTCCAGCCGCTCAGCCGTGTCCGGAATGCGCGGCGTGGTGATGGTTCCCGGCGCAATCGCGTTCACCCGGATGTTGTAGGGCGCCCATTCGACGGCCATCGTACGCACCAGGTTTACGAGGCCGGCTTTCGCCGCGCCGTAGGCTGCGTTGTGAGGAGCCGATTGCAATCCCTTCACGGAGGAGACGCAGACCATGGCGCCGGGCTTGCCGCGCGCGAGGAGTGAGCGGGCGACTTCGCGCGCCGTCATGAAGAAATAACGCAGGTTCCTGCTATGATCTAAGTCCCACTGCTCCGGCGTCATGTCGAGGAGGGAATTGAATGACGCCTGACCGACGATGGTTACCAGCACATCGAGGCCGCCAAGTTCACGCTCGGCGCGCGTAACGACCTCCTTGACCTGACTATCGTCGAGCACGTTGCCCACGATCGAGGCAGAAGGTTGGCCGAGATCGGCGACAGCGTTGGCGACGCGGTCGGCACGCTCCTTCAACACGTCGGCGACGGCAACCCCGCAGCCGGCGCGGGCGAGGAACTTTGCCGTGCTTTCGCCCATGCCCTGGCCGCCGCCCACAACAAGCGCCGCCTTGCCTTCGAGTTGAAAGAGCGATGAGTCCATGCGTTGCCTCGCACTACCCACGCACCACAATCGCGTAACGCGGTTCGTTGCAGTCTACCAGCGAATTAAGCCCGCATCAAACCTGAGATGACGTGAGAGACATGATACGCGGAGATGGCATGAGTAAGTCTCGCGGACGCAGTCCGGCCTCGACTTGGGTAGACTCCCGCACCTAACTCACTCGACGTAGACCTCTGCCGGGTTGCTTGGGCGCGCAGCGCGCGCATGAGGTCCCCGCCTTGGCAGACAACCACATTTCGAGTGTCTTGACCGCTTGGCGCGGTGCTACTAATGGATAACTCGTAAACGCAGAGTGACGGAAGCTGATTGCGCCCGATCGACACCTATGCTCGTTGTTCCTCTAGGAATTGTACGTGTTGGCAAGTTCGTTGACAGCATACCTGGTCTGCATGCCTTGCCGAATATTAAGGTTCTCCAATTCCATCATTCCTGTAGATGTCAGGTAATTCGTTGACGGACTTAAAAAGCAACTTTACGCAGGACTAGACAAGAATAGTACGCATGTCATTCCTGTAAGTGTTGAGTAATTCGTTGACAGAATCCTCTCCCAATTTGGCAGTGTTGACAGATCATGTCATTCCGAGCGCAGCGAGGAATCTAGGGCCCATGCAACGTGTCGCCCAATAGGCTCAACACTTTAGATTCCGAACGGAGCGTAGCGGAGTGTCGCTCTTAGCGCGGAATCTAGAGTGCTGAGGCCGAGAAAGTGTGTTGAGCAGGGACCCTAGATTCCGCGAACAGGGTTCGACGCTACGCTCGGAATGACAAGGCCTTGTAGCGCCTTCTACGGGAAAGCGACTTCTGTCAACGAATTACTCAACACTTACAAAATTGACTTACCGAGGAGCCACCGTACGCGTTTGGGCGAACGCTGTAATTTCCTCTCCCTACAGTCAAATTCCAATTCTCCTGATGCCGCGTTTAGGATAGACGAAAGGAGGGTCACCCAGTGGGTGACCCTCCTTCTCTGTCGAACTGATCCGCGCGCTCGTAGCAACGAGCGTTTGGATGCCGGTCTCTGTCCTACTCGACTTTGAGGTCCTCGTTGATGGTCTTCTCTGCGAAAGGCAGGAATTCCTCGACCGAAGCCTCGCGTGCGCGCACGCTGTTATAGACCGGCTGCAGCACGTCGCGGATATCGTAGAAGTTGGAGTACTTCAACATACCGTGACCGGACTGCGGCGTGTGCTGGGCCTCCAGGAAGTACGTGGTGCCGTCCACCTTGCCGTCGTACTTGGCTTCCCAGTGTGTCTTGGCCTTGTCAAAGAGATGCCGCATGGGCGTTACCACGTGGCCGGTCACCTCAAGATAGGTGAGGCCGTTCTCGCCCTGCAAGAACCACTTCATCACTTCCCACGTCTGGTCGATGTGATCGGAGTTGCCCGCGAAGACCGCGTGCGTGTAGTGGCGGCCGGAGTGGTTCGGCGGCTCGCCCGTGTACGCCAACGCGCCAATGCCCCAGTCGAATGCAGCTTCTTTGGCTTCCGGCGGTACCACGAACATCACGGAGATACCAAAAGCGCCGGTGGTGAAGAACGGGTGACCGCTCCTGCCGCCAACGATCGCGGTATGCTCATCAGCCGTCGGCATCACGCGGAACTTGTCCTCGATATCGATCCAGAAGTTGATGCCCTGGACGTAGTGATCGTTGTTCATGGTCGCCTTGTTGTTCTCAGCGTCCCAGGCCAGGCCGCCGAAGAACGTGCCGTCACCGATGCCAAAGGTGTTGAAACCGGTGTAACCGCGGCGCATACCAAACTGCTCAGTACCCTTGGTGAGCTTCTCCATAGCGTCGATGTACGCTTCCATCGTCCAGCTCGGATCGGCCGGGTCGGACGGCGGATACGGCACGCCTGCCTCATCAAAGATGTTCTTGTTGTAGGCCCACGTGTCCACGGACATGCTGGCGGGGAAACCCCAGGTCACGCCCTGGTTCGAGACGAAGTCCACGCCTTCGGCGACGAACGCCTCATAGGGATCGATGCCATCGCGCGCCATCAGCGGGGACAGCGGAGCGATCAGGTCGCCGTCCACGAACTGCAGCCAGGTGCCCCAGGTATTCTCAAAGAGATCCACGGGCGTGCCGGCGGCGAAGAGAATCGGGATGTTCTGGCGCACGCCGGTGCCGCCGCCATCCACGATCTTGATGTCCAGGTTGATGCCGGGGTTGGCTTCCTGGAACCCGCCATACAACGCCTGCTCGGCCTCGTTGCGGGCCGGACGGGTATAGGTGAGATAGAGGATATTGACCTCTTCGGGAGGCGCTGGCGCCGCCTCGGCCTGCTTCTCTTCCATCTCTTCTTTGGGCGCTTCGTCGGTCATGGCCGTAGTCGCGCCACCGCACGCAGCGGCGAGCACAGCACCGGCCCCGACGGCAAAGCCACCAAGCATCTTGCGGCGGGTGATGCCACTAATCAAGGTGCTAGTGTTCATTTACATCTCCTTCTTTCTGCACTAGTACTAGAACACGTCACCAAATTAAGATTGTGCACCATTGCACAAAAGGGTGTCAAATCTGGTCTTGGCGGACAGCCTCGCCATGTTGAATTCCAGGTCCTGTCAACCCGAACATGCTCACGAGGGCGCGGCAAGCCGGACTTCCCTTAGCTCTCTGAAGAAGAGGAGAACAACCCCAGAGACCAGGATGGCAAGTCCGGTCGCAAGGAATACCGGGGTGGCGCTCGTGAGTTCGATGAGGGCCTGCAGCAAGGTCGCGGAACCGGCCATAACTAGCATCTTAATCATTGTAAGGTTGGCTAGTACCCGTCCGCGCAAGAAGTCGGGGGTCTCCGCTTGCACAACACTGTGCAAGGGCAGCATGCCGGCGGTGAACACACCGAAAAAAGCGGCAATGACGAGCGCCGGCCATTGCAGCCCCACGATGGCGAGCAGTCCTGACACCACACCCATGGCCGCAAAGGCCAGCAAACTCATCCTGCCGTCGCCAAGCCGACGTGCCAGCCACGGCACCGCGGGCAAAGCTATAAAGATCCAAACGTCCCAGACACTTCAGACTCACTCCGCTAAAGCAACCTCCGGCGGGGTGATGTAGTCGTGATAGCGTTGCGCGACCTGGGCGGTAGCGGTGTCACTGGCATGGACGTAGATGCGGTACTTGAAGCGCAGCAGACCGCCCTCGGGCAGCACGTGGCTGCCGTCTATGCCAGGGTTGGCGTAGAAGTCGTGCAGGCCAAACGGATTGGCGGTAAAGAGCCCGTAGTTGCGCGCGTGCCAGTACGTCGGATGCCGGAAGCTGGTGGGATGGTCGTAGACGGCAAACCCCAAGGTCTCGCCCTTTACCGGCCCCGTATAGTCGAGCCACTGCGCGCGCTTGCCCCAGCATTCCGCTTCGCCGATGCCGCCAACGGCGTTCTCCATGCGGCCGTCGTCTGAGGCGTCCATGCTGGTGGCAACCCGCAGCGAAATGATGCCGCCTTCTTTCGTATCGCCAAAGTGCGCCGGGCCCGCCGTGGCGCGGAACGTGATGTCCACGTCAATCAAACGGGCGCCGGAGGCCAGGGGGTAGAACGTAAAGCGCCGCTCGTCTTCCACCACCTTTTGGTCGTCCGACCCCGTCCAGTCGTTGCGGGAGCGGATTGCGCCCAGCACCGGGCCGCTCACGTGCTCGCCACTGTCGCCATAGGCAGGCAAGAATGTCACGTGCCGCTGGTAGCCGTGACCCTCCACTTCGCTCCACACGTCGGCGCCGCTCACCTCGCCGTGGGAGACGTAGATGGACTTATGGTGCGGATGATCGTGTTTTTCTCCCGGGACGTCGGGAATCATGGGGTAGTTGCGGGTCATACCCTCGCCGGTGGGACCGATAACCGGATAGAGATAGGGCTTCACCACCGGCGGCGCATAGCGATAGGAGGTGAAGAGCGCGCCGTTCATGTGCACGTCCACACCGTGCTCGCCCTCCGACACCGCCACGCCGCCCGGCGCTGTGCCTTCCCGCACGGTGTACGAACGTGATGTGCCCGCGGCCAGGGACGGCACTACCCAGACGAGGTGAGCGCCGGAGGAGCCCCGCACCACTTGCGCGGGCAATTCGGCGCCGGTCTCTTCGTCGCTCACATTGTAGCTTGCCGAGAGGTCCAGCCCGTCAGCGGCCGCCCAAACCGGGCACTCGTTCCGATCATGATTGCCGGCGTGAACCGTGAATTTCTTGCTTGCCATGCGTATTCCTTCTCTGTGTGAACGCTATCCGTGCTCGATTTGAAGTGATTATACACTGTGCGGCGCACTGTCCACGGCAGGCGCCCCGTACGAGACTTCGCCGTGGCCCACCCTATCCCCGGAATCGGCAATTACACTTAGGTTACGTTCTGCCTGCTCGGACAACCCAGCCACTCAAAGAGACCGTTGTCTGCCCACACCCGGAGGCACGAGAATCTCTCATGTTCGCTGGGGAGACCTCCATATAACCCACTGTAACCCGATCGAACCGGATAGGCGGGTGTGGTGAAGGAATGTGGGAGGAGGGATGGTGTCTGCGGGGGGCCCTACTGCGCGGGCACAATAGAATCGTCGCCGACGCGCAAAACGTGGGCGCCATCCACGACGTCCTGCGAAAATTGCTGGAGGTCGGAGGTGGTGGCGAAGGCTTGGACGTTGGGGGCCAGTGACGCGAGGACGTGCCGGCGGCGTTGGGCATCGAGTTCGGAGAGGAAGTCATCAAGGAGAATCACCGGCCACTCGCCGGATTCCGCGTGCAGCAGGGCTATTTCCGTGAGCTTGAGGGTAAGGGCAGCGAGCCGTTGTTCGCCGCGGGAACCGTAGGCCGCCAGGGGATGGTCGCCGCGCAGGAACGTGAGGTCGTCGCGATGGGGTCCCACCACCGTTACTGCCTGGGCCTGTTCGCGGGGCGCCTGCTCGGACAGGGCGGCGGCAAAGGCCAACTGAATCTCAGTGAGCCACGCCTGAGGCAGCGCGCTGATACGGAGTTCGTCGCAATGCGGGAGCCCTGACGGCAGCGGCACCGTAGATTCGTAGCGCAATTGCAAGCTCGCGGCGCGGAGGTCACCTGCAGCCTTACATGGGTCTCCTTCTGCTGCGTCCGGTTGTACCTCCGGGCCTTGCAAAGACCGCCCGGCGCCGGCGTATTCTGCTCCAGAGCCTGAGGGGCTCCGTTCGCCGCCAAGACCCGTCAGCGACGCGAAGTAAGCCGCCAAGGGTTCCGCCACATGGGCCGTGTAGACCGTACGCAATGCCATGAGCGTTGCCCCCAAGGCGGTAAGCTCTTGAGTCCAGGCTTCCAGTTGCCGCCGGTCGCGGGTTGCTCCCTCCCGCAGCGCGCGCAGCAAGGCGTTGCGCTCTGCCATGACGTGCTCATAGCCTTGCAGTGTGCGGAGATAGCTCGGATCGATGCGGCTGAGCAAGTAGTCGAGATACCGGCGGCGGATGCTCGGCGCGCCGTCCACCAGGCCGATGTCGTGGGGCGTAAACAGCACCACGTGCAGGTGCTGCAGCAGGCTGGAGGCGCGGCGAGGCGCGCCGCCGATGCGGATGCGCTTGCTAAAGCCGGCCGCTTGGTCCTGTTCGGCAGCCCAGATGACTTCCAGCGTGGTCGTGAGATCGCCGGCGGCCACGTCGCCGGCTACGCGCGTGTAGGGACGCTCCGGATCGGGCGCAAAGCTGCGCAATTCAGTATCGGAGCGGGCGCGGTAGGAGCGGCCGGTTGCCAGGCAGTGGATGGCCTCGAGGATATTCGACTTCCCTGCGCCGTTCGGTCCGGCAAAGATCGTCAATCCCTGGGCGAGGGGAAGTTCGACGGCGCGATAGTTGCGAAAGTTCGTAAGGGAGAGCGCGGTGAGATACACGGTGCGTCCTTTGGCCCACTAGCAGACGTGCAGGCCGGTCAAATCAGGTGAAACGGCGAGCCCGGGCCGCGCGGCAGCGCAGCGAACTGGGGGGAACCCGCTTTGTGAACTACTCGGCATGTCCTTGTAGCAGCGATGCGGCGGTCCAGGCGATTGTTTCACGTGAAACATACTGCCGGGCCGGCGCGGTGGACTCGGCAAGCGCACAAGACAGTCACGCTGGGTTTGCCGGAGTCTCGCTTGGCTGCTGCGTGCAGTGCCGCGGGATGTTTCACGTGAAACAAACAGCATAGGTCACAGCAAGCATCCGTTGTCCGGCTACCCTTCACGCCACGGCGGCACGTCCCACGTATTCACCCACTCCCACTGCCACTCCACCTGCTTCTCCGGCAGCGTGACCGCATACTCGATGCCCGCCGTAAACGGCAGCACCCGCGTCTGCGCGCCAACCTTCTCACGATAGTACTCGATGAATGCGCCCACGTCGCTCGCGTTCGGCGGCCAATGCCCTTCCGGCACGGGGTCCGACTTGCGGTCGGTGCGATAGTGCACCGGGATCAGGGCATGCGGCCGGATGTAGTCCACGAAGTCCTCGAGTTCAGTCGTTTGGTTGTCAGAGGTTGTCGGCGTCAGGCCGAGTTTCATGTGAATGGCAAAGTCCACCCGTCCGCGCAAGGCCTGCATGGCGGGATATGCCGCCCAGGCGTCGCCAATATGTAAGAACGAGACATTCAAGGCCTTGTGCGTCACGAGAAAACCGAGGTTGGGTAGATCGGGCCGCTGGTTTTCCCCGCTTTCGATAGTCTCCACGTGCAGCGAGCCCAGGTCCAGCTCGTCCGGTCCGGGGAACTCCCGTTCGTGCACGGTACCCGCCCACGGCCTGCCCCGCTGCAGTTCGTTCTGGTGCTTGGGATACATCACCTGTATCTTGTCGGCCGCCACGTGCTTGGTGATGGGCAGATCGCGCGAAAACGCCGCGTCCCCGTACTTTTCGTCAATGGGCTCGTCCGGCCACAAGGCGCCCGGCGGCACGAACAGCCGCTTGAACCGCTCGCCCTGACAGAGCTTGTGCAGCGTCTTGGGATGGCAGTGGTCAAAGTGCTCGTGACTGATGAAGATGTAGTCGTAAATCGGCTGGGCGTTGTCCAGGTTCTCCCCAAAGAGATACGGATCGAAGGCGATATTCACGTCGCCAAAGCGCACGTCAAACGCCCCACACCCCCACCACCGCAGCCAGATACGTTCCATGGAATTTCCTCTGCCTCTCTGTGCTCACGCCGTTGCGGATCCATTGCCAATTGGCGAGACGCGGACTGGCGTCAATTGCAGGAATTAGACTGGACATTCAACAAACCGCAAAGCGTGCCTGAGCTTTTCGCGCGGAGATCGATCGGCACCCTTAGCATAGCATATTGATTGGAGCGCTTTGGCACCGGTCTCAAGCTATATCGATTGCGGCCGGCGAGGCGAATGTGAGCACGCAGGATGTAATTGGGACCGACTGACTGGATGTCAGAACAACTCTCCGAGCGCATCGTGGGGAGCGACCGCACGAATGGGAGAGCGTGCGTAGTCTTTCACGTTCCGCGTGACAATGTGTCTGGCCCCGCAGGCGCGGGCAGCAGCCACCTGCATGGCGTCCTCGAAGTCAGCCATGGGCAGCTGGGCGGCGTAGCGGATGCTTGCGGTGTCGGTCGTAGCTACCGCCACGAAGCGCGTAAGCTCGACGATGAAGTCGCGCGTGCTCACGTCTCCCAGCGCTGGAGCCACCAGGTAATAGAGGTTCGAGAGAGAGTGCCATGCGACAAAGGCCGCCTCAGCGCCATGCTCGATCCGGTCGAGAAGCTTCGCTGCAGGGTCGGCGTGAGGGCGCCTGTCCAGGGCGACGTCTATGAGCACGTCGGTGTCGAGAAGTATCACCGGAGGAATTTTTCGGCCAGCGCAGCGTAGCGCGGGTCGTCATCACGCTCCGCCGCCTGAAACTTGCCGCGCCATCGCTCGGAGAATGACGGCGATTCCTCACCTGCCATTGCCCTGAGGGACTGCTCGATCAGCGACGAAAGGGACACGCCACGAGAACGAGCGTACCGCTTGGCCGCCGGCAAGAGGTCGGCATCCACTGTAATGGTGAGCTTCTGTTTCATCGTGGCTTGCCACCTTCCTAGTTAGTATACGTATAATCTCTACAAGTATACGTGTCCCAGGAGCGGTTTTCAAGAGGGCCAAGCCCAGTTGTCATTTGTCGCAGAGTCGCTGACGGCGACTTTCGGTTTATTGGCGCTATTGCCGGCAAGGAGAGGCAAGAAATCTTGCTAGATGGAGAGCTGTCTAAGCTGCCGGTTTCTCTTATTGCTGCTGCGGCCTTGCCATCGGTCGCTCCTTCTTCTCCGCAATGTCACGATCACAACTTCTGGAGACTTCTCCGCAACTGTGCCGGGAGATCGTAGGCGAGCCGCTTTGGCGTCCATTTCCCCTCACCCCAGCCCTCTCACCGAGGAGACCTTTGCATAGCCCTTCACCTTTGAGGGGGAAGGTTAGGATGGGGGCGAAATTACTTGACATCAGCTGTCTTTAGTTGTAAAGGCGCTCTGGATTCCGGCTTGCGCCGGAATGACGGTGTTACGAAATGGTGGAAAGGGTGTCTCCTCGCCTGCAAGCCTGGGCAATACGAAGTTCGCCAACTTGGGAGTTAATCCGTCTCAGGGCCGTTCAGACACGAGAGTGGTCGGTCAGTCTTAGGCCGGTCTTTAGGCAACTTATCGAGAAGACGTGGTATCAAGAATCGTTACCCGAGGACACTCTATGTGAATTCACATAGCCATACCGGCCGGACCGTCAGGAAGGAGCAGCCACGGTCAGGCGCAGGAGGATTGTGTTGTCTATTTCAAGGTCGCTGCCCCAGATGAGGCGGGCGGAACTGTCCCATTGGATCCGGTTGTAGCCGTCTCGGGGGCGCACGGCGGCCTCCGACCACTCGGTGGCGGAATCCCACTGGTCGGCGGCAAAGTCGGCGCTGGTCCAGCCGGGAGGGGCTTCTGACTTCTCAAAACGGCAGGCGGTGTCCGGGTTTGCCGCTTGCTCGCACTCGGGGTTCAAAGGGGCGCGATGGATAACCAGCACTTTCCAGCCGCTATTGGTGACGGCCACGACATTGCCGGTGCTCAGGTCGGTGATTTGCGCTATGATGCCGCCGTCGCCCATCTGCTGGTTGCGCTCGCCGATGTATTCCAGCCCCGAATCAGTCTCCTTGAAGTCCTTGGCTTCGATGGCGATGGTCAGGGGATACGCGGCGGTGAAGGTGATAGTCTCGGCGTTGAAGGACCGCTCCGTCGTTATGGGGGTTGAATCCTCGCCGACCAGTTCCCCGTTGACGTAGAGCGCAAACCAATTATCTGCCCACACCTCAGCTTTGAATTCTGACGTTGTGGTCTGGCCGGAGGACTCTTCCGGGGCAGCTGCTTCCGGACTTGAGGCGGTTGTAGCGGCGCCGTCGCCGTTTCCACAGCCGACCGCCAGCCACATGACGATCAGCAGCACCGCCGCCCACTTAAGGAAGTTCTTGGACATGCGTATCTCTTTCACTCCGTTTTGCCAGTTTTGCGTAGGACGTTGCCCGGCAACACGGCAAGTCCGCGCAGGTTGCGCGCACGGGACGCGCGAACCTGCGCTACCCATCGATCCGTAATAGTTGGACCACGAGGCGTGACGTACCTGCGGCCCTGCGGAAGCGTTACTCCAGTACCGAGTGATAGATGGAGTCGACGAGTTCCATAGTCTTGGTAGCGTCGGTGAAGTTTGTGTCAGGCTGGCGGCCGGTCTTGATGCAATCGATGAAGTGGCGGCTCTCGCCAAAGAAGCCATAGGCACGGTGGCGCGCGTCGCTGCCCGCGACCGTGTTGACGTCCAGCACCGTCGGCTCGTCGTTGCCGTCCGTATAGACTCTGGCCGTGTCATCCGGGTCGACATAGGCGGTGATGCCCTTGCCGTGGATCTCGAAGATGTGCCGCCGCGTACCGGCAACCCAATTTGCCTGCAGGAATCCGGCGCAGCCGTTTTCAAACTTGATGAGCGCGTTGAAGACGTTGGGGTAATCGGCATACACCTCACGCACGTCGCTGGCCACCGCCGCCACGTCGCTGCCGCCCAGCCAGCGGCAAACGTCGACCGCATGGACCGCGTCGCAACTGAGAATGTCAGTCGCGCCGCCGTAGTAGGGGAGGTCGCCCGGCGTCGTGAACTGGTGCTTGAGAAAGACCGACTGGAATTGGATGATCGGCCCGCGAGCTTCCACCTGGGCCCGCACTTCGCGCATGAGCGGGATGAAGCGGCGATTGAAGGCCGTCATGGTGAGCGCGCCGTACTTGGCGGCGGTCTTGGCCATGCTGCTGGTCTGGAACGCGTTGAGTCCTGGCGGCTTCTCCACGAAGAGGTGGTGACCGCGCTGCAGGACGTTTATCGAGATGTCGTAAAGATGGTGCGGCGGCATGAGGCAGTAAACGCCGTCCGGCTTTTCCTTGTCGAGCATCTCGCGATAGTCGGAGTAGGTGTTGGCGATGCTGAAACGGGCCGCCGTATTTTTCAGCCGCTCGGCGTCGAGATCGCACGTGCCGGCAATCTCCACGTCTTCCATCTCCGTAAGCGACGGATAGTGCATGACGTTGGCGAGACTGCCCGCGCCGATCATGCAGATGCGTACTTTATTCGAGGCAGACATCAAGTCCTCCAATGTGGCTGGTTTTGTCAGGTGCTGCTTTCGCACCATGATAGAAGCCGTATCGGCGAAACACAAGCGATTGCCGCGGCAACAACAGTGCACAAACCATGCAGGATGTGGTGCACATCCATTAGTCGCCCACGTAGGGGTACGATATTTCGTGCCCCTACGCCCAATGCGGGTCCGGCGGACATCCGTGATGATTGCGACAGGGCCGGGGTTCGCCACAGCAGAGGCAAAGAGTCTATCATCAGAGGTGAATGCCGGCTAAGCAATGCTTGAGAAACGCAAGGGAGAGATTGAATCGTGGATGCCGCTCTAGAACTCTTGGTGGATGCGCGCGCCCTGGTGGGTGAGGGACCGCTGTGGGATGAGGAAGAGCAGGTGCTCTACTGGGTGGATATACTCAGCTCCAAGCTCTTCATCTACGATCCGGCCACGGGCGAAAACCACTCCAATGATGTGGGACAGCACGTAGGTACCGTGGTGACGCGCGCGTCCGGCGGGCTGATGCTGGCGGTACCGGACGGCTTTGCGTCTTTCGACCTGGAGAGCCAAGAGCTCACGCTGGTTGCCACGCCGGAAGCGCACATTCCCGGCAATCGCTTCAACGACGGCAAGTGCGATCCGGGAGGCCGCTTCTGGGCGGGCAGCATGGCCTACGCGAATCCCAAGGACTCCGGCAGCCTCTACCGCCTCGATACCGATATGAGCGTCCACAGGATATTCGGGGGTGTGGCCATCTCGAACGGCATCATCTGGAGCCTCGACCACACGACGATGTACTACATCGATACCCTGCGCATGAATGTGCGCGCCTTTAACTACGCCAACGCGACCGGTGACATTGGCAACGAACGGGTGATCATTGACTGGCCGGAAGATGCCGGGATGCCGGACGGCATGGCCATCGATAGCGACGGCATGCTCTGGGTGGCTCATTACGGCGGCTCGTGTGTGAGCCGGTGGGATCCAAACTCCGGCGAAATGCTGGAGAAGATCGACCTTCCCGTCACCCAAGTCACGGCGTGCGCCTTCGGCGGACCGGAGCTTGATACCCTCTTCATAACCTCCGCAGCCCAGGAACTCGATGCCGCGGCGCTGGAGCGGGAACCGCTCGCCGGCGGGCTTTTCTCCATCAAGACGCCGTATCAAGGTGTCCCGTCGTTTCGGTTTGGCGGGTAGCGGCCTCACTCGCGTACGTTCGTTTAGGGTGTAACTGGCGAAATGTCCGATTTTCTAGCGCCGAAAGCGGTGGTAGTCCCGTAGGGGCACGATATATCGTGCCCCTACATCCCAGACGTGCGCGCACTCACCCCCGGACCCTTGCGTTAGTGGGGCCAGCGGCCAATAAGCACGCCCTCTGCCTGATCGAGGGGCCCGGAGCGAGGGGACTGTTCACTTGTCTTTCCAAACGTCGCAGACATCAAGGGTACGAGTAAGTCTCCGTAAACGGGGACATACTTGAAACAGTTTCCAATTGGGTCTAGAGAAAGGAATTGACACATGCAATCGCTCGCGCCGCAGCAAGACTTCATAGGTGTGGAAGACACGTCGTATCTCTATACCGGCGCGGAGTCGGCGCCGCTGAAGTCGCAGACCGAGGCGTTGGAGCGCTATCTCCACGAGCGCCCGCGTGCCGAGGCCGGGCGGGCGGAGCACATTGCCACCGAACAGCGGTGCAAGCAGCAACTCGCGAGCCTCATGGGCTGTACGGCGGACGACGTCGGCTTGGTGGGCAGTGCCTCGGAAGCCATCATCTTGATTGCCAGCGGCATCGACTTCACGCCCGGCGACAACATCGTCACCAATGACCTGGAGTTTCCCAGCACCGTGCTGCCGTGGATTCAGATGAAAGAGCACGGCATCGAGGTGCGCCTGGTGCGCAGCCGGGACTGGCAGTTTACGCCTGAAGAAGTGGTTGCGCAGATCGATGAGCGCACACGCCTGGTGGCGATTAGCCACGTGAGCTACCTATCGGGACTGCGGCTCGATCTTGACCCTATTGCCGAGGCCGCCCACGCCCATGGTGCGTTGCTGCTGGCGGACGTAACACAGTCGTTAGGCGTCGTGCCCGTGGACATGAGTGATTTCGACTTTGCGGTCGCCAGCACGTATAAGTGGCTGCTCGGCATCCACGGCGGCGGCGTGCTCTACTGGAACCGCGCGCGGTTGCCGGACTTCGCCCCGGGAGCGGTGGGCTGGTTCTCTGTGAGTGACTTTCTCAGTGACGATCGCTTCGAGAGAATCACCTGGAAGCCGACCGCCGAGCGCTTCGAGCTCGGCATGCCCTCATACGCAGCGATCTACGCCCTGGAGAACGGTGTGCGCTACCTGCAGCAGTTCGGCGCCGTCCGCATCGGCGCGCATGTGGAGGCGCTGGGCGATGAGCTCATCGAGGGCTTGCAGGGTCAGGGGTGGACCGTGATGACGCCGCAGGAGAAAGTTCGCCGCGCCGGGAATATTGCCATCGCTGTGGAAGATGCCGTCACCGTGCGCGACGCCCTCATCGAAAGGAACGTCCACACGTGGGGCGGCGACGGACGCGTGCGTGCGTCTCTCCACCTTTACAACGACAGCGCGGACGTTACAGCCTACCTTGACGCGCTGCGCCCCTTTGCGCCTGGCCGCTGATGGCGTTCAGGCACGAATTCACGATTGCCGCGCCGCGCGAGAAGGTGGCCCACTTCCACCGCAGGCGGCAGAGCCTCGTCGAGATCACGCCGCCGCCCATGATTGTACGGATTCAGGAGGGACCGGAAGTCCTGTCAACCGGTGACGAACTCCGGTTCACGCTCTGGCTCGGCCCGTTTCCCATCCGCTGGCACGCCGCCATCGAATCCGTGAGCGAGGCAGGCTTTGCCGATAAACAGCTTAGCGGCCCGTTTGCGCATTGGATCCACCGGCATACGTTTCTGGTGAGTGGGGAGGGTCTCACCACCGTGCGCGACGAAATTGAGTACGTCTATCGTCCAGATCCCATATGGGCACTAGTCGGGCGGCTCTTCGTGCTGGGCCTGCCGGTGCTATTCGCCTACCGGGCGTGGAGAACGAAGCGGCTGCTTGCATAGAGTGGCGCTGAAATGAGAACAGCGATTGGGGAAACCTGCTTCGGCCCGCCATCTGAGGGCAAGGAGCACAGACCTACCCAATGCTAGGACCCATCAGGCAGATGGTAGAAGCGCGATCACCTGCAAGACAGCAGACACCGCTACGACGGCCGTAAGGCCCAGCCCCAGCATCCACTTCATCGTCCGGACTTCACTGCGCAGCTCGGCAATGTCTGCCTTGGTTGCCAGGTGTTCATAGCCGCCCTCGATGCGAGCGACGCGCTCATCAATCGAGGTCATCTGATCACACTCCTCAGTTGCTGCCTTACAATATAATAGTATACAACAACCGAACAGTTTGGCATAGCCGGTGCTTGTTGACGGTGTGATCGGGTCTTGGCATGCCGCGCTTGGCGATGAGAATGCTGGAGAATCCGCTGTCCAAGCGAGACGCAGGTTCAACCACTGTTGGCAGAGTTCATGTGCGTAATTCCAACGCGAAAGAAATGATGAGCACCAACAAGCTAACGCGTGTATGAATTAGATAGCAACGCCTCGTCTCAGCGCCTTGACGTCAAGCGGTCGACAAGGCCAAACTCATGCAGCGGGTTGCCTAAGTCCCCTTTTGTTGCCGCGCCCGGGCCGCATTGAAGTCCATCAGCGGATACGGGCTGCCCGGATGTTGACCCGGCAGGCGGGCCGGCAGGGGTTCACCTAAGTAGCCATCCAAGCGCGAGCGTTGCTTTGCCACTACGTCAGGGTGCTGGGCTGCCACGTCGTCAAAGCTATCGCGGTCATCATCGATGCGGTAGAGCTTCCACTGCGGATCGGATTCCTGGATGTTCACCACCGCGTTCCAGGTATGGTCGCGCACGCTCGCCTCGTAGCCCCAGACGGTGAGCGACCAATCGCGCAGTTCGTCCCGATTGCCGGTGGCGAGCGGCCACATGTCCGCGCCGTCCAGGCGGTTGTGGGGCACGCCGAGCCAGTTCAGGACCGTGGGGGCAACATCGATGTGCTGCACAAAGGGCGTGATGACCGTGTCGCTGGGCCCTTCCGGATGGCGCACGAGCATGTTCACGCGGGTGTTGTAGGCGTTCATGTGGCGCTGGCTCTTGCCGAATTCGCCGTGCTCGTTCATCTGCGTGCCGTGGTCGGACGTAAAGACGATGATGGTCTCGTCCAGCAAGCCGCTGTCTGCCAGGTGGTTGAGCAGTACACCCATCCACTTGTCGATGAACGTGATCGAGCCATAGTAGAGCGCCTTAACGCGCTCCTCTTCCGCCGCGGACAACGGCTCGCCGCGCGGCTGAATGGGTTCGATGCCCTGCCAGGGCGCGTCCATGTAGGCGTCGGCATAGCTGAACGGCGGATGCCAGGGCTCGTGGGCCTCGAATGAGTCGACCCAGAGAAAGAACGGGTGCTGGTCGCGGCTTTCCTCGATGAATTGGATGGCCCGGCGCATGCACTTGGCAAAAGTGAAGTCCTCTTCCGTGTGGCGGTCCTTCACGTTCCAGAGCCACTGGCGCAGCCCGAATGGCACATTGTCAGGATTGTAGGTGTAGCGCTCGGCCTGGAGTTCCTCCTCGGTGCCCAGGCGGTAGGGATCGGCCTCCTGGCCGCGAAAGAACTCCCAGTTCATGAAACCACGTGTGAAGTTCATAGTCGGCTTGAAGAGGTGGTAGGTATCGGCCACGAGGCCCGTCGCGTAGCCCGCGCGGGAAAGCCGCTCGGCCAGCGTTTGCTGATGGGGCGGCACGCCGTGCCAGCCGGGCATGCCCGGCGCGCCCGGTGAGGAGCCTGTGGTGTCAATCGTCCAGCGCCACGGGAACCCGCGTATGCCGGTAAAGAGCGAGCGCCGCGCGGGCACGGTCGGCAGCGCCTCGGCAAAGGCGTTCTCAAACCAGACCCCGTCCCGCGCCATGGCGTCGAGGGTTGGCGTTTGCATGTTTTCTGCGCCGAGATGCCGGATACAATCGGCGCGAAAGGTGTCGAGACAGATGACGATGCAGTTCACGAGAGACAATCCTTTTTATGCTGAGCGTCTGAGCCAAAATTCTTCTATAGAAACGGGATACCACGACAAGAATGGACAACAGCTTTATCAATACGACTGCCCAGTGTTCTCGCATAAGAGAACAGAGTTCAAGCGCAGTCTTTCAGGGATAGTAGCAGGTGGCAAGGGTACTGACAATCGACTATTCGCGCCTTTGCGTGCGCAGGGCGAGGTATATCCCTATTAACACCAACGCTCCGCCGCTGACCTGCAGCAACGTCAGGTGCTCGTCCAGGATGAAGTACGCGAGAATACTCGCGCCCACCGGCTCGCCCAGGATTGCCACGGCGACGACCGCGGCGGAGACGTAACGCAGAGTCCAATTGTAGGCCGTGTGGCCGAGGAGTTGAGGTCCGAGCGCCAAGAGGATCATTACGAGAAAGGTCGCGGGCGCGTAGCCGGTGAACGTCTGTTGTGTCACCAGCGCCGCGACGAGCACCAGCAGCGCGGCCATGCCGTAAACTACCGTGATGTACGGCAGCAGGTCGAGGCGCCGGCGCAGACGTTGTCCCAGCAGCAAGTAGCCGGAGTGAAACACCGCCCCGAGCAGCGCCAGTGCATCACCGTAGATGGCTTGACCTGCCACCTGAAAGTCGCTGTAGCCGATCAGGATGCCGCCAGTCACTGAAAGCGCGATGCCCCACACCAGCAGCGGGTGAAGCCGTTCGCGGAAGATTACGACCATGCCGAGACCGACGAAGATGGGATTAATCGTAACGAGCACGACGGAACTGGCAACGGACGTATACTCCAGCGAAGCAATCCAGGCGATGAAGTGCAGACCAAGGAAGCTGCCCGCCACCGCTCCAATCAGCCAATCACGGCGACTCAGTGCCCGCAGATGTTCCCTGCGTACTGCGAGCGTGACCGGCGCCAGCACCAGCGCGGCAATTCCCAACCTGTAGGCTGCGATGATGAGCACCGGCGCGTCGGCAAGCTTTATCAGTATTGAGGCGCTGCTGATGATCGCCACAGAGGCAATCAGCGCCAGGACTACGCGGATGTACGGCATTGCGACCAAGAAAACTCCTGTGAAACGGCACTGTTGCAGAATAGTCGTCCATGCCCGCAGGCGGCAAGCTTGCATACGTCAATCCGGCGCACGTCGGAAGCCAGATTGAGGCCGGACTCTTGCAGCTCACGTTTTCTGGTGCACTGGCGGGGGCACAAGCCCCCGCGCTACGTTTTCTGCTGCTCTGACGGGGGACAAGCCCCCGCGCTACGTCTTCTGGTGCTCTGGCGGGGGACAAGCCCCGCGCTACGTTTTCTGGTGCACTGGCGGGGGGACATGCCCAGCGCTACAAAGAGAAGGTACGCATGCGGTTAGCCCGATACGACAATTTGGCAAGCGTAGTATCGTTGGGAGGTCGAGCACCTGGCTTGCGTGCCACTTGAGAATTGTCCACTGTCCCTATGAAGGTAGACAAATCGCTGCCCATTTGTTCAAATAGGTACAAGCCTTCGCATGTAAAGAGACGAACACGCTACCCCAAGTCCGGCAGACGCCGCGCGGCCCTCCCCGATTACGGATGAAGATGCCGGGCGATTTGCGACTTTGATTGAAACGCCATAGACTCCACTCGACATCGACTGCACACAGGACCCTCGTGCATTATGCGCTTGCAGAATCACATAGCCATCGTCACGGGCGCCGCCAATAACATCGGGCGTGCGATTGCGCGTCGATTCGCGGCAGACGGGGCGAAAGTCCTCATTGCCGACATCCAGGACGAGGCGGGCGAAGCCGTGGCGGAGGCTATATGCAGCGACGACGGCGAAGCGTCATTCTTCCATGCGGACGTTGGCACCGAAGCCGGCAACCGCGACATGGTGGCCACCGCGGTGGAACGCTACGGCGGGGTGACAATTCTCGTTAACAATGCTCATTGGGAGCGGCGCGGTTCGATAGAAGAGCTGAGCGCGGAGGATTGGGACGCGAGTTTTGACGTCTTGCTCAGAGCGCCTTTCTTGGCGAGCAAATTCGCCGTGCCACACATGCGAGCGGCCGGCGGCGGCGCGATCCTCAACCTCAGCTCGGTGCACGGCTTCCAGGTCAGCCCCGGCTACCCTACCTACGAGACGGCCAAGGCCGCGCTCATCCAGCTCACAAAGCAAATGGCCCTCGAATTGGGCAACGACGGCATTCGCGTCAACGCGATTGCGCCGGGCGCCATACCGTCGGATGAGATGAAAGAAGAAAACGCCAACGATCCGATCTGGCACGAACGGAATATCCTCTGGAATGTTCTTCCCACCGTTGGTCGCGCCGAGGACATCGCCCAAGGGGCGCTCTATCTCTGTTCGGCGGACGCGCGCTTTGTTACGGGGCACACGTTGCTTATAGATGGCGGGTTTCTGCTTGGCTTCAAGGGTCTGGGCGGTACGCGAGTGCAGGAGTTCCTGCAACGTCATCCCGAGCTCTTGGAGTACGATCTCTCACGTCCGTTGGGTCCGGCGGCGCAGAAACGCGACAAAGACGCTGCAACGCAGTAGCAAATAATCTTTTCATGCTTGTGCGGAAGGGCGCGCCAGGGCGTGTGCGCGGAGGCGCACACCGTTACCGAAGAGAAAGGAAACTTGCGCATGAAGACCGACGCTGATCCTATTCTGGTTGCCGACGGCTTTGGCTTTCCCGAAGGTCCTTCCTTCGATCGCGCAGGCAACTTCTACGTCATGGAGTGTGATGCCGGACGTATCAGCAAGGTAACGCAGGATGGACACGTGGAAGTCTTTGCGGAGACCGGCGGTGTGCCGTGCGGGTCGCGCCTGCACCAAAGCGGTCATCTGATTGTCGCGGAAAACGGCTTGGCGCAGATCCTTGATTTTACGCCCGACGGGACGTGGTCGGTGGTGGCGGAGTCGTTTTAGAAGAAGCCGTTCCGGGGCCCGAACGATCTCATTCTCGATAGTCACGGCAACTGCTACTTCACGGATCCTAAGGGGTCTACGCTGGAAAACCCGGTGGGACGCGTGTTCCGTGTAGGGGCAGATGGCGCGATCTCAGTCTTTGCCGTAGGTCTGGCGTTCCCAAACGGCATCTGTCTGTCCGCGGACGAGGGGACGCTCTACGTTGCGGAGACCTTTACCCGGCGCATTCATGCCTTTACCCTGAACTCCGACGGCAGCGCCAACAACCGCAGCTTGTACGCCCAGATGGAAGGCGGCGTGGGGCCGGACGGCATGGACTTTGGCGCAGACGGCAACCTCTACGTGGCCCATTACGGCAAGAGCGCAGTGGCCGTGATTGCGCCCACCGGCGAAGTGATTGAGGAGTTGCCGGTGTCAGGCAAGAATCCCACGAACGTGGCCTTCTGGGATGACTCACTCTACGTCACGGAAACCGAGACCGGCGCAGTTTACCGCCTCGACATCGGTGTAAAGGGCCAGCCGCTTTTTGGCATGCTGTAGAGTAAGTTACGCAAGAGAACACTTTCTCTTGATGAGGGAGTTGTTGCTGGAACCCACGAGAAGTAGCTGATGGCGGTAAGCGGGACGGAAGTCTAGAGCGGCCCATTCTCCTTGTAGCGTGGGGGCTTGTCCCCCGCCTGACTTGAAGGCGCTCAATCGCCCCTCTCCTGACTCCGAGGGAAGGTCGGGAAGACTTTGAATGCAATTAGCCGGCGAGTGCTTGGACTCCGCCTCCTTCTAGATTCCGGGGTTCGCCGGAATTACGAATCTGTGCAATGGCTTCGGTAGCCGAACAAAACAGGCCGCATTCTATATACCTACAGCATCGTGCCGAGGAGTACTGCCACTCTTGCCGCAGCAACACCTCAACGTCGCCTTCATCAGCGGGCCGCAGTATGACGCGCTCTACAGTCGCTTACCCCAATTCGAGCAGGAGACCGGTTACGCGGTCAATGTCCACGTGCGCCTGCCGCATCCCGCGCTGAATGCCCACATCGACGAGGTGATTGCTGCCGGCACAGCAGCTTACGACGTCATCTCAACCCACGTCAAATACGCACCGGCTCAGCAGGCGTGGCTGCTTCCCCTTGATACGCACTTTTCTGAAGCTGAGCTTGCAGACTATTCGCCAGCTTTGCTCGAACTTGCGCGGGTCGATGGCGCGCTCGTGCAGATTCCCCGCAACGTGGACGCCCGCATTCTCTTCTACCGGAGCGATCTGCTGGAAGATGCTGAGGAGCACGCGCGGTTTCAACGGCAGTACGGCCGTCCGCTGCGCGTGCCGCGGACGTGGGATGAGGTGCGTGACGTGGCAACGTATTTCACGCGGCCTCCCGACCTCTTTGGCTTTGCCTTTCCCGGACATTCCTCGGGTTTGTTTGGGACGTTCTTCGAGTTGGTCGCCATGGCGGGCGGGACACTATTCGATACGCAGCTTAACCCGTCATTTGATACGTCTGCCGGCCGCTGGGCATTGGGCTTCCTGGCCGACCTCTACCAGCAGGGCCTCACCCCGCGTGATCTCACCGCGACCTACTTCGATGAAGTATCGCAGCTCTTTCGTGACGGCAGTTGCGCGTTGACCGCGGACTGGCCAGCCTACTACGGCCTACTCACCGACCCGCAGACCAGCGCCGTAGCCGATGCGTTTGGCGTTGCGCCCTATCCGCTTGGCCCCGCTGGTAAACGCGCCGTCTATGCGGGAGGTCACTCGTTCGCTATTCCCGCATCGGTGCGGGACATGGAAGGCGCGCTGGCGCTCGTGCGCTTTCTGACCTCCGCAGAGAGCCAGTACCTGGAGACCCAGGCCGGCGCAATTGTGCCGAGAGACGCGGTGATGGCGCGCGTCCGCAGCGAGACACCCTCGGGCACGATGCATGCAAGGCGGCTGGAATTGTTGGAGGAGACCATTCAGAACCACATGCTGACGTTTCCAATGTTTGCCGCCTATCCGCAGGTGGAGGAAGTCTGCGCAGAGACGCTGCAAGCGGCTATTCGCGGTCAGGTGATGCTGCCACGGGCACTTGAGTACATGGAACAGCAGGTTCGTGACGTGCTGGCGTGACACCGCAACAGGCGTGGTATGATGTCAGCGCAGTGGCGGCTTTGTGCAAAGCGGTGTTGGCGCGCATTGTCATTCCGAAGCGGAGCGAGGAATCTCGTGCCCTGCATCGTCCCAACATGGCCTTCCTCCGAACAACGCACCTTGAACAAGTGCGAGAGTTGTTTCTCACAAGAAACCTCTCGCGTGCAGTGTAGAGAAGATGGATTCCCGCTTGCGCGGGAATGACGGAGGTCGGCTTGCCATTTTCATGGTAATGACGGTGTTGATTTTGTTTGAATTAAGAAATGGAAATGGGGAAGTCGTAGAAGAAAGGTATTGCCATGGCTGATATCAAAGTTGGTGTGCGGCTCATCTGCTTGCGCACGCCGGGGCCGGAAGGCCTCGAAACGGCGGCGCAGATCGGTGCTGAGAGCGTGCAGTTGACGGTAGGGCACGGCGAATACGGTCCCGATGAGCTCGATGCGGCGGGAATCAAGGAAGTGCAGCAGCGTGTGTCAGACTTGGGCATGGTGATTTCGGCAACCGACGGCGGCCTGGACGACTTTGGAGATGCCGACACGATGGCTGAGCGGGTGGACGAAACCAGGCGCCTGCTCGACCACACCCGCGCTCTCGGCGCCCCGGCGCTCACCAGCCACATCGGCATCGTGCCCAAAGACGCCAACGCCCCGCGACGGCAGGTCTTTCGCGAAGCTATGGAAGCAATCGGTACGCATGCGGAGCAGACGGGCATGTACTTCGGTATCGAGACCGGCCCGGAACCGCCGTCCGTGCTGCTGGATCTCATTAACTCAATCGATACCGATGGAATAAAGATTAACCTCGACCCGGCAAACTTCATCACGTGGGCGGCGCGCATTGCCAAACAAGAGGGTCGCCCATACGATCGCGCGGAGGCCTTTGCCGAATCCGACCCCCACGAAGCAGTCTACATCCTGCGGGACCATATCATACATACACACATCAAAGATTCCGCCGTGGAGGATGACTCCGGCCGCCATGAGACTCCATTGGGCCAGGGCTGGATCGAGTGGCCGCGCTACCTGAAGTCGTATCAAGACATCGGGTTCACGGGTTACCACTGCATCGAGCGCGAGGCCGGGGAGAACCGCGTAGAGGAGACCCGCGAGGCCATTGCTTTCGTGCGCCGGATCTGGCAAGAGTTGAATTAGAAAGCATCTCATAGTTCGGCTCTCATGCGCCAAACCGTGCTTCGACCCTTCGACAAGCTCAGGACAGGCAGGCTCAGCACGAACGGGAGCGCCGGTAGATAGGTAAGAGCTCCGGTAGCACAGTAAGCGTTCCGGTAGCACAGGTTTGTAACCTGTGCTCTGCCCCCGGGCTGGTGTGCTCGCTCCACGATACGGCAAGATGGCGCAGAGCCTGCCCCGCGCGTGATACGGGGTTGCAAACGTGTCCAGAGCACTTCGGCAGAGCCTGTGCTGAGCTTGCCGAAGTGCTCAGTACAGGCTCAGTCGAAGGGACTACGCTACCGATCAATACAATCGTGTTGGACTACTTGAAGGCATCTCATAGTTCGGCTCTCATGCGCCAATCCGTGCTTCGACCCTTCGAAAAGCTCAGGACAGGCAGGCTCAGCACGAACGGATTCCCCGCTCTTCCATTCACCCCCGTTTCGTGTCGATTCGCTGTATCAGGTACGGGGCAGGCTCTCAGCTTGTCGAATGCGTTTGTCCCGGGCCTGTCAAATCCGTTTGTCCCGAACTATGCGATTCCGATCGCCCTGAGCCTGTCAAATTCGTTCGATCCGAGCTTTTCGATCGCGTTTACCTTGAGCGTTTCGATAGCGTTCGCCCTGAGCTTGTTGACTGCGTTCGTTCTGAGCATTTCGATAGCGTACGCCCTGAGCCTGTCGAATCCGTTTGTCCCGGACTTTTCTATTCCGTTCGCCCTGAGCTTGTCGAAGGGCAGCATTCAATCATTGCGATGAGTTAGTGGAAAAATATAAGCAGTTGAGTTGAATGGACGTACTCACGACCGTACTGGTGTTGGGCGGTGCAACGGGGCTGACATTGCTCCTGAGCGCCGTGTTGCGCCGCTTGTTCCCGCGCTTCACGTCCGGCCAGGTCAAGCCGGTAGTGCAGAGCAAAGACCATGAAGACCTACCCAGCCTGCGCCTGCCCAGCGTCGGCGGCATTGCATTGTTCATTACGCTATGGTGCGTGGGCGGCGTTTGGCGAATCGTCTGGCCCGACACCGGCGATCTCCTGCTCTTGCTCATTCTTCTGACATCGCTCTTCTTTGGCATCGGTTTCATCGATGACTGGCTAAAGTGGCGGCAAGGCACCGGCTTCGGCGACAGCGCCTACCTGTCTGCCCACGCGATTGCGGCGCTAATTGCGGTTGCCGCGCTGTTTTGGTGGTCGGGAGACTTCACGCAGGCAGCCGCACAGGGCGGTAGAGTGCTGCAAGCCCTCAACGTCGCCGGCATCGTCGGTCTCGGGCTCACGCTGGTCTGGCTCTTTGCGCTCACGCTTGGGTCGGCGTTTTCAGTCGCCGTGAGCGACGGCATTGACGGTCTGACTGCCGGCATGGCGACTATAGCCGGCGGCGGAATGTTGCTCTCGCTCATCATACGCGAGGCAGACGGCGAGCTGATCGCCTTTGCGGCGGCGCTGCTGGGTGTGTGCATCGGGCTGCTGCTCTGCAATCAGCCTTCCGATTGGTCGTCGACGGGGACGGTGAAACGACGCGCCCGCATCTATCTCGGCGATAGCGGCGCGCTGGGGCTCGGCGGCGCCTTTGCCGCACTGGCGCTCTTTGCCGGCGCGGATGCGATTTGGCTCTTCATCGGCGGCGTCTTCTTGCTGGACGGCGGATCCGGGTTTCTGCAAGCCAAAGTCGTTACGCCGTTCTTCCGCCACTGTGTGCGCCTGGGACGCTATGCCGGGACACCGCACTTTGTGCCCCATACAGAGTTTCCAATTCCGTTTACGGCTACGCCGCTGCACCACCACTTCGAAATGCTGGGGATCGGCCGCTTGCGCGTGGTGTGGCTCCTCTGGACGTTCTGCGCCCTGGCGGCGGTCAGCGGTATTGTGGTCGCCGCCTTTCCGACGTTTCACGTGGTGCCGGTGGGTGGCGCCCTTGTTCTCTACGCTAGCTTGGTCGGCAGCGCAATTTGGACGACCGGACGCTTTCTCGGCGTCGTGAAAGCGGCTGACGGTTCTGCCGTCTTGGCGGTGTGCGGGGGCAGGCCCATCACGGTGTTTGGACGACGGCTCTATCGGGTCGTGGAACTCACTGCGACGCCCGTGCCCTCCTCTTCAGACCAACAAGCAATCGCCCTCTGGCAGCCCTGCAACCGCTGGGACGTGCTGGCAAACCTGGCCTACGCCCAGGCGCTGGCGGGAGACAGGAAGTCAGCCCTTGCGACATGGCAACGCATCCCGGAAGCGAGCCGCACGTTGCGTAGTAAGCACCCTGTGGCGGAATCTCTGGGCAGTTGAACACATCGTATGAGGCTCTTCCAACATGGAGTCGCTAAGAATAAGTGGCGACCTTCTCCCTTCTCAGAGCCTTCTGCGTTACTCTGACGAACGCCGGGAATTGGGCTGGAATGGTGAAGATAGCCCCTCACCCCGGCCTTCTCCCCATGGTGAGGGTGTCTCATGATGCGACTAGAGTAGCCAAATCGTGCTTCGACCCTCCGGCAAGCCTGTGCTGAGCTTGTCGAAGGGTCGAAGGGCAAGTCTACACGGAGCGTTGCATTTGTGAGACGGCCTCCTGGGGAAAGCAGGTTTCGCGCAGCAGACTTCGCGCAGCACTCGGCACGAACGGACTATTGCCTGTTTCGTTCGCCCAGAGCCTGTCAAATCCGTTCGCCCTGAGCTTGTCGAAGGGTCGAAGGGCAAGTCTACACGGAGCGTTGCATTTGTGAGACGGCCTCCTGGGGAAAGCAGGTTTCGCGCAGCAGACTTCGCGCAGCACTCGGCACGTGCGGATTATTGCCTGATTCGTTCGCCCAGAGCCTGCCTGTCCTGAGCCTGTCGAAGGGTCGAAGGGCAAGTCTACACGGAGCGATACATTTGTGAAACGGCCACCTGGGGAGAGGGCCGGGGGAAAGCGCAGACTTCCCTGTACCGGCCAATTGGTGAAGGGAAGACTCCCCTGCGCCGACCCATTAATATTGGCCTTACTCAGTAGCGCATAGGTCTCTAGGTGTTCGGAGCTGTGCCCCCTTAACATGCCGCAGCACTCCTGCCTGTGGCATAGTCTCTTTAAGAGACCTGAACAACATTTCGGCCGCAGGCGCACGTAGTACTCCCTCTCTCTGGGGGAGTGTATAGACCGGGGACATGGGTAACACATGTTCGGGCTCATAGGTAACACCATAGAACGAGGGGGTTTTCGTAGTATGCGATGTCCTTGCCTTGAAAGTTAGATCCACTCAATATCCTTATGCACACTGTTTGTTTCTCTGGCACAAGCTGACAGGCGGAAAGTGAGTGCACTGTGTCGCCAGTCTCTTTTCAAACCCGGACCAACCCAATGCTCTCGTAGGTGTCAATCAGTAAAATGTGTAACCCATGTCCCCGAACAACTGTTACCTATGTCCCCGGTCTGTACAGGGGAGAGGGTCGGGGTGAGGGGAAAGATCCAGCCGGTCCGGCCCCAGCGCCGCCGGTCCAATGCGGCTACGCAAAGGTCTCCATCAGGACGAGGGGCCAAGGCGTATGCTAAGCACGGTGACCGCCAGCACGCTTGCGGTACAGGTACGGCAGTTACCTGAGGCCATAGTGCCTCGCGCGGTCGCGCCGGCATTCGGCCATTTGCCGGGCTTGGCGCTGCTCGAAAGCAGTCAACAGGGCGTGCTGGGACGGTATTCCTACCTCACTGCGGACCCATTTGTGCGCATGGAGAGCACCGGCGACCGCATCACCGTCGAGTGGCCTCAGCAGCCCCAGCGCTCCACCGTGTTCCACGGGCAGCCGTTCGCGGCGCTGCGCGAGTTGCTGGCAGAGTATGCCGTCCCATCAGCGCCCCACGGCCCGCCGTTTCAAGGCGGCGCGGTAGGCGTATTCGCCTATGACGTAGGACGCCAGCTTGAAGAACTACCGTCGCAGGCCCGCAATGACGTGCCTACCCCTGAGATGAGCCTGGGCTGCTACGACTGGGTGCTTGCCCACGACCACCAAACGGAAACGTCCTGGCTGGTGACTACCGGCCTGCCGGAAGGCACGGATGATGCCGCTTTGGCGCGGCAGGGGCAGATACTAGACATTCTTGCGAATTGCCAGACGCCCCGCGAGGAGCGAGAAAATGTCGCTGGAAGCTTCCGTCTCACCACGCCCTTGCAGGCGAATGTGACCCGCGAGCAGTACCTGGCAATGGTGCAGCGGGCACAGGGATATATCGCAGCCGGCGACGTTTACCAGGTCAACCTTTCGCAGCGGTTTGCGGCAGGCTGGGAGGGATCGCCGTGGACACTCTACGAGCGCTTGCAGCAGGAGAGTCCGGTACCGTTTGCTGCCTACCTCGATCTCGGCGATAGCTGGGTCGTGTCCGCCTCTCCGGAACGGTTTCTCCACGTGCGCGATAGGGCTGTGGAGTCTCGGCCGATCAAAGGCACGCGCCCGCGCGGGGGCACGCCAACTTTGGATTCCGCTCTGGCGGAGGAGTTGCGCACCAGCGAGAAGGACCGCGCCGAGAACCTCATGATCGTCGACCTGCTGCGCAACGATTTGGGGAAAGTCTGCCGGCTTGGCTCCATAAACGTGCCCTCCCTCTGGCACGTTGAAGGCTACAGCAATGTCTGGCAGCTCGTCAGCGCGGTTACGGGAGAATTGCGCCCGGAAGCCGATGCCGTGGCAGCGCTTGAGGCTGCGTTTCCCGGCGGGTCGGTAACCGGCTGTCCCAAGATTCGGGCAATGGAGATCATCGAAGAGCTTGAACCCGTGCGGCGCGGAATCTACTGCGGCGCCATCGGCTATCTTGGCTTTGACGGCACGATGGATACAAGCATCGTCATCCGTACGGTGGTTCTTACGCGCGACCGCCTCTACCTGCAAGTGGGCGGCGCGGTGGTGGCCGATTCCGATCCGCAAGCGGAGTATGAAGAGACACTGGTGAAAGCCCAAGCCGCCCGGCGCGTGCTGGAAGGATCGGCGTCGCAGCCGTAGGAGATGCTGGGAAACTTCGGGATGCTGCTCCCGGGTGAAGACCCTTGCGGTTCCCACGCTGAGGAGGGAGTTGGATTATCCAAGACTACCCACACCGACTCTCCCTCGGAGAACCTTGCATAACCCCACTTTCAAACAGGGGCACTCCCTCTCCTGGATGAGAGAGTTGGGGTGAGGGGGTCTCTTTGCTACAATGGCCTTTACGCTGAGTAGTGTCAAGACGTATCAGGGCAGAATCGGTGTACATATGGAGAGACTTCAGGAGATTCACCCGCACCCCCGTATCACGTACGGGGCAGGCTCTAGCCCACTCCCGTCGAGGGAGTGGGAACGCTTTCGCTTCCCCTTAGGTTTCGCAAGGGTCTCCTCAGGGAGGGAGCAACCCTTGCACCGAGGCCGATGTGATGCAAGGATCTGCCTGGCTGAGAAGGTTAACGCGCGGGTCACCCGTCCAATGAGGACCGTAGCAAGTCTAGTGCGGCCATCTCATGAGCATAGATGTCGTTGAGTTGACTCTGCATCCGCGCAAAGAGGTCGCCGATCCAGGCTTCGTCACGTGGAAAGTCGGCGTCCAGGGCCGGGCGCATAGCTTCAAACTCCTTACCGAGTCCGACAATCGCATCGGCCTGGTCGTCGCCGCCTGTCTTAATGGCAGCTTCACGCCCATCAAGAATCGCGCGGGCGGCAGCTAAGGGCTCTACTGCCGGGTCGAGCGCCATCTCCGCCAACCCCTCCCACTTTGCGCCTAATGCACGGTATGCTGATGCAGCCTCATCGAGCGCCGGAGACTCCAAAATCACCGCGGCTTCTGCGAGAAAGTCGGCGTACATGCCGCGCAGGGCGGTGCCGTCGCTGCCTTCATGCATGATCCCCTCGTAGACCGAGGCCAGACCGGAGAAGAGACACTTGCCTTCCGCAAATACGGTGGGCCAGCCCTTCGCGTTCTTGGTATCCGTGAGCATGCGCGCCCACTTGCGCAGCGTAGGCAGCGCGAACGAGGTCGACTTTGACCCTAGGTATTCTACATTCCCTTGAATACCTTCTCTAATGGCTGCCGGTAGGTCCATTGATTCCGTTGGCGAAAGAAGCAAGAGGCGATTCTTAAACGATGGAATGCGCTGGCGGGAGGCGGTGAGGGAAGCGCTTGGCACCGTGAACGGCCGCGCACCCGTATCGTCTATCGTGTACACGTCGGCGCTCGGATCGTAGCCGCAGGCGGTCACAACCCAGCTAAACCAGCCGGTGTCGCCGGGGTCGCGGTTGTAGTAGTCGAGCAGTTCCCGTTCCAACCAAAGAATCGCGGGTCGATTCGCTACCAGAGCGTCATCGAGAGTTGCTCTCGCTTTCTTCATCCCGCCGGTTTCACGAAACTCAGGCGTGACATTGAGCCGCTCGCAGAGCTTTGTCACATACCGGACCGGGTAGTTGAATGTGTTTTGAAATCCGAACACGACGACCGGGCGATTGTACTCTTTGAATTCCCACAGGATGTAGCATGCCCCCAAGCCGCCCGCGATGCCAAAGAGCATTGCCTCGCTGAACGGCTTGCCGGTGGCCGGATTCTCCACGCCCAGACAACGCAGGCAGTTAGCAATAGTGGCAGTTTCCGGGTGGATACCGCCAAAGTGATCATAGCCAGTGATCAGTGCTGTGTTCATACACACTTCCTCTCTGCGAGTTAAACATTCTTTCGTACGACGTTTGCGCAACGCGCGCCCTACCAATTGTAATTCCCTATCCCGTGCTGAATCCGCAAGAAACTCGGAGCCCCTACAATGGGCGTCACATTTGGTTGCTCACTCAGGCAAGTCGGCGACCCACCTACGGAAAGCCTCGCCGCGTTCGAACTCGTGCTGGAACATGCCGAACGAGGCGCAGCCCGGCGAGAGGATGACCGCGTCTCCGGCGCGGGCCAGCGCGACGGCCTGTGTAAGCGCTTCATCCATGTCTGCATACCGGCCAGCGACAGGCAGTGGCAATACCGCCATTAATCGGTCCGTGGCGCTGCCTTCCAAGAGCACAATACCCCGGATCACCTCTCTATGGGCATGCAGCGACTGCGCCAGCCCCGCAAAGTCGAGCTGCTTATCCGCGCCGCCCAGCAGGAGTACCTTCGGGCCGGGAATAGTCTCGACGCACGCAACCGTAGCGGTGGGCATGGTGGCGGTGGTGTCGTTTATGAAGCGGATGCCGCGCCACTCCCGCACCAATTCCTGCCGATGCGGCACACCGGCAAAGCTCTGCACCGCCGCTACGATCGCGGTATCGTCCACGCCCCATACCCGCGCGGCAGCCGATGCCGCAGCCAGGTTTTCCCGCAGGTGGGCGCCCCGCAGCGGGGAATCTGCTTCACCCGGGATGGTATCTTGGGCGGAAAACCACGTCACGCGTCCAGGCGCCCGCTTGCCCATCTGCCGCGTGTAGGCATTGCCACGATTGAGGACAGCCATGTCGTCCGCGTGTTGGTACTGAACATTGATCTCCTTGGCAGCCGCATAGTCGTCCATGCCCGCATAGCGATTCAGGTGGTCTGGCAGTACGTTTGTCACCACGGCCAGCGGCGGGCTGTAGGCATGCGGCACAAAGGCCTCTAACTGCCAACTGGATAGCTCCAACACCACTCGCGTTTCCTCGCTAATGTCCGCAAGTTGGCTCAACATCGAGACGCGCAGGTTGCCGGCCGTAACCACGTGACATCCGGCCGCGGCCAGCATCTGGGAGAGCAGCACCGTGGTCGTGGTCTTGCCCTTGGTGCCGGTAATGCCCGCAATGTAAGGGCTGGGACATGCGCGTATGAAAAGACTGCTCTCCATCTCGATCCGCGCACCGGCCTTGCGCGCCACGGCCAGGTACGGTGAATCCAGCGGCACGGCGGGATTGCGAATGACCAGGTCGGCGCGCTGGAAGTCATCCTCCTCGTGACGTCCCAGGACGTAGCGAAGCGACAGACCCTCCAACTCTGCCAATGAGGGACGTAGCGTCTCCGCGTCCCGTAAGTCTGTAACCGTAACCGCAGCTCCCTGTGCCGCCAGATACTGCACGACGCCCACGCCGCCGCCATGCAGACCCAGCCCCATGACCACGGCCCGACAGCCGGAGAGGTCTTCTATGCCGCCGCGTGTCCTATCGTTTTGGGTAGTGGGATTCATGCTACTCTCACATAAACTGCAGAATGCTGTCACGATCACCGCAGACGGACCCGTCTGCCGTGAGTGAAGTCACGTAGAAACGGCTTGCAGCCCGCGCGTCATCTGGGTCCTGCACACCTCTCGCTGCCGTTGACCCGAGTATGATCGGTAAACCGGCCCTGCCAACCGACGCCTTTGCTACCATTGTACTATGGTCGTTTCGTCCCGCTATCCGCGAGAGTTTCGTTGCAGCCGCCCACGCGACTGCTGTAGACGTGAATTGAAATAGAGTGGCTCGCTTTCTGTTTGCCGCCATACCGGCTTCCGGGCACATAAACCCCACGCTCCCCATTGTGCAAGCGTTGCGTGAACGCGGGCACGTGGTAGGCTACGCTACCGGTCCGAGCATGGAGGGGACAGTAGCGCCATTGGCAACTCAATTCTTCCCGGTGGGGCCGGCAATCACAGCGGAAGAAGCGCTCAGGCGCTGGCCGGAGCTGGGACGGCTGCGCGGCAAGCGACGCTTGGACTACATGATTCGCGAGGTCTTCTACTCGTTTGCCGCCACCGCTGCCCGTGAAGTATTGGACGCCGTAACGTCGTGGCAACCGGACGTGCTTGTCTTCGATGGCTTCACGCATCTCGCCAGCATCGTGGCGGATACTACCGGCCTGCCGTGGGCTACGACGACGGTAGCGCCCGGGCTGCTTGAGGGCGAAGGCGCGCATCCCTACGGAATCAGGCTACCCTATCCTCCCAACCTACTCCAGCGCTGCGCGACGCCCTTATTCTGGTCGCTCTTCCGCATTGTGGCGCGTCGGCACGACCGCCAGTTCAACGAAATTCGCGCCGAATTCGGCTTGCCGCCCGTCCGCGACAGCTACCTCAGGAGCACCATTTCGCCGTACTTAATGCTCGCATTAATGCCGTGGGAGTTCGAATACCCTCGGCAGAACTGGCCGCCCACGGTGCACTTTGTCGGTCCGTCTCTCTGGGACCGCCCGCGCGACTATGCAGTGCCGGCGTGGCTGGAGACCTTGCCCGGCGAGCGACCGCTTGTGTACGCCACCATCGGCACGGTGCAGAGCATCTACCAGTCAGCGTTCTTCGCTACGCTCTTTGAGGCAGCGCGGGGACTTGATGCCGACGTGGTGGTGACCACCGGCGGCAATCTCTCCGATTTACCCACGCCGCCGGGCAACGTACGCGTTGAACGGTTCGTGCCGAACAGCATCATCATTCCGAAAGCGCAGGTCGTGGTGCACCACGGCGGCTTGAGCTCGACAATGGGTGCGCTGCTGCACGGTAAGCCGGCGGTGGTTGTGCCTTTTGCGGACGACCAGCCCGACAATGCGCAGCGCGTCCAGTGGCTCGGGGTCGGCACTGCGGTTGATCCTGCACGTGCCTCGAGCGCGGCGCTACGCGGGGCTATCGAGACGATGCTGAGATCAGCAGATGTGCACAAGAAGGCTGCGGCGCTCGCCCGCACGATGCAGCAATACGATGCAGGCCAAACCGGAGCAAGGTTACTGGAGAAACTCTCAAGTACGCAAGCGCCGGTGCACCGCGCAGGCTAACGGCACACTGTGAATTAGCTCTCTCCTTTCCCGCACTCCTGCTACTTGATGTCGTCAGACCTTAGAGGCGTACGGCAGGGCAGGAGTGTAATGCCAAAGCGCAGTCACAGACTGCGCTGGTGCAACACGGTGCTGACAACGCCTGCTAGGCTTCCCAAGCACCTTCCAGATAGCGGCGAAAGGCTGCGGGCGCGAAGATGAGCGCGTTGATCTCCATGGACGGTAGGCGGTAGGGATCGGCATGGCGCGTGATGTAGCGCGCGGCGCGGGGCGGGCCGCCGTCAGGCTCGTCTGCTCCAGGCACACCGGCCAGGTCTGCGTAACGGGTCTTCTTGCCGTCCACCTGGTACTCCGCTCCGACAATCCACAAGCGACCAAAGCGATAGCGCGCCTTCACTTCACGTTCCGCGCTGCTGCTCCAACTCGTGCCGGTAAAGGCGAAATCCTGCGGCGTGATGCCGAGGTGTTTTTCAATCGTTGCGTCGCACTGTTCCAGCTCGGCGCGCAGCTTCTCGCCGGTGGGATCTAACTGACTGAGCTCCGAGAGGTTGGGGTGGGTAACCGTGTGCGCGCCGATCTGCCAGCCGGCCTCGGCCAGTTCGCCGGCCTCTTCCCAGAGCAAGTATCGCCGCTCGGCAACGTGCGGCACGCCTGCGTGGTACATGTCGTCCATCAGACCGGTGTTGATGAAGAGGTTTGCCGTGTACCCATATTCGTCCAGCACTGGGAACACCTCATGCCGCATGGACTTCATCGGATGGTCGAAGTCGAACATGATGGGACGCTCCGGCAATGTGCCGCCGTGCCACAGCCATGCTGCCAGGTCATCGTAGCTGATGGATTGGAATTCCAGTTCGTGCGCGATAGCAACGAGCTGCGCGAAATGTTCTTTGGTCAGCGGGTTGCGCTGGCCTGGGTATTGATCGGTGCCGTGCGACATCGTAATCGGGATCCTCACAGGCGCCGTCTCCTCTGCTGTGCCATGGAGAGTCTCACTTCAGTGTAACGGACGAGGCGGTGAAGCCGTACGTGTTGGGCCTGCCTGTCTTGTGCACTTCAGCTAGCTCAGTGCAGGATAGCCGAAGTGTCGAAGTACGGACGGAATAGTCAATACTCGTCCCATTTGTGCCGACGCAGAATCCAGAGGGGACACGTTCGTAGCTCTGACGGCCACAAGGGAATTGGGCGGAATCCGCGGACGATTCCCCCCTCACCCCGGTCCTCTTGAATAGACCTCGGAGATACTTAACGGGTGTGCGCAGACATACTTTACACATTAGGGCACTCTTCTTGAGTAATGAAGGAAGCGCCTCATGCCTGGGAAGGAGAGGACTGCTGCGGATGCGAAGCGTGAATTCCTCGCTCTGGCGCGGCTGCCGGACGCGAACGTACGCACGTTGTCTCGATGTTTTGGCATTTCGCCGCCCACGGGCCATGAGCTGCCGCATCGCTACGGCGAGGACGGTGAAAGGACTTCCACGCTGCGGCAAAGGTTGTGCAGAGGTCTCATCTAGAGATGGCACCGCTAGTGCCAATGGGAAAGCTAGTCTAAGCTCACTCGAGACTATGCTAGGCTTATGTGGGAGGAAGGACTGCGTGTGTTTAAATCGCTGAAGGACATCCTGCCCGGCACCATCGAAGAGCTTGGCATCTCCGAGCAGCTCAAGCGCGCCGCGGCGTTCGCCGCCTGGCGCGCTGTGGCGGCGGAATTACCCATTCATGCCCGTGCTGCGCGTCCCGTCCGTTTCCTGCGCGGCGTCCTGGTCGTGGAAGCCCCTTCTTCGGCCGCCATCCACGAACTGCACATGCGCACGCCCCAGCTTATGCGCGATCTGAACAAGATAATGGGCCGACCGCTCGTGAGCAAACTCGAATTCCGCGTGCGCGGCCAACGGCCTGCCCCCCGCGCTACGCCGGGTTCACTTCCCCAGCCGAATAGAAAAACGCCGCGCCCGCCCGCCGCCACGGACGATGACACCGACCGCCAACGCCGCCTGCGCCAAGCCATCGAGCTCATCGCAGACCCTGCCGTGCGCCAACAAGCCGTCGCCCGCTTGGAAGCAACGGAGGAGGGGGGTCTTCACCGCTGCGAGCAGTGTGGCACCCAGTTGAGCGAACCGGGCGCTTGCCCGCTATGCCAGGCGGAGAGCAAGCAGCAAAGCGGAGAGTAGCTAAGCGCCGCATCGCCCGGGAAGAACAAGATGAGACACAGTCAGATCGCATATTACCAGGCCAAACTCACCTACGAAATAGACTCGGCGGACCTTTACGAGGCTATGGGATTAGACGATCGCATCGTTGTTGTGGACGGCCGCGCTGCCAGCGCCTATGCCACCGAGCATATCCCCGGCGCAATCAGCCTTCCTCACCGGCAAATCAGCTCCGAATCAACCGCGGCGCTCGACAAGTCACACACCTATGTCTGCTACTGTGACGGGATCGGCTGCAATGCTTCCACCAAGACGGCGCTGAAACTCCTGGAGCTTGGCTTCCAGGTGCGCGAACTGATCGGCGGGCTCGATTGGTGGATACGTGACGGCTACGCTACCCACGGCACGGCAGGAGCCGGTGAGACCGACTTTGCATGCGCATGCTGATTGGTCCGATAGCTTCCGCTCCGGTAGGAAGCCTGTGACTGACGCTTGGCGACCTTCGAAGGCATAGGCCGAGATTACTCTTGGCGAGCGCACTTGGACAAGAGGCGCATACATGCTTAACAATGTGAATTCCGGCGTGCAGCCCATGGCAGTCGATGCGGCGGGCATTCGCTTCTATAAGAACATCATGGTGCCTACCCGTGACGGCACGAAGCTTGCCATGGATTTGCACGTGCCGGTGGGGGAGGGGCCGTGGCCGGTTATTCTGACGTATATCCCGTACCGCAAGGACGACCAAGCGCCGCTCACTGGCATGCAACACCACTGGGCGGAGCATGGTTACGTGGGCGCGCGCGTCGACTGCCGGGGCACCGGCTCCAGCGAAGGTATGAACGACGACGAGTACCGTCCCGTGGAGATCCGCGACGGTTACGACGTGGAGCAATGGATCGCCGCGCAGGACTGGTGCGACGGCAAGGTGGCCATGACTGGCGGCTCGTACGGCGGTTTCACCAGTGTGCAGGTCGCGGCCCTCGCGCCGCCGCATCTGGTGACCATCATTCCCTGGAACTACACGGACGACCGCTACACGGACGACTGCCACTACCGCGGCGGGGCCTGGCGCTGCTACTACGACATCGGCTCGTACGGCAGCGCAATGGTAGGCATGAACGCCATGCCGCCCTATCCCGAATACAGCGGCGCGCGCTGGGCGGAACTGTGGGAGCAACGCCTGGAGCAGAATGCTCCGTACTTGCTCACGTGGTTGGCGAACCAGACGGATGGGGAATACTGGCGGCCCGGCAGCATTCGGGGACGCTACCACGAGATCAAGGCGTCTGCGCTCCTCATTGGCGGCTGGCGCGACGGCTACTGCAACGCGCCGTTGCGCACCTCACAGCACATGACCGCGCCGGCTAAGGTGCTCATCGGGCCCTGGAACCACTCCGGCCCGGACTGCGAAACGCCCGGGCCGTCGCTGGCGCGGGAGCATCTGGCCGTGCGTTGGTGCGACTACTGGCTCAAAGGCATTGACAACGGCATCATGGACGAGCCGGCGATCAATGTGTACATGCAGACCTTCGACGTGCCGGATCCCGCCCGCACCCACACCACCGGCTACTGGCGCTGCGAGCCGGGATATCCTATTCCCGGTGGGCGCACGCAGCGGCTTGTCCTCGGCAGCGACCTTGCGCCGGACAATCCCCACACCACCCACGACGGCTATGAGGAATACGAATATCGGCCGTCGGTGGGCATCGCCGGCGGTCTGTGGAGCGCGGGGGTGCCGTTCGGCCTGCCCGGCGACCAGCGCGTGGACGAGTTTTTTTCCGCCAACTACACCTCCGCGCCTTTGGAAGAACCGCTGGAGATCATCGGCATGGGCAAAGCCGTCCTCCATGTCAGTTCCACCGCGCCGGTGATGGCGTTCGTGGCGCGGCTCTCGGACGTGGCGCCGGACGGCGCCAGCGCGCTGGTGACGATGGGCGTGCTGAACGGGACTCGGCGCAACTCGCTCACCGACCCGGAGCCTCTGGAACCGGGGGCAGTCTATGAACTTCACGTGGACCTGGACGCTACGGCCTGGCGTTTCGAGCGGGGGCACCGCATCCGGCTCTCCATCAGCAGCGCGGACTTTCCCAACGTGTGGCCGACACCCTATAACGGCAGGAACCGCGTCTATCGGGACAATGGGCGCGAATCGCACCTGGAACTGCCGGTGGTGCCCACGCGTCAGGCTCCCGCGGGCGAGCTGCCGCCCGACGAGATGGCGTACGAGCCGTCCGCCGCGCCGCGCACGTATCCGGCGGTCTCGCCCCGCGTCGTGCCCTGGGAAATCATCCACGACGTGCTGCGCGACCGCACCGGCCTGAAGCTTCATCTCGTGAACGAGGTCAAGGCCAGCGCTGACATGACCGTGAAGACGGAGTCGCGCCTGGAGGTCTGGGCCGACAACCGCAATCCCGCCAATACCACCGCCACCGGCCAACACTTCCGCACCATCACCCGCTCCGACGGCACGATCAACATCGACACCGCCGCCAACGTCCGCAGCACCCACGACACCATCCACGTCGCCATAGATTTAGATGTCCGCCTCAACGGCCTGCCCCACCATCAGAGAAGATGGGTGGAGACGTTCAAGAGGGAACTACTGTGATTAGGCAGCTACCCGTGAGCGCGTAGCTCCCTTGCCATACACTCGCATCACAGTCAATCTAGGTCAGCCGGCTACTGAATCGCAGGTGTTGCCCGGACGCTGAAGGGCAGACGAATCTCAGTTCAAGCAGGTACCTGCACGCCAGGGCTGGCTTCTGTCCGGCAGAGCGACTACTGCAATAGTGGGCGCCGAAGTCTAGCTCTAGCACGTAGAGTTCGCCAATACACGTCTTGACGGGGGTAGTCTGCTCCCTTCATCCGTCCGCCTCATTTTGAGCCGAAGCGGGAATCTGCTTTACCTATTGATACCCTCTAGTTCAGGTATAATCTGACCACAATATCTCGACAGGAGGAGCCGTTACCACGCTGACGCAATCCAGAAACAGGGAGAGACAGCTCATGGAACAGCAGCTGATAGATGTAGGCAAGCTCAGGCATCCGGTGGAGCGGTGGCTGTTGGGTCTGTGCATAGCGGCGTCCGTGATGCTGTTTGCTATCTTCTTGCTGTTGGCGTTTGCCAGGGGTGAAGTAATTTCACTGTACACAGGTGAAGTCGTGGCAACCTACCGCCAAGCCAACCCGGTGGCGGCGGACCTGTCGGATGAAGCGATTAGGACACTCCTGCCCGCGGAAGAAAGGGAGACGCTCGAATTCCTCGATACCTATCTGTCTCCCACAATCATCCTGCTGGTGCCGGTGGGCCTTATGCTGCTGGTGGTGTGGACCTTCGGCAGGGAATACGGCAAGCTGCGCGCCAACGCCGTCCGCATTACCGCGCGGCAGTTTCCGGAGGTATACGCCATGTGGGAAGACCTGACGCGGCAAGTGGGGATTGAGGAGGTTCCCGATCTCTACACCATCAATGGCGATGGCTCCCTGAATGCCTTAGCAGGATGCGTGCCGGGATCGCGGAATTTCAGCGCCATTTACTCGGACCTGCTGGAGACTTGCCTACGGAACGAGGACTGGGACAGCCTGAAATTCATACTGGGCCACGAGGCCGGCCACATCCGGCTGGGGCACGTTTCGTGGTGGTACGTCATGTTCACGTTTCTTTTTAATGTGGCTTTCCCGATCAACTACCTCATCGGCCTGCCGCTGGGCCGGGCCAAAGAGTATGGCTGCGATAAAGTGGGCCATGCCATTGCGCAAGACCTGGACTGCAAAGGCCTGCTCATGCTCACCGCGGGCAAGCATCTCTATGACGGCCTGGACCTGGCGGAGCACATCGAAGAAACGGTTGATCAAGGCAGCCATTGGGCGCGAGTGGTCAACTTCACGTCAACCCATCCGGTCCTCGCCTGGCGCATCAACGCCATCCGCAAAGGCCACAACGGGGGTGTGATATTCCGTAAGGCGTAAGGCCACGGTGAGCCACACGCAGTAAAGTTAGACAAGCGGGAAAACGTGCTGGCTCAATCACTGGGCGGTGGACCCAATGAACACTAAAGCTCAAACAGAGAACGCATTTAAAGCCGCCCCGTGCAGTCTCTTGGGAGATCGCGCACGTGATGGGGCAGGACAGTACCGGATTCAAATTGCACCACTTGGACGAATTCCGGTATAGCGAGGACATGGTTGTGAAAGTGCAGCCGTGCCTGGGAGTGTGGGCCGGCTATCGCATTCACGCCGAAATAGTCGTAACGTCAGAGTCTCACTTGGAGGTATGGGCCGACAACCGCCATCCCGCACACACCACCGCCATCGGCCAACACTTCCGCACCATCACCCGCTCCGGTCGTCACGTTTCCTCTTCCTACAGGTTGACATTCGCTGAGAGAAGATTGGCTAGTACCAGAATCTGACTGCGCACTTGTACCCGGACTTGAAGCCAAACCATGTGCCTGTGGTCAGGCGGCTCCTGAACTCCCAATTCGATTGACTATTCCTTTCGAAAATTCATTGGTCGAACAGGCGTCGAGGACTGCCACTAAGCATCGTAGTCTCTTCTGCCAGACAGCAGGAGCAACAGAAGTCCATCTCCTGCCATAAGGGCGGCTTGTACCGCGAGCTTGTTCCGATAGTTAGTATGTGCAGGCTTGCTAAGAAAGTCATAGAGCTTGGATAGCCCTACTATCATCACGTAAGCAAAGTCCCCTTCACTTCCCTGCAAAAATTGACGAACCTGCTGCTTTCGCTTCGACCCTTGCTCGGTTCGGTCTAGTTCAACTTCGGGGACAAGTTCATCCAACACCATCCGAATAAGCTCTCGGTACGAGAACGCTGCTTGGCTTAATCCATCTGGGTTAGACCCTTCTAGTGCCTCCCAACTTCCCCGCCACTTGTCCGCGAGATCCGGGTTTAACTCGATTAACAGAAGATTGAGCGGTTCACTTTGGTCCTCCCGGTGGGACAGGGGCGGCAATACCTCAATAGCAATGTCAGGTGTGACCTCAAGTTCGGAGCGCAATGAGCGTGTATAGTTGGCAACAGTTGAGCTAGGTATGAGCATTCTTGACCACGTTTGTTGCATGTCAAGTGGATTGTGGGTTGCTGCAGCGATCTCGGTAGTTTCTTGGAGCAGCGAGCGTATGGATGCGCCAATCTGTCGAATGTCACGGAGCACTTCGGGATAGAAAACGCTGTCAAACCCCTGAGAACGAATTTTGGGAGCTGAATATATGGTTTCAACATCTTCTAGAGCTCTAGCGATTAAGCCGTTGCTCTGAGACAAGACTAATCCTGTGTCTGGAAGAGCCATTGACTTGGTAAACAAGCCCGAAATCCTAAGTTGAGTCTCGGCCAACGGTGCTAGAGATTGGGAGAGCACTTCACTGAGCCCAGGCGAATTCGGCTGAGAGAGGAAATTGGACAGCGCGTCTTGGGCACCCGTAAGACTCATAGGAAGAATGTCGACTTGGGGATTGTTCAGAACGCCCCTACCAAGGGTTTCGCTGAAGGCCGTACTGGATTTCATGATTTCAACTGTGGCAGATGCATCTTCCAGGATCTTGGAGAAGGCGGGGGCTTTGGCGATCTCGAGAAACTCGCAAAGGGCACTGTTGGCTTCTAAGGCCTTAACCGAGGCAGTTGCTTCCTCAAGACTCTTGAATAGGTTAGATGCAATGTCATTCCCTAGTGAATCGGTGAGGGCCTGACTAGCTTTCAATGCATTAGCAGAGGCAGTTGCTACTTTAAGTTTCTTGAATAGATTAGATGCAATGCCGTTCCCTAGTGAATCGGCAATGGCCCTATTGACCTTCGTTAATTCTCCGCCTAAAGCAATTGACTTATATGCACGCTGGAATTCTCGGACGGACTTGGAAAGTTCCTCATTACACCGCTCTGCCTCATCTACTCCCATCGGAGTCAGATTCCAGCCGTTGCGCTTTCGTTCAACTAGATTGTCATTCCGAAGCGATTTGAGGGAACGGCTAACAGAAGGCCGCTGTGCACCCACTGCTATGGCAAGCTCGGAGACAGTCTTAACTGGTCCCTGCTCCAACCGGAGCAGAATTCGTGCTTGAAGAAGTGATCGACGGGATGCTGATGCCATGGTCTAAGTGTAACATATACACTAGTCGTTACGCCACACAGATTGAATCTAATTGACGCAGTGCTCCACGGATTGGGATAGGGGCAGCCCGGTCAAGTTTCCATGGGGAGCCCACTGGGGACAAAAGGGATTGCACTCGTAACGGTACCCGGCAGTAACGTTACCGCGCTGTAAGGCCGCCGTCTATGACTAACTCAGTGCCTGTAATAAACTCGGCGGCGTCGGAGGCGAGGTAGAGGGCGGCTTTGGCGACCTCGTCGGGTTGGCCGAGGCGGCCCATGGGTTGGCGGAGGCGGAGGTTTTCCATAGCGGCGGCCGGATCGTCCTCGATTGCCAGGAGGCGTTGGACCCACGGCGTTTCCACCGTGCCCGGGCAGACGCAGTTCACGCGGATGTTCTCAGCCACGTACTCGATGGCAACCTGTTTCGTCAGGGCGATCACCGCGCCTTTGGACGCGCTATAGACGGCGCGCTTGGGCAGGCCGACCTGTCCCGCCACCGACGCCGTATTCACGATGATGCCGCCGCCCTGCGCCAGCATGTAGGGCACGGCGTACTTGCAGCCCAGCCAGACGCCGCGCACGTTCACGGCCATCACGCGGTCCCACTCCTCGGGGGTGACCTCCAGCACGCTGCCCACGTGGCCGATGCCGGCGTTGTTGCAGAGGACGTCGATGCTGCCGAAAGCCTCTACTGTCTCGGCCATCAGGTGTTCCACGGCGGTGGGATCGGTCACGTCGGCCACGAATGTGCGCATGGGGCGGCCAATCTCTTCTACTGCTGAGGCGGTGGTGGCTAAGCCGTCCGCGTCCACGTCCGCGCCCATGATGGTGGCGCCTTCCCGGGCGAAGAGCGTTGCCATTTCGTACCCAATACCGGACCCGGCGCCGGTGATGACTGCTACTTTATCTGCCAGCTTCATAGCCTACGGTTTCCTTCTTATGCGTTAGCAAGACCTGTAACGGCAATTATACGTTATGCCGCGCTGCCAATTTGCTGGTTTCACATATCACCCACGTATCGCACATGGGGCGGGCTCTCGCCTTCTCACTAACGAGAGTCGTTTGTTCAACTCAGGCCGATAGGTGAGTAGCCTCCCTCACCCCCGTTTCGAGAACGGGGCAGGCTCTAACCCTCTCCCCCCAGGAGAGGGAACCGGAACTGTGCCGGTTTCTCTTTCCTGGATACCTTTGCATAGCCCTTCATCTTTGAGGGGGAAGGTTGGGATGGGGGTGAAATGACTTGACATCATGCTGTTTTTTGTTGTAAACGCGCTCTGGATTCCGGCTTTCGCCGGAATGACGGAGTTACGCAAGGGTCTCCTCCTGGGAGAGGGGACCGAAACTGTGCCGGGTTCTCTTTGGCCCGTATGCTGCGCCCTCTCGCTGAAGATGGAGGGTACACTCACCGGCCCTCTATCCGCAATGTTGCAGAATCTCCCTCTGGGAAAGGACATGGGGGCGGCGCACATGGGTCTACCCCATCCATCAGGTAATGGTGCTAACGCGTCAAGAAGAAAATACCGATCACAGCGAATAAGATGCCGAGCGCGCGCGTGACCGAAAGCTGTTCGCCGAGGAAGACCACGGCCAGTATCGCCGTCAGCACGGGATACGTGCCGCTGGCAGGCGTCACGAGCGAAGCGTCGCCCAGACGCAAGCCATTGTAGAATCCAATCACGGCGCTGGCCGTAAACCCCGTGACAAGGACGACGAGCACCCAGGTTTGCCAGGTTGGCGTAATCGTGATCGAGTTGTGGCGCTGGGCCCACACCAGCGGCAAGAGCATGAAAACGGTGATAATGCTCCGCACCCAGACGAGATAAGGCGCACCAAAGTACGGCGCAACCATCTTGCCGAAGAACGACGCCAGTCCCCAAGAAACAAACGCTACGCCAATCCATAACCACAGCGCCATAGCTGCTCCTACACCAACTGATTCAATGTCTTGTATTCGCGCCGGCGGCGAGTTTCGTGCTTCTCTGCGCGGAACTCCCCGGGAAACTCGTCATGCAGACGGCAGCGGGCTGACTTCGGCTGGAATCACCCTCACCCCCGTATCAAGTACGGGGCAGGCTCCAACCCACTCCCATCAAGTGAGTGAGAGTCTGTCTGCCGCCACATCAAGTCGTCGCAACGTCTAGTCGCCGCCGGCGCATCGAGTCTCAGCCACCGCATCAAGTCGTCGTCGCCGCATCTAGCGGTTGCTCCCAAACCGAGGCGCTCAATTCATGTCCCGAGTCTCGTAGGGAGGGATCCTCAACTGAAAATGGATTTCCCGTCCGCGTACCGGGTCACGCCAACGTCTCGCACGGCAGCAAGCGGACGACCGCCCGACCTCTTCTGCAACTATAGCAAACCTGTCTTGGCGCTGCGGCAGCCGCGCGCATTGTAGCTGGATTAGGCCTGCGCACATCTTCGTTATACTAAAGGCACGCAAGAGCGGGCAGCACGCGAGAGAAAATGTGTTACGGAAGACGAGCTGCAACACCGTCTTCCCTGAAAACCGGAGGCATACACACCAATGGACCTAACTGTCGGGGTACTCGGCACCGGACGCATGGCGCAACTGCACAGCACGGCGCTGCGTGCGATACAAGAACAGGGCCTCGTCGTCGCTGGCGAACGGCACAACGTTGCGGTCGCACTTTACGGGCGGGATCCGGCGAAAGTCGCGCCTCTCGCGGAGGCGTGCGGCGCGGCCAAGACGAGCAACGATTTGGAGAGCTTCATCGACGACCCAGACCTAAACGTGATTGATAACTGCCTTGTCAACCGCTTGCACTTCACGCCGCTCTTGCAGGCCATTCAAAACGGCAAGCACGTTTACACCGATAAGCCCTTGACAAATACAGCCGCAGAAGGCCGCTATCTCCTGCGCGCGGCGCGGCAGGCCGGCGTATGCCACGGCATCGTGCAGAACATGCGCTTCCAAGGTGGTCCGGCCAAAGCCAAGGAGATCCTCGCCTCCGGCGCGCTCGGCCGCATCATCCACGTGCGCGGGGTCTTCGGCTATTTTGTGCCGCAGCGGGTGGAGAATCGCCCCGCGTGGTTCTACCAGAAAGCCGAGGCCGGTGGCGGCATCGTGCACGACATGATGGCGCACTTCTTCGATCTGCTCGGGTGGATGATCGGCCCTATCGAGCGCGTGTCGTGCGATATGACCACGGTCTACGCGGAACGCGAAACGCCGGAGGGCGAGCGCTTTTCCGCAGAAGTGGAAGACGCAGCCACGGTGCAGATGCGCTTTGCCAACGGAGCGCTGGGCGACGTGTTCGTCTCCTGGGCGCGGCGCAAGCACGAAGAGGTGCCGTATTTCGAGATCGACGGTAAAGACGGCAGCCTGATATTCAGCTTCAACGCCATGCACCAGCAACTCCAGGCAAACACGCCCGGCTTCCGCTACGATCCCACCCAACTCCAGGCCGACCCCATGACCGGCTGGGAGCCGGTGGCCCTGGAAGGGGGCGATCCGTTTGAAATTCAGTTGCGTGCGTTCTTGGAAGGAATTGTTGCGGGCGCGCCCGCCAAGCCCGACTGGGAAGACGGCGTACGTGCCTTAGAGTTAGTGGAAGCGGCGTACGAGTCCGCGGAGCACGGCAGGAGAGTGATCGCGTGAGTGCTCTTGTCAGATCAGAGTAGTGGCCAATGACTCTGCAGAAGGCACCTTGTGTCGCTAGTATCCTGTAGCCTACAATATGATGGTGGTCGAGATTCGCCAAACCGAGGACTACGCCCACTGGTTCAGACGGCTAAGGGATAGGCAAGCCAGAACGAGAATCGACAGCCGCATCCGGCGGCTGTCCCTGGGCAACTCCGGCAACGTAAGGCCGGTGGAGACCTTTGCATAACCCCACTTTCAAGCAGGAGCACTCCCTCTCCTGGGGAGGGTGTCTCAAAAATAGATCTACTGGATATATACTGGTGTGAAGAGAAGCAAGGTGAGGTGGTGGGATAGTTTGTAGAGAGGTAGTGACGATGCCGTTGAGACCGTTTAGTCGTGAACAGGCCTGGCTGTTGCCGCCGACGCTGGACGAACTGATCCCGGACGACCATCCTGTCAGGTTTGCGGCAGCGTTCGTGGACAGCCTCGATGCTGCGGCCTGGGAGGCGATGGAGATTGACCTGCAAGGCGATCCGCGTGGCGCCGGGGCCTACCATCCGCGCGCGCTGCTGGGCGTATGGGTCTACGGCTTCATGACCGGCGTGCGCTCGAGCCGCAAGCTGGAGGCAGCCTGCCGGGATCAGGTACCGTACCTGTGGCTGGTGGGGATGCAGCAGCCGGACCACAACACGCTGTGGCGCTTCTACAAGGCGCACCGCGACCGGATGCGGACGCTGCTCAAGCGCACGGTGCGCACGGCGGTGCGAGCCGGCCTGGTGGAGTTGGCAATCCAGGCGGTGGACGGCACCAGGATCGCGGCCAACGCCGGGACGCGGCATACCCACGACGCGCAGGGGCTGCAGCGGCTGTTGTCCCGCACCGAGCAAGCGATCGCGGACCTGGAGGCGCAGAACGCCACGGGGGGCGACGCGCCGCCAGCGACTTTGCCGCAGGAACTTGCCGATGCCCAGGCCCTGCGGCGGCGGGTGGACGACGCGCTCGCCCGCGTCGCGGCTGAGGACGGGCCGCGCTACACGAACCTGACTGATGCGGACGCGGCCCTGCTCAAGACTGGCATGGGTGGCTTCATCACCGGCTACAACGCCCAGGCGCTGGTCTCCCCTCTTGCGTCCCCGGACGAGGGCGCAGGGGGGAGGTTGATCACAGCCGTGGACGTGAGCGCCAGTGCCGACGACCATCCCCACCTGGCGCCGCTGATCGAGGCGGCGCAGGAGAACATCGACGCCGCGCGGGACGTGGTGACCGTTGCGGACGCCGGCTACCATTCGGGGGCCAACCTCGCCACGTGCCACGCCGGCGGCCACACGGTATTGATGCCCACGACCCACGAGCGCAGACGCCGCAACCCCTACCATAAAGACCACTTCACCTACCGTCCAGAGACCGACACCTACCTGTGTCCCCAGCAAAAGGTGCTCACCTACACGCACCGCTTGACCCACAGCAACGGCTACCGGGTCAAGCGGTACCAAGCCAACGGCCGGGACTGCAGAACCTGTCCGGCCTTCGGCGTCTGCACCTCCTCCCAGAGGGGCCGCTCCATAAAGATCAGCGCCTACGAGCCAATACTGCAACGGCACAGGCAGTTGATGGCCACCGCGCCTGCCAAGCAGGTGTACCGCCGCCGGAGTACCATCGTCGAGCCGGTCTTTGGCCTGCTCAAGGAGTGGCACAGTGCCAGGCGCTTCCTGCTCAGAGGCCGCAGCCACGTGACGTCCGAATGGCACCTGCTGGCCACCGCGTTCAATCTCAAGAGCCTCCACGCCCTGTGGCGGTCTGGGTGTAGTCCAGCGTCGCCCCGGGGACGAGTCTCTCACTGGCACCGTCTTGTTCATACCACCCGCCATCTGTCTGTCCTTCTCACCCCATTCACCGTGCCCCGCACCAAAATATTGAGACAGCCTCCCCAGGAGAGGGAGTGCCCCTGCTTGAAAGTGGGGTTATGCAAAGGTCTCCATAGGTAGCTTACACTTCTTTGTGGGCAGGGCAGTGGGCCAATTCGCTGAGACAATTCAAGGCCCGCGTGGCCTACCCGCGAAGAGCACTTCGACAAGCTCAGTGCGAACGGTAATTCTGCCCAACCGCTGTGTTGCGAACACGCGCCGGAAATCACAAGACATTACGGTTGCCGTGAAAACCGTAACGGCACTTCGACAGGCTCAGTGCGAACGGCAAGTCTCGCCTTGTTCGAAGCACACGTCGATATTCACGGGGCGCATAAATCGCGGATTAATTCTGCAGCCAGCGGTCGAGGAAAGCAAACGATTCCACGCCGTGGATCACGTGGGGACCTGCAAAGATGCCAAGTTCGACGCGTTCTTCAATTCCAAGCTCCGCATAGAATGATTGGAGTTGAGAAAACTCTTCCTTCACGTGCTCCAGCCAGAAGACGCGGTCTTCCGTGCCCGCCTCCACGAAGAAGGGTCGCGGGCAGATGAGCGACGCGATGTCGGAATCGGAAAACTCGTTCAACTGGCCCCAGAAGAATTTGTCGTCATCGCCGGTTTGAATGAAGGACGTGTAGTGGGGCGAAAGGTCGATCATCTTGGGTGTGCGGTTGGTGAAGTAGCCGGAGCAGACGCAGGCGGCGATGCGTTCGTCGGCGGCCGCCGCCCACAGCGCCATCATGCCGCCCTGGGAAATGCCCATGTAGCCGATGCGGTCGTTGTCCACCTCCGGCAAGGTCTGTAGAAAGTCCACCACGCGCATCATCTTGCCCACTTCCAGGCCCAAGAGCTGTTGGGCGATGAGCGTGGCCTGGCGGTTCGTGCGCGACCGGTCCGGCGTATTGTTCATCACCAACGGAGCGAAGACAACGTAGCCCTTTTCGGCCAGCCGCAGCCCAAAGGACCGCAGATAGGCAGTCTCCTCCAACTCGTAGTAGCCGCAGGTGGCTTCCGGTGAGCCGGAGAAGCCGTGCTGGGCGATTACGGCAGGTTTCGGGCCGGTCGGCTGTGCGGGCACCAGCAAGACGCCGTACGCGTGGACGCCTGCATCAACCGGAATCCAGACGCGCCTTGCCGCAATGCCGGGACGCTCCGGCAGGTCCTGCTGCCGCGGCTCCAGCGGCGCGGCGCCTTGCGGTGCGCCGCCCATGAGTTGGAGAAACCGTGCACGGTTCGGCGCTATCGAGCGGCGATATGCGTCAGGCGAACTAAAGTCCCGCTGCCACGCGCGCTCGCGTCTATTCGCAGCCGCATACACCAGCGCGGCGTAATAGCGGTCAATTTCCGCTACCTGCTCTTGGCGGATGGACTCCGCATCATCGGGTGTTACACCGAGCGTGCCCATGCTACTAACCTTTCAAGTTGATCTTGCCCGATGACTTTCCCACACCCTAGCCCTCTCCCAGAGGAGACTCTTGCATAACCCTCGCCACAGCGCGGATGTCCCCTCTCCCTCGACGGGAGAGGGCTAGGGTGAGGGTGGATCTCCTGAAATCTCTCCATATGCACACCAAATCTGCCCTGATACGTCTTGACACTGCCCAGCGTAAAGGGCCATCGTAGCAATAAGACCCCCTCACCCCAACCCTCTCCCCTGTATAGACCGGGTTGATGGGTAACACATGTTCGGGTTGATAGGTTACACCATCGAATATGGGAGTTTTCGTTGTATGCAGTGTCCATGCCATGGAAGTTAGACCAACTCAATACCCTTATGGATACGGTTTTTCCCCTGGCACCAGCTCACGAACTGAACATGAGTATGTCGTGGTGCCTGGAACGTCTATTTCTCTGCCCAACCTAAAGCGCCCGAAGGTGTCAATCAGTACAATGTGTAACCTATCAACCCGAACACCTGTTACCTATCAGCCCAGTCTGTACATCCCCCAGGAGAGGGAGTGCCTCTGCTTGAAAGTGGGGTTATGCAAAGGTCTCCGTCTGAGGGAGAGGGGATAAGATGGGGGCTTCGCTGTCCAGAAGACTCCTCCAAGAGCGCTACCATGCACCTGCTTGTCGTGAATCGCGCGTAGGGGCACGACATGCCGTGCCCCTACGCACTGAAAGCTTACCTACTGCCTGCTTGCGTTGTACTCGTCCAGGATGGCTTGGGCCTCGCCTTGGGCCGTGCGGGAAGCCTCCTCCGGCGTAAGCTCCGGATTCGCTTGCGTCGCCAGGCCGGCGTTCTTCCACAGAGGTCCGGCGAGATCGCCGCCAATAGGATGGAGCAAGAACGGAATGGCGGTTTCCATGGCCCGCAGGTACTCGACGATTCTCTCTCCGGGCGGCAGGTCCAGATTGATGAACGCGTCGCTCTCGGCAATGGACTTGATCGTCGGCGTCGTGTCGCCGTTGCGGGCGGCCGTATCCAGTTGTTCCGGCCCGCAGATCCACGAGGCGAAGTCCCACCCGTGGTCGAGCACCTTGCTGCCTTCCACGAGGGCGATTTCCTCGGTGTAGAGCGCGCCGTTACGCGTCGGTTCACCCTCGAAATCGATGAACGGGATGGGATGCAACGTCCAATTGAACTGCGCGTCGGTACGGAAGCTGGGCACCAGCCAGTTGTAGCCCGAGTAGATGGCAACCTTCTGGTTCTTGAAGTGATCGAAGATCGTCTCTTCCGCGGCATCGTCGCCGTAGGCTTCGACCTGGTGCTTGTGGAACAAGTCTCCCCGCGTCCTAATCAGCTCGGTGCGCACTGCCGCGTCCCAGCTCATGTTCTGCCACTCATTGTTCACGGAACCCTGATCGCGGCCATAGGAGACGTACCAGGTTGACCAGTACCAGAACCGCGTCGACACGCCCCACTTGCCGTTGGCGGCATCGGTGAGCTTGGCGCCGATATCAATCATGTCCCCGAAGGTCCAGTCGTCAGACGGCACCTCGATGCCCGCTGCCGCGAACGCATCGAGATTAAGCGCCATCACCGGCGTCAGAATGCCCAAGGGCAGCGCATGCAGCGTGCCGTTCCAGGTGACACCGTCGATAGCGGCCTTATAGTAGTCGTCAAGATTGAGGCCCGACGCCTTGACGTACGGCTCCAGCGGCAGGAAGACGCCTTCTTCACCCCAACGGGCCCAACCCCAGCCGTGCCAGGTCACGTCAAGCAAGCCGCCACCGGCGGCGGCGTTAGTGCCGATGCGATCGTTGAGCGCCGTATCGAGAATGGTGGAGATGGTTACATTGGGGTTTTTCTCTTCGTAGGCGTCCACCAAGCGCTCGTACCAGCGCTCCTTGGCCGGTGAATAGGGCGGCCACATGAACTGGATCGTCACTTGCTCGGCTACGGGCGCCTCTTCGGCCTTAGCTTCTGCTTCTGTCTCCGCCGGTGCTTCTTCCATCATTTCGCCCGTCGTCGCTACCTGGCCGCACGCGGCCAGGGCAACGGCCCCGAAAGTTGCTGCCGAGCCCCCGAGGAATCTACGTCTGGTTGTATGAAAACGCATGACTTCTTCTCCTTTGCGACGCGGCGTTCTGCCGCTTCGCCTGCATGAAGTGATTCCATCCAGCCGACACTGGGTTTGCGCAACACAATGGCAATACCTCTAGTTGTCAACCCTCCTCTCACTATCGAAACAGTATCATGTCAATCATCCTACTCTAACCAAAACATTTTGGCAATAGCTTAAACGGGGATAGAGCAATAGTAAGTACGCCCCATAGGTGGCATCAGGAGATTGCTGCACTCTGTCCAAGGTCGTCGATAGAGTCGTGTTGCCTGCGACCACGCTCGCTTATGTGAAAACGGCGCTAGGCAAACATATCCGCCAGGGTCTCACTGGCAATGCGGGCCTCGGCCCAGGGCAGGGATTCGTCACCCCAGATGATGGAGTGCTCATGGCCTTTGCCAGCTAGGAGCACGGTATCGCCCGGCCGCGCCTGCTTGAAGGCAATGCGGAAGGCCTGGGTGCGGTCGACGCTGATGCTGTAGTCGCGGCCGTAGACACAGCCCGCCTCCAACGCGCCTTCTTCGATTTGGCGGCAGATAGCGTCCGGGTCCTCGCTGCGGGGGTCCTCGCTGGTGATTACAAAGTAGTCGGCATGTTCCGCCGCGACCTCGCCCATGAGCGCCCGCTTCTCCACGTCGCGCTCGCCCGCGCTGCCAAAGACGACCACCAGCCGTCCCGGCGTTACGCTGCGCAGGGCATCGAGCACGAGCCGCAGGCTATTGGGCGTATGGGCGTAGTCAACAATGACGGCGAACGGCTGGCCGGCGCTGATGACTTGCATGCGGCCGGGCACCCCCGGAAACGAGCCAACTGCCGCCGCAGCCGCATCGAGGGGCACGCCCAGACCGCTGACGACGGCCAACGCTGCCAGCGTGTTGGCCACGTTGAAGTGGCAGACCAGCGGCGCATGTACTGGCATTTGTCTCTCCGGCGTGACCACTGTAAATGCAGTGTGGTCTGCGCCGAGCGTTACGTCAATGGCGCGTACGTCCGCGTGCTTTGCGAGGCCATACGTCCGCACGCCGGGCGGTTTGATTGAGGCGAAATATGAAAAATGCGCATCGTCGGCGTTAAGCACGCTCACCTGGGGAAACGGCTTTGACGCCCGCGCCTTCATCTGCTGGAAGAGCAGACCCTTCGCCTCGCGGTATGCTTCCAAAGTCTTATGAAAGTCCAGGTGCTCATGACTGAGGTTCGTCAACACGGCGGCATCGATCTCAATTGCGTCCAGCTTGTGCAGTGCCAGCCCGTGGGAACTGGCTTCGACGACTGCGTGCGTGCCGCCTTGGTTGCGGACTGTGCGCAGCATGCGCTGGAGGTCGGAGGCGTGCTGGGTAGTGAGGCGCGTTTCGTTGGGATACTCCTGCCGGCTATCGTGAAAGGCCACCGTGGTGATGACGCCCGTCGGGTGCCCGCACGAACGCAGGATGTGACCGATGAGGGTGGTTGTCGTACTCTTGCCGTCGGTGCCGGTGACGCCGATGACGCAGAGTTCCTGGGAGGGGTTGCCGTAGAAGACCGCAGCCGCCTGCCCGATTGCCACCCACGTGTCGGGCACCAGCACCTGGGTGACGTGCTCCGGCAGAGACAGTGGTCGTGTGACAAGCACCGCGGTCGCGCCATTCGCCACGGCAGCCGCGGCGTAGTCGTGTCCGTCCCGGTGCAATCCTTGCAGGGCGACGAAGAGCGCACCGGCCTCCGCCTCTCGAGAATCGTGGCAGAGTTGTGTGACAGCCGGGTCTTGCGCACCGGAGACAATCCGCGCCTCCGGCGTGGCGCTAAGGAGTCTAGAGAGTTTCATACACTTCTGTTCGTGCTCCTTGAGATACTTCCTGCGCCTTGACAAGGACTCCGCGAAGCCCAAACAGCGCGAATGGGTACTCACTACCGCGCTCCGCACTCCCGCCAGAACCCGTTCGCATTTGCCAAGTTGCGTCGTATTCTTAGCCCAGCCCTGCCGACACGCTGCCCCGTTGCGCCCCGCCCATGCAGGGACATTGCAAATTGCCGTTTACCCCTATGGGTGCAACAGCGCCCAACCCCCAAGCGATCTCAGATCTCCAGCAGGAAGGGCCTGCTGGTGCGCCGCAGACGGAGCGGATGGGCCGGCTCACCCGACTTCGTCATGCCGAGCGCGTGGAGGCGGTCCGAAAAGCGTTTGCGGACGACCTGCCCACGCCCGCCCCAAGCGCCGTGCATGCCCCATGCTGCGACGATCAGCGCCGCTCCTTCGGCCAATTCGAGTAGAGCGTTGTCGTTTTCTCGTCCCACGGGTTCGGGGGCGACGCGCAGCGCGCTCGGGTAGGGCGTGCGCCACGCGAACAGGTTCCCCACCCGCACGCCGCCGTAGCCCCAATCGCGTGCAAAACGGATGCAGCGTCGTATAGTGGGGTCATCATTCTCCGCATCAGCCGTGGACGGGTTCAGCATGATAAAAAAGATCACCGGGTGCGTGTGGTCCCACACCCGCCAGAGCTTGTAGCGGTAGCGCCCACACGCCGAAAACTCCGCGCCGCTCTGCGTGGGATCAACGCCCGCCATGCCGCTCACCGCCATGCTCCTCTTGCTACGCGTAGCTCCGCTGAAGAAAACTATACCCGGTGACTTGCGCCAAGCCAACGTAAGAGTTTAATTCGTTTGAATTACACCCGCCCTCACGCCCCGAGCAGTGACAGCATTGCTCGCGCAGCGCAAGCTCCTACGTTTAGTCTAAGTAAGGCCACGCAAACCTGCTTAATCGACAACATGAGCGATGCCATTTGCCGTTGCTCGGGTACACTTTCCTGGCACGGCAGAATAGTGCAATAAGCTGCGAGCTCTCCCTCTGGTGAATGGGGAATCGTACACGTGGTGAGAAGATTGATTCTCGCTTTCGCGGGAAAAACAGAGAGTTTCGCCTCGCTCGTTTCGCCATTTTGTAGCTCACTTTCCTTTGTACTGGTAGTGATTCTTTGCCATGGAATGCGTGACAGGCAAGCAGGGGTCTGTTATCATTGATGTTGCCTTTGCAACTAGTACTAGGCTTAGAGAGGTGTGGGGTTTACGGTAAGGTCCCATCCGCGTAGCAGGTTGCAAGCCGCCAAGGACTGTGCCGGAGAGATGTCGGCAACGACTTTTGCGCCGGCGAGCAAGCGGTAACAGGCTGCAGACGTGGATAAGGGCAAACAAGCGGGAAGGCAGTAGACGGCACGGCAAACTGTTACCGTGCCTTCTCTATCTTCAAGACCTAGTTTGCGATACCACGCCGACGGTCCGGCGGGGGCAAAGCCGATGTGCCGCCCCAGGGAACGCCGGTGAGCCTTGACCGCTGAGGTAGAGTTAAGAGAAGCCCAAGGTCTGCGAGTAGCGCATTGCCCACATAGCTCAGTCGGTAGAGCGCGATCTTGGTAAGATCGAGGTCACCGGTTCAATCCCGGTTGTGGGCTCCCGCAGGGTTGCGGAAATCTCCCGCATAGAATGCGGAGACACGGTTGGGGGAAGCTCCCGCGCTGGGGAACGAGTGAGTTAATCCCAGTGCAATTTGGAAGAGTTTAGGCAGGCGCACAGTCCCTGACCGCTGTCAGCTTAGAATTGTATTGAGTGAAGTTTCATAAGGGTTGAGGAAGGAAACGATGGCGAAGGAGCGATTTGAACGAACGAAGCCGCACGTGAACATTGGCACGATCGGCCATATCGATCATGGCAAGACCACGCTCACTGCTGCGATCACCAAGGTGCTTTCGCTGCAGGGCGGCGCCGACTTTTCCCCTTTCGATAGCATTGATAACGCTCCCGAAGAACGCGAGCGCGGTATCACGATCGCCATTGCTCACGTCGAGTACCAGACCGATAACCGGCATTACGCCCACGTCGACTGTCCCGGCCATGCCGACTACATCAAGAACATGATCACCGGCGCCGCCCAGATGGATGGCGCAATCCTCGTCGTCTCCGCTCCCGACGGCCCCATGCCCCAGACCCGCGAGCACGTCCTCTTAGCCCGCCAGGTCGAAGTCCCGGCGATGGTCGTCTATCTCAATAAGTGCGACATGCTCGACGATGAGGAACTCCTCGAACTCGTGGAGCTCGAGGTGCGGGAACTGCTCGACAAGTACGAATTCCCAGGCGACGATATCCCCATCATCCGCGGCAGCGCGCTCCAGGCCCTCGAAAGCGACAGCGACGATGCCAGCGATGAGGCGTATGCCTCCATCCTCGAACTCATGGCGGCCGTCGACGAGTACATCCCCACCCCTACCCGCGCTATCGACCAGCCCTTCTTGATGCCTATCGAAGACGTCTTCAACATCAAGGGCCGCGGTACCGTGGTCACCGGCCGTATCGAGCGCGGCCAGGTCAAAACCGGTGAGGAAATCGAAATCGTCGGCATCCAGCGCGATACCCAGACCTGCGTCGTCACCGGCGTCGAAATGTTCCGCAAGATCCTGGACTCCGGCGAGGCCGGCGACAACGTCGGCTGCCTCCTGCGCGGTATCGAAAAAGATAACGTCGAACGCGGCCAGGTCCTCGCCGCTCCCAAGTCCATTACCCCGCACACCCGCTTCGAGGCCGAGGTCTACGTCCTCGGTCGCGATGAGGGCGGCAGGCATACCCCCTTCTTCCCAGGCTATCGCCCCCAGTTCTACGTCCGCACCACCGACGTCACCGGCGCGATTGCCCTCCCTGAAGGCGTGGAAATGGTTATGCCAGGCGATAATATCACCATGACTATCCACCTCATCAACCCCGTCGCCCTCGAAGAAGGCGTCCGCTTCGCTATCCGCGAAGGCGGCCGTACCGTCGGCGCCGGCGTCGTTACCAACATCCTGGAATAAGGATACGCTTTGCGGTTAGGAGAAGCGCACGTTCATGGCACGTAAAGGACGAGAAGATCGTAGTGTGATTACTCTGGCATGTGTGGATTGCAGACGCCGCAACTACGCCTCCAGCAAGAATCGGCGGACAACCACCGACCGCCTGGAATTGCGGAAGTACTGCCGCTACTGCCAGAAGCATCTCACACATCGAGAAACACGATGAGATTGCCCTGGTCCACAGCCGACCGGGGACGCGCTGCGCGGCAGCATTCGCGCAGCCGGCGGGACGCGCCGCCACCAAGTCGCTTGCCTCAATTCCTGCGGCCTCCGGTAACGTTTCTGCAGGAAGCGTGGGGCGAGCTTCGGAAGGCGCACTGGCCCACCCGCGAGACTGCCCTCAACCTTACGCTCGTAGTTATCGCTGTGAGCATGGTAACCGGCGCGTTTCTCAGCGGGGTAGACTACATCTTTGCCAGGCTCTTCGCACTACTGGTTCAATAGGGGCTCTAAAGGATTTCAGCACCATGGCATTGGAGATACAAGACACCCAACCCCAGGCGGAAGAACCGCCGCGCTGGTACGTGGTGCACACCTACTCCGGATACGAGAACAAGGTCCGGGAGAATCTGCTCAAGCGCATCGAGTCGATGGACGCGAAAGACATGATCTTCGACGTGGTGGTGCCCACCCAGAAAGAAGTGGAAATCAAGCAGGGCCAGCGCCGCGACGTAGAGCGCAAGCTCTTCCCCGGTTATGTGCTCGTACGCATGCAGCAGACTGATCAGTCCTGGTTCATCGTACGCAACACGCCTGGGGTGACCGGATTCGTGAGCTCCGGCCGGGACGACCATCAGCCGGTGCCGCTTGCGGACGAGGAAGTAGATAAGGTCCTCAAGCGCGGCAAAGAAGAGACGCCGCAGACCCGTATGGTGCTGCGGAAAGGCGACCGGGTCAAGATCGTCGACGGGCCGTTTGCCGAGTTTTACGGCACCGTGGACGATGCCAACCAAGAGCGCGGCCGCGTGCGGGTGATGGTCTCGTTCTTCGGACGCGAGACTCCAGTGGAACTCGATTTTCTCCAAGTGGAACGAATTTAGCCAGTGTGACCGTGTCGTAGTGCGTTTTGCGCAAGGATGAGAGACAAGCGTGGCAAAGAAAGTTCGGGCAGTCATCAAGCTTCAGGTACCGGGTGGGAAGGCAACCCCGGCCCCGCCGGTTGGCCCCGCATTGGGTCAGCACGGCGTGAATATCATGGCCTTCGTTAAGGAATTCAACGAGCGGACGGGGAGCCAGGCCGGTTACATCGTGCCGGTCGACATGACCATCTTCGAAGATCGGTCCTTCTCGTTCATCACAAAGACACCGCCGGCGGCCGACTTGCTGCGCCGCGCGGCCAAAGTCGAGAAAGGCTCCGGTACTCCCAATACCGAGAAAGTCGGGCGGGTTACCCAAGGGCAAGTGCGCGAAATCGCAGAAATGAAGATGCCGGACCTCAACGCGAACGACGTGGAGGCGGCAATGAAGATCGTTGCGGGCACGGCCCGCAGCATGGGCTTGGAGGTAGTCAGCTAACATGGCAAAGCGCGGCAAGAAATATCGTCAGGCACTGGAACGCATCGAAGAGGGTCGGCTCTACGATCCCCAAACTGCGTTCGAGATCGCCAAGGAGACGGCTACCACCAATTTTGACGCCACCATCGAATTGCACGCCCTCCTGGGCGTGGACCCACGCCAAGCGGAGCAGGCCGTGCGCGGTTCTGTGGTGCTGCCCGCCGGACTCGGCAAAGCACAGCGCGTGCTCGTCTTTGCGCAAGGTGAAAAGGTGCGCGAGGCGGAAGAAGCCGGCGCTGACTTCGTCGGCGGCGCCGAGCTTGCCAAGAAGATCGAAGGCGGCTGGCTGGACTTCGACGTGGCAATCTCCGCACCGGATATGATGAGCGCCGTGGGCCGACTGGGACGCATTCTGGGCCCTCGCGGCCTGATGCCCAATAACCGGGCCGGTACCGTGACGTTCGACATCGGCCGCGCCGTGGGAGAAGCCAAAGCCGGCCGTGTGGAATTCCGCGTCGACCGCACCGCCAACCTGCACGTCCCCATCGGCAAAGCATCATTCACCGTGGAGGATTTGCTGGCCAACCTGACCTCACTCTACTCGGCAGTGATGCAGGCCAAGCCGGAGAATACCAAAGGTACGTACGTCCGCTCCATCCACCTGTGCGCTACCATGGGTCCTTCCATCAAGCTCGATCCCGCGCAGATGCAGCAATTGCTGGCGACTGCCGCCTAGGCCTGACTTAGTCAAGAACGCGAACTTGAGATATTGCCAATCCCCTGGTAAAAAGCTGACGAGGCACTGTTCACCGTTTAGCTCTTCCCCGGGTAGTGATGCTCTGCAAGTGCGTGGCACGGTGAGGCAAGTCAAGGTGTGGTTGGGTTCGGATAAAGAGGCCGACGCGCGCACCAAGAGTGTGGCGTCGGCCTCAATCTTTCCACTCGGCTAGCTAAAGGGAAAGTTTTTTGCTCCGTGCGCCACTGCCACATCTCGCCTGTCAATAGACCACCGGGATCGCTTTAGGAAGACCCCCATAGTCTAAATCCGCTATTTTCTGATACGATTGTACTTGTCACAGGGTGTATACTGAAAGCGTAGAGCATTGGAAAGGAAAAGGCGGAATGGCGAGCACAGAAGAGCGTTTAGCGCGAATCGAGGGCGGTTATGAGCACCTTGCTACCAAGGCCGATATTGCTGCAATTCATGGCAAGGTCGACAAGCTCACATGGGCTATTGGTGTCCTTTTCGCTCTCCAGATTGCGATATTAGCGAGAGTGTTCGATATCATACCGGCCTAAATGAGCGCGCGTGACGATGACAAGGACCGAGGATCGGCTCAGTCGTCCTACGGACGCAGCCAGCAGTCTTGAAAGCGCCAATGTCCACTTTGCTATAGGAGCAGACCCGGTTGACCCAAAAGGGGAAATCAAGAGCGAACTTGCCAACTCGAAGGCCAATCGTATCAAGTGGATAGCTATAGCAGTGTGGGGCGGTGTTCTCATCGGTGCAATTCAGTCTATACCATAGCAACCAATGAAGATCTTGTGGCCTGAGCCGATTCATTCCTGAATCGGTTTAGTTTGACAAATGTGCGTCTCTCCTGCTAAATAAAAGCAAGTTGGAATCTCAACAATCAAAACGGAGCACCGCTAATGCCCAAGTTTCTTGTCGAGTGGAATCTGCCGCCGGAGCTTACCCGCGACAAGTATGACAACAACAAGAAGAAGTCGCTGGATATCTATGCGCAGTTACCCAATTGCGACTGGATAAGCACCTATCTTTCCGATGACATGAGCAAGTGTTACTGCCTGTACGAAGCTGAAAGCGAAGAGGCCGTGATCGAGGCCCGCGACGCGGTGAGCGCCAAGATTGACAAGATCGTCCGCGTGGACGAGCTGACCGAAACGGACTACCGCGAGTAAGCGCGTCCTTTGACCCTGCCAAAGCGTCGGTAGCGCAGGTTTGCAACCCTGCGGGCGCGTCCCGAGCCACACCGTCCTGCTGGTGTGGCTTTTCGTTTGATTGCGAGCATCCAGAGTGAGCCCGTAATCGCTCCTGCTGAAACACTTCTCCCTAGAGAAGACCCTTGCGAAATGAGACCCTGTGGAAAGTGTGTTGCCTCCTCTCACAAGGAGACCTTTGCATAACCCTTCGCTCTTGAGCAGGAAGGCTGGGACGGAGGTGTAATGGCTTGACACCATGCTGTCTTTAGTTGTAAAAGCGCTCTGGATTCCGGCTTGCGCCGGAATGACGGCGTTACGCAAAGATCTCCCCAGGGAGAGGGTCGGGGTGAGGGGTGGTCTTACTTTACTAATTGCATAACATGTGCAGTCAATACAGTCTAAGGCCAAAGACGTTTAAGCAACGGCTTGCATGCTGAGCAACTCACCCTCACCCCCGTATCGTGCCGATATGGGGCCCGAGTGTAGGGCCGACCAGTTATGCTCCCGATTGCGCGGGAATGATGAACCGCAGACGCAGGTTGCAAACCTGCGCTACCGGAACGAATCTGCCTAGACCATTTACTCTTCAGAGTGATTACCCTGGCCTTGCCAAGGCCACAAAAGAGTATGAAAATGGAGAGGTTTCGGGTGGGATAAGGAGTCTGTCACTCGTCACGCCATTCACTCTAAGACCCTTCAACCCTTCGGCAAAGCCTGTACTGAGCTTGTCGAAGTACTCAGGACAGGCAGGCTCAGAGCCTGCCCCGTACTCGATACCGCGCATCGCACGATACAGCGCATCGACACGATGCGGGGGCGAACGGAATGAATCGCTTATTTTCATGGCAATTGCCGCAGCTATCGCGTTACTTCAACACGAGGAAGAGACCGCAATCGAAGATTTTGGCCTGAAGAAGCGCGTGCCACGTTGAAAACCAAGCGTCGCATGAATACGCCCATGCTCCTGACGCTGAGCCTAGGGCACGTGGTTGCAGATATCTATGGCGGAATGCTGCCCGCCATGCTCCCTATTTTTGTGAGCACGTTCGGTCTCTCCTATTTTGCCGTGTCGCTCGTCTCGGCAGCGCACAGCTTTTCCGCCAGCGCAGTCCAGCCGGTTCTCGGCTACGTGAGCGATCGCATCAATGGGAAGCTGGTACTCCCCCTCTCACCGCTCGTCGCCGCTGTTGGCGTCACCGTTGCCACGCAGGCCCCAGTGTATGGGCTCGTACTTATCGCGGTCGCCATCGGCGGCTTGGGCATCGCCGCTTACCATCCCGAGGGCTACAAGGCGGCCGGCCACTACAGCGGCGACCGGCAGAGCACCGGCACCTCGATATTCTCTGTTGGCGGCAACATTGGCGTCGCCGCGGGACCGGTAGTCGTCGCCGTGCTCTTTGCCTGGCAGGCGCAGCGCGGACTCATGCTCATGTTGCTGCCGGGTGTTCTGATGGCGCTGGTGCTCTGGCGGCTGCTGCCGCGAATTGAGACCGGCACCGAGTTAGCGCCGCCGGACCTGAAAGCCGCTCTTCTCGACATTCGACCGATTCTGACACCCTTCATCCTCTTGCTGGTTATCGTCATTCTCCGCTCCTTCTTCTGGGTAAGCCTGGGCACGTTCATTCCACTCTATGCCGTCGCAGAACTCGGTATGACGGTACCCGAGGCGGCGGCGGGGCTCCTGCCCTTCCTGCTCTTTAGCGGTGCGATAGGCACGCTTATTGGCGGCTACGTGGCCGACCGCACGAGCAAAGAGGGCCTGCTCCTCTGGTCGCTCCTACCCGTACCGCTGTTCGTTTACGTCTTCTTGCATACCGATGGATTTTGGCTGCCCTTGATGCTGGTATTCATTGGCGCATTTACCGTCTCCACGTTCGCCGTTACCGTGGTGATGAGTCATGAACTCCTGCCAAATCAAAGAGCAATGGCATCAGGCATGATGGTCGGATTTGCTTGGGGCATCAGCGGCATGGGCACGCCGTTCGTGGGGCTCTTCGCGGACGGCTTCGGACTGCCCGCCGCGTTCAACGCGCTCATGTTGATGCCGTTGGCGCCGTTCGCCCTGACCATCCTTTACATGTGGCTCATGCGGCAGGGCGGTAAGTACCGCACCCGGATGGCAGTACGATCTTCGCCAACAGCGTAGGCCGGGTGGATTTTGCAGCGATGCGCCAAGACAAGCCTATGGCTTTCGACCCTCTCCGCATTCTGATGAGGTAGCTCTACCCTGGCCGGTCAAATGCGCGCTCCAGAGCGCTGTGCCGGTCTACACCCTTCAGCACTCCCAGCGGCTACATGCGCTAATCTGGGCATACGTCGTATAATAGGAATGGAATCACTTTGCGATCACGACTATCTCCACCCCCCGCTACGCAGGCGCTAGGAATCTAGCCCGTGCAAAGCTGACAGAGCGGCCATGATTCTCTTGCAGAACGTCTCCAAAGTTTATGCCAACGGTATCCACGCGCTTAGAGACATCAACCTGGAGGTCCCGCGGCAAGAGTTTGTATTCCTCGTTGGTGTAAGCGGCGCCGGCAAGTCCACGTTGGTCCGGCTGCTGATCCGTGAAGAGCTTCCCTCCACGGGCGCGGTTATCGTCGCCGGACACAACGTGCTGCAACTCTCTAAACGCCATCTCGCCCACTATCGGCGCAAGGTGAGCATTATTTTCCAGGACTTTCGGCTACTGCCGAACAAGACGGTGACCGAAAACGTTGCCATGGCGTTGCGCGTGGCCCACCACCCCCAGCGAAAGATCGATGAACTCGTGCCGGAGGCGTTGGAGTTGGTGGGGTTGACTCCTTTTGCCGAGAACTTCCCTCTTACGTTGTCCGGCGGGGAACAGCAGCGTGTTGCCATTGCGCGCGCAGTGGTCCGCAAACCCGACGTGCTGATAGCAGATGAGCCAACCGGCAATCTGGATCCTGTGACCTCCGCCGAAATCGTTGACTTGCTGATGCGCATAAACGGGCTGGGAACTACGGTAGTCATGGCCACCCACGATAAAGAGATGGTCAATCGAGCGCGTCTCCGGGTTGTGGAACTGGTCCGGGGAGAAATTGTACGGGACGAATTGAGAGGCACATACCAGTATGGCCGGTCTTAGCTACACGGCCACGGTGTTTGGCAGCGCAGTCGTAAACGCCTGGCGTCATCGGACAATGTCGATCATTACTGTGCTGATAGTCTCGTTGATGATGACCACACTTGGCATGTTTCTCATCGTTGAGAATGCGCTGTCTGTCATGATTGCCAGCATGGAGGAGCAAGTAAACCTTATCGTCTACCTGGAGGATGACGCGCCGCCATCGGATGTTTTGGCGCTGCGGCAGCAGTTGCTCGATGATCCTCGCACCACTACGGTGGAATACGTCACCAAAGAAGAGGCATTGGATCGACTAAGAGCCTCATTTCGGGAGGATCCTGACCTTTTGCAGCCCTTGCTCGACAACCCACTGCCTGCCAGCTTGGAGGTACGCTCAAATGAGGCCGAGTTCCTCCAATTGCAAGCGAGTTTTCTCGAAGAAGATCCGATCGTGGAAGACGTCGTTCTACCTCAGGATGTGGTCAAGATTCTTTTACAAATCAGCCGGGTCGCAAGCTTTCTTGGCTACACGCTCGGAGCCGGTCTCGTCTTAGTGACTCTTTTCGTAATCGGAAGCGCCATTCGGCTGACTGTCTATGCGCGGCGCGGGGAAATTGAAGTGCTGCGGCTAATGGGCGCATCCGATCACTTCATCCGCTGGCCGTTCTTGCTGGAAGGCGTCCTATTTGGCCTCATTGGCGCGCTGTTTTCCTCCATTGTGGTCGGTATCGCGTATATTTGGGTGCACGGATTGCTACAGCAGTTGATCAGCTTTTTCCCCGTATCATTTGACACAACGTACCTTATTCGTCTATTCTTAATCTTGACTCTCTTTGGCATCGCCATTGGCGGTTTGGGGAGTTATCTCTCTGTGCGACGGTTCCTGGCCGCTTAGGGCTGTAGCCTTTCTTGTCTTACCATCAAGTTGCCTCCGCGTCTCTACCAACAACACAATCCAGCATTCCATGATAGTTCTGCGCAACGTCTCCAAAGTCTATGATTTCCGCGTCACCGCGCTCGACGACGTCACCTTGAGCGTTCCCAAGGGCGACTTTGTCTTTCTTGTTGGGCACAACGGCGCCGGCAAGACCACCTTACTTAGCCTGCTCGTGCGCGCCGACCAAGCCTCATCCGGCGTGGTGCTCGTTGGGGGCCAAGACCTTGCCATGATGAAGGATTCTGAGATCCCTCTATTGCGCCGCCGCTTTGGTATCGTCTTTCAGGACCTGAAGCTCTTTCCCGGAAAGACCGTGGCTGAGAACGTGGCGTTGGCAATGCAGGTTCAGGGGTGTACCGGAAAGCGCGCCCGCACCAGCGCGGCAGATGCGCTTGAGCTTGTGGGGCTCCAGCACCGGGCAGCGTTCCTCCCCGGGCAAATCTCCGGCGGCGAACAGCGCAAAGCGGCAATTGCGCGGGCAATCGTGCATCGCCCGGAAGTCTTTATCGCCGATGAACCCACGGCCAGTCTCTCACCGGAGGCTGCGTGGGAAATTACCTCTTTACTCATGCAGGTCAATCAGCTTGGCATTACTACAATTGTGGCAACGCACGATAGAGATGTAGTTGATGGATTCTCCCGTCGTGTGGTAGCGTTGGATAGCGGTCGAGTTGTACGTGATGTACAAATCGGCAAGTTCCAGGAGAACTGAGTTAGATGCGACGACGTAGTGTACTTGGGTCATTGCTCGCCTTGCTCGCGGCGACACCTAAAGCTATATTCGCCGCAGAAGATTCAGGCAATTCCTTTGGCAGTGACTTCCTCGATCATCTGGAAGATGAACTGCAGCAGAATGAACAGAATCTGCAGCAGTTGAAGAGCAGACAGGAGCAGGCGCAGCAGGAAGTGGTGCGGACGCAACGGGTGCAAGCCGCTGCGATCGCCAATCTCCAGGACGTTGAGAATGAGCTGTTTGCGAAGGTTGCGGAAGTAAACGAGACCCAATTCCAGATTGATCGCCTTCAGATTGAAATCCACAGCCTTACGCAAGACATTGCCCTTCAAGAGGCTATTCTTGCCGACGAACAAGAGATCGCGAGCGGTCGCCTGCGTGCGCTCTACAAACTGAGCCGAGTTTCCCCGCTTGAAGTCATTCTCACCGCCTCCAGCTTTTCCGAAGCGATTAATCGCATCACCATCTTCCAGCGTATCCTGGGCGATGACGTTCGCCATATCCGTGCCACGCAGGAGCGCAAAGCGGAGTTAGACTCCAAACACGCGACACTCGTGCAGAAGCACGCGGAAGTCGACCAATTGAAGCTGCAGCGTGAATATCAGCAGGCGCAACTAGAGAGCCTAAAGGCCGAAAGAGAATCACTGCTTGCCAACGCAGAGCAGCGCGCCAGTAGCGCAACGCAGCAGAATGCGTCGTTGCGGGAAGAGATTGCCCGCAGAGAAGCAGAGAATTTAGCCATACAGGCGGATATCGAAGCGGCGAAGGAGCGACTGCGATCAGGACACTTTGAGCTCCCGCAGGAAGCGCCGAATGGTTGGCGCCGCCCGGCCGCTGGGTACATTAGCGCCGCCTACGGCGTGCGCACGTGGCTGCAGAGTTTCCACACGGGCATAGATTATGCGGCGGGGCGTCTTTCGCCGGTGCACGCCAGTCAAGCCGGCCGGGTTATCAAGGTCGGCTATGCGATACCTGGCAACCCCTGGAGTTCGTACGGCATGATGGTCATCGTCCAGCATAGTTGGCACGAAGCGTCGCTCTATGCGCACCTGGACGACTCGCGGGCGCTACCGGTGAAAGAGGGGGATCCCGTCCAAAGAGGTCAGCCTATCGGTTTTGTCGGCATGACCGGTTTCACCAGCGGCCCGCATCTCCATTTTGAAATCCGCCTGGACAACATCCCCAAGAACCCGAACAACTGGTTGCGTTAGTGGCAGCTGAATTCGCTTAGGCCCCGCCGCAATATACGACAATTCGCAGTAATGTGGTGGGTCTGCCTGCACTCGTTGAGACACTTTCCCCATCCTTCTGACTGCATTGAATGTGCGCGGATGCATTAGGCACCGCGCATTTTTTGCGTCTTGCCCCGGCCACACACACGAGCGCCAATGGTACAGTTAAAGGACTGATAGAGCGCACAAGAACGAGGACCCGAACCCTTGGCAAATCCAACATTATCACGGCGACGCCGCCGACGGCAGAATAGCAAACGGTCGTTCTCCGCCTTCACTTTCGTGCTTGTCCTGGCGGGGACCTTCTTTGGCTTAACGCTTTTTGCCACCGCCAGCGTGGGCGCCGCAGCCGGGATCGTGTACGTGTATTTGACGCAGGACTTGCCCGATCCGTCTGATCCCGATTGGTGGCCTGTGCCTGAGAGCAGCAAGATTTACGATAGAAACGGCATCCTGCTCTACACGATCAATAACCCCACTGAGGGGCAACGCACCAACCTCTCCTTCGAAGAAATCCCGCTTGTAATGAAGCAGGCCATAATCGCCGCAGAAGATCGTAATTTCTACTCCAATCCGGGGTTCGATATTCGCGGCATTTCCCGCGCCGTGCTCGGCGTGGTGACGGGCCGCTACGCGGGCGGCGGCAGCACAATTACTCAGCAACTCGCACGCGCAGTCTTTCTTACCCCTGAATTCAGCATTGAACGCAAGCTCAGGGAGATTATTCTTGCGTACCAAATCTCGCAGCAGCTTAACAAGGATGAAACTCTCGCCCTCTACTTGAACCGAATTGCATTTGGCAACCTGGCGTATGGCATCGAAGCCGCCGCCAACGTTTACTTTGATAAACCGGCGCGGGACCTCACCCTTGCCGAAGCCACGATGCTGGCCGGCATCGTGCAAGCACCCAGCCGCTTGAACCCGTTCGTGAATAAGGAAGGGGCTCGCGAGCGGCAGCTCTACGTGCTGAATCAGATGGTCGAGAACGAGTTTATCACTGAGGCTGAAGCCGCCGAGACGTATGCCAACGAGCCCACGTATAGTCAGCGCGGCCAACCCTTGCTCGCCCCCCACTTCGTCTTTTACGTGCGCAAGCTGCTCGAGGAACGGTACGGCTCTCAAACGGTCTACGAAGGGGGCCTCAACGTCACGACCACGCTCGATCTTGACTACCAAAGATTGGCAGAGCGGGCGGCGCGGGAACAGATTACGAAACTTGCCGCACACAATGCCAGCAATGCCGCCCTGATCGCCCTGGACCCCAAGACCGGCGAAATTCTGGCCATGCTCGGCAGCGTTGACTACGGCGACCAGACCATTGACGGGGAAGTGAACGTCACTACGTCATTGCGACAACCCGGTTCAGCTATCAAGCCGGTCTTCTACGCGGCAGCGTTCGAGAAAGGCTGGACTCCCGCAACCCTGATTTGGGACGTGCCATTTGCCATCACGATCCCGGGCTCTCCGGTCTACGCGCCGAAGAACTACGACGAGAAGTTTCACGGCCCAGCGACAGTGCGCGCAGCCTTGGCGAACTCTTACAATATTCCGGCAGTAAAAGCGGCGCAATTCGTGGGAGTGAATGACGGCATCGCGATGGCCCGGCGACTGGGCATCACGTCCTTCGACGACGAAACATACTACGGACCCGCGGTCGTGCTTGGCGGCGCTGAAGTGAGACTCCTCGACCTGGCCAGTGTCTATAGCGTTTTCGCCACAAACGGCCTGTATCGTCCGCCGGAAGCCATCCTCAAAATCACCGACTCTGCCGGCAACGTGCTCTACGAATACGATCCCCCGGAAGGCGTGCAGAAACTCAGCCCGCAAATCACCTTCCTGATCACCGACATACTTTCGGATAACGAAGCCCGCACTCCGTTGTTCGGAGAGAATAGTTTTCTAAGGCTTTCCCGAGCGGCTGCAGCCAAGACCGGGACCACAGACAACTCGAAGGATAACTGGACGTTTGGCTACACACCGAATCTCGTCGCTGGCGTGTGGGTAGGGAACTCGGACGGTAGCCCCATGAAGGAGACGAGCGGTCTGACCGGAGCCGCCCCTATTTGGCAAAACTTCATGGAGGAGGTGCTCAAGTCCTTACCGGTTGAAGAGTTTGAGCGACCGGCCGACCTTGTCCAAGTAGAGGTCTGCCGCGCGACCGGTATGGTGGCGACGCCGTATTGCGATGAAACTCTCGATCAGGAATCATTGGCCGCACTGTGCACCTTAGTTTCCGGTTACCAGAATGTGCCGGACTGTGGCGGCATCTATTGGGAATACTTTATCGCCGGCACAGAACCCACCGAAGAAGACCAGTTTTTCACACCTTTCAAAATCCACCGAGAGACCGGCCTTCTTGCCTCGCCGCAGACCCCTGCCGACCAAATAGAGGAACTGGTGTTCTTTATCATCCCACCGGAAGCGCTCGATTGGGCCCGGCAGGAAGAAATCCCCCAGCCGCCAACCGAGGCGCACATCCCCGCGCCGGTGGCGCCGTTGGCGATATCCTGGCCGCAGTTCGATCGTCCCGTACGCAGCATTTTGGAAATCAAAGGCAACGTGCTGATCCCGGACCTCAACTGGTACCGGGTCGACTACGGCGAGGGGCTGGAACCAACGCGCTGGACGCAGATCGAGGAACTCCGCACGCAACCGGTAGCGAACGGCGTGCTGATGGGATGGGACACTTTCCCTGCCAGCGGCATCTACACGGTCCGTGTAACTGCCCGGAACACGAGCGGTCAGGAACAGGAAGTGCGCGCACATGTCACGGTTGACAACACGGTGCCGCAGCTGGAGCTGCTCTCTCCGCAGGAGGGCGACGTGTTTTCGCTAGGGAACATTCAAATCAGAGCGCACGCCGCCGCTGAGACGCTTGATAGAGTGGACTTCTATGTTGATGGGAAACTGATCGCCCAGCGCAGGACACCACCATTCGAGGTAGAATGGCTCCCGCAAGCCACAGGAGTCCATACGATCTTTGTCGTGGCGTACAACAAAGCCGTGGACCACTTTCTGAATCCTAACCAGGTTACGACGCCGCAGGTAAGGGTGACGATTGTAGATTAACCGAGTGCGGCACGCCCGCAACACGAGGGTTCGGGGGACGCTACGCTTTCAGATTTCAAGAGGCTAATCCCGCTGCAATTCCTCGGAGCAAAGGTGTACGTAGGAGACCGCGCGGAAGCGTAGAGCCCGCAGGCTTACATGAAAACCACTATTGCGGAAGGACCGAAACTACCATGAACAGCTATGATTTGCCGCTCCGGTATGGTGTGAATCCGCATCAGACACCGGCGCGCGTACTGCGCGGTGAAGGCAGCAACCCCCTGCCATTCACCGTATTGAATGGCGCGCCCGGGTACATCAACTTGCTCGATGCTTTGAATGCCTGGCAACTGGTCAAGGAATTGCGCGACACCCTGGAGTTGCCGGCGGCCGCCTCTTTCAAGCACGTCAGCCCGGCAGGCGCCGCCGTCGCCGTGCCACTGAGCGACTCCCTGCATACGGCATACGCAGTGGGAAGCGTCACGCTTTCTCCCCTTGCAACCGCCTATGCGCGTGCGCGGGGCGGTGATAGCGTTTCCTCATTTGGCGACATGGCCGCGCTCAGCGATGTGGTGGACGTGCCAACTGCGCGCTTGCTCCGCCGCGAGGTCTCCGACGGTGTAATTGCCCCCGGGTACGAACCGGAAGCGCTCCAGATGCTGCGGCGCAAGAAAGGCGGCAGTTACGTGGTGCTGCAGATTGATCCGGACTACGCGCCACCGCTGCTCGAACGCCGGGAGGTCTTCGGCGTCACGTTCGAGCAGCGCCGCAACGACCGCATGCCGGGCCCCGAGTTTCTGCAAGAAATCGTGACCTCTGAAACTGAGTTGCCGTCCGCGGCCGTGCGAGACCTATTGGTGGCGACGCTTGCCGTAAAATACACGCAATCGAATTCCGTCTGCCTTGCCGCCGACGGGCAGGTGATTGGATTGGGCGCGGGACAGCAGTCTCGTATTCACTGTACCCGGCTCGCTGCTGACAAAGCGGACCTCTGGCATCTCCGCCAGCATCCAAGCGTGCTGGGGCTGTCGCTCCGCCCGAAGCTATCACGCGCCGAGCGCAACAACGCCATCGACCGCTTTCTCTTGGAGGAGCTTACGGCGGCTGAGACGGAGGCGTGGCTGCAAGCGTTCACCGCGCCGCCAACCCGCCTCACGGCTGACGAAAAGCGAGAGTGGCTGAGCACGCTGCAGGACGTAGCGCTCAGTTCAGACGCCTACTTCCCCTTCCGCGACAATGTGGACCGCGCGTCGCGCAGCGGTGTGCGCTACGTGGCGCAGGCCGGCGGATCCAACCGCGATGACGAGGTGATCGACGCCGCGAATGAATACGGCATGGTTATGGCGTTTGCCAACCTACGGCTGTTTCACCATTAGATCGAGAGAGCTTCCATGCCACATCTTGGGCCTCTCGATATGCCATCCAGAGTTCTCTGTTCGGGTCGAGAGGTAGAACGTAGCGCGGGGGCTTGTCCCCCGCTCTTTGGCGCGATAGGCGCCCCCACTGCAGCAAACCGTCAAGACATCCCGGCACTGGTTCTACGAGAGACGGATCCGCAGACGCCTAGGGCCGATCCAGGACTCATTCCTCATCCGTCGGCGCCGCCCAATCCTGGCCCCATGCGTCGGCAAACACGAACGCGCTAAGGGGCCTGCGCTCGCGGGGCTGAAGTTCGCGCGCTTTGACCTCCGGCGGCAAGTCCTCAGGGTCGCCCGGGTAGCCCACTGCGATCGCCGTGAGCGCCTCGTACCCTTCCGGTATGTTGAACGTCTCGCGTGCCTTATCGGGAAAGAAACCGGCCATCTGATGCGAGACGAGGCCCAGGGCGACGGCCTGGAGAACGAGGTTTTCGTTTGCTAGGCCCACGTCGTGGAAAGCATGGCGGTTGGGGCCGCGGTCATCCCCTAGGGATAGCTCTGCAACCGCAATGATCAGTACCGGCGCGTGCTGCGCCCACTGGATGTTCTGCGGGCGCAGGCAGTTCAGGAGCCGCGCGAACCCCGCCTGATCGTCCCTGGTGGCAACGATGTAGTGCCAGGGCTGACCATTGAACGACGATGGCGCCCAACGCGCCGCCTCGAAGAGGCTGGCAAGCTTCTCTGGTTCCACCGAGCGCGCTGCAAACGCCCGGGGACTCCAGCGACGTCGGATTAATTCGTGGACGGGATGGTCGGAAACAGCCGGTTTATCCATTGAGACGCTTACCTCATACCTTAGGTTGAGAGATTGTAGTTCTCTCAGCATACTTTACTCCATTGCCGCTGCCCACCGGTTCGTCTCCGGTCCTCCAGGAAGTGCTCTAATGCAGGTCCATGTACTCGACAGAGTTCTCGTTGACTGCTATCATCGGAATTACAGCCCCTGTCCGCTTTGGCGGCAGGGTCGAGACCGCTCTGTGAGCGGTCTCTGTTTTTGTATCGCGGACCGTACTTGCCTTAGACTGACAACACTTGGAGTGACGGGACGAAGTCCGTCACACAACAAGGTAATGCTGGAAGTGTTGTGTCTCGTGCGCGTGTCCGCGCAAGGTGCAAAACGAGCCCAACGCTTTTCACGCATACGTTACGCAACAGACTCCTAGACAAACTATGCTTACAACACGCATCATTCCCTGTCTCGACGTGCATCGCGGCCGCGTGGTGCGGGGGCAGCAGTTTTCGGCCGATAAGGACGCCGGTGATCCCATCGAGCTGGCCGTGCGCTACAACGAGCAAAGCGCCGACGAGCTCGTCTACTACGACATCACCGCGTCGGCGGAAGAGCGCGGCATCTTTCAAGACCTCGTGGAGCGCACCGCCGATCAGCTCTTCATTCCGCTCACAGTCGGCGGCGGCATTCGCACGGCGCAGGACATGCGCCGCATGTTGCGGGCCGGTGCGGACAAGGTCTCCATCAATACGGCAGCGGTGGACAACCCCGACCTCATCAACGACGGCGCCGAGGGCTTCGGCAGCCAGTGCACCGTGCTCTCCATGGACGTGAAGCGCGTGCCCCAGGCCGACGGCAGCATCAAATGGCACGTGTTTACCCACGGCGGCCGCCGCCAGACCGATGGCGAGGCGGTGCCCTGGGCAATCGAGGGTGTGGAGCGCGGCGCGGGCGAGATCGTAGTCAACAGCATCGACGCCGACGGCACCCTGGCCGGCTACGACCTGGAACTCCTCGCCGCCGTGTGCGCCGCCGTGGATGTGCCGGTGATCGCCAGCGGCGGCGGCGGCAGCCTGGAACACCTCTTCGAGGCCCTCGACAAAGGCCACGCCCACGCCGTGCTGGCCGCATCTATCTTCCACTACGAGCACTTTACCGTGCGGGAAGTGAAGGAGTATCTAGCCGCGAAGGGCATTCCAATGCGGCTGAACTAAGCCGGTGCAATTCGAGAAGTGAGACCTTGGACAGATTGGACAGGGAAGCGAGAATTGCCCCCTCTCCTTGGGGAGAGGGTTGGGGTGAGGGGAGTTCTTGCTTACCACGTTGCCACCTCGTGCAAGACCTGCACGTAGCGGTGCACAACCTATAGTGTGAGTACCGGATCTCGGAGGATTCACCCCTCGTCCCCGTATCGTGTCGATACTATGAATCGAGTACGGGGCAGGCTCTAGCCCTCTCCCGTCGAGGGAGAGGGTTTACTCTGGCCTCGGCGAGGGCATCGCAATGGCCTCGAAATGGAGAGCTTTCGCGTAGCTATCTCGACACGTAGGAGCAGACAGTGTTGGCAAGAGTCCTGATACGTCCGTACAACCCCAATCTCGACACGACGGCCCTGCTGCCCCTTTGGCAAGCGGCGCTCGGTGACACCTGGCCCATGCGCAACGACCTCTTGCGGCGGCAATTGACCGAGCATCGCTTCTATCGCGGGGACGATCACCTGGTGGCGGTCGCGGACGGGCGAATCGTCGGTTTCGTGGGCACGCAGGTTGACCGCTGGGAGGGCGTGCCTGAGAGTAAGCGCGGCGGGGGCATTTCCGTCGTGCTCGTGCATCCGGACTGGCAGCGACAGGGCATCGGTAGGCGGCTGCACGAGGCAGCGCTAGCGCAACTGCGCCGTGAAGGCGTGCAGGAGATACGGCTCGGCGGTGGCGGCGCGTACCGGTTTTGGCCGGGCATCCCCACCGACTTGCCCGGCGCCTATGAATTCTTCGCCGCTTGCGGCTGGCCGCTGGATCCGGATAAAGGCTCGTGCGATCTTGTGCGCGACCTCAGTGACTTTAGAGTGCCGCCTGCCATGGACGCGCGGCTAGCGCAAGAATGCGTGACCGTACGTCCCGCCCGGCAGGATGAAGTCGACGATGTCCTTGCATTTGAATGGGAGCACTTTCCCGGTTGGGCCGCCGGCTTCGTCTACATGGGGGAACTCGGTGACTTCCAGAATATGCTCGTCGCGATTGACGAGGAAGAAGGCATCGTCGGCACGCTCATGCTGCACACGCCGTCGTCACGCTGGCTCACGGCAAACATCACGTGGCAGACGCTGCTGGGCGATTCCCTCGGCGGCATCAGCGCCGTGGGTGTAGCCCAGAGCGAACGGGGGCGCGGCATCGGCATTGGCATGGTGGCCGTCGGCTCGGCCGTGCTGCGCGCACGCGGCGTCGGCAATTGCCACATCGATTGGACGAACATCGTCGACTTCTACGGCAAGCTTGGCTACACAGTCTGGCGCAGATACTGGATGAGCACGCGGACGCTCACCTAAGACACGTATTGCATACGAATGTAGCGCCAGAGCATGACTCCCCATTCAGCACCAAGCACAAGGGTGACTTGAGTGCGGCCAATCCGGAACGCGTTGCGGCCCATTCCCCAATTAGAGACTCTTGCGATACCCGTCGACTGCGCGCAAATGGGTTGGTATTGTGAAGAATTCCCCTCACCCCAGCCCTCTCCCCAAGAGGGTGTCTCAAAAATAGATCTACTGGATATATACTGGTGTGAAGAGAAGCAAGGTGAGGTGGTGGGATAGTTTGTAGAGAGGTAGTGACGATGCCGTTGAGACCGTTTAGTCGTGAACAGGCCTGGCTGTTGCCGCCGACGCTGGACGAACTGATCCCGGACGACCATCCTGTCAGGTTTGCGGCAGCGTTCGTGGACAGCCTCGATGCTGCGGCCTGGGAGGCGATGGAGATTGACCTGCAAGGCGATCCGCGTGGCGCCGGGGCCTACCATCCGCGCGCGCTGCTGGGCGTATGGGTCTACGGCTTCATGACCGGCGTGCGCTCGAGCCGCAAGCTGGAGGCAGCCTGCCGGGATCAGGTACCGTACCTGTGGCTGGTGGGGATGCAGCAGCCGGACCACAACACGCTGTGGCGCTTCTACAAGGCGCACCGCGACCGGATGCGGACGCTGCTCAAGCGCACGGTGCGCACGGCGGTGCGAGCCGGCCTGGTGGAGTTGGCAATCCAGGCGGTGGACGGCACCAGGATCGCGGCCAACGCCGGGACGCGGCATACCCACGACGCGCAGGGGCTGCAGCGGCTGTTGTCCCGCACCGAGCAAGCGATCGCGGACCTGGAGGCGCAGAACGCCACGGGGGGCGACGCGCCGCCAGCGACTTTGCCGCAGGAACTTGCCGATGCCCAGGCCCTGCGGCGGCGGGTGGACGACGCGCTCGCCCGCGTCGCGGCTGAGGACGGGCCGCGCTACACGAACCTGACTGATGCGGACGCGGCCCTGCTCAAGACTGGCATGGGTGGCTTCATCACCGGCTACAACGCCCAGGCGCTGGTCTCCCCTCTTGCGTCCCCGGACGAGGGCGCAGGGGGGAGGTTGATCACAGCCGTGGACGTGAGCGCCAGTGCCGACGACCATCCCCACCTGGCGCCGCTGATCGAGGCGGCGCAGGAGAACATCGACGCCGCGCGGGACGTGGTGACCGTTGCGGACGCCGGCTACCATTCGGGGGCCAACCTCGCCACGTGCCACGCCGGCGGCCACACGGTATTGATGCCCACGACCCACGAGCGCAGACGCCGCAACCCCTACCATAAAGACCACTTCACCTACCGTCCAGAGACCGACACCTACCTGTGTCCCCAGCAAAAGGTGCTCACCTACACGCACCGCTTGACCCACAGCAACGGCTACCGGGTCAAGCGGTACCAAGCCAACGGCCGGGACTGCAGAACCTGTCCGGCCTTCGGCGTCTGCACCTCCTCCCAGAGGGGCCGCTCCATAAAGATCAGCGCCTACGAGCCAATACTGCAACGGCACAGGCAGTTGATGGCCACCGCGCCTGCCAAGCAGGTGTACCGCCGCCGGAGTACCATCGTCGAGCCGGTCTTTGGCCTGCTCAAGGAGTGGCACAGTGCCAGGCGCTTCCTGCTCAGAGGCCGCAGCCACGTGACGTCCGAATGGCACCTGCTGGCCACCGCGTTCAATCTCAAGAGCCTCCACGCCCTGTGGCGGTCTGGGTGTAGTCCAGCGTCGCCCCGGGGACGAGTCTCTCACTGGCACCGTCTTGTTCATACCACCCGCCATCTGTCTGTCCTTCTCACCCCATTCACCGTGCCCCGCACCAAAATATTGAGACAGCCTCCCAAGGAGAGGGAGCAATTCTTGCGCCGCTAGCCGAAGTTTCGCAAATGTCTCCACGGGGAGAGGGTGATATTCTCGCATTCAGATTAGTTATGCAAAGGTCTCCCCAGGGAGAGGGGGTCTCTTTGCGAGCAGGCCTGGTTGTGCAAGGGTTTCCCGGAGAGAGGGGAACTCTTGCCCGGCGGCCTTGGTTGCGCATACGTCTCCCGGGAGAGGGAGAATTCTCGCGTGCGGACTCTGCCCATGCCTCGATCTGGAGATCCGCGCATGCTCCGCACTCGGTAACAGGGGTCATTTAGCGCAAACAGCTCTGCTGCCAGTGGAGCAAGCTCGGTCGTGCACGCAAGAGAGCGGGAAACGTGCTAGGCAAGCTCCCCGCTCATCCGCAAGGTAGGTAGGCATTAGTAGTCATTCTTCTTGTCATCATTGGCGCAACGTCACATTCCAAGAATTCGGGAATTCTGTGTATAATACCCAGTGTGAATGACAGAGAGGTTGTTCCCGTGGTACGTGAACGCTACGGGGAGGGCGATTTCAGGCCTTCGGGCCATTGAGTTTGTCCAATTCATGCTGAAAGGCCTGGGTGGCAAGCGGCGGAATAAGCGGTAGGACTTACCCAGTGCAGTGTGACGTGTCGGTTCATGAAGGAAGTGCGGCATGGCGAAGGTAGTGACGCTAGACGAGAGCACCCAGCCTCTGCGCACCTTGAGTGCGCAGGAACTTCAGACCTACGACGAGCAGGGATTCGTCATTTTAGATAATGTCTTTCCGTCCCAGGACATCACGACCCTCAACGACGAGATCGAGCGTCTCATGCCGGAGCATGGCGACACCATGGCAAACCGGCCGGGTTGGATTTTTCAGTTGGGGCTGCGTTCCGAGCTCATCAGCAACTTCGCCCGCGACGAACGGATCCTGTCCCTGATCGAGGATATTGTGCACCCCGGCATTGCCATTCACTCCGCAAAACTCGTCTCCAAGGTGCCCCACTCCGACATCGTCTGCCACTGGCACCAGGACGAGGCCTTCTACACGCGGCCCGACGATCCCAAGTCGTTCAGCCAAACGCGGATGTCTATCTGGGTGCCGCTCCAGGACGCCAACGAGGCCAACGGCTGCATGTGGGTGGTGCCGGGCAGTCACCGCTGGGGACTGCAGGACTACGAAGTCATGGACTATGGGGCCTGCGTGCGCAAGCTCACGCCCGAAGAATACGCCAACGAGCACGCCATTCCCGTCCCGCTGCCGGCCGGCTCCATGTTGCTCTTCCACGGCCTGCTGTGGCACCACTCCAAAGGCAACAGCACCGACCACGTGCGCCAGGCCTTCATCGTCTCGTACCAGGAAGCCACGTCCTCGGCCGACGTCGGCCAGCGCAAGCTCATCCGGCCCGCTTCCTAAGAATACAACTGCGTCATTCATTCCCCCTCTGGAAACCTTTGCCTAACCCTCGCCGGCACGGGAAAGTCGCCTCTCCCCGTGGGCTGACAGGGATATGTATTCTATAAATCGACTTCACATGCCATTCCGAACGGAGCGCAGCGAAGTGTCGCTGAGAGCGCGGAATCTAAAGTACATCCCCGCAATATCAGCATCTTTAGATTCCGCGTCTTTGACAAAGTCAACGAACCCTGTTCGACGCTGCGCTCGGAATTGTAAGTGTTGAGTAATTCGTTGACAGAATTCTCTCCCAAATTGGCAGTGTTGACAGATCATGTCATTCCGAGCGGAGCGAGGAATCTAGGGCCCATGCAACGTGTCGCCCAATAGGCTCAACATCTTAGATTCCGCGCTCCGAGCGACTCTTCGCTGCACTCCGCTCGGAATGACATGCGATGTGGTCGTACATGACGGTGAAACCACTGACAATTCCTATCAAAACTGTCAACGAATTACTCAACTCTTACAGGAATGACGAAACTAGGCAGACTGCTCTGCGTGCGATGAGTGCTCTATTGCCCCATTCTCGGAATAATACGCTGTCCGCCCCTTGCAGCTCGCCCATTTGGCTATATCTGTGCTGAACAAGAGCGTGCCCGCTTAGCTCTTCAACCAGCGGTCTAAGAACTGCACCGAGTGCATCCGTGCGGTATCATCTTCCGGCTCGACTTCATGGCCGCCCTCATGGACGTGGATTTCGCACCTCTCGCCGATGCCGAGCCGTTCATAGATGGCCTTGACCTCGGCAATGGCCTGCTCGGCCAACTTCCAGTACACCGCGCCGTCGTGCTTGCCTTCCTCCACCATGAACGCGCGCGGACAGATCAGCGAGGCGATGTCGCTGTCGGCAAACTCGTGCAGGTGGGGGTAGATCTTGTCTTCCTCCGCGGTGAGAGCGAACGGGCGGTAGTGCTCGGACGGGATCACCTGCTTCTGGTAGCGCTCGTTGAACCATGCGGTGCTGACCACGGCCTGCAGGCGGGTATCCAATGCGCCGAGCCAAAGCCCCGACTGCCCGCCCTGCGACTTGCCGTAGAAGCCGATGCGGTCGCTATTCACTTGCGGCAGGCTCTCCAGCAGGTCCACGCCGCGCGAGAGCGCAAACATCTCGACGCCAAAAAGGTCCATGCCGATAGTGCGGCAGAGGCGGTTGAGGTACATGCGGGCGTGGGGTTGCGCACTCTTGAGCTCCTGCAGCTTCGGGGCAAACCGTCCAGCCAGCGTGTCCGGCTCGAATCCCGTCACCATGCGCGTGGCGAGCACGGTATAGCCGTGCCGCGCCAGCCGCCCGCCAATGCGGTGGTAGGTGCTGTCCTTGCCGGCATGCTCGTCAGCGGTGAAGCCGCAGGCGACTTCCGGTACGCCGTAGATACCGATCTGCAAGACCACACCGGGAAACGGCCCTTTGCCAAGCGGGGTCAGGAGGAGCGCATCGCTTTCCACGCCTTCGAACACGCGATAGTACACGCGCTCCACGCGAAAGTCCGCGGTGGTTGCCAGCGGCTCGATGCGCAGGTGCATGTCGTGCCGCTCCCACGGCCAACCGCCCAGGCTATCCAAGAAATGCTGCCGGTTGGGCTCCACCGAATGCACGTAGGCATCCAGGTCGGAGAAGTCCCGGTTCCAGTAGCGTTCCCGTGCGTCGTAGAGTTGCTTGATGTAGTGGACCAGGTAGTCCTCGTACTGCTCGTACAAACGCTGCTGCCGCGGATTCACGTCCTCTATGCCGAGAACGGGCCAATCGTCGTAATAGGCCATGGTGGGGCATCTCCTGTTTCTATGACTGGGGAGTTACGGCTTGCGACGATTCCAGCCGACCTCTTCCCAGTCAGGACTCATACAACACTTTGCGCGACAGTCGAGTCAGCAGCCGGCTCAAGCGGGCTGATAGCGCTCAACTCTAATCTCATCTGCCCGGGCGCGCATCTGCGCGGCATCATGCCAGGCCTGCATTCGCAGCAGCATGTCCATGTTTACGCCAAACGCCTTCTCGATCCGCAGCGCCATTTCGGGTGACAGCGCCGCGTTGCCGTTCAGCAAGTCTGAGAGCGTGGCGCGCCGGACACCCAGGATGCCGGCGGTCTTGGCCACGTTCAGACCCAACAGCTCGATGATCTCCGCACGGATGAACTCCCCTGGATGCGAGGGGGTCATTCTTACCTTGATACCGTCGGCAGTCATCAGTGATAGTCCTCCAGGTTCAAGCGGTCGATATGGCCATTCCGTTCCTTGAATGTCATACGGTAGTTGCCCGATACGGAAACGCTCCACTCCTCCTGCCGTTCACCCGAGAGCCGATGAACGCGCCAACCGGAAGGCGCATCGGATAAGAAGCCGTTCATGTCTTCGGCCAGGAGCAGCACGGTTAGGATCCTCCTAATTCGACCGGCCAATTGAGTTTCCAAGAAGCGAGGGTTGTCGTCCTCGATTAGCCGACGCAATCCCCTGTGACGGATGGAGCGAATGACCATACAGTTGAGTGTACGGTATCACAGTACACTCGGCAAGACCCATAGAGCATGAAGTCACCGTCGGCGAGCATCTCCTCCGTATTGCTGAGAAACGTATCGAGTAAGTGCGAATCTCGTCTCGAAGGTAGTCGAGTGCTTGGATGACCAAGTTCTTGTAGGGGCCTGTGCGGCTAAGCACAACTTGATGTTAGCAGCCTTGAGCACCCAATCACGCAGACATCGTTGGGCCAGGTTTGTACAACCGCTATCTGCAACTCACCCCCATGTCTTTGCAACGTGGCTAGGGTCTGCGTGTCTCTATACTATCCCCCCGCCGCGATGCCGCTCAATCCCGGTTGCACCATCTTGGCCGGATCTAGCGCCTCGTCAAGTTGCGCGTCGGTGAGGTCGGTGAGCTCTTTGGCGACTTCGCGAACCGTCTTATTCTCGGCGTACGCAGTCTTGGCGATCACGGCAGCCTGGTCGTAGCCCACGAGTGGGGCCAAGGCCGTGGCCGTCATGAGGCCGCGCTCCACGGTGGCGGGGCCGTGTTCCGTTGCCTGGATTCCGCTTACGCACTGGTCGGCAAAGTTCGCCGCCGCCTTGCTGAGCAGGCCAATGGGTCGCAAGACGTTATACGTCGCCACCGGCAGCATGGTATTGAGCTCGAAATACCCCCACTGGCCGGACAGGGTCACCACGTGGTGGTTGCCCATGGCCTGCGCGCAGACCTGGATCACCGATTCGGGAATGACCGGATTCACCTTGCCGGGCATGATGCTGCTCCCCGGCTGCACCTCCGGCAGCAGCAGTTCGCCGAGCCCGGCGCGCGGACCCGATCCCAGCCAGCGGATGTCGTTGGCGATCTTGAGCAACGCCACGGCCACGGTATTGAGCATGCCGCTCGTCATCACGAACGTATCGATGGCGCTCTGGGCCTGGAAGTGGTTCTCAGTCTCGCGGATATGGTAGCCCGTCGCGGCGCGCAGCTTGGCGCAGACGCGGCGCGCAAACTCGGGGTGCGCGTTGATGCCGGTGCCCACCGCCGTGCCGCCGAGCGCAATTTCGCCCAACCAGTCCTCGGCGTGGCGCAGGTGCTTGATCGCCCGCTCGATCTGCCCGGCGTAGCCCTGGAACTCCTGCCCCAGGCGGATGGGCGTGGCGTCCTGCAAGTGCGTGCGGCCGGTCTTGATGATTGGCATGAATTCTTCAGATTTGGCTACTAGGGCGCGTTGCAGGTGTGCCAATGCCGGGATCAGGTCTTCGCGGATGCCCAGGAGCGCCGACAGATGCATCGCCGCCGGAATCACGTCGTTGGACGACTGGCAGATGTTCACGTGGTCGTTCGGATGGATCGTGCGGGAGCCGCGCTCTTCTCCCAGAATCTCCACCGCACGGTTGGCGATGACCTCATTGGCGTTCATGTTGGTGGACGTGCCGGAGCCGGTCTGGAAGATATCGAGCACGAATTCGCCGTCCAGCGCGCCGTCCGCCACTTCCTGCGCCGCCTGCATGATGGCGCCCGCCGGTCTTTCGTCCAGTAGACCAAGCTCTTGATTCGTCTCCGCCGCCTTCTGCTTGATCAAGCCGAGCGCCTGGATGAACCGGCGCGGAAAGCGCAAGTCGCTGATGGGAAAATTCAGCACCGCCCGCTGCGTCGAGGCGCCGTAATACGCATCGGCGGGCACTTCCATTTCACCCATCGAATCCCGCTCGGTGCGGGTTTCTTCATTTGCCATATGCGGTCCTTTCGTCTACTGCGATTTCACGTTGCTGCGGCAGCGGTGTACTCTTGCTTTCATCACACTCCGTCAAAGCAGAATGGTATCCATCCTGTCATTTCGTGCGGTAGTCCGTCACTCCTGTAAATATTGAGCAATTCGTTGCTAAGACCCTTCCCCTTCCACTTGATGTATTGACAGTTCATGTCATTCCAAGCGCAGCGAGGAATCTAGGGCCCATGCTACATGTCGCGTAAAAGGCGCAACATCTTAGACTCCTTACTTCACTTCGCTTCGTTCGGATTTGTAAATGCTGACTAATTCGTTGACAGATTCTCCTGACTTCTAGATTGCGTTGACAACTAATGTCATTCCGAGCGCAGTGTCGAACAGAGTTCGCGGAATCTAGTGTTCACGTCGAGCGTGTCTGTTTGGCTTAGCACTTTAGATTCCTCTCTGCGCTGCGCTTCGTTCGGAATGACATGTGATGTGGTCAAACATGACGTTGGTACCACCGACAATGCCTACCAAATCTGTCAACCAATCACCTGACACTTACAATTCCCGCGCAAGCTCGCCTCCGCTCGAGCGGCGGAATCCATCTTCACCGCCCGCGCCCTGGATTCCGGCTTTCGCCGGAATGACGGTCAAAAAGGCGACCGCAGTTTCTATCCCTAATGTGGACTCTCGGAAGGCCATGGTGATTCCCGCGCAAGTTCGCACCGCACGGGGGCGCGGAATCCACCTTCACTGCTTAGTTCAAAGTCCGACTGCTCAGCATTCCACGAAAAGGGTCGCTTCGCACTCTCACGCCTGTCCGAATACGCGTTCTAAGATAAAATCTCCACCCGGCACGTTACGCTCACGGTACGCATGGAGAAAACACTCCCAATCGTACGCCACCTCGCGCCGTTCGACGCCAATGCCTTCTTCTCCGAGTGTTAGCACGGCGTACCGCGCCACGGGTTGTGTACCGCAACCGAGTGCGCCAGGATTCAAGAATGTGCGCCCCGGCCTTGCAAAGAAGTGGCCGTCGTGGTGGTGGCCGGTGAGGACCGCGGCGGCAGGATGTTCGCCATAGTGCGCGTCGAGCTTTGCCAACGTGGGCTCCGGGTCTATCGGCAGCAGCTTCTGCGCCGCATCCAGGTGGTAGTGAGCGATGAAGAGCTCCAGGTCGCCATGTTGCGGCGACAGCATGCAGGGCAGTGCTGTCAACTGCGGCACGAAGCGGCGGTCAAGTTCATTTGCAACCCACTGGTGATGTTCTGCCATTCCCGGCGGACTGTTGGGCACTTCACCGGCCAACAGCGCCAGGATACAGTCTTCGTGATTACCCGCGACACTTGAGAAACTAGGCATTCCGAACAGCAGTTCCAGCGCCTCATTGGTGTACGGTCCAATGCCGATCAGGTCGCCTGCGCCGTAGATGTGGGACAGGTCGTCCTCCCGCGCCAGTTCCGCCAGCACGGCCCGCAGCGCCGGCGCATTGCCATGCACGTCGGTGATGAAGCCTATTCTTGTTGCCATGACAGTGTGCCTCTTTGCAAATTATCATCGAGACGTAATGAGAGAACTCATTCCTATCGTAGACCTTAATCAGCCTTGCGCTCAACCTCTCACGCCTTATTGCCCTTTGCCCCTTGACCATTCATCACAAACGGCACGAGTAGTGCATACCGTTCCCAAATAGCAGCGAAACTTGTGGGGGAAGCACCTTAGATTCCGCGAACCCTGTTCGACGCTCCGCTCGGAAATTGTAAGTGTCAGGTAAATCGCTGACAGAATCCGCTTTCCATTCTGAGGAGTTGACGGTGCATGTCATTCCGAGCGGAGCGAGGAATCTAGGGTCCCTGCTCAACGCACTTTAACGGCTTCAGCACACTAGATTCCTCTCTTCGCTGCGCTTCGTTCGGAATGACATGTGTACTAGTCATGTCTAACACTGCGAAAGGTTGCTTTTGTTCTCAATTCTGTCAACGAATTACTCAACACTTACAGGAATGACATCTTCTTCGTAGCGCGGGGGCTTGCCCCCCGCTTCCGTGCCCAATTGAGGAAGAATACGAATGGAACACGTCGCTGATGTTGCGTTGCCGTATTTGAACGGAAAGAGTCAATCTGCGCAGCTATCAGCATTGCGTCCTCAACCGCCTGTCTCGCCCCACCAAGCCAAGTCTCGTACCTGGAACATGATTAGGCTAAGATAGGGAAACAAGAGAAGCGCGCGGGGATACGACTGCCCTCGCAGGGGCGGCATGGTGAAATCACCAAATGCTGGGCGCTGGTCGCGCCGTGCGCGCCTGGTGTGCGACACACCCACACGCAATGGGCGCTGAGAATCAGGAGAAAAGAAAGTCTATGGAGAAATTAGCGATACGCGGCGGCACGCCGGTATGTACGACAAAGTTCCCTTCCTGGCCTCAGCACGGTGAGCGAGAAGAGGAACTCTTGCACCAGGTGCTGGAGAGCAGCCGATGGGGCGGCACGGCCCACGGCCCGATGGTAATGGAACTCAACGCGCGTTTCTGCGACTACCACGACGCCTTGTTTGGGATACCGCTTACGAGCTGCACGGCGGGCCTGGACATCGGCCTGCGGGCTTTTGACATTGGACCCGGCGACGAGGTGATCGTGCCGGCCTTCACCTTCATGGCCACGGCTTTTGCGCCCATGTACGTCGGCGCTGACGTGGTGTTTGCCGACGTAGACCCCAACTCGCTCTGTCTCGATCCGGCGGCAGTGGCCGCTGCCATCACGCCCCGCACCCGCGCCATCATACCCGTGCACTTTGGCGGCTACCCGGCACAGATTGACGAACTTGGCGCCATTGCAAAGGCTCACGACCTCGCCGTCATCGTTGATTGCGCCCACGCTCACGGCACCGAATGGGCCGGCAAGAAAGTGGGCGGCTGGGGCGACCTGAATTCCTACAGCTTCAACCAGGCCAAGAACATGACCTGCGGCGAAGGCGGCCTGGCGACTACCGACAACGAAGCCCAATGGGAACGCTGCTTCTACACGCTGGCGTGCTTTGGCCGCAAGAACGGCCGCCCGTGGTACGAGCACCACGAGCTCGGCCAGGCCTACCCCATGAACGAGTTTCAAGCGGCTGTTTGCCTGCCGCAACTCGAGCGGCTCGACGAGCACACGAAACGGCGCAACCGGAACGCAGCGTATCTCTCCAGTATGCTTGAGGAAGTCCCAGGTCTTACCGTGCAGGCGCTTGCGCCGGAGGTTACGCAGCACGGCTACCACATCTATCCCATGCGTCTGGATGCCGAGGAGTTCGGCACCGACCGTGAGACCTTCCTGCAGGCGGTGCAGGCGGAGGGCATCGGCATGTCCAGCGGCTACCCGTGGCCGCTGTATGACAACCCCATGTTCGATAAGTCCGACGGCTCGGTGAAAGGCTCAATCGGCGGTTTTCGCGCTGAGCCGTGTCCGGTCACCGAGCGGCTGTGCCACGAGGAAGCGGCCTGGATCGGCCAGACCACGCTTCTCGCCGACCAGAGCGCCATGGATGACATCGCTGCCGCCATCGCCAAGGTGCAACGAAACGTGGACCAACTGCAGGCAGTATATTCATAGTTCTCGGTGGAGGCACTACCTGAGAACGCATCCTCCTGCGGGGGCCAAGCCATCAGCACGACGCGGCGGAAATAAACAGACTTCTGTTGGATTAAAGGCCCCCTCTCCCGCAGGAGACTCGTGCAAGAACTTTGCCGAGGCGCGAAAGTCTCCTCCCCCAGCGGAGGCCATTGCGAAACTCACTTGCAGGCGAGAATACCTCCCTCTCCTTGGGGGTGTATAGACCGGGGACATGGGTAACAGTTGTTCGGGCTCATAGGTAACACCATAGAACGAGGGGGTTTTCGTAGTATGCGATGTCCTTGCCTTGAAAGTTAGATCCACTCAATATCCTTATGCACACTGTTTGTTTCTCTGGCACAAGCTGACAGGCGGAAAGTGAGTGCACTGTGTCGCCAGTCTCTTATCAAACCCGGACCAACCCAATGCTCTCGTAGGTGTCAATCAGTAAAATGTGTAACCCATGTCCCCGAACAACTGTTACCTATGTCCCCGGTCTGTACAGGGGGAGAGGGCTGGGGTGAGGGGGACTCGCAGCTACAATGTCCCTTTGATTTGTGACGTGTAAAGTCATATGAGAACAGAATCGATTTGCATTCGGAGAGATTTTAGGAGATTCACCCTCACCCCCGTTTCGTGTCGAAACGCTGGATCGAGTACGGACCAGGCTCTAACCCTCTCCTGTCGAGGAGGACTTTGAAAACATCCGTCATTCCGGCGCAAGCCGGAATCCAGGAGGGGGGGGTAGGTAGTAGCCGTGAAGCCGTTCTAAATCCCCCCAGCCCGACTCTCGCCCAGCAGGAGGGAGAGAGGGGGCTATCTCGCCTGGGCAAGGGTCATGCAAGGCGCTCCGGCGGGTGAGCACTAGCTGCCCGCCCCGCACGCGAAACGGGAGGCGAGGGAGAGTTTCCGTAGTCTTGCCTGTTTCACACAGGCCGCAGAGTCTCCGTAGGGATGATGAACCGTACCAGCCAGGATCCTTTCGCGGCGGCCCTCTCTCCCCAAGGAGAGCGGAGACCTCTCGTGCTTCGGGCGGATGTTGAGCAAGGGTATATTGGTGGCAAGAGCGCGGATTTCGTGCGGCAAGGAAGCACGTATGAGCGGCAAACCCATATGCTATGTGAACGGGCAACTCGTGCCAGAAAGCTCCGATGCGGTCTCGCCGCTTGACCGGGGTTTGCTGCTTGGGGACGGGCTATTCGAGACAATGCGCGTTGTGCGCGGGCGCGTGCTGCAGTGGGATCGGCACTGGGAACGGCTGCGCGGCGGAGCACAAGCGCTTGGACTTGCGTTGCCCTGGACCTTGGATGAACTGCGCGAAGCGATCGACCGGACGCTGCACGCCAACAACCTGTGCGAAGCCACCGTCCGCCTCACGGTTACGCGCGGGACCAGTGCCACGCGGGGTCTCCTGCCGCCAGGCGACACCCTACCGACACTCCTCATTCGCGCCACGCCCTTCGCTCCTTACCCGGCCCACCTCTATCGCAACGGGATGCAAGTGATAGTCAGCCGCAGAGTACGCCGGAATGAGCAGTCGCCCCTGTCCCGCGTCAAGTCGCTGTGCAATCTGGACAATGTTGTCGCCTGCCAAGAAGCGATGGAGAAAGACGCCGATGAGGCCTTGCTGCTCAACACGCAAGGCAGCGTGGTGTGCGCCACAACCGCGAATGTCTTTTGCGTGCAAGCAGGTCGCTTACGCACGCCACCGGTTGCAGACGGCGCGTTGCCGGGTACGATACGCGCTCTGGTGTGTGGAGAACTGGCACAGAAGCTGCAGTGCGGCGTCAATGTCTCGCGGCTCGACGAGGCAGCGTTGTTCCAGGCTGACGAGGTCTTTCTGACGAACGCCCTCATGGGCATAATGCCGGTAAGCGCCGTAGACGGACGGCCGCTTGGCGCCGGCGTTCCGGGCCCGGTCACGCAGCGATTTCGCGCCGCATATGAGGAGTGGTTAACAGCGCAGAGCGGGGCGAAAACAAGGTGACAAAGAGGGGTATTCACTGCTATACTGAATCCAGGTATGAGCGTATACCTGCTTGCTGCCTGATTTATGGGTCGGTGGGCGAGCGGTCAAAACCACCAGACTGTAAATCTGGCGCCGTAATGGCTACGGAGGTTCGAATCCTCCCCGGCCCACCGCGATAGTTCTCCGCGTGATAGAGAACGCTTTGGTCCCGTGGTGTAGTTGGCCTAACACACGGCCCTGTCAAGGCTGAGATCGCCGGTTCGAATCCGGTCGGGACCGCCCCCCTTAGAAGCGCTGCCCGGCAGCGGCTTCGGATAATTGGCAGCGCGAGAAGGATCGTGGAATCCACGATCCTTCTCTTACTTGGCGTAAGCTAGGCATGCGTTCGTGGCGTACTATCTGTGACTGCCGCGCCGCTACCCTCTGTTTCGATCACATACTCCCTGGCAGTATGTAGGCTTGGTGTCCTCTCATGAGCCTGGGCGTGTTGCCCGTGTCCATCCATCTGCGCAAATGAAGAAGCCGCGAGCGCATGCGCTCGCGGCTTCTTGAATCTCACACTCTTCAGCAAAACCGACGGCAGACTCTCAGTCTACTCTTCTAGCGTCCTACCGGTTGCGCCTCAGTCTCCGCCGAATCGACCATCTTGTAGAGGCGGGCTTCTTCCCGCTTCTTCTGGGCCCAGCGCTTGGTCGTGATAAGGCGCTTGCGGCGATACTCATCGTCCGTGTGGTACTTGTTACGCACGTAGCACTTGCGACAGCGCAACGCACGCTGCACAACTGTGCCGCAATCGATGCAGAACTTCGGTTCCTTGGGCTTCTTGGGCTGCTTGCTCAAGCGGATGCGGCGCAACTCGGCGACACGCTCCTTATTCTCCCGCGCCCACCTGCGATTCTTCTCCAGAATCTTGTCCTTGTTGCTTTGATAGTAACGCTTGAAATACGTAGAGAGCCGCTCGGCGCGGCCGCAACGCGCACACAGGCCGGCGCGCTTGGATTTACCGTCACGCTGACCGGTAATATCGGTCTCGCAGCGCGCACAGGTAAGAACTTGAACTGTTGCCTCCATCGGAACCTCCAGCAGAAACTGAACACGAATACCCAAAAGAGAACCGAACGCATGCTGCACACGAACAAGCTGCGCAAGCGCACCAACTACTCCGGTAACCTCTGCCTTGCTCCTAAATTGACACGATTTGTCACTTTGTGTGCAATTTCACATGCAGGTCAAGGATATCTAATATTGGCGGCTGCTGTCAAGCTTCTGCAAATGCGATTGATGCGCGCCATAACAGGGAAAAGTCGCTTTTTGCACGAATTCAACCCTGCAAAGTTTCCTAAGAGATTGATAAGAATTCGCTTTTCGGCAGTATCTCAACGTGGTGGGCAGCAATGCTATGCAGCACAACGATACTCAGCGGTTGCTGAATCTGTGCATACTGCACAACATACGGGGTTGACAGGTCTGGGGTCTCTCTTGACTTTACATGCAAAGCCGTAGAGTTTGCATAATACCCCCTCTTTCGTACACCAAACATATCGGGGTATTGACAAGGTCTACGTCTATCGATTGGCCTGTTACTATTGTCACAAGGCTGGCCGCAAACTGCTTGATAGTTGGAGTTCAACAGGGTAACTGTACCGCAATATCGGTGTCGCCAGAGGGCCAAGGTGCCCCCATGTAAGCCCTACATCCTTCACAATGCAGTCGATGCGACTGAGCAGGACATACCTGTGGCGAATCTTGTAGGAAGTTGGCGCAGCTTGTAGGTCCAGTTGCTCGACCGGAACTGCGAAATTGTGTCTCAAGCCTCGCCGCTTTGGTTCAAGTGGTGTTCGGCAACGCCAAATTGCGTGCATCCTGCCGCAAAGGGATGGGTGTGCAAGGTACGGTGGTGGGGCGAAACGGCTGACCGCTGCAGGGCGTCAAGCTGGCAGCGATGGGCTGATTCGTCTGTCACTTCGGTCCGAAACGCTATTCGTCAATTGAAATTGCTATGGGCGCAGACGGAAGCAATCGCTTACTGTTACCGTAAGGGTACAACCCGACAGAGAAATATCCGCGGAGCTAAATGCAGATCGCTGCCATGGAACAATCGAACGCAGATAGCGCACAAGCTTGGCCGCCTCTGCCGCCCAACGGCTGGAGCTTGGCCGCATTTGCGCTGGGCGCGTTTTGGTACCTGCGGGAAGGCATCACCGGCAAGGGGCGCGTTCTGCTCGTGCCACAGAGCGTGGTGGTATTGCTCGCGCTGATTAACGCAGTGTTTATCTTCCGCCAGTCGCCGTTCGAGACGGCAGCGCTGCCTGCGGCAGTTGCGGCGCTGGTGCTCTGGTCGCTCGTCGGCTCCTATTGCGCCGCGTCGTTTCGCGGCGACGCCTACCGCCACTGGTGCGAGGCGAACGGGCAAGCACCGCTGGTGCCGGCCCGGTGGCAGTGGGGGGCCTTCTTGCTTACCGGCGGCTGGTACGTGGCCCACGGCATGCGGGTGAAGGGTCTGTGGCTTTGGCTGGCTTTCTTTACGTCGGTGGGAAGTATCGTGGGTATTCCGCTTGCGTTCGCCCTCATGTGCTACTGCGGCGCGAACTTTCGCGCGGAACGGTACCTGGAAAAACCGCCGGCAGAAATCGGCCCCACGCCCCAAGAGCACTGGATTCACCAGGACTTGCTGAAAGCGCTGACAGCGGTTGCCAAGACTCCCCAGGCATCGCTGCGCGCCTCGCTGCTGGAATCTGCGGTGCGTGGCCTGCGCCGGCAGGGATATGCCGTGCGCCTGGATGATGAGCAAGCTGAGGGAGCGGCTGCCCTGACGCTGGAAAGAGGCTTGCGCTTCCTGGCCGTGCGCGTCGTGCCGGAATCGCCGGTGTCCGCGGATGAGGTTGAAGAGCTGGTCGCGGCCTTGGAAGAGGACAAATACAAAGTGGGTGTGCTGGTGGTGAACGGGCCGCTCACCAACACGGCCGAGGCGGCAGCAACGCGAGCGCACGTGCGGCTACTGGATGTGCAGGACGTGGAAGCATAGCACTATGGACTGCCGGTGCAGGTCGGAATTTGCAGTTCCTCGTCTCAGTCTCCAGGAAGAGAGGACAAGGGTGTAAGTGAACGTTTCTCCTCCGATTCCCTCTCCCTGAGGAGACCTTTGCAAAACCCATGTGGAAGGGAGATTGTCCCCTCTCCCTTGACGGGAGAGGGCTAGAGCCTGCCCCGTACGTGATACGGGGGTGAGGGTGAAACTGCTCTGAGCACGAGCAACTTCCTGACCGGATTGGCTCTAATATGATTGACTGTACATGTTTTACGATATGCAAAGCAGATAAGACCCCTCACCCCGACCCTCTCCCCAAGGAGTGTACAGACCGGGGACATAGGTAACAGATGTTCGGGTAGATAGGTTACACATTTTGTGCTCTGAGGTCTATGGTTTTTACTCTTTGGATCGAGAAGTACACGTCCCAGACACCGTCCGTTCGGGTGGGTCGCAGGGCGACTTGCTTGTGCGTGAAGGCCCTGCCCACACGGAGCCGTCTGCCTTGGAAGGAGATGCGGCCGGAGACATCGACGCTGCGTACGCGGTCGTCGGGAGCGTAGGCGAGGGCAGGCAAGGTCTCTGGGAAAGGGCGAGGACTAGGCGTGTATCTGGTAATGGGAGTGTCGAGATCGAGGGCATGGTGTGGGCGTTCCAAGTTGTAGAAGTGGCGCCAGGTGTCAAAGGCGCGCTGGCAATGGTCCAGGTCGGTAAAGGTGGTCCCTGCCAGCAGTTCGCTCTTGAGGGAGCGGTGGAAGCGTTCCAGCTTGCCGAGTGTCTGGGGATGGTAGGGTCGGCTGTGCAGGACGTTGATGCCCAGCTGCATGAGCCAGACGGTGAGGGGCGTGAAGGGCTGGGCACTGTCGTTACCCCAGGGAGAGCCGTTGTCCATGAGCATGGCCTGGGGCAAGCCGTAGCGGCGAAAGACAGCGGTGAGGCGGTCTTGGACCGTCTCTCCCCGCTCGTTGGCACAGGCCTGTAACCCGAGGTTGAAGCGGGAGTGATCGTCTAGGAGGGTGAGAGGATGACAGCGGTTCTGCTGCATGACGAAATGTCCCTTGAAGTCCATCTGCCACAGCTCGTTGGGCTGGGGTCGTTCGAAGCGCACATGGGGCGTGTGCTTGGCGCTCTGGGCTGGATCGATGAGCCCATGGCGTTTGAGAATGGCATTGATGGTGCTCTTGGCCGGCACGTCGGTGACCCCCTGGTCCTGCAGCATCCGGCGCAGCACGTGTGCGCCTTTCTTCGGATGCGCCAGGCGCAAGGCGATGATGCGCTCCTCCAGCGCCGGGCGCGTGCGGTGCGGACACGTGTGCGGCCGCCGCGACCGGTCGTGCAAACCGTCTTCGCCAGCTTTCGCATACCGCTCCAGCGTCTTGTACGCCGTCTTGCGACTGATCTCCAGACGGCGACACAGCTCGCTGATGTTGGCCCCTTCCATCAGTGCCAGTGCAATGAACTCCTTGCGTTCAGACACAACCGTACTCTCCTTCCAAGGCATGGCGCTCCTCCATCTGTAAGAATCTCCATGCCTTAAGGTGTAACCTATGTGCCCGAACATGTGTAACCCATGTACCCGGTCTATACAAGGAGAGGGGGTAATTCTTGCGCCTCCGGCCGGAGTTGCGCAAAGGTCTCCCGAGGGAGAGGGCTAGGGTAAGGGGGATTCTTTTTGAAAGGGAGTACACTGCCAAGAGGCGGTTGCGGCTTTCGAAGACCAGCCACAGGCGCGACAAGTAGGGGCAATGGTTAGGCAACCACACTGAATTCACCGACACAGACTGACCGGTTCCCTCTCCCGGGGAGGCTGTCTCAATATTTTGGTGCGGGGCACGGTGAATGGGGTGAGAAGGACAGACAGATGGCGGGTGGTATGAACAAGACGGTGCCAGTGAGAGACTCGTCCCCGGGGCGACGCTGGACTACACCCAGACCGCCACAGGGCGTGGAGGCTCTTGAGATTGAACGCGGTGGCCAGCAGGTGCCATTCGGACGTCACGTGGCTGCGGCCTCTGAGCAGGAAGCGCCTGGCACTGTGCCACTCCTTGAGCAGGCCAAAGACCGGCTCGACGATGGTACTCCGGCGGCGGTACACCTGCTTGGCAGGCGCGGTGGCCATCAACTGCCTGTGCCGTTGCAGTATTGGCTCGTAGGCGCTGATCTTTATGGAGCGGCCCCTCTGGGAGGAGGTGCAGACGCCGAAGGCCGGACAGGTTCTGCAGTCCCGGCCGTTGGCTTGGTACCGCTTGACCCGGTAGCCGTTGCTGTGGGTCAAGCGGTGCGTGTAGGTGAGCACCTTTTGCTGGGGACACAGGTAGGTGTCGGTCTCTGGACGGTAGGTGAAGTGGTCTTTATGGTAGGGGTTGCGGCGTCTGCGCTCGTGGGTCGTGGGCATCAATACCGTGTGGCCGCCGGCGTGGCACGTGGCGAGGTTGGCCCCCGAATGGTAGCCGGCGTCCGCAACGGTCACCACGTCCCGCGCGGCGTCGATGTTCTCCTGCGCCGCCTCGATCAGCGGCGCCAGGTGGGGATGGTCGTCGGCACTGGCGCTCACGTCCACGGCTGTGATCAACCTCCCCCCTGCGCCCTCGTCCGGGGACGCAAGAGGGGAGACCAGCGCCTGGGCGTTGTAGCCGGTGATGAAGCCACCCATGCCAGTCTTGAGCAGGGCCGCGTCCGCATCAGTCAGGTTCGTGTAGCGCGGCCCGTCCTCAGCCGCGACGCGGGCGAGCGCGTCGTCCACCCGCCGCCGCAGGGCCTGGGCATCGGCAAGTTCCTGCGGCAAAGTCGCTGGCGGCGCGTCGCCCCCCGTGGCGTTCTGCGCCTCCAGGTCCGCGATCGCTTGCTCGGTGCGGGACAACAGCCGCTGCAGCCCCTGCGCGTCGTGGGTATGCCGCGTCCCGGCGTTGGCCGCGATCCTGGTGCCGTCCACCGCCTGGATTGCCAACTCCACCAGGCCGGCTCGCACCGCCGTGCGCACCGTGCGCTTGAGCAGCGTCCGCATCCGGTCGCGGTGCGCCTTGTAGAAGCGCCACAGCGTGTTGTGGTCCGGCTGCTGCATCCCCACCAGCCACAGGTACGGTACCTGATCCCGGCAGGCTGCCTCCAGCTTGCGGCTCGAGCGCACGCCGGTCATGAAGCCGTAGACCCATACGCCCAGCAGCGCGCGCGGATGGTAGGCCCCGGCGCCACGCGGATCGCCTTGCAGGTCAATCTCCATCGCCTCCCAGGCCGCAGCATCGAGGCTGTCCACGAACGCTGCCGCAAACCTGACAGGATGGTCGTCCGGGATCAGTTCGTCCAGCGTCGGCGGCAACAGCCAGGCCTGTTCACGACTAAACGGTCTCAACGGCATCGTCACTACCTCTCTACAAACTATCCCACAACCTCACCTTGCTTCTCTTCACACCAGTATATATCCAGTAGATCTATTTTTGAGACACCCTCCGGGGGAGAGGGTTAGGGTGAGGGGTCTTTAAGACTCAGAGCTTGAATTGCTTGGTGGCAGCCACGGCTCCCATAGACCAGCCACACGCGCAATAATAAGTGGCAGCACAAAATAGACCACACTGAATTCATCGACACAGACTGAGGGGTGAGACTTGTGAAGTCGGCACGCTCGGCAATTCTCATAGCGCTTATCGGCATCTGCATCCTATTCCTACGCCGGCTGCGGCAGTGGGCGGGCGATCCGCCCACGCAACGCACCTCCCACAAGGAAGCCATCGAGCCGCCGGAACTCGTCGCGCGGTACAGCCGCTTCATGGCGCTGCTCCCCATGCGGGTGGTGCGCGGCTACCTGGCGCGCTACGCTACCGCTGGGTCCACGCAGTGGCGCATCCTGGACGTGGGGTGCGGGCCGGGGTGGTTTCCCCTTGAACTGGCAGAGTGCGCGCCTCAGGCTACCGTGACTGGCATCGACCTCTCACTGCCGATGCTCACAACGGCAACCGCCCATGCCGCGACCGGCAATCACGAACAGGCCGTGCATTTCGCGCAGGCGCGCGGCGAGGTGCTGCCGTTTGCGGACGATACGTTCGATCTCGTCGTGAGCACGCTGGCTCTGCACCACGTGCAGGACCCGGTAGCCGCGCTCGCGGAGCTACGGCGCGTGGCGCAACCATCGGGCCGGATCCTCGTGGCCGACACCCGCCGCGACATTCACCCCTGGCTGTGGACGCTGCTCAAAGCAAGCCAAGTGGGCATAGACGGGCTGGCGCTCTGCGAAAACGGCGAGCCGTCGGCGTCCATTGGCGCGTCGTACACGGCTTCCGAGGCACACCGCCTCGCCCTCCAAGCCGGTTGGGAACGTGCCCGCGTACAAGCCGGCCACGGCTGGATCCTGCTCGAACGCCTGCCTACACAAACGACGACCTTCCCCGTGCCCCCAACCCCACGCCGCAAGCGGAACGGTAGGCCGTAGGAATCTAAGAACGCCAATTGCTGGGAGGAGAATTTCTTACCAGTTGTGGCGCAGGGCCTTCGCGAAACCAGACTCACATGGACGTTGCAAGCGTAGTTTGAATCCGAACAAAGCGCGGCGTAAAATTGTTGCCTACCTTGCTGAGGCGATATCATACAGAGGTGACCCGTACATTTATGAAAGAAACTACCCTGCCATGATTGCGATTATTGACTACGGCGCCGGGAATTTGCGTAGCGTCAGCCGGGCGGTGGCGTTGCACACGCCGGATTTTGTGGTGACGCAGGACCCGGCGGAAGTGGAACGCGCCGCGGCGGTGATCTTGCCCGGTGTGGGCGCGGCGGGGGATACGATTCGCGGCTTAGAGCGGCACGGCATGATTGAGGTGGTGCAGGCGACGATTGCGTCCGGCAAGCCGTATTTCGGCATTTGCATGGGGATGCAGGTCTTGCTCACGGCCAGTGAAGAGGACGGCGGCACGCCCTGCCTCGATCTCTATCCCGGCCTCGTGCGGCGCTTCCCCAAGGGGCTCACCGTGCCGCACATGGGCTGGAACCAGGTGCGGCAGACGCAGGAGCACCCGATGTTCGCCGGCATTCCGGACGAAGCGTATTTCTACTTTGTGCACTCATACTACACCGACCCTGAGGACGCCGCGCTGACCGCCGGCGCCACCGACTATGGCGTCGCCTTCCCCAGCGTGATAGCGCAGGAAAACGTCTTTGCCACCCAGTTTCACCCGGAGAAGAGCGCCGGCATGGGGTTGCGGCTCTATGAGAATTTCGTGGCGTGGGCGATGGGGGCGCGCAGCGCGAAAACTTCATGAATCTCTGGAACAGCGCTTCGACAGGCTCAGCGCGAACGGGGGTAAGAACGCAACACGAACGGCGGCAAGAACGCTGCGATAGGCTAAGTACAGGCTTTGCCGAAGGGTCGCAAGATGAACCAATGCCGCGAGCGCAAGGCATGTTTCTTCCAAAGGGGCGCTTGAATTTGACGCCAAGAGGCGGATGATAAGCCCCCGCATTACGAGAGCCGGGATTGGGTTCGGGTGACACTGGTGAATGCCCAGTCAGCATGTCTGGGTGAACACATTCGCCAAGACCTTGCGCGACCCAAATGGTGTGCGCCAAGTGGCGGGGGACAAGCCCCCGCGCTACGAGAGCCGGGATTGGGTTCGGGTGACACTGGAATGCGAAGTCAGCTTGTCTGGGTGAACGCATTTGCCAAAGACTTGCGCGACCCAAATGGTGTGCGCCAAGTGGCGGGGGACAAGCCCCCTGCGTTACAAGATTCGGATGTTGGTAGGCTAAATACGGTACATACACGATAGTGAATGCCCAGCGATCTTGTCGGTAGAGCGCCGCCGTTGAGGTGACGCGAAGGACGTGCGCAGTACGCCATGCAAGTAATTCCCGCGATAGACATCAAAGACGGCGCGGTGGTGCGCCTGTTCAAAGGTGACTTTGACCAGAGCACCGTCTTCTCCCACGATCCGGTGGAAACCGCCCGCGGCTGGCAGGAACAGGGCGCGGCGTTGCTCCACGTGGTGGACCTGGACGGCACCGAGCGCGGCAAGAGCCGAAACCACCCGGTTGTGGCGGCGATTGCCGCGGCGCTGACCATTCCCGTGCAGATGGGCGGCGGTCTGCGCGACCTCGCCGCCATCGAGCAGGCAGTCGCGGCAGGCGTGGCGCGGGTCGTGTTGGGCACGGTGGCGTTGGAGCAGCCTGAGTTGGTCGCCGATGCGTGCGCGCGCTATCCCGGCCGGGTGGTCGTCGCGTTAGATGCCCGCAACGGCAAGGTGATGACCCACGGCTGGCAGCATGAGAGCGGCGTTGACATGTTCGATCTGGCGCACCAGATGGTGGCGAGCGGCGTGAGCCGGTTTCTCTACACCGACGTGGAACGCGACGGCACGCTCTCCCAACCGAATTTTGAGGCTACAGGGGCGCTGGCTCAAGCCGTCAGCGTGCCGGTAATCGCCTCCGGCGGTGTCGCCAGTCTCGACCACCTCACGCGGCTGACGACGCTCGGCGTCGAAGGGGCAATCGTCGGCGTATCCCTCTACCGCGGCGCGTTCACGCTACCGGAAGCGCTGGCGACCGTGCGGCACGCGGCGCAGTAACCTCTTCTCCCACATTGCCGCGGGTGTATTTCAGTTTGGGCTGAATTGCAGCTTAGTCGCGGCGGCACATGTGATGGAGCGGAGATTCGTAGTACGTCGCCGCGCTAATGCTCGCCAGCACTGTGCCGTCGCTCTGCTCCACAAACCAGATCACGTACGGGATGTGGAGGTCACCTGCGAATGCTACCTCCCACACCGGACTCTGCGTCCGCAGGGAGTAGGCGGAGGTGAGTCGCGCCTCAAATAAGCCTTGTGAGAAGTCCTGCTCCAAGCGGCCATGCGCCTCCCGACAGGAGATAATCTCAGAGAGATGCGTGCGCACTGCCGCGAGAGCAGCCTCTTTGCTATTTATAGGAGCATCGGCCCCGCCGCGCAGGGCAGGTTGCGGCGCTGTGTCAGCGTCTGAAAATTCCCCAGCACCGCCGCACGCAGCGAGCAGCAAGACCATCAACGCAAGACCGAGCGCGCAGGCGTAGTTTTGTGCCGCTACATGCACAGGATTTCTCCCCTCTCTTTCTTCCTTAATTCATTCTAATGCCATTCCGCGACTTGGGCGCGAACGATTCGTTGCAAAGGGCAGCGCTCTGCGCAGAACGCTGCCAAGTCTAGCTACGAGCTCAACGCCACCGGCCCGCTCAACCGATAGCAACGCGCACCGCGTGAGAAGGGAAATTGGATTCCTGCTTTGCGCGGAAGTGACGGGCTGGGGACGCAGGTTACAAACCTGCGCTACCAAGGCAGTTCGTTGGCCACCCTAGCGACAAGGAGAGGGCTGCTCATTGTAGCGCGGGGGCTTGTCCCCCGCCAGAGCACGCGAAACTGCGACCACATCAGCAGCACAAGGCGTGGCTCTAACACTTCCACTGATAGAAACGGGTGCGCGAGGGCTTGACCCTACAAAAGGCGCAGAGCCTGCCCCGTACTCGATACGGGGTTGCAAACCTGTCCTGAGCACTTCGGCAGGATCAGCACAGGCTCTGCCGAAGGGCCCGTCCTGAGCCTGTCGAAGGGCCTGCGCTACCGGAATTGTAAGGTAATGAGAGCTCCATTTTCCTTGCCAAGAAAGTTAATGCGACAACATTGGGGCTCAGTCCCCGCTCCTCACTACTCCCTTGCAGTCTTGCCAAGATTGCTTTGGATGCATTATTTTGGTACAACCTTGGGAGAAGAGGGTAAGTAGCCCCGGAAGTAGCAGCGGGCGCCAGCGCACGTGCAAGCGGCTTGCACGGGAAGTCCAGGAGCAGCACACCATGGCCGGTCTAACCGAAGCACAGCTCGATCAATTTGCTGAACAAGGGTACGTGGTCGCGGAAAACGTGCTCGATCCGGCGGAAGACCTGGCGCCGGTGATGGCGGAATACGGCGAGGTACTGGACGGCATCGCCCGTGACCTGCACGCCGAGGGCGTCATTTCCTCCACCTATGCCGACCTGCCGTTCGATCAGCGGCTCATTCACATCTGCGACGAGAGCCGCCAGCTCTTCACCCAGCCATTCGATATCTCCCTGCCGCAGAGCGCTGAGCGCGCCGACGCGCCCATGCACACCGGCCCGGCCGTCTTTAGCCTGCTTATCAACCGCCGCCTGCTCGATTGCGTCGAGAGCATCATGGGGCCGGAAATCCTCAACAATCCGATACAGCACGTGCGCATGAAGTTACCGCGCCACGCCGTGCATACGGAGGGGTCGAGCGGCCTCGCCGGCCCCACTCCCTGGCACCAGGATAACGGCGTGGTGGTAACTGAGGCGGATGAAACGGAAATGCTCACGGTGTGGCTGCCCTTGAATGATGCCACCATTGAGAATAGCTGCCTGAACGTCGTGCCGTACTCGTATCGGGACGGCCTCGCCGTGCACTGCCCGGGCACCGGCGGCCTGAGCATACCGGAAGAGCAGATGGATGTGGCGAAGGCCGTGCCGCTGCCCATGCAGGCCGGCAGCGTGCTCTTCATGCACCGCCGGACCATGCACTGCTCGTACGATAACAAGACAGAGGACGAGGTGCGCTGGAGCTTCGACCTGCGCTACCACCCGAGCGGACAACCCAGCGGCCGCCCGGTCTTCCCTGACTTTGTGGCCCGCAGCCGCGCCAACCCTGATACGGAACTCCGTTCCGCCGCCGCGTGGGAGCAGCTCTGGGCAGATGCGCGGGTTCGTCTGGCCGCTTCCGCTGAACAGAAATTCAACCGCTGGTCCGCCGATCACCCCGCGTGCGCCTAACAAGCAACATCGCCTTACTGGCAGGATCTGCTCTGCATGGCGGCAGGCGAAGGCGCTCTTTCCCCGTAGCGAGGGGGCTTGTCCCCCGCCAACTTACCGCTAGTTGAACGAGGTCAGGCCTTCCATCCGCCACTCCGGCGAACGCCGGAGTCTAGGGCGCGTGCAAAGTGCAAAAATGGATTCCTGCCCGTTTCAAGCCCGGGGCAGCCTTTTCGCGGAAATGACGAGCCCGTTCATCCGACCCTCTCCTGCCGCAATAATTCCTGTCTTTGTGCGGGAGCCTGCCTGCCACACTCAATAATCGCTTGAAGGCTTGCCTATAATGCTCTGGATGTATTATTTTGGTACAAGACAGATACATGGGCGTAAAGAACCTCGGCATTGGCATCTTTCGCACTCGGATGTGCATACGTTCCGCATTGGACAATTAGGAGCAGCAAGAAATGGCCGGCTTGACGCAAGCGCAACTCAATCAACTCACTGAACAAGGCTACGTTGTCGTAGAAAACGTCCTCGATCCGGAAGAAGACCTGGCGCCGGTGATGGCGGAATATGCCGACGTGCTGGACGGTATCGCCCGCGATCTCTACGCAGAGGGCGTCATTTCTTCTACGTATGCCGACCTGCCGTTCGACCAGCGGCTTATTCAAGTCTGCGACGAAAGCGGCCAGATTTTTGCCCAGCCTTTTGACATTTCACTGCCGCAGAAAGCCATAGGGGCCGACGCGCCGATGCACACCGGCCCGGCCGTCTTCAATCTGCTCGTAAACTCGCGTTTGCTCGATTGCGCGGAGAGCGTCGTGGGGCCTGAAATCCTCTCCAACCCCGTGCAGCACGTGCGCATGAAGCTGCCGCGTCACGTCGTCCACGTGGAGAATCCGAGCAATCTTTCCGTGGCTGTGCCCTGGCACCAGGACAACGGCGTGGTGGTGGAAGAGGCGGACGAAACCGAGATGCTGACGGTGTGGTTGCCCCTGAACGATGCCACCATCGAGAATAGCTGCATGTACGTGGTGCCCTACTCGCACCGGGAAGAAGAGCTCGCCGTACACTGCCCGGGCGTCGGCGGCGTCTGGATACCGGAAAAACTTGTGGACGTGGCGAACGCTGTACCGTTGCCCATGCAAGCGGGAAGCATTCTGCTCATGCACAGCAAGACCATGCACTGTTCGTACGACAACAAGACCCAGGACCAGGTGCGCTGGAGTTTCGACCTGCGCTATCAGCCGGTCGGCCAGCCTACCGGGCGACCGGTCTTCCCCGAGTTCGTGGCCCGCAGCCGCGCCAATCCTGAATCGGAGCTGCGCGATGCCGCAATGTGGACCCAAATGTGGGAAGACGCCCGACCCAAACTGGCCGCCTCCTCTACCGAGAACTTCAACCGCTGGTCCGCCGACCATCCCGTGTGCGCCTGACGAATAGTTTCAGCCCAACGAGCCGAACCATTCGAAAGCTTGGCAGTTGCACCCTGGACCAAAAGGGTAGGCACTCTTAAATTCCCGTAGCGCGGGGGCTTGTCCCCAATGTTGTCGCATCAAACATAGTGGCGCCGAGCACCGTGCCTCCTATCCCCGGTAGCGCAGGCCCTTCGACAGGCTCAGGACATGTTTGCAACCTGCGTTCCTGTAAGGTCAATCCTTTCCATGCCTGTTCCCTTTGCTCTGGCGGGGGACAAGCCCCCGCGCTACTTTGATGCGACACGATTGTGGCTTGTCTCCCGCGCTGCAAACTTCCCATGTTGCGCAAAGACATTGGATTCCGAGTCTAGGAAGCCATAATATACACGCCGGGTAGCAGGAGTAATCTCTCTCCCCGTGGAGACCCTTTGCATAACTCACCTGTAGGCGAGAGAATCTCCCTCTCCCCGGGGAGAGGGGATCTTTACGTTGCAATGGCCCCTTGCGCTAGTGCAGTGTCAAGATGTAGTAGATCAAATATTGGTATGCTATGGAGAGTATTCAGGAGATTCACCCTCACCCTAGCCCTCTCCCGTCGAGGGAGAGGGAACATTCGCGCTGTGGCGAGGGTTTTGCAAAGTTCTCCCGTGGGAGAGGGCTAGAGCCTGCCCCGTACTTGATACCGGGGGAGGGCTAGGACATCCTAACGTGTCTCCCACTCCCCATCCATAGCTCGTCACAGGAGTAACGCGCCATGAAAATCACCTCGGTCGAAACCTTTGCCGCGCCGATCACTTCGCGCGACGTGCTCATCGTAAAGATCAACACGTCCGAAGGCATCAGCGGTATCGGCGAGGCCTATCCGGTGGGGCCGAACCGGGCGGTGGCAGCCGCCATTGACGACTTTGCCGATTGGATCGTGGGTAAAGACCCCCGTGACATCAACGCAATCTGGTACCACATGTACGTGCACTCGCGCTTTCCCGGTGGATCGGTCATCAACGCCGCCATCAGCGGTATCGACCATGCGCTGTGGGACATCAGCGGCAAAGCAGCCGGGCAGCCGGTGTACCGCATGCTCGGCGGCAAGTGCCGCGACCGCATTCGGGTTTACCAGGGTTGCGGCGGCGCTACGCCGGAGGACTGTGCGGCGAGCGCAAAGTCACTCGTGGAGAAGTACGGCTACACCGCGCTCAAGATGTCGCCGCATCCGCCTAACTCCAGCCAAATGTCGTGGAATGCCGTAGTGGCTGCGGCCGGCGAACGCATCGCGGCGGTGCGGGAGGCCGTGGGGCCGGACGTGGACATTGGGCTTGATCCTCACGCTCGCACTTTCGAGCCCGCCCGCGCCCTGGAAATGGCGGCAGCGGTGGCGCCCTCCCAGCCGTTCTTCTTCGAGGAGCCGCTGCGTCCTGAGAACATCGACGCCCTGGCGTGGTTCGCGCAGAAGTCGCCGGTTCCCGTCGCCACCGGTGAGATGCTTTACATGTCGTTCGGCTTTCGGGAACTGCTGGAGAAGCAGGCGGCGACCATCATTCAGCCGGATATCTGCGTCTGCGGCGGCCTGACCGAGATGCGCAAGATCGCTGCACTCGCTGAAGCGCATTACGTCAAAGTTGCGCCGCACAATCCGCTGGGGCCGGTAGCGACTGCTGTGAACGTCCACTTTGCGGCGGCCACCCACAACTTCATCATCCTGGAGTACCACGCCGACGACGAAGCGCCGCGCAAGGACATACTCGACGCGCCGGTCAAGCTCAATGACGGGTACTTGGAGATTCCCGAGAAGCCCGGCTGGGGCATTGAACTCAACGAGGACTACGTGCGCGGTCAGCCCATCCGTTCCTGGCACCGGCCGTTCGACGTAGGCCCCGACGGTTCAGCGGCGTTTATCTAGGCCGGCCTGCAAACCCTTTGCAGACGTATGCCAGCGACCAATTGGGAAAGGATGTCTAGCGCGGGGAAGATGCGTGGGCGAGTACACGTGGATTTTCTGCAAGCCATTCACGAAGCGCGGCCCTGACCTCATCTTCCGACAGAGCGCTATCACCAAAGAGCGAGATTAGGTTACACGCTCGTGCCCACAGTCTGGCATCATGGGACTGGCGCGGCGCATCAGCGAAGTACGCAGTCTTGGATAGTAGCCACGTAGACAACGCCTGTAATGAGAGCGCCTCGTCAAGATAGGCTTCTACCCGTTCACCAACTGTCTCAAGTGAATTTGCATTCATGCCTTCTACCCGCCTGGATGAACCCGACCGTTTCGTGTCAAAGGCTGAGATCCGACATCACTTTAATTCTATGCTTTTGTACCAGAAATCCGCAACAGGTGAATTGGTCGCGATAGTGCGAGATGAATACCTAGCTCCCAGAGCAGCTCGCCAGCCTGCAGGCACCATTACTCAAATGGTAATCTACTACGAAGACCTACAAGGTGAAAACCTTCGTCCGGTTGCGCTCGTCCATCAGTACTTGCAGCCGGATGGGAAAGTCGGCGGTAGTGGCCGACCAGACCCGAAATGGCTGCGACTTCCCGACGGCACGATCATTACGGCAACGGAGTCTCCGTGAAGTGTTCGTTTGACCGCTTAAATTAGTGCCCCCGCCTAAGGGGTATCGTTCACCTACGCAATGCACCCGCATTCCATGTTTGTGTGTACGGTAGCAAGACCTTCCATTAGTACGTTGCCCGGCCGCCGCTGAGATCGAAGACGCCGCCGGTGCTAAACGAGCACTCAGCCGACGCCAGCCACGCCACCAGCGCCGCTACCTCGCTGATCTCGCCGCTGCGCTTCATGGGAATGCGGGCCAACAGCATGTCCATTTGCGCCGCCGTGGTCTGCTCCCAGATGGGCGTACGGACGACGGCGGGCGTGAGGCAGTTTACGCGGATACCGGTCTCCGCGAGTTCTTTGCCCAGCGACTTGGTGAGGCCGATAATGGCGGCCTTGGTTGCTGAATAGGGCACCATGTTGGGGTTGCCTTCCTTGCCCGCGATCGACGCCATGTTCACGATGCGGCCGTAGTCGCGGGCGAGCATGTGGGGAATGGCATGCTGGCAGAAAAGATAGGTGCCGCGCAGGTTCACCGCATAGACGCGGTCGAGCTCGCTCACCGGCAGTTCCCACAGCGGCGCGGTATTGCCGATGATGCCGGTGTTGTTCATGAGCACGTCGATGCGCCCCCAGGCATCCATGGCCTGGGCCACCGCGCGTTCAGCCGTTGACTCCTCGGCGGTGTCGCCGCTCATCGCCAGCGCTGCGATGCCTTGCGCCGCCAGCCCCGCCGCGGCACGATCGGCAACCGCTCCGTCAATGTCGGTGATGAGCACCCGCGCGCCCTCGCTCCCCAGCCGCTCGGCAATCCCCAAGCCAATGCCGCTGCCGGCGCCGGTGACAATGGCTACCTGGTCTTCAAAACGCCGCACGGTTGATTCCCCTCCAATGTGACCCTTCGCTTGCTCCGCATTTCAGCGTCGTCTGATCCACGGCATGTCTTGCGGCCCGCCTTCCGTCCCTATTGTAGCGAAGGCGGGCGAACGCATCCCACATTTAACCATGAATCCGACTCAGAGGCATGGCCGGCCAACGGGGTATCGTCTTGCTTAGGGGGCGGCATCTCCAAGACTCCACAGACCGAGAAGTCCGTTCGTGCTGCGTGCTGCGCGAAGCCCTTGCCTGTCCTGAACCCGGCGCAGGGTCGCAGCGATGACGGTCGCAGATTTGCGCGTGTCGTGATCGGACCCAGCTTGGCGTGGCGCCAAGTTCATGCCTGATACTTGTCACGTAAATCGACAAGAGGGGTCAGCACGCCGGCGGACGCAGGTTGCAAACCTGCGCTACCGGAAGGGCCGGACGCGGTGAGGGGCACCACAGGTCGTGCCTCTACCCATTGGTCATTGCTGTAAGTGTTGAGTAATTCGTTGACAGAATTCTCTCCCAAATTGGCAGTGTTGACAGATCATGTCATTCCGAACGGAGCGCAGCGAAGAGAGGAATCTAAGATGTTGAGCCTATTGGGCGACACGTTGCATGGGCCCTAGATTCCGCGAACAGGGTTCGACGCTCCGCTCGGAATGACATGTGTACTGTTCATGTAGAGTACTGCGTTCAGCTGCTTTTGTTCTCAAATCTGTCAACGAATTACCTGACATCTACAATTGCGGCGGACCAACCGCACCGTCACTCCGGCGAAAGCCGGAGTCCAGGGGACGGCGTGAGGGAAGTGTGTCCTAGGCCTGCAACCGAGTGGACGGCAATGAGCCAGAGGAAGATGGATTCCCGCCCCGTATCAAGTACGGGGCAGGCTTATCGCGGAAATGACGGAAAACTTGCCCTCGCGTTTCCTTCTTGTATCCGCTCATGTGCCCGCCTTCTTCAACTTACTAATGACGGACCAAACCTCATATCGCTCTCGTTTGGCTGGTGGAGCATAAAGCACCACCTTGTCTGTTGACGCGAGCCAAAGCCACTTAGTACCATGAAAATGGTCGCACTAGCGGCGGCTGCCATGGGGAATCGTCTAATGGTAGGACAGTGGATTCTGGATCCATAAGTCCAGGTTCGAATCCTGGTTCCCCAGCCAAGTTCGGAGTGCTCACGGCTACGCCTCATGTGGAGCCGGAGCAGTTGCCAACCTTTCCTCTGTCCCTAAGCACTGCAGCTTGCCGTTTATCTGGAATCCAGACTTGTCGCCAAGCATTCGTGGACCGGTTTCCAAATTGGAATTGCATGGGTTGCTATTTGCGTTGTCAGGGGAAAATCTCACATGCAATCCAATAACAGAGATCCGAATAGCGACTGAACCGTTAGAGATAGGCCGGTGGCCAAGAGAAGTCAAATAAGAGAGACACCGCACGAGCGTGCAGTCTCCATACTTGAGTTGCACATCAGAGTGAACCTAGGCAAAAGCCTGCCAGCTACCGCAATGTGCAACGAATGTAGGGAGGAACTTATCATCAACCTAGTTGAGAACGTAGCAACTGTCGAAAGAAACAAGAGTGTAGGAACGGTTCGCCCCGATCTGTCCATGTTTGATATAGATTGGAATCCGATCAGATTCATAGAAATAGCGGACAAGCACATTCCCGAAAGTAATGTCCACGAATATGCAGTGGGGAACAACATTGAAGTCGTTGAGTTCCACCTGAATGCGCCACGAGAATTCGTTGGGGAGAGACGCAACCGCGCTCTTGATGCCTCGCTAAACGTAAAGGCAAGGCTTGAAGACCTCGCAGCAAAGCGGCTCAACATTGATGCACACAATCTGCTTTGCCAGCGACCCAAGTGCATAGACTGCTCCACTCCGCTACCACTGCGAACGGTTGCTGTCAGTCTCAAAGACTGTTGGAACTGTGAGCAAAACATCAAAGTTGCTACTGGCTACAAAGACGGCCAAGCCCTAGAGCAGGATGAATTCACCAAAGAGGAGTTAGACTTTGTCCGGGACAGCGGCGTGACCCTAGAACGAAGATTCAGTGCCACAGTCGGAGCAAAGTACTTGGCTAACGTGTGTACCAGTTGTGACCAAATACAAGGGAACTGGTTTTTGTACCAGGACCCGTACCATGACAGGTTTAACCTGCCTCAGGCGGAAAAAGAGTCATACGGTCCTTGCGACAAATGCGCTACACGGATTTGCTTGACCCACGGCGAATACTTTGACTACGACGGTGATAGGGAGTGCCCACACTGCGTGGCAGAAGCGGAAAGGGTAATGTGTCCGAACAAGCCAGAACGAGAGTGTTTTTATCCGAACAAGTGTAATGAAGGTGGGTGCTACTTCGTAAACCGGGAGTTGGTCTGACGTCATGGCAGTCCAAGCAGTGACGCGAAGAACTACCAAGTCCGTGCCGTGAATGCCACGATAGAGTAGTCCAGAAATGAAAGATAGTGCCCGCTACGCCAAAGTCGTCGAGTGGTCGGAGGACGATCAGTGCTATGTGGGCAGCGCTCCGGGCCTGTTTTACGGCGGCTGCCATGGCGACGACAAATGGCAGGTATTCGCGGAACTGCGCCAGATAGTAGACGAAGTCATCCACCTCTATCGCGTTGACGGCAAGCCGCTGCCACCGCCTACCACTCAGTACTCTGGTTGCGATTGACGACATAATTGACACTTTTCGATCTGAAAGTTGCAATTGCGCCGGAAAAGCAACTTGAGTTCTCATTATCCAGCAGCGACTGCGGCCCGTACCTTGCTACCCGCGGGCGATGTCCGTCGGCAGCAGCGGCACGGTGGTCGTGCGGCCCCAGACGCGCACCTGTCGGAAGCCTTCCGCATACGGCGTGCCGACCTGCAAGCCCCGGTACTTCGCCACCGTGACCATGGAATCGATGTAGTCGATGTTGTCATGTTCTTTCAGCCAAGCGTACTGGCTCTCATGGCACGCGAGCATCTGCCGCTTAATCTCGATGGTCTCGCTAATGTCCACCCACATTTCCGGCAGAAAGTCCACGCCCATCAGGGTATCCATGTGGAAGATGGGCACGAGTTGTGCCGGATTCTCCTGCTTCGAAACAAGATGGGGAATAGTGGCGTCGAAGCTCGCCTTGAGCACCAGTTCGCCCACCAAGCGGTGATCGTCCATGTAATCGTTGGGCGCGTGGGTGATGATCACGTCCGGCTGGGCCGCGCGCACGGCGTCGACCAAACGCGCCAGCGCCTCGTTGGTACTCTGGCGCACGTCCGCGTCGTCGATGTCGAGCCATTGAAAGTCCGCGCCGATCACGTCGGCACTGTTCTTTGACTCCTGCTTGCGCACCTCTTTGAGTTCGGGCGGCATGATCTCCACGTGGCCCAGCCCGCCGTTGCACACGTAGCACATCGTCACGTGGTGCCCCTGCGCCGCGTACTTTGCCAGTGTGCCCGCGCACAGCAGCTCGATGTCGTCAGGATGCGCGCCGATTGCCTGCACCCGCATGGTTCTGCTCCTTTACGTGGAAGAATGTCGTTCTCGTCTCTACGGTATTATAAGAACTAAGGGCGTTCTGCACTACAGGGGTCACGTTTCGGTGCAAGACTGTGACGACGCAGGTTACAAACCTGCGCTACCGGAAGGTGTTGGTGACCCAGACCTGCTTTGCCGGATGGGACTGCCGGTTGCTGAACTGCGCTACCCGGGAGTACCCGCAGGTTACAAACCTGCGCTACCGGAAGGTGTTGGTGACCCGGACCTGCCTTGCCGGATGGGACTGCCGGTTGCTGAACTGCGCTACCCGGGAGTACCCACAAGTTGCAAACCTGCGCTACCGGGCGCTGCTTACCGCGTAGACGTGAGACATGCTTAATTCCAAGGTCTTTGACATTCCCGCGCAAGCACGCGATCTGTGCCGTCCGCGCACGATGCGCATGCTGCTGCGTCAGGTGGACTTGCGCCTGAACCGCAAGCTCGGCCAGCACCTGTTGGCTGACGCGGGCGTGCTGCGCGCGATCATGCGGCACGTGCAGCAGGGAGACCACGACCGCATCCTGGAGGTCGGACCCGGTTTGGGCAGTCTTACCGTTTGCCTCGCGGACGTGGCCGAGCGGGTGGTGACTGTGGAAATCGATGCGCGCATGTTAGCCTTGCTGGACGCTACACTGGCTTTCCATACAAACGTCGAGATGGTCCACCAGGATGCCGTGGCGTTTGATCCCTCCCCTTACTTTGGAGAATCACCGTACATGCTGGCGGCGAACCTGCCCTACAGCGTGGCAACCCCGGTGATCAGGCAACTCATAGTGCATCCGGCCGGTCCGCAACGTATGGTCGTGATGTTGCAACGGGAAGTTGCGGCGCGGGTCAGTGCAGCGCCGGGCGACATGAGCTATCTCTCCCTGCTTATGCAGACCTATGCGGAGACCACCCACCTCTTTGCCGTACCCGCGCAGGCGTTCTTTCCTCCGCCGCAGGTGAACTCCGCCGTGGTGGAAGTGGTGAAGCGCCCACAGCCGTATTTTCCCGTAGAAGCGGTGCCTGACGTGCTGCGACTCGCCCAGGCGGGCTTCTCCCAGCGGCGCAAGCAGGTACATAACTCCGTCCGCTCGCTCCTCCGGATTGATGACGAGCATATGCGCTGGCTGCTAGAAGAAGCGGGAATCTCTCCGCAGTGCCGTCCGCAGGAACTCTCGCTCGATGCATGGTTCGCGCTGTATCAGGCGGTGAAAGCGGACGGCCTGCTGATTGGAAGTTAGATGCGAATTTCGTGCCGGTGATTGCTGAAGATGCACCAGAGCGGGGGACACGCCCCCACGCCATGGCCTCTGATCCCCTCTCCTTGGGGAGAGGGTTAGGGTGAGGGGAGTCCTTAAGACACTTGAGATGGTGCTTGCTGAAGGTGAACAAGAGCGGGGGACACGCCCCTGGGCCACGAACGGAGCCAACGCCATTGGGTGACAATGGAATTTGTCGGGTAAGTCGGAGTTTTGATTCGTCATTCCCGCGAAAGCGGGAATCCATCTTCCTGTGCGGGGCAACTAGCTACCGGAGCGGGGGACACGCCCCCGCGCTACGTTTTCCGGTTCCCTCTCCCTGGGGAGACCTTTGCATAACCCCACTTTCAAGCAGGGCACTCCCTCTCCTGGGGGAGAAGGTTGGGGTGAGGGGGTCTTTTTGCTACGATGGCCCTTTACGCTGGGCAGTGTCAAGACGTATCAGGGCAGATTTGGTGTGCATATGGAGAGATTTCAGGAGATCCACCCTCACCCTAGCCCTCTCCCGTCGAGGGAGAGGGAACTATTTTGCTACCGCTTGAGTTGCGCAAAGGTCTCCTGGGGGAGAGGGTTAGAGCCTGCCCCGTACTCGAAACGGGCGTGAGGGGAATCCTCAAAAAGATATGCGTATTGAAAAGCTAATCCAGGTATTCAGATGACAGCGACACCGGAAGACCCCACCCGCTGGCTCATCGTCGGGCTGGGCAATCCAGAGAAGAGATATGCCGCCAACCGCCATAACGTCGGCTTTCACGTGCTCGACCGCATTGCGGCCAAGACCGGCGTGTCCGTCTCGGACCGGCGCTTTAAGGGCTGGTTTGGTAAAGCGATGGTGGGCCGGAATGCCATGCTGCTTCTCAAACCGACTACTTTCATGAATGCTAGCGGCTCTGCTGTCGCCGCAGCGTCGCGGTTCTATAAGATCCCATCGGACAACATTGCGGTGGTCTACGACGACATAGACCTGGAGTTCGCGCGTCTGCGCCTCCGCGCCGGCGGGAGCCACGGCGGGCATCGCGGCATCGAATCAGTCATTGACGCATTGGGCCACCGCGAATTCGTGCGCCTGCGCATCGGCGTGGGACGTCCGCCGGCAGGAATGGACCCAATTGCCCATGTGCTCAGCGATTTCTTGCCAGAGGAGCAGCCTGAGATCGAAAAGACGATAGAGCGGACAGTGGAAGCCGCGCTGAGCCTCGTTACTGAGGGTCTAGAAAAGACTATGACGCGCTTCAATAGGCGCGCTACGACAGCCGCTCAGACGAGCTCTTGTAAAGAGCCGCAGCCGGCAGCGCCGCCGGAAGCGTAGTTTGTCGACCTGGTAACGAGAAATCCAGCATTAGCAGAATTGGGCTTACACCGTACGGAAATGCGACACATCGCACGCACTCACGCTCAAAGCCGCACCTCATCTGTCATTCTGAGGAGCGCAGCAACGAAGAATCTAGAGTGCAGGAACTCTTAAATCCCGCGAACCGGGTTCGACGCTGAGCTCGGAATTCTAGATGTCGGGTAATTCGTTGACAGATTTGGTAGAAGAAACTTGGGAGCAGAACTCTGTGCCTGCCTGCATGCATGTCATTCCGAACGGAGCGCAGCGGAGTGAGGAATCTAAAGTACTGAGCCGTATGGACCATGTTCGACATTGATTCTAGATTCCTCGCTGCGCTCGGAATGACATGCAGCGTCAACTCCTCACAATGGAAAGGGAATTCTGTCAACTAATTACTCAACACTTACAGGAATGACAATTAAGCAGCTCGGCCAAGTTATCACGTCTATATCTACTAACATCGCAAGAAGACTCGGAAGTGGCACTCAAGCTGTACATCATCTATAATCGAATGCCCCCTTGCCTTTCTGCCCCGTGGAATGCAAAATCGCTGGGTTGAGGCCGGGAGTTCTTAGATTTCTCGCTGCGCTCGAAATGACAAATAGGGCGCTCGAAGTGACCAATGAGGCGCTTGGAGTGACAAGTGAGGCGCTCGAAATGACTAGTGATGCGCTCGGTGTGACAAGTGAGGCGCTCGGAATCACACACAAGAACTCCTGCGGTCCGCCCTCAATACCGATTAGCTATTGCGACGTGCATTGGGAACCTCGCATTGATGCAGGAAACAGCGTAGATGAATCTTGATGGCATTCGCGCGCTCCTGGCCCCTCTGCCGTGGGCGGAGAAGGCGCAGCGCTGGCTAAATGCAAGCAGTTCGCAGCAGGTTGCATGCCGCGCGGGGGCGCGGCCGGTACTGGCTGCCCTCGCCCAGCAGCAAGCGGCGCAGCCGTTGCTTATGCTCTGTGCCGACCGCGACCGGGCGCACCGCTTTTACCAGGAGCTCTGCTCGTGGTCGCCGCAGCCAGCCAATGTGCTCTTTTACCCGGAACTCGACTACCTGCCCTACGAAAACCTGCCCCACTTCTCCAGCACGCTCAGCGCGCGCATCGCCGTGCTCGGCGCGTTGTTGGCGGGGCAAAGCGCCAACCTGCCTGCCGGGGACTATCCGGTAGTCATCACCTCCGTACGCGCCTTGTTCGAGCGGCTGCCGTCGCCGGCGGAGTTGGGCGAACACGTGCTCGTGCTGGCGCCGGGGCAGCGCACCGACCCGGCAGCGCTCAAGAATCGCCTGCTTCGCTTCGGTTACGAACCCATGCCGCAAGTTGAAGAGCCCGGCACCTTCACCGGTCGCGGCGGCATTGTGGACATCTTCCCGCCGTCGGAAGACCACCCCATCCGCATCGAATTCTTCGGCGACGAGATCGACTCGGTGCGCCCCTTTGACGTCTCAACCCAGCGGAGCACGGCGCAGCATACCGCTCTCTCCGTCCTTCCTGCCAATGAAGTGCCGACGTGGCGCAGCGTCGATTTTGCCGCCGACGTGCGCGCGCTCGACCATAGCGGCCTGCGTCCGGAAGTGCGCGAACAATGGCAGCGCCACTTGCGCCTGTTGGAAGAAGGCGTGTTCTTTGAGCACGCGTCGTTCTACACCATGCCTTTTCTCGACTCAAATCTGCTTCACTACCTGCCGCAGGGCTTGCTGTTTATGGAAGATGCGGCACACCTGCAAGACGCGGCCTCCGCCTTGGAAGCCCAGACCGCTGAACGCAAGAGCCGGCTTATTGCTGGTGGCGAACTCTCCGCCGACTGGCCGGAATCCTATCATGCGTCCGCCACGGTGCAAGAGCAGATAGACGCATACGCCCTACTCGACGTGCGCGACCAAATTGAGAATGAAACCGACGGTCTCGACGTGTTGCCGGTCTACGCCGGTCGTCCCGGACGGCTGGCAAAGGGCGTCGCGCAGTTTAGCGGGCAGGGCATGCGCGTCGTGCTGGCTACAACGCAAGTTGAGCGCGTTACTGAGATTCTCCTGGAATACGACCTCGCACCCATAGTTTACGAGGCCCTGCCAAGTTCACCGCCGCCGGGCAGCATCAGCGTGGTGCCGCTCTCTTTGGCGGAAGGTCTTCGCTGCGAGCAGGCGAACTTACTCGTGCTCTCGGACGCCGAGATCTTCGGCTGGAAGCGGCCGCCCACGGCGGCCCGCCTGCGGCCCTCCGTGCGCGGTCAGCGGCTGTTGGACGAACTGCAGGTTGGCGACCACGTGGTGCACGTGGACCACGGCATCGGACGCTTTGCCGGCATCAGCCGCATGCCCGGTCCTTCCGGCGAGCGCGAATATCTGGTGCTGGAGTTCGCCCGCGACGACCGCATCTACGTGCCCACCGACCACATGGACCGGGTGGAAAAGTACATCGGCATGGGGGAGCGTGTGCCGAATCTTTCACGCTTGGGCACGCAGGAGTGGCAACGCGCCAAGCAGCGCGCACAGCAGTCGGTGGTGGATATGGCGCACGACCTCGTGGACGTCGCCGTTGCCCGCGAGTCCGAACCCGGACACGCTTTTGCCGCCGATACCGACTGGCAGCGGCAGCTCGAACAGGCCTTCCCTTACGCGGAGACACCGGACCAGGAGAAAGCCATTACCGAAGTGAAGGCCGACATGGAGCAGCCCAAACCTACAGACCGCCTCATCTGCGGCGACGTGGGATTCGGCAAGACCGAGGTGGCGATCCGAGCCGCTTTCAAGGCGGTGGCCGACGGTAAGCAGGTCGCCGTGCTGGTCCCCACTACCGTGCTCGCACTCCAGCATTACGAGACTCTCAGCAGCCGCCTGCGGCCGTTTCCCGTGCGGGTGGGTCTGGTGAGCAGATTCCGCACGCCGAAAGAGATTAAGCAGCACCTGGCAGACCTCGGCGCAGGCACGCTCGATATTGCCGTGGGCACCCACCGGTTGCTCTCCAAAGACGTTGATTTCAAAGACCTGGGGCTCGTCATCGTCGATGAAGAGCAGCGCTTTGGCGTGGCGCAGAAAGAGCACTTCAAGCAATTGCGCAAGCAGGTGGACGTGCTGGCGCTCTCCGCGACTCCCATCCCGCGCACGCTGCACATGGCGCTGGCAGGCATTCGCGACCTGAGCGTCATCGAGACGCCGCCGCCCAACCGTCTGGCGGTTAAGACCTACGTCACCGCCTTCAATGACGACCTGGTCCGCGACGCGATCCAGCGAGAACTCAATCGCGGCGGGCAAATCTTCATGGTGCACAACGACATCGAGACTATCTATTCACTGGCGTACCACGTGCGCGAACTCGTGCCGACGGCGCGGGTCACGGTAGGCCACGGCCAGATGGAATCCGACCGCCTGGAGAAGGTGATGCACGCCTTCGTGCAGGGCGAGTTCGACATTCTGGTCAGCACGACCATCATCGAGAACGGCCTGGATATCCCGCGCGTGAACACCCTCATCGTCAATGACGCCTGGCGCTTTGGGCTGGCGCAGCTCTACCAATTGCGGGGACGCGTGGGCCGCGCCGACGTGCAGGCCTATTCCTACTTTCTTTATAACCCGGTGAAGCAACTTTCGGAAGAGGCCGAAAAGCGGCTGGACGCCATCATGGAAGCTACGGAACTGGGGGCAGGCTTCAAGATCGCGCTGCGGGACCTGGAGATTCGCGGCGCCGGCAACCTGCTGGGATCCGAGCAGCACGGCTTTGTGAACGCCGTGGGTCTCAACCTCTATACGAAGATGCTCCAACAAACGGTGCAGTCCATGCTCGGCCAGAAGCCCAAAGAAGACTTGCCGCCGGAGCAAGCCCTGGAGACCGTTGTCGACCTGCCGCTTGCCGCCTACATACCGGACGAATACGTGGGCGGGGTGGGCACCAAGATGAAGCTCTACCAACGGGCGGCTGCGCTAAATGGCAGGGCGGATACCGAGGCATTTGCCGAAGAACTCCGCGACAGGTTCGGACCCCCGCCGCCGGCGGTGAAGAACATCCTGGCGCTCTTGCGGCTTCGTGCCCGCGCGGCGGAGAACGGCATCCTCTCGCTGGCCTTCGAGGACGACGTGCTCGTGATCCGCTTCCGCGAGGAGCGCGTGTTCGACCGCATGCGCGTATTCAAGGAGTTTGGCGGCGACGTGCGCCTGACCCGCAACGTGGTCCGCTGGCACGTGGGACGTCAGGAAGAGAAATGGCGCGACGGCTTGGATGCGCTGCTGGAGGTGCTGCTGGAATCGAAGGTGCTGGTGGGAACGCATCGATAAGACCGCGGCCTACACGACCTGCCGCTCTTCCTGCCGGCGGTTGCCATGATCCCCTGTCTGCAACGGCGTATGACGTCGATACGCTGCTTCGAGGTTCAGCCAGAAGTCCGCGCCCGTGCCGAACGCATCGCCAAGTTCTCTGGCTATGTCCGGTGAAACGCAGTGCTTGCCAGCGATGATCTCATCTATGAGGCGCGCAGTACGACCCATGATGTTTGTCAGGTCGGTGCGCGACCAACCGCGAGACTCCAGTTCGTCCTGTATGAATTCCCCAGGTGGAAACGCCTCAGCTACCGTCCTCTTGGGCATGTGATAGTGCCCTCCTCTTTGCTGCTATCTCAGTGATAGTCTTCGATCGCAATCACTACGACAATCTTATTGGGCGGCTTTCCTTCATACTCAACTATTAGCCGGAATTGGTTATTCAAGCGCATAGAGTGCTGATGGCTGCGCGCGACTGCTAATTTCTCGTAGTGAAAGGACTTCATACGGTAGAATACCCACTCGTCGGAGGCTGCGCGTATAGCCTGCATACGTTTGCGAAACGCTCTCACTACCGCTCGCGGCCATTTTCCACGAAAAGAAAGTTCGGTCTCCAATCTTGCTTGGGCGTTGTCCGCGAAGCGTACGTCCATTGTGATGCTTGATTTTCCGATCCTTCAAGTATGATTACTACACTATCCTGAGTAGGATGACAAACGCAGGAGTATAAACTGCCAGGAAGAAAAGGGCGGTTACGTACTCTGCGGAATGGGTTTGGTCTCTACTACGCTGTGGGAAGGTAAGTGATGACCTCCAAAAAGAGGTCGCCAAGAACGCTAACGTGTTCACACGCCCTGCGCATGCTCGCAGCAAACCGCGCGCAACTCAAGCGTCTCGGCGTAGAGAAGATCGCGCTCTATGGGTCGGTGGCACGAGATGAGGCCACTCCGCAGAGTGACGTGGATGTGCTGGTAGAGTTGGCCGAATCGTTTCTGACGCTGGTAGGCTACATGGACCTCTGCTTTTTCTTAGAAGACCTCTTTGGGCGTAGAGTGGACGTCACGACCTTCCGCAGCATCAAGCCCCACATGCGAGACCGCGTGTTGGCCGACGCCGTGTATCTGGTTATGCAAGAAGAGGTGCCGGTAGGGTCCGGTTCTTGATGGAAAAGTAAGTACCAGCCACTCTCTCTGTCGTTAAATGAATAAACACCCGGGTCAATCGCCCGGGTGTTTTGTTTTGTCATGTCAGTGATTGCAACACACCGCAGCTTGTCTCAATCGTGTTAACAGTATACCACCTTGACGGTACACACGCACATGTGCCGCCAAAACGGGGCTTTCTGGACGGATTCTTTACGAATTTCGCCTGCCGCGTATACTGGCTGTTTTGTGCCCCGCACCCATGCGCAGGGCTAGGTAATCCGCATTCTGAAATGGCCGGACGGGGGTTTGTCACGTCACGCATCACCCTCACCCCCGCCCTCTCCCATCAAGGAGACCTTTGCATAACCCCACTTTCAAGCAGGAGCACTCCCTCTCCTGGGGGAGTGTATAGACCGGGTACATGGGTTACACATGTTCGGGCACATAGGTTACACCATAGAACGAGGGGATTTTCGTAGTATGCGATGTCCTTGCCTTGAAAGTTAGATCCGCTCAATATCCTTATGCACACAGTTTGTTTCTCTGGCACAAGCTGACAGGCTGAAAGTGAGTGCACTGTGTCGCCAGTCTCTTATCAAACCCGGACCAACCCAATGCTCTCGTAGGTGTCAATCAGTAAAATGTGTAACCCATGTCCCCGAACAACTGTTACCTATGTCCCCGGTCTGTACAGGGGAGAGGGTTGGGGTGAGGGGGTCTTTTTGCTACGATGGCCCTTTACGCTGGGCAGTGTCAAGACGTATCAGGGCAGAATCGGTGTGCAAATGGAGAGACTTCAGGAGATTCACCCTCACCCTAGCCCTCTCCCGTCGAGGGAGAGGGGACATCCGCGCTGTGGCGATGGTTATGCAAAGGTCTCCATCAAGGGAGAGGGTGAAAGATGGTCTTGGCGACGAGCAGCCGCTTCGCCCCAAAGACAAACAGTGTGCTTCACGTCAGTGGACAACGGTCACGTCCGCAGGCAGAAGGGGGAAAGTCGACGGGCAGCAGCTCCATCCAAAGGAGAGTAAAGCTGCGTCACTTTAGGAGCAGTCGCTCCTCCCAAATGAGGAAACAACCAGAGCCTCTTGACCCACCCTTATCGCAGCGGACGGCGTCGCCGGTCCGATGCCACCGCTGTTGTTCCTCGAAAGGAGGGCTTACTAACGCGGAGTAGCAAACCAATTTCAGGAGGGTATACCATCAAGCGAAACCATTCGACCTACCAGGTTGTCACGCGGCAACTGCGCGCCCATTGGCACCTGATTGCGGGCATTGTCGCGCTGGTTATCGTGAGTACTAGCGTTAGTCTCGTCACTCCATTGCTCGTCAAGCGCCTCATCGACGAGGCGATTCCCACAGGCAATGTTGCCTTGATCGTGCCGTTGCTAATTGGCATTATTGCTTTTCCGCTGATCACAATGGCGCTGGGGGCGGTGCAAAACTATCTGCGCGCCAACATTGGCGAAGCGGTCTCGCAGTCACTCCGGCGGACGCTCTTCAACCATACTTTGTACGTGAAATTGCAAGACCTGGAGCGAATCGCAAGTGGGCGCATCATTCGCACCATAACCAAAGTCTGTGGCGAAATTGGCGAGGTGTACGTGAGCAATGAGTTGCTCCCCATGTTCACCAACGCTGTGCTCTTGCTAGGAACGCTGGGCGTCATGTTCTTTCTCAACGGCCACTTGTTGCTGGTCAGCCTGATCGCCTTTCCGCTTTCCTACCTCTTTGCACGACGGATGCAGCACTATGCGGAAGCAATGGACGGGGAACTGCACCAGAGCAGAGAACATGCCATGAGCTACCTGCAAGACGTGATTCCCGGCATGCGCACCATCCGCGCCCACGCCGCGGAGCCGCATGAGAGAGCGCGGTGGCTGGAGTGGATCAAGGCCGACTGGCGCATCAAAGCAAAGACTATTACCTTCCATAATCTGGTAATGACGCTGCCGCTGAACCTTATCCAAAACGTCGTGGTCGGACTCGTGTACGGCTACGGCGCATACGAGGTGATTAACGGTCGGCTGAGCATTGGCGGCTTGGTGGCCTTCATCATCTACGTGCCGCGCGCCTATATCGCATTGGAAGCAATCTTGGACGGCCACATCAGCACCGGCCAGGCCAAAGCTGCTGCCGGGCGGATCGACTCGCTGTTCAGTCTCCCGAGCGAGAATGACGAATCCGTTCGTGCTTCGACAGGGCCTGTGCTGAGCTTGTCGAGGGGCTCAGCACGAACGGATTCACATGATGCGGTGACCGCACAAAACACAGCTTGTCCAAGCGGCGCCACCATCAAATTTTCAGATGTCTCTTTCGATTACGGCCGGGACGGTTTCGGTTTGGAAGCTGTGTCATTTCGCGTTGAACCTGGTGAATTCATCGGCGTCGTGGGTCCGAGCGGGGGTGGCAAGAGTACGGTCATCGATCTCCTGCTGCGCTTCTACGAACCGCGTACCGGAGCGATCCTGGTAGACGGTACGCCTGTTGAGGAACTGCCGCTCTCCCACCTGCGCGGGATGATCGGCCTCGTGCCGCAAGACGTTTTCCTTTGGAACGACAGCATCTATGCGAACCTCGTGTACCCGTCCCGCGACGTACCGCGAGAACACGTCATTGCCGCCGCCAAAGCCGCGCAGCTTCACGAATTTGTCGAGTCGCTGCCGGATGGCTACGACACGCAGGTCGGCGAGCGGGGTCTGGCGCTTTCCGGCGGCGAGCGTCAGCGCCTGGCGCTTTGCCGGGCAATCCTGGAACAGCCCCGCATCCTCTTGTTGGACGAGGCGACGTCCGCACTGGACGCGCTCACCGACCAGAAGGTACGCACCGCCTTGGAGACGGCACGGCGCGGCCGGACCACCCTTGTCGTGGCACACCGGCTGGTAACCGTGATGCATGCCGACAGGATTCTCGTGCTCGATGAAGGGATACTGGTGCAAGAGGGCGCTCCCCAAACGTTGCTCGCGCAGCCGGGACTCTTCCACGATCTCTACCAGGCGCAGAAGCTGTAAAGTCCTGGAAGCGACGTGTTGACCTATCGGTAAGAAGAGGGCAACCACAAGGGTTGCCCCTACCCCTCCGGTAGCGTAGGTTTGCAACCTGCGCCAATCCAGAACGCGGCGGTTGTTCATTCTGACCTATGCGCAGCGGGCAACCCCCGGTGGTTGCCCCTACCCCTCCAGTAGCGTAGGTTTGCAACCTACGCCGTGCCAGCCTGCGGCGGCACGTGCACCGCGCGCTTTCACCTCCCTCCGCGCGGTTGCCCCGGACAAGAATTGCCGCGTATAATCGCCACAGGAATCCACCCCTTCACGTGATGCGAGAAGTCGCCCCCATGCGCGTACTCATTACCGGCATCACCGGCTTTGCGGGCAGCCACCTCGCGGACGTGTGCGTGGCGCAGGGAGCAGACGTATGGGGCTTGGCGCACACGCCGGGGCCGCATCCGCATCTCGTGCACCTGGGCGATCGCATTCAACTCCACAGTGCAAACATCGTTGACGAAGACGGCATGCAAGCCGCGCTTGCCGCTATCCGGCCGGACAGGATCTTCCATCTCGCTGCCCAGGCGCACGTGCCGACCGCGTGGCAAGACCCAGCCGCGACCCTCACCACCAACATACTCGGACAACTGCACATCATCCTGGCGATGCAGCGGCACGTGCCGGCGGCGCGACTCCTTGTGGTGAGTTCGAGCAACGTCTACGGTATGGTGGAGGAGAAAGACCTCCCCGTCAGCGAAACAGCGCCCTTGCGCCCCGCTGATCCGTACGCGGTGAGTAAGGTCGGGCAGGACATGCTGGCGTTGCAATATTGGCAGAGTCACGGGTTGTCCAGCGTGCGGGTGCGTCCGTTCAACCACATCGGACCCCGCCAAGCGCCGGACTTCGTCATCGCCCGTTTTGCGCGGGAACTGGCGGAGATGGAGGCGGGACTGCGCCCACCAAACCTAACAGTGGGTAACATGAGCGCTAAGCGCGACTTCACCGACGTGCGTGACATGGCTCGCGCCTATTGGCTGGCGCTGGAAAAAGGGACTCCAGGCGCCGTTTACACCATTGGCTCCGGCGCCGCACGTTCGATTGACGAAATGCTGCAGGTCATGTTGGGCCTCACGCAGGTAGAGGTGCGGGTGGAGACCGATCCGACGCTCTTCCGACCCGGCGACCTGCCGATTCTCCAAGCAGACCCGCGCGCATTCCAGGAGCAGACCGGTTGGCGTACAACTATTCCTCTGGAACAGACCTTACTGGATACCCTGGACTATTGGCGATTCCAAGTACGGGCTGATTCCAAATTCCAATAAAACACACGAATACAATGAGCACACTTCCTGCCATCTCTGTTAAGGAGCACTGAAACCAATATGGGTTCATCAGCAATTAGATTTGGTACCGACGGTTGGCGCGCCGTAATCGGCGACGACTACACCGTCGAAAACGTGCGTTTGCTTACGCAGGCGGTCGCGCAGCATTGGCTGAAGGCCCAACCGGAAGCGGCGGAACGCGGCTTGGTCGTAGCCTACGATACCCGGTTCAATGCCGAGATGTTTGCCGCGGCCGCAGCCGAGGTGCTGGTCGGCAACGGCATTCCGGTTGCTCTTGCCGATGTGCCCACGCCTACGCCGGTCTTCGCCCACGCCATCGTCAACCGCCGGGCCGGCGGCGGAATCACCCTCACGGCAAGTCACAACCCCTTCGACTACCAGGGATACAAGGTACGTTCCGCGTACGGCGGTGCAACTCCGCCGGAGGAACTGGCCGAAATTGAGGAGATCGTGAGCACGCTGCATCCCCGCGACGTGCGCTCGCTGTCACTTGCCGAAGCGCAGAGTCAGGGCCTCCACGAGCAGTTTGACCCCGCGCCGGCGTACCTGACGCACATAAGTAAACTGCTCGATCTCGAGGGTCTGCGCGCTTGGGACGGCACGCTGGTGGTAGACGCCATGTATGGCGCCGGATGCAATTGGTTCAGCAACATCCTGCAAGGCGGCTCCCTGCGGGTGTTTGATCTCCATAACAGACGCAATCCCATGTTCCCCAACATGCACAACCCGGAACCGATACCGGGAAACCTGCAGGACCTCTTCAGCCTGGTACCGAGAATGGGGGCGCGGTTAGGTCTCGCAACCGACGGCGATGCCGACCGCCTCGGCGCTTGTGATGAAAAAGGTGAATTCCTGAATCAACTTACGGTTATGTCGCTTTTGGCGCTCTATCTGCTCGAAGTGCGCGGTCAGCGCGGACCGATAGTCAAGACGTTCACGTCCAGTTCCATGCTCAACCGCCTTGGCGAGCACTTCAACGTGCCCGTGCACGAAACGCCGGTGGGCTTTAAATTCGTGGCCCCGAAGATGCTGGAGACTGACGCGCTGCTGGGCGGCGAGGAAAGCGGCGGCTACGCCTTTCGCGGCCATGTGCCGGAACGCGACGGCATTTTGGCGGGGCTATTCCTGCTGGATTACGTGGTGCAGTCCGGCCGCGCGCCCACGGATCTAGTGGAACACCTGTTCAGTCTGGTGGGTCCCCACTGCTACGATCGCCTGGACCTCGACTTCCCGCAGGAGGAGCGGGAAAACATCACGGCGCGCATGCAAGCGCACGTGCCGACGAAAATCGCGAATGGCGAAGTCGTCGCACGCCGCACAGAAGATGGGTTTCACTATACGCTGCGCGACGGCGCGTGGGTGTGCGTCCGCTTCTCCGGCACGGAGCCGATCATGCGCATCTACGCCGAGGCAGACTCCCCTGAACGGGTGCAGGCGCTCATCCAAGTGGCGCGTGCACTGGCGGGAGTGTAACGCATGGCGTCCGACAAATGTCTCTCCTGTATGCGTTGCGAAATTCGCTGACAGCCAAAGTCATTCCGGTATGTGTTGCGTAATTCGTTGAGAAAAGCGTCTACTCACTGGACTGTGTCGACCGTACATGTCATTCCTGTAAATGTCAGGTAATTCGTTGACAGATTTGAGAAGAAAAGCAACCTTTCGCAGTGTTAGTCATGACTAGTACACATGTCATTCCGAACGAAGCGTAGCGGAGTGAGGAATCTAGAGTGCTGAGCAGGGACTCTAGATTCCTCGCTCCGCTCGGAATGACATGATCTGTCAACACTGCCAATTTGAGAGAGAATTCTGTCAACGAATTACTCAACACTTACAGGAATAACAGTCCAAAGCGAATGTGGGATGGAGATCGTATGGCAGACACCCCGCAGGGCTACTTTATAACGTTCGAGGGCGTGGAAGGTTCCGGCAAGACCACCCAGGTAGAGCGGCTTGCCGAGCGTTTGCGGCAGGCCGGCCGCACGGTGGTAACCACCCGCGAGCCAGGCGGCACGCCCATCAGCGACCGCATTCGCGGCGTTGTGCTCGACCGGCAAAACGTCGAGATCCATCCCCACACAGAAGCGCTGCTCATGTGCGCCGCGCGGGCACAGCTTGTGCACGAGGTCATCCGACCGGCGCTCGACTCCGGGCACGTCGTCATTTGCGACCGCTACAGCGATTCGACCTTTGCGTATCAGGGCTTTGGTCGCGGCCAAGACCTGGCAACGCTGCGCACGCTCAATCAATTTGCTACCGGCGGCCTTGTGCCCGACCTAACGATTCTGCTCGATCTGCCAGTGGAGGACGGGCTGCAGCGTCGCTTCGGCGCTGGCGGCGACGGATCGACCAATCGCATGGACAGCCTCGACGTGGAATTTCACCTTAAGGTTGCCGCCGGCTTCCACGCACTCGCCGAATCGGACCCCGACCGCTGGCGTGTGGTGAGCGCGGCGCTCGGGGCCGACAAGGTTGCCAACGCAATTTGGCGAATTCTGCCGAATTTCTGAACATTTCATGATAGAGTCTACGCAAAAGGATGTCCCGCATTACAAGGTAATTCTCTCTCCTTGGGCAGAGGGTTCGGGTGAGGGATCACAAGCTCCTCGTAGCGCGGGGGCTTGTCCCCCGCCTCTTAGAACGCTTCGCGTGCAGGAAAAGAGCAATGTTGCGCAGCGGCTACTGCACCGTTCCATAGCATGTACCGTGCGCAAAAGGCGCCAAAGGATGGGTTCCCGCTTGCGCGGGACAAGACGGGACAATGCTTGACTGGCGAGGGGCAATGACGAACTGCATTGCGGCAGGAGATTTCTACTGGGTGCAATGGAGAATCAATGTAGCGCGGGGGCTTGTTCCCCGCCCCTGGGAGTGCTCTGCACTCGGATGAAGAGAGAAGATGGATTCCCGCTTTCGCGGGAATGACGGACGACGCGCCCCTTGCGTTACTTTCTTACATTCGCCCATATGCCCGCCTCTTTCAACATACGAATGACGGGACGTTGGGTGGTTCGCGCGTGAGTGACGAGCCGTTTTTGGGCCCCTTTGCGGCTAAGGATGTTCCGCCCTTGTCGGGGCAAAGGAGAAACAGCACATGAGTGAGGCAGCCATTCGCGTGGCAGGCGTCAGTTTTGCCTATGGCGACGTGAAAGCGGTGGATGACATCAGCTTCAGCGTCGCGCAAGGCGAAGTCTTGGGCTTCCTGGGACCGAACGGCGCGGGCAAGTCCACCACGATCAAGTTGCTCACCGGCCAAGTGCGCCCGCAGAGCGGCGAGATTGCCATACTTGGCATGGATGTTGCCAAGGACCGTGACGCCATACAAGGCCGTATCGGCGTCTGCTTTGAGGAAAAGAACCTCTATCTCAATCTCTCCGCCAAGGAGAACCTGCGTTTCTTTGCCAGGCTCTTTGGCATACGCGATTTCGATCCCACGCCGCTCCTGCAGCGAGTGGGCCTGGCTGACCGCGCCGACGACCGCGTGAAGGACTACTCCAAAGGCATGCAGCAGCGACTCATGGTCGCCCGGTGCCTGCTGAACAATCCCGATATCCTCTTCCTCGACGAACCCACCGACGGGCTCGATCCGGTCTCCTCGCAGGCCATCCGGCGCGTCATCGAGGAAGAAGCCGAGCGCGGCGCGGCGATACTGCTCACCACCCACGACATGGACGAGGCGGACAAGCTCTCGGACCGCGTGGCCTTCATCAACGACGGCCAGATCGCTGCCTTGGACACGCCGGAGAACCTCAAGCTCGCTCATGGCCAGCGGTCGGTGCGGGTGCGCACCCGCGAGAATGGCGAAATCCGCGAGCAGGTGGTGCCGCTCGATGCCAGCGACACCGGCGACCAACTGAAAGCCGTGGTGGGCGCGGAGGGCCTGCTTACGATCCATACGGAAGAGGCCACCCTGGAAGCCGTATTCATCACCCTCACGGGCAGGGGGCTGCAAGAATAACGAACTGAGAGAAGAATGCTCTTTGCCAGGGGACTACGTGGATGACAGGCAAGGGACTGCAAAAGTTGACGCGTAAAGAACGGCAAGCGTGGATGAACAGAGGACGTCTAGCATGAGTGCCCAGGTATCGCGCGCCGCCATCATCTGGGCGATTCTCCGCAAGGACTTGCGCGAGTATAGCCGCGAACGGTTCTTTGTGGTGATTACGGTCATTAGCGTCGTGATCTACGGCATTGCGTTCTGGCTCATGCCGAGCAGCGTGGACGAGTCGTTCACTGTGGGCATACGCCAGACGGGCATGGACGCGGTTTTCGCTGAGGCCATGGGAGAACAGGGCGCTGGGATCGAGATTGTGCAGTTTGAGTCCGTGGCGGCGTTGGAGGCTGCCCTCGGCATGGGCGGCGCGGAGCCGGAACAGCCGCTCGCCATAGGACTGGCCTTCCCTGATGACTTCCTGCAGCGCGTCGCCGCCGGAGAGCAAACGACGGTGCGCGTTTATGTGGACGCCAACGTGCCGGCAGAGTTGCGCAGCGCCATGGAGAGCTTTGTCCGCGAGATTGCCTATGCGCTGTCGGGCAACCCGCTGCCGGTTGCCGATCCTGACCGCGAGGTGATCGTGCTCGGCGAAGACCGCGTGGGCGATCAGGTACCGTTTCGCGAGAAGATTCGCCCGCTCTTTGCGGTCTTGGCGCTCGTCATCGAGACCTTTGCCCTGAGTGCGCTCATAGCCACCGAGATTCAGGCGCGTACGGTGACGGCCGTGCTCGTTTCGCCGACGCGAGTCTCGGACTTCCTGGCGGCCAAGGGCATCCTGGGCACGGGCATGGCCTTTGTGCAAGCGGTGCTCCTGCTGCTTATTATCGGCTCGTTCGCCAACCAGCCGCTCATCCTGTTGGCCGCAATCCTGCTGGGGGCGGTGCTGGTGACCGGTTTCGGCCTGATTGCCGGTTCAGCGGGCAAGGACTTCATCGAAACGCTCTTCTACGGCATGGCATTCATGATTCCGCTCATGATTCCCGCAATTGCCGTGCTCTTTCCCGGCACGGCTGCGGCGTGGGTGAAGATCTTGCCGTCGTACGGTCTGGTGCAGGCAGTGGTGCAGTCCAGTGCCTACAATGCCGGTTGGCCGGAGGTTCTGCCGCACCTTGGCACGGCGTTGGGGTGGTGTGTGATTGCTTTTGCGGTAGGGCTGGTTGTGCTGAAGAGAAAAGTGGAAACGCTGTAGACCAAGAGGCGGGGGACAAGCCCCCGCGTTACCGGGAGACTGTGTTGGAGATTCTTTGGCAGGCTTAGGGCCGTGCAGAGGGCCGGTTGATGCCCTTAGCCTTAAGTCTGACACATACCGTTAGCCCCCGTATCCGGTACGGGGCAGGCTCTGAGCCTGTCGAAGGGTGAAAGGCGTAAGCCGAACTGGAACAATAGGAAACAGGGATAGGAGCGGGGTCTTTTCCCCGCGCTACAAGGAATTAGAGCGAAAGGCGGAGACATCATGGTCGGAGTGCACGCGTGGCACCTGTTGCGCAAGGACTTGGGCGTCGGGCCGCGCTCGCCCATCTTTCTCTATGCCATCGCCCTGCCCGTGATCCTCACGCTCCTCATTCGCGTGGTGTTCGGCAGTCTCTTCGATCCCGCGCCCCGGCTCGGCATCGTGGATGAGGGTGATTCGCAAATTGTGCAGAACGTTCAAGAGATCGAGGGCGTTCAGGTGACGTTTCCGGAGTCCGCCGCCGCTTTAAAGACGCTGGTGGAGAACAACGACCTGGACGCCGGCCTCGTGCTGCCCACGGGCTTCGATGGCGCGCTGCAGGCCGGTCAGATGCCCAACGTGCAGTTCTTCTTTGGCGGCCAGAGCCTGGCCGCGAACCGCGTCGTGCTGGGAGTGACCATGGTCGACCTCATCCGCGAGGTGGCGGGCTCTCCCGCGCCGATTGAGGTGGAGACCGTCACCGTCGGCGATGGCGAGTCCGTGCCGCTGGTATCGCGCCTGCTGCCGTTGATCGTGCTCATGGCGGTGCTCATTGCGGGGGCTTTGACACCGGCGACAAGCCTCGTGGAAGAAAAGGAAAAACGGACGCTCACCGCACTGCTCGTGACGCCGACCAGTCTGGGTGACGTCCTGCTCGGCAAGGGCGCGCTGGGCTTCATCCTGGCGATGGCGACCGGCGTCGTGACCCTGGCATTGAACGGCGCGCTCGGTACCAACACCGCCGCGCTGCTCCTCGTGCTCGTGCTCGCCACGCTCATGGCGGTGGAGGTCGGCCTGATGCTGGGCTCCTTCGCCAAAGATACGAAAGCGCTCTACACCATCTGGAAGTCCGGCGCCATCGTGCTGCTCGCGCCCGTGGTCTTCTTCATCTGGCCCAACCTGCCCCAGTGGATCGCGAAGATCTTCCCCACCTACTACTTCCTCTCCCCGCTGTTCGACATCGCCATCCGCGGCGCGGGCCTCGCCGACGTGTGGGTGGAACTCGCTATCGGCTTCGCCATCTGCGCCGTGTTCCTCTTCGGCGTCACCGCCCTCGGCCGCCGCATGGAAGCCACCCTGGCAGCAACTTAGGAACGTGTGAAGGCAGCAGCATGCCTGGGAGTTTGGGTGATTCATGAGGTCTACAACCAGGCTGGAGATAGGACTTACAGAGTGAGTGGGTATGTGGGACGACAAATCTCGAAATTGCTAGCGGTCTTGGTAGTTGCCCTGGCGCTAAGTGTTGCGAGTTGCGGGAACATGGAAGGAGACGTAGATCAGTTGCCGCCAGACCATTCGATTTCTAATTGCGGACCATTCTCTTTTGGAGCACCATGGACCCATTACGATCACTTCCTCGATTGGACGCCCGACGGCTCGCATCTCATATTCGATCACGCTTGGTCAGGCATTTGGGTGGTAGATGCTGAAGGCACGCAGGTACACATGGTTGCAGATGCGAATCCAGGCGAATTCTTCAAGTACGGTATCCACGCCGACTTATCGCCGGATGGATCCCGAATCGTGTACTCCTCCTGCGAGTTCTCCACAGAGGGTACGGTCAGGTATTCAGAACGAGAGAACTATAACTATGAGATAGTCGTCATCAATCTTGATGGTACCGGGCAGCAGCGGCTTACAGAGAACCATGTTCTTGACCACTACCCTGTCTGGTCGCCCGATAGCAGCCGCATCGCTTTTCTTTCGATCCGTCGTCCTCCTTTTTATGAACACATTTTGGATCTGTACACAATGGCGGCAGACGGGTCGGATGTCCGATTGGCTGCATCCACGCTGAGGAAAGTAACACTAGAAGCAGGGGTTGAATCTTGGTACACACCCGCAGAAATTTCAATTCAAAGAATGCAACGAGGAGAAGAGGTTGAGGAATCTGAAGAGGCATGGTTGGGAAGCATATTCTTTGCACCGCCAGTGTGGTCACCCGACGGGGAACGCTTAGCGCTCCTTGTAGGACGAACTATACCGATGGATGAAGAGGGAACCATTAGCTATGGATTCGGATACTCCCTACTCACTGTGCGAGTCGATGGTTCTGAGATGACGCGAATTGCAGATACAGCGGTAGTAGGCAAGTACGATTACAATTCGTGTACAGGGCCGCCGATTCTGCCGTCGTGGTCGCCGGATGGGGAGTATCTCGTTTTTGTAATGGCTAACGAAGAGGGTGAGCCTGGAGGTGTCTACACGGTGCGATTTGACGGCACGGAGTTGCGGAGAGTGGCGGAGTTTGCCTCCCATGTCTCGTGGTCACCTGATGGATCAGAACTTCTCCTCTCTTTGCAATACATTGTTGGACCGGACGGCAGTGACCTCCGCAGCTTGGAGCTCTCAGGGTTCTTGGAAGGATGGCAACATGCAGCATGGTCACCCGATAGCACACGGATTGCAATTTACATGACTGGTATTGACTACAGCAAGTACATGCATTCAGCACCCCAACTCTACACGGTAGCCCGTGACGGCACTGAGCGGCGCGACCTGATTCGACTGGATGCCAACGGCAACCTTGTGCCAGCAAATCCGCTCCAGCAGACAGAGCGATGATCTACCCCATACCTCAAATTGCGACTAACAATTAGAGCCGCTCTTCTCCAACACGAGCAAAGCCCGACCAGTTCAAAGTGAGAGTTCGCAGGAGATACTCGCGTTCTTCGTCCTGTCTTGGAAACCATCGCAATTCGCTCCGAATGTCCCCTCTCCCAATCTTGGGAGAGGGCCAGGGTGAGGGTTGAAATCACCGCAACCACAGGCGCACAGGGGTAGGGGCACGACAAGTCGTGCCCCCACGGGTCGACACCTTCACTAAAGTGGAAGCGCCAAGGGTGGAGGCGGGCCTCAGCAAGGCCACTAGTCACGTTGCATCGGCGGCAGGAGTAAAGGCTGCCTACTCCCACTCGATGGTGGCTGGGGGTTTGTTGGTGATGTCGTAGACTACGCGATTGACGTGGGGGACTTCGTTGACGATGCGGCTGGAGATGCTGGCCAGCACGTCGTGGGGGATGCGGGCCCAGTTGGCGGTCATGGCGTCCTGGCTTTCGATGGCGCGCAGAGCGACCAGGTGGTCGTAGGTGCGTTCGTCGCCCATCACGCCGACGCTCTGCACGTCCGGCAGTACGGCCAGCACCTGCCAGTATTTTTCGTAGAGCGAGGCGGCTCGGAGTTCCTCGGTGAGAATGGCGTCCGCCAGGCGCACAATGTGTAGCTTTTCCTCAGTCACCGCGCCGAGCACGCGCACGGCGAGACCCGGCCCCGGAAACGGATGCCGCCACACGAGTTCGTGGGGCAGTCCCAGTTCCTCGCCCACCGTGCGGACCTCGTCCTTGAAGAGCTTGCGCAGGGGCTCGACGAGCGTGAGGCGCATGGTGTCCGGCAGGCCGCCGACGTTGTGGTGGCTCTTGATGCGCGCGGCGGCTTTCGAATCCGGCGCGCGGCTCTCGATCACGTCGGAATAGATCGTCCCCTGGGCGAGGAAGTCCACCGGCGCGTGGCGCTGGGCCTCGTCCTCGAAAACGTCAATAAACGTCTCGCCGATAATGCGCCTCTTTTTCTCAGGGTCTGCAACTTCCGTTAACGCGTTTAAGAATCGGGCGCGGGCGTCCACCCGCCGCACAGGAATGCCGAGGCGCGTGAGGCTTTCTTCGACCCAGTCCGGTTCGTTGAGGCGTAGCAGGCCGTTGTCCACGAAGACGTTGATGAGGCGGTCGCCAATAGCCCGGTGGAGCAGCGCCGCCGCCACGGTGGAGTCCACGCCGCCGGACAGGGCCAAGATGACGCGCTGCTCGCCCACCTGCCGCTGAATCTCCGCTACGGCCTCATCAATGAAGGCGGCAGGCGTCCAGTCACCGCGCAGGCCGCAGACTTCATAGAGGAAATTACGCATGATCGCCATGCCTTGGGGCGTGTGGGCGACCTCCGGGTGGAACTGAATGCCGATCATGCCCCGCGCGTTGCCCATGGCGGCAATGGGCGCATTTGCCGAGGATGCCAGCACCGCAAATCCCGGCGGCAGCGCGGTAATGTGGTCGCCGTGGCTCATCCACACGTCTTGGTCGGAAGCCAGATCCGCAAAAATACCGGCGGCGTCCTCCGCATGGATCATGGCATGGCCGTACTCGCGCCTGTCAGCAGGTTCCACGCTGCCGCCCAAGGCCTGTGCCATGAGCTGCATGCCGTAGCAGATACCCAAGACCGGCAGCCCGCCTTGCCAGACGTACGGCTGCGGATGGGGCGCGCCGGGCGCGTAAGCGCTGGACGGTCCGCCGGAGAGCACCAGGGCGCGGGGATTGAGGGCGCGCACGGCTCCCTCGTCCGCGTCGTAGGGCATGAGCTCGGCGTACACGCCGCACTCGCGGATGCGTCGGACGATGAGCGGGCTGTACTGGGAGCCGAAGTCGAGGACGACGACGCACTGGCGGGTCTTGGCGGAAGATGAAGATGGATTCCCCGCCTCCTGCGGAGGCGAGCTTTCGCGGGAATGACGGAACTGTGGTTCTTCGCGGGAATGACGGGATTGCGGCTCTTTGCCGGAATGACGGACTGAGGGCTGATCCGTGGAATGACGGGACACAGATTCTGCTGAGATCTCAGTTGAAGCAGGGGTCTTCAAGTTGCGGTTCTCCTTCTAGCTGTATGCGCGTGTTGGAGGCACGGTCTATGTCAGGCAACGGCGGTAGTTCTTGTTCAGCTTAGTGTCGTTCTATCGTCTTCCCCTCACCCTAGCCCTCTCCCAGAGGGAGCTGACAGGGGTATGAAACTGTCATTCCGAGCGCAGCGAGGAATCTAGAGTCCGCTCCGGATGCGCCCCGGCAAGGGTGTATTTGATATTCCTCACTCCGCTGCGCTCCGTTCGGAATGACATGTGAAAGTCGATTATAGAATACCTACCCTGTCAGCCCAGAGGGAGAGGGGACAAGAAGTGAGTCCTGCTCTTTGCCATAGCAGGACTGAGGCGGCACTAATGATGGTCCACGCGCGGGTTGATTTCAAGCTGCCGCAAGTCGCGTACCATTTGTGCCAGGCCGCGGGCCCCTGCCTCCAGGAATTTCCGGCCTTTTTCAGCGGTGGCTACCGTCGGATCGCCACGCACGCCGGTCTTGGAAAACGTGCTCCAGTAGGGCATGGCCACCGCGTGGTTGGCCTCTTCAGACCGCCCAGCGACCAGGTCGTTCCAGCCACCCAGGCTCATGGGCACGTCCGGCGGGATCTCCGCCGCCGCCTTGTCCATATAGACATTTTCGGGGTCGATGGCGAGGTACAGGCTAGTTTCCAGCTCGCCGCCGTGGGACATGCCACCGTGGGGCGAATCCCGTAGTTCTGCCACCACCTTGCGTACCTCGGCGATGCCCCAGTGATTCAGCGCATAGACCAGCCCCACGCCATCGGTCTCAATCACTGCCAGGCGGGCGGCCACCTCGGTAAAGGCCGTATTGCTACCATGGCCGTTCAGCATGATGATGCGCGTAAAGCCATGGTGGATGAGCGATGTGCAGATATCCACGAGATAGCGCACGAACACGTCGCCGTCCACGTGGATCACGCCGGGAAAGTCGAGGTGGTGCGGATCGTAGCCGTGGGCGACCGCCGGCACCACCACGCACTGGTCCGGCACCAATTCCGCCGCGCGTTCGCAAATGGTGGTGGGGAGCAGCACGTCCACATCCAGCGGCAAGTGCGGGCCGTGGTCCTCGATGCACCCCGTAGGCAGCAGGGCTACGCGCTCCTGCGCCGCCGCTTCCTTGATTTCCGGCCACGTCATCTTGCCGTACAGGTACTTGGTCGTCATGCGGTGGTCTCTCCTCCGTAGCGCTGCCGTAATTAGTGAAATGGCTTCGGGCCAACATTCCTCCCTTGATTATAGACTCTGCGGGGTGTTGGCTGCTCTCTCCACATAGCTTGCCCCACACTCGCAACGGGCAGTTTCAACTCTCAACCCTCACCCCAGCCCTCTCCCAGTCTTGGGAGAGGGAGCATGCGAAGTCGCGCAAGGGTAGTCGGCGTGGGGAAAAAGCCCCCGCGCTACGGTTTGGCTACGATGGGTTTACAGGGAATGTGAGCTTGAAGAACCGTTCGTACTTCGACAGGCTCAGCACGAACGGCTCTTCGTTTTCAAAGTCCATGGCAACAGGCAGACACTTGACGGATGCCGTGAGAATCACGGAGGGCTGGCGAATCGCCAGCCCTCCTTACTTGTGACACCGAAGTAGGATTGGAGCCGAACTACTCTATCGTGACCTCCTCCGTGCGCACACTCTCGATGGTGCCGCCGGCATACTTCCAGACTTCGATGGGCGTGACCACGTCGCCATCAGAATCAAAGTCGTGGGCGCCTGCGGCGCCTTCGTAGTTGATGCTGCCGCCCGCGCGCAGCGCTTCAATGGCGGCCTTCACACCGGCCGCGCCCGCTGCCGCCGTGTCACCGTCTGGATTGGCAACCGTGCGCAGCTTGTCACGCACTGCGGCCGGCGTAACCTCCGCGCCGGAAACCTCTGCCGCCAGTGCCGCCAACGCCGCGATGACGATGGAGTCATAGACGTTGGTCATGAATGGCAGCGGCGGTAACTCGCCGTATTTCGCCTGGTAGTCTGCCGTGAAGAGCTCAAGCGACGGGGTTTCGGCAGAACCCGGCGCCGTGCCAAGCATGCCTTCAAGATTCTCAGCGCCCACTGCCTTGATGATCTCTTCCGATCTGGTGCCGTCCACAAAGAGGAACTTCGTGATGAAGTCGTTCTCAATGGCCTCACGCAAATAGATCGTGGCATGGCCGGCGTAGCTCAGCGCCAGCAGCACTTCCGGCTCGCCCTCAATCGCTTTGCGCAGCTCCGCCACGTAGGTGGTGGCTTCCGCTTCGTCGTGAGGGACCGCGGCGCTCACGGTGCCGCCCGCAGCCTCGAACGCGGCCTGGAAGTTGTCCTTCAGGCCCTGGCCGTATGGGTTATTGACGTAGAGGATGGCCACGTTTGTGTAGCCCTGCTCCACAGCGACGCCCGCCAGCACAACACCCTGCAACGCATCCGAGGGGACGGTGCGGAAGAGGAAGTCCTGGCCCTCGTCAGCGGGCAGAATGGTGAGCAGCGGTGACGTGGACGCGTACGAAATCTGCGGCACGCCCTTGGGGATCGTTACCGACTCGGCAACGGCCAAGCTGGAACTACTGGCCGCGGCGCCAATGACCGCGTGCACCTGGTCGACGTCCACCAGCTTGCGAGCCGCCTCGACGGCCGCCGTGGGATTCGTCTCGGTGTCGCCGTAGACGATCTCTACCGGATAGCCGCCTGCGGCCAGATGCTCTTCGGCGAGGGCTGCCGCCTTCTCAAAGGCCGCGCCAAACTCGCCTAGAGGCCCGGTAAAAGGCAACAGCACGCCGATCTTCACCGTGGGCGCGGCTGCCATCTCTTCCTTTTCGGCCATCTCCGGCTCGGCGGCCGGCTCCGTTGCGCAGGCTGATGCAAGCAGCACAAGTGAACCAGCCACAATGAACAATAACAACGCTCGCAAAACTCGAGACACAACCCTTCCTCCTTGTTTCCACTTTGAAACCTACTTAGACGTATATTATAAAGGTACATTCGTATCGTCAAGACTTACGCAGCCTCTTTCAGCCCCGCAGCACCGGCAAAACCGCACCGCGCATTCGGGTCTGGTAGCATACGGGAGAGTTGACGGTATTGTTGACCAGGCAATGCAAAGGGAGACTTTCAGTGCCGAAACCAGAACTCTTCATCGCAATTACCAAAACACTGCGTTCAAGTCTCTTCTCGTCGGAGAGTGAAGAGCGCCTCGACGGACTCTTCACGGTGTGTGGCGGCGATCATGACGAAAGGCTAACGAGCGCGGATGTCGCGGGTCGGATTGGCGGCTGCACGGCGCTGATTACCGGCTGGGGAACGCCGGAGATTACTCCGGAGGTCTTGGCTGCCGCTACTGAATTGCGCATCATCGCCCACAGCGCGGGAAGTATCAGAAGACTTATCCCAAAAGCCGCGCTGGAACAAGGCATCGCCGTCACCCACGCCGCGCCCATGATTGCGGAAGCGGTAGCGGAATTCACGGTGTTCGGCATGCTGCTGGGCTTGCGCTGGCCGCACCGGCAAAATGCCTGGATACACGCGGGAAAGCCCTGGTCGGAGTGCCGCGCCACCGGCGGCAATCTGCTGGAAGCCCAACGAGTGGGACTGATCGGCTGCGGCTATGTAGCCCAACGCGTCATCCGGAAGCTGCAGGGCTTCGGCATGCCGATTGCGGTTTACGACCCCTACTTGCCGGACGAACGCGCCGCTGCGCTCAACGTAACCCGCGTCTCCCTGGAAGAACTCTTCAGCACCTGCCGCGTCATCGCCAATCACGCGCCCACCACGCCGGAAACGGACGGCATGGTGACGGCAAAGCACTTCAAGCTGCTCCAGGATGGCGGGGTGTTCATCAATAACGCGCGGGCGCGCGCTGTGAACCAGGATGACATGATTGCTGAGTTGGCTACCGGCCGCATCCGCGCCGTGCTCGACGTGTTCAACCCGGAACCGCTGACCGAGGATAGCCCGCTGCGCGGGATGGAAAACGTGTTCTTGACCCCGCACATGGCCGGGCAGTCAGACGATACGCGCCTGCGCCAAGGCGCCGCCATGGTGGATGAGCTTGAGCGGTCCCTCAACAACGAACCGCTGCGCTACCCCATTACTGAGGAGACGTACGACCGTATGGCCTAAGTGGGCTGCGCCAAAGGTATCCGTTCATCCTTCGACAAGCTCAGGACGAACGGATACAGTCTCTTTCAGTACATTGCGGTTCCTGCCGCGTTGGAAGTGCCCTGCTGATTCTGCTCTATTAGTTCTGCCCTGTTGGTTTCGTCCTGCCGGTTCTGGCCTGATGCTTCTGTCGGGTTTCCAAAATCGTTCGTGCTGGGTTTGCCTGTCTTGAGTACTTCGATAAGCTCAGGACGAACGGATACAGTCTCTTTCAGTTCAGTGCGGTTTCTGCCGCGCTGGTAATGCCCTGCTGATTCTGCTCTGTTAGTTCTGGCCAGTTGGTTTCGTCCTGCTGGTTCTGCTCTGTTGCTTCTGGTCTGTTGCTTTCGCCCAATTGCTTCAGGTCTGCAGTCTCTGGTCTGTTGCTTCTGGCGAGTTTCATCTACCGTTCGTGCTGGGTGGGCTTCGTAGAGCCCCGATTGCAGCAAGATTCGACCTATAGAGTCAACTCATCTGACAGCCTCCTAGGACACCCTTGCATGACAATATCCTGAAGGAAAAGTCTTACTCCCTCTCCCTGGGGAGACTTTTGCGTAACTCCGTCATTCCGGCGAAAGCCGGAATCCAGAGCGCCTTTACAACTAAAGAAAGCATAATGTCAAGTCAATTCACCCCCATCCCAACCTTCCCCCTCAAAGGTGAAGAGTTATGCAAAAGCCTTCTGGGGAGACCATTGCGAAACGCACCTGCAGGCGAGAAAACCTCCCTCTCCCGGCGGGAGAGGGTCGGGGTGAGGGGGAGATTCCCGTAATCCGATCTATGCCGGATTCTAAGCTGGGGCTATCGCGGCTAAGTCACGTCTTCAGGGGGGAGTGCTGCTAGTATTGGCAGGTGAAATGACTTCGTGGAAAGAGTAGCGAGTGCCAGTGACACGCAGACGGCGCTTTGCGCCAAGGAGCAAAGGACGGCTCTTCGGCTGGCGGTTCTTGCTCCTTGTTCTCATCGCAGGGATTCTGCTTGGCAGGGCATTCACCACGTGGGGCGATGCCGACGGCAGCTACCCGGTCGTCTCCGTCGTAGACGGCGACACCGTCAAAGTGCGTATGAGCGGCAGACTCGAGTCCGTGCGCCTCATCGGCATAGACGCGCCGGAAACGAATGCGCCGGGACGGCCCGTACAGTGCTTTGGCCCGGAAGCCACCGCCAAAGCCAAGGAGTTGCTGGCCGGCAAGGCCGTGCGGCTGGAATATGATGAGTCGCAGGGCCGGCGTGATCGTTTCGACCGTCTGCTGGCGTACGCGTGGGTGGACGACGTGCTCTACAACGAGTGGGTGATCCGCCAGGGTTACGCGCGCGAGTTTACCTACAGCGCGCCGTATCGGTACCAGGCGACGTTCAAAGCGGCTGAGGCGGAGGCGCGCGCCGCAGGGCGCGGGCTCTGGGACGCTGAAACGTGCAACGGCGAGTTCTAGCGCGCCTATGTGTCGGTCACTACTTCCGCCAGCAACTCGCCGCACCTGGCAGCCACCCGCTCAGCGATTGCGTTCACAATCATCTCGCCAAGCTCAGGCGACGCGTGCACGGAGGGGTCTTCGCCGCCGACGCCCTGCTCCTTCATGGTAAGGTCCGTGCGGTAGCGGCTAACGTCGGTGAGTTCGGGGTGCAGGTGCCAGAAGATCGAGGTCTCCCATTTACCGGCGTGATCGCCCGTGTAGCCCAGGTCGTGCACCACCTCATGCTCCGGCAGGGCCCATACTCTCAGGTGGGGGTGTCGTTGCTGGTACCACTCGCTCACCTCTTTCAATCCCCGCACGTGCAGCCCGCCGTAGTGCCCGGTGATGATGACGATGACCTTGAAACCCTCATCGTCCAGTTGCTCCAGGTACTCCCGCGCCAGCGTGCGCACGGTCTCATCGCGGAATTCCAACGTATGTTTGAATCCGGCGTGGGGCTTCATGGTCTGGAAGCCGCACCACACGACCGGCAGCGAGATGGCGCCGGCCGCCTCGGCGCAGCGGTCGGCAATGCCCTGTGCCTTGAGAGCGTCCTGGCCGATCGCCAGGTGGTAGCCGTGCCACTCCAACGCGCCCCACGGCAGAATGGCGATCGGCCGCGTCTTGAGTTGTTCTTCTACTTCGGCGGGAAACATCCGTTCGTATTTCAAGGTGCGGTCCTTTCTCTTGCGGGTGCAAGCCAGGGCGGTCTTATTCCAAGGCTTCTTTACCCACTACCTGCGCCAGAGCGGCGGGCAAGCTGTCGATGTCCTCCGGCGTCACGCGGTCTTTCACACGATAATCGGCCTTGCGCACGATCTCGCTCATTTGCTCACGCACGGCGGCGATGCGCTTTTCCTGCACCCGCAGCAGGATTTCCGTCGAGTCGCGCGGGGGGCGGGACCGCAAAGCGGCCCGCAAGTGGAGCAAGCAGAGGCCGTCGGACATCCCATACGTGTCTTGGGCTTCACGGTCGCCGCGCAGCGTTTCCAGCAGCAGTCCCATGTGCCGTTGCTCGGCGTTGCTCTGTGCGTCGCAGCCGAGACACGTGCCCTGCGGCGTGAGCGCTTTGCGCACGCGCCCGGCCAGGCTGCTTAGAAAGCCTTGCTGTTCTCTCACTGCGGCGATTTGCTGCGAGGCTTCGCCGAGAATGTCATAGTAGGTCAATGCGGTGCCCAGCGGGCTGTGTTCGTGGAAGAGCCGCCAGGTGTGATTGTGGCAGAAGCCTTTGGCCGCGCGCACAAGGTCCCGGATCTCTATGTCGTTGACGTGTTCGTAAGAGTACGTCTCCAAGAAGCGGTCGCCGCTGCGAATCGCCAAACGACAGATGGGACAACCGGAGTCACGGATGGCCTCCAAGAGTTCATAATAGGGAGTGTGTTTATCCATAGGGCGGCTGCTCGCGGCTGCAAGTGGGCCAATCGTGATCGGGCGGTTCAATGTCTCGTATAGAATAGCATGGACTGATTTGACCGACGCAGTGATGTGCGCTGGAATTATGCGCTGCCTCGTTTGTGGTCAGCTTTCTGATCGTCATTCCGGCGAAAGCCGGAATCCAGGGTGTGCGCGGCGAAGATGGATTCCCGCTTGCGCGGGAATTGCAAGAGTCAGGTAATTCGTTGACAGATTTGATAGAAGAATCACAGGAGCAAGACTCTGCGCTTGCCTGCATACAAGTCATTCCGAACGGAGCGCAGCGAAGTGTCGCTCTTAGCGCGGAATCTAGAGTGCTGAAGCCAGTGTACTGTGTGAAGCATGGACCCTAGATTCCGCGAACAGGGTTCGACGCTTCGCTCGGAATGACATGTACGTTCGACACAGTCCAGTGAGTAGAAGTTTTCGTCAGCGAATTACTCAACACTTACAGGAATGACGAGCGCTTTTGAAACCGATTCTGAATACCATCCGACAACCTGATGAGGAGGACTACCCCGTATGCAGACGTACGAAATAGCCGTCATCGGCGGCGATGGCATTGGGCCGGACGTAATCGCGGCCGGCCAGCAGGTGCTCGCTGCCGCCGGTGACGTGACCGGCAGTTACCGGCTCAACTACACCGACTTCCCCTGGGGCTGCGAGTACTACCTGCAGCACGACCTCATGATGCCTGCCGACGCGCTACAGACACTGGAACAGTTCCAGGCCATCTATCTGGGCGCGGTGGGCTATCCCACGGTGCCCGATCACGTCTCGCTGTGGGGCCTGTTGCTGCCGATACGCAAGGCCTTCCGACAATACGTCAACCTGCGGCCAATCAAGCTGCTGCGGGGCATTGACGGCCCGCTGCGGGACAAGGGGCCGGAGGAAGTGGACTTCGTCTGCGTGCGGGAGAATACCGAGGGCGAGTACTCCGGCGTGGGCGGGCGCGTGCACGTGGGCACCGACCACGAGGTGGCGTTGCAGAATATCGTCTTTACCCGCACGGCGGTGGAGCGCATCATCCGCTACGCATTCGACTACGCCCAGTCCCACGGGCGCAGCGGCGTCACGAGCATCACGAAGTCGAACGCCATGCAGTACAACATGGTCTTCTGGGACGAGGTTTTTGCGTCTGTGGCCCAGGAGTATCCCGACATCGCAACGAGCAAGTACCATGTTGACGCCGCCGCAGCGCGGTTCGTGACCAGTCCTGAGTCGTTTGACGTGGTGGTCGCCTCGAATCTCTTTGCCGACATTCTCACCGACCTCGGCGGCGCGCTGCAGGGCAGCTTGGGCTTGCCGCCCAGCGCGAACATCGATCCCACGCGGCGCTACCCTGCCATGTTCGAGCCGGTGCACGGCTCCGCGCCGGACATTCACGGCCAGAACATCGCCAATCCACTCGCTGCTTTCTGGGCGGGCGCGATGATGCTGGACTTCCTGGGCGAGCACGAGGCCGGACAACTCGTGATGGACGCCATGGAAGCAGTCACGGCCAACGGCACGGTACGCACCCCCGACCTGGGCGGGACCGCCACCACCCAGGATGTCACCGACGCTGTGGTGCAGGCGCTGCGCGAAGTGTGAGGCGGGTTCTGTCCTAAACTTGAAGACATGAGGTGCAGGCGCAGTACGCTAGCTATGGCAGTTTCAGTCCTTCACATAGATATAGTTGGCACAGGCGCTCCATCAGTTGTACGCGTGTGGCTCCGGGCAGTCCGATTCCGGTAGCGCAGGTTTGCAACCTGCGCCAAAGAACCCTGCATGTCGAAGGACTAGACCATCGCAAAGACCTCTCTGTCTTGTAGCGCGGGGGCTTGCCCCCCCCCCCCCCCCCCCCCCCCCCCCCCCGCTCTGTCTCACCGAGCCCGGCGCTTTGGCGAAAGTGGCAGCACCACCTGGTCACTGTCTCGTAACGGGAAATGTGCCGGATTAGGGTCTTGTCCCCCGCTTGGCAACCAGGCTGTCCGAGGGTACCTTCGAGATGCACCCGCTATGGGGTAAACACATTTCCCTCAGGAGCTAGTTGCGCTAGGGTCTCAAAGGGGAGATGCCTGCAACAGATATAATGGAGGAAACTACTTCCATCGGGAAAAGAGGCCCTCATGCGTAACATTCTGGCAGTAGTCCTCGGCGTGATCGTCGCCAACGTTGTATTCTTTCTTGGCAGCGTGGCGGCAGACCGGTTCTATCCCACGCCAGCGGAATTGATGGACCCCGAAACGCCTGAAGCCACCGCGCTACGCGTGGCTTCCGCTGAGACGAACGGCCTGGTGCTGGTGATACTTGCCGGCGCCCTGGGCGGACTGGTGGGCGGCTTTGTTGGGGCTAAAGTCGCACGCGGCAAAGTCGTCGCGGTCACCGGCGCCATCGGCGGGCTCCTTTCAATTTGGGCCGCCTATTCATTCTATGTTTTCTATCCGGCGCGGCTGTGGTTCCCCATTGGGATGCTCGTGGCGTTCATGGTCTCCACCTATCTTGGCGGCGTTGCGGCACGACGCGGGCGGGCGAAGTAGACCGCTGGCAACTCAGGCAACCGAGTATTGGGTTCGGTCAGCTTCATGGCGTCCCCCGTACAACTGTCCGGCATGCAAGATTGTCGACGGTCCCGACAGTCTAAAGCGGCCTGGACTGGCAGTGGCCCGCGCAATGGCAAAAGCGCGAATTCTGCTAAATCCCTCGTGCGGTATATAATCGCATCTGAATCCTTCACGGCTAATGATTTCTTTCATGTGACCTTCGAGACCTGAGGAGTACGCAATGGCGACGGTACAGACATCGGAAGCGGCGTTGGAAAGGCTTCTTAACCGCGGCGTGGTGGATGCGGTGGTGCGCGCCGACCTGGAACGCATGCTGCGGTCCGGCAAGCCGCTGCGCATAAAGTTCGGCGTGGACCCCAGCCGTCCCGACCTGCACCTGGGCCATGCGGTGGGCTTCCGCAAAATCCGGCAGTTCCAGGAGTTGGGACACCACGTCATCATAATCATCGGTGACTGGACCGCCCGCATTGGCGATCCGTCGGGACGCTCCGACACGCGCCAGATGCTCAGCGCCGCGGAAGTGCACGCCAACGCCCAGACGTACCTCGACCAGATGGGCAAGATCGTGGACGTGGACAAGATCGAGGTGGCCTGGCAGACGTCGTGGTTCGAAGATTTTACCCTGGAAGACGTGGTGCGCCTCTGCGCCAAGTACACCGTGAACCGCATGCTCGACCGTGCCGACTTCGCCACCCGCTACGGCAGCGGACAGGCGGTCTCGGTGGTGGAATTCTTGTATCCGCTGTTGCAGGCATACGACTCGGTGGCAATCGAGGCCGACGTGGAGCTCGGCGGCACCGACCAGTACTTCAACTTTCAGGTGGCCCGCGACATCATGCCCGCCCACGACCTGCCGCCGCAGCAGTTCCTCACCTGGCCGCTGCTCGTCGGCACCGACGGCACCCGCAAGATGAGCAAGAGCTACGACAACTACGTGGCCATCACCGACGCGCCCAATGACATGTACGGCAAGGTGATGTCGCTCTCCGACGAGGTGATGCGCGATTACTTTGAAACGCTCACGGACATTCCGACGCCAACACTGGACGAGATGTTCACGGAGATGGAAGCCGAAAAGCGCAATCCCCGCGATGTGAAAGCCCACCTCGCCCGCGAAATCGTGACCCAGTTCCACGATGAGGCGTCCGCGCAGTCCGCCGAGGCCGAGTTCGTGCGCATGTTCCGCCAGGGCGCATTACCAACCGACATTCCTATAATTGCCCTCGATGACGCACTACGGAGTGCACAGACCATCGTCGACGCCCTCATCGCCGCCAACCTCGCCAAGAGCCGCTCCGAAGCCCGCCGCCTCGTCCAACAAGGCGGCGTCCGCCTGGACAACACCCGCATCACCGACACCAACACGCCCTACACCGCCCAGCCGGGCCAGATCTTCCAAGTCGGCAAGCGGAAATTTGGCAAGGTAACCGAGTAGCATTGCCATTAGTCCTCATGAATGTATCGGGGTCATGTAGTGGCTTCACCCTGCATTCTAAAGTCGAATGGGCCAAGTGGTACCTACGACCTAGCTACCCATACTTTACTAAGTGCAGAGTCTTGGCGAGACTTCAGATCGCATTCTGTTTCCTAGCGACAAAGGGGGGACTATAGGATAGAATCTTAGGGGCTAGGAAGAATCATGCATAGCATGAATCTGTAAGATTTCAACGCCGAGTGTGCAGCACGCAGAGTCAAGTACTTAAGGTCATGGGAATTAGGCGAAAATCAAAGTATGAGCAGTCTAACGGACGTAGAGAGACTCTATCTTGAGAGCATCTTGTCGATGGGCGGCGGTTACGTCCTTGATTATACAGACGACACTTTTGGCGTGCTGTTTCAAACACATGAGATAGACATCCATTCTAAGAAATTTCAAACCTATGGGACTTCAAAGGCCAAGAAGCTTCGCTCCTTTTGGATGCTCGAGTCTGACAACATTGTGGCTGAAGTTCTTAAGGAGATGATTGACCGCTACGAGGCTAGCTGTGCAATCAGTGGAAATTCTGTAGACTCTAGCCTCTTGCAGGAGAGTAGACAAGTCGTCTCAAGGCTAAGTGGTGATTCTCAACCTGACGAAGGGTTCGGCAGAGAGTACTTCCTAAGCAAGGAATTTAGCATTCCAAACGTTCAGCTGCTGCCGATTGAGGCGCAGGTCGCAGAAATCATTGAGTCACGCTTAAGCGAAGCACAAGTTACCCTATCCGCGGGAGCTCATTTGTCAGTGATAATTCTCTGCGGGAGTGTACTTGAAGCAGTCTTGCTTGGTGCTGCTCAGCAAAATCCGGCAAAGTTCAATAGGTCAGCGATTAGTCCAAAGCAAGATGGTAAGGTCAAGCCTTTCTACCAATGGACTCTAGCGGAATTCATAAACGTAGCCTGCTCCATTGAGCTACTTAAGCCCGATGTGCAAAAGTTTTGCCATGGCCTTCGTGACTTCCGAAACTACATCCATCCCTATCAACAGCTCAGCACTAGTTTCACGCCTGATGAACACACAGCTAAGGTGTGTTTTCAGGTCCTCAAGGCGGCGCTAGCTGATCTCTCAGGAGAGCGTGAGTGATGTGAAGCCGCCAGGCACTCTACTAACAGTGCTGAAGTCAATTTGGATAGATGTACCTTAGGAGAACACTGAGAAGCAGACGGAGCTTACCGTATGACCGACGCACTTCTGACAGTTGCCGACCAGGAAGAAGGTCTTTCCCGAGCCTATGTTCAAGCCGTGGCCGCGCGTGCCGGCTATGTTACTGCCGAATATGATCTAGACCGTGATGGTATAGACCTACGAATCCAGGCTGGTGGCGCGATGCGTCCTGCTCTCGAACTGCAGCTCAAAGCAACTGTAAACTTGGGAAAGCCAAGGGAGGGACTGTTCCGGTTTAGTCTGAAACGTAGGAACTATGACTTACTTCGCAGACCCACTCAAACTCCAAGGCTGTTAGTCGTTTTAGACTTACCAAAGGAAGAGGAACAGTGGTTGACGATCACGAAAGAGAAGCTTGTTTTGAGACGCCGAGCCTATTGGCTAAATCTATATGGACTTGAGGAAACAGAGAACAGAGAGTCCATTACGGTGCCGATTCCATTGCAAAACGTCTTCGACGTCGAGAGTTTGCGCAATTTGATGGAGCAGTCTAAAAGAGGGAAAATCCAATGAGAGCTACCATTCAGGATAGCGAAGCGTTGGCTGCTGTTTCCCCTGCAGCCCTTTCGGCCTATGCGCGCTCTGCAGGTTGGGACAAGGAAGGCGATTACGGCGATTACTCAGACATTTACGCAGGTGAAGAGCTACCCGAGATTATACTGCCGAGGACACAGCGACTTGGCGACTACGCCACAGTCGTATCGAGGTTGATTCAAGTGTTCGCTAAGGCCGCAGAAATAGATGAGCATACATTGTATCGCGATCTGGTCACAGCTGATCGCGATGTTATTCGTGTTAGAGTTTTCGAAGGCGAAGGTAGTGGTGACGTTCCAGTGAACGATGGGCTAAATCTCTTGAGTGGCGCCCAAGAGATGATCCTAGCTGCGGCATGTTCGTTGAATGAGTCAAGAGCACTGTATCGGGCGGGAGCAAACAGAGAAGCAAGCGACTATTTGGATCGGGTACGCTTGGGACAGACAGAGCACGGTAGTTACGCTCTGACGTTACTTGCTCCCGTTGTTTCACCAAGAATTCAACAAGACCTACTGCCGGAAATGGAACCCGACGATGATCCGATTGAACGTAGAGTGACAAAGCGCCTCGCAGGTGCCCTGAGGGCTGCTCGCGAGGCTACTGAAAAAACTGCCTCAGGAGATGCTGAAGCGTTCTCTAGAGCAATTGGTCGCGGCGTAAGCGCCAACTTGTGCGAAGCACTAGTTAAGCTCATTGAACCGTTTCCCAGTTTAGATACAAGCGTAGTTTGGGCAAGAACTCGCCCAATGACTACTACGCGCGAGAATGTCAACTTCGACGCAGACGATGTACCAATCCTACGTGAGGCCGCTCGGTCGTTTCGTGACCGTGAACCGCAACCGGATACGCAACTATTTGGAATTGTACGATCCCTCAAGCGTGAAGAAGAGGAAGTCGAAGGGAGTGTCTCTATTCGTGCGTCCATTGACGGGCACAACCGCTCAGTGGTGGCAGTTCTGGATCAGTCCGACTATGAGCGAGCTGTGCGAGCACATGGGGCCAAGGCTCCAGTTGTAATGAGGGGAGACTTGGAGAGGCTTGGACAGCGATGGCGCTTGCTAAACCCTAGAATTGCAGACGTAATCCTCGATGAAGATGACACCCAAGACGTCAATGGCTCTGAAGAATAGTGCCAACCAAGAATAGAGTTGTTTTGCAGTCCTTGCGAGAACTCTATTAAGGGCTGGAGCAGTCTTTCCGGCAATCAGCTTATGGGTCCAGAACTAATCCGCCTCCGGTCAGCCCGCCCTCAAGTTGCTTAATTGCAGACTGACGGCGGTTCACCTTTCCTCCGCTCCGGTCCTGGGCGGAAGTTGGGGACTTCTAGCAGTTCCGTTCCTTGGTCTATCGAGTCTGCGGCGAGGATGGCGGGGGCGGCGGTATCCATGGCTTGGTAGACGTCGAATTCCAGGGGGGTTGTGCCGAGCACGGCGTCGCGGAACGAGACGTGGACGTAGTAGTCGGCGTCTCCGTGACCGCTGCCGCGAGCGGCGGCCGGGGCGTCGGTGCGGGCGTGGCCCCAGTCCATCTGCGCCAGGTCGTGCATCTGCCCGTCGGCCAGCCACATGAGCGGCTTGCCGCTGCCGCTGCGCTTCCACTCCAGCACGCCGCCGGTACCGCTGATGTGAAACCAGTGGTGGCCCATGCCGTGGGAGGCCGGCTGGGTGAAGCCGCAGACCAGCCGCAGGATGGCGTCCTTCTCCGTCTTCATCAGCGCAACCTGAATATCAGGCTGGCCGATTTCGGGGTGCGAGTAGCTGGGCGTGCCGGTGCTCATGGCGGTCACGTTCACCACCCGGTCGTTCAGCACCTTCAACAGCGGGCTCAGCTCGTGGGGCAGGTAGTGAATCGGCGGCATGGTGTGCAGCCACGTCGGCTGCGCCCCCGGTTTCTCATATAGCTCATCCACCGACGCGAATTCACCGGAAGCCGGATCCTGAAAAAACTGCCGCGTGCCGTAGTAACCGATGTATTGTCCTTCGCAGAACGTGATCTGTCCCAACTTACCTGACCGCACCACGTTGCGCCATGCGTCGATGTAGCCCCAGAAGCGCGTCTGCTCGCCAAGCTGGTAAACCAGCCCCGACCGCTCCTGCGCCAGCACGATACGCCAGCAGTCCTCCAGGGTATGCGCCGCCGGTACTTCGGTATTCACGTGCTTGCCGGCCTCCAGCGCCATGGCCGCCAGCGCGCCCTGCTCTTTGCAGCGCACCGTCACCGCCACCGCGTCCACCTGGGGATCGCCCAGCATGTCCTCGTAGCTAGCGTAGGCTTTCACGCCCTCGCGCGATTCCAGGGCATCCAGCGCCCGCTCGTGCAGAGTCACAATCGGATCGCACAGCGCTGTGATGCGGTAGCCCTCGATGCGCTCGAGCATGCGCAGCCAGTGCAGCCCGCGATGCCCCAATCCGACCAGTCCGACGCGAATTTCATCCATGACTCATACACTCGTTTCTTCACTGAACTTATCCGGCGTTTACTCGTGGAGCCAAGACATTTCGATTCCGACATTCCCCACCTAGTACGCCTCCCTACGGGGCATACTGCCTCAACAGGGTCCTATGGCGCGACTTTGTTCGTGCAATGCGATAGGGTTGGCCCCATGGGTAATGTTCCCCTCACCCCAACCCTTTCCCCAGGAAGAGGGGGCAAAACAGTTCCCTCTGGACCTAGTAACGCAAAGGTCTCCCGAGGGAGAGGGAGTTATCGTAGGATTCTGGTTGTGGTTTAGCGACTGACTCGTAATGGACGGCGGTCATCCCTCTTGCTGGCCAGCGTTTTACTTGCCTACTTGCCAGCGATCTACCAGAGTCTCCTTGATTGGAGAGGGTAGCACAAGATTGGAACCTGTGCCCACCAAGTGGGTTCTGCGGTCGAATTCGTTCCCTCGCAGCGCCAATGAACAGTCTCGTACCCGAGGGCAACACCCATGCCCTCACACCGGCTTACTCGGCAACGACCAGGCTGCGAATCTGCTCGATGACGGATTCGCGTACGCCCGCGCGGCGCAGATCGTCCACGCTGGCAAACGGGCCGTCGGCATCGCGGGCGGCGAGAATGCGGCGCGCGGTTACCTCGCCGATGCCGGGCAGCGCTTCAAGTTCCCTTTGCGTTGCCGTATTGATGTTGATCGGCCTGAGCGTGGACGGTTCCGCGCCGTCCACGCTTAATTGCGACGTATCTCCCTTAGCGGGAACGTGAACGTGCAACTCGTCCCGTATGCGCCGCGCCAGATTGATCGCTACGGGATCGGCTTCCGTCGTAAAACCCCCGGCGCGCGCCACCACGTCCCCAACCCGTTCGCCGGACGTAGCGGCGTAGACACCCGGCTGTGCCACGGCGCCTGTGATGTACACCTTGACATCGCGCAACTCCGTCTGCACCGGCGTCACCGTAATCGGCGCGGTATTGCGCAACTGCAAGGCGTACAGTCCCAGCGCAACAGCAGTGAGCACGACCAGCAAGAGCACAATGCTCAAGCGGTTGCGTTCCAGCCATTGGAGCGAACCGCCGGAATCACCAGCGCCTTGTCCCGGAATTGGCTGTTGCTCGCCGTCGATCACCGTTTCAACCTCCGGTATCGGGCGCGTCTGGTATGTTGACTTTGCCTTGCATCGAGAGCGAAATGCAAAGCGCTTGCCCCGTATACACGGCGAGAGCCGCGGCGCAATCTATAGCGACTGGATGTTCAGCCATACCGTGCTACCGGCGCGGTAGCCCGAGAGTTTCCACGCTTGGGAAAAGCCGTTCCCGCCGGCCCGCTCGCGTTTCATGCTGAAAGTCTCGTTCACACGGTTTGGGGCTACTCATATCAACACTACACAATAAGGATAACAGTAATATAATACTTCAATAGCAGCACATATGTACTCTTCCTGCCACCTTACCGGTTTCCGAACCATTGGCGCCAAGTCGTACAGGTTTGTGCGAGTAGCCTTCCTCTAGATTCAGACTGTCATGAGGTCCGTTCAGGGGCCCACCGTCCCCAAGGACCGGCCGCTATGCTCCGCGTAGCCGACGGCGAGCATCGCAACCGACGCCAGCAGTTCTAGTCGCAGCGGCCCATAGGCAGGGATGGGTCACTTTGCTAACAGCGTTGGCGGCGTGCTATGCTGTATTTCACTGCTATGGACAACCTTCCCGAATCACGCGATATCCGCATCACGCCTATGAGCTTTGTGCTCGGCGCCGGCGTGGTTTTACTTGTGGTTTTCATCGCCATCATTGCCACGCGCATCGTCAGCGTGCTGGTGCTGCTGTTCCTCGGTATTCTCCTGGCGGAATCAATTCGGCCAATCGCCAACAAGCTGCGGACCTGGAAGATCCCCCGCGGCGCCGCTGTTATGATCGTCTATTTCCTGTTGGCGTTAGTACTAACAGGACTGGGCCTGATTCTCGTCCCTCCACTTGTGGTGCAGGTACGTGAAGTAGACGACATAACATTGGAGCTTGCCGACTGGGCGCGGGACGAAGTCCCAAGGCTCTACCAGATATCGGTAGACTTTGGTTTCGACGACGAAGTGCGGGAACTTGGCTCGGATCTCACCAGCACAATCACTCAGCTCATCGGTACCTTGGCTGTTGTACCATTTCAGGTCTTAGGGTTCTTGTTCGGTGTGGTGTCTGTGCTCGTGATTGGCTTCTTCTGGATGAGCGCCACGGAACGGCTCAATCGCTCCGTGATCGCGCTCTTGCCGCCAAGGCGCGCGACGGCGGTCCGCAGCCTGGCCGCCGAACTCTCCCAACGCGCCGGCGGGTGGGTGCGCGGCCAGGTCATTCTCATGGTATTCATCGGCACCGTGACGTTTGTCGGCCTCTTTGTGCTCGGAGTGCCGTATCCGCTTGCCCTGGCGACATGGGCCAGCCTCATGGAGATCATCCCCATCATCGGACCGTTTCTGGGGGCCATTCCGGCAGTACTCGTGGCGCTCATAATCTCCCCCTGGCTGGCGCTGGCCACGGCAATCCTATACGTGATCGTGCAACAGTTAGAGAACAACATCCTCGTTCCCAAAGTGATGGAACGTGCCGTCGGACTGCATCCCATCCTCGTAATGGTAGGCGTGCTGGCGGGAGGCGTGCTCTACGGAATAGTCGGGATCGTGATAGCAGTGCCGCTGATGGCTGCAATGCAGGTACTTATAATGCGCCTGCTGGTGCCGTGGCTCATCGCCCAAATGAGTGACGACCCTGAGCCGGAGCCAGCGGCTGCCGAGCAAGCGGCGCAGCAAGACGATGGGCAGCCACAAGTCGCACCATCGCCTGCGGAGAGCGCCCCTCCGGCCGATCCTGAGGCTTCTCGCACCTAGTGGTCGTAGACCGACCCCACCGCTCAGGTCAGTGAAATCCAGGAGCTGTCTGCGGCCGCTCGCTGTACCGCGTCGATGACGCGCTGTGCCGCCAGACCGTCGGCAAAGTCTGCCACAAAGTCCGTACCGAGGACGGTGCCCACCAGCCGCGCGGCGTGATAGGCGGGAAAGTCCTCATACGCAACGGTGAATTCCATAGGAACCGGCAACTGCGTAAAGCCAATTTCACCCGGTTCAGCCACCCGCACCGTGGGATCCGTGCCGCGTTCTGCCGTGAAGATCAAGCTTCCTTCCTCGCCGTACACTTCCACGCGCAGCGAGTTCGAGCGACCGGCCGCCGCCTGACTGATGTGCAGCGTGACCGGCACACCCGATTCCAGCCGCGCGAGGGAGACTGCGGTATCGTCGTTGCTAACCGCGCCGCCGTCGCGCTCCACGTTGTGTGTGAAGGCGTGACCTGTTACACTAGCAAACTCACCGCACCACCACCGCACCAGATCGATAGCGTGGCTGCCCACGTCGCCGAGCGCGCCGGCCCCGGCTACTTCACCATCCATGCGCCATACTTTGGGGCGGTTCGCGCCATGCCGAATGTCTTGCAGGTACAGTACGGTAACATGAGAAATCCGCCCCACGCGACCTTCGTCCAACAGGTGCTTGGCGTAGCGCGCGGCGCCGATTGAACGAAAGGTAAAGTTTACCGCCGTGCGCACGCCGGCCTTGCCCACAGCCGCCGCCATCGCCTCGGCTCCCTGCAGTGTTGGCGCAAGGGGTTTCTCGCAGATGACATGACAGCCCCGTTGGGCGGCCTCGATGGTCATGGGCGCGTGTGCGGCATTTGGGGTGCCGACCAATACGATGTCCGGCTCGGCAACAACCAACATCCGCGAGAAGTCTGTGTGTATCGGCAAACTCGAGTGCTGCGACTGCATTTCTGCGGCGCGCTCCCGACTCCGCGTGAAGGCGCCAACCACGTGTACGCGGTCGCAACTCAAGAGGCCGGGCAGCAGGACGCGTTGCGTAAAAGAACCCAGACCGGCAACGGCAATCCGATGCGTCCTCATTGAATGTGATCTCCTCGGTATGTATACGTCATTGTGCCATGTTGCGTTCTGCGCCGCCAAACGGCATTGCTGATAGTGCCCTGCGAGCGCAGATTGGTGTTCCTGCCGGGGAATGTAAGATCAGAGTGGGTGAGATTAGTCTCCTGCCAAACGTCACTTTTCTTAATCCTTCTTCATCAGGACTGCAACCCTTTTAGTGGCAACCTAAGAGAATCTTTCAAATCCATGCCCCACATCCGTTACTATAAAGACTATAGTTATTAGAATAGAAGCTTGATTCTTAGAATATCCTTAATAATTGGCGAATATCCTAAGAAGTTCCTTAGAATCGCTTCACAGTCTTGAAATCCGGTGGTATGCTGGCAGAAATAGCTCGTTGCGACCCGGTGGGCCGCAAAAACGTAACAAAGGAGTTACACCGCGTCCCACCTAGCCCACATCGTGGCACGGCACCGGCGCCGCCCACAAGGCCGCCGGAGTGCAGTGAAGGAGGTACACCATGGCCAGAGAGCTAGAGCATAGAGTAGACCGCGTGCAGCGGTTGCAAGAGGCGAGGGACGCCCTGGCAGCGCTCCTTGCAAACTCAATCGCAACCGACTTGCGGGAACGTGAACGTGGCAGTGATGCTTCGGCAGACGATGATGACTTTGTGGACTTGGCGCAGGAAGTCGCCATCCAAGAGGATCGCGAAGCAGTGCTTGATGTGCTGCGGCGCGACCTGAGGGCCTTCGATCAGGCCTGGCAGAAAGCCGAGGCCGGCACCTACGGCGTCTGCGAAGACTGCGGAGAGGGCATATCTGCGGAACGCCTGGAGTTTGTGCCGGAAGCTACGTTGTGCGTCGCGTGCCAGACCCGGCGCGAGCGCGCTTGGTTCGGGGCACGCTAAGCAGAATTTTACCTGCTGTCTCTTACCCTCTCACTCCGTAAGGAGGAGGATGACGAAACCGTCACCCTCCTCCTTATTGTTTCTCTCGAATGTCCTCGCAGCTTGCGAAAACCAACGGTCCGTCGCAGAGTTCGCGGACTGCGCCCGCATCCCGCAAGAGCGAGGCTGACCGGCCTGCCGAGAATCCCAAAGAAGGCACTCTGCGATTATGCCTGGTCCTTCATCTAGACTGATCGGTCAGGAGGGGTGCTCTGTGATTCGTCACGCTACTCCAAACGTGCTTTTCCTTCAGCCGGCGGCATGCAGCCTGCAAACAACCTCTCGTGACGCGCGCCCTACGTGACGTGCAGGGAGTCCTCAAGGTCACCTCTGCACTATCTCGACCAGCAGCGCAGCACTTACTCTCTCTCCCCAGAGAGTCCAATTCGTAACTTCGACCAGCAGCGCCCCAATTACGCCCTCTCTCCCAATTGTCCGCTGTGGAATGTCGACCAGCAGCCCGCCGATTACTCCCTCTCCCTGGGAGGCTGTCTCATAAGTCGGCTCGATAAGCCATATCGTGCTTCGACAAGGGCTTCGCGCAGCCCTCAGCACGAACGGATTGTTGCCTTTTACGTTCGCCCCCGTATCAAGTACGGGGCAGGCTCTGAGCCTGCCTGTCCTGAGCCTGTCGAAGGGTCGAAGGGCAGGTCTACACTGAGCGATGCATTTATGAGACGGCCTCCTGGGGAGAGGGTGTATAGACCTGACACATAGTTTACAGGTGTGCGGGGACATACTTTACACATGAGTTGGTATTGCTACACAGGGCTGAGGCAGTGCTTTGCTTCTTCTGTCGCCCTCCCTGGGAGCAATTACGCGTACCTGTACCAGACCGGTGAAAACCGGGTAGATTGAAGGAGATTAGTCCGCAATTCCAATTCTTGAGATGGAGGCGAGGACGTATATTGACCGCTCCGCCGGGCGGCGGCATCATACAGGTAGCTTCAAGGGTGAACGTCACCCACCCACTGGTCCCAAGGAGAAACATGAGCACACCTTCCGCCACTCCGTACGATCTGGTAATCCACGCCGGGCGCGTTCTATGTCCCGCCACGGGACGGGATGGCCCCGGCGCCGTGGCGGTGCGCGGCGACCGCATCGCGGCGGTATCGCTACTCTCGCAGACGCCGACTTCGTCGCAGACGCCGACTTCGTCACCGCACGCCGCGGAGGGCGCTGCTCTGCCGCTCGACTCGGCGCTCCAGATTCTCACCTTGCCCGATGGCATCTTGCTGCCCGGCCTCGTGGACGCCCATGCGCATCCGGCGCTCTCGGGCTCCAAGTACGGTATCGCGCCCGATACGCACATTTTGCCGTACGGCTCGACGACGCTGCTCTCGCAGGGTGACGCGGGAGCGAACAACTGGGCGCGCTATAAGGAAGAAACCATTGCCGGCAGCCGCACCCGCATTCTCATGGCCCTCAATCTCTCGGCCTCCGGCGAATCCAATGAGGCAGGCTGCTTTGCCGATCTGGCCGACGCCGACGTAGACGCCTGTGTGGCTACAATCATGCAGGAACCCGATCTCATCTGGGGCATTGCCCTGAATGTTGGCCCCACCAATTGTGGCGGCAACGATCCCCGCGAGATCATGGCCCGCGCTCTCGAGGCAGCCGAACGCACGGGCAAACCCCTCCTTGTCGGCCAGCGCCGCCACGACGACTGGTCGCTGGAGGAGCAGTTCGCTTTACTGCGACCCGGCGACGTGGTGACCTACTGCTTTCACGCGCGGGGTGGAAGTCCTGTGGCTGACGGCCGCGTGCTCGACTGCGTGTGGGAGGCTCGTGAACGCGGTATCCTCTTCGATCTCGGTCACGGCTATGACTCCTTTAGCTTTGATATTGCCGCAACCGCAATTGCCGAGGGCTTTCTGCCGGACACGATCTCCAGCGACGTCTACGTCCGTCATGTAGGAGCAAATCCGCGCCACCACCTGCCGCTGGTGATGTCCAAGCTCCGCGCTGCCGGCATGCAGGAGGCCGATATCTGGCCCCGCGTGACGTCGCGTCCCGCCGCGCTCCTCGGCTTGGAGCACGAGATCGGGGCTCTGACGCCCGGCGCCTGCGCCGACCTGGCCGTGCTCCGCTGGCACGACGCACCGCAAGCCCACCGCGACGCCGCGGGTAATGAGCGCCAAGGCGGCGTGTGGGAACCGGTGCTGACCGTCCGTGCTGGCGAAACAGACTAGCAACAGCACCATTGCGCCCCCGACCCACCTTCATGAGGAAGTCCCTGACGATGCGCTGTAGCGCGAATACTTCATCCTGCCATAATTGTTTCATTCGTGCTATAGTCTAGGGAGAAGGAGGAGGGCAATGGCAACGACTGAGGAGCGGCTATCTCGCCTAGAAGGCGTTTACGATCACCTAGCGACAAAGGCAGATTTAGCGAGCACAAAGAATGAAATTGTCGCGCTTGAAGCCAAAGTGAGTGCGCTCGAAGGCATCGTGAACGCGCTTGCTAATGAAATGCGCGGTGAGTTCCGCATTCACAGGTGGGTACTTGGTCTCCTATTCGCCCTCAACCTCCTGATCTTAGGGAGAGTTTTCGAGATCATACCTCTCTAGAACAAGTGCAGGGGGATTCATCCCTTTATTGCTCCCGCCATGGAACAGACTCTCCCTTCTGTAGTTGGCCTTGCTCCTCCTTCTCGTATTGTGATTTCGTCCCGCATTTGATATTTGTCCGAAAAGGTGCCCGGTGAGTGCGAGCAGCGACATTCTGTTCGCCACGCCACGTTGCTCTTCACTTATCGCTTGCACGCCCGCTGCAAGCAGCTCAGTCGTAGCGCGGGGGCTTGTCCCCCGCTCTTGGTGCCCAAAGAAACCACTAGCTCAGCCTAGGCGCTTAGGCCGACGAAAGGCATCACGTGGGATTTCAAGACACCTCTGATTACACTCCGGTCGCGCCGCACTATGACGCAACGCGCACCATTCCCTTTGGGCTCTTACATACGTGTTTCGAACGCATTTTCGCGAAAGCTGGCTTCGCCGATCTGGGCCGCATACTCGATGCCGGCTGCGGCACCGCACAAGTCTCCCTTCCGCTGATAAAGAGTGGCCATAGCGTGGTAGGTGTGGACGTGTCGCCGGCCATGCTAGAGATCGCCCGGCAGAAACTGGAACCTGGTGACAGTGCAGAGTTCAGGCTGGGCGACGTGCGTGCACTAGAAGACCCACAAGATTCCTATGATGCGGTTGTGGTTTCCAAGCTCTTTCAACACGTCGGCAACTGGCAATCGGCCGTTGATGAGCTTATCCGGGTGACGAGGAATGGCGGCCTGTTTATGCACATCAACGAAAAAGGCGCCTTCAAACATGCGGTAAGAAGGCAGTTTTCCGCCCGATGTCGGGAGCGGGGCTATACCAATCTCTACGTAGGTATCAAAGACCGCAGTGAACTCGGCGAATATCTGCTTGCAAAGAGTGCGACGTCGCTCGCCGTCGACACCCACGACCTAACTTGGGAAAAGACCATCACGTACGGGACAGCGCTAGAACACCTGCGGCTAAAGCTCCATACGGAGTTCTGGGCGGTGCCTGACCGAGCGTATGACCACATCTTGGCAGAGGTGCAGACGTGGGTGCGCGCGCAGCCGGCGGGTGAAGAAACGCTCGAAACGATGCGTCCCAATCTGGTGGCGGAGGTCTATATCATCAGGAAGTGATTAGGCGCGCGGTGGCGTCATTGTTCATCATGCGGCCGCAGGCGCTGGATTCCGGCTTGCGCCGGAATTGTATGTGCTGAGTAATTCGTTGACAGAATCTTCTATTTATTGGTCAGTGCCGACCGTGCATGTCATTCCGAGCGCAGCGCCGAACAGGGTTCGCGGAATCTAGGGTCCCTGCTCAACGCACTTTAACGGCTTCAACACACTAGATTCCGCGCTAAGAGCGACTCTTCGCTGCGCTTCGTTCGGAATGACATGTGTACTAGTCATGTCTAACACTGCGAAAGGTTGCTTTTGTTCTAGAATCTGTCAACGAATTACCTGACACTTACAGGAATGACGACACGAATCGGCGTATCGTATGGACCATTCGCGTGCTTTGTTCTCACCCGCCACAGCAGCGTCACACACCCGCTTGCACCCAGGCGCAGAAGCGGCGGTCGAGGAACTCGATGACGGCGTACAGGCTGAGACCGAGCGCGGCCATCGCCACAATCCCCGCGTACATGGCGGGGTAGTCCACGCGTCCCCATGACTGCACCACGATGAAGTACCCCAGTCCGCTCTGTGTGGCGAAAGTCTCCGTGAAGAAAAGTACGGCTATGGCCGTACCGCTGGTGATGCGCAACGCGCTGAGGATAGACGGCAGTACCGCGGGAAAGTACACGTAGCGCAGCAAGTGGCGGCGGCGCGCACCCAGCGAACGCACCGAGAGCACGAGTTCAGGCCGCACGGCGTAAGCGGCGTCACGCGTGAGCACAAGAATCTGAAAGTACAGAATGAGGCTGATAATGAAGATCTTGGAGGTCTCGCCGATACCCAGGAAGAGCATGATGATGGGCAGCAGCACGATCTTGGGCACGGGGTAGATGAGGTAGATGAGCGGGCTGGCAATGCGGTCTATCATGGGCGCTTGCCCCACGGCCATGCCCGCCGGCGCCGCCAAGATTACGGCAATGATGATGCTCAGCACCACGCGGTAGGCGCTGACGAGCAGGTCTTCCCACAAGCCGTTCGTCCACTCGCGCCAGAAGGCCTCCGCCACCACCCACGGCACCGGCAAGATCGGATTGCCAACCAGTATCGCCGCCAACGCCCACACCCCCACCAGCGCCACAACAGCGGCGAGCACAAAAGGCGGTGTTACTCGGGAGCGGGGAGCGATCATAGGTAGTACTCTTCTATCCGGTATTCCTGCAACAGCGCTAGAGTCGCTGCCCTGACGTGGCGCTCCGTTCGTTGCTCATAGAATCGGAACCTCTTCGCAGAGCATTCGGTCGCGCAGACGCGGCTTTATGGCAGCATACTCCACAAGATCAACGGACCGCCCCAGCACGTCTTCCAGGTCGAGCTTTATCCCAATGAAATCAAGCAAACTCGCCTGCCGATCTAGTTCCACGAGAACGTCAACGTCACTCTCCGGCGAAGCCTCACCACGGGCGACAGACCCAAAGATTCCCGCACGTTTAATGCCATGCCGCTGCAAAACGGGCAGGATTTTCTCCTGGATTTCTACTGTGGCTGCAGTCTGATTACTTTTCGATTTCGTCGCCACGTTGCTCCTCCGTTCCTAAACGTTGAAGCTGCCCACCTGCCAAAGACCGTTTCTCTCGCCGTACTTCTGCGATTGCTTGCGCCACCTCGCGTTCTATCTCCTCTGAAGATACATCTTCAAACGGCTCTCGCATCTCTGCCAGTACACTTAGCCTCGCTCGCCGTTCATCTTCACTGTTGTCTGAACTATCCATACTTATTCCTATCCCTGAGAGCACCTATTGGTCTTGGTCATCTCTTTACAAGGAGGAGGTTAACACGCATTCCAGCCCATGCGTAGCAACCCAAGGCACCGTTCGTTCCCAGGAAACCTCGTTCCATCTGGCTACTTGCGCTCGGAGCAAATAGTCGAACGCCATGCCAATCAAGGCCGACTCCGGCAATTGAAAGCGCCCTGGCGTCCTTGGCTCTGCCTTGGCGAACGGAGGGTCTTCAGTCAAACTACGGAACATCATCTTAGGGGCAGCAATTGCTTTGAATAGCTCCCGATGTTCTTTGCTATCGATCATTGAGGTTAGCGAAATTTGACAGCCTCGCAAGTGGGAGCGTGTAATCTCCAAGTCCTATTGAGCAGCAGATGGTTTCCCTGAAGGCTCTTCCCGATTATGTTCTGCAAACTCCTGCGCCAGTCTGATAGCGGTCTCTCTATCGTCCTGCGCCAGTTCGCCGTCTATTACAAGCTCCAGGAGATAGTCTTTAATCGGCTTTATCCACGGGCCCGGGCTGCGGTCGAACATGGTCATGAGGTCGTTGCCGTCCAGCGGGCTTCTTAGTTGCGCCACGTCTTCCTGGGCCTGGAGTTCGCGGCAGCGGGCCTCCAGGTGGTTGACGCGCGCCACGCCCGCTTCCACGCGGGAGCGGCGGTAGCTGGTAATGTCGGCGCGGGAGAGGGCGAAGAGATCGTCCGTGACGCCTTCCGTTTCCCGCAGGAAGCGGCGCACCGCGCCGTCGGTCCACTCCGGCGTGTAGAGGTTTGGACGCAGGTGTTCGGCCACCAGACGTTGAATGCGTTCGCTGCTTTCCCGGTCAAAGCGCAACCGCCGCAGAATGCGTCGCGCCATGCGCGCGCCCACCATCTCGTGCCGGAAGAAGTGCACCTTGCCGTCCTGCACCGTCTTCGTCTTCGGCTTACCGATGTCGTGCAGCAACGCCGCCCAGCGCAGCACCGGCGTGGCGGGCACGTTCTCCACGACTTTGAGCGTATGGCCGAACACGTCCTTGTGGCGCCCGTCCTGGCCGGTACTGCGCAGCGGCAGCAGCTCGGGGATAACGTATGACGCCAGGCCGGAGTCGCACAGGATTTCGAGTCCAACCACTGTTTGGTCCGCCGTGAGCATGCGGGTCATCTCGGCGGCGATACGTTCCGTGCTCACGTGCTCCAGCGCGCCAGCCTGCTGTTGCAGTGCCTCGCGGGTAGCCGGATCGATGCGAAAATCGAGTTCAGCCGCAAACCGCACCGCCCGCAACATGCGCAACGGGTCTTCCTGAAAGCGCTCCGCAGGATCTCCCACGGCCCGGATGAGTCCCCGCTGCAAGTCCTGTAGCCCGTGAAAGGGATCGAGCATGCCGCCGGCAGCCGGTTCCTGGGCAATCGCGTTGATGGTGAAGTCGCGCCGCGACAGGTCGTCCTCCAGGTTCGTGCCGAAGGTAACGGCGGGCTTGCGGCTGGCGAAAGCATACTGTTCGCTGCGGTAGGTCGTTATTTCCACCACCCATTCGCCAAAGGTCGCGCCGATGGTGCCGAACTTCTCCCCTACGTCGTAACGGGAGTCCGGCCCCGCAAGCGCAAGCAGCCGCTTGATATCGGGAGGATGGGCATCGGTAGCCAGGTCCAGGTCGTGGGTCGGGCGGTGCAGCAGCGCGTCCCGCACCGAGCCGCCGACCAGGTAGAGCTCGTACCCGGCTTCCGCAAAATGCGCCGCCAGGGCGCGCAGAACCGGCGCATCTACGAGATCTTGCACTACGCTTGTACCACTCACGGACGCTTCCATGCTCGTATTCATGTTCTCTCTTCGTGTACTCTTGTCCCGGAGGGTATCCCGCTTGCAGGCTGCTGAGCCTGCGTTGCCAGTAGCACTCTGCCCGCCTGCCAAGGCTCCGACGGCTGTAGATTGCGTGAATACGCAGGTGAAGGCAGGGCTGTCGCCCTCTTCGCGTCCCGCCTCGTCTCGCGCCGCCCCATGAGCCCCGGCGAGACGCAACACCATCCCATGATAGCATGGCGCAAGAGGTATTTCGGTTGCAGGTCGTTTGCAGACGCGCCAAGGTTGCGTGTGGCGCATTGGTCTGTACAATGGGAGTCGTCAGGCTGGGAACACCCCGGCAAGAGTCGCTCTAACCGAATTCTGCGAATTCACCGCCGGTGCAGTCGCGTATTCCCGGCGGGGGTTTGCCGGCGCGTTCACGGTGGCGCGCGGGCATTACGTGAAAACCCTTGATTCGTCGGTATCGCTACATCATCTGTTGCTTAGGCTGTAGAACATGCCACGTGACTTACCAGTAGGAAACGGCCGCCTGCTCGTCTGCTTCGATAGCGATTACCGTATCCGTGACGTGTACTACCCCCACGTCGGGCAAGAGGACCACGCACAGGGGCACCCTTTCCAATTCGGCGTCTGGGTGGATGGACTTTTCGCTTGGATCCACGACCGGTCCTGGCAGAAGTCGCTGCGGTACAAGGAAGATACGCTCGTCACCGACGTCACGGCGCAGAACGACCGCCTCCGCGTAAAGCTCAACCTCAACGATGCCGTTGACTATAGCCGGAATGTCTTCCTGCGGCGTATAACCGTGGAGAACCAGGCGGATTCCGAGCGCGAGGTGCGCCTCTTCTTCCACCATAACTTCTCTCTCGGCGGTATCAGCATTGGGGACACGGCATATTACGATCCGCGCCACCGTGCGCTTATTCACTATAAGGGCAAGACTTTCTTCTGGATGAACGCGATGAGTGGGACCGACATCGGCCTGGATTCATACGCGACCGGCACCAAGAACGTTGGCGGGCTGGAAGGCACCTGGCGCGATGCCGAGGACGGCCGCCTGGAAGGAAACCCCATCGCGCAAGGCTCTGTGGATAGTACCGGCGCGATATGCGTTACCGTTCCCGCGCGCGAATCCGCTACCGTCTACTACTGGATGGCAGTCGGCTCTGATGCTATGGCTGTGGAAGACATCGAGCGCCACATCCGCCAGGTGGGGCCCGCGGCGGTGCTCTACCGCACGCAGGAATACTGGCGGCACTGGGTGCGCAAAGAGGGTTTTTCGTTAGCCGATCTGCCGACTGAAATTGGCGCGCTCTTCAATCGCAGTCTCCTCACGATCCAGACCCAAACGGACCACGAAGGCGCGATTCTGGCCGCCAACGACAACGACATTGCCCAGTTCGGCCGCGACACCTACTCCTACATGTGGCCGCGCGACGGCGCGCTGGTTGCCTACGCGCTGAGCCGCGCCGGCTATGGCGAGATTTCGCGCCGCTTCTTCGGCTTCTGCTTGCGCACCATCACGCCCCAGGGCTACATGATGCACAAGTATAATCCGGATGGATCGGTCGGTTCCTCCTGGCATCCCTGGGCGGCGCCGGACGGATCCCGCCAGCACCCGATCCAGGAGGACGAGACCGCGCTGGTTATCTGGGCGCTGTGGCAGCACTTCGAGAAGTACTGGGACGTAGAGTTTGTAAAGCCGTTCTATGCGTCATTCATTAAGCCCGCTGCCCAGTTCATGAGCCTCTACCGCGACCTTACCACCGGCCTGCCGGTACCGTCGTACGATCTCTGGGAAGAACGCCACGGGGTTCACGCGCATACGGTAGCCACCGTCTATGCCGGTCTCCAGGCAGCGGCTAACTTTACGGAGGCGTTTGGCGAGAGCACCTATACCGATAGTTACCGTCGTACCGCGGAGGAACTTAAGCTAGCGGCTCTCACGCACATGATCAACCCCGACACCGGTCTCTTTTCACGCATGGTAACGCCTCTGCCCGACGGTACCGTTCGCCATGACACGACCATCGACAGCGCGACCTACGCCCTCTGGTATTTCGGCATGCTCGAACCTGACGATCCGCTGGTGGTTAAGATGATGGAGACGGTGCGGGAGCGCTTGTGGGTGAAGACCGATGTGGGTGGCATCGCGCGGTACGAGAACGACTACTACCATCAAATCAGCAACAATATTGCCGTCGTTCCTGGCAACCCGTGGTTTATTTGTACCCTCTGGCTGGCGGAGTGGTACATCGCGAAAGCCACCTCTCTAGAGGAACTGCAGCCTGCAAAGGAAATCCTGCTTTGGGTCGAGCAGCGACGCCTTGAGAGCGGCTGTCTCGCCGAACAGGTTCATCCCTTTACAAACGCGCCTCTCAGCGTCTCTCCGCTTACCTGGAGCCACGCTACCGTCGTAATGACCGTCAATGCGTATATAGAGAAGTATCGCCACCTAGAATCACTCGAAAAGTCCGCAATCCCCACTCCGAATTCAGCACTCAATTAGAAAAAGCTGACATAAGTGGACTACTGCCTCTACATAATCCAATGTACTTTGCCGATGAGCGCCCAAGAACGCCCTGCTGTGGATAACTCGCCCTAAACCAGTGGATAAATTAGCCAAAATGGGGATATCCTAGGTCTAGAGCTAAGAATCCGCCTTTCAAACAACTTGACCGTTTGGTGAGTTAAGCACTGACAATCTCCGGTTAAAAGGCGCTAATCGCGCCCTGCGCCATGCTAAGCCTTGGGGAGAAGTTTGGGGCTTTTCCCCACCTACGAAAGATACCCCATACTCTCTCCTGGATTCGCAGTTTTGCCCAGCAATTCAGACTGTTTTCCCATGAACTTATCCTGCGTGCCGCAGCGCCCCAGCGCAGCGATTTCAGGCCTTTTCCCCACTCTCAACAGGCCTTATGAAGATTATGATTATAGTCTTTTAAATTGACTTTTCTCAGCCAGAAGCCAAGTCAATCTCCCGCTAGTAACCTAGCTTCCAGGCGAGTAAAATGTCTTCGCACAGCAAAGGGCAATGTCCAATACGGCAGGGGGTCCGCGTGCAGGGATTATGGTGTGCCCTCAGCATGCCGGCATGAGACAGCACTGCCCCAAGAGGTTCCCGCTGAGATTGCTGCCGGTGCAGGTCGGGACAGGTTTGGGAGGACTTACATGGAGACGTCACTTCGGTCTACGCCAGAGGGAAATCGCCAGAAATTAGCTCTGGTTGTAGACGGGGTAGAGGTAGCTCGGCTAACCATCGAGGACCGGGAAATGCGCTTGGGATCAACGTGGTTGCGCATGGGGGGAGTGGCGAGCGTCCGGGTTAGTCCCGCGCACCGTGGCAGAGGCTATGGTCGGCGGCTCATGGAAGATGCCGTTGCGTATATGTGCCGGGAAGGGTATCTGGTCTCGATTCTCTTTGGAATCCCTGGCTTCTACCACCGCATTGGCTACGCAACCGTGCTGCCGGCGAAGAGTCTCATACGAGTAAGAACGCAAGCGGCTGAAGCATTAGGCGAGTTGTTGCCGGTGCGTGAAGCCGGGCAAGCTGACTCGAAAGCTCTCCTGGCTATCTACAATGAGGAGACCCGCGGACGAAGCGGGGCCGCCAAGCGTTCAGAAAGTGCATTCCTGCCCTGGCGCGATGCCACGGAAGAGTGGTTTCAAGAGCCGAGCCGCATTCTGGTCGCAGAAGAGAATGGGAAACCGGTCGCATACGCCTTGGGTGAGCACGGTTGGCGCTCTGCGTCCATGTGGTATACACGGCCGTATGAGTTCGTGGCGCCTGGGATAACTGCGGCAACTGCCGGCTCAAGTCTCATCCGAGCGCTTGCAACTGAGGCAGTCCGGCAGCGAGCGGAGTGGATCGACCTTGAGATGCCGCCGGATGCGCCGATGTTGGCAGTCTTGCGGTCAATCGGCTTTCGTCAGGAAATCGAGTACTCGCACAATCAGGGAGGCATGGGCCGCATCGTCAATCTGGACGGCCTCGCCGTGGCGCTCAAAGAGACTTTGGAAGAACGAGTTCGAACGTCGGGATTGGAGGGTAGTGTCGGCAAGGTGGCAGTCGTCTGCGATGCCGAGCGGGCGGAGATGGAAATCGGCGCCGGTCGCACAATCACAATTAACCTGCCACAGGAAAATCTATTGCAGCTCTTGATGGGCTACCGCAGCCTTGGGGAGTTGCGCTTGGAGTTCCCGTCCTGTGTTGCGGAGCAAGATGTTGCTATTATCGACATACTCTTTCCAGGAGGACATCCGTACATGTGGAACCTTGACCACTTCTAGGCTGCCGATGAATATTGCTGGCGTCATCTTCGACGTAGACGGTCTCATGGCAGACAGCGAACCGCTCCACCGCGCCGCATGGCATGAGCTCGGCCGCGAGTGCGGATTTCCAACCTATCCTACCGACGCGGCAGAGAGCCTGGGGAAGCGCAGCATCGATATCTTCCGGCTGCACCATGCGCGGGGCCGGTTCGCGGCAGAGCCGGAGGAGATGCTGGACCGCTACCACGCAATCCTGATCGCGCTTATCCGAGAACGGCTGGGGCCGAAGCCCGGGCTGCGGGAGGCCCTGGAGTGGGTGCGCGACCGGGGATGGCGCTGCGGGTCGGCCTCATCCGGAGACAAGGTCTACATTGACGTGGTGCTCGAGGTGCTAGGTATCCGCTCCTACTTCCAGGCAGTAGCAACAGGAGATGAGGTCGTAGAGGGTAAGCCGGACCCGGCGCTCTATCTGCTGGCGGCGGCGCGGCTGGGAGTGAAGCCGGGCGAGTGTGTGGCGCTGGAAGATAGCCCCCGCGGCGTGAGGTCGGCGAAAGCGGCCGGCATGCGGTGTATTGCCGTGCCGGAAGGCGAAACAACGATCGCGGCAGCCGATGCCGCATGCGAGTCGTTGCTCACGGCCATTGACGTGCTGCAGGAGTGGAGCGCAAGCGAGGTTTGATGCAGACGAGAGTGCTTGGCGCTGACGGGCATAGGTAAAAGGACTTCCGGGATTGGTGGGTTTGGACTTACATCGTGCAGGTTTGCGAAGTGCCGAACGTACTCGCGTCTGAATCTGTTCCTCAATCTGTCATTCTTGTAAGTGTCAGGTAATTCGTTGACAGATTTGAGAACAAGAGCAGCTGAACGCAGTACTCTACATGAACAGTACATATGTCATTCCGAACGGAGCGCAGCGAAGAGTCGCTCGGAGCGCGGAATCTAAGATGTTGAGCCTATCGGGCGACACGTTGCATGGGCCCTAGATTCCGCGAACAGGGTTCGACGCTTCGCTCGGAATGACATGATCTGTCAACACTGCCAATTGGGTAGAGGATTCGGTCAACGAAATAGTCAACACTTACAGGAATGACACAGAACGCAGCCCTGCGAAGCTAGCAAGTCTAGCTCTACGAATGCCGTAGACCTCCGGCCGCATGGTTCTGCTACACTGCATCCGAAAGGACTCCAGTAAACTTTGCCGTAAGGCTGCTGAAAATCGCGAGGTAAGGAAACAGAACATGGATAGAGTAGCGTTACCGAAACAGCCGCACGCGTTACGGGAGATCATACGCGCCGGAGAGTGGCAGACCACGACGGAGGGCCTGGCGCCAGGCTACGTGCAGGCGAATCTTGCCATTGTGCCTAAAGATCTGGCGTTTGACTTTCTCCTCTTCTGCCAGCGCAATTCCCAGCCGTGCCCGGTCTTGGAGGTCATGGAACCGGGCTCCTTTGAACCCTGTGAGACGGCGCCCGGCGCGGACATTCGCACCGACGTGCCCCGCTACCGCATCTATGAGAACGGCGAGCTCGCGGCTGAAGTCACAGATATCGCGGACCGTTGGCAGGATGATTTCGTCTCGTTCCTGCTCGGGTGCAGCTTTAGTTTCGAATCCGCCATGCTCGCCGCCGGCATTCCGCTCCGCCACTTGCAGGCGGGCAACGACGTGCCCGTGTACGTGACCAATCGAGACACGACGCCTGCGGGAGCCTTTTCCGGGCCGCTGGTAGTGAGCATGCGCCCGATCCACCACACGCAGGTCGTGCGCGCGGTACAGACGACCTCGCGCTTTCCAGGCGTCCACGGCGCGCCGGTACATATCGGCGACCCGGGGGAAATCGGCATCACGGACCTCGACAACCCGCAGTGGGGGGCGCGCACCGACGTGCACGACGGCGAAGTGCCTGTCTTCTGGGCCTGCGGCGTCACCCCGCAGGCAGTGGCGCTGGCCAGCAAACCGCCCCTGATGATCACCCACGCGGCGGGTCACATGTTCCTGACGGACCTGCAGGACGCCCACCTCGCGGTACTCTAGGCGACCGTTGCGCCACGGATTTCACGTGGCTGGGGACTGCGGATAAGCCCGACCAAACTGGCGGGACTGGGAAGAATTGGCGAAGTTTCCCCTCACCCCGGCCCTCTCACCGAGGAGAGGGAGTAATACATTTCCCTCAGGTTCTAGGTACGCAAAGGCCTCCCAGGGAGAAGGAGAAAGTCTTAGGAGCAGGGGAAAGCCTTTAGGAGAGTGGGTCGCTCTTGCGTTCCGACGAGGGTTTTTGCAAAGTCCTCCCCGGGGAAGGTAGAAGCTGCAAGAGCATTGGCAAACGATAGAACCCAAAAACTTGAGAAAGTGAGGCAGCCATGGCGCGGCGCGTGAGAGTTTCTACCATTTCCTATCTTCTCGGCAGCGAAGCGGCTACCCAGGCCGCTCGCTACGATCAGGCGTTTCGCTACCTGGAAGCGGCGTTGGAAGACAAACCCGACGTGATCCTCCTACCGGAAATGTTCGAGACCATGGGGTGCATGGAGTGGCGGCACATTCAGGAGCGGAGCGAACCGGAGGCGCGCTTCGCCGGGGCGCTTGAACTCGCCATGACGGAAGATGGTCCGGTTGCGGAGCGCTTCCTGGAGTTCGCCGCGCGCCACAACGTTACTGTGGTCTCAAACAACCTGACCCGAGACGGCGCAGACCTGTACAACCAAGCGACGTTCTACGGCAGGCAAGGCCACGTCCTGGGACGCTACCGGAAGGTGCAACCCACCGAAAACGAGTACGAAACCAAGGGGATCACCCCCGGGGACGAAATCGAGCCCATCGAAGTGGACGGCGTCCGCTACGGCGTCTTCATCTGCAACGATCAAGCGTTTCCGGAGATTTGCCAGATTTACGGCTTGAAGGGCACGGACGTGCTGCTCCATCCCACCCAAGCCGCCGGGCCGACCGAGACCATTCGCTCGGAGATGCTGCGCACCCGCGCGCACGATGCCTCCTGCTTCTTGGTCACGTCTACGTTTCTCCAGGACAGGCCGCTCGGATGGCAGTACCGCCAGAGTCATGCGACGATCTATGACTTCAATGGCTTTACCCTGGCTGAGACCGGACACCGCGCAGGCCACGCCACCGCGACGCTCGACCTGGACGAAGAGCGCTGGACGAGCTGGTGCACGAAGTACGACCACCGGCGAACCATGCTGCGCCAGAATCGCGCCGATCTCTACGCCCGCGCCTACGCGGATATCGCACCGCACAAGGAAAGTATGGTCCCAATGAGGGAGCCAAGCGCCGTAGGCTCGTAACGTGCGGCAAAAGCGTAGCGTGGGTGTGCTCGCCTAGGAGCTAATAGTCCAATTCCCCAACGCACTGGCCTAAGGCGCGTGGGACTTAGCCCGCGTTGCCGTCTGCGCCGGGGGAGACGCCTTCCACCCACACCTCACCGTCGGCGTAGGCCTCTTTCTTCCAGATGGGTACGGTCTCCTTGAGCCGGTTGATGGCGAATTCACAGGCCTCGAACGACTCCTTGCGGTGAGGTGTGGCCACCGCGATCGCCACCGAGACGTCACCGATCTCCAGCCTGCCGATGCGATGCAGCATAGCCACTTTGCATTCCGGCCACTGCGCATAGACCTCCACCGCGATCTTGCGCATTTCCGCCTCAGCCATCTCCGGGTAGGCCTCGTAGGTCAGGCCGGTGACGTGCTTGCCGCGGGCGTGGTTGCGCACCGTGCCGGAGAACGTCGCCACGGCGCCGTAGGCGTCGGTGAGCACATGGGGGATAAGTTCGTCAGCCGTGATCGGGCGCTCGAGGATGCGAAAGTGACCGGTCTCGACTTTCTCTGCCGTAGTCTTGGCTATGGACATTAGTTAGCTTCTCCCAAAAATATGTGGCCTGTGCGCAATTCCGTCAAGCTGGCGGGACAGGCAGCATCGACAAGGATTCACCTCTTACCCAATCCTACTCCCCAGGCGACTTCATTGAAACGTTGGCCAACGGCTTAAGGTTGGCCAACGGCGCGAGAAATTCTCCCTCTCCTTGGGGAGTGTATAGACCGGGTACATGGGTTACACATGTTCGGGCACATAGGTTACACCATAGAACGAGGGGATTTTCGTAGTATGCGATGTCCTTGCCTTGAAAGTTAGATCCGCTCAATATCCTTATGCACACAGTTTGTTTCTCTGGCACAAGCTGACAGGCTGAAAGTGAGTGCACTGTGTCGCCAGTCTCTTATCAAACCCGGACCAACCCAATGCTCTCGTAGGTGTCAATCAGTAAAATGTGTAACCCATGTCCCCGAACAACTGTTACCTATGTCCCCGGTCTGTACAGGGAGAGGGCCGGGGTGAGGGGATTTCTGCTAGTCCTGTCCATTCTACCCGCAAGACCTGTACTGAAGTGCGCCAATGCAGTGAAAAGAGCCTTGAGAAGAGATACGTGCCTGGGCTGCAGATAATCCCCCTTCACCCCCGTATCGTGTCGATACGCTGTATCGAGTAGGGGGCAGGCTCTAGCCCTCTCCCGCCGGGGACCTCTGCGTAACCCCGGCCGGAGGCGCAAGAGCTACTCCCTTTCCCTGGGAGGCTGTCTCATAAGTCGATTTGATAAGCTAAATCGTGCTTCGACAAGGGCTTCGCGCAGCAGGCTTCGCGTAGCCTGCTGCGCGAAGCCCTCAGCACGAACGGATTGTTGCCTGTTACGTTCGCCCTGAGCCTGTCGAAGGGTCGAAGGGCAAGTCTACACGGAGCGATGCGTTTATGAGACGGCCTCCTGGGGAGTGCGCCAGGGTGAGGGGGGTCTTGTTGCTACGATGGCCCTTTACGCTGGGCAGTGTCAAGCCGTAGCAGGGCAGATTTGGTGTGCATATGGAGAGACTTCAGGAGATCCACCCTCACCCTAGCCCTCTCCCGTCGAGGGAGAGGGAACTATATCGCTACCGCTTGAGTTGCGCAAAGGTCTCCGCCGGGAGAGGGGACTTATCCGACCCTGCAAGGGTAACGCAAGGGTCTCTCCGGGAGAGGGGACCTATCCGACCCGGCAAGGGTAATGCAAAGGTCTCTGCCGGGAGAGGGAACTTTCCCGCCTCGCCAAGGTCAATGCAGTGGTCTTCTTAGGGAGAGGGAGTCTTCTTGCTTCTATTCCGGGGTAAGCGAGAGTGTCCAAGACAGGCAAGTGTCTCCACCGCTTACCGGCGGGATGAAAGCTACCTCATCACCGGCGTGTAGTACCGTTTCCGCCGAGGCGTACGTGCGGTTGACGGAGAAAGACACGGCTGCTTCTGCGCCCCTCAACGCCGGGTACTCGTCAATGAGCCGGGCCAGCACCTGGCCAACCGTCGTCCCGGCGGGCACTTCTTGTTGCAGCGTGCTACTGCCCAGGGCTTCGCGAAAGACCGCGAAGAGCCGCAGTGTAATCAACTCCGTCTCTGCCATAGGGCGCTATCCTTCACTGCCGCGTCTTTTTCTCAGTATACCAAAGCCGATTCCGTGCACGGCAGCGAGCCGGCTTGACAGATGCATTTGCCCCCGCAATACTACGCGAGAAGGAGGACGGCACTATGGCGAATCGGGCGGCCCCTGCCCAACCGGTCCTGAGCGACGAGCAGCTCGCGTCCTATCACGAGAACGGTTTTCTGATTCTCCCCAACGTGCTGTCGACGCAGGAGCTCGCCGGGCTGCGGGCAGCCGCCGACGCGCTGGACGAGGAACGGCTCCGACGCGGCGGCAAGGAACGCACCGTTGCTATTCACGACGTGATCTTCTTGCAGGATGCCTTCATGGAGGCCGCGCACCATCCCGCGCTTGTGGGAGCCTCCGTGCAGCTCATCGGCGAGAACCTGCATTTGATTCAGGCGCGGGTCCACTGGAAGCCCATCGCCAAAGGTGAGGGCGCCGTGGACTGGCACCAGGACTACCCCTTTCACCCACTCACCAATTACGACGTGCTGGCGGTAACCTTCTTGCTGGACGACACGACGGTGCGGAACGGCGCGTTGCAGGCCATCCCCGGCAGCCACACGCGCGGCCCGGTGAGTCACCACGACGCGGACGGCGCGTTCCTGGGGCACTGCTCCACCGCCGACGATTACGCCCCCGACGTTGCCAACGGCAACCTGTTCGACTTGGAAGGACCTGCCGGGAGCATGACCATTCACCACGGCAATCTGCTGCACTACACCCATCCCAATAACAGCGATACGCCGCGGCGGGCGTTGGTCTACCAGATCGCGGCCGGCGACGCGGCGCTGCTCGGCGGCAACTTCTTCAGAGTCTGGCCGGTCTATTTGCACGGCAGCGATCCTTTGGTTGCACGCTTCTTGGACGGGTCGCTGCAACGCCTGCCGCAGCCTTTCCGCAACCAGGGAGGACTGGACAGCTAAGTCGTTGACTTTAACGGAAACTGCCCCCTATGATTAAGGCGTGCCTGTAACGGTATACGGTGCGAACAGAGAATGGTGCGCATGTTCGGGGGAACTGCTGGGGGACTGCTATGTCTGCTGAACGCTATCTTCAAATCGGCGAGGTAGCCGAGCAACTGAGCCTTACACCACGCACGCTGCGGTATTACGAAGAAATCGGTTTGCTCGCGCCGCCCTCTCGCATGGAAGGCGGCTTCCGCCTCTATTCGGCTGCGGATATTGACCGCCTGGAGAATATCGTGCAGCTCAAGCGCCTGCTGGGCTTTTCATTGCGCGAAATCAAACAGGTGGTGGAGGCGATGGAGTCGCTCAAGCTGCTGCGGCAAGAAAGCAAGCAGGCGTCCGACCTGGAAACCAAGCGGGATTCCTTGCGGAAGGGTTTGGAAATTCTGGAGCAACAGGTCGAAGTGCTGGATGGGCGCATGCGCCAGGTGGCTGAAATGCGCGACCAATTTGACGAGCGTTCCCTGCGCGTACGGGAACGGCTGGAGCAGATCGAAGCCGAACTTCAAGCTGTCGCCGTGAACACTACTACGTGAGCAGCGACGCTAACGCCCCTACGTGCCGCGAAAGCTGAAGTTCGAATTTGGCGGCGCGAGGCAAGCGGAGCAAATTTCCGTCAAGCGGGCCGGTGTAGGTTGTCTTGGCAGGGAATATCCCTCCCTCCGCTTCAAGTACGGGTCAGACTCTAGACAATTCCGAGCGGAGAGCCCGTTTTGCATACCCCGCATGCTTTGCACAAGAAAGGTCGGCAGGCAAGAAGACCCCCATGCCCTGGGGAGACTCCCTATCAAGGTACGGAACAGGCTTTGCGGGGTAGAGCCAAGGGCGCATAGCGACTCCTATTTAGTGGCCTGATTGGCGCACGGTATGCTCCCACTCCCCGGGCCAAAGGCACGCGAAGTGCTCCTACCCCTCGGGCCCAAGGCGCGCGGTTTGCTCCCTCTCCCTGGGGAGAGGGTTGGGGTGAGGGGAGACTCTCACCGCTCCTGCCAAATTCCACATCTACGACGAAGCCGGCGTATTCCTTACAACGGCACAATGCCTGCCCCGCACGCCGAAACGGGGCACCACTGAGAGCGGGGATCTCACTCTCAGTAGCGGTGCGTTGAGTACTCAAGCGGTAATGAGGGTTGCGAAATGCCCAAGGAGGCAGCATTCAGTGGCTATTCCGGAACAGCCGACGATCACGACGGAGACCTTTCGCGAGATGCTGGCTGCTCTTCCGCGCGCTCAGTTGGCGCATGTACCCACGCCGCTCGACAATTGCCCACGCCTCACGGCGCACCTGGGCGGTTCCGACATCTCCATCAAGCGCGACGACCTGACCGGCCTGGCGCTGGGCGGCAACAAGACGCGCAACCTGGAATTTCTGTTTGGTGAAGCCATCGCCCAGGGCGCGGACTGCATCATTACCGGCGCGTATCCGCAATCGAACCAGTGCCGCCAGACCGCGGCGGCCGCGGCGAAACTAGGGATGGAGTGTTTCCTCGTTCTGGGAGCGCTAAAGCACCGGGCGGACGTGCAGGGCAACCTGCTCCTCGACCACCTCTTCGGCGCGCACGTGGAGGTCGCGCCCGATGCCGACGACGTGGGCGTGCAGGCCATCATCGACGAGCGCGTGAAATCGCTCAAGGCCCAGGGCAGGCGGCCCTACCGCTTCACGAACAAGTATCCCGAACTTGCCGTCAAGTCCGTGGTGGGCTACTTGAGCGGCATGCTGGAGCTGCACGAGCAATTGCAGCACCTGCCGGAGCAGCCGACGACAATTGTCGTCACCTCCGGTTCCGGCTCCACCCACACCGGCATTGCCGCCACGGTGAAGGCGTTGGGTTTGCCCTACCACGTCACTGGCATCTCCATCCGCCCGCAGAATCCGCCGCAGCGCGAGCGCATTGCCGCCCTCTCCCAAACCGCCGCGCACTACTACGGCATCCCCTGCGCTTTAACTGCTGATGAAGTGGACGTACGCGAAGAGTACTTCGGCGCCGGACACGGCATTACCACCGCCGCGGGCCGCGAGGCGGTGCACACCGTGGCGCGCACCGAAGGCATCCTGCTCGACCTCACGTACACCGGCAAGGCCATGTCCGGCCTCATCGACCTGGTGCGGAACGGCACCTTCAAGCCAGGCGAGCGCGTCGTCTTCGTGCACACGGGCGGCATTCCCTCGCTCTTCGCTCACGCTGACGAGGTGCTTGCGTAGCATAGTCTTGGGCCTCTTGCCGTCCGCGGAGTCAGGGTCCGCAGACGTGTCGAGAAACCCATTCGCACCACACCCATTAGCGACGCTTGTGCAGACCAATTCGAAACCTCATCCAAGGGCACAGATTCTTTCTCCCTCTCCCGGGGGGAGAGGGCCGGGGTGAGGGCGAAACTCTGCCATACACCCAATCCACGCCCCAAATCCAGCGTTTGGACATAGCTCTCCTTGGGGCAGAGACCGGAGTCAATTGGCGGCATGGTAAGATACTTTGCGCAAGGCCCAGGCGCAAGCCTGCGACCGGAGGGTTGCGATTGGTGTGCAGCCCCACCAATCCGGTGCAAGTAGCCGATGCCTGCGCCGGAATCCACACATGTGATAGGCACTCAGCGTCTGCAATAATTCGCGTAAGGAAGCAATAACATGAACCCTTTGTCAATGGCGGCAACACAGCAGGAACTCTTGGCGTCCAGCCGGCAGCACTTTCCAGGCGGCAGTTCCGGCTTGTGGCGGCTGCCGGACGAATATCAGATTGTGGTCACCCACGGGCGCGGCAGCCACGTGTGGGACATGACCGGACGCGAGTACATCGACTGCATCCTGGGATCGGGGCCCGTGCTCATCGGGCACGCCCATCCGGCGGTGGTGGCGGCGGTGCAGGCACAGGTCGCGCAGGGCGCGACGTACTTTCTCCTGAACGAACCGGCAATTCGGCTTGCCGAGCAAGTAGTCGCTGCCGTGCCGTGCGCCGAGCAGATCCGCTTCGTAAGCACCGGCACGGAGGCCACCTTCTACGCGGTGCGCATCGCCCGGGCCTATACCGGCCGCAACAAGGTGCTCAAATTCGAAGGCGCGCTCCACGGCGGCAATGATTACGCCACCCTGAGCACCGCGCCGCCCCGCACCAGCGACTATCCCCACGGCATTCCGGACAGCAGCGGCATCCCGGCGCAGGTGCAAGAGCAGGTGTTGATTTCGGAGTTCAACAACCTCGACCTGACCCGCGAGCTGGTGCACCAACACGGTGACGACCTGGCAGCCATCATCATGGAACCGCTCCAGCGGGCGCTCAATCCGGAGCCGGGCTTCCTGGCCGCCGTGCGCGACCTGGCACACGAAGTCGGGGCGCTGCTGATCTTCGACGAAATCGTCACCGGCTTTCGCTTGGCCTGGGGCGGCGCGCAGGAATACTACGGCGTGGAGCCGGATCTGGCAGTGCTCGGCAAGGCGCTGGGCGGCGGCTATCCGCAGGCCGCGGTGGCCGGACCCGCCGCAATCATGGAGGTGGTCTCGTCGGCTATCCGTGGCACGCCGCGCTACGTCTGGATGGGCGGCACGTTCAGCGGCAATCCCCTGAGCGCCGTGGCCGGCCTGGCAACCCTGAGCGTGCTGCAGGAAGAAGGCAGCTTTGCGCGTCTGCACGCGATTGGCGATACAGTGCGCGAAGGGCTGGAAGCGCTCGGCAGGGAGTTTGGTGAGCCGCTGCAAGCCATCGGCGCAGGGCCGCTGCTGCAGGTCTTCTTCGGCGAAGGGGAATTGCGCAGCTACCGCGACTGCCTGCAGACCGACAATACCAAGCGCATCGCATTCGCCCAAGAGCTGCTCCGCTCCGGTATCCTTACGAATCCGGGTGAGAAGCTCTACTTCTCGCTCGCCCACAGCGATGAGGACATAGGCGAGATTCTCGACCGCGCCCGGGCGGCACTAAAGACGGTTCAGAAGCGCGATACGGCAAGTTAGGGGTGTTGTCGCATTCCTGACTTAGAAGAGGCGTGGATTCTGGACACGCGGCTCGCAAACTTTGATCCCAAGATGGTCTGAATAGGCCCAAAGCGCTTTGTCATAAGTGTGGGCCTCACACACTTTCATGTACTTAGCGGTCGCAAGATGTATGCAGTCGCGTGGATCTCGCTTAAGGCTTTCCTCCAAACCAATTCTCATTATTCCGCGGGCCTGTTTCGCGATGAACGGCGTAAACTCTACAAGCAACACCACGCTGCTGTCATAGAAGAGCTTATCAATATTGTTAAGTGCCGACTCGTCGAGCGTTCGGTCGATAAGTTCTTGGCCCGAGTGTGCCACCTCTACTAATGACAAAATGGAAGTGACAATCTTGCGCTTCCCCTCGCTCTGCTCTACCTCGCTCAAAATCCCCTGTAGCGTGTTTATGTACTCTGGCGTGTCATTGATGTAATGCAAGAAACAGTTGGCGTCCCAGTATATATAGATTGGAAGATCTGGCATTGCGCCCCCTAAGAATTCGCGACGTTTCGCAAAACTCCCCGCGCCTCTCGGTAAGAGCCAGGAGCAGTAGAAGGTATCTCATTGATTGTTCGGATGCTCCTGATTTGGGTCGGAATGCCGGTCTTCGGGTCGCGCCGAATCATCCCCTCGACAAGTACTTGCTTTCGCCAAAGCCGCGCAGCCTCATCGGCGTTTTCAAGAGAAAGGTAACAGATGACGGGGGCGTCAAATAGATTCTCATACAGCGTGAATTTGAGGTTCTGACGGTCGGAAAGCGTCCGTATCCGTCCTTCTATCGCCCCAAACGCATCTACGGTTTCTGGTTTCTGTTCCCGTTTGGGAGGCTCGCGGACAATATGCTGTGCCCTTGGTGTGCTGAAGTGAACAGCAGTTATCTCGCCATTGACTAGAGATGCAATTGAAAGAGCATGTCTGCGGATATCCTCGGAGTATGGAATCTCAGAGTGATCTTCTAATGCTTGGCCGACGATGGAGTAGGCGGCCATTAGCGACGGAACGTCCTTTGGGTCATCGGAAGTTCCTTGTAAAGTAGTTGCCGCACTTGAAGCGGAAAGCTCGATAACTTTCCACTCTACTGAAACAGCACTGCCCGTAATCTCAGAACTAAGGGACTTCAGCAATTCGTTAAGTTCGCTAATGGCCCTGGCGAAGTCTGGGAATGACACTACTCCATCTAGCTTTAATGTGACGACATCGTTTCTTGTCGACATATCACACCTCTGAATGGCACACATTGCGGCATACATACATCATACCGTATGACTCAATCGTCAATTCGATTTGCTTCTAAATCCTTCTCCCGCCGATGCTGCGACCACTTAAGTGAAATTCGCACTCTAGGCTAAGGCAAATCTGTAACTCGCCCTACTTGAGGCTCTCGCAGGCGGTGCCGTCTTTGTCTCTATCCAGTCGGTTTGGGTCTGACTTGTCCGCTTCCAGCACTGCCTGGGCCTGCCACTGATACTCGAAGTCGCCGCAGTTGAATGCATCTCCTTTGCCAACGTATTGTTGCGCGTCGAAGTCACCCTGCGGCATTGCCGTAGGAGCCGGTAGTGGCGAAGGAGTTGCAGCAGGCAGCGGGATTGAAGTAGGCGCGGGAGAAGGCGAAGGTAATGGTGACGGCATGGCGGTGGGGACTGGGGAAGGTGTGGATATTGGCGACGGGATAGCGGTAGGCACGGGAGATGGAGAGGGTATTGGTGATGGGATAGCGGTAGGCACAGGGGAGGGTATCGGTGACGGAACAGCAGAAGCTGTGGGAGCGGGCGGAGGTGTTGACGTAGCCTTGGCCGGAGCGGTAAGCGTAGCCAGGAGCACGGGCGTGGCCTTAGCTTCCACATTGGCGGTGGGCGTTACGGCAGCAGCCAAGTCGCTCTCTTCATCCCCTCCACAGGCGAGCACACTGACGCAGAGGCCTAGCAGGATCAGATTGGCAATACTGGCAAGGGGCCGCTGCCGGCGTGTGTTCGATAGGAACCCGAGGTGTCTGCGCATGAGGCGAATGTGCCTTCACCGTACTTGCAGGTGATGGAAGAATCCCAGTCCTTAGCGAGTCCAGAGCCAGCATGGGGGGAGTGACGGCAAGACATGTGCTTTGCCTGACTATCATGCTACTGAACTGAGTGCGCCTTTCCCGGAAGGCGCTGTAATCTTTGCGAGAGCACACCGGCAGGTAGGCATCTGGTTGGACTGCCAAGTTGCTGGCAAAGTCGGCCTTGCTTACCGCAGTGTCTTGCGCATTGCTCGACTCGCAGCCTTGCCCGCCACGCGGCGCGCGATGCGTTGCCCGATGCGTCCTCTGCGCACGGCATTCACGTCGCCGAGCAGCCGGGCTAGCCAGTAAAGCAGTGACCGAATTCCCATGTAGTCTCCGAAATGCTATACCATCCCGGTAGGGAGTGTACCACAAGCGCCTGCACAAGGACTGACTACGAATTGGGGTGACGCCATGATGGAATATAAAGGCTACATCGCCACGGTTGAATATGACGATTCGGTAGGGCTTCTGCATGGACAGGTCGTCAACGCTGGGCCCTATCCCATCGTCACGTTCGAGGCCACTAACGTAGAAGGACTGAAACGCGAGTTTCGCATTTCAATCGAGGAGTACCTAGCCTCGTGCGCGGAAGATGGCGTGGAGCCACGCAAACCGCTCTCTGGAAAACTCACGCTGCGGCTCGGATCGGACTTGCATCAGCGCGTGGCGGCCACAGCGCTACAGAGCGGCATGAGCATCAACGAGTGGATCAAGCTCGTACTAGAAGACAGGGTGCAAAGCGCGTGAACGCATGGTCGAGCTTGCATGCGTAGGTGCGGCCAAGTCTGCATGTTCAATCTCGCTGCGGAAGACGTAGGCAGCTACAGCAGGTAAATCAAGAGGGCTTGCCTGCGAATCGGGTTGCGCGTACGCGGGATGCTCTACGAAGCAGCCGGGACGGCGCCTTTGGCTACGTTTGCAAGTTCGGCAAAGGCCGCGCTGTCTCGCACGGCCAGGTCCGCCAGCATCTTGCGGTCCAAGTTGACGTTGGCTTCACGCAGGCCGTGCATGAAGGCGCTGTAGGAGAGGTCGTGCTGGCGCGCGGCGGCGTTGATGCGCACGATCCAGAGGCGGCGCATTTCGCGCTTGCGGGTGCGGCGGTGGCGGTAGGCAAAGGCCATGCCGCGCATTACTGCTTCATTTGCCGTCTTGAACAGGCGGTGGCGGCCGCCCCAGTAGCCTGAGGCGCGCTTCAGTACTTTCTTATGGCGTTTATGGGAGGTGACGCCGCGTTTTACTCGAGGCATAGTCTCTCTACTCTTTGGTGTTTGCTATGTTTCTTTTACTGGTTCAACCTAGTCGACTTGAGGGGTCCCCCTCACCCTAGCCCTCTCCCTGTATAGACCGGGTACATGGGTTACACATGTTCGGGCACATAGGTTACACCATAGAACGAGGGGATTTTCGTAGTATGCGATGTCCTTGCCTTGAAAGTTAGATCCGCTCAATATCCTTATGCACACAGTTTGTTTCTCTGGCACAAGCTGACAGGCTGAAAGTGAGTGCACTGTGTCGCCAGTCTCTTATCAAACCCGGACCAACCCAATGCTCTCGTAGGTGTCAATCAGTAAAATGTGTAACCCATGTCCCCGAACAACTGTTACCTATGTCCCCGGTCTGTACACTCCCCAGGGAGAGGGAACCAGAGGAGCGCTGGATTGGTGTAATCGACTTAGTGCGCCATACATCAATATCCTGTGCTACCGTCGCTCTGACTCAGCAAAGCAGCCAAATTGGACTACTTGCCCTTGGTGGGGTTTAGCGTGAACGGCGGGGGACAAGCCCCCGCGCTACTCTCATTCGTTGCTTTGCGTCTCGCTTCAGGTGTATTCTCCCGCCTTTTCATCCTTCGACCCTTCGACCGGCTCAGGGCAGGCAGGCTCAGGACGAACGGCGGCTACTGGCACTTACTTAATGCCGGCTCCGGGAAGGAGTTGCTTGACGCGCTTTGTCTCGCCATCGGGCGCTTCGAAATACTGCGTCGTCATGCGCAGCGTACGCGGCTTCTTCTTGCGGCGCAGGTGGTTCATGCTCCCTTTCGGCCGCATCAGCTTGCCAGTGCCGCTGACCTTGAACCGCTTGCGCGTACTTTTGTGCGTCTTCATCTTAGGCACGAATCTACCGCCTCTCTTCTCTGAGGAATCGAATGCTATGGTATCATACACGGAGTAGTGGGCACAACTGCCAGTCGCCCCAAGCGCGCTCTGCGCTTTACCTCAGTCGTCATTCACACGCTGCTTTGGGAGAGAGTCCGTGCCTCCGTTTCAATTGGTCACAGAGCTTGAGCCGCGCGGCGATCAGCCGGAAGCCATCGACCAACTGGTCAGTGGTTGCCATGCTGAATATCCCTTTCAAACCCTCCTTGGCGTCACCGGTTCCGGCAAGACCCTTACCATGGCGCAGGTCATTCAAGCCATTCAGAGACCCGCCTTGGTACTAGCGCCCAATAAGACTCTGGCCGCCCAACTCTTCTCGGAGTTTCGCGATTTCTTTCCGGAGAACGCGGTCGAATACTTCGTCTCCTACTACGATTACTACCAACCTGAGGCGTACCTTCCCCGCACGGATACCTATATCGAGAAAGATTCCGACGTAAACGAAGAGGTAGAAAAACTCCGGCTCTCGGCCACGCGGTCTTTGCTGGAACGGCCGGACGTCATTATCGTCGCCAGCGTGTCCTGCATCTACGGCATGGGCTCGCCCCACGACTATGGGCAGGTGGTAGTCCCGCTGAACGTGGGTGAACAATACCGCCGCCAGAACGTGTTACGGCGCTTGAACGACATCCAGTACGAGCGCAATAACGTGGACTTCAAGCGCGGCACGTACCGCGTGAAGGGCGACGTGCTCGACATCTTTCCCGCCTATGGCGACACGGCGATACGCATAGACTTCTTTGGCGACGAGGTGGACCGCATCATCGAGATCGATCCCCTCACGGGCGAAATCCTCGACCAGCGGCAGGCCATCAACATCTATCCGGCGAGCCACTTCGTGACACCGGTGGAGCGCATCGAATCCGCCGTCAAGAACATCGAGGTGGAACTCGACGAACGCATTGCCGAGCTCGAACGCGAAGGCAAGCTCCTGGAGACGCAGCGCCTGCTCCAACGCACCCACTTTGACCTGGAGATGTTGCGCGAGACCGGCCATTGCAAGGGCATTGAGAACTACAGCCGCCATCTGGACGGCCGCAGCGCCGGGGATCCCTCGTGGACGCTGCTGGACTATTTCCCCAAAGACTTCCTGATGTTCATCGACGAGTCCCACGTGGCTGTGCCGCAGTTGCGCGGCATGTACGCCGGGGACCGCTCCCGCAAGCAGGTGCTGGTGGACTACGGCTTCCGTTTGCCCAGCGCGCTTGACAACCGGCCGCTCATGTTCCAGGAGCTGGAGCAGCGGCTCAACCAGGTAGTCTTCGTGTCCGCGACGCCCAGCATGTATGAGCGCGAACGCAGCAGCCAGGTGGTGGAGCAGATCATTCGACCGACCGGCCTCGTAGACCCATCCATCGAGATCCAGCCCACCGCCGGACAGATAGACCATCTCGTCAGCCAAATCCGTCAGCGGGTGGAGCAGCACGAGCGCGTATTAGTTACGACCCTCACCAAGCGCATGGCCGAGCAACTCGCCGAATACCTGAACGAGATCGGCATCAAGGTGCACTACCTCCACTCGGAAATCGACACTCTCGAACGCGTTGAGATTCTGCGCGACCTCCGCTTGGGGGTCTACGACGTGGTGGTGGGCATCAACCTGCTGCGGGAGGGTCTGGACCTGCCGGAAGTGTCGCTGGTGGCGATTCTCGATGCGGATAAAGAAGGCTACCTGCGCAGCGAGACTTCGCTGGTGCAGACTATCGGGCGCGCCGCGCGGCATGTCCACGGCCACGTGGTCCTCTATGCCGACAACGTCACCGATTCTATGCGCCGGGCCATCGACGAGACCTACCGCCGCCGCGAAAAGCAGGTCGCCTTCAACGATCAGCACGGCATCCAGCCGGAGAGCGTGCACAAGGCGATCCGCGACATTACCGATACCATTCGCGCCGTGGCGGAAGAGGAATCGAGCTATCAGGCGGAGCACAAACCGCTCTCGGCCAAGGAGTCGGCCAAGCTCATCAAGGAGCTTGAAAAGCAGATGCGCAAAGCGGCGAAAGACCTGGACTTCGAGCGCGCCGCGCTCCTCCGCGACCAAATCCGCGAGATCCGCGCCGGCCAGCAGGAAGCGGTAATCGTCGAGTAAGGCGAAGAAGCTGCGACATTTGCGCGCATGCCCGCTTTGGTGGGTTTTCTAGTCATCCGACTGACCGGCAAGGGGAGACACTCTCCCAGTCTCCCGGATGACTCCCGCTCACCAAGAGACCTTCCTGCAGTCCAAGCTCCAAAGTCGTCATTCCGGCGAAAGCCGGAATCCAGACGGCCGGGAGCGATACGTGCCAGAGCATGGCACAAAGGATTCTCATTGGAATTTGACTTGGTCTAGGAGAGAATTCGTCAACAAGCTCAGTTGCGCCAACAGAGTGAGACTTCCGAGAAATGTCACTTGGTTGATGCGGGGTTTCAGGTCGTCGTAACAGTCTTCTCCTCCTGGTTCCTGGACTCCGGCGAAAGCCGGAGTGACTAAGGCCTAGCACCGCGCTCTTCCCTTCAGGTGCGCCGCCCTACTCCGTAATTCTCGATGATGTTGGGGAAGTAACTGCAATGTGACGAGAGCTGGGACCGGCCTTTGATCTTGCTGCCACTTTGGGCTTTGTTTGGGAAATCCAGGTGGTAGAGGCACGACATGTCGTGCCCTTACGTATTGCCGGACATGGAGGCATGGGACGTTGAAGAGCAGACGATGCCACAGGCGGCGGGGCAAGCAACTAACTGCGCTCAATACAGTATCATCAAGAGACCAATACGACGGTTTGCGCGATAGGCACGTGAGAGGGCAAGCACAATGAGCAAGAAAGTTTTCGACGCGGAGGACATCGCGGCGGTGACGCGGGTGCTGGAATCCGGGGTGCTCAGCGCCGGACCGGAAGCGGCGGCGCTGGAAGAGGAGTTTGCGGCGGCGCTGGGGGCGAACCATGCGATTTCCTGCAATTCCGCCATGGGCGGGCTGCATGCGGCGCTCTGGGCGGTGGGTGTCGGCGCGGGTGATGAGGTGGTGTGCGACCCGCTGGTGCTCTTTGGCGGTCTGGCGGTGCTCTACACGGGGGCCATGCCCGTGTACGCGGACGTTGACGAGTCCACCCACAACATGGACCCCGCCTCGCTGGCAGAGCGCATCACACCGCGCACCAAGGCTATCATCGTTACCCATCACTGGGGCGAACCGGCGGATATGACGGGAATTTTGGCAGTGGCGGATGCCCACAAGCTGCCCGTGATCGAAGACTGCGCCCACGTGCTGTTCGGCGAGTTTCAGGGGCGCAATGCGGGGACGCTCGGCTCTGTGGGCGTCTTCAGCTTCCAGTCGTCGAAGCACCTGAGCACCGGCGACGGCGGTATCGCGGTCACGAATGATGCGTATCTTGCCGAGCAGGTGCGCGCCATCGTGACGTTTGGCGCGGCGCCGACGCGGCTGGCGCACAATTTCCGCATGACCGAAATGACCGCCGCCGTGGCACGGGTGCAGTTGCGCCGCGCGCGTGACTACGTGGCGGAAGATCGCGCCAGCGCCCAGCTCTATGCGGAGGCAGCAGAAGGCTGCACGTGGCTTAAGCCCCAAGCAGCCAGCCCAGACAGCGTCCACTCCTACCATCTTTGGGTGGCAGCCTTTGCGCCGCATGCGGACGGACTCTCGTTGGAGGCATTCAAGGAGGCGTGTGCAGCGGAGGAAGCCGCGTTCAGCTTCGGCTACGTGGGCGTGCCGGCGTACCTGCATCCCGTCTTCAGTTTGGGCGGCGCGTACGGCGTGAACCGCGATCCACAGTCGCAGCCGCTGCCATATCGGCGGGGTTGGTGCCCCGTGGCGGAGTCCCTGATGCCGCGTCTCATGATTACCGGCATCAGCGCCCGCGAACAAGACTTCCACCGCCGCAATGCGAATGCGCTTGCGCGGGCGGTGCGGCGGCTGTCCTAAGCGCGAACCGCCGCATGTGCTACGAGCAGTTCTGACAACAGGAATTGGAAGTGTCAGGTAATTCGTTGACAGATTTGGGATAAGAAACATGGGAGCAGAGCTCTGTGCTTGCCTACATACATGTCATTCCGAACGGAGCGTAGCGGAGTGTCGCTCTTAGCGCGGAATCTAGGGTCCCTGCTCAACACACTTTCACGGCCTCAGCACTCTAGATTCCTCGCTACGCTCGGAATGACAAGGCCTTGTAACGCTTTCTACGGGAAAGCGAATTCTGTCAACGAATTACTCAGCACTTACATGAGTATCTGTGTTGAGAGTCAAGTGACGGACAACTTGAGGGAATGAATGACAATGCAGAGGAACGACGGGCATCCCGCTGGAACGATGAAAGTGTGGGGCAATTCTCTGGCTGCTGCAGGCGGTCAGAACGGAGCCGACGGGATATACTAGAGACGAATGGTTTGCAGGGCAGGCTGGCGAATCTTGGCTGGTTGAGGGTCTGTAGTCCGCGGACAGCGGATTTGGGCAAATGCCAAGTCTATGTTCCAGCGTGGCCTGCACTGGGAAAAGCATTAGACCGCGTGCTCTCAAGGGCGATGAGCGCGGATAGTGCACAACAGAAAGGATTGATGCGCAATGCCTACGTTCATGTCACAGTTTTCCTATGACATTGAGACCTGGAAGCAATTGGCCAATAGTCCGGAGGACCGGAGGGACGCCATCGAGCCGCTGCTGGAGAGCCTCGGCGGCCGTCTGATCGGCGTGTGGTATGCCTTTGGCGACTACGATGGGGTCGTGATCTTCGAGGCCCCGGACGGCATGACCGCCGCGGCCGCAGTGATTGCCGCCATTTCGCCGGGTCACGTCAAGACAGTTAAGACTACACCGCTGCTTACCGTAGATGAAATGCAAGCTGCGCTCGGCAAGACGAAGTTCGCGGCCGAAAGCACAGCGTACGACCGGCCTGGCGGGTCGGGCTAGCCGCTGAGCGGCGAGGCGGTGCGGTAGCAGTAGTAAGCGCTTGCCTAAGCTAATGCTTGCTATTGACGCCGAGCGGGGAAGCGGGGGGTAAACCCCCGCGCTACGGCCTGTTAACGAGGCTGCGCTTCCCGGTGCACGAGCACGCGGACGAGAGTCCGAATATGCGGACTAAAGTCCGATTGCGCGGACTGGTGTCCGAACATGCGGACTCTAGGTCCGATGAACCGAATCCAAGCGCTTAGGCGGTAAACAACCAGAAGAGGATCAGGCATGTTGGACATTCCGCGCATTCGAGAGGACTTTCCGGCGCTGCAGCACGGCATCTACCTGCACACGGCCGGCATTGGGATGAACGCCCGTCCGGTGCTGGATGAAGTGACCGACCGCTGGCAGTTCTTTTTTGAGCAGGGCCCGTGGTTCCAGAGCCGCCGCGATGAGCGCTTTCTGCACAAGCAACGCACCCGGGAGGCGCTGGCGCGGTTATTTCACGTGCCTGACGATACCATCTCGATGGTGAACAACGTCTCCAACAGCATTAGCATGGTGGTTTCCGGGCTGCCGCTGCTACCGGGTGACGAGATCATTACGAGCAATGAGGAGGACGACGCCCTTTGGCTGCCGCTCTATAACATCGGCCGCAAACGGTACGGCGCGGTGATCCACCACATGCCGGTGGGCGCGACACCGGAAGAGAATCTCGCCAATTTCACGGCGTTGCTCTCCCCGCGCACCAAGCTCGTGGCGTTGAGCCACGTGACGCAGGACCGCGGCACGGAACTGCCCGTGGCTGAGATGTGCCGCCTGGCCCGCGAGCGCGGCGCGTTCGTCTACCTTGACGGCGGGCAGGCTGTCGGCCAGCTCGACGTGGATATTGCCGCAATCGATCCTGACTTCTACGCGGTGCTCGGCTACAAATGGATGCTCGGTCCCTATGGGACCGGCTGCTTCTACGTGGCCGAACGCATGCGCGACGTGCTGCAGATTTCGTGGTCCGGCAGCCACGTGGCCAAGCACATAGATTTCGAGACCGGCGCGGTTGACTGGCAACCCTATCCAGGACGGTTGGAATGGGGTTCGGTGAACTTTCCCACCATGGCGGGGCTGGGCGTCGCCGTGGAGTACTTAGAAGGACACGGGATAGAAGCTATCGAAGGGCGCAGCAAGCACCTCTCGCGCTGGCTGCGCGGCGAACTCCTCAAGCACCCGAAAGTAGTCTGCTATGATCCCGAGCACCCGGATGCGCACACAGGCATCGTGGCGTACGGCGTGGATGGGGTTACAGGCGCTGACCTCGCCGCCTATCTGCATGAAAATGAGGTCTGGTGCCGCGCGCTGATGCACGACGACATGCAGGGCGTGCGCCTGTGCACAGCTTTCATGAACAGCGAAGAAGAAATTGAACGCGCCATCGCCATCATGGCCGCCATGCCGCGGTAAGCGGGGCCATTAGTTTGCCGGCAGGGCGCGTTACACTCTGCTTCACGAATTGAGACTCCTCACCCGCTGGAAATATCTGCGTAACTCCTCATACAGGAGCAAGAGTTGACGTGAGCGACCCCCGGACAGTTATGGGGTCGCTCTGCACGTGCCCCCAGCGGGAAGCGAGGACTCGTTGCGCTACGCCATGCAGCTCTTCAAGTAGGCAGCCGTGGCCGGCAAGGACTCTTCCGGATCGCCGGTAATGCCGCACTCCAGCGCCATGAAGCCGTCGAAGCCAATCTCCTGCAGGGCGGCAAAGCCGGAATTGAACTCCGTGTGGCCTGTGCCGGGTTGGGTGCGGTTGCTATCGGCGAGATGGACGTGTTTGACGTATTGCGCCGCATCGCGGATGCTGGCCGCGATGTCCGCTTCCTCGATGCTCATGTGGAAGAAGTCGGCCATGATATTGACGTTGGGATGGTCCGCCGCCGCACAGAGGGCAGCGCCGTCGGCAAGCGTATTGGCCAGATGGGTTTCATAGCGATTGAGCGGCTCCACGAGGATATTCGTACCCTCCCGCGCGGCGCTCTCACCCGCCTCGCGCAGCAACTCTACGTAGAGATTGCGCTCCAGGTCCGCGCCGGACTGATAGGGTGAAAGATCTGGGAAGATTGGATCGCGCCCCCGCACCGGCACCGCGATGACGCCCACGAGACCCAGTTCACCGGCCAGCGCCAGCAACCCGCGGAAACGCTCCATGCGCGCGGCGCGGTCGTCCTTGGTCACACCCAGGAGGTCGTGCTCCGAGCCGGTGCAGATCGTGCTGGCCTGCACACTGCTGTTGCTGAGCGCCTGTTTGACCTCCGACAGCCGTTCCGCCAACCGGCCATGCATCAACTCCACGCCTGCAAAGCCGAAGCGCTCCAAGTTGTCGATCTTCTCCTGAAACGTCTCTCCCGGTACCTTGTTCTCCTGACAGGCGATTTTCATACGATATCTGCTCCTTATCTCCTAGGAAGTGTCTATGTAAAAGAATATCCTCTGCGGCTTGGATGTGGCCTGCGACACTCTCAGTTTAGCGTGCCCGCCCAAGCGCGGGAAATGAAACCCACGCTACCGTTAGACTCTCCGTCCAAGAGCAGGGGGACAAGCCCCCGCGCTACACGGATAGGGCCCACCGGTCCGTCATTCCGGTGAAAACCGGAATCCATCTTATCTTCGTGCCGATATCACCTCACAGGGTGCCGAAATCACCTTACCGGCGGGGAAAAGCTCATACAGTCCCTGCACATGATCTCGCCTACCCAGAGCGGGGGGCAAGTCCCCGCGCCACACGGATAGGGCCCCGACCGGCCCGTCATTCCGGTGAAAACCGGAATCCATCTTATCTTCGTGCCGAAATCACCTCACCGGGTGCCGAAATCACCTTACCGGCGGGGAAAGCTCCTGCAGTCCCTGCACATGATCTCGCCCACCCAGAGCGGGGGACAAGCCCCCGCGCTACTCAGATTTCATACACTGTGAACTGGCGGCAAGACCCCTCTGCCGCTCACGGTACAATCATTACCTTCATGCCCTCGGCATTATTATGCGCTGCCTCGATGGCATCCGGAAACGCGCTGATGGGGAACGTATGGCTGATGAGCGGGTCCACGGTGACCTTCTCCTGCAGCAAGAGGTCCATAGCCAATGGATACGTATAGGGACTGAGGTGCGCGCCGTGGATGTTCAGCTCCTTGCGGTCGCCGATGATGGTCCAATCGGCTACCACGTCATCCCCAAACACGCTGAACTCCACGAACGTGCCGAGCTTGCGCACCATGTCCAGCCCTTGCGTCACGCCGGAAGGGTGGCCGGTGGCCTCGATGTACACGTCGCAGCCGTAGCCGTCCGTTAGGTCGAGCACTGCCTCCATAGCGCCGGGGTCGGTGGGGTCCAACACAACGTCGGCGCCAAACTCGGTGGCCAACGCCCGGCGTCGGGGGTGCAGGTCGATGCCGATGAGCTTGCCGGGTGAGTAGAGTCGGGCCGCCTGCAGCATGCAGAGGCCGATGTTGCCCAGTCCGGCAACTACCACGGTATCGCCGACTTCAATCTCACCGCGTTCCACCGCGTGGAGTGCACAGCCCAGGGGTTCAACGTAAGCGGCCTGTTCCGCCGTCAGTCCTGCCGGCACCTTGTGGACGATGGCATTGCGCGGCACGCGTACGTGCGTGGCCATGCCGCCATCACAGATACCGCCCTTGAATCCGAAAATATAATTGACCTGGCACATCCAGTAGTGGCCGCGTGTGCAGAAACGGCACTGCCAACAGGGCACGATCTGCTCCACCACGACCAGGTCGCCTGCTTGCAAGCCGTGTTGCTCAGCCACCGCCGGATCAACGGCCTCCACGTACCCGCTAAACTCATGCCCGGGCACCACCGGCGTAATCACGTAAGGGCGGCGGGTCTCGCTGCCCCAGAAGTGCCCCGCGCCATCGTAGCACTTGATGTCGCTGGCGCAAATGCCGCTCGCAGCCGTGCGCAGAATCATGGCCGCATCCGTCATAACCGGCATCGGCGCCTGCTCCACCCGATAATCTTGCGGCCCGTAACACACCACCGCATCCATCAAATCCGCCATAGTATTGCTCTATCTCACTTCAGAAATTCAGTCTGTCAGCCTCTCATCAGCTAGCACCGGATCAGCGTAAATCCATCAAAGACCCAAGCACTAAAGCGATCCACGCTCCCCGAGGTTGCCTATTCATCGCTCCGGCAGGTGACGCAAGTAAGCCCCCACTCCCTGGGGAAACCCTTACACGACCCGAACAACAGGGGAGGAGACTCCCACTCCATGGAGAACCCTCTTTCCGACCCAATCGATAGGCATATAGACTCCCTCTCCCCTGGGAGACCCCCTGCACGACCCGAAAAACTATCCCGTATGCTCCCTCTCCCCTGGGGAGAGGGCCGGGGTGAGGGGATTCCTGCTTCCCCTGGACTTTCCACGTGAAATACCTTTACGTACGTGTGCCAAATCCACCAAAGCGGCTCAGATTGCGGGGATTCCTCCTCATCCAAACCCTCTACCACCGAAGACCTTTGCACCAATCAAGCCGGTAAGTGAGAAGATCCCCTCACCCTAACCCTCTCCCCCAGGAGAGGGAACCGGAGCCGCTCCATGTTCACTCGGATCCGTACTCTGCTCCCTTTCCCCTGGGGAGAGGGCCGGGGTGAGGGGATTCCTGCTCCCCCTGGACTTTCCACGTGAAATACCTTTACGTACGTGTGCCAAATCCACCAAAGCGGCTTAGATTGCGGGGATTCCTCCTCATCCAAACCCTCTACCGCCGGAGACCTTTGCACCACTCAAGCCGGTAAGTGAGAAGATCCCCTCACCCTAACCCTCTCCCCCAGGAGAGGGGACCGGAACCGCTCCATTTCACGGCCTCAGCACTCTAGATTCCGCGCTAAGAGCGACACTCCGCTACGCTCCGTTCGGAATGACATGTATGTAGGCAAGCACAGAGTTCTGCTCCCATGTTTCTTCTACCAAATCTGTCAACGAATTACCTGACATTTACAATTCCGGCGCAAGCCGGAATCCAGTATGCCTTTACAACCAACAATAGCATAATGTCAAGCCGTTTCACCCTCATCCCAACCTTACCCCTCCAAGTTGAAGGGCTATGCAAAAGTCTCACTGGGGAGACCCCTGCACGACCCGAAAAACTGTCACGTATACCCCCTCTCCCCTGGGGAGTGTACAGACTGGGCTGATAGGTAACAGGTGTTCGGGTTGATAGGTTACACATTGTACTGATTGACACCTTCGGGCGCTTTAGGTTGGGCAGAGAAATAGACGTTCCAGGCACCACGACATACTCATGTTCAGTTCGTGAGCTGGTGCCAGGGGAAAAACCGTATCCATAAGGGTATTGAGTTGGTCTAACTTCCATGGCATGGACACTGCATACAACGAAAACTCCCATATTCGATGGTGTAACCTATCAACCCGAACATGTGTTACCCATCAACCCGGTCTATACAGGGGAGAGGGCCGGGGTGAGGGGATTCCTGCTATCCCGGTACTCTCTACCTATAGGACTCTTACGCAAGTGCACCAGGTCGGTCAAGGTGGCTCAGATTGCGGGGTTTCCCTTCACCCCGTACCCCGGCACTGGGGTATCTCTAAGAAGAGAGCTAAAGCCTACCCTGACCTTGCTACAGCGAGAAGGCGAGACACCGGTGCGCCATCTCGTTGCCTGCGCAATGCGTGCAACGCTCTCAGTATGGTAAGGGTTTCGCTGCAGTGTCAAGGTAGCGCAGGGGAGGCTTCGTAGGAGAGAGTCCCAGCCCAGCGCGATAGCGGCGGCGAGGTTAGACACAGGGCCAAACAAGCCATTGACTTGCGCCGCCTGCATGTCCTGAATCGTGCGGAGTCTAACACGGAAGCCTATGCCCGCACAGTGAACCAGACCGGGCTGGACCACGCCGTGCGTTCGTCAGCTTGCACCACGCGCACGTAATAGTAGACCAGCGAATCGTCGTCGCCAGCGGCCACGGGCGGTGAGACTTTCACGATCTTCTCCATCGGATCGTCGTCTACGAGGTCTACGGTCACATCAGCCGACGATTCCTGCGGACGGAATCTCTGCACGTCCACGTTATTGCGTACCAGCGTAACGTGGGCAATGGGCGCGGTGCCGTTCACGGCAATGTGAACCGTGCGCGGCTCGTCCGGCAGCGCGCCGCCTTCAGCACCCATTTCCAGGCCGTTCGTCTCGGTCCAGAGGCGGATCTTATGGCCGGTAGCGGCAAAGCAGCGGCGGGCGTGCAGGGCGGCAAAGATGCCCTCGCGCGTAAAGTCCTCCGCGTAGACGCCGGCCAGGCCGGCGCCGAGCGCATTACGGCGCTGGGGACCGCGCGCCGCCAGGATTTCGTTCAAAGGGCGACCTGGAATCATGGGATCAAACGGGAAATGGTGTCCCCCGGAGTGGCCGGTGTGGTTGTCGCTGCCGCCGATCACGCCTGGGCGGTGTCCCCGCGCCAGGCCGTCCTGCAGGAACGAACCCGGGACGCTTGGCGACCAGTTGGGATCGCATTCATGCGGGTTACCCTTGTACTCGTAATTGCCCCACATGGACGTGATCTCAACTATCGGCTCGTAGCGTGGATTGAAAGTCGACCAGTCGTAGGGCGTGCGGTCCCGCGCCAGATGGTGCGGTATCAACATCGCCCCATACGGCAGTTCATCAAACGCCGCCCACACCTCATCGAGCGAGCTCACGGCGCTGCCGCTCGGCAGCAAGGGCGGTTCATCGTCGCAGAAAAGCGCGTTGTGGTGACCCCAGGTGCGGTCTTTGGGTGAATTCCACTCGTATGCCGGGAAGGTCACGAACCTGCCGGGATCCTGATAGGCGCGGTTCGCCTCCAGGATCACCCCATATTGGTCGTCGGTAAGCATGATGGGCGTTTTTCCCCCCATGCCCGACCAGGTGTGATCGGTGACGGCGGCGAAATCTATCTCCGCCACGTCACGCGCGTAGCGGTAGCAGTCCGCGGGCGAGCCGTCGAACCCATCCGGTATTGCCTCCGGCTTGAAGCACGGCGAGTATTCGGCGTGGATGTGGGTATCCCCCCAGAGCAACGTGTAGGTCATGCTGTTCCTTTCCGGTGTTGTTTGGCGGTAGAAAGAAGGCTTTTATTCGGTGACTGCTAGGCTGTGTGGACATTTTGCCGTCATTCCCGTGAAAACGGGAATCCATCTTCACGCGACACCGGATCGTGCTACTTCGCGGGGTGGCGAGCGACCACATGCGCAAGTATCATCTTTGCCACTTTGCGGAGAAACACGAGAGACAATCCCGTACAAACGCTTGAGATTCCGCGTCTTTGACGAAGTCAGCGAACCCAGTTCGACGCTTGCGCTCGGAATGACACTGAATGTCCACAGAGCCTAGTCTAGCAAAGATGGCGTGGAATCTCGGACGGTATTCGCATCGTCTTTCAGGGCCGCCGCGATAGCATGTTGCCGGCGCAGAGTCGCCCTCACCCAAACCCTCTCCCCCAGGAGAGGGCTTTATCACCTGCCAGCCGTATGCGGTCGCTTTGCTCGGCCAATTGCAAGTAGTGCATGCAAAAACCCGATAGATAGAACCTACACAAAGTCAAGCCGGTAACGGTTGGACGCAGGTTACAAACCTGCGCTACGAAGTCCATTCGTCACTTTGTCCGCACAATTCCCACAAGTTAGATTGGGGCTAACTAGCCGACCCTAGCGCTCACTGGGCTTAGTATACTGCGCAGCTATCGTCAACGCGCTTCGACGTGCTTGCCTAACTCGAGCGGCGTCCTGAATACCTTTAGAATGTCATCGCCGGTGACGCGGGCCTCACCCCCAGGGACGCCGTTCTCAGGGCGTTGGGTGTGTACGAGGGTGTACGGCGGCTCCAGCCAGAAGCGGCCGATTTCGTCACGGCGTGCGATGCCGCGCTTTACGCCCTCGTAGATGAGCTGCCGCGCTTTGGTGGGATGCAGGTGAATGGCAGCGCCGTTGAACGCGCGGTTCTCGTCCATGCCAAGACCGGTGGCCGAACCACGGTCAAGGCCTTCCTTTACCACCGCCGTTTCTATACCCGGCGCCAGCGCCTGCGCTTCTGCCGCCGCTGCCAGATCGCCGCTCAGAAAGACGTACGGCACGCCGAAGTACGCCGCGCTAATAAAACTCCGGCCACTTTCGCCGATGGAGATTCCGTTGATGGTCAGCTCCTCCACTGTAAACGAACCGGAGTGGGCCAGATGGCCGCCGGGGGCGTTGGACTTGGCGTGCTGGCCGATGCTGATGGCGACGTCGAACGATGCGTCGAGGACGGCGCCAATGGGGCGTGGGCGTCCTGTCAAGAGTTTCGCTGCCGGGTGCAGCAGCATGGGCGTGATCGCCCCGTGCCCGTGGCCGTCCGTCACCACAATTTCTGTAGCCCCGGCTTCCAACGCCCCTTCGATGGCGGCGTTGACTTCCAAGGTGGTCAACTCGCAGCCGCGCTCGTAGTAGCGGGACTCCGGGAAGCAGTAATTCGGCGAGTCGATAACCCCCGCCACGCCTTCCATGTCCGTCATCACGTAGATTTTCATCGATCTCCTACCTATGCGTGTATGAATTCACTAGCAATTAGCAACTTTGCCTCGATTCTTCGTCGCAAAATCCAGTGTGCGAACCACCATTCTAACCAAGACTGGCAGTTTTCTTTTCCGTCAGTCCCGCGCACGCGGGGGAAAGCCACCGCTTCCGGCGGGAAGAACAGTCCCGTGCATGCCTTTGACCAACGAGTCCTCCTGACCATATAGAACGGCTGTGCGCTCGCGGCAGACCAAGCCGCCCTTCAGTTCAGTCGAGCAAATCAGCACAGCCCCATTCGTGGAAGGCGGTGATAGCTGCCTGCAGGCTGCTGAGCCGCTGCCACCCCACCGGGGGGAACAGATTGGCGATGACGGAGAGCCGGTAATCGTAGCCGCAGTCGTCCCAGTCGTAGTCCGCGATGCCCTGTGCGAGCAGCCCATCGTGGTACCGGCGCAGCAACTGGCCTTCCATTCGGTTTCTTGTGTCAAGATCACCTGAATAGTCAGCCGTAATGAGCATATACGCGAGGTCGTAGACGCCGATGCTGCGCTTATACGTTTCCCAGTCAAGAAAGCAGAGCCGATGTGTATTGGAATTGTGCGGCAGGTAGATGTTCCACAGGCCGAAGTCGCCGTGGATTAACGTGAGGGCCTTGCCTGACGAGACCCGGTTAAGAAACAAGCCGGGCCAGGACGCGATTGCTCGCTCACACAACTGCCGCCATTCGCCGGGGAGCTCATCCCCAAGATCATCGGCAAAGGCACTAAAGCCCCTTGCGATGTGTTGACAGTAGGCGAGAAACGTCGACTCCTTGGTAGCATGGGTCATGCGTAGCGGACCGCCGGCCTTTCCGAAAAAGTCGCTTCGGCTGATGCGGGGATGATCCCACCATTTCGTGTGAAACTGCAGCAGTCCATCTACGATCTCTTCAAGCTGAGCCTGACTGGGAGTGCCGGCCGGCGGAGCATGGGACTTCGAGATGTCTTGAAACACAAAGCGGCAGTAGTAGTGCTCAGGAACGATTGTAACGTCGTAGCAGGTCACTACGGGTGCAGCGGGCATGGCGGCGACGAACTCCTGATAGAATACCGCTTCAGCCAGCCCACCGCCGTACCAATCCTCACGATAGATCTTCACTACGAGTTGATGAGGAGCAGAGGCAGGAGCATCATGCGAGTAGGTGACAGTGAGCGGCGTGAGGAATGCGGCGGTCGATTCAAATGACTGTCCGGGCGTAATGCGGAGCACCTCGCCTGAGGGAAGGTGCCCCTGCTCAGACAACCGGCTGGTGAGCCAGCCGGGGTTAAGGTATTCTGGATTGCTGATAGAATCCGACGTGACTTACCTCCTCTTGGGCCACCTCATTCTACATCTCTTCTTGAGCTTTCCATCGGCTCCGTAATCGCTTGGAACGGACGCTTCTGGGTGGCTTGCAGCGCCTTGCGCCGGAACGAAAATCCACCCACACGCTCCGTATGCCTCAACCAAGTACGAGCGCAATCCGCGGCACTACGCATAACTTGATTGCGATTCTTTTGGGACGACCAACCAGACAAAAGGGCTACAAGCCAGTAGCGAAGCGTGTGCCGAACCGTTCATGTTTCGACCCTTCGACTAGCTCGGGGCGAACGGTGGCTGCCAACCCCAGTTCTAAGCCAATTAGCGGGGGACAAGCCCCCGCGCTACGGTTCACACTATACTGCCAAACCCATCGCAGGGGCACGATATATCGTGCCCCTGCGGCGATCAACATGCTAAACGCTCACCACGCTCAGGCCAGGAAAGTGGCCGCTGCTGCCTCCGCCTATTCCTTCGGAACCAGGAGTTCGTTGATAATGTCGGTGGCCACGCGGCCGTACTCCGCAGGCGTCAGTTCGCCGGCATCGTACGCCTCAAAGTGCGGACGTAGAGCGGTGCCGACGTCGCCCCAGGTGGGGTAGGCGTTCATGCCGTAGCTTGCCGGCGGGCTAAACTTAGCTTGTTCCGCGTGGGCGATGGCATCGAACCCGACAGTCTCTTTGAGCTGTTCGGCCGGCATATTCACCGCCGTCTGCACCGCCGAAATCGTGTGCCCCATGGCTAGCGTGAACTCCGTATTGGGTTCCGGCTCCATCATCCAACGGTTCACCTGCCACGTCTCATCGGGGTTCAGACTAAAGCCGATGAGGATTGCCGGGAACCAGGAGCGGCCGGAGATATTCACCTCTGCGCTGAACGGCAGAGTCGCGCCGATGGCTTCAAACGGCACTTGCCGGTAACCGTTGGTGATGTTCATGCCCACTTTGCCGGTTTCCCAGATGGCGCGCCTGCCGGTATTGGCTGCGCCCAGACTATCCGCCTCCTCCGCACTCGGCACCACGCGGTGTTTGAGCTTGAGGTCTACCCAGTAGGCCAGCCCCTCGATGAACTTCGGATGGTCCATCGTGGCGACCTGCCGTTCAGCGTCCCAAGAAATCTGGCCGAAGTACGCGCCGCGCTGGTGGCCGCGCGTGCCGTCGGAAGCGGAAACGCCGCCATTGTGCCCAAACTGCTCGTTGCCTTGCGTCATCGCCCGGGCGTACTCAAGGAACGTATCCATATTCCAGGAAGCATCGGTGGGATCGATGGGCGGCGGCTCCAAGCCTGCCTTGTCCAGCATTGTCTTGTTGAGCAGCACGGCGTCGCAGTTACCGGAGCCGGGCCACCCGTACAGAACCCCTCCGACGGTCCAGTGGGTCAGACTGTTTGGCAAGAAGTGCTCTGCGGGCACCAGGCCGTCGGCCTTGAAGAAGTCGTCCAAGGGCGACAGGATTTCGCCTTCGATGAGGTCGGCGAACGAGCCCCAGCTCGTGCGCAGGAAGTCAATGGGTACGCCCGACGCTGCCTGTACGAGCAGCTTCGTCTTCGCCTCATCACCGCTGGACATATTCTGGATTGTAATGGTGATGTTGGGGTTGGCCGCCTCAAACTTGTCGAAGAGCGCGCGCACCTTGAGGGTGGCGCTATCGGAATCGCGTGAGAGATAGGTGAGCTCAACGTCTTCCGCCGGCGCGGGCGCGGCTTCGGCTTCCTCCTCAGGCGCTGACTTCTCCTCCATCGGCGCGGCAACCTGCGCCGTGCCGCAAGCTGCGAGCATAGCTGCACCGCCAACTATCGGCACTGCTGCCAGCACCGTACGGCGTGAACATCGTGTCTCTTCCATGACCATTGCTCCTTTTAGGGGGGTCTTTGGAATGAAACCACCTATACATACGGCGGGTCTATTGACACACACGACCGGCGTGCCCGCATACGCCAGCGCTTGCGGTTAGTATATGCAATGTAATGTTGACTGTCAATAGTCTGCTTCAATGAGAGGCATCGTGGTACCATGGAGACTGATTCGCGAAACTGCTATGCACAGCAATGCTCTGCCTACATGTCATTCCGATCGGAGCGCAGCGCAGTGAGGAATCTGGAGGCCTGAACTCAGCGAACTACGTGTGGCAAAGACTCCGGATTCCGCGTCCTTGACGAAGTCAACGAACATTGTTCGACGTTGCGCACGGAATGTTACGTAGGGTCAATATCGTGTAGCTGTGTGCCCCGTATAGCACCAATAGAGGCGATCCCAAAACTCCATGGCTGAAGAGTACATCGGCATCCGCGGCGCGCGCGAACACAACCTGAAGAACATCGACCTCGACATACCGCGCGATAAGCTAGTGGTCATCACCGGCCTCTCCGGCTCCGGCAAATCGAGCCTGGCCTTCGATACCATCTTTGCCGAAGGGCAGCGGCGTTACGTGGAGTCTCTTTCGGCCTACGCCCGCCAGTTTCTCGGCATGCTGGAAAAGCCGGACGTCGACCACATCGACGGTCTCTCACCCGCCATTTCCATCGACCAGAAGGGCGCCAGCCGCAACCCGCGCTCCACGGTCGGCACGGTCACGGAAGTGTATGACTACCTGCGCCTGCTCTTTGCCCGCATCGGCGTGCCCCACTGTCCGGAATGCGGCCGCGAGATTTCCCAGCAGACTGTCCAGCAGATGGTAGACACGCTGCTCGACCTGCCCGACGGCACGCGCTACATGATCCTGGCGCCTATCGTGCAGGACCGCAAAGGCGAGTACCGGCAGGTGTTTGAGGACGCGCGCCAGGCGGGCTACGTGCGCGTGCGCGTGGACGGCACGGTCTACGACTTGGACGAAACGCCAACCCTGGACCGCTATAAGCAGCACACAATCGAGATTGTGGTGGATCGCTTGGTGAACCGGGGCGGCGAGACGGATAAGACGCGCGTGGCGGACTCGTTGGAGACGGCGCTGCGGTTGGGCTCCAGTGTGGTGCGGATTGTGATTGTTGACGGGGCAGGCCGTCATTCCGGCGAAAGCCGGAATCCAGTCTCCGATGGTCAATTTGCTGAGACCGGAAAGACGGGCCCTGCCCGTCACTCCCGCGAAAGCGGGAGTCCATCCGAAGAGGATTCGACTGAGTCTCATTTAATCGTTGGTGACGGAGGCGGAAACGAAGAGAAGATGGATTCCCGTTTTCACGGGAATGACGGAGAAGGCGGGGATCCATCTGACCGTCATTCCGGCGAAAGCCGGAATCCAGTCTCCGATGGTCAATTCTCAGAGACTGGAAAGACAGACCCTGCCCGTCACTCCGGCGCGAGCGGGAGTCCATCCGGCGGAGACGCGGCAGTGTCCAACCTGCGTGTGAACGCAAGTACCGGCAGCGAAGAGAAGATGGATTCCCGCGTGCGCGGGAATGACGGACAAAGTGGGAATGACGGAGAAGGCGGAATCGACGAAAAGAGCGGGAAACCGTCCGCCGATCGTCATTCCGGCGAAAGCCGGAATCCAGTCTCCGATGGTCAATTTGCTGAGACCGGAAAGACAGACCCTTCCCGTCACTCCCGCGAAAGCGGGAGTCCATCCGATCTTAATACTGGAGAAACCGACAATCCATCTGCCCGTCATTCCGGCGAAAGAACGGAGCCGGTCGAGCTCCTCTTCTCCGAGCAATTCGCCTGCGTGCACTGCGGCATTTCGTTGGGCGAGGTGGAGCCGCGCACGTTTTCCTTCAATAGCCCTCACGGCGCGTGCCCGGAGTGCACCGGCATCGGCACGACCATGGTGTTCGATCCCGACCTCATCGTGCCCAACAAGCGGCTCTCGCCCATGGAGGGCGCCATTCTGCCGTGGTCGCGGCTCACCGCCAAGGATTCCTACCTCTATCAGGTGGTGAAAGCGGTGGCAGAGCACTACAATTTCTCTTTGCGCGTGCCGGTGGCGGAGCTGGCAGCAGAGCATGTAGATATCCTGCTCTATGGCATTGAAGAGCGCGTTCCCGTAACGGTGAAGGCCGCCCGCGACGAGATGCGCACGTTTACGGTGGACTTCGAAGGCGTGATCCCCAATTTACAGCGGCGCTACAAAGAGACCGATTCCGATTACATGCGCGGGGAAATCGAGCGCTTCATGACCGTGCAGCCCTGTCCCGCTTGCCAGGGCGCGCGCCTGAAGCCGGAGAGTCTTTCTGTCACGATCAACGCTCACACTATCGCGCAGGTAACGGCCTTTGCCGTGAAGGACGCCCGCGCCTGGTTCCAGGCGCTGCCGCTCACCGAGCGGGAACGCCTGATCGGCCGCCAGATTCTCAAGGAGATTCGGGCGCGGCTGCACTTCCTGGAGAACGTGGGGCTGGACTATCTCACCCTTGATCGCGCCACCGCCACGCTTTCCGGCGGCGAGGCGCAGCGCATCCGCCTGGCGACCCAGATTGGCTCCGGCCTGGTGGGTGTGCTCTACATCCTGGATGAGCCCTCCATCGGCCTGCACCAACGGGACAACCGTCGTCTCATCGAGACCTTGAGCGGCCTGCGCGACCTGGGGAATACCGTGCTGGTGGTAGAGCATGATGAGGAGACGATCCGCTCAGCCGACCACGTGATCGACATTGGGCCCGGCGCGGGTGAGCACGGCGGCCGCGTCGTGGCGGCGGGACCGCTGGAGGACGTGATGGCGGTGGACGAATCCCTGACGGCGGCTTACCTGACCGGCCGGCGGGTGATTCCGGTGCCGCAGGAACGGCGTGGTCCTGCGACAGGCTCTGGACAAGGCCCTTCGACAAGCTCAGGGCGAACGGCTGCGGGAGGGTCAGGGCGAACGGATGTGGGGGGCTCGGGGCAAACGGTTGCGGCAGGAGGGTCAGGACGAGTGGCTGCGGCAAGCTCAGCACGGGCTCCTGCGGGGAAATCAGGAAAGGCGCTCGCGGCAAAGTCCGGTCACGGTCCTTCGACAAGCTCAGGACGAACGGCTGCGGCAGGCTCGGGGCCTGCGGGAAGAGCAAGAATTACGGTGAAAGGCGCCCGCGCCAATAATCTCAAAAGCCTCGACGTGGACTTCCCTTTGGGACGGCTTATCGGCGTGACCGGCGTCTCCGGCTCGGGCAAGAGTTCGCTCGTCATCGACGTGCTCTACCGCCGCCTGGCGCAGGAGATCTACAACAGCCGCGAGCGTCCCGGCCCCCACGACGCGATCCTGGGCCTGGAAAACATCGACAAGGTCATCGACATCAACCAGCAGCCCATTGGACGCACGCCGCGCTCGAACCCGGCGACGTACACTGGCGCGTTCACGCCCATGCGCGAGATATTCGCCAAGACGCCGGAGGCGCGCGTGCGCGGCTACAAGCCGGGTCGCTTCTCTTTTAATGTAAAGGGCGGCCGTTGCGAGGCCTGCCGCGGCGACGGCATCATCAAAATCGAAATGCAGTTCCTGCCTGACGTCTACGTGCCCTGCGAGGTCTGCGCCGGCCAGCGCTACAACCGCGAGGCGCTGGAAATCACCTATAAGGGCAAGACCATCGCCGACGTGCTCGACCTCACCATCGACGAGGCCAACGCATACTTTGAAAACATACCCAGCATTCACAATAAACTCAGAACGCTCGTGGACGTGGGCCTGGGCTACATGCGCGTGGGACAGCCCGCCACCACGCTCTCCGGCGGCGAGGCGCAACGCATCAAGCTAGCTTCTGAGCTTTCCAAACGCGCCACCGGCCGCACGCTCTACATCCTGGACGAACCCACCACCGGCCTGCACTTCGCCGACGTGGAACGCCTGCTGGAGGTGCTGCAACGCCTCGTAGACACCGGCAATACGGTGATCGTGATCGAGCACAACCTGGAAGTAATCAAGTGCGTGGACTGGGTGATCGACCTCGGCCCCGAGGGCGGCGACGCCGGCGGTGAACTCATCGCCGAAGGCACCCCGGAAACGCTGGCCCACCTGCCCCACTCCTACACCGGCGTCTACCTCCGCGCCGTCCTGGAACGCGACGGCGCGCTCGAAAAAGCCCACGCGTCTTAGACGAACAGCTGCATTTTGGAAAGTTGCTATAGTAGCGATTGGGCTAGTGAGAAGACTATCAGAACAACTGCGATGTTCCTGAAAACTTCAGGGTAAAAAGAGGTAGTGTCCGTCATGGCAAGAATAGAGGGGATCAGAATCAAAAACTATAGGGTACTCAAGGATATTACACTTGGAAAGCTCTGGAATACTCAGGCTGCGCAACCACTGACTCCCATGACGGCGGTGATTGGCAAGAATGGTGTGGGCAAGAGTTCCCTTTTTGATGCCTTTGGCTTCTTGGCAGACTGCCTCAAACTGGGCATCGAAGAGGCATGCGATGCGAGTGGGCGAGGTGGCTTCGAGCGAATTCGCGCGCAAGGAAGTAGTGAGCCAATTGAGTTCGCGATCTACTACAGGGAAGAGACAAGAGCGCGGCCGATAACCTATGAAGTTGCAATTGATCTGGATGATTCGGGGCGCCCGTATGTAGCTCGCGAGCGTTTGCGCCAACGTCGTAAGGGGCAAAGACGTGGTTGGCCTTTTTCATTCTTGATGATGAACGAGGGTGTAGGCGTGGCCTGGAAGGGTGATGCGCAAGGACGACAAGTGGATGAAGATGGGACAGTTAGGATCGACTTAGTTGAATTCATGCGTGAATTGGCAGGTGAGGAGAAGGCGGAAACTGAGTTTGTAGAGCTTCAGGACAAACGTAGGCTTGGCATTTCAACTCTTGGTGCCCTAAAACAGCATCCCAGGATTGCTGCATTTCGTCAGTTTATTGAAGGGTGGTACTTGAGCTATTTTACACCGGACGCCGCCCGCAGTCTGCCTTTGGCGGGCCCGCAAAGGCGATTGAACGCGCATGGAGACAATCTTGGCAACGTAGTCCAATTTATGGAAAGAGAACATCCAGACAGGTTCGAGCGAATTCTAGCACGAATCGCTGGACGTATTCCCGGCATCAAGCAAGTAGAAACGGAACGGAGCCCTGATGGGCGATTGTTGCTGCGCTTTAGTGACCGAGGTTTTTTAGATCCCTTCTACGCACAGCAAATGTCCGACGGCACGCTCAAGGTCTTTGCCTATCTCCTCATGCTAGAAGATCCACATCCGCCGCCTTTCATTTGCATTGAAGAGCCCGAGAACGGCCTTTACCATAGGCTGCTTGAGATACTGGCTCAAGAGTTTCGCCGACATGCTACTGGGAGAAAAAACGCACCTCAAATCTTCGTTACAACGCATCAGCCTTACTTCGTTGACGCACTAAGGCCGGATGAAACCTGGGTCTTAGAAAAAAAAGCGGATGGATTTGCCACTATCCGACGAGCCAGCGACGACCCGATTGTCATTTCCATGGTGGACGAGGGCTTGCCGCTTGGAGGTCTCTGGTACAGTGACTACCTGGAGTGGAGAGAGCCGAATGCACTTTGAGGTGCTGGTTGAAGATGCATCGGGCAGCATTGCACTTGAGCAAATACTGGAGCGGATTCTTGGTACTGACCCTTCGGTTCATTCCTGGAGAGTGCATGCCTACAAGGGTATAGGCCGCTTGCCAACTGACTTACGTGAATCGGTAGACAAACAGAAACGGCTACTACTGAATCAACTCCCACAGGTATTGAGGGGCTACGGTAAAAGTTTGCAAGAGGGCTTTGCGGTAATTGTGGTTGTTGACCTGGACAGGCGCGACTGCATGACACTTAAGAGAGAGTTGTTAAATGTCCTGTATTCATGTTATCCGCGCCCAACGACGCTCTTTAGAATTGCTATCGAGGAAGGCGAGGCGTGGTTGCTGGGAGACCCCAATGCCGTGAAGGCCGCGTATCCTAAAGCGAGAGAACCAGTTCTAAACCGTTACGAGCAAGACAGTATCTGCGGCACGTGGGAGGTCCTTGCGGACGCAATCCATCCAGGCGGAGCAGCGCGATTGAAACGAGAAGGCTACCCGGTAACAGGGGAGGCAAAATGTGATTGGGCCCGCAACATCGCGCCGCACATGGATGTTGAGAGGAACCAGTCTAAGAGTTTCCAGGTTTTTCGCGACGGGATTCGTAAGCTCGCCGGAATTGAGTGAGTCTTAACTAGCCAAAACCAGCGGCGAATTTACTAATCTCTCTCCCTCAGCACGCTAACTAACGCAATGTGGCGTTGAGGGATGCCTGCAGCTTGGCGATGATACGGTCGCGGATGGTGGTTACTTCGGCGTCATTGAGCGTGCGTTCGGGGGCGCGGAAGGTGAGGGTGTAGGCCAGGCTGCGCTTGCCGTCGGGGACTTGCGGGCCCTGGTAGACATCGAAGAGATCGACGCTCTCCAGCAGATCGCCGCCTGCCCCGCGCACTTCCTCTACCACCCGCTCGGCGGAGATTTCCGCATCCAGCACAATCGCCAGGTCTTGCACCACGGCAGGATGACGTGACGGCGGCGTGAACACCGGTGTGGCGCGGGCCAGAGACACCAACTCCTGGAGATTGAGCACCAAGGCCAGCGCCCGTTGATCGATATCGAATGCGGCGCTCACCTCTGCGTTGATTTCGCCCACAATGCCTACCACGTGATCTTCTTCGTCCTGGCGCACGGTCACCGCCGCGGCCCGGTAGGGATGAAATGTCGGATGCTCCACCGGCGCGAAGCCATAGTCCGTGATACCGAACTGCCGCAGAACCTGTTCCGCCGCGCCCTTGATCGTATAGAAAGTATTCTCGGCGCGGGCGCCCCACTGCTCGGTGCGGAATTCTCCCATCACGGCGGTGAGCAGGCGGCGTTCCTCCGGCAGCTTGGAGCGCACGGGGAGGAATACGGGCGCTATCTCAAAGAGGTGCACGTCGCTTGTCTGGCGGCGGAGGTTGCCTGCCAGCGTCTCCAGCAGACCCGCGAGCGTCACGGTGCGCAGCGCGCTGGCCTCCGAAGTAAAGGGGTTCTTGAGGTCAAGGGGAGAGGAGTGCAGCGGCAGCACTGATTCGGCCACGACGCGCGCCAGGCCGTCGGGCAATTCAGCCGCCACCCCCTTTGGCAAGAGGCGACCCATCCGCGCCGCATTCGTCAGCGTGTAAGTGATCGCTTCCGCAAAGCCCGCGCCCACCAGTATCTGTTTGGCCCGGTCCGTCCACGTGCGCAGCGGTACGGGCTCTGCTTCCGGCAAAGGGCCGGACGGCATAGTGGTGGGAATGTTGTCGTAGCCTACCAGGCGGGCGACTTCCTCAACGAGGTCGGCTGAGCAGCTTACGTCCAGCCGGTGGAGCGGCACCGTGACGTGCAGCCGGCTGTTCTGACGGCGATACGAGAAGCCCAAGGGCCGGAGTTTCTCGGCGGCTGTCGTCAAGGGAATGTCCATGCCGAGCAGCCGCGAAATGTCCTCTTCGGAGAGTTCAATCTCCGGGCGTTGCTGCGGGCGGACGTAAGAATCCGCGGCGTGGCTGCGGGCGCGTCCGCCGGCAATCTCGACGATGAGTTCGATGGCGCGATCCCGCGCAATGGGAGCTAATTCCGGCGGCACGCCCTGTTCGAACCTTCGGGATGCCTCGCTGGGTAAGTTAAGCGCTTGCCGCGTGCGGCGGATCGACGTAGCGTGGAAGCTGGCGGATTCCAACAGGATGCGCGTGGTCCGCTCGGTCACTTCTGAATCCAGACCGCCCATCACGCCTGCCAGGGCGATAGGACCGTTGGGGTCGGCGATGACCAGCATGCCGGCAGCCAATGTCCGCTCTTCTCCGTCCAGGGTGGTTAGTTTCTCGCCCAAGTGAGCGCGCCGGACGATGATGTTTCCGTCCGTTACCTTGTCGTAGTCGAAGGCGTGGAGCGGTTGCCCAAACTCCAGCATCACGTAATTTGTGATGTCCACGATGTTATTGATGGGACGCATGCCTGCTGCCAGCAGCCGCTCTTGCATCCAGCGCGGCGACGCCCCAATCGTCACGTCTATGACAACGCCCGCCGCATAGCGCGCACAGAACTTCGGCTCTTTGATATCCACACGCACCACGGGAAGCGTTGGCGTGTCTATTCTGTGCGTTGCCGGTTGGCGCAAGCGTTCTCCCGTAATTGCCGAAACTTCCCGGGCCACGTTAATCATAGCGAGACAATCGCTGCGGTTGGGCTTGAGATCAAGTTCCAGGATTGTATCGCCCATGTATTCTTGGAGCGGCGTGCCCACCGGCGCCTCGGCATCGAGGATCAGAATGCCTTCATGGTCTTCGCCCAAGCCAAGCTCTCTGGCAGAGCAGACCATGCCTTCGGACTTGACTCCCCGCAGGACGACCGGCTTAAGCTCGATGCGCTGTGGCGTATCGCTATAGGCATCATTGAGCACGGCGCCAAGCAGCGCCACCGGCACCTTATCGCCTTTGGCGATGTTCATAGCGCCGGTTACGAACGTGGGTTGTTCTTCTTGCCCGTAATCAACGGTGACAAGCTGCAGGCGATCGGCGTTGGGATGGCCCTTGAGGTCCACGACCGTGCCGACAAACGTGTTCTGCCAGAAGTCGCCGATCTGAATGACCTGTGCGACCTCTATGCCGGCCATCGTCAACTCATGTGCCAACTCTTCAGCCGGTAGCTTGATTGCTACATACTCTTCGAGCCAGCGGAGTGATACACGCATGCGATCAAGAACCTCCCGGGGAGCGTCCGCTCCAACGGACGTTGCTCTCCACGTCTATCGTATTCGGACTAAAGTGCGCCTCGCGCGCGGCGCTGGGTACGTTGCTTTCAGTGCTGCCGTTGCGCTTTGCATAAGATCGAGAACATCAGATTCTGCGTCAACGCAGCTATTTCATAGTGTCAACAGATCTGTTGCAGGACCTCAACGAAAGTGTTGAACGACTTCAGCGAAACTGCTGAAGGAAGCGGATGTCGTTGTTGTAGAAGTAGCGAATGTCATCGATGCCGTACTTGAGCATGGCAATGCGCTCAACGCCCATGCCGAACGCAAAGCCGGAGTAGCGGGCGGGATCGTAGTTTACGGCCTCGAGCACGTTCGGGTGCACCATGCCGCAGCCGAGAATCTCCAGCCAGCCGGTATGCTTGCAGACGCGGCAACCGTCACCGCCGCAAACGTGGCAGCTAATGGATACTTCCGCTCCCGGCTCTACAAACGGAAAGTATGAGCAATTGAAGCGCACGCGCGTATTGACGCCGAAGAGGTCGCGTGCGAATGCCGTGAGCACGCCTTTCAGGTCCCCCATGTTCGTCCGCTCGTCCACGGCGAGACCTTCCACTTGGTAGAAGATTGCTTCGTGGCTGGCGTCGGTAGCCTCGTTGCGATAGACGCGCCCCGGCGCCACGATGCGCACAGGCGGCGGCGTGTTTTCCATTACGCGAATTTGCACCGGCGAGGTGTGCGTGCGCAGCAGCATGGAGCCGAAGTTCTTGGTTGCATCCGCATCCACGTAGAACGTATCCCACATATCGCGGGCGGGATGGTCGGAGGGAATATTGAGCATCGCGAAGTTATAGTGGTCCCACTCCACCTCAGGCCCCTCCACCACCTGGAACCCCATGCGCTCGAAGATGCCCAGAATCGCGTTGAGCACCTGTGTGGTGGGATGGAGCTGTCCCATGCGTACCGGATCGCCGGGGAGCGTGACGTCAAGGGCCTCTGACTTTAGGGTTTCGGCGTGCTGGCCGCGCTTGAGCAGCGCCTGCTGCGCCTCCAACGCCTCCGCCAGCCGACCCTTCACCGTGTTGGCGAGTTGGCCTACGCGGGGGCGTTCCTCTTTAGGCAGGCCGCCCAGACCGCGTAAGAGTTGGGTAACTTTGCCGCTGCGGCCCAGGTACGTGGTACGCCAATCACTCAGGTCTGCCTCCGCGGCGCACTCCGCGAGTTGCGCCTGCGCTTCGCGCTCCAGCGCTTCAAGTTGCGCTACGATGTCCGCTGCCGTCGTCTCGTCTGCCATCGGTTGCCGTTCCTACGTTTCAAGATATAGTAATGCTGCGTTTCACAAACAAAAAACAGAAAGCGGGTAAACACTTTCTGTTCAGCCGGAAAGGCGGGTGATCTGCTAGGCTACGTCTCCGTGGTTCGCCTAGACTTTGCCCGGCTCTCCGGGCCCGTAAACTGCCACGCCCACGGATAAATTAATTGCCCCTCGCCACAGGTATTGTTGGGAAATGCCCCTAAAGCAAGGGCTATGCTACTTTGCAAGACAATAGTATAGCGATGTTGGCCGCGCATGTCAAAAGTGCACCGGTGTAGAATGTCTGACAAGGATCGGCAGTGGATGAGGCCGTTTGCAGGGCAGGGATTGCGTGCGCCCCCAGATTCCATATAGTCTATTGGCTGTAGAGAAGCAGTCGCTTTGTGCCGCGGCCGTACCGAAGGTCAATCGCCATTTCAGGATAGCCTTGTTTCGACTCCGCGGCTGCAAAACCGGCGTCCCAGGCTGACTGTGATGCGCGTGAATAGAATTCAGCAGGTGTAGACGATGCCTTTCTCCAATCTCTGGCAGACATACGGCCCCGTGGTGCGGTCGTCGCACTTTCGCACCGTAGCGGCGACGGGTGTCTTGATTCTCGCCGCCTGGCTGGTCTCCTTCACGAGCGAGGGAGGAGCTGCACAGCACTTCCATCTGGGCCAGACACTGACGATATCACTGGTGCCGGAAGGCCAGTCCTACCTGGCCGTGGGCTTGGCGCTGGCGGCGGTTGTTATTGGCGGAACTGGCATCGTGTGGGGTGCGCTGCAGGGCATGCGGCAGCGGCAGGTGAACGTGGATGAACTCGTGAGCATTGCCGTCATCGCCTCGGTGCTGGTCGGTGAGTACCTCTCCGCCGGACTCGTGGTCTTCATGATGATCTTCGGCCAGCTGCTCGAGGAGGCCACCAGCCAGCGCGCCACGGCGGCGCTGGAACACTTGGCCGAGCTCCAGCCCGAGCATGCCCATCGCCTGGAGGGCGACGAGATTGAAGAGGTCAGCACGGACGCTTTGCAGCCAGGCGACAGGGTGCTGGTGAAGCCGGGTGAGCGCCTGCCGGTGGACGGCGTGGTAATTGCGGGCACGGCGGCAGTTGACGAGACGCTGGTCACCGGTGAATCGCTCCCTGTGCACAAGGAGCCGGGGCACCGCGTGTATGCGGGTACGTTGAACCAGGACGGCGCGCTTACGATTCGCACGGAAGCGGTGGGTGAGAATGCGTATGTGGGGCAGATTGGACGGCTGCTGGACGCCCTTGAAGAGGAGCGCGCCCCGATCGTGCGCGCGGCGGATCGCTACGCCAAGTACTTTACGCCTGCCATTCTGCTGGTCTCCAGCGCCACGTGGCTGATTTCCGGTAATCTCAGCGCGGCGCTGGCGGTGTTGATCATCGCCTGCCCGTGCGCGCTGGTCCTGGCGACGCCTACCGCTATTGTCGCCGGGGTAGCGAACGCGGCGCGGCAGGGCATTCTCATCAAGGGCGGCGCCCGCTTCGAGGCCGCCGGCGCTGTGGATACCGTAGCAGTGGACAAGACCGGGACGCTCACCCTCGGCACGCCCGTGGTACAGCAGGTTATCCCGGCTGAGGGCATGGCGGCGGAGACTCTGCTTACGCTCGCGGCGGCGGTGGAACGCTATTCCGAACACCCGCTCGGCAAAGCGCTCGTGAGTCATGCCGCTGCACAAACCCTCGATCTGCCGTCTGCAACAGACTTTCGCGCGTATCCGGGCAGAGGGGTGGAAGGACGCGTCGGGCAACAGCACGTCCTGGTCGGCACCGGAGAACTTCTCCGCGAGAACGGCGTCGCGGGCGTGCCGCCGCAGGAGGCCGCACCGCATGACGGCAGCTTGCTGTTAGTTGCTGTGGAAGGAGCTTTTTGCGGCTGGATACAGTTTGCCGATACCGTGCGACCGGCGGCGGCGCAAGCAATCGAGCACCTCCACGCGCTTGGCATCCGGCAGGTTGTGATGCTCACCGGCGACCGTCAGCCAGAGGCAAAGCGCCTGGCAGAGACCGTGGGCATCGACGATTGGCACGCCCGCTTGCTGCCGCAAGGCAAGGTTGAATGGATACGGGGCGCACGGGACGACGGCAGACGGGTAGCAATGGCCGGCGACGGCGTGAACGATGCCCCGGCGCTGGCGGCTGCCGATCTCGGCATTGTGATGGGCGGCACCGGCACGGCGGTAGCGGCGGAAACCGCCGACATCGCCCTGATGCGCGGCGACATCGGCCAACTGCCCACAGCGATTGCCATCAGCCAGATGACCCTGCGCGGCATCAAGCAGAATCTCCTTTTCGCGCTGGTCTGGAACCTCGCCGGTATCGCCTTGGCGGCGACCGGAGTGCTCGGCCCTATCGCTGCCGCGCTGACACATAACCTCGGCTCAGTGGCGGTGGTGGTGAACGCCGCCCGCTACGTAGCCGCCCCCAGCAAGCTGCCCCCGCACGTCCACCAGGAACGGGTTGCACAGCAACCCGATGCCGTCTCCGACGCGGTATAGGCCGGAAGCTTCACCCGGCGGAACGCGAGAAATGAGTCGCAATGGCGGTCACGTAATGCGTGCTCTTGCGGCGCAGGGTGATGAACTTACCGTCATTCCGGCGCAAGCCGGAATCCAGGGGGTGTAGGTCTCGATCACTGCGAACGCGTCGTCAAGTTCCTCTTTCCGCTCGATCTTGGTTCTTCCCCTGAATTAGGTTGGGATCTCGCGGGAGAATCCCTAAAGGATTACTTGTCGTGATGCGTGGCGCGTGTGCCACACTGCGGCGCATTCATTTGCGAGCTTCCACAAGCTCCGCCAGCTTCTGCAGAACCTCCCGCCAGTGCGTCCGCATCTGCTCGCGTGCCTCGGCGTTGGCGAGCTTCTCTTGATGAAAGCGAACGGCGGTCTTTGTGCCGCTCGGCTCCAGAGAGACTTGTAAGGTAGAGGGAGCGGGAAAGTCCGGCGGCTGCCAGGTCAAGCGCAGGTGCTTTTCCGGCGTGAAGCTGCGGACCTCGCCGCGCGTGCCCTCTGCCGTAGCGTATGCCGCGCCCTTTTCCCAGCGCAGGTCAGGGGCAGTGCCGAGCCACAGGGCGAGCCCTTCCGGCTGCGTGATGAGGTCCCAGGCGTGCTCCGGCGAGAGCGGCAGCGACTTCTGCACGCCGATCTGGAATTCGGCCTTCTCCGTACCGCCGAGCACCCGCTTGCCCCGGGCGCGCTCGTATTCCACGGTGACCATCTGGCACCACCAGCCGCTCGTGATGTAGCCCTTGTCGTACAGCAGGCGCGCAATCTGCTTGTGCGGCAGCGCCTCCGCCCCCTCGCCATCGAGCAGCACGAACCACTCGTCCCAGCCCTTGCCGGTCGCCTTCCGCACCGCGGCGTCGGATATCTTTCGTTGCGTCGCACTCATGGACTCTTCAAGAGAACTTTGAGACGCACAGCGGGCAGCCTCTTGAGCGTCTGGTTGCGCGGGTCAATCATCAGGGCCCTCCAGCAACTCAAGCCGGTCGCCGGGTCCTACGCCCATGGCATCCAGAACGTGTTTGGGAAAGGTTACCTGGCGTTTGGCAGTGACCTTGACTATCATGATCTCCTCCTTACCGATAGCCTATCGCGGGTAAGGCAAGAACCGCAATTGTGCCGGTCGAAACTGAGCGCGCCACTGCGGAAAAGGCGGTTCAGCTTCTTCATCCGTAAAGGCGCTGCTATCTAAGCTATCCAACACATCCTTGTCACATGAACAGGAGATGGTTCTTAGTCTGCGGACGGTTTGCAAGAGCACAAATGCTCCGAGATTGGATGAGCAGCGAGAATTACTCACAGCCAACATCGATGCCTCAGTATCAGCCTTGTCCCAATTGCGCTTTGAACTGGGCGGTGTCGTAGTATTCGCGCCATTCGGTGATTTTGCCGTTCTTGCAGGTGATAAACACACTGGCGGGGAGGCGGGCGGCGTTGCCGGTGAGGCGGTGGCGGCAGGAGAACTCCCACTCGCAGGCGGCGGTTTCGCCCTGGGCGACGAGCGCGCGCACCGTGAGGCGGACCTGGGCGAAGGCGCTGAAGAAGGCCGTGAGCGACTGGCGAATGGCGGGGGTGCCGCTGAGCGTCTGGCCGGAGGCGTTGGTAAGCACGGCATCCGGCGCGAAGTCGTGCAGAATGCCGTCAACGTCCGCGGCGTTCCAGGCGGCGGTCTGGTGCTCCAGGATGGCGGCGGGTGTCTCAGCAGTTGTGGTCATGGGTGCGATAGTCCTATTGGATTCGGGGTCACTGTAATTGTGCCACGAAGGATACGCTCCTGGGCTGTTGAAGCAAAGAAGTTGGCGCGTGAAGTCTTTGTCCCCGGAGGAGAATGACGGACTGCAGTCGGTATTGGCGTCACGTCGCTGTCGAGTTTCTCTGCTGAACAGGACGAAAGTGGAGCGGCAACACAATTTCCCGGCACAAGGCTTCTCGATCCCTTGATTAGCTGGGGAAAGTCGGGCCATGTGCGTGATTCTTGCGCAAAGAGCGGGGGACAAGCCCCCGCGCTACACGTCTCAATTCTGATCTTCTTTGACATGCCCCGGAGAAGATGGATTCCCGCGTGCGCGGGAATGACGGACAACGCGCCCCTAGCTTGGGAATGACGGACAACGCGCCCCTTGCGTTACCCACGTACATTCGCTCATATGTCCGCCATTTTCAACATACAAATGACGGCACTTTGCGGCTTTACTCTACCGTGTGCTGAGCTGCTACCTTGCGGGGAAACCCTCCGCTTGTCACTCAGTGAGTCCTAGGGGATTCAAGTTTGACATGCCAACAGCGACAGAGGCGCCAAGTGGGGCCTATACGAAATACAAAAGCACGAGCACGGTGGCGCCCCAGAGGACGACGCTGGCGAGCAGCCAGGGATCGCGGACCAGCAGCGCCTCGGGGCTTTCGGCTCCGCCGGGCGCGCGTGCTATGCGCAGGTAGCGAACCAAGCCGAAGACGACGAAGGGCACCGTGGCGATGAGTTTCGGATTGCCGAACGTGGCGGGCGAAAAGAGCGTATAGAGCACATACGCGGCTGCGGTCGTCACGGCGACGCGTTTCAGCCAGCGGTCGAGCGACGCCGTAGTGTAGCGCGCCAGATTGCGGCGGTGGGCCGCGGCCTGAGTGCCAAGCAGCGCCAGTTCGCTGCGACGCTTGCCCAGAATGATCAGCAGTGCCGCCAGCAGCGTGCAGAGGTAGAGCCAAGGTGAAATGGGCGTAAGCACGGCCACGACGCCCGCGGCTGCCCGCAGCAGGAAGCCGGACGCAATTATGCACACGTCCAGCAATATCACGTGTTTCAACCACGCGCTGTAGGCGAGATTCATGCCGACATAGAGCGCCAGGATCGCCCCGAGCGCAAGCTGCATGAAGAAGGCACCGATGAGTGCGCCGCCCAGCAGGACGACGGCGGCGACCACGGCGGCGCGCAGCGGCACTTCTCCCGCCGCCAGCGGACGCCGCCGTTTCAGCGGATGCGCGCGGTCTGCTTCCAGATCGAGCATGTCGTTTACGAGATAGATGCCGCCGCTCGCGAGCACGAAGAGACCGAACGTCAGCACGCTGGACTGCACAGCATCGGCGTCTGTGAGTTGCTGGGAAAAGATGACACCCGCAAAGACGAGAACATTCTTGACCCACTGCTGGGGACGGGTGGAACGCAGCAGCGCGCCGGCAACGGAGATCACTGAACCTTGGGCTGTTGCGGGCCGCGTGTCGGCGGACAAAGGCGAGTCTGGAGCCGCGATGGTACTTTCTGGCGCGGTAATATTTGCCGACTGTGCGTCGGATTCGCGCACCTCGCGGTTGCCCCGCTTTTGGCGGCCTGCGTTACGCATAAAGTGTTCACTGCTCACGCTAGATTTTCCATTGGCAATTGATGATTCGCTTTTACTCTAGTCCTCTCGCCCAGGAGACCCTCTGCGAAACCTAACGGATGCGAGTGAGTTCCCTCTCCCTCGACGGAGACTCTTGCATAACCCTTCACCTTTGAGGGGAAAGGTTGGGATGGGGGTGAAATGACCTGACATCATGCTAGCTTTAGTTGTAAGGGCGCTCTGGATTCCGGCGTTCGCCGGAATGACGGAGTTACGCTAAGTTTTTCTCGGCGGGAGAGGGCGAGAGCCTGCGCCGTACGTGATACGGGGGTAAGGGTGAATCTCCTGAAATCTCACCACATGCATACCGATTCTACTCTGATACATCTTGACGCTGCACAACGCAAAGGGCCATTGTAGCAAATAACCCCCTCACCCCGACCCTCTTGTATAGACCAGAGAGATACTTAACGGGTGTGCGCAGACATACTTTACACAGTATGGCACTCTTTCTGAGTAAAGAAGGAGGTGCCTCATGCCTTGGAAGGAGAGTACTGCTGTGGATGCTAAGCGCGAATTCGTCGCTTTGGCGCGAGCGCCGGGGGCGAACATACGCGCGTTGTGTCGACGCTTTGCGATCTCGCCGCCCACTGGCTATGCCTTGCTGCATCGTTACGCCGAAGAGGGGGAAGAGGCCTTCACGTCCCGCTCGCGTCGGCCGCACCACTCGCCGCGGCGCACGCCATCTGCGGTGGAGGCGGTCGTGGTAGAACTGCGCAAGCGCCACCCGGCGTGGGGCGGTCGCAAGCTCCACCACGCACTGCTGAACGCCGGTCACACGGTGGTTCCCAGCCCCAGCGCCATCACCAACATCCTCCATCGGCACGATCTCATCGACCCGGTGGAGCGAACGCACCGGGACTGGCAGCGCTTTGAACACCCGTATCCCAACGACCTGTGGCAGATGGACTACAAGGGTCACTTCGCCGTGGACGCCGGGCGCTGCCACCCGCTCACCGTCTTGGACGACCACTCCCGCTTCGCCGTGGGTCTGTGGGCCTGTGGGGACGAGCGGGCAGACACGGTGCGGGCATGTCTGACGAGTGCCTTTCGCCGCTACGGACTGCCGGCGCGTATGCTGATGGACAACGGGTCGCCGTGGGGCAGCAATGCCGCGCACCCGTACACCAGGCTTACCGTCTGGCTGCTGCGGCTGGGCGTGTCGGTGAGCCATGGTCGCCCCTACCATCCGCAGACCCAGGGCAAAGAGGAGCGGTTCCACCGCACCTTGCAGGCTGAGGCGCTGCAAGGCAGGCGGTTCGCCGACCTCGCGACCTGCCAAGCGGCCCTGGACCGCTGGCGGGACGTCTACAACCTGGAACGACCGCACCAGGCCCTCCACATGGCAACGCCCCTGAGCCGCTACGCGCCGAGCCGCCGCTCCTTCCCCGAGGAACTCCCCCCGATCACGTATGGCGACGGCGACGAGACGCGCAAGGTGATGGCGGAAGGTTGGGTCAACTTTCAGGGACGAGAGTTCCGCGTCGGCAAGGCGTTTGTGGGTTGCCACATCGGCCTGAGACCAACCACCAGTGACGGCGTGTGGAGTGTGTGGTTCATGACCCACCACATAGCAGAGCTGAACCTGCGCGGACCTCTGCCCCGTGTAGAAATACCAACTCATGTGTAAAGTATGTCCTCGTACACCTGTAAACTATGTGTCAGGTCTATACACCCTCTCCCCAGGGAGAGGGAGGTTTACTCGCCTGCAGATGAGTAACGCAAGAATCTCCCCAGGAGAGGGGATTGACCTTGAGTGCGGACTTGAAGGCACCGCTCACGTAAGGTTCTCCGCAGGCAATGATTCAAGGCGCAACTGAATTACATGCCGCGTCTCATCGGTGATGCGATAGCGGGCGTCGCTGCGGTGTCCCGCGACCCAAACGATAGCATTATTCTCTGTAACGATGAGCGGCACAAGGTCCCGCAGACGCGCCGGCACCCGAGCATCCACCAGGAAGTCCTGGAGTTTCTTCTCGCCGGTCATGCCCAGCGGCACGAAACGGTCGCCGGGCAGGCGCGTCCGCACCTTGAGAACTCCGGCCGCCTGTCCGGCGTCGATCCAGGCGACCTCACCGATAGTTCCGGTGTGGAAGTCTACCTCGCTTGGTCTAACCAGCGCGGCGTGAATGGCGCAGCCGAGCTGCGCAATCTCCGTGCGGCCGGGTACGGCGAGCGTGATCGGCGGGAAGAATGCTGGCGCAGGCGCATATCCGATCCAGATGCCGTCATGCTCGGCACGGCACAGCAAACCGCCGGGAAGCGGACTTGCGACGCCGGTCTTGTCCTGACGCAGCACCTCGCGCGCACTAATGACGTGCGCGTATTCCAGCCCTTGAACGTGCCCCACCACACGCGCCACGGCGGAGCGCAACACTGCCGCTTGCAAGGCGGGCGGCTGAGCGAGCCACGGGGAGCGAGCGAAAAGCACACCGTCTGTCTGCCGCTGAGAATGCCGATGTAACCAGTCTTCAGCCAATGCATTCAAATACGCAGAGTCTTCCTCGAATACGCGGGCGGCGCGGGCCAGCGTGCGCGCTGCTGCGGGGTAACGCGTCTCGAGCAATGGGAGCACTTCATGGCGCAGCCAGTTCCGCTGCGGCGTGGTGGTCTCATTACTGCTGTCTTCGCGAAACGCCAGTTCCCGGTGGGTGCAATAGGCGCGGATGTCGGCGCGCGCTACGTTCAGCAGTGGTCGCACCAGGGTGATGGTAGGGTCAGGCGGATGGTACGCCTCCTGCCGGTCTTCTCGAGCGCTGGCAACGTTAGCTGGACCCGGCACAGCATCATCGGTAAGCAGCAGCGGGCTCGCGTAGCGCATGCCGGCAAGGCCGCCCGGACCGCTGCCCCGCAGCAGATGGAGCAATACGGTCTCGGCTTGATCGTTCTGGTGGTGGGCTAGGGCAATGTAGCGCGCTTCCGCTTGCCGGGCGATTGCGGCAAGCTGCCGGTAGCGCAGCCGCCGGGCGGTGTTCTCCGGTGAGGCGTGGTCTTGCTGCGCCCGCGCGACATCGATTGATCGTACCGTGCAGGGCAAACCTGCGCGCGCGGCAAATTGCGCAACAAGCGCGGCGTCCGCGTCAGATTCTGCGCCTCGGAGCTGGTGATTCACGTGTGCCACGTGGAGGTGCCAGCGGTGACCCGGCGCAAGCTGTTGCAGGGCGTCGAGCAGAGCGATGGAATCCGCCCCGCCGGACACGGCCACGACAATCCTGCTGCCACTGGGTAGCAGGTCATGGCTGGCAATGGTCTGCGCTACAGTATCCAGCAACGGATCGCGCGGCGGCCTTGGTTTATTCACCCCACTCACCGCCGCCTCCGCAGTTCGATCTTGGTACATCATGTGATCATGGTACCCCAGGCGCGCACGCTGTAGAGCTTCAGCCACATGTCCTACGAGAGATGCGTTGTTCACCGGGCAAGTTGCCCGGCGTAACCACAGGGATGCAGTGTGTCGTCCATGTAGATGTCAGGTAATTCGTTGACAGAATTGGTAGAAGAAACATGGGAGCAGAACTCTGTGTTCGCCTACATACATGTCATTCCGAACGGAGCGTAGCGGAGTGACGCTCTTAGCGCGGAATCTAGAGTGCTGAGGCCGTGAAAGTGTGTTGAGCAGGGACCCTAGATTCCGCGAACAGTGTTCGACGCTACGCTCGGAATGACAAGGCCTTGTAGCGCTTTCTACGGGAAAGCGTATTCTGTCAACGATTTACTCAACACTTACAGTCCAGGCGAGGCGTGCCGGTTTGCCGACGCGAGCGTGGAAACAATCTAACGGTCACACGTGCGGAGCCCGGAAAAATAATCCGTTCGTCCTGAGCTTGTCGAAGGAAGAACGGCGTAGAGAGAGACATTCCGTTGCTAGGCAACGGCACTTCAGCTAGACGCCGGTGCTGCCAAAGCCGCCGCGGTCTTCAGTGTCAAGACTTGCCACCTCTTCCCACGTGACGCGCGGAACTGGGATAAGCAACGCCTGGGCGATCCGTTCGCCGCGCTCCACGGTTACCGGCGCGGACGTCACGTTATAGAAGAGGGCTTGGATCTCGTCGGTATCACCGCAGTAGTCCTGGTCGATGATGCCGATACCGTTCGCTTTCAGCAGGCCCTTGCGCACCGGCGTGCTGCTGCGGCTCGCCACCACAAGCGCGTATCCCGGCGGCACCTCAATCACCACGTTGCAGGGTACGCGAGAGGTTGCTTGCGGCGCGATAGTCACGCTCGCGCGGGCGCACAAATCAAAAGCAACTGCCCCGGCGGTGGCGTAACGGGGCAGCGGGAGCGTGGGATCGATGCGTTTGATGCGAACGTCCATATCTCGTATGTGATCCTTCATGTGAAATTGCGCTTGAGCAGCGCAACCCATTCCAAAAAGTACCCCCATTCCGCATCGTACGGTGTATCGGAAATCAACAGGTCTTTGACAGGAACGCTGGTTTTTTCCATGGCGGAATCCGGACGCTCCCCATCCAGGGGCAATAGCACCAGCTCTTCACCCGGCTCCACCAATCCCAGACGCTCTTTGGCCATCGTGCGGATGTACGCCTCCGTGTGGCGGCGCGCCAGCTCGTGTTGCAGGGATTCATTCTCAGCTTGGCGCGCGGCCAGGCGCTGCTCCAGCGCCAGGACCCGCTGGTTGACTTCATAGCTATTGAGCACGCGCGCCGGAAATCCGGTCAACGTGGCCGCAATGACTAATCCCGCAATGAGGAGCACGTACTTGGTTACGCGTGCTGACGTCCGGTCATTGGGGAGGCGCATGGTCTCACGGTCTCGCGTGGGTGACAAAGGTGTTACTGGATACACCGGCCGGTGCGATCAAGCTATATTGGCTTGCATATGCGCTTGTGTGCAAGGCGCGGCTCTGAGATGCCGGTGCGGCGTTTGTGTTTGCGTAATAGATTGCTGGCACGAGTTTAGCCAAGTATGCAGACTACTGCCGGATGTACGGGGACTCGCGCAGCCCACCAATGCCGGTCTAAAACATGCCGTCTTGCAAGCAACGAGTTAGCCGTCAGAAGTGTGCTGTACAGTGCCGGGGAGCGCAACCTGCACGCGGCACGTGCAGAGGAACATCCCGTACCATATCTGATTCGTAACGGCAAGATGCCGCTACATTCTGGAGTATGATTTTACCACAAGCCCTACCGCCGTGTGTATTTCTCGTGAGATGGGTCGGTCCTGCCTCGGCACGATGTGGGCGCGGCTGCTGTCTTGGGCGGAAGTCTGCCGTCAACCGCTACCCGGTGTGGCGAATTGCTTCTCCCAGGCGCGGAACTGGTCCACGTTCACGCACTCCGTGAATTCATCCAGGGTGGTCATATCGGTGATGGTGCCGGTCGTGCCGTGCTCTTTGAGCGCCTTATAGACGTGCTGCATGGCGCGCGCCGCGGAGAAGAGACTCGAAAGCGGATAGACCACGATCTTGAAGCCAATCTCGGCGAGTTCAGCGGGTGAGAGGACGGGCGTCTTGCCGCCTTCGATCATGTTGGCGAAGAGCGGCGCGGTAGGAAATGCTGCGGCGATAGCGTGCAGTTCCTCCAGCGACTGGGGCGCTTCGATGAAGACCACGTCGGCGCCGGCTTCGTAATAGGCCTGACCGCGTTCAAGGGCATCATCCAGACCCAGCACTGCGCGCGCATCGGTGCGGGCGATGATCACCAGGCCGGAATCGCCCCGGGCGTCCACCGCGGCGCGCAGCTTTTGCACGTGGTCTTCCATAGGGATCACGCGCTTGCCTTCCAGGTGGCCGCACTTCTTCGGCCACTCCTGGTCTTCCAAGATTATGCCGGCCACGCCCTGCGCCACGCACTCGCTCACGGTACGGATGACGTTCAGCGGATTGCCGTAACCGGTATCCATGTCCGCGACGAGGGGCACGTTCACGCTGTTCACGATGTTGTGTACGCGGTCCAGAATCTCGCTGGCAGTCATCAAGCCGAGGTCCGGTACGCCGAGCGCGCTGGCGGCGAAGCCGAAGCCGGTCGTAAAAACGGTCTCGAAACCGGCTTGCTCCGCGAGACGCGCGCTCAAGCAGTCATACGCGCCGGGCAAGACGACAATGCCGGGTCGCTCGATCAAAGCCCGTAGTTGGGCGGAACGCTCATTCACGGGGCATGCTCCTTACTACACTCTTCCCAAACATAGAGAGTTCATACATTCATATAGACATTGTAGCCGCAGACGTGCGCTCTTACACGATACCGGGATAATCAACACTATTGCTCCCCGTAGAGCTTGACGAATCACCTTTAACAAGCATAATTTAAGATTGTTAGACTTGACACTTACGGAAAGGAGGAGAAGTCTCTGCGGCCCTACGAGGCAAAGATCTACGTGACTTCAGGTTTGCTCCAAACGAAGGAGAGTGAAGAGTGGACATTCGAGATCGTTTTTCGCGACGTCGCCTGCTCGGCGGTGTCGGCGCATTCTCCGCAGGCAGTCTCTTGTTCGCCGCGTGCGGACAGCCCGCGGCGATGGAACCCGGCGGAGAGATGGCCGAGGAAGAGACTGCCAAGGCGGAGGAAGAGAAACCCGCCATGGCCGAACCCGTGGAAGTGCAATGGCTCACCCACCACAACAGCCGCCAATTGGATAACGTCGACGGGCTGGTTAAGGAGCCGTTTGAGAACGACAACCCCGGCATTACGCTGAAGTGGATCATCTGGACCGGCGACCGGCGTGAGTTCCTGCAGACTCTCGTGGCCGGCGGCCAAGCGCCCGACGTAGCCTGGCTCACCGACCCGGCGCTCACAGCGCTCGGAGCGGTGGAAGCCATCGACGATCGGGTCGCCAAGGACCAGGTCGACCTCAGTCCCTTCCCCGAAGCCGCCATGGACGCGTGGTTCCGGCGCGACGGCAAGCTGTTCGCGCTGCCGAACCAGTCCGGCGGCGACTGGCCCGTGTCGCCAACCAACAAGCGCATGTACGAAGAGGCCGGTCTGAACCTGCCACCCACCGACTGGACAGACCCCGACTGGGACTTCGACCGCTTTACCTCTGAAATGAAGCTGCTGACGAAGGAAGACGGCGGCAAGACTTCGCAGTTCGGCTTGCTGGGCGCGAGCCCGGTCTACCTCTTCATCGACTGGCCGAACCTCTTCGACACGGAATGGATCGCCGATGACAACCGCACGGTGACTTCCGACGATCCCGCGCTCGTGGACGCTTACGAGCGCTTCTTCACCATGGCGATTCAGGACCGCTCCGTGGACAAGCCGGGGCAGGTGAACGACCTCTTTGGCACCAACGTCAGGACGGCATTCGTCGAAGAGCGGGGCGCCATGTTGCGCAGCGCGCCCGGCGGTTTCTTCATGATACTGGAGGCGATTCAGCGCGGCGCGCCGTTCGTCTATAGCCCGGTCGTGCGAGGCACCAGCGCACAGCCTGTCTCGCACCTGAACCTGGACGGCAACGGCATCGTGGTCGGTTCCAAGCAGCCGGATGCCGGTTGGGCGCTCATCAAGTGGGGCAGCCAGACTATCAACTGGGCGATCTCACGCGGTACCGGCTTCCACCGCGTGGACTTCTTCGACGAATGGGCCCAGAACATCTACGGTGATGCAGAGTTCCAGGCGGAGGTGCGCCTGGAGGTGTACCGCGACGCGCTGCAATACGCGGTGCCGGCGGGGCGCTCCTTCCGTTCCGCCGCCTACAACCAGATCCGCGACCAGCTCATCACTCCGATCTTTGGTGACCTCTTCGAGGGCAAGGTGACAGTCCAGGAGGCCCTGCGCGGCATGAAGCAGCCGATGCAGGCGCTGGTGGACGAGGCGCTTGCTGGCTAGTGACGCGAGGAGGGGGCACGTTTTCGGTAGCTGGAAATTACAGAAGGGCCGGCGTCTGCCGGCCCTTCTCCACATTAAGATATTCCTAAGAAACTGGGGGTCAGCCGCTGGCGGCAAGCCAAGAGTGCCATTGGGTGCGCTATAGTTGATCTATTGGCAGGTACATTCTCACTACATCTTGGTTGCATCGCTCTGAAGAATTCAACACGGCTTTCGACGTCAACGCGGCACGGCCCACAAGCTTGGTATCTACGGGTACCAAAGCTGCTCTTCATACGAACATGTGCGCTCGGCATGCTTGTCGTGTTGTTGAGCACGTGCGGGCCGTTTAACCCAGGCCCCGTTACGCCGCAGCCAACAGCAGTACCTACGCCGATACCAACCGCGGCTCCTTCGCCAATCCCGACGGCAGCTCCCACACCAACCCCGACGGCGACGCCGACTCTTGCGCCAACGGCTACTTCCACGCCGACGCCATCGCCGGCGCTTACCCCCATTCCAGTACCTACTGTCGTTCCCACACCCATCCCGACACCGACGCCGGATGTCCCGGGAGCATCGCTTGTCGGAGACTGGGAGGGGAATGCTCGGGTGCTTGGGTCTGATATCCCGGTAAGCGCTACACTCATTGTCGAGGACGGCGAGTTGCGCGGCACGCTCGACATTTCTTCGCGGCGGATCGAGAACCTCGCCTTTACCGCCGAAGTCTTCCCGGACGGCCGGATTCGTTTCGTGATCCCGGACCAGGACCCCCCACTGACCTTTGACGGTATGTTGGAAGATGATGTGATTTCAGGCAAGTTCAGAGTAGGCATCATCGGGGGAAGCTTTGTCATGGAACGCGTTGGGTCAGATTCCTAACCGACCGCCATTCCCTTGAGAATTCCCGCACCTTGAGGGAGGCCGTAGCATCGCCTCAGCCAAAGGCGCAAGCCTTACACCCTCTCTCCGGCAGGGGAATCCCCCTTCTCACCGGCAACCACTCCGTCTTCCCGGCAGCAGTTGTTCCCTCTCCCTGGGAGACCTAAGCACCATTAGGGCTGGCGGCGCAAGGCTTCCTCCCTCTCCCAGGCAGAGAGTTGGGGTGAGAAGATTGCAGCATGTACAGGTCGCTTTCTCCGCTATGGCCAATCGGAAAATGTGCAAGACTGGTGAGAACTATCCGGGTTGCGGGGATTCTCCCCTTCCCCACGTACTTGATACGGGGGTGAGGGTGAAGTTGCTCGAAATGCAAGCCGGTGATTGACCGGTTTGGATCTGGATTGAATTGATTGTACAAGCTGTGCGATTAGAAGAGTGAGACGTCCCCTCACCCCAACCCTCTCCCCCAGGAGAGGGAGTGCCCCTGCTTGAAAGTGGGGTTATGCAAAGGTCTCCCAAGGAGCGGGGGCAACACGTTTTTCCTCGGGGCCTCGTTAAGCAAAGTTCTCCTGCAAGGATGGGAGATTTGCCCCTATGGGCACGACATGTCGTGCGGCTACGCTTCCTCTTCTAAGGCTCCGGCGCGTCGCAGGATAGTCCAATACGCATGGTCTGCCAGATGCACGATGGTGTTTACCAGGCTGCGCTCGACGTTTTCACCCTCGGCGGAGTGGGCGCCGGCCGTGTGCACAATAGCTTCCGGCAGACCCACGGTAAGCGCCACGTGCACGCCATACGCGGGATGCCGCACTGCAGGGAAGCCCGCCTTGCGGGGGTCGGCGCGCCAGCGCGCCTGGTTGGCGGGACTGAATTCGAACGGCTTGCCCAGATCGTGACAGAGCGCAGCGGCGCATAGCAGGTCGCGGTCGATGCCCAGCGGCCCCACCACCTGCTCCAGGGAATCGGCCATGGCCAAGGCAATGCGGGCCACGCCGCGCAGGTGGTCGGCTTGGGTGCCTTGCTTCATGGCGGGGGTATCCGGGTTGCCGGACGCGCGCATCTGCTCGATGGCCGTGAATTCGGTTTCCGAGAGGGCAAACGCCCAGGCCTCCACCACCTGCTCCCGCAGCGTCGTGTCTGAGATCTCGGCTAATTCCGGAAAGCTTTGGCGGACGCTTGCCCGCAGTTCTTCGTTGGCGGCCATGGCAATTCTCCTTTAGGTCAGGAATTCTTGGGTCTTCCATCAAATTCAGCGTAGCGAGGCGGTTGTTCCCTTTTGTTTTGGGATTCTAGCGAACGAGGAAACCGGTCTGCCACCTAACCGGTAGGGGCACGACATGTCGTGCCTCTACGCTTTCATACGTCTTGCCGAAATCTCACCCTCATCCCGGCCTGCTCTCGCCATGGAAAGTCTTGTAGGAGTTCGGTCAGGGACGCAGCAATTTCTCCCTCTCCTCGGAGAGAGGGTCGGGGTGAGGGGATTCTTGCATGAGTCGTCTCACCTATAGAGAGAATCTACTGCATGCCTACGGTAATTCAGTTAGAGCTGGCCAGTACTGCGTTTATTTCCCCCTCACCCCCGTATCGAGTACGGGGCAGGCTCTAACCCTCTCCCCCAGGAGAGGGAACCGGAGCGGCTTAATTTTCACTCGGTTCCGCGCTCTGTACCCTCTCCTCGGGGAGAGGGAGTGCCCCTGCTTGAAAGTGGGGTTATGCAAAGGTCTCCGCCGGGAGAGGGGACTTTCCCGTCCCGGCGTGGGTTACGCAAAGCTCTCCTCAAGGGAGAGGGGACTTTCTCCCTGCAGCGGCGGCTACGCAATGCTCTTCGCCACGGGAGAGGGGCTCCTTCGCGTGGCGAGGTACCTAGAAGGCCATTGCGTACAGAGCCTAAACTGCCGGCAGCTTCCCATCTGCCTGCCTAATGGTGTGCCACTGCGCCGTTGCGGTTGCTCAACCAGAGACGCACCAGGTGCCGCCGCCGCTCCGGTTCGGGATAGTCTTCAAAAGAGGTGCGGTTGTGCAGCAGCCAATGGTTGCTTGTGAAGAGCATCTGGCCCGGCTCGAGCAGCATCTCAACGTGCAGGTCTTGGCGGGTCAGCGTCGCTTCCACCGCCTCTAGCGCCTTGGCTTGCGCGGGACTGAATGGCTCACCCATCTTCTCTTGCCCCACCTGAATGTAGTAGTACAGGTAGCGGATGTGCAGGCCCTGCGCATCCCAGCGAAAGATTGGCGCTTCGAAGACCGGCTTTTCGCCCTCTTTGAACTGCCCCCGCCGGTCGAAGTAGAAATTTTCATAGAGGATCGGCAGCGCGTCCGGGCACTTGGTGAGCAGTTCGTTGTGCAGCGTATACGCGCTGAGGAACTGGCTCCTGCCGCCGGACTTCGCCCCCTGCAAGCTGAGCAGACCGAGAATGTCGGGAATGGGGTCGCCGAAGCAGTGGTCCATGTGAAAACTGCTCTCCAGGTTGCTCACGGAGAAGCGCGCCCCTTTGGATACGTCCTGCCCGGTATCGCGCACGTCATAGAGCAGCGTGCCTTTCACGTCCTGGGCGAACGGCGCACCGAGAAGCTGGCCGATGACCCAATAGACCATCTGGGCCTCCTCGCGGGAATACCGCTCGAACGACAGCCGCTCGACGATAATGAATCCCCGCCCGCTCTCCAAGGCGACAACAGCATCGTTCAGGACTGCGGCGCAAGCCGGAAAGTCGGCGCTTGCAATCCGCGTCTCAGTAATCGGCTGGGACTGGCCTCGCCGCTGTGCGACAAAGGCGTCAAGCTCCGCAAAGCAGTCCGCCGTCAGAGTGTAGCGCCACGACTCGCCCCCATCGATTGACTGCGCGGTCCACGCCCGAGAATCGGTGATCACTTCCGACAACATCTGCGTGCTTGCCATGCTAATTTCCTCCCAACTTTGCTGGCTTGTGTCACCTCAGTGTCTGACCTCAAATTACGGTCAATATGCTTTTGCAACTGCAAATCCGGCTTCAGGTAGCGCGGGGGCTTGTCCCCCGCCTCCTAACTCGAAATGGAAACGAGCACGCGCCCTTCCGCCTGCTCCCGTCCAACTCGAGACAATCCAATCGTGCTTCAGGGTCTACGACCGTTGGTGACATTTTACACCACCGAGCCAGAACCAACCCCGCGGCCCTAGCAGGGGTCCGCCTCATTCCGGGATACAGCAAAGCACATCCCTCGGACAGTAATGGCAGCGATTCAGCCCTTCACGCCCGCCCGCTCGCACCGCTGCTCCTTGAAACCACCTACCCGCCGCGCTAGAATCGGTAAATCCATACAGGCAACCAAGCAGCCTGCACAACCCTTGCCCAATTCCCATAGCCACAACATGGGCGTAGGTCGCGGAAAACAACGCACGGCAACTGAGTACGGCAACGATGAGCGCACGCATTGAGAGTCGGCAGATGCAAGAACCGTCCGCTGAGGCAGCAACCAGCGCGTACCTCCAGCGGCTGCGCGAGCGGCAGAACGCCTACCTGCAGCGCATGGCGCCGCTGTGGGCGCAGGCGCATCCCTATGCGCGCCGGGTTCTGCGGGAGCACGGGCTGACGCCCGACGACTTCCGCACCGTAGATGACATTCCCAAACTGCCGCCCATGACCAAACAGGACTACGTCCGCGATCCGGAGTCGTTTCGGCTTGACCCCGCCCGCGCCGCCGGCCTGAGCCTGGAGGAGCGAACGATTGCCGACATCATCTATACGTCGGGGTCAACCGGCGAGCCGACACCGTTCTACGACACGGTGCACGATCGCTTTGCGCGCATCGATCTGCTGGAGCGCGGCGCGCGCATTGCGGGCGTCGGGCCTGACGACACGGTGATGAATCTCTTTCCTTTAAGCGCTGTGCCGCACCAGGGTTACTTGAGCGCCACGTGGGGCGCCATGGCGACCGGCAGTAAGCTGCTCAGCGCCCATACCGGCCGTGCCTATGCTGACTTTCCGGTGCATAGGCGCATGGACGAGGCCATAGACCTCATCGAGAGCCAACGCGCCACGGTGTTGTGGGGCATCACCTCGTACGTCCGGCGCATCATCTTGCGCGCTGAGGAACTTGGAAAAGACTTCAGCGCCGTGCGGCTGGTCATGGCAATGGGCGAGCCCTGCCCCACGGCTATGCGCGACGACATGCGCGCGCGGCTCACGCGCCTGGGCAGCCCGCACGTCACGGTCAATAACGGCTACGGCATGACGGAGCTCATGGGGCCGTCCACCGAGTGCCGCGAAAACGGCGGCGCTCATCTGCCCGCGCCCGAGCAGTTCCACTTTGAGGTGGTTGACCCGCAGACCTATGCGCCCGTACCCGACGGCGCGCGGGGCCTGCTGGTCCTGACGCACCTCAACCGGCGCGGCACGGTGCTGCTGCGTTACGCGGCCGGCGACGTCGTGGCGCTCTCTCACGAGCAGTGTCCCCACTGCGGCCGCAATGAGCCGCGCTTCCTGGGCAGCCCGTATCGCGTAGACGGCCTGACGAAGGTCAAGGGCACCTTGGTGAATCCGGCTATGCTGTTAGAAGGACTATCGGGTTTGCTCAGCCGCGGGGTGAGGGAGTACCAGGTTGTCATCAGTCGAGAGACTCCCCACGATCCGCTCTCCGCCGACATACTCCGGGTGCGAGCCGCCTGCGCTGAGGCAGAACGAGAGCGCTTACGGCACGAGATCGCGGCCACCGTGCGCGCCGAAACGGAGATAAGTCCCGAAATTGAGTTCCTGCCGGCGGACGGCTTTGGCGAAATCGCGGGCGGCTACAAGTTCAAGCGCTTTGTGGACGAACGAGTGGATATGTAAGCAGTATTAGCAAGACTTCTCAATCTAAGAAAGAGTGCGCCATCGTGGGAACACCGCAACGTACCGACCGGCTCGTCGCCGGTGATGAACTGGACCCGTTCACCTTTCAGGTGACGGAGGAATTCAACGAGAACTTCCTGCACGCAGTGGAGGACTTACATCTACGCTATGTGACAGGCGAGGATGGCGCGCCGCCTATCATCCACGCCGGGCTGCTCTTCAACTTCAGCAATCTGACGCGCAGTCCTTCGTTTTCCCTGCCCGCCGGTGTGGCGGCCATTCACACTCATGAAGAAGCCACGTACTATGAGCCCGCGCCTGTTGGGAGCACTATCATCGTTTCCTGGAAAATCTTAGACACCTATAGTAAGCGGGAACGAGAGTACCAGGTTGTCGAGGCGCTCATTACCACCGAGACCGGCGCACAAGTGCTTCGCCGTGTTTCGACGAACATCTACATGGGGAAAGAGTAATGTCATTCCTGTAAGCGTTGAGTAATTCGTTGACAGATTTGAGAACAAAAGCAACTGAACGCAGTACTCTACATGAACAGTACACATGTCATTCCGAACGGAGCGCAGCGAAGAGAGGAATCTAGGATGTTGAGCCTATTGTGCGACACGTTGCATGGGCCCTAGATTCCTCGCTCCGCTCGGAATGACATGATCTGTCAACACTGCCAATTTGAGAGAGAGAATTCTGTCAACAAATTACTCAACACTTACAGGAATGACGGAAAGCTGGAAGATAACGCAGCAAGGACACATAGATGCAACAGATCTCGCCCGACGCGCCCGTAGGCCACACCGTAACGGGCCGCACGAAGAAGGTTACATCGTACCGCACGTGGCTCTTTTCCGGCGGCTGGCCGCGTTTTGACGGCTGGCCCGCCAAGAATGTGCACACCGACCTTGCCGCCGCGCAGGCGAGCGGCCTGCCCACCCGAGCCGCCTCCGGCGCCATGTGCCTCGGCCACCTGACGGAACTGCTGGTTGACCTCTTTGGCGAGGCGTGGCTTAGCCACGGTGAGCTCACCTCTAAGTTCATCGGCATCATCGACGCCGGTGACGACATCGTTTCCAAGGCTCGCGTCACTGACATAGAGAGTACAGATTCAGGTGTCCAATTCTCGCTCGACGTCTGGTGCGAAAACCAGGACGGCACGCCGGTCGTCGTCGGTACGGCGAGCGGCAGGCTGGAGTGATACCGGCCTATCGCGCGCCAGGCCGTGACGTGGAGCGAGCGGCGAATGGAATTCCACCTGTCACTCCGGCGCACGCCGGAGTCTCGGGTGAGGACTGTGCGCTGGACGCGGCAAAGATGGCTGCTGGCTTCCGACGGAATTGTAAATGTCAGGTAATTCGTTGACAGATTTGAGAACAGAAGCAGCTGAACGCAGTACTCTACATGAACAGTACACATGTCATTCCGAACGGAGCGCAGCGAAGAGTCGCTCGGAGCGCGGAATCTAAGATGTTGAGCCTATTGGGCGACACGTTGCATGGGCCCTAGATTCCTCACTGCGCTCGGAATGACATGATCTGTCAACACTGCCAATTTGGGAGAGTATTCTGTCAACGAATTACTCATCACTTACAGGAATAACGGACGTGGGCCGGCCACATTCGTTGGAATAGAGAGCCGAGCAAACTGCCAGCTCGCCCAGGGCAAGTAAGAGATGAGAGTCCTACACGAGAAGAGTCTTGAAGTAACGAGTTTCCGCAATTTGAGGAGCGCAAAGGATGCCTGGAATCGTAGCCTGCGTCCATCCCCGCGCCGCTGAGGAAGGCGCGAAAATTCTGGAAGCGGGCGGAAATGCCTTTGACGCTGCCATTGCCACCGCTTTCGTGCAGATGATCGTGACGCCCTTCAGTTGCGGTGTCGGGGGCATGGTGTCGGCGCACCTCTTTTCGCGTGCGCACGATGCCCACGTAATCGTGGATGGCTGCCTGCGCGCCGGATCGCAGGTGACGGAGGACATGTGGCTTGCCGACTATCGCGGTGAAGGCGAGTTCAGCGGTGAGAGCCTCTTCGAGGACTACCGCAGCACTATGGGCTACACCTCTATCTGCACGCCCGGCGCGGTGGCCGCCTTGGGCGAGGTGCACCGCAGCTTTGGCACCATGCCCTGGCGCGACCTCCTGCAGCCGGCAATCCGCATCGCGCGGCAGGGCTTTCCCGTGCTGCCGGGCATGGCGCAAGTCACCAACGAGCAACCGGAGCCCTACAGACCCAGCCGTGTCGAACGTCTGAGCGCAACGGCCGATTGTGCCGCGCTTTACCTGAAACCGGACGGAGCGCTGTTTGACGCGGACGAGCAGCTTTGCAATCCCGCGTATGCCGATACACTCGAACAGCTTGCCGCGGCCGGGGCGGATGACTTCTACCACGGCGAGTTGGCCCAGCGCATAGGCAATGACCTGGAGCGCAACGGCGCGTTTGTAACCCGCGACGATCTGGCCGTGTACAGACCGGTCACGTACGCCCCCCGCGCAACTTCCTACCGCGACTACACGGTGTATAGCAACGGCGCGCCGGGCGGCGGGCCGCTGCTGCTGCAGTCGCTGAACGTGCTCGCGGGGTTCGATCTCACCGGGCTGGGACACGGCAGCACGGATTATTTTTCCCATCTGGGGTCTACGCTGCAATTGGTAAATCAAGACCGGCGCGATTACTTGGGAGACCCGGATTTCCTATCTCACAAACCAGAGTCGGTGCTGCTTTCGACGGAGCGCACGGCCCAACTCCGGGCGGCGGTGACGGCCGGTACCGTAGGCGGCGTCGCGCCACCCCATGAGCACGGGGATACGACCCACCTCACCGTGGTGGACGCGGCGGGCAATATCGCGTGCATTACCCACAGCAACGGGAACCATTCGGGCGTCATCACGCCGGGCATGGGATTTGTCTACAACAACGGCATGAACCGCTTTGATCCCCGGCCGGGCCGCGCCAGTTCCTTCGCTCCCCGCAAAGCGCGGCTGCACCTGATGATGCCGGCCATTGCCACGCGGGATGGCAAGCCGTGTGTGGCGTGGGGCGCGCCGGGCGGCAACGCCATCCTGAGCGCCCTGTTGCAGGCATTTACGAACGTGGTCGATTTCGGCATGACCGCCACGGAAGCGGTGACAGCGCCGCGCATCCACGCCGAAGGCGACACAATCTGGTGCGACGCCCGCATGCGCACGGATACGTGCGACGCGCTGCGGTCAAAGGGTTTCACCGTGGAGCAAAGCCCCATCAGCTATCCGTCCCGCTTTGCGCTCTGCCAGCTCGTTACAATCGGGACAGACGGCAGGCTGGATGGCGGCTCCGACCCGCGTGGTGAGGGGGCGGTAATCATCGCGTGCACCTAGGCTTTTTGAGTAGGCGGAGTCTTGTGCGAGTGTTAGCTCGAACCTGGAATGCAAGCCGCAGCGCAACAAGGAATATACTTGGGCTATCGTAAGTTGCCTGTTGACCTGGACGCATCGGTCGTCAGGCTCGACACACTTCCGCTCTACTGAATGTGTGGCGACTGGATTCCGGCTTTCGCCGGAATGACGGCCTCTGGACTGTAGAGCGGGGGCTTGTCCCCCGCTCCTGGATACAAGGAGAAACAGGCCTTTTCCCATGGGCACCGTACTGGGGAAGAGGGCACACAACGATTGGCCCAATACAGACGCAGGTTACAAACCTGCGCTACCGGGGATGTGGGGACTTGCAAGTACCATGTTCCGCGCTTTAGTGGCAATTGCAACGTCATTGAAGCTAGTCTCCCGCCTGTGGCAGTGCGCACACGTTGCGGAGAAGATGGATTCCGCGCCCCCGATGCGGAGGCGAACTTTCGCGGGAGTGATGGCCTTTGAACTGTAGTAGCGCGGGGGCTTGTCCCCCGCATCTTTAGCACAGTGCGCGTGCAGCGAAGAGTGGACGGATTCCCGTTTTCACGGGATTGACGGCACTGGAAGGGGTATAACCCCCCGCTCCTGGGCGCAGGAAGACTAACAATGCGGCGAAGGTTCTGGCGGGCTTGCCGCCTTCGCCGCAGCGCAACAAGGAATATACTTGGGCTATCGTAAGTAGCTTGTTGACCTGGACGCATCGGTCGTCAGGCTCGACACACTTCCGCTCTACTGAATGTGTGGCGACTGGATTCCGGCTTTCGCCGGAATGACGGCCTCTGGACTGTAGCGCGGGGGCTTGTCCCCCGCATCTTCAGCACTGTGTGCGTGCAGCGAAGAGAGGATGGATTCCCGTTTTCACGGGAATGACGCAACTGGGGGGCTTGTCCCCCGCTCTTTGAAGCGGGATGTTAGCACCATAGCGGACTAGATACTTCCCACGCCGACACCGTTAGCACAGCACAAGAAGGGAATAGTCTTGGCAAATTCGGGTCTTGCGAAAGGCGATTGGACCGTCCGCCGCGCTGCCGTCATCGGCGCGGGCACCATGGGCGCGCAGATTGCCGCGCTGTTGGCCGGTTTCGGCATTGAATGCGAATTGCTCGACGTGCCGGATGCAGAAGGTCGCGACCGGCGGGCGGAAGCGGCCCTGGAAAAACTCGCTGCCATGCGTCCGTCGCCGCTTTTCAATCGCGGCGACCTGGACCGTGTCCGCCCCGGCAACGTGGAGGACCACTGCGAGCGGTTAGCCGAATGTGATTGGATTGTCGAGGCGGTCTTCGAGGACCTTGCGATCAAGCAGCGCCTCTGGTCGACACTGGCGCCGCATGTGCGGGACGACGCCATCGCCAGCACCAATACGTCCAGCATTCCCATCCACTCCATAGCCAACGTGCTGCCGCCGGCCGTGAGACAAAGATTTCTCGGTGCGCACTTCTTCAACCCGCCCCGCTACCTGCGGCTCTTCGAACTGATCCCCACGGACGAGACTGATCCCGCGGTTACGGCAGCCGTGCAACGGCTCGGCAGCGAGACGCTGGGCAAGGGTTGCGTGCTTGCCCACGACGTGCCCGGCTTCGTCGGCAACCGCATCGGGCTCTACGTTTTCGCGGAGACCCTGCGCGCAATGCAGGACTTGGGCCTTGGTCCGGACGAGGTGGACGCCGTCACCGGCCTGCCGCTGGGCCGTCCCCGCAGTGCCACCTTTCGCACCCTCGACCTGATCGGCTTGGATGTCTACGTAGACATCTGCGACAAGCTGCAGGCCACGGTGCCGGCGGCGTGGGAGAAAGAGGCGTTCGCCGTGCCAGCCTTCGTTAGAGAGATGGTTGCGCGCGGCTGGCTGGGCGCAAAGAGCGGTCAAGGCTTCTACAAGCGCGAGGAGACGGACGGCGGCAGGGAGATCCTGGTGCTCGACCCAGAGGCCTTAGAGTACCGTCCGCAGCGCTCGTTGGATGCGCCTTCACTCCGTGCTGTGCGAAAGCTAGAAGATACCGGCGACCGGATATCCGCTTTGGCACGGGCCGACGATGATGCCGGGCGGCTTGCCTGGCGCATTCTCTCGCGGCTCTTCGCCTTTGCCGTCGCCAAGATCCCCGAAGTCGCCGACGAAATCGCCAGCATCGATAACGCCATGCGTTGGGGATTCGCCTGGGAATTGGGACCCTTTGAGACCTGGGAAGCCCTGGGCATTGCCGAGACGGCACGCCGCATGGGGCGCGACGGCCTGGCGGTACCGCCGTGGGTAGACGCGCTGGCGCGGCAGAGCGAACCCTTTTACCGCTATACCGACAAGGGCACAGAGCAGGCCACACCGGCGTCCGGTTACGCGCATGTCAGCGGCAGTGAAAAGTCACTCTCGCTGCCGTGGTTGCAGGCGCAGTCCCAAACGATCGTTTCTCGCGCCGGTGCGACCCTCCGCGACCTGGGCGAGGGCATCGCCTTTCTGGACGTGCACGGGCCGAAGCAGACGATTGATGCGGACGTGCTCGACATGCTTCAAATTGCCGCTGAGCAAGTGCCGTCCGCGTTTCGGGGTCTCGTGCTCAGCAGCCACGTGCAGCCTAACGTCTGCGTCGGCGCGAACCTCGCGATGATTCTCCAGGCCGCCCAAGAGCAGCAATGGGACGTTATCGAGCGCTTCATCCACAAGCTGCAGTACTCGCTGCTGGCGCTCAAGCGCATGCCCGTACCCTTTGTGACCGTCCTGTATGGGCGCGCGCTTGGCGGCGGGCTGGAACTCGGTCTTTCGGCGCAGCGCGTGGTGGCGGCGCGAGAGAGCTACGTGGGCTTGGTGGAGACCGCCGTGGGCCTGGTGCCCGCCGGCGGCGGCTGCAAAGAACTGCTGCTGCGCATGCTGGCGGAAGGGGATGAAGATAGGATGGATTCCCGCGAAAGCGGGAGTCCATCCTATCCGGCCCAGGCGGTGCAGCGAACATTCGCTACCATCCGCCTCGCGAAAGTCTCACAGCACGCGCCGGACGCCGCAGCCATCGGCTACCTCCGTGCAAGCGACGTGATCGAAGCAAATCCCGATCACCTGCTCTATCGTGCCAAAGGGGAAGCGCTGGCGCTGTCTGAAGCAGGTGACTCTTCACGTGCTGAACCCGTTATACTTCCCGCACTCGGCGTAGACGAACGCGACGCATTGCTTGCGCCGATCGAAGAACTCGCGCGCGCAGGCAAAGCCAGCGACCACGACCTGGCTATTGCACGGAAGCTCGCCTGCATCCTTACCGGCGGCGACGCCTCTGCGGGCACGCTGGCAACTGAGGAGCACTTCATCGACCTGGAGCGTGAAGCCTTCGTCAGCCTCTGCGGCGAACCCAAGACCCAAGACCGCATCGCCCACATCCTCAAGACCGGCAAACCACTGCGGAACTGATGAAGCTATTATTGGGATCACGAACTATCGTCAAGGAGAGGAACTGACAATTTCAATTGACGCCCCGATGCATCCTGGAGAACACTTGGCAGAGATGCTCGATGAGCTTGGCATTAGCCAGTATCGCTTGGCCAAGACGATTGGTGTGTCTCCCGTACGCATTAATCAAATTGTGCATGGACGGCGCACCATTACGGCGGATACTGCCCTGCGCATCGGCAAGGCGCTGAGCATGACGCCTGACTTCTGGCTAAATCTCCAGCGGATGTACGACCTGGACGTGGCGCGAATCTCTGCGGATGTCACTGACATCGTGCCGCTCGTTGGGGCAGAGCGGACATAGCACGGCGCTTGCCATGTGGCGAGCGCTCACTGCATGTCGTCCTCGCCCAATGCCAAGGTTGCTCGAGCCTACACAAAAGTCACCGGAGCCACAGTAGACAGGCCGCACACTTTATCCACAGCAAAGGACTAACCATGTCGTTCATCGATTACAACGTCAACGACAAAGTCGCCAAGATCACATTGAACCGGCCGGATAAGCTCAACGCCATCAACCGCGCCATGCGGGAGGAGCTATTTCGGGTATTCGCCGACTTCGCGTCGCGGGGGGATGCCTGGGTGGCAGTAATCACCGGCACGGGCCGGGCGTTCTCCGTGGGGCATGACCTGGAGGAGATGGGAGGACCGTCCGGCGACGAGGCGCCGGGAACGTCAATCGAGGACCTCTATGTGATGCAGACACGCATCTGGAAACCCATCATCGCCGCGATCAACGGCTTTTGCCTGGCGCAAGGCGGCGGCATCGCGCTGGCGTCCGACATCAGAATCGCCGCCGACACCGCCCAGTTTGGCTGGCCGCAAGCCAAACGCGGCATTAGCTCTATCAGCGGCCCCTCCATGCTCGCCAATCGTATCCCGCTGAATTATGCGCTGGAGTTCTTGCTCACCGGCGCATTCATCAGCGCGGAGGAGGCGCACCGGCTGCACCTCGTCAACAAGGTCGTGCCGCTGGATGCGCTCGCAGCAACGGCCGACGAGTATGCGCAAACCATCGCGCAGAACGCTCCGCTGGCAACCCGCGGCATGAAGGAAGCATCCGTCCGGGGCCAAAACCTGGGTTTGGAAGAGCGTGTAAATCTGGCGAGCCTCTTGTTCGAACGTGTGCGCGGCTCGGCAGACGCCGCAGAGGGGCTGCAGGCCTTCGTTGAGAAGCGGGAACCGGTCTTCAAGGGAGAATAATAGGGACAGGATCCCCTCACCCCGGCCCTCTCCCCTGTACAGACCGGGGACATAGGTAACAGATGTTCGGGTAGATAGGTTACACATTTTGTGCTCTGAGGTCTATGGTTTTTACTCTTTGGATCGAGAAGTACACGTCCCAGACACCGTCCGTTCGGGTGGGTCGCAGGGCGACTTGCTTGTGCGTGAAGGCCCTGCCCACACGGAGCCGTCTGCCTTGGAAGGAGATGCGGCCGGAGACATCGACGCTGCGTACGCGGTCGTCGGGAGCGTAGGCGAGGGCAGGCAAGGTCTCTGGGAAAGGGCGAGGACTAGGCGTGTATCTGGTAATGGGAGTGTCGAGATCGAGGGCATGGTGTGGGCGTTCCAAGTTGTAGAAGTGGCGCCAGGTGTCAAAGGCGCGCTGGCAATGGTCCAGGTCGGTAAAGGTGGTCCCTGCCAGCAGTTCGCTCTTGAGGGAGCGGTGGAAGCGTTCCAGCTTGCCGAGTGTCTGGGGATGGTAGGGTCGGCTGTGCAGGACGTTGATGCCCAGCTGCATGAGCCAGACGGTGAGGGGCGTGAAGGGCTGGGCACTGTCGTTACCCCAGGGAGAGCCGTTGTCCATGAGCATGGCCTGGGGCAAGCCGTAGCGGCGAAAGACAGCGGTGAGGCGGTCTTGGACCGTCTCTCCCCGCTCGTTGGCACAGGCCTGTAACCCGAGGTTGAAGCGGGAGTGATCGTCTAGGAGGGTGAGAGGATGACAGCGGTTCTGCTGCATGACGAAATGTCCCTTGAAGTCCATCTGCCACAGCTCGTTGGGCTGGGGTCGTTCGAAGCGCACATGGGGCGTGTGCTTGGCGCTCTGGGCTGGATCGATGAGCCCATGGCGTTTGAGAATGGCATTGATGGTGCTCTTGGCCGGCACGTCGGTATGCCCCTGGTCCTGCAGCATTCTGCGCAGCACATGGGCGCCCTTCGTAGGATGCGCCAGACGCAGCGCGATGATGCGTTCCTCCAGCGCCGGGCGCGTGCGGTGCGGACACGTGTGCGGCCGCCGCGACCGGTCGTGCAAACCGTCTTCGCCAGCTTTCGCATACCGCTCCAGCGTCTTGTACGCCGTCTTGCGACTGATCTCCAGACGGCGACACAGCTCGCTGATGTTGGCCCCTTCCATCAGTGCCAGTGCAATGAACTCCTTGCGTTCAGACACAACCGTACTCTCCTTCCAAGGCATGGCGCTCCTCCATCTGTAAGAATCTCCATGCCTTAAGGTGTAACCTATGTGCCCGAACATGTGTAACCCATGTACCCGGTCTATACACTCCCCAAGGAGAGGGGGTATTCGGAGCCTGGGAAGGGCGAGTAATCGCTGCCTGGGAGATGGAGTAATCGCCGCCTGGGAGTGTGGAATTGAGAGCAGTGAGGATCCCCTCGGCCCGACCCTCTCCCAAGGAGGCTGTCTCATAATTGCCTATTCCGAGGTACACTGCCGTGCAGAGAGGCTAAGCGAGGTCTTGAGATAGACTTTAGTTGCTTTCTGGGCATCGCATCAAGCTTTCAAGCTACGGTTCCATCACTTATACCACTCTGTCAATACAATCCGCCACTTGGCTGCGTTCCTCATTTTACCTACCGTGCTCTGTAGCGGAATTATGAGACGGCCTCCCCAGGAGAGGGTTGGGGTGAGGGGGTCTTTTGTGACAATGGCCCTTTACGCTGTGCAGTGTCAATACGTATCAGGGCAGAATCGGTGTGCATATGGAGAGATTTCAGGAGATTCACCCTCACCCTAGCCCTCTCCCGTCGAGGGAGAGGGAACGCTCTCGTTTCCCCTTAGGTTTCGCAAAGGTCTCCTTGCAGGGAGAGGCGTAAGGGGAGCTCAATGGGGTTGCGCCGCTTTGGGGCATTTCAGGATAGTTCGCCCGTAATTCCCCAGGAGCAGAGAGAGGGATTTAGGATACTATAGCAAAGGTGCAGACCATCGCAATCAGCCTCAGTCTGAATAAGCGGAAGGACGAAACTCAATGACAAACATGGCGCAAAGAACCCTCCCACAGCGGCGGCTGCTCGGTCCGGGACCGGCCAACGTGCATCCGCAGATCATGGCGGCGCTGCAACAGCCGGTGCTGGGACACCTCGATCCGGTATTCCAAGAGCTTCTCGTGGAGACGGCGGGGCAGTTGCGGCGGCTCTTCGGCACGGAGAACGAACTCACACTCGCTGTCACCGGTACCGGTTTCTCCGGCATGGAGTCGTGCCTGGCAAATCTCATCGAGCCGGGCGATACCATGCTCGTGGGCGTGAACGGCTTCTTCGGCACGCGCATGGCCGACTTCGCCAAGCGCTTCGGCGCGGAGGTAGTGGAGGTCACCGCGCCGTGGGGGGAGCCCATTGACGCTGCCGACGTGAAGAACGCTCTGCAAGCACACCCTGCGGTCAAGGTGGTCGGCATCGTGCATGGCGAAACGTCGACGGGCGTCCGCCAGCCAATTCAGGAGATCGCGGATGCCGCCCACGCGCACGGTGCACTGGTGCTCATGGACGCGGTAACCACGCTGGGCGGCCTGCCGGTCCAGGTAGATGCGTGGGGTGTGGACGCCGCCTATAGCGCCAGCCAGAAGTGCGTCGGCACAATTTCGGGCCTCGCGCCGCTGACGTTCAGCGCCCGCGCCCGCGAGCGCCTGGCCGAGCGCAGTGCGGCGCTGCCGACGTGGTACCACGATGTCGAGGCGCTGCACCAGTACTGGTCGGCGCAGGGCTTCTATCACCACACATGCTCCAGTACGCTGGTCTACGGCCTGAAAGCTGCTCTCGACCTGATGGACGAGGAAGGCATCGAAAACCGCTTTGCGCGCCATCAGCAGAGCGGCGACGCGCTGAAGGCCGGCTTGGAAGGCATGGGCCTCTCGCTGGTCGCGGCAGCAGGCCACCGCCTGCCAATGCTGACGACCGTCAGAATCCCCGACGGCGTTGAAGACCTGGATGTGCGCAAAGCCCTCTTGGCCGAGCACGGCATCGAGATTGCCGGCGGCTTAGGCCCACTGATGGGCCAGATCTGGCGCGTCGGCCTGATGGGCTACGTGGCGCAACCGGATAACGTGCGCACGTTCCTGAGTGCCTTAGGCGGGCTGCTGTCCCATTCAGGACTGAAGCAGGCATAGAGACACCGGTTTGGCCGCGGCGCGTTTGCGCACTTGGTCCGTTGGTAACACATCTATAGCGGGATACCGAAAGGGGTGTGTTGGCGTGTATCTTCCCCTACAATGCACCGGAAGAGCGTAGCGCGGGGGCTTGTCCACGTACCGCGAAGTGGCTCTCTCCACTGTGTTGACAGGGACGGTAATCCACCCCTATATCCATCTTGATGAGCCACGCTTTACGCTGCGACTCATCAACTACCCAGTGCTGGCGTAAAGCAATTGCCCGGCAGTCGCGCAGCCCTCTTTACAGTAGCGGCTTTTTCTGGTACCGTTATCCGTGACGTAACGCATAACTCAGCCCATTGCTGGTAATGATCATTAGCTTTCGTGACAAGCGAACCAGGGACTTTGCGGCTGGAAAGCGTGTTAGGTCATTTTCCGGCATCGAACGCGCCGCCCGGCTAAAACTAGACCGTCTGGAGACGGCAACTTCTCTTGAGGACATTGCTGCATTGCCGGGCAACCGGCTCGAAGCCCTGAAAGGAAACCGCAAAGGCCAATAGAGCATTCGCATCAACGACCAATGGCGAATCTGCTTTGAGTGGCGGCAGGCTTCGCGGGAACCTACCAGCGTGGAGATGGTCGACTATCATTAGTAGGGAGTAAGCGAATGACTGTGCCTGCTATTCAACCGGGAGAGCACCTCGCTGAGGAGTTGTGCGAGCTCGAAATGAGCGCCGCATCGCTTGCGCGACAGCTAAATGTGCCCACCAACCGCATCACCAGCATTCTCAACGGACAGCGCGCAATTACCGGTGATACAGCACTCAGATTGGCCCACTTCTTTGGCTCCAGCGCAGAGTTTTGGCTGAACCTCCAGAAGCTTTACGAACTGCGGCTGGCTGAGGAGAAAGTAGGCAATGCTATTAAGACTCTGCCAACACTCAAGAGCGGCCAAACTGTGCGAACGTAACGCTCGTCTTGTTTCCCACACCGTTTCGTGTCGATTCGGCGTGGCGAATGCGGGAGAGGCGTGCGTGGGAATTGTGAGTGTTGACTGTTTTGTTGACAATTCAATCATTACAATTTAAACCACTGCCGGCAGAAGACCTTCACCTCCGTCATTCCGACGTGCGCCGGAATCCATCTTCGCTGCACCCCCTGGACTCCGGCATTCGCCGGAGTGACGGCTCTCCTGCCGCTTACCACGTTCGCCTCTGATGCATGAGCAATCACGTCTCGTGTTGGAGTAACCTATCGCGTAAGACAGCCTAAACTTGGACTTTGTTACCTATCGTTTGATGTTCCGCTATCTGGATTCGAATCTCCAGACACGTACAGGCATGGCGCCTCTGCCCGTCTGCGTGTAACCTCTACGCGCACCACTCTCACAATTGGAGGAGAGCCAGCGGGCATGGCAACTCTGCTCGCCATCGTAACCTGACAGCCTCTAGACATATACCGCCACGAGCACGGCGTCGTTGGGGTTCTGCAGGTCGTTGAAGACGACGATGCAGCGCTGGCCCACGGTGATTGCGGAGGCGTCCAGCCCCCGATTTACTGCGATGCCTGTGAGAATCGTGGGGAATGAGCCGGTCAGTTGTACGTCCGCCTGCCAGTTCGTCGCGTCGAATGCCCGCAGTACGCCGCTCAAGGCGGACCCGGGTGTGATGCCTCTCGTTTCTGCTCGCTGTGGCATGGATTGCCCCTTTCTACAAATGGTGGACCGTATATCTGTTGACTTCACGCAGCTACCGGTGTGGCTTTTCCTGGCGAAGTTATTCCTATGTGAGACCGATCTAATTTGCTGATGTGCCGCGCAACAGCGCGCGAGTAGGGCTGCAGCGCACAATTCGCTGTGCTCGCCGTAGGCAAGCTCTGGGCTGCGGCCCAGCACCGTCTCGGTACGCTGAATCGGGTTCGGGGCAGACTCTGCGCCTGGATGACGAGCACGGAGCGTATAGCATCGGGTTCTCCCCTGCGTGGGATGCAGTAGAGGCGGTTCGCGAACCGCCCTGAGTCGGGATCGGGGCAGACTCTGCGCCTGGATGACGAGCACGGAGCGTAGGGCATCGGGTTCTCCCTTGCGTGGGATGCAGTAGAGGCGGTTCGCGAACCGCCCCTACCGGTGGATAGATTCTTGCGTGCATGGGTATGGATTTTGCCAGGCCGCAGGGTGCAAACGTGTCATGAGCCCTTCGACAAGTTCAGTACAGGTTTTGTCGAAGGGCCTGCGCTGCCGGATTGAGACGTAGAGGCGGTTCACAAACCGCCCTGAATCGGGTTCGAGGCAGACTCTGCGCCCGGATGACGAACACGGAGCGTAGCACTTTGGGTTCTCCCTTGCGTGGGATGTAGTAGGGGCGGTTCGCGAACCGCCCCTACGGTGGATGGATTCTTGCGTGCATGGGTATGGATTTTGCCGGGCCGCAGGTTGCAAACCTGCGCTACCGGATAGTAACTGTACCCTTGTCCACGTCTGCATTCCTGACGAGGCCAACCTGCACCGGTTGTTCGCGTAGCGCGCACAGGCCTTCTGTACCTGACACCAGTTTGCCGGGTCACTGTAAGGAGGGATGCGGGGGACAAGCCCCCGCGCTACAGTCGCATATGATTACTGAGTCGGGTTCGGGCCAGACTCTGCGCCTGTATGACGAACACGGAGCGTAGGGCATCGGGTTCTCCCCTGCGTGGGGTTGTAGTAGGGGCGGTTCGCGAACCGCCCCTACCGGTAGGTGGATTCAACACAGCCTACTCTTCTAATTCGCCGCACTGCAGCGACATCGTGAACTCCGCCTCGTGCGGTGTGAAACGGTGGCTGATGCGGGCGATGCGCAGCTTGCCATAGGCGAAGCCCGGTGTTTGAAAGTCAATCACGTCACCGATTTGGAGCGCCGAATTATAGGGCACGTCCACGGTGTAGGCTTTGCTGTCGCGGCGGGCCTCGGCGAGCACGGCTTCCGCCCGGTTTTGACAATCAACGGCCTGCGTGAGTTGACTGTCGGTGACGAGCGTCGTTTGCGCGCTGCCGAGTGTACGGACCGCGTCCCAGTCCCAGGCCTCGCCCAGCACACCTGTGCCCTGCACCAGCACGTGGTTAGCCCCGTTGCGCTGCTGCCATTCGCCCACAAACTCCCAGCCGGCATACGTCCAAGCCGTCTGGTCCGTGCCTGGAAAACCGCAATGCACGGTGCCGTCCGCTTCTATCCGCCACTGGAGACCGTCCAGCGCGGTGAGACGGTCCAGCATCGTCTGCCAGGCTTGACCGGCATGCAGGGCGAAAGCGGGCAGAACCCGATCGAAGCGGCTATCGCCGTCGTCGGTCATGCGCAGCGCGCCGGCGCGGTACCATGCCTCGGCGAGCAATGCGCGCACGGTCCGCCCGCTGTAGGCCCACGTCTGCGCAACGCGGCGGCGCGCGTGCACGCTCGCGTCGGCAGCGTCGACCCGCACCGTGCTATCCGGCAGGATTGTGATGTCTTGCACGACAAGCTCCGCCATTGGCGCTGTTTCGACGCCGCTGCCCGTCACGTACCCGGAATGCACGTCCAGCGTCGCGCCAGCCTGAAGCGTCTTGCCAAGCCGGCTATCGAGCGCGTGGTCGGCATTTTCCAAGAGCAATCGCGCATTGCTGGTTTCGTTGGCTTCCTCTTCCCACCTGAAGTCCAGCACACGCGCCGTCACGTCGAGATTCTGGTCCGCATTCGTGGCCGCGTAGCCGCCGTATTGGTGAGCGATCTCTTGGTTCAACAGCCAGTAGTGGGAGGCATCTTGCCGCAGCCACCAGAACCCGGCAAAGGATTCGTCTTCCACCGGCGTCGCTTCGCTGAAGATGCCCCAGGTGTGCGCCGTGCAGTAACGCCAGCGCCCAAAATTGAGGCCCGAGACGATGCCGTGGTCCCGTTCCAGGAACGCCACGCGAAACTCCTGCTCCCACTGTTCGACCGTGGGACTGAGCAGGTTGCGCCGCGATGTGCTGTCATCCACTCGCGCGATAGGCGTCAGCGACTCCCACGTCGCGCCGTCGGTGCGGCAGCCCACAATAGAGGTACCCGTGGTGCCGGGCACGCCGCCCCATAGCGAAAGCGCCAGATGCCAGGCCGTGCCGTCCCATACGCCGCCGATGCCCCCGCATGCCGAATACGTGCCATGGGTCCATTCATCCGCCTGCCAACTCCCGTCGGATTCGTTGAGCCGGTAGACCGTCACACCGCCGCCGGACTTATCTGCCGCCACGAATATGCTGCCGTTGCCGCCGTAACACAGCGCGCGCACGATCTTTCGCGGATTCCACAGCGTCTCCGGGGCTTCCCACGTGGTCCCGCCGTCGCTGCTCGTCCGGCGGTAGACGGTGGTGAACGTCACGTAGACCACCATCACGTCGCCGTTCGGCAGGACACCCGCCGCTACGCCCGCAGCCCCGGTGGCGCGTGTCTGTAAGGGAGTCCAAGCAGCCCATTGGCTCTCCTGGCTGGGATCCGTGATGCGCTGATACGAAACGGTGGCGGCGACGACGCCCCGTTCCGTAGAAACGTCCACGCGCCAGAGCGCGCCGCTCGTATCCACGAAACAGGCGTTGGCGGCGGCCGGGCGCGGATCGGAACGAAAGAGCGCGTAGTGGTGCGCCGCATCCCGCATCGTAAACTGCATGGCCGGTTGCCGGGACGGCGCGTCTACCGCCGCGGCGAGAGTCTTAGTCAACGTACGCGCCATCGGTAATTCCCTTCAAATATAGCTTTGCTCTGATGTTTCCCCTCACCCCAACCCTCTGCCCTGTATAGACCGGGGACATGGGTAACAGTTGTTCGGGCTCATAGGTAACACCATAGAACGAGGGGGTTTTCGTAGTATGCGATGTCCTTGCCTTGAAAGTTAGATCCACTCAATATCCTTATGCACACTGTTTGTTTCTCTGGCACAAGCTGACAGGCGGAAAGTGAGTGCACTGTGTCGCCAGTCTCTTATCAAACCCGGACCAACCCAATGCTCTCGTAGGTGTCAATCAGTAAAATGTGTAACCCATGTCCCCGAACAACTGTTACCTATGTCCCCGGTCTGTACATCCCCAGGGAGAGGGAGACTTCTCGCCTTCAGGTGGGGCCCTTAAAGGTCCCCTGGGAGAGGGCGTCTCGTCGCCTGACCTGGCTGCGCAATCCAAGAGTCTGCTGCGGGGGAGAGCACAAGCTCGGAGCCTAGGACTTGTCTCGTACATACATCGCTCTGTTAGACTTGCACTTCGACAGGCTCAGGGCGAACGGACAAGGTAAGAATCCGTCGGGACAATGGTGCTAGACCTCCTGCAACACGACGCGGGTCTCCCACTCCAGCACCCACAACTGCTCTTTGCCAAAGGGGATCACCCGATCTTCGCAGGCGGCAAAGCGCACTGCATAGCTATCTTCCAGCGGATCGACGAACGTATGGTTTTCGTTCAGGCGTTCGTAGAATTCCCAGAGCCGGTCGCGCCACTGCCGCGCCTTGGTTGCGTTCGTCGTGCCGTCCAGGTTGCGAATGTTACTGCGGCAGAGGACCGTGAAGCCAAACTCGCGCTTCGCCAGGCCGCTTTCGACGTAAGAAAGCGTGCCGCCCGCTGTTTCACGCGCCTGCGCGCGGCGGGGTCGAGTCATGGTGTACGTACCGGGCTTTATATAGAATCCCACCGGCGCGCCGTCGTTTATGCTGGCGTTCGCGAGCGTCACGTTGCAGTCCACCCCAATGGCTGGCATGTGGTATGTTCTCCCTTCCTCGTGGCTGTTGCCTGGCAGCGTGCAAGCCCCAGGGCATCCGGCAACAGTCTGTGCAGATCATTCATGTACATGGGTGCGATAGCGGCCGACTGTCATTCCTGTAAGTGTTGAGTAATTGGTTGACAGAATTCGCTCTCCATTCTGAAGAGTTGTCGGTGCATGTCATACCGAGCGCAGCGTCGAACACTGTTCGCGGAATCTAGGGTCCCTGCTCAACGCACTTTCACGGCCTCAGCACTCTAGATTCCTCGCTTCGCTCGGAATGACATGTACGTTCGACACAGTCCAGTGAGTAGAAGTTTTGTCAGCGAATTACTCAACACATACACGAATGACGGGTGATCCTCGTGCGTATCTCCGGTGTGCGGCCCGGTACGGCAAAGGCGATCGGTAAGTTGCCGCCGATCGTCCTTCGCCTATCACGCCTCCACCAGCGTTACCGCAATCTCCCACTCCGGCTGCTCCCAAAACCCCGCAGCTTCCGCAATCCGCTCCTCCAGCGTGAGCACGTGCACGGTATGCGCGGTTCCGAGGCGGTCGGTGAACGAGAGCGCCTCGGACTTCGCGTGGGTAGCCCGCAAGTTTGCGCGGTAGGAATCGGCGGTTGTGGTATTCACCGTGCCGTTGTGGTTGAGGTGGTTGGTGTAGGCAAGCGCGGTGAAATGCCACACTTGTTTGCCCGCCCCCAGATTGACTGCCGCCGGCCCGGCGGCGGCATCCGGCTCGGCTGCCATGATCTTTGGCACCTCAATACGATATGAACCGGGCTTTACGAAATAACCGTTTCCATCCAGAATCACGGAGCAATCTTCACCGACGGTTGGCATGGGCTTTACCTTATCTCTACAAGCTTGACGAGAATGCGGTTTGGTGTACCGGTCAACCCTAGACTCAGGTGTTCCAGCACACGATACTTGCGTGCGCCGGCCACCTGCGCGCGATCCGGCGTGTCGGCAATGGCCACAACAGTGGAAAGGTCGGCATCCGCGCCGAACTCTGCTGAAACGTCAGGCCCGCTGCTGCTGCGGCGTAACTGATTTGCCGCGCCGGAAGCGGTGCTGTGCTCCTCTTTCCAGGTGCACTGTGCCGCGGCGTAGGTGGTGGCGCCGCTGCTGGTGCGGATCAGTGTGACCGTGCGCAGCCGCCCTTGCCGGATCCGCTCCCGGTTCGCCGCTACCTGTTCGATCTGCTTCCTATCGAGCATAGTTAATCTCCGTCGGTTCTCCGTGCCGAAGTTTGCAGATCGCGCCGCCATCTCTGTTCGAACGGCGCAATCCGTCCAAGCGGCGCGATCCGTCATTCCGGCGTCCGCCGGAATCCAGTTCTTCTAATTTGCGTAAGCTCAGCGCCCGAGGCGGGGGACAAGCCCCCGCGCTACAGCCCTAGGTCCGTCATGCCGGCGCAGGCCGGAATCCAGTTCTTCTGCTTTGCGTAAGCTCAGCGCCCGAGGCGTGGGACAAGCCCCCGCGCTACGACATTGGGTCCGTCATTCCGGCGCAGGCCGGAATCCAGTTCTTCTGCTTTGCGTAGGCTCAGCGCCCGAGGCGGAGGACAAGCCCCCGCGCTACAGCCCTAGGTCCGTCATTCCGGCGCAGGCCGGAATCCAGGTCTTCCCTGACAACGCACTGACCAGGGCTATGTGAGCACAGACCCTCGCGCAACGCAGTACGCTGAGTCCACCCCAAGCCGGTGTGAGCAAGTTGACCAATCACCGTGATCTGCCCGCCAGATCGGCTTAATCCACCGACCACGCCACGCTGCCCCGGACCTGCTGCGCCCGCTCCTGGCGCAGCGCGTCGAGCTCCTGCTCAAATCTGTCACGGGCGGATGTGCCTTTCTCCCACCACGACCCGCTCACCATGCTCGTATCCACGCCCGCGCCCTGCTGGCCGTCCTGATAGCGGAAGTTTTCAGACTTGGGCGTGGCGAAAGCCAGGCACGCGTGGGCGTACGCGCCGGTTGTCAGCAAGCCGGTGTAGGATTCCGGCAGCGACCACATGCTGTCACTCGCCACGTGCTTCGTGCCCCAGCGCACGCGCACCGGGTCCACGGCACTCGGCGCTTCCGGCACGAGGAGAAAGACGAAGCCCGGCGTGCCCGCACTGGTCGGCAGCACCATGAAGGTGCAGTGCTCCGGCGGGTAGGCGCCCGTGGGCCACTCCACCTCTTCCACGCTCCACACATCCGACAGGCTGCCGAGGTCAACCAAACGCGAGTCCGGACTGGTGGTCAGCGTCGCGTCACGCGTCCAAGGCACAACTCGCGAAAGCTCTGTCAGGGCGCGGTCAATGGCGTGGTCCAGGTCCGCATCGCTGAATCGCGGCTTGCTGTCCGCCGGATCGAACAACTCGTTACGCAACGAGCTGCGAAAGTCGCTCAATGTCATACGCAATCCTCATGTGAAAAAACTACTGTGATGCTCGTCATAGCGAAGCTCGACGCTCTTCACCGCAACCGGCGCGGGGTAGAGGCACGACATGTCGTGCCCCTACCGGGAGACCCCCGTATCGGGTAAAAGGGCAGGCGCGGACTTCCAGTCCGATGTGTGCCCATGCCAAGCCGGTGCAACGGGGCCGGATGCGGGAGATTTCCCCTCACCCTAGCCCTCTCCCTGTATAGACCGGGTACATGGGTTACACATGTTCGGGCACATAGGTTACACCTTAAGGCATGGAGATTCTTACAGATGGAGGAGCGCCATGCCTTGGAAGGAGAGTACGGTTGTGTCTGAACGCAAGGAGTTCATTGCACTGGCACTGATGGAAGGGGCCAACATCAGCGAGCTGTGTCGCCGTCTGGAGATCAGTCGCAAGACGGCGTACAAGACGCTGGAGCGGTATGCGAAAGCTGGCGAAGACGGTTTGCACGACCGGTCGCGGCGGCCGCACACGTGTCCGCACCGCACGCGCCCGGCGCTGGAGGAGCGCATCATCGCCTTGCGCCTGGCGCATCCGAAGAAAGGCGCACACGTGCTGCGCCGGATGCTGCAGGACCAGGGGGTCACCGACGTGCCGGCCAAGAGCACCATCAATGCCATTCTCAAACGCCATGGGCTCATCGATCCAGCCCAGAGCGCCAAGCACACGCCCCATGTGCGCTTCGAACGACCCCAGCCCAACGAGCTGTGGCAGATGGACTTCAAGGGACATTTCGTCATGCAGCAGAACCGCTGTCATCCTCTCACCCTCCTAGACGATCACTCCCGCTTCAACCTCGGGTTACAGGCCTGTGCCAACGAGCGGGGAGAGACGGTCCAAGACCGCCTCACCGCTGTCTTTCGCCGCTACGGCTTGCCCCAGGCCATGCTCATGGACAACGGCTCTCCCTGGGGTAACGACAGTGCCCAGCCCTTCACGCCCCTCACCGTCTGGCTCATGCAGCTGGGCATCAACGTCCTGCACAGCCGACCCTACCATCCCCAGACACTCGGCAAGCTGGAACGCTTCCACCGCTCCCTCAAGAGCGAACTGCTGGCAGGGACCACCTTTACCGACCTGGACCATTGCCAGCGCGCCTTTGACACCTGGCGCCACTTCTACAACTTGGAACGCCCACACCATGCCCTCGATCTCGACACTCCCATTACCAGATACACGCCTAGTCCTCGCCCTTTCCCAGAGACCTTGCCTGCCCTCGCCTACGCTCCCGACGACCGCGTACGCAGCGTCGATGTCTCCGGCCGCATCTCCTTCCAAGGCAGACGGCTCCGTGTGGGCAGGGCCTTCACGCACAAGCAAGTCGCCCTGCGACCCACCCGAACGGACGGTGTCTGGGACGTGTACTTCTCGATCCAAAGAGTAAAAACCATAGACCTCAGAGCACAAAATGTGTAACCTATCTACCCGAACATCTGTTACCTATGTCCCCGGTCTGTACACTCCCCCAGGAGAGGGAACCGGAGCGGCTTCACATTCACTCGGTTTCGCTTTCTGCTCCCTCTCCCTGGGGAGACCTCAACTCGTCCTGGAACGCCAGCCGAAAGAGGCCTCCCTCTCCCTAGGGAGGCCTCCGCACAACCCAGGCCGACGGGCGCAAAAGACTCTCTTTCCCTGGGAAGAGGGCCGGTGTGAGGGGAAACTGGCGTCGATCCAGCCCTCAAATCGCCTCCTGGCGCGCAAACACCCTACGCCACCTCCGCCCAATACGCGCCCCGGTAGTCCAGCCAGCCGCCGCCGAACTCCCAGCGCACCTTGTAGCTGATGGCGTCGTTGGTGAAGACCGATCCCGCCGTCGGGTTATCCTGCACCAGCAACTCCGGCGTCTCCTGGCCGTTGATGAAGCCCACCTCCAGGCACTCGATCTGGGCCGGATCGGCCATCAGATAGTAGTCCTTGGCATCGCTGAACTGCGGCACCACGATGGGCTCCAGCATGCCCTGCAGCGGATTGGCGTCATTGTTCTGCGTGCCGGGCAGCAGCGTGCTGTTGAGGATGGTTACTGCCGTCCAGTAGAGGTCCGGCGGCAGCAGGAGGTACCGCGGCTTGAGGCCCAGCCGCTTGCCCGCGCTGTTGGTTTGCTTCATCATCTGCGTGATGGCGGCTTGCAGCGCCGAGGCCGCCAGCGCGGCGGTGCCGCGGTTCTTGTGGGAGGTCTGGCTCTCTTTATCGAAAACCGTCGTGTTGTCGGCAAGCTGCGGATTGTCGGTAAGGAGGCCGTACACAAACTCATTGATGGTGGTGGCGGCCGCAATCGCCAGCTTGGTGGGGATGCGCCGGACGGCTTCCAGGTCGTCGTTCAGGATCGCCTCGCGGGTGACCACCACCAGATTGCCGCGCTTGGCGGGCGTATACGTCTCCCGCGTGTCGTCCCAGGCAAGGTTCGTGTAGGCAGCATTCTCATCGACGGAGTCGAGCGCGCCAAAGTCGTGCAAGAGCACCCGGTACTGGGGCTTGTAATCGCGGATATTGCGGATCACGCAGAACTTCCGCCAGTCCTGCGGCTGCGCACCGTAGTCCTGGACGAGACGCTTCGTAATGGCGTTGGCGAGGGCGTGGTTGAGCACGCTTGTAGTGACCTCGTTGGCCTCGCGCACCAGCGAGAGCTCCGGGTTCATGGCGCCCCGCACCTCGGCGTCGCCCGTAATCTGCACGTACGCCTCCCGGATGCTGGACCACGCGGGTACCGGCTCGTCGGAACTGATGTCCCTTACTCCCAGGAGCCGGGCCAAGCCCGCCTCGGCGGCGGCAAGTCCCCGGCCCGCGCCGGTGCCGCCCACGCTGAGGCGCGCTTTCTCCGTGCCCACGCCGTGCACAACGTGTGCCGAACCCGTCAGTGCGCGCACGGTGTCGACCTCGTCCTGAATGGCTTGCTCCAGCACCTCGGTGGTAAAGGTTTGACCCTCGAAGCGGCGGCGTAGCTTGCCCTTGATCGTGGCGGGCAGGGCCGCGCTATCAAGGCGCTCGTGCAGCGCGGTCATGCACGCGAGCTTGGCCTCGGCCTCGGCGAGACGCGAATCGATGGTTGTTGCGGTTGTGTCTCCCATAGAAACCTCCTCTATATGGGGTGAATGCGCCGGGCTTGTCCCGGAGATGGGGGTGTCAGTTGCTGAACTGTTCCGTTCGTCTTCCTGCATTTTCTCTCCCTTGCTTGTGTCGAAAATCTCCTGCTCTGCCAAAATGCGCTCGAACGCGCCGCCGGCCGCTGCCCGGGTGACCACGTCACAAGAGCGCAGCGCCGGGATATTCTCCACGACCTGCCTGCGCTTGCCGTTCTGCTGCTGGGTGCGCACCGCCGCCAGCGAGTCGATTGAGAGTCCCAAAACGTCGGGGCGACCCAGTTCCACGGCTTCTTGCACCAGACTCCAGAGCCAATCGGCACTGGCGAATATGTGGAGGGTGGCCCGTACGCGGTCGCCCTCCAGCCGGGGCTCGCGATAGAATCCCACCACGTCGCGTATGCTCCGTGGCTTGCCGATGCTATCGGATGTAGGCGCGGGGTGGTCGGCGAAGGCCTTTAGGCCGTCGAGTTGCGCTGCCACATCCTGCAGCGCTTGAGGCGTGAAATAGCGGCCGTTTCGCGATAGCCCCTCCTTTAGGACGGTCACGGCTATGTCCCGCCGCGGCGCATCGAGCTGCGCTTCCTGCAACGGCACGAGCAGCGTGAGGTTCTCTTGATTCAATGCATCTTGCTCCTTTCAATGAGAGCTATTTCTTAGACCTGCGTACCTGGTGTCATTCGGCTTTGTCTGGGTCGCTTCCCCTCACCCCGACCCTCTCCCCCGGAGGCTGTCTCAATATTTTGGTGCGGGGCACGGTGAATGGGGTGAGAAGGACAGACAGATGGCGGGTGGTATGAACAAGACGGTGCCAGTGAGAGACTCGTCCCCGGGGCGACGCTGGACTACACCCAGACCGCCACAGGGCGTGGAGGCTCTTGAGATTGAACGCGGTGGCCAGCAGGTGCCATTCGGACGTCACGTGGCTGCGGCCTCTGAGCAGGAAGCGCCTGGCACTGTGCCACTCCTTGAGCAGGCCAAAGACCGGCTCGACGATGGTACTCCGGCGGCGGTACACCTGCTTGGCAGGCGCGGTGGCCATCAACTGCCTGTGCCGTTGCAGTATTGGCTCGTAGGCGCTGATCTTTATGGAGCGGCCCCTCTGGGAGGAGGTGCAGACGCCGAAGGCCGGACAGGTTCTGCAGTCCCGGCCGTTGGCTTGGTACCGCTTGACCCGGTAGCCGTTGCTGTGGGTCAAGCGGTGCGTGTAGGTGAGCACCTTTTGCTGGGGACACAGGTAGGTGTCGGTCTCTGGACGGTAGGTGAAGTGGTCTTTATGGTAGGGGTTGCGGCGTCTGCGCTCGTGGGTCGTGGGCATCAATACCGTGTGGCCGCCGGCGTGGCACGTGGCGAGGTTGGCCCCCGAATGGTAGCCGGCGTCCGCAACGGTCACCACGTCCCGCGCGGCGTCGATGTTCTCCTGCGCCGCCTCGATCAGCGGCGCCAGGTGGGGATGGTCGTCGGCACTGGCGCTCACGTCCACGGCTGTGATCAACCTCCCCCCTGCGCCCTCGTCCGGGGACGCAAGAGGGGAGACCAGCGCCTGGGCGTTGTAGCCGGTGATGAAGCCACCCATGCCAGTCTTGAGCAGGGCCGCGTCCGCATCAGTCAGGTTCGTGTAGCGCGGCCCGTCCTCAGCCGCGACGCGGGCGAGCGCGTCGTCCACCCGCCGCCGCAGGGCCTGGGCATCGGCAAGTTCCTGCGGCAAAGTCGCTGGCGGCGCGTCGCCCCCCGTGGCGTTCTGCGCCTCCAGGTCCGCGATCGCTTGCTCGGTGCGGGACAACAGCCGCTGCAGCCCCTGCGCGTCGTGGGTATGCCGCGTCCCGGCGTTGGCCGCGATCCTGGTGCCGTCCACCGCCTGGATTGCCAACTCCACCAGGCCGGCTCGCACCGCCGTGCGCACCGTGCGCTTGAGCAGCGTCCGCATCCGGTCGCGGTGCGCCTTGTAGAAGCGCCACAGCGTGTTGTGGTCCGGCTGCTGCATCCCCACCAGCCACAGGTACGGTACCTGATCCCGGCAGGCTGCCTCCAGCTTGCGGCTCGAGCGCACGCCGGTCATGAAGCCGTAGACCCATACGCCCAGCAGCGCGCGCGGATGGTAGGCCCCGGCGCCACGCGGATCGCCTTGCAGGTCAATCTCCATCGCCTCCCAGGCCGCAGCATCGAGGCTGTCCACGAACGCTGCCGCAAACCTGACAGGATGGTCGTCCGGGATCAGTTCGTCCAGCGTCGGCGGCAACAGCCAGGCCTGTTCACGACTAAACGGTCTCAACGGCATCGTCACTACCTCTCTACAAACTATCCCACCACCTCACCTTGCTTCTCTTCACACCAGTATATATCCAGTAGATCTATTTTTGAGACACCCTCCCAGGGAGAGGGGGGCCTTTTGCCTGCCGGCCTGTGCCGGATGCCAGTCCCTCTAAGTGGCGGCTGCAAATCCTCGTAGCGCGGGGGCTTGTCCCCCGCTCCGAGCCGCTGCACACGGCAAGATGGATTCCGCGCCCCCGCAGGGGGCGAGCTTTCGCGGGAATAACGGAAGAAATTTCCACTCCCGTATCTCGTATCGGGCAAGCCTTTCGCGAGAATGACGGACCGGCATGATCGGTAGCGCAGGTTTGTAACCTGCGTCCGCCGACCTGGCGGTGCCCCATTCCCCGTAGCATGGGGGCTTGTCCCCCGCTCCGGGAGAGTAGCCGGGAAGCAACGAAGATGAATTCCACGACCCCGCTCGGTGGCGTGCATTCGCGGGAATGACGGACCGGCACGATCGGTAGCGCAGGTTTGTAACCTGCGTCCGCCGACCTGGCGGTGCCCCATTCCCCGTAGCGTGGGGGATTGTCCCCTGCTCCGGGAGAGTAGCCGGGAAGCAACGAAGATGAATTCCACGACCCCGCTCGGCGGCGTGCTTTCGCGGGAATAACGGAAGCAAATCCCCCACCCGTATCTCGTATCGGGCAAGCCTTTCGCGGGAACGACGGACCGGCACGATCGGTAGCGCAGGTTTGTAACCTGCGTCCGCCGACCTGGCGGTGCACCATTCCCCGTAGCGTGGGGGATTGTCCCCCACTCCGGGAGAGTAGCTGGGAAGCAACGAGGATGACTTCCACGACCCCGCTCGGTGGCGTGCTTTCGCGGGAACAACGGAAGAAATTTCCACTCCCGTATCTCGTATCGGGCAAGCCTTTCGCGGGAATGACGCACCGACACGATCGGTAGCGCAGGATTGCAACCTGCATCCGCCGACCTGGCGGAAACCCATTCCCCCTAGTGCGGGGGCCTGTCCCCCGCTCCGAACTTGGCGTTGTTCCTCTTCCTGGCCGTGGCGGGCGACGAAGACGGATTCCCGTTTGCACGCGATTGTCAATGAGGGAAGAGATCACAACTCTGCTCTCGTCCGTGGCCGTGATCCTGCCAATTGGTACAATGGTCAGCATGAACCTTCACAGACCTCCTTCACCTACTGCGTCGCTCACCGTCGTTGTCGCGCCTTCCCAGGCGGGCGGCTATTGGGCGGAACTGCCCACGCTCCCGGGCTGCGTGGTGCAAGGCGATACGGTTGATGCCGTCGTGGCCGATCTCACGTTGGCTGCGGAGATGTTCCTCTCGCAGGAAGACCCGCCCGCCGATACCCTTGAATTGCACACCGTGACCGTTGGCATCGGCGATGCCACGTACCGCCTGCCGGCCGTTTCCTGGCAGGGCGAGCAGCGGGTCAGTGTCGTAGCAATTCCCCTTCACGACCGTGTGGCCCACGGCAAGACGGTGGAGAAAGCGCTGGCACAGCTTGGCAGGCTGCTCCCGGCCTGGATCGCCGCCGATCTTGTCGAGGGCGAGAACGTCCCGGTGGTGGGCGTTGCCGATGTGGCAATAATCCACCCGCGTGTCGGCGAAGCAACCGGCGCGCCGCTCTCCCAGTCCGAAGCCCTCAAGCCTGAAGTCGTCCTGGTCCTGCTCCGCGCCGCGGGCATGACCAAAGAGCAGCTTAGCGAGATGCTGGACTACGAACCGGAGTGACTGAATCCGCTCGGAACCACCTTCTCCCTCGAGGGAAAGGGCCGGGGTGAGGGGGATTCTCTGCGGTACGGTCCTGTCCACTTTGCACGACTGTGACGCTATGGGATCTTCTTGCGATTCGCCATTTTCGCAAATGTAGGAATCCATCCACCCAGCCTCCCTGGACTCCGGCATTCGCCGGAGTGACGGACCGGTAGCGCAGGTTTGCAACCTGCGTCCGCGGCTGCCTGGCACATCAATTGCCCGGGAACGTTGCCACGCATTCGAAACGGAGCGGCAATCCATCCGTGCAGACCCGATGGACTCCCGCTTTCGCGGGAGTGACGGATAAGATTCCCTTAAATCGAGCAGTAAGCTGCCAAACTTAAGTTCGGTAGGCCGCTCCCGCATCCTTTTACTCCCCCGCAGCGAGAAAACGGCGGAAGAGACGCGCGGCGTCATCCGTTTCCAGCCAGCCCTCGGCTTGGGCAAGCTGGAGCGAGCGCGCAAAAGATTCCGCGTGCGGCCCCGCCACGTGGGCAACGTCCGGCTGGACTTCCTGGAAAACCACACGGAATGCCGTATCGACGTCTGTCCCCAATGCGCCGGCGTCCTGCTTCGACTGAATTGCTCGCGTAACAAGACGACGCAGGTAGCGGCCGAACAGCTCCTGGCGGCGTTGGAAGCGCCGCAGGGTCGGCAGACCCATCTCCGCCGCGGTTGCCCGGTTCACGTGCCCGCCTTCAGCGAGATAGTGCTCAGGCAAGCCCGCGCCGGCCGCGATCATGAGCTTCAGCGCGCGCCCGTCCGCGGCCACGTCGTCCGCGCCAATGGATGGCTGCACCGGCTGCCACGTCTCCGCTTCGTTGTGAAAGACCACCGAACCGGGCGCGGGCGGCTGGGCGTAGGCGGCCATCTTAGCGAGCAGGTCGTTTCGCGTCGCGCCCCGCACGGTTACGTCGTAGATGAAGCTGCCTTTCAGGCGGTTGATGCGGGCGCGGTCGACGAGCCAGTCGCGGTAGCGCTTGAGCCACGGCAAGAGCGGCGCCAGGTCGCTGCGTCCCCGTAGGGCATTCGACACGCGGTTGATGGTGAAGTGCTCCATCTCACCCGCCGCCACCCAGTAGCCTGGGTCCTGGCCCACGCCCCGCACGCGGTAGCGCACCACCTGCTCGATGTCTTCCGGCGCGGTCTCGATCTGATCGATGAGGAGCGGGTCAAGCTGGCGCAGGCGCATCTCGCCTGAGAGCGGGTCCGTGAACACCCGCACGAACTGCTCGCCGTAAAGCGCCAGCTCGGTGTAGAGACTGTAGATGCGCGTGTCCATACTGTTGTCGGGGTGCTGCCAAAAAGCGTCCACGACCTCCTGCACCGCCGCGCTCGTGCAGGCGATGCGCACGCCGCCGCCCAGCACGAAGTTTGCCTGCACGTCGATGACGGTATACGCCAAGGGGTTCGTGATATAGGCTTCGTAAACTTCACGCAGCAGCCTTTGGTGATCCCAGAGCGGATCGTCTCGAGACTCGGCGCCGCCGGCTGCCTGCCGGTAGCCGATGTCTTCCGCCGCCACCGCTTCCTGCACTCGTGCCTGGATCACGTCGCCAAAGAGGCGTTCGCCCACGCGCTGCCACCACTGTGTTGCTGGTACTGCCATCGTGCTCGCTTTCTATTTCGATTCATGTACAAATTCGATTCACGTACGAATTCTGTCTACTTACGAAAGTCGCTCTTGCCCGTCATTCCGGCGAAAGCCGGAATCCATCTTTTCTTCGTTCTACACACCCCCGACCCACTGCGGGGGACAAGCCCCCGCGCTACTCCCCGAGGAGCCGCCAGTTCCGTCATTCCGGCGCAAGCCGGAATCCATCTTCTCTGCTTCAACAGTGCCTCTCATTCAAGGAACAAGCGTTATCGCTTCACGTCGGCCGTCCCTCTGGACTCCGGCTTTCGCCGGAGTGACGAACCGGTAGCGCTGGTCTGCAACCTGCGTCCGGGGTCGCCAAGCGGGAGGCATGCCCCCGCGCTACGATCCTTCCACCCCGCCTCCCCCTGGACTCCGGCTTTCGCCGGAGTGACGGACCGGTAGCGCAGGTTTGCAACCTGCGTCCCCGGTCGCCAAGCGGGAGGCATGCCCCCGCGCTACGATCCTTCCGTCCCGCCTCCCCCCTGGACTCCGGCTTTCGCCGGAGTGACGGACCGGTAGCGCAGGTTTGCAACCTGCGTCCCCGGTCTCCAAGCGGGAGGCATGCCTCCGCGCTACGATCCTTCCGTCCCGCCTCTGACTGGACTCCGGCTTTCGCCGGAGTGACGGACCGGTAGCGCAGGTTTGCAACCTGCGCCCGGGGGTCGCCAATCTGCCGTGGTTGATTGGGACAGGACCCAAATCCCACATCAATACCCCTCCGTCTCCCTCTCTTCCGGCGGCAGCGCGACCGATACGGCAGGTGGCGCGCCGGCCTCAACCGTGCGCGTGAGCAGTGCCAAGGCCGACACGTAGTCGTCGTGCCCCTGACCGGCGGGTACATGGAATCCAATCCGGTTGCCGGGATGCAGCGCCAATTGGCAGCGTCGCACCTGATGCCAGCACTCCCGGTATTCCGCCGAGCCGTCATCCGCCCAGAGTTGCAGGCGTCCGCTGCCGGCGAGGGTGCGCAGGTCGTAGCCCAAGGCGCTCTTAGATTGCGCCGTAAACGTAAACGGCTCGATGCGGTCCTCACCCAGCCGCGCTTGCAAGAAACGCGCCAGTGCATCTCCGATGCCGGTGGCGTCAGTCATTGCCCGTTGCACCCGCCACTCTTCACCGAGCAAGCGCACGAGGCGGGCGTACTGCTCGGTGGTGGGCAGGCCGGTCCACTGGTAGGCATTCACCACGTTGACCGCGGGCAGGGCGAACCCCAACACCGGGTCGTGCCGCCAGATTCGCTCGCCGATCAAGACCACCGTGCTGTCGCGCCGCGACTGACGGCCTTGTTGATTTGCCCCAACAGCATCCTCGCCGGCCACGTCCACGGCTGCCACGTAATGCGCATCCGCCTGCGGTTGCTGCTGTCGCGCGTGCGTGCCTTGCAGGGCCGCCTGCAGCGGCGGGGTGAAAAAGCCCGTGGCGTCGTCCACTTCCTCCAGGCAGTACTGGGTGCGGATGACCAGGTCGTCCTCCCCGCGCTGGCGAATCTGCGCCTTAACCGCCGCGCCGTAGCGCGGATTTTCCCGCGCGCCCACCTGCCACGGAAACGAGAAGTGCCGCCGCTCGCCGGTGTTTTCTTCATGCGCGAGGTTCAGCGCCTTGTACTTGGCGAGGAGCGTGTCTTGCGTCCAGGGCGTGCCGTAGAGCACGATGGTGGCATTCTGCGCCGTCGCCATGGGCAGGAATTCTTTGGCGAATTTCTCCTCGTCCACGTCCTGAGCTTCGTCGACTTCCAGCAGCAGATCGGCAGTCGCGCCGACGACATTGGACTGCTCGTGGGCTGAGAGGAACATCACCCGCGCCTTGCCGACCGCGACCATGTAGCCGTGGGCGCGCTGCCAATAGGGCGCCAGCCAGGGACGGTCCAGCACGGATTCAAGGCGCAGGCGGGAGACAAGGGTCTGGGGGCTGAGCGTGGGCGCGCATTTGACGATAGTGCCGCCGCGCTGTTGATGGCGATACAACAGGTAGGCTTCCAGATGAGCGGATAGCTCGTTCTTCCCCATCTGCCGCGCCATCTCTACGGTGAAGATTGCCCCTTCACGTTGCCGCACACTCGCAAGCACCGCCCGTGCCACCGCCAACTGGTAGGACCGCAAAGGCCGCCCCACGAGCACACGGGAAAAATAGGCAATGTCGCTGAGGGTGTAGCGGAAGAAGGTACGGGCAAGCGAGTCCGGTTCTTCTCCGCGAGATGGCTCGGATAGGCCGAATGTGCCGCTCTCGCGGCACTCACGCTGCTTTGCTTGAACGTTCGTCTTCATATAAGAATGTGCGCCTCTACTGGCCCGGCACGCTGCGGAGGATGCCGTTGAGAAAAGCCGCGGCAAACGGCGAAGCAAAGATGCCGATCAGGATGATGTTGATCTTGGCTTCCAGCCGGGCATAGTCCTCCCGCGTGTTCTCAGCCAACTCGCGCGTCACCTGGCCGAAAGCGCAGCCGTGCCGGTCCAGATCGTCTGCCAGTTTGTGGAAGTGCGCGTCGTGCTGCCTGGGCGTCTGTGTCGGTGTTTCATTCAGCATGGTGGTGTTCCTGCGCTTTCTCTTCCTGTCGTTCCAGCGATTCGATCTCGGCAACCACCTGACGCATCGCCTCAGTCAGGTTGTCTTCCGCTCGGGGCGAGAGCTGGTGGCGCGCCTTCAGGGCGTTGAGGAGGATGTCCGTCAGGTCTTTGACCGCCTTGATCTTGTCCGCCGGCGCGCGTTCATCGTCTTCGGCGGTGAGCAACTGGGCTGCGATGCGGCGGATGAGCATGCGCAGCAGGCCAATCTCGTCCTGGAGCAGGGGATTGTCGGCGGTGCGCTCCAGCGCTGCCAGTTCCTGCTCGGTGAGGAGATCGGCGTAGAGGCTCTTGGCGTGCTTCTGGTTTTGGGTCACCTGGGTGTTTTCCTTTGCGTCATGGCAAGGCACGTGTGCTTTGGTTGAAAGTGCGGTTTTCTGTGTACCCCCGGCCGTGCTCTTTTCCTCTCCATAGAGCCGCGCGCTCAGGGTGTGGCGTGCATACATCGCCGCGGAGCGCGTGCTTTGCCAGGCGTTTCGGGAGTGGGTAGACGGCAGTGGGAAGTGTGTTTCCCGTGATTTTGGGGCTGCATAGAGTTATATTCAAAAATAATGTAAAAATTAAGGGGTAAAAGGGGTTGTAATTTTACAAAGTATTTACTATACTGGGAAAAACGCCGTGCAGGGGACGCGAACACGGGAGGTCTGGCAGGTGCCGATGGCGTGGCTCACCGTTCGCCCTGAGCACTTCGACAAGCTCAGTACAGGCCTGTCGAAGGGTGAACGGTGGTGTCGAGGGAACCACAGTGCACGAGAACAGGGGAGGACTGGTAGGTGTTGTGCTGGGGGAACAGGCTGCAGCGGCGCGACAGAGAGGAACCTTATGATGATGTGGCCGTTGCCGATGACTAGGCCAAGACGGTGTTTACCCTTGACTCCAAGCCTGTCCCGTGTCGGAGCACGGGGCAGCGGAGGGTTTGTCCCCCGCGCTACGGCTTGCCTTGTGGCAGCAAGGAAAACCCTCTTTCCCTCAGGAGAGCTTTGCGCAACTCTAACGAGCACGCGGAATTGGGCTGGAACGGTGAAGATTCGCCCTCACCCCAGCCCTCTCCCCAAGAGGGTGTCTCAAAAATAGATCTACTGGATATATACTGGTGTGAAGAGAAGCAAGGTGAGGTGGTGGGATAGTTTGTAGAGAGGTAGTGACGATGCCGTTGAGACCGTTTAGTCGTGAACAGGCCTGGCTGTTGCCGCCGACGCTGGACGAACTGATCCCGGACGACCATCCTGTCAGGTTTGCGGCAGCGTTCGTGGACAGCCTCGATGCTGCGGCCTGGGAGGCGATGGAGATTGACCTGCAAGGCGATCCGCGTGGCGCCGGGGCCTACCATCCGCGCGCGCTGCTGGGCGTATGGGTCTACGGCTTCATGACCGGCGTGCGCTCGAGCCGCAAGCTGGAGGCAGCCTGCCGGGATCAGGTACCGTACCTGTGGCTGGTGGGGATGCAGCAGCCGGACCACAACACGCTGTGGCGCTTCTACAAGGCGCACCGCGACCGGATGCGGACGCTGCTCAAGCGCACGGTGCGCACGGCGGTGCGAGCCGGCCTGGTGGAGTTGGCAATCCAGGCGGTGGACGGCACCAGGATCGCGGCCAACGCCGGGACGCGGCATACCCACGACGCGCAGGGGCTGCAGCGGCTGTTGTCCCGCACCGAGCAAGCGATCGCGGACCTGGAGGCGCAGAACGCCACGGGGGGCGACGCGCCGCCAGCGACTTTGCCGCAGGAACTTGCCGATGCCCAGGCCCTGCGGCGGCGGGTGGACGACGCGCTCGCCCGCGTCGCGGCTGAGGACGGGCCGCGCTACACGAACCTGACTGATGCGGACGCGGCCCTGCTCAAGACTGGCATGGGTGGCTTCATCACCGGCTACAACGCCCAGGCGCTGGTCTCCCCTCTTGCGTCCCCGGACGAGGGCGCAGGGGGGAGGTTGATCACAGCCGTGGACGTGAGCGCCAGTGCCGACGACCATCCCCACCTGGCGCCGCTGATCGAGGCGGCGCAGGAGAACATCGACGCCGCGCGGGACGTGGTGACCGTTGCGGACGCCGGCTACCATTCGGGGGCCAACCTCGCCACGTGCCACGCCGGCGGCCACACGGTATTGATGCCCACGACCCACGAGCGCAGACGCCGCAACCCCTACCATAAAGACCACTTCACCTACCGTCCAGAGACCGACACCTACCTGTGTCCCCAGCAAAAGGTGCTCACCTACACGCACCGCTTGACCCACAGCAACGGCTACCGGGTCAAGCGGTACCAAGCCAACGGCCGGGACTGCAGAACCTGTCCGGCCTTCGGCGTCTGCACCTCCTCCCAGAGGGGCCGCTCCATAAAGATCAGCGCCTACGAGCCAATACTGCAACGGCACAGGCAGTTGATGGCCACCGCGCCTGCCAAGCAGGTGTACCGCCGCCGGAGTACCATCGTCGAGCCGGTCTTTGGCCTGCTCAAGGAGTGGCACAGTGCCAGGCGCTTCCTGCTCAGAGGCCGCAGCCACGTGACGTCCGAATGGCACCTGCTGGCCACCGCGTTCAATCTCAAGAGCCTCCACGCCCTGTGGCGGTCTGGGTGTAGTCCAGCGTCGCCCCGGGGACGAGTCTCTCACTGGCACCGTCTTGTTCATACCACCCGCCATCTGTCTGTCCTTCTCACCCCATTCACCGTGCCCCGCACCAAAATATTGAGACAGCCTCCCCAGGAGAGGGAGCAGAGTACGGAACCAAGCAAACATTGAGCCGCTCCGGTTTCCTCTCTCCCAGGAGAGAGTGCAGAGTACGGAACCGAGCAAACATGGAGCGGCTCCGGTTCCCTCTCCTGGGGGAGAGGGTTAGGGTGAGGGGATCTTCTCACTTACCGGCTTGAGTTGTGTAAAGGTTTCCCACACCGGAGACACCCGATGACAGATTCATTCGTTAGCGATAGTTGGCGACAGAGAGGAAGGTGCACATGAAGGAAACGCATACGACGGGTAAGCCACTAACCGGCAAGCAGCGGCAGGTGCTGACGTTTGTCACGCGCATACAGCAGGAGGGACGCTGGCCCACCTTGGAAGAGATTGCCCGCTGCATCGGCGCGCGCGCACCGGCGGCGGCGCACCACCACCTGAAGCGCTTGGAGACCAAGGGCTACCTGCGCCGCACGGCCTGGGGCAGCTACGAGCTGACGCCCCAGGTCCAGATGCTGGAGGGCTTGGGCGTGGCGCGCGTGCCGGTGCGCGGCACGATTGCCGCCGGTACCGGCGTGGAAGCGGTGGAGGCCGTGGAAGACTGGCTCACCGTGGATAGCGTCTTCGCCCGTCACCCGGACGTCTACGCGCTGCGCGTGCAGGGTGACAGCATGGTGGATGCCTGCGTCTGCGACGGCGACCACGTGCTCCTTCGCCCCCAGCCCGCCGCGGAGAACGGCGAGATGGTGGCGGCCTTGCGCGAGGACGGCACCGCCACGCTGAAGCACCTCCAGCGCGACGGCGGACAGGTCTTCCTCGTGCCCGCCAACCCGTACTACCCGACGCTCCCCGGCGACAACATCACCATTCTCGGCAAGGTGGTGGGCGTGATCCGCGTGTTCGCATGAGGGGAGCCGTAAGCATGAGCCGACAGCAAGGGATCCCGAGCGCATGGTACGTACCGTTCGTCCTGAGCTTGTCGAAGGACCGAAGGACGAACGGGAAAATCCCCAACATGTGGATGAACGTCCGACGCCGTAGGGGCGCTGTAGGGGCGCTTCGCGAAGCGCCCCTACAGCGCCCCTGCACCAAACGATCCTACGCAATACGACCCTACGTTACATACCAGAAACCGTTCCAGCTAACGAAGGAGAGGAAAGAGCAATGGCAGCGACAATGCCCTTAGTGAATGCGACGCCGTTGGCAAAAGCGGCGCCTGTGGCGAAAGAGCCCACGCCCGCGCAGCCGCGCCGCGGGCAAAATCTGCCTGACGAACTGTTCGTCACGGTGCAAGCGGCAAAGCAGGGCAACACCACCGCCCAGATGCTGCTCATGGACCGCTTGCGCCTGCCCATGGAGCGCCAGATACGGCGTCTGAAGCGGAGCTTCCGGCCTTCGGAAGCTGAAGACGCCCGCCAGGAGGTGCAGCGCCTCTTTCTGGAGCTGCTCTACGAGTACGACTACCGGCGCAACGGCAACTTCGAAGCCTACATGTGCACCATGCTCAAGTGGCGCGTGCACAACTTCGGCCGCACCTCCCGGCGCATCGCGCCGCCGGATCCCGCCCATAACCAGTCGCTCAGCGATGAGATTACGGCCTACCTCGCCGAGCAGTGCTTGCGCAAAGGCAAGCCCACGGCGGAACCGGCCATCCACGCCGAGCTCGAAATAGCCCTGCAGGCGCTCACGCCGAAGCAGAAAACCGTGCTCTACGCCATCTACTGGCAGGACCGCCGCGTGGTGGATATCGCCGCGCGCATGGGTGTGAGCCCGCAAGCCGTGCGCGCTATCCGCCAGCGTGCGGAAAAGATCCTCCGCCGCCACCTGGAAGCCTGCGGCGCCGCGCCGTAGACCGCTTGCAGACCTTAGCATAACCTGGCCAGGTCAAGCGACTAGCCCCATCACACTGGGAAGGCCCTGGAAAAACGCGGACAGAGCGCGAAACTCATAGTCTCTTCCTTGGAAGAACTTTGCTAAAATCGGGCCTCCAGGCAAAAACCTCCTTCACTTTGCATAGCTTCCACCAGACCAAAGCCACTCCCTCTCCCTGGGGAGACCTTTGCGAAACCCAAGCGGAAGCGAGAACGTTCCCTCTCCCTCGACGGGAGAGGGCTAGGGTGAGGGTGAATTTCCTGAAGTCTCTCCATGTGCACACCGAATCTGCCCTGATACGTCTTGACACTGCCCAGCGTAAAGGGCCATTGTAACAAGAGACCCCCTCACCCCAACCCTCTCCCCCAGAGGCTGTCTCAATATTTTGGTGCGGGGCACGGTGAATGGGGTGAGAAGGACAGACAGATGGCGGGTGGTATGAACAAGACGGTGCCAGTGAGAGACTCGTCCCCGGGGCGACGCTGGACTACACCCAGACCGCCACAGGGCGTGGAGGCTCTTGAGATTGAACGCGGTGGCCAGCAGGTGCCATTCGGACGTCACGTGGCTGCGGCCTCTGAGCAGGAAGCGCCTGGCACTGTGCCACTCCTTGAGCAGGCCAAAGACCGGCTCGACGATGGTACTCCGGCGGCGGTACACCTGCTTGGCAGGCGCGGTGGCCATCAACTGCCTGTGCCGTTGCAGTATTGGCTCGTAGGCGCTGATCTTTATGGAGCGGCCCCTCTGGGAGGAGGTGCAGACGCCGAAGGCCGGACAGGTTCTGCAGTCCCGGCCGTTGGCTTGGTACCGCTTGACCCGGTAGCCGTTGCTGTGGGTCAAGCGGTGCGTGTAGGTGAGCACCTTTTGCTGGGGACACAGGTAGGTGTCGGTCTCTGGACGGTAGGTGAAGTGGTCTTTATGGTAGGGGTTGCGGCGTCTGCGCTCGTGGGTCGTGGGCATCAATACCGTGTGGCCGCCGGCGTGGCACGTGGCGAGGTTGGCCCCCGAATGGTAGCCGGCGTCCGCAACGGTCACCACGTCCCGCGCGGCGTCGATGTTCTCCTGCGCCGCCTCGATCAGCGGCGCCAGGTGGGGATGGTCGTCGGCACTGGCGCTCACGTCCACGGCTGTGATCAACCTCCCCCCTGCGCCCTCGTCCGGGGACGCAAGAGGGGAGACCAGCGCCTGGGCGTTGTAGCCGGTGATGAAGCCACCCATGCCAGTCTTGAGCAGGGCCGCGTCCGCATCAGTCAGGTTCGTGTAGCGCGGCCCGTCCTCAGCCGCGACGCGGGCGAGCGCGTCGTCCACCCGCCGCCGCAGGGCCTGGGCATCGGCAAGTTCCTGCGGCAAAGTCGCTGGCGGCGCGTCGCCCCCCGTGGCGTTCTGCGCCTCCAGGTCCGCGATCGCTTGCTCGGTGCGGGACAACAGCCGCTGCAGCCCCTGCGCGTCGTGGGTATGCCGCGTCCCGGCGTTGGCCGCGATCCTGGTGCCGTCCACCGCCTGGATTGCCAACTCCACCAGGCCGGCTCGCACCGCCGTGCGCACCGTGCGCTTGAGCAGCGTCCGCATCCGGTCGCGGTGCGCCTTGTAGAAGCGCCACAGCGTGTTGTGGTCCGGCTGCTGCATCCCCACCAGCCACAGGTACGGTACCTGATCCCGGCAGGCTGCCTCCAGCTTGCGGCTCGAGCGCACGCCGGTCATGAAGCCGTAGACCCATACGCCCAGCAGCGCGCGCGGATGGTAGGCCCCGGCGCCACGCGGATCGCCTTGCAGGTCAATCTCCATCGCCTCCCAGGCCGCAGCATCGAGGCTGTCCACGAACGCTGCCGCAAACCTGACAGGATGGTCGTCCGGGATCAGTTCGTCCAGCGTCGGCGGCAACAGCCAGGCCTGTTCACGACTAAACGGTCTCAACGGCATCGTCACTACCTCTCTACAAACTATCCCACAACCTCACCTTGCTTCTCTTCACACCAGTATATATCCAGTAGATCTATTTTTGAGACACCCTCCCCAGGAGAGGGAGTGCCCCTGCTTGAAAGTGGGGTTTTGCAAAGGTCTCCTGGGGGAGAGGGCTGGGGTAAGGGGACAAATACCGGCTCGGCCAACATCAAACTGTCTCGCAAAGTTGCACAAAGGTCTCGACCGGAGAAGCATGCAAACATAACAGACCAAGCCCACGGCACAGCACATAAAGTGACCGCGAGTAGTTTATAGTAGTAGGAAGCAACAAGCGGCGGAAGACCGCCGAGGCGGCACGCAAGAACCCCAAGTAGGGCAGCACTATGCAGACACTCCAGCGCACCCGCGCGCAGGCGCAGGTAGCGCGCACCGAGGCAGCCGGAATGGTCATGATCATCCGGGGCGTGCCTCCTGAGTGGGCGGTGCACATTGGCGAGGCGCTGCTGGCAGCGGACGTGAACGTGATGGAAATCACGCTCAATACGCCCCACGCGCTGGACATGATCGCCGAATTGCACGCGAGCCTGGGCGAGCAGATGGCGATTGGCGCAGGTACGGTGCTCTCCGTAGCGGAGGCCGAGCAAGCACTGGCCGCCGGAGCGGAGTTCTTCGTCTCGCCGCACCTTGATACCGCGATCGTGGCATTTGCCAACGAGCACGACTGCATGGTGGTACCCGGCGCATTCACGCCCACGGAGGTGTTCACCGCTCTGCGGGCAGGCGCGGACATCGTAAAAGTATTTCCCGCCAATATTGTCGGACCGCAGTTCTTCAGGGACCTGCAAGGCCCCTTTGGTCAGATTCCTTTACTGCCGACCGGTGGGATCACTTTCGAGAACGCCGGAACATACATCAAGAGCGGCGCCTTGGCGCTCGGCGTCGGTGCGGGACTGCTGGATTGGCAGCGTTTGGACGGTGAATTCGAACGTGTAACGGCAGCGACGCGAGCGATGCGGGCGGCCATTATGCAAGCCCGGCAAGAGATGGAAACCCAGTAGCGCAGGTTTGAAACCTGCGATTCGGAAGCGTAGTTCCGCAACTTGCGGTCTGGTAGCGCAGGTTTGTAACCTGCGATCCGATAGCGTAGTGCCGCAACCCGCGCCGGATTTCGTACGGATTAACCGTAGCGCGGGGGCTTGTCCCCCGCAGTGGGTTGGGGGCGTATGGAACGAAGAAAAGATGGATTCCGGCTTTCGCCGGAATTGTAAGAGTCAGGTAATTCGTTGACAGATTTGATAGAAGAATTACGGGAGCAAAACTCTGCGCTTGCCTGCATACATGTCATTCCGAACGGAGCGAAGCCAAGTGTCGCTCTTAGCGCGGAATCTAGAGTGCTGAAGCCAGTGTACTGTGTGAAGCATGGACCCTAGATTCCTCGCTGCGCTCGGAATGACATGTACATTCGACACAGTCCAGTGAGTAGAAGCTTCTGTCAGCGAATTGCTCAACACATACAGGAATGACGGAACTGGCGGCTCCCAGGGGAGTAGCGCGGAGGCTTGTCCCCCGCCTCCCCGTGTCGGAGCACGAGTCAGGCTTGGCGCGAAACATTTTAGGAGGAATGCACACCTCAGATGCCACCCACGTTCAAAGACCTCCGCGAATACGTCGCGTTCCTTGAAGGCAAAGGGGAGTTACAGCGCATTACGGCGCCGGTAGACCCCGAGCTAGAGATTACGGAGATAACCGACCGCGTCACCAAAGCGGGAGGGCCCGCGCTGCTCTTCGAGAACGTACAGGGCTCGGACATCCCGCTGCTCATCAACACCTTTGGCTCGGAGCAACGCACGGCGTGGGCGCTCGGGTCTGATTCGTGGGAAGAGCTGCCGCAGAAGCTGGAGAACCTCCTGGGCATCGCGCTGGGCGGCCCGCCGGAAGGACTCGCCGCCAAATTGCAGGCCGGCGGCGAACTGTTCAAATTGTCGCGCATTGCGCCGAAGGTAGTGAATTCTGCGCCCTGCCAGGAGGTCGTGCTGACCGGCGACGAGGTGGACCTGGGCATGCTGCCGATCATCAAATGCTGGCCGCTGGATGCGGGGAAATATATCACCCTGCCGCTCGTGTGCAGCTATGATCCGAATACCGGCAAGCGCAACGTGGGCTGCTACCGCATGCAGGTGCTCAGCAAGAACACCACAGCCATGCACTGGCAGCGGCACAAAGGCGGGCGCGAGCACTACGACGACAGCGTGGAAAAGAAGGAACGGCTGCAACTGGCGGTGGCGCTCGGCGCGGAACCGGCGGCGGTGTATTCCGGCACCGCGCCGCTGCCGCAAGGCATCGATGAGTTTCTCTTTGCCGGATTCTTGCGCGGCGGGCCGGTGCAACTCGTCAAGGGCAAGACCGTGGACGTGATGGTGCCCGCCAATAGCGAGATTGTGCTCGAGGGCTACGTGGAACCCGGCGAATACGCGACTGAGGGTCCATTTGGCGACCACACGGGCTATTACTCGATAGCGGACCAGTACCCTGTCTTTCACATTACGGCCATTACGCACCGGCGCGACCCGATGTACGTCACCATCATCGTAGGCCGCCCGCCGATGGAAGACCTCTACATGGGCAAAGCCACCGAGCGCATCTTCCTGCCGCTCATCAAGATGATGGTCCCGGAGGTCCATGACATTGCCCTGCCGGACGAAGGCGTCTTTCACAATATCGTCTTCGTTTCCATTAAGAAGCGCTTTCCCGGTCACGCCCGCAAGACGATGTACGCGCTCTGGAGCCTGCATCAGATGATGTGCGTCAAGCTCATTGTGGTGGTAGATGACGACATTGACGTGCAGGATACGTCCGAAGTGCTCTTCCGCATGGGGAACAACGTCGATTGGAAGCGGGATACGGTGATTGTAGAAGGGCCAGTGGATTCGCTCGACCACGCGGCGCCGCTGCCGAACTATGGCGGAAAGTTGGGCGTGGATGCCACCCGCAAGACTGCGGAAGAGGGCTTTACCCGCGAGTGGCCGGAAGACATCGTGATGAGTCCGGAGATCGAGGAACTGGTGACGCGCCGCTGGCAAGAGTATTTTCGCGTCTGATACCCTTGCTTTGCTACCTATTTCTGAGAGAGCTATAGGAAGACTCCGCGCGCCAGGGGCGCGCGGCCTAGGGCCCGCAGTACAATTGAGAGCAGACAGTCGGCGAATCCTTGCTGCATGGGTAGGGAGCAGCCTCCTCACTGCAGATCGAAAGCGCAGAGGCCGTGCAGAATCTCTTCTTTAGTGTGCCGCACCCCTGGCTGTTTGGGCCGGCGGCGGTGTTCCTCGGCCTCAGCTTGCTATTCATCGGCGCCGACTATGTCGTGCGGGGAAGCACGTGGCTGCAGCAACGCTTGCTACGGTGGCGTTGGCTGAGACCGCTCGTGGTTGCGCTCCGTCTCTCCAACACATGGATTGAGGTATATCCCATTGTTGCCACGGTTGCCATTGCCGGGCTCCTCGTGCAGATCAGCGTCTACGCGGCGCTTGGCGCCGAAGCGCCGTGGGAAGTCGAAGTCGGACCCTGGCTCTCGCTCCTCAATAATGCAATCGTGCTGGCCTTTCGGCTCGACTCCGTAAGCCTGCTCTTTCTCTGGCTTGGCGCAGCGATATTGCTCTGCTTTCTTTGGATTCTTCCGGCGGCGCATCTCCCGCGAGATCAAATGGGTAGAGCTTACGCTTGCATCCTTCTCACGCTCTGCGCCTACGGGGGCTTGGTGCTCTCCGAGAACCTGCTCTTTCTCTACGTGTTTTGGGAAGCGCTGGGCTTGACCAGTTACTTCCTGGCCGTATTACCCCGGGAAGAACGCCCGCAGGTAAGTGCGGCGGCGGTGCGCTTGCTCATGGTGAGCCACTTTTCCGGTTACGGTCTGCTTGCGGCAATTCTTATCATTTCTCGCCGGAGCGACCAATATCTCTACGGCGACATTCCTTCCGGCGCCTTCGATGCATTGGTCGTGGGTCTCGTATTGGCCTCCGTGGCCGCTCGAGCAAGTTGGCCTCCCTTTCACGGTTGGGCGGCCTCCCTGCGCAGTCATCTCGCGCCAATTTACGCGAATGTGGCGGGTATCATGCTGCTAGGAACCATGTACGTAGTCGCGCGGTTTCTCGTGCTCTCCGGTCCGGAGCCGTTCCTTCCGTGGGCGAATCCGTTGCTCATTGTCGGCGGTCTGAGCTTGGCGCTATCGATTGCCGCAATGCTCGCATTAGGCAGGCTCGCCTCTCTGCTCGCCGTTAATTGGATCGGCCACGCCGGCCTCATCGCCGTGGCGGTCGCCGTAGGCACCTACCAGGCCATCGCCGCGGCGGCGCTGATCGTCTTCAGTGGGGGCATCGGCATGGCGCTGGTCGCGGCGGCGGGGCCGTCGCTCTTGGCGATACACCGCCAGAGTCAGCGCGCCATTTGGGCGTTGCCGGCAGCCGCCGTAGTTATCGGCATTGCAGCGCTCGCAGGAGTGGTTCTCCCCTTGAGCGCCGCTTCGCGTTCATTCCTCTACTTGGCAATTGATAGAGAGACCTGGGCAATTCCCCTGCAGGCTCTTATAGTCCTCTTTGGTATCACAGTTATCGTTACCTTTGGGCGCTGGATGCAGCGCCTCTTTGTCAATCCACCACTCACCTCGGTGCGCAGAGCGGAAGTCTTGCTCGGCCAGGGAAGTCTCGTGTGGCTTCTTGTCGCAGGGGGAACTGTCATGGCAGTACTGCAGTGGCAGTTTCCCGTACTTGTCTGGCCGGCGGTCACGACGATAAGCCACGCCACTATGTCGGATCAGGCGACGTTCTCTTGGGCTGCGCATTTGGTGCCGAGCACGCTCTCTACGGCACTGGTAGGCGGCGTCGGTGTGATTGCCGTAGTGCTCTTGCGGCGCATGCATCCTCGGGATCGGCGGCAACTGGCATCCATAACCCGGACAATCGGCGGCGCTGCGGACCGCCTTCTCGTGCCGCCTAACGGCCTGCTTCTGCTCTTGGGACGTTGCTTGGCGTTTCTCGGCAGAACCTCCGCCGCGGCGGAGCGGCGCTATTACATTGCAATCGCAATGCTCGCCATATTCGGGCTTCTCGTCCTGCTTCTGGAAACGCAAGGGATTGCCTCGTGAGCTGGGAACACTACACGCTCGCAATTCTCCTTGCCGGTGCCTGTACGGTATTGGCGGTGCGCCAGTGGCTCGCGGTTTACGTTGGACTTGTCGCCACATTTCTCGGCACCTCTCTTCTGCTCATGGCCTACACAGGGACGGTTGTAGGTGTCACGCGCATCATCATTGGTCTCACTGTCGCCACCATGCTTGCCGCAGCTTTGTGGGTGGAGCGGGAGCGACCACTGCAAAACCAGTCCATATTTGAGACTCCCACGCTGATAGGCGTCGCCGCCCTCGGCATTCTGGCAGCGTATCTGCTGGCTGAGCGCATTCCGGCGTTAATCCCCCAAATTGCCGCTATGGCTGCGGCAGCCGTGCTCCTGCTTGGTTTCTTTGCGGTGGTGCTGCGTACCAGCATCTTTGGTATGAGCATGGGAGTGTTGCTCGTCGTCAATGGACTGGACTTTACGATCTGCTTGTTCCTCGGTGAACAAGGCATGGCATTGTTAACGGTGCAAGGCTTGGTGCTGGTCGGGGTAGGCTTCTTGGCAACTCTGGTGCAGATCATCGAGTTCGAGGGCGTATTGGAGCGGGATGCTAGCAGATAGCGTGCTAACAACACCATTGCACTTGCTCATCGTCCCTATTGGCGCGGCGGGGCTAGCCATTCTCTTTCGGCGCTGGACGGCGTTTTCAGGGCTGGTTGCCCTTAGCGCGCTCGTCGTTACATTCTTGCTGGCAATGGTCTTGGACACCGATTCCGGCAGCTCTATTCTGACTTTCACGATACAGCTTGACGCCAGGGCCCGTTTGCCATTGCTTGCAATCACTGGGCTACTTGCACTCACTCTGGTGTTTCACTTAATACGCAGCCAAGGAGAGTTCTTTCCCGCAACCACGTGCGTCTTGGCGGCAGTCCTGATTGCCGCGGCAATGATCTATACGCGCTACGTCGTTGCCGCGGCTTTGCTGCAGTTAGCGCACGTTGTGGCGGCCATGGGCATCTTGGGCACAGTGCCGACGCAACGCATAGGCGTTACCGTGATTCGCTATGCGCTCATGATGACGATTGGGGGCGCGCTGATTGTGCTGGGCCTCCTGTTGGTAGACCAATATCGCGTGAGTCCCGAGACGGAACTCAGTGTACGCGCCATTGCCGCCGTGCTTGCCGTGGGCTTCGGCACTCTGCTGGCCGCCGCGCCGCTCTACTTTTGGCTACCGGACGTAGCGTATCGCGCGCCGGTGATGGGGTTCATCTTGATCGCCGCAATTCTGCATACCGCAACGACGACATTCTTGGTTTCGGTGATGGCCACGTTTCCGTGGCTTTCCAACGACGCGCAGTTGAACGCCGTGGCCGCCTTGGGCGGACTAGCCACGGTCCTGCTTGGGGCGCTTCTGGCATTCAGCACCAATGACCTGCGCGGACTCCTGGGCTATTCCACGGTGAGCGCGAGCGGCTTTATCATCATAGGGGTTGCCTCTCGCTCGGCATTGGCGGTTACGGGCATTCTCTATCAGGCGCTGGCAATGGCGGCGGCGCTCTTCTTGCTCGCCATTCTTGTCGGCGTGATCGAGGAGCGTCTCGGCGGCGCTTCCTTTGCGCAGTTGGCCGGGCTGACGTCCCGCGCTCCCTTGCTTACCCTTGCGTTCATCGTGGGCAGCTTTTCCATTGTCGGTGTGCCGGGCTTTGCCAGCTTTCCCGGTCGCTGGCTTGTCTTTCAAGCCGCTTCGCAACAGGGTGAATGGTTTCTTTTCACACTCCTCGCGGGGAGCGGACTGCTGATGCTCGCGTATGCGCGGGCGCTCCGCGCCTGCCTCCAGCCGGTTCAGATACCCGGCAGGATCAGCCCCTTCTCGCGTTCCGGCTCAATTATGGCCGTGCTCGTTGCCCTGCTCTGTTGCGGATTGGGCATCTACCCATCACCAATCTTCTCTGCGATTCTCGATGTGGTCAAAGATCTCAGTTTCGTGCGCGCTGTTTAGGCCGGCCCTATCGTCACCGCCTTGCGAGCGGTGGCCGGCAATAACGTACCGGCCTACGGCGGCAGACTTCACCAGCAACTGCATTGGGAACGTAGAGCCGCAAATGCGCAAGACGGGCAAACTGCCCGTCTTGTTGAAGGTTCGTGGGGCATGCGACGGTTTAGGATGTTCTCCGGAACGCTTGCCGGCGCTCCGCAGCGATTTCCAGTTTTTGGGAGTAGGCTAGACCGTATCGAGCGACACGATCCGCTGTTCCTCTACTGATAGGTACGCTCCCCGGATCAGGCGCAGCGTGGCGATTCCGTCTGCCAGGCTCTGCACCGGCGTCTCGCCGTTTTCGAGGCAACCGATAAAGTGTTCGATCTCCCGGGCAAACGTGTCGGGAACTTGGAGTTCCTTTACCGCGGGCCGGTCCATGCCGTTCAGCATCATCTCAATGCGGCCCGACCCTGCCGAGATCGTGCCCCGGTCGCCCACCACGTGGATCGAATAGCCCGACGGCAGATTCATGGCCCACGAGCTGAGGACCTGGCCGGTGGAACCATTCTCGAAGGTCACCAGCACCTGCGCCGTGTCTTCGCCGTCGAGCTGCGGCAGGCGGTGATTGGTCAGCAATGCGCTGACGGTCATCGCTCTCGAGCCCGCCAGATAGAGCAGGCGGTAGGTCGGATGGTAGCCGGTATCGATGAGCTCGCCGCCGCCCATGAGTTCGCGTTTGGAGCGCCACGTGCCCGGACCATGCGACGATAGCGCGGCCGAGCCCGTTCTGATGTAGGGCCGGCTTAGAAAGCAGTCGGCGGAGTGAATCCAGTAGACGTCGCCTACGAGGCCGTCGTCGATGCGGGGCTTGATCTCCTGCACGGATTCCGTGAAGACCTGGTTGTGGGCGCACATGAGCGTGATGCCGCTCGCCTCAACGGCCGCTTCAATCTCCTTGGCTTCGTCCATCGTCAAGCAGAGCGGCTTCTCGATGAGGACGTGTTTCTTGGCTTCCGCCGCCGCCACTGCGGCGTCTCTATGCACGTGATGCGGCAGACAGATGTCCACCGCGTCTACATTGGGATTTTGCAGGAGTTCGCGGTAGTCCGTGTAGACCCGCGCGCCGCCCACTTGCGCCGCGCGCGTCTGCGCGGCAGCTTCCACTACGTCCGCCACCGCCACCACCTTGGCGCGATCGCTATTGGCGTTCCAACCCCGCGCGTGGCCGTTGCTAATGCCGCCGCACCCAATAATGCCAACACCTAACATTCCAGTTTGCGTCCTTTCCCGTACAATTGGACCTGTCAGCGGTCAAGACTACGTCCTATTATGGGTTTTTCTGCGCACAGTGCAAATGACTGCGCAAAGCGGGAACGAATGTAGTAGCGCGGGGGCTTGTCCCCCGCTGAATGCAGAAGAGGAGTGATAGGCATGCAAGCAACCCAGATAGTTTTTCCCGAACAGAATAAGGTAACGATTGAAGCAGTAACGGTGCCGCCGCTTGGGCCACACGACGTGCTGGTGCGCACCGAGGTCAGCCTGATTAGCGCAGGCACCGAATTGACGAATCTTCGCGGTGATATGGAGCGCCAGTCCTTCCCCAAGTACCCGGGCTACTCCAACGTCGGCGTGGTGGAGCGCGTAGGCGATGAGGTTGGGGATTTTAGCGAGGGTGACCGTGTGCTGAGCAACGGTCGGCATGCTTCCCATCACGTCGTTAACCGCGCCACCGGCCGCACCGGCGCGCCGCAGACATTGCTGCGGGTACCCGATGGTGTCGACCCGGCTGACGCCACGTTTACGACCCTGGGCGCGGTCGCCATGCACGGCATCCGCAAAGCGGAGCCCAAGTTAGGGCAGACTGCCGCCGTGGTGGGCCAAGGTGTCGTCGGACAGCTCCTCTGCCAGCTTCTGCGTCTGAACGGCGTGCATCCTGTGATCGGCATTGACGTCTTTCCCGTTCGATTAGAGATGGGAGCGCAAAGCGGTACCCCGGTTTTGGTCAACGGAGCCGACGAAGACGTCGTGCAGCGCGTAATGGAGGTTACCGGCGGCGCGGGCGCGACGTACGGCTTTGACGCCACCCGCAGCGGCACCGCCATGCGCATGCTCATGGATATGGCCGCTCAGAGCGGCAAGATTCTCCTCGTGGGCAGTATCCCGCGCATCGTGGAGATACCGCTCTTCGATCCATTGCAGACGAAAGAGCTCAGCATCATCGGCGTGCTCCAGCCGCGTTCGCCCATGATTGCCCATGCTTACTACCCGTGGACGCAAGAGCGCAACCGCGCGGAGATACTGGACTTGCTCGCGCGGCAGGCGCTGAAGGTAGACCATCTCATTACCCACCGCATGATGCCGGAACAAGCCCCGGAAACCTACGACATGATCGCGCGCGGCGGCGCAGATTGGCTGGGGGTGGTTTTTGAGTGGTAGGACTCCGCAGGTTTGGCGTCTTGAGCTGGGTTCCTCGGTCTTGGTCTTTAACTTGGGTTGAGAGCGGCTCTAGGCTGAGCGTTGATAACCTATACCCTGACTCTTGAAGGCAGAACGCTCAAGCACTAGATTGCCGAAATAGCAGACAATCACACCGATTCGAGCACGTTGGCACAATGGTACTTGACAGGGTAGGTGTTCTTGTTTTATTTTGAGCATGTTCGAAAGTGGGTTAGTAGGTAGCGCTCAGGAGGTTCTCATATAATGAGAAGCATTGGAAGACTAAGTCGACGATCTCTCCTCGGCTGGAGTGGCGTGGTAGGCGGCGGCGCATTGCTGGCAGCCTGCGGCGCGGCGCCCGCCATGGACGGCGATGGCGAGATGGAGGCCAAGGAAGAGGCCCCCAAGGCCGAGATGGAAGACACGAAAGAGATGGAGCCCCGTCTCATCGTGCACACTGACTGGTGGCGGCCCGGTGGCGCGCCCACCATTCAAGAGTACTTCGACGGCATCAAGGGCGACTTCATGGAGCTCAATCCCGGCGTGACCGTCGATTCGGTCCACGTGCAAGGCACGGGAGGGTTACGAGAACACGTTACCGTGATGATCGCTGCCGGCGAGCAGGTTGACACTTCACAGGTCTCGGTGGCGTTCATCCTTGACTGGCTACTGAAAGACTTTCTGCAGCCGCTCGACCCGTTTCAGGCCAAAGACCCCGAATCAGCGCCGGACAAGTTCGTGGACTCCGGCCGTTTCTTCAACCAGCACAACGGCATGACCTATGGCATCCCGTACGACGGCCCCGCAACCGTTGTGATGGGGCTTAACACGCGCATATTGACGGACGCCGGCCTCGATGTCGATCGCGAAATAACCTGGAATTGGGAGTGGGACCAGTTCCTGGAATATGCGCAGAAGGTGCACGAAGTGTCGGGCGAGAATATCACGCGCTTGGGCTATGGCACCAGCGGCTTCAGCCTGTCTGGCATCGCGCGGTGGCTCTACCCCAACGGCGCTACCCTGTATACGGAGGACAATTCGGCAGCGGCCTTCGATTCCCCATCGGGCATTGCCGCGGGACAGTTCAAGGAAGACTTGCAACTGAAGCACAAGTTTGGCCCCACGCCTGAAGGAGCGACCTTCGTCAACGAGCAAATCGTCCTTTCCCAACAGGGTTCTTGGGCTGTCGGGTACATCTTCGGCAACAATGAAAACCTGGAGTTTGACTTTGCGCCCTTCCCCAAGGGTCCCGACGGCGAGACCCCTGGCAGCATGACCTGGACGAACCAATGGTGCCTTTTCAACACCTCGCCAGACCCCGAATTGGCATGGAGTTGGATGAGCTGGGTGAACAGCGAAGCCACCCTGGAGAAGTACTTCGCCGGCATCCTTTCCCGCCAAGCCGGCCGCAAGGAGTTCTACCAGAGCGAGCCGTGGCAGAAGATCGTGGCCGAACGGCCGATGCTGAAGGACCTGGAGATAATCGCCGACAATTCCGGCCCGTACCCGTGGCTCCACACAGCCGCAGGCAACGAAGCCACCAAGCCGGTGTGGGATGCCCTGAATAGCCAGGAACTCACCGTGCAAGAGGCCTTCCCGCAGGCCGCGGGGCTGCTCAATGGCGTTTTGGAGGAGTTGGGCACCTAAGCAAGCTCATTCCTCTGCTCTTTAGTACAGCGATAAAGACTGGGCGGGTTGCAAAACCCGCCCAGTTTTCTTTTGCTACGACCGCGCCCTACATGCTCTCGAAGGGGAGAGTGGTGCTTCATGTTAAGACCCATCGCAAAGCAGAGTATTGTCAGCTTGTTGACAGCAAATAGGCGGCTTAGTACCGTTAGGGCAACGGCTTTGCTCTATGGTGAGCATGCCGAGAGTAGGTAGGTAGGTAGTGCTCAGGAGGTTTTCATACCATGAGAAGCACAGGACGATTTAATCGACGCTCTCTCCTCGGCTGGAGTGGCGTGGTAGGCGGCGGCGTATTGCTGGCAGCCTGCGGCGCGGCGCCCGCCGCCATGGAGGGCGAAGGCGAGATGGAGGCCAAGGAAGAGGCCCCCAAGGCTGAGACGGCCGCAAAGGCGCCCGAAGCGCGCAAGGTCGTGCACACGGACTGGTGGCGGCCCGGTGGCGCGCCGACAATTCAGGAGTACTTCGACGGCATCAAGGCTGACTTTGCGGAACTGAATCCCGGCGTGACCGTCGAGTCGGTCCACGTACAAGGCACCATCGGCTTGCAGGACCATGTGACCACGATGATTGCTGCCGGCGAGCAGGTAGACTCCTCGCAGGTCTCGGTAGCTTTCATTCTCAACTGGTTGCTGAAAGACTTCCTGCAGCCGCTCGACCCGTTTCAGGCCAAAGATCCGGACACGGCGCCCGACAAGTTCGTGGACTCCGGCCGCTTCTTCAACATGCACAACGGCCAGACGTACGGCATTCCGTATGACGGCCCCTCCACCACCGTGGTTGGGCTCAACACCCGTCTATTGACGGACGCCGGCCTCGACTCCTCTCGGGAAGTTACCTGGAATTGGGATTGGGACCAGTTCGTGGAATATTCGACGAAGATTCACGAGGTTGATGGCGACAATATCACGCGCTTGGGCTATGATGCCGACGGCTTTAGCATCTATGGTATAGCGCGTTGGGTCTATCCCAATGGCGCCACGCTCTACAAGGCTGATAATTCAGCAGCGGCCTTTGACTCCCCCGAAGGCATTGCCGCGGGCCAGTTCAAGGAAGACCTGCGCCTGAAGCACAAGTTCGGCCCCAAGCCGGAAGGTGCGACGTTCGACAACGAGCAGATTGTCATTGACGCCCAAGGTTCCTGGAGTGTAGGGTACATCTTCGGCCGCAACGCAGAGTTGGAATTCGACTTTGCTCCCTTCCCCAAGGGCCCCAGCGGAGAGACCCCCGGTAGCGTCACCTGGACGAACCAGTGGTGCCTCTTCAGCGTCTCGCCAGACCCCGAATTGGCGTGGAGCTGGATGAGCTGGGTCAACAGCGAGGCCACCCTGGAGAAATACTTCGCTGGTATTCTCTCCCGGAATGCCGGTCGCAAGGAGTTCTACCAGAGCGAAGCCTGGCTGGCGCGGGTGGAAGAGCGTCCGGTGCTGGCGGATCTGGAGAAGATTGCCGACAATTCCGGCCCGTACCCGTGGATCCACACGTCCGCAGGTAACGAAGCCACCAAGCCGGTATGGGATGCCCTGAACAATCAGGAACTCACCGTGCAGGAGGCGTTCCCGCAGGCCGTTGAGTTGCTTAACGGCGTTCTGGCCGACCAGGGCGGATAGCGGCTCTTTCCTTTGCTGCGTAGCAAAGCAAATGAGACTGGGCGGGTTGTACAACCCGCCCAGTCTTTCATTTCTGCCAAGGCCGTGCTCAGCCTGCCTATCGCAAGAACCACCGTTGGGCAAAGAGTTGCAAGTGCGTTGACAGCGGAACGGCAACTTAGTACCGTTAGGGTGGGTAAATTTGTTCGCACTAGCGGTGAACGCCTTGCCCAAAATAAAGGCTTGATTGCCACGTATGGTGTTAGAAATGTTTCGCTTTCTTGCATGGAATCGCGGAGAGGTAGGCAAAGGGCATGGAGCAATGGATGCTTGTCGTGCCTCTGCTTGTCCTAATCCCTGGAGCTTTTGTAGTCGGTTTTTGGACACAACGATTGATCCAACATCGCAATACCCAAGCGGCGGCGGCTGAAGCACAGAGGCTTTTGGAGGATGCAGAGACCACACGCAAACGACTGGAAGTAGAAGCTAAGGATGAAGCGCTCAGGCTTAAGACCAAAGCGGAAGATGAGATTGGGCGTTGGCGCGGGGACCTTACCCGCACCGAGCGCCGTCTGCAACAGCGCGAAGAAACGCTAGATCAGCGCACAACGCAGGCTGAGCGACGCGAGAGAAAGGTCGGCGAGTTTGAGAAACGGGTGGAGCGCGATCGGGACGCAGTAATCGGGCTGCGTCAGAAACAGATCAGCGAACTTGAGCGCATCGCCCAGATGACGGCCGACGAAGCGAAAGAGGTGCTGACGAAGAGCATCGAAGAAGAGGTGCGCGAAGAGTGCACCCGTATGATCAAGCAATTGGAAGCCTCGGCGCGTGAGGATTCAGAACGCAGCGCGCGCCGTGTGATTGCGACAGCAATCCAGCGGCTGGCCGCCGACCATACCGTCGAAACGACGGTCTCGGTCGTTACCTTGCCCAATGAGGAGATGAAGGGCCGCATCATCGGTCGCGAGGGGCGTAACATCCGTGCCTTGGAACTCCTCACCGGCGTGGACCTCATCATTGACGACACGCCCGAAGCGGTGGTACTGTCTGCGCACGATCCCGTCCGGCGGGAAGTCGCGCGTCTGGCTCTGACCCGGCTCATCCAAGATGGGCGCATTCACCCCGCGCGCATCGAAGAGATGGTGGGCAAGGCCGACAAGGAAATCGAGGATACAATTTGGGAGGAAGGCGAGCAGGCAGCCGACTTGGCGCAGGTGCGCGGCCTGCCGGCCGAATTGATTCGCCTCATCGGGCGGCTGCGCTACCGCTCTAGTTACGGCCAGAACGTGCTGGCCCACAGCGTTGAAGTGGCGCAATTGGCAGCCAGCATGGCGGCGGAAATCGGCGCCGACGTAAATGTCGCTCGGCGCGCGGGCCTGCTCCACGACGTGGGGAAGGCGGTTGACGCCGATATGGAAGGTCCCCATGCGCTGGTGGGAGCGGAAATGGCGCGCCGCTACAATCAGTCGCCCAAGATCATCCATGCCATTGCCGCCCACCACAACGATGAGGAGCCACGCACTGTAGAAGCATTTGTCGTATCGGCGGCGGATGCCATTTCTGCTTCGCGGCCCGGCGCGCGGCGCGATTCGATCGAGCGGTACATGCAGCGCCTGCGGGCGCTTGAAGCCGTGGCGAATTCCTTCTCAGGTGTGGAGAAATCATACGCAATCCAGGCTGGGCGGGAAGTGCGGATTATGGTGCGTCCCGACGAGATTGACGAATTAGGCGCGGTACGGCTGTCGCGCGACATCTGCAAGCAGATCGAAGAGACGCTTGATTACCCAGGCCAGGTGAAAGTCACGTTGATTCGCGAAACACGGGTGGTGGGATATGCGAAGTAACGTAGGATTTTGGGCGTACGCTACCGTGGACGGACGGCAGCGCAGCCTGGCGCCGGCGGCATAAGATCTTGCAAGAGAGGCACATGAGGCGAGCGAGAAAAGTATAGGCGTTTTCAAGGAATACGTGCTCTGGCCCACCTGAGCGACTAACGTTGCACTCAACATCGGAGCTGGAGGGGGAGCAAATGGAGATTCTGAAGGTAGCTTCACAGTCCAAGCCGACGGCTGTGGCCGGCGCAATTGCAGGCGTGGTTCGCGAATCCGGACGGGCCGAGGTCCAGGCGATTGGCGCGGGAGCAGTAAATCAGGCCGTCAAGTCCATTGTGATTGCGCGAGGCTACTTGGCGCCCAGCGGAATCGACCTCATTTGCATTCCAGCCTTCATCGAGGTGACGGTGGAGAATGGCGAGCGCACGGCGATCAAGTTCATCCTTGAGTCGCGGTAGCTTCCCTTATTCGCTGCTACAGACGGGCGCAGCGCTATTTGCCGTAGAAAGCTCTGCTGGAGCATACTAAGGCTGTTCTCGCCGCGAAGGCTCCCATGATAAAGCTCCTTGCTGGCCTTCTGCATTACTGCCTCCCCAAGCGCACTAACGGTTACCGGGGCGGCGGCAAGAAATGCGTGAGAGCATTGAGTCACCGCATTCACCGGGCGCATTTCCACGTAGCATAGGAGAAGATGGATGTACCCAAATGGAGCGGATTTCGGCCTAAGCCTGACGTTTGATATCGAAATGTGCAGCAATTTCCCGTACTGGACGTCAGTCTGGGACCATCGCAAGGGCGCCATCGACGAGGACAGCAAGCTCTATATGGGCAAGATGCTGGACGTCGCGGACAAGTACGGGGTGAAGTTTCAGTTCTTCCTCGTGGGCAAGGCGCTGGAAGACCCGGATATCGACTACCTGAAGCGCATGACGGCCGAAGGTCATGCCGTGGACAACCACACGTATAACCACGTCTCCGTGAAAGCTCAGGACATTCCGCAGCTCCAGCCCGTGTACGCTAATGCGCCGTGGCGGGCCGCCGGCCTCAATGCTCTGGAGTGTATTGAGCGCGAAGTGCGGCAAACCTCCACGGCCATCACCGAGAAACTCGGCGTCGCCCCCACCGGCTTCCGCACGCCCGGCGGGTTCAACAACGGTCTGGACGACGTGCCCGCCGTGCAGAAAGTTCTCAGCGACGCGGGCATGCAGTATGCCTCGGCCCGGTACTATTTCCCGGTCGATACGGAGAAGAAGCGTCCTGCTGCGGAAGTCCTCAATCAGGCGATGGAGGCAAGCATCGACGCGCTCCAGCCCTCCCGCTACCCCAACGGGCTGCCGGAACTGCCTCTGGCGGGCATCACGGACATCTGGGCGTTTCGCGTGCTGGATATCGACCGCTGGGAATTCATCGACGTGCTCAAGCGCGGCATCGACCACGCCCACGCTAACCGTCAGGTACTGAGCCTCTGCTTCCATCCGCCGGTGCTCGCCGTGCGCGATCCGCACTGCGACATGCTCGACATCGTATTGCGCTACGCTATGGAAAAATCCGGCGGCTGCTGGGTCACGACGAACCAGGAGATGGTTGCCCACACACTGAACTAAGTACTTGGGCTCAACACACCTGCGCGTACGGAACAAGCTCATGTGTCGTTGGCCGACCGTAGCGCGGAGGCATTACCCACACTCTTAGACCGGCTGTAGCGCGGGGGCTTGTCCCCCGCTCTTGGGCGGCATGTCTTAAATTCGTTATGGGCAACATTCGCAGCTACGCATGATGGACAGCGACGCGAAAATCTCGGAAGATCAATCCGCTCGAGCATAGCAAGACAAAAGGACGCACACATGTTCCCAAACGGCGCCGAATTCTCCCTCAGCCTCACGTTCGACATCGAAATGACGCCCAATTTCCCTTATTGGACCTCCCGGTGGAACCATCGCAAAGGTGAAATAGACGAGGGCACCAAGCTCTATTTGCGCAGGATGAGCGAGATAGCGAAGAGCTACGGGGTCAAGTTGCAGTTCTTCCTGGTAGGCAGCGCGTTGGAAGACCCGGACATCGACTACTTGAAGCAGCTCGTCGACGACGGGCATGCCATCGACAACCACACCTACACCCATGTGAATGTAAAGGCCAAGACGATTGATGGTTTGCAGGAGGTCTATGCCAACGCCCCCTGGCGCGCCGAGGGCCTCACGCCACTGGAAGTCATCCGGCAGGAAATCCGGCAGACAAGTGACGCAATTGAAGCCAAGCTGGGTGAAAGGCCCCAGGGCTTCCGCACGCCGGGCGGGTTCGACGGCGGGCTCGACGACGTGCCGGACGTGCAAGACGTGCTGCGGGACGAGGGCTTCCGCTTTGCCTCGGCCAATTACCACTATCCCGTAGACAACACTGTGCGGCACCACCCCACGGCGGAGCTGGAAGCGGCATTTGGCACCAGTCTCAACAAGCTGCAACCGTACCGCTATCTTAACGGCCTGCTGGAGATCCCGCTGATGGGTATTACGTCCATCTGGGCCTTCCGGCACATGGACCTGGACCGCTGGGAATTCATCGATCTCATCAAGGCCGGCGTGGACCACGCCCACGAGCACAAGCAGATCTTCAGCCTGTGCTGCCATCCGTCGGATATCGCCGCGCGCGACCCGCATTGCGACATGGTAGATGCCGTGTTACGCCACGCGTTGGACAAACCCGGCGGCTGCTGGGCGACGACCAACCGCGAAATAGCGGACCACCTAAACAACTGAGAATCCAAGCACGGTACGCAGTCCGGCACATCCACCGCAATCCGATTCACGCGTACAGCGGCACTTCCCCACGACAAACGCCCCAAGGCCAAATAGTGTACGGCTCGACCGCGTTGCGTCTAGAATAGTGGCAATACTTCGCACCAAACTAAGCAGGCGTTATCCTGCTGAGTACGAGGAGAGAGTGGAGACTCTATGGAAACCGCAGATGTCGTTGTAATTGGCGGTGGGATCGTCGGCACCACGATCACGTATCATCTCGCGAAAGCCGGCGCGGGCAAGGTGGTGCTCTGCGAACGGAAGACGATTGGCTCCGGCACAAGTTCCATGTCCGGCGCCATGTGCGGGCAGCAGGCCGAAATGACCGATACCATCGCCAAGCTGGCAGTACGCGCCCGCGATATTTACGACAACTTTGCCGACGTCATTGGCGGCGACTGCGGTTTTTTTAAATATGGCATCTTGAATCTCTTCGACTCGATGGAATCAGCCGAAAGCGCTGCCGCGAGGGCGAGAAAGAACGGCTCCGCGGCCCGCGCACTCACGCTCGACGAAGCCAAGGACTTCTACCCGGAAGCCAACGTGGAGGGGGCGGGCGCGGCGCTCCTCTATGGCGAGACGGGCAACGTGGACGCCTACCGCACCATGCAGTCGTTCGTGGCGGGCGCGCGGGCGTACGGCGCGGAAATTCGCGAATTCACGCCGGTGACCCACATCCACGCCAAGCACGGGCGCATCGAGCGGCTGGAAACGCCCGGCGGCTCAATCGTGCCGGGCAAAGTCGTGCTCGCCTGCGGGCCGTGGAGCCACAAAGTGGCGCGCTCCGCCGGCTTGCGCCTGCCCATTCAACCCTCGCAAGTCGGTGTGTCGTTCTACCGCCAGCCGCCCGACTTCTACGACCGGCCGCCGGTGTTCAGCGTGGACCTTGCCATTATTCCCTGGCACAATAAGCACTTTCGCGTCTTGTGCGACCGGCGCGATCCGCTGGTCAAGATTGAACCGGACCCCACCAACGCCGTGCCGCCGCAATGGATGGTGGATTGGACGACGGAAGTGATCGAGCGGCGGCTGCCCAAGATGAAGCGCGGCCGTTTTCAGGGCGCGTATCAGACCTGCTATGATGACACGCCCGACCTAAAACCCCTCTTGGGCTACATTGCCGGCTACGAAAACCTGTTCCTCGATTGTGGGTGGAGCGGCCGTGGCTTCAAGTTCTCCGTGGCCCTCGGCGAGTACAACGCCAAGTGGATCATGGAAGGCAAGACCGAGCTCGATCTGGCGCCGTGGCTGGCGAGCCGTTTCCTAGGCGCGTGAACTGGCCCGCCGACAGAAGTGTCGCAAGCGAAGAATGTTGACCCTCTGCGCATTTCGTCCATCTTGTCTCTTGACAGTGCGCACCGTCCACCCTGAGCTTGCGGCCAAGTCTCCCGTTCGCCCTGAGCCTGTCGAAGGGTGGACGGGACGCGCCGCGTTGAATTCGCCAACTTTGTAGTGTAGTCTCATCTACGGGGCGCACGGTGTCTCGCTTTCCATAGAAGAAGCAATGTTGACGTTTCAAGTCATTCCGAGCGGGCAGCGGCCCCGTGCGAAACACGGGGAAGAATCTGATATGCAGCGGGAGGGATTGTCCCCCTCCAGGCAGTGTGCACTAGTGCGGAGGGGATGGATTCCGCGCCCCCGTGCGGGGGCGTGCTTTCGCGGGAATTGCAAATGTCAGGTAATTCGTTGACAGATTTGATGTTAGGAACGTGAAGACTATTCGCCCTGCATGCCCCACACACATGTCATTCCGAACGAAGCGCAGCGCAGTGTCGCTCTGAGCGCGGAATCTAAGATGCTGATCCTAACAAACACGCTCGACGTGAACCCTAGATTCCTCGCTGCGCTCGGAATGACATGCACGGTCGATGCTTTCCAGTGAATAGAAGATTCTGTCAACGAATTAGTCAACACTTACAGGAATGACGGGCTGGTATGCCGCTTCGTAGGGACCACAAAGAGCCGGCTCTCAAAGACTCTGCCAAACCCGTCCCTGCATTCGTAGTGACGTTTCACAACGAGGATTGCGGAAATGGCGCGAATACGTGTTGTCGTCACCGGCATGGGCACGGTAACCCCAGTGGGGAATACCGTCGCGGACTCGTGGGACGCTGTGTGCGCAGGTACTTCAGGGATAGTGCGCATCAGCCGCTTCGATCCTGACGACTTCGCGGCCCAGATTGCCGGTGAGGTCAAGGAGTTCGACGCGCGGCAGTATGTGGATGCGCGCGAGGTGCGGCGGATGGACCGCTTCACCCAGTACGCGGTGGCGGCAGGCCAACAGGCCATGGACGACTCGGCTCTTGCAATTACCGCGCAGAATGCCGACCGGATCGGTGTCTTTGTCGGCTCCGGCATTGGCGGGATAGAGTCGCTGGAGTCGCAATTCGCGGTGATGGCCGCGCGGGGGCCCAGCCGCTTAAGCCCGTTTCTCATTCCCATGTTGCTCACTGATACGGCTGCAGGAGCGATTTCTATCCGGTTTGGCTTACGCGGGCCGAATCTGGCGGTTGTCTCGGCCTGCGCCACCGGCGCGCATGCCGTGGGCGAGGGCGCGGCAGCCATCCGGCGCGGCGACGCTGACGTGATGTTTTGCGGCAGCAGCGAGGCCGCAGTGACCCCTATGACGATTGCCGGTTTTGCCGCCATGCGCGCGCTTTCCACACGAAATGATGCTCCGGCGGCTGCCTCACGCCCTTTTGAGAAGCAGCGCGATGGCTTCGTAGTTGGCGAAGGCGCGGGAGTCCTCGTGCTGGAAAGCCTGGCGCACGCGTTGGAGCGCGGCGCGCGCATCTACGGTGAGGTCGCAGGCTACGGCGCAACTGCGGACGCCAGCCACATCACCGCCCCGCCGGAAGACGGCGAAGGCGCTGCCCGCGCCATGCGGAGCGCGCTGGAGCAAGCGCGGCTCAAGCCGGAAGACGTACAATACATCAATGCCCACGGCACCTCCACGCCGCTCAACGACCGGGCGGAGACCCAGGCAATCAAGGCGACGTTTGGCGAGCACGCCGGAACCCTCGCCGTGAGTTCCACCAAGTCCATGACCGGCCATCTGCTCGGCGGCGCGGGCGGCGTGGAATCTGTCTTTTGTTTGAAAGCAATTGAAGATAACCTGATCCCGCCCACGATCAACTATGAACAACCCGATCCCGATTGCGATCTGGACTATGTGCCCCAGAGCGCGCGCCGGGCGGAAGTCCACGCGGCTATGAACAATAGCTTTGGCTTTGGCGGTCACAACGCCAGCCTCATCTTTACTCGTTACGAAACCTAGGGGTTAAGAACGGTGGAATCGCCGCAGCAGTCTGACGCTACGAAAGACGACGAGAGCGCCGCATGGTTGGATGATGTGCACGAACTCATTCTCGCCCTGCAGGGCACAGCAATTAGTGAGGTAGAGATTCGCTTCGGCGAAACGGCAGTACTTCTGCGCCGCCGACCCGGCGTCGTCTCCCAGGCCCCGGTGGCAGAGTCACGCGCACCCAGCAAGGAACCGGCACTGCGGACCGCTGTTCAGGCGCCACTGAATGGCATTTATTACGACCGGTCAAGCCCTGAAGCCGATCCTTTTGTGCAAATAGGCGACCGCGTTGAGAGCGGTCAGGTGGTTGCCATTATTGAAGCAATGAAAGTCTTCAACGAGATACACGCGGAAGAGACCGGCCACGTGACGGCGTTACTCGTAGAGTCCGGCGACATGGTGGAGAGCGGACAAGACCTCATCGCGTTAGATACGGAAGGTGCAGGTGCGGACGGTTCGTAGAGCGGGAGCTTGTCTCCGGTGGGAATTGGACCAGGCATAGCGTAGTGCCTGTCCATTGCTTGGAGTTTTGGCAATTTGTAGCGCGGGGGCTTGTCCCCCGCTCCCAAGGAAGAATACAGAGCCTCCAAAGTGAGTTCCCACCATACATTGAATTTGAGAATTCGTTTAGTTGGAGCAAGAGGGACAGCAGGAAGACGAGTTGGCATATCGTCATTGGTGTGCCCGGAGAACGTGGTCAATCTGCAATGAAGGAGATGAGAGGATGACGGCACGAGAGACGATATTGTCCGGCGAGACTGCGCGTAGTGCGCTCATGGCGGTCGCCTTGGCGACGTTTGCGGCGGCGCTGGTAGCCGTTGCGGCGCGGGCGGAGTTCCACCTGTGGTTTACGCCGGTGCCCATTACGCTACAGGTCTTGGTGGTCTTGCTCATCGGTCTGAGCCTCACCCCGCGACAATCGTTCCTCGCCCTGTCCGAGTATATTGCCGCCGGCATTATCGGCTTGCCGGTCTTTTCCGGCGGCGGTTCCGGCATCGCTTGGCTGCTGGGGCCTACCGGCGGATACATTTGGGGCTTTCTCGTTGCCGCTCCGCTTGTCGGGATACTGGCGCTTTGGCTGGGGCAGCGTTGGTCTATCATAGCGGCACTGGCAGGAATCGCCGTCATCTATGTTCTCGGCTGGTACCATCTATCGCAGTGGTACTTCTTGGTGAGAGACGAAGCGAGCCCGTGGATGCTCGCGTACCGCAATGGTGTGGAGCCGTTTGTCTTGATCGACATTGCCAAGGCAATCGTCGCCGTCGGTCTGGTATACGGCGGCACGCGTTTGGGTCTATCCTTGCCCGGCGCCAGGAAGTAGAACGCACGCTGCGTATAGACGGGCTTGGTGACTTTCGCAGATGACAGGCGAATTCCAATAGTTAGACGAGCATAGCCTGGCGAGAGTTGCCCAATCGTCCGTCAATCAACGCGAACGCACGCAGGGTCTTTTCAAAGTCATTGTGTTCATGATTCAGGGCCACTCGTCATTGCTATGAAAATAGACATTAGCGTAGCGCGGGGGCTTGTCCCCCGCTGCTGACGGTGCGCATGCGGTATGGGCGGATGGATTCCCGCTTTCGCGGGAATGACGGATTAACTACGAAAAGGTCCTGGAGCGCACGCGTTCACACTTTCTTAACGCATAGCAGTGGTTATATACTTTATAGAAGTGCTGGTTTCAGTTTCTTGATGGCAATGTGCGGCTGCGCTGTACATTCCGGGGTTCTATTGAAAGACGCAGGACGATAGTGGATTCGGGTGCCAGGGCGCCGATGGGCACGGGATGTGGCTTGGCAAAGCGAACAGCGGGAACTACCCGCGTAAGCTAGGTGCAAGCGATTGATTCCGGTTCCGTTTCTTTCCATGTGAAACTAGTGTAATTCGATGTCGCATGCGGCGATTGCCGGCCCCCGGCGCCGAGAGATGAGAACGAGAAGTGTAGCCACTCCCTCCGTGGCAAGAGCAATCTTGGCAGAAGTGCAGCCCACTAGTTTATTGATTTGCAGTGTCGTTTCGCACAGCCTAGAGGAGTAAGTAATGAGCGATACACTGGAGCAGGTGAAAGCGGTAGTAGCGGATAAACTCGGCGCGGAAATCGGCGAGATTTCGGAAGAGACCCGTTTCCAGGAAGACCTGGAAGCGGATTCCCTCGACCTGGTCGAGCTTATCATGGCGCTGGAAGACGAATACGGCATCCAGATTTCGGATGAACAGGCCCAGGAGATCCGCAGCATCAAAGACGCCGTAGCGTTCATCAATCAGCAGACCTCCGGCTAGCGCTCCGTACCGGGTAGATGAACCTCGCACTTGCCGGACACGTTGCCCTCGTCACCGGCGCCAGTCGCGGCATTGGCAAAGGCATCGCAGCGGCGCTCGCGCAAGAGGGCTGTAAGCTGGCCATCTGCGCCCGCGGCAGTGAGACTCTCGCAGAGACCGCTGCCGAGTTGCGTGATAGCGGCGCTGAGGTGCTCACCATTGCACGTGATGTTACGGAACCGGATTCCGCGGCGCACGTTGTCGGCGCTGCTATAGAAGCCTATGGGCAACTCAACGTACTCGTGAACAACGTGGGTGGCAACAACCGCACGCCGTTTCCGCAACAGAGCGACGAGGAATGGGAGGAAGTCATCGGCTTGAATCTGCTCTCAGGCGTGCGGATGACCCGCGCTGCCATTCCCCATCTGGCGGCGGCAGGCGGTGGTTCCGTAATATTTGTATCGTCGATCTGGGGCCGCGAGCTTGGCGGCTCGGCAGTATACGTCAGCACGAAAGCGGCGGCGATCGGTCTTGCCGCCAGTCTTGCCCGCGAACTTGCGCCCCAAAGTATCCGGGTGAATAGTGTCGCGCCCGGCTCGGTCCGTTTTCCCGGCGGTAGCTGGGACCGGCGCGTGCACGATGACCCGGACGGCATGGCCGACTTTGTCGAACGCGAAATTCCGGGCGGACGTTTTGGGACAACGGAAGAAGTAGGCAACGTGGTCGCTTTTCTCGCCTCACCCCGGGCGAGTTGGGTGAACGGCACGTGCATCCCCGTCGACGGGTGCCAGTCCCGTTCGCTGATCTAGGCACGGCACAAGGCTAACGAACCGGTTTGGCTGCGAACGAAGAGGCAATTGCTCCCACGGAGACTGTCGCGCAACCCGGCCCGACGGGCGAGCAGAGTCACTTTTCCAGAGAGAGGGCAGGGATGAGAATACTCCCATGCAGAGACAATTGCGAAACTAGATCCTGAGGGAAGTTTGCCACTCCCTCTCCCTGGGGAGAAGGTCGGAGTGAGGGGGATACGGCGCCAATCCAGCCAAAACTCCACTGTTTAGCCGCACTGGCCTTGATTGCTGCATATGCGAATCCCACGCCAAGCACTGTAATTCAGGAGTAGCGCGGGGGCTTGTCCCCCGCAGGCCGGATTTGGCGTAACGCAAGACCTAGCGGCAATGTTTCGAGCAAAGTAAGTCAAGCGCAAGACTTGCCCCAAGACACCGTTGGCCGCAGGTTACAAACCTGCGCTACTGGAATTTGACCGCCTAAGAGGCCGGCCATGTCTTACACGAACATGAGCGCCCACATAAACGTGAATGGATTAGATCGTGCCGACTGCCCGAGATTTGGCTGAATTCACGAAACTTCGCGAGACCCTCGGCATACCTGAATCGGCTGTGTCTCTCCTCACGCAAGCACTCACCCATCGGTCGTATGCGCACGAGCACGGTCTCTCAAGCCTTGAGAGCAACGAACGTCTCGAGTTTCTCGGCGATGCCGTTATCGATGCCGTAACCGCCGAGTTTCTCTATCGACGCTTTCCCACCAGGACCGAGGGGGATTTATCGCGCTTGCGGGCGGCGCTCGTACGCAAAGAGCAGTTGAGCGTGTTTGCGGAAGACGCCTGCCTCGGCCCCGTGCTCCGTCTTGGCAAGGGCGAGGAAGCCAATCGCGGCCGCGAACGTGACTCAATCTTGGCAGGCAGTTTCGAAGCAGTCATCGGCGCACTCCTGCTCGAGACTTCAATCGAGCACGTGACCGCCTTCTTGACCCCGCAACTCGAAGCGGCAATCGAACACATTCTGAGTACCGCGGGCGATCTCAATGCCAAGTCGCAACTCCAGGAGCACCTGCAAGCAGAGTGCAACATTACGCCAACGTATCGCGTGCTAGAGGCCAGTGGCGCCGATCATGCGCGGCACTTCATTGTCGGCGTCTACCAGGAGAAGACCTTGCTCGCCACCGGCGAAGGTTCCAGCACCCAGAAGGCCGAGCAAGTTGCTGCGGCACGAGCATTGGAGCAGATCGAAACTGAAGACCCGCTGCCGGCATATTACACCTCACCCACATAGTTCCTATGTACCTTACACAGCTTGAAATTCACGGCTTCAAGACGTTTCCTACCAGGACCAGGCTGGCCTTCCCGCAGGGGATTACCGCCATAGTCGGCCCGAACGGCAGCGGCAAGAGCAACCTCGCAGACGCGATCCGTTGGGCGCTGGGCGAGCAGAGCATGCTGGCCTTACGGGGGCGCAAGAGCGAAGACGTCGTCTTTGCGGGCACGCCCCGGCGTGCGCAGGGCAGCATGACCGAGGTTACGCTCACCTTCGATAACGAGGACGGCACGTTCCCCCTGGAACTCGCCGAAATCAGCATTTCCCGGCGGGCGTACCGCTCCGGTGAGAATGAATACCTCCTCAATGGCAATCGCGTGCGTCTGCGTGATATTCAGCAACTGCTCGCGGACGCCGGTATTGGGCAAGGCATGATGATTGGGCAGGGGCTGGTCGATCAAGTGCTGGCGCAGCGGCCGGAGGACCGCCGCGTCTTGCTGGAGGAAGCCGCCGGTGTACGCTCACTCTACATGCAGGAGCACGAGGCGGAAAACAAGATCCTCCGTGTACACGACAACATGAACCGGGTGCGCGACATACTTCTCGAACTGGAGCCGCGCCTTGCCGTCCTGGAAACCCAAGCGAAGGAGGCCCAGAGAGCGGAGGTGCTCCAGCAGGAACTCGCCCAAGCGCTGCACGCCTGGTACGCGGCGCAACTGGCGCAGCTTGTCGCGGAAGAACAAGCGGCAACCCAAGACCTTGAACGGATTCAGGCGGTCCTCACCACGCTAGATACCCGGATCACGGGCCAGGACCTTGAACGCAAGCAATTGGAGCAGGCCATGCAGGAGCACCAGCAGGGCATGCACCGCTTGGAAGCGCGCGTCGGAGGCCTGCGCAGCCGCTTGAATGAGCTTGCCCGGCGGCAGGCAGTACAGCAGGAGCGGCAGACCCATCTACGCAGGAGCGCGGAGGAAGCCGAGTCCCGGGAAACGGATCTGGTCGCCCGGCATGAGGCCGCAATTGCGCGACTGCCGGAGCAGGAAGCGGTCTTAGCCGAGGCAACTGAGGCGCTCACCGCACTTCAAGGTGAGTGGCATGCGGTGCGGGGTGGCATTGCGCGCAAAGAAGAAGCGCGTCAGGAGGCGGAGAGCGCCCTGCAGCAACTTCGGCAGGAAGGGGTTGCCGTTACCACCCGGCTCAGCAGCCTCACTGCTGCGATCAACGACGGGAAACGCCAACGCGAAGCGGTATTGACCCGCTCTGCCGAAGCGGCGGAACAATTGCAACACGTGCGCAAGCAGCAGCGCGACCGTGCCGCGTCCCTGGCAACGCTGCAGAAACAGGCGGACACACTTCAGGCCGAGGAAGCTGTCCGGCTTGCCGCGAAAGAGAAAGCCGAATCCGCGCTGGCGTCGGTGGAGCAGGAACTGCATCGACTTGAGAAGGAGCGACAACGTCCCCTCCGCCATCGCGCTGACTTGGAAGGCCGCACAGAAGCCTTACGCGCTATCCTGGCAGGTGCCGCGGCAGACGAAGATTCGAAGCCTGCCGCAATAGCGGCCAAGGTTGGCGTGACGCTATTGCCGCCAATTGCAGAGACGGGACTGCCCGCAGACATCGCTACCGCTATCGAAGCCGCATTGCCGAGCGAGGCGTATTTCGCCGAGAGTGTTCGAGATGCGGAGAAACTCGTCGAACACCTGGTGAGCGTGGCTGCCGCGAACGCAACCGTGCTGGCGGTTGAACTTCTGCACTCGGAAGCACGCTCAGTTCCCAATCATCCCGGCGTCATTGGGTGCGCCGCCGATCTCATAGCGCTACCTCCCGAGAGCGCTGCTCTTGAGCCATTGCTTGCAGCAATTCTCGTGGTCAAGGACATTGCCGCCATTCCCACTTTCGCCGCCCGGCACCCCTGGCCTCTGATCGTAAGCGTAGACGGCGTGGTCTACAGTAACGGCGTCTACCGCTATGCGCAGGCGTCGGTGCAGCGCGGGCAGCAGCAAGCGCAGTATCGCACGCTTTCCGCGCGCTTGGCAGAGGTGCGTCGTCAATGTGAAGAATTGGAAGAGAAAGAGTCCGCGCTGCGTGCCCGGCAAGAACAACTGCGCGGAGAAGAACGCGCGGCAGCCAAGGCGCATGCGCAGCGTGCTGACGGGGCGCGAACTGCCAACGCCGCGTTACAGCGGCACACCCACGAATACGATGAATTGGCGCGGCAGTGCGCGTGGTGGGAGCAGGTGGAGCGGGAGACGCGTGCGCAACAGGACGAGCTTGAAGACGCCATCGCGTCGCGAGAGCGCGAAGCGCCGTTGGCCGTCGCCGCCAAGGAGCGTCTAACGCGCGAGATCGGCGAGAGAGAGCGCATAGGCAATGCGCAGCAACAGGAAGTAGAGACACAGCGTGCCACGGTGAATTCTTTGCAGACTCAGCTTGCCGTACAGCAGCAGCGGAAAGAGCATCTGACCCGCGCCATTGCCCAATTGCGTGCGGAGCAACAGGGTCTCCTGCGCGAGCGCAGCACGCTCGCGGCCACGCGCTTGGAGCGAGAAGAGGCGCTCCGCGCGCTTCAGACGGAAGTGGTGTCAACCGCTGAGACTTCCCAGCAGACTGCGGTCCAACTTGAAGAAGCCGATACACAGAGAAAGAAGCAGCGCGCCGCCCTGGAGCAACTAGGCGTGCGGCACGGCGCGCTGGTCCGGGCCAAGGCCGAACTGGAGAATCAGCGGACCGCGCGCACCGTGGACCACAGTCGCGCTGAGCAGGTGCTGGCGGGCATACAGCAGCGCCGCGAAGATACGGTGGTGCGTTGGCTGAGCGACGAGCCCGAAGTAGAGCCGGTACCCAAGCCTGCAGCCGAGCCCTTGGAAGAACTGCAAAGCAGCGTGACCTCGCTGCGGAATCGCTTGCGGCGGATCGGTCCCGTCAACCCGCTTGCCGTGGAGGAATTCTCTCTGCTGGCAGAGCGTGCGACGTTTCTCCGCGAGCAGATTGCCGATCTGGAAGCCGCCGGGGAAGACCTGGACGAGGTAAAACGACAACTCCGCCGCACTATTCGCCAGGACTTTACGGCGACATTCCAGCGCGTCGCGGAGGAATTCCGCGCAATGGTGAAAGTGCTGTTCGACGGCGGTGACGCCGACTTGACGCTGACCGATCCCCAAAACCCGGACCAGACCGGTATCGAGATTACAGTGCGACTTCCGGGTAAGCGGCGGCAGGCGCTCTCTCTCCTTTCCGGCGGTGAACGGGCGCTCGTGGCTTTGGCGTTGCTGTTTGCTTTGCTCAGTGCCCGTGCCACGCCGCTCTGCCTGCTCGACGAAGCGGACGCGATGTTGGATGAAACGAACATCGGCCGCTTCTGCCGCTTGCTCCGCGAGTACGGGCGAGAGACTCAGTTCTTGGTCATTACCCACAATCGTGGCACTATGGAGATGGCGGATGCGCTCTTCGGTGTGAGCATGTCGGAGGAAGGCGTATCGCAGGTGCTGTCACTCCACCTGGAAGAGTTGCGCGACCAGATGCTCTCGCCCGTGGGTTGAGCGGCGGAGCTCCCCGCAGAGATTCTTCCGTACATGCGAGGTGGCATTTGTACGTCCCCGTATCGTGTCGATACGCTTTATCGTGTCGATAAATTTGTATCGAGGACGTGGCAAGCTCTGAGGCTGCCTGTCCTGAGCTTGCCGAAGCGCTCAGCACAGGCTTGTCGCAGGATCGATAGATGGGCGGCCTGGCGCAGGTCTTGGCATGATTCAGAGACAGAGTTTTCCAGTTTGAGCGGTATTGAGAATAAATAGCGGAAGCAGTATTGCGCCAAGGCAAAGCGAGGAGTGTGAGATTGCTTGGATCGGGGGGATCGAGAAGACCTGAGAGGCCGGACAGGCGGTCGCCGGAACCGGCATCCCGCTGGGGTATCCCGCTCATATTCATCGCGGCGATCATCGCGCTGTGGCTCGGTTTCCGCCTGGTGCCGGACCTGGGAACGCTGCTTGACGATGTTCCCATTCTCTCGCCTTCCGCCACCAGCGAGCCCAGGGCACCCATACGCCCGACACCCAATACCGTGCCTACGCCGTCGCGAGGCCAAATCGCGCAGCCTTCTCCCACACCGCGCACTGCCGTGCCGAATCTCATCCAGCTTTCTGAGGAGCGGGCGGTTGCTTTGCTGGAGCAGTACGGGTTAGCCGCCGAGACAGAGGAAGTATTCGACGAAACTGTCGCTCCCGGTCGTGTTGTGAGCCAATCCCCGGCGGCGAATGCCGAGGTAGATGAGGGCTTCATCGTTACGGTCAGGATCAGCAAGGGACCCGAGAATCCGACAATGCCGGAAGTGGTGGGCATTACGGTAGAGAACGCTCGCGAGCAACTGCAACTGCTGGGTGTGACGGTCGAGGAAATAGAGCAGGGCAGCTTTACCGTCCCGGCGGGTATGGTGCTGGCTCAAGAGCCAGTTAGTGGCACGCAAGTAGAGCCGGGCAGTATCGTGCGTCTCACGGTGAGCAAAGGGACTGACCGTGTGTCCGTACCGGATGTACGCAACAAACAATTTGCCATTGCGCAGGAAGACCTCAATGCGAGCGGTTTTCGCGGTAAGCTCGGCATCACCCTAACCAACGACTCAGGGGAATGCGGCACGGTGGCCAGCCAGAATCCATTGCCCGGCTTTCCAGCCGAACAGAATGCCGAAGTTACCCTCAACATTCGCGGCGGCCCCGGCTGCACGCCGCCGTAGCACACACTTCGTTGCGGGTTATCTCCATATGGTGGCTCTAATCTGCGCCTCCGTTCGTACTGAGCTTGTCGAAGTATGAACGGACGAGAATCGGCAGCAATCCTGTTCTCAAACAACCGAGGGAATAGGATTACTTGGGTCAGTGCGGCCGCAGAGTAGACACGAAGCGTTCCTCCCCCAGGATGCCTTTGGGACGGAAGAGCAGCATCAGCACGAGCAGCGTTTCCATGAGGAGAAAGCGGAAGTGCGGGGCGCGCGCGTTCAAGGCGGGCGGTACGAGCGCGTCGGTAGCAAACTGCGTTCCCGCCCAGATGGCCCAGAAGACGAAAGCGCCGAGGATGACGCCTTTCGTGTTGCCGCTGCCTCCCAGTATGAGCATTACCCAAACGATGAACGTGCCGAAAACCGGCTCAAACACGCCGGGACTGATGGTGCCGGCGTTGTGGGCGTAAAGCGCGCCGCCCACGCCCATTACCATCGCGCCGAGCACCAAGGCTTGCAGCTTGAAGCCGAACACGTTCTTTCCATAGGCGGCAGCCACCACCTCATCTTCCCGGATTGCCCGCAGCACGCGTCCCCACGGTGAGCGGATCATCCGCTCCAGCAGTATGGCGACGAACGCGACCACGAGCACAACGATGCCGAGATAGATGTAGTTGTAGTACGCGGACGGCACCAGGTCGTAGAGCGGTCGCGGGATGCCCACCAGTCCTTTCGAACCATTGGCCAACCACTGCTCATTGTTAAAAACCAGCCGGATGCTCTCGGCGATGCCGATGGTAGCAATTGCCAGGTAGTCCTCGCGGAGCCGGAGAGTCGGTATCCCTATGAGCACAGCCACGATGCCGCAGACGACGGCAGCGGCAATGACTCCCACGAGAAACGGCTGGTTGAGGCCGAGCGCCTGCTGGGTGTAGCGGGCAAGTTCACCTGTGGGCAGCGGCTTTGTGACCAACGCCGCTGTGTAGGCGCCAATGGCAAAGAACCCGGCGACACCGAAGTTGATGAGACCGGTGTCGCCGAAGTGCACGTTCAGGCCGAGCGTGAACAGCGCGTAGATGCCGGCGACGATGAGGAAACCGACCAGATAATTCAGTATGCCGGAACTCAGGATTGCCTCGAGTGCCATGCTGCTTCTTGTGCTCTCCTTGTACTCAGCGATTTCGACTTCAAGTTGCGGCGAAAGTACGATCGATGCAGACGCAGGTTGTAGACCTGCGCTACCCGCCAACTACCTTTAAAATCCCCGTTCCTCGCTACCGAATAACCCCCGCGGGCGAATAAGCAGCACCAATATCAGAATCACAAACGCCACGGCGGGCTTATACGTGGGCAAGATGAATGCCGTCGACACCTGCTGCACGATCCCTATTATCATACCGCCGACCAACGCGCCGTACGGGTTGCCGATGCCGCCGAGAATGGCTGCGGCAAAGAGCGGCAGCAGCAAATTCCATCCCATCTCCGGGCGCAATTGCGAGTCGATGCCGAGCAGAATGCCCGCGGTCGCCGCCATAGCCGCCCCGATAGCCCAGGTCCAGACCATCATGTGCTCGGTATTGATGCCGCTGATGCGCGCCAAATCCGGGTTATCCGCCGTGGCGCGGAGCGCCTGGCCGATCTTCGAGCGCTGCAAGAAGAGATACAGACCCACAACCATGGAGAGGCAGGCAAACAGAATGAAAACTTGATCGGGCTTTACGCGGACTTCGAATGGCAGTTGCATGGCCGGCCGCAAGGCTTGCGTAAAGAAGTGAAACTCCGGCCCCCAGATGATGAAGAGCAAGGCGCGTATGGCAAAGGCGACCGCTAAGGAACCGATAACGAACATCACCGTAGCGTAGCGCCGCCGCCGCATGGGACGAAAAACCAGCCGATCGACAATCACGGCAACAGCCGCTGTAACGAGCATTGCGATCGGAAGTGCAAGCAGCATCGGCAAGCCGAACGAGAGCGGCCCAAACGTAACATTCGGCAGACCCAGCATCGCGAAGACCGTGTTCACGAGGAAGAACGCCACGTACGCGCCTACGGCCATCAAGTCGCCGTGGGCGAAGTTGGCAAAGCGCACGATGCCATACACCAAGGTAAGGCTCACCGCGCCCAGGGAGAGGATGCTGCCGAGAATGATGCCGTCCACGACCAGTGCAATCATGCCGCTCCACCTCGGAGACCCTTGCGGTACTCCTTCCCCCTTGCCTGCGACCTCCGTAACGTTCCGCGAGGCATGCGCGGACGTTCGGTCTGCTGCATTCCCCCGGACGAAAGGCGGCAAGATACTCCCTCTATCTGAAGACTTCCGGGCCCAAATGACTCCCTCTCCCTGGGAAGAGGACTGGGATGGCAAGATCCTCTATCTCTCTGGCGACGGCCGGGACGGCAAGACCCTCCCTCTCTCTGAAGACGTCCGGGCCTAAATGACTCCCTCTCCCTGGGGAGTGTATAGACCGGGTACATGGGTTACACATGTTCGGGCACATAGGTTACACCATAGAACGAGGGGATTTTCGTAGTATGCGATGTCCTTGCCTTGAAAGTTAGATCCGCTCAATATCCTTATGCACACAGTTTGTTTCTCTGGCACAAGCTGACAGGCTGAAAGTGAGTGCACTGTGTCGCCAGTCTCTTATCAAACCCGGACCAACCCAATGCTCTCGTAGGTGTCAATCAGTAAAATGTGTAACCCATGTCCCCGAACAACTGTTACCTATGTCCCCGGTCTGTACAGGGAGAGGGCCGGGGTGAGGGGAAAAACTCGCCATCCAACTCACTTCCACCTGCCCAGCAGAGCAATACAGACGTCTCTTTGCTAATGAAGGGTTGAGATGGGAGTAAGCAAGGTCTGAGAACAAGCTGCCGCGCGCAACCTTATGCCGTTGAAACCCGGCTCTCACCTGAATGACTGAGCTAATCAAATGTCTCCTCCCAGATAGAGCCGCGCAACTTCCTCATTCGCCAGCAGCGCGCTGCTGGCGTCGGTGAAGCGGTTCTCTCCGCTCGCCAGCACGTAGCCCCGCTGCGTATGTTCCAACGCCATGCGCGCGTTCTGTTCCACCATTAGCACCGCAATGCCCTGTGCGTTAACGTGCGCAATCTGCGCGAACACCGTCTCTACAAATACCGGCGCGAGGCCCGCCGTGGGTTCGTCGAGCAGCAGCAGCCGTGGATCGAGCATCAGCGCGCGGGCCATCGCCACCATTTGCCGCTGGCCGCCGCTCAGTGACGAGACTTTGGCCTGGCGGCGTTCCTTGAGATCAGGAAAGAGCTCATAGACCATCTCCGTTTGTTTCGCGTAGCCGTCGGAGCGTAGGAACGCGCCCATTGCCAGGTTTTCCTGCACCGTGAGGCTCAAGAACGTGTTGTCTGCCTGCGGCACGTAGCTCAAGCCCAGGCAGACGATCTCGTGTGGCGGCATGCCGGTGATGTCGGTATCGTTGAACGAAATCTTCCCTTTGGTGGGATCCAGCAGGCCGAAGATCGTCTTCATAAGCGTGGACTTGCCGCAGCCGTTGGGACCGATGATGGTCACCACTTCGCCGGCGCCGACGGCCAGAGAGACACCATGCAAGATTTCTATTTCGCCGTAGCCGGAGACGATGCCGGTGGCCTCGAGTAAATTCACCGGTTTTGGCCTCCCAAGTACGCCGCAAGTACCTGCTCGTTCTCCTGGACCTCAGCCGGTGTGCCCTCCGCAAGTTTCTCGCCGTTGCTCATCACGATCACGGGGTTGCAGAGGCCCATCACTACGGCCATGTTGTGCTCGATTAGCAGCACGGTGATGTCCCGCTCGGCGACGAGCCGCTCGATCTGTTCCATAAGGCTGCGCAACAGCGTCGGGTTTACTCCGGCCCCCGGCTCGTCCAGCATGATGAGTTGGGGATCGGTCATCATCGCCCGGGCGAGCTCCAGCAGCTTCTTCTGGCCCGTGGAGAGATTGGCGGCATATTCATCGCGCTGATGCGCCAAGTTCACAAACTCTAGCACGTCCAGCGCTTTGTCGTACGCCTCCTGCTCCTGCTGCCGTACCCGCCACGGCATGAGCCATGCGGCTCCCAGCCACTCACCCGTTTGGCCGGAAGGCACCAGCATGAGGTTTTCCAGCACCGTCATCTGCTTGAGTTCTTTGGGCACTTGAAAGGTGCGGCAGAGGCCGTGGCGGAAGACCCGGTGCGGCGGCAGGCCGTCGATGCGCTTACCCTGAAATACGATGCTGCCGGCGTCCGGGGCATAGAAGCCGGAAATGAGGTTGAACAGCGTCGTCTTGCCGGCCCCGTTCGGCCCAATCAGACCCGTTATCGTGCCCTGCCGCACCTGCAGTGAGCAGTTGTACACCGCCTGCAAGCCGCCAAACGACTTGGTAACGTGGTCAACCTCTAACAGGGCGTCCGCAGAATTCGTAGACACGGCCTACTCCGCTCGTTCCTTCGATCAATCTTCCCTATCGTAAGGGATACGTGTGCTGCCTGCTAGCGGAGCGGCGCGAGGCGAGACTCTGGAAGTAGATAGCAACGGAGACGGTGACCGCCACTAAAATCGTGCGACAGACCATTCGAGCTGGTGAAATGTGGTTCAAGACGTGAGAGGAACGTCTACGCGTTGCCAGTCTGCCGCAGTCGGATTGAATCCTTGTGCAGGCGGCTTGCTTCCCAGCCGAGGATGGCTTGTTTCTTGGCAGTGCCCCAGCGATAGCGGTGCGCTGTGCCCACGTTCGTGATGACTCGGTGGCAGGGTATGAGGTATGCGATGGGATTCTGCGCGACTGCGCCACCTACCGCGCGGGCCGCAGTAGGAGCAGACAGATGTGCTGCTACAGTCTGGTAGCTTGCCATGGCGCCAAAGGGGAGGGTAAGCAATGCCTGCCAAACCTGGATTTGAAAGTTCGTTCCCCTGACCAAGAGATGAAAGCGAGGCGCCTCTCGCCAATCTGTGGGACTGAAGGCGCGCCGGACGATAGGCTCGGTTACAGCAGGGCGGTGCGCGAATTGCGCGTGCGGCCACTCCTCACATAGCTGCGCGAAGCTCTGCGCTCTGTTCTCCGGCGCAACGAACCTTAGCGCGCAGATACCGCGCGCCGTAGTGGCGAGCAGGCACTCCCCAAAGGGTGTAGGGTGAAATCCGTAGTCGATTTCTAGGCCGGTCCCATGGCGCTTGTATTCGCCGGGTGTCATGGCCTCGAACGTGACGAAGAGATCGTGAAGACGGCTGGGACTGGAGAGACCGGCGTCAAGCGTCGTCTCGAAGATACTTTGGCTTGCGGCTAACTGCTCTTTGGCGTATTCGACGGTAAGATAATGTAAGAATTGAGTCGGCGTCACCCCGGCCCAGCGCTTGAAGAGGCGCTGAAAATGATACTTGCTGAGGTGCACGCTGGCAGCGACTTCGTCGAGATGAGGCTGGCTGCGGAAGTTGTGCGCCAAGAATTCAATAGCGTGTTCGATGCGGCGATAATCGTCACATTGTTCCATGCGGCATTCCCTTTCTTCTCTTCATTGAGGTTACTGTACTCCTGCATCGTGTTGAGTAACCACCCGAATCTTGCTATCGTACTTGGCAAGGAAATTGGACGAGAGGGGTTTCATGAATCTGCTCTTCATCACCGCAGACCAGCAGCGTTGGGATAGCCTGCCGTGCTACGGTCTGGACTTCATGCAGACGCCTAATCTCGACCGGCTGGCGCGGGAAGGGATGGTATTCGAGCGCTGCTACGTGCCTGCGCCGCTCTGCGTGCCAACGCGCGCGGCGTTGCTGTGCGGCCAGTGGCCGTCCGCCACCGGCGTGCTCGGTAATTCACACTGGCTCGACGAGGGCAAGCTGCCCGTCTGGCCCCAGGAACTCACCGACGCCGTGTACAACACCGCCGCCGTCGGCAAGATGCACTTCTTTCCCTGGGACGCCCGCAACGGTTTTCAAGAGCGCATCAGCGCGGAAGATAAGCGGCATACGTACCTGCCCGACGACCATAGCAAGTTCCTGCGCGCCCACGGTTACAAGCGCGCGCATCCTACCCAGAATCCCGGCTATTTCGACACACTGAACGCCTCGGTAACGCCGCTGCCGAAGCGCTTTCACGTGGATGGCTTCATCGGCGACCAAGCGGCAGAGTGGCTGGCGGAGAACGGCAAGGAACCCTTTGCGGCATGGGTGAGCTTTGCCGGGCCGCATGACCCTTACGACCCGCCGGAAGAGATGGCGGACATGTACTACGATGCGCCCATCCCCACGCCTGTCGGTTCGCGGGCGGAGCTTGTGAACAAGCCCCGCGCCCAACAGATGGCCGGCAGGGAAAACCTTAAGAATTCCATGTACCGCATGAGCCCTTCGGAGGCGACGCCGGAGCAGCATCGCATGTGGCGCGCTCACTATTACGCCAACATTTCGCTCATCGACGAGGAGGTCGGCAAGATGCTGGCTGCGCTGGAAGCCAACGGCGTGTTGGACAAGACCCTCATCATCTATACCGCCGACCACGGTGACGCCCTGGGCGACCACGGCCTGCCGTACAAAGGCTTCTACTATGAGTCCATGGCCCACGTGCCGCTCATTATTCGCGGGCCGGGAGTGGCAGGTGGGTCGCGCTGCCCAGCGCTGGTGAGTTCTCTTGACTACGTGCCGCTCTTCTACACCACCTGCGGTGTGGAACCGCCGGACACGCTGCAAGGCAAGAGTCTTGCGCCTCTCCTCGCCGAGCCTACGCATCCTCACCGCGACACCGTCTTCAGCGAGAACCTGGGCAGCCAGATGGTGCGGGACGCGCGCTATAAGTACGCCCACTACGCCACCGGCGAAAGCGAACTCTACGATCTGGAAACCGACCCGGAAGAAATCAAGAATCTGGCGGGAGGCGGCACACACGCGGAAGTCATTTCCCATTTGCGCGGCTTGCTCTGCGAGCATAACCTCCAAAACCACGCCTACCAAAGCGCCGCCGTCTCCCGCCCCCAAGAGCCCTTCCGCACCAAGTTGGAAGAGGCCTACTCGGTTGAGGATGCCTTCACAGTGGCGGAGTCTTGAGGTTTATCGTCCGCTGACAGGTCGTGGCTGCTTCAGGCTATGGAAACCTATCGAGGCCCTGGCATAACCCGATTCTGCGGACGAGCAGGCCCCCTTCACCCTGGAGTGTTGTACAGACCGGGAACACCGGTAACAGTTGTTCGGGGAGTTAGGTTATACATTTTGTTGATTGACACGTATGGGCGCTTTCCGTCGGGCCCAAGAGAATCCTCTTGAGGCGAGACCCTAAGCTCAGGCTCGCCTCGTTAGCTTGTGACAGGTCAGCAAACCGTGTGGAGTGAGGTAGTGACCGGCTGTAGCTTCCAAGCCACGGCCATTCCATACTAGGAAGACTCCTCCTTCAAGAGTGTTACCCTCTGTACCCGAACATGGGTAACCCATTGCCCAGGGCGATACAGGCGGGGTGAGGGGGAAACAGGTCCGGTTCAAGACATACAAGAAAAGAGCCGGCGTCCTGCTACGGACAACCGGCTCGCGTCGTGGCACAAGGGGACTGTGCAGCCCCCCAGTTCCGCTAGCGTGCGTTCAGCACGCGTTTACTCTTCCGGTCACTGATAGCTCGGACGTATCTGATGCCTATACAGATGGCATGTATTTGCTTGCTTCCAAAATCGGGTGGTTGGGAAGAGCTATGTGTTGTGGCAACCCGGGTGGTTGGGGACTTCCGCCCTCAGCGGCAATGGGTCCCCCTTCGTGACACGGGTGAAGAACTCAGCGTCACCTGTACTCACGTCGCACCAGTAGAAGCCGTTTGCCGTAAAGGTCGCGAGGTCGGGGATCCATCGCCACCCACCAGTCGGGGTGAACACATAGACTCTGTCGTCCCCATAAGCTTGCACCAACTGGTAGGGCACGGGATTCTTGTCATCCAACGGGATGAGGGCCAGGACACCTTCAGGCACGGTGTAGTTCTCGATGAGCAAAGCCCAGGGAATGTATCTGACTTCAGGGTCGTCAGGCGCTAACCAACGCCGGACTATGTCACCGTCAGAGCCATCGATGCGATATGTCTGACCGCCGCGGCCGTCGCCGGAGTCAGCCTGACGCAGGTAGCCACCCGAGCGAATCGTGAGTTCCTCGCCGGTGTCTTTGCGCACAATGTGAACAACAGCGCCGGGGCCAAAGGTGGCCGTAGCGAACGAGTTGCTCCTCGTAGCCGGCTCCTCCACCGCGTCGCCCATGGAGAGCGTGTCAGAAACTATACAGGCCGACAACGTCATCAGCGAAGCGCCAAGCAACACCAGGGCCAGTAAGAAACCCGGCACACGAGACAGAAGTCTCATCGTTCCATTCCTTTCACCAGTACCTCTGCTTGTGCAAAGCAATTGCTGACACCGCGAATGAAAACCCATTTCCGGACAACTCCGGCGCGCGCATGCAGGCACTCCCTACCTGCTGGCTAGCCCGCACTGAGGGGAAATCGTGGGCGTACGTCACACTCCGCAGGGAGTAGACGAGGGTGACCACTGCAGATCCGACCGCTTGACGCCAATTGCACGCAATATTGAAACGCAACACAACCGACTGACTCTGCGCTGCGCCCGCGGCGTCCCAACCACACGTGGGCGGACGCTTGTCAGCTTGTCTTGTAGTATAGCAGGGCAGCAATCACACAAGCGTCTGATCTCCCCGGCTCGGCGCGCTCCTGAGGGTGTTCGCTGCTACTATAATGATGCGTAGTCGTCAGGACTCGTACTGGAATACATGAGTGCAGGCCGTCGCTTGGCGGGAGAGCAACCCAAAGGGAGTTTTCAAACATGGCAGACATTCGGGTCGGATACCATACAATCACGTGGGGCATGGATGGCTTCGAACTGGCGTTGGACGAGATTGCCGCCCTGGGATTCAAGGGCTTTGAGACCTTCGCGGCGGTGGTGGACACGTACGGCAGTAGGGTCAGCGAGTTTCAGGACCTCATAGCGCAACGGGGTCTAGAGCTTGTCACCGTCTATGGCGGCGGCCCTATGAATGAATCCCACCGCATGGACGAAATGGTTGCCCGCAACGTGGGCTTTGCCAAATTCCTGGCGGCTCATGGGGCTGACCGGCTGGTCTTGGGCGGCGGTTCGCGCGCGCCGGGCGGCCCATCCGACGAAGAACTGCTCAACCAGGCCCACTGCATGGACGAGATCGGCCGCCGCTGCCTGGACTACGGCGTGCTGGCCTGCTACCACCCGCACTACGCCACCACAGTGGAAACGGAGGAAGAGATCGACATCATGATGGACTACACCGACCCGCGCTACGTCTTCCTCTGCCCCGATACCGCGCACCTGCGCAAAGGCGGCGGCGATGAGGTGTCAGTAGTGCGAGCCTATGCCGACCGCGTGAAGTACGTGCACCTTAAGGATTGGGATCCACAGGCATTTGCCGATTCGCAGACCGAGCCGGCCCAGGGCGCCGATGCGGCAACCGCTATCCTGCCCGATTTCGTGGAACTCGGCACCGGCGTGGTGCACGTGAAAGATTGCGTCCAGGAACTTCAGGAGAGCGGTTACGCCGGCTGGCTCATGATCGAGCTCGACCGCTCTCGCTCCACACCCAAGGACAGCGCCGCGACGAATAAAGCCTTCGTCGAACAGGAGTTGAACCTGCCGGTGGGGTAGTAAGAGAATGTGCTGGTGGCGAACAGTCACCGATCATGCTTTGACAAGAGCTTCGCGAAGCCCACTCAGCACGAACGGTGACGGGAACTCCGCCGCGCTCCTGTTGCTACGATGGAATTACGGTCTCGTGTCGTGGCCTTGGACACCATGAAGGATTCCTAAACTATGAAACGTGTTGGCATCATCGGCTGCGGCCAAATTGCCGCCAGAGGGCACCAAAGCGCCTATACAGCACTGGCGGACCGTCTCAGCGTCGTCGCGGTGGCGGACCCGGCCGTGGAGCGGCGCGACCTGCTGGGCGAGCAATTCCAAATTCCAGCCGAATCGCGCTACGACGACTATCATGAATTACTCGGCCGTGACGATCTGGATTTCGTGGATATTTGCCTGCCCCACCACCTGCACCATCCGGCCACGCTAGCCGCGGCTGAGGCGGGACACAACATCCTGCTGGAGAAGCCCATCGCCGCGCGCGAGGACGAGGCTTTGGAAATGATCGCCGCCATCGAAAAGGCCGGCATCGTCTTCTCACTCATCCACAACTATTCCCGCCAGAGTGTACCCGCCCGGGTCGTGGAGTTGGTGCACGCAGGCGCCATCGGCACGCCCTACCTGGTGCGGTACGAGGGTTTCGGCGACTATCACTATCTGGGCACGGCGGCGTATGATCCTAGCTGGCGGGCCGATGCCGGTCGCGGCGGGGGCGGCGCCTTGCTCGACAACGGCTATCACAGTATCTATCTGGCGCGGTACGTGCTGCAGTCCGAGGTCAAAGAGGTATTTGGCGCGGTGGGCACCTTTGCCCGCGATTTCTCAGTGGAAGACACCGCCCTGGCATTGCTGCGTCACGAAAGCGGCGCAATCACCTCCATCCAGAACGGCTGGGGCGCGGACCGAAGCATGCCGGCCCGCGAAGTGCAGGGATCAGAGGGGTCGATCCTGCTCAGGGGCAATGCGGAACACCCCATCGAGCTTTGGAAGGGAGACCACTGTGAGTATCCCAAGCCTTTACAATCAGGCGCCGACGGGTTTACCTCCATACTTACTGAGTACTGTGATGCCCTGGACGGCAAAGGCCCCGTGCCGACCACCGCTGCGGACGGCCTGATGAACCTGCGCATCATTCTGGCCGCCTACGAGGCCAGCCGCACCGGCAGCGTTGTAAAGCTCTAGTCTTCGCATTCTGCGCAGTTTTCGCACATTACGCAGTTTTCGCAATTTGCGCAGTCTTCGCAATTTGCTCAATCCCCGCGCGAAGGTGTGCGAGCACTTTGTTGCGTAAACCTTCGCGGAGCGCCGCCAGATAAGTTGCACTGTCCGACGGTGTGTGGTATATCCCTTAACTTAAGAGGCTTGCAATACTCTTCTAACATTTCAAGTTACAACGTCTGAAATCTAGACAAATGGGCGAATATAGTTAAAGATTTCGAAGGGTGGTCTATGGCTGCGGTAGAGTCGGAAAAGCAGGAGCCACCGAGCGATGCGCAGTTACGGCGAGAGGTGCAGGCCATGGTTGCCGCGCATCAGGAGCTGGGTGAGCGTTTCGGCACCGAACTGGCCGACTCGTTTGTCGAGCGTTTGCACGCCACCATCGACCAACGCATCGAGGCCCGTATCCAGAACCGCAAGGGCAGCGCGTCGCCCTTGGTCCTGCCGGTCCTGTCACTCATTGCCGGTCTGCCGGCCATGGCCATAGCTGGCGCCATTGTGGGTCCTTTTGCATCCTCCTTTGTAATTTTTTCTCCCTGGATCGCCATAATCATACTCAACGTTATCTGGGCCGTAAACAGACGAGACTAGGGCTGACACTGCCGGACGCATCGGTGCGCCGGCACGACGGCAGGGCAACTAATACTGCGAGCACTCGTCCGCGCCGACAGAAATTCAGGGCTTACCGCGATTGGCAATTGGCGGGATGCCTGCCAAAACGAAAACGATTAGTCCAGGCCAGAGGGAAGCAGACCATGAGCAAGAGCGGGAAAGACAAGGACAAGAAAGAACGCAAAGAGGCTAAGAGCACCCGCGAGGAATTGGACGCCATCCTTTCCGCGCGGCAAGAACTCGGCACCGAGTACAACGAAGAACTGGCGGACATGCTGATGGAGCGGCTGGACGACGTGATCGACCGCCGCGTGGAAGCGCGTCTGGATAAATCCCCAAAGAGTTCTCTTTCACCGGCCGTGCCGATTACGACTCTTGCTCTTGCAATTCCCTTGACCGCGATTGCGGCCGCTATGCTTGGCATTAGGGGAGTTCTCATCGTCTGGGCCGCGTTGATCATTGTCAATGTTCTATATTCAGGTAAGAAGCTTGGCGATATCTTCTAGCGTTTCCGGCACAAGCGCGGCTTTCCCCAAGCTACTTCCGTGTCACGTCTGTAAGTTGGGCAGTTGGAAAATTAAACATAGAGCGTGCCATAGCGAGCACTTTGGCAGCGAACAAATGGGACAGAGAGCATGAGCAGCAGTGCAGGGCACAACAAAGATGAGCGCAAAAAAGCGGACGGCACCCGGGAGGAACTGGACGCTATCCTCTCGGCGCGGCAGGAACTCGGCGCGGAATACAACGAGGAACTGACCGACATGCTCATTGAGCGACTCGACGGCGTGATAGACCGCCGCGTGGAAGCGCGGCTGCAGGACGTCAAACCGAAAAGCGTGTCGCCCGCCGTCCCCATTAGCTCGCTCGTCTTCGCAATTCCGGCGACTGGGATCGTGCTTGATTACGGTGCGGGAATTCTGGGAGTTGGCCTCGTCTGGGCAGCGAACGTCGTCATCAACGTCTTCTACTCCGGCAAGAAGATCAGCGACATTTTCTGACCGTTTCCGGCATTGTTGTGGTACCATTTGCATGAGGAGTAGCAAATGGAAAACTACGAGTTCTGGGCCACAATCGCCACCGTCGTGCTGGCAGCCATTGCGGTTGCCACGTTCGTTACGCATGGACAGAATAACCTGCGCAACGAGCTCCGCGCGGAAATACGCGAAATAAGTACGCGCGTACACGAACTGGGCATTCGCGTTTCCAATCTTGAGCAGCGTGTGGCCCGCCTGGAAGGGTTGTTCGAGGGCTTGCGAGACATGCTCAGGCGCGGGGAAGCGAGCAAAGAAGAACACCCATAAGCCGTCTCTTCCCCCAATGACGATTGATGGCGTAGGGGCACGATATATCGTGCCCCTACGCCGTTAATGCGGGAGAGTGCCAGTCCCTGCACGCTGAGCGCCGCAATTCAGTTCCACCGCATTCCCGGCTCCGGCATCCGCCGGATTCAGCGGCGACGGGGTGACCGTCTTCTCTATTATTCTCCCCTGGCTCTGCCGTGTTGTCCCATATCGCTTGGCGCGGCGCTGCCATGCATTCCTTGCTCCTTACCTCTGCATTATCATTGTGCAACATTCACGTAATGGTTAATATAGACGTAGCAGGCGCTTGCATGGTTGCTCGTCCGCTCAGTTGGATTACGGAGAGGATTGCGAGTTTGCGCGGCCATAGGAGTCTGCGCGAATCCAAGCCGGGTGCACGGGTAGTCATGCGCTGCTAGGTAGGTGTGGCTGCGGGCCTTTCAGGTCACGTAACAACCGGATGGGACGCAGGTTACAAACCTGCGCTACCGGGGGATTGGGAATTGTCGTTGCAGGTTATAAACCTGCGCTACCGGATGAATGGTTTTGTCGTTGCAGGTTGCAGACCTGCGCTATCGGAGGACGTGGATTGTGCGGCTACCCAGGCTGCCGTTGGCGAGAAGCTTGAGACTGCACATGGCAAGACGTAGGCACGTAACCAATACGGAGCGGCGCGCATGATGTATGGCGGCGGGTGGCACATGAACCGCCCGTACCGATCAGACGAAGACCAGCCCAAGGTGGCGCTCACGGCTGCCGGCGTGCGCCGCGTCTTCGGTTACTTGCTGCCGTACTGGCCCCACGAAATCGTGATACTGATCTGCGTGCTGGCCGTCACCGGCCTTGGCTTGATTCCGCCGCTTCTCATACGCAGCGTTATCGACACCGCCCTACCGGATAAAAACTTCGGCCTGCTCAACCTGCTCGTCTTCGGCATGGTTGCCTTGCCGTTCCTCTCCGGCCTGATTAGTGTGCTGCAGAGCTACCTAAACGCCTTGGTCGGCCAGCGCATTGTCTACGACCTGCGCAAGCAGCTCTTCCGGCACATGCAGCGCATGTCGCTGCGCTTCTTCACGAAGACTCGCAGCGGCGAGATCATCTCCCGCATCAATAACGACGTCGCCGGCGTGCAGAGCGTAATTGCCGGCACCATCATCTCAATCATCACGAACATTTTTACGGTGCTGTTTACGGTCGTCGTGCTCTTTCTTATGAACTGGCAATTAGCGATAATCGCCCTCATCGTCACACCGGCATTTGTGCTGCCGACGCGGCGCGTGGGGCGCTACCGGCGTCAGGTCTCCCGCGAGACCCAAGAGAAGCAAGCCGATCTCAGCGCCTTCTTGCACGAGATGATGAATATCAGCGGCTACCTGCTCATGCGCACGTTCTCCGGCGAACAGCGCGCGGACTCGCGTTTTCGCGGCATCGGCCGGGACCTGCTGCGCCTCAACATCAAGCAGGCCATGGTGGGCCGCTGGTTCTTCATGTTCCTGGGCCTGTTCGCCTCCATCGGCCCCGCTGCCATCTACTGGTTCGGCGGCCGCCAGGTGATGCAAGATGAACTAACCCTTGGCACCATTGTCGCCTTTGTCGCGTTTCTGCGGAATCTCTACGGGCCGTCGTCACAACTGGCAAACGTGTACGTGGACGTGCAGGGCGCCATGGCGTTGTTCGACCGCATCTTCGGCTACCTGGACATGGAGCCGGAGATCTTCGATACGCCGGATGCGCGGGAGGTCGCCAGTGTACAGGGGCGTATTTCCTTTGACGATGTCTGGTTCCGCTACAACGACGAAGCGGCGTGGGCGCTACAAGGCATTACGTTTACGGCCGAACCAGGCGAGATGATCGCCCTGGTCGGCCCCAGCGGCGCCGGCAAGACCACGCTGACGTATCTCATCCCCCGGCTCTACGATCCGGTGAACGGTCAGGTGCGGCTGGACGACTATGACCTGCGCGACCTGCAATACTTGTCGCTCATGCGGCACGTGGGCGTGGTGACCCAGGAGCCGTTCCTGTTCCATACGTCGCTGCGGGAGAACCTGCTCTACGCCAACCCGGAAGCGACGGAAGCTGACGTCGTAGAGGCTGCCAAGGCGGCGCAAATTCACGACTTCATCGAGGGCTTACCCGAAAAGTACGAGACCGTGGTCGGCGAGCGGGGTTTCCGGCTCTCCGGCGGTGAGAAGCAGCGCGTGGCTATCGCCCGCGTCTTCCTGAAGAACCCGCGCATTATCATCCTGGATGAAGCCACGTCCTCGCTCGATTCCCAGTCTGAAGAGCTCATCCAGCAGGCACTGAACACGTTGCGCCAGGGGCGGACAAGCTTCGTTATCGCGCACCGCCTCTCTACCGTCCGCGCCGCCGATCGCATCCTGGTGCTCGCGGAGGGCCGCGCCGCCGAGTCCGGCACACACGAGGAATTGCTGGCGCAGGGCGGCCTCTACGCCAAGCTGCACAGCATCCAGTTCCGCACCGAGCCGGAGCCGCCATCCGCGCCTGAAGCCGAGTCCGGTGGTCCTATGCCGCCGTTTGGCCGCCGCCGACCGGGCGGCGGGAGAATGCCCGGCTTTGAAGCCCCAGGGCAGTCTCCCGGCACAGAGCCGGAGTAGAGTGTGGGCGGTTGCACATCTGCTATGCGAGGCGCTGCATGATGCAAGATCTCCTTGGTGCCTTGTCCACGATGGTGTGCACGTTCGCACATGGGCAGTGCGCCACTCTGTAGCACTCGGCACTAAGGCTTGCGCACTACTGCGGCAGAACGACGGCGCTCGTTAGAGCGGACTGCTGAGATTCCTCACTCCGTTCGGAATTGTAGATGCCAGGTAATTCATTGACAGACTTGGAAGAAGAATCTTGGGAGCAGGACTCTGCGGTTAGCTGAATTCATGTCATTCCGAACGGAGTGAGGAATCTAGAGTGCTGTAGCCGTTAAGGTGCGTTGAGCAGGGACCCTAGATTCCGCGTCTGCGACAAAGTTAGCGAACATTGCGCGACGCTACGCTTGGATTGGCAAGTCCTTGTAGCGCTCTCTACGGGAAAGCGGATTCTGTCATCGAATTACTCAACACGTACAGGAATGACAGAAGATGTCGGCGCAGTCTCGTCTGGACTCAAGTCAGTCCTGGCAGCGCATGTTGGGCGAGCACCGCGGCGGCGTGGGCCACGTCCCGTTCCATCTGCTCGATCAGGGCCTCCACAGATGAAAACTTCAGTTCGTCCCGGAGCTTCTCCACAAAGTGCAGCCGGAGCATCTGGTCGTAGAGGTCGCCGGTGTAGTCCAGGAGGAAGGTCTCGATGGTCCGTTCGTCTGTGTCGTCGAAGGTAGGGCGCACACCGATGCTGGTGACTGCCGGGTACGCAGGAGCGCCGCCGGTGGGCGCGAGTGCCGCGAAGGTAGCATAGATTCCGTGGGCGGGCACGGCGAGCGGCTCGGTCAGGTGAAGGTTGGCTGTAGGGAAGCCCAAGAGTCTGCCCCGTCCGGCGCCCCGCGCCACGGTACCGGTGAGCGTCGGCCAGCGTCCGAGGAGACGCGCCGCCTGCCCCACGTCACCAACGGACAGGTGCTCGCGTATCCGGGAACTACTGACGACCTGTCCCTCATGCACATAGGGCGGCGAAACAACTACCTCAAAGCCCATTTCATCTCCCAAGTCCCGCAGCACGTCGGGCGTGCCGCTGCGCTGGTGGCCGAGGGCAAAGTCGCTGCCTATGACGAGCACCCGAAGATCGAGACGGTCGCGCAAGACCTGCATGAATTCGCGCGGCGAGAGCCGAGAGAGCTCCAGTGTGAACGGCCAGAGGATAAAGAGATCGATGCCGCTGGCGGCAATGGCTGACTCTCGGTCGGCCAGTGTAGAGAGGCGAGGAATTTGAGCGCCGGGTCGCAGGACTTCCGGCGGCGGCGGCCAGAGGATGATAACGGCGGATTGCCAGCTATTGGCGCGCGCCCGCGTCGCTACTGCCTCCAGCACGTGCCGGTGTCCCCGGTGAATGCCGTCGAATTTACCGATAGTGAGCACAGTGGGACGGTCTGGAACAAGTGACTCAGGGTCCCTGAAATACACCTGCACTGCGATTGCCTATCCTTGCGCCTGCCTGAAAAATCGCACGACTAATGGTTCAACCTCGTTGTCTTGAGGCGTAATCGGACTGGCGCGATACTCCGACAACACTTTGATACGGCGCAGGTTGCAAACCTGCGCTACCGGATGAATGGCAGCGACGCTCATGTCCTCGTGTCGTGCCAGCACACCGCCGTTCCCAATGTAGCGCGGGGGCTTGTCCCCCGCCTCTGTGCCCTGTGCTACCGTCGCTCTCGCTCAGCAAAGCAAACGTGTTGGCGCATTAGCCGTCACTACGTGCACCATCATGGATTATAGCGAAACACTTTCACCGGCTGCCAGAGTGGTGTCGGCAAATCCACCGCTTGCATTACCGCGATCAAGCGTCCCTGTGGGTCGTAGGCGCGCGCGCATTGTCCTGAGCAAGCTGTGCCATCCGCTGTCACGCGACCACCGTTTAGCACCTGTGACGCCTCTTCATCGCTCAAGTGGCGAGCGGTCCAGTGACGCAACGGCCAGTCCAAAGGCAGCAGCAGTTCGTCCCAGCCCCGGTCTGCCGCACGGTCCGCGAGTTGGCCGAGAGGAATAGCATCCTGCAGCGAAAAGGCGCCTACCTGCGTACGGGTGAGAGATTCCAAGTGGGCGCCGCAGCCGAGGGTCTCGCCCAGGTCGCGCGCCAGGGCGCGAATATAGGTGCCGGTGGAGCATTCCACCTCGAGGCTGAGCCGTGGGAGTTGCAAGTCCAGAATTTCAAGGCGATGAATCGTCACCTGCCGCGGTTCCAACGACACCGTCTCACCTCGCCGCGCCCGTACGTAAGCGCGCGTGCCCTGCACGTGGATGGCAGCGAATGCAGGAGGCACTTGTTCGATTGTGCCGGTAAACTGCGGTAGAGCGGCAGGCACGGCTGCCGTGTCCACGTCTACCGGCCGTTCACTCAGCAGTTCGCCCGCGCTGTCGTCAGTCGTCGTCGTCCGGCCAAGCACAATACCGGCACGGTACGTCTTGCGCGTGGCCGCGAGGTATTCGATGAGACGCGTGCCGTGCCCGATGCCGAGTACCAGGACACCTGTTGCAAGTGGGTCCAGGGTACCGGCGTGACCAACGCGCCGCTGGCCCACGAGGCGGCGCACGGCGTTTACAACGTCGTGGGAGGTACAGGCAGGAGGCTTTGCGATGTTGAGAAAGCCGTGACGCACGATGCAGAGTTTGTCCCAAGCAGGTCAGCGAATACGTTGAACCTATGAGTCGAGGTGCGCCTTAGCCGCCGCTACCGCTTTGCTTAGTCCCGTTGCCAGCGGTTCGGAAAGCAACGCACCGGCAGCGCCGGCATGACCGCCGCCGCCCAGCGTCTGCGCAATAGCGGCAACGTTCACGGTGCGCGACCGCAGGGAAATACCCGTACGTAGTGGGTCCTTCCTCTTGTCCCAAGCGACGATGGCAATATCCGCGCCCTCGATACCCTCGACGAGGGAGGCCAGACCCATCAAGTCGGTCTCCTTGGCTCCCAATTCCATGCGCACTTCACGCGGGAGTTGCACCCAGACGATACGCCCGTCTTCAGTGCGCTGCAGGTTGGAAAGGCCGTACCCCCAGAGTTTCAGTTTCTCATAGCGCGTGGTGTGGAAGACACGATGATTGATCTCTTCCAGCGGCGCGCCGTGTTCCAGCAGGTGTGCCGCCAAGCCAAGCGTCCGCGGCGTAACGCTGTCGGTACGGAACCCCAACGTGTCGGTAACGAGGCCCGTCATCAGCGCCGTGGCGGCTTCCTGCGTGGGTTCCACGTGCAGTCGCTCCAGTAATTCGTGCGCAATCTCTACCGTTGCGGCTGCGGTAGTATCCACGAGGTTGACTCGGCCGAACCGCGTATTTGTTTGGTGATGGTCGAGATTGAGAATTGGTAGCCTTGCAAAGCAGGATAGGCTTTCGGTGTACACTGCGCCAAGACGCGCCAGGCTGGCAGAATCGCAAACGATGATGAGATCGGGCGCAAAGGGGAGCGTTTCGAGATTGTGAACGACCTGAATCCGGTCTGCGTGCGGTAAGAACGCGAGGTCTTGCGGCACCGGATCCGCGCTCACCATCGCCACTGTCTTGCCCATCGTGCGCAACGAGATGGAGAGGCCGACCAGGCAGCCAATGCCGTCACCATCGGGACCGGCGTGCGTCGTGAGGACAATGCGCTGCGCTTCCAGCACCAGCGCACACGCCCGTGCCCATTCATCAGTTGTATTGGCCGTGTTGAGACTTTCTGGGTCAACCATTGGAAATCTCTAGGAGATTCTGACAAGCACGCCGACATCGCCGCAGACCTCGACTTCGTCGCAGACGCAGGCTTCGTCGCGAATGCAGACGTGGGCTAGATTGGTGAAGACTTCCCCTCACCCCGACCCTCTCCCCAAGAGGGTGTCTCAAAAATAGATCTACTGGATATATACTGGTGTGAAGAGAAGCAAGGTGAGGTGGTGGGATAGTTTGTAGAGAGGTAGTGACGATGCCGTTGAGACCGTTTAGTCGTGAACAGGCCTGGCTGTTGCCGCCGACGCTGGACGAACTGATCCCGGACGACCATCCTGTCAGGTTTGCGGCAGCGTTCGTGGACAGCCTCGATGCTGCGGCCTGGGAGGCGATGGAGATTGACCTGCAAGGCGATCCGCGTGGCGCCGGGGCCTACCATCCGCGCGCGCTGCTGGGCGTATGGGTCTACGGCTTCATGACCGGCGTGCGCTCGAGCCGCAAGCTGGAGGCAGCCTGCCGGGATCAGGTACCGTACCTGTGGCTGGTGGGGATGCAGCAGCCGGACCACAACACGCTGTGGCGCTTCTACAAGGCGCACCGCGACCGGATGCGGACGCTGCTCAAGCGCACGGTGCGCACGGCGGTGCGAGCCGGCCTGGTGGAGTTGGCAATCCAGGCGGTGGACGGCACCAGGATCGCGGCCAACGCCGGGACGCGGCATACCCACGACGCGCAGGGGCTGCAGCGGCTGTTGTCCCGCACCGAGCAAGCGATCGCGGACCTGGAGGCGCAGAACGCCACGGGGGGCGACGCGCCGCCAGCGACTTTGCCGCAGGAACTTGCCGATGCCCAGGCCCTGCGGCGGCGGGTGGACGACGCGCTCGCCCGCGTCGCGGCTGAGGACGGGCCGCGCTACACGAACCTGACTGATGCGGACGCGGCCCTGCTCAAGACTGGCATGGGTGGCTTCATCACCGGCTACAACGCCCAGGCGCTGGTCTCCCCTCTTGCGTCCCCGGACGAGGGCGCAGGGGGGAGGTTGATCACAGCCGTGGACGTGAGCGCCAGTGCCGACGACCATCCCCACCTGGCGCCGCTGATCGAGGCGGCGCAGGAGAACATCGACGCCGCGCGGGACGTGGTGACCGTTGCGGACGCCGGCTACCATTCGGGGGCCAACCTCGCCACGTGCCACGCCGGCGGCCACACGGTATTGATGCCCACGACCCACGAGCGCAGACGCCGCAACCCCTACCATAAAGACCACTTCACCTACCGTCCAGAGACCGACACCTACCTGTGTCCCCAGCAAAAGGTGCTCACCTACACGCACCGCTTGACCCACAGCAACGGCTACCGGGTCAAGCGGTACCAAGCCAACGGCCGGGACTGCAGAACCTGTCCGGCCTTCGGCGTCTGCACCTCCTCCCAGAGGGGCCGCTCCATAAAGATCAGCGCCTACGAGCCAATACTGCAACGGCACAGGCAGTTGATGGCCACCGCGCCTGCCAAGCAGGTGTACCGCCGCCGGAGTACCATCGTCGAGCCGGTCTTTGGCCTGCTCAAGGAGTGGCACAGTGCCAGGCGCTTCCTGCTCAGAGGCCGCAGCCACGTGACGTCCGAATGGCACCTGCTGGCCACCGCGTTCAATCTCAAGAGCCTCCACGCCCTGTGGCGGTCTGGGTGTAGTCCAGCGTCGCCCCGGGGACGAGTCTCTCACTGGCACCGTCTTGTTCATACCACCCGCCATCTGTCTGTCCTTCTCACCCCATTCACCGTGCCCCGCACCAAAATATTGAGACAGCCTCCCAAGGAGAGGGAGCAATTCCTGCACAATTGACCGGTGTTAAGCAAGGCTTGCTCTGGGTATGGCGAAGAGCAAGACCAGCGCCCCCGGTCCGACCCTTATATCTCTCCCCAGGGAGAGGGAGCAATACCTGCAAACTTGGCCAACATTATGCAAGGCTTGCTCATGGCTTAGCGAAGAGCAAGACTTGTGCCCCGATACGAGGGTCTCCCCAAAGAGTGGATGTCTCCTCGCCTGCCGGCCTGTGCGGGGGAAGAGTCCCCCATAGCAGGCGGCGTTGTCGTGCTTGAGTCCATTATCGCTGAGGAGTATCTTCAGCGTCTCCGGCGCCGGTCTCCTGGGCCGCAGGTTCCGCGGCGTCCGGCTCCGGGCGCTCCTCAGTCTCCAGGTCGCGAAAGAGCTCGAGTACGCGGTCGCCTTGCTTCATGCCCTCGTCGAGGTGAAACGAAACCTCCGGCGCTTTATACCACGTCAGCCGTTGCGCCAGGCAGCGGCGCACGAAACCGGCAGCGCGGCGCAGCGCGGCAAGAATCGCCTGCTCCTCTTCCTGCTCCAATTCCGCGAGGTTCACGTACACGCGGGCGTAGCGTCGATCGCGGGAGAGGCGCACCGCCGAGATCGAAACCACGTTGAGACGGGGGTCCCGCACTTCCGAGCGCAGGATATCGGTCAGTTCCTCACGCAATAGCGCAGTAGACCGCTCCAGTTTTCGCAAGTCCATTTGCTGGTTCCTTCCGAGACTCTTCCATTGCCCTGCTCAATCTGAGATGGTCCCCTCTCCCAGAGGAAACTCTCGCGAAAACCCAGCCGCAGCGAGTATGTCCCCTCTCCGACTGGAGACCTTTGCGTGAACCCGGCCGGAGGCGCACGAGCTACTCCTTCTCCCAGTGGAGACCTTTGCATAACCCTTGCCGGGGCGGGAAAGTCCCCTCTCCCTGGGGAGTGTATAGACCGGGTACATGGGTTACACATGTTCGGGCACATAGGTTACACCTTAAGGCATGGAGATTCTTACAGATGGAGGAGCGCCATGCCTTGGAAGGAGAGTACGGTTGTGTCTGAACGCAAGGAGTTCATTGCACTGGCACTGATGGAAGGGGCCAACATCAGCGAGCTGTGTCGCCGTCTGGAGATCAGTCGCAAGACGGCGTACAAGACGCTGGAGCGGTATGCGAAAGCTGGCGAAGACGGTTTGCACGACCGGTCGCGGCGGCCGCACACGTGTCCGCACCGCACGCGCCCGGCGCTGGAGGAGCGCATCATCGCCTTGCGCCTGGCGCATCCGAAGAAAGGCGCACACGTGCTGCGCCGGATGCTGCAGGACCAGGGGGTCACCGACGTGCCGGCCAAGAGCACCATCAATGCCATTCTCAAACGCCATGGGCTCATCGATCCAGCCCAGAGCGCCAAGCACACGCCCCATGTGCGCTTCGAACGACCCCAGCCCAACGAGCTGTGGCAGATGGACTTCAAGGGACATTTCGTCATGCAGCAGAACCGCTGTCATCCTCTCACCCTCCTAGACGATCACTCCCGCTTCAACCTCGGGTTACAGGCCTGTGCCAACGAGCGGGGAGAGACGGTCCAAGACCGCCTCACCGCTGTCTTTCGCCGCTACGGCTTGCCCCAGGCCATGCTCATGGACAACGGCTCTCCCTGGGGTAACGACAGTGCCCAGCCCTTCACGCCCCTCACCGTCTGGCTCATGCAGCTGGGCATCAACGTCCTGCACAGCCGACCCTACCATCCCCAGACACTCGGCAAGCTGGAACGCTTCCACCGCTCCCTCAAGAGCGAACTGCTGGCAGGGACCACCTTTACCGACCTGGACCATTGCCAGCGCGCCTTTGACACCTGGCGCCACTTCTACAACTTGGAACGCCCACACCATGCCCTCGATCTCGACACTCCCATTACCAGATACACGCCTAGTCCTCGCCCTTTCCCAGAGACCTTGCCTGCCCTCGCCTACGCTCCCGACGACCGCGTACGCAGCGTCGATGTCTCCGGCCGCATCTCCTTCCAAGGCAGACGGCTCCGTGTGGGCAGGGCCTTCACGCACAAGCAAGTCGCCCTGCGACCCACCCGAACGGACGGTGTCTGGGACGTGTACTTCTCGATCCAAAGAGTAAAAACCATAGACCTCAGAGCACAAAATGTGTAACCTATCTACCCGAACATCTGTTACCTATGTCCCCGGTCTGTACAGGGAGAGGGCTAGGGTGAGGGGAAACTCCGCAATTAGTCTCATTCATCATCAGTACTGCTCTGGTACGCATAAGTTCCACGGGATAAGGAAACCGGATTGGCAAGAACCCCTCACCCCAACCCTCTCCCTGTACAGACCGGGGACATAGGTAACAGTTGTTCGGGGACATGGGTAACACATTTTACTGATTGACACCTACGAGAGCATTGGGTTGGTCCGGGTTTGATAAGAGACTGGCGACACAGTGCACTCACTTTCCGCCTGTCAGCTTGTGCCAGAGAAACAAACAGTGTGCATAAGGATATTGAGTGGATCTAACTTTCAAGGCAAGGACATCGCATACTACGAAAACCCCCTCGTTCTATGGTGTTACCTATGAGCCCGAACAACTGTTACCCATGTCCCCGGTCTATACACTCCCCGGGGAGAGGGAGAAACACATATCGCTCAGATTCTTGTTACCCAATGGTCTCCCCCAAGGGGGAAGGTGTATCTATTGCACCTCCGGTCGAAGATACGCACAAGCCTCCAGGGAAGGGAGTCTTGCGTGCGCCTTGTACCGCTGCGATGCAGAGCTCACCTCTCTAAAGAGATACTCTGCATTCTGAACGCAACCGCCCGGCTGAAGTTTGCTGCCGCTCGTGGTACCGCAGCGGCAGAGATCGTACGGCCGGCGTCGCGTGTCTTCAGGTCGTGTACCTCCAAGTAATGTAAAACTGCGGGCCCGAAGACCCGCAGCTCTGAGCTTGCACCACCTGCAGGCGGCGCAAGCATGCTTCTGGTTGCGCTAGAAGCGTGCTTTTTCTTCGATATGAAACGTCTCCAGGGTATCGCCTTCGCGGGCCTCATAGACTTCGCCAATGCCGATACCGCACTCATAGCCGCTAGTCACCTCGCGCACGGCATCCTTGAAGCGGCGCAAGCTCGTAACGGTCGTCTTGAGCAGTTGCCGCTTGTTGCGTAGTACGCGGACCTGGGCGCCGCGCCGCATTGTGCCTTCGCGTACGATGGCGCCGAGCACGCTCTGACCGCGCACCTGGTTGAACACCGCCCGCACCTCCGCCTGCCCATCCATCACCTCGACGAATTCAGGCTCCAGCAAGCCCAGCAGGGCCTTTTCCATCTCCTCGATGAGGGTATAGATGACGTTGTACGTGCGAATCTCCACTTTCTCTGCTTCCGCCAGGGAACGAGCGGCGGTATCGGGGCGCACGTTGAACGCGGTGATCAACGCGTTTCCCGCAATAGCCAGTTGCACGTCCGATTCGCTCACGGGGCCGACGCCGCTATAGATGACGCGTACCCGGGTCTCTTCAGTGGAGAGGTGCTCTAATGCTTGCTGAATCGCCTCTACCGAGCCGCGAATATCAGCCTTGACAATTATGTCCAGCTCTTCCACGCCCTCCCCGGCAGTAGCGCTGAGTGTATCCAGAGACATCCGCTCTGTCTCATCACGTTCGCGCTCAGCGAGTTCTTGGAGCAGAACCTTCGCAGCCTTTTCGTCGACCACGACGATGAGTGTCTCACCGGGAGCAGGCAGCGCGCCAAGACCGAGTATCTCCGCGGGCACAGAGGGGCCCGCCTCGGCCAGGGGAGCGCCCTTGTCATTGAAGAGCGCGCGCACGCGGCCGGACGTCTTGCCACAGACCACCGTCTCGCCCACGTGGAGGGTTCCCTCCTGCACAAGCACGGTTGCAACAGGGCCGCGACTCTTGTCCATATGGCTTTCGATCACGACGCCTCGTGCCGGAATGCGGGGGTCTGCGCGCACGCCTTCGATATCGGAAAGCAGCGCGATCATCTCCAGGAGGTCATCCAGGCCCTCCTTGGTCTGGGCGGAGACCTCTACAAGCACCGTTTCGCCGCCATATTCCTCGATGAGGATTTCGTGTTCCGTAAGCTGCTGCTTCACACGATCCGGATTGGCGTTCGGTAGGTCGATTTTATTCAGTGCAATGAGCAGCGGGACCTTTGCCGCCCGCGCGTGATTGATGGCTTCAACGGTTTGCGGCATCACACCGTCGTCGGCAGCAACGACAATGACCGCCAGGTCTGTGACCTTGGCGCCGCGAGCGCGCATAGCGGTGAACGCCTCGTGGCCGGGCGTGTCGATGAAGGTGATGGTGTCGCCGTTGTTTGTCACCTGATAGGCGCCGATACGCTGGGTAATGCCGCCGTATTCGCCTTCAGCCACATTGGTCTCGCGCAGCGCGTCCAGCAGTGAGGTCTTGCCGTGGTCGACGTGTCCCATCACGGTAATTACCGGAGATCGTTTTTCAAAGCGCCGCCGTCGCCGTGTGGTGGTGCCCGTCTGCTTGGCAACTTCGAAAACGACGTCTTCCTTTGGTTTCGTTGCCGCAGGTTTGGCTTCCTCTTTCACTACGCTATGGCCCAGCGCCTCGACCACGAGCGAAGCGGTGGCGTAATCGAGTGTTTGGTTAATGGTAACTGCGGTACCGCGTGTAAATAGCTCTTTGATAATGGCTGTAGGGCTTACTTCAAGGCGCTCCGCAAGTTGGGCGACGGTAATGTCTTGTGGAAGCTTGATCTTCCGCGGCGGAGCCGTCTGGCTGGCAACAGCCCCTTGCGCCGCAACTGCGTTACGATCTCTTTGGTCCGACGATCCACGCCTGGAGGAACGCCGACGTGGACGCGCGCCGCCATACCTAGAACCCATTCTCATAGTTGCCCCTCCTCTTGGGGGAGTACTCTCCCGCTGCGGTGGGCCTGGGGAGGAAGACCGGATTAAGGCGCATGCGCGGACGTGCAGGCCGTCTCGGATATCTGCTCGACCGAAGCCCGCAATTCTGCAAGCGCCGCATTATCTATGGTGACTCTCAACGCTCGATTCAGGATATTCGCTCTGAGCGCCTTTTTTGCACAAGCCGCAGTGGGACACAAATAGGCGCCGCGTCCACGGGCCTTCCCCGTGGTATCGACTAGCGCGCCCCCTTCTGCCGTGCGCACTATGCGGGTCAAAGATTGTTTTGGCTTTATCGCCCGGCAACCCAGACACGTGCGCTGCGGTATGTGCTTTTCCTGTGGCGTGGCCGTTGAATTCACCACACCCTCCCTCCGAGGCTCCCTTCTCCCTTGCGAATTCGGGCAGATGGCCCGCCGCTATAAAGCAGCCAGTGGTTGCAGCACAGGGCGAGTCGGAATCGATATTCTGCCGCAGCGCCGGTTAGGCACTGTTTGTGGTCTCCTCTGCTGCCAAAGACTCTGCCGCAGGCTGCTCATCTGGAGCTTCTTGCTCTGGCGCTGCTTCGGCCTCGGCTGAGGCTTCCGCCGAAATTTCGGGCGATGCATCAGCGGCGCCTTGCTCATCCTCCAGTGAACGAATGTTAATCTTCCATCCGGTAAGGCGGTTGGCGAGTCGCGTGTTTTGGCCGTCGCGGCCGATGGCCAACGAGACCATGTCGGCGTTAACGAGCACGGATGCTACCTGCTGCTCGTCAACCTCGATGAGGTCCACCCGTTGGACCTCCGCCGGAGAAAGCGCATTCTTAATGAATGTGGCAGTATCCCCGCTCCACTCGATAATCTCCACTTTTTCATTGCCGAGTTCCCGGAGCACATTTTGAATGCGGGTTCCTCGCATCCCGACGCAGGAACCCACCGGGTCCAGGCCCTCTTGTTTCGCTGCCACGGCGACCTTGGTGCGCGAGCCCGGATCCCGGGCAACTTCCTTGATTTCCACCGTTCCCGTCTGCACTTCGGGGACTTCCTGTTCGATAAGGCGTCGGATGAAGTCCTTATGGGCGCGTGAGACGCGAACCACGGGTCCCTTCAGGTCTTTCCGCACTTCCGCGATGTACGCGCGTAGCCGTTGGCCCAAGCGGTAGCGATCGCGCTCGCCAGGTACCATGTCTGCGGATGACATCAGCGCTTCCGCGCGGCCGAAGTCCAGCACCACGCCACGGCTGTCAACCCGCTGCACCCGTCCGCTCACGACTTCTCCCACGCGGTCGATGAAGTCGTCGTAAACGTGGTCTCGTTCCTTCTCCCGCAAAGACTGCAGCAGTACTTGCCGCGCTGCTTGCGCGGCAATGCGGCCCACGTTCGGAGGCGTAATCTCCACCTCGATTTCGTCGCCGAGTTCCGCCTCAGAGTCAATGGTTTGCGCGTCCGCGAGGCTGATCTCGGCTTCCGGGTCCGCTACGTCTTCCACGACGAGCTTGGGTACATAAATCTTCGATTCGCCGGATTGCGCGTCAAAGTACGCAACGGCATTCGGCACCGGGTCGCCGCTAACTTTCCGATATGCAGAAAGGATCGCAGTCTCTAGCGCGCCGATGACGTCTTCTTGGTCTAAGCCTTTTTCACTGGCAATCTGCGCTATTGCAGATACAAAGTCGCTCTTCATGCGCGATACCTTCCCAGTCCTGCCGGCAACCTCCTGAGGCAACCGCCAGCAAATTAAGAAAAGTGGGATATCCCCACTTCCGAGTGGGCCTTGCCCACTTCCGCAAACACCTTCATTATAGCACCTTGCTCTCATAGTGTCGGTGTCCTTGACGTGCATTGTGCGCGGATTAAGGGTAGTATAAAGCCAAGCAGTAGCGTATAGGAGTGTGAATATGAGTTGGTCGTGGGTGGTTCGAATGCTCATCATTCTGGTGGTTGTCCTGCTTGTCGTTGCAGGCACGGTCGTGGCATTGCGGCTTACTGATCCCGGTACCGAAGAAGTGGTGGAGGCCTCGCCAATGCCGCAGGCGACAGAAGTGCCACCGACGCCAACGCCCTTAGTAACCCCCCTCCCGAGTCTGGCGACTCCGACGCCGGTTCCTATTCCTACCCCGCCGCCGGCGCCGACGGCGGTCGCGGAAGTTACGCCGCTGCCGGCTCTCGCTGCCGGCGATCCCTGCACGACTGAACTCAGCGCCGCGATTGCCGCGGCAAACAATAGCCAGTCTGCCCTCATGCGGGGCGAGATCAATGCGTCGCAACTCAGCGCCACTTGGGGCGCCATGGCCGCGCGTGCCCAATCGTCAGCCGAGTCACTGCTCGCAAAGAGCACCGATACCTATAGCGTTGTCCGTATAACGACGATTGTGCCTGTGGTGAGTACCTGCGCCCTGCAGAGCGTTTCCGATGACGAAAGCGAAGTGGTCGTGGAAACCCAAGAGGTGTGGACTTACGACGCTGTGCTGAGCTGCACGGCGAGCGATGATGAACAAACGTCGCGCGAAGTCGTGAACTACCCCGGCCAGAGCTATACGTTTGCGCGCCAAGGCGACGCCTGGGTGATGCAAAATTGGATTATCGGCGTGGTGAATATCGATCCGGCCTGGCAGTGTACCTAAGACACCGCTTGTGTGGACGGCGGTAGCTGCCGCGAGCTCGTGTGCCGGAGCGAAGTGAGACTTGGGCCTATTTCCCCTGCACCTTGTTGCTGTGAGGGCGGCCGGAATCGCCGGTTGAGTCGCAAACGGCCGAATCCAAGCTGAAGCGCTTTCCTCCCATGGGTGATGCCTTGGTAACTCGTGCCAGTGGCGCGAACATTGCCCCCTCCCTCAAGGAATTCCACGGATCGAGTGCGGGCCGGCGCTCGCCCCTTCCGGCGGAGACTCTCGTAACGCACAGGTGATTCTCCCTCTCCCTGGGGAGACCTTTGCGTAACTCACCTGTAGGCGAGAAAACCTCCCTCTCCCCGGGGAGAGGGTCGGGGTGAGGGGATCTTTATGTTGCAGTGGCCCCTTGCACCGGTGCAGTGTCAAGATGTAGCCGAGCAAATGTCGGTATGCTATGGAGAGAATTCAGGAGATTCACCCTCACACGTCGAGGGAGAAGGGTCACCCGCGCTGCGGCGGGGGTTATGCAAAGGTCTCCTGTGGGAGAGGGCTAGGCTAGGGGGTTTCTGCTTGTCCCGTCCTCTTTACCAACAAGACCGATACGCAAGAGTGCGATAACGGCAGAAATAGCTCCCAGATTGCGGGAATCTCCCCCTCACCCTAACCCTCTCCCGCCGGGAGAGGGGACTCCCCCCCTCACCCCCGTATCGTGTAGATCCGCTGTATTGAGCACAGGGCAGGCTCTCACCCTCTCCCGCCGGAGACCTTTGCATAACCCCTCACCTTTGAGGGGGAAGATTGGGATGGAGGCGAAATGGATTGACATCAATCTATTTTCAGCTATAAAGGCGCTCTGGATTCCGGCTTGCGCCGGAGAGACGGAGTTGCGCAAGGGTCTCCGCCGGGAGAAGGGGCTTTCCCCGCCCCGGCAAGGATTAGGCAGGGGACTCTTCGGTGAGTGGACCGGGATGAGTGGCACGCTTAAACGTTTCTGCCCGGTCCCGCGTGTCCGTCAGAACCACGCATTGAATGTGCCGTGCCCCGATTCGGGGGTCTCCGCTGGAAGCAGGGCGCGCTAACGCTTCAGCGAGTTCTATGCGAACGGTTTCTATGGGTGTGAAGATGGAAGCGAGGACGCAGGAAATGTCGTGCGTCCTCGCTTCACCAGAGGGTCTGCACTGTCAACCGGCCGCTGATGACCGTGCGGCCCCGGTCGGTAGAATATCTCTTATGCTCACAGGAACACTACGCGCCATTGCCGCCGGTGAATTCCAAGACAATAGCGAGAGCTCCGGCGAGGCCAACCACGATGTACAGAACCCGTGAGATGGAGTTGACTTCGCCAAACTTGAGGCCGCCAGCGATGAGGGCAACCAGGTCGATCCTCGCGAGGCCAACCAGGCCCCAGTTAATGGCACCGATTGCAGCTACGATGAGGGCCGCGAGTTGTAGTGTTTCCATCACATTTCTCCTTGGATGCTTTCTCTAACTTCATTGCCTAGACCTCACTTCCCCTCCTTCTGCCGACGCGGTCGGCACGTGGAGGCTGCCCGCCTGCTATTCGATGTCTCTCGGAGAGCGCTGTAGATCACTCAATGGCGAGCGGGCCATTCCTCCAAACTTCTAGACAACCAGAGCAATAGCATATACTATCCTCTTTGTGTAGCATAAAGACTGAGCACTCTAATGTCAAGCCAATGGGGGAAGTGTTGGTCGCGCTGCACGCAGACTAGAGCTTGGGTGGAAAGTTGCCAGCATTTGCAGCCCTAGTCTGCGCCTATCGCATGGTCGCCTGAACGGAATGCTAGTTTGCGATATTCATTCTGTCTGTCGCCCGGAAACGCTTTAGTTCTGCGGCGGCAGCAAGACGGTGTCGATCACGTGGATGGTGCCGTTGGAGGCCTCGATGTCGGTGATGACGACCTGGGCATCGTTGATGCGCACCGTGTCGCCGTCAACCGAAACAGTCACCGCGCCGCCCTGCACGGTGGTCGCCATATCGAGCTTTACGACGTCGGCGGCCATGACGTTGCCTGACACAACGTGGTACAGGAGAATGTCAGTCAAGGCGGGGATGTCTTTCAGGAGCGCATCCACCGTACCCTCGGGGAGCTTGGCGAAGGCATCGTCCGTGGGAGCGAAAACGGTGAACGGACCTTCACCTTGCAGTGTCTCCACGAGGCCTGCTGCCTGGAGGGCGGCTACGAGGGTCTCGAACCTGCCGTCGCCAACGGCGATGTCTACAATGGTGGCCGGCGGCGATTCCGTTGCGGCCGCCGGTGGGGATTCTGCATCTGCGCCGCACGCCGCCAGCAATGTCAGGGCAAGTCCCGCCACGGCAACTACCCCTACTTTGCGCGCGTAGCGTCGACAGGCGCCTGCGCTCCGCATGGAAGCCCTAGCTAATTCCCTAAGCATGGTGAACTCCTTCTGCTCAGGTCTCTTGACGATTCTGCTTGATATGCCTAGCATACGCTTACCCGGGTGCGGCATATGTCCAACAAATAGAGGATATAATATACACAACACGATGTCAACTATATCCAACAGACTTTCACAAAATTCTTGTTGAGGCGCTGATGGAACTTAGACGAGACATTGAGCTCCTGTGCGAGCGGTACACCGCGAGCCTGCTGTCGGGCAGCCATGAAGAGGCGTTCCATGCGATAAGAGACGCCATGGAGCGGGGGGTCAACCCACTCATGATCTATACCGAGATAATCACGCCTGCACTAGCGGAGGTAGGGGATGCCTGGCACCGCGGCGAATTGAATATCGCCGCCGAACACCTTGCCATCCAGATCACGCTCCAGCAGAGCGCGCACATTCGGGGTGTCGCCCGGCGGCGCAAGCGCGTTGGGGCCGAGGCCGTGATTACGGCCGTGGAAGGAGAAATGCACGCGGTGGGTGCGCGACTCATCGCCGATCTCTTCTATTTGGAAGGTTGGGACGTTGCATTCTTGGGTCAGAATACGCCCACCAAGGACCTGGTGGAATGGGTGCGGGAGCGCAAACCGGACTTGGTTATCCTCTCGCTCTCGCAACGCGACCTGATGCGCGTCGCGAAAGAGGCCGCCGCTACCCTCAAGTCACTCGACGATGCGCCGTTCGTTTTCGTTGGCGGTGTGGGTCTGTCAGACTCCGCTTTGCGCGCCGAGATGCCGGCGGACCTCATCTCCGCTGATCCTCTGGAAGCGATTAGTGTTGCGAATAGCCTCTTGAGCGTGGGCGAGGAGCCGAAAACCGTAGAGGACCACCTAAGTGCGCTGGGGCGTCACGTCCAGCGGCTGCGCAAAGAGCGGGGATGGAGCCAGCAGGAACTGGCTGCGCGGGCGGGGCTCGACCGCGCCTACCTCAGTACGGTGGAAAAGGGCAAACAGAACATTACCATCGGCGCGGCGGTAAGGATTGCCGTAGCTCTCGACACCTCGCTCACCGCTCTTATCAGCGACGAGGACCCCGGCCGTGGCCCATCGCAGCGCCTAAGCTAACAAACGTCCGGTGTCCTGATGGAACCGTCCAACGCTTGCCCCGGCTCGGGAGAGGAATGCACACTCGCCCCCAGTCAGACCTATGCGCTACACACGCCTGCAGACAAAGAGACTCCCTCTCCCGGGGGAGACCCTTGCAAGACCCATGTGGAAGGGAGATTATTCCCTCTTCCTTGACGGGAGAGGGTTAGAGCCTGCCCCGTACGTGATACGGGGGTGACGGTGAATCTGCTCTGAGCACGTGCAACTTCTTGACCGGATTGGCTCTAATATTATTGACTGTACCTGTTTTACGATTTACAAAGCAGATAGGACCCCTCACCCCAACCCTCTCCCCTGTACAGACCGGGGACATAGGTAACAGATGTTCGGGTAGATAGGTTACACATTTTGTGCTCTGAGGTCTATGGTTTTTACTCTTTGGATCGAGAAGTACACGTCCCAGACACCGTCCGTTCGGGTGGGTCGCAGGGCGACTTGCTTGTGCGTGAAGGCCCTGCCCACACGGAGCCGTCTGCCTTGGAAGGAGATGCGGCCGGAGACATCGACGCTGCGTACGCGGTCGTCGGGAGCGTAGGCGAGGGCAGGCAAGGTCTCTGGGAAAGGGCGAGGACTAGGCGTGTATCTGGTAATGGGAGTGTCGAGATCGAGGGCATGGTGTGGGCGTTCCAAGTTGTAGAAGTGGCGCCAGGTGTCAAAGGCGCGCTGGCAATGGTCCAGGTCGGTAAAGGTGGTCCCTGCCAGCAGTTCGCTCTTGAGGGAGCGGTGGAAGCGTTCCAGCTTGCCGAGTGTCTGGGGATGGTAGGGTCGGCTGTGCAGGACGTTGATGCCCAGCTGCATGAGCCAGACGGTGAGGGGCGTGAAGGGCTGGGCACTGTCGTTACCCCAGGGAGAGCCGTTGTCCATGAGCATGGCCTGGGGCAAGCCGTAGCGGCGAAAGACAGCGGTGAGGCGGTCTTGGACCGTCTCTCCCCGCTCGTTGGCACAGGCCTGTAACCCGAGGTTGAAGCGGGAGTGATCGTCTAGGAGGGTGAGAGGATGACAGCGGTTCTGCTGCATGACGAAATGTCCCTTGAAGTCCATCTGCCACAGCTCGTTGGGCTGGGGTCGTTCGAAGCGCACATGGGGCGTGTGCTTGGCGCTCTGGGCTGGATCGATGAGCCCATGGCGTTTGAGAATGGCATTGATGGTGCTCTTGGCCGGCACGTCGGTATGCCCCTGGTCCTGCAGCATTCTGCGCAGCACATGGGCGCCCTTCGTAGGATGCGCCAGACGCAGCGCGATGATGCGTTCCTCCATCGCCGGGCGCGTGCGGTGCGGACACGTGTGCGTGCGGTGCGAACGGTCACGCAGGCTCTGCGCTCCCCCCGACGCGTACCGCCGCAACCACTTGTAGCCAGTCTTGCGGCTGATGTTGAACCGACCGCACAATTCGCTCATTCTCACCGCGCCACTATTGGCCAGAGCAATAAACTCTTCCCGGGCAGACATAAGCGTTTCCACCTTCCACGACATGGTCATCCTCCCGCTGCAAGATTCTCCATGCCTATAGGTGTAACCTATCAACCCGAACAAGCGTTACCCATCAACCCGGTCTATACAGGGGAGAGGGTTGGGGTGAGGGCGAATCTTTGCAACTCCGCTGGGTAGGGGCACGATAGATCGTGCCTCTTCGCGTCTGTGGTCCCAGGAAGTAGAAATTCAAGAAGTCCCAAGGCACCCCTGCGGAACCTCCAACCGAACTGCGCGGCGGCTGGCTACGCCCCCAGGAAGCCCTCATTGTAGAGCACCGACCTGTAGCCGTGATCGGCCGCCCAGCGGATGGCCGCCTCGGTTTTTTCCGGCACGTTGGGCTGGTAGTTTGGCAGGTGTTTGCGGAAATACTGCTCGTGGACCATCAATTCCATGATCTCGCTGCGGTGGGGATCTTGCGCCACGGTCTCCAAATGCGCCACCACGGCTTCCGGCGTCTTGATGGAATTAATCACCTGATCGTGGGTCACGAACAGAATATCCTCACTGTAGTCCATCCAGTAGTCGTGGGAATTGAGATACGCGGTCGTGGCGGCGTCCAGGTAGTAGTTGACGCGCAGGTCGGGAGCCGGAATGAAGTAGCCGGCCAGGCCCCAGATGCCTTCCTGGCGCAGCGCGCGGCAGCCCAGGCGGGTGCCCTCGCCCCAGTGGATCGTGGTGAAGTGCGACCAGCTCTCCTCGCCCGCAAAGCGCAGCGTCTCGTCGCGCACCTGTCGAAAGTCCGTGAGCAGCTTCTCCGCCGACGCTTCCTTATACGGATCCCGCGGCTTGTCGGCGCGGGCGTGGAAAGAAAGCTGCAGCCAGTCGGCGTTATCGCGCCATTCCGACTTGTACGTATCCGGCATCTGGCGCAGGTCAAAGTCCTCGCAGGCGTAGTAGATGTTGATGTGGGTCTTGGCGCCGTACTTGTCGCGCAGGTCGCGCATGAAGCCCAGGTAGAAGTTGTCGAAGAGCGATTTCGGCCGCTCAAAGGCAATATCGCGCAGGAAGTAAATGTCGTCGTCCAACGAAAAGCGATAGCGCGGGAACGAGTTGCGGTCCCAGAGCACCGTGACCGCGTGGGAGAGCGTTTCGCCGCCGCGTTCCGCTACCGCCGTGAGCACCGTCTCATGGGCATCCAGGGTGTATGCCACCGTGAAGGTCGCGCCGACAATCCGCGCCCGCACACCGTTCACCGTCACCGTATCGGCCTCGCTCACAACGCCCTGCACGCTGATGTGCAAACCGTCGTCGTCCTGCCGCCCGTCGTGGCGGTTGAGCACCGCGCCATGTATCGGCGCTGTAATATGCACCTGCATGGGGTACCAATGCCTCCTATGCTACGCGACTACAAATTCCATAAATTAGAACACCTCTGAACAAACACGCGGAACAGTGTTATGAGGATTGAGTACCGTGTCCAAAGCACCGTCGAGAGCGAAATACCGCTGCCATCAGCACTGAACCAAGAGAGTTTAGCCGATTCAATTGCCAAACATGCCCCCACAGACCCGAACACACCTGCAATCCTTCGCTCATATTTGCTTGGTCTGACTTTTCCTAGGAACAATATTAGCATTTATGCAAAGCGGCTACGCTTCATTGAGATCTTCCGAATGCTCTCGCTGAACCAATTCTGTTGCAAGATAGTCCAATTCCTGCCTAGCCTTCTCAAGAATTAGGTTAGCGCAGTCAATGCAATAGTTCTGCTTAGCCATTCCTAGCTTGATAACCAGACACTTGTGGCCGCTTAGAATCTTGTGGACCTTATTGCGAGAACATCGCCGTCTCCGCTGTGCGGTCTCAAAGCATGCAGGCAGAAGGATACGCTTTAGTCTAGCCATCTATCACGTCCCCTTAAGACGCTGCAGGAGTTCAGCCTGGACAACGTCACCGACTTCATCTATTTCACACAGGGCCAACTCGAGCGATTCGAGCGGAATGTCCCCCCTTGCCCCCTTTTCAATTCCAAGTCGTTCATTGACAGTCTTGTTCAATAGTTGGACAACTGCTGCGAAGTTGTTGTTGCTTCGCAGTTCAGGATAGGAAGTAGAAACTCTAATCCCGGCGATAGGCTCGTCTATGGCTTCCAAGATGCGACTTGCAAGCGTTTTTGCTCGTTCGTTTAGTCGGCGTCGTGTCTCTTGCCTGCGGCGCTGAGGCGTAACAGGGATATCGACAGGTTCCATTGTTATTCTAGCTCTGCCCTGAATTAGCCGCTGTCGTAATTCATCACGAGTTAACCCAAAGTCTTCTGGGTCGAAACCGCGTCTCCAGAATTCCGCTATCAAGTCATCAATTACGGCATCATCCGCTGGGTCGAGGTATTCCTGTTCAATGAAGTGGCTAATGATCTCCTCTTGTACAACCATGTTAGGAGTAAGACGTGTTCTCTTACCGTGCTGTTCTGATGGAGGACATTCCTCGCCCGCATCTAGCCAACCCCGGATTAGTTCTTGGTCCTCGGAGTCAATTTTCTTGAAATCCTCCCAATGCCGGTCAATGTTTAGTCCAACGTGAGATACTGCAATGCCTCTATTGTCAGGATGCTGAGGGCTATTCTGGTGAATTACACGCATTACCCTACCGATGAATTGGACATATGGTGACAGTGAGCGGAAAGGCTGAAAAATTGCTGCAACGCTCAGGTTTGGGTGGTCAAATCCTTCACCAAGCATTCGAACCTGGACTATACAGTCAATACGATTCCGACGAAGGTCCTGAATGACCTCCTCAATCTCTTCGAGTGGCATTTTGCTGTGGACCTCGCGAGCTACCAGTCCGCGCTCAGTGAAGAGAGAGCGTACTTGGCGCGCGTGATCCACTGAACAGGCAACTGCGATAAGCTGATGGAAAGTCCCAGATTGGCGAAGGTGCTGTAACCATTGGATGCTTGCATTTACAATGGACTTGTTGCATTCCGGGGACAGGGCTATCCCACGACTGAACCATTCCTCGTCCTTCAGTTCGAGCACCTCCTCAAGGGTGTGTTTTCTGGAATCCCCACGATAGGTAAAAGAGATTTCCTGCGGCGCTACATTTATTGCTGTAATCTGCTTTATATAACCGCGCACCATTGCTGTTCGGAAAGGATACGTGTAAACCACTTTACCCTTTACTTCACGACCATCGCTCCTGAATGGCGTAGCTGTTAGGCTTACGACTTTAGCGTTTGGAAATTTTCCGAACACACGCTCCCAGCTCTTAGCGATGTTGTGGTGACCCTCGTCAACCATAATCAGGTCAAAAAAGTCATCGGGGAAAGTAGGTAACCACCGGTCCGCGCGGCTTGCCAGTTGCTGAATATTGGTAACTACGATATGCGAGTTCTCACAGTCATGGATGTTGGCATCTCGACCATCCAAGACAGCTGTGTAAGGTCCCTGGCTTGTATCTGTTAGGACTCTCGTAGTTGTCCAGAAGCAGTCGCTTCCGGCGATATCGAATGCAGTAGATATTCCTCTGCGAATTTCAAGATTAGGTGCAATTACGAGCACACGCCCTTTAGCAATCTTGAATGGCAAGAGTGCCATTAGACCAGTCTTGCCACAACCTACAGGGATTTGGATTATGGCATGTTCGGTGTTGTTTTCAAAGTGCCTACGCGCATTGAGCCATCCCTCTACCTGAGGGTCACGTAAGTTGGGATTCGACTCGATGCTAGCCTGAATTTCGCTATAGAAGTCAGCGATTTCCTCATTTGTCATTCCTAGTCCTTCTGTTTTCTTGGTTGCCAGGCAAAGTCACTCGCATTCATCTCAAAACACATTGGAAAAACCCCTGGAGTGGATGGAGGAGTTGATTCCGTGGAAGGATTTGGAGGAGCGCATAGAGTGGCCGATCAACGCTTGCACTCTTCACGCAACGCTAACTCTCGAATTTTCTTGCCGTGCGCATATATGGGGTGGCGGTCGTCCATTTGGTCGCTGAATTGCATGCCCCAAAGTCCGCCGATGTAGTTGAAGAAGTCTATCATCTCCGATGCAGTAGTAGCCTTACGCTCTTTGCGATATGTTTGGTCGACTTTCACATGTCGGACCGCAATGGCAGTTACCTTTGTGCGGTTGATTTTGGCACGGTGGCGCTCTTGCTCTGTTCTATCCAACTGTAGGCTCCTCTCTTCGCACTAACTAAACAATACAACCGTGGTACCTCTACCACGGTTGTATCTCATTGCCATATACAATCAATTCTAACAGTCAGTATCCCACGCGTCTACGAAACAGCACGACAAGTAAGAAATTACAATGCCACATCAATACGCCGCCATGATGACCTGCATGCCCGCGCGCAGTCTTACCCGCCAGTGGTCTTCGAGTGATTGGGTCCACTCCGGATCGAGCTGCTTGACGGTGGCGCAGATGCAATCCAGCCAGAGTTCGTAGAGTTTGGGCGCGATGTTGCGGCCGGCGCGGCTGTGGAGACTGCCCAGCTTGTCGAGCAAGGCCCGCATATCGGGATCGGAAACATCGTGCGTCACCATCAGGTACACCGAATCCCGCAGCAATTGGCGCTGTCGTCCGAACTCCGTTTGGGCGAAGAAGGGCGCAATGGCGGGAGAGGCGTTCATGAAGGTGCTATAGAAAGTTTCCGCAAAGTCGCCGGCGGCCTCGCACCGCGCGAAGCTCTGCCGCACCTCCTCCTCAGCGAAGCTGCCCGGCGTGCGCATGGCGGAGGCGTCTTCCGGCTTGCGAAAGAAATCAATGCGGCAGCGCACTGCACCTGTGACGCGCAGCCTATGGGGCGCTTCCGGTTGAATGACGGCATGGCCGGGCGCAACCACGTCGGTTTCCTCGCCGGTGGCAAGGTCCACAAAGCTCACCTGTCCCTCGAACACGTGCAGCACGCCCCAGTGTCCGGGCCCGAGAGCGTGCTCTTTTTGAAGAGCATCCGGTATGGTATCTTCAGTGAATTCCAGTGAGCTGCCGGCGGGAACGAGACCATCGGGTAGTCTTGTGTTTGCCATCGTAGGCTGATTACTCCTGTGAAAAATGCCGTGCTACTATGCCAATACGGGGAAGCGCCCCCAGCAAGGTATGCTCGCGGGAAGAGAGACTGGCGCATGATTCAGGCGCGCAGCCTTCATTCTACGTGTGCGAAGTACCGTGCGGACACGCATCACTTCAATTGTAACGTGTTGCCCAGGCAATGGCGCTCTGACAGGAAGTGGTCAGGCCGCCGTTTGACGAGCTTGCGGTGCTGTGTTAGCATACCCAGGAATGAGGTGCAGGCATCAGGCGCAAGTGCCGGAGGCCTGCCCAATTTAACAAGTGAATAACCGTTGCCTTATCAAGAGAGGTGGAGGGAAACGGCCCTATGAAGCCCGGCATCCCGGTGGACGATGATTTGTGTCCACGACAGGGTGCCAATTCCGGCCCCATGCGCATTGGGGCAAGATAAGGGGAAATATTGCGACATACGACCCCTCTCTATAAGGAAAGAGAAAGGGGTTGTTCTTATTTAATGAGAAGTTTTCTGACACAAGACATTGGTCTGCCGGTCGCTCCCAAGGCACCGGCTAGCGTGCACCGGCCCGGCACACCTGCTGCCGGAAGCGGAAGGATGCCGCATAGCGGCGCCCGTCGCGCGATGACTACGGACGTCGGCGGATTGCCGCGCATGCCCCGCTGCGGGCAATAGTCTTGTAAACATCATCGTGAGTTTCTGCGGCCTGCAATGGTGTGTGGCTGACCTTAGAGCCGCTGCACACTAAGACCCTCACCCCGGCCCTCTCCCAGAGGGAGAGGGAGAAATTGGAGCGGTTGACCGAGAGACTGAAGAGGCGCTTGACTGGCTGAGGGAGAGACTAGAGCGGTTGACCGGGAGACTGAAGGGGCGCTTGACCGGGAGAGAGAAACCTAAGCGGTTGACTAGCAGAGAGAAGCTGAAGCGGTAGACCGGGAAAGCGTGCCCGATGGCGCCGGTAACCGTGGCCTTACCGAGTTGAGCGGAGTACGTGAGTGGGTCAACGCAACCGAGTTGTACACGTCGCGGAAACTACACAGAGCCAATCAAAGCAACCGATCTGAACAAGTCGAAGCAACTTTGCAGACAAAGTCGAATTTAGAGAAAGACTCCGGATCATGAGTGAAATTGAACGCATACGCGGACTGAAGTGTCGGGAGTGCGGGGAGCGCTATCCCGTACAGCCGACGCATGTTTGTTCCTTCTGTTTCGGCCCGCTGGAAGTCGAGTACGACTACGATGCCATTCGCGAGATCACAAGCCGCGAGAAGATCGCGCAGGGGCCAATTTCGCTGTGGCGCTATAAGGACCTGCTGCCCGTGGAGCGCGGCGAAGACCTGAACTGGCGGGTGGGGTTTACCCCCTTGCAGCTTGCGCCCAACCTGGGCAAGGCCCTGGGCCTGAAGGAACTCTACGTCAAGAACGATAGCGTGAACCCGACCTTTTCGTTCAAAGACCGTGTGGTCTCGGTGGCGGTAGCCAAGGCCAAGGAGTTTGGGTTTGATACGTTCGCCTGCGCATCCACCGGCAACCTGGCGAGCGCGACTGCTGCCGCCGGTGTACGCAACGGCCTGCGCACGTATGTCTTCTTGCCCCACACCGTGGAGCACGGCAAGGTGGTGAACGCGGCAGTGTATGGCGCGACCTTGGTCTCGGTGGAAGGCACCTACGATGAATTGAACCGCCTTTGCAGCGAGCTTGCCGACCGCTACTCCTGGGCGTTTGTCAACATCAACATCCGCCCCTTCTACTCGGAAGGCTCAAAAACGCTGGCATTTGAGGTGGTGGAGCAACTGGGCTGGCGCGTGCCGGACCATATTGTGGCGCCCATCGCTTCGGGCTCGCTCTATACCAAAGTCCATAAGGGGTTGAACGAACTGTACAAGGTGGGCTTGCTGGAAGGCACGCCGCATACGCGCATTTCCGGCGCGCAGGGCGAGGGATGCAGTCCGGTGGCGGAAGCCTATGCCGCCAATACCACCGCCATACGACCTGTGAAGCTGCCGACCACGATTGCCCATTCGCTGGCCATCGGCAATCCCGCCGACGGCTACCACGCCGTGAAGATTGCGCAGGATACCGGCGGCGTCATTGAATCCGTCACCGACGAAGAGGTGGTGGAGGCGATCCAACTGCTCGCCTCGACGGAAGGCGTCTTTACTGAGCCCGCGGGCGGCGTGACCATCGCCACCCTTAAGAAGCTGGCCGAAAGCGGGCAGATCGCGCCCGACGAGGTCACGGTGGCGTACGTCACCGGCAACGGTCTCAAGGCCCAAGAGGCGGTCTCGGATTCCCTCGACTTGACGATACGGGTTGCGCCCCACGTAGAATCATTCGAAGCAGCGGTGCGCGGTCTGGAACGCACACCCGTTACCGTGTAAGTTCTTAGAGAGTGGCTGCAAAGGACGCAAGGCAACGTTTCCCGTTCGCCCTGAGCTTGTCGAAGGGCCGTTCATGGTTCGACTGGCCTGTGCTGAGCTTGTCGAAGCGCACACCACGAACGGTTCTTGCAAGATCCAAGAAAACCCGTCTACTGCATTACTGAGACATGGCAAACACCCTGATGGGAAGGAAGTGACAAAATAATGGCAAATGCCGTAAAGATTCCCACCCCGCTCCGTCCCCTGGCCGGCGGCAAGGCCGAGGTCACCGTGGAGGGCGCAAGCAACATCGAAGATCTCATCACCAGGCTGGACGAGGCCCACGACGGTTTCAAGGCACGCATGTGCGACGAGGACGGCGAACTGCGCCGCTTCATCAACATCTACGTGCGCGGTGAGGACATTCGCTTTATGGACGGTCTGGCAACGGCCCTCAGCGACGGCGATGAGGTCTCCATCGTCCCCGCCGTCTCCGGCGGCACGGGCTGAGTCTTTCTCGCCAGAGTCAATTTCAACCCAGTTGCGCTTGTCAGCGGCGCGTGACGATGCGTTGTGCGCCGCTGAAGATTTCCCGGTCTATGGGCCATCCACCAACGAAGCGTAGGGGCACGACATGTCGTGCCCCTGCTACTCCTTAATCCGTCGTTCCCGCGAAAGCGGGAACCCATCTTTCCTTTCATCAATTGCAAGGGTCCTCGTTCGGAGCGGCGAACAAGCCCCCGCGCTACGGCCGATTTGCATGGGCGTGAGCGAGACATTCGTCTCCCGCTGGTCGACTAAGCCCGCTGCGCGTCTAATTGAGAGATTGTGGTTTATCGCGCTCTCCCGCGTCGATCATCTGACCCACCGACAAACGGTATATAATCACGTGAAAGCGACTCTTCCACGAATGCACACCTAGCACAAGGAGATACCGATGCCGAGCAAAGTGGCAGCGCAGATTTACACCGTGCGGGACCACACCAAGACGCGCAGCGAATTGGCCGAATCACTTCGAAAGATTAGCCAAATGGGCTACGAGGCGGCGCAGTTTTCCGCCGTTGGCGCGCTGGAGAACGACAATCCTGAGATTACCGTGCAAGAAGCAAAGCAGATGCTGGACGACGTCGGCATCCGCTGTATTGCCACGCACCGTAGCTGGGACGACTTGGCCAACAATACACAGTCCGAGATTGACTTTCATGGTGTGCTGGAATGCAATTACGTGGCAATTGGCGGCATCCCTCAGCCGTACCGCAGTCAGGGCGAGCAGGGCTACCGCGACTTCCTGGAGGCGGCGCGGCCGGTTATCCAAAGGCTCAAGGCCGCCGGCCTGACCTTCGGCTACCACAACCACGCCCATGAGTTCGAACGCTTCGCGCCCGGCCCGAAGACCCTCATCGACATCTTCATCGAAGAAGGCGGGCCCGACTTCACGCTGGAGTTCGACGTCTACTGGGTCGCCCACGCCGGAGCGAATCCGGCAAAGCTGCTCGCTCAGGCGTCCGGCCGGGTACCGGTGATCCATGCCAAGGATAAGGAAGTAGACGCTGTCGAAGGACCGGTGATGTGCCCGGTGGGTGAAGGCAATCTGGACTGGGACGGCATCATCGCGGCGGGAGACAAGGCAGGCGTGGAGTGGTACGCCGTGGAGCAGGATACATGCCGGCGCGATCCCTTCGACTGCCTGCGGTCGAGTTTGGACTTTCTTACGTCGAAAGGCGTGTGACTATTCGATTCACCTGCGCAGGATGCGGGATTAGCTCCGCAGAAGAGTCGGGTCTACTGGGCGTGCGACGTAACAGGTGTCCAGAATATTCTCTCCCAAACTCCGTTCATGGTTCGACAGGCTCACCACGAAGGGGTTCGACGGGCTCACCACGAACGGATTCGACAGGCCTGTGCTGAGCTTGTCGAAGCGCTCACCATGAATGGAAAAGAGAAGCCGAAAGGGATCTGCCTCACAAAGAATCAGGCCGTGAAGATTCAGACCATCAGGAACCAGTATTCGACCAAGGGGTCCGTTCTAGCGTCCAGGCATCCGCGCTAGCGAACAGGTGTCCCGTTCCAGCGACCAGGCATTCGTTCAAGCGATCAAGGGTCTCGCGCTAGCAACCAGTCACCCGCTCTAGCGAACAAACGTCTCGCGCTAGCAACTAGATGTCCGTTCCGACAAACAAACTTCGAGCTCTGACACCGAGCAACCGGTCTAGCAACCAGTCACCCGCTAAAGCGAACAAGTGCCCCGCGCTAGCGACCAGGCATTCGTTCAAGCGATCAAGGGTCTCGCGCTAGCAACCAGGCGCCCGCACGAGCGACCAGACATCCGTTCCGACGAACAAACGTCCGGCTCTGACACCATGGCGTCCGCTCTAGCGACCAAGGCATCCGCCCAAATCAAAAAAAGTATCCGTTCGTCCTGAGCTTGTCGAAGGATGAACGGATACCCCGTTAAGCTGAATGCCGCTCACACCCGCACGTAGCGGCCGGCGTCAACGACAAAGGCGACGCCGCGATTCTCGCCGGTCTGGCCCTTGCCCGTGAGAGGTTGGCCGCTCACGTTCTCGCGAATTACCTCAAGAGTTTCATCGACTTGACTGGCCGGCACACCGACGAGCAGGGTTACGTTGCCGCGCCGCAGGACGCCTCCGGCCGTATTAATGCGCGTGTTGCCTATGCTCCGCTTCACAAGTTCGTCCACGATCGTGTTGGCATCATCGTTGCGCACGACGGCGATAATGAGTTTGTCTACTGCCGGATTTTGTGGTTGTTGTTGCATCCAAATCCTCCCGTTGCTGATTCGCGGCAACGGCCGCGCGGCCTCTGCCCTAGCGCGCGCATCTACGTACACATGCTAAATGACTGTTTTGCAGTCGATTGGGGTAAGCAATGGCAGACGGCAAAGGTAAAGCGACATCTTTGTCTCACTGCTTGGTCGGGGCGGGCGGATTTGAACCGCCGGCCTCAGCGTCCCGAACGCTGCGCTCTACCAGGCTGAGCCACGCCCCGCTTACGACGTAATTTTAGCATGTCTGCCCACTCTCCTCAATAGGAGGGCAGGCAGAGACCGCAAGGCGAGCAGTGCGTAATGTCGTCGCGCGCCTCTTGTCAAGTCACCTACCCTCCCTCGACCGTCGCAAAGCTTGTCGCCTCTGAGAGGCGCCAAGAGGTGGGTAGGCGCCTGTCATTGCAGTATGATGGTAAGGCGAAGAGGAGTAACGACAAGGAGCAGGCCGGTGAAAGCGGATTTTCTCGAGCGACTCGCGCAGGGGCCGCTGCTGGGCGACGGCGCATACTACCTTGAACTCGAGCGCAGGGTGATTGGCAGCTATGCTTCGCACATCCCGATGGCGGTGTTGGACTATCCGGAAGCCGTATTAGAGATGCACCGCGAATTCGCCCGGGCGGGGGCGGAGCTCCTGCAGGCCATGTCGTGGGGTGTACGGCCCTTTGGCCGGGAGAAGGAACTTCACAAGGTGGCTGTGGAACTGGCGCGGGAGGCCGCCGGGCCCGACCGCTACGTGGCCGGCACCATCAGCCAGTTCATATACTCCGGCTCTTCCAAATGGGAGCCGCTGAATGCCGACGATCACAAGCGGGCGCAAGATTTCTTCGCGCGGCGGGTCTCAGAGCAGATGGATTCCGAAGTGGACGTCTTCATCGTTGAGACGTTCTATTCCGTGGAGGAGGCGAGCATCGCGATTCCCTTCGTCAAGGAAGCGGGCGTGCCCGCCGTGGTCACGCTGACCTTCCGCGACAGCGAATTTACCCGCGACGGCTACAATCCGGTGGAGGCGGCCAAGCGCCTCGTGGACAATGGCGCAGACGTGGTTGGCCTCAATTGCATGCGCCCTTGGCAGACGATGAACGACATGGCACGGCGCATTCGCGACGCTGTGTCAGTGCCCGTCTGCGTGCAACCTACCGCCTATCAACTGGAACCCGGTGAGGTTTTCAACCAGGCGATTAGCCGCGCCGGCCTGTACCCCAGCGTCGAGCCCCGCGTGCTGAGCCGGTTCGTCATGGCCGAGTACGCCAAGGAAGCGGAAGGCATCGGCATCGAGTTCATCGGCGCGTGCTGCGGCGCGCTGCCTTACCACGTGCGCGCCATGGCGGAAGCCCTCGGCAAGCCGGTGGGCTTGCCCGATGCCAAGCGCGGCTACCAGGTGAGCTAGCACCTAGCGCTAACTTTGTCGCGCCGCAATGGACCGGCGGCCCTCGGACTTTGAAAGTTCTACTCTTGATTACTCCTTCGCAATTAAGAAGTGTTGTACACTTGAGTATATGACACAAATGTAGTATAAAGAGAGGCGAGATCAGTCATTTGAGGAGCGCATCCTTTGGCGACGGCGGAGCAAACAGCTTCACTCGGAGAACGGGTCAGCCGCATTGAAGGCGGCTATGAGCACTTGGCCACGAAGGCCGACCTTGCGCGCGTTGAAACCGAGGTTGCGCAGATGAAAGCCGATCTGAAGCCTGACATTGGCAGGTTGGATGGCGAAATTGGCGGGCTGCGCGGTGAGATTCGCGGCATCAAATGGTGGATCCTTTCTGTCGGTGCTGCGGTTGTTGGGCTGTCCAGCCTGGCTGAATTGCTGCCGCTTGGAGGCTGAATGCGCCAGTCAATTGAGAGTAGGCTCTTGCGGAATAGCGGGATCAATGGCCGGATTCGAGGAGACCACACGTGGTAACGACCGAGCAAACTCATTCACTAGGAGAACGGGTAAGCCGCATTGAAGGCGGCTATGAGCACTTGGCCACGAAGGCCGACCTTGCGCAAATGAGGGCCGAATTGAAGGCCGAATTGGCCGGGCTGGATGGAAAGATTGCTGGGTTGGACGGAAAGGTCGCCGGGCTGGATGGAAAGGTCGAGGCTTTGCGCAGCGAGATTCGCGGCATAAAGTGGTGGATCGCTTCCGCCGCCGCAGCAGCCGTTGCGCTCTCCGGCCTGGCCCAACTGCTGCCGCTTGGCGGCTGAGACCCGGAGTAACTGAGCACAAGCGAGTGCCACATAGAGTCATATGAAGGGTCAGTATCTAGGAGATCTGACGTGGCGACGGCGGAGCAAATGAACCCACTTGGCGAACGCGTAAGCCGCATTGAAGGCGGCTACGAACACCTGGCAACAAAGGCCGATCTTGCCCGCGTGGAAACAGATCTTTCGCAGATGAAGGCCGAGTTGAAGGCTGACATTGCGCGCGCGGAGGCCGACCTCAAGGCTGACATCGGCAGGCTGGATGGCGAGATCGGTGAGCTGCGTGGTGAGGTCAGTGGGTTGCGCGGCGAAATTCGCGGCATAAAGTGGTGGATCGCCTCCGCCGCCGCTGCGGCCGTTGCGCTCTCCGGCCTGGCCCAACTGCTGCCGCTTGGCGTCTAGACCCCACGAGAGATTTTACAATCTCTGCCACGGCGTAGTTTAGGCACACCCCGTCAATCTATGCCTGGGCGGGGAACTTGCGTTTGGAGCTACCTCACGGGCATCTCATCCAGCGGCAAGCACGGTTTTTTAGAGTCCACATTCACGGCAGTTCCATCTCTCGCAGTACCCGGTACCCATTGGAATTCACCCGTCGCCGGGCTAGCGGATTATTCGCCGCGCCATTACCTTCGCAGTAGAATCCGTGACGAACCACCTGGCCTCAAAGTCCTAGCTGCGCCTGTTTTCTATCTTGACAGTCAATCACGTTCGGAAGTATAGTGTAGGCAGAGTGCACCGGAGCGGTGCCTAGTGGCGCGAATCGCATAGAAGGCAACGTTCGACGTCGTGGGTTTCACTGTGATAGTGCAAAAGGGAGTCTAGTTGTTTCGACAGCATTGCCAGGAGGCAAAGAGAATGTCTGACCGTGATGAATTGCAATTGACCCGACGTGGAATACTCGCCGGTATTGGCGTAACCGGTGTCGGCATAATGCTGGCCGCCTGTGGGCAGGCCACGATAGCGGAGCCCGAAGCCGCTGACGAGGAGATGGCAGAAGAGGCCAAGCCCAAGGCGGAAGAGGCCGCTGCCGAGAAGGAGCCGGTACACATCCGCTACGGCACCTGGCTCAATGCCCGCCAGCTCGAGAACTACCCGGACACCCTGGTTGCGCCGTTCGAAGAGACGCACCCCGGCATTACCGTGGAAGTCATCCACAATATGCACGCCTACCAGGAATCGTTCCGGACGGCGTTTGCGGCCGGTGAGCAGCCGGATGCCGCCTGGGAAGCGGACAACGCGACCTATCTGCTTGGGTACTTTGTCGATCTCGCCGACTATATCAAGCGCGACAACTTCGACCTGAGCCACTATCCCCAGCACATCTTCAACTCCATCAGCCGCATCCGCAACGAAATCAACAGTCTCCCCAACCAGACCGGCGGCAACATGATGGCACTGCCGTACAACCGGGAAATCATCGAGAAGGCCGGCCTCAATGAGCCGTCCGCCACCTGGGGCGACCCGGAGTGGAACTGGGACGCCTACATTGATATGGCGAAGAAGACCACCGTCACCGAGGGCGGCAACATTGCGACCATGGGCGCCTCCAACATGGGCACCGGCGCGCTGGTGGGCAACCTGCCTTTCCTCTGGGGCGGCCAGTGGGTTTCCGACGACCGCCGTACTGCCGTGTGCGACAGCCCGGAGACGATGGCGTGCTACAGTGATTACTTCTCGATGGTGCACGAGCACGGCGCCATGCTGAAGCCGGGCCAGGGCGCGGACCTGTTCGGCGAAGGCAGCATTGTCAATCTCTTCTACCAGGGCAAGCTGGCGTTTCTGAACACGCTTTCCAGCGGCACGTTTGGCGACATGATGCAGCGCATCCGTGACGAAGACCTGCCCATCGACTTCGCGCCCTTGCCGACGGTGGAGACCACGGCCTCGTTCCAATGGACGGACGCCAACGGCGTTGTGACCAATGCGGACCACCCCGAGGAAGCGTGGCAGTACGTTGCCTGGCAGGGCAGCACCCTGAACTGGGCCGCGGGCAAAGGCACGATCCCCATGCGCGCCGACCTCATGGAGCAATGGGCCAACGAGACCTTCCCAGACCTGAAGGATAAGGTCCGGCTGGATGTTATTGTCAACGTCCTGGACCACCCCGGCGGCTACGACCCCGGCTGGGTGGTGCCAAACTTCGCTTTCAGCGGCTCTGCCGAGGTGAAAGAGTGGCTCAATAATGTTTACGGCGGTACCGCTGGCGTGGAAGAGGGCCTGCTGGCGTTGAAGCCGCAGATTCAGGCCATCCTCGACGATACGGAGGAGAAGTACAAAGGGTAAGTTGAAGTTAAGGTGGGCTAGCGTGAATGCGCCACAGTGTTCTTTGGGCAGGTTTGCCTGACTAGCAACATTCACCCTCACCCCAACCCTCTCCCGTCGAGGGAGAGGGGGCTTCGAGACCCAGACGCGAGGATTCTTGCCCTCGTGCGTGACTATTGTGAGAGTTTTCGCTGATAGCAAGATAGAATGTAGGGGCACGGCATGCCGTGCCCCTACGCACTTTAAGGGAAGTGTTGAATTCTGGGCTCTCGACCAAATCCGAAAAAGCAGAGGAGAGGAGACTGTCCCTCATGTCCAAATATCACGAACGTTACGGCTTGACGCCGATTATCAACACCGCCGGTACCCAGACAACCCTGGGCGCGTCCGCGGTGCCGCCGGAAGTGGTGGAACGGGTGGTCGAAGCGGCGCCGGAATTCGCGCGCATGACGGAGTTGCTGGCGGCTGCCGATTCTGCGATTGCCCATGCTACCGGCGCGGAAGCGGGCACGGTGACACACTGCGCGGCATCGGCCATCACCGTCCTCTGCGCGGGAGCCATGACGGGCACGCACCTCGGCAAAGTGCTGGCTTTGCCCGATACCAGCCGCATGGAGAACGAGGTCATCATTCAGAAACGGCACACGGTTGGGTTTGGCGCGCCGGTAACGCAGATGGTCCACCTCAGCGGCGCCAAGGCCGTGGAGTTTGGCGAGGCCAACCGCGCGCTACCCGAACAAATGGAGTACGCCATCACGGATCACACCGCTGCGGCTCTCTACGTCGTTTCCCACATGACCGCCACCAGCGGGGCGCTCTCGCTGCCGGCTTTTGCCGAGATTGCCCACCGCCACAACATTCCCGTCATTGTTGACGCCGCCGCCGGCGCGCTGTTCGCGCACTGCTTGCTTGACGAAGGCGCGGACGCCGTCTGTTTTAGCGGTCACAAGCACCTCTGCGGCTTTACCTCAGGCGTGATCGCCGGCAAGCGCGCTATCGTGGAAGCCGCAGCAATGAACGGCAAGGGCATCGGCCGCGCGATGAAGCCTTCGAAAGAGGGTGTGGTGAGCGTCATCGAGCGCATGGAGTGGCTCGCGAATCTCGACTTTGCCGCCTGGGAAGCCGAGCAGAACGCCAAAGTTGACGTGATGGTGGCGGCGCTGCAGGACATCCCCGGTGCGAACGTCTTTGCCGAGCGGGACGTCACCGGTAATCCGCAGACCCGCACCAAGATCGTGGTCGATCCGGAGTTCGCGGGTATGGATGCCGTGGCCGTGTGCCAGGCACTCGAAGCCGGCAGCCCGCCCATTTACACGCGCGACCACTACGCCGAGGAAGGATTCCTCTTCATCGATCCCATAACGCTGCGCCCCGAGGACGTGCCCACAGTGATCGCCCGCCTCCAGGAGGTGCTGCAACCGGTCGGCGCAACCGCGCGGTGAGATAGGGTCTTTGTCGCTCTTGGTCCCAACTCGTTGGTGCTTCGACAGGTGACTGGGCGTCATTGACGAAGTCAGTGTAGCCGCCTCAGCACGAACGGATCGTAATGCTGTAATGGCTGAATGGGACCTTCATGCGAAGCGTGCCCGTGGTGAGCTTGCCGCAGGGTCGCGGCCCGAGTTGGAAGAATTGGCAGCGCCACGAAAGTCGCCTAAATAATTTCAACGTCTCCGTATCGGAGCGCGAACCGGACGTGGCGGCATACGGCGATGGAGCATCGACTTCCGGTGTGACGGCGTCAGGGTTTAGGAATTCTCAACCTGCGCCGCGCAGTCTTGCAAGTAGCGAATGCCTTCGCGCGCTTGCACGGAGGCGTGCGGCTCGAACTCGAAGATTTCGATTGAGACGTAGCCGTCGTAGCCGGTATCGTGCAACGCTTGCATGATGGGAATGAAGTCGGTATCGCCGAAGCTGGGCGCTTTCAGATTGAAGTCATTGGCGTGAAAGTGAGGGAATTCTCCCACGTGCGCGCGGATGATGTCGGCAGATGGCGCTGCTTCCGCTGTCTCCATCGCTTTCACGTCGAGATGCAGCTTGAAGGCGGGATGGTTGACGCGGCGCACCAGGTCCGCGCCTTCCGCCGCGGTGGTGATGAACTGGCACAGCGGCGGCGCCAGCGGCTCGATGGCAATCACGGTTCCGGCCTGTTGCGCCTCGTCGCAGACGCTTTGAAAGACATCCGTGGCATACGCCATGCCCTGCTCGTGGCTCACGCCCTCCGGCAAGTTGCGTTGGTTGGGCGAGCCGAAAACTAGGTACGGCGCGTTCATGTCGTGGCCGAGAGCGATCAGCCCTCGCAGGTAGTCAATCGTGCGCTGCCGGACCGCCTGGTCAGGGTGCGTGAGATGCAGACCGTCCGGCCCAACGAGCAGCCAGTGCAGACCCACGATCTCAAGCCCGGCGTTTGCCGCGGCCTCCCGGGCGCCCGTCCGTTGTTCCGGAGTAATGTCGAAGACTGACTGTTCAAACGTAAACGGCGCGGCTTCGACCCCCTGATACCCATGCTCCGCCAGATAGTCACAGATTCGCCCGAATTCCCAGTCCTCAAAAGCCTCATTGCAGAACGCATACCGGAACGCCATAGCATACCCATCCTTATTAGCCGACGTATGGTTTCTGGCCGCAATGGTACCATGTTGCCCGCCGTGCCGCAGGGCAGCGCCGAAGAGTAATTTCGCGCGCATCCTGAATGCCCTGAGCGTACGGTGCTGCGAATTCTCCGCTGCGCGATCTCGCTCCAGAATGCACAGATGAAGCCCTGATCGCATTCTGGGCCGTCGCACGCCGGGACCACGCCATTCGGAAGCACGCCGGTCAGCGGGCGGGCGCTGTCCGCGAACCCCGTGCAGGACGGTATCGATACCAGGATTCACAAGTGATGCGGACGCTGGCAGCGCTCGACCTCGATCCCTCAGCGATTGGTTTTCCCTTCTGAACCTGTCGACTTTCTTCATTTGCCAATCCAGTCTGCCGGTGACATATTTCTGCGACATTTCATTGCTATCGTGAGCAGTGTCACAAGAGCTTCACGAAAGGAGTGAAAAGATGAATGGCAAGAAGCTGACGAAGAAGACATTGCTGATTGGGCCGCTTTTGGCGGCCCTAATCGGCGGGGGGACGCTGGTCGGCTGTGGGCCCATCTCCGGGGTTCTCGACGGCCAAGGTTCCGGCAGCGCAACGGTAAGCCAGGAGGCCTCCGAAGGGAGCGGCGGCGAATCCGGTGGTGAGCATAGCGGCGGAGAAGGCACTGAAGGCCAAGGTGGCGAAGGCGCCGGCGGCGGCGAAGAAGCCACAGCCAACCAACTGGCGGCGGATGAGACCTTCGACATGGTGCGCAACGGCGCCCGGCTGATCTTAAGCTACGACGCCGGCAGCAATGCTTTCACGGGCACCGTGGAGAACACGACCAACAACGTCTTGCGCCAGGTGCGGATTGAAGTGCACCTCTCGAACGGGGCAGAGCTTGGACCGACCACTCCGGTGGATTTGGCTCCCGGCGGGAAGGTAGACATCAATCTACCCTCGACGGCCGCAGCGTTCACGACCTGGGTGGCCCATGCCGAGGTTGGCAGCGGTGGCGAGGGCAGCCAGTCCGGCGGTGAAGGCAGCGGCGGCGAGAGTGGACCGGATGGTCCCGAAGGCAAAGAGAGCAGCAATGAAGCCGCGATGGAAGCTGCCATGTCCAGCCCCATCACGCCTCTCGATCAGACGTGGAATGGTGAACTTGGTGGGCTAGTTGTCTTCGCGCGGTACGATGCGGCGACCCGGACTGTCCACACCACGGTGCAGAACACACTTCAGGAGGTGCTCTGCTACGTGCAGGCCGAGCCTCACCTGAAGTCAGGGACGCAGACCGTAGGGGAACTTGGCCCCGACATGCTGGGGCACCTGAGCCCCGGACAGCAAGCAACGTCCAGCATTGCAGTCTCGAGTGAACCGCAGCTCGCAGGAGTTGCCTTCGACGGCTACGTCATTCACATGGAAGTGTTCGACTGTGGCGGTACGGGTCCTGCGCCTCACACCGGAGGCGAGGGCGCTGAAGGCAGCGGCGGCGAAGGTTCTGGTAGCGAAGGCGGCGAAGGCTCTGGCGGCGGTGAAGAAGCCACTGCCAACCAACTGGCGCCGGACGAGACCTTCGACATGGTGCGCAGCGGCGCCCGGCTGATCTTGAGCTACGACGCTGGCAGCAATGCCTTCAAGGGCACTGTGGAGAACACGACCAACAACATCTTGCGCCAGGTGCGGATTGAAGTGCATCTCTCGAACGGGGCAGAGCTTGGTCCGACCACTCCGGTGGATCTGGCTCCCGGCGAGAAGCTAGATGTCAATCTGCCCTCGACGGCCGCAGCGTTCACCGGCTGGGTGGCCCATGCCGAGGTTGGCAGCGGCGGCGGTGAAGGCAGTGGTGAGCATGGCGGCAGTGGTGGCGGTGGCGAGTCCGGCGGCGAACACGGCTCCGGCGGTGAGCAGAGTGGCGGCGGCTAGGACGAAGTGACATCATTTCATGAAGATGTCGCAACCCCACTGCACGTGAGATAATTGAACCGCACAAAGGGACGCGATGCCTCTCCGGAGGCGTCGCGTCCTGAGGTAGTTTCCGAGAAGGCTGGCAATGCGCGGCACAGTACTAATAGTCGAAGACGATACCAGAATCGCAAATTGGGTCAAAGTGTATTTCGAGCGTGCCGGTTTCTCCGCTGAGGTTACGCACGACGGTGAATCCGGTCTGGCGCTGGCCCGGAATCTGATCCCGGACCTGATAATCCTCGACCTCATGCTTCCCCGGCTCGACGGTGTGGAACTTTGCAAGATCCTACGTCGCGAGTCGGATGTACCCATCATCATGTTGACCGCCAGAGAAGCTCCTGCCGAGCGCATCGGCGGACTGGATAGCGGTGCTGACGATTACATCGTCAAGCCTTTCGATCCGGAGGAAGTGATTGCGCGCGCCGACGCCGTGCTGCGCCGCGTCAAGGGCAAAGTCCAGCAGATTCTCACACGCGGCGCCATTACGCTCAATGAGACCGACCGGAGCGTGACGGTCAGTGGAGAACCGGTGACGCTGAGCCAGGCACAGATCGCTCTGCTCGCAACGTTCATGCGTCATCCCAACCAGGTGCTCAGCCGCGATCAACTCATCGAGTTGGCGTTCAGTGACGAATTCGATGGATTCGACCGCGCCATCGACAACCAGGTCGCCCGCCTGCGCAAGCAGATCAACCGCAATGGCAGGCAACCCATTCAAACGGTTTACGGCGCCGGCTATCGGTTCGTGGTGGAGGACGAATAATGCCGCTGCGCTGGCGCATCATGGGCGCGACCGTCCTTGTCGTCGTCCTCACCGTCTTGATCAGTGTTAGCGTAGGCTATTACGCGACACAATCCCGCCTGGGTGTGTTCGTGGAAAGGATAGGCGGTGACGAGGCGACCCAGTTAGCCCGGAATCTGAGCCGGGAGTATACCGCTGCCGGTGGGTGGGAAACCGTGGACAGAGTGCTGTCCGAGGCCGGGTTCATCTACACTGGAGGCCGGGAGAGTGAGGGGCACGGGCAAGAGGAGTCCTCGGAACTTTTCCACAGAGACCAGGTACGAGTGGTCATCGTCGGCAGCGACGGACGTGTGGTGCAGGACAATTTGTCCGACCTGTCACCTGGGACCGCGGCGCCCGATCTGGGCGGGCATCGCGAGACGGTGTTCGATCTTACTGCGAACCGGCCTGTAGGCCACGTCTACGTGGACGTAAACCAGGAGTTGCTCGCGACCGAGTCGCTTGGGTTTCTCAACACGCTCCTGTACATCACCCTGATAGGCGGCACACTGACGGCCGGCGTCGCCATGCTGCTGGCCGCCTGGTTATCCAAGCGGATCACGGCGCCGGTGACGGCCCTGACCGAGGCAACTCAGGCAATCGCCCAAGGGGATACGACCCAACTGCCTGTCACGTCCTCGGACGAGCTGGGCCGGATGAGCACGGCATTCAACCGGATGATCACCACCTTGGAAACCCAGCGCGAACTCCGCCGGCGGCTGATAAACGACGTTTCCCATGAGCTGAATACGCCGCTGAGCGTCATACAACTGGAAGCGCAAGGGCTGCGCGACGGACTGCAGACGCCTGAGGACGCCTCCGATCACATCATCCAGGAAGTGAGCAGGCTGCGCGGTCTCGTAACGGATCTGAATTGGCTTGCGGAGACGGACTATGGAGAGTTGCGGCTCACGCTCGAATCAAGTTCGGTTGATGAACTGCTCACCGCAGAGGCCGATCGCTGGCAGCCGCAATGCCAGGCGGAACAGGTCGAATTGTCGCTACAAGCATCCGCTGGCCTCCCTGACGTAAACCTCGACCGGATGCGAATGAGCCAGGCATTGGGAAACGTCATAAGCAACGCTATCAATGCAACCGAGGCCGGCGGGAGCATCGTGCTCAGGGCGGGGTTGGAAGGCGACCCCGCAGCGGGTACGGCGGCGGCTGAGGCGTTGGCAATCTCAATCACCGATGACGGGATCGGCATCGACGTCGCGGACCTGCCCCATGTCTTTGACCGCTTCTACCGCACCGACCAGTCTCGCAGTCGCGGCATAGGCGGCACGGGTCTGGGTTTGGCCATCACCCAAGCAATCGTTGCAGCGCACGGGGGTACAGTTGACGTAGCCAGCGACGGGCTGGAACAAGGCGTCACCGTTACTATGCGGCTTCCCCTGAATGTGTGAGCATCATCCTCCTGGGACGTGCGCTTTGACCGCAGGAACGGCTGCGGTGGCGGTCAGGAGGCCATAATTGGAATACGGAGGCCGTTGAGACTGGCAGCGGAAGGCACAGAGCCGTGAGTTCGCGCTACAGCGTAACTTCCCGGTCCTCGCGCGCCGACGTGTACATGGCTTCCAGCAATTCCACTGAGCGACGCCCTTCAGGCCCGGTGCACGCGACCGGCTTGCCGTCGCGCAATGCGCCGATCATGTCCTCGATAATGTTCTTGGGCCCGGGCGGAAGCTCCGCCGGATCTGGCAGGCCGCCGTCGGGGTCATCGACAAAAGCCCACGTTGTAATGTCCTCTTGCCGCATCTGGATGGTGCCGTCGGTGCCGTGAATCTCATGCTCGTGCCCCAGGCCGCCGTAGACGGTGGTCGTGGTCTGTATGATGCCCCACGCGCCGGACGCATAGGTGACCAGCGCCTCCAAGGCGTCTTCGGTCTCGATGTCGTGATTGAAGACGTTGATGCGCGCCCGCACACTCTGCACCGGCCCCATGAACCAGAGTGTCTGATCGATGCCGTGGATGCCCTGGTTGGCTGCCGAACCGCCGCCGTCGTACTGCCACGTGCCGCGCCACCCGGGTGGATTCCCGCCGGCAAAGTAACTGTCGGCGCGGTACCACTTCAGCCGGAAGTCGCCAAAGATCGGGCGGCCGAGCCGTCCCGCGTCTATCGCCTGCTTAATCAGGCGCGTGCTCAGTTCGTAGCGGCGTTGAAAGTCCACCGCCAGCAACTGACCGCTCTCCTCTGCGGCGGCCAGCACCTGGTCGATCTTCGCCGTGGTGACGTCCATCGGCTTGGTCGTAAACGTGTGCTTGCCCGCCTGAAGACTCTCGATCGCCAGGTCGCCATGGGTGCCGCTGGGCGTGAAGATGCCCACGGCGTCGATGTCCTGCCGCTCCAGCAAGGCGCGGTGGTCGGTGTGCCAGTCGCACCCGTACTCCGCCGCCTGCGCCTGTGCCAGCTCTTCCTGCAGGTCGCACACCGCCACCAGCTCCGCCCCCGCCGTGGTCGCCGCCTGCTTCACCCGCGACTTGCCCACGCCGAGACCAATAATGCCGAACCGAACCGGATCCTGTTGCGCTGCCATGAGAGAATTGCCTCCTAACGCTTTGTTAGCATGCTCCAGTAAATTGATGCTGCCCAGTTAGGCAAAGTGAGAAACTAATGTTCTTCTTGTGGAATGATACCACCAAGAGGCTTCCTTTCGTTTTCATTGTGTGCTGCAATGTTGCCGCAAGTCTTCCACAACTGGTCACGCTACGGTGAATGGTCTTGCAGAGGCCATGCGGAAGATTGGCAAGGTCAGTCGAACTGTTCGAGTCTACTTGTGGCAATTCCCGAGAGGTGAAGAATTGCGCCTGCATCCGCTGTAGTTTGCCATTCCGGGGTGGAAGTGTCGCGAAAGCGTTCCAGCACACGCCTTGCGCACACTTTTGGTATCTTTTTAGGGGGAAGATACAGAGGGAGGATAGTACGATGGACGGCAAGAGGCTTATACGGAGGGTCCAATTTGAGAACATCCTCTCCTTTGGGCCTTCCACGCCTCCGCTTGACCTGGAACCTTTGAATGTCCTGATAGGGCCAAACGCTTCAGGGAAGTCCAATTTCATTGAGGCCTTGACAATCTTAGCAGCGACGCCAAGGGATGTGCAGACACCGCTTCGTGAGGGAGGCGGTACAGTTGAGTGGCTGTGGAAAGGGTCGCAGGACGTTCCCATGGCGACTCTAGATGTTATTGTCGAAAACATGCTGAACGAGATTCCACTTAGGTATCGACTGTCGTTTAGCGAATTGTTTGCTCGCTTCAGGCTCATGGACGAGGTTGTAGAAGACGAGCACGCAAATTCTCCAGACGAGAGCCCGGTCTTCTATTACCAATATCGAGGCGGCGAGCCCGTAGTGAGGGCTGGCAGGAGACCTTCATCAGTACGACATCTGGAACGGGGCACTGTCAAATTCAGCCAGTCTATCCTGTCGCAACTGCGAAATCCGGGCTCTTACAATGAGTTGGAGTTACTAACGCAGACGTTCGAGGAAATGCATTTCTATCGCGAGTTTCAAATCGGGCATGGCACGCCGTTGCGGCGGCCTCAGCGAGTTGATCATATCCAAGATTACCTGTTGGAAGATGGCTCAAATCTCGCCGTGGTATTGAGCTATCTGCTGAATCAACCGACCATTAAGGCAAGAATGCTAGACCATCTTCAAGAATTCTATCCCTCAGTACAGGACATTCTTGCTACCGTGCTTGGAGGTAGTATTCAATTATCCTTCCACGAGGAAGGATTACATCAACCTGTGACTTCAACAAGACTATCCGATGGCACTCTGCGCTATCTCTGTCTGCTCACTGTGCTTTGCCATCCTCAGAAGCCATCGGTGATTTGCATCGAAGAACCGGAAACGGGACTGCATCCCGATGTAATTCCAGGGTTAGCAAGTCTCCTCGTGGAAGCATCGAAACACAGCCAGATAATCGTCACAACCCACTCCGATATCCTCGTGGATGCGCTATCTGAAACACCGGAGGCGGTCGTGATTTGCGAGAAAGTCAACGGATCAACGCAACTCCGGCGTCTCGATGCAGACGATCTCAAGGTCTGGCTGGAAAAGTACCGTCTTGGTGAACTTTGGACACGCGGGCACATCGGAGGAAATCTTTGGTGAAGGTCAGGTTATTCGTAGAAGGCGGGGGCACCAGCAAGGCGGCGAATTCAATTCTCCGCCGGGACTTTCGAAATTTCATCGAAAAGGCAAAACTGACGGGCAGGAATGTTGAAGTAGTGCTCTGCGGCAGCCGCACGGACGCCCTTGAAGACTTCAAGGGTGCGCCAGGTGACAAGCAAATTCATCTTCTGCTCGTGGACGCCGAGCGACCCGTAAAAGCGCCGGCTGCAAACGCAAAGCCCTGGGAACATCTCAAGCAAAGGCCTGATGGGTGGAGCCGCCCGGGAGATGCGACTGACGAACAATGTCATCTCATGGTACAAGCCATGGAATCGTGGTTTCTCGCTGACATGGATGCTCTTGAATCCTATTACGGACAGGGATTTCGAAAGTCGGCGCTCCCAAGAAACCCAAGTGTCGAGGAAGTTCCAAAACAGGACCTGGTAAGAGGACTAAGTCAGGCTACGCGCAGTACAAGCAAGGGCACGTACTCCAAGGGAAAGCACAGTTTCGAAATTCTCGCGGAGTTGGATCCTGCAAAGGTCAGGAGTAAGTCGCCCTATGCCGAACGCTTTCTCTCTACTCTTGAGGAATTGTGCCAGCAGTGAAATTGTTGGTTTCGTTCGAGTTTTTCGCCAACCCGCCGGACTTCACGAGCATTGCGAATCATCCGTAGAGCCTTGCACTAGTCTGTCAGTGGCGCTGCCGTCTCGGCATCGGCGGTGATGAGGGCATCCGGATGCTCTTGGAGCAGGGTCGCCGGGTAGTGGGTGGAGACGTCGCCGAGCAGGGCGATGCGCAGGATGGCTTTCTGCCAGTCGCCGCCGTCGCAGTAGAGCCTAATGCGGCGGGATTCCAGGATGTCCTTCATGCCGAGCGTGATCGCCATGGGCGGGAAGGTATAGAAATTGCCCCCCACGCGGCGGATGGAATTCATCACCGTGGTCTCCGGCGCCAGCGGCAGGACGCGGGTGCGGGAATTGCGAAACTCCTCCAGCGTCACCTGGTAGAAGCGGCAGATGGGCGGCTCGTTGAAGGCCACGTGACCGTGGATGCCGATCCCCCCGTAGCAGGAGTCGATGCCGCCAAGCGCGGCGATGGTCTCGCTTACCTCGTCGATGCGCTCGATGCGGGGAAAGAAGACGTGGTCTTCAGGTATGCGCAGGTCAGGCTCGAGCCGCGCAAAGAATTCTTCGCGCATATAGCCCTCGAAGCTCAGCGGATGGTCGAGCGGAATCGAGCGGCCCTCCCAGTCACAGTACTCGTCCATGTTGAACGTCCACACGTTCTGCCACGAGATGCGCTCGCGGTTGCAGATTTCGGCGAGGACCGGGAATTGACCTATAGGTCCCACCGGCAGAATGAGCCGCGTCGGTTCACCGGCGGCGTTGTGGGCTTTGATTTCGTCGGCAATCTCGCGCGCGAACGCGGCGTAGAGGGCCGCACGGCTTCGCACGAAGCGCACCGGCACTTTGGCCTCGTCTTGCAGAGTCTCAGAGGGTACGCGCATCCAAGCGTCAATTTCCAGACCCATAGCTGCGCTACGCTCCTTTCACCGAAGAGTCTTCACAAGCCCTGTGAGCAAAGTTGCATTAGCGATTGTTCGTCCCCTGCAGCAATCTCAAGATATAGCCATCGCGGTGGCGGCTCAACTTCATAATACTACGAGTTTCGGTCCACAGGGCTGGGCACACACTCTTTGCAGATGCTTGCAACGACACGACGTGCGCGGCCATCCAGCCCTCTCGCTGTTCCGACACACTGCCTAGGATCTGTGACGTCTGAATTGCGGGCGGAGGTAAATGCCATCGCAACTGATACCCAAGTCTGTTATCCTGTGAGTGGCAATACGAAGCGAGAGCGGTTCCGCACAACCTGGTACGTCAGGGCGTTCGCGGAGCAGGGTAAATCACGTTCCGCTCAGTATCCGATCATTTCCGGTTCCATGAGGATTATATTGCTTTGGGCTAGTTGCAGTGCAAGGTTATTTCAACGCTATCAACGCGCTGCCTGATGATGGGCGGCGATTCGCAGGAGAGATATAACAGCGTCGGCGCGGTACAACGGAGTACTGATGCAGGTTGCGGTTCCCCATACGTGTTTCATGCGGAGCACAAGGTCATTCGTCAAGTACACAGTAGGCCGTAACTCTCGTACAATGAAGGATAAGCTCGATCCCGTGCGGCGACATTTTGAATAGGCCACCAAGATAGGCAAGGTAGCGCGGCTGACTATTGGGGATAGGGGAGCGCTCCCGGTCTGCCGTGGAGTTATTTAATGCAAGAGCGCCAGCGAATTGGAGAGACGCTACGCGCGGCGCGGTTGGCGAAGGGTGTCTCGTTAGAGGAGGCTGCTGCAGCCACGCGCATCCGCCGATCCGCATTGCAGGCGTTAGAGTCAGACGATTTCGATTCACTTCCTGCATCGGTTTACACCCGTGGGTTTCTGGTCAATTACGCCCGTTACCTGGGACTAATTGCGGAAGACATTGCTGAAGAATTCGATCGCCAAGATCGCGATAGTACAGAGACTTCTGTGGAGGAGTCGCAGGAGGAGCCGACTCGACGTTCTTCTCTGTTTAGCTTGAAGATCGTGTTGGCTTTCGCGTCCATGATCGCTCTCGGTGTGATTCTTAACTTTGTCTACGAGGAGTACTTGTCGGCGGGCCCCGCGCCAACAGTCGTAGAGAGCGAACCTACACCGACGACCGAACCGACACCGCTGGTCCGCGTACCGCCACTCCGCACCCCTTCCCCTATTCCTACACCAGAGCTGCCACCTACTCCGACACCCATCCCAATTACTGGTGTGAACGTAACCCTGCGGTCCACAACCCAGCAGGCTTGGCTCAGGGTTACGGCAGATGGTGAAATCATCTACGTTAACACGATCGGTCCGGAGACCGACCAAGGTACGGAGCCGCTGACGTGGTCTGCAACGGAGAGCATCTCTATCGAGTTTGGACGCACCGGAGGGGTCGAGATTACCGTCAATGGCAGTGAAGTCGGCCCCTTGCTTGAAAGCCAGAACGCAGTGGTCTTCGAGGCGGTCAGATCAGATGACGGAGAATTAGTGATCGCCGTGAACGGTACGCCGGTTCCCGCTCCGGAATAGTGGCATGGGGGCGAAAGCCCTGTGCGCGTTACCGCCGGTGGTGGAACTGCGTTGGGTTTGTTGTGCCCGGCCGCCTAACCCACGCGGAGATTAGTCTTCGGCTGCCGACCCCTCTCACGTCCCCGCGTGAAACTTGTGTGATTTTCCGGAGACGCCAGCCGTTTTCTTCCGGATTCGGTTATTCATCGAAGATCCAAGATAGCGTGTAGGGAGAGCCGGCTGGAGTGCCGTTGTGACGGGATCGTGTGGCACAATGGCAGGGCAATGACAGAGTTGGCGTGAGGCCCGCCGCAAGAGCATAGGCTACATTCGTCCCGCACAAATGTCTGCGGGAACCTGCCCAGAGTTGCCGCGCCGCCTCGATAGCGGTATCGTGAATAGCCAGGATAACGCCGCATGGCAGGCGGCAGGACGACGACCTGTTAGAGGAAGAGTTCATGCCCGTTGGCTACGCTACGCAGTTGACGCTGTTACGCATCGCGCTTGCGCCGCTCATCATGTTTCTCGTCATTTGGGGCGAGGGTACGCCGCGATGGTATTGGCTGGCGGCAGCATTGCTTGCGATAGGAGCGGCGACGGATTGGCTGGACGGATTTGTGGCCCGCCGCAGCGCTACCGTCACGTCAGTAGGGGCATCACTCGATCTCGTGGCGGACAAAGTCCTCGTTGTCGTCGTCTTGATTTCCCTCGTGCAGGTAGAGCTCTTGCCCGGCTGGTGGGCGGCGGTAGTTGTCAGCCGGGAGATGGCCGTGACCGGCCTCCGCGCACAAGCTGCCGAGAAAGGCGCTTCCATTCCGGCGGGACGCGTCGGCAAACTGAAGACCGGTGTCACGTTCATCGCGTTGCTCGTGTTGCTCGTCTGGCAAGGCATCGTGAGCGACATTCTCCTCTGGCTTGCCTTGGCTCTCACCGTTTACTCCGGAGGGGAGTACATGTATAGCGGAATTCGCAAGATTCGGGAAGCAAGCAGCGCCAAGGCAACGCATTCTCCAAATTAGACAACATAAGAGGGGTTCACGTGAAATGAAGGTAGCCTTTATCGGTCTCGGCACGATGGGCATGCACATGGCGGTCAATCTGCGCAAGGCCGGTCATGATGTCTATGCCTACAACCGCACACGCAGCAAGGCGGAGGCGTTTGTCACGTCCGGCGGCACGCTGGTAGAAAGCCCACGGGAAGGCGCAGAGCAAGCCGACTTCGTGCTCACCTGCGTTTCGATGCCGGAAGACGTGGAAGAGGTCTTCCTGGGAGAGGCAGGCGCTATTCACGGATCGCGTGCCGGACAGGTGTTCGTGGACCATAGCACCATAGACCCCGCCACCGCCCAACGCGTTGGCGCCGCGCTTGCGGAGAAGCAGATTCAATTCATCGATGCGCCGATAAGCGGCGGCCCGATGGGAGCCGAGGCCGGTACGCTGGCTATCATGGCGGGAGGCGAGGCGGAAGCCTTTGCCAGAGCCGAGCCGCTCTTTCAGGCTATGGGTGAGAGCATCTTCCACGTCGGTCCGCTGGGCGCCGGCTCTGTGGTAAAGCTGCAAAACCAACTACTCGTTGGCATAAACCTGGCCGGCATTGTTGAAGCAATGGTGCTCGGCGCCAAGAACGGCGTAGATCCTGCAACATCCTACCAAGTGCTGGGAACCGCGATGGGCGACAGCCGCATGCTGCACCGCGCGATGCCGGACTTTATCCTGAAGCGTAACTTTGACCCGGCATTCGCCATCAAGCTCCTCGTAAAGGACCTGCGGCTGGCCACGCAACTCGGCCAGCAGGCGAGTGTAAGGCTGCTCATTAGCAACCTCACGCAACTCGTCTACGAAGAGGCAATCGCGCAAGGTCTGGCCGACGAAGATCAAACGGCCGTGGTCAAGCCCCTGGAAGACCTGGCACACGTGGAGGTCGGGAAGGCGTGAGCGCGCCTCGCAAAGGCGCGGACGCATCGCCAACCACCGCCGCGCAGCGTATTCCAGCACTACGTCTTGAGCAGTTTGCGCGGGACGTGCTTGTGCATGAAGGCATCCCGCCACAGCATGCGGAGCAGTCGGCGCGGCACCTCGTGCTCTGCGATCTGCGCGGCGTTGAGAGTCACGGTATTACGCGCCTTTCGGCGCTGGCGCAGCGCATACGCAACGGCGTCGTCAACGCCAGTCCCAACATCCACGTCGATCGGCAACGCGCCGCCTCCGCGTTGGTCAATGGCGACAACGGGCTGGGCGTGCCGGTCAGCACGTATGCCACGCAATTGGCGATCCAACTCGCCCAAGAGCAGGGCATTGGCAGCGTAGGAGTTCACAATAGCAACCACTTCGGCATGGCAGCCGACTATGCGCTGCAAATGGCGGCTGCCGGTTGCCTAGGTATCGTGACGACCAACTCAAGCCCGGCCATGGTGCCCTGGGGAGCGGCGAAGAAATTCCTGGGCACTAACCCCATCTGCTTTGGCGCGCCGACCCAGGGCCCACCGCTCATCTTGGACATGGCAACGAGCGTTGTGGCCATGGGACACGTGGTCCTCGCGGAAAAGCGCGGTCAATCCATTCCGGATTCATGGGCGGTCGGACCCGACGGCCTGCCCACCACCGACCCTACGCGCGCCAGGCAGGGCGGTGCGCGTCCGCTGGCAGACTACAAAGGTTCCGGACTTGCGTTGATGGTCGAGATATTCACGTCTCTCCTTACCGGCGCGACCCTGGGCGTGCATGCCGCGGGGTTCTTTAGCGACATGTCCCGGCCCGCCGATGTTGCCCACCTCTTCATCGCAATCGAAATCGCAGCATTCGTGGATGCTCAATCGTTCGAGGAGCGGATGCAAGCGCTCATTACGGAGATGCGGGAGCTGCCGCTGGCGCCGGGATTCGACCGCGTCACCCTGCCGGGTGAAATTGAACAAGAGTGCAGGCAAGATCGGGAAGCAAACGGCATCCCGCTTGACCTCGCCGTGCTTGCCGACCTCCAGCAACTTGCCACACAAACGGGTGTCGCGCTAACAGTTTGAACATGAAGCAGCCACCTTCTTGACCGTCATTCCGGCGAAAGCCGGAATCCAGGGTGTGCGCGGCGAAGATGGAATCCGCGCCCCCGTGCGGGGGCGAGCTTGCGCCGGATTGACGGAGGATTAAGTTCTGTTTTCATGGCACTGACAGGCGGGGTTGCTGCCTGTTTTGGTGCAATGCCGATCTGATTCTTGGTAACTCAACACAACCTAACCACTCTACAATCTAGGCCCTATCGTAATGGCACTCCCAGCATTTGAACGACAGGTTCTTGTTGAACGCGCCTTTCGAATTTTGGATGAAGGCGCGAGCGAGATGGACATTGCGCCGCTCGCGCGAGCCGCTATGCAATTGAACGGCGAGTTGCCTTCCGCTTTGCTGCGCCTTATCGAAGAGAAGCTCAGCGCCGATGGTCGCTTTGTACAAAACTCTGCGGGTAACTGGGGGTTGGCGCACTGGCAGCAAGACACTGAAGAGCTACTCACGTCGCAGGTTTTCGTAGTGCTCGACGTCGAGACTACCGGCGGCATTGCGGGCCGCCATCGCATCATCGAGCTTGGCGCAGTGCGCGTGTGCAATGGGGAGGAGATTGCTCGTTTTAACTCGCTGGTAAACCCCGGGCAGCGCGTAAGCAAGCGCATCTGGCAACTCACCGGCATTAGCGATGACATGCTCTGCGACGCGCCTACGGCGGGCCCGGTGCTCGATGAACTGTACGCCTTCATCGACCATGTACCGGTTGTGGGTCACAATATCGCCTCCGACCTCAGCTTTCTGCGTAACGAGGCGCTTTGGACGAAGCGTCGGCCACTTGCCAATCTGACGATCGATACGGTGCTCATGGGCGCACGACTCCTCCCGGAGCTTAAGCGGCCGAGCCTGGAACGTATGGCGCGGCACTTCGGCCTGAATGATGCGCCCAAGCACCGCGCGCTCATCGATGCCCGTGTGACCGCCCAGTGTTTTGCACGGTTAATCGACCAGGTTCCTCCCGAACACAATACGAGTATGCGGGCGTTCTTGGAATGGCTGGATAGCGGCCAGGGGCACCGCCTGCCCGCTCACCGTTCCGCACTGCAGGCGCAAATCCGGCTGCTGCCCGCGCTTCCCGGCATCTACATCTTTCGGGATAGCGAAGGTGCCGTGCTTTACGTGGGCAAGTCAAAGTCGCTGCAACGGCGGGTGCGCAGCCACCTCGCGAACCCCGACCGACTCTTCGACGGCATGATCGAGCGGCTTGACCGCATAGACGTCGAGGTCACCGGCTCCGAGTTCGAGGCGCTGCTCCGCGAAGCGCAGATCATCCAGGAATTGCAGCCGGTCTACAACGTGCAGCAGCAGTATCGCCCCGTGCAGCCATACGTCCGCGTGTGGCGCAGCCAGAAGGCAGGTATCAAAGTTCAAACGAGCAATCGGCTGCGGCCGGACGACTCGGCATACTTTGGGCCCTACCGCAACCGCGCGGCGGCGAGCTGGAGTGCGCGCGTGGCGCGTCGTCTGCTTTCTGCCGCAGCCGATCTTTCGGCACAAGACCAAGCGAACATGGTGTTTCAGTTTCTGTCGGAGGGTCCGGCAGCCGTGGTGTCACACTGGCAGGCCCGGGAGGCGCCTGCTGCGGACGCGGCGCTGCAAGTTCTGCGCCGGCTGCGCGCACACCACCGCCCGCTCTCAGGAGGATTCGCCGGTCACACCATCCTGCTTATCTATCCGGCGGATCCGCCGGGCAAGATACATCTCTTCTTTGTCCGCAACGGCCAAATGCTGGGACAGGAGACCATTGGGCCGGCGACGGAAACGGTCCTGGTGGATTCGCTGCACGGGTTCTTTGCCCACTACCTCTCGTTGCCCGATAACGCAGCCTCCGCCGACACCATTCGCCACTTCATTCTGCAATGGGTGTACCAGCACCGCGATGATCCCGCAGTCATCCCGATCGACCCAACGTGCGTGCATGTCGCAATGGCAGCGGCAAGCCAGCGCCTGGAGCGCTTGGGCGTGGTAGAGCCAACCACAACCGGCGGCTCAGGAGACATGCAAGGGACGATGCTTGGCTAGAGGAGGACCTTCTGATGCGTGGAGCTTGGGGCCTGTACGCCACTTTCATCTGGAATTATCGCGGCCCACCTAACGGGCAGCAAAGTGCGGCCAACAATCGGCTTGCCTATGGCTCAGGGGTGCGCAGGTTACAAACCTACGCTACCGCCAGATAGGCAGACGTAGCGCGGGGGCTTGTCCCCCGCTTTTGAAAAGAATGCAAAGGTCTCGGCGGCACGCAGTCGGATTCACCTCACCGCGGGGATAGGAGCCGCAGGCATGGCTTCCTTTCCAGGACACTGGAATGCGGGTAAGAGAGTCCCACATCTCTCTTTTTAGGAACCTCTTGCACTCAATTCATCGTCTGCGCTTCTGAATCTCGGCACGCTCAGCCGGCGTCAGGTTGACGATGAAAAGAACGCCTGTGACCAGGGCGGGGAAAGCGGCGAAGCACCAGATGATCATGTCCGCGAGGCTCTGCATGCGCACGACAAGCAGCGAGGAGAGCAAGAACCCGGCAATCAGCCAATACACGCCGCCCGCCAGTGGATGACGGCGGGTTGCGATGCCGCCGACAATGCCAATGCCGACCGGTACGAGGTGTACGGCCAGGCTGTCTTGCTGCAGGTCGGGAATGCCTATCCACGGGCCCACCCCCACAATGCCCCAACCAAAGGTCCAGAGCAGCATCAGCGCCCAAGCGAGGCGGCGGTACTGGTGTATGTGCGGCGAAGGCTCTTCAATTGTATTCTTATCGCCCTTGGGCATAGCTGCCGGTCCCTTTCAAGTTCGCTGCCACATGGTGCAAAGACTCCCTCTCCTTGGGGAGAGAGCCGAGGTGAGGGGAATTCTGCGCCAATCCGGACCAATTCAAATAGTTCGCAAGAGCATCACAACACTCTTACCCAAAGGTAATGCGAGTCCATCGAGTCTCCACGCTCACCTGCCGGGGCGACGCCACCTCACTCAACCGGCGCTAGAGACATGCGCGCCGTACTGCCGCCATCCACGTAGATTATCTGGCCGGTGACGAAATCGGCCCCGTCAGAGGCCAAGAAGGCTGCTACTTTCGCAATGTCTGCGGGTCGCCCCACGCGTCCCCACGGCACTTGGCTGGCGCCTTTCTCGGTGGTATATGCCGGATTGTCGAAGTAGCGCGGCACCTCGATGAGGCCCGGACCAATCGTATTGACTCTGACATGCTGCGGCGCAAGCTCGATAGCCAGCGTGCGGGTCAGAGCGTTGACCGCGCCTTTCGTGCCGGCGTACGCCACGTGGGACGGATAGCCCGCATAGCCGTGCACGGAGGAGATGTTGACAATACTGCCGCCGCCGCGCGCCAGCATGTGGGGCAGCGCCTGCTGGGCGCAGAAGAAGTAGCCGCGCACGTTCAGGTCGAACATCAGGTCATAGTGCGCCTCGGTGGTCTCCTGAAACGGGCGCTCCACCGTAACGCCGGCGTTGTTGACCAAGACGTCGAGACCGCCCAGGCCCGCCGCGGCCTCGTCCACAGCGCGGCGGCACTCTGCCACGTTCGTAAGGTCGGCCTCAATCGGTACTGCCGCGCCGCCGCTTTCCTTGATAGCCGCCACGGTCTCCTGCCCGCCGGCCACACTATCGGCATAGTAGTGCACGGCCACCGCCGCCCCCTGGCGGGCCAACTCCAACGCGATGCCCTGACCGATCCCAATGCCCGCGCCGGTAACCAACGCCCGCCGCCCCTCAAGTGCGCTCATTCCAATCTCCTTTGTCCGATTACTGGCCGCGCTCGCCCTCTCTTGCGAGTTAATGCAATTGTCTCACTGCCAACGCCGGTTGATTCCCTGCGTTGGAACGAACAGAGAGACGATACCCGAAGTCGCGCTACACGCTACCATCATACCCGCCTGCGCATTGAATGTGGCCGCAACCCGATCCCATTACCTACCGCGAGCCCGCATGACCGGGAGGAGCTGCGAGTTGCGCGATGAGCGGACGGATGTCGTTGCTCTCCTCCAGGCGTTCAATGCCGGTGAAGACGGCTTCTGCTTGTCTGATGTCCAGTGGATGGTGGGCGTACCCGGCGCACGCGAGGAACTTTCCTCGGCGCTCCGACCGCGTCAACGGGAGGCTGGGCTCGCCCTTGACATCGGCATGGCTGATTGCTGCCCGGCGTCCGTCTTTGAGTGTCACCGTGAGACGCTCCAACGTGGCGAGTCCAGCGTCGGGCAAGCGGTGCACCTTAATCATCTGCGCCAGCCTGTGTACGCCTGTGGCTGCGCGCACCGCCTCCGGCGCGAAGTCCGCAAGTCCGGGCGCACCGTGCACCAGCGCAAAAGCCACCGTCCACTGCGCGCTGAACTGCGCGTCCACCTGCGGGTTCTGCCGTATCTGGAAAGGCTGACCGATCAGAGCATGCCCGCGCGGATGTAGCCACACGTCCACGGCGGCAATGTCTGTTACGTCGGACGGTTGTAGCTGATCCTTGGCCTCCAGGGCCATGTCTATCGGCCGGTGCGCCGCGCGGCAGCACGGATAGGGCTTCAGGGCGATGTCTTCTACGGCGAAGTGTGCGCCGAGACCTGCCGTGAGGACGGTTGCGTCACCGTTGCCGCCGCCAAAGAGTCCAAAGAGTCCGTATGCGCCCTTCGCGAGCGCATGAGGGCCGGTGACGCCGACTTCGGCCAGCACCGCCGCATGCACCCCCGCCCGTGCACTGAATGCCGGTGTCAGGCGCTTGGCGACATTTCCTTCCAAGAGCCCCTGGCGGTTTCCTTGCGCTTGCGCGTAGGCCAGCCCGATGGCGTTGGCTATACCCTCGGTTGGCAAACCGAGCAGTTTGCCACTCACCGCCGCCGAGCCCAGCCCGCCGAAGACCGCCGTCGGCAGCCAGCCCACGTGCATGTGGGGCAGAACGGAGAGTCCCAGGCGAATCTGAAATTCCGCCGCACCGGCGAGAGCGGTGATGAGGTCCCGCCCCGCGATCGGTGTGCCCAGACTCTCGGCAGCGGCCAGCGCCGCGGGCAGGAGCGTCACGAAAACGTGTTGATTGGAGGCGCGATGCGAATCGTCGAAGTCGTGGGCGTGGACCATGGCCGCATTGAGCCATGCCGCCGTGGGTGCCGGCAGGCGATGCCCATAGACAAGGACCGTCGCTTCCGGCGCGCCGCCCCAGCGGGCGTGGCGCGCAACGATCTCCGGGGTCAAAGGCGCTGCCGACCCGGCCAGGGCGCACGCCAGCGCATCGGCAATTTGCACTTTGACGGCTGCGACCGCGTTCGGCGGCAGGTCTTCATAGCGCAGATCAGCGACGAAGGATACGAGCGCTTCAAGAGGTTCCATCTATGTAGACCTACTAGGAGTCATCCGCGCCGCTAGGTCCGGCAAAGTAAGAGGTTCCCACTTCGAAAAGAACTTTGCATAAATTTAGCCCGAGGCGCAAGAATTACTCCCTCTCTCCGCAAGAATTCTGCGAGACTTCAGCCGGAGGTTCAGGTGTTTCTCCCTCTCCTCGGAAGAACTCTGCCAAACTTCAACCGTAGGCGCGGGAATTACTCCCTCTCCTCGGGGAGAGGGCCGGGGTGAGGGGAAAATCCACACGGTAAGAACCCAATTAAAAGGTGCCTGCAATTGATTCGCAGAGGTCTCCTCCAGGCATAGTCCACCAGCAATTGCCGGTACCCAGCGTTAGGTCTGCAGCCCTAGCAGGCGCTGCGCGTTCTGCCAGCGGATTTGTTCCAGGACCTCCGCCGCAACGTCGAGGACCTCCAGCTTATAAAGCGGCACCTCCGCCGACGTGAGCGGCATGCCGCTGCCAAAGACCAACCGCTCCGGGCCGATGGTTGCGAGGAGCGTGGGCAATTCCTCTTTCACGAACACCGGAAGGCGCGCAATATCCAGCCCGTAAGCGGCCTGCACCGCGCCGCGTTGACCCAGGGGAGTCCCCGTAAAGCCCAAGCCGTAGTGAAAGACGAAGCGCCCATTCGGATGCGCTTCAGCCAGCGCTGCCATATCCGCCACCGGCACGATGCCGGGTTGCGCCAGCAGCCACGACCGCTCGCGATCATCCTCCACCCAGTGGGGCACGGAGATCATTAGGTCGCTGGCAATGGCCGCCTCAACCAGTTCACGGCAAGACTGGTCGCGCAAGGTGTAGCGGTGATAGGGCGGGTAGAGCCGCACGCCCCGGCATCCGAATTCCTCCCGGCAGACCGCCAGGTCGTGTTCCCAGTCGGCATACGTCGGGTTGATGACGGCAAACGGCACCAGGCGGTCTCGATGCTGGCTGACCTCGGCGTGGAGTTCCTCGTTGGCTGCGTGGGAATTGCGGTAGAGGATGGCGCTGGCAGACGAAACCCACGCCTGGTCGATGCCGTGCCGGTCCATGGCGCGCAACAAGCCGCTCGCATCGCGCCACGGCAAGGCACGAAAGCCCCAATGGCCGATGTACGTGTGGGTGTCTATGAGCAACGGTACGCTCGCTCACATTGTGTTTCGTGCACCGAGAGGCTCCTCAGGCTGGCATAAGGTCCGTTAGGGAAGCGCTGGGCCGAGCCGGCAAGGATGCCTTGGTCGCCTGCTTTACGCTCTCCCAGGGCATGTGAGGTACGTTAGTGAGAGTATACACTGCATACGTCCTGCTGTAATTGGGGAATGAACGTGTCGTACGAAATCGCCATTGCGGGCGCTCACGGGACGAGAGGGGATGCTGTGGCGGGGTTGCGTGTAGCCGCTTGAACCCCGGCTGCAAATACGAGAAACGCTGACAAGAGCACACAGGGAACTGCGGCGTGTTTAGCCGCAGGTGAGGCAATGCTTGGTGACCCGCCAGGGACTCGAACCCCGAACCCACTGATTAAGAGTCAGTTGCTCTGCCATTGAGCTAGCGGGCCGTGCGTGCATTGTGGGCTTGCCTGCATTGTAGCACCGGCTCGCGGCGACGGACAAGACACCCCGGGACGCAAAACAGAGCGTTTGCAATTCCGATGGTTGTAGCTCTTGCAGCCTTCCGTCATTACCACTGCGCAGGAATCCACACGTGCGCAGGTTGCAAACCTACGCTCCCGAGCTGTCATTCCTGTTAATGTCAGGTAATTCGTTGACAGATTTGAGAACAAAAGCAGCTGAACGCAGTACTCTACATGAACAGTACACATGTCATTCCGAACGAAGCGCAGCGGAGTGAGGAATCTAGAGTGCTGAGGCCGTGAAAGTGTGTTGAGCAGGGACCCTAGATTCCTCGCTACGCTCGGAATGACAAGGCCTTGTAGCGCTTTCTACGGGAAAGCGAATTCTGTCAACGAATTACTCAACACTTACAATTCCCACGCAAGTTTCCGCAATCCGTCATTCCCGCGAACGCGGGAATCCATCTTCTCCGCGCCGTGTGCACTCTAGCCCATGCGAAGAGCCTTGCGTAGCTCTGCAAACCCAGCAGAATTCAACCGGATCGGCGCCGGTTTCCCCTCACCCCGACCCTCTGTATAGACCTGACACATAGTTTACAGGTGTACGAGGACATACTTTACACATGAGTTGGTATTTCTACACGGGGCAGAGGTCCGCGCAGGTTCAGCTCTGCTATGTGGTGGGTCATGAACCACACACTCCACACGCCGTCACTGGTGGTTGGTCTCAGGCCGATGTGGCAACCCACAAACGCCTTGCCGACGCGGAACTCTCGTCCCTGAAAGTTGACCCAACCTTCCGCCATCACCTTGCGCGTCTCGTCGCCGTCGCCATACGTGATCGGGGGGAGTTCCTCGGGGAAGGAGCGGCGGCTCGGCGCGTAGCGGCTCAGGGGCGTTGCCATGTGGAGGGCCTGGTGCGGTCGTTCCAGGTTGTAGACGTCCCGCCAGCGGTCCAGGGCCGCTTGGCAGGTCGCGAGGTCGGCGAACCGCCTGCCTTGCAGCGCCTCAGCCTGCAAGGTGCGGTGGAACCGCTCCTCTTTGCCCTGGGTCTGCGGATGGTAGGGGCGACCATGGCTCACCGACACGCCCAGCCGCAGCAGCCAGACGGTAAGCCTGGTGTACGGGTGCGCGGCATTGCTGCCCCACGGCGACCCGTTGTCCATCAGCATACGCGCCGGCAGTCCGTAGCGGCGAAAGGCACTCGTCAGACATGCCCGCACCGTGTCTGCCCGCTCGTCCCCACAGGCCCACAGACCCACGGCGAAGCGGGAGTGGTCGTCCAAGACGGTGAGCGGGTGGCAGCGCCCGGCGTCCACGGCGAAGTGACCCTTGTAGTCCATCTGCCACAGGTCGTTGGGATACGGGTGTTCAAAGCGCTGCCAGTCCCGGTGCGTTCGCTCCACCGGGTCGATGAGATCGTGCCGATGGAGGATGTTGGTGATGGCGCTGGGGCTGGGAACCACCGTGTGACCGGCGTTCAGCAGTGCGTGGTGGAGCTTGCGACCGCCCCACGCCGGGTGGCGCTTGCGCAGTTCTACCACGACCGCCTCCACCGCAGATGGCGTGCGCCGCGGCGAGTGGTGCGGCCGACGCGAGCGGGACGTGAAGGCCTCTTCCCCCTCTTCGGCGTAACGATGCAGCAAGGCATAGCCAGTGGGCGGCGAGATCGCAAAGCGTCGACACAACGCGCGTATGTTCGCCCCCGGCGCTCGCGCCAAAGCGACGAATTCGCGCTTAGCATCCACAGCAGTACTCTCCTTCCAAGGCATGAGGCACCTCCTTCTTTACTCAGAAAGAGTGCCATACTGTGTAAAGTATGTCTGCGCACACCCGTTAAGTATCTCTCTGGTCTATACACCCTCTCCCCAGGGAGAGGGGGTAATTCCCGCGCGTACGATGAGGGCTAGGCAAAGCTCTCCAAGCGGGGGACAAGCCCCCGCGCGACGTGCTTGGCTTCCCGATGCAATGGCGCGATCCGTGTGATTGCTTTCGCGGGACAGGAATTCACGCAAGCTCGCGCTCGAAGTGCGGCTCCGTGCGTTCGCCGCGCTGCCAGGCGAAGGCCTGAGGCACGCGGTCGCGGGCGCCGGGCGTGAGCGACGGTAGCGCATCTTCGGTAAAGTAGCCTACGTCCAGGGCTTCGCTCGTCGGGTGCGGCGTACCGGAAACATGCGCGCACAGGAACCCAACCATATAAGTCTGAAACGGCGCCCGACCGCCGTGAGCCCGGTTGTCGTAAATACCGATGAGCTGCTCAGCCCGCACGCGCACGCCGGTCTCCTCCCAGATTTCCCGTTCCGCCGCCTGTGCCGCGGTCTCGCCGACCTCAACCATGCCGCCCGGCATGGCCCAGAGGCGATTATCGGACCGTTGTATGAGCAGCACGCGGCCCTGCGGGTCGAAGATAGCGCCGAACGCCGCTATTTTTGGCGTTTGATAGTTGATGTCACTGTTGTACAACGCCAAGATCTTTTCTACCGATCGCGTATCCGTGAGCGCAAAGAGCCGCGCCGCCAGCGCCAACGCGCGCTCGTAACGGGCAATGTCGTACTCGTCATCCTCCCGCCGGGCATAGAAGAGCCCGGTTTGCCCAATCGCCCGCAACTGATCGGCAATGTCCTGCATTTCTTCACGAGTTTTGTTCTGCTCTGCATGAGCCATGTGCTTACCCCAACATGACCTTCTTAAATTCCTCTAGCGTAAACGCCGGATCGGCGAGAGCGTCGAGGAGTTTTGCCTCGTCCCGGCGCACTTCCTCGGCTTTGGCGGCGACCTCGGGCGCGATTTCGGCAGGAATCTGGACGACGCCGTTGCAGTCGGCATGCAGCAGGTCGCCAGTCTCGACGGAGAGTCCCGCAACGGTCACGGGCGTGGCAAAAGATTCTACCGTGACTTGCCCGTGAGAGACGATCGCGCCGGACGCGAAATACTGCAGGCCGAGCTCCCGCACCTCATTGAGGTCGCGCACGGTACCGTCGGTGATGACGCCCACGAAGTCGAGGCGCGTGAGCAGCGTGCACATAATCTCGCCAAAGAGCGCCGCCGGCACCTCCGGCGTGGCGTCGTGGGCCACCAAGATGCGCGGCGCCGGCACAGCCGCCGCGTGTTCCAGCGCCCTGACCCTCTCCTGGCGCATGGGCGGGTCGCCCGGTTCGCGGTTCTTGAAGGTGACAGTGAAGGCATAGCCCACGATTTCGCCGAGATCTGGGTATATACAGTGGATGGATCCATCCATGTACCCGGCGCGGCGGTCGCGCACGTCGAATTCTTCGATGGCGTTGGCAATGGTAGGACTGTCTATCGCCCGCAGGGCAGCAAGCTGCGCGGGTGTGAGTTTTGCGAAGGTGGACACTTGGATGCTCCTTAATCGATTGAGTAGATTTTTCTCATGTGCGCGGCGGAGGCTCGCGTGCCCCGCCACACGTACTGGAGTCCGCTGCCTATACGATCGTGGGAGGGAGATGACGGTTGAATTGGCGAGGTTTCCCCTCACCCCGGCCCTCTCCCCCAGGAGAACGTTGCGAAACCTAAGCGGAAGCGAGAGTGATCCCTCTCCCTCGACGGGAGAGGGTTAGAGCCTGCCCCGTACGTGATACGGGGGTGAGGGTGAATCTCCTGAAATCTCTCCATATGCACACCGATTCTGCCCTGATACGTCTTGACACTGCACAGCGTAAAGGGCCATTGTAGCAAGAAAACCCCCTCACCCCAACCCTCTCCCTGTACAGACTGGGCTGATAGGTAACAGGTGTTCGGGTTGATAGGTTACACATTGTACTGATTGACACCTTCGGGCGCTTTAGGTTGGGCAGAGAAATAGACGTTCCAGGCACCACGACATACTCATGTTCAGTTCGTGAGCTGGTGCCAGGGGAAAAACCGTATCCATAAGGGTATTGAGTTGGTCTAACTTCCATGGCATGGACACTGCATACAACGAAAACTCCCATATTCGATGGTGTAACCTATCAACCCGAACATGTGTTACCCATCAACCCGGTCTATACACTCCCCCAGGAGAGGGAGTGCCCCTGCTTGAAAGAAGGGTTTTGCAGAGGTCTCCCCAGGGAGAGGGGGTAGCACAATTTCCTCAAGATCTAGATACGCCATGGTTTCTGTTGGGAGAGGGGACTTCCTCGTATTGGCAAAGGTTACGGACGGTTCTCATGAGGTAGAGGAATCGAAATTGCGCCCAAGAGAGATTTCGCAATCGTCTCCTTGAGGAAGCAAAGCTCGGCCGATGAAATAGCGTCGCGGCCACGCATGCAGTTCCTACACCTTGCAGCCGTCGAGGAGACGCTGCAGGCTTGCCCCCGCGATTTCCGCGCGCGCTGCGGGCTCCAATCCGCCGTAAGACAGCGTGGTGATGGGCAGGGCCGGTTCGAAAAGCGGCAGGCCGGTGCCAAAGATGAAGCGCTCGGCTCCCCACCGTTCTGCCAGCTCAATGAGGGCGCTGTGCCCGCCCAGATAGGAAGTTTCCACATAGAGGTTCGGTGAGCGTTCGAGCAGCGGGAAGAGCACGCGAAAGTCGGCGTGGGACTGCCGCAAGAGAATCACCGGCAAATCGGGAAACGCCTCCAGCAGCCACGCGATGAAGTCCCAGTGCCGCGGCTCGCTGTAGTGGGCGTTGTCGAAGTCGAGCAGAACCGGCACCCGTTTGTCGGCGAGGGCTTGCGCGAGCGGCTCGATCACCCACGGTTCGAGCACAAGGATATGGGTCTTGGGACAGAGTCGCGCGGCGCGCGCACCTGCCGCCAGCAGTTGATCGACTTGCTCCGTTTCCGGCGGCACTTCACGCGTGGCAGCAGGCATTACCACCCAACACGGGGAAAGTCGCGGCTCGCCGGCAATGGCCTGTAAGAGACGTTCATTGCCGTCTGTGGGATCGTGCCACTTGGCATAGGTATGCGTCACCAGTGCCCGTGAAATGTCATACGCATCCAGCAGCTCCAGCAAGCTCGCGGCATCGACGGGCGACCCCGGCGGCCGCTGCGGCAATGGGCCAAGTGAGACGTTGACATCGAAGAGTTCGGGTCGCCCGTTACCTTCCGCCATAGCTCGAGTCTCCTGTCTTGTAGTGGAAGATTGTTTCTTGCGTAGTCGGAGTCCTGGGCGCGTGCCGCTCAAGGTCACGCGGTACGTGTATGCCGGGTCAATTCCGCATGTGCGCAGTCATACCTGCTGGGAACTGGCCGACCTGCTTGACGTGTACACTGCAAGTTATTCGAAGCGAGAACACACGCGCCCACATCCGATTACATCTTACCGTTGCTACCGGCCGCTTGCCTAGCGGCAAACGACGCAATGAGAGCAGTGCGGACACTCAAAGCTGCGCCGGCAAAGTACGGGCGTTTCTTTGGCGTCTTCCCCAGGATAGCCAAGATAGCCCCGATACGAGTTGCCACGTTGAGCCGCAGCATCGAGATAGCTTATAGTAAGAGTTGGTACGCAAGCTAACGAAAATAAAGCTAAGGACCCATCGCGATGGGAGTAAAAGTCTACATTCCGACACCGTATCGTCGTTTCACCGGCAATCAGTCCCGGGTGGAGCTCGAAGCGGCAAACGTTGCGCAGCTTCTGCAGGAACTGGAGCGCCAGTTCCCCGGCATCGGCGCGCAGATCGCAGACGAAAACGGTGATATCCCCGGCTACCTCAACGTCTACGTAAACTCAGAAGAAGTACGCACGCTCCAGGGCAAAGACACCGCGCTCTCCGACGGCGACGAGATCTCAGTGATCCCCGCCATGGCGGGCGGTCTATAGCGCGTCGTGTTTTCTCTGATTGTGCTGAGCTTTCCAGAGTCCAGTCTCGTTGGGCACCGGCTCTAAGACCCGTTCGCACTGAGCTTGTCGATGTGCTGTCCGATCCATCGCAAACCCCAGTTCCCGTTCGCGCTGAACCTGTCGAAGTGCCGGTCTATCAACCGCCAGCCCCAAGTTCCGTTCATACTGAGCCAGTCGAATTTCGGTCCCACCCGCCGACAACTTCCTAATCCATTCACACTGGACTTGTCGATTCGCAATGGAACTTCCATTCAATTCTCCCATCCGTTCACACTGAGCTTGTCGAAGTGCAACCGCGCCGACCTCCTATCTCGCCTTCCTAACCCGCCGCGCCGCCGACTCAGCACTGTCTGCCCATCGCCCCTTGCCTGGTTTATCTGGGTCACCACTGTTCCTCTCGTTTCACTGTTCAAGATTGACCTCGCCGGCAGTTGTTTGCGCAGCACGGCCGGTTCCCGTTTTCCACTGTTGGACAGAGCCAGGCCCTTCTCCTAGAATGGCAAGTGGACTGCAAATTCCCAATCGCTCGTGCGACGGCTTTTAGATTCGAGAGAAATCCCCATGCTTCCCCGCTACACGCGACCCAAAATGGGCATGATTTGGTCTGAGGACCGCAAGTTCGCCAGTTGGCTGCAGGTAGAACTTGCCGTGTGCGATGCGTGGACTGAGCACGGAACGGTCCCCGCAGAAGACATGGCTAAGCTGCGCCACGCGCGGACCCCGTCCCTGGAACGCATCGCGGAGATAGAGCGCGAGATCGACCACGACCTCAACGCCTTCCTCATGGCGGTGGCGGAACAACTGGGAGACGAAAGCCGCTTTCTCCACCTTGGGTTGACCTCCTACGACGTGGAGGACACGGCAACCGGCATCCGGCTGCGGGACGCTGCGGACGTGCTGCTGGACGGCATCGATGAACTCAGCGGCGTGCTCGAGGCAGCGGCGGTCACGTACAAGGATGTACCGCAGATCGGCCGCACCCACGGCGTGCAGGCGGAACCGATCACGTTTGGGTACAAGCTGCTCGTCTGGGTGGACGAGATGCGCCGCAACCGGCAACGCTTGGAGGCGGCGCGAGCACAGGTAGCCGTGGGCAAGATATCCGGTGCGGTGGGCACTCACGCCAACGTGCCGCCCGCCATCGAGGACCGCGTGTGTGCCGGTTTGGGCCTTGACGTAGCGCCCACCTCGACGCAAATCATCCAGCGTGACCGCCACGCCGATTTTGTAACTACGTTGGCCGTAATTGGCTCTTCGCTGGATAAATTCGCGACCGAAGTCCGCAATCTCCAACGCACCGAGGTCTTGGAAGTGGAAGAACCCTTCGAGCGCGGTCGAGTGGGTTCTTCCGCCATGCCCCACAAACGAAATCCCGCCAGATGTGAGCGAGTTTCGGGCCTGGCCCGCCTGATGCGGTCCTACGCGCAAACGGCGCTGGAAAACGTGGCCCTCTGGCATGAACGCGACATCACCAACTCCGCGCCCGAACGCGTCATTCTCCCCGATTCGTGCATTGTCCTTGACTACATGCTCGCGCTGTTTACCCGCGTCATGGCCGATTTGCAGGTGTACCCCGACAAAATGCTGCGCAACCTCAACCAAACACGCGGCCTCGTCTACAGCGAGTCAGTGCTCTTAGCCCTGGTCAATTGCGGGCTCACGCGACAGGATGCCTACGCCATCGTCCAGGAGCACGCCACCGCCGCGTGGGAAACGGGCGCGGACTTCGGCACCCTCCTCAAGGACGACTCGCGGGTGCGCGAACATCTGGATGAAGGCGAGATTGACGCGCTCTTTGACGTGCGCCACCACGTGCGCAACATCGATGCGTCGTACAAGCGCATGGGGCTGGCGTGAGAGGTCAGGCCGACACCGGTGATCGTTCGAGCGCGCAATCTCCGTTTACCGTTCATGCTTCGACAAGCTCAGCACGAACGGTAAGCGGTATTCAGCAGGAACGGTAAGCGATGTTCAGCACGAACGGCAAACGGTATTCAGGTCGAACAATAGACGATACTCAGGACGAATGATAAACGGGGCCAAGAGGCAAGTTGGGTGCAGCGTTCCCGGGATTGACGTCGAGCCTAATCGTCGTGAGGCACGGGCTCGATGATGGTGCAATAGGCGCCTTGGGGATCGCAAATAAAGGCAAAGCGTCCCACGCCCTCCACCGCCATGGCAGGGGAAATCTGCTGCCCGCCGAGGCTCTGCAGCTTCTCGAGCGATGCGTCCAGATTGGCAACGGCGAGGTAGATGGACCAGTTCGGGGGCATTGGACCCCATTCCTCCCGAATTGCCATCATGCCGGCTGCCGGTTGGTCGCCAATACTAAACAGGTTGTACTCGCCGCCGTCGCCACTCTGCGTTTTCTCCACCGACCAGCCGAAAAGGCCCGTGTAGAAATCCCCAGCGGCTGCCGTATCGCGGGTATAGAGTTCGTTCCACGCCAGCGCGCCGTGCTCGCCGAAGACCTCGGCGCCGATCTGGGTGCCAGGTTGCCAGACGGAGAATGGGGCGCCCGTGGGGTCCTGGGCGACGAGCAGGCGTCCCGCGTCCATGACGTCAATTGGCTCCTGCGCCACGGTGCCGCCCAATTCCTTGATTCTTGCTGATGTTTCGTCGGCACTCACGACCGTGAAATAGCTCTGCCACACCGGCCGGCCGCCGGTCATTTGCTTCATTTCGTCCGGCATTGCGTACAGCGAAAACGCGCTCTTGCCCCGCTTGCGGAGCATGCAAAACTCCGTGCCGTCGGGAAGCGGCATTTCGAACAATTCCAGGTCCAGAAACGCCGTATAGAATTGCTTGGAGGCTACGAGATCGGGTGTGCCCAGATCCGCAAAGCTGAACATGCCGGGTTGGTGTTTCGTTATTTCCATTGTCACCTCTGTGTGGTTGCTTGAGTCGCCCTGGAAGCCCATTTGGCCTCCACAGTATATGATAGAGGGTGAGGATCAGGACGGGCAATGAGGCTGGAGAAGATAGCTGACGATGGCTGACGTGATTCTGGAAACGGCGCTTCCCGTGCCCCGTTTTGCGCGGGGCAAGGTGCGCGACATCTACGATCTGGGCGAGCACCTGCTCATCGTCACCACCGACCGCATTTCAGCGTTCGACGTCGTCTTGCCTATGGGCATCCCGGAAAAAGGGCGGGTGCTCAATCAACTTTCCGCCTTCTGGTTCCGGCGCATGGGGCACCTGGTTCCCAACCACCTCATCACCACCGACGTGACGGCGTATCCCGCGGAACTGCAGGCCGAAAGCGAGATGCTTGCGGGGCGCAGCATGCTGGTGCACAAGGCGGAACGCATTGACGCCGAGTGCGTCGTGCGCGGGTATCTGGCCGGTTCCGGTTGGCGCGACTATGTGCGCACCGGCGAGGTCTGCGGTCACAAACTGCCGCCGGGAATGGTGGAGAGCCAGGAATTTCCTGAGCCCATCTTTACGCCTGCGACCAAGGCTGAATCCGGTCACGATGAGAACATCTCTCGGGCGGAATTGGCCTCGCGTATCGGCACGGAACTCGCGGCGCAACTCGAATCCACTTCGATTGAAATCTACAACTTCGGGCGCGCCGAGGCCCAAAAGGCCGGTCTGATCGTGGCCGATACGAAGTTCGAGTTCGGTCTGTACGAGGGCGAACTCATGCTCATCGACGAGGCGTTCACGCCGGATTCGTCACGCTACTGGGATACCGACATCTACGAACCCGGCCATCCCCAGCCCAGCTACGATAAGGAATTCGTCCGCGAGTGGCTGCGCCAAAGCGGCTGGAACATGGAACCCCCCGCCCCCACGCTCCCCGACGACATCATCCAAAAAACCAGCGCCAAGTACCAGGAAGCCCTGCGGCGCATCACGGCAATTCCGCAGTCTCGATAGAATGAACTTGCCGTTTCAACCAAAGAGGTTCGACCTTTACCTAAAGCGATTTCAGTGCGCGGAGTCGGCCAAAAGAGCTAATTTCGCCGCAGGCTCTCACTGCAGGAGCGCCAAAGGTACTTCCAAAATTTAGGTGACTTCGCTTCTTTCAATATGCATGCGCAAAAGCCACTTGATCCGCCATACTGCTTGGCTTTAGCTAAGCGGTCTTTGATTCTAACCCAAGCAATTTGCTCTTCAGACATACGCGATGCCCACACTACTTGATTGCTTTTGATCCAATAGTGAGATTGGCATGCAAGTCCCCAATTACCAATCGACGGTTGAAGAGAAATCGACTTACCGTCGAAGGTCATTTGCCAATCTGATGGGTCTAGTGGCGTAACAACTTCATTTCCGCAACCGCAGCAACACTTGTGTACGACCGTAGCGAAAGGTATAGATACATAAAGTACACCCTCGCATAGTGAATCCGGAATGTAGCTGACGAATTTGTGCGTGAGAGAGCTAAATCGAGTCACGCTTTGTTCTCATTAATTAGAAAATTGCCATCGATCTGATAATACGATGAGTGCTCGTTCTCTAGATCAGCATAGAATCCCATTAGCTTTTTCCATTTGATCACAGCCAAGGCTGCGCTTAGCGCGTTTAGTTCAGCAATTTGTATGTTGCTCGTGTATTCATCTTCATTGTTGCCATCTGAAAATGGCACGGTTGAGTCAATGTGATCGCTTTGATCTGAAGAGCTCGTTGTCACCCTTAGCTGGCCCAGTAGGGAACCGTCTACTTGGCTCACACCCATCCCTGCATCGATGAATGGCACACCGAACTCGCGGAGTTTCTCAACCACGAGTCTCCTGCTAGATCCCCTATCGACCGCCAAGAAGGCAAAGTCCATTTTGCGGAGACGATCAATTGTCGATTCCTCAAGGTATTCATTCTCGAAGATAATTCGGTTCCGCATCTTGGAATAAACACTGCAAAAATATTCAGCCTTCTGTGGTGCCCTCTTCAGGGTATCCAAAGTCGGCGCGCCTGGGGAGCGAAACGCGTTATGCTGCCCGAACCTGTCGCCGTCGAATAGATAGATCTCTTTTACGGGCGTTTTGGCTATAAAGTCAAGAATGTATGAGCCAGTACCCCCAAGTCCAACAATCGCAACCGTGCCTGTTGCGAGTTTTTCGGTCGCAGCAACAATTCCGGCACGGCTCGACGCTGTATCAATGTACTTAAACGTTGAGCCTTCATCTTGAGGCTCATCAACGGTGAAGGTTTGGACTTTCAAGTTAGGGTTGATGGATAGGGCGGGCCCGGAAACTATATGCGCGTAAGTGCTCATCTTGTCGTAATAGTCTCTGTAGCCTTCACTGGGCTTACTTGAGAATGTATGGTCAATTGCGAGCCCTCTTGCGAGTTCTGCGGGCGTACTGGAGTTGTGGATCTGCATAAGGGGACGCCCTCCTTCATCGCAAGGCATGTCTCCGACGAACATCACAACATGAGTACTAGGCTTGGCTGTAACATTTCCCGCAAGTGACAGTTCTGAAACCAAAGTGCCACGAGATGTGTTGCGATTGCTTGTAACGTAAGGTATGCCTTTCAATAGAAGGTAGCCTGATCGGACTTCAATTTCGTACCCTTCCACTTGAAGCCGACTGAGGTCCGGGCTACGATTTATCAGTGACTGTGACATTGAAGACCGTCCCATCTCGGATCTTTACGTCTTGGCCAGGCAAGAGCCTACCTTCCGGAGGTCGTCCCGCACCATCCCGGTACGTTACAGTAAGTATGATTTCTGGGCCCGAAGGCACTGGATTGTAAGCGAGCAAGACGACTTCGTCGTAGGTGAGTTCATCCGAAGAAACCACCTTCTTGCGGCCGTTCACTGTGATACGTACTTTGTCCTTGTCGTTAGCCATCATAAAACTCCATAGATTGTTGCAAAAGTATATGCAGTACCATTTGTGATACAATCAAACCGTAACATGTGCGTGCTGCCTGTGTCAACCCTTTGGTGGTACTTGTACCACAAATAGTACAGGAGGCCCTATGGCTACAGGTGTTTTAGAGCTTGGTGACCTCGGTCGCCTCGTCGCGGAGGAGCGAAATCGACGAGGTATGAGCCTTCGAGAAGCCGCAAGCGATATTGGAATTCCCTTCAATACACTCGCACGAGTGGAGAGGGGACATATGCCTGATCTTCCGAAGTTCAAGAGGCTCGTCGATTGGTGTGGTGCGGACGTAAACCAGTTCTTCGAGTTGCAAGAAAAGAGCGTGTCAACCACAGACACTATTGCTGAGCACCTTCGATCTGATCCGAGTCTTCCTGAAGGCGCGGCTGAGCACATCGCAACGATTGTAAAGGAGCTTTACCAAGCTTTGGCGAATCGCGAAGAGGCATCTGCAGCACATCTTCGAGCAGCAACCACCTTTAAGCCAGAATTTGCGCGGGCTCTTGGATCACTCCTTAAGGACTTGAATAAGGCGCTCGAAAAGGAACCTGAACATGACTCTCCGCAGAGGCTTTAAATCAGAGGCGGAAAGGATCGCTGCAGGCGTTCGAGTAGAACTAGGTCTGACTGCTGCTCAAGTTGTTTCACCCCAGTCGCTCGCAAAATTCTTAAGTGTTGAGATATTGGCTGGCGATGCCTTGATCCCACGCCACCGATTTGACGAACTTGACAGGATTCAACCAGGAGCCTTTTCAGCATGCACGCTTCGGCCTACCTCTAATCGCGTCGTGGTTGTGTACAATCCACTGTCTGCCAAGTCACGCCGAAACAGCGATCTAGCGCATGAACTTGCTCACATCCTCCTCAACCACAAGTTAAGCCGGATTGAGAGGCTCGGCGACCTTACCTTTCTAACGTGTGACGCAATTCAGGAGGAGGAAGCTGCATGGTTGTCGGGATGCCTTCTGTTACCCCGGGCGTTGCTCTTGGCAGAAGTCCGTAAGAATTCGAGCCCTGCCGAAATCGCAAAGAAGTGTAGCGTAAGCGAAAAAATGGTGCGTTACAGATTAAATGTGACAGGTGTTTTGAGGCAGAACCAAGCTCGCCGAAGAATGAGACGCGCCACGGTTTAGTTCATTTGGTTTTGCCTATGACACGCGTTCTGCGTTTGCAGGCCGCGGTGTACACAGCCAGGTTGTGTTCGGCGATGCGGTGCCATGAGAAGCGTTGGGCAAACTGCCGGGCGGCGGCGGCTAGGGTCTCGCCCAGCGCTGGGTTTTCGTAGAGGCGGTGGAGCGCGTCACTGAGGGCCGGTGGGTCGTCGGCAGGCACGAGCAACATGGCTCCGCTCTCTTGTATCTCCGGCGACGGTGGTTTGGGATGGGTGCTCACCACCGGCAGGCCATGGTCAAGCGCCGCCAGCAGGCTTCCGCGGCGCAAGGATACCCCGTCCGTGAAGGGCAGGGCCAACGCGTCGCAGGTGGCCAGCGCACGCGACGCATCCGCTGCTTCCAAGTAGCCTGTGCTGAGCAGAATATCTCCCATGTCCAAGTCCAGCCTGCGAATTATGCGCTCCAAGTGCTCCTTGTAGACGGCATTGGTCGGATCGCTGTCGCCCAGGCTGCCGCCAACGATGAGCACTTGCACAGGAATCTGCCGGTCGCGCAGCAAGCGCACCGCCCTAAAGAGCGTATCGAGCCCTTTGGTGTGGTTAACGAAGCCGAAGAAACCCACCAGGAAAGCATCGGGCTTGACACCGCACTCGGCACGGAGCGCTTGCCGCCGCTCCGCGGTGATGGGGACTTCGGCAATGTTTGCCCCGATGTCGATCTGGTGGGTTGGCGTCTTCTGCGCAAGAGGCTCGCCCGCACCCCCCGCTGCGCCCCACGCTTCACGGTCAACTTGCGTTGTGAAAATGAGTGAGTCGCTGTGACGACCGAGCATGCGGGTCACCCAGCGGCGGACGGGGCCCGCTTTTGGAAAGAGATAGGGTTCATGAAGGTCGTGGAACGTGGTGACTATGGCCGGGCGCGGCGTGCGCCGCCGCAGATACCACGGCAACAGGTTGATGGCAGGATTCAGGTCGAAGGCCGCGGTCTGGTACTGAATGTGCACCACGTCAATCTGGCGTTCGCTGATGATCTGTTGGGCGATACTCCAGAAGGGAAAGCTCCATGTGCTCACTACGGGATGCACGGTAGGCTCCGTACTGGCGCAAGCGGAGTCGGTCAGCACCTCGCTGGTGACGTCCAGCGCGCGGAGTTCCGCCCGCAGCGCCGCCGTGTAGTCGGCAATGCCGCCCTGTAGGGGAGGGTATTCGCCTGTGACAAAGAGAATGCGCATAGAGTAATCGCAATTGGAACTTGCTTGCCGCGGACAGCGTCTACTTGGTCGTTTGCTCAGTCAACTTGACCGTGTGCCGGTGGTGCACTCTCGCCTCCGTATCGTACAACAGGGCAGGCTCTTGCATTCTCCCGGTCGGATATCTCCGCATAACCATTGCCAAGGCAAGAAAGTCCCATTCTCCCGCTGGAGACCTCTGCGAAACTCATCTGCAGGCGAGAAAACCTCTCTCCTGGGGGAGAGGGACGGGGTGAGGGGGCCTTTTGCTGCAATGGCCCTTTACACTGGGCAGTGTCAGGACATATCAGGGCAGATTCGGTGTGCGTATCGAGAGACTTAAGGAGACTTACCATCACCCAAGCCCTCTTCCGTCGAGGGAGAGGAAGCGCTCGCGCTACCGCTCAAGTTTCGCAAGGGTCTCCCAGGGAAAAGCTCGGGCTCAAGACTAACCACTTTGACGGACACGATCTAACGCGGCACGAGGGCCGCAGCGTAAACTGCCAATGCCCCGCGCAAGCGGAGTGCGCACCTGCATTATGCGTGACGTCTACCCCCTCCGGAAATGCCGGTAAGGTACCACAGTGTCACGTGTGCGAGCACGGCGACGTTCTTGCGTAGTTCTCGGTTGTATCGTTTTATTGGCACCTTCGCGGCCTGCTGGACGGTGTAGACGGCATACAAGATTCCTATGACGGCCCGCAATAGCAATGCAACCAAGCGGCCGCGCTCTTTTGCTACGAACATATGACGACTGCGGTGGAAATTCAGGGCGCGGGCTATGAGGTCCTGGTCGGCGCTCTGGCTCTCGTGGTGCAGTGCGTGCGCTCCGGGAAAATAGCCCACGTCCCAACCCGCTTCTCTAATCCGGCGGCACCAATCGGTCTCTTCGAAGTACATGAAGAAGCGTGGATCGAAGCCGCCTACTGCTTTCAGCACCTCCCGCCGCACGACGAGGCAAGCGCCCACCACCCAATCAACCTTGGCCGCTTGGGTCTCGTCCAAGTCACGGCAGTAAAAGCGTTGGAGAGCGGGTGACTCGCCGAACCACCACTGGAGCGGCGTGCTTTCCAGGAGTGCGGTGACAAGCGAATAAGATCGGCGGCAGGTCGACTGGGTGGTACCATCTGCTTGGACAATATGTGGGCCCAACAGCCCGACATGCTGCTCCTGTGCCAGATGGTCTCGGACTGCTGCGAAGAAACCGTGCTGAACGCTCGCATCGGGATTCAGGACGACCACCATTTCACCTCTGGCAGCGAGCATCCCCTGGTTTGCCGCGCACCCGAACCCCACATTCGTAGAGTTTTCGATCAGGCGCACGTTGGGGAATCTCGCGCTTACCGTTGCCACACTATCATCCTGTGAGGCATTGTCCACTACGATTGCTTCGCCATCGATGCCGGCGCGCTCCATGTCGGCCAAAACCGATGCGATGGAACTTGCGAGCAAGTCGGCCACATTATACGAGACGATCACTACGGATACATCGCACGTTGCCGCCGGTAGGGCGCGAAATTCCTGCCACACCCGCGTTGTGGGGTCCCGTTCCAAAGCGGCGAGGTTTCGATACGTGCGCCATTCAAAATAGACCATCGCCGCGCTCAGCGCGAGCCCCAGCCAACCATCGGCATAGCCTCGCCACGTAAAGTAACGACGATTAAACGCCCGCAAGGGTTGCAGAATATAGTTGCGCCAACGCACCCGTTGCCCATCGAGCCAGAGTCTGCGCGCTTCCAATTGCGCATAACGCCGCTGCTTGGCGATGAATTGCCGTACTGAGGAGTAATTGTAATGTGTGAGGAGTTCTGTCAGGCGCTTGTCAGGACCGTCGAGCACCACGGTTTCGTGAGCAAAGCGGGTTGGATCATAGCGTCCTTGCGCGACGCGAAACAGCCGGAGCTGATAGTCAGGGCCCCACCCCGCATGTCTGACCCAGCGTCCGTTGAAGAGGTTTTTGCGCGGGATCCAGTAGCCTGCGACGGTCTCGTCGCGCACCGCTTCTTGGATTTCTGTTGCCAGCGCGGGGGAGACGTGCTCGTCTGAATCAACAAAGAGCACCCACGGCGTCTGCACGTGAGTCAGCGCGAAGTTGCGCTGCGCGGCAAAGCTCTCAAGGGTGCGCTCAAACACGCGGGCGCCGGCTCTTTCGCAAATGGCGCGCGTGTTGTCATTGCTGAAATCATCCACCACTATGATGTTTTCGGCCCAGACTAGGCAAGTAAGGCACGCATCTATAACGGACTCCACGTTGCGGGTAAGTACCACGGCCGTGATGCCGGTGCGTGGTCTTGCAGAAGATGGGTTCCCGCTATCAGGCGAATGACAGGAAGGAGATGGAACTGCTTCTGTGCCGGAACAACCCATTGCGGGCGGCTTCTTGCCTTGAATCGCGCGTACGGTAGGCTCTGTCGCGGACGCATAGGGAAGTGTGCTCATCGCAGTCCCTAGGGAGCGTGGCATCGGCTAGTTTTCGCCCTTGAGCGCGAGCGCCAGTACCTGCAGGCGGCTTCGCCAGCGATCTTGGAGGAATTGGTCGCGGAAGTGACGCGCCCTTTGCGGCAGCAGGCCGATGAGTTGCCATAGCATGCCGACCGTCACGATTGCTCGGGCTGCCCATTGATAGCCCCTCCCATGGTGCTTGGCGAAGAGACGGAAGCGGCTGCGATGCAACTCCACGAACATGCGTCCGGCGGTCTGCTTGGTGCTCTGACCGCCGTGGTGCACTACGCGCGCGCCGGGCACGTGCATGACTTCCCAATCCGCCCGCTTGATGCGGCGGCACCAGTCGATCTCCTCGCAGTACATGAAGAACCGTTCATCCAGCAGGCCCACGTCGGCGCACGCCTCGCGCCGCACCATCATGCATGCCCCGAGGGGATGGTCCATAGCGAACGGGTGCTCGTAGAGCCTGAACGGGTACCGCCCGTTCAAACGCGAGTTTAGCAGGCGATGGTTGAGGGGAAAGAAGTCAATTAACGCCATAGGCAGTGTGGGAAAGCGGAAGGCTGCGTGTTGATAGGTGCCGTCGGAGTTGAGCAACGTCGGCCCCGCCACGCCAACCTCCGGGTGCGCTGCAAGGTAGGAAGCGAGCGCAGACAGAGCGCCGGGGAAGAGCTCAGTGTCCGGGTTGAGCAGGCAGAGAAAGTCGCCGGTCGCGGCCTGCAAGCCCTGGTTGGTCGCTGCAGCAAAGCCCCGGTTCTCCGCATTGGCAATCACCTGGACGTGGGGAAATTGCTCGCGCACCATTGCCACGCTGTCGTCGGCGGACGCATTGTCCACCACAATAACCTCATCAGGTGGTCGCGGCTCCGCGGCAATGGACGCGAGGCAACGCGCTAAGAGTTCCCGCGTGTTGTACGAGACGACGATTACCGAAAGACTAATCCGGCCCGCTTCCATGCCGCCGCGTGACTCCTCTTTCTAGAATTAAGGGCGAACTTGCGCTCCTGCGCATGAGGAGCCGCGCCGCATGCCCGTCCGCTCAGAACCTTAGCTCTGGGCTTTACCGCACGAGACGGCGAAACGGCTCCCGTTTCGTCTCGGCTTCCAGCAGCGTGTCTAGCTCCCCGGCGAGTGCATGTTTCACGATCTCCAAAGACTCCGCCGCGGCCGCGGCAGTCCGTGCAATGTCCTCTTCAGTGTGCGCCAGTGTGGCCGTGAACGTCATCGGACAAAAGATGCCGCGCTTCACCATTTCCTGGATGAAGAGCGTCTCAACCGGCTTCTTCAAGTCGGTATCCGGCAGGTCGAATACCAGCGTCGGCAGCGTGTGGACGCCGGTTACGGAAGCCGCAATGCCCACCGATGCTATGGCGTCCTGCAGCGCCGCCCGCACCTTCTCGCCGATTTCCTTGAAGCGCGCGGGCCCGTCGCGCCGCTTGAGCTCGCCGATGGTCGCAATCGACGCCGCGAGACCCACGGGCTCGCTCCAGTACGAACTTGAAACGAACATGCGACCGGCGGGTTCCATCGCCGCGCGGGAACCCACTACGCAGCCCATGGCGTAGCCGTTCGACATGGACTTGGCAAAGGTGGCCATATCGGGCGTGACACCGAGCCACTCCTGCGCGCCGCCAAGGGACAAGCGCCAGCCTGATGACACTTCGTCGAGAATGAAGAGCGCGTCGTTGGCGTGACACATGGACTTGACCGCTTCCAGATAGCCCGGTTCCGGCGGCTCGGAGCGCATCGCTTCCATCATTACCGCCGCTACCTCGCCTGTGTGTTCCGCAAAGGCACTTTGCAGGCTCGCAAGATCGCCATAGGTGAAGGGGACCGCGGTGCCTGCCAGCGCCCGGGGCACGCCGATGGGCTCGATGCCCGCGAAGGGGAATTCATCGGTTGCCGGATCGGCGAGGTAGTTGGCCGATTGGTACCAGTCGTGCCAGCCGTGATAACCGGAGAAGAGAATCTTGTCTTTGCCGGTAGTGCCGCGGGCAATGCGGACGGCTACGGCGCACGCCTCGCCGCCGCCCTTGGTGTAGCGCACCATCTCCGCGCTGGGGATGGTGTCCACCAGGATCTCCGCTAGCTCCACTTCCAGGGGGCTGTTCAGGCTATAGAGGCTGCCTTTGTCGATCTGCGCCTTCACGGCGGAGTCCACCACGTCGTCGGCGTGACCGAGGATGATGGCCGTCACGGCGTTTACCCAGTCGATGTACTCGTTGCCGTCAACGTCCGTGAAACGCGAGCCCTTAGCGTGAGCGGCATAGATCGGGCTGATGGGGTGGGCAAAGCTACTCGCCCGGCGGCTGATGAGTTGCGTCCTACCGGGGATAAGCTGCTCCGCCTTTTGGTAGAGGTCGAGGGATCGCTGGACTCTGCTCTGTGTCATGTATTGTGGCGTCCCTTTTTGTCAAAGGTGGCCCGACGAGCCGGTAATGAGGGGTAGACGCGCCGGTAGCGCAGGTTGGAAACTTGCGCCCGCTCCTGTATCTCCGGCACCGGCCCACACCTGCAACTGATCCCGGCAAAGGCGCTTCTCGTGTTTGGACATATGCGAAGCTGGCAGGATTGCTTCACACTCTATCTTGTATCATAGGTACCGGCGTGTGCAATGTTTGAAAGGAGAGGACAATGCGTCACTTTGTAAGGGCCATACTTCTACTATTCGCCGTCGCGGCGCTGCTCGTCTTAGCCGGTTGTGCGGTGCAAGTTCGGGAAGTACCGGCCGCACCGCTGGCGGTGGGCGCGACGGCCACGGCACAGATGGCTGCGCCGGACGGTACCGCAATGGGCACGGTATCGCTGACCCAGGGGCCGCATGGCGTAATCATCGCGGCAGACGTACGCGGTTTGACGCCGGGCGGCCACGGCTTCCACATCCATGAGACGGGTAGCTGCACGCCCGATTTCGCGGCGGCCGGTGATCACTTCACGCCCAAAGGACGTGGCCACGGCTACGCGCATGAAGGCGGCTTCCACGCCGGTGACTTGCCAAACATCTACGCGGCAGCCGACGGCACGGCGCGCGTTGATGTCTTCACGAGCGACGTGACCCTGACGGCGGGCCTCGCCCATTCGCTATTCGACGAGGACGGCTCAGCAATCATCATCCATGAGAAGCCGGATACGTACGGTGAAGATGCCGGGGCCGGCGGTCGTGTAGCGTGCGGCGTGATTGTGCGCAACTGAACGCTCACCTCCTAAGCGGCTGCCCATTCATCCCGGGGGGCCTCCACACAACACGGGCCACCAGGCGAATAGACTCCCTCTCCCCAGGGAGAGGGAGTCACTTAGCGCTACCGGCTAATCAATCGCAAGGTCCTTCAAGGAGTGCGTACATTGCCTGCTGCTCTTGCGATGTTCTACCGGAGGTGTTGAAGTTACTCTAAGCGAGTCGGAACATCCTCTAAGGGGTCTGTTACGGCTTCTCCAATTCAGAATACCTGTTCGGAGAACTCGCATGCACCGTGGTGTGGAGTCCCTTTGCCACGACACTCCACTTAGAATTGCAGAGAGAACTGAGAACTCCCGCGTAGGTCGCGTTTCCAAACGCGTTTTCCACGTACTATAATGACAGGAACGCTGGTTATTGTATTGAGGTAGAACACATCGTGCAGCCGCTCGTAAAGACCCACAATCTTCGCCACTCCTATGCCGACGGCACGGAAGTGGATCTGGCCGGATGCGATCTGGCCATCTGGCCGGGCGACCGCGTGGCGGTGGTGGGCGCGAACGGCGCGGGCAAGAGCACCCTCTTCCTTCTGCTGCTCGGCATGCTGCGGCCCAGCGAGGGCGTGGTGCAGGTGTTGGGGCACGATCCCGGCAGGGACTTCATCAAAATCCGCCAGCGCATCGGCGTAGTTTTACAGAACGTGGAGTACCAGATTCTGGCCCCAACCGTCTGGGAAGATATTTCGTTCTCACCTCGAAACTACGGGATGCCAGCGGAAGACGTCGCGCGCCTCACGGACGCCGTCATGGAAACCCTGCGCATTGCGCACCTCAAGGACAAAGTCCCCCACTACCTCTCGGCCGGCGAAAAGCGCCGCGTGGCGTTGGCGGGCGCATTGGTGATGCAACCGGAGTTGCTGGTGCTCGACGAGCCGTTCGAGGGCCTCGATCCCGCTTCCCGTGACGACCTCATCGCTCTACTCAACACCCTCAATCGCGAGCGCGGCACCACGCTCATCATCTCCACCCATCACCTGGACCTGATCCCGGCGATTTCCGACGGTGTCTATGTGCTGGACGGCCAGCGCGGCATCGTGTGCCGCTACTGCGTGGAAGACCTCTTCGAGCAGGACGAGATGCTGCGCGAAGCCAATGTTTCGCCGCCGATCCTGAGCGAACTGTTTGGCGAGTTACGCCAGCGCGGCGTAGACACCAAGACGCCGGTCACCGTCTCCCAAGCCGCCGAAAACCTCATGGCGCTCATACGCGACGGCAACGGACCGCCGGAAATCACTGAAGACGCCCCGTAGCCTGGCGAGCGCCACCCACTCTCGCTTTTTGTTCTGTACGGGTTGCAGGACGACCAAGCACCTGAAAGCGACTTCTGTTCCGTTGCTCGTGCATTTACGAGTCTCGTTGATCAGCAGGTGAGCGGGGGCTTGTCTCCCGCTCTTTGGCGCCAAAGTCCTACACCGACCCGGGCAGGATTGGAATGTAGGAATAGCCACGGCTAGGTAGGTGCGGGTGTATGCCGTCTAGGAGCAGCGGCGATTTGGGAAGATCGTGCAGCTACACGAGGTGAGAGCTGCGCTCCCCTACCGCAAGAAACGGAGAAACCGCGCGGCGCGGGCGACCTTGCGGCCAAGCTGAATGGAACGGTCGAAGTCTTCTCTGATGGAGGGGTCTTTGTCGTATTGTTCCTTCACATCCTTGACGAGGGTGGAGCCGCTGGCTTTGAGCGCGCGAAAGAGCTTGGAGCCGGCGATTGGCTTGGGTACCGGAAACGGCTCCTTCTGCGCTCGCTTGAGGTCGTAGGCAGTCCGGTACGTAGGATTAGACAGGATCTCGTAGGCTTCCGCCAACGTCCGCATGCGCGCGGCCACGTCTGCGGTAGCGTCACTTTCTGCTTCCGCCTGCGCGGACGCGAGAGCGCGCCGAAACGCCGCTTCGATCTCGTCGGCTTCGGCATCCTCAGCGACACCGAGAACGTCATAGTAACTTTGCATGGCAAGAGTGCTCGTTGCTTATCGCACGTTAGTCACGTCGCGGGTATCCAGTTCCGTCATCACCATGAAAATAGACTGCCAAACCTCCGTCATTCCGGCGAAAGCCGGAATCCAGCGTGTGCGCAGAGATGATGGATTCCCGCGTGCGCGGGAATGACGTCAAGAAGTCGCCCTCTCATTTACACACTGTTGTGTGCCTAGGCAAGGCCATAGTGTTTCCAGCTAATTGCCTGCCTCGTACTTGATAAGGGGCAGGAATCACTCCATCTCCCGCGCCCTGGACTCCGGCGAGAAGCCCTGCTTCACCTTTTTCCCACTCGTTCGGTATTGGGAAAGGACATCGGCGCTTACCACCATCATACTCCCAACCGTAGCCGCATGACGCCTATTGTTCCTCAGCTACGGCGCGGTCTCTTCCGAAATCTTCACCTCACTGGAATCTGGCGGCTTTCCCAAGCGTGTCAGAATCCGGATGACAAAGAATCCGCCGACAAGCAATATCATAAAGACTATAAACAAGATGTCAAGATATTGGTCGATGAAGGCCGCAATCGGCTCGCCAAAGAGAGCAATTAAGAAGCCCACGGCGAAGAAGCGTGCCCCCCGTCCGACCAGCGACGCCAGCATGAAGCGGCCGAAATGCAGCCGAAACATGCCCGCCGTCACCGTAAACACCTTATAGGGAATCGGCGTGAGGGCGGCAATGAGGATCGCCCACACGTCATAGCGCTGGTATTTCTGCTCAACGAACGCTATCTTGTCTTGCGAAAAGAGGCGGTCTACCACCGGTCGACCGCCCCACATGCCGATCAAGTAGCCGAAGCTCGCGCCAACAAGAGAGCCGAGGAGGCAGATCGCGGCAAAGACTAGGGCAAAGCTGGGCTTTCCCACGCCCAACGCAATCAGTAAGGGGTCCGGCGGCACCGGGAAGATGATCGACTCCGCCGCCGACAGCAGAAAGAGCGCTAACCCACCATACGGCGATTCCGCCCAGGCCAGTACCCAGTCTACGAGGTCGTGAAGAAGGTCGAACAGAGTCTAGGCCCTTTGACTTAGATGAGATGCTCGATTTCAACGTCACCCCAGTGCCGTTGGAAGTACTCCGCCACCAGCCGGCGGTGGCAGTGATCAGGCTCGTGCTCGCTGCACAGGAGGCAACTATTGGCGATGGTTGCTTTCAATCGCTTAACGATGCGAATTCCCTCGGTGGGTTGCACGCCCTCTGTAAATATGCGCCGTTCGTTCAACAGGGCAACGAATTCACGCTCGTAGGAGTCCCAGTCACACTCTCCCTTACGGTAGGAATCCAGCAGTTCCTTTGTAGGCGCGAGGTCCGGTGCGTGGACATATTCCATCCGGCAAATTTCTTGCAGCAGGTACGCGAGGTTCTCTTTGCCGCCCCTGGCGAAGCCGGCTAGTTGCGAGGCGTTATGCAACCGCACATCCACGAGGCGCTCGGCGCCAGATCCCCGCAGCAGTTCGAAGAATGTAGACGCTGATTTCTTGGTGAAGCCGATGGTATAGAGCTTCAGGTCACACGCTCCCACTCGGCCCGGCCGGCGGCTTGATCCTGCCAGCGGGCGCCGACGCGCTGCGTCTGGCGTTCCACTGCGTCGTCAATCACCGCCTCCCGCGAGCGAAAGAGATCGCCGTTATGCGGCAATTTGAACTTATCCAGCAGACGATTCACGGCATCGGTGTGAGTTTCCAGATTGCCGTCGGCGTGAATGTGCGCCACGTCCACACCGCGCGCTGCCAACGATTGGGCGACCATCAGCGTGCGGTGACAGTCCAACGGCTCTTTCTCGCTGCACATCAGGGCCAGGCGCTGCGCTGGCGAAGCAGCCGTTCGTCCTGAGCGTGTCGAAGGATGAACGGCTGCGGTGTCCATGATGTACTCGATACCGCCCTTGAACGCAGCAGTTGCCGCCAGCCTGTCATAGACAACCCGCCCCTCATCGTCGTAGTACGCACGATCCGCCGGTTGGCCGCCCAGTTCCTGGCCTCTAAAGGAATAGCGAATAGCAGCTTGCTTCAAGGTCTCTGCCAGGTGCTCTTTATTGAAGTGCGGCAGGTAGCGGCTGTATGGCGCTGAACGCACGTCAACTACCACGTCGACGCCGTGCCTCTGCAGCAGCGTCACGAACTCCTTTGGCTCGTGATTGGAGTGTCCGATGGTGAATACTGGATTCCGCGTTTCTGTCACGTAAGAAGTCTCCGTTAGAGTTCAATGATGGCTGCGATGAGCTTATAGGCGTAACCCTGATACGGCTCGCCCAGACTAACGGTAAGGAAGCGCTGACCGATTTGGTATCTGGCGTTTGGCCGGTTCAGGTATGTCTGCTCATAAACGGGATCGGTAACCCAGAGACGATAGTCTTCCCCGGCATAGCGGAATTGGCCTTTGATCCTCCGCTTGAAGTCGCCCTGCTCTATCCCGGGGGCGAAGACATCTAGCTCTAGCTTACCAACTTTGATGAGCTGCAACGAACTATTCACGGAAACTGCACGCTCAAGGGGCAGCCGGTCATTTCGTCCGTGCTGCGTGTGGTAACCATTTATCCAGAGTGGCCCAGCTGGCTCGGCAAGACCCTTGAGCGCGTCCGGCCCAATGCGCTCTGCTTTTCTCCAGCGACGATTCGGGTCAAGCAGCCAATTCTCTTGCTGATAGCCTTTCGGTCGCGGCTCACGTACCGGCACATCAATGACATCGAGCACACGCGGCTCGCTGCCGTCTGCGTACTGCCGTTCGCGTTCATCCACCGCCTCGTCTTCGCGGTCGCTGACGGGCCGTACCCAAGGGCCGGGACTGCCATCCGCCAAGAGTTCCTTGCCCGCGATGCACCGATCTCCCTCTTTGCGCGAGTTGGCGAGACACACGATGCGCTTGACTGTGGTGGAGGTCTCCATAGCCCTGCTCCGTCAAGCGGACTTGACACCGCCAGACTACTCATGACTGTGTTGGTTCGATAATCCCAACATAGACCCTAAACCCGCAAGATCTTGACGATCGATGTGCAGGGCGGTGTGCCTAATCGTCTTTCTCAGCTTGGCCCGCGCCAGTCTGCGCCTTTGGAGGAACACCGGAGCCGCCCTGAGGAGGATTCTGGGGGTCTAAGTTGCCCCTCTCCGGCTGATAACCTTTCTCAAAAGGAATGTCGTTCCGGTCTTGAGTTGGCGCTTTTTCTGTAGTTCTTTCTTCCTCGGTTGACATTGTTCACCGCCTGCCGGAATGGACTGACGCAGACATATCGTCTCGCTGTCAGAGAAGCGTGGCCGGAATTTCAATCAGTATGGACTTATCCGTTTCCACCGCGTCTGCGCGCCGGTTATACGTATCGAGAAGCGCCCGAAACCCCTGCAGCAGCCGGCCCTTGACAAACGTGGATAGTTCATCGACGTTATGCGCCACAAACGACTCGATCGCACACACCGCGACTTGGGACGCTTGGCCGAGTAGCTGTTCTTCCGCGTATCCCCGCGCGGTCGTCACTTTCTCGTCAGGCACCAAGACATAGACGCGGATCCCTTGCTGGATATTCTTCTTCACCCTCTCGAAGAGATTGTCTCTTGTGGGAGCAACGGTGACGTGGAACGCGGTGTCTCCAATCTGAAAGTCACCGGCGCGCCCGGTTTGCTGGTCAGCGGCGCTTGCGGGATTATTCTCCACCGGTATATCGGGAAAACGCAATTGCAGTTTCGCGCCCACCAGATGCTGTGCTACTGGCCCGGATTTTCCCGCTTCAGCGGCCTTTAGCAGTATCTCGTGAACAGCATGCCAGGTACTCGCGGCCGGGTTGTAGAGAGGATCTAAGCGCTGTCGGTTGAAATACTCGACAACACGCTCTGCCAAGAATCCTTGCAGAGTTTCCAATATGCTGTCACGCTCCGTTTGGGGCAGGTTCTCCAGAGCTAAGGGCTGCAGCGCATCAAGGAGACTCGCTACGGCGCCGCGCGCGCCTCGATTAGTTCTTCCCCCTTCACGCAAGAAGGGTCTCTCTTCGCCGAACCTCGCGAGAATAGACGCGACTCGTCCTGGCGTAAGGCCACTGACCTGCGCTCCTCCTCTTGCGGTATGGGTGTCTACGTCAAGACCATAACTATCTTTCAAGCGTTCAAGCACGACCAGCGCGGCGGCGATGCTGCCACGCGCTTTACCGCCCTGATAATTGGGCAATGCGTCGTGCCATGCTTTGATCGCCGTGAGGCCTGTTTGCTCGTCGCTGGCGCTCATCGTGGCTCCGGCGTAAGCCGCAACGGATAGCCGCGCATCCGCTCATTTACGACTGGATTTAGGTAGTGCTCCGCAATCCAGTCAATCACCGGCACACACACCGCGTCCCCAAAGGCGTAGAGCGCTTGATTGAGTGGCGCATCGATGATGAAATCACCCGCTCCCATGAGGCGAGCGCACTCCCGCGGCGTCAACAACCGGGCGTAATATCGCCCATTGCCGGCCTTGAAGAGGATTTGCCGACCACTGCCGCCTAGTGGCGTGCGCAGGCAGCCAGCGATCCCATCGACGCGTAGTTCCGCCATTGATCGGCCATAGCGCACACGGCGGAACACGGTTCCGTACGACCAACAGGAGCCATCAATCATGCGGTCCGCTACTGCGCGGTGACGCTCGCTCATCTGGTTGAGCAAGTACGCCGCTCTTTCTTCGCTCCACCATTCCGGCGCATCATCGGGCAAATCCTCTAAGACCGCATCGAGGTTTTGCGTCCGCTGCGGCAACGGCGGCAGAGGACGAATACGCCACGTGATTTCAGGATGCGCCGCGATAAAGGAGAGCAACCGATCTGGCCGTGTAGCGGCAATAGCCCCTTCCTGGAGGATATTGGATTCCTGAGTCCGGTTTCTCTCCCACAACTGGCCGACTATGAAGAGCCGCGCACGGCTTTGAGGCACAAAATGCGCGGCGTCTATGATGAACGGGTCTACAGCGTAGCCTAGTTCATTGAGCGCCGTGAGCGCCTGCCTAAAGTCCTCGCCTTGCCGGGACGTGAGGAAGCCGGGCACATTCTCAATCAAAACCAACGGCGGCTTCCGCTCCCCCATGTACTCCAGGACGCGCACGAACCCCCAAAATGCTGATGACTGCTTGCCCGCAAGGCCCTTTCTCGCGCCCGCTAACGACAGGTCGTTGCATGGGAAGGAGGCGGTGGCAAGCGTTACTGACGGCAGAGTCTCTGGGTCAATCTCATGGACATCGCCCATGTGTAGACAGTCAGCATCTTCTGCAAAGTGTGTTGCATACATCTTTACCTTGTCAGGGTCAATATCATTTGCGTACTTGACGGACCATCCTTGACGCTCAAGACCTAAGCGTACTAACCCAATGCCCGCAAAAAACTCCGCGACAGTGCGCTGCGGCAGAAGCGCTATGCTCGACGGCTCAACGCCGTTCCGAGATAGATCCACGGTTGTCCGGACTGATTGCGCTAGGTCGTTTTCAATGTCGCTCTCCCATAGTCGCAAAACGGTCCATCCCTCCTCCAAGAGAGCGGCTGTGTTCTTGGCGTCTCGTTCCATGTTGCGCCGGATCTTGCTCATCCAATAGCCTTTCGACGGAGTGGCGCGAAATTGCTCTTGCAGCCCCCTGAGCTTTCGCTTCCGCCATTGTCCACCATGCCAGAAGTCACCGTCAATAAAGATAGCAATCCGCTTCTTGAGCAGCGCCAAATCCGGTTTCCCGGGCAGGTTGTGGATATGGAGACGGTAGCGTACCCCTTGTTTCCAAAGCGCTCGTCTGACGGCCATTTCGGGCGCAGTGTCACGCGACTTTACCCGTCGCATAATTGCTGACGTGTCCCGCATAACACTTCCCCTTAACTGAACCACACTTCACGGCAACCTCAAACAGCGGACGATTAAGGTATCATCTTTCAATACGCGGCTGGAGCATACACGTTCAGCGTGCGGAGGGGTTCATCGCCGGTGCAGCGGAGTTCGTGGGGGTCGCCGGCGTCGATGATGAGCACGTCGCCGGGGGCAAGGGGGGCGGTTTCGTCACCCACGGTAGCTTCGCCGTGACCGGAGACGACGTAGACCACTTGATCGGAATCCGGGTGGTCGCTGGCATGGAGGCCGCCGGTCTTCTCGCCGGGCCCGAGTATCAGAATGCCGACTTGACTCTGTGCCGTGCCGGCAACAATGCGAAAGAGCGAGTCTTCTGCGAGAATCGGCGCGACGTTAAACGGTTTCATACCCTACCTCCGCGAGAGTGACAACGTTTAGGTAGATCTTAGCGTAAGTCGGATGAACACGTGGGGTAAGACTGGTGCGGCGAAGAATTCCCCTCTACTCAGGGAGAGTGAGTCTCTTGGAGGGATGCGCGGTATTGTACCTGCTGGCCTGGATAGCGCAACGTACGCCGCGTGCACGATACAGGGTAGGAATTCACACGCGCGCAGGTTGCAAACCTACGCTACCGGACCGGCCTCCCCGCGAAGGCAGGAATTCAGGATGTGCTCGCTGTGCCGGGCGCTGGATTGCGGCTTTCGCCGGAATTGTAAGTGTTGAGTAATTCGTTGACAGAATTCTCTCCCAAACTGGCAGTGTTGACAGATCATGTCATTCCGAGCGGAGCGTCGAACCTTGTTCGCGGAATCTAGGGCCTATGCAACGTGTCGCCCAATAGGCTCAACATCTTAGATTCCGCGCTCCGAGCGACTCTTCGCTGCGCTCCTTTCGGAATGACATCTTTACTGTTCATGTAGAGTACTGCGTTCAGTTGCTTTTGTTCTCAAATCTGTCAACGAATCACCTGACATTTACAGGAATGACGGATTAACTCTGGCTACGCTCTTCCCACAGGCTGCGCATGTCTTTTGCGCCCTGCAGGCAAAGTGCGTGTGAGTTGCCGGTGTTACGCCGAGGCTTCTTCCTTTTCGCGTTTGTGCGCCTCTACCACCTGTTCCTGGGTGCTGGCGGGCACTTGCTCGTATCCTATGAATTCAGAAAAAAAGGTGGCGCGCCCTTGCGTGAGCGAGCGCAGGTCGGTAGCGTAGCGCAGCACTTCTGCCTGGGGCACTTCCGCCTCCACTTCCATAGTTCCGGGTGACACCATGTCCATGTTGTGCACCCTGGCGCGGCGGCTTGTGAGATCGCCAATCACGTCGCCCATGCGGTCTTCCGGCACGCGCACCTTCATCTGCAAGACCGGCTCCAGGAGGACGGGTTTGGCCCTATCCATGGCTTCACCAAGTGCCATGGACCCGGCAATCTGAAACGCCAGATCGGAAGAATCGACCGTGTGTTCTTTGCCATCTACAAGCCTTACGCGGACGTCTACCACTTCGCCGCTGGCGAGCGTGCCCTCTTTCATGGCTTCGCGCACCCCCTTGTGCACCGCCTCGCGGAATGGGGCTGAAATTGCGCCGCCGAAGATCTTATCCACAAATTCGAAGCCCTCGCCTCTCCCCGTGGGCTCAATCTCGATATTGCAGACGGCGTATTGGCCGTGGCCGCCGGTCTGCCGTACAAAGCGTCCTTCGGCCGCGGCGGTGCCCATGATCGTCTCTTTATACGGAACTTTCACCGGTATGGTCTTTACGTCTGCGCCAAACTTGCGCTTCATGCGTTCCAGCGCGACGTTGATGTGTGTCTCCCCGATGCCGGAGAGGAGCGTCTGACCCGTAATTGGTTGGCGTTCCACGTGCAGGCTGGGGTCTTCTTCCGTGACGCGCGCAAGCGCGCTACTCAATTTTTCCAGGTCTTCTTTCGACGTCGGCTCGATCGCGGCGGTGAAGAGCCACTGGGGGAACGTTACGGCCGGCAGCACCAGCGGTTGCTTGCGTTCAGTCAGCGTGTGGCTGGTAAGGGTCTCTGCCAGCTTGGCAACCGTGCCCATATCACCGGCGGCAATGTGGTCTGCCGGTTCCTGCTCGCGGCCGCGCACCGTGAGCAACTGACCGATGCGTTCCTCAGATCCAGCATTTGCGTTCCAAACGCGGGAATCTGAGCTAAGCGTGCCTGAGTAGACACGGATGAAAGACAGTTTGCCGACGTAGGGATCCGCCAGGGTCTTGAAAACGAAAGCGGCAAGCGGACCATCGGATTCTGCGGCAAGCTCTTGCTCCTCGCCCTCCAGCGTCGCCTTAGCGGCAGCGGTCTCGGCAGGTGAGGGAAGGTAGCGGACGATAGCGTCCATAAGGGCGTGCACGCCGACATTGCGCGTTGCGGAGCCGCACAGCACCGGCGTCACTTGACCGGTCCGCACGCCTTCGTGGAGCGCGGCCTGCAGCTCATCGGCGGTAATGTCCTCGCCTTCCAAGTACTTCTCCGTCAGACCGTCGTCGAGTTCCACCACATTCTCGATGAGAGTCATACGGAACTCTTCCACCGTATCTTCAAGATCGTCGGGCACGGCGGCTTCGGTCACTGCGTTATCGGCATACAGGTAGGCCGTGTTTGACAAAATATCCACCACGCCCTTGAAGTCATCCTCGGCGCCAATGGGAACATGCAGCGGCGCGACACTGTTGCCAAAGAACTCGCGGAGGCTTTCCACAGTGCTGTCGTAGTCGGCATTCTCACGGTCCATGCGATTGACGAAGATCAAGCGCGGGAGTTCATGGGCGGTAATCCGCTCCCAGGACTCTTCGGTTCCGACCTGCACGCCGCTGGCCACGTCGACGACCAGCACCGCGCCGTCCGAAACGTGGAGAGCGCTGGCTACCTCTCCGGAGAAGTCGGCGTAACCTGGCGTGTCGAGTAGATTGATCTTGGAATCGCTCCACTCTACCGGCACAAGCGAAAGATTGAGAGAGATCTGGCGCTTGACCTCGTCCGGATCGTAGTCCGAGACCGTGCTGCCATTGTCTACGGAGCCAAGACGATTGATCGCACCGGTCGCGAAGAGCATTGCTTCTGCGAGAGAAGTTTTGCCTGCGCCCACGTGGGAATAGAGCCCAACATTACGAATCGTGTCCGTTGCATACGCCTTCATACGGTTTGTACCCTTACTGGAGAAAGAGGTATAGTGCACTTAAGTCTGGCATTATATACTAGAGCGTAGCAACGCATCAAAGCGTCTTTGTCGCTGGTGCCGGGAGCCCTTGGTAGATTTGCCGGATTGTAGTTCCTTCATAGCGTTGAATGCCCTGACTCTTTGTCGATCCACGGCTCGCTACGCGACTGGCGACACAATTCCTCCCAATTGATACCCGCCCCGTTGGATTACAGTTTCAGGTAGCGGCGGCCAATTCTACATGCAGCGGGAATGAAGTACACGCATGTCTTGTCCGTAGTGCGTTTCCGGGAGAGAGTAAGCGAGGTCTAGGAGCAGACATGAAGACTCTTCGGGTCGTAGTACTGGCGCTGGGAGTAATTCACGCGCTTCTCGCCGCATTGACAGCCTTAACGGGCGGCTTCGCGGACGGCGGAGACCTCTGGTCGCGCCTCACGCTCATGCTGGTCCACCCCGTCACGGCTGCTGTGCTCCTGTATATGGTTATACTGCGTGAACCGTCTCGCAGGCTGCTGATGATTGGGTCGGCACTCATTTTGGTAAACATGCTTGCCGATGCCTCGCTGGCGCTCTCCATCCTGTCAGGAAACATGAAAGGCGACTGGTGGCTGGCACTGGTCTTTTCGGTGGTCCCGCTCCTCGGCCTGATCTACGCGGTGACGTTGCTCACCCGCCGCGCCGAGTAGTGCACAAACCATAGTTATTTGATCCTCTTGCTGCCGCCATACCGCATGCTATGGAGCAATGTGAGAAGCCTGTTGAAACGGCTTCGAAGAGAAGTCTCTGAATTCAGCGGCCCTGGTGCTAAATGGCGGCTCTTTCAAACCGAATGGGGTGCGTGATGGCAAGCCAACTCATCGGATCGTTCCACACGCGGAGTGCGGCGCTCCTTGCGGTAGAGGAGCTGGCGGTGCTTGGCTTCGAAGTGGAGATGGTCAAAGTCGAGCACGAAGGCTCTCGGGCTGCGTTGATCCGCCTTGTCTTACGCGGCGCGCAAGGGGGCGTTATCGGCGGGGCGCTGGGTCTCGGCACGGTCTTCGTCGTGCCGAGCGAATTCTTACTGCCAGTCATGGTTTTGTGCGGCGCGGCCGGCGCGCTTCTTAACATTCGCCTAACCAGTCAAAAGGCGCTCCCGATAGAAGTGCAAGATACCAGCGTCCAAGCCCTTGTGGTCGTGCGGTGCACCGACCTTGATACCGCGACGATGATTCTCAAAAAAGAGGGGAGCACCGCAGTAAAACTCACGGAAGCGCAGGCGGCAGCGGACGCGCCGGACCGCGCCTAAGCGTTCTAGTGAGTCCTCATTGACGACCGGCGCGGCACACACAACTCAATTCTCTTCCTGCTGCTCCACGTGCTCGAAGCGAGCCGCAAGCTCTGCAGCCGTGGCGGCCTGTGCCACCTCATCCGCACCACTATAGACCCGTGCCACCGGTGTACTGTCTGCTACTGCCATTCCTCGCGCAGCTAGCAGGTCCGCGTCTTGCTCCGGATCAAGCCATTGCACGATTTGCCCCGGCGTATGGATGCGCAGCGCCTGTTGAAACAGGGCGTGTGCCGCTGGCGCGGCGCGCGCGCCGACCACGAGTATATGCGTCGGCTCGCGCAGCAGACGGTCTACCGCCTGTCCGTAGGGCGCGCCGAAATGCCCAAAGTACCGAAACGAATCTGCATAGTTTGCGAGCGCCGTCTGGGCGCTCGAGCGATAGTCTTCCCTGGTGGTCAGACGCCACAGGCGAATCAGGAGCTCAGCCACTGCCGCCGTATCTGCCATCACCTCCTGACGCTGGGCCAGGAGCCCCAGCGGCGCCTCCGACTCTTCGTCACCCCAAGCAGCGGCGAGTCTAGGAACGCTGTCCCAAAAGCCGCCGGTCGCAGGATCATGATGGACGCGCAGGATGTGGTTGGCTACCGCTTGCGCTCGGTCCAAATACGTTCGTTCGCCTGTGATTTCGTAAGCCTGCACCAAGGCGCGGGCGGCGGCGGCTTGGTCCGGCAGCCACCCCCAGCCGTACGCGGTTCCGATCGGGTCGCCGTTATCGACAGGGTCGCAGGCTCCGCTCCAATTGCGCGCCATGCCGCGTTCCGGGTCCCACATCGCGTGCCAGAGATGCGATAGTATCGCAACCGCGTGGTCGCAGTAGGCGGAGTCTTCCGTCGTGCGGTAGGCATCCAGGAAAGCCTGCGCCGCCAGCGCGTTCTCCTTGGCGTGGACTACCGGATCGATGCATGTTTCGCCGAACGCGATCCGTTGTGCCGCAGGAAGGTTGTAGTACGCGTCCGGGGCAAAGAAACCCGCGTAGAACGCTCCGGTAGCGGGATCGCACAGCTTCGCGACCAAGAACTGCAGCACACGCGCGCCGGTCTGTGTGAAGCCTTCCTCACGAAAGACGTGTGCGGCTTCCATGTAGAGCGAGGCCAGCGCCGCATTCTCTTCCAGCGTGCATTCACGTTCCGGGTCTTCCCACTGGGCGTCGTTGGCAAACCGGAAGAATACCCCGTCCTCCCGCTCGAAGAGGTTGCTCAGCGCCATGATGTCGAGGGAGTGTTTGACCAGAGCAGCCAGATCGTAGTCCAGCGCATGCTGGCACCACTCCAGCGCAAGACCCAGCGCTTCCGTATGGGTGAATTTGGGAGCGTCGCCGAGGCCGCCGTTCACGCGGTCAAACGCGGCGGTGATGTAGGCGACCGATTCGGCGGCGATTGCGGGCGTAAGCACGCCGTCCGTGGCCTTCTCAGCAGCCTCAGCCTCCCGCCGCTTCTCTTCCAACGCGCCGAGCTTCTCGCGGATAGTGTCGCGATTCTTGCGGTACTCTTCGGCGAGTTCCACCAGAAAGTCGCGCATCTCCTGCACGGGAATGTAGGTAGCCCCCGCCATGAGCTCGCCTTCCGGCGTGAGAAATGCTGTGGTGGGCCAGCCGCCGCGATTGTAACGCCGGTCGATGTCGGGACGTTCGGCGGCATCCACCCGCACCGGCACGAACTCGGTTTTGATGAGATACTGCACCGTGTCATCGGAATACGCCCGCTCGTCCATGAGATGCGACCACTGGCTCCACGCCGTAGTGATGCAGAGCAGGATAGGCCGGTTGCGCGCTTGCGCCTCGGCAAACGCCGCTTCCGACCACGTGCGCCAGGGGATGAGGTGCGCGCTGTGCGGGCGGGGCGAGAAACGATACTGCTGTGTGAGTGGATCGGGATGGTCCATGGCGCTCTTCACGAGAGATCACTTGAGTCGGTGACTTCATTATACCGGGAGGCCGCATCGGCTACCGCGTGACTGTCCGGGTCAAGCGAACCGGGTTCCAGTATCCTGCTGCCTACCAGTCAGGCGTCTGCTGACGATGTCTGACGCGAACCGTGTGCGCGCTGCCAATCCGATTCCATGCGGTTTCCCCTCCTTTGACGGACCGGCAAAATGCAGGCTAGAGTGCCTAAGTGGTCTACTGAATTCTGATAAACCGTCGCCAAGTTTAAAGGAGAGGCGGATTCAATGCGCGCGCTTGAACTCGACTTGCACATGCGGGAAGTCGGCACGTGGGTTGATTGGAGCCATACCGTAGATACGTTCAAGTCAGGCGATCCCGGCATGGACGTGCGCGGCATTGCCGTGGCGTGGCAGAGCCAGTTTACCACGCTCAAAGCCGCGCATGCGCAGGGATTCAGCTTCTTCGTAACCCACGAACCCACCTTCTACGTGCACCGCGATGACGATCCCGGCGCATATGCCGATACCTACACAGAAGCAAAGGGCCTCTGGCTGGCGGAGACCGGCATGGTCGTCTACCGCTGCCATGACGTGTGGGACGTGATGCCGACGCACGGCATCCGCGATAGCTGGGCGCGGGGGCTCGGACTGGAGGGGCCGCCGCTGGCCGAGGACGAGCGCCGCTGGTATGGGCTCTATGCGGTGCCAAGCCAAACTGCCCAGGCCTTGGCGCAGAGCCTGGCCGCGCGGCTCAGCGCCATTGGACAGGATCAGGTGCAGGTGGTCGGCGACCTCACGCGCACGGTGGAGCGCCTGGCCATCGGCACGGGCGCCGCCTGCCGCGTGCCGGATATGGCACAACTGCGCGACAAGGAGGGCAACCCGCCCGACGCACTGCTGGTGACCGATGACGGCATGAGCTTCTGGCGAGACGGGAGTTGGGCGCTGGACCGCGACCTGCCGCTGCTGGTCGTAAACCACGCTACCGCCGAGGAGTGGGGCATGCGCTCCCTGGCGGAATACTTAAAGGGACACTTCCCCGGCGTGCCCGTGCAGCACTTTTCCCAAGGCTGCCAGTATCAGAGCGTTCGCGCTGAGGAACGCGAAACGCCTTAACTCGGTTGACACGCTCTTGGCATTGTCGGCTCGCTCATATACGGCAAGCTGTTGCAGGGACTTGCATCCAGTGCAGTCTCACGACCGTTCATCGGGCCCCCCTACTCCGCAGCAGATTCTGGCATCACCCTCGCCGGAACCATTTGAGAAAACTCATCACTCTAGTACTCAAAGAGCCACTCCCTCGTGCGAGACCTCCCTTTCCCTTGCGAAATCCTCTGCCTTTGGAGACTTCTGGAAAAGCCATTCCCCGTGATGGGGAAGTCCGGGTGGTGCAGGGCGAAATTTGGCTTCATAGCGAGTGATCGCAAGCTACCCTCAACCTTCTGGATTCCGGCTTTCGCCGGAATGACGGAGTTGTGCAAAGGTCTCCTGGGGGAGAGGGCCGGGGTGAGGGGGAATCTTTGCAAAATCAACCTAGCCCCGCCTTCCGTTGAGAGTGAGGTAAAGTTCCTGCAGAGCCGATGGCCCAAGTGGCCGGCAGACTTGCGAACGAGAGCCCCGCGAAACTGCCGACCTCTCGTCCTAACGACGGGTAAACGTGCCTGGAAGTCAAAACACCTGCCTATGCGGCACTTCCACTGCGCATGCCTTTGAGTCGAGTGCTATTCTTTACAATAAGCGTGACGTGTGAGAACTGAAGAATTAGCTCGAACGCAATTGCGGTGAACTGACAAGAAAGAGGCAACCATGTCCCAGTTTCATGAGCGCTACGGGCTAACGCCCATCATCAATGCCTGCGGCAAGATGACGCATCTGGGGGCGGCGGCGGTGCCGCCGGAGGTGACGAGCCGCGTGATGGAGGTCATGTCGGAGTTCGTCGACATGCCGGAATTCCTAAAGGTGGCGGATGCGGCCATCGCCGCTGCCACCGGGGCCGAGGCCGGCACGGTAACCCATTGCGCTGCGGCGGGCATCACCGTGACCTGCGCCGGGGCCATGACCGGCGACGATCTCGGCAACGTGCTTTCCCTGCCCGATACGAGCGGCCTGAAAGACGAAGTCATTATCCAGAAGGGCCATGCCGTCAACTTCGGCGCGCCCGTCACCCAGATGATCCGCATGAGCGGCGCGACCGCCGTGGAGTTTGGCGAGGCCAATCGCGCCCTGCCCGAGCATATGGCCCGCGCCATCAATGCCAATACGACGGCTGCTGTCTTCGTGCTCTCCCACCATACCGTGCAGCACAACCAGCTTTCGTTCGCGGAGTTTGTGGCGATTGCGGACGCTCACGGCGTGCCCGTGATCGTGGACGGCGCGGCGGAGGCGTTTCTGGCGCGCGAGCTGCTGGAACAGGGCGCGGCTGCGGTGGTCTTCAGCGACCAGAAGCACCTCAATGGCTTTACGGCCGGTGTGGTTGCCGGCAACCGCGAGCTCATTGACGCCACAGCCCGCCAGACCATGGGCCTGGGACGCGCCATGAAGCCGACGAAAGAGGGCATCGTCAGCGTCATCGCCACCATGGAGTGGCTGCGCACGTTCGACCGCGACGCCTATTTCGCAGACATGGATGCAAAAACAGACCCCGTGGTTGCAGCCATGGCGGACATCCCCGGCGTTACGGCCATGTCGGAACCGGACATCACCGGCAACCCGCAGGCCAGAGCAAAGATCATCGTAGATCCCCAGATTGCGGGCACGACGGCCGAGGCAGTCTGCGAAGCGCTGAAAGCCGGCACGCCGTCTATCCACCCCCGTGCCCACCACGTCGACGAAGGTTTCTTCTATATAGACCCCGTCGAATTGCGCCTGAGCGAGGTGCCGACCGTGATAGCGCGGCTGCAGGAGATCTTTCAAAACGCCAGAGTTCCGGTCGAGGTGTGAGAAGAATAGATTACGAATAATAGGGAATGGCGGTTATCAGTACGCAAGACTGTGCATCACAGCGTCAGAACGGTCTGTCATGCCACTTACGAGAGAAGACGTAGTTCAGACTATTTTCCAACACCGCGACGACATCGCTGAACTTGGCGTTGCCGCCATTGGGCTGATTGGCTCAGTCGCACGCGGTGAATCCCAAGATGGCAGCGACCTGGACGTCGTTATTGACTTGCCCCCAGAACATCAAACTCTGCGGGAATACTTCGCCATTGTCGATTACCTGGAGGTACAGTTCGGCAGCCACGTAGACGTGCTCATGCTCGACACACTGCGGCCAAGGTTTCGCCAAGCCATCGAGAGGGACATAATTTGGATAGACCTGAGTAGAGCAGGTACCCAGCATGGAGGTCCCAAGCCTCTTGCATAACCGGTACTCGTCCCGCATGCGCCGCAACCGCTTTCGTCAAGGACTCGGTTGCCTCTCCCGATACTTGTGAACGAGATCGCACGCGCCGTTAACCGCTGCCGCTACGTCCTCGCCCCGCACAATGCGTCCCATTACTTCATACATCACGCCGAATTGCAGGCCCGGTTCCGGCTCCGCCCGCCCATGTTCCAGTGAGTGCTGTATCGCCGATACCTCTGCCGGACGGAGGTTGGTGCGGGATTCCGCCAGCCGTGCCACCGCCTCTCTACCGGCGGGTATGATCACCTCCTTCTGCATGGCGAGGGTAAGTGCCATCAACGCTGCGTACGCCGCCTCCGTGTTCTGGGTCCGCGCGGGAATTGCAAGCCCAATGTCAGCTCTCATCGGCACTGCACGCACCTTTCCCTGGGGCAGCGGGGCCATGACAAAAGACCCTCGGTCGAAGAAGGACGGGGAGTAATCATAGAGCATCGCGGGCGAGGAACCCCCAACAACGATCATCTCCCACAATTCAAAGCCAGTTGCCGGTGGAGAGACGCGCCGCTTGTGCATGAGGTCTCGCACGAACTGCAGAGCCTCCGTTGCCGCCGGTTCCCGCAGACTACATTGCAGGCTGTCCAAGTCAACTGCGGCCGCTTCATTCTGCCATAGCGCCCACAGGATCCCTTCCAAATGAGCAATTAGCCCCCAGCGCTGTACGGTGCCATCCTCTTTGTACGTCGTCAGTCTCGCGGCATACTCCACTAGGTCGTTCCAATCCCAGCTTGCATCCACCGGCGGCACGCCCTGCGCAGCAAAGTAGTACTCGTCATAGTGGAGCATCAGCGGACGAGCGGCGATAGGCAGCGCATACAGCGCACCGTCTCTACGGAGTGCGCTTACGACACTTGGGTAGAACTCCCGGTCGAGCGCAGCCTCGCCCGGGCCGCTGAAGCGGTCCAAGGGCAGCAAGAGTCCTTCCCGCCCCAGCCAATTGGCGTCGTGCGGCAGGACGGTCACAATATCCGCTTCGAGGTCTTCCAGCAATCCCGCCGCCGCTTTGAGCGCTTTCTCTTGATCCTTCTCGACCTCTTCAGGAGACTGTGGCGGCGTGTCGGGCCGCGGATAAATCTCATCGAAGAAGCGCAGCGCAATGCGGTAACCGCCCCGCGTTGGTCCGAATTGGTTCTCTTTATCCGCCTCAAGCGCCGCGACGGCTCGCAGATACTTGCCCTCAAGCCAATCGGAAGGCGGAAAGGCAGACGAAGCAAACCGCCTCGTGGACGCCGCCACCTTAAGCTCGACCTCTTGGGGTACGCTAGGCGCGGACAATGGATTGCCGCAACCTGCGACAAGTGCTGCCGTGGTTACGAATAACGACCGCCGTGAAAGCATCGCCCGGCTCCTTTCGGTGCCACTGGCCAAGCGCTCTTACTTGCAGTCTACTCCAAAGAATGGCACTTTCAACCGCTCTGCCGGTTTCTCTTTCCGCCTTTCCTGTGGTTACATACTAGGCAACGGTTATCTACACTACGTTTCGGTCGCCAGACGGCTGGAAGCGCCAAGGCCACAACCGCCTGCTGGCATGAGGCAAGAAACCAAAGCATGAACTAGGAGTCCTGTATGCCATACCAACTCTTCTGGGGTGACATTCACAACCACTGCGGAATCAGCTACGGGCACGGCAGCTTGGAGCGGGCGCTGACGCTGGCGCGGCAGCAGCTTGATTTTGCCTCCGTGACCGGACACGCCTTCTGGCCGGATATACCGACCGACCGCGAAACGTTCGGTGCCATCATTGATTACCACCAGGAAGGCTTTGCCAAGCTGCACAGGAACTGGGACACGGTGCAGGATACGTTCGCGTCATTCGACGATGGGCAGGGCTTCGTTCCGTATCTCAGCTATGAGTGGCACTCGCGGGGCTACGGCGACCACCACGTGCTCTACAAGGGTACGCATGGGCCGCTGCTGGGCGGCGATACGGTGGCAGACCTGCGCGAGAGCCTTATCCAAACCGGACAGCCGTTCATTCTCGAACCCCACCACATCGGCTATCCGCTCGGCGGGCGCGGCATCAACTGGGACGCCTACGACTCCACCTATTCGCCCATCGTTGAGACCTTCTCCATGCACGGCTGCTCCGAGAGTGACGAAGCGCCGTACCCCATGCTGAACACCATGGGGCCGCGCGACCACAACAGCACCATTCAGGCCGGACTAGAGCGGGGGCATCGTTTCGGCATTGTGGCCTCCACCGACCAGCACTCCGGCTACCCGGGATCGTACGGCGACGGCCGGTTGGCGGTCTACGCCACGGAGCTTTCCCGCGACGCCATCTGGGACGCGCTCTGGCAGCGCCGCACGTATGCCGTCACTGGCGACAAAATGGCGGTTGGTTTCCATATTAATGAAGCCATGCTGGGCGGCGAGACCCACGGCAGCAAGCGGCAGCTCAGCATCAGCGCGGAGGGGTCCGACTTCTGGGACACAATCGAGGTCGTTAAGAATAGTAGGGTCTGGCGGCGGTGGGCGCCGCTGCCGAGCTATGTGGTACCGGAGGAGAGCCGCCGCCTGCGCGCCAAAGTGCACATCGAGTGGGGGTGGTCCGCGGTTGACCAGGACGCTGATTGGGAGATGGCGGTGCGCTTGAACGACGGCGTCATTCTGGATTGCGAAACGTGCTTCCGCGGCGATCCGGTGCTGCGCCATGAGCAAGTCGAGGGCGTCGCCGAGACGATTCCCCACGCCGTGGAGGAACAGTCCGCGCAATACATAGCCTGGCGCTCGGTGACGCGCGGCAACATGACCACCCGTCACCCCACCACCCAGGGACTCATCCTCCACCTGGAGATGCCGGTCGGCGCAACCCTTACCCTCACGGCCAACGGCTACACGGCGGAACATACGCTGGCAGACCTGCTCAGCGCCACACGCGCCCACCACACGGACGGCTTTCGCAGTCCCGCTGTGCGCATTCACCGCGCCGTGCCCGCACAGGACTACACCTTTGCTACTACCGTCGTGGACACCGAGCCGGAGCGAGACACCGACTACTACTACGTCCGCCTCGCCGCCCGCAACGGCCAGCTCGCCTGGACGACGCCGGTCTGGGTCACTACGTAAAGAAACTTGCCCTGGTTCGCATTGGGAGGCGCATAGGGTCGTCCGAAATTGCTGCTTGTAGCGGCACTTTCTCGGACTAACCCCATAATTCCGTGCTTCAATCCTGCTATTATCTTTCCTCTTTAGGGATACATTCCTGACGTGCGCTTTAGATTTGGAGTCGCGAAAGACTCACGGGGGGCAAGCGGCGTAGGCGGATCCCAATGGGGTGGTGCTCAAAAACGTAAGGAGGTTCGTACCATGATTCAACCTAATACCTTGCTGAACTTGCCGCAGGGCGCAGGTCAGCCGCAGTTTTCGCCGGACGTTGCGCTCATTGCCTACGTCGAGAACGGCAGCGTCTGGGTAACGACCGTGGCCGCCGGCGGCGTGGCCGTGAAGGTCGGTCGCGGCGCCAATCCGCAATGGCATCCCGACGGCTGGCTCTCGTTCTTGCGTGAGCAGGAGGGTGTCACGCGCGTTTGGCGATACGATGTGACGTCAGAGGCGGGGCCAAAACCACTGCCACCTGCCGACTTGTCGGTAGGAGCGTACGCCTGGTCGCCGGACGGACTCAGGTTGGCCGTATTTGAGGGCCGCGTCCTGCAGCGCCCGCAAGTCGCCAGGCCCGGCGCTATTTGGCTGCTTGAAGCCGAAAGTGGCGAGACGATGCAACGTATAGACCCACCGCCTGAACCGCAACTGCTACTGAGTGGACCGGTTTGGTCGCCTGACAGTCAACGGATCGTATGGAGTTCGGCTGTCTCGGCACCCGGCGACTGGTTGGATCGCCATGAGGTTCGCATGCTGCGTCTCGGTGAAGATGCCATACAGAGTGTGATACCGGTCGGCGCCTGTCAGACGTCTCGGCCTGCGTGGCGCGGCGACGGGCAGGCGCTGGCATTTGCGGCCACACCCCATCCGTATGGTTTCAACGCGCTCTTTAACCTCGCCACCTGGAATCTGAAAGACACCAGCGTTCGCTACCGCACTCATGAACCCTTTACGCTGCTGCGTGGTGGGAGTCCTCCGGTCTGGTCCTCGGATGGACAGACTATCTACGTATCCGGCAACAACGGCACAATCACGCGACATCTCTTTGCAGTCTCACTCAAGGACGGCGCGGCTAGAGCGCTCACCCACGGCCTCAGCAACCACAAGACACCGATGATTTCCAATGGCGGGCGCTGGCTCGCCTGTACGATGGAGGCGCCGGACCGGCTAACCGAAATTAGTCTCGTTGCCACCGACGGTTCTGAGGCTCGCCCGCTGACGCAAGCGAATTGCCAACTCGACACCATCGCGGGAGTAGACCAACTTGAAGTGGAAGCCATCTGTTGGCGCTCTTTCGACGGTCTGGAAGTGGAGGGCTTGTTGTTCTATCCTCCGGGCTGTGGCCCCGACCGACCACCGCAAACCCCCCTGCCTACTATCGTTGATCTCCACGGCGGTCCGACAGGCAGGACGCCGAACAGGCTGCTGGGCGATGACCCACTGTTCTTTACAGGGCTGCATTGGCTGGCTGCGCACGGCTACCTCTGCTTCGCATCCGACTACCGCTCCAGCGGTGTCTACGGCTGGCGGCACTTTCAGCGCATGATCGATACCGGACACGACTTCAATTTGCGACCTGATGTTGCAGACATCATGGCCGGTGTAGACTATGTCGTTGCAACAGGACTTGCCGATCCCGCACGGCTGGGACTGCGCGGACATAGTGCCGGTGCTATACTCACCAACTGGCTTATCACCCAGACGAACCGCTTTGCAGCCGCCGTTAGCGTTGAAGGGCTCACTGATTTTGTCTCCGCAACCAACGCGACGTCGCCCAACAGCGGTGCCGAGCTGGCATTCGGGGGCTCTGTTGATGAGGTGCCGGAGAACTACCGCGCGTTTTCGCCGCTAACATACGCCGCCCAGGCGCGCACGCCGCTCCTACTCTGTGAGGGAGAACACATGGCGCGCATGCAGCAGGGCAAGCCCTTCTGCGACGCACTGGAGGTGGCCGGTGTGGAAGTGGATTACGTGCACTATGCGGGTGAAGGGCACAAGTTCCGCCAGCCGGAGAACCAAGCCGACTACATGCGACGCATGCTGGCATGGTTTGATCGTCATCTGCGGGACACATAGGGACAGTCTACCGTTTGCCCGTGGGAGTTCAGCCGCTCTTCAAACGAAAGTGGTCTCTCGCTCACGATTACTGTTGACAAAGCCAGCACACTAGCCTAATTTTATTGGTAGCATGGAAGCCTGACCGTGTTGCGGCGACTGCATTTCAAAGAGTGTTGTACACCTGCCGCACATAGAGGAGGTGCGAAACACGGGGATTCGGGCCTACCCAAGCCACACTGCGCTCAATGCGCATTTGAGTACGTTGCACGAAGTGTATAGGTATTGGTAAGGAGACAGCAAGAATGAAATCTCGTTTTTCGAGACGAACCATCCTCGGCGGCATGGGCGTCGGGATCACTGCCGCAATTGCGGCCGCCTGCGGCGCAGGCGCAGGCATGGCTCCGGCTGGCGACACGCCGGCAGAGTCCGAAGAGATGGAAGCCAAAGACACCATGATGGACAAGCAGAAGGTGCTCTATTGGTCCCACACGACGCAGCCTTTCCATGAGGACATTGGCGCCGAGATGGTCGCTGAGTTCAACGCGTCACAGGATGAGGTCGAGGTATTTGCCGTCGGTACCGCGTACGGCGATACCAAGAGCAAGCTTCCCACCGTGGTCGCGGCGGGCAGCGCCCCTGATATCTCGTTCCTCGACCGCTACATCACGAAGTCGCACGCCGCAGTAGGCGCGACTATGGACATCACGCCGTTCGTGAAGGCCTCCAGCGTGATGCAGCCGGACGACATTTGGGAGCGAATCCTCAATGACGTGACGTATAAAGGCCGCCACTTTGGTTGGCCGTGGGGCCCGGACACCCGCACGCTCTTCCTGAACCACGACATTCTGATTGAGGTCGGCCTCGATCCGGAAGAACCGATCGGGAACTGGGAGGACTTTCACAACGCGTCGAGCAGGATCCACACGCTAGAAGGTGAGAACATTACCCGCCTGGGCTTTGTGCCAAACTGGGGCAGCGCCGGTATCATTGCCGGTTGGATGATTCCCTATTGGCAGCAAGGCATGGATCTCACCAGCGCTGACGAGAGCAAGGCCACCATGGACAATGCGGAGATGGTTGCGGCGCTGGAGCACAGCACCCGCTTCTACGACGCGCAGGGCGGCTGGGACGCCGTGCAGGCCTTCCGCGGCGATATCTCGCCAGCACTCGTGTTTACCGGCGGTGGCGTCGGCATGTTCTTTGATACCTACAGCACGCCCAAGAATACGGCGTTCGCTGAGGAATACGCCAAGATTAACTACAGCGTAGTATTTGAGCCGTATCCGGACGACGGCGAGCCCGCGACCTACGGCGGTGGCTGGTCCAACGTCATTCCTACCGGCGCGAAGTCCGCTGAGGGCGCATTCAAGTTCCTCGAGTTCCTCTTCATGGAGCCGCAGGACCGCCGCTGGGCCGATCGCTGGGACCGCATTCCGGTGCGCAAGTCCGTTGGCCGGAGCGAAGAGTTCATCCAGGGTGACCCCGACCGCGCACACGCCATCGACGAGATGCCGGGCGCGCACTGGGTGGTCACCGCAGCCGGCGGCCCCGACATTCTCGGCGCGCACATCCAGCTCAGCCGGGATGCCTGGCAGCACCTGAAGACCATTCCCGAGGCCATCAAAGAGGCCGAGCAAAAGACCCAGCAACTGATGGACGAGTGGGAAGCCAACTCCGTCGTACAGTAAGACTGGATCGCTCACAGACTATAATTGGTCTGAGAAACAACAGGTCTGGGACGGTTTCGTCCCAGACCTGTTGGATTTTGTGAAGAATAGGTGATGATCGAGTACGTGAGAAACCACTATGAAGTCTGATTCTGCGCGTGTCTTCTCTGATCTGCCGATCCCGCCGGGCGAAGTTCTAGAGGAGGAACTTGATGCTCGCGGCATGACCCAGAAAGAGCTTGCGGCAAGGCTCGGCAAACCGGCAGAGGCGGTAGACGAAATCATCAAAGGCAAGAAGGCCATCACGCCGGATACTGCGATCGGTCTGGGGGAAGTGCTTGGCATCAGCCCCCAATTCTGGAACGCGCTCGAGGCCGACTATCGCATGACACTGGCGGGAAACCGGGAGCAGGAGTCTATCGTCCCGAAGTGCGGGTGCCCACCAACCTCACCCCGTTAGGGTATTCGCACAAATCAACCGGAACAGCCTCGTACATCATCGGACAGACCGTGGAGAGAACAGGTAGTCAACCACAGTCAATGAAATCCCTCAAGAGACACCACGAACGGACCGTCGAACCTAACGAGAATGTTGGTAACTTCCCGTGCTACGTAGGCCACTCAATCCACCAACTTCACCGCTAGGAGAGGGATATCCTGTTCCGTCACTCCGGCGAAAGCCGGAGTCCAGGGGGATGGTACGGCGTGCATAAATTGAGTCTGCCACCGTCGAACGTGACATCCCGCGCCGTCACTCCGGCGCAAGCCGGAGTCCAGGAGCCGGGGGAGGGAACTCGACCTCCAGGATTCGCCCATCCACGTATGAATCTGTTCCAAGGTCGCATTTCAGACAATTTCCTCGTACAGATCCCGCCATGTGGGATTTTCCTTTTCAATCAGCTCGAGTTTCCAGGTCGGCTTCCACTCTTTGATGGCCTTCTCCCGCCTAATCGCACTCTCCATAGTTTCATGCATTTCGTACCAAACCAATGTGTGCACACCGTAGCGCTTGGTGAATCCTTCAACCTGGTCACTCTTGTGCTGCCACACCCGTTGTACGAGATCGGAAGTTACGCCCGCGTAGAGGGTGCCGTTGCGCTTACTTGCTAGGAGATAGACATAGCCTGGTTTCATTAGCGATCCCCTGGATTCCGGCTTTCGCCGGAATGACGGAACAATCGGCTTGCGCCGGAATGACGGAGCGGGCCACCGCTCCATTCACACGACGACAGATCGCGAAGTGAGCGCTATCGGTGCCAAATTGCGGAGCCACCGCTATTCGACGTTTCGGTGCCACACTCGATGCCTGTCGAGCGTCTATGCCGTTGCCTTTCAGACAAACGTCAGTGGTACCTAGGGTAGAGTTTCGTACTCCGCCTGTTCGTCTACCGGATACGGCGGGCGTCTGCCTTGGATGACGTCAATGAGGCACTCGAAGGCCATGACCACCATGGCGTGGACGGATTCTTGGGTGACGCCGGCCACGTGGGGGAAGGGCAGGATTTTGGGGTGGGTTAAGAAGGGGTGGTCTGCGGGTGGAGGTTCGACGGAGAAGACGTCTGAGGCGGCGCCGGCCAGTTGACCCGCGTCAATGGCGGCCACCAGCGCTTCCTCGTCCACCAGGCTGCCGCGGGCGGTATTAACAATGTAGGCGCTGGGTTTCATGCGCGCCAGCCGGTCGGCGTTGATGAATTTGACGGTGTCCGGCGTGCTCGGCAGGTGGACCGAGATGAAGTCCGCTTCCGCAAAGAGCGCTTCGGGTTCCGCAAACTCCACGCCGAGTTCCGCCGCCGTGGCTTCATCCCACATTACGTCGTACGCCAGCACTCGCATGTTAAAGCCGCTGGCGCGCCGGGCCACCGACTTGCCGATGCGGCCGAGACCCAGAATGCCCAGGGTCTTATTGCACACGTCCACGCCCTGTACGCGGTGAAACCCGCCGTCACGGGCAATAGCCGCATGCTCCACAAGCTGCCGCGCCACCGCCAAGATCATAGCAAAGGCATAGTCGGCAACTGTATCGTTGTTGGCTCCGGGGGTGATGGTGATCCAGACACCATGTCTGGTGGCGGCGTCCACGTCGATCTGGTCGTAGCCTACGCCGACGCGGGCCACGATCTTGAGCTGCGGATGGGCGGCAAAGACGCGCTCGGTAAAGTGGTCCGAGCCGGCAACGAAAGCCACGACGCCGTCAAGGTTGTCGATGAGCTCCTGTTCGGTAAGCGGGCGAAACACGTCGAGCGGTGGAGCTAGCTCCACGCCGGCATTGCGCAGCGTGTCCCAGTGCGGCCCGGGAAGATCAAGGATGGAACGTGCGCCGATGAATACCTTTGCCACCAGTCTCTCACCTTTCTCGTTAGCAGTATCTGAATGCAGAGCTTCTCTATTATCGTCTAACGCGCCGTTCCATGCCTACTTACGTGGAGAATCTCCTTGGCAGTGCAAGCGCTTGCGTGCATGCTTGGCTCCTGCGTCAATGCAGCGCCTGCAACCGGCCGTACGCAGATGCCGGGAGCACGTCTCGCGCTACTGAAATAAACGAAGACACCCCTTAAAAGGTCTTGTGAAACTGTGCGAGACAACTGATGTTGAACTTGGCCGGCACTGCTTCCCCCTCACCCCGACCCTCTCCCCCGGGGAGACCTTTACATAACCCTCGCCACAGCGCAGATGTCCCCTCTCCCTCGACGGGAGAGGGCTAGGGTGAGGGTGGATCTCCTGAAATCTCTCCATATGCACACCGAATCTGCCCTGATATGTCTTGACACGCCCAGCGTAAAGGGCCATCGTAGCAAAAAGACCCCCTCAACCCGGTCTATACATCCCAGGAGAGGGAGTGCCCCTGCTTGAAAGTGGGGTTATGCAAAGGTCTCCCTGGGGAGAGGGAGTAATCCCCCTTGCCGGCGGGTATTACGTTGGTCTTCCTAGGGAGAGGTGGAATTGCCGCTCGCTCACGCGGGGTTCATGTGGATCTTCCCCGGAGAACTTTGCGTAACCCCGGCCGGAGGCGCAAGAACTGCCCCCTCTCCTTGGGAGGCTGTCTCAATATTTTGGTGCGGGGCACGGTGAATGGGGTGAGAAGGACAGACAGATGGCGGGTGGTATGAACAAGACGGTGCCAGTGAGAGACTCGTCCCCGGGGCGACGCTGGACTACACCCAGACCGCCACAGGGCGTGGAGGCTCTTGAGATTGAACGCGGTGGCCAGCAGGTGCCATTCGGACGTCACGTGGCTGCGGCCTCTGAGCAGGAAGCGCCTGGCACTGTGCCACTCCTTGAGCAGGCCAAAGACCGGCTCGACGATGGTACTCCGGCGGCGGTACACCTGCTTGGCAGGCGCGGTGGCCATCAACTGCCTGTGCCGTTGCAGTATTGGCTCGTAGGCGCTGATCTTTATGGAGCGGCCCCTCTGGGAGGAGGTGCAGACGCCGAAGGCCGGACAGGTTCTGCAGTCCCGGCCGTTGGCTTGGTACCGCTTGACCCGGTAGCCGTTGCTGTGGGTCAAGCGGTGCGTGTAGGTGAGCACCTTTTGCTGGGGACACAGGTAGGTGTCGGTCTCTGGACGGTAGGTGAAGTGGTCTTTATGGTAGGGGTTGCGGCGTCTGCGCTCGTGGGTCGTGGGCATCAATACCGTGTGGCCGCCGGCGTGGCACGTGGCGAGGTTGGCCCCCGAATGGTAGCCGGCGTCCGCAACGGTCACCACGTCCCGCGCGGCGTCGATGTTCTCCTGCGCCGCCTCGATCAGCGGCGCCAGGTGGGGATGGTCGTCGGCACTGGCGCTCACGTCCACGGCTGTGATCAACCTCCCCCCTGCGCCCTCGTCCGGGGACGCAAGAGGGGAGACCAGCGCCTGGGCGTTGTAGCCGGTGATGAAGCCACCCATGCCAGTCTTGAGCAGGGCCGCGTCCGCATCAGTCAGGTTCGTGTAGCGCGGCCCGTCCTCAGCCGCGACGCGGGCGAGCGCGTCGTCCACCCGCCGCCGCAGGGCCTGGGCATCGGCAAGTTCCTGCGGCAAAGTCGCTGGCGGCGCGTCGCCCCCCGTGGCGTTCTGCGCCTCCAGGTCCGCGATCGCTTGCTCGGTGCGGGACAACAGCCGCTGCAGCCCCTGCGCGTCGTGGGTATGCCGCGTCCCGGCGTTGGCCGCGATCCTGGTGCCGTCCACCGCCTGGATTGCCAACTCCACCAGGCCGGCTCGCACCGCCGTGCGCACCGTGCGCTTGAGCAGCGTCCGCATCCGGTCGCGGTGCGCCTTGTAGAAGCGCCACAGCGTGTTGTGGTCCGGCTGCTGCATCCCCACCAGCCACAGGTACGGTACCTGATCCCGGCAGGCTGCCTCCAGCTTGCGGCTCGAGCGCACGCCGGTCATGAAGCCGTAGACCCATACGCCCAGCAGCGCGCGCGGATGGTAGGCCCCGGCGCCACGCGGATCGCCTTGCAGGTCAATCTCCATCGCCTCCCAGGCCGCAGCATCGAGGCTGTCCACGAACGCTGCCGCAAACCTGACAGGATGGTCGTCCGGGATCAGTTCGTCCAGCGTCGGCGGCAACAGCCAGGCCTGTTCACGACTAAACGGTCTCAACGGCATCGTCACTACCTCTCTACAAACTATCCCACCACCTCACCTTGCTTCTCTTCACACCAGTATATATCCAGTAGATCTATTTTTGAGACACCCTCTTGGGGAGAGGGTGTATAGACCTGACACATAGTTTACAGGTGTACGAGGACATACTTTACACATGAGTTGGTATTTCTACACGGGGCAGAGGTCCGCGCAGGTTCAGCTCTGCTATGTGGTGGGTCATGAACCACACACTCCACACGCCGTCACTGGTGGTTGGTCTCAGGCCGATGTGGCAACCCACAAACGCCTTGCCGACGCGGAACTCTCGTCCCTGAAAGTTGACCCAACCTTCCGCCATCACCTTGCGCGTCTCGTCGCCGTCGCCATACGTGATCGGGGGGAGTTCCTCGGGGAAGGAGCGGCGGCTCGGCGCGTAGCGGCTCAGGGGCGTTGCCATGTGGAGGGCCTGGTGCGGTCGTTCCAGGTTGTAGACGTCCCGCCAGCGGTCCAGGGCCGCTTGGCAGGTCGCGAGGTCGGCGAACCGCCTGCCTTGCAGCGCCTCAGCCTGCAAGGTGCGGTGGAACCGCTCCTCTTTGCCCTGGGTCTGCGGATGGTAGGGGCGACCATGGCTCACCGACACGCCCAGCCGCAGCAGCCAGACGGTAAGCCTGGTGTACGGGTGCGCGGCATTGCTGCCCCACGGCGACCCGTTGTCCATCAGCATACGCGCCGGCAGTCCGTAGCGGCGAAAGGCACTCGTCAGACATGCCCGCACCGTGTCTGCCCGCTCGTCCCCACAGGCCCACAGACCCACGGCGAAGCGGGAGTGGTCGTCCAAGACGGTGAGCGGGTGGCAGCGCCCGGCGTCCACGGCGAAGTGACCCTTGTAGTCCATCTGCCACAGGTCGTTGGGATACGGGTGTTCAAAGCGCTGCCAGTCCCGGTGCGTTCGCTCCACCGGGTCGATGAGATCGTGCCGATGGAGGATGTTGGTGATGGCGCTGGGGCTGGGAACCACCGTGTGACCGGCGTTCAGCAGTGCGTGGTGGAGCTTGCGACCGCCCCACGCCGGGTGGCGCTTGCGCAGTTCTACCACGACCGCCTCCACCGCAGATGGCGTGCGCCGCGGCGAGTGGTGCGGCCGACGCGAGCGGGACGTGAAGGCCTCTTCCCCCTCTTCGGCGTAACGATGCAGCAAGGCATAGCCAGTGGGCGGCGAGATCGCAAAGCGTCGACACAACGCGCGTATGTTCGCCCCCGGCGCTCGCGCCAAAGCGACGAATTCGCGCTTAGCATCCACAGCAGTACTCTCCTTCCAAGGCATGAGGCACCTCCTTCTTTACTCAGAAAGAGTGCCATACTGTGTAAAGTATGTCTGCGCACACCCGTTAAGTATCTCTCTGGTCTATACAGAGGGCCGGGGTGAGGGGATTTCTGCATAACCCATCCTCTTCACCAACAAGACCGATACGCAAGAATGCAATAACGGTAAAAGCAACTCCCAGAATGCGGGAATCTCCCCCTCACCCTAACCCTCTCCCGCCGGGAGAGGGGACTCCCCTCACCCCCGTACTCGATACCCCGTACCGAGTACGGGGCAGGCTCTAACTCTCTCCCGCCGGAGACCGTTTCATAGCCCTTCGCCTTTGGGGGATGGTTGGGATGGGGGTGAAACGACTTGACATCATGCTTTCTTTCGTTGTAAAAGCACTCTGGATTCCGGCTTTCGCCGGAATGACGGAGTTACGCAAAGGTCTCCACCGGGAGAGGGGACTTTCCCTCGCCGGTGTGGGTTATGCGAAGTTCTCCCCGGGGAGAGGGAGAGTTGCCGCCTGCTCACGTGGGGTTCATGTGGGTCTTCCGAGGGAGAGGCGGCAATCCCGCTTGCAGGCGCGATTATATACGTTGGTCTTCCCCCGGGGAGAGGGAAATCTTCTCGCCTGCCGGTACGGGTTGTGCAGGTTGTCCCTCGGCGCTGGCGGAGGATCACTGGCCTAGCGCCTGCGCGCCGGTAGTGAGTTGACGTTTCGCAAAGCAACATAGTACGGTCATATTCATAGGTTTTGCAGCATGCGCACGCATGCTACTTTCCAATCATACACGCCTTCATTTGACCGCATTTAGGACCCACAGGATGAGCAATCCGGAATCAGACAAGAGGCCGAGCGGGAAGCGGAGAAGACGCCAGGCGCGCTATGGCGAAGAAGAGATTGAATCCGTAGAGATTCGCTACTTCCCAAATCCTGAACCCAAGCGTGACTACTACGTGCAGATTCGCCTGCCGGAGTTGACGTTCAAAGACCCCGTTTCCGGGTACCCGGACTTCGCCGTCGCCACCATGGTGTACGTGCCCGACGCGCGCATTGTGGACCTAAAGACGTTGAAGCTTTACTTTAATAGCTTCCGCGACAAGTACTTCTCCCACGAGCGCATCACCAACGAACTGTTCGACGAATTGCTGGCAGGGCTGAAGCCGCGGGGCGCGCTGCTCATGATGGAGTTCAACCCGCGCGGCAACGTCTCTACGCGGGTCATTACCACCACGGACGATGACTTTCTCGAACGCGCGCAGAACGTTCTCGAAATGCCGGCGACCCGCCCCGCCTTTTAGGCTGTTGCGCCCGCACACGGCTGTGTCCGGCCGCTTGCTTGTGGAGAAGTCCTCCAAACCGAAGCCTTGGGACACTGCGCCGCAGCTACGTCACCGTCATATACAGGGACGCCGCGCGCCTCCGAGCAAGCGGCTTTGAGGAGCTGCCGCGGCAGCTACCACACTGAATTGGTCCCTAGCCCGCGTCGACTTCACCTCCAACCGGCGTGCAATTTCACTAACGCGGTTTTCCATTAGTTCCAGTGCGTGCCAGGGCGCCGCAGCGCCGGGAGCCGTTACTTTGGGGTGCAAGCGCCTAGACTCCTCCAGACTGGGAGCGGCCCAGGACAGGAGGAAGCATCTCCAAAGCCTGAGGATTCGTCACTGAAACCCCATGCTGTGTCGCAGGAATCCGAAGAATCGGAGGAATACACTCTTTCTTGCTGATCCCACTTCAAAAATGCTGTCAAGCTTTTTCATCCGACAATTCTATGCAAAATGGTCTTGTCAATGGAACAAGGAGCGTCTTTAGCAGCCATTTATAGCATTGACACATCATTGTTGTAGGTCATATGCAGGTTTTTCCCTGATTCTTGCCAATTTTTAGGCTGAATTTGGGCTTTGTCCTTGACAGGTATTTGTGCGTTCCCCATAATGTCAGCAGCACCACACCGTGGGTATCAAAATCGTGGTGAGCAGAAAGTATCTTTATAGGTAGCGTTCGGTGAAGGGGCGTACCGAACCCGAACGGATCTTCAGGAGGAGGGATCAATGCGTATTACCAGATACCCTACCCAATCACTCGATAGGACGTTCCTGTACAGTTCCCTTGTCCAGGTCGCTCTCGTGATTGCGGTAATAGTTGCGCTGCTGGCAGTATCGCTGCCCGCGCGCATCGCTTCAGCGGCTCAATCCAGCGCATCTGCGGGGCAGATGGAAGTTGTGATCGTGCCGCCTCGAATTACCATCGCCCTTGGTGACGATGGTTCGCTGCAGTCGGTAACGACTAGCGTATTTATTGGCGGCACGGCTACGCCGGTGAGTATTTCAGCGAAAGACCTAGCCGCGCTGGGCGCGTTCGGTATTCCTGTGCCGGCGCTGGGTCTCGATGCCATGACCTTAGGCTTGCTTACGGCCGCTGGTGTCGAGCACCTACAGATTGTTAAGGGCGTGGACGGCTTGATTGACATCTACGTCAACGGCGCCTACACCATCGGTGTAAACTTGGGTGAGGATGCGGCGAACTACGAGCGGGTATTGGCTCTGGTGGAAGGTTTCACCGGTTTCGGTATCCCCTTGAAGGACGTCGTGGTTCCCGTGGTGATCGCTTCTGGCGGTGACGTGGTCATTACCATTGGTGATTCGGACATCCCGGTCCGTGAAGAAGGCGCACCTTCCGGCTACGTGGGTACCGAGCAACAAGAGATTGAGTTGATGGCGAAAGCCAACGTTAGTTACGATGCTGATGGCAATCTCTCGGTGTTGGGTATGTCCGCAGCAGAGCTTGGCCTCGGTACAGTTGCTAATCTTACAGCTGATATCGTTGCCCTCATGGCGTCCAACGGCATCAGCGAGTTGAACGTCAAGATTAACAATGACGGGCTCTCACTGGGCAGCAACGGCGAGATGCTGGCTGACGTTCGCCTTGGGAACGCCGACGCACTGGGTATTCTCACTGCGTTCGCACCCCAGGCCGGCTTGGCGCTGGATTACCTGCACTTGCGTGACCGCATTGACGTTGACCTGACGGTGAGCCTGCCGTAAGAAGGGTTGCAGTAGTGCAAATCAGGAAAAGCACTACGCTCCCCGTCATACGCAGGTGATGTGAGGGATACCCTACGCGCCCCAAGGGTATCCCTCATTGCTTAGAAAGACAGACAGTATCTTTGCATGATCGTTAGACTTGAAACCATGAATGCATGCAAGCACAGAGAGGGAAGGCTATGACCACCTGGAGACACTGGTGGGTGCCCGTACCAATTCTGTGGTTGGTCCTTGTCATCATCGCTCTAATTGTTCTGGTAGCGGTCGGTGGGGGACTCACTAAGTTCGCAGCTATTCTGTTCTTGGTGAGTTTTGGTTTGCTCTTCTCACTGCTCTACCTAGGCGCGGGGCTTGGCTACAAGGCAGGGCACCAACTAGGTGGTGGTACCGGTACAGGTCAGGCCGTGGGCATTGTCGGCTTGATCATCGGCGGAATAGTAGGCCTGCTGGCTTCACTCTTGATCGTTTCGACCGGCTTTGTCAGCCACGGGCTTTCTACACCGTTTGCGCCAGCGCGTCTCTCAGAGGTAGCCCCGGTTTCCGGTCCAGGCGCACCTCCGGAGCGCGCTGAAGAATCAATCGAAGTGTATGGCTTGCCCCAGGCAGCCGTTCAGTTCGGTGAAGACGGCAGTGTCAGCGGCATAGAGGTCGGGATGCACCTTGCCGGGCAACAGTTCAACCTTAGTCTTTCTGAAGGCGAACTGAGCCAGCTCGGTATTGGTGAAGTCCTATCGGCCTCAGCCATCGAATCGCTAAAGACGGCCAATCTTCAACACATCCAACTCATCAAAGGGCCGGGCGGCGATATTGACGTCTACGTCAATGGCGGCTTTGCTGTACGCGTTTCCGTAAATTATGATGCAGCCGCATTGGATAAAGTAATTTCGCTTGTCAAAGGACTTGGCTATGACGTGGTCCTGCCTGATCTCGCGGTGCCCCTGGCACTGGCGATGATTGGCACCGTTGCTGTGGATTTCCCCACGGCGGACGGCGCGGCAGCGGTAGACAAGTTCACCGGCGAAACATCGCAGCCTCCCGACGTTCCCGGCGCTGCGGAAAACCAATACCCGCTGTTGGTCGGCACGGTCCTGAACGCCAACGGAGACCTGCTGGTGCCTGAGGTTGTCATACTGGAAAATACCGCGCCGTTGCTCGAAGCCATTGGCTTGAATCTGAGCATGCCTGGTATGCTTCCGGCTGACACAGTGGCAGGCTTGAAGGAAGGCGGCTTGAGCACGATTACTGTCAAGCTGGTCCCGCAAGGCCTTGATATCTACCTGGATGACGTGTATGCTATGACCGTTTTCTTGGGAGACGATGAGGCCCTGCAAAACCTGGCTACGGTTGCAGCAGCTTTTGCCGGTGACGAGGCAGGAGACATGCTGAATTCGGTGGCGCCCTTCCTCTCACGACGTAACGAGATGGCGGTTGACATCGTTGTGAATATAGAATAACGCTTGCTCTCGATCTTGCGTCGCAAGCCCTGCTTCCTTGCAGGGATATGAGATAAGAGCGTGACGATGGCTGCGGGCATATTGCCCGCAGCCATCATTCAATTAAGCTGGATGTTTTCAGTTGGGACGTGCCGAGGGTGTCCCACATGTAGCGAAGGCTGCATGCCAGAGTCCCTGTCGCCAGGATTACGAGGCGCAGGCCGGTGCGAGGGTCTCTGTCTTGTCGACACAGCTTTCCGCTTGCCCCCGGTTGCTGGGTTGCCATTTCTGCCATTCCCCTATCTTCAACCCGATAGGGGAGCACATTGCCGGGGAGTCCAGGAGAAGGCTGAAGCTTCGCCGCGACTGGAGATTGCATGGGCGGCACGGCACCTGCTATGCTGGTATAAGCGTGCACGAGCACGAGGAAAATACCCAAATATGCCGTTGACCACAGGCACTCCCGGTGGGGGAGTATAATCCTCAAAGCGCGAGGCAAGCCTGTATAGGTAAGACCGCAGCACACGGACGATTGCCGCGCTTCACCGCATTGCGGAGCGTGGTGGGCGTGAGAAAGCTGCGCAGAACCTTGGTCGACGCCAAGGTTCTTTTACTTTAAGAGAGGAGGTGATGCGCTTTGGGAACTCGTGAGGAAAAGGCCGCAATCATCGAAGACTTGCGCGAGCGGCTGCGGGGCACAGATCTGGCCATCGTTGCCGACTACCGGGGTCTCACCGTAGGACAGATGCAAACGCTTCGCCGCGAACTCAGGGCTGCCGGCGGCCAGTTCAAAGTGGCGAAGAACACGTTGCTGCGCTTGGCTGCGGAGCGGGAAGACCAGGCTGGCCTCACCCAACTGCTGGATGGCCCAAGCGGCATCGCATTTGCCGACGGCGACATGGTGACGGTAGCTAAAGCCCTAACAACTTTCGCCAAAAGCGTGGATGCCCTCGAAGTACGCGGTGCCCTAATGAACGGACAGGCCATTAGCGCCGATGAGGTCCGCGCACTGGCGTCGCTGCCGTCACGCGAGGAGCTGCTGGCCAAGATGCTGGGGAGCATGCAGTCCCCCGCGACGAACTTGGTGGGCGTGCTCAGCGCCGTGGCAAGAAGTCTGGCGCTCGTGCTGCAAGCACGGGCGGATCAGTTGCAGCAATCGGAAGGCGCCTAGCTGTCACTGCATTCTCGCCTACTATTCACCGGGCGAAGACGATTTGCACACTATATCGAATCTATTGAACGAATGTGATTCTACCGGAAGGAAAGAAAGACATGGCACAGACGATTTCGACTGAGGACATTATTGGGGCTATCGAGAACATGACGTTGCTCGAAGTCTCAGAGCTTGTAAAGGCTTTGGAAGAGAAGTTCGGCGTTTCGGCTGCCGCACCGGTCGCGGTGGCAGCGGCATCGGGCGATGGCGACGGCGCCGCGGCTGAAGAGGAGAAGGATTCGTTCGACGTCGTGCTCACGGACATTGGCGACAAGAAAATCCAGGTCATCAAGGCCGTGCGCGAGATCACCGGCCTGGGTCTGCGTGAAGCCAAGGCGGCCGTGGAAGCGGCGCCGAATCCGATCAAGGAAGGCGTGAGCAAGGAAGAGGGCGAAGAGGTCAAGGGCAAGTTGGAAGAGGTGGGGGCCACCGTCGAACTCAAGTAGAGTTCGCAGTCGTCGAGCTCAAGTAGCGCTCGCAGTCGTCGAGCTCAAGTAGCGCTCGCAGTCGTCGAGCTCAAGTAGCGCTCGCAGTCGTCGAGCTCAAGTAGCGCTCGCAGTCGTCGAGCTCAAGTAGCGCTCGCAGTCGTCGAGCTCAAGTAGCGCTCGCAGTCGTCGAGCTCAAGTAGCGCTCGCAGTCGTCGAGCTCAAGTAGCGCTCGCAGTCGTCGAAAGCAAGGAGCGCTTGCGGGCTGCAGTCCTCGGCTGCACGTAAATTCGTCCCACGCAAGAAGCAATCGGGGCCTGCCAACTTGGGCAGGGGCTCTATGCCTCAATATGCCAGAACGGTTTGCGCCGGTCTGACATCCCCTCGTCAAAAAAAGAAAGCAGCGCAGCCCAGTATTTACTGGGCTGCGCTGTCGGGTTGTACGCCTGTGGCCGGCTATTCAGAATCGCCGACTCGCCCCTTCTCTTCCTGATGGCGCAATACCAAACCGTCCTCGCTCAACTGATACAGGTGCACCACACGCAGCGTGGGACAGCACATCCCGTCGCCTTCGCCGTGGATCACCATTTGCACCCTGATGTATTGATCCGCAACTATGATCTCCTCGACCTTCACCCGGTCGCCCAGCAAAGCGGAAGCCACGTGCACCGGTGCGCCCTCGTCGTTGATGACGGCTTCCAGCGAACGGAACGTGCCGCTGCCGCCGCCGCTAGCTTCCAGCACCACTGCGGCATCCCATATGCCGTCGCCATTGATGTCGCCAAAGGCTACCGCGTCCGTCATTGCGATGTGAATCTTGCTCGCTGAACCCTCGATTGCCTCTTCGTACGTGCCGTCCTGCAACTGCGCCTGGCCGTCCTGGGCAAACTCATGCTGATAGGTGGCGTTGCGCAGCGCTTCCTCCGTTAGTTTGCCGGCCGGCGTGATGCGTTCAAGCAACCTGAGCACGCCAAAGCCCAAGTTGTAGCGGCGCACTTCCGCCTGCGTGGGACAACACATGGCATCTCCCTCACCATGTGTCACCATCCGCACCGTGATGACGGCATTCTCGATCTCGACTGAGTCGATTTGCACACGGTCCCCGAGCGCGGCGGAGTGAAAATGGAACGGGTTGCCCATTCTGTTGATGACGATAGCCAGCGTGTGGAACGAGCCGCTGCCGCCCCCACTTGCCACCAGCACGACGGCAGCATCCTCGAGTCTGTCACCGTTTACATCGCCAAAGGCCATGTGTTCGGTCAACGCGAGAGTGTTCTCACTGGCGGAGTCCGGCGCAACCTGCTCCTCGTACACGCCGTCCTGCAACTGCGCCTGTCCACCCTTCACAAAGTCAGACTTATATGTAGCATTCTTAAGAACTTCGACTGTGAGCGGCGCCGGTTCACCATCTATCAGATTGGGCTCTTGCGCATAGGGTTCCTGCATTGCGCAGCCAGCCAACACAAGCACGGTTACCAGCAGTCCCAAAGCGCGTACGTAGGACACCACTGAACGCATCATAATCCCCTATCCTTCCAGAGCCGCATTTGCCGTCACTTCACCCTTGCGCGCGCTTTTCGTGTACCGCTTACTCACTCGCCGGCCGCGCGTATGGGTGACAGTATGCGGAACAGCCGTGCCTTCTGTCCTATCCGGCGGGCCGGCGGAACATGCGGAAAAGCTGGGCGCCAATCAGAACGACAACACTCACCACTGCCAAACCGTACATCGGCCAGGCAGTCCCGCTGGCGCGACCCATGAGCGCGCTGCCAACAGTAACGAACGCTACGCCGCATAGGGCCGCGTCATCACGCCGGAGTAGAGCAGAGAGATGCCGTCTGCCGCCGGAATGTCGGGATACGGTCCCAGCACGCGGCGTGCCGGCCAATTGACCAGCGTAGCCCCGTAACCGCATGACCGTATACAGCCGTTGCACATAGTCCATGCTGTGCACAAAGACCAGCCCCAGGCCGATGCTGAGGTTCTTAACCCGTTGCCACGGCGAACCGCCGCCGAGCCCGCCCCGCAGTCGCAGCGAGAGCAGCAAGCGCCGGGTGAGTTCCAACAGGACAAACACCGCGCGATAGGCCATGAGAAGGCTCTCAGCCACCAACGCGGGCAGAAACCGGCTCAGCGGCGCAAAGATGCGCGGATAGGGTGTGGAGGCAACGAGCAGCAGGACAACCAGCGCCATTGTAGGCGCCTTGGCGATGATGGTGAGGACCGTGAGCCAGGTGCCGTCCCAGCGCGAGATGGCGAAGATAGCCACAAAAAACACCGTGTAGAGCGAGGTTGCGCCAAGTGTCAGCACCGGCAGCGGTGTAGTGAGGAGCAAGGCCAGCACCAGGCCGTACGTTGCCAGCAAGAGCACGACGTGGTCTGCCAGCATCACGGTCACAAGTACCGCCACCACGAGCAATACTTTGGCCGACAGCGTGGCATTATGCAGCCAACTGCGGTAATGCGTTGCCCAGAGATCAACCGTGCCGATATCCATTAGGGTCTGTTCCTCATACCGGAGGGGCACGACATGTCGTGCCCCTACATGGAGACCTTTGCGCAACTCAAGCGGTAGCGAAATAGTTCCCTCTCCCTCGACGGGAGAGGGCTAGGGTGAGGGTGAATCTCCTGAAAGCTATCCACATGCACACCGAATCTGCCCTGATACGTCTTGACACTTCCCAGCGTAAAGGGCCATTGTAGCAAAAAGACCCCCTCACCCCAACCCTCTCCCCCAGGAGAGGGAGTGCCCTGCTTGAAAGTGGGGTTATGCAAAGGTCTCCTACATGGGCTGACGCGATTACGAGCGCCTTCTATTCTTGGGCTGTCGGGACACGCGTCGGTATCACCAAGTCGCGCCGTACGCGCGCCAAGAAACCGATGATCAAGCTTACCAAGACGCCTTCCAACACCCATCCGATCAGACCGAGGATTAACACCGCACGGGCATAGACCAAGAACGGGGACTCTCCAACGATAGTGGGCGCTTCCTCATGCTCCTCATGATCACCCTCGAAAACGTGCAATGCCACCACGCCCTCGGCAAAGGGATCCTGGATTGTGCCTGTTTCAATGCTATACGCGCCCAGTTCCCCCATCTCGCCTTGAAATGGGTTGATGTTGCCAGCCGCGACAACGCCGAGAAACAACCCGGTCGTCAACGCAAGCGCAATGAATGCGCTAATCCCCGCTGTGAGGGCTGCGCGCTCCCTTAGCAATCTCAAGAAACCCCGGAAGAGCAGGTATCCTATGGTGACCTCTGCCCCCATGAGCAGGGTGTTGATCCCGATGAGGGTAACCGCCCCGTCGCCCATGAGCCAGCGGAGAATCATGAAGATGAGGCCCGCAATGAAGCCGTAGACTGGCCCGAGCAAGATACCGGCTACCACGGTCAGGTGCGGCTCATAGGCGATAGGAACGAGCGCAAACGACATGGCAACCGTCATCAGCGCGGCCATCACGCCAATCAATGGCACCATGCGCACCATGGCTTCACGGTCCGTGCGCAGAACGATCAGTCCGACCATAGCAATCGTAACCACCCAGCCAAGGCCCCACAGCCAGACCGGAAAAACGCCGTCCGGCACCATGATGTGCGTCATGCCCCAAATCTCTCCTTCAAAGCCATTAATAGGCTGAAACTAAACAACGCAACCACGCGTGGATTATACACAACTCGCCACTGTCGCTGCTCTCCACTCTCGGATTAGCACTTCTGCAATGAGGCTGAGGCGCGGTGGGCGCGATGCCCGTCTTACCTGCTACAATCTAGCGCAGAGGCATACAGGGCCGCTCGCAGCGGCATTGGCAGTTCGTGCTCCGCTCCTGACGATACCAGGCTGAGAGCACTATCGACAAGTATGTATTTAGGGAGAAAGCGACTACATGGCAGAGCAGAACGCAGGCACCTGTGACATTGGTGTCATCGGCATGGCGGTTATGGGACAGAACCTTGCCTTGAACATTGAGAGCAAGGGTTTTACGGTGGCGGTTTTCAACCGTACGACCTCGCGTACTGAGGCGTTCGTCAAAGAGCGGGGACAGGGCAAGAACGTGGTTGGCGCCCTGACGCTGGAAGATTTCGTTGCCGCCCTCAAGCCCCCGCGCAAGGCAATGCTCATGGTGCAGGCGGGCGCGGGAACGGATGCGGTAATTGATGCCTTGCTGCCGCTGCTCGATCCCGGCGACCTCATAATCGACGGCGGCAACTCGTTTTATGACGATACCGAGCGCAGGGCCGCGGCCGTAGAAGCGCAGGGGCGCGGCTACATCGGCACCGGCGTGAGCGGCGGCGAGTACGGCGCGCTGCACGGACCTTCCATCATGCCCGGCGGCACAGAGACGGCGTATGCGGCGGTGGAACCCATCTTCACCAAGATCGCGGCACAGGTGGACGACGGCCCCTGCTGCGCCTACTTAGGCCCGGGATCCGCCGGACACTACGTGAAAATGGTCCACAACGGTATCGAGTACGGCATCATGCAGGTGCTGGCGGAAGCCTATGACGTGATGCAGCGCGGCCTGGGCATGACCGTGCCTGAAATACAAGAAGTCGTGGCCGGTTGGAATGCCGGCGAACTGCAGTCGTTCCTCGTGGAGATCACCGCCGACATCCTGACCCGCAAGGACACCGAGACCGACAAGTTTGTCGTCGAAATCATCCAGGACAGCGCGGCGCAGAAGGGCACGGGCAAGTGGACGTCCCAGAGCGCCCTCGACCACGGCATTCCCATTCCCACCATTACCGCCGCAACCGAAGCGCGGATTCTCTCCAGCTTCAAGGAGATCCGCGAGCGGGCCGACGGTATCCTGCACGGCGCGTCGCCTGCATTCGCCGGCGCGCGGGAGGAGTTGCTGCCCGCGCTCCAAGATGCCGTCTACCTGGCGGCGGTTTCCGCCTACGCCCAGGGCATGCATCTTCTCACCGCAGCCTCGGCTGAACGCGACTACAACCTGGACTTCGCCACTGTGGCGCGCATATGGAAGGGCGGCTGCATCATTCGTTCACTGCTGCTCGAGCCCATCAAGCAGGCGTTCGCCGCCGACCCGGACCTGCCTAATCTCATGCTGGCGGAGCCGTTTGCAACTGACGTCAGGGAGCGTACACCCGGCCTGCGCCGCATCGTAGCGCAAGCGGTCTCCGAAGGCTTGCCCACTCCGGCGATGAGCGCCGCGCTCAACTACATCGAGGGCTACCGCACGGCGCGGCTGCCCGCTAACCTTGTGCAAGCCCAGCGCGACTATTTCGGCGCGCATACGTACCAGCGTGTGGACATGGAGGGCGCGTTCCATACCGAGTGGCAGGACATTCACAATATCTCGTAGGTGATGCCAACCGAGGTGTAACGAGCGTGGCCGGTCCTGAGTGGCACTGCTCTTTGCCTACGTACGTGCCTTTGCGGGACATCAAGTCGCCCTGCACGGTGTACTATGCTGCAGCGTGAAGAAGCAGGGGACAGGCCCCAATATAGTTGCACTAAAAGTAGAAGGAATCGCTATGCATTCCTTACGGGCATAGGGAACGCGTATTTTTTCTCCTCCAGAGGCGTGAATTACTCCCTCTCCTTGGGGAGAGGGCCGGGGTGAGGGGATTTCTGCTTACCAATCCTTTCTACCAGCAAGACCGATACGCAAAAGTGCAATAACGGAAAGTAGCTCCCAGAATGTGGAAATCTCCCCCTCACCCTAACCCTCTCCCGCCGGGAGAGGGGACATTCCCGCGCCGGCATGGGTTATGCAAGGGTCTTCAGGGGGCGAGAGGGCCGGGGTGAGGGGGAAATGCAGCGTAGCGGCAAGGAAGAGAGTCATGCAACAATAGAGACTGCGTCCCTAACATAAGGACACAGACGCAGCGCCTGCCCCGTACTTGATACGGGGCTGCAAACGTGACCTGAGAACTTCGGCAGTCTCAGCACAGGCTCTGTCGAAGGGCCCGCGCTACCGGGTAGGGCACCGACAACCTCATGTTTTTCACCCCGGCGGCTAATGCGACAGCATTGGGGGACAAGCCCCCGCGCTACGTCAAGATTCGCTTGATTGCTACGTCATGCTAGCTAGTTTCCACACCGCGCCGTTCGCCCTGAGCTCAGTCGAAGGGTAAATGGCGTACTGCTAGGCGCACGCACTCTACACGTTGAGCATTACGTGATTCTTGGCAGTTCCGGCGTATCCTACCGAGAGACTCCAGCACGGGGGCGAATGTGCTTTGTGATAGTTCAAGCTCCGATGTTGCCGCTTTCCTCAGCTGCCACATTGCTGTTGCAACCGAGCATTTGGACTGGCACGGCGGCGAGATCAAGCTGGTTGCCTCTGCCTATGTCACGCACGAGTTGCCGCCGCCGGACTACATAACGTCCGTGCGGTCACTCGTATTCCACGATGACAGCGTCCTGTTGATGCGCAATAGGGATGGAGCGCGAGTCCTGCCGGGCGGCAGGCTGGAAGCTGGAGAGACGCTGCTGGACGCGCTGCATCGTGAGATACGCGAGGAAGCCGGCGTTCAAATCAGGGACATCCACCGCTTGGGATTTGTGCATCTCCGGCACCAAACGCCAAGACCTCCGCAATACGCGTACCCGTATCCCGACTTCTTCTGGGTGGTCTTTCGATCCCACTCCCACAGCAACTGCGCCGTGCCGCAAAAGCCGGATGAATACCAAATCTCGGCCGAGTTCGTTCCGCTCGCGAAGCTTGAGGACTTGAATCTGAGACCGTTGGACCAGGCGTATCTCGCCGCCGCCACACGGGGTCATGCGCGGGATAGAGGGTCGGACTAGCGATTTCCAGCGCGCGTTACGAGCGGCAATCCTCGGCAGTGCCGCCGAAGATCGCCAGCATTCGCTGCCGCCGGTAGGCGAAGATTCTCTCTAAGTCCCGGCCAACGAGCAGAGCATTGGTAATCGCACCGCCCAGCAGGGCGTACTCCACGTTGTCCGTCGCGAAAGTCCCGCCGTCTTGCTCTACGAACACGTGCTCATGCACCCAGCGGCGATAGGGTCCTTTGACTTGGCAGTCAACGAACCGGTGCGGCGGCTCCCAGGCCTGGATTGCAGTGCGCCAGCGCAGGGGGAACCCGCGATACCGCAGCCGATAGTCGATGCGGGAGCCGGCCGCCATTGCAATCGGCAGGGGCGTTTGGATCTCAAACCGCAGCCACGGCGGCGTGAGGCTTTCCAGGTTTGCCGCATCGGCGAAGAAGGAAAATACCTCCTCTACCGGCTGCGGCAGCCAGAGGCTTGTCTCAAGGGTGAATCGTCGCATAGCAAGAACCCCGCTCCGCGCGGCCGCAAGCGTTTCCTTCTTCAGAATTGGTTGTATTAGACTGGACTCCCACGTTGGGCTGGCTTTCATGTCATTCCGAGCGGAGCGTCGAACAGGGTTCGCGGAACCTAGAATCCTCCACAAACGAGGTTCTTCGTCACTGCGCTCCTCAGAATGACAGATTGAGGAGCCTCATTAAGGAGATTATGAGCAAAGTTTCGCTTATCCTCGAGATAAGTTTCCGATTCTACTCATTCCTTCCTTTTTGGTTTTGGCGAACTTGGTAGGCTCGTGGGGCTGGCGCAACCGTACGTGCAGCGGGTGCCCTCGCTCACGGACTCATCTCAAGCAGCCAGATGGCGTAGTCCTCTGCAGAGACGAACGCAAGGTGCTGGCCAGCGGGGGCGAGCGCCCAGTCGCCGTTGGCAATGAACAGCGGCGTCTGCGCCGGATCGGTGAGTCGAGACCGTTCGCCGGAAGCGACGTCCAGCTTCCACACACCGAAGCCGGAGGCCGGCGTCTCGCGCGCCGGAATGTAGAGCAGCGATGCGCCCTCAGCGCCGACCCAGGCGTATCTGACCGCGAAGTCGAGCCGCTTTTGCGCGCCGGTAGCTACATTCATTGCCCAGGTGGTGTTCAAGTCCGGGTCTTCCTCAAACGCCTTGAGAAAGACCAGCCATGCGCCGTCGGGCGAGAGTGAGATGTTGCGCAAATGCACGCCGTCATCGAATTTCTCGAGTGCGCCGTTGGTTGCGTCGATCTGCCAAAGGGTAGGGCGTTCGGTGTCGGGGTCCCGTGTACCCAACGCCAGCAAGCGTGCGCCGTCGGGGAACCAACCCACAATGCCGACGCCGTAGAGTGTGGTCAAATGTTGCGGGTTGCTGCCGTCCAGCGCCGCCACCACAATCGGGTTCTCGCGGCGACTGGCGAACAACGTCTGCTGCGACGGACGCCCATCATACGCAATACGAGCGCCGTCGGGAGAGATGAACGGTAGGCTTCCCACGCCAAAGAGCGCCCAACCTTCACCGGTCTGCCGATCATGCACGGTGACGCCCAGCGGCGTTTGGTGCGCCAGCGCGATAACGTACCGATCGTTATATTGCAGCACGCCCACCACTGCGCTATACAGCGCCGCTGCTCCAGTGGCGATGTCCACGCCCCAGATTGCGGCCGGGCGGTCATCCGGCTTATCAACGTAGAGCACCTGCGTGCCATCGTCCGACCACCAGATACCGCTGCAGCACCCGGGCGCGGTGAGGCGTCTTAGCACCGGGCTCGGTGTTGGCGTCGGGGTAAATGGCGTGCCGATGGCCGGCAGCGCAGTCGGTGTTGGCGTCGGGGCAATTGGCGTGCCGATGGCCGGCAGCGCAGTCGGTGTCGGCGGAAGGGAAACCTGCAAGGTAAGCACAGGCGTACCCTCGGCGTTTGGCACATACGTGTACGCGCAGCCGCTGCCCAGCATGAGCCAAAGCCCTAAGAGAAGACTTGCGCCAAGACGACGCCGCATATGCCGTACCACAGCGCCTTAACGCATCCAAAGACGGGCGTAGTCATTGAGAATGCGCCCGCCGAATAGCGTGTCCGGCTGATCTTCGATAATTTGCCAACGGCGCGGATCATCGAGGTCTTTGACAAAGCCGAGGAAACGGCCCAATACCGCATTGTGCCAATCAGCCTTGATCAAGAGCGCCGGATTGACCGCGCGGGTGCGGTCTGGCCGTCGAATTTCCAGGTGCAGATGGGGCGCAGCTAAGCAAGCCACGTTATCGAGCCAGTCACCCGAGTAGCCGATGAGATCGCCCGCTTGCACCGAGCCGCCGGCAGGAACTGCCGGAAACCGGCGCAGATGTCCGTACAACGAGAGGTCACCGTTGGGGTGCAGCACGATCGCGTTATGGGGACCCGCGCCAAAGGAGAGGTCGTCCGCGCCGATCACCACGCCGTCGCCGATCGCCCTTATCTCAGTATCGCACGGGCAGGCAAAGTCGATGCCGAAATGAATCCCCTGCCCTTCCCGATAGACGGTGTGGCGGAAGCGGTGTGCCAGGTTCGTATTCCCATACCACTGCGCCACGTACCAGGTGCTCGGTCCCGGCGGGGTATTGAAGGGAAGCTGGTAGATGGGTTCTTGCTCAGCGGGAAGCGGGAGCTCACGCGGGGCGAGTTTGCTGGCGGGGACGAAGAGCCCGGCGTACTTCAATAGAAGACGGCGCGATAGCGATTGCACCAGTGCTACCCTCTGCGAGGTTCTCTGCAAGATATAGGATGCCAGCAGGCGCCATTGAGCACTGGCACTGCGGCCTCACGGCCTGCCCTAGGTAACTAAGCCCACTTGTGCCTTGTGAGCGTACTAATCCTACCAGAGAAAAATCTCCTTGCCAACTCTTGTCCTGGATATTTCTACAGAGATGAACCAAATTGCACTGCTTGACGCTCGCCCATACGCATGGTAGCGTGTGTGCAGAATATTCGATCTAGCGGTAGTATAGTCATAGTCAGAATTCGTGCATTCGGTGGATAGCGACAACGGAAGAGAGGGCGCTCATGGCTGTCGACATGGCGAAACAATTAAGGGTTGACGAACTTATCACACAGGTGCGCGAGATGTATGCGCGAGACTTGGGTGACCAGCACATCGATATTCTCTATCAGTCCGCGCGGCGCACGATGAAAGGGCAGGAGTTTAGCCCCACGCGCGTGCAGGAGGAGAGCTTAGGACGGCTCACTCAGCTTGGATTTGGGATCAAGCACGAGAGCCGCACCCGCGGCACCACATTCGACGTGACGCCGGACTATATCGCTCCGTCGCTCATGCTCCCCGGCTACCATGACATCTTCCGCTACCAGGCGGGCCGCAACGCTGAGCGCACGCGCGAGGAATTTGCCATCACGGTGCGCGCGATTCTGGAGCCATCCGTCGTAGAGTTGCTCGATCGCCGCGGCATTGACGCCTTGAGCAAGTTCCAGGCTATCGTGACGGATCGTGACATTGCCCGCACTCCTGCCCCTGAGTTGGAAACGAAGGCGGTCATGTCCCTCGTCGAGCAGGACTGTCTCGCCGACGAAGAGAAGACCATCTTCTTCGGCCTTCTCGGTCGACGCCACGAGTACAGGTTAACCACCAAGGGGCAGAGCCTCCTGCGCCTCGCAGAAGCCTTCAAAGAGCTCATGGACCTTGGCGTGACCTTCGTCATGGACGCCGAAGGGGAAGAGGCGGAAGAATCTTAACGGCAGGGAAGCTGTCTCCGCCAAAGTCCTGGTACGCTTTCTTGCAGGCACATTGAGCCTTGCTTGCGCAATGGCAACTGCTGGTTGGCAACCGTCACCTGAATCGGCTTTTGAAAGTTCGTACACCCCCTGGATGCTTCGGCGAAAGGGCGCAAGGCTGCCGCAAGGCAGCCTTAGCTACTTAAAGATTGTTGCATACCTCCATGGGCAGCATCTGCACTGGGTTCAGCATGCAATGCCGCCCGTGGGCGGCACGGCGCCCATTAGGCTGAGCATCGGCAAGTCAAAGTAGCGCGGGGGCTTGTCCCCCGCATTTCTGGACCGATGGAATTCTCCGCGAATCCTTACCGAATAGCTGACCTCGGGCTGGATTGGCGCCGGCTTCCTCTCACCCCCGGCCCTCATTCGAGCGAGAAGAAGCAATCCTCGCGCCGCTGACCAGAGCAATGCAGAGATCTGCAAGGAGAAATGAATTCTCGATCCTAGGCAGAATAGAGTGCACGATGCGGCTAACTGCCTTTCAGGTCTTCCCCCGGCTCGTCGGTTAACCGCTCAATGGTCGAGATTTCTATGGTACAATGTGGGCACAGACTCGTTTGCAGAGGCACAGTTATTGCTTGATTTCTCTCAGCACAGTGTTGGCACGGAGCGTGGGTCGGAACGCGCGGTACTCGTCTGCGTCGCGCTCGGCAATGATTCCGAGCAATGGCCGGTGCAGGAATCCCTGCAGGAGCTCACCAGCCTCGCCCGCACCGCCGGCGCCATCGTCGTCGACACGTACTACCAGCGGCGGCGTAAACCGGACCCGGCAACCTTCATTGGCAAGGGCAAGGTGGAGGAAATAAAGGCGCTGCGGTACGAGCAGGCCTACGACCTGGTCATTTTCGATAACGACCTCACGCCCAGTCAACAGCGCAACCTTGAAAAGAAGCTTGACGTCAAGGTACTCGACCGCACGGCGCTCATCCTTGACATCTTCGCCACGCGCGCTCAGACCACCGAGGGCAAGCTGCAGGTCGAGATGGCGCAACTCACGTATCTGCTCCCGCGGCTCTCCACGCTCTGGGTAGAATTCTCGCGTCTCGGCGCGGGCATTGGCACCCGCGGCCCCGGCGAGACGCAGATTGAGTCGGACCGGCGGCTCATCCGCCAACGGCTCTCACACTTGCGGTCGCGACTCGAAGCGGTGCGCGCCCGGCGCGCTCGCCAACGAGCCCGGCGTACGGTGAACGACATTCCGGTGGCATCGCTCGTCGGTTATACGAACTCCGGCAAGAGCACGTTGCTGAATGCCGTGACACAGGCCGGCGTGCTGGCTGAGGATAAGCTCTTTGCCACCTTGGATCCCACCACACGCCGCGTAAAGCTGCCTAACGGACTGGAAGTGGTATTCAGCGACACCGTGGGTTTCATCCGCCATTTGCCGCCCATGCTCATAGCGGCATTTCGCGCGACGCTCGAAGAGATCCTGGCCGCCGACATCCTGCTGCACGTTGTGGACGTCAGCCATCCGCAGTCCGAGCGCCAAGTAGCGGCGGTCTACGAGACCTTGGCCGAACTTGGCATTGAGGATAAGCCCACCATCACGGTCCTCAACAAGATCGACCGGCTTGAGGGACTCGCGCCGAATCCGGCGGATCACCCCAAGCCTGTGTTCGTTTCCGCCCGTGAAGGGGACGGACTGGAGACTCTTTTGGATACGGTGGCAAACACATTAAACGCGCAGCTTTCGGTAGACGTGCACGTGCGCATCCCTTACCAAGAGGGGCGCTTGGTCAGCCTCTTCCACCAGCGGGGCAGCATTCGCCGCGAGCAACACCGTGCCGACGGCACCGTGATCGAAGGCACGCTTCCGCGCAAGTACTGGCCGGCACTACGACCCTACGCCGTCGGCTCCACCTAGCTCATTCAGAAAATGCACCTGCTATTATGACCCGCACCCAGCGCCGTACAATTCCTATCATCTACACGCCGCTGCATCAACCCCACGTGCCGCGCATCGAGCTTTCCTACAATGTTGTCGTGGATCATCCGGAGGTGCCGGAGCGCGTCGAAGTGATGGCAAAAGCCTTGCAGCAGGCGGGGCACGCCGGAAGCTTCGTGGAGCCGAGCATGTTCCCGTTTGAGTTCGCCGCCGAAGTGCATGATGAGAGTCTTCTCTCGTTCCTCGAGCAGACCACGACCCGCCTCGCCGAGTCTGATGACGGCTCCGTGCTGGAGACGCCGTACACCATCAGTCCCGACACACCGCTGGCGGCGAATACGCTGGAAAAGGCGTGGCTGGCGTCGTGTGTGGTGCTCACCGGCGCCGAAATGCTGCGAGGCGGAACGCCCTGTGTCTATGCCTTGGAGCGCCCGCCGGGGCACCATGCGGGCCGCTACAAATACGGCGGCTATTGCTACATCAATCACGCGGCGGTGGCTGCCAACGTTCTCAAAGAACACGGCCGCGTCGCCGTACTCGACATCGACTTCCACCACGGCAACGGCACGCAGGACATCTTCTACGACACCGACGAGGTGCTGTATGTGAGCTTGCACGGCCATCCCGCCTGGGCGTACCCGCGCTTTAGCGGCTGGCCGGAAGAGACCGGCACGGGCGCGGGCGAAAACTTCAACCTCAATCTGCCCCTGCCCATGTTCACCCAGAATGACGCCTTTCTAGAAGCCTTCTCTCAGGCCCTGGAGAAGATCGCCTGGTTTGCTCCTGCCTATCTCATCCTCTCAAGTGGGTTCGACACCCGTGCCGGCGATCCCGTCGGCGCCTTCTCTCTCAACGATGAGTGCTATCAGGCCATTGGCGAACAGCTTGCGGCGCTCTCCGTGCCGCTTCTCGCGGTCCAGGAAGGCGGCTACGACCTGGAGGGCTTGGGCAAAGCAGTCGTAGCGCTGGTGGATGGGCTCGCGCAGTCCTGAGCGAACGGGACTTGCCAGCGCGCTTTAGATACAGCGTCTGAGGCCTGAGAACTTTCAAATTGTCATTCCTGAAAGTGTTGACCGTTCATGTCATTCCTGTATTTGTTGAGTAATTCGTTTACAAAAACCTCTACTCACTGGACTCTGTCGAACGTACATGTCATTCCTGTAAATGTCAGGTAATTCGTTGACAGATTTGAGAACAAAAGCAGCTGAACGCAGTACTCTACTTGAACAGTACACATGTCATTCCGAACGGAGCGCGGAATCTAAGATGTTGAGCCTATTGGGCGACACGTTGCATGGGCCCTAGATTCCGCGAACAGGGTTCGAGGCTTCGCTCGGAATTGTAAGTGTTGAGTAATTCGTTGACAGAATTCTCTCCCAAATTGGCAGTGTTGACAGGTCATGTCATTCCGAGCGGAGCGAGGAATCTAGGGTCCCTGCTCAACGCACTTTAACGGCTTCAGCACACTAGATTCCTCTCTTCGTTGCGCTTCGTTCGGAATGACATGTATGCAGGCAAGCGCAGAGAATTGCTCCCGTGATTCTTCTATCAAATCTGTAAACCACTTTCCTGAAAGCTACGATTCCGGCAGAAGCCGGAATCTGTCTTCACCAGTTACCGAACTCCGGATTCCGCCGGAGTAACATGCCGCAGGTCGACTATTCCTTCTTCCCACTCCACGGGACAGCCGATGCCTGCGGCAACTGCCAACTTCAGGTTGCCCCCTCCCCCCTCTTTACGTCGTCCATTCAAGAATTCCGCTACAGTCTGCGAACCAGTGGTCGCTTACCATTCACGCACACTGGATGACTTATTATCGAGAGTGCGGCAGAACTCTATCCCCACGCGAACCGCCCCTACCGTTCGTGCCTCTATGGGAAGTCAGCCTACCTCGCTGCATGCCGGCAGTGCCAATGGGAGCGCAATAGCATTGTTGCGCGGCCCATCCATCTCGTGCGGCGGCGCCGTATGTACGCAACGTAGACACAATGTGAACATTTGATTAACTCTCCTTCTCTCACGCGCCAAACACAGCAGGCCGCTCACTGCCTTGCACTGCGCCAGCTAGAGGGGATAGAGGAAAGCGTGGGTTGAGTTCGCCAAAGCCGCTCTTTCCCAGTCATAGCAACAATGTATGCATCTTTATCTGATTGTTAACATGGCCCAACTGTGCGTTGACCGCAATTCGGAGCCCGTGATACTTTTCCTCACTGTTGAGAGAAGAACTTTGTTCCATGCCCGCGTTCACCGGAGTAGGGTTGCACAGGGTGGCATCCTCCCTGCCCACGGCGAGACGAGGAGAAGGGGAGTGCAGCACGTTCGGTTGGCGGGCGCGAAGGGACAGACTGCTGTCGCACCAAGAATGGGAGGAATGAAATGACAGCACCGCTTCGGATGAGCAGACGACGGTTCACTTTTGCCGCGGCAGGCGTGGCAGGCTTTGCCCTGCTGGCCGCGTGCGGAGCAGATACCGGCGCTGGCGAGACTGATGGACTGGCTGGCGAGAGTGATGAACTGAAAGGAGACATCATCATCGATGGCTCCAGCACGGTCTTCCCCATCACCATGGCCGCTGCCGAAGAATTCAGCATCATGCATAACGGCGTGCGCGTGAGCGTAGGTGTCTCCGGCACGGGCGGCGGCTTCAAGAAGTTTGCCGCCGGCGAGACTGACATATCGGACGCTTCGCGGCCCATCAAGCCCTCCGAGATGGAGGCGGTAACTGCCGCCGGATTTGATTTCATCGAGATTCCGGTTGCCTACGACGGCCTCACCGTGGTCGTCAACCCCGAGAACGACTGGGTGGACTGCCTGACGGTGGACGAACTGAAGAAGATGTGGGAACCGGCAGCGCAGGGCGAAGTCACGAACTGGAATCAGATTCGTGATAGCTTCCCGGATATGCCGCTGGACCTCTTCGCCCCCGGCGTGGATAGCGGTACGTTCGACTACTTCACCGAGGCCATCGTCGGCGAGGCCCAGTCCAGCCGCGGCGACTTCCAGGCCAGCGAGGACGACAACGTGCTCGTGACCGGCGTCTCCGGCAGCAAGAGCGCCATCGGCTACTTCGGTCTCTCCTACTACGTGGAAAACACCGATAAAGTCAAGGCCGTCCCAATTGACTCCGGTAACGGCACGTGCGTGGGACCGTCCTTCGCAACGGTCGCCGACGGCAGCTACCAGCCGCTGAGCCGCCCGATCTTCATATATGTGCGGAAAGACGCGGCAGAGCGTCCTGAGGTGGATGCGTTCGTCAAGTACTATCTCAGCAGTGAGTTCACGCCCCTGATTTCCAGTCCCGAGGTTGGCTACGTGCAGCTCTCCCGCGAACTCTACGAGGCGCTTACCCAGCGCTTCGCTGATCGCGTCACCGGCACGTTGTGGCCGAACGGCGCTGAGGTCGGCGCATCGCTCGACCGCTACATGCAGTAAGAGCCGTCTTCGCCGCAAAGCAAGCAGCGTTACTGCGGCGTACACCAATCCAATTGAAGACACGCTACCGGCACTCTCCCGCGCGGAGAGTGCCGGGGCTGGCTCACCCGCCACGTTGCGCCTGGTGAGAAGCCAGCCTTCGAAAACAGTTGAATCGTAACGCAGCAACTGCATGATGTTGGCAGTTGTGAAGAGAGGAGCTCCGATGGCAGAGGACGTATCCCCGTTCTCGCACTATCCGTCGCGCAACGACATGAGCAAACGGGCGAGCCGCAACTTGAAAGAGGAAGCCATACGCTATGCGCTCATGGCAACGGCAACGCTCTCTATCGTTACGACCCTCGGCATCCTCTTCTCGCTCATGGGAGAGACGTTGTTCTTCTTCAGAGAAGTTTCAATCTTCGAGTTTCTCACCGAGACCGAGTGGACCCCACTCTTCTCAATAAAGAAGTTTGGGATCTGGCCGCTGGTCACCGCTACCGCGCTTGTTGCCTTCATCGCGCTGGCGGTGGCTATCCCCACCGGCCTGCTCATCGCAATCTACCTCAGCGAATTTGCTCGACCGCGGGTACGCGACGTCGTCAAGCCCGTGCTTGAGGTACTCGCCGGTGTGCCCACCGTCGTTTACGGCTACTTCGCCCTGACGTTGGTAACGCCAATCCTGCAGGAGTTCATTCCGGGATTGCGCATCTTCAATGCACTTAGTGCCGGCATCGTGATGGGCGTCATGATTATTCCGATGGTAGCCTCCTTGAGCGAGGATTCCATCGGCGCCGTGCCGCAGGCATTGCGTGAAGGGGCGTACGGTTTGGGAGCGACCCGCTTTGAGGTGGCTACCCAAGTCGTGGTTCCGGCGGCGCTCTCCGGCATCGTGGCCTCGGCAGTGTTGGCGCTCTCACGCGCGGTTGGCGAAACCATGATTGTCTCTATCGCGGCGGGCCAAAACCCCACATTCACGCTGGACCCCCGCGTGCCGATAGAGACGATGACTGCGTACATTGTGCAGGTAAGCCTGGGAGACACGCCGTTTGCCTCGCTTGAATATCGCACGATCTTTGCCGTGGGTACCATGCTCTTCATCTTGACCTTTGCCATGAACATCTTCGCTCACTGGTTTGTGCGCCGGTTCCGGGAGGAGTACGACTAATGTCTGAAGACACCCGAACGGTTGGCCGCAGCGAGCCAATCTTCAATGCCAGCATGCAATGGCGGCGCATCAAGGCCCACTTTTTCGTGGTGTTGGGCCTGCTGAGCGTGCTGCTCGGCGTTGTTACTCTGGTTGTGCTTCTGGCAGACGTCATTATTCAGAGCACCGGTTGGCTGGACTGGCAGTTCTTTACCAGCTTCGACTCGCGCTTCCCGGAACGTGCCGGGATTAAGGCGGCACTCTTTGGCACGCTCTATATGATGCTCTTTACCATGCTGCTCGCCGTGCCCATTGGAGTTATGTCGGCAATCTACCTGGAAGAATATGCCGGCGATAACTGGTTTACCCAGTTTATTCAGGTGAACATTGCCAACTTGGCCGGGGTGCCCTCTATCGTGTACGGATTGCTTGGCCTGCAGGTGTTCGTGCGTTGGATGGAGATGGGACGCAGCGTGCTGGCCGGTTCATGCACCATGGCGCTGCTTATCCTACCCATCATCATCGTCGCTTCCCGCGAGGCGATACGCGCCGTGCCGCCAAGCATGCGGGAAGCTTCTTTTGCGCTTGGCGCTTCCAAGTGGGAGACCGTACGCCACCACGTCTTGCCGTATGCCCTGCCCGGCATGCTCACCGGCGCCATTCTGGCGGCGGCGCGCGCCATCGGCGAAACCGCGCCGCTCATTACCATCGGCGCCCTGACGTTCGTTCCGTTTCTCCCTGAACATCCGCTTGATCGCTTTACCGTGTTGCCGATTCAGATTTTCAACTGGGTCTCACGCGCACAGTCGGAATTCCATGAATTGGCGGCAGCCGGCATCATTGTCCTGCTCGTCGTACTCATTGCGCTAAACTCCGTAGCAATCTATCTGCGTCAACGACTCCGCACTAAATATTAGCCCAGGGGAGGGGATGAACAGTATGATAAAGGTGCCATTAAAGAAGACCTATGCGGAAGAAAGCACTGTCGAAGCTGTGGTGACGCAACCTGCCCCTGCGGAATTGCCGGAGGACTCTCCAATGGAGATTCCCGATCCGGCCGTTGAAGTGAATAACTTCAGTCTTTGGTACGGGGATTTCCAGGCCGTTACTGACGTCTCCATCAGGTTTCCGCGCAAGAAGATCACGGCCGTCATCGGTCCCTCCGGCTGCGGCAAGAGCACGCTGCTGCGTGGGGTCAACCGCATGAATGAACTCATCGGCGGCGTGCGTACTCAAGGCAACGTGCTGTTGGAAGGCACGGAAATCTACGCGGATACGGTGGACCCGGTTGAGGTGCGGCGGCGCATCGGCATGGTCTTCCAGAAGCCGAACCCGTTCCCGCGCTCGATCCGCGACAACATCCTCTTCGGCGCGCGCGTGAATGGCTATCAAGCCGACGAAGATGAACTGGTGGAAGCGGCGCTGCGCGGTGCTGCCCTCTGGGATGAGGTCAATCACGACCTGAAGCAGAGCGGACTCGCGCTTTCCGGCGGTCAGCAGCAACGCCTCTGCATCGCCCGCGCCATCGCGGTCTCTCCTGAAGTGCTGCTCATGGATGAGCCGTGCTCCGCGCTGGACCCTATCGCCACGCTGAAGATCGAAGACCTCATGCGCGAGCTTGCCAAGGACTTCACCATCATCATTGTTACCCACAACATGCAGCAGGCCGCCCGCGTCTCCGACTACACGGCCTTCATGCTCTCCGACGACACAGCCCGGGGCAAGCTCATCGAGTTCGGCCCCACCACCGACCTCTTCACAAATCCCACGGACGAGCGCACCGAGGCGTACATTACCGGCCGCTTCGGCTAGAGGGCGGGAAAGCGCCGTTCAAACGCGCATTGTTGTGGTGATCGCTTGCTGACCGAAGCCGGCTGGTGGCTCGGTCGTGCCGTTTCGTAGGCAGAACATTCATTACTGGCATGTGCCACGGTGACAAAAAAAAGAGACGGAGAATGGATTTTATTTGATCCTATCCTCCGTCATTTTTCTTTAATTGATCTTCTCGCGTCTTTCGGTCGCGGTGTACCTCAAAAGAGCTCAATTTGCAGCTTGCGGGACCTGAATAGCCGCCACATGCGCCCGGGCAACAAGCTCAGTTACCTTTCGGATCGAATTGTTTTCACGGTGCAGAGCTGTTCTAGCGTAGAGATTCTGCCTACCCGCAACGAGGAGCGGTCTGACACTACACCCTCTTGCTAATCCGTACTTTCCTGGTGTGTTTGCAGCTCTCGCGGCCTAATGATGAGGCCTTCAATGCGCGCTACCCGCTCGCTCAGACTTTCCACGCTGTTGCGAAGGCCGCGGATGTCTTCCCGCATCTCCCGCATGTCCTCGCGCATCTCCCGCATGTCTTTCCGCACGTCCCTAAGGTCTTCCCGTATTTCATTCTTTATGCTTAGAAGAAACGTGAAAACCGCAACGGAGGCAACAATAATTGCAGCAAGTGTGCCGAAGAACTCATAGTCCATCGCCGTGCTACTCCTGCCGCCCGTAGACACAATGCCAAGCCAAAAAACCGCAACTGTTCCACTAGAAGTGTATCACGATGTATACGCGTCTGCAAGAGTATTCGTGTTCATGGACTATCTCAGTGCGCATAAATAAGGATGCGCCGCTCCCAAACCGGATAATCCTACTATCCCTACTGCCAAGCATCGCGGGTACTTAGCCCTACGTTTAGCGCTGCAGTTGGTACTGCGGAATCGCCACCGGCTGGCCGCCGTTGGCGGCAGATTCGGCGGCGCAGACGCCCGGCAGACTGTACATGATGCCGTCGTAAACGTCGATGGGCGCGGGACTGCCCTCGCGGATGGCCTTCATGAAGTCCTTTAGCATGAACCACTCGGCGGTGCCGTGACCGCCCAGAGCGGCGGTTTCCGGTGCATCGGGGAAGTTCGTGCCCAGCGGAAGATTGTCCGGCACGACAAACTCTCCTTCTCCGGCGTAGCGGAACTTCGGTTCGTCCTTGCCGATCCAGCCGGAGTCAAACGTCGCCTTGGTGCCCATGAACACCTGCCGATGGTTGCCCCAGTGAGAATTGGCAAACGAGCAGGAAATGCGCACAACGCTATCATCGGTCATGCGGAAGATCGCCACCTGGATGTCGTCGAGGTCCGGTTCGTAGTGCTCCTTGGTCCCCAGGCACACGACCTCCACCGGATACTGTCCGGTGACCCACATGATCGGCCCCAGGCTGTGCGTGAGATACGTGATTGGGGGCATGGGCGACCGCCAGATGCGATTGCCGTGCTCGTCGCGCCGCAGTTTTGGAATGTTGTGAATGTACTCGGCTTCCGCGGCGAAGATCTGTCCCATGTCCCCGCGTTGGTTGAGGTGCTTGAGGGAGTGCACATACGCCCAGTAGCTGCAGTTTTCACCGCACATGTAGAGGGCGTCGCTCGATTCCGCCGCGGCAACGAGTTGGTCGGCCTCTTTCCGGGTGGCAAGGATGGGAATCTCGGAGATGACGTTCACGCCCGCCTCGAGCACCTGTATGGAATGCTTAGCGTGCTGGGGCGCCGGTGTCGCCACCACCACGAGGTCCAAGTCCTCAGCCAGCATCTCCTCTAGCGTGGCGTAACCCTGGGGTACGTTGTGCTCTTCACAAATCGTTTCCCGCCGTTCGGCGTTCATGTCGGCAATTGCCGTAACGCTTACACCGTCCATGGCCTGCAACACGCGCACAAAACTCCGCCCGCGCCGCACGCCGAATACGCCCGCACGCAATTCGCTGTTCATAGCACTCCTCGCTCCACTTTGCCGAAGATTCTATTCGAGTCCAAAATTGGAACCGCCTAGACCTCCGTGCTCATCTCCTCAAGGAAGTTTCCCACACCGTTGTTCACAAAGACCGCGCTGGTGTCAAACCGGAGGAAACTACACCTTTCATCGACGCGCATCCTTCTCTTTCACTTTCAGTACATCGCTCCGTTGGGGAACTGCTGCGCCTGCTGCTTAGCTTTTTTTCCCTCTCCTGGGGGAGAGGGTTAGAGCCTGCCCCGTACGTGATACGGGGGTGAGGGCGACGAATCAGGCTGCGCCCTACGCTATCCGCCGCGCTGCAGTTGGTACTGGGGAATGGCGACCGGCCGACCGCCGTTGGCGGCTGATTCCGCCGCGCAGATACCCGGCAGGCTGTACATGATGCCTTCGTAGACGTCAATGGGCACCGGTCCGCCGGTGCGGATCGCCGTGAAAAAGTCTTCCAGCATGTACCATTCGGCAGTGCCGTGTCCGCCGAGGGCAGCGGCTTCCGGCGCATCGGGATAGTTCGTGCCCAGCGGCAGGTTATCGGGTATGGTGAAGTCTCCTCCCGCGTAGCGGAATTTCGGCTCATCTTTGCCAATCCAGCCGGAATCGAATGTCGCCTCGGTACCCATGAAGACCTGACGGTGGTTGCCCCAATGGCAGTTGGCGAAAGAACACGTTATGCGCACGACGCTGTCGTCAGTCATGCGAAAGATGGCCATCTGAATGTCGGTGAGGCCCGGTTCGAAGTGCTCCGCTGTACCCAGACAGACCACCTCCACGGGATACTGGCCGGTGACCGACATCACCGGGCCGAGGCTGTGGGTGAGGTAGATGATCGGCAGCATCGTCGCCCGCCACGTGGGATTGCCGTGCTCATCGCGCCGCAGACTGGGGATGCTGTGAATATACTCGGCTTCCGCGGCGAAGATCTGTCCGAAGTCTCCCCGCTCATTGAGGTGCCGGAGAGAGTGCACGTACGCCCAGTAATTGCAGTTCTCGCTGGTCATGTAGAGCGCATCGCTCTTTTCAACGGCGGCTACTAACTGGTCGGCCTCCTCCCGCGTGGCGAGCGTAGGAATTTCGGAGAGCACGTTCACGCCCGCCTCGAGCACCTGTATGGCATGCGCGGCGTGCTGCGCTATCGGTGTTGCTACCACCACCAGGTCCAAGTCTTCTGCCAGCATCTCCTCAAGCGTGGCAAAGCCGTGGGGCACGTTGTGCTCGTCACATACCGTTTGCACCCGTTCGGCGTTCATATCCGCTATGGCCGTCACATTCACGCCATCCATGGCCTGGAGCACACGGACAAAGCTCAGCCCCCGCCCTACGCCCAAGACTCCCGCCCGCAAATCGCTGCTCATGGCACTCCTCGCTCTGCTACGCTTACGAATTTCCATCCGCTCCGAAAATTACGTGGTTTATCCCAGCGTCTCAATTTCCTGCCGGAGGTTCTGCATGCCGGTACTTACAAAGACGCTATCGTTGCCGAACCAGAGGAAGCGGAAGCCCTCAGCAACACGCTGCTGGGCTTGCTCGTAGCTCTGGCAGACGTAGCCAGCCGCGGTGCCGGTGCGTTTGCCGGCGGCGGCGACCTGCTGCACCAGCGCCTCATGGTGGGCCTCGTCGTGACCGTGGGCGTGCACGTTGATCATGAGGTCGCCGGGGCCGATGAGCACTACGTCCACGCCCTCCACCTGCATGATGCTCTCCACGTTGGCAATGGCCTCTTCACTCTCCACCATGACGATTACCATGACCTCATCATTGGCGGCGGCAAAGTAGTCCTGCGCCGTGCCGCCCCCGATGAGATTGAGGCGCATGCCGCCGCCGGAGCGGGTGCCCGCTGGCGGGAACCGCGCCGGGCTCGCAGCGGCCGCGGCCTGTTCGGCGGTCTCCACCATGGGGACAATGACGCCCAGCGCCCCCATGTCGAGCACGCGGTTGATAGTGCCGGGCTCGTGGCCCTTGACGCGCACAATCGGCACGGTATCGGTATGGAGAAAGCGCGCCAATGCGTTGTTCAGCGACAGTTCGGTCCACTGCCCGTGCTGCCAGTCAAAGCTCACAAAGTCGAAGCCAACGTGGGCGACTTGCTCCGCCAAGTCCGGCGAGTCGATGCCCATCGCGGGTCCGGCGGTGACGCCCCCGGCGCGGATCTTCGCCAGCGCCCAATTCTTCTGCATTTCTTCTGTGCTCCTTGTTCTACCCAAGTGTGAATTTGGATCTTCTCTCGTGACTTGTACCTCTATTCTTCAAATCAGCCTTGTGCGTTGCAACGAGTCTCTGTGGGTCCAATAGCCCAACGCTGCGCCGCCGTTTACCCTTCGACTGTGCTCAGGGCGAACGGCTGGGGTCTCTCTCGATTGTCGTCAAGGACAGTCGGCTTAGTCCCACTGTTCCGTTTGTGCTGAGCATGCTCAGTGCCGTTTGTCCGGCTCCATGCCGTTCGTGCGGTACATCCCTAGCCCGCTGCTGCGTCGCCGTTTACCCTTCGACCGTGCTCAGGGCGAACGGCTGGGGTCTCTCTCGATTGTCGTCAAGAACAGTCAGCTTAGTCCCCCTGTTCCGTTCGTGCTGAGCCTGCCCGGCCTGAGCCTATCGAAGGGTCGAAGCACTCTTGGCGCGTGCCTACATCAACAAACGGGGGTAAAGTCTCTCACAACCTACATCCAAGCAATGGTTCGCCGTGACATCGGGAAAGTCGCCCTAATTCCCCAACCCCTGCAGTAGCGCCCGTACGTAGCCCACCGAGTAGGCAACGTATTGATGTCCATTCGCCGTGTCGCCGGTCAACTGCATCACGTGGTCGAAGTCAATGGCACCTTGGTAGTGTACCCCATGCAGCGCCTCCACGACTTGCTGCATGTGCATGTCGCCTTCATCCAAGAAGACCTCGCTGTAGCTGCCGTCTACCGGCAGCGTGCCGCGCACGTTGCGGAAGTGCACGTGGACGATCTTGCCCTGCCCGCCGAAGCGGCGGATTCCCTCAAAGATGCTCTCGCCTGATTCGTAGCGCGTGCCGACGCAAAACGTCATGGTGTTGTGCGGACTGGGAACCTCGCTGAAGAGACGGTCGAAGTCGGCAAAGCGGCAGAGGATTTGCGGATTGCCGTAGAGTTCATACAGCGGCGGATCGTTGCCGTGCATCGCGACGTTTATGTTTGCGCCTTCAGCCACAGGTATTAGTTGCTTGTAGGTGGAGAGAAGATTTTCCCAGAGCAGGTCGGCGGTAACGTTGAAGCGCGGGGCGGTTTGACCTGCCTCTTCATCAGCGAGGTTGAAGTGGTAGTAGCGGTAGCCGCCGCGGCCCTCCGGCCAGGACCGCCCGGTTGTGGTGCTGCCCCCGGCATTGGCGGCTTGAAAGCACTGGACGCCCATCACGGGCACGTCCATCTCACCCAGCAACTCCGCCATGGTGCAAAGGTGATCGCGCTGCTGGGCCGCGTTAGGGCCGCCGATAAGGGCATCGAGGTGATGAGAATTGGTGGCATTGGCGCGCTCGATGCGCAGACCGGCCGTAGCAAAGCGCGTCACGATGTCGTGCAATCCTTCCCGCGTAAAGCACCCGGTCTCGTCGTATCCTGGCACCATCCCGAGTTCGATATCGATGCAGTCAACACCAATTTGCTGCAAGAAGCGCAGGTAATCGTCTCCGCCACTCTGTAGCGACTGCCGGTTCGCGCGTACACCGATCTTCATGGCGTTTGCTCCTTTGCTCATCTCAAGCTCTAGTGAGAATCTCTCTGCCGCCGTGTATTGCTTTCGCTGAATGCCCTTGTATGCTACATGGTATTGCTCGTGCTGACACTGTGCAGGCGTCCCATGCCGTTCATGTGCACTTGTTCCGTAAGGGAAACGCGCGACAGTCCATCATACCGGCACAAGCCGGAATCCAGAAAATTGGGGAAGCGTCAAAGGCATGCCGCCAAGATTTATCTAGACCTAACGCCAATCATCCCCAAGTAATGATGATAGGTGCTCCGCAATTGACCCCGTATTCTCGCGTTTGCCGCGCTATCCCGCCGCCTGCTCCGCCGGTCTCCGCTTGATGAGCACAAGCGCCGTCAGCGCCGCCAAGACCGACACAGCGCCGGAGAGAATGAACGCACCGCCCAGACCGAGCAGGTCGGCCACCGCGCCCGCCGTCATGGGGCCGACGAACATGCCAATGGCGTACACGGCTTGGAAGACGCCCATGGCGGTGGCGCGGTCCTCGCCGGAAATCTCACGAATGCTCAGCCCCATGAGCAAGGGATAGACAATGCCGCGCCCGATGCCGTTGATGCCCTGGGAGGCCGCGAGGAGCGGTATGTCCTGAATAAGCGGCACCACGAACGTGGTAGCGGCCATGATCATCATGCCGGTAAAGACCGCCCAATTATCGCCGAGGCGTTGGGCAAAGCGGTGGTTGACGAGTGACGCCAGCGTATACGGCACCAGCGAGACCACGCCGATGATGCCAAGCGTAAACTTGCTTGCCCCCAGGTCGTCGGCGTAGACGGGTACAAAGCTGAACGTCGTCGCCCAAAAGGCGTAGTGGTTCAGCGCCGTCACCGAGGCCACGATGATGAGCGCCGGATGGGTCATGATGCGCCAGATCTGCCGCACGGTTGGCGGTTTGCGCGTGACGCGCTTTTCCTTGATCGGGACGGTCGAAATCAGACCGATGACGGCCAAGCCGGCGCCGGCATAGAACGTGGCTACCATGCCCAAGGATTCGGCGATTTGGCCGCCGGCAAGATTCACCACGATTAGCGAGACGCCGTTGATGGCCGACATGATGCCCATGGCCTTGGGGGCTTCGTCGGCCGGAAAGTAGCTGGCGTAAAGCACCGTAAACGCCACCCAGGTGGCAGCGCTGATGCCCAACACGCCGCGAAACACGGCCAAATACGTGGCGGTAGGCGCGAGCGCGAGGCCCAGGCACCCGATGATGTTGAAGAAATGTCCCGCGTAGAGAAACGGCAGCCGCCGGCCCCAGCGGTCGGATAGTATGCCCAGCGGGATTCGCAGCACCATCTGCACCAGGCCGTAGGTACCAACCACGATGCCGATGAGCGTAAACGTCGCTCCCAGCGACTCCGCATACACCGAGAGAATCGGCGAATAGATGTACAGCGCGCCCCAGTAGAGAAACGTGCCGACATAGAATGCCCAGATGGTCAGCCGATCAGGCCGAGCAGGGGAGTCGGTTGAATTCTCTTGCTGAGTTGCTGCCACGGGGTTAAATCTTGCACTAGTAGGTAGTAGGGGCACGATATATCGTGCCCCTACGATTGAGTAGTCTCAATGCGTACCCAACGATTCTTTGGTTCGAACTGCTGGATTCTCAGTATCCAAATCCCATTTCGCTGGATTGTTGGAAATGTATTTGCGCACTTCTTCGAGTTCCCTTTCGTCGCGAATTACCCGCTCATAGTACCCTCGCTGCCAAACCTTGAAATCCCCATGTTCCCTAATGCTGCGCGCGTACCTTGTGACCGCCGCCTTAAAGGTCCGAATTACTGTTGGCAGCGATCCCGCAACTGGGTGAGAAAACTGCTCTTTTCCTGCCTCGGAAGGCGACTCGACTCCCACCGAATTACTCAACGCATCAGACTCGATCGTAGAGGCACGATATATCGTGCCTCCGCCCGTATGCGCAAAGGAGAGAATGCCATGGAGATGGTTAGGCATCACGCAGAAATGGTCGAGACTTACGTGGGGAAAGTGAGCAGGTATATTCTCCCAGCAATCTTCAATGATGAGTCCAAGGTCGTTGAGCGAAACTCCTCCACCGCGCACCTTGCCCCATACATCCCTTCGGTCGTTCGCACAGACCGTCACGAAATACGCTCCTGGTTGCGCATAATCGAATTCTTTCAAGCGAACGGACCGTCGCCTAGGTCGTCGAGTAGAGTCAGCCACCATTCCCCCCAAGCAAGTTTCTCTTTCAATCATTTCAACCTGAGTCTGTCGCAGTCGTAGGGGCACGATATATCGTGCCCCTACGACTGCGGTTCATGCTCTATTCTGTTTCAATTCATCCTTGCAAAATCCGCGCGCCTTCCAAACCAAAGCGCACAAAAGTATAGTCGTCCGTCCAGTTGAACCAATCGGAGAACGTGGCTGGCGAGACTGCCAGGATTTCGCCGTCGCGGTGGTGGTGCGGGCCGAGCAAGTTGTGGAGCGTGCCTATCAGCTCCAGTTCCAGGGTGTTTTCGCCCGCGGCCAAATGAGATGAAATGTCCAGTTCGTGGGGCCGCCAGACGATTGTGCCGGCCTCTTGGCCGTTTACGCGCACGATCGTCACCGTAGCGTCCAGCCCGTCGAGCGCCAGTGCCGCGGCATCTCCTTTATCGGAGACCTCCACCTGCTGGCTGAGTCGCACGCGGCCGGCATAGAAGGGCAGTCCCTGAGGCGTAAGGTCGCCCGACTTGGCCTGCGTCGGCGCCGCGACGAGCCTGAACGCATTGCCTCTCTGCTCAACCCCAAAGTCGCCAATCACGTAGCAGGCTTCAATCTCCATGTCGAGACTCGTGACGCCCTCCAACGTGATCGTGTTCGTGCCCGGTTGGGCGAGCGCGCCGATGGGGATGCGCCGGAAGGTGGTATCGAGCCAATAGCCGTCACTGGCATCATGCGCGACCGCCGTGCCGTTCACCGCGATGCGAAATTCATCCGGACGTTCCACAACCAGCGTGAGTTCATGCCCCGCCGCAAGACCGAATTCAAAGGTGTACTGCACTGAGAACGGCACGCCGCTCCCGGTTATGCGTACGTGTTCCAGGGTGCCGGCTTTCCGCAATTGCTCCAGGGCTTTCAGGTGGGGTACCGGCTCCTGCCAGTCGCCGCCGGCAACGCGAAACGCGCAGTAGTCAAGCGTGAGCGCATTGGGGTCCAGCAATTCCACGTCCCAGGTATCGCCCACAGCGACCGATTGGGTATAGTCCGGCGCGGGCGGCGCTTCGGCGGCGGGGCCGTGCGCAACGTTGACGAGCAGGTACGAACCCACCGGAGCGAACGGCAGCGTAACGGCGCCGTTTGAAGCCCCATTCCGTGCCGGCAGCGGTTCAATCTCGCCGGTCGCGGCGTCCCAGAGCTGCCAATTGCCACCGTTCGGCAGGTGCACGGTGTAGTCGCCGCCTTCATCTTGGCTCGTGTTTGCCAAGAAGAGAGTCTGGTCCCCGCCGTTGCGCCGCAGGTTGTACCAGACGTGCGGCACCGCGCTGCCGTCCCCATTGGTCACCCGTACCGGTCGTGCCAGGTGCGGCTCCAGCGTCGCGGCCAGGGGTGCGTCGCCGAGCGGTAATGTGTCGCACGCGGCAATCAGCGCATCCACGGACTCGTCGCGTTCGCCTTCAATGAGCGTCGGCTTCTCATCGCAGAAGAACACAACGCCACCGGCGGCCCTGAAGGCCTGCAGCAACGCCACAGTAGAACCTGCCAGCGTGATGCTCGGCGGCACGATGACGACGCGGTAGCGCATTTGACCGACGACGAGGCAGTCGTCTTCCACGCGGGCGTGCCGCGCCATGATCGACTCATCGCCAAAGTGGTAGTCGAAGTGTTCCTCCAGGAGCCGCGTGGAAAGCGCGACCCAGGGATCATTAATTGCTCGCGCTGATTGGGGATTTTGCGGGCGATAGACGGACCACGCACTGCCAATGGGGTGCACGACGAGGAGGTCTACCACACGCTCGCCTTGACTGAGCGCATAGGACAACCGGGCGTAGTAGTCGTCGATCAAGGCATTGTGAGGCCACCACGGTTGCTGGTAGAAGATGTCCGGCGGATAGTCACGCTTGCGCGCGCCGCGCAACGTATACGAGGACAGGTGCGGGTTGAGGAAGTTTACGCCCAGTACGCACTGCCAGTCGCCGATCCACTTGCGCCCTTCAAACGAGAGGTTCTGGCCGGAGCAACCGTAGGTCTCGGAGAGCGCGCGCTCTTTGCCAAGCTGGCAGACCACGCTATCCAATTGCTTCGGCGTCACGAGGTCCGCAATGTTGCGGCGCAGGTGGTCGATGCCGGGGTAGTGCATATATTCATAGTGGGGCATCACCGCGCCCGAGACCGGAACTTGCTGCTGTAGCGAATCTTCGTAGAGATAGTGCCCGGTGAGCTTGAGGTTGTGGGCGTCGCACCAGTCGTAAATCTGCTTCGAGAACGCCTCGACGAATTGCTCCGTGATGGCGCGCCAGTAGTGGTAGCGCACTTTGCGATAGTCACCGACTTCGTAGAAGAGCGACGGCAGATGCGGAATCAGGTCATAGCCAAACTTCCCCTCGAATATCTCGGCAAACCCCTTCGTCCAGGGCACGGAAATCTCCGGGTGCTCCTGATGGAAGGAGCAGTAATTCGGCTCATCGGTAAAGATGCCGGGAACCACTGAACCGAAATCGTCGCCAAGGACGTCGCGATAGGCGACATAGGTGTTATCGATGAACTCACCCACGGCGTCAACGCTGAGCTGGTCGCTGTACGCGGCGCCATTGAACCATGGGCTCCCCAGCGGTGCGATCCATTCGTGAAACTGCAGGTAGGTGAGATGGGCGTCGTCTTGTTGGGAATCCACCTGCCGCACGTCGGTGAGCGCGCCGTTGCTGAGGTTGCCCGCAAACACCGCCACGTTCTCGGGATACGTGTCGTAGCGATTGAAGACCCGGAGGGCGAGCACTCGCATGCGGTAGTCGGGGTCTTTAAGGGCGGTCATGCCGCCGGCGAAACCGCTTGGCCACTTATCTTCATCGTAGAGCCAGGCGTGCATGCCGCGCTTGCGGGCTTCCTCCACGCACGTGCGAATGCGGTCCATCCACTCCGGCGTCATGTAGGGCGTCTCGAGGCCCAGCCGCGAATGCATGAAGAAGCCGCCCCACCCGGCCTTCTCCATCTCGTCGATCTGCCGCACCAACTCGTCGTCTTCCAGCCAGTCGTTCCACGACCAAAACGGCACAGCGCGATACTCGACACCGGGATGCTTAAATGTCTCTCTATCCATAGCACAGGACCCCCAAAAGCGTGGCACAAGGAGAAATCGAATGCGTTTCTGGCTGCATTGTACTCATCCCGGACAGCCAGAGACAAGCGGCGCACAATCAGAGAATTAATGTAGGGGCACGACATATCGTGCCCCTACAGCTCGTTCGCAGGAATTCGCTCGAACACCACAATGGTGTTGTGCAATGCGTTACGTGCTCGTGATGCGGTAGATCGTGCCGGTGCGAATGACCACGTACACTTCACCGTCGGCGTCCTCACCGAAAGAGGTGATTTCCGATGGCGCGACGAAGAGCACGGTGCGCAGCCAGGCGCCGTCGGCCTGGGGTGTCAGGGTCCAGACGATGCCGGAACAGTAGTCGCCGAAGATGTAGTTGCCCGCGAGCGCCGGGAGCTGCTGGCCGCGATATACGTAACCGCCGGTAACGGAACAGCCCTCGCTGCGGCCGTATTCCGCGATCGGAAAGACCATCTCTCTACGGAGCATGCCCTCCGAACTGCGGTTGCCGTAGGGCTGGCTGCCCTCATACCTATTCCAGCCATAGTTCTCGCCGCCCGGACTGGCAGCCGGCTGGAAACTCACCTCTTCCAGCTTGTTCTGCCCCACGTCGGCCATAAAGAGATCGCCGGTAACGCGGTCGAACGAGAATCGCCAGACGTTGCGCAGACCCCATGCCCAGATCTCCGCTCGCACCCCCTCACGTCCGACGAATGGATTGTCCGCCGGCACGGCGTAGCCGCCGCCTGTGCGCACGTCGATACGGAGCAGCGTGCCAAGCAGTGTCCCCAGGTCTTGTCCGCTGTCTAACGGGTCGCCGCCGGAGCCGCCGTCACCCAGGGCGACGTAGAGATAGCCGTCGGGGCCGAACTTGATCAAGCCGCCGTTGTGATTGCCGTAGGGTTGCCCCACGCGCAGGAGCACTTCTTCGCTATCGGGATCGGCCGCGTCGGGATTGTCGGCAGAAACGCGATAGCGGGCGACCACCGTATCTCCCCGGTTGTCCGTGTAGTAGACGTAGAAAACGCCGTTCGCCGCATATTCCGGATCGAATGCCATGCTCAAGAGGCCTTGCTCGTTGGCGCTAGAGCCGACGCGCGAGTCTATATCGAGAAACAGTGGCTCCTGCCGTCGACCGTCTTTGAGAATTGCGATCGTGCCGTTCTGCTCTACGATGAAGAGCCGTCCGCCGGCGTCGCCGGGTGCATATGTGAGGTAGAGCGGACGCTTGAATCCCGTACCTACGGTCTCCAGGCCAAATGCGCCTTCTGCCGGCGGCATTGGCGTTTGAACGGAGGGAACGGGAACCGCCGTTGGGACGACTGCTGCGGTTGGCTGCGGCACTGCAGTTGCAGGAATCTGTGTCGGTAAGGCCGTGGCGATGGCCGACGTAGTGGCTGGTGGCTCCGGCTCGTCGCCGCCACACGAGCTGATGAGAGTGGCGCCAAGGACGACCAGCAGCGAGAGTAGCCCCAGCTTCAAAGCTGCCAGCCCTAAATTCGAGAAGTGCGCATCTGCGCTCTTGTTCATGCAGCTACCTTTCCTGCAGCCCAAGGGTCGTGCCCAAGATTGCGTAGTTTTCGCACGCTAAGAAGCGGGGGACAAGCCCCCACGCTACGTGTAGCTACCGAGGATTGAATTCAATTCGGCAAGTGATCATTAGCAAGCCGGTACCCAGGGAGATAAAGCGCGCGCGTGTGTCCGCCTGCTTCCAGTCCAATACCGCACGCTGAGCAACGGACGCGCGACCCCCAACCATCGCTCCTCATTTTCCATGATACACTGGGTAGCGCTGCCGCGGCAGCGGCCGGTTGTGCCAGTCCCACAATGCGTAGATAGGTTCAGACCCTCGATGTCCGAAGCCGAGCCGGATAGAACCCATCCTTTTCCACCAGGCTACGTCCAGCGGTGCCGGGCGGCGCGCAGAGAATTGGCTGCACAGTGGACGCCGACCGTCGGCGATTTGGTGATGCAGGATGACGCGGTAAGCCTGCTTGATGAAAGCGCCGCGAAACGCGAGGGTGAACTCGCAACCGACCGCACCGTTTGCTGGCTGCCCCGCCTCGATCAGCTGCTTGCAATGCTGAACGCGGTCTCGCCTCACACCGTGTTAGATTGCTATCAGGGCGACTTTGCCTGCATCTGCTTTGACGAAGTGAGCCGCCGCATCGCCGACGTGGTAGCGGAAACGCCTGAACTGGCCTGCTTGCAAGCGTACCTATTCATTCGTGCTGAGCTCGCGGCGCAGGAAAATCCCTGGGAATAACCTCTATTTGAATCCGGATAGATGCATTGCAGGGGCATCTTCTTGGGAGACCTTGGCGCATTTCCGGACGGCGGTGCGAGAATTACTCCCTCTCCCCAGGAGGTCGTCTCAAGAATGCATCGTTCCGGGGATTCTTGCCCTTCGAACCATCGACAGGCTCAGCACAGGCTTGCCGAAGGATCGACGCACGATGTCGGCTATCGTGTCGACATATGAGACAGCCTCCCAGGGAGAGGGTGTAACACACTTTCCTCAGGGGCTAGTTACGCAAAGGTCTCCGATGAGAGAGTTGGAGTGTTACGATCCTCGCCCCAACGACTGCGTCGAGCGCGGCGCTAAATGAAGTTCATCCCGCGCCCGCGGGGAACCCATTCGCCCATCGTTTAGGTAGATTTCCCAGAGCGGGGGGCAAGCCACCGAATTGCACAGGGTTTGCACGAAAGATACCGTTTTCGATTCTCAGGAGTTTTGCAGGCTCTCACTTAGAGGCCCTTCACCCCCACCGCAATCTTTGTCGGCAGACCCCAGAGTTTCTCTCTTTCGCTGTGAGTTTGCTGGAAACCGGCCTCATTGAGCGCCTGCTCCACGTAGATGGGCCGGCAGTCTATAAGCTGCGGCAGGCGTTGGTGCAGCCATTCATACACCCGCACCATCAGCGAAGTGCCGTCCTCTCGCGATAAGCTGACCACACCCAGCCTGCCGTTTGGCTTCAGGACTCGCCTGATTTCGCCGAGCACGATTGGGATTTCGGGCGTATTGAACAGTTCCAGCGTGAAACTCATGAAGACGGCATCGAGAGTCTCATCTGCATACGGCAGATGTGCCGCGTCGCCGCAGTGCAATGCCACTCTCTCCGACATTCCCGCCCGGTCCAGCCGCCGTTGGCTGACCTCACGCATGCCGGCGGAGAGATCCACGCCGTGCACGCGGCCATTGGGGCCCACGGCTTGGGCGATCTGCACCAGACTGTGTCCCGTGCCGAAGCCGATCTCCAAGACAGTCTCGCCCATTGCAATACCCAGCCGCTCCAACGCTCGATCGCGCAGTCGTTTTTCAAAGGCGCCGGCAAAGAGGTCGTACGAGCCGCTCATCCTGTCGTAGCTTGCCCGTGCCTGCGCCTTGGTTCTGGGTACCGGTAACATCACATTGCTTTCTGATTTGAGACAGCGCCCCTAGCGTCAAAGGTGCACGTATGTATGTAGATTATGCCATGCAGGTGGGCCGTCCCGCCGTGTTATCCATCTCTTGGCGGCTATCCCCGCAAAACCCGGCCAAACTACCGGTGAGGGAAAGCATGCATGGCAGACTGCCGTAGTGCCTGCCTTTCCCCATCGGGCCGGAACACCGCGGCGTTGCCGCTCTTCTTTGCGGCGAGGAGCGCTTCTCAGGATTCATCCCCGGCCGGCGCAGTCGGAGCCGTTGCACCCGATTCAATGCGTTGCTCCTGCTCGATCATGATCTTGAGCGCGGTGTATATCAGGATGTCGAGCGCAAAGCCCCAAAGCGCCGAGAGTTCCGATTCCAAGAACGTAAACACCTGTGTCACGAAGATGCTCACCAGCACGCTGCGCACAAACCAGTGGTAGGCGGCAAGTCGCGAACGTCTTAACTGAAGGATGCCAATGAGCGTCAGCAAACCGGTAACCGCCACAGAGCAGAGGGTGGCAGAGCCTGTGAAGCCTAGCTGCATCTCGTCGAACCCGCCGGCAAGAAGCCCGGCCGCAACAATGAGCAGCACTATGGCAATCTGAAAAACGGCAAACAACAGGAAGAATCCAATGAGCACCGGCCTGAACCACCGCGAGAGCACCACCCGGCTGTAGAGACGCACGGCGTAGTCCCGCGCGCGAAAGTAGAAGCTCATGTCCGGTACGGGCTGCGGTTCGATAGTCCGCACAAACCTGGTTAGCCCTTGGACAATTGGGTCGGACGTATCGGACTTCGCCAGCAAATCAAGGGTTGTGCGCTTGGTATCGGCGTCGAGCGGTCTGCCGGCGGCCAACTCCAGTTGATTGAAGGCATTCGCCAGCGCCTCCGTCGGTCCCGGCTCCTGCCGTCGAAAGGCTTCGAGCACCAGAAAGATCGCGATGAAGATAATGTAGATCAGGCCGATGGTGGGCTCGTAGAAATAGTCGTTGTCGCTGGTGATGAATTTGCCCAATTCATCAATGAACGTGCCAAACCCAATGCCTCCCAGAATGGCGGCCAGCCGCTGGGCCACCCGGCCCAACGCGGCAAATAGCAGGAGCAAGGCCACGGTCATGAAGAGGCCGCCCCAGAGCATGTGCGCAATGTGCAGTCCATCGCCGCCCAACTGCGGATAGCCGGTGGCGGCAAGGGCCCCTCGGATTGCCAACACCGACGCGATGCCCGCGACGAGAAAGAGCTCTATGAGTTCCGGGGCGTCGCTATTGCGAACGAAGAAATATCTAATTTGCACGACATCTCCTGACGTTCATTCCGCCCTAGCCGCTAGGTACGGGACCAGTGTTGACACGGCAGTCCTCGCCAACAGAGGGAGGCGGTGCGCTGCAACTTAGCCGGATACTCTCCACCAATTACTGAATGCATCTCCTTGAAACCCTACCAGAAAACTTCGTCCCCTTACGCCCCCGCTGCCGTTAGCAGGCGCTTCGAATTCACGGTGTAGTGTTGCCCAGGGCATCGTGGCGGCGTATGCTAGAAAACGAGAAGTAGGCGCGCATGGCAGCAAAACGAGCAATAGGATTTCCCCCGATGAGTCCCACAAAAGCCAAGATGCCGGCCGATTCGCTTGTCCTCATAGACGGACACTCCATCGTCCATCGGGCGTTCTTTGCGGTGCCGAAGGAATTCACCAGCGCTTCCGGCGAGCCGACCAACGCGGTCTTTGGCTTCACGAACACACTGCTCTACGTAATCGATATGATCAAGCCAAAGTACGTCGTCGTGGCCTTTGATCTGCCGGGTCCCACTTTTCGCCACGAGCAGTTCGCTGATTACAAAGCGACGCGACCCGAAGGCGATCCGCTGCTCTATCAGCAGATGGACAGGGTGCGGCAGGTGGTTGATACATTCAGCATTCCCATTTTTGCGGTGGAGGGCTACGAGGCTGATGACGTGCTCGGCACCCTTTCGCGCCAGGCGGCGGAGCAGGAGATTCCCACCTTTATCGTGACCGGCGACACCGACGCCTACCAGCTTGTAGACGACGTGGTGCACTTGCTCGTGCCCCGGCCCCGCACCGGCGAGCTGGCAGAGGTCGGCCCCGCAGAGGTTGCGGCGCGCTTTGAAGGACTTACCCCCGCACAAGTCATCGACTATAAGGCCCTGGTGGGCGATACTTCCGATAACGTGCCGGGCGTGCGCGGTATCGGCAAGAAGACCGCCGGGACACTCCTGCAGAAGTACGGTGATATCGAGGGTATTCTTAGCAATGTCCATGAGCTGCCCACGCGCCAACAGAAGGCGCTGGCGGCGGACAAAGAGCAGCTTGCGCAGAGCCGCGGGTTGGTGACGATTGTGCGTGACGTTGACATTGCGCTCGATCCCGGGGCTAGCGAATTGGGGGATTACGATCGGGAGCAAGTGCTCGCCTTGTTCCAAGAGTTGAGTTTTCGTTCGTTGCTCGATCGCCTGCCCAAACCGGCCGGGGCGCCGGAGCAGGGCGCGCTCTTTGGCGAGACTAAGACTGACACACAGGCTCAGGTTCTGAGCGAGTCCGGCGCCATAGCGCAACTTTGCGCCGCGCTGTGTGACGTCGGTGAAGTTGCCGTGACGCCAGTCCTAGACCCCGATCCACCCGCCTGGCCCCGGCTGCTTGGTCTCGCACTAGCGTGGGGCGACAGTGAAGCCGCTTACGTTGACGTGGCCGATGCTTCTGCGCTTCAGGCCGTCAGGCCCGTGCTCGAAGACACGAATGTGCCTAAGGTCGTATTCGATGCCAAGACTTTGAGCTTGGCTTTGCTTGCTCAGGGCATCTTCCTGTCCGGTGTCGTCTTCGATTGCCACCTGGCCGGCTATCTTGCCAATGTCACCGGCACGCGCTCCACCGCGCTTAAGCACGTGGTCTTTGACGTACTCGGAGCGACAATGGAGAGCGTGGACGACTTGCGCGACCGCAAGAAAGCGCTGGCCGGCGCCGATCCCGCTGTCTTGGCGCAAACAGCCGCGCATGAAACAGAGGTGCTTTTGGCTCTCCGCGCTGCCCTGAGCAAAGTCCTCGATGAACGGAGCGTGCGCAAGCTGCATGATGAACTTGAGTTGCCGTTGGCGACCGTGATTGCGCACATGGAGTTTGCAGGCATCGCCGTGGACGTGGACCTGCTCCAGCGGCTTACAGAAGACATGGCAGGGCGCATTGAGAAGATCACGGGCGAGATATATGAGGATGTCGGGCATGAATTCAAAATCAACTCGCCCAAGATACTCGGCGATATCCTCGTCAACGAGCTTGGCATCGAGTTAACCAAGAAGACGAAGACCGGGTTTTCCACCGATTCCTCGATCCTGGAAGCGCTTCGGGAGGCACATCCCGTAATTGGGCATGTACTCGAATACCGCCAGCTTACGAAGCTCAAGTCCACGTATCTCGACGCGCTGCCGACGAAGGTGAACCCACTGACGCACCGCATCCACACGTCATTCGAACAGACCGGCGCGGCCACCGGGCGGCTCTCATCCAACGACCCCAACCTGCAGAACATCCCCATCCGCACCGACGAGGGACGCAAAATTCGCAAGGCGTTCGTCGCGGGCGCCCCCAATCACGTGTTGCTGGCTGCCGACTACTCGCAGATCGACCTGCGCGTGCTGGCGCACCTGAGCCAAGATAAGGAGCTTTGCAAGGCGTTTCGCAACGAGGAGGACATTCACTCCTTCACTGCCAGCCAGCTCTTCGACGTGGCGATGGACGACGTTACCGCTGCCATGCGGCGCACGGCAAAGACCGTGAACTTCGGCATCATCTACGGCGTGACCGCTCACGGGCTGGAACAACGCACCGACCTTGACTTCAAAGCAGCGGCGGATTTCATCGAGAATTACTTCGATACCTATAAAAGTGTGCGGGAGTACATGGATAAGACGAAGCAGTTCGCACACGAACACGGCTACGTGGAGACGGTCTTGGGACGCCGCCGCTACATACGGGAGTTGCAGGCATCGAATTTCAACGTGCGCCAGGCCGCCGAGCGGATGGCCATCAACATGCCTGTGCAGGGCACGTCCGCCGACATCATCAAAGTAGCCATGCTGCACGTGGCCGAGCAACTGGCGGCAACCGGCCTGCCGGTGCGTATGCTGCTGCAGGTGCACGACGAACTGGTCTTTGAGTGCGATGAAGCCGTTTTAGACGCGAGCGCCGATCTGGTGGTGCCGCTCATGGAGAATGCCGTCGCGCTGGACGTGCCGGTGAAGGTGGATGCGAAGGTAGGGGCGAGCTGGGATGAAATGGAGCCGCTGGGGTGAACATTCTCATTACTTCCGCCGCTTCCGCGTTGGCCGCAGACCTGGCGGCAACGTTCGCAAGTGAGCATAACGTACGCCTGACCGATGTCGGGGACGTGTCAACTCCATTCCCTTTTGTGCGCTGCGACCTCGGTCACGCTGCGGCAACCGACCGGCTGGTGGAAGATGTGGACGTGCTCATCCACCTGGCCGATTGCTTTTCAACGTACGCTGATGATGCAACTGGCAATGCGGCAGACTTCGCGAACCGGCTGATCGACCATCAGACCCGATGCACCTATAACCTCTTGCTCGCCGCCAGCGAGGCCGGCGTGCCTCGGTGCATCTACGCCAGCAGCCTGAGCCTGTTTACGGGTTGTGAGGAGGATTGGGCCGTCGACGAACAGTGGCGGCCCCGGCCTTCCCCGGAGCCGACGATATTGGCGCAGCACCTGGGCGAATTCGTCTGCCGCGAATTCGCGCGGGAAGGGCGCATTGCCGTTACCTGCCTGCGTTTGGGGAACCTGGAACAACCTGACGACGCTGACGCGCAGCCGGATGATCCGCTGTGGCTGGCTCGTGCTGACGCCGTGCACGCTTTCCAGTGCGCGTTGGCAGCGCCGCCGGAACCGTGGTCGATCTACCACATTCAGTCCGCATTCCCGGAGGCTCGCTTCAGCACGGACAAGGCGCGGGCTGCGCTCGGCTATGCTCCACGCCAGCGCCACGCGGGGGAAGCATCATGAACGTCTTGATTCTCGGCGGTGCGGCGCGTCTCGGACCCTACGTCATTCGTGCGCTGGAAGGAGAACATACGCTGCGCGTCACGGACATTATTCCAGTGGACACACCCCATGAGTTTCAGCCCGTGGATATTGGCTCACCGGAAGAGGTGCTCCGCGCTGCGGAGGGCATGGACGCCATCGTCAACTGCTCAGTGGTGCGGCCCGACCGCCAGGCGGCCTTCGACGTGAATACACGCGGCTGCTACAACATGATGCGCGCGGCCGTTGCTCATGGCATCCCGCGCGTGCTCAATACCGGTCCGCACTTCACGATAGAGGGCGACACGTACACCACGTTCGACTACGAGATCAGCCCCGACGTGCCGCCGCATCCCAGCACCAATCTCTACGCGCTCAGCAAAGGGCTGGGACAGGAGATCTGCAAGGTCTTCACCGAGAACCACAACGTCCACGTGCTCTGCTTCCTCTTCTTCAGCTTTCGCGACCACGACGCGCCGGAGCCGGGCAGCAACCACCCTTTCGCCATCACGTGGCGCGACGCGGCGCAGGCCATTCGCCTGGGTCTCACGGTAGACCTGGCAACGCTCCCCTCCCGCTGCGAGGTCTTCAATATCCACGCCGACCTGCCGCACCAGCGGTATTCCAACGAAAAGAACGAGCGCCTCCTCGGCTTCACGCCACAGGACCGGTTGGAAGCAACATGGCGACGGCAGTAAATGCCATTTCGGCGGCGCTTGCCAAAGTAATTGAATTGAAAGACGCGGTTGACCTCGAAGCCGTCACTCCGGCGGAAGCCGGAGTCTAGGGGGGAGTTAGCCGAGGGACGAATTTGCTCTCAGGCTGCTACAGCCAATTGGCTAGCCAGGCGCTGACTTCCTCGACCAGTTCTTCCAGACTCTCGCCGCCGCTCGTCTTGGAGACTTCCATGGTCCAAGGTCCCTCGTAGCCTATTTCGGTGAACGTGCGGCGGATTGCGGCCCAGTCAAAGTAGTCCAGGGCGGGCGAGTGGTGGTCCACCAAGCCGTCACGGGAGTCGATGTCGTGCATATGGGTGCCGCAAAGGCGCTCTCCGGCGGCGCGCAATTCGTCCTCCGGATCGCGTCCGACCCTACCGGCATGCCCAAAGTCCAAGATGAGCCCCACTGAAGCGCTGGGATAGGGCTCAATCACCTTTCGCAAGTCCCCCATGTTGTTGAGCGGATAATCCGGATACGGCAGATTTTCCAGTGTCACACGGACGCCGGCCTCCTCGATTACGGGCAGCAGCGTGTCGAGCGAGCGCCGTATGCCCTCCTCCATCCGCCGGCCCAGCGTGGGTTCCGCGGCGTCGGGCACCAGGGTCGGGCTTGGGATAGGGTGGATCACCACTTCGGTGAGACCGAGATTGCCGGCCATGCGCACGTATGGTGCGAGAATGCCTACGCTTTCCTGGTGCCACTCCTGATCCAATGTACCCAGAATGGAGCGGCCCGATGGCGCGTGCATCGTCCGCGCGTGCACCGCATGCCCCGCAAAGAGCTCCAGGAGACGGCGCTCTTCTGCAGCATCCGACCCATGGACGTGGGGTTCCCGCACGTTGAGTTCCACCTGAGGAAACCCGACTGCGGCAATGGCGTCAAGAGCGGCAGGCAGTTCGCGGTCTCGAAAGAGCGCCGTGGAGCAGCTTGTGTTCGTCATTTCAGTTCCTTTGAGGTTTTCTCCCGTAATTCCGTTCGCCGCACGGAGGGGCACGATATATCGTGCCCCTACAACACCTGTTCAATTCCGTAAGACGCCGCTTTGCCCTCGCCACTCATCCGGGACACCCGGTCGCAGGTTACAAACCTGCGCTACCGGAGCGGGACAACCTACATCCACAGTTAATCGCCTCGGCGTGATGTAGCGGCACGACACGTCGTGCCCGAACGTTTGACTCTCTCGCAACTACGGACGCAGGTTGCAAACCTGCGCTACCGAAGCGGGACAACCTTCATCCAAAGTTAATCGCCTCGGCGTGATGTAGCGGCACGACACGTCTTGCCCGTACGTTTGACTCTCTCGCAACTGCGGACGCAGGTTACAAACCTGCGGTACCGGAGCGGGACAACCTACATACACAGGTATTCGCCTCGGCGTGATGTAGCGGCACGACGCGTCGTGCCCGTATGTTTGTTTTTTAACAACTGCGGACGCAGGTTACAAACCTGCGCTACCGGAGTGAAAAGTCCGCCATACTCCACAACTCGATCTTGATGGCCTTAAATATTGCACCGCTGCGCTAGCCGTAGCGCTCTTCGGTCCAGGGGTCGCCGCGCATGTGGTAGCCGCGTTGTTCCCAGAAGCCGGGGGCGTCGGCGTTCACGAATTCCAGGCCGCGCAGCCACTTGGCGCTCTTCCAGAAGTAGAGGTGCGGCACCATCAAGCGCAGCGGCCAGCCGTGGTCGTGCGCGAGATTCTCGCCGTTGTGTTTGTACGCCAGCAGCACGTCGTCGCGCAGGAAGTCCGCCAGCGGCAGGTTGGCGGTGTAGCCCTGTTCGGCGTGGGCGATGACGTGGGTGGCGCTGGGCGATATCTGGGCTTGTTCGGCTACATACAGAGCCGGCACGCCCTCAAAGACGTTGTCGAGCAGGCTCCACGTGGTGACGCAGTGGATGTCGCAGAGCACCTTCTTGGTAGGCAAGTTCATGAAGGTCTCGTAGTCCCAGGTCAGCGGATTCTCGACGAGGCCGACGATGCGCAGGTCCCATCTGGCGGGATCGAAACGGGGCGTGGAGCCGTAGGTGAGCACCGGCCAGCCGCGGGTTATCCACTGGCCCGGCGGCACGCGCGATTGGTCAGTGGGCCGGGCGTCGAGCGCGTCTTTGGCTTCTTCGCGCACGCTCTCCGGCATTACCGCGTCGTCGCCTGACTGTCTGCCAAAACTTGAAAGGAATCGTCCGAGTTCCATCGTTGTTCTCCCTACTTTCCACACCTGCCCAAAGTCCTATCCGCATCTGCCGCTTGATCAGGTTCTTACGCTGAAGTATGCGCCTCAATGGCCGCTACTTTGGGAATAGCTGCCAAGCTAAAAGACGCAATCCAATCGAGCGCACCTGCCCTATGCCGAGATCCTTTCTCCGGTAGCGTAGGTTTGTAACCTGCGGAGCCGCGGAGCCCCGGTAGCGCAGGTTTGTAACCTGCGGAGCACGAAGTAAGAGCCTAAACCGCAAATTGATCAGCGCGATACCGTAGTGCTTCATCATCGGCTCGTGCCGGACACAGCTACTCTCACTTCCCAGATTAGCATAGCTGCTGGGGAGCTTGTGCGCGCTCAGCCGCACACTTGGCGGAAGACACGCAAGTGGTTGAGCCCCAGCATTTTCTGGAGGTCGTCTTCCTGCCAGCCGCGGGCCAGCAAGCCCTCGGTGATCTGCGGCACCACGGTGGCGTCCTTGAGCACGTCACCGCCGCCATCGAAGTCCGAGCCCAGGCCGACGCAGTCGGTGCCGGCTACCTGTGCGATGTGGTCGAAGTGATCAAGCAGACGGTCCAGCGTGCGCTTGCTTTCGTCGGCATCCACGAACGCGGGCACGTACGTCACGCCGATCACGCCGCCGTTGTCTGCCACGGCGCGAATCTGGTCGTCGGTGAGGTTGCGCGGGTGCTCGCACAGGGCGCGGCAGGCGTTGTGGGAGCCGATGATGGGTGCGTCCGTCACGTCCATCACGTCCCAGAAGCCCTGGTCGCTGATGTGCGAGATGTCCACCATCATGCCGAGTTCGTTCATGGAGCGCACCAGATCGCGCCCAAAGTGCGTCAGGCCGCCGCCGGTCACGTTCTCGAACGCACCGTCGGCGGCATGCGCGCGGTAGCTCCACGTGAGCGTCATGGAGCGCACGCCGAGACGCTGGAGCACCGGCAGCACCCAGAGGCTGCGCTCCAAGACCTCGGAATTCTCGATGGTGAGCACGGCGGCGATACGGCCGCTCGCCGCGATGGCTTCAATCTCTTCCGCCGTGGTCGCAATGGCAATCTGATCGGCATGGGAGTCCACCTCGGCCAGGAACCAGCCAAAGGCATCCATGGCGTAGAGCAGGTGATTGCCCCAGGCGCGGGTGACGTCCACCGCGCAGTAGACGACGTCGATGCCCCCCGCGCGGAGCTTCGGGATGTTTACCTGCATCTCGCGTCCGCCGGGCATGAACGAACCCCGCAGGAACGTCACCACGCTCTCCGGCTCCGCGCGCGCCGGCGCATCCGGACCGGCAATGCTCTCCCCTTTGCGCAGCAGATAGGCGACGATAGCGTCATTGTGGGAGTCGATGACGAGGGACGAGTTGTGTAGCGCAGCAGCGGTAGAATCTGTAGCCATGCTTGCTCCTTATTGTGCTATTGGGAGAAGTGAGGAATTCAGCGGGTAATGCTGAACGTGAGAAAACGGACGCGTTGCGGGAGGCGAAGGGCCCAATTCTTGCTTAGATTCTCAGTCGAAATCTACTCAATGTATGATACTCCTATAGTGCGGAGACCTGGAAAACCGCAGAATCCTGTAAGAAATCCTGCGAAGAAGTGACGCCGAAATTGGCAATGAACCAGCCCTTCTTTTCCGCAAGAGTAGTGCCAGAAGCCTCCAGAGTGAATAATTCTTGGCACTATTTCGATTCGATAGTCTATAATATAGGCATATAAGCCCATCAGCGGCGTTAAAGTAACCCTTTTGGGCGGCTGCTGATAGTTCTATCCCCAAGGGGTGCGTTATCCATAATGCACCCCTTGAATCATATTTGCGCTCATGGCTATCGAACAACAATTGCAGCCACACAGACGAGACCGCATAAGAGTGTTTATTGACTTCTGGAATCTCCAGATTTCGCTCAATAGCAGAGAGGGCAAATATGTCGGTAATGCCGACGCCCGTTTCGATCTAGACTGGGCCTTATTCCCTCGCATCATGGCCTCCGAAGCTGCAAACATAGTCGGCCTGCAGGATTACTCGTACGATGGCGCTATAGTCTATGCCTCGTACAGAGTTGGCGAAGCAGATGCTCCTCTCAGGACGTGGTTGACGACATGGCTTGACCGACAGCCAGGCATACAGGTAGTGGTAAAAGAAAGACGCCCGAAACGTGTCCCTACATGCCCAAAATGCAAGAGGTCAATCGAACGGTGTCCCCATTGCAATGAGCGGATAGCTGCGACAGAAGAAAAAGGCATCGACACCGCTATGGTAACGGATATGGTTCGCCTTGCATGGGAGGAAGCCTACGACGTTGGCGTTGTCGTTTCATCCGACAGCGACTTTGTTCCGGCTGTTGAGTTCCTTGATGCACGGGGCTTGAAGATGATCCAGGCGGGCTTTCCTCCTTCCGGTGCCCACCTTGCCACGTCTTGCTGGGCATCATTTGACATCTATCCGCTCAGGGAGAAGTTTCGAAGGCGCAAATAAAATGACTAACAGCCAGCAAATTGGACTTCAGACACAGAACGCTAGTTCCCCTCTTTCGTCACCACGTCAATCAACGCTTGGATGTAGCCGTTGGCAAACGCCCGGCCGCGGTGGCCCCAGGCTGAATCGCCGTCGGTCTGCGGCACGTGGTCGTCGATGAAGAAGCCATCGAAGCCCACTTCGTGGTAGATCTGCATCGTCTTGTGCATGTCCACGTAGCCGGTGTTGATGAACTCTTCCTGGAACTTCGGCACCGGACTCGAGACGTTGCGGAAGTGGACATAAAGAATCTTCTTGCGCTCGCCAAAATAGCGAATCATCTCGTAGATATCCTCGCCCTGCATCTCGGCAAATGTGCCCTGGCAGAACTCGATGGCGTTGTAATCGGAAGGATAGATCTCGATCAGCCGCTTGTAAGAGTCGAAATTGCGGAAGAGCAGGGGAATGCCGCCGAGCCGCTCCATGGGCGGATCGCAGGGATGAATGCCCAGGCGGATGCCTTCTTCCTCGGCGATGGGCGTGATGAGCTTGATCCAGTATTCCAGGTTTTCCCAGACTTCCTCTTCGGTGTACTCGCGCCCGTGACTGATCGGCTCTTGCTCGGCCTCGGCGTAGTCGAAGGCGGTCGCGACGGCTCCACAGCGAATCTCCGCAGGCGTGGTGCGCCAGACGTGCGACGGCATCCAATGATAGCCAAAGATTGGAATACCCGCCCGTGCCATGTTGCGGATAGTGGCGACCATGTTCTCAATCTGTTCATCGCGGCGCGGACCGCCCAGCATCACGTGGTCGTAGAACTCGACCGGCACGTTTTCCAAGGCCGAGAGCTTTAGGCCGTATTGCTCGATGGTCTCGCGGAGCTTCACGAGGTCGTCCAGCTCCCAGCGCCCGTTGTCGCCCGGCAAGTTCGCCGTGTTCACCAGCACGTCCGTTGCGCCGTATTGCGCGGCGAATTGGAGATATTCCGGCGACGGGTCACGGAATTGACCAAATCCTACTCTCATGCGTGGTCCTCCTTGTGCTAAACAAGACGTGACGGGAAACAGCCTGTTTGTCCATGCAGGACAAGGAATTTCGCGCTCTCAAGAACTACTCACTCTCCCGGCGGAGACCCTTGCACTACTCCGGTGCGGCATGCGGCGCGGCTCTTTGGGTTGGGTAACACAGCTTCCTGTTCTGCCCGCAGCCTCAGATCGCTGGCAGAACGGTCTTGATTGTGCCTTTATTGCCGTGGCGAGCGCGAATCCTCTGCTCTTTCCCCTGTGGTTACACTCTATCTTGCCTCTGCCGTTAGTGCCACCACCTTCCTCAAGTTGCATGCCGTCAGCGCTGGCCGCACTGCTAGTCACACAGTCATGGCGTCGCGTTCCAGTCCACGGTACTGTATCCGCTGGTAGCCGTACCCCGATACTGCGTCCTACTTTCTACCTCTCCGTGCGTTTGGCAGCCAAAGTGGGTGTCCTTGACGAAGTCAGCCTTCATCACAGTCCCCGCATCAACGTGGCCACCCACTCCTCTATCAACCGCTCGCTTCACTGTGTCCCAACTGTAAGAGTCAGGTAATTCGTTGACAGATTTGGTAGAAGAGTCACGGGGGTAAGACTCTGCGCTTGCCTACATTCATGTCATTCCGAACGGAGCGCAGCGGAGTGAGGAATATAGAGTGCTGAAGCCATTGTGCTGTGTAAAGCATGGACCCTAGATTCCGCGAACAGGGTTCGACGCTTCGCTCGGAATGACATGTACGTTCGACACAGTCCAGTGAGTAGAGGTTTTAGTCAGCGAATTACTCAACACATACAACAACGACTCCGGCAGTAAGAACCCCGCCAGTGACGGTCGACGCAATTCGCGCTGCATTGCGCCCTCCCCACGACTTGGGGTTGAATTACCTAATTTTCGCCCCTACACTGGTAACTACGCAATGGTCTCCCTCATGAGTGGAGACTGTCTCGCCTCGGCAAGGTCTAGGCAAGTCTTTCCGTGGGTGAGGGCCGGAGTGAGGGTGCCCATTTGGCCGGCCAAAGTCCTATCCTGCCTGTTAGACAGTATCGCGCAAGCAATGTTTCCTGCATAGGCAACGATGAGCCAAGTAAAGCAGCGAAAGAGGAGTGAAGATGAGCATAGCCACGCAATTACCAACCGAAAAGAAAGTACTCCAAGACGAGCGGACCGGCGCTGCCATCTGGCAATTGACCGACGCGCCGTGCGTGAATCACGCGCCGTACTTTCTCAATCCCGCCTGGGCTGGGGCCACCCACGACATGCTTATCATCACGTCGTACCGCGCCGGCGCGCCCAATCTCTACGGCATTCAGTTACCTGACGGCGCACTGCAGCAACTCACGACGAGCGGTGACGTTTCACCGTGGTCGGCGTGCGTTTCGCCCGACGGCAAACACGTCTACTATGCCGCGACGACCCAGTTGCGCGCCATTGACACGGCAACGCTCCAAGAGAGGGTGCTCACGAACCTGCCGCCCTCGTCTTGGCTCGGCAACTGCTCGATTAGCCCCGACGGCTCGGAAATCCTGCTGGCGGCCCAGAGGGACGGCAAGAACATCATCCTGGTGGTACGCACCGATGGCGGCGGCGAACGCGTGCTCTTCGGCACCGATCAGCTTGTGGCCCACGCGCAGTGGAGTCCCGATGGGCGCACGGTGCTCTTTTCGTCCGACCTACCGCGCATGTGGCTGGTGGAAGCCGACGGCTCGAACCCGCGTCCGCTGCGCGACCAGACCCGTGAAGAGTGGATTACCCACGAAGCCTGGCTCTCCAACGACGAGATCATCTTTACCTATTGGCCGCACGCGCTGAAAGCCATCCGCCGCGACGGCAGTGGCGAACGTGACGTAGCGGCGTTCAATTGTTGGCATCCCGCGCCCCGCCGCGACGGTGCGCAAATCGTCTGCGACACCACACTGCCCGACGTGGGGCTGCAACTCATCGATCCGACGTCCGGCGCTCGCGAGGCGCTCTGCTACCCGCAAGCCTCCTCGCAAGGATTCCAGTGGGCGGAACCGCTGCCGTATTTCGGCGAGACCGCGCCCGACGACGCCTACGGACCCCAGTGGTCGCACCCCCACCCGTCGTACACCCCCGACGGCAGCGCTGTGGTCTACACGTCGGACATCACCGGGCACGCGCAGGTGTACTTGGCGTTTGTTCCAGCGTAACGCAGCGTGACTAGGTCTCTCTCCAAGCGCCGCTATTGGCCATAGTAGGCAGCGGCGCATTGTCTGCATGTTCAAAGTCTCTACTTTGCCAGGCGCAGCGGCTCCTCCAGCACACTGAGGATCTTCTCAGCTCGATAGACGCGATTGCGCCGTCTCCGCCCAACCTGGGAAACGATGCCCGCCGCCTCTAACCGGTCGAGGGCGCGTTGCGCGGTCGTGAACGCCACCTCCAGCCTGCTTGCGACGCCGCCCACTGTCCAGAAGGGATTCTCGGCAAAGAGGTCGAGCGCCCTTACCGGGAGCTGAGACCGACCGCGTGCCATCTCTTGTTTCCAGCGAGAGAAGTGGTGGTCGATGCGTCGAATCCGTTCCACAGCGTCCTGTGACTGGAGTGCGACACCTCTCAGGAAATAGGTTAACCACTCTTCCCATGCGCCGCGCGCCGTCACACCCAGCAGGCGCGCGTAGTACTCTTCCCGCGTAGTCTCGAAGAAAGCGCTTAGATAGAGCAGTGGGGAAGAGATGATTTCCCGCTCGATGAGCAGCAGTGTGATGAGCAGGCGGCCCACGCGCCCGTTACCGTCGAGAAAGGGATGTATCGCCTCGAATTGGGCATGCGCCAGACCGGCGTGAATGAGCGGAGGCAGGGCGTCGTTGTGGAGAAACCGTTCCCAGGCGTCCAGGCAGGCCATGATGTCCGCTGGCGGCGGCGGGACGTATGTAGCTTCGTTCAGGGTGCATCCGGGCGGCCCGATCCAATTCTGGCTGCGCCGAAACTCCCCGGGTGTGGCGACGTCTCCCCGCACGCCCCGCATGAGCGCTTCGTGCAACTCTCGCACCAGGCGCAACGATACGGGCAAGGTCTTGAGTCGTTCTAGTCCGTACTCCAAGGCCGTAACGTAGTTGGCCACCTCCCGCAGATCGGCAGATCCGTGCACTCCGGCCGCGCCAGCCTCGGCGGCCAGCAGTTCCTCGAGGGTCGTTTGAGTTCCCTCGATGCGGCTGGAGAGAACGGCCTCCTTGCGCACGAAAGGCCGGAGCAGAAGATGGGGATTGGGAAGCCGCCTACCTTCAGCCGCGAGCTCGCCAATAGCCCGGTCGGCTGGAGAGAGGCAGATGGTGAGTTCTTGCCCCCACGTCAGAGGCGGCGGCAAGGGAAACGGCACATACGCCCGGTAGCCGCCTGGACAGTTTACGAGACGACCGTGAGGACGGCGGTTGGTTTCGGACGCAGTTTCCACGGCGCTTCCCATTAGCGATAGTGAGAATAATCGGTTCTCTTATTATCGCATGTTTATCTTTTCGCAAACAACGCTACCCGCCAGAGACCCTCTTAACCGGTGCACATCAGTCTTGGGACAACAGTATGCCCGCAGACTCAAATGTGCTGGTCCACCAGGATGGCATTGCCGTCCGGGTCCACCGCCACAAAGCTCGCCGGGCCGGTGGTGTCCTCATCCGCCTCGTTCATGAGCTCCACGCCCTGCGCCTTGAGCTGCCGCTGCAACTCGCGCACGTCGGAAAAACTCTCCACCGGCTGCGCCTGCCAGTCCCACCCCGGATTGAAGGTGAGGATATTCTGCTCGAACATCCCCTGAAAGAGCCCAATCGTGGTGGTGCCGTTCCTGAGAATGAGCCAATGCTGCGCCGCATCGCCGCCCACGACCTCAAACCCAAACTTCGCATAAAACTTCCGCGAAGCCGCGATGTCCTTCACCGCCAAACTCACTGAGAATGCTCCGAGTTCCATGAATTGCTCCTGTCGAATGCTGCATCGAATTCACTGCGTACTTAACCACAATAGATGCCCCAAGTACGGAAGGTAAAGACTGCGCCTCGTAGTCCGTCATTTTTGTGTTGGAGAAGACGTGCAAAAGAGCAAGGGTTAAGAGGGTAACGCGAGGGGCGCGTAGTCCGTCATTCCCGCGAAAGCGGGAATCCATCTTCTCTTTGACCGGCCTTCTCTTTGAACGGTAGACCAGCACACATGAGACTAATCACTCACTACCGCTCGTTCATCTCATCCCGCGTGAACTTGCGCCCGCCGGTATCGATCGTCTCCTGCAACTCCCGAATAGCCGCCATCGCCGCCTCAGCCTGCCGCTCCCGCCCCACGTACTCCGCCAGCCACCGCCGAGAGAGCGCATCCAGAGTCGTCCCCTCCGCTACAGCCCGTCGCCGCGCCGTTTCAAGCAAGCTTTCGTCAGCACTAAGCGTAATGTCTATCACTTTTGTTCCTCACTGGAAATCACTCATGTTGGAGCCACCCACTCTCAGTACGGTTTATAGCCGCCGGTTGGAGATGATGGGTTCGGAGGCGAGGAGGTGGCGGAGGGTGCTGAGGTCGGGGAGGTTGAGGATTTTGGTGATGCCGTCGTCCAGGACTTGGCGGGCGGGGCAGTGGGCCATGCCAGCGAGACGCACGAACTCGGCTCTTGCCGCGCACGCCCAAGTAGGTAATCCCAGATTTTGGACAGCGACTCTGAGTCGTGCTGCTATACAAAACCAAAAGGCATTGAAGATGGATTCCCGCATTCGCGGGAATGACGGATCATTCGCATTACGCGGTGAATATGTCAGACTTGCAAGAGAGCTTGTCGAATCGTTGTAAAGTGCACCGTTCCCTAGCACTTGGTCTTGAACAATTCCGCCAGGTTTTCGCCGAGGATGAGCTTCTTTTCCGCCTCGGTGATGGGGGAGAGGAGGACGCGGCCGAGTTGGTAGGTGGCGCAGGTCCAGGGCATATCGGAGCCGTAGAGGATCTTGTTCGCGCCGGCGAGGCGCACCATCTCGGTGAAGTCGCCCAAGTAGCCGACGGAGGCCGCCGTATCCAGGTAGACGTTCGGTTCCTCGGCCGCCACCATTACCAGGTCCATGGTCTTGCTGGGACTAGCACCGGCGGCGTGGGCCACAATAAAGTGGCAGCCGGGGTATTCGCGGGCAATGCGGCGCAGCGTGTCCGGGGTGCCCGTGCCGTGGCTGATAAGGGGCAGGCGGTGGCGGTCGGCCAGCTCGAACGCGGGCCGATAGCCGGGGCCGTCGAAGGGGTATTGGGACACACCCGCATGCATCTTGATACCCACCGCGCCGGCATCTATGCACCGTTGCAACTCATCGCGCACCAGTTCCGCCTCGTGGGGATCGGGGACGCCGTAGGCCAGCAGACGCCCGGGGAACTGCCGGGCGGCATCCAGGCTCATGTCGTTGCCCTCGCGCATGTCGAACAGGATCGCCATGGATGAAAACACACACGCCTGGTCCATGCCGACGCGGTCCATGGTGGCCACCATGCCCGCGGCGTCGTTGTAGGTCTGGTAGAAGTGCGGCGCCGGGCCCAAGTGGCAGTGGTTATCGATTACTAGCGTGCCGTGAAGGGGTGTTCCATCGAGCGCTTGCTCGCGGAGCGGACTGGCGGTGGTTTGGGTTGCGGCTCCTGCTGCCATGGCGGTTTCCTTGTCTTTTGTTGGTGTTAGCTGATCTGGGTGAAGTGCTGCCTACGATTATACATTGCCGGACGTAACAGCCGTATGTGCTTAGATGAGACTCATGAGAACACTGCGGCAAGCTCAACTCAGGCTTGCCGGCATGCCCGGCGCGGACTGCATTGTGCTACACAGCGGACCCTTGATTGACGCTCGTATTGCTTTGGGGCCTAACGCTCGCCGCAGGCTGGCGGCATTGGATGAAGGCGTACGTCTTAGATTCCTCGCTGCGCTCGGAATTGTAAATGTTGAGTAATTCGTTGACAGAATTCTCTCCCAAATTGGCAGTGTTGACAGATCATGTCATTCCGAGCGGAGCGTCGAACAGGGCTCGCGGAATCTAGGGCCCATGCAACGTGTCGCCCAATAGGCTCAACATCTTAGATTCCGCGCTCCGAGCGACTCTTCGCTGCGCTCCGTTCGGAATGACATGTGTACTGTTCATGTAGAGTACTGCGTTCAGCTGCTTTTGTTCTCAAATCTGTCAACGAATTACCTGACAATTACAGGAATGCCATGGACCGTCTACTCTTCAGAATGGAATGCGAATGCTGTCTACGAATCACCCGAATCTTACAGGAATGACACTACGCGGCATGCATTGGCTCGAGATGTAGTCAGCCTTGCGGATGCGCAGCCTCATAGAAACGCCGCTCGCACATGCCTTCGCACAGGCCCAAACGGCCCCGTGTTCCGCTCGTGGTAGGATATTTGTAGAAGCAGTCAGTGCGCTGCAGCGAGCACCGGTTAAGCAAACTTTGTAACGGGGGCGGAACGAATTTATGGATGCGCCGTCTGATCCCAACACGGAGCCATCGGTCGCAAAGCGCTTGCAGGAGGGCACGCTCGAGGCCGGGACCTATGTGGCAACCCTGCCGGAGCGGCTGGTGCGCACTACGGCGGCTGGCGCAGGCGGCCTGGTGCATGAGACGTCGGAATTCATCCTGCCGCCGCCGGTGCGGCGCTCCCAGCTCTATCAGTCCACCATTGGCCGTATGCTGCGCATTGTTGTTGAGTTTGTGGGCGGGGTTGCGAGCGGAGAGTCGGCGGAGTCGCTCGCCGTCAAGGACCTCGCCGTGCGCAAGCTGGCGGGCAACGCTGTAGAGATGGCGAGTCTCTTTGCGGTGGGATGGTCGCCGCTGTGGCTCTTGGCGGCTGCTTCCGACGTAACCGGCGGCACCCGCGCCTATCTGGACGCCTTCGTCCAGGAACTCAAGCGTTCGAACGTCTTGGCAGCGGATGCCGACGTTTCCTCCGTAGATGACTTGCTGGCTGCGCTGGGGGGCACTTCAGGCCAGATGGCGGACACGATAGACATACCGCCCCTGGCCATCGATGAAATGCGCTCCAGCCTGGGTCAATTCCGGCAAAATGCGGGAAAACTCCCCGACCCGCGCGATATGACCCAGATATTCACAGAGATGAATAGAGCGGCAGCCGAGCAGAACCGTTCGCTGTTCGTGGTCTCATCGTTGGTTGCGGCGGGCGCGATTCAGGCGGGCATTCAACTCGGCAACGTGCATCTCTTTTCCTTCTATCGCGACTCTCTCGGTACCATCCGCACGGAAGGCGTGCCGGCCTACCTGCAGCGCATCAGCCAGCCGTACCTGGCGGCCGCCGCGCAACACCTGCGTCCCAGCAGCGGCACGCATACGCAGCGGTGGCTCGGCAGGTTTCTTGAGGTCTTGCGGCGAAAGCGCAGGGAGAATTTAGGTCTTCCTCCTGCTGCTGAGATCACACGACATGAGCCTGCCGACGAGCATGGAAACTCTGGCGGCGAAGAAGGCAGCAAGCCATAGTCTGCAAGGATAGTGTTCCGTGCTTCTTGTAGTTGACGTGGGCAACACCAATATCGCCGTGGGGGCTTTTGCCGGGAACGATCTCAAAGGCTCCTGGCGCTTGAATACGGACATCGGGAAGACCGGCGACGAATACGGCGTGCAGATCGTTGGCTTTCTGCAGCATGCCGGACTGGACGTAGGGCAGTGTGAAGACGTCATCATCTCCAGTGTTGTGCCGCCTCTAGCACGGGCAATCCACGATATCGCGGCAAAGTACCTCGGCCACACCCCTATTTTGATCGATCCTAGAGCGGTGCCCGGCGTGATGGTGGAGATCGACCGCCCGGAAGAGGTCGGCGCCGACCGGGTTGTGAATACGGCGGCGGCGTTTGTGCGGCACGGCGGGCCCTGTATCGTCATTGACTTTGGCACGGCGACGACGTTCGATGTGGTTTCGACGGAAGGCAACTACGTCGGCGGCGCCATAGCGCCGGGTCTGGGTCTCGCCACGGAGGCCCTCGTGGCGCAGGCCTCGCGGCTCTACCGCGTGGAATTCGAGCCACCTGCCACCGTCGTGGGCAAGAGCACGATCCACGCTATGCAGTCCGGCATCATGCTTGGTTACCTTTCACTCGTCGAAGGCATGATCGAGCGCCTACACAGCGAGCTTGGCCGGTGCAAAGTGATCGCTACCGGCGGCTTTGCCCAACTCTTTGCCAGACACACGTCTGTAATCGACGCTGTAGACCCGAACCTGACGCTGGAAGGGCTACGCGTTATCTACGAGCGCCTGAAGCAAGCATAGGTACGGGCCGCAAGGCGATCCGCTGGCCTGCAGGATTTGATTACGGTGCTAGAGTTGCCTTATTGACTGAGACGCTCAATCCATGCCAACGCGAGCCTACTCCCCATGCTATTTCCTGTGACGGCACACCCTTGGCGCAGTGCGGAGTGCATTGACAGCTAGCTGCAGATTGCCTGCGTCTTCAATTCTGATTGCGCGCCTACCCTCCGCTGCAGCACTGGTGTAGAGTGAAAGACAGACGGGGCGACGGTATGAGGTTGTGTATCTATGAGTGTCTTGAGAGAAAAACGCATTGTACTCGGCGTTTGTGGGAGCATTGCCGCGTTCAAGGCGGTAGCGCTCGCCAGCCAGCTTACACAAGCCGGTGCAGCGGTCACCACCATCCTTACCAGAGACGCCGCACGGTTTGTAACTCCGCTCTCTTTTGCCAGCGTGACGCAGCGTCCGGCCCATTTGGACCTCTTTACGCCTGACCCCGGCCGCATTTTGCACATTGCCCTGGCAGAAGAGGCTGATCTGCTTGCGGTGGTTCCTGCCACGGCCCACACGCTTGCCCGGATGGCGCAGGGACTCTCCGATGATCTTCTTACCTGTACGTTTCTCAGCACGCAGGCGCCGGTGCTGGTCGCTCCGGCCATGGACGGCGGCATGTTTACCCATGCGGCCACGCAGGCGAGCCTCGCCACGCTGCGCGCACGCGGTGTGCGCGTCGTCGAGCCGCTCGAGGGTCGGGCCGCCTCGGGACTCGTCGCTAAAGGGCGCATGCCGGAAGTGGATGCGCTCCTGGCTGAAATGCGCGCCCTGCTGGGCAAGAGCGGTCCGCTAGCGGGCAAGACGGTCGTGGTGACCGCCGGCGGCACCCAAGAGCCGCTGGATCCGGTGCGGTACATCGGGAACCGCTCCAGTGGCAAGATGGGGTTTGCGCTCGCCGAGGCGGCGCGTGACTTCGGCGCGCGCGTAATTCTTATCCAAGGTGCTACCACCGAGCCGCCGCCTGCCGGCATTGCCGCGGTGTCTGCCACCACTGCCGCCGACATGCTCGCAGCCGTAAGGGAGCACACCGTCCAAGCCGATGCGCTCATCATGGCCGCAGCGGTTGCCGACTACCGCCCGGAGACCGCCCGCAGCCAGAAGACGAAACGCACCGGCGAGCCGCTCAGCCTTTCGCTGGTCGAAAATGAAGACATTCTCCGCCAGGTTCCTACCACACTCGTCAAGGTGGGCTTTGCCGCCGAGACCGAAGGCCTGCTACAGAATGCGGAGATCAAACTCGCGCGCAAGAACGCGGACATGATTGTTGGGAACGACATTTCGCAGCCCGATAGCGGCTTTGGCACAGACACGAATCAGGTTGTGATCCTGAGCCAGGGTTCTCCTCCTGAGCCATTGCCCCTGCTGCCCAAATCCGAGGTCGCCGCCGTAGTCCTCGAGCGTGTGGCTGCGCTCGTCCGGCAGCGATGCGCTTCGCGCTAGCCAGCGCGTGTCTGCCATTGAGTCTACCTGCGGCGTAACAGGCTGCGGTCCCTGGCCTCCTGTTCCATCAAGCGCGTAATACCTTGACCTCGCGGGGTTCGCTCAGTATAATGGCGATATCACTACCGTGCGTAGAGTGCTGGATAAGCGCGCACTCTACGCTATGATGTATTGGTTGTATAGTTTTCTACGTATCGGGAGGATTGTTACGGATGTCCACAGCGACGAGTACCAAGATTACCCCGCTGGGTGATCGTGTGGTTGTAAAAGCTCTTGAACAAGAAGAGAAGACCCGCAGCGGGATCGTCCTGCCGGATACCGCCAAAGAGAAGCCCCAAGAGGGCGAGGTGGTAGCAGTAGGGGAAGGCCGCACGCTTGACAGCGGTGAGAAGGTAACTGTGTCCGTAGAGCCGGGCCAACGCATTCTCTTTGCCAAGTATGCCGGGACCGAGGTGAAGCTGGGCGACGACGAGCTATTGATCCTTAGCGAAAAGGACGTGCTGGCGATTCTCGACTAGCCGGTGCTGTCTTCGACAAGGTCGCCGGTGTTCGCCGCTATATACACGTTCTAAGCGGATATACCGACAGCGTGAATGCAGGCCTTGTCGGACACGATACAACGGCTGAAATGATCACGCTAAGGCGCACGATCTAAGACTTTTAAGAGGCCGGGGATGAAGCGCATCACATACCCAAAACGCGCTCGCTCCCCGGTTCTTCTTTCTATGCCCCCTTGCGGTTAGCTGCCTTTCTTGTGTATCGTACATACGTGGCGCTTTCCATAAGGTAGGGCCGCAACAATAACTGAACCATCTCCGACGTGCTCGTCTTCGCTAGCACGCGTAAGTTGTAATATACGCTGTGGCTTAAGCGGAGAACACCACAGTTGCTCATTGATTGGGAGACAGCGAGTAAATGCCACAACAACGCTTGCTATTGGAACCGGAAGCTCGTGAAGCCTTCAAGCGCGGCTTTGACACCATGGCGAACGTGCTGCGGGTCACGCTGGGGCCCAAGGCGCGTACCGTCGCCTTGGAAAGCATGTCCCAGCGCACTGCGCCGCCCGAGATCATGAATGACGGCGCCACCATCGCGCGCCGCATCGTGGAACTGCCGGACCGCTTTGAGAACATGGGCGCTATGCTCATACGCCATTTGGCGTGGCACGTAGGCGAACAGGCCGGTGACGGCACCACCACGACCGCCGTGATTGCACAGTCCATTCTCGACCAGTCGTACAAAGCAATGGCTGTCGGATTCAATCCCATGGCGCTGCGCAAGGGCATCGAGCGGGCGGCCAAGGTGATGCTGGATGAGATTAGCGAGTTGACCGTTACGCTCGAGACCCGGGATGAGATCAAGCGGCTGGCGAGCGTAGTCTGTCTCGATGAATACATGGGCGCGTTGATCGGCGAGATCGTCGAAACGCTGGGTCGCGACGCCATCATCGTGGTGGAAGAATCCCGCAGCATGAATCGCGTCGACCGCGAGTACGTGGAAGGCATGCAATGGGACAAGGGGTATCTTTCTCCCTACTTCATCACCAACCCCGACCGCATGGACTGCACCATTGAGTCGCCGTTTATCCTGGTGACCGACCGCCAGCTCAAGCGGGCTGAAGAGGTAATTCCGGCACTGGAAGCGGTGAAGTCGGTCGGCGGCAAGAGCCTCGTGGTCTTTGCGAACACGGTGGAAGCCGATGCCCTCGCCACGCTGGTGGTCAACAAGCAGGAAGGCGAGATTCAGACCCTTGCCATTAAGGCACCCGGCGCCGGCAACCGTATGGTGCATATCCTCGAAGACATTGCCATCATGACCGGCGGCACCTTCGTCTCAGACGACTCCGGAGACCTGACGGAAGACATTACCGTGGCCGATCTGGGTCGCGCGCGGCGCGTCTGGTGCAACCGCGACTTCTTTACTATCGTGGGTGGCATGGGCAGTGAGGTAGCCATCCGGCGCCGTATCCAGGAAGTCAAGAAGCTCTTGCCCGACGAGAAGAATGAATTCGAGCGCAATAAGATGCGCGAGCGCATGGGCAAGCTCAGCGGCGGTATCGCAATCCTCAAAGTTGGCGGGTTCACCGAAGGCGAAATGAAAGAGAAGAAGCTGCGCGCCGACGATGCCATGTTGGCCGTGCGCGCCGCGTTAGAAGAAGGAGTGGTGCCCGGTGGCGGCATCGCATTCATCCACGCCGCCAAAGCGCTGCGCAAGCTCAAGGCTGCCGACGAGGAAGAGGCCTACGGCATTAGAATCATGGCCGAAGCGGCAGAGGCGCCGCTGCGCCAGATCCTCTTGAATGGTGGCTACGATCCTGAGGCCATCATTGCCGACATCTACCGCAGACGCTATCCCACCGGCTTCGACGCGCACAACGGCAAATTCGTCAACATGATCAAGGCCGGCATAGTAGACCCGATCAAGGTCGTGCGCGCTTCGCTCACCAAGGGCGCCAGCGGCGGCGTCATGGGCATGACGACCGAATCCCTGATCTCGCCGGGCAAATACGACATGAACGTGAACCCGTAGTGTAGGAATCGCCCACACAACGCCAATTGGCTATGAATGCCCGCGTCAACGCCGTGAAAACCGGACTTTGCATGGCTGGGACCGCAAGCAAGCGGCGCTCGCTCTGAGGCCGATTATTCACTCTCCCCGAGGAGACCATTGCATTACCGTTGCTGAGGTGAGAAAGTCCCCTCACCCGCCGGGAGAGGGTTAGAGCCTGCCCCGTACTCGATACGGGGGTGAGGGGGGAAGTACCCGCAATCGGGGAGCTTTTTTGTTGATGTTGCACATTTTCGTGTAGGTTCTATAGGTAATGAGGACGGAATAGGCAGAAATCCCCTCACCCCGGCCCTCTCCCTGTATAGACCGGGGACATGGGTAACACATGTTCGGGCTCATAGGTAACACCATAGAACGAGGGGGTTTTCGTAGTATGCGATGTCCTTGCCTTGAAAGTTAGATCCACTCAATATCCTTATGCACACTGTTTGTTTCTCTGGCACAAGCTGACAGGCGGAAAGTGAGTGCACTGTGTCGCCAGTCTCTTTTCAAACCCGGACCAACCCAATGCTCTCGTAGGTGTCAATCAGTAAAATGTGTAACCCATGTCCCCGAACAACTGTTACCTATGTCCCCGGTCTGTACACTCCCCAGGGAGAGGGAGTAAGTCTTGCGCCTCCGGCCGAAGCTACGCAGAGGCTTCCCGAGGGAGAGGGTTAGAGCTTGCCCGGTACTCGATACAGCGTATCGACACGACGGGGGTGAGGGTTAGAGGCTTGGTTGAAGGTATGCGCTCGTTCGCCAGCAAGAGCGGCGGCGTTGGCAGCAGAGACAAGGGTTTTTCTGTTCCAATCGCAGGCGTCATTGCAGGCGGGTATTTGATCGGGCTTCCATTTTCGATCATCTAGAGTCTTGCCGGCTCTCACGAGGAGTTTGCGGACATGAGTACGCCCTGGGCGGACCGGATAGCAATAAGTCGCGTGTGGCTGGCCGGCGGAGCCGCGTTTGTGCTCTCGCTGATCGCAAATGCCCTTGTGCGCATCGTGGTGAAGGCCGTTTTCCCCATCTCGACGCTCTTCGCTGCGTTGCAGGAGTGGCAAGGCATTATCTTCCTGACATTTGTCGGCGTCTTGGGCGCGACGATTGTCTTTGCAATCCTGGCCCGCCTCACGAAACACGCCATCAAGGTCTTCCGCGGATTGGCGTTCATCCTGCTCCTGCTCTCCTTCGTGCCGAACATCCTGATGCTCACGACGAACGGCCCCGGCGCGACCGTCCCCGCCGTCGCCAGCCTCATGGTCATGCACGTCGTCACGGCCGCCATCACCGTGTGGCTGCTCACCACCTGGCCGCGGGTACGAATGTAGGTTGGCCTCGGCCGTGCTGCGTTCGGGTATTTGCCCCGCTCCGCCTGGGAATTCGCCGCTCTTTGTCCGTATCAAGCTGCTACAGTGGGGCAAACGACCCAAGCCTCAGAAGTCTAGCGACATGACGTTTTCTAGATTCCCCGTTGAAAGAGAGGGCATTTCAATTGGCTAAGCAACCGAACATCCTCCTCATCATGTCCGATCAGCAGCAGTACGCCACGGCGGGACCGGCGGCGGACGGGTATTCGCCCAATTTGGAACGGCTGGCGCGGGAGGGCATTTGGTTCCGTCGCGGCTACACGGTGACCACGCCCTGCGCTCCGGCGCGGGCCTCAATTGCCACTGCCGTCTATCCCCACGCGCACCACGTGCTGAACAATTGCCATGTGCCCTACGCTGTCAGCCGCGAGATTCGCGACGGCGTGCCTTCCTGGGGGCCGCTCATGAGCGCGGCGGGCTATCGCATGCGCTACGCCGGCAAGGCGCATATCGGCTGGGAACGCGGTCCGGTGGAATACGGCTTCGATACGGAAGAACGGGAGTTCGACAAGGCTGCATACCTGCGCGACCACCGCATCCGCACGGAACAGCAGGGCGGCGAGGCAAAGCCGAGCGCCGGCAGCGGGCCGCGGGCGGGCACATGGGGCTTCCACGACGCGGCGGGTATCTACTGGCTCCATTACGGCGTTGAGGATGCGCCTCCTGAAGCATCGACAACGGCCATGCAGGCCGAAGCGGGGTTACAGCAATTGCGCGCCCTCGCCGATGAAGAAAGTGACGATCCCTGGTGCCTCTGGATGAATTTCACCGGCCCGCACAATCCCTACGTGGTGCCCAAAGAGTATGCGGACCGTTTCGACTGGCGCGACGTGCCGGTGCCGCCGAGCTTCTACACAGACGGCGCAGCCAAGCCCGCCTACGTGCGCCGGGCGCGCGAGACGTGGTTTCGCGAGATTGATGAGGAGCACACCCGCAAGTCCAACGCGCACTATCAGGCCTATAGCTCCCTGATCGACCACTACGTCGGCTCGGTACTGGATTTCCTGGACGAATCCGGCCAGGCCGACAGTACGGTGGTGGTCTATACCTCCGACCATGGCGACATGATGGGCGCGCACGGCCTATGGTTCAAGGACATCTGGCCCTATGAGGAGACCCACCGCATGCCGTACATCATGCGCTGGCCGGCGGGGTTCGCGGCGGGCCAGGTGTGCGACGACTACGTGCGTACGCTTGACCTAGGGCCGACCTTCCTCGATTTGGCCGGTGCGGAGCCGCTGGAGGGCGCCCACGGCATCTCGCTCGTACCGCTGCTTTCGGGCCAGGACGGCGCCGCAGACCGTCCGGAACACCGGGAACTCTTCATGCAAGACCACGGCAACATCTTCTACTTCATGAACCGCACCATCTGCGACGGGCGCTACAAGTTCGTCTTCAACGGGTTCGACTACGATGAGCTCTACGACCTGCAGGAAGATCCCTACGAGACCTATAATCTCGCCGAGAATCCGCATTGCGCCGACGTGCGCGAGCGGCTGCAAGACCGCCTGTGGGACTGGATGCTGCAACTGGAAGACCCCTACGCGGGCCGCCAGTACGCCGCCAACGTAATCCTGGGCCGTAGCGAGCCGCCGCCAAATCGCAGAGACCCGTCACCCCGCAAGCTGCTCTAGGGTTACCCATCGCATTGCGTGCGAGGCACGCGCAGAAATCCAATCCGAGGGATTGCTCCCGCAAGTGGTTCCAGACTTCTCCCTTTCCTTGGGGAGAGGGCCGGTGTGGGGAGATTTCTTGCCGCCCCGTTCTCAATCACTGAAATAACCGACCTCGTTAGCAATACGACGGTCAATAGATTGCGACAGTCGAGGAATCACCCTCACCCTATCCCTCTCCCGTCAAGGAGACCTTTGCGCAACTCAAGCGGTAGCGAAATAGTTCCCTCTCCCTCGACGGGAGAGGGCTAGGGTGAGGGTGGATCTCCTGAAATCTCTCCATATGCACACCAAATCTGCCCTGATACATCTTGACACTGCCCAGCGTAAAGGGCCATCGTAGCAAAAAGACCCCCTCACCCCAACCCTCTCCCCCAGGAGAGGGAGTGCCCCTGCTTGAAAGTGGGGTTACGCAAAGCTCTCCGTCAAGGGAGAGGGGATCCTCCCGCTGCGGTGAGGTTCTAAGCAGAAGTCTACATATTAAACTCTCTGTGGTTGCTTATTCTGAGTAAGATCATGAAGCGAGCGCTGATCATCCGCCATGCCGCGCCGGAGACCCTGGCCGCCAACTTTAGCGGCGTGCTGGAGCAGCACGGCTTTCACCTCGATCCCCTGAACGTCTTCGAGTCAGCCCCCGCCTTCGACCGCTTTGCGCCGCCCCCGTTGGAGCAGGTTGACGTGATAGTGGCACTGGGTGGTCCCCAATCGGCCAACGACACATACCCCGCCATTCACCAGGAGCGCGAATTTCTGCGCCGGGCCATGGCCCTGGATGTGCCGGTGCTGGGCATCTGCCTGGGGGCGCAGATCATGGCAACGGCACTCGGCGGCACGGTGGAGCCGACGGGCGGCTATCAATTCGGGCTGCGCAAGCTCGACGTGACGGCCGCCGGTGACGCCGATCCGGTTTTCAGCAAGCTCACCATCCCCCTGGTGCCCACCCTGCACGGGGAGTGTTTCTCCATTCCCCACGGCACCACCCGGCTGGCGGAAGGAAACATGCTCTGCCGCGACGGGTCCTACCGCAGAATCAACATGGCATTCCGGTACGGCAAGTCTTACGGAGTCCAGTTTGAGCCGCAACTCACGTTGGAGGAGTTGCAGACGTGGAACCGGGAACTGGCTGGCGACTACAAGCTGATGGGAAGCGCATTCGACCCAGATGAAGAAGCCGCCCGCCACCTGCGGGAGTTCACCCGCTACGAACCCCACTACCGGGAGCAAATGCGCAACCTGCTGACGGCATTCCTGCACAGCGCGGACCTGATAGAGGACAGGAGCCAACTCTAGCCTGCTGCACGGCGTCTTCTGCGCGACCCACGCCGCAGGCGTAGATTACTCCACCTTAGCCCGGTGAGACCCGCGCTACCTTTCCCTAAGTGGGCAAGATGTACGCGCTCTCCGTGGAAAGTACCGCGCAACCTGTGCTGCCGCGGTGAGACGGCCTCCCTTCTTCCTGGGGAGACCTTCGCATAACCCTTTACCTATGGGGGAAGGTTGGGATGGGGGTGAAATGACTTGAAATCATGCTATCTCTAGGTGTAAAGGCGCCCTGGATTCCGGCTTGCGCCGGAATGACGGAGTAACGCGAAGTTCTCCTGGGGGCGAGTGCCGGGGTGAGGAGGGAAGAAACACTGTCATTCCGAGCTAGACAGCGCGCCCGCCGGTATTGTATGATATTTCACAAGAGAAAGGAGGTGATGCCCATGGATGTAAGTTGTAAATCCAGGGCCGCCTCCGTCAGGTCTCGGTAACGAGACCACGGAGCGGCCTAAGGGATATTGAAGGAGCGCTTGCGGTGCACGAGCACCGGGCGCTCCTTTTGTTATCTCTGGGTACTTGCTGAATTGCTTCCACGGGCAGTGCGGTTTGCTTCCGTTTATTGAAACGTGGGCAAAGCCTTGACGTTTTCCTTCAACCATGTCTCCAAAGCCGCGTAACGGAACGAGCCTGCCTCAAACAACGCCATGAAGTACTTGTAAGCAGCTTCTCCCTCGCAGTCAATGAAGTATCCATTCATGCGAAGAAAAGTGTCGGTTACGTAGAAGGCGGCGCGTTTGTTGCCGTCAATGAAAGGGTGATTGTTTGCAAGACTTTCCATCAATGCTGCTGCCTCCTGAACTACGCCAGTGTAATAGCCCAGTTGTGGGCGCATGAGCGCCGATGCCAATGCAGCTTCGTCGCGAATGCCGGGGATCCCGCCGAATTCCAGTATTGACTGAGCATGAATAGCGATGACCTCCCCTGGCGTTGGAAACTCACTCTTCACTTGGCCAGCAACTCACCTAGACGGCGATTCTTTTCAAGGCTAGCCCGGAAGTGCGCCATGACAGCGGTGCGGGGCTTGTCATGTCTGCGCGCTTCTATGTAGTCGCGCATGGCATCTTCCAGAATTGCTTGAAAGTGTCGCCCATCCTGTTTGGCTATTGCGCGAAGAGCAGCCAGAAGCTCAGAGTCAGCCTGGCTGGAGAATTTCTGCATTTTTGTCGACATGGTCGGTTCCCTCCTAAGTCACAATTGTAGCTCTCACTACGTCATCAAGCAATGTCTTGATGAACCTTGATTAGTGGTTGGGCAATAAAGTGGAGAGTCTTGAATGAACCTAGGAGAGTGGGTAGCTCGCCACGCGAATCTTACGCGAGAGCGTGAATTCAAGCGCAACAGAGAACTGCGATAGGGCATTGAATGACATGCTAGGCGCTGCACACATGTCTATCAAGTGCTCGTAGCCAGGACTGGCTAAATCAACACGTTACATTTCAGCTACCTGGCTATGGCGGTTTTACCTCGACGGCGGCGGATAGGTCGGTTTGCTCTCGTACGGTTCGCCGCCGGTGCGGGTGAAGAAGCCGGTGGTTTGAGCAAAGCCGGAGTCTTTCGCGTAGATTTCCATCTCAGGCGCGCGCAGGTTGCCCAGGTTGTCGCGTACCGCGGCGATGCTCGGATACGTGGCCGCGACGGTGTGTTCGTCGATGCGAAAGGCGCCTGCCACCGTGCTCATAGCGTCGGTAGCGCGCTCGGCGAAGGTGTACTTCACCTTGAGCGTCACCGGTCCTTCCAGCTTGAGGGGTTTGACCACGCCGATCTTGCCCAGCGCCCGCACCGCGCCTTCCGCCGCCGCCTCCGCCGCGGCCTGAGGCGTCATGGAGATGGCGCTGAAGTGGCTGGTGCCTTTCTTCACCGCCACCGTCTCGATGCCGGGCACCAGGTCTTCCGCTTCCAGGCAGGCCCAGTAGTCGCCTGTGTTGAGCACCGCCGGCACATTGTGAATGCCCGCGAACGCTACAAAGATGCCGATTTCGCCGACGAGCAGGTCGTTCAGCCAGATGCCTTCAACCGCACTATAAGCGCGCGTAATTGGGTGAGGAAGAATACTGTGGCGCCAGCAGCCCTTCTCGCGGTTGCCGGCCATCTCATGAAAGCCGACAAGCATACCGGCGTCGAAGCTCTCGTCGAGCAGTTCGGTGAAGATGTCGTGCCGGGGCAGGCCGTGAATAACTTGCACCGGTTTAGGCAGCTTGTGGTACTCCATGATGTGGATGGTGTTCAGGACGATTTCCGTGACGCCGTTGTCCAGGAGCGCTTCGCAGATCGCCGCCAGTTCCATGGTGGCGTACTCGCTGGCGTTCAGGTAGCCTTCCCGGCGGTTGAAGACCCCGGCCACGCCCTCTTGGTCGGCAAAGATGTAGATTTTCACGCTTTACTCGCTTTCTCCCGCTGGGCATTTGCCAGTGTGCGTCCGGCTCTCCTTAGCGGAACGTAGCGCGGGGGCTTGTCCCCCGCCTCTTGGCACAACCGATGCCCCTACCTAGTTATTCAACTCGTCAATATAGACGGCATTGGCACCAACGACCTGCCCTTGGAACCCCGCTCTCACAGGAACGACGGTCAAGGGCGCTCACCTCTCAGCATTCTAGGGCAAGCGAATTCAGTCCACTTGGCAGGGTGCCTAGATTCCGCGAACAGGGTTTGACGCTTCGCTCGGTATTGTAAGCGTTGAGTAATTCGTTGACAGAATTCTCTCCCAAATTTGCAGTGTTGACAGATCATGTCATTTCGAGCGGAACGAGGAATCTAGGGCCCATGCAACGTGTCGTCCAATAGGCTCAAATTCTTAGATTCCGCGCTCCGAGCGACTCTTCGCTGCGCTCCGCTCGGAATGACATGTGTACTGTTCATGTAGAGTACTGCGTTCAGTTGCTTGTATTCTCAAATCTGTCAATGAATAACCTGACAATTGCAGGGAATGACAACAAATGCAACCCAGTGTTTGCAACATCCAAGAGTTCCCGCGTGCCAAGAACCTTACTGATCCCCCTACTTCGCGTAGTGCGTGAACACCTTGCGGATGGCTTTCGCCATGTCGTGGACCATTTCCTCGGTGCACTTCTCGTTGATGTGCCGCACGAGCATGCGCTTCAGGATGCCTTCGGCGTTCGGGCACATGCCGGTGTAGTAGCGCACGTCGCGGCCGCTGGCGGGATCGAGCAGCGGGTAGGCCGATTCGCCAAAGAAACGGCGGTTCTTCAGCACGTCGTATTCGTAGATGGGCGTGCGGGTGTAGCCCGCGCCGAAGCCGACGCCCTCATGGGCAAACGCCTTTGATAAGTCGTCCAGCCCGACGGACAATTCCTCCAGCTTGGCGAGCGGACACCAATTCCAAAAGACGTGGGTGCTCTCCGGCGTCGGCGCGCGGGGTGGGATGATGCCGGGCACGTCCTCCACCAGATCGCTCAGCAGATTGCCCCACTTGGTACGCAGCCCCGTAATCGTCGGCAGCTTGCGTAACTGCGCCAGCGCCACCGCGCCCTGCAATTCCGTCATGCGGTAATTTGGCGCCAGGAAGGGCGGCTGACTTTCGCGACCGCTGCGCCCGCGGCCCTTGTTGTGCGCCAGCATGATGCGCTCGCCCAGGTAGTCGTTGTTCGTCACGGTCATGCCGCCGTCGCCGGTGGTCATGTGCTTGCTTTGCTGGAAGGAGTAACATCCGATGTCGCCGATGGTGCCGGCGTAGCGGCCGTTGTACGCCGCCATGTGCGCCTGGGAGCAGTCCTCGATCACCAGCAGGTTATGCTTGCGGGCCAACTCCACAATGGGGTCCATGACTGCCGCGTTGCCCTGGAGGTGCACCACCATGATGGCGACGGTGCGCTCGGTGATGCAGGGCTCGATGGTCTCGGCGGTGATGATGCCCGTCAGCGGGTCCACGTCGGCGAAGATCGGCACGGCAAGCTGGTAGAGAATGGCGATCAAGCTGCCGATGTCGGTGATTGGCGCCACGATGATTTCGTCACCTGGATTGGGTCCCACGGCCAGCACGCCCACGTGCAGCGCGGCCGTGCCGGAGGTGCTGGTGACCGCATGCTTGACGCCGAAAGTCTTTTTCCAGTCTTCTTCAAATTGCCGCACCTTGGGGCCGCCCAGCACGTTCAGATTGCCCGACTGGATCACGTCCGTTAGTTCCGCGATCTCTTCATCGCCGAACATGCGTCCGCTGATATCGCTATTCGTGGGGAACTTGTAGTCTACGGTGCGGGGGCCGCCCTCGATGGCGAGTTGCTCTTGCTCTACGGTCTGCATGGGTCCTATCTCCTCCGGTTGATGCAGGGGTCAGCCTCAAAAAGGATACGTGAACGCTGTGCGATACGTGTATTGCCGCTTTTATTGTGGACAAACGACAAGGGGAGCGCAAGTAAACTTTTCTGAAGTGCAGTCGCTGGGTAAGGTCTGCGGTGCATCTGCGACACTGGCGAATTTGGTTGAACGCCCAAGAGTTCCCTTCATCCCCGTATCACGCATGGGGCAGGCTCTAAACCTCTCCCTCTGGAAACCTTTGCGCAACTCAAGCGGTAGCGAAATAGTCCCCTCTCCCTCGACTGGAGAGGGCTAGAGCCTGCCCCGTACGTGATACGGGGGTGAGGGTGAGTCTCCTGAAGTCTCTCCATATGCACACCGAATCTGCCCTGATACGTCTTGACACTGCACAGAGTAAAGGGTCATCGTAGCAATAGACCCCCTCACCCCAACCCTCTCCCCCAGGAGAGGGAGTGCCCCTGCTTGAAAGTAGGGTTATGCGAGGGTCTCCTCTGGAGAGGGGACTCTTGGCATGGGTTAGTTTTGCGAGAGTACGGCACGGTGGCAAGGGTGCAAAACGGCGACAAGAATGCGATTCGACAGCGAAAGATGCGCTATTCTGTCCGTTATTCCCGTGAAAACGGGAAGCCATCTTGTATGCTCAGTGAGCACGTGCCAACCCATTCAAGAAGGACCTAGTTTAGCTGCAGGAACTGCGGCGAGGCGACCATTGAAGGAGAAAACCAACTTGCCGCGCTTTCCCAGAAATGAAGAAAGGACGCATGATGATTCATGCGTCCTTTCCGATTTACCTGGCCCAGTGTCGCAGCAATGTTTACGGATTAGAGCCGGTATTGATCTCCGTATCCTCGCGGTTGCCCCACTCAGACCACGCGCCGTCGTAGTTCTGGACGTTGTTGTAGCCCAATAGGCGCGCGACAAAATAAGCCACCGACGACCGCACCGCGGTCTGGCAGTGGGCGTAGACCACGGTATCTTCAGTGATGCCGGCAGAATCGAAGAGTTCTGTGAGCTCTTCAGCCGACTTTAGGGTGCGCACGTCGTCACCGTTAAGGTACACCACCCAGTCCTGGTTGATGGCGCCCGGGATGTGACCGCCGCGGTCGGCGCGCACGTCGCGTCCGGCGTACTCACCCGCGGAACGATTATCCAGAATGACCGCGTTCCCGTCATCGATAGCCGCCTGCACCTCTTCGAACGTCCCGAGCAGGAACGGATCGAAGCTGATGGTAAAGGTGGCCGCGGGGAACGACGGCACATCGGTGGACAGATCCCGCTCTTCATCGGCCCACTTGGCAAAGCCGCCGTTGAGCACTTTGGCATTCCTATTGCCGTAGAGCTCCAGCGCCCAGAAGACGCGGGTCGCCCAAAGGATATTGCCGCTGCCGTAAACCACGACTTCCGAATCGCTGCCGATGCCGGCGGCGCCGACCAGCGCAGCGAACGCGTCCGGTGGAATAAGCATGCCGCTGACTTCATTTTCGGGATCGATGAAGGTTCGCGAGTGGATATTGATGGCATTGGGCACGTGACCGGCGGCGTAGTCTTCCGCCGAGCGCACGTCAATGATGCGCAATCCCTCTTTGCCGAGGTTCTCCGCCAGCCAGTCGGTCTCCACCAGAAGATCGGGGTTGGCATAGCCGAGCGGACCTTCCGGCTCCTCTGCCTCTTGCGTAACAACCTGACCGCAGGCGCTGGCAAGCAGCACGCCCCCGGCGGTAAGGGCGGTTATTTGGAGCAATCCCCGGCGTGATAGTCCGTTTCGCATCGGTATTTCCCTCCTGCGATAACTAAGTCCATGAAAAACTGCATAGACGTGTGTACAAACAAGCCCATACTAACTTTGTCAGTCAATTAAGTCAACTAAGTTGATTGATTTTGTGTGAAAAATTCAGTCAATGCAGATAAAGTATGGGATTCCTAAGCAAAACCGGACAAAATAGCTGATCAACGCCTCATACGGCACTCATCGTTGGACACGGAAGGAGTGGCAGGGCGATTGCTGCACGGCTGTGATGTGCTGAAGAACAATGTAATGCCGTTCAAGCACGTTCTGCCGCTGGCATGAGGTGGCAAGGACCAGGTAAGGCAAGTCGCAGCGGCTTTCCGTTCAGCGCGCTTTTCCAGCGCGGATGGTTTCGGCGTTCTTGAGAGCTTCGCGCTTGGAGAGCGGGCTGAGACGATCAGCATTGCGGGCCACGTAGTCCTCGACCGTATCCAGATCGGTCCAGGCCAGGTCGCGCAGTGCCCAGCCGATGGCCTTGCGGATGAAGAAGTCGGAATCGGCCAGGTTGGGCTCGATGCAATCGAACAGGAGGGCTAGGTCGGTCGCCTCCTTGCGTTTCACCTGGCAGATGATGGACGAGCGGCGCTTCCAAAGGTCAGCATCCGTACACCACACACGCATCGCGGCGGCCATCTCTGCCGGAAAGCGGTCCACGAGTTCGCGGAGCTTGTGCGTAGCCGTGTCGTCCACCAGGTCCCACCATGCACCGCTGACAATCATCTCCTCATAAAGCGGCAGGGTTTTGAGGGTGCGGTAAGCGCGGAATTGCGGCGCGCCGGTCACGTCCTGGGCGGCATAGCGCTCTTCGCGATAGGCAGCGTTGCGCCAGAGATCGAGCACTGCGCCGAGCCACGCATCCCTGGTAGCGATAGGATGGGCACGTAACGCGGCGCGCACAAGTTTGCGGCGGATAGGTGTCTGCACCCCGCGGTACGGCATCGCCGACTTCATGTACGCCCGCATGCCGGCAGCCTTCTCAGGGTTAGCGTTTTCAGCGAGGCTTTGACGAATTGCAGTTGTAAGTTCAATGCTCATGGCAAGGTATGGATGTCGTAGAAGATTGTTCGGACCCAATTTGGTGGCCGTCTGATTCGAAGGAGGTCGTTCCAGGTTCCTTCAAGCTGCTAGGAAACTATACCAGACCAGGTTCAAGACGGATTACTGTGCTAGGCGATTTACGCCTCACCTTGAATCCATTTCAAGGAGGGAATTCGAGCAGATAGCAGACCTGCAATCGCTGCCGAGCCAAGATGGAGCGGTGACTTGCCAGACTTTCGGCTGGCTGACTCTGGATGAACCGAACGAACGCTTTTGGGGCGATTGGCAAGGCACTGGCGCGTGCTTGAAATAGCAGAATCTGTGGTTCGTGTTTCATACTGCCGGATCGCATCTGCCAGACCAAGATTGTGCTGAAGCCGGACAAATCTCGTCAGATTGAACTTTACTCTACAAGAGCGCATTTATCTGGTATCATGCAAGCGAAAGGGAACGACGATGTTCCAAGAACGATGGAGTTCTTGAGAATGGGTGGTGGATCTGTGCAAGACGAACATAAGGCTGAATTGGCTCGGCGATTCATTGATGCCGTAGATTACTTGAATCGTCAGATGCACGCGTACGGCCTTGACGAATGGGAGGGGCTGGATATGACCATGCCCCAGATCAAGACGTTGGTCTTGCTGGAGCGATCGGGCCCCCTGCGCATGGGAAATATCGCTACCTATTTGGGGCGAGCGCTCTCCGCCACGACGACGGTTGTAGATCGCCTGGTAGAAAAAGAATTAGTGGACCGCGCCTGGGACCCAAGCGATCGAAGAGTCGTCATCTGCAGACTGACCGACAAAGGACGGCACGCGTTAAAGCGCTTCTGGAGAATACGTCGGGAGCGACTACAGTTGATGGCGGACATTCTTGAATTGGAGCAGATGGAAATCGTGGTGCAGGGCTTGGAATTGATGCGCGCCGCGGATAGGCAAATACAGGACATACCCGCTCCTTAGAATTCCATTGGGTTGGCTGCGTGTACGTGTCTCCTATTTAGTTCCTCGCGTCGGCCTCCATCTGCCCCTCCAGACTCCGGTAGCCAACGGCCTAATCCGCACGTACGCAGGTCGGGCGGCTCGACACGCTGGGTTGTCCTCATGGCCCACGCTTGCGCAGTGGGTTTGCACGCACAGGACCACCAGCGCACGTGAAGCATCGGCCCAAAGCCCCTGCCATGCACAACGCCTAGGGTTTATTTTCCTCTCTCGCTCGACGCTCAATGCGTGAAAGCGGTCACCGTGAATGGCACGCTGCATAGTTAGGGTCGGTCTACTTTCTCAGTAGCTGGCGGAATCCAACCTATTCATGTGACATTGGATGGCTGCCACCGAGACACGCCTCCAAGTCATCCGGAGTCTCAGATCAGCAGCAACGATCGTGGTCGATTTGCCGCCGCAGTAGTGTATAATGCAAGCAAGGCTGTGGTGAGCGCTTTCACAGAGGATAAAGATGTGGCGCTCCTGCAGGGGGGAAAGAGGGAATAGGCACGCATGGCAGCCACGGCGGACGCGCTATCGCCGCGTGAGTACCGGCGAATTCACCGACTCTTGTTGCGCAGCCGGCGCAGTGCCGGTCGCGAGAATGAGCCGATTCCAAAGCACTACCTGCAGTTGCCTGCAGAGGAGCTAGACCAACGCATCGCTGCCGTCCGGCAGGAACTCGGCGAGCGCGTGCTCATCCTCGGGCACCATTACCAACGCGATGAGGTGATTAAGTACGCCGACCTGCGCGGTGATTCGTATAAGCTCGCCACGTTTGCCGCAAACCGCCGCGACGCTGAATACATCATCTTCTGCGGCGTGCACTTCATGGCGGAAAGCGCCGATATTCTTACCGCTTCCAATCAATCGGTCATCCTGCCCAATCCCACGGCCGGCTGTTCCATGGCCGACATGGCCGACATCGACGACATCGTGGAATGCTGGGAACAGCTCACCGACGCCGTTGGTGAATCCATCGTGCCGATTACGTATATGAATTCCACCGCGGCGCTCAAAGCGTTCTGCGGCGCCCATGGCGGTATTGTGTGTACCTCCTCCAATGCTGCCGCGGTTTACGAGTGGGCGATGGCGCGGGGAGAGAAGATTCTCTTCTTCCCCGATCAGCATCTGGGCCGAAACACGGGTCTGAAGTTCGGCATCCCGCTCGATGAAATGGTCGTCTGGGACCCGGCAGAGCCGGTGCTGGGCGGCAATTCAGAGGCCGACGTGCAAAACTCCAAAGTAATTCTTTGGAAGGGCTGGTGCTCGGTGCACACGCGCTTTACGGTGAAGCAGGTGGAGTTCGCTCGCCGGCAGCACCCGGACGTCAACGTGATCGTCCATCCGGAGTGCCCAATGGAAGTGGTGCAGGCCGCCGACTACAACGGCTCTACCGAGTTCATCCTCAAGACCATTACCGAAGCTCCTGCCGGTACCGCCTGGTCGGTAGGTACCGAGATCAACATGGTCAACCGTATGGTTACCGAAAATCCCGATAAAAAGATCTTCTGTCTCGACCCCATCGTTTGCCCCTGCTCCACGATGTACCGCATCCATCCCGCCTACGTCGCGTGGGTGATGGAAGACCTCCTGGAAGACAAAGTCACGAACCAGGTGAGCGTCGATCCCGACGTGGCGCACTGGGCAGTGGTCTCCCTCGAGCGCATGCTCACGGTGCATTAGGGAGCGCCTTGGTCGGATTGCGCCCGCGTCCGGCGCTCTTCTCCGGAAGAGCGAAGCTCTCCGGCGCAAAGAAACTACAAGGAGCAATAACTGATGGCAATACTTGACACCCACAAGGCGTATACGGCGCTTGCGGCCGGAGGCTTCACGGAGACGCAAGCGCAAACTCTGATTGAGGCCTTGGGCGAATCCCGCGACGCCCTAGCCACCAAAGCCGACATAGCGAACATGGCCACCACAGCCGACTTAGAAGCGTTGCGGATGGCCACCACAGCCGACTTAGAAGCGTTGCGGGTAGCCACCAAAGCCGACCTGGAAGCGTTGCGGGTGGCCACCAAAGCCGACCTGCGTGAATTGGAAATGCGTGTGGATGCACGCTTCGATTCGGTAGATGCGCGGTTCGTTGCATTGGAGCAACGCATGACGATCCGCTTGGGCGCCATGCTGATCGCCGCGGTCGCCCTGATCGTGACAATTCAAGGATTCCTCTTCGCGCTATTCCTCAGCGCCTAAGCGCCGCCGCGCACCTCACCCCTAAACACTTAATCTAGCTAACCTTTGGCAGTCCCGCACTTGTGCAGTATACTGACACGAGCGCGGGACGTTTTCGTGTTGCCTGCGCGCACTTTCACGCCGGAGGATGCCCATGCAACCGAATAGGATTCGCGAGAAACTCAATGCCGGTGAACCAACGTTGGCCACCCACGTGCACACCACCTGGCCTGGGATGATCGAGGTAATCGGCCTGACCGGAATTTATGACTACGTCGAATTTGTCGCCGAGTATGCGCCGTTCAATCTGCACGACCTGGAAAACTTCTGCCGGGCGGCGGAATTGCACAACCTATCCACAATGATCAAGGTTGACCAAGCGCCCCGCAGCTTTCTGGCGCAGCGCGCCATTGGCGCCGGATTTCAAAGCGTGCTCTTTGCCGACAGCCGCACTGTCGCGGATGCCGAAGAGTGCGTGCGGGCGGTGCGGGCGGATACGCCGGAGGCACGCGGCATTCACGGCGTGGCCATGCGCCGGGCGTGGTACATGTCCTACGGCGCCGGGCCGGATTACCCCCAAGCGCTGGACGACATTGTGGTGGCGCTCATGATCGAACGGCAGTCCGCCGTGGACCAATTGGATGAATTCCTGGAGGTCAAAGGTGTCGACATGGTGCAGTGGGGTCCCGCAGACTACGCCATGAACATCGGCCGGGCCGGTGAATTCCAGCACCCGGACGTGAAAGCCGCTGAGAAGAAGGTGTTCGAGACGTGTTTGGCGAAGGGCATTCCGCCCCGCGCCGAGTTCAACTCGGTTGACCAGGCCCAGCGCTTCCTCGACATGGGCGTAACCCACTTCTGCATAGGCACCGACATCAACATCATCCATGACTGGCTGCGGGATCAGGGCGATACACTGCGCAACCTGCTGAGCAAAGCCTAATTTTCACCAAGCGTTGACGAGCACAGTTCTCGCCTCGGCTAATGGCATTGATGCGTGCGTACCGGCCACCTTCCTCGCTGCGGCAGCCTTGCGCACGTCAACGTACAGAGAAGAAGTGCGGAAGCATTCCTGAGTGTACGATTACCTGCGGCACCGCATCCAGCTTGAATACTCGGCAGCGTGGCGTGTCGGCCTGAGCGGCCTGCTCGCGGGCATTGCGCTTCCGGCCGGTGTTTGGGCGGGCGCTCTGCTCCTCAGTCGTTGGCTGTCATGGCTGACGGCCCCCTTGCTCTGGATAGGCTGCGGCGCCGTGCTTTACTTGAGTTTGGCAGGCGCGGCGGCGGCGCTCGCCAATCAACGCGTCAGCCGGCGCAATGACTTCGGTCTCGTCACCGGGGCTGCGGTGCTGCTCGTACTCTGCTTGCCGCTCGGCTTGCTGTTCACAGAGCTGATCACCGCCGGCGTTGATGCCGGCGAGTCGGCGAACCTCCGCAGCATGCTCTCCCTTGCCACGTTGCTGCAGGCGATCGTCCCCACACTTCTCGCGGGCCTGCTACTGACCACAGCATGGGCGGCGCTGCTCGTGCCCTGCATGGCGTGGCTGAACGACGCCGATTGGCAAGCGATCATGGACCGTATGGTGAACGAGACGTACCATCGGGACTGGATTGCCTACAACCAGAACTTCATCAACCAAAAGAAAATTGCTTACTACCTGAAGACCGGCCAGCCGGAGAAAGCCGCGGAACTGGAAGCCGAAGCTGCCAACCGGGCGGAGCACGTACCGCCGCGAGAGAGTCGCGATGGCTGAGAGTTTCCGTGAATTCCTGCGCTGCTACGTGCGGGCGCGCCCCTGGACTCCAGAACTCGCGCTCTTCGTCGTTGTGCTCGTCCTGAGTTTCGGTGCGCTACAGGGAGACCCTTTTTCCCTGGATGTTCCGTTGGGGGAAGCAATTCAGTCCTGGCGGTTGCCGTTGCTCGATCCTGTCTTGCATGGCGTCAGCGCCATCGGCTGGTTTCGCATTGCCGCGCCGACGACTATTGCCGTAGTCGTGTTGCTTGGGGTTTTCGGCTGGCGGCAAGAGGCGGTTGTCCTGGCAGCAGCGGCGCTCTTTGGGCATCTGCTCAACCAGGCGCTCAAGGCGCTCATTGCGCGTCCCCGTCCGGCCCTGCCGCCAGAGGAAATGGCCGCCCTTGGCGTGGACACATTTGCCTTTCCCAGCGGCCATGCGCAGTCATTTACGATCTTCTACGGCTTCCTTGCCTGGCTTATCTGGAAAAACGCCCGCCAGCCTTGGGTGCGCGGGGTTGGAGCCGCTTGCATGCTTACGATGATCGCGCTCGTTGGCATCTCCCGCGTGTACCTCGGCGTTCACTGGCCGAGCGACGTAATTGGAGCGTATTGTATCGGCATATTGTGGCTGCAACTATGGACGCGGGCGCAGCGCGCCTGGTCTGCTGCGAGAGGACACCATGGTTAGGAAAGCTTCGCCCAAGGGCGCCGGCAGCAGTAGACGTGGACCCAAACGAGCGTTACAATTTTGTCCTGCCGGTTCGACTTGTAGACCGCGAACCGAGTGGCTAGAATAGTGTGGGTAGACTTTGTATCTACTTTCACACGGCAAATTGGATGAGAGTAAGAGTGCTTGTTGCCGAGCGGATTACCGCCGCAATAGAGCGGTTATGCACCGGCAGACTTTTTGCAACCGTCAGCGACTACATGGGAGTAAGCGACAGAGATGGCAAGGGCATACCTGCGCCGGAATGAGCAGCGGCGCTTGATATTCCGGAGTCTTTTGACAGCGGACATAGATGCGACCTCCGGCAGACAGGCAGGCGGAATACGAAGGACGTTTCGCCGCAAGGAGGCAGCATAGGATGCAATCACCGAGACGAGACCTGGGTTGGTGGCTGCCGCGGCTAATCATAGGGGCGGCGGCCGTAGCTCTCATTGCCGGCTGCGGGGCGGTTGACACGCCGCAGACGATGCTCTTTCCGCGATCGGACAACAATCAAGTCATCAACGATCTTTTTGCCCCGCTGACGTGGCTTGCAATTGTTATCTTCCTGCTTGTCCAGGGCTTGCTCCTCTACTCAGTATTTCGCTTCCGCGTGCGGGATAACGACACGAGCATCCCGCCGCAGGTCCACGGCAATACGCGTTTGGAGATTGCCTGGACGCTCGCTCCTTCCATCGTCGTCGTGATCATGCTTATCTTGACGTATCAAGCAATGGCGACCATCGAAGCTGCCCCGCCGGAGGACGCAATCCGGGTGCGGGTAGTCGGCCACCAATGGTGGTGGGAAGTGCATTATCCTGATCTTGACGTGGTTACTGCCAACGAGATCCATATTCCGATTGACCGCGCAGTCTACTTTGAACTTGAGTCCAATGACGTCATCCACTCATTCTGGGTGCCGCGCCTCATGGGAAAACGAGACTTGATGCCGGGATCCACGAATACCATCTGGTTTACACCAACGGAAGAAGGCCTCTATGCGGCGCAGTGCGCTGAATATTGCGGTACGGCGCACGCGCAGATGCGATTCCACGTGGTGGTAGAATCGGAGGCTGCTTTCGATAGCTGGTTAGACAAACAGCGGGAGCCTGCCGCGGAGGTGACCGGTGACGCTGCCGAAGGCGCGCAACTCTTCGTTAGCCGCGCGTGCGTGACGTGCCATACAATTCGCGGCACCGATGCAATCGGCACAATCGGTCCGGACCTCACCCACGTGGGCAGCCGCGCCTATATCGCCGGCGGCATATTGGAAAACACCAGTGCGGACGTCATGAATTGGATTAGCGACCCTCAGGGGCTGAAACCCGGGAACAAGATGATTCTACCGATTGAACTGACCCCAGAGGACATTCGCTTACTCACGGCCTATATCACCGCACTCAGATAACCGGGAATAGATTGTGAAAATGCTCACAAAGATTGTATCATTTGCTTGTATAGCATTGGGCAGCAGTCCGTTATACGCTAATACGGCCACGTCTGTGCAGCGAGGAGAGTCGGCATGGCAACAGTAACAGACGTACGCACGCAGGAACGCGTTTCCACCGGCGCGACGGTATGGAGTTGGATCACCACCATCGACCATAAGCGCATCGGCGTGCTCTACTTTGTAACGTCCCTCATATACTTTCTCATTGGCGGACTCGAAGCACTGCTAATCCGACTTCAGCTCGCGACTCCGGATGGACAGATCCTCGATCCCGATACGTACAACCAACTCTTCACCATGCACGGTACGGCGATGGTCTTCATGGTCGCCATGCCCATGGCTGCGGCGTTCTTCAATTTCCTCATTCCACTGATGATCGGCGCACGCGACGTGGCGTTTCCGCGTCTGAACGCCTTCAGCTACTGGACGTTCCTTGGCGGCAGTCTCTTGATGCACAGCAGCTTCCTGTTCGGCCAGGCCCCCGACGGCGGTTGGTTTGGGTACGCGAACTTGACGTCCAAGGAATACTCCCCCGGTCTGAGCATCGATTTTTGGGGTCTTGGTTTGCTGGTGCTCGGTGTGGCCTCGGTAGCGGCGGCCCTAAACTTTATCATTACGATTATCAATTTGCGGGCACCGGGAATGTCGTTCATGCGCATGCCGGTTTTCGTCTGGATGACGTTCGTTACGTCTTTCCTGATCATCTTCGCCTTTCCCGCCATTACGGCCGCTTTGATTTTCCTTGAATTCGACCGACTTTTCGGCACGAATTTCTACGAGGTGGCGGAGGGCGGTGACCCGATGCTCTGGCAGCACCTTTTCTGGGTCTTCGGACATCCGGAGGTGTATATCTTGGTCTTGCCGGGATTCGGCATTGCTTCTGAAATCCTGCCCACGTTTTCACGCAAGCCGATTTTCGGCTACAGCGCGATGGTCTTTGCAGCCGTGTCGATCGGTTTCCTGGGCTTTAGCGTGTGGGCGCACCATATGTTCACCACCGGCATGGGCACCATTGCCGATGCGGCCTTCGCCGGTTCCACCATGCTGATTGCCATTCCCACCGGTATCAAGATGTTCAACTGGGTTGCGACCTGTTTCGGCGGCCGCATTCGTCTGACGGTTCCAATGCTCTTTGCTTTGGGATTCCTGACGACATTCCTCATCGGCGGGCTGACCGGCCCGATGCTGGCGGCCGTGCCTTTGGACCTGCACTTCCAGGACGGCTACTTTGTCGTCGGCCACTTCCACTACGTGCTCTTTGGCGGTCTCATCCTAGCGTTGATGGGTGGGGTCTACTATTGGTTCCCCAAGATCACGGGACGCATGATGGATGAAAAAATCGGCAAGATTCACTTCTGGACTATGTTCCTGGGCATGAACTTCACCTTCTTCCCGATGCATTTCGTGGGTCTTGACGGCATGCCGCGCCGTGTCAGCACATATCCCGCCGGCATGGGCTGGGAATTCTGGAACATGTTCATTACCATCAGTGCCTTCTTCATTGGCCTGTCAGTCTTGGTGTTCCTCCACAACCTCGTCGTTAGCTACATCAAGGGCAAGCCCGCCGGCAACGACCCGTGGGACGCGCGCACGTTGGAGTGGGCTATCCCCAGTCCGCCGCCGGAGCATAACTTCGATGAAATTCCACAGATTACGCACCGCGATCAGGTTTGGTTTGACAAGTACGGCGACGGACACGGCGATGCGGCGCAGCTCAGCAAGGTCGGCGCGGCCGTGGCCGAACATGCGGACGAATCTGACGAAGAACATGAAGTCCACATGCCGGACCCATCCTACTGGCCGCTTCTAGTCGGCGCCGGTTTGACGATTGCGGCTGCGGGACTGATGATTCACATTCTGGTAGCGATATTCGGCGTGGCGTGGACGATTGTCTCGGTCTATGCCTGGTCGCTGGAACCAGCGTCCACACCGCCAGATGATGAACACTAGTGCATGTTCGAGACAAGGTCGATTACAATCAAGACAAGCTGGAATACTATCGAGACAAGCTCGATAACTACGAGACAAGCTCGATGAGTGAACAGGTAGACGTGACGGAAAGACAGTCTAACTCGAAAGACAGAGACTTCCCCAGCTTGTCCCCTCTCCCTCAGGGAGAGGGTTAGGGTGAGGGCAGAGATGAAATTCCAGAATAGAGCGAAACTGATTGGCTAACGTGAGGAGAATCGCTGAATGAGTGATGCAGCACTCGCCCACGAGGCGCATGAAGAGCATCCAACGTCCACGGGCCTTAACCACCGCAAGATCCTCATGTGGGCCTTCCTTGGCTCTGAGTGCATCTTCTTTGGTTCCCTGATCACTACGTACCTCGTTTACCGGGGCAAGAGTGTCGTTGGCCCCTATCCCGAAGAGATTCTCAACATTCCGCTCACTTCGGTAAGCACGTTTGTGCTGCTTATGAGCAGCTTGGCGATGGTGCTGTCGCTCGCCGGCTTCGAGAGAGCGGCGGGATCCGGCACGGACGAAGAACGCAGACAGCGCGAGCTGAAAAAGGGACGCTTCTGGCTGCTGATGACGGCCTTGCTCGGTACCGGCTTCCTGGGCTTCCAGGCGTACGAATTCATCGAATTCGTGCACCATGGCTTGGGGCTTACGACCAATCTCTTTGGCACGACCTTCTATGTGCTCACCGGATTTCACGGCACACACGTGGGCGTGGGCGTCCTATGGCTGTTCTCGCTGCTGGTCTTGAGTTACTTTGGCAAAGTGAAGCCGCTGGACGTGGAATTGGGCGGCCTCTACTGGCACTTTGTTGACATTGTTTGGATTATCATCTTTACGCTGATCTATCTGATTCCGACATAGTCCTGAATGCGGCGCGCGCAGAAGTTAAGAGGTATCCTTGTAGCGCCGGAGGCTTGTCCCCCGCCGGGCAAGAGTTGGCAAGGTTTCCTGTCGCTTGCCGCGTCATAGCCGAACCGTGAGGAGAAGAGCATGAGCACAGAAGCCACCCATAACGACGAGGCCCATGCCACGACCGGTCATTACGTCCGTATTGCCATTGTCCTTACGGTCCTAACGATCCTGGAAGTCGCCACGTATTACGTGGCTATCCCGTTTGCGCTGCTGGTGCCGCTGCTGTTAGTCCTGGCTGGCACGAAGTTCGCCCTAGTGGTCGCGTATTACATGCACTTGCGCTATGACAGCAAACTGTTCTCCGGCTTCTTCTTCTTTGGTTTCACCATTGAAATACTCTTGCTGATTGCGCTTATGGTCCTCTTCGGCATCCGCTCAGGATAATGGTCGGCGCCCTAACGACTGGATTTGTAATCCTCTCGGTTGCGGCAAGCTGCGGCTTCGCTAGCCTTTTCTATGCCATTGGCGTAACGCGGGCGCGGCGGCGCGGTCGGACCACTCCGCCGCTGTGGCGCAGGTTTTCATTCGGCACGGGCATTGCCCTCCTGCTCATTTCTCTCATCGGACCCGTAGATACGCTCTCCGGCCAGTATTTCACCATGCACATGATCCAGCATTTGCTGCTGGTGCTCATCGTGCCTCCGTTGTTGCTGCTGGGCGCGCCGGTCGTGATGGTGCTGCGGGGCCTGCCGGCCTTCCTGCAGCGTCCGGTCTTTGTTACAGTGGCGCGCAATCGCGTCATGCGCCGCATTACGCAGACGTTGCTGCATTCCCACGTGGCGCTCGGCCTGTTCCTGGCAATGCTTTGGCTCTGGCACGTGCCGCAGCTCTATTCGGCGGCGGTAGATGATGAAATCATACACGTGCTCGAACACACGACGTTCTTCTGGCCGGCAGTATTCTTCTGGTGGAATGTGGTCGACTCGTGGCCGTTTCGCGCGCGTCTGTCCGCGCCCCGCCGCCTGCTCTACATCTTTCTCGCCACAGCCGGGCTCAAGCTCGTAGGCGTTCTGATTACGGTCTCGGGCCAGGTGCTCTACACCGCGTATCTCCTGCCGCGTGAGGGTTCGACCTTCACCGCACTCGACGACCAGCGTATTGGGGGCTTAATTATGTGGATGGGCGGCGGCCTCTACATGCTGCTGCCGCTGGCGATCGTCTTCTTCCGTTGGGCGCAGCAGGATGCCATGGCCGCGCCGATGCCGCCGGTTCGTCGTTCCGCGACTGCGGCTCCCTCCCCACAGAGCAACCCGCACGAGCCGGTCTAAACCGGCGCACACGTTCCTGCTGTAAGATAGGCGGAGCACCTTCAACGCCGCGCATACGCTCCGGGCGTATCCCGCTGAGAAGTGCCTTACCGGGATATATAGCCGGCGCAGCGGCGCCAATGTAGGTTCTTCGCCGCATGCTCACATCAGCAGAAAGCAGCACTACGCTCGAACAGGCGCGCACGCTCGAGCGCAACGTGTGGAAATTCTATCTGTTGAAAGTCGCCTGGGGTGTGCGTTGGGGCACGCTGCTGCCGATCTTCGCCATTTACTTCTTGGATCGCGGCATCTCGCTCACCGGCTTCATGCTCCTCATGGCCACGCTCAACTTCTCCAGCATTGCCTCGGAGTTGCCCACCGGCCTCTTTGCCGACCGCTTCAGCCGCAAGTGGAGCATCTTCGTGGGGGCGCTGCTGGGTTGCTCGGGCGTTGTCCTCCTCATCTTTGCTTCAGAATACATTGTCTTCATGATTGGCTTTGTCGCAATTGGCGTCGGCGCGGCCTTTGCCTCCGGCGCGGACATGGCGCTCTTCTATGACTCCATCAAGGGTGCGGGCCTGGAGGGGAGGTCCCAAACCCTTTTGGGTCGCGCCCTGGCCATTGAGAATATCAGCATGGTCGCCGGCACGCTCATCACCGGTGTCGTTGCGCGCCAAGCCGGCCTCTCGGGGCCGTTCTGGGCAAGCGCTGCCGCACTTATTTCCGCGGCAAGCATCGCGGTCTGGTTTGTGGAACCCACCATCCCCCGCGACCGGCCGATGCCGTCGCAGTCGACCTCATTCAGGGAAAGAACACGCGAGTACTTCGGGCAACTCAGGGCCACCGTCCGGACTATCACACACAACCCCGAACTGGTTGGTCTGGTGGTGGTGTTTGTGGTGATGACGCGTGCCTATTTCTTGAGCGAGCGGCCCTTCGGCGGACCGTACCTTACGTCGCTGGGCTTCTCCGCTGCCGATCTCGGGTTTATCTACGCGTTGTTCTATGGGGTCATGTCGCTCTTCATGCTCGGCTCGGCCCGCATTCGCGCCTTGCTATGGGGCAGCGAACGGGCCGCGATTCTCACGGTTGGCATAATTGGCATGGCATCCCTCATTGTCCTCGTCAACGCGCCATTCAGGCCGCTCGTCATCTTGGGTATGCTCGGCGTCTACGTGATGATTGGCTTGCTCCATCCGCTCATGCAGGAGAGCCTCAACCGCCGTCTCGTTTCGGCACAGCGCGCTTCCTGCCTCTCACTGGTGCAGGCCTCCAATTACTCGCTCGGACTGTTTGTCGGGCCCGCGCTCGGCGCCGTCGCCGACAACTATGGCATCATGACCGGGCTGCGCGTATTTCAGTTTACGTTCGTACCGGCCATCCTCCTCGCGGCGCTCCTGGCATGGCGTGTGCTGGTACCGCCGGTGCAGCCCAGGGCATCGGCGAGCAGCGGCGGGAATGACTAGCGCTGGAGAGTTTTCGCGCAAGAAGACTCGTGGAGTCCGCCCCTATCTCAGGCGCTATTCTTAACAGTCGGCTTGTGGTTGTGGTAGGTCCATGTCAGCAAACAGTATTGACTCGTATAACCGTTCCATGACAGACTTAGTTATATAAATAGCAAGGAATTAGCCGTAGTCATGCGGTGAAGGATTGTCTTCATTCACCAGTGCTTGTAAGGTGAGGATAGTCCAACAGTATGACTGGAATGTACTTCACGCCAAGCGCCGCAGAAGGTGTAACGGGCGTTGCCGGAGTCGAATAATGTCGACAACTGACGAGCAGTTGGCAAAGGCTACCGAGCATCTACAAACCAGCTACATTTTCATTGAACAAGCGGAGGAAGAGTTGGGCCGAGGGGACATGCTCCAGGCATCGGAAAAGGCATGGGGAGCCGCCGTACATGTGGTAAAGGCCGCATCTGTGCAGCGGAGATGGAAGCACGGCAAGTACGGCCCACTCCGCGAAAACGTACAGAGAATCGCCGACGAGTGTAATGATGCCGAGTTGCCGCCCCTATTCCGACTAGCGAACTCCCTTCATCGAAACTTCTATGAAGACTCTTTGGATGAGGAAGACGTACGTAAGAGCATTGGCGATGTGCGAGTCTTTCTCGGAAAAATAGAGAAGCACATATTCAGTGTGTGAGTGAGAGTATGCATCCAAGTTTGATACAAGGCCTTGACCTCTATGACCAAGATTGGTCATCGGACATTGAGACTATTGAGGGAAAGTTTGGCGAAGTTTCGGTCGTCAAGGTCATCATTAGTGCTAAAGGGCGCAGGCGAACCGGTGTGGCTCCGGTGTTCTACAACCGTGAAGGTTCAAATCACTATGTAGTACAAGAAGCTACCGATAGAGCATTTGAGCAAGCCGCCAAGCAGTTTGGTGTTACGATTACTTAGTTGACGATTCAGCCTGATTCTCCAGATGCGCCTTAGCAGTAAGTGCCGCCCGCGTAAGCCGCTTGCTGACCAATTGGCGCCTGTCAGACCACGCTTAGTTCTCGTCGCACTACCCTTCTTCCTCGGTTAGCAGCCTGTCCAACAGACCTTCCAATTCCTCATCAGAGAAGAAGTGGATTTGGATGGTGCCCTGTTTGCCGCGGCGCTTGATTTCCACTTTCGTTGCGAGAGAACGCCGGAGCAGGTCTTCCCACTCGACGTTGCGGGCATCTGGGGATTTGGCACGAGGAGAGCGCGGCGATCCCAGCAGTCGTATCACAAGTTGCTCGGTCTGGCGCACGTTCAGACCTCGTTTTTCTATCTCAGCTAACGCATGTATTTGCAGCTCGGGCGCAAGCCGAACCAGGGCCCGCCCGTGGCCTTCGCTGATCGTCTCCAAAGCGAGGGCTTCCTTAACCGCAGTAGCAAGATTCAGCAAACGCAGCGTATTAGCAACGGCAGACCGGCTCTTGCCGACGCGCGCCGCCACCTGCTCCTGGGTAATGCCAAATTCGCTGATGAGCGCCGCATACGCCTCGGCAGTTTCAAGCGGCGAAAGGCTCGCCCGCTGGAGGTTCTCGACCAGCGCGATTTCCAGCGCCTCGCGGCTGCCGGTGGGCCGGATTAGAGCCGGGATTGTGGCGAGGCCCGCTTGCTGAGCCGCGCGCCAGCGGCGTTCGCCGACGATTAGCTGATAGACGCCTTCCTCCGCTTGGCGGCTGACCACCACCGGTTGCAGAATGCCGTGCTCGCGGATCGATTGCGCAAGCTCTTCCAGCTCGTCTTCAACAAATGTCTGGCGCGGCTGCAACGGATTGGGACGAATGCGCTCTACCGGTATGTCCTGCAGACCCGACTCCGGCAGCAACGCCTCTAGTCCTCGGCCCAAGCCACCTCTACGCGACACAGTCTCCTGACTCCTCTCAACGGTCACTCTTCTCAGTGTTCAGTAGGTCGTTCTCAAATACCCTAGTCTACTAGATAGCGCTGAAAATCTCTGTCATTCCTGTACGTGTTGAGTAATGCGTTGACAGAATTCGCTTTCCATTCTGAGGAGTTGACGGCGCATGTCATTCCGAGCGCAGCGAGGAATCTAGGGCCCATGCAACGTGTCGCCCAATAGGCTCAACATCTTAGATTCCTCTCTTCGCTGCGCTTCGTTCGGAATGACACGTGTACTAGTCATGTCTAACACTGCGAAGGGTTGCTTTTGTTCTCAAATCTGTCAACGAATTACCTGACATTTACAATTCCGAGCGTAGCGTCGAACCCTGTTCGCGGAATCTAGGGCCCAAGCTGCACCCAGTTTTCAGCCTCGCCACACGAGATTCCTCTCTGCGCTGCGCTCCGTTCGGAATGACATGTGATGTGGTCGCACACGACTGCAGAACCACCGATTACGTTTGCCGAATCTGTCATCGGATAACCCGGCACTTTAGGTAATGGTGTGGGTTCTTCAAACACTGCCTAGTACTTCCTCTGCCAAGCGGCGATAGCCTTCGGCCCCTTTTGAGAAGGGATCGTACGCCAGTATCGTGCGGCCGTGGCTCGGCGCTTCCGCCAGGCGCACGTTACGGGCAATCACGGTCTCGAACACCTGACCCGGCAGGTGCGACCGCACCTCGTCGCGCACTTGTTGCGATAAGCGAGTACGCACGTCGTACATCGTCATGAGTATGCGCACGCGTCCCAGCCTCGGGTGCAACCCGCTGCGCACCCGCCTGACCGTATCCAGCAATTGCGCCAGTCCCTCCAGCGCCAAGTACTCACACTGTACCGGAATTATCACCTCATCGGCAGCGCAAAGGCCGTTCACCGTGAGCATGCCGAGTGATGGCGGACAGTCAATCAGAATGTACGCGTACGCGTCGCGCAGCGGAGCCAGCGCGGCGCGCAAGAGGTACTCGCGCTCCGGCAGGCTTACGGCTTCCGCTTCCAGGCCCGCTAGGGCCGGGCTTGACGGCAACACCGAGAGATTGGGAGCGCTCTCCACCGGAACGATGAGGTCCTGTGCCGCAGCCCTGCCGCGCAGCACGTGGTAGATGCTGGGGTCGCTTTTGGGGATGCCTAAGCCGCCGGTAGTGTTCGCCTGCGGGTCCAAGTCTACCAAGAGCACCGTTTGCTTGTGCAAGGCAAGGTACGCGCCCAGGTTGACGGCGGTGGTCGTCTTGCCGACACCGCCTTTCTGATTCGCAAGCGCGATGACTGTGCTCATGAATGTGCCGTGCGCAAAACTAATGAATGAACGGGTATTGAACTTGGCAGGCCGCACGAAAACCCGGCAACATACGGACAGCGGGGGCCGTCATTCATTGCTTTCACCCCAGCCGCACTGCAAGAATCTCTTGCATTCCCGGGCGCAACCCTGCCCGGTCCTCCGGTAGCGCAGGTTTGCAACCTACGTCGGCGCTCACCAGCCAAATCGCTATCCTAGAGTTGGTTAACCCTCTCCTAGTCAGCGTCTCGCTGCACTTTGCCCTCACTCCGGCCCTCTCCCACGGGGAGAGGGGGCAAGACGCGGCCTGAGAATTGGGTGATGCGACTCCGGTGGGGCGATGATAGTCATTCTCGTTGTGCGACGGCAACGCCAAGCAAAACCCCTTAAGTTAAGTCCCCAGGCCAATGGCGTAGATGTTACGCAAGACCACTGAGGCAAGCATCACATGCTAGGCAAGCATAACGACGCGGTCATGGCGCGCGGCCTCGTAGAGGGCCAGGCACACTGCGAGGTTTTGCCGTCCGTCTTCGACCGTGGCCGGCAGCGGCGTGCCGTTCTGCACATGGTCCGCCATCAACGCGATGCTCTCTCCACTCTGACCTTTGACAGCATCGGAAAGCACCCAGCCCTGCCAGGGCGCAAAGTTGCCCCGCACTGCCAGCTTGCCGGAAATGCCGTCCGTAGCAATCTGCCCCTCGGTGCCCACGAGCTGGAACGCGTGCATGCCCGATTCGGGACCGCTGGACCACGTAACTTCCAGCGTTGCTACCACGCCGTTATCAAACGTGAGCGTCGCCACCCCAAAGTCCTCAAGCGGAATGTCTTTGTGAACCAAGTTCGCGGTGGCGCCGGTCACGCGGACAACCTCAGCGTCCAGCAACTTGCGCAGCATGTGGACGTCATAGATCGCGTGGTCGATCCAACCGCCGCCGGGAGCTAGGGAAGCATCCAGCCACCAGGTGCGGGCCACGTGCACGCCGGGCCACTCCTGCGTGGGCAGTCCACCCCGCCGGATTACGGTGGCGCTAATGGGCCGTCCAATGCGGCCTTCCTGCAGCCATTGCGCGTATTGTTGCGCCGCGCCGCCGCCTGCCTGAAGGGCTTCCAGCGGATAGAAGCCGACACCGGCCTGCGCGACCGCCCCGACCACCGCGTCGGCGTCTGCCAGCGTGAGCGCCATCGGCTTCACGCAGATGATGTGCTTGCCATGGCAGGCCGCTTCTTGGCACAGTGCGGGCGCTTCCGCCGTGGTGCAGGCCGCCACGACCACGTCCACGTCATCCCGCCGCACGACTTCGTGATAGTCGTCGGTCGTATAAGGAATGTCAAAGTCTCGTGCCGTCGCCTCTAGGTACGCAGTCTTGCGATGCGCCGCAGCCGTCACCACCGCATTATCGCATGCGGCAATGCCCCGCAGCGCCCCGAAACCGGCATACCAATGGTCCATCCCCGCGATGCCGAACCGAACTACAGATGCCACTTTCGTTGCTTTCTGAATGTTGGAGGTCTTTGCCGCCTTATTCGTCCTTATATACGGTACTACACACCGCAGTGGGGTGCTAATAGCACGGCAGGAATGTGCGATAGTTCTCTAGCCAGGTGAGCGGACGTGACACCCGCCGTTGCCTTAGCGGTACAAGATTCCCTATCCCTCAAGTTTCCGGCTTGAGTCTGGCAATCCCTATCACACTTCTCCGTCCCAGTAGTCCACGGCGTCCTGTTTGCGGAAGATGCGGCGGACGGAGCGCATGTTCACCTTGTTGGAGTTAGGATATTCGCTCACGTCGGCAGGTACCACGTTGCTCAGGAGCAGCAGTGTGCAGGGCTCAGCGCCCGTGTTGATGTAGTGGTGGTCGCCGTTGGGACCGGGCGGATACGCGAAGAAGTCCCCGGCGCGCGCAGGCACGTCGCCTCGCGAGGTCCGCACCGTGCACTCCCCGTCCAAGACCACGCCCAGCTCTTCTTCGTGGTGGTGGAAGTGGAGCGGAAAGGCTGTCTTGCCCGGCTTGAGGCGAATGACCTGATACCCCAGGTGGCGGGCGCCAATCAACGGGTCGATGTTCTTGAATTCATACACGAAGTCATCCGGAGCTTTCAGCGGCAACCACGGTATCTCATCCAGGTTAATGCGGTTGATATAGATATCCGTGCGCGCTTCGAGCATAGCCAGCAGCGCATCGCGGGCGCCACTTAGGATCGAATGGCCGTCGCCGAGCAGCAGCGCGTCGAGTTGCTGCACCGCCAGCAGCTTGCGGAGTTGCAGCGCCGCTTGCGCCGGGTCTGCCACGGCCGGTTCCGCGCCGAGCGTCAACGAGCCCACGGGATGGCCCCAGACGTAGTCGCCGATGAAGGCCACGCTCCCGCCGCGCCAGAGCAGCGCAATCTCACCGGGACTCTTGCCGTGCGCCAGGTGCAGCACCCGCAGATCGGGCACGATCTCCTCGTCGTCGGTTACCGTGCGGTCCACCGCAAGTTCGAAGAGCGGCGCGTCGGCCTCATGCGCCACAATATGCGCGCCGGTGCGCGCTTTGAAGGCCACGGCGTCGCGCTCGTGGTCGCGATTGGTCAGCACAATTAGCGCAGCGCCGCCGAGCGCGTCCAATTGCGCCCCGTCGCTGGCGCTCATAGGTACCGGATCGATCAGGATATTGCCTTCTTCCCGCACCCAGAGGTAGCCGTTGAAGTCGAATTGCTTCTCTTCGTTGAAGACCGACCACGTATAGAGATCGTCGAACATCACCCGCTTCACTGCCGTCGCTCCTTGCTTGCGCTGAGGTTGTCAGAGTCCATGGTATACTGAATTGCCATCGGACTGAGCGGTGCTCTGCACAGCAGGTAGTGACCGATGGAGGGGCACGCTTGAGTCATCGTCCAGAGGTTAGTCTCGCAAGCGCCCCGCTGGAGAAACTGAATCAAGATCCGTCATTACCCTGAAAATAGCACGACAGACTCCGTCATTCCCGCGAAAGTTCGCCCCCGCGCAGGGGCGCGGAATCCATCGTCGTCGCGCACATCCTGGATTCCGGCGTTCGCAGGAATGACGTTCAGGGCCGGCCGCCGCATTTCATTCCCGTTGTGCGGCCTGAGTAAGGCCGTGGTGATTCCCGCGAAAGCTCGCCACCGTGGGGGCGCGGAATCCATCTTGCTCGCATACCTGGGCTCCGGCTTCCGCCGGAGTGACGGATGAGGCATCGTACGCGGTAGGTCGCTCATGAATCTACTCACACCCGAAACCCTCCCAGCACAGATTGCCGGTGTAGATGCACTGGAGGAGCTGCTCTCGCGACCCAGCCAAGCCTTGATCGACGACCTGCAGCGGCTCGACGGCGACATACTCATTCTTGGCGTCGGCGGCAAAGTGGGGCCGACACTCGCGCGGCTGGCCAAGCGCGCGGCACCGCAGAAACGGGTCGTCGGCGTGGCGCGCTTCAGCGATCCGGCAGTTCGTGGACGTCTCGAGGCCTGGGGTGTCGAGACTCTTGCGTGCGATCTCTTGGACCACACCGCGGTTGCTGACCTCCCACGGTTGCCCAACGTCATCTTCATGGCAGGCAAGAAGTTCGGCACGCAGGAAGACCCGGCTTTCACGTGGGCCATGAACACGCATGTGCCCGCAATCGTGGCTGACGCCTTTGCCCAGTCCCGGATTGTGGCGTTTTCCACGCTTTGCGTGTACCCCTACGCGCCGGTCGCCGGTGAGGGCTGGGACGAGAAGGCAGCAGCGGAACCGGTGGGCGAATACGCCAATTCCTGCGTTGGACGCGAGCGCGTCTTCCAATACTTTTCAGAGCGGCACGGGACGCCGGGCCGCCTACTCTGGCTGAACTACGCCATCGACATGCGTTACGGCGTGCTGCACGACGTGGCACGCTGGGTGCACGCCGGTGAACCGGTGCCGCTGACCATGGGGCACGTGAACGTCATCTGGCAGGGCGACGCCGGCGCTCAGGCCCTGCGCGCACTGCTGCATTGCACCACACCCACAAGTCCGCTAAACATCGGCGGGCCGGAAGCTAGCAGCATTCGCTCCTTGGCTCATGCCTTCGGCACGCGGTTCAACACGTCGCCGCGTTTTGACGGCACAGAATCGGAGACCGCCTGGATCAACAGCACGGCGCAGGCGCAGCAGCTCTTCGGCGCTCCGGTCGTGCCGCTGGAGATCATGATCGATTGGACCGCCGACTGGCTCGAGCGCGCTCTGCCGGCCTATGCGAAACCAACACACTTTGAGGTCCGCGACGGACGATTCTAGTCGGGCCGTAAGCAATCTGCTACTCGTTGAGAAGCAGCAATTCCGTTCGTCCCCGTATCCGTGTGGATACGCTGTATCGTGTCGATACGTTGTATCGAGCACGGGGCAGGCTCTGAGCATGCCTGCCCTGAGTTTGCCGCAGGGCCTCCGTTCATGCTTCGACCTTTTGGCAAGCTCAGCATGAACAGGAAGTGCTACGTGTGCAAGACTCACGTGCTGGAAGCTGCGCCAGGCGTTGATGGTGGGCGTTACGCGATGAATTCACGTACCATGTAATGCAGAGATGAATATGGAATCCCGTTCGATTCCATCCGCCATGCAGCGAACGACGACTGCTAACCAACAATGATTTTTTAGATGAGTCCTACCCTGAAGGCATAGATCGGAGCAAACTGATGACAGACCAGATTCCCCCGAAACGAATCCTTGTCGTGGGCGGCCCGAACCTGAATCTCTTCGGTCGCCGCCAGCCGGAAATCTACGGCACGGTGACGCTGAATCAGATTCACGAGCAAGTTACCAAGGAGGCTGAAAAGCTCGGCTTTGACGTGATATGCTTCCAGTCCAACCACGAGGGCGCGGTGCTCGACTTCCTGCACGAGAACATCGACAACGCCCAGGGCGCCCTCTTAAACCCGGCCGGTTTGACCCAATACAGCCCCTCGCTCTTCGATGCCCTGAAGGCGATGCCGTTTCCGGTGATCGAGGTGCACCTCTCCAACCTACACGCGCGGGAAGCCTGGCGCGGCCACTCCATCATCTCCGCGGCGGCGCGCGGCGTGGTGCAGGGCTTCGGTTGGTACGGCTACATTGTGGCGTTGTACGGCTTGGTTGGGTTGATCAATGAGGTGCAGCCCAACGGGTGAGCGGGAGCAGATAGTTGCAAGCGTCATTCCCCCGGTAGCGCAGGCCCTTCGACAGAGCCCGTGCTGAGCTTGTCGAAGTGCTCAGGACTCGTCTGTAACCCCGTATCAAGTACGGGCAGACTCTGCGTCCAGCGTCCGGGGTTCATGGGGACGCAGCGCAGATGGAATCCCCGCCCCCTGCAGGAGCGAGCGTGCGCGGGAATGACGGGTTACACACCGACTTTACTACCGTAGCGCGGCGGCTTGTCCCCAATGTTGTCGCACCAAAATCAAAAGGGGGACGTTTGGCATTCCCTACACGCATAGAGAGCGCGTATCTCCTCTCCTCCAAAGGCGTGTATTGCTCCCTCTCCCTGGGGAGTGTATAGACCGGGTACATGGGTTACACATGTTCGGGCACATAGGTTACACCTTAAGGCATGGAGATTCTTACAGATGGAGGAGCGCCATGCCTTGGAAGGAGAGTACGGTTGTGTCTGAACGCAAGGAGTTCATTGCACTGGCACTGATGGAAGGGGCCAACATCAGCGAGCTGTGTCGCCGTCTGGAGATCAGTCGCAAGACGGCGTACAAGACGCTGGAGCGGTATGCGGAAGCTGGCGAAGACGGTTTGCACGACCGGTCGCGGCGGCCGCACACGTGTCCGCACCGCACGCGCCCGGCGCTGGAGGAGCGCATCATCGCCTTGCGCCTGGCGCATCCGAAGAAAGGCGCACACGTGCTGCGCCGGATGCTGCAGGACCAGGGGGTCACCGACGTGCCGGCCAAGAGCACCATCCACGCTGTGCTCACACGCCATGGGCTCATTGATCCCACAGAGAGCGCGAAGCACACGCCCCACGTGCGCTTCGAACGACCCCAGCCCAACGAGCTGTGGCAGATGGACTTCAAGGGGCATTTCGCCCTGCAGCAGAACCGCTGTCATCCTCTCACCCTCCTAGACGATCACTCCCGCTTCAACCTCGGGTTACAGGCCTGTGCCAACGAGCGGGGAGAGACGGTCCAAGACCGCCTCACCGCTGTCTTTCGCCGCTACGGCTTGCCCCAGGCCATGCTCATGGACAACGGCTCTCCCTGGGGTAACGACAGTGCCCAGCCCTTCACGCCCCTCACCGTCTGGCTCATGCAGCTGGGCATCAACGTCCTGCACAGCCGACCCTACCATCCCCAGACACTCGGCAAGCTGGAACGCTTCCACCGCTCCCTCAAGAGCGAACTGCTGGCAGGAACCAGCTTCACCGACCTGGACCATTGCCAGCGCGCCTTTGACACCTGGCGCCACTTCTACAACTTGGAACGCCCACACCATGCCCTCGATCTCGACACTCCCATTACCAGATACACGCCTAGTCCTCGCCCTTTCCCAGAGACCTTGCCTGCCCTCGCCTACGCTCCCGACGACCGCGTACGCAGCGTCGATGTCTCCGGCCGCATCTCCTTCCAAGGCAGACGGCTCCGTGTGGGCAGGGCCTTCACGCACAAGCAAGTCGCCCTGCGACCCACCCGAACGGACGGTGTCTGGGACGTGTACTTCTCGATCCAAAGAGTAAAAACCATAGACCTCAGAGCACAAAATGTGTAACCTATCTACCCGAACATCTGTTACCTATGTCCCCGGTCTGTACAGGGGAGAGGGCTGGGGTGAGGGGAAAATGCAGCGTTGCGGCAATGAAGTGAGACATGCAATCACAAGGAATGCGTCCCAGCAGGAGGATGCGGATGCAGGTTAGAAACCTGTGCTACCGGGCAGGGCACCGAGAACCGCATGTTCTTCACCCCGGCGGCTAATGAGACAACATTGAGGCTTGTCTCCCGCTCTTGGACTTGAACTTTATCTTAGACAGGAAAGCTCCCGCGGAAGTTGCGGAGTCTGGCAGCCCTGGCTGTGGGCTCGAGGGGCACGACATGTCGTGCCCCTACGTCTTTCCATGAGAGGCTTACTGCCACACGGGGCCTTTCTCGAACATGCCCGGTTGTTGCTGGGCGCCGTCCACGGAAATGTTCGTGCCGTTGATCCAGCTTCCGGCGGGTGAGGCGACAAAGACCACCGCCCGCGCCACTTCCTCGGCCGTGCCCAGGCGGCCCAGCGGGTACTCCTCTACCGCAAATTTGCCGAATCCCTCCGGATCTTCATGCTGCCGCTGTGCCCAGCCCCCGCCCGGAAAGAGAATCGAGCCGGGACTGACCGTATTTACGCGGATATTGTCCGGCCCCAACTCCATCGCCAATGCGCCGCTCACGAACACCTCCGCCGCTTTTGCGGCGCCGTACTGGCTGCCGGGCGCCGGTTTCAGGCCTGAAATGGACGATATGACCACGATCGAGCCGCTGCGCCGCTTGCGCATGTGCGGTACCGCGGCCCGGGAGGTGCGCACCGCGTGGAAGAGGTTGAGATCGAACGTGTCGATCCACTCTTCGTCCGTAGAGTCCATCAACCCCTTACCTACAGAACCGCCGACGTTATTGATGAGCATGTCAATGCCGCCCAAAGCCTCGGCGCTCGCCTCGATAAACGACTCCACCTCGGTGCGCTGCGTTACGTCCACGGCCATGCCGAAGGCGTTCACTCCGCGCGAACGAATCTCTACCAAGGTCTCTTGAAGAGTCTCGCTGCCGCGGGCGCAAATGGCCACGGCAGCTCCTTCCTCCGCAAACGTGAGCGCCGTTGCCCGGCCGATACCACGGCTGCCGCCGGTGACGACGGCTACTTTTCCCGCCAAACCAAGATCCATGGGGACATAGTCCTTTCCACGACAACTGCGAGGAGTGTCAAAACCGAATCCGTCTTAATTAACGAATAGTCTGAGTCTCTGGCACAGGGGTTCAATCCGTCATTCCCGCGTGCGCGGGAATCCATCTTTACCGTACATCCCCCTGTGAGCCGCTAATTCTGGCGACCGGAAAGCGGGGGACAAGCCCCCGCGCTACGAGGATTCATTGGAGCCGCCCCTAAGGTGTTAGGCCGAAACGGCGGTGCAGTTGCACATTCGCACGCTGCTCCAGACACGATGAGCGCTGTCTGCAGGCGTTCCAGTGGGAAAGCAATCCTAGCCGATCCGCTGCAGCACGGCTTCGCCCATCTCTTGCGTTCCCACCGCGCGTTCGCCAGCCGCACCGCTTGCCAGGTCCGGCGTGCGGTAGCCTGCTGCCAGCACGTCTTCCACCGCGCTTTCAATTGCCTCTGCTTCCTGCTCCAGGCCCAAAGAATGGCGCAGCAGCATGGCCGCAGAGAGAATGGCGGCCAGGGGATTCGCCTTGTTCTGGCCGGCAATGTCCGGGGCCGTGCCGTGCACCGGCTCGTAAAGTCCGCGCCGCCCGCGGCCCAGGCTGGCGCTCGGCAGCATGCCCAGGCTGCCCGTCAGCACGGAAGCCTCGTCCGAGAGAATGTCGCCGAACATATTCTCGGTCACCAGCACGTCGAATCGTTGTGGATCATTGATGAGGTGCATGGCGCAGGCGTCCACCAGGATATGCTCTACCGATACATCGGGATACTCCTCGGCCACTTGCTCTGCAATCTCGCGCCACAGCCCGCTGCTTGCCAGCACGTTAGCCTTATCCACCGAGGCCAATTGCTTGCGGCGCTGCCGGGCAAGATCGAAGCCCAAGCGGATGATGCGCTCCATCTCGCCGCTCGTATAGGTGAGCGTGTCCTTTACGCGAATGCCCTGCTTATTGGCGCTTCGCCCGCGCGGACGGCCGAAGTAGAGGCCGCCGGTAAGCTCCCGCAGCACCAGCAAGTCGGTGCCGTCCACAATCTCGCGCTTCAGCGGCGAGGATTCAATGAGCGCGGGAAAAGTCTTCACCGGGCGTAGGTTGGCATAGAGACGCAGCTCTTTGCGCAAGCGCAGCAGGCCGTACTCCGGTCGCGCCTCCGGCGGCCCGACGTCCCACTTGGGACCGCCCACCGCGCCCACGAGGATGGCGTCGGCTTGCTTGCAGAGCGCCAGCGAGTCGTCAGGCAAGGGCGCTCCGGTCGCGTCGATGGCATTGCCGCCGATACGCCCTTCGCTCAATTGAAACGTGTGACCGCAAGAGTCCGCCACATGCTGGAGCACCTGCGCGCCCCAGGCCGCCACTTCCACACCAATCCCGTCGCCGGGCAATACCGCGATTTTCGCTTTCATGTACTACTCCACACTGTGCTTCCTCGCGGGGCAACACACCCCGCACTACTTGCCGGACTTGCAATGTCCTTCTGTCAGACTGCTCTGCTACGTCGAAATAGTCTCCTGCGGGTAACGAGCCCTCGCGCCACGTCTCCTGCGAGGGACGAGCCCCCGCGCTACGGTAGAAGAGACAGTACAAAGTCCGTCATTCCCGCGCACGCGGGAATCCATCTTCTCCGCATTACTCTCGCGCATTTTTCTTTGGTCCAAACGCCGAACTCCCAAGGCTCCGGCCCCGCATCAGAAACGGGGAGGTAACCTGTCTTTTACTTTGGTCTCTCTTTACGCCTCCTAAAGGCTGCATGGCAAAGCCCCTGGACTCCGGCTTTCGCCGGAGTGACAGATTGGCAGCCTGTCTCCCCTCTTTCGATGTAGGGACCGGGGGACAAGCCCCCGCGCTACGGTCGAAGTAGCTTCCTGCGGGGGACAAGCCCTCGCGCTACGTCTCCTGCGGGGGACAAGCCCCCGCGTTACGGTAGGAAAGACTGCACAAAGTCCGTCATTCCCGCGCACGCGGGAATCCATCCGCTCTTCATCGTGCGCATCCCACACGTAGCGGGGCCAAGCCCACACGCTACGTCCTCACTGATTGGCCGTTTGCCGAAATTTTCTCCAACATGCCACGCTCCTCATAGTACCCAGCGCGCAGAAAGAACGCCAGAGCAGCGTGGTTGCCCTCGGCCACGTCGGTTGCAAGCCTCAGCATGCCCTGCTCCCGTGTCCATGCCTCTGCTTCCCGCACCAACCGCAGAGCGATGCCCTGGCGGCGGTAGGGAGCGGACGTGGACGTACGGTGGCTGGGTAGGGCTCCCCCGGTACGCACAGTGAGCGCAATCACACCAGTCACATCCGCTACCGGACGGCGATGCCGTCCGCCGCTACTGCCACGACTTACAGTGAGTCAATGACCGACGCGCCGACGGCATCTTTGGCCGGCAAGTTAGAGCGCACTTCACCAATAATTGGGAGCGACGCTTTCACGATCATGCGTTCAAGTTCGCGGAGGCGCGGCGCATCATCTGCATGCCGGTCGAATCGTTACTGCCGTCATGCGTGCGCGGGTCGCTCTCTATGCGCTCGCAACGCGTTCCTTGCCACGAAGAATACTGCCTTGCCATCACCTTGACCGACACTCTACTCATCCCCTCCCAATAGTATATGAACGCCAGCGCCGCTTTCAGGCGCTGCCCCTACCTTGACGCCCTGCACGCGCAAGTCCATCATGATTGTAGGCCTCAATCGTAGAGGTCCAAGGAAACTTACCTCCTCAATCTCGCGGTTTTAACCGCAACTGGAATATTACCTACTCTATGTCAGCCGATAAGAAGCTTCGCATCATTCCCCTGGGCGGTTTGGGCGAAATTGCCAAGAACTGCATGGTGCTGGAGTACGGCGATGACATCGTCCTCATCGACGCCGGCGTCATGTTCCCCGAAGACGAGATGCTGGGCATCGACCTGGTCATTCCCGACATCTCGTATTTACAAGACAAGCGGGACCGCATCCAGGCGATCATCATCACGCACGGGCACGAGGACCACACCGGCTCGCTGCCTTACTTCCTGCGCTCGATCAACGCGCCCATCTATGGCACGCGGCTCACGCTCGGCCTGCTGGAGGTCAAGCTCAAGGAACACGGCCTCGAGGAACAGGCCAGGTTGCGGGAGATCGCCCCCGGCGATCAGATTACGCTCGGCCCCTTCCGCTTTGAATTCTTCCACATGTGCCACAGTATCCCCGACGGCGTGGGCATGGCGATTTATACGCCCGTCGGTCTGGTGGTGCATTCGGGCGACTTCAAGTTCGACTATACGCCGGTGGACGGCGAACTCTCCGATATCTGGCGACTGGCAAAGTACGCCCAGGAAGGCGTGCGGCTGCTGCTCTCCGATAGCACCCGCGCCGACAGGCCTGGGTACACGCCGTCTGAGCGGGTGATCTACGATTGCTTTGCCGAGGTCTTCTCGGAGGCGCGCGGCCGCATCATCGTGACCACGTTTGCTTCATTGATCTCACGCGTGCAGCAGGTGGTGGATACCGCCCACGAATTCGACCGCAGCATCTGCGTGACCGGACGCAACATGGTGCAGAATGTGAACATGGCTATGCAGTTGGGGTACCTGGATGTACCGGCAAACATGCTGGTGCGCCCCGATCGCCTGCACGAATTCAATAAAGAAGAGGTCGTCATCATTACCACGGGCAGCCAGGGCGAGCCGACCTCCGCTTTGGGCCGCATCGCGAACCGCGACCATCGCCAGATCAACGTCGAGACCGACGACACGGTCATCATTTCCGCCAGTCCCATACCCGGCAACGAGGCCTTGGTGGCAAAGACCATCGATAAGCTCTTTCGCCAGGGAGCGGACGTGCTCTACGACAAAGTGGCCAACGTTCACGTCTCAGGGCACGGTGCCCAGGAAGAACTGAAGACTCTTCTCAGCATCTTGCGACCGGAAGCATTCATCCCCATCCACGGCGGCTATCAGCACCTTATGCACCACGCGCGCTTGGCGGGCGAGATCGGCGTGGATACGGAGAACATCATCGTAGCGGAAGACGGCGATATCATCGAGTTGACCGCAGATGAAATACGCAAGGTTGACCGGGTGCAAGCCGGGTATGTCTTCGTAGACGGACTTGGCGTCGGGGATGTTAGCCATAGCGTCCTGCGCGACCGCAAGCATCTCTCGCAGGACGGCATCTTCATCGTGGTGGTGACCATCGATCGTGAGACCGGCCACGTGCTATCGGGTCCTGACATCATCTCTCGGGGCTTCATGCAAGAGGGCCTGGAGATGCTGATTGAAAAAGCCCGGCAGCGCTTGTATAATAATCTGGAGGCCGATCTCGGCCCCCGCGCCGAAATCCGCCAAGTTCAAGATCGAATCCGCGACGTGGTGTCAACATTCCTTTACGGTGAGACCCGCCGCAGACCGATGATCCTCCCCGTTGTGACCGAAGTCTGACCCTTTTTGTTTCGGAGTGGTTGTCTGCCCGGTTATTAGATTCCGTTCGTACTGAGTAGTCTTCGCGAAGACCTTGTCGAAGTATGAACGGTTTCGGATGTAAGTGAAGAGCAACATTCACCCTTCGACCCTTCGATCAGCTCAGGACAGGCAGGCTCAGGGCGAATGGCTATGGATCGCTGGTTCCGTTCACCTGGTGTCACGATTTGTCCTGCTCCGTACGCGGTGCAGCATATCGGGGCAATGTGGGGCGAACGGTGACAGTGCCTGACGGTGCCTCGGCAAGCACCCTCAAGTGCGGGACTTTGCCTGACGGGTTTGCGCCCGTTGTGCCACTCTCCCCTACCAAACATGTGCCCACACCCACGCTGAATTCTTAGCATTCGTCTTTCACCGTACCCGCCTTCTTCTGCACGCTATGAGGAGTCTATCTATGGCAACCCGTCGTAGCACCGCAAGTCAAAAGTCGTCTTCACGCCAGTCCCGTCTGCCTCTTCCTTCACTGCGCCTGCCCTCGCCCCTGCGGCGAGAGGTCTTTGGCGTGCTAAGCATAGTGATCGGCCTGCTCTCGGTCATCGCGCTGCTTTCGCCGAGCGGCACAGTGAGCGGATTGTGGCACGAGTTGCTCGTCACCCTATTCGGGTGGATGGCGCCGCTGCCTGCACTCGCTTCAATCGTGCTCGGCATACAGCTCATCCGCGACGGCATCACACAAGAGCGCTATGTGCGTTGGGAAACGCTCACGGCGCTGGCGGTGCTCGTGCTCGCTGCGACGGCTTTTGGACAGGCAATAGCAGGCCCGCCGGAAATGGCGGATGCCTATCCTGTGGGCGGCGCCGTCGGGTTGCAGATTCTCAAACCGCTCACGACCGCGCTCGGTTTTGCGGGAGCAGTAATCGTTCTCTTTGCCTTGCTGCTCATCACGACGATTGTCACCTTTTCAATCTCACTCGGGCGAATGCGCAGCGCGCTGGTGGGCATATGGTACGTGGTGCGGTTGGTAGGCAAAGGCCTGGGAATGCTCTTTGCGGCAGCCGTCGGCGCGTACCATCGCATTGGGGATTGGGCCACGGAACCTGAACAGCCGGACACGCCCAAACCCCGCGCAGTGGCAGTACGCGTAGCTTCTAACGTAGGCACTCCCGATGCGAAGACCGCTCCGAGAGTACTGCAAGCGGTGGCAGATGCACCGAATCAGGCTGAATCTACCGACTCTTTGGACCTGTTGAACGAGGCCGGATTGGCGGATGAAGACATGGCCGCTGCAATGGAAGGGGAAGAGACCGCCGCAGCCCCGCGCTGGCAATTGCCCCCGCCGGAATTGCTCACGCCCGCCGCGCACACGAACGATGCAGAAGAAGCGACTCAGGAAATCGAGCAACGCGCCCTCATAATCGAGGAGGCGTTGCGCAGCTTCAAAGTGGTGGCAGAGGTTGCCGAAGCCATCCGGGGCCCGGCCGTCACCCAGTACCGGCTCACTCTAGGTCAAGGCATCAAGGTGAGTCGCGTTGTGAATCTCGCCAACGACCTCGCCCTCGCCCTCGCCGCGACGAGTGTGCGTATCGAAGCGCCGGTACCCGGCTTTCCGTACGTCGGCATTGAGATTCCCAACCAGCACACCACCATCGTCACGATGCGGGAGTTTATGACCGATCCCTCTTTTGCGGAGCACAAGGGCATGCTGCCGCTGGCGCTTGGGCGCGACGTCGCCAACGACGTACGGGTCACAGACCTCGCCACCATGCCGCACTTGTTGATTGCCGGTTCCACGGGTTCGGGCAAGTCGGCGTGCGTGAACGCCATCATCTGTTCGTTGCTCATGCAGCACACGCCGGAGACGCTGCGCTTCCTGGTCGTCGATCCCAAGATGGTGGAGATGATCGGTTACAGCGACATTCCGCACCTGCTGCGCCCCGTCATTACCGACCTGGACGAAGTGGTGCCGACACTCATGTGGGCCGCCGACGAGATGACGCGGCGCTACAAGGTGCTGGCGCAGGAGGGTTTCCGCAACATCCAAACCTATAACACCGCCAAGCAAGAGGCCGGCGATGAGCCGATGCACTACCTCGTCATCCTGATCGACGAGCTTGCCGACCTCATGATGACGGCGGCCGGCGACGTGGAGAAATACCTCTGCCGCCTGGCGCAAATGGCCCGCGCGGTGGGCATCCACTTGGTCGTCTCGACCCAGCGCCCGTCGGTGGACGTGCTCACGGGTCTCATCAAAGCCAACTTCCCGTGCCGCATCGCCTTTGCAGTCAGTTCGCAGGCCGATTCGCGCACCATTCTCGACGGCGCGGGAGCGGAAAAGCTCATCGGCCAGGGCGACATGCTCTTTGCGCCGAAAGAGGCCACCCGCCTCACCCGTATTCAGGGTACCTTCCTCGCCGACGACGAAATTGCCCGCATCGTGGCCTTCTGGCGGGAGCAAGGCGCGCCGGAGTACATTCCGGAAAAGTCTTTCGAGGAGGCCGTGGCCAACCACCAAGAGAACAAAGACGACGACCTGGTGCGCCAGGCTATCCGCCTGGTCTGCCAGTACGACAATGCCTCGGCTTCATTCCTGCAGCGCCAGCTCGGCATCGGCGCCACCAAGGCCAACCGCATCCTGGATACGCTCGAGGAACGTGGGGTTGTTACCCCACCGGAAGGCTTGGGCCGCGTGCGTCATGTGCTCGTTAGCGCCGGCGACCTGCTGGAAGACGACGGAGACGATCCGCCCTTCGACCTGGACGACGCGGAAACCGCCGACGAGAAGGACGAGGAGTTCTCTCGCTTCCCGGTGTAAGCTCTCGTCCTGTCCGAACATGGCGTCGGCAGGTATAATGCAAATAGCAATAAGTACTATTGTTGCTAGTTGTTGGAAAGCATGCGGCTACCCGTTGGTGTATAGAGCGTGGAAGAGTTCGTGACTACGGCAGTGACGGATTGAGCACTCGGTGAAGTATACACGTATTGCGGTAACCGGAATTGGGGCCGTTACCCCTTTGGGTACGAGCATCGCGGATTCGTGGGAAAACCTCTGTGCGGGGGTTTCCGGCGCCGGCCCCACCGAAACGTACGATGCCACTGACTTCCCGGTGAGGATATCCTGCGAAGTCGATGGCTTTGATCCGAACGTTGTCTTCAAAGGCCTGCCGCGCCGCATCTATAACGACGCCCGCCGGCAGGACCGCACACACCAGTACGCCTTGGCTGCCTCCTTGGAAGCGATTGCGGACTCCGGCTTGCCGTTGCCCTTGCCTGAGGAATTGCAATTCCGCTGCGGCGTCGTCTCCGGTAATTGCCTAGGCGGCGCGCGCACAGTGGAGCAGGCCTCCCAGCGGACCGGTCGCGGCGAATTCGCGTCGTTCCTGCCCAGCGAGGTGCTGCGCATCATGCCCAACGCGGCTACTGCGCTCATCGCGGCGGCATTTCGCGCGCGCGGCCCAAACTTCACACCCTCCGTCGCCTGCGCCACCGGCACCATCGCCGTGGGCGAGGCCATGTGGATGTTGCACACGGATCGCGCCGACATCATGGTGGCATGCGGGTCCGACGGTGTGGTTGTGCCCACAATTACGGCGATTTTTGCGGCGCGCGGCGGGCCTATGAGCCGTCGCAACGACGATCCGAATCACGCCAGCCGCCCGGCCGACGTAGACCGCGACGGTTTCGTGATTGGCGAAGGGGGCGCCGCCATGATTTTGGAACGGGAAGCCGACGCCAAGGCCCGCGGCGCGCCCATCTTGGCGTATCTTGTTGGGTACGGCTGCACGAACGGCACCGGCGGACGCACGGAACCGGACGGCGACGCCCAGGTGCAGACCATGAAGATTGCATTGGAAATGGCGGGCCTGGCAGCGACAGACATCGACGCCATCAACCCGCACATGACCTCTACCGTCATCGGCGATCGCGTGGAAGCGGCGGCCTTGCGCGAGATGTTTGGCGATCGGCCGTACGTTTCGGCGACGAAGTCCAGCACCGGACACATGCTCGCTGCCGCGGGATCATTCGAGGCGGTCTCCTGCGTCAAGATGCTACAAGACCAGAAGGTGCCCGCGACTATCAATACCGAGACCATCGACCCGGATTGCAACGGCATCAACTACGTGCTCGGCCAGACCATCGACGCCCCCCTGAATTATGTGCTCTCCAACTCCTTCGGTTTCGGCGACCACAACGCCACGCTCATCTTCCAACGGGCGGACTAAGAGTTCTGACAAGATGACGTCCGTATCCCGGCGCCCTGCTCTAGGAGTGCAACCGCAGCCCTGTAGTTGACAGCGGGGAGCATCTCAGATGTCACATGCCGATTGAAAATCCTCGGGGGTGCCTGCCTTGAGTGGGCCGGAGGCCTTCCCAATAGGTGTGAGATAGGGCAGGGGTCAATGCGAATGCGCCCCAACCGGCCTACGTCATAGCTGCCTCAGGAGACGAATTCCCAACGTAGGTTGGTTGGGGGTTCTTTTCTCCCCGGTGGAGACCTACCGGCAACTTCAGCAGAGGCGTAAACCATGCGCCCTCACCTCAAGAGGCTGTCTCGTCAGTCGGCTCGATAAGCCATATCGTGCTTCGACAAGGCTTCGCGCAGCAGGCTTCGCGCAGCAGGCTTCGCGCAGCCCTCAGCACGAATGGATTATTGCCTTTTACGTTCGCCCTGAGCCTGTCGAAGGGCAGGTCTACACTGAGCGATGCATTTATGAGACAGCCTCTCAAGTGGAGGGCCGATGCGAGGCGAAGGAAATCTGTCCGGTCCCCCATCTCTGGAGAGGCACAGCGCGGCAAGCCTGCCGCCCCGCACCTTACTCTTTGGTCCGATTGACAAGAAATATTCCGGCTGCCACCAAAACGGCTCCCGACACGAGCTCAAGGCCGAGCGCCTCGTCCAAGAGGAGGTTGCTCAGCACGACGCCAAAGAGCGGCGTCGCAAAGAAGAGCACGACGAGGCGACTTGCGCGGTAGTGCTGCAGCACCGAGGTCCAGGCCACAAAGCAAAAGCCCGCTACCACCAGTCCCTGGTACAAGATCGCCGTGATGCTGGATGCTGATATCCGATACTCCCAGCCCTGCTCGAAGATGAGGCTCAAGATGAAGAACCACGGCAGGCTGAAGAGCATCGACCAGATCAGGAGGCGATATGGGTGAATGCTCTGTATGAGCCGCTTGGTCGCGACGACCCGCAGACCCAACAGACCGCCGCTTGCCAGCACCACGATGTCACCGATCAGAAAGTCACCTGAAGCAAGGTTCAAGCTCTCCATGAACGTCACGGTGACACCGCCAAAGGCAAGCAAGATACCCAGCGTCTTTAGGACGGTGAGCCGGTCCCCTCGGATGAGAAAGTGTGCAAAGAGGGTGGTAAAGAGCGGGTAGGTACTGTTAAGCACGATGGAGCGGGAGGAGGTGGTATAGTGCGTGCCGACGTTGAGGGCGATGATCTGGAGCAGGAATATCAGTGAGAGGTAGATGAGGGGCACAAGTTCGCCGGGTTCCAGCTTGATCCGTACGCGCTGCAACCACGCCCAGCCAGTTACCGCAGCCAGACCGATGATGAAGCGGAAGCCGGCCAACGCTAACGGGGGTATGTCCTGCAAGCCGATCTTGATAGCAACGGAGTTGCCGCCCCACAGCAGCGCCAAGAGAAGCACGAGCGCAACTATGCTCGCATCGGGATTGCGGTTCGCTTCTTGCGACGATCCCATAGTGGTTGGCTACCGTTGGAAAGGGCTGCCGGAAGAGCGGCGGTTGCGCAGTTCCCTCGTCCCGTACAAAGCCACAAACACGCGTTACACCATGATGCCTTCTAGAGTGGCGTCGCCCACGACCGGGCAGCAACACCCATGCAATCGCCAACAAATAAGCAGCGCTCCGCAACGAGTCCGGCGAATGCGCTGCTTCACTCGAGAGTGTCGATCTTCTGGGAGCCGACGGCCGGATTTGAACCGGCGGCCTATGGTTTACGAAACCATTGCTCTACCACTGAGCTACGTCGGCCGGGAAATTCCAACGTCAATTGTAGCATACCCAGGGCACATCACCGGCCCGATATTGTATTTCAACTGCTCTCAAGCGCGCCGGAATAATATCGCTGATTCCTAACTGGAGGCAGAGCAAGAAGTGGGGCATTGCCCGGATGGTGTACTGTCTCGTTGCCTCGGTTCAGTCGTGTGGGTCACACACTCGGTGCGCCCAGCGTCAAGGGCTGCCACGCTTGCCGGTAGCGCAGGATGGCAGCCAGCGATTACTGCGTGTGGCACCCTTGCTGGAGTGACAGGCTGCTTCTTCGATGACACACGTAACCGCGCGGCGCTACTGTGCGATGCTTTTCTGCACCGCCACTACGCGTTCGGTGCCGCGTCTTCGCGTCTGGCGCCTGGAGCGCCTCCCAATTCCGCGTCAGGAATGAGCAACGCCGCCACGAAACTGAAAAGAGTCAAGGCTGCGGCAAATGTGTAAACGCGCTGTATGGCAGCCGTAATTCCCGTTTTAAGCGCGCTCGTGAGCACGTCGACAACCTCCGCCGCCCGATCGCGCAACTGTGCCTGGACTTGAGCAACAACCTGTGTCTCAACCTCGCCAACAATGGTCTCTTCTTCAGCCTGTAAACGCCCGCGGAGGGTGTTCAGGACCTCTGCGCGAGTATCGGCAGACTCGGGCGGATTTTGCAAAATCGCTTTCAGCTCTTCCGCTATGCGCGGATTTTGCAGCGCTTGGTTCCGGGCGGTGGCGTCTCCCGCGAGTGCCGCCTCGACCTGCGCGATGGTCTGCGCCAAGTCCGTCCGCACCTGATCGCGAATGCTGCCAGACTGCAACTGGGATGCGATTTCCGGCGGTAGTGCTGGATCCGACAACAGCGCTTGGCGTGCGCTCTCGTCCCCATTCAGAGCCGCAACGAACTGCCGCTCAAGAGCCGCGAAGCGCGCCTGAACCTCTGCACCCAGGTTTGTCACGTTGTTGTTCCCCTCTCCCAAAGTGGTTTCTCCTAATGGCCCGCCCATTACCTCAGGCATTTGCTCGGTAGTAGTTGCAGTGATGGTCGCTGCGAGCACGGTACCCATCAACGCGACCGAAGCCGTGGAGCCCACTTGGCGCACGAATTGCAACGTGCTGGTAGCGGTGCCGAGACGGGCGCGGGGCACGGCGTTTTGTACGGCCAGCGTATAGAGCGGCAACGATGGTCCCAGACTGAGGCCGATCACCACCATGAGTGGGATCACCTGCCATAGCGGCGTATCGACACGCAGATTGAAAGCAAACGCGGCAAACGCGAAGCCGCCGATGCAAATGGATGTGATGAGCGGCAGCTTGTAGCGTCCGGAACGACTGGCAATTTGGCCCCCCAGTATACTTCCCATGACGACACCCATCACCAACGGCGTGATTGAGAGCCCGGAATTCGTCGCCGAGAATCCCTTCACATGTACGAGATAGAGTGGTAAGAAGACCACAGAGCCGAGAAACGCGCCGCCAAAGAAGAAACTTCCCACCATCGCCCAGCGAAAGACCTTGATTTGAAAGAGTTTGAGTTGAATCAACGGGTCTAAGCTGCGCCGCTGCCACCACAAGAAGAGGAGCAGGGCCGCCAGTGCGAGCACGGTCAATCCGAGAATCTGTCCGGAGAGCCAAGGGTAGCTCGTGCCGCCTAAGGATAGCGCAAGCACCAACGGCACGACCCAAAGTGCGAGCATGACGACACCCAGCAGGTCGAAGCGACCGCGTTGCTCGGACTGGAGTTGCGGCATGAAGCCCACCAGAAAGATGATGGCGATTATGCCGAGGGGCATATTGATATAGAAAATCCAACGCCAGGAGAGCAGGTCGGTTAGGAAACCGCCGAGCCAGGGACCCGCCACACTTGAGAGGCCAAATACACCGCCCATCATCCCTTGCACTCGCCCCCGCTCGCGGGGCGTAAAGAGCAGGCCGATCAATGTGAAGGCCAAGGCAAAGATGCCGCCTCCGCCAAAGCCCTGCAGGGCGCGAAAGGCTATCAATGCTTCGATGCCCGGCGCCAGGCCGGAGAGCATGGAACCGGCGAGAAAAACGCTCACCGCGCCGAGCAGTACCCACTTGGCGGGAAAAATCTCGACAAGACGACCAAAGAGCGGCAGACTCAGCACCGACGCCAGCAGGTACGCTGTCACGACCCAGGCATAATAGTTCAGTCCGCCCAGCTCATCCGTGATGCGCGGCAACGCCGTGGTCACAATCGTCTGATCGAGCGCCGCCAGGAAGAGCGCCAAACTAATGCCGATAGAACTCAGCCGCTGTTCTCGGGTCAAATCGATTGCTCCTGGGAAGTCACTCTTTAGGAATAGAAACGTCAACTTGGAGCATGGTGGGCCACAGAGTAATCCGGACCACGGTGGAAGGGTTCATTACCACTGGACACTAACACTTGGTACGTGACCAAGCAATTTTGGCGCCGGACAATGTTCTCCAAAGACAGCGGGCACAAGACTAGGTAATTCGTCGACCTCGGCATCTATAATTGGCCAAGTTAACAGAGTTGCGAAACATGCCCGTCGGCACGTTGCGATTTAGCAAACCATGTGAATTATAGTTCCTTGCTACAATAAGATCTGTGGCAGGCGCTTAACACTTAGCAGTAAGTGAATAAGTTAATGATAAAGAATACACACGAAATCCGAGACGCTATTCACACGTTCATTCAGTTCGATTCTCACGAACGCAAGATCATTGACTCACGCCCCTTCCAACGGCTCCGTCATGTCAACCAGTTGGCATTAACACACCTCGTGTACCCGGGTGCAACCCACAAGCGATTTGAACATTCGCTAGGTGTGATGGAACTGGCGGATAGGATATTCAGAGTGGTTACAGAGCCGGAGAACGTGAACGATGCGGTCAGGAGAGTATTGCCGGAACTAAGACATTCTGATGAACTCCGGTACTGGCGCAAGGTTGTACGTGCAGCCGCATTGTGCCATGACCTCGGACACTTGCCGTTCTCGCATGCAGGTGAAGAGTTGCTTCCAACTGGCTGGAATCATGAACGCCTTACTGTAGAGTTCATTCTCAGTATGGAAATGTGCGAAGTCTGGCAGGCTCTAACGCCACCGTTACGGCCGAATGACATTGCCAAACTGGCTGTAGGCGCCAAGGAAGGTGCCAATATCATCGAAACTAAATTTACGGATTGGCAGGCCATATTGGCAGAGATCATAGTCGGGGATGCCTTTGGAGCTGACAGGATGGACTATCTCTTGCGTGACTCGCACCATACTGGTGTAGCCTATGGCAGGTTCGACCACTATAGGCTAATAGACACGCTTCGTATTCTTCCACCAGCACCCACAACGTCTGGCAGCCAATCTAGTGAGCCAACCATGGGTGTCGAGGAGGGAGGTCTTCACTCGGTAGAAGCCTTGCTTCTCGCGAGATACGCGATGTTCTCGCAGGTCTACTACCATCCGGTTCGGCGAGTTTACGACATACACCTGAGAGAATTCTTGAATTCATGGCTACCTAGTGGACAGTTCTCTATAGGACTAGAGGACATGATCAACATGACTGACGCAGAAGTGATATACGCAATTCGCCAGAATTCCTCAAATAGCAGCAACCTGAGCCTGCTAGCCGACCGCATTGTCCGCCGTCAGCACTTTAGGGTTCTCTACCGACGAAATCCTGACGACATTAAGAAGAATCCAGATGCTGCATCAGCAATCCATGAAGCCGCATCCAAGAAATTCGGCACCGATAATGTCCGCCTTGACCAAGATAAGAAGGGTGGCGGGGCCCCCGATTTTCCTGTCTTGAGCAGGGACGGCAGAATTGTTTCATCTCTCACACAGTCACAGGTTCTGGGGAATCTTCCAGAGACCGCGATTGACTATGTCTTTGTCGAGCCGAGCTACCGGGAAGGAGCTGCCAAGTGGCTCAATGAGAATAGGGAGGATATCATAGGAAAAGTAAAGGAGGAGGACAGTGGGTCAATTGAGTAGACTCGGAAGAAATGCAATAGTTCTGTCGCTTGCAGACGAGTTGAAAGCGGCCGGAAGCTGGTGTGGCGAGACTCACTTGCAGAAGTCCATCTATCTTCTTCAAGAACTCACTCGTGTGCCACTTGGTTTTGACTTCATCCTATACAAGCATGGGCCCTTTTCGTTTGACTTGCGAGACGAACTAACAGCAATGCGGGCGGACTATCAGCTCGAATTGCTTATTCACCCTATCCCATACGGGCCCAGCCTGGTGACCACCAAATTTGGGAAGAGGCTCCAAGAGCGACTCTCTTCTGTCGTCAAAGTGCATCGTAATGAGATAGAGTTCGTTGCAGAGCACCTTGGGCCTAGGTCGGTGACAGATCTGGAGCAACTCGGAACTGCCTTTTACGTGAAGAAGGAAGACAACTCAAGAACCCTTGGGCAGGTAGCACGAAGAGTCAATGAGCTAAAGCCGCACATTCCTGTGGACGTAGCTAGGGAAGCCGCAGTTGGGATAGATGAGATCATTGCGGTGTACAACCTTGCAACCTAAGTGCTCGATGCTCGCAACTCTTCTCTCGCTCACATCCGGCCAAGCGTAGGTTAACGAACAATGACTGACTGGCGTGACGAATTTCCGGGGCTGCGTGGTCGCACGTATCTCAACACGGCGGCGGGGTCGTGTATGGGGCGCACGGTGGCTGGTGCCTTGCACCAGTACGCCGATGAAAAACTGCAGGGCGCGATCACGCCCACGGAAATGCAGGAGGTCGAAGCCGACTGCCGTCGGCGCGTCGCGGCTTTCATTGGGTGCAGTGCGGGAGAGATTGCGCTGCTGTCCAGCACCACCGAGTGCGTGAACGCCATTCTGTTCGGCCTGCCTTGGGAGGCGGGCGACAACCTGGTGGTCACCGACCTGGAGTTTCCCAGCTCGATCATCGCCTGCTTGCACCTCGGCCGGCGCTTTGGCGTTGAGGTGCGCCTGGTGCGGCATTCCCATGGTGCGGTAGCCCCCGCAGCCATCGCCGCGCATGTGGATGACCGCACGCGGCTCGTGGTCATCAGCCACGTTAGTTATCGATCCGGCTACCGCGCTGATCTCGACGCCGTCGCGGACTGCGCCCACGCCCACGGCGCGCTGCTCCTGGTGGATGCTTCCCAATCGGTGGGCGCGGTGCCGGTGGAAGTCGGCGCCATTGACTTCATCGCTGCCTGCACGCGCAAGTGGCTGCTCGCGACGCACGGGCTGGCATTTCTCTACTGCCGCCAAGACCGCCTCGATATGCTCCAGCCTTTCTATGCCGGTTGGCGCGGGATGGTGAACCCTCCCTCCGTTATCAACACCCTCGACTACACCTTCCACGACGACGCACGGCGTTTCGAGACCGGCTTGCTCGATTATACGGCGGTCTACACGCTGTACGCGGCGCTGGGCTTCTTGGACCAAGTGGGGATGCCGTACATCACTGAACGTGTACTCGATCTCTCGGGTCAGGTGCACGATGTCTTGGCTGGGTTAGGGATTGCGCCGCTGACACCGCGAGACCCAGCGCAGCGGGCCGGGATTGTCTCGTTCGAATCTCCGCACTACCAGCAGATTGGCGATGCCTTGCACGCCGCCGGAGTCCACGTGTGGGCTAAAGAAGGGCGCGTTCGCATTTCCCCGCACTTCTATAACGCGGACACGGACGTGGCAGCCTGCCGCACGGCGTTGGCGGCAGCACAAGCCGGTGTTGGTGCCTAGAGGGCAATCCTCGGACGAGCATGGCCAGGTTTGAAGAATGAGGTGCGGGTTGTACTGTCCCCGCTGGATACCATGGCGTAGCTCGATCATGGCTGCGGTATTGAAGCTGTGACGATAACGCCTCGTTTTCAGATGCCCAATGTGCAGCCATGCGAAGGCGGCGAGAAAAGCCTGAACTGCGGGGATTCTCCCACCCCCGATTCAAGTACGTGGTCAACTCGGCTTGCTCCCGGTGGACACTTACGCAGCGAGGTGAGGGGGCATGCGCGGACTTCCCATCTGATGCGCAACCAGGGTTGGCGCTTGAACCGCTCCCTTTCTCTCCAGGATAAGGGCCGGAGCGAGAGGAAGCCCGTTTGACCCGCCCAATCACAACCGGTCCAGCACAGATTGGCAGAGGCTTGCAGTGGGAGAGTGTAGAGGGAGCAGAGGCACTGTGCGCAATGCTCTGCGCGCGAAGAATACCGCAAGCGTTGAGGCTTCTATTGACAGCAGAATCGTGTGACAATGCCCTTAGCGTAAGGTACACTGATCCAAAAGACTATCAGCCTTGAGAAGGAGCGCACACATGGCAGGCAAAGAGCTTGGGAGACTCATTACGGCGATGGTCACGCCCTTTGCCGACGATGGATCGGTGAACTACGACCAACTCGGCCGTCTTGCCGGGCAGCTCATCGAAGGCGGTTCGGACGCGCTGCTTGTCACCGGCACCACCGGCGAAACACCCACGCTCTCCCATGAGGAGAAGTTGGAGTGCTACCGCACCGTCATGGCTGCGGCGGACGGACACGCGCCCGTGATCGCGGGTACCGGCAACTACAATACCGGCGAAAGCGTGGCATTCTCGCAGGAGGCCGAAGCGCTGGGCGTGGACGGCCTGCTGCTCGTGGTGCCGTACTACAATAACCCCCCGCAAGAGGGCCTCTACCAGCATTTCAAAACGATTGCGGACAGCACGTCGCTGCCGTGCATCGTCTACAACGTGCCCACGCGTACGGTGCGCAACATGGATGCCGCGACCACGGCGCGCCTGGCCGAGGTGGACAACATCGTCGGCGTGAAAGAAGCCTCCGGCGACCTGGGCCAGATTTCCGACGTGCTGCGCCTGACGCCCGACGACTTCCGCGTCTGGAGCGGCAACGACTCCGATACGTACCACATCATGTGCATGGGCGGCTACGGCATCATCAGCGTGGCCAGCCACGTGATCGGTTTGCAAATCAAGAAGATGATCAACGCCACATTGGCGTCCGACATTCCGGCAGCCGGTGGGCTGCACCAGCACCTGATGCCGCTCTTCACGTCGATCTTCCCGCCCATTTCACCGGTCGCCAGTCCGGCCGCTATCAAGGCCTGCCTCAACCTCTCCGGCTTCAACGCCGGCGGCCACCGCCTACCCTTGGTCCCCGTCCCCGACGACTTTGCCCACACCCTCCGCGAACTGCTGGGCACCTACGAGCTGGACCCGAATCTATCGGTGTTGGCTACGGCGTAAGCAAAACGCGTCGAAACCTTAAAGAGGTACGTAGAGAGGCGCTCGTGCAGCTTTGTGAGGCACGAGCGCCTTTGGATTCAAGCGTTTGTCGGGGACGAGGATGTGGTGAGTACAGGGCCGGATTGCAGTCCGGAACGAAAGCTGGATTTGCAGCCTAGCCAGAGGGTATGATCTCGAACACGCGGCCGATGATTGCAAGTTGGGCCAGGATGACGATCCCAAGCGCCCATCTGTGCAAGCGCAATTCGCCCCGTATGGCGTCAACTTTCTCATCGAGCACCGCAATGTCGGCTTTGGTATCGGCAATGTCGGCCTTCGTCGCGGCAATGTCAGCCTTCGTGGCCATGTGTTCATAGCCACCCTCAATGGGCGCCAGCCGTTCCTCAGTCGTAACCATGAGCCACGCTCGCTTATCTCTGTCGAAATCTCTGCTAACACTGTAAGTATAGCACAAAGGTTGATACTTCAACTTCTTGTTCTAAATGTCCCTTAAAGTCCCATGGCATGACGCCAACGCAGCATACGTACCGCCAAAAAGTGTCAGGCGGACCGCCTTGACACAGAGCGGCAAGGCTTCGCGCCTAAGCGGCTTCCGTGAGCTTGGTGTCCACCTGTTGCGTAGAGTCGCTCTTGTCAGCCTGGAGACGGCTCCGGCGCTTCGTGCCAAAGTGCTGCATAGTGAGGGAACCTTGGAATAGGCCGAGGTTGTCTGGCTGCAGACGCGAGCAAGTGTTGCCCCAATCCCGTTCGCCCTGAGCCTGTCGAAGGGTGGGCCAGAGCTTCTTAGCTAGTAGAATATCCCGCCGTTCATGCTTCGATCCTTCGACAGAGCCTGTACTGAGCTTGTCGAAGTGCTCAGGACAGGCAAGCTCAGCGCGAACGGCTAGTAGGTCCTAGCATTCCCAAATCTTGCTCAGTGTCGGCTAGATTCTGTACTGTAGATGCAGGATCATCCTCATGTTCACGCGTGGTGGCGACGGAGTTTTCTGGTGGTGGAGCAGACCCCTGAGCAAGTCTTGGAGGACATCGGCGCGGAGGTACGGCGGTGCACGGCGTGTCGGCTGTGTGAAGGACGTACCAAGGCGGTGCCGGGCGAAGGCGCCATCAAGAGCGGCATCATGTTTATCGGCGAGGGGCCGGGGTTTCAAGAGGACCGGCAGGGGCGGCCGTTTGTCGGCCAGGCGGGGAAGCTGCTGGAGGAGATGCTGGCCGCCGTCGGCTTGCGGCGGGAGCAGGTGTTCATTACCAACGTCGTCAAGTGCCGCCCGCCGGGCAACCGCGACCCCCAGCCGGACGAAATCGCCGCTTGTAACGACTACCTCGACCGCCAGATTGCCGCCATCAACCCCCGCATTGTCGTCACGCTCGGCCGCTATTCCATGGCGCGTTTCTTTCCCGGCGCGAAGATTTCGGCCATACACGGCGAGCCGAAATATGCCGACGGCCGTGCCTACGTGCCGTTCTACCACCCCGCGGCCGGCCTGCGCGCCACCGCCATCAAGCACAAGTTGTTTGAGGACGTTCAGAGGCTACCTGACGTCGCCAAGCGCCTCAACGAACTGCACGCGCAAGGTCACTTCGCCGGGCAGGAGACGGAGAGCGAGGACGCTTCACCGGCGACTGACGAGCCCGCTTCCGATCAACTCAGCCTCTTCTAGACTCCATGCGGCTACCTGCTGTTACTAGATTTAGTTCGTCAGTTTCAGATAGGCGCACAGTCTTTTTTTCGCAAACTTTGGCCCGGGAGTATCTTGCCAATTTAAAGCATTTGCGCATGGGTCTTACAGGTACGAAGGACAGAATTAGCAGAGATCCTCTCCCCCAGGAGACCTTTGCGTAACTCACCTGTAGGCGAGAAAACCTCCCTCTCCCCGGGGAGAGGGTCGGGGTGAGGGGATCTTTATTTTGCAGTGGCCCCTTGCGCTGGTGCAGTGTCAAGATGTAGCCGAGCAAATATCGGTATGCTATGGAGAGAATTCAGGAGATTCACCCTCACCCTAGCCCTCTCCCGTCGAGGGAGAGGGAACTATTTCGCTACCGCTTGAGTTGCGCAAAGGTCTCCCCAGGGAGAGGGTGTAATCATTGCGCCTCCGGCTGAATTATTCTAAAGGTTTCCCGAGGCAGAAGGAGTAATCTTGGCGGCAGGTCTGGGTCTAGCGGAGGTTTTCACCGGGAGAGGGATATCTACACAGCGGTTGACGAGGGTTGAATGTGGTTCTCTCGGGGAGAGGGAGTACTTCTCGCCTTCCCGCCCAGACTATGTAGTGGCTGCCCCACGCTCGGTACATTGGTTGCTACATGTAGAACCTGGACTAGGTGAGACCGCTGACGTTTCCCGCTTCGTCGATGGTCATGCCATCTGCGGCCGGTTCTGCCGGCAGACCGGGCAGTGTGAGGATGTCGCCCGTCAGTGGAATAACGAAGCCTGCCCCGGCGGCGAGCTTGACCTCGCGTACCGTAATCGTAAAGCCCTCAGGCCGGCCCATTAAACGCGGGTTGTCGGAGAACGACGACTGCGTCTTCGCCATGCAGATAGGCAGGTGCTTGAAGCCGCGGCGCTCAAGCTGGCGCAGCACCGTTGTCGTTGGAGGGGCGTAATTCACTCTGGCGGCGCCGTAAATCTCTCTGGCGACGGTCGCAATCTTGTCTTTAAGCGGCATGTCATCGGGATACAGGAGCTTGAAGGTATTCGGCTTTGCCCCCTCTACCAGATTGAGCACTTCTTCCGCTAAGGCCCTGCCGCCGTCAATGCCGCCCGCAAAGACGTCTGTATCCGCGACGGGCACGCCCTCGGCCATACAGAATTCCGTCACGGTGCGCATCTCATTAGCGGTGTCCGAGGGAAACCGGTTCAGCGCGACGACAACGTCCAGGCCGAATTTCTTTATGTTCTCGATATGTTTCTGCAGGTTGGCGAGGCCGGCTGCGAGCGCGGCCGTATTTTCCGTTTCCAAATCGGCGGGTTGCACGCCGCCGTGAAGCTTGAGCGCCCGAATCGTGGCTACGAGCACAACCGCCGACGGCGCAAGACCGGCGCGCCGACACTTGATGTTGAAGAACTTCTCCGCGCCGAGATCGGTGCCAAACCCGGCCTCTGTGACCACGTAGTCGGCGAGCTTCAAGCCCACCCGCGTCGCAATAATGGAATTGCAGCCGTGGGCGATATTGCCGAAGGGTCCGCCGTGAACAAGCGCGGGCCCGCCAGCCATGTTTTGCACGAGGTTAGGATGCACGGCCTCGCGCATCAAGATCGTCATGGCGGAATGTGCATTGAGGTCAGCCGCCGTAACCGGCTTGCGGTCGAACGTCTCGCCCACGACGATCCGGCCTAAACGCTCCTTAAGATCGGCGAGATCGCTGGATAGACAGAGGATCGCCATGATCTCCGAAGCGGGTGTGATGTCGAAGCCGCTCTCGCGCGGCACGCCTTCCGTCCTGCCGCCCAGGCCGATGACCATGTTGCGCAAGGCACGGTCGTTCATGTCGATCGTCCGCCGCCAGGTCACGCGCCGGGGATCGATGCCGAGCTTATTCCCTTGATGCAGGTGGTTATCGAGCATGGCGGCGAGCAGGTTGTGCGCGGCGGTGATGGCGTGAAAATCTCCGGTGAAGTGCAAGTTTATCTCGAGCGACGGTTCCAACGTCGCCTTGCCTCCGCCGGTTGCGCCGCCCTTTATGCCGAATACCGGACCGAGCGAGGGTTCACGCGTGCACGAGAGGGCGTTCTTACCCAGGCTGTAGAGCGTTTGCGCGAGACCGACCGTGACAGTGGTCTTGCCTTCTCCGGCGGACGTGGGGGAGATTGCCGTGACGAGAATGAGCTTGCCGTCGGGTTTGTCCGCGAGGCGCTCCAACACCTGGGTGCGCACCTTGCCCATAAGCGGCCCGTAGCTGTTGAATTCATCGTTCTGCAAGCCGAGTCGGCTGGCGATCTCAGTGATTGGCTGAGGGGTGAAGGTGTCGGTAGGGGTTGGCACTATGCTTCTCCTCGTTTGAGACCTACAGGGTTCGTCATTGAATCCGCGAGTAGCGGTTCTGTAACAGATGCCGTGCACACGCCGTTAGCGACGGTCTTATGGGATTCCAGCTCAAAATCCACGGTCAAAGTAAATCGACAGAACACGGCCCGCGCGGTCTAACTGCCTGGCTGCTCCGTGCTTACGTCAATGCCAGCACTTCACTGGGCTCCGGCTTTACACCTTGACGCAAGAGCGTGTGGATGGCATCCTCCGCCACCTGGAGCGTCCGATCGATATCCGCATCCGTATGAGCGAAACTGATGTGATTACGCTTGATGTTCATGGGCAGCTTGAATACGCCCCGCTTGATGCACTCTTGGCGGTAGCGAATGAAGAAATCTGCGTCGTTTTGCAAGAGATCCGTGAAATTGCGCGCTGGGCCATCCATGAAGTATGTAACGAATACGGAGCCGAAACCCTCGACAACGGCCGGAATGCCGGCATCTGTCATGACTTCTGACAATCCATTGCGTATGCGGTCCCCGAGACGGAAAATCTCCTCGTGCACTCCCTGCGTTTCCATGATTTCAATGGTCGCAAGCGCCGCCACAGTGCCGACGGCGTGACCGTTGTAGGTGCCGGCAAAGAAGGTATCGCCTCCGGGGGTCGTGTTGAAGCGCGACATGATCTCCTTCTTGCCGCCGACCGCTGCCAGCGGGAAGCCGTTGGCAATGGCTTTCCCCAACGTGGTGACGTCCGGCGTGACGCCTGCGATCTTTTGATAGCCGCCGAGGTCGTGGCGAAAGCCGGTGATCACCTCGTCAAACACGAGGACAATGCCGTGGGCGTCGCACAATGCGCGCAGCGCCTCCAAGAAGCCCGGCTCCGGGCGCACACAGCCGATGTTATGCGGAATGGGCTCCACGATGATGGCGGCAATTTCGCCCTCGTGCGCTCTAATCGTGTCCTCTACTTCATCCGCATTGTTGAAGGTGCAGATGAGCGTGGCGTCAGCGGTTTCCTCCATCATCCCCGCCGAGAGGAAGTCGCGTTTCCCGATCATGTCCGGTGTGCTGATGACATTGCGCAGCACGGCATCGTGCCAGCCGTGGTAGCAGCCCTGAAATTTTATGATCTTCTCACGGCCGGTGTGGGCGCGGGCGACGCGAAGCGCGTGAAACGTTGCTTCCGAGCCGGCATTGGTGAACAGTACTTGCTCGATTGAAGGTACGTGCTCAACGACTTTCTTGGCGAGCGCAATTTCTTGCGGCGTGGCGCCGACGCCGTAAAGGTCGGTCTCCCACAGTGCTTCTTCAACGCGTTGAACGACTATGGGATGCACGTGACCTAAGATGAATGGACCGAAGGCGGCGTGGTAGTCTAGGTATTCATTGCCGTCAGCATCCCAGATGCGTGCGCCCTCGGCGCGGTTGAAAACCAGCCGGGGTTCCACATTGCGAATTGACGTATGTACCCCGCCCGGGGCGTATGCCTCAGCCTCAGCAAACAACGCTGCGCTCTGCTCAGTTCGTACCATTGCCATTCCTTCTTTAGACTTGATCTTCTCTCGACGGACCTTCTTTTCAATGACCCTTGCACAACCCTAATTGAGAGGAAATCTCTCCCTTACCAAGGTGAATGAGTCCCCTCTCTCTGTGGAGACCCCCGCAGCACGTTCGGAGCAGGCTTTGCACGGCCCGGACCGGCCAGGCAAGAAGACCGCCTCTCCTGTGGGGAGAGGGGACTTTCCCGTACCGGCGAAGGGTTATGCAAGGGTCTCCCCAGGGAGAATGCCGGGGTGAGGGGTAATCATCACCGATTCAACCCGTTACCTAGCGTCCGCGAGAGTTACGCAAAACTCTCTTGAGAAACAAGGTGCTTTTCAGCTCGAACTTTCGATGCCTAACACCATGATAGCGGAAATGCGAGTTGCACAGCGGTACCGTCCGGTGGAGCATTGACGCTACAATGTCGTGAGTGGCAGAACTACACCGGCTGCGTCCGATCAGCGGGAGAGCACGACGCGCTCGCGTTCCGCCAACGGCAGTTGGACCCGTGCGCCATTGGAAGCGTGCGAGGCGTAGACCGCGAGTGCGAGTTCGAGCGCGGCGCGTCCGGCCCGGCCGTCGGAGCGGCTGGGACGATCGTGCTCGATGCATCGGACGATATCTTCCACGGCTCCCTGCATACCGCTGCGTGGGTATGTAACCAGAGGAAACGGCCGCTTTACCATCGTGCGCGTCGCAGAATCGAAGGTAAAGAACTCCGCATCGCTGTTGCTGAGGCGCAAGCGGCCGGCCGTGCCGATCACGTCTATCTCGAAAATCGGACCGCTCTGGCCGTCGATAAAGCCCATCACGCCGTTGTAGAAGCCCACATAGGCAGTGCCACCGGCATCCAGTGCTATGTCGGCACCGGAAGCGAGACCGCCCGTCACCCAGGCTGGCATACTCTGACTGAAGGTCAGCATCGCGTCGAGCCAATGGATGCCCGTATGTACGAGTTCACCGGCAAAGTGCGCCGAGATCGTGCGCACATTGCCGATCCGGCCGTCTTGAATGAGTGCAAGCGCCGTTTCGTAGTAGGGGTCCCACCGCCGCGTATGGTTGACCACGAGCTTCACGTTGTGCTCATCGCAGATGCCGATCATCGCATCGGCCTCGGCCAGGCTCGTTGCGATTGCTTTCTCGCAGAAGACTGCCTTGGCACCTGCCCGGGCCGCCGCTTGCGTTACCGGCGCATGCAGCGGCGCGTGGGTGCAGACGCTCACGATGTCAAGGTTCTCGTTATGCAGCATCTCATCATAGGACGCATAGGCTGCAATATCGCCGAAAACGGGCTGCCATTGCTCCACATAGGTCGCAGTCTTCTGCGTATCGATGTCAGCCACGGCGCAGACGTGTGTCTGGGGCACGGCAGCATAGGCATGCGTGTGGGAGTAGGGCAGCAGCATGCGTCCCGCATAGCCGGTCACCTCATCCTGAATGGTGCTGGCTACGCGTCCCAGGCCGACAATGCCTACTCGAAACCTCTCAGCCATGCGCTGCTTGACCTCCTGCCGGACTACCGTACTCTTGCCGTATGTCATTCGATGTCATGTATCTTACACATTTTGCGCCCTCCCTTGCACTTTTCCTCGATCAAGCTGCCTCAAACACGGGAGCTTCGTTGAATGGAGACCCACTCCACAGGTACGACGCGCCGACCCGAACTAGCCCCAACACTTGCAGACCGTTACAATGATTGTGATTCCGAGCACACTTTTCGCATGAGCCAGAGGTCAAAGAGGTGAGACCCCCACGTGCTTCCCGAACGAACCAATACTCCATTGCAGTCATTCCGCATCGGCCTTGCGCAGATGAACCCGCACCTGGGTGACGTCACGCGCAACATCCAGAAGCACTTGGACGTGGTTGCTGAGGCGGAGGCGCAGGCAGTGGATGTGTTGTTATTCCCGGAACTCTCCCTTCACGGCTACTTCTTAGAAGACCTCGTGACGGAAACGGCGTGCCGGCTGGATGATCCGCTGTTGGCGCCGCTCATTGCCGCCAGCGACCGCATGAGCATTCTGTTCGGCATGGTGGAGGAATCCGCCGATCAACGCTTCTACAATAGCGGCGTGTACCTGGAGGCCGGCCGGGTGCGCCACCTGCACCGCAAGGTGTACCTCGCGACCTACGGCATGTTCGATGAAGGACGCTATCTGGCGGCCGGCGAGCACCTACGCGCTTTCGACACACGCTTCGGCCGCCTCGGCACCCTGATCTGTGAAGACTTCTGGCACCCCTCGGCGGTGAGCATCGTCCATGCGGATGGCGCCGACCTCATTCTCGGCATCTCCAGCGGTCCCGGACGCGGCGTGTCCGGTGAGTCGCAGGACCTGCGCAGCGCGCAGACCTGGCACAATCTCAACAATCTCTACGCGCGCATGTTCACAAGTTACGTGGTGTATTGCAATCGCGTCGGCTATGAGGATGGGGTCAACTTTTGGGGCGGATCGGAAGTCGTCGGCCCGGACGGCACGGTGCTCGTGCGCGCGCCGTACTTCGAAGAGGCGTTGGTCACCGCTGAAGTCTCTGCGGAGGCGATGCGCCGCCAGCGGTCGCTGCTGCCGCTGCTGCGCGACGAGCGGCTGGACCTGACCTATCGTGAATTGCGCCGCATCTATCGCGAGCGGTACGCATGACGAGTGAGGCAAAGACAGACCTCGTCGCCAAAGCGCGCAGTGGGTTGGACCTCAATCTACCGCTTACCGAGCAGATCCTGCACAGCTTCATTCGCAATGAGGTGCATAAATTCGGCTTTACCCGGGCGGTGCTGAATCTCTCCGGCGGCATCGACTCCGCGCTCTCAGCTTACCTGGCGGCGGGTGCCCTGGGCCCGGAAAACGTGCTGGCCCTCTTGCTGCCGTATCGGGAATCGAACCCCGACAGCCGCAGCGACGCTGAAGCGGTGGTTGGCGCATTGGGCATACCCTCAAAGCTCATCGAGATTACCTCGCTGGTGGACCCCTACTTCGCAGAGTTTCGCGACATGGACGTGAAGCGGCGCGGCAACGTGATGGCGCGTGCGCGCATGATCGTTCTCTACGACCACTCCGTTGAGTTTAACAGCCTGCCGCTGGGTACAAGTAACAAGACGGAACTGCTCTTGGGCTACAGCACCCTGCACGGCGACATGGCAAGTGCCGTGAACCCGATTGGCGATCTCTATAAGACCCAGGTGCGGCAACTCTCCCGCCATTTGAAGATTCCGGCAGCAATTATAGAAAAACCACCAAGCGCCGACCTATGGCCGGGTCAGTCGGACGAAAGCGAACTAGGATTCGCGTACGAAGATGTAGACCACCTGCTTTTCCTGCTGGTGGACGAGCGCTATCGTCCTGAAGAATTGATTGCCGCGGGGTTCGCCAGGGAGTTTGTGGAGGAGGTGGCGCGCGTGGTGCAGAGCATGCAATACAAGCGGCGTCCACCCATCATCGCCAAGCTCTCCCAACGCACCATCGAGCGCGACTTCCGCTATCCCCGCGACTGGGGACGCTAGAGCCGCAGTATCATCAGTGAGCAACCCTTGACAAGGTCAATGGCAATACGTCCTACCCCCTCTCCCTCGAGGAGACCTTTGCATAACCCCACTTTCAAGCAGGGGCACTCCCTCTCCTTGTATAGACCGGGTACATGGGTTACACATGTTCGGGCACATAGGTTACACCTTAAGGCATGGAGATTCTTACAGATGGAGGAGCGCCATGCCTTGGAAGGAGAGTACGGTTGTGTCTGAACGCAAGGAGTTCATTGCACTGGCACTGATGGAAGGGGCCAACATCAGCGAGCTGTGTCGCCGTCTGGAGATCAGTCGCAAGACGGCGTACAAGACGCTGGAGCGGTATGCGAAAGCTGGCGAAGACGGTTTGCACGACCGGTCGCGGCGGCCGCACACGTGTCCGCACCGCACGCGCCCGGCGCTGGAGGAGCGCATCATCGCCTTGCGCCTGGCGCATCCGAAGAAAGGCGCACACGTGCTGCGCCGGATGCTGCAGGACCAGGGGGTCACCGACGTGCCGGCCAAGAGCACCATCAATGCCATTCTCAAACGCCATGGGCTCATCGATCCAGCCCAGAGCGCCAAGCACACGCCCCATGTGCGCTTCGAACGACCCCAGCCCAACGAGCTGTGGCAGATGGACTTCAAGGGACATTTCGTCATGCAGCAGAACCGCTGTCATCCTCTCACCCTCCTAGACGATCACTCCCGCTTCAACCTCGGGTTACAGGCCTGTGCCAACGAGCGGGGAGAGACGGTCCAAGACCGCCTCACCGCTGTCTTTCGCCGCTACGGCTTGCCCCAGGCCATGCTCATGGACAACGGCTCTCCCTGGGGTAACGACAGTGCCCAGCCCTTCACGCCCCTCACCGTCTGGCTCATGCAGCTGGGCATCAACGTCCTGCACAGCCGACCCTACCATCCCCAGACACTCGGCAAGCTGGAACGCTTCCACCGCTCCCTCAAGAGCGAACTGCTGGCAGGGACCACCTTTACCGACCTGGACCATTGCCAGCGCGCCTTTGACACCTGGCGCCACTTCTACAACTTGGAACGCCCACACCATGCCCTCGATCTCGACACTCCCATTACCAGATACACGCCTAGTCCTCGCCCTTTCCCAGAGACCTTGCCTGCCCTCGCCTACGCTCCCGACGACCGCGTACGCAGCGTCGATGTCTCCGGCCGCATCTCCTTCCAAGGCAGACGGCTCCGTGTGGGCAGGGCCTTCACGCACAAGCAAGTCGCCCTGCGACCCACCCGAACGGACGGTGTCTGGGACGTGTACTTCTCGATCCAAAGAGTAAAAACCATAGACCTCAGAGCACAAAATGTGTAACCTATCTACCCGAACATCTGTTACCTATGTCCCCGGTCTGTACACTCCTGGGGGAGAGGGTTGGGGTGAGGGGGTCTTTTTGTTACAACGGCCCTTTACGCCGTGCAGTTTCAAGATGTTTCAGTGCAGAATCGGTGTGTGTACTTTGAGATTTCAAGAAATTCACCCTCACCCTAGCCCTCTCCCGTCGAGGGAGAGGGAACGCTCTCTCTTCCGCGTAGGTTTCGCAAGGGTCTCCGTCAAGGGAGAGGGTTAGAGCCTGCCCCGTACGCGATACAGCGTATCGACACGATACGGGGGTGAGGGTGAAATTGCTCTGAGCACGAGCAGCTTCTTGACCGGACTGGTTGTAATATGCTTGACCTTGCAAGTTTTACGGTTTGCAAAGCAGGTAAGACCCCTCACCCCGGCCCTCTCTCCGAGAGGCCGTCTCATAATTCCGCTACAGAGCACGGTAGGTAAAATGAGGAACGCAGCCAAGTGGCGGATTGTATTGACAGAGTGGTACAAGTGATGGAACCGGTAGCTTGAAAGCTTGATGCGATGCCCAGAAAGAAACTAAAGTCTATCTCAAGACCTCGCTTAGCCTCTCTGCACGGCAGTGTACCTCGGAATAGGCAATTATGAGACAGCCTCCCGAGGAGAGGGAGCAAGTCTTGCGCCCCCGGCCGGATTAACGCAAAGTTCTCCGTCAAGGGAGAAGGGGCTGTCTCGCTGCGGCTATGGTCTTACAAGGGTCTCCCCGAAGGCGAAGGTCGGGACGGGGGTGTTCTTTGTCCATTCGGACAAATCTCGTCAACATGGCGGTTTTCAGAAAGGCGTAGTGACAACCGATGCCCGGCGTGCTCTACGTGGTAGCCACACCCATCGGCAACCTGGAAGACATTACCCTGCGGGCCGTGCGCATCCTGCGGGAGGTAGACGTGATCGCCGCCGAGGACACGCGCCATACCCGCAAGTTGCTCGCGCACCTGGACATTCACACGCCGCTCACCAGCTTTCACGCTCACAGCGGGACCGGCCGTTTGGAGCGAATTCTCCGCACCCTGGGAGAAGGCAAGCAGGTTGCCTTGGTCACGGACGCCGGCACACCCGGCATCGCCGATCCCGGTCAGCCCCTCATCGCGGCTGCCGTGGAAAACGACATTCCGGTTATTCCGGTGCCAGGACCAACTGCAGCCGCTGCCTCCGCCTCCATTGCCGGGTTTGCGGGGAGCATGTTCTGCTTTTTGGGTTTCTTGCCAGGACGGCCGTCACGGCGCAAGCGCCTCCTGGCAAGCGTGGCAGACCTGCCGTTCACGCTCGTGATCTATGCCTCGCCCTACCGGCTTGTGGAGGACCTGCAGACGTGCCAAGAGTGCCTGGGCGAACGGGAAATCATGGTAGCGCGTGAACTCACCAAACTACATGAAGAGATCCTGCGCGGGACGATAACAGAGATGCTGGCGCACTTTGCGGAAAAGGAGCCGCGCGGTGAGTTTACGCTCGTGGTGCAAGGCAAGGGTGTGCGCTGAGCAGCGTATAATTCAGAGTGGCGCACTTCGCGGGAGTTGGGTAGCTCCGGTATCCTGCCAAAAAGACGTCACTCAAAGACAGCGTCAACACGCACGTTGAAAGTGATCCTGTAGTGTAGAGGGCGCGACATGTCGTGCCCTCTACGCCGGAAGCGCCAGCGGCTTTCAACGCGGCAGGAGACAAAGCGCGGCCAAAGAGATTCTCAATGGAGTATGGGAGCGTTAGCTTATGACTGTGAAACTCGCCCGCGACGGCGGTACGCCGGTGCGCACGGCGCCGTTTCCTACCTGGCCGGTCTGGGACGGCGTGGATGAAAAAGCAATGCTGGAGGCGTTGCGATCCGGGGTGTGGGGACGCAATGCCGGTTCGCAGGTTGTGGAGTTTGAAGAGGAGTTCGCCGCCTTTCAAGGTACCAAGCACTGCATTGCCTTGGTCAACGGCACGTGCGCGCTGGAGCTCGGCCTGCGGGTGCTGGATGTGGAATTCGGCGACGAGGTGATTTGTCCGTCGTATACATTCGTCGCCACGCCTGCCGCGCCGCTTTTCCTGGGTGCGATACCGGTGTTCGCCGACATCGACCCCGACACCTTCGAGCTTGATCCCGCCTCGGTCGAGGCTGCCATTACGCCCCGCACGAAGGCGATCATCCCTGTACACATCGCCGGTCAGCCGCCCGACATGGATGGCGTTCTGAAGGTAGCGAAAAAGCACGGTCTGCGCGTGCTGGAAGACGCGGCCCAGGCTCACGGCGCGTCCTGGCGCGACCAGGGGGTGGGCGGCGTCGGCGACCTCGGCAGCTTTAGCTTTCAATCAAGCAAGAATCTCAACGCCGGTGAAGGCGGCGCCATTTGCACGAACGACCAAGAGCTCGCCGAACTGACGTGGTCGGTAATGAACGTGGGCCGTCTCCGGGAAGGGGCTTGGTACCAGCACGAGCGGCTGGGCTGGAACTACCGCCTGAGCGAGTTTCATGGCGCGCTCCTACGGGCACAACTCACCCGCGTGCCCGAGCAGATGGCAACGCGAGAAGCCAATGCCTGCTACCTGGACACCCACCTGGCGGAGATTCCCGGCATTTCGCCCCAGCACCGTCCGGCAGAAGTAACCGCCCACGCCCACCACCTCTACATGCTGCGCTATGACAAGGCGGCCTTTGGCGGCAACGACCGCGCCGACTTTATCAAGGCGCTGAGCGCGGAAGGCATTCCCTGTTCGCCCGGCTACGACTGGCCCTGCCACGAACAAAACGCCGTCAAGAATTCGGTGCGCGACACTCTAGAGAAACTAGGACGCACGGATAATCCGCTGGACCGCCCCCTGCCCAATACCGACCGTATCGCTCACGTGGAAGGCGTCTGGCTGCCGCAGAGTGTGATGCTGGCGGACGAGAAGGACATGCAGCAGATCGTGGACGCCGTGGCGAAGGTGCAACTGGCATTTAGTCCGATGAGAGCGGCAGAGCGAGTGTGAGCATTCGCTTTCACTCGAAAGGGCTCTTATACCCACCGGTCGTTTCTTCTCCGCTGGACTCAAAACCGTTCGCCTCATCACCGTTCGTGCTGAGCATTCCTTGTAGCGCGGGGGCTTGTCCCCCGCCTTGGCGATGTTCGAGACCAAAGAAGCAAAGCTCTCCCCGTTCGTGCTGAGGGCTGCGCGAAGCTCCTGTCGAAGCATGGACGGAGAGTTACGTGGTTGGCTGCGGGCTCCAATCGCCGTTCACCCTTCGACGCTGCTCAGGGCGAACGGAATCTGTCAAGATTCAAGAATACTCAGTGCCACTTGCTGAGACTTTGTAGCGCGGGGGCTTGTCCCCCGCTCCGGACGCCCTACACCGCTGGCGCTGAAGATGGATTCCGGCCCCGTTTCGAGTACGAGGCAGGCTTTTTGCCGGAATGACGGATCGGGAGGCTCTCTTTTCCTATCGGCCACGATGTGAGTCACACACAGCTCAGATTCAGAGCATTCCCTGTAGCGCGGGGGCTTGTCCCCCGCTCCGGATGCCTCACCTGTCGCGCGATACAAATACAGATGGATTCCCGCGAAAGCGGGAATGACGGAAAAAAAATCGCAAACCTTGACTATTGGAGAGATTGGCGGCTGCTCATGCAATCAGGCATAGTCTAGCTCGCGCTGAGCACAAACTCCGTGCCATCCGCGACCCCTGCGGTCCAGGTCAGCGTGCCGTCTTTCATCTGCGACCCAACTGCGCCGCCGTTGACGGTGGCATTGCGCCATGGGGTTTGGGCGCTGAACGTCAATTCGCGGGCGGTGACGTCGTCACGAAGGCCGTTCAGGCTGACGGTGCAGGTGGCGCGGTCGGAGCCATTAGCCGTTATCGCTACCGATGAAGCCCGGCGCAGAAGCGTATACTCCACGACGTCTTCCGGCACCGTGGCCCAGAGTTCGTTGCCCCAGAGCTCCCGTACCTCACGCAAGCGGGCATCCAGGATTGCCGGTGTCATGCAGCGGTTCCAGAGGCCGGGGCCGTTGGCTGCGGGCAAGCGGTCTACCACGATGTGGCTAATGTCCACGAGCCAGTGGCCGCGCGTCGCTTCCTTCCTGAGCTCGCCCGGGAAGGCGTCGCGCGTGTGGCGGTAGAGCGAGGCCGACGGCTCTTGGAGCCACCCTTCCAGATCGCGTCCGATGGTGGCGCGCATGATGTCCCATACATCGTACTCGGATGTATTCCACGGGTAGCCGATGCTGAGCATGCCCTGGTAGCCCGCTGCCTGCGCCACAGGCAGGATCTTGTCGGCGATGCGCAGGTTGCCCCAGTAGGCAAAGAGCCGCACGGGTGCGCCGGTCGCCTTCTCAAGTTCCCACTTGCTCAGGCGCACTTCCAGATCGAGGTCGATGCCGTCCTGGTCGGTGGGCACGTGGGTGTGGGAGTGGCTGCTGATCGTCCAGCCCTTGTTTATGAGGAAACGCAACTGTTCCGGGTTCATATAGAAGACCTCGCGCATCGAGGTGCCGCGTTCTAAGCGTTGCTGGCCCAGGTGCCCGCTCACGGTGCAGACGTGCCCCGGAATGTCGTGCTCTTCATGGATGGGAAACGAGTTGCAGATGGCATCGATGGTGCCTTCGTCGTAGGTCATGGAATAGACGAACTGAGCGTCGAACTTCCAGGGCGTGATTTCTACGTGAATGTCCGGGGCGTCGTTCACAGGAAACTCCTTCTATGGGCGGATGAGACGAATTTCGAAGGCATGTAGAATCCAGTTCGTGCTGAGCCTGCCTGTCCTGAGCCTGTCGAAGGGTCGAAGTATGAACGGGATTCGGCACAGGCTTCGTGCAACCTGTAGCTTGTGGCGTTTCGGTCAGATTGGCTTTGGCCGTCAAGAGAGCAACTCTACTCCGCTCTTCACTCCGCCGCCCCGCACGCGCGCAGGACCGTCTCCTGCGTGATGAAGTCGTGCTCTTTCGAGTAAGGGAATTCCATCTCACCCCGGATGCACGCGGCCAACTCCACGAGATCGCGCTCATAACGGGGGATATTATCAAAGGGCACGTCCTGCCAGCCGGCCTCGTACCCGCCGCGCGGCTCGTTGAGGAAGAGGCGGCCCGCCGGCGGCTCCAATGGCGTCAGCACGATGCTGCCCTCACTGCCGCACACGGCGAAGTGCCGCCGGTCCTGCGAGCCCTGCTCGAGCAGCGAGCTCTCGATGATGCCCACTGCCTGACCGTATTCAAGCACGGCGAGGGTGTTGTCTTGCATGGTTACGTCAAACTGCCCGTCCCGGCGCAAAATCGGCGTGACCTTCTCCGGCCGGCCCATGATGAGCGTAATCATGTCGAGCAGGTGGCAGCCGAGTTCGAGCATGATCCCGCCGGGATAGTGTGACAGCCGCTCCCGGGTGGTGGGATCGCTCGCGGAGTTGATGCCGCCGCGCACATAGTGCACGTCGCCCAGCCAGCCCTCGCGCACCGCCTGCCGCACCAGGTCGAAACCGGGATTGTAGCGGAACATGTAGCCCATCTGAATGATGCGGTCTTGCCGCTCGGCTTTGTCGAGGATCGCTTTCCACTCTGAGAGGTCCGTGCCGGCGGGCTTGTCGAGGTGGATGTGCTTACCGGCATCAATTGACTTTTTGCCGAGCGGCAGCAACTGCGGCACCTCGCTCTCGACGCAGATCATCTGAATGGTGGGATCGTCGTAGACTTCTGCCTGGTCCAGCCACTGCAGGCCCTGCCAGGCGGCCTCCTGCTGCCGCTGGTGACGCCAAGCGGCATCGGGTTCGCAGACGCCCACGAGTTCCCATTCAGGAAAGTTGCGCAGCACATTCAGCTTGCCCAGTGCATGCGAATGCCCCGTGCCGAGCACAGCACAGCGAATTGGTGTCACTATCTCATCACCTCACCCTCATTTATCCCGCCTATTAACTTGGTTGTCAGTATACTGGGCGGGTGAGTTAGGCACAAAGCAAGAGCGTATCCCGTACGTCTCGTAGGACTCGAGACCGCCGTTCGGTGCACCGCGCGGGCTGTCTCTGTATGGTATAGGGTAGGATGAGACATGGCCCTGCCATTTCTGCCAATGGAGACCCTCGAATCGAGGTATGGGGTATGCGCGGATTTGCAGTCCGATACGCAACCCATGCCGGCAGGCGAAAAGACCCCCTCTCCCTGGGGAGAGGGCCGCGGTGAGGGGAAATCTTCACCACTCATACCCTGTTCCTCGGGTCCGTCAGAATTGCGCACAGGTCTCCAGTGGAAATGCTAACAGCAGGGCTCACACGGGAATGAAGTTGAGTCTGTACATAAGGAGAAACGCATGAAACTCGTCACCTACGCGAACGATAGCGGCCCGCGGGCGGGTCTGTTGGATGGCGACCACGTTTACGATCTGCAGGACGCCGCTGACGCCTTTACGGCACAGGCCGGCGCGGTTGGCGCCAAGCTGCCCAATGACGTAAGAGCATTGCTCGATCTGGGCGACGTCGGCTTGGCGCAGGCGCGGAGAGTTCTCGGCTTTGCGCAGGAGCAAGGCGGCGACGCGCCGTTCGCCCACGCTGCGTCAGAGGTAAGCCTGCTGCCGCCTATCTCGAACCCGGGAAAGATAATTTGCCTGGCCGGCAACTTCGCCGACCACATTCGCGAGGGCGGTGACGAACCGCCGGAAAAGTCGCAGCAGACGCCTCGCTACTTCTGGAAGCCCAACACCGTGCTCGTGGGTCAGGATCAGCCGGTGCGGCTGTGGGAGATGTCGGCCAGCGTGGACTGGGAGTTGGAGCTTGCCGCCGTGATCGGCAAAGCGGGCCGCGATATTTCCGCCGCCGATGCGCCGAGCCACATTGCCGGCTATACGATTTTCAATGACATCTCGTCGCGGGATATGAACCTGCCGTGGGAGCGGGAAGAACGCGAGATGGACGACTTCTTCGACTGGCTCAACGGCAAGTGGTTCGACACCCATGGACCCATGGGACCGTTCATCGCGACGGCGGATGAGATTCCCGATCCCCACAATCTCGCCATGTCGCTGAGCGTCAATGGCATCGAGCGGCAGCGGGGCAACACCGGACAGATGATCTTCAACTGCTTTGAATTGATCGAGTACATTACGCGCATCGTCACGCTTGAGCCCGGTGACGTAATCTCCACCGGCACGCCGGCAGGAGTGGGTGCCGCAGCCGGCGCTTCGCTCGTGGACGGCGACTCAATCGAGGCTACAATCGAACGACTTGGAACCTTGCGCAATCCGGTACTCGGCTGATAGGCACGGATGCCCCTCACCCCGGCCCTCTCCCCCAGGAGATCTTTGCATAACCCTTCACCTATGAGGGGGAAGGTTGGGATGGGGGTGAAGTGACTTGACATCATGCTATCTTTAGTTGTAAAGGCGCACTGGATTCCGGCTTTCGCCGGAATGACGGAGTTACGCAAAGGTCCCCCAGGAGCCTGTCGAAGGGTCGAAGGGCAAGTCTACACGGAGCGATGCATATATTAGACGGCCTCCCAGGGAGAGGGAGTAATCTTAGCGCCAGTGGCTGCAGCTAGGCGACGGATTGGGAGTCTGCGCATGTCCCGTATCTCTCGATGCGGTCGTATCCTCGGCAAGAGGGAACGGTGAGCGCCGGCAAATACCGGATGGAAGCGGCCGGCCTTGCGTCGAACTTGGCGGCGCTTTGCCCGTGAGAACTACGTCAGTCCGTGACGGACAGAATTCGTCCCATGAACTCAAGCCTTGGCGTGGAATTGGGTGCCGACGCGGTCGTCGGTGAGGAGTTGACGCAGCACGGCGTGCGGTTCGCGGCCGTCGACGATATGGGCGGACGGCACCCCTTCCAAAGCATCCAGGCAAGCGGTGACTTTGGGGATCATGCCTCCGCTGATTGTGCCGTTGCGGATGAGTTGACGCGCGCTTGCCCCTGAAAGAGAGGGCAGCACGTCGCCGTTCTTGTCCTGTACACCGGGCACGTCGGTGAGCAGGAGGAAGTGTTGTGCTGAAAGGGCTTTGGCAATGTCGCCTGCGACGGTATCGGCGTTGATGTTGAGAAGCTGCCCTTCTTCCGTGACGCCGAGCGGCGCGATAACCGGCACCATTTGTGCTTCGGCCACGACGACAAATACATCCACGTTCACCTTCTTCACATCGCCGACGTAACCGAGCCCCGCCGGATTCTGGCGCGGGTTTGCCAAGAGCAGTTGACCGTCGGCGCCGGTCAGGCCGATGGCGTCAATGCCGCGGCCTTGAAGCATTGCCACCAGATCGCTGTTCACCTTACCGGCGAGAACCATCTGTACCAGTTCCAGGGCGTCGGCATCCGTAACTCGCAGCCCTTCAACAAAAGACGCTTCCCGACCGAGAGTCTTTTCCATTTCGGTTACCGCTTTGCCGCCGCCGTGCACGACGACGGTAAACAGGCCGGCTTGCCACAACGCCTCGACGTCGTCGCAGAACGCCTCCCGGTGGGGCAGCACGTTGCCCCCAATCTTGATCACCACGGCCTCGCCCTTTAGATCGCGCAGTCGCGACAGTGTGCCAACGAATTGTTCGATTACTGCCACTAGCGTCCGCTCCTTTGTCGCTGCGAGATACTTACTCTGAGAACACTTCAGGGTTGACGCAGAAGTGCGGCCGTTCGCCCTGCAAGACACGGGTGACATCCAGCGCGAGCGTCGTCGCCATGCGAATCATCGCCTCTTCCGTGTGAGCGGCCATGTGCGGGCTGACGATCACGTTCTCCAAGGCAAACAGGGGATGGTCTTGCGGCGGCGGTTCCTGTTGCCAGACGTCCACCGCGGCGCCGGCAATTTGGCCTTCCAGCAGCGCCGTCGCCAGTGCCTGCTCATCCACGATGCCGCCGCGCGCGCAATTGACAAGGATCGCCGTCGGCTTCATCAGGTTAAGCTCGCGCGGGCCGATAAGACCGTGTGTCTCCGGCGTCAGCGGCGCGTGCAGCGAGACATAGTCGGCCTCCTGCAGCAGAACCGAAAGGTCCGAAACTAGTTCAACACCGAGCAGGCGGGCGTCATCCGGTGAAAGAATGGGATCGTAGGCGATGACGTGCATGTCGAGCGCAGCGCGGCACATGCGTGCGACCCGGCTGCCGATTCGGCCCGCGCCCACAACACCTAGCGTCTTGCCGTAGAGTTCAAAGCCAATTAGCCGCGTGCGCGACTGGAAATCGCCGTTGCGCTGCGCGCGGTCGCCAAGCAGGATCATCTTGCTCACGGCCAGCATCATCCCCAGCGTATGTTCCGCGACAGATTCCGCATTTGCGGCGGGAGTATAGAGCACCGGGATGCCGCGCGCCGTGGCGTATGCCACATCCACGCTATCGACGCCCACGCCGTGCCGGGAGATTGCCCGCAAGGATGGGGCTGCATCGATGAGTTCGGGCGTTACTTTCGTAAGGCGCGTCACGACTGCGTGGACTTCACGCAATTGGTCTGCCAGGGGCACGCCGCCGTCCTGGCCAGCTTGGCGAACCGTTGCGATCTGCTCGAGGATCGCGATCCCTTGCTCGTGAATGGGATCGGCCAACACGATTGTGTACGACATTTCGTCAGGCCTCACAGGGGCGTCACAGCCCAATGCTCAAGCGGTTTCCGCGCCGAATGCATGCTATAATGTAGCAGAAAGTTCCCGCTCTCCGCTAGGCATAGCCCGCGTGTTATTTTGTGGTGCTGACCTTCCGGGAGTATGTAAGACACACGCAATTCGTTGCGTGTTTTGCTACTTCTGAGCAGGATTGTGCACAGAAGCCGTGGAAGTCGTTGGAGAGCGCATAGCCTCTTGAGGAGGGGACGCGCGCATGGCGCGAGTGGTCCAAAAGTACGGCGGCAGTTCAGTAGAGAGTGCGGAGCGCATCAAGTCCGTAGCCGCGCGGTTGGCCGCCGCGCGCGATGCCGGTAACGACGTTGTCGTCGTCGTTTCTGCCATGGGCGACACGACCGATGAGCTGATTGCTCTCGCCCATCAAGTGTCCAGCTCCCCCGGGGGCCGCGACTTGGACTTGCTCCTTTCTACCGGCGAGATCGTCTCCTCCACCCTGCTATCGATGTGCCTCCGCGACGTGGGCTACGATGCCGTGGCGCTCACCGGCCAGCAAGCAGGCATACGCACGGACTCCTTCTACTCCCGCGCTCGGATCGTAGACATCGATCCTTCGCGGATGGAGCAAGAACTCGAGGCCGGCCGCATCGTCATCGTTGCCGGTTTTCAGGGGGTAACGCACGACTTGGACGTGACCACGCTGGGACGCGGTGGTTCGGACACGACCGCAGTCGCCATCGCCATCGCCGTAAAGGCGGCCGCCTGCGAAATCTACACGGATGTCGACGGTATCTACACCGCTGATCCGCGCGTAATCCCGACCGCCCGCAAGCTCGACCGCATTGCCCACGAGGAGATGCTGGAGTTGGCCAAGCTCGGCGCGCGGGTAATGCACGCCAGGGCGGTTGAGCTCGCGGAGCTCTTTGACATGCCCATCGTCGTGCGCTCATCGTTCAATGACAATTCTGGTACAGTGATCACCCGAGGTGAGGATATGGAGAAAGACGCCCAACGCATTCGCGGCATTGCCGTCGATACCGATGTCGCAAAGATCTCTGTGCTTGGCATCCCTGACCGTCCCGGCATTGCCCATGGGCTCTTCCAGCCACTTGCGGATGACAGCATCAATATTGACGTGATCGTCCAAAACATCAGCCACGACGGTATTACCGACATTTCGTTCACCGTGTCACGGGACGACCTCGCCAAGACGCTTGAGCTCGTGGAAGGCGCTTCCCAGACGCTTGGCGCAGCGGACGTGCTGTACTTTGCCAACTTGGCAAAAGTCTCAATTGTCGGCACCGGCATACAGAGCACCCCCGGCGTGGCGGCCCGCATGTTCGGCGCGCTGGCGGAGCCGTCCATCAATATCGAGAGCATTACAACGAGCGAGATCAGAATCACGTGCCTGGTGCACGAAGATGACGCCCAACGGGCGGCCCAAGCCCTACATCACGCATTTGAGCTAGACCAGCCGGAAGAGTAAACTTAAGGTACTGAGGGCACCCGCGAGCTTGGGCTAAGTGGGATCGCTTTGGGCCGTGGACAAAGGTTGAAACGCAGATACGTCGCTGCGCAGGTGGCAATACGATGGTGGAAATGGTGATAGAAAGCGTAGGCAGAAATCCGGCTAATCCGACCCGGATGGTTGTGCTGCGCGAGAAAGACCAAGAGCGCTATCTCGTGATCGTGATCGGCATTGCCGAGGCCGATTCGATTGCCATCAAGCTGCACAAGCATTCCTTCTCGCGACCTTTGACGCACGATCTCCTCAGCAGCGTTATCGAGACACTCGGCGCTACCGTTGTGAGTATCCTCATTAACGATCTGGCAGACCGCACGTACTTCGCGCGCATCGTGCTCGACCACAACGGGCGGCACGTCGAAATCGACGCGCGGCCCAGTGACGCCATCGCCCTGGCGGTTCGCGTTGACGCGCCTATACTCGTTGCGGAGAGCGTGCTGGACGCAGCCAGCTTTACACCAGCCAAGGAAGAACAGGGCGAGGGCGAGTCCGTGGAGGAAAGCACGCCGGATCCGGAACTTGAGGAACGGCTTGGCCTCTTCCGCGAGTTCATCAATTCTCTCGACGTAGACGACCTGGAAAAGCCAAAGAAGGATTGAGCGCCGCTGCGCGACGTCTCGAAACAGGGAACCACATTGAATACGTCCCGAGCCATTGTGCTGCGGGGCGTTTTGACTCCATGGCCGCGCTCAATCGAGATGGGAAAGACCGGTCCCCAGCACTGAGAGTCAACCAACCGAAGTCCCAAGGCTGCCGCACGCAGGTTCTTGTCCGGTCACTGCGATGCTTAGACTGTGATGTGCTTGCGAATTGCCCGCAGAGATTTACAGTCCTCTGCGAGCAGCCGGCGCAACGTGCTACCGGAATCGGAATCAGTCGTCGCCAGCGCGACGGCAGTGCGGAACTCGGCCGCGGAGAAATCGCTTTCCGGTTCAGCCAGCAGCGCATCGCGTATGCGCATCCGCACCCCGTAGCGGTCAATTGTCTCGCCGTTGGGCAGCACCATCGGCGACGCGTAGACTCCCGTTGCCGCGATGAAGGCCTGCACGGTTTCCGGCACGGCGTACGCTTCCGCGGGGCTGCCGCCACCCTCGGCGTAAGCCGTGCGCACGGCGGTTGAAGAGAGCGCGGGATCATGGCGCAGGGGCAGCGTCGTCAGTGGCGCGATTCGCCCGGAGTACGCCAGATTCGTCTTCTCACTCAGCAAGGCAGCTAGCGCCTGGGCGCCGTACGCGCCTCGTTCCGCAACCAAAAAGCGTGCGAGAGAGAAGAGCCTATCGAGGCTGGCCTCCCGATCCTCGTAGTAGCGCGGATCGAGTATCTGTTGGATTTTGTCGTAACCTACGACGAATACGAGTTCCTGATCAGGCGCGACGACTGTCGAGCGCAACGCTTCCGCCTGCTCAACGTACAGACCCCGGTTGCAGAGCACCACGCCCACGCTCTGCTGCGACTCTGCGATAGTTTCGAGCATGCAGAGGCGGTCCTCCAGAAACGCGCCGGTGATATGCTCCTTATCAACCGTGTGGACTGCCAGCGACAGCCAGACTGCGCCTACGTCCGGCTGCTGCAACGCGCCGCCGCTAAGACTAAGATGGGCGAGAGTTATCGGGTTGAATGACCCGGCAATCACTGCCACATTGCTGCTCGGTTTCCCTTGCGGGAGCGAGACGTCTGTTGCCGTGGGCGTCCCAACTACGGGCGTTGGCGGCGCTACTATGCGCGCTTCAGGCGCTGGAGCGTCGGCAATTGCGGCAACGTGCGCGTGCCTGGCCCGCAACCGCTGTACGTCATAGATGCTGTTCTTCAACGCGCACACTCTTTCAAGACCCAGGAGAAGACGTAGCGGGAACTGTCCCCGGTAGCTTAGCCTCAACCATAGCACGGGGGCTTGCCCCCTCCTTGGCACAACCAATGCCTACGTTACTTGGCCTTCAACATGGCGTTTCCCGCTGCCCTGTTCCATCCAAAGGGGTGAATACGCTCAAAGGGGGAACTGTCCCCGGAAGCTTAGCCTCAACCGTAGCGCGGGGGTTTTCCCCCCGCTTCTTGGCACAACCCATGCCTACGTTACTTCGCCTTCAACATCGCGTTTCCCGCTGCCCCGTTCCATCCAAAGGGGTGAATACGCTCAAAGCGGGAACTGTCCCCGGTAGCCTAGCCTCAACCGTAGCGCGGGGGCTTGTCCCCCGCTTCTTGGCACAACCAATGCCTACGTTACTTCGCCTTCAACATCGCGTTTCCCGCTGCCCCGTTCCACTCAAAGGGGTGAATACGTTCAAAGCGGGAACTGTCCCCGGCAGCCTAGCCTCAACCGTAGCGCGGGGGCTTGTCCCCCGCTTCTTGGCACAACCAATGCCTACGTTACTTCGCTTTCAACTTCGTGTTTCCCGCTGCCCCGATCCATCCAAAGGGGTGAATACGCTCAAAGCGGGAACTGTCCCCGGAAGCTTAGCCTCAACCGTAGCGCGGGGGCTAGTCCCCCCTTGGCACAACCAATGAGCCCTGCAAGGCCTTAGGCAATTCAAGCTAGTACTAGGAAGGATAGCGAGATGCCGACTCCGCGGCAAGAGGCGGCTAGCCGGGCGACCGGCAAAGGGCTGCAAGAATATCCACCGGCAGAATGCGGCTAGCCGGTCCACCGTGGACTATGTTTGCGTGCTTCATGCTATAGCCGTGTCGGGAGTTACGTCGCTATAATGAAAGTAGCAAGGAATGTACTAAACAGTTGCCGTCGCATAGACGCCGCCTGGCACGCCGTAGCCGCAGTGGCTGGCTGATCTACCGCAAGAGAAGCAGTGCGGCGCAAGAGCGCATAACGGCGCATGACAAAGTCCCCCGAACCCTGAAGAGGCGTGCACACATGTCTGACGCAAGCAATTCCGCCGTCCAAACACCCTATCTCACACTCTCCACCGGCTCGCTCTACACCTACGGCTTGGCGCGAACCTTCGAACTGATGCAGGGCTCCCCGTTCGACGGTGTGGAAATCATAGTAGATAACCGATGGGACACCCGCCAAGCGGAGTACATTAAGGCACTCACTGAACAGTGGGGCATTCCTGTACACAGCGTTCACGCACCGTTTCGAACCATATCGGAGATGGGAGCCGACTACCCGAGCACGCTCAAGGCGACGATACGTTTGGCGGAACAGGTCGGGGCACGCACGGTCGTCATTCATCCGATTTCGCGGGGCACGCCGGACCTAGCCCAATGGCTGCAGCAAAACCTTGCCGGCTTGCAGGCACAGACTCCGATCCTGCTCACCGTCGAGAACCTGCCGCGAATGGTAGTGAAACGCTTGGGCATCTTGCAGCGGGATTTTCACGAATTCTGGCATCCGGATGCCATGCGCCCCTTCACGGCGCTGACGATGGATACCACACACTTTGGCGTTTCGCAGATCAACATTTTGGATGCGTGGCAGCAACTGAGCGCCACAGTGCAGCACATCCATCTATCTGACGAATACAATGGTCGCGAGCACCTCTTTCCCGGCGAGGGTACCCTGCCGCTTGCCGACTTTCTCGGCGAACTAAGCCGCAGCCGCTTCGGTGGCATTGTCGTTGTGGAGTTACACCCCTTTGCGCTTCACGCAGGCCGCGACGACGAGAAGGTGCGCGATCGCATCCATCAGGCCGCGGCATTTTGCCGCGAACACCTCAAGATGGAAACCCGTCACGCGGAGCCGGCGGCACGGGCCGGTAGGTAGCAATTGCTCTGTGAGTTGAGGGCGCTCGAGCCGGTCACGCCAGCGCCTTCCGACTCTGCTACGTCTATGCCCTCGGCCGATTCCTCATCCCCGCATCGAGTTTGGGGCTGGCTCAAGCTATCCCCCTCGGGAGACTCTTGCACAACTCACGCCGGCAGGCGAGAAGCTCCTTTCTCCCTGGGGAGTGCGGGGTGAGAGGGAACAGTTGTGCGGGGGACATGGGTTAGGCATGGTGCTGATCCAGCTAAGAGTTTTTCCATGGGCAATGGTGAAACCCGGCGCCCGAGCAGGTGTAACCTGGGAGTCCCATCAATACAAGGGGGAGAGGAGGCCATTGCCTATCGGCATGGGTGGTACAGGCGCCTGCTGAGAGTGAAGGCGCGACCCTTTGCAGTCAGCGCCATGTGGCATGCCGCACGGAACTACATGCGATTTGGAAATCTCTTCGGAGTCCGACGCATGAGTCGCGGTAAGAGCAGAGCCAACGCGAGCAGCCAGCCGATCAGACTCACGACAACGCCGATTTGGAACCAACGCGGCTGATATTCGAATACGATGGTATGCTCGCCTGAAGGCAGCAACACGCCGCGCAAGGCGATATCTACGCGATGGATTTCCCTCGGGCTACCGTTGACGGTGGCAATCCATCCTGGAAAGTAAGAATCGGAGAGCACGAGCAATCCCGGTTGTGACGTCGTCGCTTGAATTTCCACGCGCAACGCGGATTCTGAAACTATCGTCGCTGCCACGGGCTCTCCGGTGACGCCGACTAGCTCCGGAATCGGTCGTTCCACAAGGACTTGTCGGGCCACGTCGATAGTCCGCAGCCTTAGCGGGTCATCGTCTACCACGGTCTCATAGACTACAAAGGCTCTCGGCAAGACCTCGTTGTTCTCGAATAGCAGGGGGCCGTCTGTACGGGCCTGGCCGATCAACTCCCACCCAGTTCCCGGCTCGGTTTGCTGGTGGTCGGTGACGAGGTAGCGTACACTGACCAATCCCCACAGTCTCGCATCGATCTGGTCGCTTTCAACAAGCGATAGACTTTGATGCGGCGGAAACTCCATATCGTTGAGCAGAGCGCCGCGCAGGTCAGCGTAGTATCGGCTAGGAAGCAGACCGCCATCGTGCCCGTCAGCAGTCGACATTCCCAATGGGAGATTGAGATTTGGCCGCAATTCGTCGCTGTACTTGCCATACACGATGGCAGGTTGCACCCAGGCCTCGGAAAGCGACTCTAGTAGCTCTTGCCTTCGCGCTTCTTCATTCTCCAGAGGGAAGCGTTCTGCCGCGATGCTGATGTAGCGCGCTTCGGTCCAGTGTTGCGAGAGTTGCTGTGTAGTTTCTGAATGCGTGTAAATCTCCGGCGGCATCACCTGATTGAATTCCAGGGGACGGGAGGCAAAGAAGAGCTCTACGAGCACAATTCCTCCAACTGTGAGATAGGCCAGCAAATTAGCCAGGCCGTGGTGAAGAACAAGGAGAATAGTCGCATAGATGATGACGGCAGTAGTTGCCCAGAACACAACCACCTTTGGATCCGGCAACGACTGTTCGGAACCGATGAGGTATAAGCGGCCAATATAGGCGACCAATAAGATTGTAGCTACCAACGTCCCTAGAAGGAGTTTCAGAGAGAGTTGACGCCGTTCTTCCGGACGCAGGTCATCGCGGAGCCGGTCTGCGCCAAACGCCGCCAGCGTCGAAAGGCTGAAGCTAACGAGGAAAAGCCAGCGCGCCGGCACACGAAATAGTGAAAAGCCCGGCAAGACTGTGTGCAGGGCAGTGAATAGCGGTGTGTACGTACCGAGAGCCAAGACAAAGGCCAACAACGCGATGAGAATAAAGAACAGCACCCAACGCTGCCGCGTGACTTGCAGTGCACCGAAGAATGTAAGGATAGCGCCGCCTATACCGATATACCCAACTACTTCAATACCAGGCAGAGCCCAATATCGAGGAAATAGAGAGAACAATATCTCATTCGGACTGACTGCCAGCGCCGCTGATTCTTCTAACGGCAGGCCTCCTCGCCGGAAGGAGTGTATCGCTGCCTCCAGTGTCGGCAAGAGCTGGGCTGCGCTCAAAATACCGCCAATTAGGAGGAAGACTACCGGCACAAACAGCGGCCACCAGCGCGATGACTCTCCGTTAGGGGAGACTAAGGCTGAGTACGCACAGAACAACCCCATGATGAGGATCGAGTAGTAGAATTCCTGCGTATGCCCTGCTGTGAAGCTGAAGGCGGTAGCGATGCCGCCAAGTATGAGCCAGGTGGGAGTTGGTGATGTGCTGGCGCGAATTGCACACAGCAATAGCCAAGGAAGCCAGACCGCAGTGTGCAGTACGTTCACTTGTCCAATGTGCGGCAATAAGAAACCGCCTAAGCCGAAACACAAGGCGCCGACCCAGGCAGCGAAGACCGTGGTGCCTAACCCATACCGCAGGAAGAGGTACATTCCGGCCAATGCCCACCAGATGTGCAGCACGACACTCCACGTGAGTGCCGAAGGGAATGAGAAGAGCGTAAAGAGAAAGTCCGGCGGATAGAGGACGGCGGCCTGGATATTGGCAAGCAGAGGAGCACCAAGGTATATGAGGGGATCCCATAGAGGCAGCTCCCCCTGATTGATCAGGTCGCGAATGTACGCCTTGTACGGGTAGAAACGCACAATTAAGTCAACGCTGCCGATCACTCCCAGCCCGAAGACCGACTTCCAAAAGAAGACGAGCACCAAGAGCAGGAAACTACCCAGCGCGATCAAATCGATGAGAAACGGTTGTCGCTGTTGTACATTCATGGGCTTCGCTATGAGGTTGTCGTGGACAAGCTGCTCGGAGGTCTGAATGCGGCCGTTTGAGAGAAAGTACTGGCTGGCGCCAGCCAGGACACGCCGGCACACGCAACTCGCCTGTGGTGCACGCGCTCAGGGGTTTTTCGTTGCATTGGGTTTCTTCCCTTGAAGACCAATTTCTCTTTACGGCAGCTTCTAATTCTCTGGAGATCCCAGCAATTGAGAACAAGGCGATGGAATGACAGCAGGAGATTTCCGCGAGGGCTCGAAACGTTTCATCTGCGAGCGTGACGTATTACCTTCAGATTAGACAATACTATATGGCAGGCCATGCGGTCACCAAGCCGCTTCGTATATGGCAAGAATTTCCGCAGAGCTGTAGTCCCGCACGTTATTGTCCAAGAGACGCCGAATAGAATGGGCTTCTTTCGCCAGCGCGGGTAGCATGGCAGTTTGCATGCCGATTTCGGCAAGGCGTGTCGGCGTCTTCAGCGAATGGAGCAGACCTTGCACGGCGTCAAGCAGAGCGTCGCATTGAGCGCCCTCGCTGCGAGAGTCTTGCTCGGTGCAGAGGGCGGCGTATGATTCAGGATTAGTCGCCACATTCTGTCGCAGCACATGCGGGAGAAGAATTGCGTTGGCAATGCCGTGGGGGATGTTGGTCCGTCCGCCCAGCGGGTATGCGAGGGCATGAACCGCACCTGCGCCCGCGTTTGCAACGGCAATGCCGGCATATAGAGCTGCCTGCGACATATCGCTGCGTGCCTCCATGTCGTCCCCGTCCTCTAGTACGCGCGGCAGCGACGTCAGGATGAGACGAAGGGCTTCTCGAGAATACAACTGGCTCATGGGGCTTGCCCGCCGCGCCGCATAGGACTCTATCGCGTGCGTGAGCGCGTCCAGACCGCCTGCGATTGTGATGCTTGCCGGTAAGCTCCGGGTAAACGTAGGGTCAATGAGGGCCACCACCGGGTGTACGTAGCTGCCCGCCAGGCGGCACTTGCGCCCTTTGACCGTGACGATGGCCCCGGTGGTCGCCTCGGCCCCCGATCCTGCGGTGGTGGGCAGGAGAAAGATCGGCAGTCCCGGCGCAAGGCTTTCGTCTTCACGGTCGAGAAAGTCGGCCAAAGGCTGCGTACTTGAAGCAAAGCCACCCACAATCTTGGCGCAGTCGAGCACACTGCCGCCACCCACACCCACGACTATTGATGCGTGCTGTGTAGCGGCAAACGCGCGACACCGCTCCACGTCATCGAGATGGGGTTCCGGTGGCACATCTTGAAAGAGAACGACTTCGCTCCCAGCAGCAGTCAATGTGCTCTCAATTGTTGTCGCTACACCGGCAGCGACAAGTCCGGGATCTGTGATTAGCAAGACACGCTCAGTCGAGCGCGCGCGCAAAAGCGCAGGGAGCCGATGGTAAACTCCGGGTCCAAACTCAATAGCTTGCGGAATCCGAAAGGAGAATGCCTGAGACAAACGTGAATCCCCTTCGTTGCCCACCCCAGCCCAGACGGACTGTGCTCAACATTGTAGCACATTGTGACGGTATATAGAGCCGCCCGCACGCAGTGCTAACCCAGGAGCCGTACGATATCTCGGTAGGTAATAAGTACCGTTAGGGTGAGCAGAATGATAATTCCTGCAAAGTTGATGGCCGCTTCCCGCTTTGGGTTCATTGGGCGTCCGCGCACCATCTCCACAACCGTAAACACAAAGCGGGCGCCATCGAGGCCGGGAAATGGCAAGAGGTTGATAATTGCGAGGTTTATGCTCAAGAACCCCGTGAACGTGAGTAAGCGGGAAAAGCCGGAACGTGCCACTTGTCCGGTAAGTGACGCAATACCCACCGGACCAAGTATATCCCCCTCTTCCGTGCCTTGAATGAGGCTGGCGACGCCCAGGCCGATTAGTGCAAACATCTCTCCCGTGCGTTTCACGCCGAGCCATACCGCCTCCCACGGCCAGTAGCGCTTGATCGTCTGCTCAGGAACCAGCACAATGCCAACCGCCAGGCGCTCTATCTCTGGATTGTAGGTGGGTGTCACGCGCAGTGCCTGCTGCCGTCCGTCCCGGTCGATCGTCAGACGAATCGGGGTGCCGTCTTGCGTGCTGCCAATCTGCTCACGTACTTGAGCCATTTCAGTAATGGCCACATCATTGATCGTGAGAATGCGGTCGCCTGCCAGGAGGCCAACCGCCGCAGCCGGGCTCTCCGGAATCACTTCCTGAACGAATATGCGATCCGTTAACTCCGGCTCTCCAAGCATAAAGGCCAGGGAGAAGAGCACCGGCGCAATCAGGATGTTCATGGCAACGCCTGCCAGGATTACAACCGCGCGCTCCGCCGGTCGCTTACTCATAAAACTGCCGGGTTCCGCTCCGCCGAATTCTCCAAACATGCGCACAAAGCCGCCCAGCGGCAGGAGATTAAGCGAATAGATAGTCCCGCCGATGCGCCGGGAAAAGAGCCGCGGCGGCCAACCGAAACCAAACTCCACAACATGAATGCCTACGCGCCGTGCCGCCACGAAATGGCCGATTTCATGGACGAGTATGAGGAGTGAAAGGACGAAGACAAAGGCGGCGATCGTGGTAAACATCGTTCGTTAAGAATCCTGTCTGGTATGAGAAAGCCCGTCATTCCCGCGCAAGTGGGAGTCCATCCGCCCTAGTCCCTCGGACTCCGGCACTCGCCGAATTGACGGGAAGCTTTGCCGTGGCTTCCAAGAGTTGTTGCCGGGTCTCAGCGGCGACGGCGAGCACGTGATCCAATGATTCTACCGGCGTGCTCGTATGAGACTCCAGTGCCTGTGAAATGATGCGTGAGATGTCCAAGAAACCTATTTTGCCCTCTAAGAAAAGCTCAACCGCAACCTCGTCGGCGGCGCAGAGCACCGTGGGCGCCGTGCCGCCGGTTTCCGCTGCTTGGCGGGCAAGCGCGAGACAGGGAAACCGCGCGCTCTCCGGCGCGGAGAACTCCAGCACCGGCGCTCGTGCAAGATCCAGTCCGCCCCAGTACGTCGGCGGGCGGTCCGGAAAGCTCAACGCATGCTGGATAGGCAAGCGCATGTCGGGATGACTCAACTGCGCTTTAACCGCCCCATCCGCGAATTCGACGAGTGCGTGCACGATGCTCTGTGGGTGGATTACGACGTCGATCTGCGTATACGGCAACCCGAACAACCAGTGCGCTTCGATGATCTCGAGGCCTTTGTTGAGCAGCGTGGCGGAGTCTACGGTTATCTTGGCGCCCATGGACCACGTCGGATGCTTTAGGGCTTGCTCGGGGGTGACCCCTGCCAGTTCCTGTGCGGATGCCGTGCGGAAGGGGCCGCCGGATGCCGCCAGAATGACCCGCCGGATCGTAGTCTGATCTTCGCCGCGAATGCACTGCCAAATGGCGCTGTGCTCGCTGTCGGTCGGCAGGACAGTGGCGCCGTGGGCGGCGGCCTGCCGCATGACCAGATCCCCGGCCATGACGAGGGTCTCTTTATTCGCTAACGCGACGTCCTGCCCACGTTGCAGCGCAGCCATCGTCGCTCGTGCGCCAACCATTCCCGGCGTGCCCACAACGGTCACATCGGCCTCGACCGCTTCGACAAGTTGAACGATGCCGTCGTCGCCGGAGTGGATGCGCGTGGCACCGTCCACGTACTTCGCCGCGCTGCCATCTATACAGTAGGCTGCCTGCGGCTTGAATTCGTCAATTTGCGCAGCCAGCGTCCGCGAGTCTCTACCCGCAGCTAACCCGACGACGGCAAAGTCGTCAGGATTTGCGCGAATCACGTCAAGAGTCTGCTGTCCGATGGACCCCGTGGAGCCCAGCACCACCACACGCTTCATCGCAGGTTTTTCTTCTCAAGTTTCTAGGACGGTATGCTTCTCTTCCATTATAAGCGAGCGGCAAGTTGGTGAACGCGCGCAAGCCTTTGGTAGATGAAGTCCGTGCGAGAGTGCCTGCACACCAGTCCCCACCAGGTAAACTACACCTCAGATTGCGGCAATAGTGTGATTTTGCCATCTGTTCTCCTGGCCTTTTGCCAGAAGCGCAGGTTACAAACCTGCGCTACCGATCGTAAGACGAGCAATCGAGATACGAGATGCCGTAGCGCGGGGGCTTGTCCCCCGCTCCTCGTCGTAACAAGCGGCTACTGCGTAGAGTACGGCTACTGCGTAGAATACGGCTACTGTATCGAGTGCATTTTTCTTGATTGAGACCCCGAATCCTCGCTGCGCTCTGCACAATAGTTGCTTGCAACACACAGTCACACGTGGGAGCAATGCAGTGAGATGTAGGCGGACACCATACAAGCGACGTGAAATACAGTCTCGCGAATTGGCACGTCCGCGTCTCTGGTTCTTGGTTTCTTTGCTAATTGAGCACCCGCAGGTATCATAGTAAGCGTACGCAAACGCTTCGGAGAGGAGAGCACTCGTGAGCAACGGCTTACACGCTGCCTTTACGGCCGTAGACATTACTCCCGATCAGAACCGACCAGGGACAAACGGAAAGAAGAAGGAACGCAGTTATCCGGTCTATGATCCCCTTAAGGCGCGGATACTGCTCCTCCAAGATGAGGAGCATACGGCTGCCATTGTGGCCGTGGACGCATTCGAGCTCGGCATCGACTTCGACGGAAAAGTAGCCGCTGACTTAGAATCCCGCGGCATTGCGCCCTTTCCCACGCTCTTCTGCCCTTCCCACATCGGCTCCACGCCCATCTCCAACTACGGCGCGTACATCATGATCTTCGCCCAAGACCTGATCATCGAGAATTACGAGGATGAGATCAGCGCACGTATTGCCGACGGCATTCAGGACGCGCTTGAGTCCTTGGTGCCCGTGCGGATGGCGTCGCGCGGCGGGCACGCCCCCGACGTGTGCTATAATCGCCGTTTCATCAAGCCCGACGGCACCGTGCACATGGTCTTCAATCGTCAGGAATCGCCACCCGATCCGGCGTGGATCGAGCAAGGCAAAGACGACGAGGTGAGCGTGCTTCGCTTTGACTCATTGGATGGCGAGGCCATCGGCGCCTTCATCAACTTTGGCTGCCACGCGCTCTGCTCCACCGACAAGTACGGCGGCATTTCTGCCGACTATCCCCGCTATGTGGCGGATGTCTTTGGCGAGGTCGCTGGGCTGCCGGTTGTCTTTGCGCAAGGCGGGCTGGGCGACGTGGTTCCTATCGAGCGCGATGGCTTAGCGGCACGTCGCATCGGGCGTTCCGTGGGCGCGCAAGCGCTTTATGTCTTCGAGCAGATCAAACCCGAGCACACGCCGGCCATGGAGACCCACGTGCACGAAGTGGAGATTCCCGCGCGCGTGATGCCCGAGGAGCCGGAAGAGCTGCGCTTCAACTTCACGCGGATGCACGATCGCTACCACCGCTTCCTCTTCGAGTGGTACGAGCAAAACCCCACCATCCGGTATCCGATGAAGGTCATTACGCTGGGCGACACCGCGCTTGTCCACATGCCCGGTGAGTTATTCCACGATACGGTGCTGGCAATCAAGGAAGCTTCGCCGTTCCGGCATACAGTCGTCATCAGCCGGCCGACACGCGAGGTGGCCTACGTGCCCACGCCGGAAGCCTTCGACCAGGGCGGCATGGAGCCCAACCTCGCGGCCATCGCGCCTTCCAGCGAGCCCTTGATCCGGCAGGCCGCCATAGATGTGCTCCTCGGCCTCCGCGAGCCGGTGGCGGTCTGAGGCTGTGTATTTCACCCTCTCCCCGAGGGTGTACAGACCGGGGACATAGGTAACAGTTGTTCGGGGACATGGGTTACACATTTTACTGATTGACACCTACGAGAGCATTGGGTTGGTCCGGGTTTGATAAGAGACTGGCGACACAGTGCACTCACTTTCCGCCTGTCAGCTTGTGCCAGAGAAACAAACAGTGTGCATAAGGATATTGAGTGGATCTAACTTTCAAGGCAAGGACATCGCATACTACGAAAACCCCCTCGTTCTATGGTGTTACCTATGAGCCCGAACAACTGTTACCCATGTCCCCGGTCTATACAGAGGGAGAGGGCCGGGGTGAGGGCGAATCTGAGCGTCGCGGCGCTCGTGGGAGGAAGCAAGGATCACAGCAGTCCTTCATCACCATGAATGTTGACGATCACCTCACCGCGCGGCGCAGACTACCGGTGCGGAAGAGAAGCCAATCGCCGCCACTGCCTCTGTGTAATCTGTAGAGGCTATGGTGATTCCTGCGAAGTGTTTTCCGTGATCCGATTCCGGAGCGGGACTCCAAGGCGGGGGCGGAGAAGGTGCATTCCCGCGCAAGCGGGAATGACGGAGGGCAGCATGCCGCTCCCACAGCAATAACGAAATCAAGGAGCATGACTGCATGGGAAAACTTGCGCTTACCGGCGGCTCGCCTGCAATCGCTGAACCGCTCGGCAAGTCCTGGCCGGTCTGTGGTGAGGAAGAACACGTGCTGTTGGAAGGCGTGTTGGAGAGCGGCATCTGGTGGCGGGGCGGGCACGCAGACCAAGACGATTCCCAAGTGGGAAGGTTCGAGCGCGACTTTGCCGCCTTCCAGGACGCCACATACGGCATCGCGGTGGCGAACGGCACCGTGGCGTTGGAGGCCGCGCTGCGGGCAGTGGGTGTGGAAGCGGGAGACGAGGTCATTGTCCCCGCTGCTACCTTTGTGGCGAGTGCTTCCGCTGTGCTGCAGGCCAATGCCATTCCCATCTTTGTAGACTGCGACCCGCGCAACTACACTATCGACCCCAAGGCTGTGGAGGCTGCCATTACGCCAAAGACCAGGGCGGTGATGCCCGTAGACTACGGCGGCTTGCCCTGCGACATGGACGCGCTGCAAGCCATCGGGGCCAAATACAATATCGCCATCGTCTCTGACTGCGCGCACTCCCATGGCTCGCAGTGGAAGGGCGTCGGTACCGGCGCCATTGGCGATTGCGGGGGTTTCAGCTTTCAGATGGGCAAGACCCTCACCACCGGCGAAGGCGGTATGGTATTAACGAATGAGGAGGAGGTGGCGCAACATGCATCCTCCTTCCACAACATCGGACGTTATCCGGGCCGCCCCTTCTTCGAACATCACATCCCGTCCACGAACCTGCGCATGACCGAGTGGCAGGGCGCCATCGGCAACGCACAACTCGCCCGCCTGCCAGCGCAGACTGCCACCCGCGAGCGCAATGTTACATACCTGTCGGAGCAGCTTGCGCAGATTGACGGTTTCTCGCCGCTCTACCGCGATCCCCGCGTGACCCGCTGGGGTTTCTACTTCTGGCACTTCAAGTACCACGGCGCGCAGTTCGGCGGCATCGCACGCGACACGGTCATGAAAGCCCTGAATGCCGAAGGACTGCGCGTGCACACGGGCCACACCCAACCGGTCTACCGCAACCCGATCTTCCAGGAGATGAACTTCGGCCGCACCGGGCATCCCTTTACGTGTTCGTTCTACGGCAAGGAGATCGATTATCGTAAGGTCTACCTGCCGGAAACGGAACGCATCTACGCGGAAGAAGCGCTCTGCCTCCCACATGCGACGTTCCTGGGACCCCAAAGCGACATGGACCGCCTCCTCGACGTCCTGCACAAGCTAGCAGACCATCAGGACGAACTCCGCGCCTGGGAACGTGAGCAGCAGACCGCGGCCGCGTCTGCCTAGGTCACGTGCGGCAATTCTATAGTGTCGGGTAACGCGAGACCGACGCCTAAGCATGGTGCGGCGCATATCAAGGTGCATAGTCAACCGGAGCAACGAATCAGGTCTGTCGTTAGTGAGAACCCCTAGGTCTGTCACTCCGAACGGAGTGAGGAGTCTAGAATATTGGTTAACTGAGCAGCAAGTTAGTGGGTTGAGAACCCTAGATTTCTCGCTGCGCTCGAAATGACAGTAGGCTGGAAATGACAGTAGGCTCGATATGACGGTGGGATCGAAAAGACGGTGGGATTGCGATGACAGAGGGATTGGAGTGACGGTGGGGCTTGTGGCACCCCTGAGCTTGTCACTCCGAACGGAGTGAGGAGTCTAGAATATTGGTTGACTGAGCCGCGTGATAGTGGGTTGAGAACCCTAGATTTCTCGCTGCGCTCGAAATGACAGTAGGCTCGAAATGACAGTAGGCTCGAAAAGAAGGTGGGATCGAAGAGACGGTGGGATCGCGATGACAGTGGGATTGGAGTGACGGTGGGGACTGTTATTTCGTTACTATGACAGAGTGAGGTATACCTGACCCCTTAATCTGCGGCTGTAGCCATAGCGTCTATAGCCATAGTCGTACCGCTTGCGCTACGATGCCAAGCGCTGCACGGCGACCAAAGCCGGAGAGGTCTCTTGCACCGACGGTCTTCACGCCAAGGAGAAATTAACCTATGGCTTCACAGCCGCTAGCCATTGACATCGAGACGACGCATCAGCCGTGGGAGGGCTTCGTGCCCGAAATCCAGGAATACCTGAAAGGCCGGGCAAGAGACGAAGAAGAACTTGCGGCGTTTCCGGGCCAATTGGCGCTGTATCCCGGCGCCGCGAAAGTTGTCGCCATCGGCATGTGGCGGCCCGGCGAGCAGAGCGGCGGCGTGCTCGTCAACAACCCGACCGGCGCGCGGGAATGGCAGGAAATCCACGACGGTGCGCGCGTCTTCCATGGCAGTGAGGAGGAGATACTTGAGCAGTTTTGGCAGCTCGTCCCACAGTTCGGCACGATTGTCACGTACAACGGGCGCGGCTTTGACTGCCCCATCCTCATGCTGCGCTCCGCCGTGAATGGTGTCCGCCCCAGCCGCAACCTCATGCCCTACCGCTATAGCTTCCGCGATCACTGCGACTTGCAGGAAGTCATGAGCTTCCACCGCGCCATTCAGCCGTACAGCCTGCGTTTCTGGTGTCACCAGTTCGGCATAGGCGATCCCAAAGAGGGCCTGACCGGCAGCGCAGTCCCCAAGGCCTTTGCCGACGGCAGGTATGATGACATCGCCACCTACTGTCTCAAGGACGCCCGGGCCACGGCAGAGCTCTACGAGCGCCTGCTGCCGATGATCGAGACCATGGAGCCAAAAACCCGAGGCTAGCGCTCCCGCCGGGCGCGGCCGACAAGTCGGCTACTGGCTCTTTACGGTCGCTTCGGCGGTTGCCTTCACGTTTATCAGGTCCACAGCCGGCGCCTCACCATCTCCCAGCACGTGTGACGCATCGAGAAGCTCAATGCCGACGAGTACCTCTCCAGGGCCGACATTGAGGGCCGCTTCTTCATTCAGCCGCAGCGTGCGGCACTCCTGTCTGCCCTCGATGAGGCGGATGTAGAGCGCGTCTGCCTCAGGGTCATAGCTGATTTTCATTACTTCAAACTGACTAGCTACGTATGTTTCAATTTACACAGACAATGAACTCTTCTTCTGCACGGCAGCAGACTTGGTGTCTCCTTGCCAGTATTCCACAATCTCCGCTTCGGCGATGCCTTGCCGCACGAGCGACTCTACGTCCAATACAGATTCGGCCTTGCGGATGCCATTGAGGTCCGTGTGTATGGATGGATTGGCAGGCACGAAGAGCGCGCAACAGTCCTGATCGGGCTGGATCGAGATGGCGTAGGAGCCAATGCGTTCGGCTTCATCGGCAATTTCCTGCTTATCCATGCCGACGAGCGGGCGCAGGATGATCTGTGTGGCGGCGTCATCGATGGCGGTAAGATTTTCGATGGTCTGCGAGGCGACTTGGCCCAGGCTGTCGCCGGTTACCAGCGCCTGCGTGCCGTGCCGTTTGCCCAACTCCTCTGCAATGCGCACCATGAAACGCCGGTAGAGCACAACGCGGTAAGGCGCGGGGCACGCAACCACGATCTGGCGCTGAATCTCACCCAATGGGACCAGGTAGAGCACAGTATCCCCTTGGTAACCACGTATCACTTGCGACAACTCGCGTGCCTTCTCCTGCGAGGCGTTGTTGAGATACGGGAAGGAATGAAAGTGCACGAGCACGGCACGGGAACCGCGTTTCAACATGCGGCAGGCGGCCACGGGCGAATCGATGCCGCCGGAGAGTAGCACCGTGACCGGCGCGCTGCAGCCAACCGGCAGTCCGCCGGGGCCGCGTATTTTGTCAAAGAAGAACAGGGCATACTGCGGCAGCACTTCGACGTAGATCGTCATATCCGGCGCGCTGAGATTCACGCCCGCCCCACTCGCCGCCTGCACTGCCGCGCCTAAGTTGACCGCTATTTCCCGCGAGGAAAGCGGGAGGTCCTTGAATGCACGGCGCGCGCGTACGGCGAATGTCTTGAAGGAATTCGCTTCCGGTAACCGATGCACCACGCTCCGGATGAGGGTATCGAGAACCGGTTGCACGGCATACCCGCGTGCGAAGTTCACGACCCCAAAAACCCGCGCGATGCGAGCGCGCAACGGCTCCCAGGGTGCGTCCGGCTCCAGCCACAGGAGAATGCGTCCGCTGGCACGCTCGATTTGCTTTACACCCAAGCCCGCGGTACCTTGGCGCAGGTTTTCTTCCAGCGTACTCAAAAAGAACGGCCGGTTGCGGCCCTTCAGGCCCACTTCGTGATAGTGCACAACCACACAGGGCCGCATACGCGGCTGACCCGGCGGCGTTGTTGGCTCTCTGTTAGTTTCGTTATTTTCAGTGGTCTTCGTCATCAATCGCACACTCACTCAGATTCTGAAGGGGGTATTTTTGTGGGACTGCGATGCGGCCGTCTTTTTCAAAGCGGTCTGCGACCAGCACCGGCTTCACGATACCATAGCCGTTCCGTGGGCCAACAACCACCCGGGGCCCCGGCGGTTCTATCGCTTGAATGCCGCGTACAACCAGCAGACGGAGCAGCAAGTCCGCATTCTGGAGTCAGCGCATCCCGAGGGTATTCTGTCCCATTTAAACAAGATACGGAGAGTCGGGATTAGGTTGTCGGACACGGAAGCCTACGTCTACGGCGCAATCTACACCGCGATGCTTGGCCTCATCCTCTTCAATCTCTGGTTCGCGGCAACGAACATGGAAATCACCGTCGGCAGGATCTTTTCCATCATCAGCTATTCATGGGAGTTCATTGATTCCGCTTTGGTGCTGCCGGTAACTCTGCAAAGTTGGTCGCGGCTATCGGAGATAATGCAACGCATAAACAGGGCAAATGATCCGGCCTAAGGTCTACACTCATGCCCTATGCAGGAGGCGCATTCACGGTTGCCGCGAGGATTCGCCGGAGCGCTCTCTGTAACTCGTGCAAGAAACGCCGCGACACTGCGCATGTGTCCGCGTACTCCGGCCTTGTGCTACTCTTACGGTAGGACAGTTGTCCTTCTAAGGCACACGAGGACGACGTAAGAGATGGATACCTTCTTTGCTGCATGGCGGTTGGCAGCGCAATACTTTGCAAGAGGCATTTCATTGGTGCGTCCTCACATCGCCACCTACGGACGCCTAACCGCATTGTATGTTTCGCCAGCGCTCCTCGTAGCCGCACTGACCGTGCTCATTCCTGAACCTAACGGCTGGCAGCAAGTGCTGCTCTACTTCCTGCGCTCGCTTACTGTCGTACTTGGCACGCTAGTAGTTATGGTGCTGGTGGCGTATCACGCGCAGGGACGCGCAATAGGTGTGGTACAAGCGAGCAGAATTGCGCTGCATTGGGTGTTTCGCTACCTTTGGACGAATGCCCATACCAGCCTCATGTTCTGGATTCCGTTCAGTGCGCTCGTCTGGCTGCATGCCAGACAGAAGGACATAATCCCGCTGGGGGATGGCGTCCAACCTTTTGCAGATGGATTCTGGTGGATTGCTGCAGGTGGCGTGGCGCTTGCCATTCACACGCGCACTATGCTGGCGCCCTTCTTTGCCGTGCACGGTGATCTGCCGGGAACGCTTGCGACCGTCGAGTCCTGGCGGCTGAGCGGGCGCTCGTTCTGGGTGTGCATGAGTACGCTTGTCCTTGCTAGCGCACCTATCGCGATTCCCCTCGGCCTGGTAGGCGGTGGGCTGCTGCTCGCCCTCCCGCATGCTACGCGAGCCTTGCTCCTCGTCGCCCTGCCAGACCTCACATGGGCTGCAATTCAGCTTATCCGTCCACTGCTTATTCCAGCCGTCTTCCTGCTCTACAAGGATAATTGGGGCTTACAATCCCCTGGCGGGGGGGAAGAGACACCGCTAGCCACTGCACCGACACTTGCGCGCCCTATGCTGGCGATTACGAGACCACTGCCGCACCTGGGCCGTTGGGAGTAAGTCGATACCATGGGAACCTGCGCCGGCTACAAGGCTAGTTCCCAATGGGATCAGTGACATTGCCAAAGAGTGCATGCAAACGCGCGTAGTCGGCATCCGGCAGCGTGGGATCTTCAAGCGCCCGCAGGTTGTTTTCAAAGTGCTCCAGATTGGCGGTGCCGCTCAACACCGTGCTCACGGCGGGATGCATCGCCGTGAACTTGTACGCCGCGCTCGGTATGGAATCCACGTTGCCGTGGATCAGCCAATCGAGGGGTGCAGAAGGAGGTACGGCGTCCGCGGCCACCAGACCGCGCTGCTTCAGGTCTGCAACCGTCTGTTCCAGGCGCGCCGGCACGGCGAGGACGCGCCGTACGGCAAACATGATGAAAACCCCCACATTGTGTTCCAGGCATTGCGGATATACGAGACTATCGGCGCTTTGATTGAGCATGTTGTAGCCGACCATGGCTGTGTCGAAGTGGTTGTCCTTCAGCGCCATCTGCAGCGTTTCGTGCCCGCCGTCTTCTCCGTATTGCTCAGTGATGCCAATCCAGCGGCACTTGCCCTGTTCTTGCAGCTTCAGCACCGTTGGCAGCAAGCGTTCCATCACCGCGCGGTATTGCTGCGGGCGTACGCCGTGGAACTGAAGTACCTCGACGGAATCCGTTTGCAAGCGACTGAGGCTGCGCTCTACCGAAGCCACCACGTCATCCGGCGTGGCGACCGCGCCATCTCGCTCCGGCGTGAACTTCGTCGCCAGGTAGTAGCGATCGCGCGGCACGCCTTTGAGCGCCCGTCCCAGGATGGCCTCGCTGTCTCGGTACCCGGCGGCAGAGTCGAAGATGTTCACCCCTTCGTCGAGCGCCCGCCGCACCAGGCGATGAATGTCGGCCTCCGGCACACCGGAGCTCTGCCCAAAGTTGCTGGGTCCTCCGGTTCCAATGCCGAGCAGTGAAACCTCTAAGCCAGTGCGACCTAACGTTCGATAGCGCATCCGGAACTCCTCCTCTCGACAGCATGGGTTCTCAACGCATATTATACGAGAGGGGATAGATTCCGTGCTCTATGAGGGCATCGATCGGAAACATCCCTGTATGTACCGCTCGGAGGATTCGGAATCCACGCTGAATGTGTGCTCCAGTTTTGGTTGAATCCGGTTGAGTGCATAGGGACATGGCGTTCTCGGATGCCGAACATGCGACCTGTAGACTTGCAGCAAACGAGTTTATCCTAGGTCGCACCCCATTGGGTCCGGTGCCGTGTGATTGCAGGGCCCCGCACGTTGCGGTCCTCCTTGACGCAAGTGAACTGCGGGAAGCCTTTGCGTGCGGGAGTGAAGGGCGAACAAGCCTAGAGAGAGAATCATCCATGACATTACGAAACCAGGGAGCGGCGCAGTGGCCGCGATGCGCTCCTGCAAGGAGAATCGTTTAGTGCAACGCCGCACGGTGCTCGCAAGCATTCTTGCGGGGTTTCTGACACCTTTGCTCACCGGCTGTGGTGACGATAAGTCCGGCGGGACATTGCGCATCCAAATGCCACTGCCGAACGAGCTTGACCCGGCGACGCTGCAATCCGATCTCAACGCCCAGTTAGCGGCCCACGTGTACAGCGGACTGGTTGCGCTGAATGCTGAAGGGGATCCAATCCCTGACTTAGCGCAGCGTTGGTCGATGTCAGCAGATAGCCGCACGTATCAATTTCCTTTGCGTCCGGGTCTCCGCTTTCACGATGGAGAGCAACTCGTTGCCGCTCACATCAAGGATACGTGGGAGTACCTCCTTGATCCTCGATTCGAGTCGCCGCGGGCGCGACTATTCCTCGGCAATATTGTGGGTTTTGCTCAGTACCGCAATGAAGTCGCCCAGGACATAAGCGGTGTCCGCGCCGTCAATGCGCGCACGCTCGAAATAGACCTCATCGAGCCCGATCTTACATTCCCCACAAAACTCACACACCCGACCACGTATGTCCAGGCGCCCTCTGGGTTAGGGAACGGTGCATCGCCGCAGGGCAGCGGCCCGTTTGCTGTTGTAGATTGGGTTCCCGGCGAATTATTGACCTTGGCACGGAGTGAAGGCTTCTATGGATTCGAGCCGCTGCTGGATCGGATTGAGATCACCGGTAGGGTTGGTGCGCAATCCCTGAGCGGCTATGCTGACGGTTCCCTGGACATTCTGTACGTTGACGCGAACGACATTGCGGCAGTGCTTGATAGGAATAATCCTTTACATAAAGACTTGGTTATCCACGATGCTCTCGAGATGACGTTTCTCGCCATGAACAACCGCATTCCGCCCTTCGATGACGAGGGCGTGCGTCAGGCATTTGCCTTTGCCATTGACCGTGCGGCCATCGTTGAGCAAGTATTCTCCAATACCGTGGGCAAGGCAACTTCGCTCCTCCCACCTTCGCTGACGCACAACGGCGACGCTGAAACCGTGGACTTTGACATTTTCAAGGCGAGGCAGGCGCTGGCGGATTCCCGGTATCGCGATGCCAGCAACCTGCCGGAGGTCACGTTTACTGTACCGGGCACGCGCGGCCCGACGCCGCCTACCATGACGGCGTTGATCAATATGTTTCAGGAGCATCTCGGCATACGAGTCCGCATCCAGCGCGAGCCCTGGGCCACATTCGTCGGCAACCTTGAAAGCCGTGAGAATCCCTATCAGCTCTTCCTATTCACGCGGCAAGCCGACTATCCTGATCCGCAAGCTCTCCTCGATCCGCTCTTCCGCTCGACAAGTCTGACGAATTACAGTGGCTACCGCAGCCCGGAAGTTGACGCACTGCTGCTCCAAGCACGGGGAGAGCAAGACAAAGGCCGGAGAAGAGCGACAATCGGGGAAATCGAACAGCGCATTGCGTTGGATGCGCCCGTGACACCGCTGTGGCACGGCAAGGAGTGTGTACTCATCAAGCCTTGGGTGCGTGACGTACAACTCTCCGCTACGGCGCGACCATGGCTGAATCGAGTCTACTTGGATTCTTAGCCGCGTAGAATCGTTGCATCTGTGAAGACTCGGCAATTGGTTTCTGCGGTCTTGACTCTGCCGGCTGTTCTATCACAGAATTGCACACGGAAAATCTGAAGATTATGCGTTCAAACTCTTGCGTACCAAAAACTGTTGTGGTACGGTGAATTTACCGTAGTAATGCGCCAAATCCTTAAATGGAGCGGGGGACCCGGCAATTGGGGTGAACCGCAGTCGTGCGGAGGGTGACTCTTTCCACCCTAACCCGACAGCTAACCTCGCAGGCGATAGGAAGAGCTTTAGGCTGGCAAAGCCGAGGAAGCTCTTTTGTCGTTAAGTGGACGCACACATACTGCACCCTTCTCTTCTCGGAACGGTAACGTCGCTCCAGGTGTACTGCCACTCACCCACGCCCAGTGCCAACTACGGATTCCGAGATATTCATGTCCAGATGGTTCACTAAACTTGCTTGCCTCCTGAATGCTCCTCCTGTTCGCACCACCCCACACCGGCCCTTTCCCCCAAGGGCCGGTGTCGGTTTAATCCCCGGGGCCAGTCATCGACGCGAGGTGAGTCTTGCAGCAGGCGCGGGCTTGCAAGAGGTGCATGTACCGCGAATAACTCAGTCTTGCTTCGTGTGAGACGACTGATGCTGCCAAGCGGCCCACGGCAGAATTTTGCATTCCTTGTCGTTTTCACGGGCGTCATGAGGCACGCCGGCATGCGACCGGAGTCTGTCGTGGCCGGCCTGATATGCCAGGACCTGCAAGCTCAGGCGCCTCGCGGTGCCAAGATGAGTGTCGATTTGGCGGCATTTTGAGGGACGGGGCGTTTCTCCTGTGTCACGAGGCCGAGTTCGGCTTATACTGTACTTAAGACCTCCTGCCGCGCTGCGAGTTGATCGCACCCTGGGTTCTGGGCGCAAAAAAGGCCTGACGGTCGTTAAAGCGCAAGATAATCATTGCAAACCGGCAACGTGCGCAAAACGTCGCCATTACGGAGAGACGTTCAGTTGGACGCCAACCGGTGTTGTCGGATGAGATGGGTCTACTGCCAACGAGCGTGACAGCGATGGCTTAACGTGTCGCATCAAGAAATCTCGGTGCCTACTAAGAAAAGGAAGCGAAGCAACGCCCGCATATGTCAATGAAGACTCCGCAGCAACCTTCCCTGACCGTCTCCCTCGTGCTGCCTGCACTGAACGAGGCAGACAATATTGCGGCTACAATAGGCGACTGTGTGCAAACCCTACAGCGGGTCGCGCACGACTATGAGGTCATTGTCGTCGACAACGACAGTACCGACAATACCGTGGAGATCGTACGACAGATTCAATCTGCGAATGCCCGCGTCCGGCTGATCCACCAACCTATTCGCGGCTATGGTTCCGCGATTTGGGCGGGCCTCAAGGCTGCACAATGGGAGATCGTCGGCTGGCGCGACGCCGACACACAGTATCGCACGGCCGATATTGTGCCCATGCTCAAGGCACTGGATACCTACGACGTGGTGGTCGGCCACCGCGTGCAGCGCCAAGACCCTTCTCACCGCCTGTTTTTCGCACTGCTTTGGAATGTACTCAATCGAATTCTCTTTGGCTTTGTGGTGCATGATGTGGACTGCGGCTCCAAGATCTTTCGGCGTGAGGTGGTGGAGACGCTTGACATCAAGGCGGCAGGCGCGGTCTTCAACACCGAGTTTCTTGTCCAAGCCAAGCGCGCCGGTTTCGGTGTCGGCGAAGTTTCGATCAGCCACTTGCCACGCCACGCCGGCGAGAATACCGGCGGCAGCCTGCGCGTTATCCTGCGCGCCATGCGAGAGGTGCTGCGGTTGCGGTGGCGCCTCTTAAGGGAACCGCGACCAACGCGGAACTAATACGCGGGCACTTTCCCGAGAAGGGGACACTTCATCAGTATCTCTACCACTTTCTCCGATGGATGAATGTACGTGCGATGTTGACAGTCCTCTGGGAAGATGTGGAAGAACGTCCAGACATAGCGGCGCTGCTCAAGCGTCTGTTCACCGCGGCTCGCGTTGCTACGGGCACCGCTGCGTCGGTCGAAGTCACGGTATTGCTAACGAGCGACGCGCGCCTGCAGGAACTCAACCGTACCTACCGCGGCAAGGATGAGCCTACAGACGTGCTCTCATTTGCCCACAGGGATGCGCAGTCCCCGGACGCAGGTTGCAATCCTGCGCTACCGCCGGAGAATCGCGAATACTTGGGGGATATCGCGATTTCATTGGCGCGGGTGCAGACCCAGGCGGCAGAATACGGCCACAGCGAAGAGCGTGAACTCGCCTACCTGTTCGTCCACGGTTTCCTGCATCTGCTTGGGCACACGCATGACCAAGATGCCGCCTATACGAAGATGCGCGCGCAGGAAGAGGCCATTCTCAACTCAGCTGGCCTACCGCGTTACTCCACTTAGACCCATAGTGGCGAGCCGTGTCTTCACCGTCTCTTAGGAATCGTCCCGCCACTCTAGCTTGACTTTTAGGTCATTTAAGTTTTTCCAGGGCACGATCTTTTCGTGCTGAAGTCGGCCTACAACGATGCCTGGCGCAATGCCTTGGCCTGCCGCGAACTCTCGCACGGCGGATTTACTATGGTTAGGCAAGCCAGCGAACTGTTCCCACTCGTCGTCAGGTATTAGGAAACTGCTCGCCCAATCGTCGGCATCGGCTTCAATGTCTGTATTCGTGCCTTTGTTGGCATCGACATAGATATGCTTCTTACTATGAAGGAGCAAATGGGCCGCCTCATGAAACAAGCTAAACCAAAAGTGGTCGTCGGACTTGTGGCGTGCACTCAGTTGAATCAGGGCCTTGTTTGGCGATAACCAGCGAGCAGCACCACTTACTGCCATTCTTGAGAATGGCTCTACAAGAACTAACGCCACGCCCGCAAGACTGCAAAGGTCGCGAGCTTCCGCCAATGCTTCATCAAAAGGCTTTCGCGTAAGCTCACGGATGCTTCCCAGAGCTCGCCTGAATTCAGTCTTTTTGTAGTAAGCGCATACTTCTTCTGCTGCATTCAGCTCGCCAAGACGAAGCCATGTAGCCAAGACAATTGGATCACTTTTGAAACTTGGGGAGTGTTTGTAAGCGACACTCAACTCACTACTCTTGGTCTGCCATGCTTCAAACGATGCAACACCAAAGAGTGAGAGAATCTCTGAAACGGTGCTCGCGTTAGAGGCCGTGTTCTCAACGAAGCCTCGCTTCACCAAGTCCTTAACGGGAAACTTTTTCGACCATTCAATGAATTCTCTTGCACGTAATCTATCTGCCTCCTGTGCTCTGTGCAGCCTGTAGTCGGCCTCAATTCCAAGCCAAATCGTAGCGTCGAGCCCAAGAACCCTTTCCAATTGAAGAGCAGTCTCAGGAGTAAGTGGGGCTATGCCGGAGACTAATTCGCTGATAAATTTTGCGGAGCGGCCACAGCGGCGCGCGAATTCAGCTTGAGAGAACCCCTTTGTTGCAAGATATTCTTCCAATACCCAGCCCGGCGGAACTGCATAGTCCGGCTTAAACTGATTTGCTGGCGTAGCCATCTCATTCACCTCCGCTCAGTGATAATCAACCACATCGAGGACCATGATTGCGGTCACACGATTCAAGTCAATCCCGCCATCCTCTGCCTGAGGCAATGGCTCGTTTGCTGGCTTGAATATGAGCCTGTGCGGATGAACAAGGTCAACCGCAAATTGATTCTTTCGCTGTCCGATTAGCTGGTGTCTGCGTTCTGGAGGCGTGGTAGGTACTCTTGCCAACGTCTGGGATCTCCGAAGCACTGCCATGCGCACCATGACCGCCCTAGCCAGACGAACTCCATACGCTTTTGTAAGGTTTTTCTGGGAATTGAAGGTTTTCTCAAGCTTACGAGACTTAAAGACTATAACCACAAAGGATTCCTAAGTCGTTACCACATAGGTAACATTATAGATTGTGGCATCAAGAAATTCAACACGCGTTGCAATTCAGCAACTCTAGTCTTGAATTGCGGATTGAAATTGCGCCATTTCCTAAACTGGATACCAGTCAGGATTGTACCGCCGGGCGTAGAAGCGCGATGCTTCGGATAGGTCGAGGTCGGCGATGAGCAGGCCTTCCTTGCCGTAGGGAACGGATGCCATGTGGTTGCCCTTGGGGTCGATGAGGCTTGTGGCTGAATTTTGATAGCGCATCGCCTGGTTGACACTGGCAAAGTAGATGCCGTTCTCTGCGGCACGGCACTGCATGGCCTTTTCGTAGAAGGACTCCCCCCATGTAGTAAGCACATTGCCCTGCTTGTCGCTGCCGGTGACCTGGGGTTGAAACACAATGCGGGCGCCGCGCACGGCGGGCCAGCGTACGGTTTCCGGGTACCGCCAGCCCTCATGGCAGATCGTGATGCCGAAGACTGCTCCTGCGGTACGAAAAACCCGCCGCTTCCCGTCCGGCACGTAGTTTCTCGATTCGCCGCCCGGCGTGATCTGGTTCTTCGTCTGGTAGCCTAGCAGCCGCCCGGCTGCGGAAATCACCACGGCGCGGTTTTCCAGCCCCAGTTCGCTCACCCATTCCAATCCGACAATAGCGGCCACACGGTGGGACCTACAGGACTGGCGAAGTCGCTTGAGCGCTGCCTCCATTACGGTTTGGTCTACCGGCGGCAGGTCGAAGCTCGCGCCGCGCAGTCCGGGCAGATAGGCTTCCGGAAAGCACACGATGGCAACCTGTTCAGTGGCGCACCTGGCGAGGACGGCGTCGACTCTCTCGGTGCCGTGCAGCACGGATTCCGGCTGTCTCAATGGCGCCAGACCGATGCGGATCGTATTCATAGGAGTGTACTGTCGTTTAGATAGGTAGCAGTTATAGGACTAAGTATGCGGCTTGTGAGACGTAGCGCGCAGCCGACGGGGCGCAGCGAAGAGTCGCTCGGAGCGCGGAATCTAAGATGTTGAGCCTATTTGGCGACATGTTGCATGTACTTTAGATTCCGCGAACAGGGTTCGACGCATCGCTCGGAATGACATGATCTGTCAGCACTGCCAATTGGGGAGAGAATTCTGTCAACGAATTACTCAACATTTACAGGAATGACATGTACTTCAGCACAACGGAGCAGGTAAGCCAGAATCTACCGTTTCCGGTCTTTTATTTCTTTGCAGTTGGGGGCACTGCAATGTGCAAGAATCCAAGGGCTGCGCACGGGCCCTGATTCGCACGAGCCTATGCGGCAGAGGCAAGGAAAACGCACCTTGCCAATTCCACCCGCTCGATCCACCCAATCGCAACAAGAATGCTCGTTAGAATGGCGCGCCGTTTGTCTTCTGTTGTTCCTGCCTGTCTTCAAACGCGAAATACTGTTCCAGAAAGTTCAGCGTTACCGTTCCCGTGGGACCGTTCCGGTGCTTTGCCACGATGATGTCCGCCTCCCCCTTGCGGGGGGTGTCTTCGTCGTACAGTTCGTCGCGGTAGATGAACATCACTAGGTCTGAATCCTGTTCCAGAGCGCCCGATTCGCGCAGGTCCGAGAGCATAGGGCGGTGGTTTTCCCGCTGTTCAACTGCGCGTGAAAGCTGGGAAAGCGCAATCACGGGTATGTTGAGTTCACGCGCTAGGGCTTTGAGCGAGCGTGAAATCTCAGAGATTTCCTGCACGCGGTTCTCGCCTCCACGGCGTCCCTGAATCAGTTGCAGGTAGTCCACGATGAGCAGGCCGATGTTTGCTCGTGCTTGGAGCCGCCGCGCTTTCGTGCGCAGATCCATGATGTTGAGAAACCCGCTGTCATCCACAAAAATCGGGGCTTCGGTGAGAGCCCCTACCATGCTGCCGAGCTCTTCCCATTCGCGTTCGTTCAATTCGCCTAAGCGAAGTCGGTGAGAATCAACTCGGGCGAGCATACAGAGAAACCTTTGTGCGAGCTGCTCGGCAGACATTTCCAAGCTAAAGATTCCCACCGGCACGTGTGGTTCCAAGATGGCAAGACTGCTCGCAACGTTGAGCGCTAAGGTCGTCTTGCCGGTGGATGGCCGACCTGCGATGATGATCAGGTCCGAGCGTTGCAGCCCGGCCGTCAGGCGGTCGAGGCCGCGGAAGCCGGAGCGGACGCCGGGCGCAGGCTGCTCTCCCTGCCGGGCGCCCGTTAGCTTCTCCCAGTATTCGTCCACTACCGGTCGAATGTGGATGAAGTCCTGGTCCGTGGCGTGTCGCGCAAGACTGAAGAGCACCTGCTCAACCTTGTCCATGGCATCTTCCACGTCAAGCTGCGTGTCGTACCCAATCGCCGCGACCTCGGCGGCGGCGCTGATAATACGCCGCATCACCGCGTGCCGCTCGACGATGTGCCCGTAATGTTCCGCGTGCACCGACGTCGGGGTGACGTTGGCAAGGGATGCCACATAGGTCTCGTTGCCGACTTCTTCAATGAGAGAATTGCGGTTCAACTCATCGCAGATAGTCACAAAGTCCGTCGGCTCCCGGCGCTCGTACAGGGTAAGTCCTGCCCGGTAGATGTGTTGGTGCGCTTCCCGGTAGAAGTCTTCAGGCTGCAAGAACTGTGCCACACGCTCTATGGCCTCGGGATCGATGAGCATGCTGCCCAATACCGCTTGTTCCGCCTCAATGTTTTGCGGCGGCAGGCGTCCGGTGCTGGAGTTGGCGATGAAGTCGGACGCCACTTACACTTCCTCTTTTTGCACTTCCACTGAGATCGCCGCTTCTACGGCGTGTCCGAGCTTGATCGAAACCGTAAAGGTGCCGAGGTCACGAATTGGCTGCTCCAATTCAAGCGCATGCCGATCGATCTCGATTTCCGTCTGTTCCTTGATTGCCGAGGCAATCTGCTGACCGGTGACCGAGCCGTACAGACGATCTTGTTCACCGGCGCGCGCTGTGACGACGATGGTCGAGCCGCTGAGCTTGGCAGCAGTCTCCGCGGCCTCCTGCCGTTCCGTCGCCGCGCGCCGCACCGTGGCGGCCTGTTGTTCATCCCACAAGCGCTCGGAGCCCTTGGTTGCCTTTTGGGCAAAGCCGCGCGGGATGAGGAAATTGCGCGCGTGACCGTCGGCAACATCCTTCACTTCGCCGGCCTGACCAAGGTCCGGCACGTTCTTTAGCAAGACGACACGCATAGATTGAACTCCTTAAACTCTCTGAGGTTGTAGGGCTATACTACTGACTCGTGCGGCATGTCTCAAGTGACTTGCGCGCTCGCAGAGGCAAGTTGACAAGGTGCATAGTGACGCGCAAGCTAGGGAGAGAACTCACTCACTATCCTAACACCATTTCACGTACCCTCATGGCTGCAGCCCAACAGAATTCAGAACTCACGGTCGCGGCGTATATTGCCAGATTTCTCCGTCAGCAGGGCATTCAACGCTTCTGGGGCGTCACCGGCGGTGAGAACGTCGATCTCATCAACGCCTGCTACGCTGAACACGTAGAATTCCAGCTCGTCCACCACGAAAATACCGCCGCTTTCTTGGCGCAGAACACCGCCTTTGTGACCGGCGTTCCATCAGTTCTTCTCACCACCCTGGGACCCGGCGCTACGAATATGATCAATGCCGTTGCCGACGCGTATCTGGCACGGCTTCCGGTCATCGTGATCACTGCTGACTTTGAAGACCCTACCGTGGAGTTTGCTACCCATCAGAATGCACCGTTGCTGGAGCTTCTGCGGCCCATCACCAAATGGAACGTGCGCCTGACCCCCGCCAACGTGGCGGATGCGCTGGCCTATGCGTGGGCGGTGGCGGCGCAAGGGCGTCCCGGTCCGGTTCATCTCGCGCTACCGGCTGCCGTGGCGCGCCAGCCCCTGGCCGCAATGCCTTTACACGCCTCGGCACGCCCTCTCGGTGTCTTGGACGCCGCGCCGCTGCCCCATACCGCGCTGGCGCGTCTCACGACCTGCGACGCGCCGGTGGTAGTCCTGGGACTGGAAACCAATCATCGTCTCAGTCAAGAATCTATTGTCGCGCTGGCAGAGCAATGGGGCGCGCCGGTGATCAATATGCCCATGAGCAAGGGTGTCTTTCCTGAGGGCCACCCGTTGTTTGCCGGGATTCACAGCGTATACGGCTATGCCATCGTTGATGAATTCCTCGATCAGGCCGATTGCATCCTGGCGGTCGGTTTGGACGGTTCCGACTTCATCCATCCCTGGCAGACAGAGGCGACCACGATTGCCATCCACCCGCATACTGAGGTCGATTCAGCTTTTGCGGCAGACTACGTGCTCGTTGGCGATTTAGAATCCACCGTGCGCATGCTCACGCCCGAACTCTCCCATCAGGGAGACTGGGGGGCGCGCGCGGCGGCAGCCTGCCGCGAGAAGATCCGGCAGCGCTTGGCGCCAAAACGCACGGGCGGCGAAACGGGCGTGCCCCCACAAGTCCTGCTCTCGACGCTCCGCGCATTGACGCCGCCGGAAACGGTCTTTGCCTGCGACGTCGGATCGCACAAACTGCTCGCGTGCCAAATGTGGCAGAGCACGCAACCCCAGACATTCCTCGTTTCCAACGGCCTTTCGACCATGGGCTTTGGTGTCCCGGCGGCTTTGGCCGCCAGGCTCTGCGACCCTGAGCGTCCGGTGGTCTGCGTCACCGGCGACGGCGGGTTGCTCATGTATGCCGGTGAGCTGGAGACCGTGAAGCGCCTGGCGCCTGAGAGCAGCTCGCCGTTCGTCATTGTCGTCTTCGTCGACTCCACGTTGGCCTTGATCCGCATGAAGTCGGAAGAGCGGGGATATGCAGGCATCGAGAACGACTTTGGATTCACTGACTACATGCAGCTCGCCGCCGCGTTCGGCTTGACCGCATTCCACATTCAGCGAGAAGACGAGTGCGCCGCCAAAATCCAGGAAGCACTGGCGCAAGACCAGCCTGCGCTCGTAGCAGTTGAGATTAACGTAGACGAGTATCGACACATGGGCGGCTAACCCGCACATTCAATGAAAGGAGCGTCGCATGGCTACCGTACACCGACACGAGCCGAACATCTATTACTATACGTTTGCCCCGCACGATCCGGCGCTGCGTATAGACTCTGGCGACCGCGTTATCGCCAAGACGGTGGATGCCGGTCATTGGGACAGCAATGGCGAGCAGTTGCCGGAGGAACTCCGCTATTCCCGCGCCGACACTGAGTTCCGCCAGGCCAACCCGCAGGTCGGCCCCTACTACGTGGAAGAGGCCGAAGTGGGCGACGTCTTGCGTGTCCGCATCCTGCGGGTAGACCTGAACCGCGACTGGGCCTTTTCGCGCTTCAATCCCGGGTTTGGGAACCTGGGGGTGGAGGACTATCCCGGCGGGCCGACCGGTCTCAACGAGCCGCTGCCGCAGAAGTACTACCACTGGGATATCGACCTCGAAAGCCAGATGGCGACGCTGGACTTGCCGGAGAGCAAACTCGGCAGCATCACCATCCCGTGCCAGCCATTCCTGGGCTGTATCGGCGTGGCCCCGCGCTTCGGCGAGCACATCAGCACGCTCTCATCCGCCCACCACGGCGGCAACATGGATTGCGTGGAGACCGGGCCTGGCACGACAGTCTATCTGCCGGTATTCGTGAAGGGCGCATACCTGCAATTTGCCGACGTGCACGCCGCCCAGGGCGACGGCGAACTCTGCGGTGTGGCGCTGGAAACAACGGCAGAAGTGGAGGTGGAAGTCGAAGTAATCAAGAGCGGTGGCCCGATACACTGGCCGCGCTTTGAGAACGACGAGTGGATCATGGTCGCGGCCAACGCGCGTCCGCTCATGGACGCCTATAAGATTGCCCACGTGGAACTGATCCGCTGGCTCGCCAGCGACTACGGGTTCGATCTGTGGGACGCTTTTCAGGTAGTTTCCCAGGTGGGCCGCACCCGCGTCGGCAACGTGGTGGATCCGAATTTCACCGTGGTTGCGAAGTTTCCGAAGCAGTATTTGCCGTAGCGAATCTCGGCACTTGCAGAGCACAGCACTTCCTGAATGGTATCCTAGGTAGGAGAGTATTTCTATCCCTAGTGACAGGGCTAAGCTTGGCACTGGACATGACGAATGAGGATCGTGCGCGTTTGCGCCACATGGTGGACGCCTTGCGAAAAGCCAAAGCCCTGACTGCCGGAATTTCGTTGGAACAATACACCGCAGCGGACAACTTCCCGCTGCGTTTGGCCACGGAGCGGTCGATTGAGTTGACTGGCGAGGCGGCGAAACATGTTTCCAATGAACTCAAAGCACAGCATCAGGAAATTCCCTTGCGGCGACTATCGGGAATGCGCAACCACTTGGTTCACGGGTATATGACTATTGAAGATGAAATCGTTTGGAGAGCAGCGGTGGAGTTCGCCCCGCGACTGCTTGAGCTGCTAGAGGAAATGCTGGAAAGCGCACCATGATTCCCACACGAGAATACGTTCTGGAGGAACTCTTCAGGGTCCGCTCGACGCTGCGCACGCTCGGCGTGCGGCGCATCGCCGTCTTTGGTTCGGTTGCCCGCAACGCTGCGCGCGCCGACAGCGACATTGATATCGTTGTGGACATTCCGCGCGGGCAAATTACGCTTGACAACTTTTTCGGACTCCAAGACTTTCTGCATGATCATTTTCAGCGAAAAGTAGACGTGATAACCGTGAGCGGGCTTAAACCCTTCTCCCGCGACTTGGTGATGCGGGACGCGGTTTTTCTCGAGGGTTTGCATGAAGGCGAGCCGGTGTCGGAAAAGACACTCACACGCACGTAATGCGGCTGATATTCTTCAGTACCGCGGATTCAACCGGAGTTGGTTCACAGCAATCGTCTTTGATCGTAGAGCATAGGCTATGAATTTCGACCTCCTCATTCGCAACGGCCGTGTCGTAGACGGGCTGGGAAATCCCTGGTTTCGGGCCGACGTGGGTATTTGCCAAGGCCGCATTACCGCCGTCGGACGCTTGGCTTCTTCTACCGCAGAGTCCGAGATCGATGCCAAAGGAAGAGTAATCTGTCCCGGCTTCATCGATGTCCACAATCACTCCGATCTGATCCTCCTGCGCGAACCAGACCACACCCCCAAAGTCGCGCAGGGCATCACCACCGAGATTCTCGGCTCCGACGGTATCGGCTACGCGCCCATGTCGCGCAAGCACTTGCGCGAGACCACACAGCTTTACCACGCCATCAATGGCGATCTGCCCCAAGACGTGGAGCCTTGGCGGACAATCCCCGAGTACTTGGACCGCTTCGACGGCAAAGTTGCCGTCAACGTGGCCTTTCAAGTGCCGCATAATGCGCTGCGGTTGGCCGTGCTTGGCTGGGAGAATTCCCCCGCTCACGAGGATGACCTGAAGCAGATGGCGCGTCTGGCGGCGGAAGCCATGGAACAGGGCTGCGTGGGCTTTGCCACCGGCCTCTCGTACCACCCGCACGTATTCTGTGGGCTGGAAGAACTCGTCGCCATCAGCCAGGCCGTTGCCGCCTACGGCGGCGTGTACAACACGCACATGCGCTACCACCTGGGCGATCAATTCCTGGACCCGGTGCACGAAACGCTGGATGTGGCGCGCCAGGCCGACATCCCGGTGCACATCGCCCACTACCTCATCTCCGGCGTGCATACCTGGGGATTGAGCAGCCAGCGGCTTGCGCTGGTGGATGCGGCCCGCGCCGAAGGTCTGGACGTGACCTACGACGCCTATTGCTATCCCGCCGGCTCAACCACCGGCATGTTCGTTTTACCGCTTTGGATGGGCGCCGATGGGCCACACGCCATGTTGAAGCGCGTGCGCTCGCCAAACGTCATGGCGCAAATCCTCGACGAGATTGAAGGCCGCGAGCGCGACTTCTACGCCCGCATGCAGATTACACACATCGGCCCGGAACGTTACAGCGATTGGGAAGGCCGCCGCCTGGCGGACGTGGCCGATGAGGTTGGCGAAGCCCCCGACGCGCTGCTGCTCAGGCTCCTAGACGAGACCGCGTTGGAACTTGGCTTTACGTTCCACTTCGGCAATGAGGCCGACGTACAGGCGATTATCCAACATCCCGCGCACATGGGGTCCACCGACGCCATCATGATGGGCAGTTCGCCGCACCCCCGCGCCTACGGCACGTACCCGCGCTTCCTCGGCCACTATACCCGCGAACTCGGGCTCTTTACGCTGGAAGACGCCATCCGGCGTTTTACCGGCTTCCCGGCGCAGCGCTTTAGGCTGAGCGACCGCGGCATCATCCGCAACGGCATGGCCGCGGATATTGTGGTCTTCGACCCCGCTACCGTCATTGACCGGTCCACGTTCGACAACCCACGGCAATACCCGGACGGCATCGAGCACGTGCTCGTCAACGGCACACCCGTCATCGCAGACGGCGCCCCCACCGGCGCGCGTCCGGGCCGGGCGCTCCGGCGAGGGTAATTCTATTTCCGACTGACGTCCTATGAGCGCTGCCTCGCCTCGCTGACGATATCCCTCGCAACCCGCGCCGCGAGCTTCTCGCCGCATTCCCGTTCCCCTCCCTCGTGTGCACTCCGCAGTGCTGACGCATACCGGCGACACCCGCATGGCAAACGTGCGGTAAACGCTAACCACGCGGTCCCACACAAGCCCGTGCATGAAGTTCTGATTTGAGCGTAATGAAACAATAATCTCAGTTAATTACCAATTCTTCTCAAGAATAGTGATAGTTACTAAAATATAAGTTGCATTCTTCAAAAAGGTGCGCTATACTTTCCAGAAGGTATAGAATGCTAAACATGCGGTTAGGAGGGTAGCGAAACCGCTACAGTCTGGAGCGGACGTAGGTCCGGCCAAGCGCGTTCTCGCATCTACGCAAACACGAGTGGAGGGAAACCCAAATGGACTCTAACCCCGTCGTTCAGACGGAGGGTCTCTCGAAGAGGTACGGCAGCATCCTTGCCGTGGATGATCTCTCGCTGACGGTTCCGCGCGGGCATGTCTTCGGTCTGCTAGGCCCCAATGGCTCTGGCAAGACCACCACCATGGGCATGCTGCTGGGTCTCGTGCGACCGACTGCTGGGAGCTTCAGCCTGTTCGGCACGCATACCAACCATCAAGCATCCCTGCGCCGCGTCGGCGCTATCGTCGAGACCCCGACGTTCTATCCGTACCTCACGGGCCGCCAAAACCTCGCTTATTTCCAGGGCATCTTGGGGCGAGGGACGGCGTCGGAACTCGACGGTCTGCTCGAGCAAGTTAACCTGGCGGACCGCGCCGATGACCGCTTCCACACGTACTCATTGGGCATGAAGCAGCGACTGGGTTTGGCCTACGCGCTCTTAGGCGATCCGGAGCTACTCTTCCTGGACGAACCCACCAACGGCATGGACCCCGCCGGCATGGCCGAGATGCGCGGACTAATCCGCAGCCTGGGGACTAAGGACCGCACGGTCTTTCTTTCGAGTCACCTGCTCAACGAGGTTGAACAGGTGTGCGATAGCGTGGTGATTCTCTCCAAGGGCAAGCTGATCGCGCAGGGGTCGGTGGCCGAACTGCTGAAAGGACGCGGGCAAATCCGTTTGCGCACCACCGACAATAATGAGGCGGTCAACGTGCTGACGGCTTTGGACTGGGTCGAGGAGGCAAGAGTCGAAAACGGATTCGTGCTTGTCTCCGCGTCGCCGGAGCGCGCGGCTGACGTGAGTGCTGCCCTGAGCCGGGCCGACATCTACCTAACTGAAATGACCTCCGGCCAAGACTCGCTGGAGAACTACTTCCTTAAGATCACCGCGGAGGAAGGGGAAGCGCAATGATCGCTCACGTTTTACGTCTTTCCGTATGGGAATGGCACAAGCTCCGCCGCCGCCTGTTGCCATGGACGCTCTTGGCAATCGTCGTAATCCTGATGCAGATTGCGGTTTGGGGCGCTTACGTCGTGCACCGCACCGAACCTTTCTCGCCGCGGCATGGCATCGGCATAGGCGAGACCGCAGTCGAGACTGCAAGCGAAAACGCAAGCGAGAAAAAGGAAACGATCTTCGAAGCGGAATGGACGTGCAAGGACGTGCGGGGCGACCGCATCCCACCGGGAGTCGAAGAGCTCGCTGACGAGCATCGCGAGAGTGCGCTGGCAAGTGTGGAGGAATTCCGCGAATCATGCGCAGGCTATGAGGAGTTCCGCACGTTCACCAGCAACGCCGTCTTGCTGCCGAACAGCATTCTCTTAGGCTTTACGCTGTTGCAGGGAACTCTGTTTATCCTCGTCAGCATCTTAGGTGCGGCGGCGCTGGGTGCCGAATACGGCTGGGGAACGCTGCGAACGGTGTTGACGAAAGGCACCGGCCGCTGGCAATTCCTGACGGCAAAGATCGTCGCACTCATGCTGGCCACACTGGCCGGCTTGATTGTGGCCGCCGCTACCGTGGCGCTGAGCAGCGTCTTGATCGGGTTTTTCGGTCTGGAAGGCGACTCGCTGCAGGGCTCGGCGGAATGGCTGGACGTGCCCATCAAGATGGGGACTCTGCTCTACAGCTTCCTCCCCTACGTCATGCTGGCACTGCTCGCTACGGCGGTGACTTCCTCTACGGCGCTCGGCATCGTCGCATTTGTGGTCTACTACCTGATTGAAACGACGCTGATTCCAGTTTTCAGCAACTTTGAATGGTTCCAGCGGATCTCCGAGTACTTGCTCAGCACTAACGCTACGACCGTGCTCCAAGCGAGTTACGGCGAGGTAAGTATAAATATCGGAGATAACGGCGACGCGGCGCAGCCGGAACTCCTCCACGCCTTTCTCGTCCTGGCAGGGTATACGCTCGTATTCGGCGTACTGACGTTCTGGCTCTTCCAGCGGCGGGACATAACCGGCGCCAAAGGCGGCTGACCGGCGACAGTGTTAAAGCGCTCCGGCGCGCTCAAGAGTTGCCGATGGGTAGGGTCACGACACGTCGTGACCCTACGAGTTTAACAGTATAATTTCTAGGCCAGACAGTACCGTACCGGTATGGTAGTATGCGACGTACAGGGGCGTGCGCACGGAGTCATTGCGAGGCCTGCGGCGGGCGTATTTGGGGTACACGCAGAATTTGATTGACGCAGACGCGAGACCCGACCGGTGAACGCGATTGCTTGATTGCCAGGAATCCGTGGTGCCGCAAGAATTCAGCGGCTTTGGGATTCGGCGCGCGCTATAGGTGATTTTTGCCCGTATTAGAATCTTGCGCCATGCGCAATTGACGTGTGGAAGGAGAGGCACTGTGAGTACCAACCAAGACTGGTGGCCGAATCAGTTGAATCTGAAGGCCCTGCGCCAGGATTCTCCCCATTCCGATCCGATGGAAGAGGACTTCGATTACGCGGAGGCGTTCAGTAACCTCGACGTGGCTGCATTGAAGCAGGACATTGATGCGGTCATGACGACATCGCAAGACTGGTGGCCGGCCGACTACGGCCACTACGGCCCGCTCTTCATCCGCATGACGTGGCACGCCGCGGGCACGTACCGCATCAGCGACGGTCGGGGCGGCGGCGGCGCCGGGTACCAACGCTTTGCTCCCCTCAATAGCTGGCCCGACAACGCGAACCTGGACAAGGCCCGCCGCTTGCTCTGGCCGATCAAGCAGAAGTACGGCCGCAGCATCTCCTGGGCGGACCTCATTATCTATGCCGGCAACTGCGCCCTTGAATCCATGGGGTTCAAGACTCTTGGCTTCGGTTTCGGACGTCCGGACGTCTGGGAAGCCGACGAGACGTATTGGGGGTCTGAGAAAACTTGGCTCGACGACGAGCGGCACGACGGTGAAGGCGAACTCGAGGGGCCCCTGGCCGCCGACCACATGGGCCTGATCTACGTGAACCCCGAAGGACCGAACGGCAATCCGGACCCCCTCGCGGCGGCAAAGTTTATCCGCCAAACCTTCAGCCGCATGGCGATGAATGACGAGGAGACCGTAGCGCTCATTGCCGGTGGACATACGTTTGGCAAAGCGCATGGCGCAATGGCTGATGACAGTGTCGGTCCCGAGCCCGAGGGAGCGAGCATTGAGGAGCAGGGCCTCGGCTGGAAAAACGACGCCGGCAGCGGCAAAGGCGAAGATACGTTCACCAGCGGTTTGGAAGGCGCGTGGACCGATAACCCGGTGAAGTGGGACAACAATTTCTTTGAAAACTTGCACGAACACGATTGGGAGTTGACCAAGAGCCCCGCCGGCAAGTGGCAGTACACTCCCAAGAATGCGTCTGCGGTGGCCACCGTACCGGATGCGCACGATCCCGCCAAGATGCACGCTCCCATGATGCTTACCACGGACCTCTCGCTGAAGGTGGACCCGGATTACGCGCCAATTGCAAAGCGTTTCCTCGAGAGTCAAGAGGAACTGGAAGACGCCTTTGCGCGGGCATGGTTCAAGCTGATCCACCGCGACATGGGGCCGCGAAACCGGTATCTGGGGCCCCTGGTTCCCGAAGAGCTGCTATTGTGGCAGGACCCTGTGCCCGACGTGGACCACGCGCTGATCGACGAGCAGGATATCGCGGACCTCAAAGCGCGGGTGCTCGCCTCGGGTCTAACCGTTTCCCAAATGGTCGCGACCGCCTGGGCGTCGGCTTCATCGTTCCGCGGCACCGACAAGCGCGGCGGCGCCAACGGGGCGCGCATCCGCCTGGCGCCGCAGAAGGATTGGACGGTCAACAACCCGGCCGAGCTTCAAGAAGTGCTGCAGACGCTGGAGCAAATTCAGGCTGACTTCAACGGCGGGCAGACCGGCGGCAAGCGGGTTTCCCTGGCCGACCTGATCGTCCTGGCCGGATGCGCCGGCGTGGAGCAAGCTGCCAGGAATGCGGGACACGAGGTACAGGTACCCTTTGCGCCGGGGCGCACGGATGCTGCGCAGGAATGGACCGACGTCGAGTCGTTCGCCGTGCTCGAACCCACCGCGGACGGTTTCCGCAACTACCTGCAGGCCGAACACAGCGAACCGGCGGAGGAACTCCTGGTAGAGCGGGCCTACTTGCTCACGCTCACCGCCCCTGAGATGGCAGTGCTCGTGGGCGGCTTGCGCGTGCTGGATGCGAACACCGGGCAATCGCAGCACGGCGTCTTCACTGTGCGTCCGGGAGCGTTGACCAACGACTTCTTTGTGAACCTGCTCGACATGGACACCGCGTGGCACGTGTCGGCGGCGTCTGAGGAAGTCTTCGAGGGACACGACCGCCAGACCGGCGAGCTCAAGTGGACCGGTACCCGGGTGGACCTGATCTTCGGTTCAAACTCCGAACTGCGCGCTTACGCCGAGGTCTACGGCTGCGACGACGCGCAGGAGATGTTCGTCCGCGACTTCGTGAGCGCGTGGGATAAGGTCATGAACCTCGATCGCTTCGACCTGGCGTAATCTCGCCGGTGTTTGCGAGGACCGGTTGCTTGCCCGCATCTTGAATTGGCTGTCAACGCCAACCTGTTGAGTCTTCTCCCTTGGCGGAGACCCTTGCGTAACCCAACAGCAGGCGACAAAACCTCCCTCTCCTGGGGGAGAGGGTCGGGGTTAGGGCTCCTATGGCTACAATTGCCCCTTGCAATGTGCAGCTTCACGATGTAGCAGCGCAATAATCGGTGCGCTATATACAGGTTTTAGGGGATTCGCCTTCACCCCTGTTTCACGTACGGGGCGGACTTTTCGCCTGAATGACGGCGTTAGCCAAAGGCCTCCTATAGGCCCGGTCCGGGACGGTCGTCGCGGGTATTTGAGATTTCCCTAAAGGGGTTGTTTCTGAGACATGCCACGCGCAAGGCGATTGTCCAAGCGTGCCATTGATTCAGGCCAACTGGGAGAATTGCCTTCGGTAGCACAGGCCCCTCGACAGAGCCTGTGCTGAGCTTGCCGAAGTGCTCAGGACAGGTTTGCAACCCCGTATCGAGTACGGGGCAGGCTCTGCGCCTCGCTTCGTTTGGCTCCGGTAGCCCAATCAGAATGAACTACTTTGGGATAGCCTTCTCTCTTGGCCAATGCGACCCAAGATGACTCCAAGCTTGAGCGCGAACCAACACACTGTATCCCCGTTCTCACCACTCCTCTCAGCAAGAATCCTCAGTTCCTATAGTCGAACCTTCAATGCCACGCTCTATAATGGAATGAACTAGCGGAGCTTCAAAAACATTTGGAGTCTTCCTGGAAGCTTCGTTCGCTGGCTACAGACAGATCGTCTCAGCGAATACCTCGAACAGCCCCTGAATAGAGATAGGCACAGGTAAGATGGCCAACGCACTTAGAACCATCTCCAAGCTCAAGAGAGAACTTGATAGCCTGCGACCCTTGCCGCCAACCGTCCTGGCTCAGGTCGGGCAGAAGCTGCGGCTTGAGGCGAATTACCATTCCAACGCCATTGAAGGCAATACCCTTACCCTTGGCGAAACCCGCAGTCTCATCCTCCACGGCCTTACTGCCCATGGTAAGCCGATGCGCGATCATCTGGACATTAAAGGGCACGACAGCGCCGTGCAGGCAGTTGAGGACGCGGTCAAAGTAGACCAAGAACTCAACGAGGTCTTCATCCGGAATCTTCACCGCCTGTTGCTGAAGGAACCCTACAAGACACCGGCAGAAACGCCGGACGGAAATCTGACAGAGCGCACGATTACACTTGGAGAATACAAGACAGTTCCCAACAACGTCAGGACTTCTACCGGCGAGACCTATTTCTTCACACCGCCTGAGCAAGTGAAGCAGGCGATGGGCGATCTCATCGACTGGTACCGCGCCAAGGAGCGAGATGACGAGCACCCCATCGTCATCGCCGCCACTTTCCACTACCGCTTTGTGCGCATCCATCCATTCGACGACGGCAACGGACGTATGGCCCGCCTGCTGATGAACATGATCCTTATCAGGCACGGCTACACAGTGGCGATGATTAGGCGCGAGAACCGAGACGAGTACCTAAGCAAGCTGGAGCAGACTGATAGAACCGAGGACCTGACGGAGTTCATTAACTATGTTGCAAGATGCTGTGAGTACGCTCTGAACCTGTACCTAAAGGCCGCTCGCGGCGAGCCCATTGACGATATCGAGGACATCGACAAAGAAATCGCGCTCTTCAAGCGGTCTCATGCCAAAACCAAGATTCAAGGGATTTCTACAAAGTCGTTTGTCACGTCTGTCTTAAGTCCGTTCTACGAATACTGTTCAGAAAAGGTCTGGAGCATTTCGGACGTATTCGGCTACGTGGATGTGACTATTCGTGTTGATGGAACTGACACAGAAGAACAACCAATGCGGCCCAGTTTATTCGGGATCAGAAAGGGATCGCCTTCGCTTCAGACTTTGATGGATTCAGAGAATGTCCCGGATGAATTGGGCTCAATCTCCACCGTTTTTTCGAGCGGCTTTTCACGCTTCAGGCAAAGAGAGGGTAAGGGCATCAACTTGCGCGTTGAAAACAACACTGACGCCCACGAATGTAGATGGCAGTTCTATAGCGAAGTGCTACGTGTCCAATGGAGGCACGAAGGCAGAGATCTAGACGACCTTAAGAGACGATACAACGACTTACTGCGGGAAATGATGAAGTACCTTGAACAAAGTCAATCATAGACTTTGCGGGTAGCAGTTAAGCGTTTGCCAGAGAAACTGCATTGAACATGGTCAAACGTCTTCAGTCACTTTCGATTATTCACGATCTGGGCCATTGATGGCTCCTGGCAGCAAGACGTGAAACCGTCGTGGTGTTGCCAGTTAGTCTTTAGCGCAGGTAGATCTTCAAGACTAACGCTTTGGCCACTAGACGACGTCTACGCAACTTGCTAAGTGTAATCGCCGCCAGCCGGCTAACCCGCGGTGGCTTGGCGCTTGTCATCGTCTTTCTCGTTGGCTCCACCGGGTTTGTCCTCATCGAGGGCTGGGGCTATTTTGACGCCGTTTACATGACGGTGGTCACCATGACGACTGTGGGGTATGAAGAGGTGCAGCCGCTTTCGCAGCTCGGCCGCTTCTTCAATCTTTTACTCATGCTGGCCGGTGTTGGATTGATGCTTTACATACTCACGGTCACCGTGCAGACCGTGGTTGAAGATGAAATACTCAGAGTATTCGTGCGGAGGCGACGTATGAAAGCCAGAATCGATGCGACCAAGGACCACTTCATCCTTTGCGGCTACGGCAGAGTGGGCCGCGAGGCCGCATCCGCGTTCAGTGGCGAAAACGTGGACGTGGTCGTGGTGGATAGCGCGGAACCTGCGGTGGAGATAGCGGGGGAGGATGGGGTGCTCGCCATCTGCAGGGACGCCACCCAGAATGACTCTCTCCACCAAGCCGGGATCGCGCGTGCCCGCGGTCTCGTCGCCGCCACCGGCAGCGACAGCAACAACGTGCTCATCACGCTCACCGCTAAGGCGATCAACCCCAATGTCACTATTGTCGCCCGTGCCGATGCCGTGGAGACGAGAGACAAACTCAGATTGGCGGGCGCGGACCAGGTAGTCACTCCCTACAGTATTGGTGGACGGCGCATGGCGCTCTCCGCCGTGCGACCGCTCACCGCCGACTTTCTCGATGACATGCTCGATTCCTCGCGCATCGGCCCTAGACTTGCCGAAATAGCCGTAGCTGCCGATTCGCGCTACGCGGGAATGGACCTTGCTGGATTTGTGGCGCTACACCACCTGCAAGTGCTGGCTGTGAGAAGAGATGACGGGCAGGTGCTCTTTACCCCGGCAGCGGAAGTCGTCCTGGAGGCCGGTGACAGGGTAGTGGTGGCCGGAGACGACGACCAACTTCAACACGTGAAGAGTGACATCTAACACAACACTCGGTCCTACGCAACCAGCCTTGCGCTTGCCCACGGCCGCGCCAAAACCTCACGGGAGATTTCTTGCATTTGCGTGTTTTGCAGCAGGCCCTGACAGGGTTTGCGGCGCCAAACTCCAGCAAAGTAGCAGTCTGGTCGCGCGCGATCGGAGTCTCCGTTTAAGCATAAATATTGGAATTCACAGGGGTATTCGGTCGATTAGGACTCTTCCTGACATTCTCGCCCGATTGTGGTAGCATGCTTGGCAAATTGGGGCACTTAGTGGCTGCAAGTTGTGAGAAAGCTGTGACAGGCGTCCAAAGGGCGTGCGCAGTTTGCTGATGTGAAGCGTAGTGGATGTGGTTCCGCTCCGTTGTGGTGGGTAGCTCAGAGTGACGTACAATCTCCAAACACTGCGTGGAGACATTTTTGGCGGAATTACCGCAGCCGTGGTGGGCCTGCCGGTGTCTTTGGCTTTTGGTGTGGCGTCCGGCTTGGGCGCGCTGGCGGGCATTTACGGCGCCATTGCCGTCGGTTTCTTCGCGGCGATCTTTGGGGGCACCAAGTCGCAGATTTCCGGCCCTACCGGCCCCATGGCGGTTGCCATGGCCGTCATCGTCACCACCCACGCCGACACGCTTCCCGAAGCCTTCACCATCGTCATCATGGCCGGCCTGCTGCAGATTGCGCTCGGCGTCATGCGGATCGGGCGTTTTGTGGCCTTCACGCCGTACTCGGTGATTTCCGGCTTCATGTCCGGCATCGGCGTAATCATCATGCTCCTCCAGACGCTGCCATTCATGGGAGCAGCCGGTGCGACAGGCGGCCCGCTGGGGGCCGTGCGCGCGTGGCCGCAGGCAATCGGCAACATAAACTTCAGCGCGCTTGCCATCGCCGCCGTGACTCTTGTCGTGGGTATACTCTGGCCCCAGCAGTTGCGGCGATACTTTCCTCCTACTTTGGCGGCTTTGGTCGCCGGTACGCTGCTGGGCGTGCTGTGGCTGACCAACGTCCCGGTGATTGGAGAGGTGCCGACGGGTCTGCCGCAGATCGAGATGCCGGCCATTTCGGCCGGGATTCTCGTCAGGGCCATCGAGCCTGCCCTGATCCTCGCCCTGCTCGGTTCCATTGACAGTCTGCTCACTTCACTGATCGCCGACGCCATGACCCGCACGCGCCACAACCCGAACCGTGAACTGGTTGGTCAGGGCATCGGCAACCTGGTGGCGGGCTTTATCGGCGGTTTGCCCGGGGCCGGCGCCACCATGGGCACGGTGGTGAACATCCGCGCCGGCGGACAGACGCAAGTCTCCGGCGCGCTGCGGGCGGCCATTTTGCTCGCGCTTGTGCTGGGGCTCGGTAAGTACGTCGAGGCCATCCCCCACGCGGTGCTTGCCGGCATCTTGATGAAAGTCGGCTGGGACATCATCGACTGGCGCTTTATCCTGCGTATTCACCGCGTGCAGCGCGAGCACCTGCTGGTGATGGTCATCACCCTTGGTCTCACGGTCTTCGTCGACCTGGTCACTGCCGTCGCCATTGGTCTCATTGCCGCCGGTATGGCGAGCGCGCGCCAGTTCGAGCGCCTGGAACTCGATAGAGTCGTCTCAGTGCCGCTGCTGGACCAGACCTTCTTTGGCAGTGAGGAGACTGATGAAAAGGCGGACGCCTTCTCCGCCCGCGTGGGGCTGGTGGCGCTCAGAGGCAGCTTCTCCGTCGCCTCGTCCAACAAGCTCATCAACACGATCAGCGTGGACATTCGCGACCATGAGGTCGTCATCCTCGACTTCACTGAGACCGTCTACATCGACGATAGCGCTGCGTTGGTGGTGGAGCAGATGATCGATACCGCCATTGCGGAAGACACCGAGTGCATCATCATGGGTCTCACCGGCCCGCCTGCGTTTGCCCTGCGGGCGCTGAACATATTGCAGCGAGTCCCCGCCGATCAATTTGCCAAGGACCTCGACGAAGCCAAGGAAGTTGCGCAGCGCCTTTTGCCGGAGTAGGCGCATTTCATAGCGTCGCCCCAAAGGGTCCCTTGTCGCTATAGAAAAAACGCGGCAATGCGCATACGACAGGCCGGCGCGAAAGATGCCGGCTACATAGCACGCGTTTACGTCGACACTCGGCGCGCTTCCCCTGCCGGACTTCTCGTGGCTTGTGACGAGGTCGGGCGCGAAGCCAAACTCTTGCGGCAGTACCACGAGTGGCTGGAACGACCTCACAAGTCCAGATACCAAAGGAGTCGTACTTCGTTGGGGTACTCCGGATAGGCGCCAGGCTGTACGGCTCCAAGGTAGCAGCCCTGCTTGGCATAGAACTTACACGCCGGCACGTTGATGTTCTGGGTCTCCACCTTGAGCTGCCGGCACCCCTTGGCGCGCGCCCAGGCGGCGGCGTGGTCGAAGAGCCGTTTTCCTATGCCTTCCCGGCGGCGGCAGGGATGGACCCGCACGTCCCAGAGCACGGCGAGATCTTCGCGATCCTCCAGCATGTTTACGCCGGGAGTGTTCCAAGCGACGACAGCGCCGCCAAGTCGTGCCGAGTCCTGTAGTGCTGCTAAGATTACCCAGTTAGAGAGATCGAATTGCTGCGCCCACCGCAGCGGTCGCTCGCCTCCCTCGTCATAGTCTTTGACATAGGGGTGATCCACGCGTTCCTCGGTCAGTCTCCAGGCGCCACCCCCGCGACCAACGGCATCGACTCGGTACTTGGAGTCGACCGTGAACGAGATGGGAATACTGCCATACGTGCGCAACCGATTAAGGTACTGTTCGATGATTTCAACTGGCATGGCGTAACAACTGGTAGTGACCTCCGAATCTCAGGCGACTATTGGCGGAATTGCAGGTGCCAGGCTTCAAGTGCACGCTTGTCGGGCAGCACGATAGTCGTCTCTCCAATGAATGCCGGAGTCCAGGGCGTGCAGCGAAGATGAATTCCGCGCCCTCGTGCGGGGGCGAGCGCGCGGGCAAGACGGAACCGGACGTCTGCCACTATCCATGGCATTGGCTAGATTAACGAATCTGCCAAGACGCATGAGAGTGACAACGCCCCGTGCCCAAGGCGGGCCGGGCGCGTTTTTCCGACGCGAGCCCGTGGCGCCATGAACCGGCGTGAGCCATCCACAGCCGGCCCCGAACGTGGGGCCAAGCCTTTAGCTTGAGCCCTCCACCTGCACCGTGATGATGTCGAGGCCGTGGTACTTCTGGTGCCGCACGGAAGAGGCATAGTGCCACAGCAAGCGGAACGACACCTCGCGCTCATCGGGAACAGGCGGCATTTCGTTCAAGTGCGCCAGATAGTCTTCCACGTTCTCACCTTCCAGCGACGTCACGAATTCCAGCTCTGCCGAATTGCCTTCCATGCGCGCGTTGATGGTTAAGTTTCGCGCGGTATCAGCGGCCTCGTCCTTGCCACTTTCCTGCAACAGGATAGCGAGCGACTCTTCACCCGCCGAGGTCAGCCGTTCCGTCGCAGCGTCGTTCCAGTCGCGCTTTCCCGCAAACGCCAGCAGGAACTGCTCGATCTTGGGCAGCGCGTCACTCTCTAGAGCAACTTGCAGGCGTCGATGCCGCGGGCGTGTGAGTTCAATAAAGACCATCACAATGATCGCTACGATGGCGCCGGCGGTCATGCCATTGCTCAGCAGCACGCCTAAGAATCCTTCTCCCAACAGGTCGGCGAAAATCCATCCACTCTGGAAGCCCGCACCAACCCAAAACGATAAGCCGACAACCATCGCTTTGCGGTGGTCCATACCGTCATTGATGACGATGCGCATGCCTTGGACGAAGAGCAGCACGACGAGCACGGTAATGTAGGCAGCCGCCACAGGCGCGGGAATAGCAATGAGCAAGGCGGCAACTTTAGGGAAGAAAGCCAAGACTACAAAGATGACGCCAATAACGACACCAATGCGCCGCGCGGCCACGCCGGTAACTTCGGCGAGGGAGATGCTGGATGAGTAGGTGGTATTAGGCACCGTCGCGAGTAGACCGGAAAGCAGATTTCCCACGCCGTCAGCATTCAACGCGCCCTGCACCACACGGAAGTCCGTCGCGCGCGGATTGCGGCGGGAGACCCGCTGGATCGCCACGCCGTCGCCAATAGTCTCGATTGCGCCTACCAGGGTAACCACGATGAAGGCGGGCAAGAGCGCCCAGAACTCGACGCCGGGCGCGACGTTAAAGCCGGGCCAGCCGTCAAAGGGTATGCCGATCCACGGCGCGTCGAGCACTGCTTGAAATTCGTAGATGCCGAAGGGAATCGACACGAGGCACCCCGCGGCAATGGCGATAATGGGCGACCAGAGCCGCCAGGCCGGCGGCGACCGCACCACCATAGCAGTTACGATGACCATCGTCACCAGCGCTGCTACGGGAGCCGCCGCCTGCGGCGACCCTTCCGGGACGTCATTTAGTGAATCAAAGATGATCGGCATCACCGTGGCTGCGATCAGCATGATCACGGTGCCGGTGACAATAGGTGTGAAGATGCGGCGCAACCATGAGAGGCGCGCCGCCAGCAGAAACTGGATGAGCGACGAAATGACAATCAGACTTGCCATCGTCTCCGGGCCGCCGAACTTGAGCGCCGCCACGCAGACTGCGATGAACGCCCCCGACGTGCCCATCATTAACACGTGCCCGGACCCAAACCGCCCAACCCGCACCGCCTGAAGCACAGTTGTTGACCCACTCACGAGCAACGCCGCAAATATGGCCCACGTCATGAAGCCTTCCGACTGCCCGGCAATCCGCGACACAATGACGACGGTCAAGACCACCGGCGCCAGGATAAGTATTGCCGCCTGAATGCCGGAGCCTATTGTTACTAACGGGGGAGGATTCTCATCGGGCTCGTAGCGGACGTTGTCGTTGACGTTTACTGCAGCCATACTTCACACCTCACTCTGTGCTACTCGACACATACTGCCGCCGTGGAAATACGTGTACAATACTGCGGAAAACTCGCGTGAACTATCCAATGTGGTGGGCCGCTCGAGCGGCCCACGTACGTCTCCAGAAGTCTTTAGGCAAAGCGGGAAGTCAGTTCGACAGGGGCGTCTCCTCCATTTCACTCCTAACTGGGCCGGTCATTCGTAGCCGCGTGCCGCCGCGCACGTTTTCGCTCCCCTTCTCCTCTGAAGGGATCGGATAAGCCCCTAAGAGGGCCCCTCGGACGGTTCGGATTTCAGCCTTTGGTTTGATTGAATCCATCCCAAGCCGGGCAGGGCCGCTGCCTGCCGGACCCACTCGGCCATCTGCTCTTCGGCGAGCTTGACCTCGTAGCTTGCGATCCACCGCACGGCTTCGCGCAGCTTGGGCACTGTGCGCACGATGAGTGTGCCGGGGCGGCTGCCAACGTCGCTCTGCCACTCCGGTGTGACCGCGATGTAGGCCTGCACAGGTGCGTCGCCGTCGGCCATTGCCATCTGTGGGTTGCCGCCTAAGAGCAGGACCGGCGTCGCTCCCACCTCCTCGGCAGCGGCAAGCTGTGTTTTCTCGGATGCGTTTTCGATCATTGTGTTCGCGTCAAGTCCCACGCTGGGCGGCTGAAGTAGCAGGCAGAGAATTCGAATGAAATCTCTTGGTGGGCGTGACAGGACTCGAACCTGTGACCTCACGGATGTGAACCGTGCGCTCTAACCAGCTGAGCTACACGCCCAAGAAACGCTAATGAAGCCGCTTGGGCTTCATTTGGTATATAACCACTAGTCTATCTCCACTGGCAACACTGACAGATTGCCGTAAGTATAGGGCGGATTTTCCGCCTATGTCAAGTGAACTAGCGCTATGCAACTGCATACCGGGCCTGCCGGTTGTGTACCTCAGGAGAAAGCTTAACTACACTTATGAATTAACGCGAGAGGGCTAGTCCTAGACTGCATTTCGGCATAGAATCTAAGTAAGGAACAGAAAGTCCGGCCAGCCTTTCTCACCGGAACACGTCACAATGCGTCCGAGCAATACCGCAAGCGGGAGGATTCTCATGCGGCGCTTCACCCGTACACCCTACTACAACGGACCCCACGATCCTGAGCGTGATGAGCTTAGAGGCACCCTGCGATTGGGTGAGACGGTGGTCATCGAAACGGTCGGTGGCCACGACCAGGACCTGAAGATCAAGGGCGAACTCAAGCCCGGCGCCGTCATGGAAGTCGGGACACCGCGCTACTCGCGGCCGGGCGGGCCTTTCTATATCGAAGGCATCGAACCCGGTGACTGGGTATCTATCGAAATCCTGGATATGGAGTGCGGCCCCTACGGCTTCTACCGCAACGGCGGCCCAAATTGGGGCAGTGTGCGCCTTATTGCCCCTGTGCGTGACGGTCTGGTGCATTTCCCACCGGACTTCGTGGTGCCGGTGCGCCCCATGGTGGGCGTGGTCATGTTGGAGTCTGTGGACCCGTATGAGATCGACCACGGCGGCAACATGGACTTCAACTCAACGCGGCCCGGCAGCACCGTGCACATTCGCGCGCAGAAAGCCGGCGGCCTGCTGACCCTCGCCGACGCCCACGCGCGCATGTCCGACGGCGAACTCACCGGCACCGGTGTCGAGATCGACACGGCAGTGACGATACGAGTCGACCGCTCGCCGGGATTCTCGACGTCCAGCCCCGTGGTTGAGACGACCAACATCGTGGAGAGCGCGGAGGAATACCTCACCGCCGGTCAGGGCCGCACCTGGACGGATGCCGTGCGCGCGGCGTGGGCGGACATGGTGGGCCTCATCGCCGACCGCTACGATACGACCACCGAACACGCGAACCTCATCGTCGGCACCATCGGCGACGCCCGTCCCGGCTATTCCGCCGGCGATATGAATCACCGCGGCCGGCCTACCGAGAGCGCGTACGTGACCTGCCAGATCGCGGTGACGAAAGAGCTGCGCCGCACCGGCAAGCCATATCGGGCGTAGGCGAGCGGTCATGCAATAGCGAATAGGCGCTGCTCTGTCTGCTATAGTCGTGCGAGGCATCTGCTGGCGAGTACTGCGGACTAGCGGCTCGGCCCACCGCCGAGCTGTTGCCGCGTCTGCCGCCGGAATCGCACGGGTTTGCCTCGCGCGCAGACAGCCCTAGTACCGCATCCAGATGGACTTGATAGATAACTCGGATCCGAGTTTGTTTCCTCTCCCTCAGGAGACCCTTGCGTAACCCCGGCCGGTGGCGCAAGAACTGCCCCCTCTCCTTGGGGAGTGTACAGACCGGGGACATAGGTAACAGTTGTTCGGGGACATGGGTTACACATTTTACTGATTGACACCTACGAGAGCATTGGGTTGGTCCGGGTTTGATAAGAGACTGGCGACACAGTGCACTCACTTTCAGCCTGTCAGCTTGTGCCAGAGAAACAAACTGTGTGCATAAGGATATTGAGCGGATCTAACTTTCAAGGCAAGGACATCGCATACTACGAAAATCCCCTCGTTCTATGGTGTAACCTATGTGCCCGAACATGTGTAACCCATGTACCCGGTCTATACACTCCCCAGGGAGAGGGAGTGGTTCTTGCGCATCCGGCGGGGGTTGCGCAAAGGTCTCCTCGAACAACATGACCTGCCCTTCCACTCTTCGTCAAACTCAAGACAGGCAAGCTCTGAGAGTCCGCATGCTCGTGCAGACCGCACATCTGAAACACGCTAGAGCCGAATTGAATTGAACGCAGGGATGGCAAGGTACCGGCCATCCCTGTTGTGCATTAAGATGGTGTCGTGCCTGCACGAGAGATCGGGATCACCGTGGTTGTTAATTGCTACGCCAAGATCAATCTGACCCTGGAGATATTGGGGAAACGCGCCGACGGCTTCCATGAGGTTCGCTCGGTGATGCAGACCGTCGGGCTGGCCGACCGGCTGGAGGTCGCGGCGGCAGACGAACTATCCTTCACATGTTCAGACCCCGTGCTGGCAAAGCCGGATAATCTCATGTATCGCGCCGCGCGGCGGCTACAGACAGAATTCTCCGTGCGGGCGGGCGCCGCGCTCAGTCTGGAGAAACGCATACCGGTCGCGGCCGGCCTGGGCGGCGGCAGCAGCGATGCGGCGGGAGCTATCATTGCCCTCAACCGGCTGTGGAATCTTCAACTACCCCTAACGGAGATGCAGGCACTGGCTGCCGGATTGGGATCGGACGTGCCGTTCTTTCTCACAGGCGGCACGGCGCTTGCCACCGGTCGCGGTGAACGCATCACGCCACTGCCGCCACTGCCACCGCACTGGGTGGTGCTCGTGCTGCTGCCAACCACGCTTAGCACAGCGGAGGTCTATGGCTCCGTAACCCCGTCGGACTACACCTCAGGCGTCGCCACCGCAGACGCCGTTGCCGCCGCCCGGCTCGGCACGCTCTCACCACAGATTCGCTGGCACAACGGCTTAGCCCGCTCCGCTCGCGACCTGGCGCCGGAAATTGCAGCAGCGCAGATTGCCCTGATGCAAGCCGGCGCCGAGCGTGCTCACGTCTCCGGCAGCGGCCCTACGGTCTTTGCCGTGTGCGAAGACAGGCACGCCGCACTCGCGCTTGCCAACCGCATCCGAATGCAGGGGTACGCCGCCGAGCTCGTCCGCATTGTTCAGTCCGGGAGGACCTGGGGCCACGCCGGCATGTAAGGCTAGGAGCCAACGGCGCACAGACTCTGCCTGCTCCTCGCGGCCTATGGTACATTTGTCGGGAGCATCAGGGAGCAGTCAATTTGAATGTCATCTGTGTGGTTGCAGACAGCTTCCGCAGGGACCACCCACGATCCTACGACAGTCCTGCAATTCGCACACCCGCTCTCAATAGGCTGGCGGCCAGGTCGGTGAGGTTCGACGGCCACCATGCCGCCGGCTTACCGACTAGGCCTGCGCGAGCGGACCACCGTACGGGGCGCTGGACGATGTCGTTCATGGTTTGGGAGCCCTTGCCGATGGAGACCATTGCATACCGCTTTCAAGCAGGGGCACTCCCTCTCCCGGGGAGGGTGTCTCAAAAATAGATCTACTGGATATATACTGGTGTGAAGAGAAGCAAGGTGAGGTGGTGGGATAGTTTGTAGAGAGGTAGTGACGATGCCGTTGAGACCGTTTAGTCGTGAACAGGCCTGGCTGTTGCCGCCGACGCTGGACGAACTGATCCCGGACGACCATCCTGTCAGGTTTGCGGCAGCGTTCGTGGACAGCCTCGATGCTGCGGCCTGGGAGGCGATGGAGATTGACCTGCAAGGCGATCCGCGTGGCGCCGGGGCCTACCATCCGCGCGCGCTGCTGGGCGTATGGGTCTACGGCTTCATGACCGGCGTGCGCTCGAGCCGCAAGCTGGAGGCAGCCTGCCGGGATCAGGTACCGTACCTGTGGCTGGTGGGGATGCAGCAGCCGGACCACAACACGCTGTGGCGCTTCTACAAGGCGCACCGCGACCGGATGCGGACGCTGCTCAAGCGCACGGTGCGCACGGCGGTGCGAGCCGGCCTGGTGGAGTTGGCAATCCAGGCGGTGGACGGCACCAGGATCGCGGCCAACGCCGGGACGCGGCATACCCACGACGCGCAGGGGCTGCAGCGGCTGTTGTCCCGCACCGAGCAAGCGATCGCGGACCTGGAGGCGCAGAACGCCACGGGGGGCGACGCGCCGCCAGCGACTTTGCCGCAGGAACTTGCCGATGCCCAGGCCCTGCGGCGGCGGGTGGACGACGCGCTCGCCCGCGTCGCGGCTGAGGACGGGCCGCGCTACACGAACCTGACTGATGCGGACGCGGCCCTGCTCAAGACTGGCATGGGTGGCTTCATCACCGGCTACAACGCCCAGGCGCTGGTCTCCCCTCTTGCGTCCCCGGACGAGGGCGCAGGGGGGAGGTTGATCACAGCCGTGGACGTGAGCGCCAGTGCCGACGACCATCCCCACCTGGCGCCGCTGATCGAGGCGGCGCAGGAGAACATCGACGCCGCGCGGGACGTGGTGACCGTTGCGGACGCCGGCTACCATTCGGGGGCCAACCTCGCCACGTGCCACGCCGGCGGCCACACGGTATTGATGCCCACGACCCACGAGCGCAGACGCCGCAACCCCTACCATAAAGACCACTTCACCTACCGTCCAGAGACCGACACCTACCTGTGTCCCCAGCAAAAGGTGCTCACCTACACGCACCGCTTGACCCACAGCAACGGCTACCGGGTCAAGCGGTACCAAGCCAACGGCCGGGACTGCAGAACCTGTCCGGCCTTCGGCGTCTGCACCTCCTCCCAGAGGGGCCGCTCCATAAAGATCAGCGCCTACGAGCCAATACTGCAACGGCACAGGCAGTTGATGGCCACCGCGCCTGCCAAGCAGGTGTACCGCCGCCGGAGTACCATCGTCGAGCCGGTCTTTGGCCTGCTCAAGGAGTGGCACAGTGCCAGGCGCTTCCTGCTCAGAGGCCGCAGCCACGTGACGTCCGAATGGCACCTGCTGGCCACCGCGTTCAATCTCAAGAGCCTCCACGCCCTGTGGCGGTCTGGGTGTAGTCCAGCGTCGCCCCGGGGACGAGTCTCTCACTGGCACCGTCTTGTTCATACCACCCGCCATCTGTCTGTCCTTCTCACCCCATTCACCGTGCCCCGCACCAAAATATTGAGACAGCCTCTGGGGGAGAGGGTTGGGGTGAGGGGGTCTACTTGCTACAATGGCACTATACGCTGGGCAGTGTCAAGACGTATTAGGGCAGTGTCGGTGTGCATATGGAGAGACTTCAGGAGATTCACCCTCACCCCATATCACCTACGGGCAGGCTCTAACCCTCTCCCGTCGCGGAGACCCTTGCAAAACCCTATCCCCTTCATGAGGATGTCCAAGTGGTGAGGAGTACACTTTGGCTCCATAGCTAGTAATCGCAAGCTACCCTCAGACTTCTGGATTCCAGTTTTCGCCGGTATGACGGAGCAATTCAGAGGTCTCCATCGCGGGAGAGGGAACATACTCGCTTCCGCTAGAGTTACGCAAGGGACTCTGTCAAGGGAGAAGAAACTCTCACGGAACCGCTAACATTACACAAAGGATTCTTTGCATATCGGCCCTCCAATGCGGTGGAAGAGATCTACACCGCGCGGGAAGGCAAGCCGGCCGCACGGAAACGCGCGCGCACGACCGACTGAATAGCATGAGCAAGAGATACGATCACATTATCGTTGGCGCGGGTTCGGCTGGCGCGGTCTTGGCGGCCCGCCTGACCGAAGACCCCCACCGCTCGGTGCTGCTGCTCGAGGCCGGGGCGGACTTTCCCTCGGAGGCGCGGTTGCCGCACCCGCTAGAGTACGTCTACGGCGTTGACACAAGCCTCTGGGAGACCGAACACATATGGAAGTTTCGCGCCCGGGCGACGGATGAAGCCGAGATTGATATACCGCGCGGCAAGGTCACCGGCGGTTCCAGCGCTGTCAACGACGCGCAGTTCTTGCGGGCAATGCCGGAAGACTTCGAGCGGTGGGCGTCGTGGGGCAATCCGGAGTGGGAGTACGCGAAAGTCTTACCCTATCTAAAGAAACTGGAAGCGGACGCGGACTTTCAAAGCGAGCTTCACGGCGCGGACGGTCCCATGTACTGCCACCGGTTTCAGCCCGGCGTATGGGGACCCCAACAGCACGCGTTCTATGAGGCCTGCCGTGACGCCGGAATTCCCGACTGTCCCGACCACAATTTGCCCCATGCCACAGGCGTAGGACCGCTGGCGTTCAACATTGCGGGCCGCACGCGTGTGAGCACGGCCTTCGCCTACCTCAATCCTGCCCGCGCCCGTCCGGAGCTGACTATTCGACCCCGCTGCCTCGTCCACCGCATCATCTTTCAGGACAACCGCGCAGTAGGCGTGCGCGCTATCAGCGGGAATGAAACGTTTGACGTCTATGGCGACGAGATCGTCCTCTGCGCCGGGGCGATCGGCTCGCCCCACATCCTGGCGCTATCGGGAATCGGACCGGCGGCGCAGTCGCGGCAGTTTGGCATACCCGTTGTGCACGACCTCCCAGGCGTCGGCCGCAATCTTCGCGACCACCCGGACGTGCCCATGGCCTGGCGCACGCGAGCAGGATTTCGCCTGTTCACCTCTCAGGTGGCGACGGGCATGGTCACGCTGCGCTATACGGCCACCGGTTCGCCATTCAAGAATGACCTGGTGATCTACATGGGCAACTATGCGGCGGAACGGCCCATGCGGGGCGCGGACCATCTGATTCCGATAGGCATCGGCGTGAGCCAGTGCCTCTATTTGGCCCTGAGCCAGGGCGAACTCCGCCTCCAATCCGATGACCCGCGGCAGCAGCCGTACCTCGACTTCAACCTGCTGGACGATCCGTTCGACCGCTCGCGGCTGCGCGAGAGCATCCGGACCTGCGCCGGGTTGTTCCAACATGCAGCCTTCGCAGACATGGTCGCTGAACGGGTCGCGCCCGCGGACAATGTCCTTGACGATGACGCTGCCCTGGATTCATGGATGAAACGCGAGGTGGTCACGGCCCATCACGTCTCAAGCACCTGCAAAATGGGGCCCGCCACCGATCCACTGGCCGTGACGGACCAATACGGCAGGGTGCACGGCGTCGTGGGCCTCCGCATCTGCGACGCGTCAATCATGCCCGATACCGTGCGGGCCAACCTCAACCACACGGTGATTGCAATGGCAGAGCGGGCTGCCGACTTCGTCAAAGGAAATTGGCCAAGTGCGGGCTCGCCCTGCCAATTAACAGGCACCAATACCCCAATAAAGTTGTGATCGACAGCGGCCGCCGATTACTGGCAGGACTAGCAGTGACAGCAGCGACATGCCTGCGGCCGTAGATCACAGTGGCACAAAAACGACTTGATGCAAGCCAGCGCTCAACACGCCCAGGTCTCCGGCAGCGGGCCAACGGTATTCACCGTCTGCCAAGAAGAGGCCGCGGCGCCCGCTTGCCAATCGCTTCCGGGAGCAGAGACTCCGCACCGAAATTACCCCTTTCGTGACGCCGGTTGGCCTTTGAATGTTACGGATGGAACCGTTCTTTCACAGACCTCACAACAGACCACGCAAATGGCTAAACAAAAAAACAGTTGCGAATCGCTACCCCTCAGGAACAAATCACGACCAAGGCAAACAGTCAACCAGGCACGCCCTCCAACTCCAAACTATCTTCCTGCACAAGTTCGTAATCGACCGGCGTGTCGTCGGGCTCATCTACCGTCCTGGACGCGATGGGCTTCCCCATCGCCTTCCTGATTGCATTGAGAAGAGCCGATTCCCTTGCGCGAAAGAGTTGACTAAAATCGGAAAGCCATAGGTGCTCGGGGTCGATGAGATGCGAGTCGAGGTAGATGTTCAGCGCGTCTCGCGAAACGCCATCCGACATGATGCGATTCAGGTATGCGCCGGGCGCTTGGCCGCCAATGCTACGGTTCGTCCGTGCCGTGAGTGGCGTCTTGTTGATAATCGAGTCACAGCGCGCTGCCTCTATCCCCTGCTCGCGGCACCATTTTTGGGGGAAGATGTGGTGGATGTCGATTCTCTCGTCGAAGTAGGACTGTATCGACGATTCCTCTCCTGTGATCCAGTCGCATGCACCTTCGCGCAGCAGCAGTGCGTACACGCCCTTATATGCTGCGCTATTCCGGGTGCGCAGTGTAAGCAGTCGGGCCGGGGCGAACTCAGCGTCATAGATCGTCCTCGGCTCTGGCCCGTTGTCCCGAATCCAATTCACAACCTCCGGAAGGTCGAGGGCAAATCGAGTCTCGACTGATCCACCGTACAATTCTCCTAGGACGCCGCACCAGTACCAGCGCGCGAGCTTCTCCCTCGCAGGGTGCGGCTCCCAATCGCTGTCAAGTTCTGTGAGGATTGCGGCCAACGGAATCAATTGGCTACCGTAGGGCAGGAACTTGGCGTCGAAAAGGCGTTGCGCGTGAAGAAATCGCGCCACCCTCTCGAAGCCCCTCATCAGTGGATCCGCCCACCTCTGATACTCTTCGAGACTCAGCCGCAACATGTCCGCGCGCTTACACCCTACTCCCGGCGCACGGTCCGCGTCCGTGCCATCACGCATGGCAACCTGCCGCCGCTCAAGGGTTGCGAGCAACGCTACAGCCTGAAGGAAGTCCGTATTGGACACGCCAGTGAGTACCGACTGGGAGTGTATCGTACGCTCCCGTACCTCCCAGTCTGGTCGCAATTGGAAGTCGTCAGCTGCAAAAGTTGCGGTAAGCAGCTCGAAAACAGTAAGTGTCACGCCCCCTGTGTTCACCTTCTCAAAGACTTGGCACACAGCCTCTTTCGGAGTGTCCTTTCCAAGCTCAATTACCGGCACTTGGTACTGCTGAATGCGCTTGACGATCTTCTTTTCAAATTCGTTCCACAGTTTGATCTTCTCTCTGTTGTAGTCCCAGTACTTTTCGAAGCCCACACGCCAGTCGCTCGAATCGAATGCCTGGGACAGCGGAAAGAGCATTGCCTTATACTCTAGATTGGGAGTCGAGTAGTCCTCTATGACATCGCGCCCGAAACGTTTGATCTGCCGGTCTGCTGGCAGCGAGACCACCGCGTCCTCACGATCGGAACTTGGGTCCAGAGCCAGTTCCATTTTGATGTAGTACCAGCGGTCGATTTGCCGTCCGCGCTGGTCGCGGGTGCGAACTGGTTGGTCAGGGCGGAGGGACTGGAATAGCGACGTTATCCGCTGCTGTCCGTCAAGGATTAACCGCTCGGCTTCCTGCTTCGGCTCAGGTGCACCCTCAAGCGGGCGTTGCTTGAAGCGAACACTATCGCCCCCGACCTCAAGCATCATGACTGCACCGATCGGATATCCTAGAGTGATGCTTGAGAGGAGGCTCCGCACGTGTTCGTCGTCCCACACCCAACCTCGCTGAAAGTCGGGAAGTTGTGTATTCCCCTCCGCTGATCCACCTAGCACCCCTTGGAGGAATTCATTTTCGATACCGTAGCCCATATAATCCATCTTGTGCTCCCTTGCCTTGTTGTTGCCAGTCGAATTGCGCGCACCATCCAATGTATTAGGTGCGGGTAGTGTTCGCAACCGGTATGTCAACTTGTGCCGACCCTCGAGTTTGTAGGTTAAGAGTTCGCATCTGCAGGACTCCGCAGGATCAGGTTGCAAACAAAAAAATACAACGATGAGTAACTAGACCACCAGCTAAGTGAGAAACCCACCTAGTGCGTCTACTTGTACTTGCGTTGCAACGGAGTAGTCAGGGAGTTGGCAAGTGTTATTGCTTCATACGAATGAGACATAATTAAGTGATGATGACGACCGTTCAAGCCTTGCGATTTTCCTCAGCAATATTCTTTGCCGGATTTTGCTTTCTCTTGTTCGTAGGTGACGTAGATGCGTGCTCGTGCGGGGAAACGCCCTCTCCCACCGAGGCGTTGGCGCAGAGCGCAAAAGTGTTCTCGGGGAAGGTTGTGCACGTCAGCGGGGGCGACGGCACGCTGCGCGAACCGGCGCTGCTCAGCGGGTACGTCTTGGTGGAGTTCGAAGTGTACGCCGTCTGGAAAGGCCAGGCCTATGCCACCATGTTCATCGAAACGGCATGGTGGAGCGGCAGTTGCGGGGTGGAGTTCTACGTGGGACAGGAGTGGCTGGTCTACTCCTACGACGGCGAGACCGCAGTCCCTTGCAGCCGCACGCGCCGCTTGTCGCTCGCGCAGTCGGACATTGACGCGCTGGGTGAGGGCCAAGTGCCTGCCGCGGGTACCAGCGAGCCCTATCGACAGTCCGGTTTCCGGATTGAGCGGACACGTTCAACGGCTGCCGGGGCCGATGCAACCACGTCCGCTGAAAGTCCTTTACAGGAATTTATTCCGGCGTGGTTGGGCTTTGCGGTGCTCTTAGTTGTGGTGGTGGCAGTGCTGGGTTGGGTGCTGCGGGGAACCAGCCAGAAGGGCTAGTACGCTTTCAATTTGACCTTATTCTGATGCTTCACCCTCACCCCAACCCTCTCCCTGGGTAGACTGTTGCATCACCCACGCGGGGCGGGAAAGTCCCCTCTCCCGGCGGAGACCTTTGCATAACCCTCGCCACAGCGCGGATGTCCCCTCTCCCTCGACGGGAGAGGGCTAGGGTGAGGGTGAATCTCCTGAAATCTCTCCATATGCACACCAAATCTGCCCTGATACGTCTTGACACTGCCCAGCGTAAAGGGCCATCGTAGCATAAGGACCCCCTCACCCCGGCCCTCTCCCCTGTATAGACCGGGTACATGGGTTACACATGTTCGGGCACATAGGTTACACCATAGAACGAGGGGATTTTCGTAGTATGCGATGTCCTTGCCTTGAAAGTTAGATCCGCTCAATATCCTTATGCACACAGTTTGTTTCTCTGGCACAAGCTGACAGGCTGAAAGTGAGTGCACTGTGTCGCCAGTCTCTTATCAAACCCGGACCAACCCAATGCTCTCGTAGGTGTCAATCAGTAAAATGTGTAACCCATGTCCCCGAACAACTGTTACCTATGTCCCCGGTCTGTACAGATGGGAGAGGGTTAGGGTGAGGGTGAATCTCGTGAAATCTCTCCATATGCACACCAAATCTGCCCTGATACGTCTTGACACTGCCCAGCGTAAAGGGCCATCGTAGCAAAAAGACCCTCTCCCCCAGGAGAGGGAGTGCCCCTGCTTGAAAGTGGGGTTATGCAAAGGTCTCCACCGGGAGAGGGGACTTTCTCGCCCCAGCAAGGGTTATGCAAAAGTCTCCCCAGGGAGAGTGGGATCATTCGCCTGTTCTCTTCCCAGGTAGAGGGAGTCCTCCCGCCTGCACAGTCACCTATTTCAGAGTCTCCAGGTATGCTACGAGGTCGACGGCTTCTTGGGGAGTGAGCGGCTGCGACGCCATGAGGGTATCACGCTTGATCGATCGCGGATCCGTGATCCAGAGCCACAAGTTTTCCGCCGTGTTTGCAAGGTTGCCTGCCAGCGTTGGCCGCTTCGTCCGGTCGCCGATGCCGTCCAAGGCGGGACCGGCGCTGCCGCCTTCACCGCCGATCTGGTGGCAAGCAGTACACCCCTTGCTTGCGAAGAGCGCTTGGCCCTGTGTCGCGCTGCCATTGTCGAGAATTCCCGGCGGAACGGTTGACAGCGGGTTGGCGGAAGCGCGGGAACCACCATTCGCGATGGGTTGAGCAGTCGACTGCTCCTGAGAATCCCAAGGAAGACAGCCGGTTAGTGCAGCAAGCCACAGAGTGACGAGAGATAGGCCTGCGGCGATTTGGACAAGCCTGCGCATCGACTACGGGTCCCTGAAAGAGCCGCACGAACTCTGCGGCCAATTGCGGTTCGCCGGACGCACTACTTCAGCGTCTGCAGATACGCTACCAGGTCAGCGGCCTCTTGCTCATCAAGGGGTTGCGGCGCCATTTCCGTTCCCGGCTTGATCTTTTGCGGGAACTGCACCCAGCGCCAGATATTCTCAGGAGTGTTGGGAATGCCTGCCGCACCTTCATCACCCGCCGCCAGTTGCGGGCGCGCCGCGGGATCGCCAATACCGGCAAGTAAGGGGCCAATTGTGCCACCGGGGCCGCCTTCTTCAACCTGATGACAGGCGACGCATCCCTTTGTCTCGAATAGCTCCATCCCGTCCTCGGCCCTGCCCTTACTAAGGTCCACGGTAACCTCGATGCAATCCGGCATCGGTTCGCATGCATCATCTTTCTTGGTGGTAGAGGAATCTGTGGAGGCGACTGTCTCGGGCGTTGGGTCTTCATCCCAACTCCAGGCTGCTTTCTCTTCGCCACCACAAGCGCTGATAAGTATCAACGAAAGCACAAGCGCGACGAGCGCCAAGGGAACGCGCAAACCCCACCGCATCAAGAGCAACTCCTTCTTGCCACGAGCTACGTACACAAAGAAACTTACATATCCATTCGTCAAAGGACGTGTCATCTTCTTCACCCGAACCACGATTCTAGCATAGCACTAAACCAGTGTCATGTTCCCGTTGCCCTGAGTGCGGCGCATCCTTTACCATGCGGAGAGGCGGAGGCGTGGAGTTGCTGAATCGAGACCGCTTGACCCATTGAGGTCGTTACGTTACAGCCGCCGTGAGCGGACAGTTGTGTCGTTGCTGTGCAACCGCGCGGAGCGCGGCGATTAAGTGGAGGCTGGATGATTTGGGACTGCGGATGAGACGGCTTGGTCCCAAGGATGTATTTTCGGTCCTGACGAGCGTGCGGCAATAGGCGGTAACGGTGAAGATTCCCCTCACCCCGGCCCTCTCCCTGTACAGACCGGGGACATAGGTAACAGTTGTTCGGGGACATGGGTTACACATTTTACTGATTGACACCTACGAGAGCATTGGGTTGGTCCGGGTTTGATAAGAGACTGGCGACACAGTGCACTCACTTTCAGCCTGTCAGCTTGTGCCAGAGAAACAAACTGTGTGCATAAGGATATTGAGCGGATCTAACTTTCAAGGCAAGGACATCGCATACTACGAAAATCCCCTCGTTCTATGGTGTAACCTATGTGCCCGAACATGTGTAACCCATGTACCCGGTCTATACACTCCCCAGGGAGAGGGGGTCTTGCGGCTTGCAGGGCAGGGGTGCACATGGGCTTTCTCTCCCCAGGGAGAGGGGGTCTTGCGGCCTGCAGGGCAGGGGTGCACAGGGGCTTTCTGGTGAGAGGGAGTCTTTTGGTCTGCTAGGTGTGGGCGTGTAGGGTCTTCAAGGGGAGAGGGAGTCTTGCCGCCTGTAGAATTGGGCTGTGCGATGGTCTCCTAGGCAGAATGAGTCTTGCGGGCTGACAGCTTGGGATGGGTGTTATTACCTCAGAGTAAGTGAGTCATCTCGTCTGCCGGCCTGGGGAGCGATACGGTTATCTGAGACGATGTATCAGCAAGTTCAGAAACAGTTCGGCCGTGCGGCAGAAGCGTATAGCCAGAGTGCGGCCTTCGCGGAGGGCGAGGACCTGGACTGGCTCGTGGAGCAGGCCGGCCCCGGCCAACATGCCCGTGCACTGGATGTCGGCACCGGCGCGGGCCACGCCGCCTTTGCTCTGTCCCGCTGCGCGGGACAAATCATCGGCTTTGACATCACGCCCCAGATGGTTTTGACCGCCTGCCGCAATGCCTACGAGCGCGGCATTGCTCATTTTGCAGCCAGCGTCGGCAATGCTGAGCACCTGCCGTTTCCGGATGAGAGCTTTTCTCTCGTTGTTTGCCGTTACACCGGGCACCACTTCCAACAGCCCGCCCGCGTGGTGCAGGAAGTGGCGCGTGTCCTGACCGCTGGGGGCCGCTTCTTGGTGGTGGACAATACGTCACCAGACGATTCCATCGCGGACCGCTGGATTAATGCTGTGGAGGTGCTGCGCGACCCTTCGCACGTGCGCGAGTGGAGCCAAGGTGAGTGGCAGGGCTTCTTTCACGCGGCGGGCCTCAACTTTGCGGTGACGCACACCTGGCTGAAGATGTTGGAGTTTGACGATTGGGTCGCCCGCCAGCAAACACCGCCGGAGGCTGTTGAAGAGTTGCGTGCGCGCTTCGCCGCTGCGCCGCCGGCACTACGCGAGACATTCGCAATCGCGCCGCCCCAGTTCGGCTTGCTCACTCGGCTCATGGTAGGCCGAAAACAATGAACGAAACGGCATGCATCTTCTTCTGCCGGGGTCGGAAGCCCGGCGAATCGCTCAACAGAGGCATAGTCATACGACCGGCGGGATTGGCGTACGAACGACCCGCAAGCGCAAAGTGACTCCCTCTCCCTGGGGAGACCTTTGCGTAACTTACCTGTCGGCGAGCAAACCTCCCTCTCCTCGGGGAGAGGGTCGGGGTGAGGGGATCTTTATGTTGCGGTGGCCCCTTGCGCTGGTGCAGTGTCAAGATGTAGCCGAGCAAATATCTGTATGCTATGGAGAGAATTCGGAGATTCACCCTCACCCCCGTATTGTACAGACCGGGGACATAGGTAACAGTTGTTCGGGGACATGGGTAACACATTTTACTGATTGACACCTACGAGAGCATTGGGTTGGTCCGGGTTTGATAAGAGACTGGCGACACAGTGCACTCACTTTCCGCCTGTCAGCTTGTGCCAGAGAAACAAACAGTGTGCATAAGGATATTGAGTGGATCTAACTTTCAAGGCAAGGACATCGCATACTACGAAAACCCCCTCGTTCTATGGTGTTACCTATGAGCCCGAACAACTGTTACCCATGTCCCCGGTCTATACACGTATCGAGTACGGGGCAGGCTCTAGCCCTCTCCCGTCGAGGGAGAGGGAACTATTTCGCTACCGCTAGAGTTGCGCAGAGGTCTCCTGGGGGAGAGGGCTGGGGTGAGGGGCTCCTTGCATTTCCGGTTTGCATGGCCTGAGGAGTGGCAATTCGACAGAGAAAGGCTCTTCCATGATCCGTGTGGGCGTCATTGGCTGCGGCGCTATTTCCCATTCTCATTTGTGCAGCTATGCCAAGAGTGGTCGGGCGCAGATTGTGGCCGTGGCCGATCCTATTCTGGCCGTCGCGGAGGCGCGTGCGCAGGAGTACGGCGCAAAAGCCTACACCGACTACGCGGACATGCTGCGTAGTGAAGAACTGCATGCCGTCAGCATTTGCACGCCGCCGACCTCCCACCGCAAGATTACCGAACAGGCGGTTGCGCGGGGTCTGCACGTGCTCTGTGAAAAGCCGCTGGCCATGAGCGTGGCCGAGGGGCAGGCCATGGTTGCTGCCGCCCGGCGCGCTAACGTCCATCTACTGACCGCATTCTGCAACCGCTTCTATACCCCCATCGCCAAAGCCAAAGCATGGATCGATGCCGGTAAGCTGGGCCCCCTGCACCATTTCCGCCTCCGGTTTGCGGGCGTGGAGCTCATGGCCGGCACCTGGTTGGGAGATCCCGCGCGGGGCGGCGGCATCCTGTGGGAGTCCGGCCCTCACTACGTCGACCTCTTCCGCCACCTAATTGGAGAGCTAAAGAACATCTACGCCAAGGGCGCGACCCTCGCTCAAGACATAGCCGGCACCGATACCGTTGTCTTCATGGCGGAGAGTGTGGACGGCGTGGTCGGCGCCATGGAGGGAAGCTGGTCGTCGCCCCATTCGGAAAAGTGCATTGAGATTTACGGCGAACGCGGCGCTATCGTTATCGACATTCAATCCGGACGGAGCCGCTTTAGCCTGGATCACGTTACCGAGCGGGTGGAGACGGACGTCGGCGGACTCGACCGCTATTATATGGAAATTAGCCACTTTCTCGACTGTGTGGCGGGCAAGACAGTGCCAATCGTCACCGGCGAGGACGGCGTGGAGGCAATGCGCCTGATCACGGCGGCGCGGCAATCTATCGAGACTGGATTGCCTGTTACAGTAGTACCGGAAGAGTAGCCGACAGAATCGGGATCGTTTCTAAGCACATCCACAAGCTCAGCCGGCGAAACGGTGACCCTAGGCGTTTAGGCAGGCGTTTGAAGCGTTCAAGAGAGAATCGAGCAAACGGTTATATCCCCGCCTGGAGACCCCCATACCTTGGTTTAGGGCATGTGCGGACCATCAGACTGATGCTTGAGCAAGATTGGCGGGCAAGAGAGACTCCCTCTCCACCTTGGTTCGGGCCACGCGCAGACTTCCAGTGCGATACATTACTAAGATAGGCGGGCGACAATGACCCCCTCTCCCTGGGGAGTGTATAGACCGGGTACATGGGTTACACATGTTCGGGCACATAGGTTACACCATAGAACGAGGGGATTTTCGTAGTATGCGATGTCCTTGCCTTGAAAGTTAGATCCGCTCAATATCCTTATGCACACAGTTTGTTTCTCTGGCACAAGCTGACAGGCTGAAAGTGAGTGCACTGTGTCGCCAGTCTCTTATCAAACCCGGACCAACCCAATGCTCTCGTAGGTGTCAATCAGTAAAATGTGTAACCCATGTCCCCGAACAACTGTTACCTATGTCCCCGGTCTGTACAGGGAGAGAGTTGGGGTGAGGGGAAATCTTCACCTCTTGAATGCGGTTACTCATGTCAGACAATGTTTCGCAACGCTTTCCGTCAGGAAATTGAGCAATGGCATCTCGGCTAGACATCCGCCGCAACTACGACCGCGAGTGCGTGAAGCTCAAGACCTGGTACGTGCACCGCTTGCTCCAGACTGAGCAGCGTCCTTTTGAGGAGCTCATCGCCGCCCGCGTTGACATCTACCGGCGCACGCACCTCTGGGATGGCGAGCATCATCCTGCGCAGGGCCACCCAGACCCCGAGTGGGATGTGCTCGTGGACCGGTTGAAAGCACTCTTTCACGAGCACCGCCATGACGCGGCTACGGATGCGCTGGAAGAGGCCGCCTATGCCCTGCTACATCCCACGATGGAAGAGCGCCTTGCCGGCGAACGCAAGGGCAACCTCTGGGAGGGTGCGGGACAGGTAATCCCGCCCACGCCCTACGGCAGCTTCAGCCGCGACTACGCGGAAGACATCGTCCACATCCACTTCACGAACATGGTGCAGCCCAAGTCACCCTTCTGGGACATGCCCGCCCTGACGCGGTTGCTACTGAAACTCCTGGACGACTTGGAACACGACCGGCCGGATATCCGGATTGTGCAGTGCGGCAGTTGGATTAATTCCTTGCCGCCGTTTCGCTCGCTCTTTCCGCCGGAGTGGACCGAGCAGAGTAGAGTCTCCGGCCCTGCCTTTACCTACGGCTGGTGGGGCCAGTTCATGACCCACACCGGCGATTTCCACTACCCCAACGCCGCCCGCTTCCGCGCCACCGGCGAGTTCCCCTTTACGTGCCTCGTCTGCAGCGCAGATCGCGACTCTGTACGCGCGCACGTGGAGAAGCTGCTGGCGGCGTACAGCGACTAGGCTTCTCGGCAAGGGCCTAATTCCCTGTACGGACTTTGTCGCATCATGCCGATCGGGGCAAGGCATGTCGTTGTGAGCATTTAGCCAACTTGGGGTGTATACCTTGCCAGCCGGTCAATAGCCGATGAGGGTGTAGACGAAGTTGAGGAGTTCGAAGGGACTGAAGTGCTTGTGGAGCGTCCGAAATGGGGGAAATGAGCCGGGGAGTAAAGTTTCGTCAGGTGCCGTTTGGTCGGTGAGCAGAATCACCGGCACCTCTGCGAGCGGCCCGTCCCACGTGAGCAGCGCCGACTCCAGTTCCTCGTCATTGCAAACGGCCTCAACTTCGAGGATGGCGAGATCGATGCGGGCGCCGCACGCGATAGTACGCAGTTCTTCTAGGGACGATGCCTCGACCACGCGCGTGCGCTTGTTTTCCACGGCGGCGCGCACGAGCGCCCGCAGGTGCCATTGCTCGGCAACGACGGCGATGGTCTTGTGCCGTCCTTTCCTCTCCGTGGGAACGTGGGGCTGTGATGTGACGGAGTCATTCATTCGGGGTTACTCTATTCAGAACACTATGGGCTTGTTGCTTTTGCAAATTGCGCAGAATTGAGTTGGGTGGCCTAACGTCGGCTTGCACCGAGTCTCTTCAAGTCAACTGCCTTCCTTATTGTGCTTCGACAGGCTCAGCACGAACGGGATAGATTCAGACGCATTTTTGCGCTTCGACGGGCTCAGCACGAACGGGATAGAAACAGGCGCGCCGTTGCGCTTCGACGGGCTCAGCACGAATGGGATAGAGACAGGCGTGCCGTTGCGCTTCGACGGTCTCAGCACGAGCGGGATGGAGTCAAAAGCGCCGTTGTGATTCGATAGGCTCAGCACGAACGGATGGATTTAGGCACATCGTTGTGCTTCTTGCAGCGGCCAAGGCCACGTACTCCTGCGCAGGTTGTTTCCTCTTGCTGTCTTGCACTTCCCACCGACTTCCAATATTGTAACCTAGTTGTGTTACTGCAACGGATTATCGGCCAAGGGTAGGACGCTGCTTCCCCAAGAACTCGATAGCGCCAATGCGTGTGTCAATGTGTAAACTCTACGGAGACAGGCGATCGGACATGTGAGACCTTGTTGGCGAAAGAGTTAAGTAGTGTGTGATCGTTAGCCATGCAAGCGGAATTGGTAGTTTTGGGTTTAGATTGGTCACGTGCAAGACACGTAGTCGCACCCAGCCCTAAGCCAGCAGTTCAACCTGTCATTCTGAGGAGCCCTTCGGCAGGCTCAGGATACACTCCGCGACGAAGAATCTAGAATCGTGAGTTGTTTAAACTCCTCGCTGCGCTCGGAATGACATGATTCCTGGCAGGCGAATGCGTCAAGGCTAAGTCTACTAATTAGGCCGTGCAAGTAAAGTACAAAGATGTAAGCTATAATTGGTTGTTGGCACACAAACTATGACGCGCGTGACTACACCGGGAGACGCATAGATGGCAGAAACTGCGGGCGCTTACGCATTTGATCTCGACCGGTTCTTTCCGGAAGAAGTCTTCTGGCGCATTACCGACGTGCGGGTGGATAAGCCGGAGATCGTGGCGCTGGAGCAGCGCTCGCGCAAGCGGCGCACGCACCTCGCCCCTGATGGTAAGCTCGTTATCTTGGCGGCGGACCATCCGGCGCGCATGTCTACTGCCACGCCCTCCGACCCGCTGGGCATGACGAACCGGCACGCCTACCTGGGTCGTGTGTTGCGAGCGCTGGTGGGGGGTCTCATCGATGGCCTGATGGCAACACCCGACGTTCTGGACGACGTCTTTATCGTCAACCACCTGGTCAAGCAAGGCGGCGGCCCGGGCTTCTTGGACGGCAAGGTCTTGTTGGGTTCCATGAACCGCTCCGGCCTGGCCGGGACGACGTTCGAAATGGACGACGACATGACCGCCTATACGGCTGACGGTATCGCCGAGGCGAACCTGGACGGCGCCAAGGTGCTGTGGCGACTCGATCCCAATGAGCCGGGTTCCGGCAAGACGCTCATGTACATTGCGGAGGCGGTGAGCGAACTCAGCGCGATGGGCCTGCCGAGTTTCTTGGAACCACTGCCGGTCAAACGCACCGAAAACGGCTACCAACCGGTCAAGGACCCCATCGAATTGCTCAAGCAGATCGGTGTGCTCTCCGGTCTGGGCGGCAATACCGCCCGCACCTGGTTGAAGATTCCCGTGTGCGAGGGCTACGAGCGAGTGGTACGAGCCACGACCATGCCGCTCCTGATGTTGGGCGGGGCGTCCCACGACAATCCCGAGCCGACTATACGTGAATTCGCCCGTGGCATGGGCGGGGGGCCCAATGTACGCGGGGCCATGGTAGGACGCAACGTGCTCTATCCGGGTCAGGACGACCCATTGGCAGTTGGCTCGGTAATAAGCGAGATCATTCATCACGGCATCGGCCCTGACGAAGCACTGGGAAGACTTCCCCGCTACCAAGACCAGGGCATTGACATACTGACACAATACGCACTTTCCTAAGAGCGAGAGGAGCGGAAACCTCTTATGCCTGACACTCTGCGCGGCAATTTGGCGGTCGGCCAATCAGGTGGTCCTACCGCGGTTATCAATGCATCGCTCGTGGGCGTATTGCACGAGGCGAGCAAACATTCCGCAATAGAAAACGTCTACGGCTTGCGGCATGGCGTAGAAGGCCTGCTCAAGGAAGACTTGATGGACTTAGGGGGGGCAAGTGATGAATTGCTGGAGCGCATCAAGCGTACGCCGGCGGCCGCCTTGGGGTCCTGCCGCCGCAAATTGCGGCCGGACGACTACGTGCGCATCCTTGAGGTCTTTCGCGCCCAGAACATCAGGTATTTTCTCTATAACGGCGGCAACGACTCCATGGACACCAGCCAGCGTATCGCCGATCTGGCGGAGCGTGAGGGCTATGAATTGCGCGTGATTGGCGTCCCGAAGACTATAGACAACGACCTCATGTACACCGACCACTGCCCCGGCTACGGCAGCGCCGCCCGTTTCTGCGCCTTGTCGGTGCGCGACATGGGCCGAGACGTGGAAGCAATGGCGGGATACGACAGAGTTGCGATTTACGAGAGCATGGGCCGTCATGCGGGTTGGCTCACTGCCGCGAGTTGCTTGGGCAAAGAGAGCCCAATCGACCCGCCGCATCTCGTGTATGTGCCGGAGATACCGTTCAGCGAAGACCGCTTTCTGGATGATGTTTCCCGGAGTTTCGTCGAATTCGGCTTTTGCACGGTGGCGGTTGCCGAGATGCTCACCACGGCGGATGGCGACATTGTCGGACTCTCGGAGGCTACCGTGAACTCCGATTCCTTCGGTCATATCATAGTCGCCGGATGTGGCAACTACCTGGCACGGCAGGTGCGCGAACGGTTGGGTATCAAAGCGCGGGCGAACCGTCCAGGCACCTTGCAGCGGTCGTCTATGGTCACCTGCTCCGCGGTAGACCGTGAGGAGGCCTATATGGTCGGGCAAGCGGCCGTGCGGGAAGCCGTGGGCGGTGCCGGCGGCGTCATGATCACTTTGGAACGAACCGGCGACGACCCCTACCAGTCCACGACCGGTACGGCGCCATTGGGAGCTGTGGCCAACGCCGAGAATCTCATGCCGCGGGCCTTCATGAACAGGGAAGGTAATATGCCGACTGAAGCATTCCACGCGTATGCCCGGCCGCTGATCGGTGATCCACTGCCGCCGGTAGGCCGCTTTACGTACAATGCCGTCGAGCAGCGAGCCACTGCGGCGACCTGACAGCGCGCGTGAGTCTGGATATCCAATGGATTTAGCGCCGCAGACAGCGGTGTACGATTGCTAATTCGGTACTCTTCAGGATAATTGGGGAGTGACGTTCCCTATGTGGTCCGTGCCTCAAGCCCTTGCAACGCTCACCCTGATCGCATTCGGGGCGATACCCGTAATCATAGTCGCAGGAGTGTGGCAGCGTGTAGTGTCAGCCGCAGTTCCCGCACGCACGACCCTGCTGGAACGCGTCTGGGCGCACGGCCGGGACTCTGCGCTTGGTCTGGCATGGGTGGCGGCGCTTGTCGCAACCCTGGGCAGTCTCTACCTCTCTGAGATTGCTCACTATCCGCCGTGCACGCTCTGTTGGCTGCAACGCATCGCTATGTATCCCTTGGTAGTGGTCCTTGGTATCAGCGCGATCCGCGACGATCGCGACGTGCGCTGGTATGCGCTGCCGTTGGCAGGTATCGGCGCGGGTCTTGCCTTCTATCATGCGCTTTTGCAGCGTGTGCCCAGTCTGCAACAGTCGACAAGCTGCAGCGCGGATGCGCCCTGCAACGTTATGTGGTTGCGCGAGTTTGGGTTCGTTTCCATCCCCGTGATGGCGCTCGGCGCGTTCCTGCTAATTGCGGTATTGTTGCTCGTTGGCGCCACAGCCGCTGCCGGCGATGGCGCGGGAAGCGGGAGAAAGAGGCGCGGACGTTAGTCTTTGCCCGCGCTACATGGCGAGTCTCCCTGTCAAGACGGGTGGTTTGTCCGGCACGCGGGCATAGGGTACCATAAGGAATGGCGCATCACGCCGGTGATGCCGGGGTTCGGTCTTTCTGCTAAACGAACGGCTTGGTTTAGCTTGTGTTGAGGGAGGCATCCATGCCAGTTACAGCCGTGGTTGGAGCCCAGTGGGGTGATGAGGGCAAAGGGCGCGTGGTGGATTTCCTGGCCTCGCAGGCCCACATGGTAGTTCGGTACCAAGGTGGGGATAACGCAGGTCATACGGTTGTAAACAGCCATGGCAAGTTTGCGTTGCATCTCTTTCCATGCGGGGTATTCTACCCGCATGTGCACAATGTGCTCGGCACGGGCATGGCGATCAATCCGCAGTCATTCCTAGCGGAAATGAAGATGCTGAACGACGCGGGCCTGGAAACTGCTCCTAGTCACGTTCACATATCCGAACGAGCGCAGGTGGTGATGCCCTATCATGTGCTCTTCGACGGCCTTGAGGAAGAGGCGCGCGGCAAGAACGCGCAGGGCACGACCAAGCGCGGCATCGGACCCTGCTATACGGACAAGGCGGCACGTATCGGGCTGCGCATGGGTGACCTGACCGACGCGGCACACTTGCGCGAATACTTGCGGCAAGTGTTGGAGGCGAAGAATAGCCTCCTGACGCGTGTGTATGACCACGAGCCGCTCGCTTACGCCGACGTGCTGGAGCAGGCCCTCGCCTGGGGCAAGCAACTCGGACCGTACATCAAGAATACGCATCCCTTGGTGCAGCAGGCGTTGCGAGAGGATAGGACGATCCTCCTGGAAGGCCAGCTTGGCGCCTTGCGTGACATCGATTGGGGGATATACCCCTATGTAACGTCATCGTCTCCCATAGCCGGCGGTAGCGCCACCGGAGCCGGAGTGCCGCCGCATCGGATCGGCAACATCATTGGGGTGGTCAAAGCCTACACCACGGCGGTGGGCGAAGGCCCGGTGCCGACCGATCTTGACGGCGAAATGGGCGAGACTCTGCGGGAAATCGGTGAGGAGTACGGCGCTACCACGGGACGGCCCCGCCGCTGCGGCTGGTTCGATGCCGTCGCCGTGGGCTACGCCGCCGAACTCTGCGGCTTTTCGTCGATTGCCGTCACCAAGATCGACGTGCTCGATCAAATGCCCACGCTCAAGATTTGCGTCGCCTACGACGTGGACGGCACGCGCTATGAGACAGTACCGGACACACGCCTGATGGCACGTGCCCGGCCTATCTATGAGGAATTTCCCGGCTGGCAGCAGCCAACAACCAGCGCCCGGGCATGGCATGACCTGCCACCCAATGCCCAGGCGTACTTGGAACGCATAAGTGAACTAGCAGGTGCGCCAATCTGCATGGTGGGCGTGGGCCCGCACCGCGACGATACGCTGATAGTAGACCTGCAGCACTATGAAGTAGCTTAGGGTCGGCCGTGAAGCAAAATTAGCCCTCATGTGCTTGCCCTGCGATCCTGCGACCCTTCGACAGGCTCAGGGCGAGCGGATTGAAGTAGGGCAAACGGATGGACCCAGGGCGAAGGGTTAGGTGCAATCTACCGTTCGTGCCGAGCTTGCCTGTCCGGAGCACTTCGGCAGGCTCTGTCGAAGGGTCGAAGCACCGCTGGCAGTTCAGCGGGAATTGAAGAATAACAATATGTGAGTAAGCATGTCCCGCCCCGCGTGGCAAGGGCGGGCCGGACGCTGAAGTGAGTGTACAGAAGGAGAGATGTGCAACATGGCGACTCAGCAAGCGATTGGGTTTGGCGTGATCGGCGCCGGGGGCATTGCCCGCTCCCACACGCAGGCCATTAAAGACGCCGCCGGGGCGGAGTTGATCGGCATTGCCGACATGGAGCCGCAGTTTGCGGTGGGCCTTGCGAATGAACATAACGTCACGGCCTACGGCTCTGTGGCTGAGCTGCTGGCCGACGATGCCGTGCAGGTCGTGAACATCTGCACCCCCACCGGCACCCATGCCGAGTTGGGCATCCAAGCCGCAAAAGCCGGCAAGCACGTCATTTGCGAGAAACCCCTGGACGTCACCCTGGAGAAGGCCGACGCGCTGATGGCGGCGTGCCATGAAAACGGCGTGAAATTGGCGGCGATCTTTCAATCGCGCCTGCACCCGCTCTACGCCAAAGTGAAAGAGACCATCGCTGCCGGCCGTTTGGGACGCGTCTTCTACGCCGACGTGCAGCTCTACTGGCTGCGCACGGCGGAGTACTTTTCCGGCGGCGGCCCGGTCAGTTGGCGCGGCACCTACAAGTTCGACGGCGGCGGCGCGTCCATGAACCAGGGCATCCACAGCATCGATCTTCTCCAGTGGATCATGGGCCCGGTGGAGTCGCTGACCGCCCAGCTTGGCACCTTCACCCACGATATCGAAACGGAAGACCTGGCCGTGGTGAACGCGCGTTTTGCCAATGGGTCATTCGGCAACATGGTCTTCACCACGTCGGCCTATCCGGGGCTCGATCATAACTTCCACTTCTTCGGCGAGAAGGGCACCATTTGCCTGACGAACGCCGGTGTCGTCACCTGGCGCATCCAGGGCGACCGGGAAGAAGAGGAGGAGCAGGAGATGAAGTCCGGCTACTCCGCGCGTATGACCGCTGCCGCCGACCCCACGGTCAAAGGCTGGAACGGCCACCAGGTCCAGGTAGAGGACATGGTGCAGGCAATCCACGAGAACCGGCCACCGGCAATCACCGGCGACGAGGCGCGCCACGCGCTGGAGATCGCCGTCGGCATCCAAAAAGCCGGTAAGATTTCACCCGCGCCGGTGACGTTCCCGCTGGACTAGGAAGTGAGCCGCCAAGAATTGTAAATGAAAAGCAGGAGGGCTGGACTACGAACCGGCCCTCCTGCTCGCTTAATTGGTCACTGAATGAGCACCGCGCAGTGCTTGCGTGAAGCCGCAGTCTTTCAATCGCGGACCGCAATTTTCGACCATGATGGCGCGGCGGTCATGCGGACGGATTCGGTATCGGCACTACCGCGCGCCGGTATTGGTAGGCGTTGCCCTGCTTGCCGACGATTTCGATTGCCCCCATGTGGCGCAGGCAGTAGGCGATCTTCTGTCCCTGGCCGTGGCGCACGCCGAGTCTGGCGGCAAGCCGGCTGCTGGTAAACGGCTCCGGCAGCGTAGCAGGCAGGAGGGCGGCGAAGTCAGACGGGCCGTGGAAGCGGTGCTGCGATGAAATGCCGACAAGCACTTGGTCGTGAATGCTCCAGCCGCGCCGCCGCCAACTGCCGCGGCCGTCCAGTTGGCGGGTTTCCTCGACCTCTACCAGCAGCACCTCCAACGAAAACCGCGGGTGGGTGACGAGGTGCGGGATGCTCACAAGTTCATCGAAGACATCGAGCACCGTGCCGCGCTTGGGCGAACGGCGGCGGCTGAGCACGGTTGCGCCGTCGCGGTCGAGCCGCACGATCCACTTTTGCGCCGGAATGGGATGCACGAGACGCACCGCGTGTTGGGGCAGCAACGCGGCCAGCTTACGCTTGATGGCGGAGAAATTCCGCGTCTGAATCTCGATGAGTTCGTCACCGCGAATCAGGTCAATCACGTAGCCGTCGACGGGCTGTTCGGCTTGGTCGCCGGGCGCGGCGTACCAGTCCTTAAGCGCCGCGTGCAGCGACTTCTCCTGATAGGTGCCGATCGTCGGTGTGGTACTCAATTGGCGCTCGCTAATTGCCTATGTCGGGACATTTCTCTTAGACGCAAGGGCGTGCCTGACTATGGTGAAGAACAGGGAATCAGCCCACCTGCGATCTTAGAGCAAGCGAATACCGCTTCCGTCATTCCCGCGCAAGCCATGCACTCAGCTCGCAGCATAGTCTTCGCAGTCATGGAGCAGCGGCCATCCCCGTCATTCAGCGGGGAATCGACAGTGACGTTTTGTAAGGGCTCATGGGATGCATTGTCAATGAATTCCGATTGGTAGGCATCCTAGATTCCTCGCTGCGCTCGGAATTGTAGATGTCAGGTAATTCGTTGACAGGTTTGAGAACAAAAGCAACCTTCCGCAGTGCTAGACATGACAAGTACATATGTCATTCCGAACGAAGCGCAGCGAAGTGTCGCTCTTAGCGCGGAATCTAGAGTACTGTGCCATATGGACCATGTTCGACATTGACTCTAGATTCCTCGCTGCGCTCGGAATGACATGAACCGTCAACTCCTCAGAATGGAAAGCGGATTCTGTCAACGAATTACTCAACACTTACAGGAGTGACATTTGGAATTTGGTACTTGTCGCCTGGGATACGCCGCTGGCTCAGCGTCCACTGGCCTACACAGTGTGGGCGTATTAAGTTCACTTGCTGCTCTCCTGCTAGAAGTCCTCATCAAGACTTTCCTGGCCGTCGTCGTTGTACGACGCGAGCACCGCGTCCCAGGCGGTCTCGGAGGCAAGCACGCCAAGCACGTATTCGTTTAATCCGTCTTGTTGCGCTATCTCGTTGGTGGTCACCGCATAGAGCACGTCGCCGTCGGAGATGGTGTGCAGTGGCTCGATGGCCCGCGCCATGGACGAGTGGACGTGGCGGGCAAGCTGCCGCAGCGACCAGCCTCCGAGGATCTGATTCGTGACCACGACGGTGAGCGTGGTGTTCCCCTGTGGGGGCGGCGGTGGCAAACCGGCGTCAGCCACGCGCGGGCGTTCACCTGTCTCCGGATGCAACGAGCCCCGCACCACCCGTCCCTGGCGGTCGACTATGGCGCCCACGGCATTCACCACCGTGAAGACGGCCACTTTCACGCCAGCGACTTCACGAAACGCGCCGCCCTGTCCCGCGGCCTCGCTGCGATAGGGCTTCTGCAGCCACTTGCCCACCGTCGCCGAGCGTCCCGCGCCCCGTGGGCCCAACGGAAAGACTCCCGGTCGCGCCGCCTTGAGCGCCGCGCGACCCAGGGCTTTGTCCGGATATATGGCATTGTCGCGTGGCCCGAAGTCATAGATGATCGCGCCGGATACGAGGGCGATGTTGCCCCAATGGGGCGAGTAAGCGCGTTGAGCGAGCAATTCCGCCGCCACGCCCGTCGCGGCTTCCAGGCCGTAGAACGAGCCGCCGGCCAGGCAAATGGCATCCAGCTTGCCTTCACCGTTTTGCAGCGCTTCGGTGTAAAGTGTCGCGTGCGCCCCGCCGCGAATGTCTACGGCGGCGACGGCGCTATGGCCGAATTGGAATACCGTGCAGCCGGTTGGGCCCGCCTCGTACTCGGCGACGCCAATCGCCAGGCCGGGAAAGTGGAACGATAGCATTGGGCCGCTAAACGCGGTCTGCGGTTCAAGCGTCAGCGTGTCGTTGGATGCCGGCGGCGCGTCTGGGTGCTGTTCTGACATGCGTCTACCTTTCCAAACTCATCCGAACATGCCGCATACAACAGAATGCCCGGTGTTCACACGGCACTGCGGCTGCTCACTGCGCGGCAAAGCGATCGGGAGCATACGGTTCCAGCGGCGCCAGGTCGCCATCCAGTATGGCGTTGCGCATGAGTTGCGCGGTAATGGGGGCGAGCAGGATGCCGTTGCGGTGGTGGCCGGCGGCGACCCAGAGGCCCGGCCAGTGCGCGACCGGTCCCAGCAGCGGCAGTCTGTCGGACGGCGTGGGCCGCAGTCCTACCCCAAAGTGGTGCACGCGCGCGTCCACGAGGTTGGGGGCGAGCCTCTGCAATAGCTTGACCAGAAACGCCACGCCGCCGGCGGTATTCTCGCGCTCGAAACCCGCGTCTTCTTCCGTGGCGCCGACGACGATGCGTCCGTCCTGCTTCGGCGCCAGGTAGCCGCCGGCGCCAAAGACCACGCGCCGCAGCGGGCGGTCGTACGTCTCCAGCACCATCACCTGGCCGCGGGTCGGCTTTAGCGGTAGGCTGATGCCCAAATGGTCGCCGAGGGACCGGCTCCACGCTCCGGCGGCGATGACGACGTGATCGGCGTGCACGGGACCCGCAGCCGTTTGCAAACCGGTGACGCGCTCACCGGCGGTGAGGAAGCTATGCACCGGCGTGTACTCGTGTAGTGTCACACCCTGGGCTACAGCCGCCAGTGTGAGCACGTGCATGAGTTGCGGCGCGTAGACGTGAGCATCGTCTTGGAAGAAGAGCGCGCCCCGCGCTTTAGTGGAGAGCAACGGCTCAGTCGCTTGCAGGGTGACGGGCTCAAGCCAGGCAACGCGCTGTCCCTCTGCGGCAAGCACGCCGGCCTGGTGTTCGAGAAACATGGCTTGTGTCTTGCCAAATACGATGGTGAGCGCGCCGGAACGCGTGTAGGTAGCGTCCAGCCCGGTGACGGCCTCAAGCTCGGCTGCAAAGGCGGGGTAGAGTTTGGCCGATTGCGCGGCCAGATTGGATTGCGGGCTCTTGGTGTCCCCTTCTACACCGGCCCCCAAGATGCCGGCCGCGGCGATGCGCGCCTGGCCGCCGACGCGCTCCTGCTCGAAGACGGCTACCCGCACACCATCTTTGGCCAAGGCATACGCGAGCGCGCAGCCAATGATGCCGCCGCCGACGATGGCGACCTCAGTCGTCATGGACATTGCCCCTGCGCTTTCTGCCGGCATGGATACGGGTCTTCTTGGTGCGCACCCCGGCCGGGGTCAATGTGCGCGGTAGCCGGGGCAGAACGCGTCTTGTCCTGCCGGCCGCAGCCTCCGCCGACCATGCGGACGATCTCCACGACGTCGCCATCTTGGAGTATGACGCGGGGGTGGTCGGCGCGTCGGACTACCTCATTGTTCACGGCCACGGCGACGAATTGCGCCGGCACATCTTGTGTTGTGAGGAAGGTAGCCAGTGCCGTACGTGCAGCCAACCGCCGGTCTTCCCCGTTCACCCTGATGCGAATGCGCGCCGTCTGCGGTTGTACCGCTTCAGTATGGGGGATTCGCTTATCTGCCGTCATTGCGGTCGCACCTGTGCCCGCTCCGCAAGGGCGCTGGTCAGCTCGTGTGCCGCCTCGGATGTATCAGGAGCGTCGAGCAGGGCGCTGATTACGGCCACGCCGTGAGCGCCGGCTGCCATAACGGTTGGCGCGTTCTGCGCCGAAATGCCTCCCACCCCGATAACGGGAATGTCGACTGCCGCCGCCACGTCACGCACCAACTGCGGCCCGGCCGGTATGCGTCCCGGCTTGGAGTCCGTCGCATACAGTGTGCCGACGTGCACGAAGTCCGCGCCGGCCTGTGCACACTGCAGGGCGCTGGCGACGTTATGCACGGAACAGCCGATCAGTTTGTCCTCGCCCAGCAAGCGGCGCGCCGCCTGCACGGGCAGGCCGTCTTCAGGTAAGTGGACTCCATCCGCGCCGACGGCAAGGGCAACGTCGATGCGGTCGTTGATGAGCAAGAGCGCGCGGTCCGCGGTGATGTGCCGCAATTGCTGTGCAAGGGTGTACAGGTCCTTGGCGAATGACTCTTTCTCCCGCACCTGCACCACGCGTACACCGCCCTCCACGCCTTCCCGGACTCGCTGGATGAGCGTGCTCGCAAGCGGATTCCGCGTAAGCATAGGGAAGCCGGGTCGCCGTGCGGGACCCGAATCCGGCGGCGCAACGCCCTGCGGCGCGCTGAGGCGCGTAATGAGCGTGAGGCAGGGGTATGGCAGTTGGGGTTTCATGCGGCGTGAGACCGGCCTGGCTAGGCGTGGACGACTCCCGCTACCGGACTGCTGGGGGTGGCGAATTTCTGCTGCGCGATGCGTCCGGCAAGGTAGGCTTTGCGTCCGGCCTCGACGCCGAGACGGAAGCCTTCCGCCATGAGCACCGGGTCGGCAGCGCGGGCAATTGCCGTGTTGATGAGCACGGCGTCCGCCCCGATTTCCAGTGACTGGGAGGCTTCGGACGGCACGGCGAGCCCGGCGTCCACGACCACGGGCACGTTGGCCTGCTCGACGATCAATTCGATCTCTTCCCGCGTAAAGATGCCTTGGCCGGATCCGATCGGCGAGCCGAGGGGCATCACGGTGGCGCAACCCACGTCCTCCAAGCGCCGCGCCAGAATTGGATCGGCGTGAATGTACGGCAGCACGACAAAGCCATCCTTGACGAGCGCCTCGGCGGCATGGAGCGTATCCACCGGGTCCGGCAAGAGCGAAGCCGGGTCCGGCTGCACTTCCAGCTTGACCCAGTCCGAACCCGTGAGTTCCCGCGCCAACTTAGAGGTCACAATCGCTTCGTCCGCGGTGCGGGCGCCGGCCGTGTTCGGCAAGATCGTGTAGCGGTCCCAATCGATGTGATCGAGAATCGTCTTCTCCGAGGGATTGCTGAGATCGAGGCGTCGTATCGCCACGGTAATAATCTCGGCTCCGGATGCCTCGATGGCTTGCACCATCTCTGCAGGCGTGCGGTATTTGCCGGTACCAATCATCAGCCGCGACGTGAATTGCTTCCCCGCTATTTCAAGCGCGTCTGTCATTTCCGTTCCTTTTTCACATGCTGTAACTGAAGCGAAGGAGTGTGCCTGTCACGCGCTTCCACCCTCGCCCCACTCAACACGAAAAACTGCTGCATAGGTAAGGAAAGCGATTTGCAGCGGCGTCTTCGTGTGCTGCCGCTTTTCTCCGCTGGCATTTTCCAGATCGCTGGCATCTACCAGATCACTGGCAACCTCTAGACTAATGGCATGATCCGGGTCAGGTTCCAAGGGTTGCCCCCGTCTGTGCGGAGGCTCTCGACCATGCGGCTTCCCTAGTGGCTCGAGCGGCGCGAGGAAAATCACGCCAGTAAGACGGCTTCAGTATACCATGCAGTGCAGACGTACAGGGAGCACGTATAGAATGAGACGAGAGCGTACGAAGCAAGTGACGGGCAACATAAGCATGCCCTGCGTGCACACATTCCGCATCGTTCGCATCCCGGCACTAGTGCGGGTGCGGGCTGCGGACCAAGAATGAAGGAGTTGTCTACATGGATGTTGTGAACGTCGGCTTTGCGGGTACCGGGGGCATTGCGCAGTCCCACGCGCGCGGGCTGGCCGCCGTTCCCCAAGCGCGGATCGTGGCGGCGGCGGATGTCAGAGCAGAAGCTGTACGCGAATTCGCGGCTGCGTATGACGTCCCGCAAGCGGAGACCGACTACCGCGCCGTGCTGGACAATCCGGCGGTAGATGCGGTCATTATCTGCCTGCCCCACGCGTTGCACGGTCCAGCCGCAATCGCTGCGGCGCAGGCGGGCAAGCACGTGCTCTCCGAAAAGCCGCTGGGGGTGACCGTTGCCGAGTGCGATGCCATCATTGCGGCGTGCCGGGAAGCCGATGTAAACCTCATGGTGGGCCATACGCACCGATTCATACATGAGCACCTGCGGGCCATGGAGCTGCTGCGCGCGGGGGCGATTGGGGACGTGCTCCACATTCACGACTCCGTCATCGGCGCGACCCGCCATAAGGACTTGGCCTGGCGCGGCGTGCGCGCCCTGGCCGGCGGCGGTGTCTTCATGGATAACGGCGTGCACAGCGCCGACCGGCTGCGCTGGTGGATCGGGTCGGAGGTGACGGCGATCACCGCCCGCGTGGGCCATTACGGCGCGCGCACCGAAGGCGAGGACCACGGAGTGGCGCATCTCGAATTCGCGAACGGCGCCACGGCGACCATGGAAATCTCGTTGATTGCGACGCCCACGATGGGCCGCTGCCGCGCCGAGGTGACGGGTTCAAACGGCGCCATGGAGATTGCGACCTGGCGGCACCTTAGGGTAGCGGGAGCGGATGACGAGGAGTGGGAGACGCTGACATTCCCCCGCGACCGCAGCCAGTTCATACGGGAGGACGGCGAGTTCGTGGCGAGCATCCTGGAAGCGCGCGCGCCAAGCGTCACCGGCGAGGACGGCAAGCGGGCCGTGGCCATCGTGCAGGGAATTTACGAGGCGTCGGCAAGCGGCAAGACCGTTTACCTGGACGCATAGACCGGGACGGCGCCATGCTGCATCCAATGGGACGAGCGCGTCGGAGAAGCAACACACGGTATGCAAGGACCGTCATTCCGGCGCAAGCCGGAATCTAGTTCCTGGCATGCGGCATTCCTGCCTGGATGAGAAGACAGGGTATTTCTCGTGCAGGGGGGCGGGAAGATGCCGGATCAAACATGCGCCTCACGGTTGCTTTGGGTTCTCACCGAGCATCTGACCCACCGCACACGCGTCGCAGCGTTTCTCCCGGCACCAGGTATGGTAGATGTGCAGCAGTCCCTGCTGTCGCGCAGCCGTCATGGGCACGTATCTTGGAGGCAAACCGTATACGTCGTCCCGCATGCTGCGGATGAGGCGGTTCATGCCGGCAGCCGGCGCGCGGCGAAAGAGGTTGATGGCCCAGTCTGAAATTGCGGAGTCGTCGGTGTGCTCGCCGTAGGCAATGAGAAACGGCAGCATTACGTTGGTAAGGATTTCTCGGGCGCGCTCCGTGCCGACAAGGCGCTGGGGCTCGCCCCGCAGCGGCACGCCAACGTCGCAGTGCGCGGCCCAATAAGGTGAAGCAGAGGCATCCGGGGAAAACAAGGCAACCATGCGCCCCATGGGCTGCGGCCTGTCCTCTGCGTCACGGAGTGCCAGACACGCCTGAACCGGGCCGGTCTGGGCAAACCGGGCACAGAGCATCCCCGCGGCCGCCACGCGCCGGGCGGGCGCGTTGACGGGACGCACACCGCGGCGCTGCCATGCTGAGGCCGCAGCCACCGGCTCCAAGCGAAACTGCCGCCACCGCGCTTCCATCTCCTCCACATACATCCGCTCGTGGTCGGTAGAGGCACGACATGTCGTGTCCCTACGCGGATTCCCGCCACGCTGCGATGGCAACAGGCCTGCAGCGCCGAGAAAGAGCGCTTCGCCGCGCGCCACCGCGTCGGACTCGCCGCGCAGCAGTCTTGCCACCACGGGCCAGGGCAACCCCTCACTGAGCTGGCGAAAGGCTTCGCGGTTCTGGCTGTAGCCGAGGGCATCGAGGAAGGCGGCATAGAGCGCCTGCTCTGCACCAAGGACTTCGATGGCAGCTAGCAATTGCGCCGCTTTCTTGCGTAAGCGCCGTTCGCCAAGCGTGGCGAAGAGCATGCCGACGGTCATGGCGTCGGACTTGGTATGGAGATCTGCACAGGGCTGGAAATCAGGAAGGCGGTGCGCCGCGTACGTTTCCGGCAAACCGGCGGGGTAGTGTGGGGCTAACGCCAGCGTGCGCAGCGGACCGCCCGCAAGCGGGCGGTCGTCTGCCCACACCACGTGGAGAATGACGTTGTGGTAGGCCGGATCGGCTGTATGGCCGTGGGCGCGCCAAGCGGACGTGGCCGTATGCACCTCCACGTGGCCGTGGCGCAGCCTACGCCCATCGAGCGCGATAATGGCATCGAGAAAGTCCGGCCCGGGGCCCAGGTTGCGCCGCCCAGGATACACGACCTGAATCTCTTCGCCACCCGTGGTGCGCAGGAGTTTGGCACCCCAAGGACACGCCTGCCAAAGTTGCGCAACATCCTCTTCGCGCAGGGTTTCGATCGGGGCAAGCGCAGGCGCAGCAGTGCTCATGAAGGGTAGTAGTATCCTCTGCCGAGACTATTCGCGTTATCTCCTATACTAAGGATAGCGAATTACTTCCAGTTAGCAAATGTTAAGGTCCGAAAAACATGCGAAGCCGAACCGCCAGTGGAATGAAGAGGAAGGTGTGCCAAGGAAAGGGCTTGCTTCTGGTGCTGGGGCGAGCGGGCCAAGCGTAGAGGGAGGACTGTCTACCATAAGAAAACGCACGCGTGGGAAGTCCCACGCGTGCGAATAGCGCAATGTTCGTGTGCCGGACTCAATCCGGCTAGAAATCGATGACCGAATTCTCCAGCGCTTCGTCCAGCGCCTGCTGCACCTGCGCGTTGCCGTCGGCAAGCGCTTCCGGCACCGTCTTTTCGCGGTTCCAGATGGAGCTCGCCATGCGCACGTGAATGCCGATGATGGCGCGTCCGCCGGGGGCGCTGACCACCCACTGGGCGCCGTCCATCTCGCGGGCGCCCTGGATGCGCAGCGGGTCGCCCTGGGTGAATTCGGGGCTTTGGGCCACCGAGCGGCGGGCCGGCAAACTGTCGCGCACGTCGTTGAAGCGGCGGTCGTTCGGCTCCAGGAAGAGCCACTCGAGGAACTTGAACGCCCCGTCCGGGTTGTTGGATCCTTCGGGCATCAGGTGCGCGCCGCCGCCGCGATAGGCTGCGGGCGAGCCGCCATCCGCCACCGGATACGTGTCCACGCCCACGTCGATCGTGGCAAAGGCCTCCTCATACTGCTCGAACCGCGTGATGTTCATCACGTCGGTCCACATGGCGCAGCGGCCGGTGGAGAAGAGGTGTTGATGCCGCTCGTCGCCCCTGAAGGCGTTCATGGCGTCCAGTCCGCCTTGCAGGTCGAAGAAGCGCAGCGTCAAGTTGAACGCGGTCTCCATCGTCTCGTTGTCGATGGTGGACGTCAGCTCATCGTCGCTGAGCAGCCGGCCGCCCTGCTGCCAGAACGGTACCAGCCACCAGACCAGGGAGCTATTGCCGTACCAGAAGCCGAGACGCTCGATGTTGTCGCCTTCTTTCTTGAGCGTTTGCTGGATGGCCGAGTCCAGCTCGTCCCAATTCGCCGGCCCGCTGTCCGGATCCAGACCCACTTCCACGAAGACGCCTTTGTTGTAAAAGTAGGTAAAGACCGTGGGCGCCCAGGGCAGCCCGAACCAGTGGCCGCGGTAGGTCGAGTCGAAAACGACGCGGGGGTAATAGTCTTCCGGGTCGATGACGGTCGATGCCTTGACATAATTCGTAATGTCGGCGGCAATGCCGCGCACGCCGAAGTCTTTCGGCAAGTAAGCGTCGATATACGAGATGTCGGGCGAGATGCCGCCGGCGACCACCGTCGGCAGCTTGTTGATGGTGTCGCCATACGTCGTGGCGATGACGTTGACCTGCTCGTTGGGATTGGCCTCGTGGAACTCGGCAACAATCTCCTCGCCGATGCCCTGCACCCAGTTACTGCCGCCCATGTCGATGGCCCAGAAGTTCACGGGCAACTGCTCTTCCATCGGCATTTCTTCTGACTTCATGTCCTCGGATTCAGGCGCTTCCCCGGTTGCGGGCGCCATGCCGCCCTGCGCGCACGCGGCAAAGAGCACCGCACCTGCCGCGGCCCCCGTGCCCGCGAGCATGCGACGCCGTGTCATGTGGAATGTAGTACGACTCTTCATCAGAACCGATACCTCCTGCCTGGTAGGCGTTATTCTGAACTCATACGACGGCTAAGCGAGATGACGGGACACCAGTGGTTGGTCCCCCGCTGCCATCCCTTCCAGGAAACTACAGCAAAGACCGCAATTCCTAGACAGCTTGAAAGAATTGTAGCGTGCGCAAACTTGTGAAGTCAAGTGCATGTGCGGCTCTGAGTAAGGCGATTCCATGCCCAATCCATCTGAGAAATGACCGCCGGCAATGCGTGGGTATCTTACGTGGTCAAAGCTGTTGCAGCCTCTTACAGAGCCGGGAGCGGACTGAACTGCGGTCAATATAGTGTCATCTCTCCGAGAATGCGATTTCCCGTGGGAGAGTCCGAGCGTGTCTTGCAGTATATTCCTTATTTGGAATATAATGCATCCATGCGTTGGGATGTCGAGTAAACGGACGAGTTCGGGCAGTGGTGGCAAGGTCTCTCAGAGGGCCAGCAAGACGAGGTAGCCGCCAGAGTAGAGTTGCTGGTGGAGCATGGCCCCAGTCTGCCGTACCCCTTCTCCTCGGACATCAGAGGTTCGCGCCACGGAGTCATGCGAGAGCTTCGCGTGCAGAGCGGCGGAAGGCCCATCCGGGTCTTCTACGCCTTCGACCCGAGACGAACGTCCACCCTGCTCATTGGCGGGGACAAGACGGGCAACGACCGGTTCTACGAGGAATACGTGCCCGTGGCTGACGACCTCTACGACGAGTATCTGGAAGAACTGCGAAGGGAGGGGTTGATCGAATGAGTGGACGCCGTCCGTTCAAGGAACTGACCGGGGACTTCACACCGGAGCGTCGTCGGCGCATCGACGAGATTAAGCGGGAGTTGCTCGCGGAAATGCCATTGCGTGAGTTGCGCCGGGCGCGTGCACTGACCCAGCGGGAATTAGCCGAAACGCTAAAGGTGAATCAGCCCGCCGTCTCCAAATTGGAGCAACGAGCCGATGTGTACGTGTCCAGCCTCCGTTCCTACATCGAGGCCGTGGGTGGAAAGCTGAAGATCATCGCCGAGTTTCCCGAAGGCGAGGTGGCCATCGCCAACTTCTCAGATGTGGGGGAAGAGGAAGAAGACTCCGTCTGAGATATGACCGCCGGCAAAGCGTGGTTTGCCCGCGCGGCCCAAGCTGCTACAGCCTGGTACGGAACCGGACCGGACTGAACTGCGTCGCGACTACATCGCCCTGCGGCCCGGCGGCGCCTCGATGGAACGGAATCTGAGCGGGCGGCTACGTGGTTTCCTGGAGCGCGGCTATCTCCGCAGCGCTCAAGGCACGCCCGTACACGCGTACGTCTGCCAGGCTGCCGTTGAAGTGGTCGTGCTGACCGAAGCCGATACGCAACGGTTGGTCGTTCGCTATGGAGGCGGGAACGTGCGCCGTGGTGTCGGAAGTAGACACCGCCACGCCGTCCACGTAGAGCCGCAGCTGATTGTTCTCCCGGACGGCTGCGAGATAGCGCCAGCCGGCGCCAAGAGCATGGTCGTACGTTACGTTGGCCCCGGCCTCCATTGAGTAGACCCGTCCCGAGGGCAGCGTACCGCCGAAGAGTTTTCCCTGAAAGATTGCCATCGACCACACCCGCCGGTACTTAACATCCGGCGTGGTATCCAGTTGTCCGGTGTTCATCCACGTGGTCCCGCCCTCGTAGCGGTAGACGTTCGCCAAGGGCAGCGTGCCCGCGTAGAGCTTGCCGTTGTAGACCGCCATGGCCATTACTTCCTTCTCGTCTTCCAGGCGGCCTACGTCCTCCCACGTTTCTTGACCGTCCCAGCGGAAGACGGTGCCGTTGGGCCACGTGCCGACGTAGAGTTTGCCCTGATAGGCGGCAAAGGAATACACCTGCGTGACGCCCTCCTGGAAGCCGCAAGGTGTCCATGTGGTACCGCCGTCGTAGCGAAAGACGCCGCCGCCCTCGTTACCCGCGCCGTAGAGGTGTCCCTTGAAGACGGTGATCGCCATCATGCGGCGTCCCGGCGTGCCGCAATACTCCCAGTCTTGTCCCCCCAAATAGCGAAAGACGCCTTGGCTGTACAGCGGAATAGCGTAGAGCTCGCCGTTATACACGGCCATACCGGCGATGGATTCTGCTCCCTCCAAGCGCCCGCAGTGCTCCCAGCTTGCCTCTCCGGTGTAGCGGTAAATGGCGCCGCCCGGGTGCTTGTTCGGCGAATCTTCCAGTGCGGAGCCGCCAGCCCGGTAGCAGGACGTACCGCAATAGAGCTCGCCCCTGAACACCGCCAGCGATGCCACGGTATTGCTCTGATCGGGGCTGCCGCAGTCATCCCACGTCTGCCCGCCCGCGTAGCGGTAGACGTGCCCGGCCTCGTCCGCGCCCCACTCAAACGTACCGGTGTAGAGGTCGCCGTTATAAACGGCCAGGGAGTAAACGCGCAGGTTGTTGCCCGGGCGGCCGCAATCGGTCCACGAAGGCTCGTGTGCGCCGTCGTCGATGCCGATGTGCAGGTTGCGGTGGTGGGCCTGGGCGGCGGTGACTCCGGCGAAGTTCAAGGTACCGAAGTTCAGGCCGCAGCGGGTGGCGGGATCGTACTTGCTGAGGATGTCGCCATGCAGGTTGGCGCCGTCGGGCGGGAGTTCCACCCAGGCGGCGAGCGTGAAGTCACCCTCAGCGAGGGCCGGCACATCGCCGGCAGGAACTTCCACATGCGCGGCACGGCCGTCGAAGCGTGCGGCGCCGTAGGCACTGCCGTCACGCCCCACGGCGGCGAGATCCGCGCCCCGGTTTATGCCGTGGTTGTCGTTGCCGGAGGAGTCCCGGCAATCGCCGTTGAATTTCCAATGTGCCAAGAGTCCGGTGTCGGTGCTCATGTGATGTTCTCCCGCTTGTACCTGATCGACGTTAGTGTGTTCCCGGTTTGTACGGTGGCCAGATTAATCTGCCACGTACCTATGCTCCGAGATTTTCCCCTTTCCTGGGGGAGAGGGTTAGAGCCTGCCCCGTTCTCGATACGGGGGTGAGAGCGCATCGGCGGTGTGGCAAAAAATGTGGGATACGAAATGTCAATCGCCGATAGCTGAGATTCCAGGATGTCTCCAGGGGGAATTGTACCCCATGCGGCGCAAGTAGTTTAGTATAACGCCTGGCGCTGTCCACCACCTGGGCTAGCTCACTTCAGCCCCAACCTCTGCAAGCGCGTCCAACGCCGCGCCCACGACAACGCCGCGCTGGCGGCTACGGCCATGGTACCGGCGAGCAGGTTGAATAGGATGTCAACCGGATCGAACACCCGGTTGGGCAGCAGCCATTGGATGCCCTCGTCAAGCACGCCCAGGGCTGCCGTAATCAGGATAGCGAGCACGGGGGGCAGCGGCACGCGGCGGCCTTGGCTGCTGCGCTCGGTGAGGGCCTCATAGACAAGCACGCCGACGACGCCGTACTCGATGAGGTGCGAGCGCTCGGTCGGCACCGTCATGCGGGTGAGCACGAGCAGATACGCGGTAACGACGCCGATGACTACGGCGACTTCCGCTCCGCCCGGCCTCACGCGCAGACCCTGCGTGAGGATGGTCACTCCCACCAGGAACATGCAGAGGAGGAAGAGTCCGATGGAGATATCCAGCAGGCCCCGCTCTTCCAATGCCTGCGCCAGCGTTTGTGCGAGCCCCAGCGTGGCGTAAATCGCCGCCATGACGACAAGCACCCACAGCCACATGCGGCGTTCCCGACGTGAAGCAAAGAAATTCATGGCTGATTGTAAATCTGGTGCATGGCGTGGTCTCTACAACAGTGGCTGCACAAACTGCTCGTATGGACCCTCTTTCATTATCCGTCATTCCGGCGCAAGCCGGAATCCAGAGGGAGGGTGGTGTGCGGAGAACTGCCCAGATTCAGGCCCCCAGTTACCGGTCAGACACAGGCAAGCAGGGAAGGTATTGCGCACATATCTGTGGTAAAGAGAGAGTGACCCAATGAAGCCCGGTCCGATTGCCGTGTGGCCTATCTCAAGAGGAGGTACCTGATTTGCTAAGAATCCCCTCACCCCCGTATCGAGTATGGGGCAGGCTCTAACCTTCTCCCCGAGGAGAGGGAATACGACACCATCGCTGAGTGGGTTCGCCTCTACCGCTCCGTATTAGACTTCTGCCGACTGAGCAAGCAAACACGCCGGGGAACTCAAACGAACTTCAAGCTCCCCGACGCGTTTCACCGCTTTACTCATGTTCGCACTGAAGCCAAAGCAGCGCTATTGGATAAGCCCTGGATTTCGCTTCAGCCCTGCTTAACCCGCTTGACCGCTAGCTTGGTCTCCAGCCGCGAGCTAACGCACTAAAGTTATTCCAACGGCAGCTTGACGGGTTCGCCGCCCAGGCTGGCCGACCGCTCCGCCGCGAAGATTACCTCGTCGATCTTCAGCGCGTCGTTGATATCCACTTCCGGCTTCTTGTTGTTCAGGATGCAGTCGATGAAGTGGTCCGTCTGCGGCTGGAAGGGGTGGTGCGAGACCTCCGGCGTATCCGGCATGATCGTCTCGAAGGTCGCCCAATCGGTCTGCTCGGTCATGCGCTCGCCGATAAGGGTCTCCGAATGGAACTTATTACCCACCAACGTGCCGCGGTCGCCGTGCAGGCGCACGTTGAACGAATAAGGGTTATTGCCCTCCAAGATGCAGCCCACCTTGCCGATGCGGCCGTCCTTGTATTTGATCACGCTGAGCACAGTGCCTTCCCAATCGAAGGTCTTGGTGAAGTTGCCCCAATGGCCCACCACGTGGTCGACCTCGCCGGGCATGAACTGGAGCAGCGCGTCCACGGCGTGGCAGCCCGCGGCCGCCAGCGCGGAACCGCCCTTCTCGCGGGTCTTCACCCAGTTGTAGCCGACGTACCACTGCGGCCAGTTGGCGCTAAAGTAGTCGCACTCGCCGTAGAAGATGTTGCCGAAGGCGTTGGCCTTGATGAGCTTGTGCACGATCAGGAAGTAGGGGCTCCAGTGCAGCTCAAAGCCCTCGCACGCCACCACGCCGGCCTTGTCCACGGCTGCCGCGATGGATTTCAGGCCTTCCCAACTCAGCGCGGCAGGCTTCTCGATGAGCAGGTGATTGCCGGCTTCCGCGCCCGCTATCGCTTGGTCCACGTGCTTCTCATTGGTGGAGCAGATGAAGATGACGTCCAGGTTGTCCTGCTTCAGCATCTGCTCGTAGTCGTTGTAGCAGTGGGCGTTGCTGAGCCCGTGCTCTTCCTTGGCGTTCTGGGCGTTTTCCAGGCTGCCGCTGCAGAGCCCGACCACCTCGGTATGCGGGTTCTTGACCAGGGTATCGATGTGCTGGTGCGAGACCCAGCCGATGCCGACCACACCGACCCCAAGCTTGCCATTGTCTGTCATCGCAAATCCTCCCAAAGTTTCAACATACGCAAGACGAAACTTGGCTACAGTACAGCGTATTCACGGCTGGCTGTCAAGGTGAGCAATGCGGGAGAAGGCTCGTTTGCCTGCGCGCACGGCGGCCCTCACGCTGTTTGGACGGCGCCGCTGGCTTGACTAAGGTTGGACCCTCCTCTTCCGGTAGCGCAGGTTTGCAACCTGCGCCCAAAGGACGCAGGAAAGGGCAACCTCGTTGGATTGCCCTTTCGGTCAACAGTGCTTCGTTGGGAAACAAAGTCCCTCACCACGCTCTAGCCGAATCCCCAACGACGATGAACTGTACCTAGAAGTCCAGCACCGAGTTGGCGAGCGTCTCGTCCAGGACGATTTGGGTTTGCTCGTTGGTCTCGGCGATGGCTTCCTGGATGGTCTTCTCACCCTGGTAGATGGTGCGCGGCAGCGCCACGTGCAGGCCGAGGATCTCGATGCCGCCGGGAGCGGTCACCACCCAGTGCGCGCCGGCCATCTCGATAGAGGCCTGCAAGCGCAGCGGATCGTCCTGGGTCCACTCGGGACTGTTCGCGATGGCCTTCTGCACCGGCAGGCGGCCCTTGGCGTCGTTGAAGCGCAACTCCTGCGGAGCGTCGTAGAGCCACTCGAGGAACGCGAACGCGCCTTCAGGGTTGGCCGAAGCATTCGGCAGCACCTTGGAGCCGCCGCCGCCGTAGGTGGCGGCCGAGCCGCCGGGCGGGATCGGTTCCACTGCCAGGCCGTAGTTGAGCGCCGCAAAGCCTTCGCGGTAGTCGGGGAAATTCGGGATGTCGTAGATCTCGAAGTACATCGCCAGCTTGCTGTCGATGAAGATCTGCTGGGTGCGAACTTCGCCGCGGAACTCCGCGATGGCGTCGTAGCCGTCCTGGGCCTCGTACATGCGCAGCGTATGCTCGAACGCGTTCACCATCAACTCGTTGTCCATGGTGGACGTGCTGTCGTCGGCTGATGTTAGGCTGCCGCCCTGCTGCCAGTAGGGGATCATCCACCCGGCCAGCGCGCCGCCGCTGCCCCACAACGGCACGTAGCCGAGACGTTCAATATTGGCGCCGTCTTTCTTGAAAGTCAGGTTGATGGCTTCGTGGAAATCGTCCCACGAGGTGGGCGGGTTTTCGGGATCCAGCCCCACCTCAAGCAGCGCGTCGTTGTTCAAGAACAACGTGCGCACGTCCGCCGACCACGGCAGGCCGAAGTGGTGGCCGCGGTAGGTGACGTCATTGAGAATGCGCTCCCACATGTCGGACGTGTTGATGATGGATGACACCTTCACCATGTCCGTGATGTCGCGCACAATGCCGTTAACCGCCATGGTCTTGGGAATGTAGCGGTCCTGAAATGCCATATCGGGCGCCGCACCGCCGGCCACCGCCGCTGGCAGGGTGTCGCGATTGTCCCTGCCGGTTTTGGGAATGGTGGTAACGTTGTAAGCCTCGAACGTCTCGTTGAATTCCGCCACGAGCTCCGCGCCAATCTCCTCGTTGAAGGAACCCCACGCCGACGTGAGCGACCAGTAAACAACCTCACTGGCTTCCATAGGCGCCGCGGGTTTTTCCTCTTCCGCCTTGGGAGCTTCTGCCTCGGGCGCTTCTTCCATAGGCGCCGCGGCTGTGCCGCAGGCGGCTAGCAACACCGCACTGCCCGCAAAGCCGATTCCGGTGCCAAGTATTCGCCGTCTTGAGGTACGCATGGTTGGACTCCTCTAAACAACTGCGCGCACTACACAAACTATCGACTCTTTCCTGTACGTTAGGGAGAGAGTGTCTATACGTAATATGTATAGCAGGTGTTTGGCAATGTGACAAGCCCATAAGCGTAGAGCCTCTCTCTACAAGATGAGATTGAGGGTTGTCAGAAGAGTTAGAACTGTGTCATACTCCCGCAGTAGATAGGAGAACATTGGGCATGTTATCTGCGGCCTACAATTTCCCGATTAACGCCAGCGCCGCGGCGGCACCGCTGCCGTGGCTATGCGTATTGGGGAGGACGTAGCGACCGCGCACTCAAGAAGTAAGTCATCACGGCCTCCCATGCATGGGAGGTCTTTTGTTTTGTTGGGCATCTGGCTCGTGTGTTCGCGAAGAGAGGAAAGTGTTGTGAAAGAGTATTCGGCTGCAACGTATGGCGACCGCATCGCCGGCGTCTACGATGAGTTCTACAGACCGGGAAACGTAGCGGCACGCGTCGACGTCCTTGAAGAACTGGCGGCAGGCGGCCGGGCGCTTGAGCTCGGGATTGGGACGGGGACGTACGCGCTGCCCCTGGCGGCGCGCGGTGTAGCGGTACACGGGATTGAGGCTTCCGGGGCCATGATCGAAAGGCTGCGAGCCAAGGAAGGCGGAGCGACATTGCCGGTGACCAGCGGCGACTTCGCGGACGTTGCGGTCGCGGGCAGCTTCTCGCTCGTCTTCGTCATCAACAACACCTTCCTGATGCTTACCTCCCAGGAAGACCAAGTCAGGTGCTTTGCAAATGTGGCGTCTCGTCTCGATGAGTCCGGCGTCTTCCTGGTCCACGCCTTTGTCCCGGACATTTCCCGGTATGACGAGAACCAACACCTGCGCGCGAGCCTGCCTGAAATGGACTCGGTCCGGCTTGACGTTTCGATCCACGACGCTGTAAACCAGATAGTGGACTTCCGCCACCTGCATCTGACGGAAGACGGCATCCGCATGTATCCCGGACGATTGCGCTACGTGTGGCCGTCAGAACTGGACCTGATGGCGCGCCTCGCCGGGCTTCGACTGCGCGAGCGGTGGGGCGATTGGCAACGCGGGCCGTTCACCGCGCAGAGCGGCGCCCATGTGTCAGTCTATGGGCGGGCGAGTTCCCAAGACTGACGAAGCAAGAGCGGGCACCAATTGGGGGTGACGCAGCTGGGCGCCGCGCCACGTCGCCCGCAATGCCGATGCCGGTTCCGGGCAATCGCCGTCTTGCGGTAGGCACAATTGGCTTCCTGCAAGAGACCGCGTACAATCGTTTCGTATGGGCCCTCTCTGCTTGGCCAGTACATGATGGGACGGACTGGCAATTGTCTAAATCACTCTTGAAGTATGTGTCGTAAGTAGGATCCGGCACAATGGCAAAGTGTAGGGATGGTGCAATAGCAAGGATTTCTGTCTCTAGAGCAGAGGAGACGCCGATCGGGGCTGGCTTAACAGGCATTTGTCACGTTGGCGCCTGTTCGTTAAGACTGCGGGGTCTCGCCATCCTGCTCTTGGCGATTCTGCTCCCTCTGGTCTTGACTTGCTGTGGGCCCTTCGGCGGGCCGCCCAAGACTCCCGCGAACCAGCGCTATGGGTATGTGGGGGCGGACAAGGTGCTCAAATGGGATGCCTCGGCTGGTGCGGAATCCTATACCGTCTATCACTCCCCAACGCTCCCAGATTGTAGACTGCTCGATGGCCGGCCCTTCATTTGCCAGGAACTTGCAAGTGGCATTCAGCAACCTAACTACATTCTCACCCAGCAAGGATTCGGCAGACACTATTGGGTTGTTGCTTGCAACAGTTCCGGTTGCTCGGAGATCGAAAGTGACAACCCGGCCCAGCCGCCACCGCCCTTCCCTGATGATGTGCATGCTGTCCAAGCTGAGTCATCGATACGGATCATCTGGAATTCTGTGCCAGGTGCCGCTCATTACAAGATCTATACAGGTTGCCCTGATCTTATTGATTGCATCGTGGAGCTGGATGGGAATGTGGTCGGAACCGCCTATACCCACGAACCACGTCCGATCCCCCCTCAGCCAGATGGTGTGAGAGTCATCGACAGGAGCGCTCATTCGATGACGGTTCAGTGGCATGCACTCCAGGGCGGTAGCTACACCCACGATGTCCAATACTGGGTCACGGCCTGCTACAACGCAGTGTGCTCAGAAAACGACGGCTATAGGAACGCTGCTTTTGTGCCATTCTCTTACCAGTTGCAGGATCACTCCTATCAGTTGAGCAGGAGAACGCGAGAAAGTGAATATCAACCTGTAGCGTCGAATCTCAACCGTCCCCCGTATGTAGACGAAGGCTTGCACCCAAGTACCATCTACTTCTATAGGGTACATGTCTGCAACGACAACGGTTGCTCACCTGTATCTGATGAATCGGGAGGGCTTACGGAGTCTGATGGGCCGGTCGAATCGCCGCTCAGAACCACTGGCGTCAAAGGGGAGAGGGTCCGCATTCCACTACACCATGACTTTGCAAGAGTGAATTGGGATACGGTGAAAGGGGCAACCTACTACGAGGTATATCAAGGCACTGTTAGTGATCCCAACTCGTTTCGCTTCGACTCGGAAGTTAGCGCTCCTCAGGTCAGTTACATGGATCCAACTCCAAATGTAGCCTTTGGTGCCTTTCGAGCTACCGCCTACAAGATTAGGGCATGCAACAAAGCCGGCTGCTCTCCATTCTCGGAATCCATTGCAGTACGCTAGAGAAGATAGCAATTAACGCTGAGTGATCACGCACCTCGACACCCATTCCCGCATGTGGCTTTTGCAGAGCACCAAGATGGTGTAACTTGGCTATTCGTTGTAGTTCATACGACTTGCCAGGCGATTCCTTGATTCTGAAACTGAGCGAAGGCAGCAGACCCTAGCCCTGATGTGCCAGATGTTGGCTTGCCGAAGGCGGGCAACTTAAGCGGCTCGCCGCATCGAAAGCTCCCCACAGACGGACACAGTACAGTATCATAGGCCCATCCATAGGTAGCATCTCGGAATCAGACTAAACGTGTGAAAGGAAGCACTCCATGCTCGATCTCGCCATTATCGGACTTAGCCCCCAGCATCCCCGTTCATTCTCAGAGCTAATCAACAAGGAGAATCCAAATGGAGTAGGTCTCAACGGCGTGGCGCGTATCTCCATGCTCTGGGATCGCGACCGCGCGGCAGCCGAAGAATTCGTGGCCGAACATGATCTGGAGACTGTGCTCGACGAGCCAACCGCGGCGATCGGCAAAGCCGACGGTGTGCTTGTGTTGGAAGACCCGGGTGATACGCACCTGGAGTTGGCGCGGCCGTATCTGGAAGCCGGGGTGCCGACGTTTGTGGATAAGCCCTTTGCGCTTGGCATCGATCACGCCAAGGAGATGGTGCGGCTGGCGCAGGCCCACAATACGCCGCTCATGTCGTCGTCGGCGCTCCGTTACGCGCGAGAAGTCATAGACTTCAAGGCGAACGAAAAAGAGCTGGTGGGCGAGGCGCGGGTCGCCGTGGCCACCGGCCCGAACGAGCTCGTCTACTACGGCATCCACGCGGCGGAACTCTTCTACACCGTGATGGGGCCCGGCATCGCGTGGGTGCGCAACGAGTACACGGATGAATTCGACCTCGTCCACGTGCGTTACACGGACGGCCGTGCCGTCACTATGCAGATCATTCGCTCCGCCCGTTACGGGTTCCTGCTCAACGTCTACGGCACCGAGGGCAGCGCGGAAATCGCCGTGCGCGACGCCAGCTTCTTCTACGCCGAACAGATGCGCAATGTGGTGCGCATGATACAGACCCGGGAGAACCCTATACCCCACGAGGAGATGCTGGAGATTATTGCAATGCTTGTGGCGGCGAAGCAGTCCGGCGAGACCGGCGAGCGGGTGGATTTGTCGTCAGTGCTTTAGTGCGATCGCAGTGCCTTGCTCGATACGGTGTTTGCATAGCAAGCGAAGAGGCGGGGGACAAGCCCCCGCGCTACGAAGATGGGAGTGGGGAGGCGACCGTCATTCCCGCGCATGCGGGAATCCATCTTTTCTCGCTCACTCCGGGCAGTGATACGCTAGCGGGGGACAAGCCCCCGCGCTACGGTATCCTATCGAAAGCTGCCGTACTGAGGCGGCTTTGAGTTGACGGATGGAATAAGCGGTAGCATAGGCTTGTAACCTGTGCTCAATTCGATGGATTGGCGGGATTACCCCACCTCACATGAATATCGCGCAGGTCGCAAACCTACGCTACCGGACCTCAGTCTATCGATGTGGACGCTTCGAACCATCGACGCAAGAGCATGAAGTCTGCAAAAGGAGCAATAACCAATGCGTATCGTTGACGTAGACGTAATTCCCATCGCCATTAGCGATCCCCCGTTACGCAACTCGTGGGGCGTGCACGAGCCCGTGGCGCTGCGCGTGATCGTGCGTCTCACCACGGACGACGGCTGCGTGGGCTGGGGCGAGACCTATGGCGGCGATGAGATGGTAAGGAAGCTGCAGAGCGCCGCATCCATCGTGCAAGACCAGGACCCGGCGCAGTTCAACCGGACGCGCATCCTCATCAACAATCCGCCGGTCTTTGCCGCGTACGAGACCGCCATGCTCGACCTGCTGGGCAAGGAAACCGGGCGGCCCGTCTGCGACGTGCTCGGCGGCAAGGTGCGCGACACCGTTCCCTATTCGGCGTATCTCTTCTACAAATACGAGGGCGACGACGAGTGGGGCGAGGCCATGAGTCCGGAGCAGCTCGTGGATCAGGCGGAGACGTTTGTAGAACGCTACGGCTTCCAAACGCTCAAGCTCAAGGGCGGTGTGCTGCCGCCCGAAGTGGAAGCCGAGACCATGCTCCAACTCCGTACCCGTTTCCCAAACCATGAACTACGCATCGACCCCAACGCCATCTGGTCGGTGGAAACGAGCATCCGCTTTGCCGGCTGGGTGGAGGAATTGGACCTGGAATACTTGGAGGACCCGGCGCCGGACTTGGCGGGCATGGCAGCCGTGGCGCAAGCCACGCCTATTCCTTTGTCGACGAATATGGTCGTGACGGCTTTTTCCCACATCGCCCCGTCCGTAGAGATGGACGCCGTGCAGGTGGTGCTGGGCGATCACCACCACTGGGGCGGCATGCTGGCATCGCTGCAACTGGCCAAAATCTGCGAGACGTTCCGGCTCGGTGTCTCCCAACACAGCAACAACCACACCGGAATCTCGCTGGCGGCCATGACCCACTGGGCGGCCGCGGCGCCGAATCTTATCTACGCGTCGGACACGCACTACCCGTGGAATGAGGACGACGACATCGTGGCCGGCGGGCCGCTGCAATTCGTGGACGGGGCGTTTCCCGTGCCGGAGGACCCGGGGCTGGGCGTGGAAGTGGATGAAGACCGCCTGCAGGAGGCCCACGAGCGCTACCTTGAAAACGAGGCAGCGGCCAGAGACGACGTTTCCGCTATGCAGGAACGCGATCCGAGCTGGCTGCCCATGCGGCCGCGCTGGTAGCGCAACCGTTCCTGCCGGTCTGAACACGCGGGCAGTGGCACGGGCAGCCTCCGTCCGAACCTTACGGCTATCGGTCGCCTATAGCCCTAAGGGGCTGAAGTCTGCAGCCTGATAAGGCTGAAGTCTACAGCCCGAGAGGGCTGAAGTCTCCAGCGCGCGGCGGCTGAAATCTCCAGCCCGGATTCGCTATTGCGGCGTGTTGGGAAACACGCCGAGAGCCAATGAAATCTCCCGTTGCTCCTCGCCACGCTGCACCGTCAACGCAAGTTCATCGCCCGGCATGCGGCGAGAGAGGATGCGATAGAGCGTACTCTCGTCAACAAGCCTTTCGGCATCCGCCGCGATGATGATGTCGTTCGGTTCCAGACCGGCCTCATCGGCGGGGCTGCCTGCCTCCACCCGCGCGATCACGGCGCCTGCAATGTTGGGCAGTCCGTCTTGCTCCGCGATGATCGGGTTGTTGTAGAACAGCGCAACACCGATGTAGGGATGCGCAACTCTGCCGGTTTCGATGATCTGTTGCGTGAGCGGTTTGGCGGTATCGATGGCGATTGCAAAGCCGATGCCCTGCGCTTGCAACCCAGGCCTGATGAGACCGGCGCCAAGCGTGTTGATGCCGATGACGCGTCCCGCCAGATCTATCAGGGGTCCGCCGGAGTTGCCGGGATTGATCGCGGCGTCGGTTTGAATGAGGTCGAAGAGAAAGTTCTCGTCAGGGCGCGCGGTGCGGCCGGTGGCGCTCACCACGCCGACTGTTACGGTCGGGCCGCCGGGTAGCCCAAGGGCATTGCCGATGGCGATTACCCACTGTCCGATTGCCAGGTCCTGCGATGTTCCCAGCGCCACTATCGGCAAGTCTTCACCTTCAATCTTGATAACCGCCAGGTCGGTACGAGGGTCGCGGCCGACAGTCTCTGCCACGAACAACCGTCCGTCCGGCAAGGCGACGGTAAGCCGCTCGGCGCCGTCGACAACGTGATTGTTCGTGATGATGTGCCCGGCGGCGTCGATGATAAAGCCCGAGCCAGACCCCGTTGGAACCAGCACCGGGTCGCCGGAGGGCCCTTGCCGCCTTTGCTCGTTTGCTACCTGCACCACCGACGGCCGTACTTGGTTCACGACTTCCTGCACGATGGTGCGTATGTCTCCCGTTGATGCGAATGCCGGTCCGGGACCGGCGGATGCGGCTTGGCTCGCCGCCGGCTTGTCTGCCGCGGATGGGGGATCTTGCACAATTGCCGCGCTACACCCACTCACAAGAATCACCAAAGCGAGCAGGAGTACCCCAAAAAGATTCCGGTATCGCACATTGCACCTCCTTTGTAATGGGTAGTAGAAGCTGTGTGATTCCATTATCCGCAGACAATCTGAAAGAGTTCTGAGACAGGCGTGTTTTCCACCTGCCGCCGCGTGCCTGCGTTGACAGCACGGGGCTCGATGCCCCATGCTAGGGCAAATGCGACAATTGCAAGCACGAACCGGCAACCAAGTCCGGGCCACGTTTTGCGGGAATTTCGCTTGCCGCAAAGCCTAGCTGGAGAGGAGCGCACGACACATGGCTAACGGCAAATATCGCGTCTGTATCGTCGGCACCGGCGCGCGGGGGAATGCCCACGCCACAGCCTGGGCGGCGTCCGGAGAGGCGGAAGTGGCGGCAGTCGTGGACGTGCTGGAAGACCGCGCTCAGGAGTTGGCGGCAGCATTTGAAGCGCCACTCGTCTTCACCGACTATCGGGAAGCGGTACAGCGCGATGACATCGATGTGGTCTCCATTTGTACACCGGCTTTCTACCACGAAGAGGTGACGATCTTCGCCGCCGAGCACGGCAAGCACATGCTGAGCGAAAAACCGATCGCCATGCGGCTGGACCAGGCCGACCGGATGATCGCGGCTTTGAACGCGACAGGCGTCGTGTTCGTCATTAACTTTCAAAGCCGCTTCGGCGACGCGCCCGCAGCCGTGCAACAGGCGATGCGAGATCGTGCCCTGGGCAGCCCGGTCATGTTCCGCATGCACTCGGCCACTCACATTCGCCCCAAGCTGGCTATGCACGACATGGACCGCGGCAACGGCGGCCCGCTCAACGACTTCATGACCCACTACTTTGACTACTGGCGCTGGCTCACGGGCACGAATCCGGTGCGGGTGAGCGCCCACGGCTTCACGCTTGCCAAAGACCGGCCGGAAATCGCCCACTTCGCAAACAAGGCGCCGGATACGGCCACGGTTGCGTTGGAGTACGGCAGCGGCGACCTGGCCGCGTTCAGCATCTCGTGGGGCTTGCCGCCGGGCGTGCAACCGCAGGGACGGATTGACGATATTCTCGGCCCCCAGGGCGCGTTGACGCCGAGCCGTCCCCGAGATGGTTTCAAGATCCTGCGGGAGGGCGGAGCGAGCGAAGAATTCGGTCCCTACGGCGGTGACAGCCAGTTGCTCTTAACGCAGCACGCGATACGGGCGATCCGGGGCGAAGAGCCGGTGCAGGCCAGCGCCGAGGATGCGCGCATTGCTCTGGCCGTTACGTGGGCGATCTATGAATCGCTGCAGCAAAACGGCGATCCTGTGGACATAGCCCTATAGGATGGTCTTGCCGCCACACACAGACCGCCCCGCAGAGCGGATCCGTAATCGTTGTGCACGCCCCATGCCTGGAGGCGGGGGTACGCGGTTGTGTCAGGTACCGGAACGGGATAGGCACCGTAATGATCCGGTAGCGCAGGTTTGTAACCTGCGAATGACAAAGGCGGGAGAAAAGTGCGCATGTCAGAAACCAGAGCAGGCGAGGCACCGAAATGACCTGGTAGCGCAGGCCCTTCGACAGAGCCTGTGCTGAGCCTGCCGAAGTGCTCGGGACAGGTTTGCAACCCCGTATCACGTACGGAGCAGGCTCTGCGGACGACAGAGGCGGAGGACAAGCCCCCGCGCTACGCAGAGAAATGCGCCACCAAAGCCGTCATTTGTATGTTGAAAAAGGGCAGGCAAATGAGCGAATGTAAGAGGACAACGTGAGAGGCGTGTCGACCGTCATTCCCGCGAATGCGGGAATCCATCGATGCGGGCGGGACGCCCTCGTTCCCAGGTAGCGTCGTTCCCGTGCATGCGGGAATCCATCTTCTCTGCGCCGTGTCAGCGCATCCGCACGCAAGGGACTAAGCCTCCGCGCTACAAGGAAGCGGTGATTCGCGCCGGTCGTTGTATACGGCCCAGACTTCACATAACTCGTTTTCCCCGTATTCGTACAGGCCAACTCACAAACGAAACAGGCGCATGGCCGCAACTGACAACCCCGCTCAACGCTCACCTCTTTCGGAACACCGGTACCTCAAGCCGCTCATTCTCTTCCTGGCGATCTTCTTCCTCAACGCCACACTGGGCACGCCCGGACGCTCGCTTTTTCCCGTGTACGTCGAGAAAGTGCTCGGCGGATCGCCAATCCTGACCTCCACGCTCTTCTCGCTCCAAAACCTCGTGCGCATCGCCATTCTCTTCATCGGCGGCATGTTGGCGGACCGCGTTGGAGCGAAGTATCTCTTGCTGCTGGGCATGACGGCGGTGAGCATTGGCGGGCTCATGTTCATGGTGTCCGACACCCGTCTGCTCGTCTTTCTGGCAATCCTGTACGGCGCGCTCTTTACGTTGCGCACCACGTCTTCACGCGCCTATCTTGCCCTGGTAGCGCCGCTGGGGAGTATGGGCTTGATGGGGGCGCTCTACTTTGCCGGGCCGACAATTGGCAGCGCGCTGGGCAACGCGGCGGCAGGCCCAATTGCCGATCAGTTTAGTTTTCGCACGTTGGGCATCGGGATGCTGGTGGGGAATCTGCTGCTCGTGTTCTTCGGCGTGTTGTTCCTACCGCAAATCCGGTTGGAACAGGTGCAAACGCTGTCCGCGTGGGAGATGTTGCGCTCCTACCAGGTGCTGTGGCGGCGACCGCTCATATTGCGTCTCATAGGGATTCGATTTCTGCCGACGTGGTGGCTTGGCACGAGTTCGGTGCTGCTTCCACTGCTCATTTTCCGCCTGACAGACTCGGTGACGGCGGTTGCCTTGTATGCCACCGTCAGCGCGTTGGTTACGGGGTCCACCGGTCTTGTGGTTGGCTGGCTCTCCGATCGCATTGGCAGAGCTATTCCGGTAATAGCGAGCAGTCTCACGCTCGCCCTCGGCCCGTTTGGCTGCGCCCTATTCGTGGACAATGCCCTGTTGCTCGCCGTATCGGCAATTTTCACGAGCCTGGGGGGTCAGTGGCTTGCCTCGCTGATGCCGTCGCTCGTGCGCGTATCGGGTGAGGGACAAGAGCAAGGGCGCCTTACCGCCATCACCGAGGCGGCATGGACGTTCGGAAACCTCGGCGGCACCATGGCCGCGGGCATTCTCATCGGCCTATCTGCGCCGCTGCCCTTTGCAATTGCCGGTGCGTTGAATTTCGGTACGGTGTTGCTGGCCTTGCAGGCGGCGCGCATCCTGCGGGACACAGATATTCTGCGGTCGCGGTAGCGTTGAAATTGCATGCTGCTTGACCGGTGAGCGGCGGGCCCCGCTGCACATCCTCTCCCCCACCATTGCGTCCAAATCGGTGGCTTCTTTGTGCTTAAGTGGTTGACAAGTGGGAGCTTTAACTCAACAATGAGACTAAGAGGTGTTTCGTTCGTTGCATTGCTGCCGATTGGCAGCCGTAGGTGGGAGGTCGAGTACACGGTGACAAGTTGGTGAGCAGGCACTCCTGCTCGATTTGCGTAGTGCCTGCAGCTCAAGCGACGTGTGCGCAATTCCCCGCCTCACAAGGAGGTAGCGATCATGGTAAACGCGCAAACGACGATGCGGCAAGGCTGGCTGGCGCGGGCGGTCTTATCCGGCTTTGTAGCCACTGTACTCATGATACTTGCTGCCGTAGTCGCGTACGGCATTGCCTTCGCGCTGGCGAGCATTGAGCCTTCCGCACAGGCCGGCGCCCAAACATACTCGGCCTGGTTTAAGGGCTTGACCGATAACATCCTGATTGAGTATACAACCGATGTGTTTTACGCCGCCATCGCGGTCCATCTGGCCATCGGCTTGGGCTTCGCCCTCATCTACGCGTACTTTGTCGAGCCGCGCATTCCCGGCCCGGACGTAGGCCGCGGACTGGCCTTTGCCTTCTTCCCGTGGGTACTCTCGCTGGTGGTATTCCTGCCGTTGGTAGGCGTTGGCTTTCTGGGACTCGGCCTCAACGCGGGATTCCTGCCCGTTCTCGGCAATTTGATTCTGCATATCGTCTACGGCGCTTCGCTCGGCTTGGTATACGGCTCATTCGGCGATACCGTCGACGCGGAGAATCCCGACTACGATCAAGCTACCGTCACTGATACCGCAGCTATGGGCTCGTCAGAGCGCATGGCGGCGCGCGGCATTGTGGTCGGCATCGCCGGTGGCGCCGTGATCGGACTCGTAGCAGCAGCCATCGCCGGTATCAGCGGCTCGGCGGAGATGATGAATCTGCCGCTGGCGGCGTTCGTGGTGATCTCCGCGGTGATGGGCGGCACCGTAGGGGCGTTGATCGGCTCGCTGGTGGGTTTGGAGCAATCGACGGCCTGAGTGAGGGGCCGCACTTCTTTGTTCGGCCACTCCTCCAGCGTAACCTCTAAGAGTTCATTATATTTACGTTCGCGATAGACTCGAATTTCGACGACGTCGCCGGGCTGCTTGTGGGCGTCAACGTATCTGCTCAACTCATTGAGGTTGCGGACCGGGAGGTCATCGATACTGACAATAATGTCACCATTTGCGCCGGTCTTAAACGTTTTGGTTTCATCACTTTCGATATTGAGCGTGGAACCCGGTAGGATGCTGTAGACGATGACGCCGAAATCTACGGGCAGACTGCAGTGCGCGGCGAGTTGCGGCGTTATGCTGGCGCCGTAGATTGCGAGCCAGGCGTGCTGCGGCGTTATGCCGGCGCGTAGATCGGGCAAGATAGCCTTAATGCGGTCAATGGGCAACGCCAACGCGATACCGGCAAAGTTGCTCGATTGGATTGCCGTATTGATGCCTATGACCGCGCCCTGCCGGAGGTCAATGAGCGGCCCGCCTGAACTCCCGCGGTTGATTGCGGCATCGAATTGGATCATGCCCGTAATGGTGCGACCGGCAAAGGCGTAGGGGCGGTTCAAGCCGCCCACAATCCCCGTAGTGAGGCTATTCTGATAGGCGAAGTATTGGCTGCCGATGGCAATGACTTGGTCGCCCACTTCCACGGCAGCGGAGGAGCCAAGGGGAGCGATTACGAGCTTGTCCAGCAGCCCATCATTGGCTTTGAGCAAGGCGACGTCGGAACCCGGGTCGGTGCCTACGATCCTCGCCGTGCCCTGCGTCACCTCATCACTGAGCGTGATCTGAATACTCCTGGCATCTTTTATCACGTGATAATTCGTGAGAATGTACCCGGCCTCATCGATCACGAAGCCTGATCCGGCCTCGCTATATGGCTGACCGATGCCGACGTTGCCTGACGCCGTTGAAATCCGCACGACGCTCCCCGTGAGGCGGTCAAACACCTCTTTTGCTCGGTTCTCGATCACCTCTACGACAACAGCCGTCGGCGCGGGCGGTTGTGTGGGCACAATAGTGGGCACTGGAGTAGGCACGGGGCTCGGCAGGGCTGTAGGTACGGCAGTGGGAGCGGCAGTTGGTACGGCAGTGGGCGCGACGGTAGGCAAAGGAACGATCGGTTGGCGTTCTCCCGGCGCGACGGCGGTACGTGTGCTTGACGAGGCGCCGACGCCGGTCTCAGCGGCGCTGGGACCATCCATGAGACGCAAGACACCGATCACCGTAAGCGTGGTACCGGCAGCCACGACGAGGAGCAAGGCGGCAATTGCGCCGGGGACCATGAGCCGACTCCGCCACGACCGTTTGCGGTCCTGCAGCGGGTCATAGGGCTTATACCCCACCGCTCCGCTCCTGCGGCAAGCGCGCGGTAAAGGTGCTGCCCGCACCCGGCACACTCTCGACCTCCAGCGTACCGCCGTGCTGCACGATCACGTCGTGGGCGAACGGCAGTCCCAGGCCATGGCCGGGACTGGAATCGGCAGCGCGGTAGAAACGGGTAAAGACGTGCGGCAGTTCATCCGGCGCGATGCCGGCGCCGGTGTCGGCAATCGTAATCGTCGCGTCCGGCCCGGCGCAATGGAGCTCAACCGTTACCGTGCCCCCGGTGGGCGTACTGAAGCATGCGTTATCCACCAGCGCGGCCAGCGCGTTATGCAGGCTCCGGGCGTCGCCGCGCAAGCGAGGCGTGCAGGCCAGGTTGCGCGCGACCTTCAAGGAGTCTTTATGCTGTTCACGCCGCTCCTCGCAGATGGCAAAGAGCAGCGGCGCCAGGGCAATTTCTTCACTCTCTAGGTCCAACCCTTCCTGTGCTTCCACGTAGTGGGGGAGATGGTGCACCCAGCGCTCGAGCGCTTCTGTCTGCGCTTCCAGCCAGCCGACAACGTCGTCGTATGCTGAAATCCAACCGCGCGGGTCGGTCTGCAAGAAGCTCCGCACGGAATTATCCTGCGCATCGGGTAGTTCCAGCGCGTTTGGATCGCGCGGTCGCAACTCCGTGCGCAGAAAGTCATTTAGGCCACGTTGCTGCACGATGAGCCGCGCCAGTTGCTTCTGTACGTAGCCCGTACATTGGGTGCGAAACACCGACGCCTCGCCCGCGGACGCTTCGGCGAGCGCAACACGATCAAGTAAATTGTTGAGGCTCTGCACCAGCCAGTTTGGTTCTTGGAGATGTCCCCGTGACACGAGACGCTCGTTGTCTTCGCCAAACGCTCGAATGCGCGCCGTGGCGCTCGCAACGTCCTCGATCGGTTTGGCGGAAATGTGCGCCAGCAGCAGGCCCACACCTACCGCGAGCAGCAGGCTGACGCCGGCGCCGGCGATGAGAACCAGACGAAGATGCGCCAGGGTCTGTTCTACCGGCGCCAGCGGACGGGCTATTTGCAGGATTCCGTGCGCCTGTGCGGGCAGTACAAGTGGTAATGAATAGATGCGGAACCGCGAGTCCGCGTATTCTACCGTTTCGTAGGCAAGAGACTGCGGCCATGCGCCGGTGGCGCTATAGACGCTTCCGTCAAGCGGCTGGGTAAGGTTACCGACCGAGCGGGCCAGCACACGGCCGTCCTGCGCAACGATGCGAAAGGCCGCGCCGGAAGGCGCTACCGCTTCAAAAGGTGTGGTGGAGACCGGTAGCGTACTGCCGACGAGTGGGGAATCGGCAGACGTGAGAAAGTAGTCGCTCAACTGCTGACCCTCCGCAGCCAAGCCCCGGTCAAGCTGCGAGTGCAGACTGAACGCGAGCACGACGTACGCTGCGAGACTCAGCAATATGAGGGCGACAGCAAGTACCGTCGTCGACACTACGGCAATGTACAGCCGCGTGGACATAACGCGCCTTCCTCAATTACTTTTCCTGATGCGCTGACGTGCTCCGCTAGGATTAAAGCTACCACAGTGCCAAGTAACAGGTAAGTAGCTGTGCGTGATTCTTCTGCGGCTCCACACCCTATGGGAGACCCTGCGAAACCCCGAAGCGGAGACCGATTGAGGTGGGAAGGGTGAAGATTTCCCCTTACCCCGACCCTCTCCTTGGGAGCCATTTGCATACCCTTTGCCGAGGTGAGAAAATCCCCTTTCCCACCGGAGACCATTGCGTAATCCCAGCCGGTGACGTAAGATCTGCCCCCTCTCCCTGGGATGTATAGACCGGGTACATGGGTTACACATGTTCGGGCACATAGGTTACACCTTAAGGCATGGAGATTCTTACAGATGGAGGAGCGCCATGCCTTGGAAGGAGAGTACGGTTGTGTCTGAACGCAAGGAGTTCATTGCACTGGCACTGATGGAAGGGGCCAACATCAGCGAGCTGTGTCGCCGTCTGGAGATCAGTCGCAAGACGGCGTACAAGACGCTGGAGCGGTATGCGAAAGCTGGCGAAGACGGTTTGCACGACCGGTCGCGGCGGCCGCACACGTGTCCGCACCGCACGCGCCCGGCGCTGGAGGAGCGCATCATCGCCTTGCGCCTGGCGCATCCGAAGAAAGGCGCACACGTGCTGCGCCGGATGCTGCAGGACCAGGGGGTCACCGACGTGCCGGCCAAGAGCACCATCAATGCCATTCTCAAACGCCATGGGCTCATCGATCCAGCCCAGAGCGCCAAGCACACGCCCCATGTGCGCTTCGAACGACCCCAGCCCAACGAGCTGTGGCAGATGGACTTCAAGGGACATTTCGTCATGCAGCAGAACCGCTGTCATCCTCTCACCCTCCTAGACGATCACTCCCGCTTCAACCTCGGGTTACAGGCCTGTGCCAACGAGCGGGGAGAGACGGTCCAAGACCGCCTCACCGCTGTCTTTCGCCGCTACGGCTTGCCCCAGGCCATGCTCATGGACAACGGCTCTCCCTGGGGTAACGACAGTGCCCAGCCCTTCACGCCCCTCACCGTCTGGCTCATGCAGCTGGGCATCAACGTCCTGCACAGCCGACCCTACCATCCCCAGACACTCGGCAAGCTGGAACGCTTCCACCGCTCCCTCAAGAGCGAACTGCTGGCAGGGACCACCTTTACCGACCTGGACCATTGCCAGCGCGCCTTTGACACCTGGCGCCACTTCTACAACTTGGAACGCCCACACCATGCCCTCGATCTCGACACTCCCATTACCAGATACACGCCTAGTCCTCGCCCTTTCCCAGAGACCTTGCCTGCCCTCGCCTACGCTCCCGACGACCGCGTACGCAGCGTCGATGTCTCCGGCCGCATCTCCTTCCAAGGCAGACGGCTCCGTGTGGGCAGGGCCTTCACGCACAAGCAAGTCGCCCTGCGACCCACCCGAACGGACGGTGTCTGGGACGTGTACTTCTCGATCCAAAGAGTAAAAACCATAGACCTCAGAGCACAAAATGTGTAACCTATCTACCCGAACATCTGTTACCTATGTCCCCGGTCTGTACAGGGGAGAGGGCCGGGGTGAGGGGATTTCTGCTTGACCCATCGTCTTTGCCAGCAAGACAAATACGCAGAAGTGCAATAACGGCAGAAGAAGCTCCCAGATTGCAGGCATCTCCCCCTCACTCTAACCCTCTCCCGCCGGGAGAGGGGACTTTGCCGTTCCGGCAAGAGATTTGCAAAGTTCTCTTCGACGGGAGAGGGCGAGAGTCTGCCCCGAACTCGATACAGCGTACCGACACGATTCGTGGGTGAGGGTGAATCTAGCGAAAGCCCCGCACAGACAGACCGAATCTACTCTGTGAAGTCTTGACAACTAACAATATAAGGGGTCATCGAAGCGAGAAGAGCCCCTCACCCCAACCCTCTCCCCCCGGAGACCCTTGCGCAACTCAAGGGGTAGCGAAATAGTTCCCTCTCCCTCGACGGGAGAGGGCTATGGTGAGGGTGGATCTCCTGAAATCTCTCCATATGCACACCAAATCTGCCCTTACACGTCTTGACACCACTCAGCGTAAAGGGCCATCGTAGCAAAGAGACCCCCTCACCCCAACCCTCTCCCCCAGAGGGTGTCTCAAAAATAGATCTACTGGATATATACTGGTGTGAAGAGAAGCAAGGTGAGGTGGTGGGATAGTTTGTAGAGAGGTAGTGACGATGCCGTTGAGACCGTTTAGTCGTGAACAGGCCTGGCTGTTGCCGCCGACGCTGGACGAACTGATCCCGGACGACCATCCTGTCAGGTTTGCGGCAGCGTTCGTGGACAGCCTCGATGCTGCGGCCTGGGAGGCGATGGAGATTGACCTGCAAGGCGATCCGCGTGGCGCCGGGGCCTACCATCCGCGCGCGCTGCTGGGCGTATGGGTCTACGGCTTCATGACCGGCGTGCGCTCGAGCCGCAAGCTGGAGGCAGCCTGCCGGGATCAGGTACCGTACCTGTGGCTGGTGGGGATGCAGCAGCCGGACCACAACACGCTGTGGCGCTTCTACAAGGCGCACCGCGACCGGATGCGGACGCTGCTCAAGCGCACGGTGCGCACGGCGGTGCGAGCCGGCCTGGTGGAGTTGGCAATCCAGGCGGTGGACGGCACCAGGATCGCGGCCAACGCCGGGACGCGGCATACCCACGACGCGCAGGGGCTGCAGCGGCTGTTGTCCCGCACCGAGCAAGCGATCGCGGACCTGGAGGCGCAGAACGCCACGGGGGGCGACGCGCCGCCAGCGACTTTGCCGCAGGAACTTGCCGATGCCCAGGCCCTGCGGCGGCGGGTGGACGACGCGCTCGCCCGCGTCGCGGCTGAGGACGGGCCGCGCTACACGAACCTGACTGATGCGGACGCGGCCCTGCTCAAGACTGGCATGGGTGGCTTCATCACCGGCTACAACGCCCAGGCGCTGGTCTCCCCTCTTGCGTCCCCGGACGAGGGCGCAGGGGGGAGGTTGATCACAGCCGTGGACGTGAGCGCCAGTGCCGACGACCATCCCCACCTGGCGCCGCTGATCGAGGCGGCGCAGGAGAACATCGACGCCGCGCGGGACGTGGTGACCGTTGCGGACGCCGGCTACCATTCGGGGGCCAACCTCGCCACGTGCCACGCCGGCGGCCACACGGTATTGATGCCCACGACCCACGAGCGCAGACGCCGCAACCCCTACCATAAAGACCACTTCACCTACCGTCCAGAGACCGACACCTACCTGTGTCCCCAGCAAAAGGTGCTCACCTACACGCACCGCTTGACCCACAGCAACGGCTACCGGGTCAAGCGGTACCAAGCCAACGGCCGGGACTGCAGAACCTGTCCGGCCTTCGGCGTCTGCACCTCCTCCCAGAGGGGCCGCTCCATAAAGATCAGCGCCTACGAGCCAATACTGCAACGGCACAGGCAGTTGATGGCCACCGCGCCTGCCAAGCAGGTGTACCGCCGCCGGAGTACCATCGTCGAGCCGGTCTTTGGCCTGCTCAAGGAGTGGCACAGTGCCAGGCGCTTCCTGCTCAGAGGCCGCAGCCACGTGACGTCCGAATGGCACCTGCTGGCCACCGCGTTCAATCTCAAGAGCCTCCACGCCCTGTGGCGGTCTGGGTGTAGTCCAGCGTCGCCCCGGGGACGAGTCTCTCACTGGCACCGTCTTGTTCATACCACCCGCCATCTGTCTGTCCTTCTCACCCCATTCACCGTGCCCCGCACCAAAATATTGAGACAGCCTCCCCAGGAGAGGGAGTAAGCTCTTGCGCCTCCGGCCGGGGTTACGCAGGGATTTCCATGGGGCGCCAGAAGACCTTGCAGCTCGCTGGGAGAGTGTGCGGATATCTCGCACACTTTGTTACTCCGCTACGGTCACTTCTTCCAGCGGCTGCACGTTGCCGAATACCGGTGCGGGGCCGTCCGTGGTCGCTGCCCAGCGTACGGCATTGCCAATCACGTGACGTACTTCATCTTGGTAGAACGTGGGGAAGGTTTCGTGTCCGGGGCGGAAGTAGAAGACCTTGCCGCGGCCGCGATGGTAGCAACAGCCGCTGCGGAAGACCTCGCCACCCGGAAACCAGCTAATGAAGACGAGCTTGTCCGGCTCCGGGATGTCGAAGAACTCGCCGTACATCTCTTCGTGGGGAATGTCGATGTACTGCCCTACGCCCGCCGCGATGGGGTGGCTGGGATCAACCACCCAGAGGCGTTCGTTCTCACCGATCTCCCGCCACTTCAGATTGCAGGTCGTGCCCATGAGTTTCTTAAAGATCTTGGAGAAGTGGCTGGAATGCAAGCAGATGAGCCCCATGCCGTCCAGCACGCGCGCGTGCACCCGGTCGACAATTTCGTCCTCTACGGCGGCATGTGCCTGATGTCCCCACCAGATGAGTACGTCGGTGCCTGCAAGCACATCTTCCGTGAGCCCATGTTCCGGCTCATCCAGGGTGGCAGTCTGTACGGAGAAGCCCGGTTGTTCCTCTAAGTAGTCGGCAATGGCGCCGTGGATGCCCCGCGGATACACCTGCCTGATATGCTCGTCTGCCTTCTCATGGCGAAATTCGTTCCATACCGTGACTCTGACCGGCTGCGACATTTGCATTACTCCCTCACCAAAACGGCAAGTTCTTGAAAGTTACGCACGTAGACACACTTATGCTTGACCTCAACCACACCAACCCGCGCCAATTCGCCGAGGGATTGCGTGACCGTGGAGCGCAGCGCCCCAATACTATCGCCGATTTCCTCGTGCGTGAAGCCCCGCACTTCCTGGGACTTCGGGTCCAGGTGCGTGAGGAGAAACGCTGCCACACGGGCGCGCACCGAACTAAACGCAAGGCGTGCCAACTGGTCCTCAAGCGCCCGGAGCCGATCCCCAATTACCTTGAAGAAACGCAGCCCGACGTCGGGCCGCTGGCGCAGGAGGTTTTCCATTTCAGCCCGCGACATGACGCACACGAGGCTGGGCGCAACTGTTTCGGCAAAGCAACCGTGCATGCTCTGGCCCAGCAGACCCATTTCACCGAACACGCTGCCCATGAAAACTCGGCGAATGCTCAGGCGTTTGCCTTCCTCGCTTAGCCGGTAAATGTCGACGGCGCCCATCTTGAGAATGTAGAGGCTTTCACTTCTGTCATCCGGCGTATACACTATCGTGTTCTTCGAATGAGAATACATCGGTAAGTGACCGAAGAGCCGCTCAAGTTCGGTCTTTGACAGATCGCGAAAGAGGTCTGCGTGAACGAGATAGCGCATAACGAGCGCCGTTCGCTCGTCCTTGCTCATGATTGGCGTGCTCTTCTTGGAAGGGAGCACTTTGCTCAAGACGCTCACAGCATCCCCCAGCGAGCTTGTCGTCCAGACTACAGTCTTGCCCAGTGTGATTCCCTACCATGATACACAACTTTTGTCGTTGGTTGTGATTGAAGGAGGAATGCACATGCGATTGGGTCTGATCCAGCTGCGCAGGAGCTTCGTGCTGCTGGGCGTTGCGCTCTTGGGAGCAATGCTGCTCTTGGCAGGGTGCGGCGGTGACGAAGAGTCTGCGGATATGGCCGCCGAAGCAGGGCCGGAGGCCAATGGCGCCGCTGTTATAGAATTCTTGGAGGCGGCTGACTATCAGAACGCCTGGCAGCATCTGCCTGGCGTAGAACCCCTATACACCGGGCAGGACCCGCACGGCGCCCTATTGAGCACGTACTTCAACGCGATCGCTCTCAAGGCGATTACCGATAAGGCGGGGAGAGTTCCTGAAGGCGGCATAGTCCTGAAGGAGAACTACATGCCTGACGGTACGCTGGCAGCTATTACTGTGATGTATAAGCCGGCCGGCTACGAGAATCCTGACGCAAACGGCTGGTTCTTCTTGAAGTACGCGCCTGATGGAGCGATTGAGGCCGAGGGCATGGTGCAAGGCTGCACGGAGTGCCACAGCGACGTGAGCGACAACGACTTTCTCTTCTCGGCAGACGTGAAGTAGATTAGCGATTCTGTTGCGCGCGGCGATGTGCGTCGTGCATGCCTCAAAGACGCCAACCACAACGCCTGCGGGTGTGCGACCCACAGGCGTTGTGTTCTATTCTTCCGGTTAGAGAGACTGAATTCAACGGTGCTGGCGCTGACTAAGGCGCGGTAGCTTCCTTGTTCAGCCGCGTGAAGAACTGCTTCATGAGCAGTTTGGCGGCTTGCAGCATGAGGCGTTGGCCGACGCGGGCCAGGGTGCCGCCGGCTTGACCATTGCCGGCAACGTGGATGGTGGTCTCGCCTGCCTTCTTTTCGGATAGGGTGAAGCTGCCCTCGCCTTTCACAAAGCCCGGGCCGCCCTTGCCTTCCACGATCATGCGGTAGCCGTGGGGCGGGTCGCGGTCAGCCACGGACACCGTACCTTGGTAGCGGCCCTTGATGCCGGCCACGCCCACGTTCAGGGTCGCCGCGTAGGTGTCCTCGCCGGTCGGCTCCAGCTTCTCGCAGCCGGGGATGCACGCCGCCAACACGTCGGGGTCCTGCAGCAGCTCCCAGACGCGGTCTTGCCCCGCTTTGATCGTGAATGTGCCTTCTACCTTCATGCGTTATTCCCCTGTGCGGTGTGTGGTGTCTTGCTACCCCAATCATACCGCCAACTGCAGGCACTGTCCTATTTTCTTGTTTTGCGTAGTGTCGCCCAACTCATAAGTAAGGGCAAGAGTGGGTTGGCAAGAACCATTGGACACGCCCAACCGTTCACACTTCGACCCTGCGACAGGCTCAGGGCAGGCAAGCTCAGCACGAACGAACTTCCTGCCATATGGTTGCATAGGTACAACCCAGAACTATGGCAAAGTAAGCGTGTGTAATCATCTTGCAGTTGGTATACTAGACCAAGTATTTGGCGTCTTTGACGAAGTCGGCGTCTGCGACGAAGTCGACGCATGCAGATACGCTCTGCGTAGGGGGATAGACGTATGCCCAATGAGATTTCCGTAACCATAAACGGCACTCGCCATACGAGCAGTGTCGAACCGCGCATGTTGCTCGTGCACTACCTGCGCGATGAGTTGGGCCTCACCGGTACGCACGTGGGGTGCGACACCAGCCAATGCGGCGCGTGCACGGTGATAGTGGACGGGGCCGCCGTCAAGAGTTGCACGGTTCTGGCCGTGCAAGCCGATGGCAGCGAGGTGACCACCATAGAAGGCCTGGCCCAGGACGGCGAACTCCATCCGGTACAGGAAGGCTTCTGGGAAGAGCACGGGTTGCAGTGCGGCTTTTGCACGCCGGGCATCATCATGACCCTCCACCAGGTCTTGGAAGAGGAGCCCGATCCCAGCGAAGATGAGATACGCCACAAGCTGGCGGGCAACATCTGCCGCTGCACCGGCTATCAGAACATCGTGAAAGCAGCGCAATTCGCCGCCCGGCGGATGCAGGAAGCGTAGCGTGTGGGAGACGCTTTGCGGCGTCCTGGGCAGTGCGCAGTGGGTGCCCGGAAGTGGGTGCGGTTCAAAAAGGTAGCGCACTGAATGACGACAGGCATTCTGGATTCCATTAGAGTGGCCTCCGCCATTGCGGGATTGATGCAGGAGTGACTTCAGCCATCAGGCAAACGGCATTGCAGAGAATTCCCAAATAGACGGCGTTGGCCGGGTGCGTAAGTAAAGGAGCGAGGCAATGATCGCGGGCCAAGTATCGAAATTGATCGGTTCGCGCGTGAAGCGCAAGGAGGACCCTCGTCTCATTACCGGCGAGGGCAAGTACACCGACGACGTCATCCTGCCGGGCATGGCGTTCTTCGCCGTGCTGCGCAGTCCGTATGCTCACGCGCGCATAAACAGCATAGATACGTCGGCGGCTGCGGCACACTCCGGTGTGTTGGCTGTCATGACCGGCGCGGAAATCAACGAGCGCTGCAGCGAGCCGTTCCCCCTCTTTGCCATCTTGGAGGGCATGCAGTATCCCGAGCGCTGGCCGATGGCGGCAACGAAAGCCAACTATGTCGGCGAGCCGGTGGCCGCGGTGGTCGCCAGTTCACGGGCGGCGGCGCGGGACGCGCTTGATCTCATCGACGTCGACTACGAGCCGCTGCCTGTCGTGACGGACATGGAGTCCGCAGTAGATGCAGACGCGCCCGTTATCTTCGAGGAAATGGGCTCCAATCTCTGTTACGAAGCCACCGATCAGGCAGGCGATCCCGATCGCGCGTTTGCCGAGGCCGACGGCGTGGTGGAAGCTCGCATGGAGCAGCCCCGCCTCATTCCCAATCCCATGGAGCCGCGCGCGACCGTGGCGGACTACGAGCGCAGCAGCGGCAACGCGACGTTGTGGGTCACCACACAGAACCCGCACATCGAGCGCATGGTCGTGGCACAGATGCTCGGCATGCCGGAGAACAAGCTGCGCGTGGTCGCCATCGACGTGGGCGGCGGCTTTGGCTGCAAGATCAATACGTATTCTGAATCGCTTATTGCCATCATTCTCGCCCAGGAAGTCAACCGGCCGGTGAAGTGGGCGGAAGACCGCACCGAGCATTTCGTCTCCACCAGCCACGGCCGGGGCCAGGCGCAGTACGTGCAGGCCGCCTACAAGAAAGACGGCACCCTGCTCGGCATGAAGCTGAAGATCTACGCCGATCTCGGCGCGTACGCCCAGGTGATTTCCCACGTCATTCCCACGCTCACGCCTTCACTGGCGCCAGGTGTCTACGCGTGCCGCGACATCGGCTGGACCACCATCGGCGTCTTCACCAACAAGATTCCCTATGACGCCTATCGCGGCGCCGGGCGGCCGGAAGCGGCGTACATCATCGAACGGGTCATGGACCTGATCGCCGATGCCACGGGCAAAGACCCGGTAGCCGTGCGCCGCAAGAACTTCATTCCCAAGGACGCCTTCCCCTACGAAACGCCAACCGGCATGATCTATGACTCCGCCGACTATGATGCGGCGCTGGACAAAGCGCTGGACATCGCGGGGTACGACGACCTGCGCGCCGAGCAGAAAGCCGCGCGCAAGGACGGCAAGCTTATGGGTATTGGCGTGACCGTGACCACCGAGGTCTGCGGGTTCGGCCCCGCCGCCGCCATGGGCGGCCTGGGCGGTTTCGAAAGCGCCACCGTGCGCGTCGATCCCATGGGCAAGGTTACCGTGCTCACCGGCGCGTCGCCCCACGGCCAGGGCGAGGAGACCTCGTTCGCGCAGATTGTGGCCGACGACCTCGGCGTTGCCTTCGAAGATGTGGAAATCATACACGGCGATACAGCCATAGTTGCCAGGGGTGTCGGCACCTTCGGCAGCCGCACACTGGTGGTCGGCGGTACGGCGATCCTCAAGGCCAATGAGCAAATCAAAGACAAGGCCAAGCGCATCGCCACGGCCCTCTTGGAAAACAAGCTCGAGGATACGCTGGACCCGACAGTGGTGACGCTGGAGGACGGCTTGTTCTCGGTGCAGGACATGCCGGACCAGTATGTAACGTGGGCCGAGGTAGGGTCTGAAGCCTACGACGGCCAGTTGCTGCCGGAAGACGAGCAACCCGGCTTGGAGGCGGTGTCCTTCTGGGAGCCGCCGGGACTCACGTTCCCCTTCAGCGCCCACATTGCCGTGATTGAGATCGACCAGGACACCGGTGAAGTCTCTTTGAAACGCTATGTTTCCGTAGACGACTGCGGTACGGTGATCAATCCCACGCTCGTGGAAGGGCAAATCCACGGCGGTTTGGCACAAGGCATCGGCCAGGCGCTACTGGAGCAAGCAGTTTGGGACGACGAGGGCCAGCTTGTGTCCGGTTCGCTCATGGACTACGCCATGCCGTTCGCCCAGGAATTCCCCATGTTCGAGCTTGACCGCACGGTGACGCCGAGCCCGGTGAACCCGCTCGGCGCGAAGGGTATCGGCGAGATGGCAACCATCTCCGCCACGCCGACCGTTGCCAACGCGGTGGTGGACGCGCTCTCGCATCTCGGCGTGACCCACGTGGACATACCGATGACGGCGGAACGCATCTGGCGGGTATTGCAAACACATGGCCGTAGCCGGAGAGGAGGCCGTTCATGATCCCCCAAGCATTTGATTACTTCGCACCGACGTCCGTTGCCGACGCCCTGCGGCTGCTGCGGCAGCACGGGGACGACGCGAAATTGCTGGCGGGCGGCCACAGCCTGCTGCCCATCATGAAACTGCGACTCTCTACGCCGCAGTGCCTGATCGACCTGGGCAAGATTTCCGAACTGCGCTTCATCGGCGAGGCGGACGACGGCTGCCTGGCGATTGGCGCCATGTCGACCTACCACGACATCAAGAACTCGGCGCTGGTGCAGGAGCGCGTGCCCGCGCTGGCGGCAGCCGCCGGTGAAGTAGGCGACGTGCAGGTGCAGAACAAAGGCACCATCGGCGGCAGTCTGGCCCACGCCGACCCGGCGGGCGACTTTCCCGCCCTGGCGCTGGCGCTGAACTTTGAACTGGTCACCGCGACGGCCCGCTCCGGCCGCACCATCGCCATCGATCGCTTCTTCCGCGACCTGCTGACCACGGCGCTACGGCCCAACGAGATACTGACCGAAGTCCACATTTCGGCGTTACCGGCCGGCACCGGCGTTTCGTACCAGAAGCTGCCGAATAAGGCCTCCCACTACGCTGTAGTGGGCGTAGCGGCGGCGATCACGGTTGGGGACGACGGCGTGTGCACGGAAGCGCGCATCGGCGTGACCGGCGCCGGTCCCACGGCCGTCCGGGCGCGCAATACGGAGCGTATCCTGAAGGGCAAGCACATCGACGCGGCAGTGATCCGCCGCGCCGCCAAGCGCGCCGCCGCCAACATCGAGGACCTCAACGACGACCTCCATGCGTCAGCCGACTACCGTGAACACCTGACGACGGTCTTTGCCGCGCGGGCAATCGAGGAGGCGCTATCGCGGGCTGGGTAAAGATAACTTTACCGAGAGGCGGTCTCACCACTGCCACGCTGTGATGCTTGAGAAGAGTTGAGAGTCCGCGCCAAATGAACTTTGTAGACGGTGTAGGGGCACGATATATCGTGCCCCTTCGTTTGTGAAATAGCTATGTCAGTGAAGCCGGTACTCGTCTCCTGGTCCTCGGGAAAAGACTCCGCCTGGGCGTTGCACGTGCTGCGCCAAGAGCCGGAGCGGTACGATGTGCGTGGCATCTTTACGACGGTGACGCCGCATTTCGACCGCGTGGCGATACAGGCGACGCCGGTGCCGGTGCTGCGTGTGCAGGCGAAACGGCTGGGTCTGCCGCTGTACGAGATCCCCATTCCCTATCCCTGCTCCAACGAAGAATATGAAGCGGCGATGACCGCTTTCCTTGATATGGTGCGCGACTTGCCGCCGCATTTGACAGCCAAGACCTTCGCGTTTGGCGACCTCTTCCTCGAAGACATTCGCGCGTACAGGGAGTCTAAGCTGGCAGGTACAGGGTTCGAGGCCATTTTCCCTGTCTGGGGCATGCCGACGCCGGAACTAGCACAGACCATGTTGCAATCTGGGCTGAAGGCCATCGTAACGGCAGTGAGCCCGACCTCCAAGCTCGACCGCAGCTTTGCCGGTCGCTGGTTCGATCAGTCGTTCTTGAACGATCTGCCCGAGGGCACGGACCCGCTCGGCGAGAACGGCGAGTTTCACACCTGCGTCGTGGCCGGCCCTATGCTCAGCCGGCCCATCGCCGCGCAACCCGGCACAGTCGTCGGCCGGCCGGTGAGCCGCAATCACGACGGCACCGGCGGCACGGTCACCGCCTGGTATGCGGACGTGGCATTGCAGGATGATTAGGGCATATACGTCCGGCGAGGGATGGCTAGACAAAGTAGCGCAACGGACCGCAGTAGAAAATGCCTTGCCGAGAACGTAGGGGCACGATATATCGTGCCCCTACACCAATTAACCAAGAAAGCGCCGGCGACATGCGGGCGCTCGTTACTGGAATGGGCGGGTACAGGCAATGGCTTGCACTTGGCCCTCACGCGGGCGCCAGCGGCAGATCGAGAAACGCCGCGAAGGTTTCCAAATACGTTTCGCCGCCGGCGTAATGCACGTCGTTGTGGTCCGCGCCGCGGACGATATAGAGCTGCTTGGGTTCGTTGGCGACGGCGTAAAGCTTGTCCGCGTGTTGTGACGGGACGGTGCGATCACGGTCCCCGTGGATGATGAGGACAGGCGCATGGACGGAGGCGAGGTGCTCGCGGTTGCTGTAGCGCGTGTAGAGCAAGGGGCCCAGGGGCAGGAACGGGAACTGCACCCGCGCCATGTCCGGCGTGGATATAAACGAGGACTCCAGTATCAGCCGGTAGGGCGCATATTCAGTAGCGAGGTGTGACGCCACCGCGCCGCCGAGCGACCTGCCGTAGTACACGATGCGGTCTGGGTTGACATCGTCGCGGCTCTGCAAATAGGCGAGGGCATCCCGGGCGTCCTGGTAGAGGCCGGGCTCCGACGGTCTGCCGCTGCTCTGGCCATATCCGCGATAGTCAAATATAAAGAACCCGACGCCCAGCCGCTCGTGCAGCAGCCTAATGAATTCCACCCGCCCGGGATGCGACAGGTTGCTCGCGTTGCCGTGGAACCAGAGGATTGTCACATCAATACGGCCGGGGACGTACCAGCCATGCAGCCGCCCCTCTTCCCCAAACCGAACATCTTCATACTCGAGACCGAATTCTGCGGGAGTGGTGTACGTCTCGTGATCGGGAAAGTAGATAAAGGCGTCTTCCAACCGCATGACCCGCGCCAGCACGACGAGCCCGGCCAGAACGACCACTACGATGAGAAAGCCTGTGCCCATATTCCGCATTGTCTTTATGAATGAAACAAGGATTGGCATACAGCTATAAAATCATCATACTAGAGGAGGATAGACGTGGTGCTCTTGTGCGGCGGATTGCGGAGACTAGGGCAGCGCAATCCCTCTTCAATCCGGCGTAGTTTGCGGAAGGCAGCGGAACTGTGAATTCTGAAGCGGACATGGAATCCAAAGATTGGCGAACCTTACCAGCCTACTCTGTCAGTGAGGCTGCGAAACTGGCGTGTACGACTGCGCCTACCGTGAGACGTTGGATTTGGGGTAACGAAATCGCGCCCGTGTTCGGTAAGCAGTCTGCTTCTGCGGGTCAACCGGCGACAATCTCCTTTCTCATGCTGGCGGAAATACTCGTGGCTGTAAGGTTCCGGCGCAGAAACATCAAGTTGGAAACAGTGCGCCAAGCGCACACCTTTGCCTGCGATTTTCTCAAAATGTCACATCCATTCGCCTTCAGCGAATTCGACACCCTTGGCGGCCATATAATGCATGAGTTCTCGCTGCAGACCGGTGAGCCGGCACTGTACCGCGCTCTGGACACAGAAGGCATGCAGGCAGCTTTGCCCATGCCCGTCTTGGAGCGGTTTCTGCAGTTGGACTTCATCGAAGTGCGCGGACTTGCCGCGCGCTGGTTTCCGCTCGGCCGCGACGTGCCCGTCGTCGTGGACCCTCGCTTTGCTGCCGGCCGTCCTTCAATTGCGGGCAGTGGAATCCGGGCAGAGACCATTCTAACGCGATTCTTCGAGGGTCGTGAGAGCATCAGTGCAATCGCCGATGACTTCGAGCTAGACGACAAGGTGATCGAACTGATCATCCAACACGAGAAGGCCCTTGCGGCGTGATCCTGTTCTTCGATGAAGATATGGGCACGGCCATACCCAGGTTTCTAAAGGGCGCAGATAGGGATGTAGATGTTCGCTGGCTCCGCGCACAGTTTCCTAACGAGAGTGACCCACGCCGCCAGGACGTAGAGTGGTTAGCGGAGGCGGGACGACAGGGCTGGTTAGTCATCTCGTGCAACAAGCGAATGCTCTCGGTGATATATGAACGTCAAGCGATTCTTCAGCACAAAGTAGGCATCGTCTACTTTGCAAGTGGTCAGGTCAGCCGGCTCCCGATGATGCGCGCGCTTCTCCGAAAATGGGACTGGCTCAAGGCTGTGGACCTGTCTGAACCTCGACCGTTTGCCTACTACCTCTATGCCAGCGGTCGGACTCGGCAGCTAAGCCTCTAGACAAGGCGGGTACCGATTCAGGGTCCGGAGTCTGGCGGAGCCAACTGTCCTACCCCCGGTCGGGGATGTGCTGGTTGGCATGCCAGTAGGAATCTTCAGGCACCGGCTCCGGGGACTGCTGCATCGAGTTGAAGTTCTTAAGCTCCGGGCGCACGTCGTCTTCCCAGATGTCCTCGATGTCGGCAAACGTCAGGGTCTTCCGCGCCGGTTGCACGCGGTCGTATTCCGCCACAAGTTCGTTAGCGGCTGCGCCGAGGCTCGCCACGATGTCGGCACTCATGCGTTCGCCGGCGCGGCGGTCGGATTCAGTGGCGTCATCGCCCATGGCAAAGTGCGGCCCGGGGGTGCCGGCCGGCGGAATGCGGGTGAGGTCCACGCCGCCCGGTGTCACCGCCCACAGCAGCGACGTTTCGCCGCGGCCGGCGTGCCCGCCCATGCCCGCATCGTCCTCGAAGCGCGACTCTTCCGTGCCCATGCCAATCGGCATGTGACAGTGCAGCCGGGTCGCCACGTGCCGCTGCATGATCTCCAAGAACACCGGAATGTCCGGGCTATGGGGTCCGGCGTGACCGGAGAAGATGATGGCCCCGTGAAAGCCATGGGCGTCCACGGCGCGAATGTGGTAGCTCATGTTCTTGAAGAACATCCACGGCGGGATGGACGTGAGCCACGTGCGGTTATTGCCGATGGTGCGGTCCCCCCAGTTGGCGGACGTCCCCGCTTCGTGATTGTGCCAATACGTGGTCGGCATCACAATCCCGCCGTATTGTTCCGCCGCCTGGCGCATATGGCCTTCGGGCCGCAACGAATCACACCCCACCACGTTCTGCGGCCCGTGCGGCTCGCACAACCCATACGGCATGTACACCACCGGAAACGCCGCCACCGCCGCTTCCAACTCATCCCGGAACATCAATTCCCAACGTACTTCTCGCTGTTGCATGATCATAGGCTCCTTGGGGTCTGCTAGTTTGTCCTGCATAATCGGCTTTTGGGTAAGTCACTCCACTATGCGTGTAAAAGCCTGGCAAAGTCCAGAACTATAATTCAGTCTAATACTCTCGACTATACAAGGTCTGACACCGACCCAATGGTCATATCCGGACGAACTGTGGTCCCATCCGGCAGCCCTCTACCTTGTGTGTCCACCCACACGGCGTAGATGCCCACCTGCTGCGCGCCACGGATATCGAACTCCAGGTTGTCCCCGACCATCCAGGCTTCGGCAGGCTCCGCGCCAAGGGCGTCAAGGGCATGGCGAAATGCTCGCTCGTCCGGCTTGCCGATGCCAAACTCTCCCTCGATCTGAATGTGATCGAAGAATTCTGCAACGGAGAACCGCTCAATCTTCGCTCGCTGCATCTCGGCACTGCCGTTGGTTAGCAGACCCAGACGGATGTCAGTCTCTTGCAGCCGCCGCAGCGTCGCGATAGCTCCCGGAAAGGGCCGCATCGCCTCAACCCTGATTTGATTGTACCGCTCACCCATGCGGGTTACGAGCGGCGAATCGGGAATGTCGAATTCGGCGAAGGCCCTCAGCAAGATGTCTCGACTGGCCTGCAACAGGTTAAGACTGCCGAGGCGCGCTCGCTCCATGTCGCTCCAATACCAGTCCCGGGCCTGCAAGACTGCGGCCTGGAGCTCCTCTGCAGGCACATCTCCCAGACTGCCGGCAAACTCGCGGCAGAGCTGGAGCCACGCCATATCAGGATCGCTGTAAGAATCAATGATCGTGTCGTCGAGATCGAGAAGAAGTGCTTTGGGCAGATTCTTCATGTGGGCAATTATAGTTGTAGAGACAGAATGAAGCCAGAGAATGGCCGCCTGGGTGCGGATTGAGGGCGCGGTGACACGCTACTTCGGCGTTCGGCTATACTGCACAGAACAGCACCACTCCAAGCAATTTCGTTTGTGCAAGAATGAAGCGAGTTACGCGAAGGACTTTCCGGTAGTCTTGCAGTATCTGGTGATTTAGCATGGCGCACTCTGCCTGATGAAAGCACCTCGTAGCGAAGCAAGAGAGGATGGTCGACTATGGTTTCCTTAACGTACGATGACGCAACCAGCGTTTACGATTTTGAGACAGCGGAATTGAAGGGTTCGCTGCGGGCGCAGTCGCCGGACCCGCAGATGGATATTCGGCATGGGATTAGTCAGCTTGTGCACAAGCCGAGCGGGGTATCCATCATTCATCCCAAGTATTCGGCGCTCAACCTCTTTCGGCTGTTTGCGACCCATTCGGGTCTGGGCGAACCGCGCCTGTTCGAGCGCACCGTAAGCGTGGACGGCGACACGCTGACCGTGCACTGGGGCCCCGCCGACGAGCACTTTGCCAGCATTGAGGCGGTTTATCAGATCAAAGAGCCCAACCTCATCGATCTGACGATCACGGTGACCGCCGAGGCGACGTACGAGAGCTACGAGATATTCCTGTCTAATTACTTCGATCCGCCGCTGCTGGCGCACGTCTATGTGGCGACAGACCGCTACACCCGCGAGCCGGGGTCTGAAGAGTTGATCGCGCCGCAGGAAAACCCGGTCTTCAAGGGCATGGGGCTGGTGTACACGCGGGATGCCCACGCGGCGCGGCGTTGCGTGGACGGCCGCTGGGAGCGCAAAGAGATGGGACACCCGACGGCGCAGTTTCGCCCCCAGCGTGAGTATGCCGTGCCGGTGGCGTTTCAGGCCGATATGGAGCGACGGGTGGCGGCGGTGCTGATGTCGCGGCCCGAGGACTGCTTTGCCGTCACCAGCGGCTACAACACCGACGACCCGGAAGACGCGTGGAAGGTGCAGAATCCACTTTACCTGTCGCTGTTCGGCAGCGACTTCGTGCCGGGCACGGAGCGCACCGCGCACGTGCGGCTGGCGATTACGGCGCTGGACGACGACATGTCGCAGCCGTTGGCGCTGTACCGGCAGTTTCTGGCGGACGTGGGGTGATGAGGCTGAGGGGGTAACGGATACGCCTAGGACTCTCGCGGTCCAATTGGGAATTCTGGATTTGACGGCAGGCGATTCCACCGTTACTTCCGCAGGGTTGGACACGAGGAGGGAAGAGAAGATGGATTCCCGTTTTCACGGGAATGACGGACAAATTGGCCTTCTCTTAGTAGCGCGGGGGCTTGTCCCCCGCTCTTGGGAAGGGTTTGTCGTTGTAGTCGAGGAAAGTCCACGTCCCGTTGGTTACGCAGAACACAGAAGATGGATTCCGGCTTTCGCCGGAATGACGGAATCTTTGCGGGATTGTTTTAGTTGGCACGCGAGTGAACGAGATCGATGATCGTCTTCAAAAACAAGGGCTAATGAGCATGAATAAGCTACGTATCGCCGTGATTGGCGCGGGGTCGGGGCCGGGTGCGCGGGCGCGGGGGTGGATCGAGACCGTGGCGAAACTCACCGATCACTTCGACCTTTGCGCCATATGCGACATCAACCCGGCGGTGGCGGAGGAAATCTCGGCAAAGCATGGCGTGAAGCAGTCCTTCACCAACGTCGCCACCACGCTCGATGAGGCCAAGCCCGATCTGGCGCTCATTTTGGTGCCCACCGATGGGCAGTCGGCGGTCGCCGTGGAGGCCGCCAAGCGCGGCATCAACATCATTACCGAAATTCCCTACGGCATTACCCTGGAAGTCGGCGACGCCATTCGCGACGTGTGCCAGGAGCACGGCGTGGTTTGGGAGATCGCCGAGCAGGTCTGGCTCTGGCCGCAGGAGCAGCTCAAGGCCAAGATCGTCGAGTCCGGCTACATTGGCAAGGTCTCCATGTCCCGACTTTGGTACGCCAGCGGCGCGTACCACGGCTTCAATGCCGTGCGCATGATCCTGCAGGATTCTGCGCGGCGCGTACAGGCCTACGTTACAGAATCGGAGACCGATCAATATCTCACCTACGGCGGGGAGCAGTCGACGACGGTGGTCTGGGAGGCCATGTGGATCGAGTATATGCGCGGCACGATGTGCCTCTACGAGCGCGCGCCGCGGCCGTTTTCCAAGCACTCCCGACCCAATCTCTGGGAGATCGAAGGCTCTAGCGGCCACATTTCCGGCCGCGACGTGGTGCTGCTCGCCGGCGAACCCGATCAGCCGCAGACCATACGCGAGCAGTATCTACATGTTGGCGGCGAGCAGGTGCTGGACTACGTGTATCTGGACGGCGCCCCCGATCTGCGCTGGGAGAATCCCTATAAGGCGTATCGCGTCGGCGATTTGGACGACGTGGCAAAGTCGGAAATTCTTACGAGCACACACCGATCGATTACGGAAGGCACGCCGGTGCAATACGGTCCGGAGGGTGCCCGCGCCGACCTGGAACTCTCGTTTGTCATGGCGGAAAGCCAGCGCCTGGGCAATACCTGGGTGGATGTGCCACTGCCGGGACCAACGGAACTCTCGAAACGCATTGAGCGCATATTTGTGGAGACGTACGGCCACGATCCCATCGCCGGCAGCCGGGAACTGCTGGACGTGCCGATCAGCCGCTTAGGGGTCTGGTGGCCGGCGGCGCAATGGCTGTAATGCGCAGGATGAAAGCCCCCTGCCCCCGGGGTGCATGTTGCGGACCTGCACTACCGGTGAGGTAAGCGCGACGCGAAGCCTAGACGCTAGCGGTCTGCTGCGTGGACGCGCCTCAGCATCGTGCGCAAGAGGACCCTATTCAATCCTCCCAAGTATGCTTCTTATGCTCTGGGTCCTTTTGGCAAGACGCCAAGCACAGCAGACGCAGGTTACAAACCTGCGCTACCGGGGGGAAGAGCCGAGTCAGTCGGACCTGCAATCACCATTGAACATTGTGTTTATGTCCGTCATTCCGGCGAACGCCGGAATCCAGGGTGTGCGCAGACTAGATGGATTCCGCGCATCCCTGCGGGGGCGAGCTTTCGCGGAAATGACAGTAAAGAAGCCCACTGCCGCCGGTCAGGTCAGGGGCACATTCTAATTCCCTTGTGCGCCCTCAGCAAGCCCACGGTGACTCCCGTGAAGTTAGCACGACGGTCTCCGTCATTCCGGCGAACGCCGGAATCCAGGGTGTGCGCAGACAAGATGGATTCCCCGCCCCTGTGCGGGAGCGAGCTTTCGCGCATATGGCGGACGACGAGGTCCTCGCGCTACCCGCTCACATTCTTTCAGTTGCAGGCTGCATTCAACATACAAAAGACGGTCAAGCCGCTGCCCTCTCACTTACATTCTGTTGTGCCGCCTAGGCCTGACCTGGGTGATTCCCGTTTTCACGGGAATCCAACTTCGTCGTACCCAACCCAAATCCTCGCGGCAACCAAAAATTCCTTGTCGGTCTACACGCCGCTTGAGGCAGGGGCCGCAGCAAACGTGTACTCCACAAACTCGTTTTGGCAGGGATAGCCCCGCGCGATGAGCATACGGCGCTCGGCGGGGATCATCACGTAGCCGATGACGCTATGCATGACCGGCCCATGCTGGCACATGGACGTCGGATCGGCGTGCGCGCGTGCGATCGCGACTACCTGCTCCAGCGAGTGCGGCTGCTCGGCGGTGAGTTTCTCCAAGAGGTCGTAGCGGCCGCGGCTGTTGGCCATGAAAGACTCATTGTCCGTGCGGAGCATGGGTATTACGTTGTCGACCAAGCAGTGGTTGGAGGCCCAGATGGCGTGGTCGTCGAGGCGGCGCACGCCCATGGCCGTGGGAGTACGTTCTACCACCGCGCCGTTGCCCCCAGGATCGGTGAAGACCATGTTGTGGCCGTGGCACATGATAGGCGTGCGTTCGACCAAAGCAAGGGCGCCGTCCACGTCATCGGGATACTGCAGGAAGTAACGCAAGACGACGTTTGCGGGCAGGCCGTGGTCCCAGTCACTATCGGTATTCTGCAAACTGCCGCCGCCGTACGTGAGTCCCGCCTCGTTGATGCCGGCGTTCATCCACACGGTGCCGGCCCAGGTAACGCCAATGAAGTCATGGCCGGATTCAGGATGTCCTTCCAAGTAGACGTGAAACTTCAGGGCTTCAAGGTTCACGTCGTTGGACTTATAGTGTACGACGCCGTGTTCGGGCGTAACGAGCGCGAAGTTCGTACACCCCTGCTGCATGCGGCCCAACTCCTGACAGGAGTTATAGGCAAGCAAGTCGTCATAGGGAACGTTCGCGCCGTCCGCAATGCCGTGTAACTCCTCAAGCGCTTCCGGGAAGACCCTCTCCATGTTGCGTTCCACCTGCGCGAGCACCCGTGTTGAGTGATCGGCGTCAAACCTCCCCTCAGGGACCACCATCTGAATGGCGGCCGCCACCAGATCCGCAAAGGACTCGCCGTGCTGGCGACCCATCTCGTACGGTGTACCGCTCAGAACCACTTTTCGCATTGCTTTGCCCTCCTCGGCTGCAAAGTGCCCGTGCCTTGTCTACGTTAACGTTCGCCGCTCCCACCAAGAGGCGGGGGACAAGCCCCCGCGCTACGCATTCAATCCCGTTGCTTGCGCAATTTCATCCCATGTCCTGCATGGCACTAGCGTGCACTCGGAGTAACATGAAATAGCCTGTGCTGGACATGATCCAGTATCAACTACACTTTCACCAAGCATCGTATGTGTCAATAGTCTCTTTATTCTCCAGTAGACTTTTGCATAGTATCTGCCGGAGGCGCAATAACTATCCCTTCTCACCAAGAACCCATTGCGTGACAGCTTCCAACAGCCAGATTCGGGCCGGTTTGGCACCAATTTCCCCTCACCCCGGACCACTCCCCAGGGAAAGGGAGTAATCCCCGCCTGCCGCCTAGGTTGGGCGAGGAACTCCCCAGGGAGAGGGAGCACTCCCGCCAGCAGTCTCGGGTTGCGCATAGGTCACCCAAGGAAGCTTGCGGCTACGCGACGGAGAGATACGGCTCCAGCACGTCGCCGAGCAGCTCTTCCAGATAGGGCGTCACATTCCAGAACTGCTTCAATTGCACATATTCTTGAACGGCGGCGCTATCGCCAGGCGCGTGCGCCTTCACAGCGCGGATCAGCAGGTTTCTCGACGTGTGCTCCGGCGAAACGAATTCCACGACGTCCGTGCGGTAGCCCATTATCCGCAGCACAAGCGCGCGGAAAGCATCGGTAAGAATGTCCGCGGTGCGTTGTTTGAGGATGCCGTGCCGCAAGACAGGTTGAAAAAGCGGATGCTGGACCCGGTCGTGCAGTTCGTGCTGGCAGCAAGGTGCAGCCAGAATTACGCTGCCCTGCCAGCGAATGCCTTGCGCAATGGCCTCGTCAGTGGCGGTATCGCAGGCATGGAGACTCAGAATAACGTCCGGCGGCGTTGCCGGTGCGAATGCTCCAATCGTCGACTCATGGAATTCGAGGCCGTCCCACTGCAAGGACTCCTGAAGCTGACGGCACTTGGCGATAATCTCTGCATCGGAGTCCACTCCAATTACGTGCGTGGGGCGGTTTTGCATGTGGGCAGAGTAGTGGTACGCGGCAAAAGTGAGGTACGCGCTGCCGCAGCCGCAATCGACGATGGTGAGTGGACGTTCCGCCTGCTCAGCAGCCGGCAAAACGTGACTGAGCAACTCCAAAAATGTGTTTACCTGCCGGAACTTGCCGCGCATCGCAGGGCGAACGTTGCCGGCGCGGTCGGTTATCCCACACGTCCACAAAAACGTATCCGGCTTGCCCACAGGGAGCAGATGCCGCTTGGTGCGATTGTGGGCGAGATTGGGCTGCGGTTCTGCGCGTGAGGGCTTGCCTCGTGAGATTAGCGCTTTGCCCTTCTTGCTGAGACGGACGTGGAGATCACCGTGTGTCGCCTGCACGTGAAAGCTGCCGAAAGCGGCGGCGAGAATTGAGTCCACCTCGGCATGCGCATCTGCATCTGCGTAGTTCTTTGTAAACGACTTCTTATCATTGAAATAGGCGAACTGAAGGCGTCGCACGCCTTTTACGACCACGGGGCGCACGGCGACTTTCTGCCACGGTGGCGAACCCCCGCGCACTCGTCCGCTGGCGGTGAGTTGCAGGAAGGTGTCTTCCTGCAGCACCGCCGCGCGAATCGTCGTACGGTGGTCTTCCATTTTGGGACTAGCTCCCATCGTCAGGAGTGATCAAGCTATGCGCGCCTACCCAACGTTAGGGGGCGTTCTCCTCAAGTGCTTCCGGCGTGCGATGTGTGCGGATGTACTCAAGGCTGCGGCGGTACTGGTCTTCCGTGATGAGCTGCTTGGACATGTAGAGGTTGAGCATGACTTCAAGGCGCAGGATGGGGTAGAGATTGTAGCCGTGTCGCTTGAGCCGCGCTTCGCCGCCTTGATCGCGGTCTACGAGGACGATGGCATCGCGCACGACGAGCCCGGCTTCCTCCAAGACCGCCGCGGTCTCCAGAATACTGCCGCCGGACGTAATCAAGTCGTCAATGATGAGTACGGTCTCACCAGCGTCATAGCGCCCTTCAATCCGGTGCTGCCCGCTCTCGCTGCGCGCGTAGATCATAGGAATATTCGTGGCCAGAGAGAAGGCGGTAGCCAAGTGCAGTCCGCCGAAAGGGACACCCGCCACGAGGGTGAAGGGATTGATCTTGGGATGCCGCATGGCTTGGCCGGAGCTTGCCTCCTGGGCAATGAGCTGCGCTGCGGCGCGCAGCGAATGCGGATTGCTCACCAAGACCCGGGGGTCGATATAGATTGGTGAATGCACCGTCGTGCGGCCAAGGGTATAGTCACCAAAGCGCACGCCGCCTAGCTTGAAGATTTCCTCAGCGAGCCACAAGTTCGATACGGGCTGCTCCACGTCGATCCCTTTCCCCAACAGAGTCTTATCCAGTCGGACATACCATTATCCGTCACGAGCAACGCGAATGTCAATTGGGTCGCTTGGCGTTGGCGAGCACTTGCGCTTCCGGCCGGGAGTGCCTAAGTTACGGCAATTGCTCATGCCGCTGCGGCTCTGGCGTGACCTTACTCCACCGACGAGAGCGCCGAAACTATACAATTGTCGTGCGGGAGAGCGTGTGCGTGACGCGATTGCCCTGCTCGAATCATTGACAGGTTCTTGTGCAATAGGTGATGCTTCCGGCCTCGCGACCGGCCGAACTGAGCGTAAGGCCCACACCCCGCATTGCCGTGAACCCGTGCCCAAATCTCTTGCTGGGTGCAGGGCGATATGGTAGCATGAACTCACTCATTGCCATTGCCCTCCCCGAGTGTAAGGATTCGTATGGCGTCCCCGCCAAAGCAGCCTCAGACGCGGCGCGTGGGCCTTCGCAAGCAATCTTCCCCGGCTTCTGCTGCGTTGAAAACGCCTCGTCTCGAGTCTATTCTTACTACCAATAAGAGTCCCGGCGCGAAAATCACAAACTGGTCGACTCCTACGGCACCGGCTCGGCGTCCTCGGCAACGGCGCATACCCGCTTCGGTACGGTCGTTCTCGCTGCGCCGGCTCATGCCCGCTTGGCTGGTGTCGTCGTTAGTTTTCATAGCCCTTATTGCTGCAAGCTGGCTTACGCTGCTCTGGGTGATGGTTACCCAAGATCCGGCTCAAAGCAGTAGCCGATTGATCTTCGTTATCAGTGTCTTCGTCACCACCTTCGTCACAAGCTTGCCTATCATGCACCGCGTGTTTTCGCGCTTTGCGCCGTCGCGGTTACAGCAGGGCAATCCGGTACTGGTTGCCGGTCACTCGTTTCTGCTGGCGAGCATCATTGTGGCCAACTTGAGCCTCATGCTCGTGGGAAGCTGGAACGTGACGATGTTCATCCTCATTGCCGCGCTTGCGGCTGTCGTCGAGTCGCTCTTCTTGGCACGCAAGTAAATTCACGGGAAAACCTCGTTAGCGGGTATTATGCTTGAATCAGATGACCTCGCCCGGCTCTACGATCTGGAATACGACGACTGGGATGAGGACAGCGCATTCTGGCAGAGCTTTGCCGCGCGTACCGGAGGCCCGATCGTCGAGCTTGGCTGCGGGTCGGCCCGCGCTCTCGCGCCGTTAGCGCAGCAGGGCTATGCGGTGATCGGCCTAGACTCCTCGCAGGCTATGCTGGCACGAGCGTTGGAACGATTTCAGGCACTTGGGATTCCCGGAGACCAATTCCAGCTTGTGCATCAACCAATGGAGTCCGCCGCCATTGCCCCGCGAGCGCGCCTGGTTTTCTCCGCGCTCAACGCGTTTGCCCACCTTGCGACGCCGCTGCGACAGACCCAAGCGCTCGCCGCCGCCCACCGCTTGCTTCACCCGGAAGGGTTGCTGATTGTCGATCTCTTCAATCCGCTTACGCAGGAGTACGACGAACGCGATCGCATGGTCACCCTGCGCAACGTCTTGGCAGACCCGCAAACCGGCGCGCCAATCCAGCAGTTTGAGGTATGGGAGGTGGACCGCGAGACGCAGGTGGTGCAAACAACCTATCTCTATGACTGCTTGCACACCGACGGCAGTATTCGCCGGGTGACAAGTACCTTTCCCATGCGCTACTCCTACCGCTATGAGATCGAGGCACGGCTGGCCCAGTCCAATTTTGCCATCGAGAATGTCTTCGGCTCCTATGAGGCCGATCCCTTCACGGGCAGCGAGGAGAAGATGATTTTCGTGGCCCGACCGCAACGTTAGGGAATGCTGTAGGTTCATGGCACTCCGGTTGCACCACAGAACGTGCCGGAGCGGTGCATTGGCGTCGGTGGGAATACGTACTGCGAACGTGCTATTCTGAGGGTGAGTTTCCGTAGAAGCGCATCACGACACGTGTGGAGTTTTCGCCACATGGCTACGACACTGGAACGAAAACCGGAGTGGATTCGCGTTCGCTGGAAAGAGGGCGAGCAGTACCGCGAACTTAAGCAGATCATGCGGGGCATGGACCTGCATACGGTCTGCGAGGAGGCGCGCTGCCCGAACATCAGCGAGTGCTGGAATTCCCGCACGGCCACGTTCATGATCCTGGGGGATACCTGTACCCGCGCGTGCAGCTTCTGCGCGGTAAAGAGCGGGCGTCCCGCCGGTCTCGACAAGATCGAGCCAATCCGCGTGGCCTGGGCCGTGAAGAAGATGGGCCTGCGCCACGCCGTGATTACGTCCGTGGCCCGTGACGACCTGGCAGACGGCGGCGCGCAGATCTTTGCCGAGACCATCCGCAAGGTGCGCGAACTCAATGAGGACTGCTCCATCGAGGTGCTCATTCCCGATCTGGGCGGCAGGCACGATTCATTGAAGGAGCTAGTAGCCGCCAAGCCAGAAATCCTGAACCACAATGTGGAAACCGTGCCCCGCCTGCAACGCCGCGTGCGCCCCAGGGCCCGCTACGAGCGCAGCCACTGGGTGCTCCGCACTTCTAAGCAACTCGACCCCGAGATCCTCACGAAGTCCGGCATGATGCTCGGCCTGGGCGAGACCTGGGACGAAATCCTCCAAACGCTCACCGACATGGCCGAGACCGGCGTCGACATCTTCACTATCGGCCAGTATCTGCGCCCCTCCAAGAAGCACCAGAAGTTGGAACGCTACTACCGCCCCGAAGAATTTGTCGAACTCAAAGAGATCGGCGAATCCCTCGGCATCCGCCACGTCGAATCCGGCCCCCTCGTCCGCTCCTCGTACCACGCCCGCGATCAGGTGGAGACTCTGCAGGACAAGGCAGAGTAGGGCACCCTTCCACGAACAATTCTCTTACGTGTCATTCCTGTAAGTGTTGACTAATTCGTTGATGAGATTTCTTGCCGCTAGGCATGGCTGGCCTACTGCGTCATTCCGAGCGCAGCGAGGAATCTAGGGTTCACGTCTGTCGCAGTCCTCCGCATTCATGGCGGTCAAATCTGGAAGGAAACTTGACTGCGCCATGCATGGGGTTGTGCGCACGCTGTGAGGAGAAGATGGATTCCCGCGTGCGCGGGAATGACGGATTGCGTGTTTCTCATCTTCTTGCTAGCGCTGGGGCTTGTCCCCGGTCCTGTTGGTAGCGTGGCGGCTTGTATCCGGTCCTGTTGGTAGTGCGGGGGCTTGTCCCCCGCTCTTGCATGCAAGGTGATACTCTCATTTGCAGGAGACTCGCTTCGTTTGACGTGTGGGGCAGAGTGCGCGCGGATGTGATGGCATGACCTGCGCCGGGTTTGGGTTCAAGAGCGGCCACGGTCGCCAAGGACGATGTCAATGAATAAAAGCCAAGAGAGCAGCAGGACCCAGTGGTTCGAGGATGAGTCCCTGTGGATAGATGCGTACGACTTCATGTTCCCGCCGTCGCGGATCGCCGCCGCTGAGGTGGAGGTCGAGCCGCTGCTGCGCCTCGTTGGCGGGGAACCGCAGGCGGTCCTCGACCTTTGCTGCGGGCCGGGTCGCTTTGCCGTGCCCTTAGCCCGGCGCGGCTTGCGCGTAACCGGCGTGGATAGGACGAAGTTCTTCCTCGCGAAAGCGCAGGAACGGGCGGCTGCAGAAGACGTCCAAGTCGAGTGGGTCCACGACGACATGCGCACGTTCGTGCGGCCCGAGGCTTTTGATCTGGCTCTCAGCATGTTTACGTCGTTCGGCTACTTTGACGACAAGACCGAGGATTCAACGGTGCTGCGGAACATCCACACAAGCTTGCGACCGGGCGGCGTACTGGTCATGGACGTGGTGGGCAAGGAACTGCTGGCGCGTGATTTCGAACCTACACACTCTCGAAAGCACCAGGATGGCACCGTGGTAATTGATCGCCGCGAAGTTTACGACGACTGGACGCGAGTCCGCATGGAATGGACCATTATCAAAGGCGATGCCGTGCGCGTCTTCACGATCGACCATACGGTTTACTCCGGCCAGGAGCTCAAGGATCGCTTCATTGCCGCCGGCCTTCGTGACGTGCGGCTCTACGGTGGTATGGATGGCTCGGCCTACGATCGGGAGGCTGAGCGCCTAATTGCCGTCGGACGCAAGCCCGGTCCCTAAACTAAACGGCGCACCACAGGGCTCGAGCCAAAGCGCATGCAGTCATGCGTGATTGGAGTGTCTAATCCCGACACTCATAGTCCCGCTCAGGCTTTTCCCGTGCCATAATGAATGGGAGCATTGTATTGCCGTGCCAATTGGAACTACTCGGGCAGTCAGGGAACGCTCACTGCAAAGGATTGCATCTTGTCGCGTATCGAGCGGTATTATTGATGCAATAAGATAAGGGACATGGCAAAGAAACTACAGTCCGCCCTGCAAATTCCGGTTCCCCGGAAGCAAATCGCCGCAGTCTGTCAGCGGTACCACATCCGCACGCTGGCGCTCTTTGGCTCCGTGCTGCGGGACGACTTTGCAGATGACAGCGATGTAGACGTGCTGGTGGAGTTCGAATCCGGTAAGACCCCGGGCTACTTCACGTTGGCCAGAATAGCGCGGGAACTTTCGGCGTTGTTGGGTGGCCGGGAGGTGGATATTCGCACTCCAAACGGCCTCTCCCCGTATTTTCGCGATGAAGTTGTAGAATCGGCATTTCCAGTCTATGGATTCTGATGATCGCGCGCGACTGACGCACATACTGGAAGCAGCCCAGGAGGCACGATCGTTTGCGGAAGGCAAGACACGTGCAGACCTAGAGTTAAATCGTATGTTGGCGCAAGCTTTGATGGGGTGTCTGCGAGTTGTAGGAGAAGCCGCACGGCAAGTTTCGCCCGAATCCCGACAGGAGTATCCAGATATCCCTTGGCGAGATATAGTTGGCATGCGCAACCTACTCGTACACGAGTACTTCAAAATAGACGAAGACGTTGTTTGGCAGACGGTGACTGTTGACTTGCCCAAGCTGATTGACGCCTTGGAGCAAGAGGAGTTGTGAGCACACTGCAGCGGTATGATTGCGCTTTGGTAGACCTGGCCTCCGTGCCGTATCACGAGGCCTGGGAATTACAGCGTCGGTTGGTTGCGGCACGGCATGCGGACGCGATTCCCGACGTTGTGCTGTTGCTGGAGCATCCCCACACCTACACCATCGGTCGCAGGGGCAGCGAGAGTGAAGTCCTCGCATCGCCGGAGCATCTGGCATCCCTGGACGCCACCGTGATTGAGGTAGATCGCGGCGGACTGGCGACCTATCATGGGCCGGGGCAACTGGTGGGGTATCCCATTCTTGACTTACGGCCGCGCGACCGCGACGTGCACCGCTACCTGCGAGACCTCGAGCAAGCGCTCATCAACACATTGCAGGAGTGCGACGTACCGGCCCGGCGCGTCGCGCAGAAAGCGGGCGTTTGGGTGAACGACCGCAAGATTGCTTCGATAGGCGTACGCTTCAGCCGCTGGATCAGCAGCCACGGCTTCGCCCTGAACGTCACCACCGACCTCAGCTATTTTTCCCACATTGTGCCGTGCGGCATGCCAACGGTCACGATGACTTCTGTTTCACAGGAGTCGTCTGTTGCACAGGAGTCATCCGTTTCACAGGAGTCGTCTATTGCGCGGGAAACAGGGAAGGCGGACATGGCGCTCATTCGCGAGCGCATCGCGCATCATCTCGCGCAGGTCTTCGACTTGCAATACGTTGAAGAGTTCTCTCCCGCGTTGGCAGAGCACCTTGCCACGCTAGACGAGAGTCAAGTGATGGCGCTGCGGTAATCGCCCCAGCCGCAAACGTGGCTCCATCGCCAATGGAACAATCGCACCCGCCACTTCCGCATAGCTCAGTTCCAGGGCGCAGTCATCAGGATTGTCGCGCATCGTATGCCGCTGGGCTTGGCACCTGACGCTGACAGGGAAAGACGGCGCGGCACGCCGTCAAGGCTCGTCCGGTCTATGGCCCGCTACACCGGCGGTCGGTGCATATTGACCTCTAATGGCAGAATCCCTTGATACGAAACAAGGGCGAGTGGGGCACCGCGCACGACTGCGCTTACGCCGCAAGCGGCTCAGTCCAAGTCCAGCGCGTGGGGATTGAATCCGGCAATGTCAAACATGGAATACGCGTAGCCGCTGGTCTGGCCCGCGAATGAAGAGGCAGTCAGCGGCGCGTCTGGGGTTTCCAGCGCCATTTGCGCGAAGTATTTGCTGACAGGCGCAAGCTCCCGCAAGGCTTCATACTCATGGTGTGCCAAGAATTCAGCGCGATCTACCTCCACGCCGTCGCACTGCGGGCCGCCGCCGAGGTCTCTGAGCGTGAAGACGATGTACACGTTGCTATCGCGCTCGTGGAGACTGTTGCGGGCCGCCAATAAGCCCAAGACTTCGCTGCGGACGCCGGTTTCTTCCCACACCTCGCGCACCACCGCTTCTTCAAATGGTTCGTCCTGTTCTACGTAGCCGCCCGGAATGGTCCAACGCCCCTTGCCCGGTTCTTGTCCGCGCCGAATGAACAGCACTTTGTTATCACGCACCACAATGCCGCCCACGCCGAGTGAGAATGTGCTGAAATGGATGAAGCCGCACGCCTGGCAACTTGCGCGTTGACGCCCGCCTTCCGGCCGCAGCGACATCGACTCGCCGCACCGCGGGCAGTAACGGAAGTGATTCGGAACTGTTGGGAGATCGGTTACGTCCATAGCTCACCGCCAGCCTACGCTTTCACTCGTTTGATGATACGTTGCTTAGCGAGCGCGGTCAAAACTGAGGTGATTTCCAAGCTTGACTTGAGCACGATCCACTCTGCCCAGGCCTCCACAATTCACCGCGCAACGCGTCCTTCCCAGGGTCCCTTCTGCGGCCCCTTACCCTGAGGTGACCCCTGATTCAGAGAATGGCGCAGGACTTGGGTGACTCCGAGAACTACATGGAAATGTTCTAGTGTGGTGGAAGTCTCCCCTCACCCCAGCCCTCTCCCCCAGGAGACCTCTGCGAAACCTAAGGGGAAACGAGAGCGTTCCCTCTCCCTCGACGGGAGAGGGCTAGAGCCTGCCCCGTACGTGATACGGGGGTGAGGGTGGACCTCCTGAAATCTCTCCATTTGCACTCCAAATCTGCCCTGATATGTCTTGACACTTCCCAGCGTAAAGGGCCATCGTAGCAAAAAACCCCCTCACCCCAACCCTCTCCCCTGTACAGACCGGGGACATAGGTAACAGTTGTTCGGGGACATGGGTAACACATTTTACTGATTGACACCTACGAGAGCATTGGGTTGGTCCGGGTTTGATAAGAGACTGGCGACACAGTGCACTCACTTTCCGCCTGTCAGCTTGTGCCAGAGAAACAAACAGTGTGCATAAGGATATTGAGTGGATCTAACTTTCAAGGCAAGGACATCGCATACTACGAAAACCCCCTCGTTCTATGGTGTTACCTATGAGCCCGAACAACTGTTACCCATGTCCCCGGTCTATACATCCCAGGAGAGGGAGTGCCCCTGCTTGAAAGTAGGGTTATGCAAAAGTCTCCCCAGGGAGAGGGAGCAATCTATAGCACTGGAGGAGACTGTGCAGAGTCCCCCACAGGGAGACTTTTGTGCGAGTCCCCTCTCTGGATCGTATGCTTCCCTCTCCCTGGAGAATGGGAGTAATCCATAGCGCCCCTGGCAGAAGCCGCGTAGAGTCGCCTTTGGGAGATTTTTGTGTGGGTTCCCTCTTTGGATCACACAGCTCACTCTCTGGATCGCACAGTTCCCTCTCCCTGGGGAGAGGGTTAGAGCCTGCCCCGTGCGTGAAACGGGGGTGAGGGGTCTTCCTCCCTTGCCGGCGCGGATTCTGCAGAGGTCCCCACTCTATGGAAGAAGACGCTTCCGGCACCCCTCTTACGACCGTGAGGCAACGCAGAAGGGGCCTGAATCCACCACGCTGTTTCCTTGTGTGGATTTGTAAATCGTGGTATAGTGTGTATCCATTATTAGGAATTCTTCGCAATATAAACGCACACGCGAAATCTTGATTGAGGCAGGGCATGGCGACAGCGCAGAAAGCAGATTCTCTCAGCACAAGTTGGCGGCTCGCCAGCCTCACCAAAGGCTCTCGTAGTCGGATTGCGTTGGCAGCTCTCTTCGGCTTAGGCGCCGTTACCACCGGTGTGGCGCGGTTGTCTCTCTCCGGCACTGCTGTGGCGATGGTCTTCGAGCAGCAACCGTTCATGGAAATTCTCCTGATACTGCTCGGGGTGCTCGCATTGCCCATGCTGCGCATCGTCTTCACGATGGCGCAGCAATTCATCGCCCACGAGACGGCGGCCAAGATGAAAGTCAAGCTCCGCACTGCCCTCTACACCCACTTGCTGCGTCTCGGTCCGGGATTCACGCAGAAGCAGCGCACCGGTGAGGTCGTGGTAAAGGCCGTAGACTCCGTAGAGCAACTTGAGACGTTCTTCGGTCGCTACCTGCCGCAGCTTGTAGTAGCCGGTATTGCGCCCGTCGGCATTCTCACCTTCATGACGATCCTCGACTGGCAATCAGCACTTATTTATCTGCTCTTTGCTGTGCTCACCTACCTTGCGCCGACGTTCTTCCGCCGCGCCACGTACCGCGCCAGCCGCGGACGCTGGCAAGCGAACCGGGAGTTGAGCGCGGACTTCATTGACGCCATCCAGGGTCTTGCTACTTTAAAGATCTTTGGCCGCAGCACGGAGTGGGGGCGCATGCTCGCCGACCGGGCGCGTGCGCTTTCGACGCAGACGATGAAGGTACTTGGCATCAACATCGCATCCGGCGGCGTGAGCATGCTCTTCATGAGTCTGGGCGCGGCGACGGTGCTTGCCTGGGGCGCAATTCGCGTTGATCAAGGCACGCTCGACTTGACGCCCCTCATGATCGTGCTCTTCCTGGGAATCGAAATCTTCCGTCCCTTGCGCGAACTCAATCAGCTTTACCACACCGGTCTGCTTGGCACCTCATCGGCCATTGGCATGCTATCGCTTCTCGATGAGGTGCCCGAGGTCGCTGATGCCGCCGACCGTGACCGTACAGACGGCAGCAGCGCCACAACCGCAGCGCATGATGGGCCAATTGAGCCTCGCGTGGACTTCGAGCGGGTAGCTTTCACATATGAGCGTGGCGACCGTCCGGCGTTGCAAGACGTCTCCTTTACTGTGCCGGCCGGCACCACTCTTGGCATCGTAGGACCGTCCGGCGCCGGCAAGACCACAGTGACAAACCTGCTCTTGCGCTTCTTCGATCCCCAGGAAGGCCGCATTCGCCTTGGCGGCCACGATATCCGGGACATCCCGCTGCAATCATTGCGGCAGCAGGTGTCCATCGTCGCCCAAGACACCTATCTCTTCCACGGCACGGTGCTGGAGAATATCCGGCTTGCCCGTCCCGAAGCATCCGACGCGGAGGTGCTGGCAGCGGCGCAAGCGGCGAACGCCCACGAGTTCATCCCAAGACTCCTCGACGGGTACAACACGATCATTGGCGAACGGGGACAGAAACTCTCCGGCGGCCAACGGCAGCGCCTGGCAATTGCGCGGGCCATCCTCAAGGACGCGCCCATACTCATCCTGGATGAGGCCACTTCCCACGTGGACAGCGGCAATGAAGCGGCAATCCAAGAGGCGTTGGAACGACTCATGCGGAATCGGACGACAATTGTCATCGCACATCGTCTTTCCACCGTGGCCGGCGCCGACCAGATCATCGTGCTGGACCAAGGCGCGTGCGTCGAACGCGGCTCCCACAGCGACCTAATGGCCTATGACGGCGTCTATGCGCGGCTCGTGGCGGCGCAATCGCGGCTGCCGGCCGGCCATGAGAGTGAGAGCGACGTTGCCGGGTTCTCAACGGCAGTGACGAATGGGGATACCCCGGCAGCCGTCGCCACCGCGGACGGCAGCGATAGGCCGGAGCCTGACGACCAAGCCAATAGCGACGGCCACTTTCTGCGCAGCGCCGAGCATGCGAAGCCCATCGAGCCGGTGATGCTTGGCGCCTGGGAAACGAGCAGCCGCCTGATGCGGCTCATTCGCCCGGAATGGTTGGAGTTCGCCGTGACCGTGGGCAGCGGATTGGTCAAGGCCGGAGCTACCATTGCGCTCGGAGTAGCCAGCGCCATGCTCGCGGGCCAGGTGGCTACAGGGGGCGGCATAGGTTACCTTATTCCAATTGTGCTCGCGCTGGCCTTCACGGTGGCGCTCTTTACGTGGATCGAGGCCTGGATTTCGCATGACATGGCGTACCGCATCCTGGCCGACATGCGCGTTAAGCTCTTTGACACGCTCGACCGCCTCGCGCCCGCCTATATGTATAGCCGCCGCAGCGGGGACCTCACAAGCATCGTCACCTCGGATATCGAGACCGTCGAGTCGTTCTTTGCCCATGCCGCCGGACCGATTCTGGTTGCCATTATGGTGCCGCTCGTGGCGCTCGTCTTCTTGCTCAATATGTCGTGGCTGCTCGCCCTGTCGCTGGTGCCCTTCCTCATTTTGGTTGCACTGAGCCCCCACTACATTGGTCGGCATACCGATCGGTTGGGCAATCGCTTGCGCACCGAGCTTGGCGAGGTGAACGCGCACATGGCGGACAGCGTGCAGGGGCTGCGCGAGGTTGTCGTCTTTTCGCAAGACGGTCGCCGCTTGCAGGAAATCCACGACAAGAGTGAGGCACTCACCGGACTGCAGGTGCGCTACGGCAAACAACTGGGTTTCCAGCAAGGCGTTATCGAGGGCATCCAAGCGGTCGGCGCGCTTGTCGTGCTTATGCTGGGTGCGTATCTCGTCAACGAAGGGCTGCTGACAGCGGCGGCGCTGCCGGTAGCAACGATGCTCGCACTGACCTGCTTTACGCCGGTGGCCGAAATTGCCCGCATTGTCAAGGAACTCGCGAACGCCTTCGGCTCCGGCCGGCGCGTCTTTGCCGTGCAGGACGAGCCGATGCCGGTAGACGACGGGCACGCCGTCACACCGGCTACGGTCGCCGCGCCCGCCGTGGAGTTTGCGGACGTTTCATTCAACTACGGCCCGGGCGAACCCCAGGCATTGAGCGGGGTGTCGTTCGCGATTGAAGCCGGCCAGACCGTCGCCTTGGTAGGCCCCTCCGGGGCAGGCAAGACCACCGTGGCGCACCTGCTCATGCGCTTCTGGGACCCGCAACAGGGACGGATTACGTTCGGCGGTCACGACCTGCGAGATTTCACCCTCGATGACTTGCGCAACCGCATCTCGCTCGTCTCCCAGGACATCTACCTCTTCAATATGAGCATTCGCGAGAACCTGCGCCTCGCACGGCCCGATGCCACCGATGAAGAAATCGAGAAAGCGGCCAAGATGGCAAGCGCGGACGAATTTATCCAGACATTCCCGCGCGGCTATGACTCAGTTGTCGGCGAACGCGGGACGTCTATATCGGGTGGGCAGCGCCAGCGGCTGGCGATTGCGCGTGCCCTGCTTAAGCAAGCGCCTATCTTGATCCTGGACGAAGCCACGTCCCACCTGGATACGGAAAACGAGCGGGAAGTGCGCGTGGCGATCGCCGAGCTCATGCGGGACCGCACCACGCTCGTGATCGCGCACCGCCTCTCAACCGTGCGGGATGCGGACAACATCATCGTGCTGGATGACGGGCGCGTTGCCCAAAAGGGCACCCACGACGCACTCGTGGGTTCTGACGGCACGTACGCCCAACTCGTGCGCGTCCAGGTGCAGCTCTAGCGCTCTGTCTCCTCGCTAGCGCTAACGGCAAGAGCTCAATAGCGCTTGTTGTCATTCCTCGCTGCGTTCGGAATTGTACGAGTTGAGCAATTCGTTGACAGAATTCGCTTTCCCGTAGAGAGTGCTACAAGACCTTGTCATTCCGAGCGTACCGAAGAATCTAGGGTCCCTGCTCAACGCACTTTCACGGTCTCAGCACTCTAGATTCCGCGCTAAGAGCGACACTCCGCTACGCTCCGTTCGGAATGACAGGTATTCAGGCAAGCACAGAGCCTTGCTCCCATGTTTCTTCTACCAAATCTGTCAACGAATAACCTGACATTTACAGGAATGACAGGCATATAGCTGCGAATGACATACCTGTGGAACTCCCACTACCGGCAAGCCGGGTCTCCTGAAGAATTGCCCCGCAATGACAAGAGTGAAACTTGCGCACGACTCACTTAGTCCTGCAGGAACGGAAATCGAGGTGCAGCACGCCGCACTGCCCCGGTTGCAGGGCGGTTACTGAGCAACATATAATGTGAAAAGGTAGTCAAGGATCTGCGTCCCTGCTTGGGAGTGAGGCGCGAACGCCCGCTGCAGAATGCGTCTGCACCAGTTGCAGAATGCGGCTGCAGCAGCTGCAGAATGCGTCTATCGAGCCGAGGTGGCGAAATGGAAGACGCATGGGACTTAAACTCCCAGGAGCTTTAACGCTCGTGCCGGTTCGACTCCGGTCCTCGGCACCACAATAATACCTTTCTGCTTCCGGCAGATGCAGGCTGGCGATGGAGTTCATCCAGCCAAGGCGCTCGACCGGAGGCAAACCCAGAGGAAGGACATACCTCTATGCGCCCATACGAACTCGTCGTCATCTTCCACCCGGAAATTGACCCCGACACCCTCGCGACGCTCACCGGTCGCATTGTCTCCACCATCACCGATCACGGCGGTGAGATCATTGCGCAGCAGACATGGGGGCGGAAGCGTCTCGCGTATCCGATCAAGCACCTCAACGACGGCCACTACGTGCTCTGGCACTTCCAGGCCGACTCCCCGTCGCTTGTGAGCGATCTTGAGAGTCTCTTCCTTATCTCGGAACCCGTACTCCGTTATCTCACCGTGCGCGCGGAGGGTCTCCCGCTGCTTACGCCGGACCGGGAGCCGGAACCCGCAGCCGTAGCGGAAGCAGAAAGTGAGGAAACGTAGTCATGGCCGGCCTGAATAAAGTCATGCTCATCGGCCATCTCGGGCGCGATCCTGAACTGAGATATACGGCGAGCGGTACGCCGGTTTGCAATTTTTCACTGGCGGTTAGCCGCCGTTGGAGCGGTCGCGACGGTGAACAACAGGAAGAGACCGACTGGTTTCGCGTGACCGCCTGGAATAAGCTTGCGGAGACCTGTGCAAATTACCTTGCGAAGGGCCGGCAGGTCTACATCGAGGGACGCGTGCGACTAGATACCTACACTGGCCAGGACGGACAGGAGCGCGCCAACTTGGCCGTTACCGCATTCGAGATGCAGATGCTCGGCTCGCGGCGCGATCAGGGGATGTCCGGCGAATCAATGGAAGAAGCCGGCGCACCCGCAGAAGCGGAAGAGACCATCAATCCGGATGATCTTCCCTTCTAAAGGAATTCAATGCTACGTATCCGATTTCAAAGTATAGATTGTGGATTGGGGAATACTGATGCTTGATCGAGATAGTCGAGATTCACAAGGCAGGCCGCCGGGACGGTTCGGTGGTGGCGGAGGCGGGGGCGGCGGCGGCGGCGGTCGTTTCGGTGGTGGCGGCGGCGGCGGCGGCGGCGGTGGCGGCGGTCGTTTCGGTGGTGGTGGCGGCGGCGGTGGTCGATACGGCCCGCCGCGCCGGCGAGGGCCGGGCGGACGAGGTCCACGCCGCCGGCGCTCGTGCTATTTCTGCGGCAACGCCATCAAAGTCATTGACTATAAGAACGTCGATCTCCTGTGGAACTACCTGGATGATCGCGAAAAGATCATTGGGCACCGCCAGAGCGGCACGTGCCAGAAACACCAGCGCCGGCTCTCTGTTGCCATAAAGCGGGCACGCACGATAGCGCTGCTGCCTTACACGCCGGAGCACACGCGCACGCGGTAAAGAGCCCGCTCCAGCGACACCCGAGCGCACGTTTGGAGCCGCGCGCCGCAGTATGCGCAGTTCTGTCGCGCCATACTTTGTCAGGCTTGCGACGTACGCCTTACTGACCGGTCCGAGACACGCCGCTATGCGTCTCCGGTAGACTTCGTTCCCGGCGGCGCGGTCGTTCGGCGTGAAACGCTAAAGCCGAATTCTATGCGGCGGACGCAGCAAGACTGGAACGGCGCACGTTCTCGTCTACTCCGCTTAGTCCCGAATAGGTTATCCAACGCGAAGGTCTCTCTATGCCACGAAGAAAGTCCAGTTCAGCGCATCGACGCTCCCAGCGCATCATTGCCCGTCCTCTAGAGCATCCGGCGGAAGAGGGGCAACCGATAATCTTTGGTTGGGGCGCCCACCTCTCGCGGCGAGAGAAGGATACCCTGAGGAGGCGGGCGATAATGGGCGGCGCCGGGTTCGTTGCCGCGCTCATCGCCTTAATTCTGCTTTACGCATACCTCAACGAGTATGTCCTGCAAGCACGGGCTACAGTGGCACGCATCGGCGCTACGAGTGTCAACGCCAGTGACTTTTCCACTGAACTGGGCACGGAACTCGCGCATTACGTCTACTTCACACGGCAGGTGCAACAGATTCTGCCGCAACTCGTGGGCGAAGAAGGAGCCGATCCCACGGCGATTAGCAATGCGGCATCCAGGCTCTTGTCTCAGCAAGAGCAACGCTTGCAATACCTGCCCAGCTTCACTCTGGAACAGATGATAGAGGCCATCATAATACGCCTGGAAGCCGCTGAGCGCGAGTATACGTACACGGAAACCGAGCGCGAGGAAGCCACCGCCGCCTACCTCGACGAGTTAGGCGGAGCGCAATTGCGCAGCCGCATTCTCGCACTAATTCCACCGCCTTTACCTGAACCAACGCCGATCCCCGGTGAGGATGAGATTCGGCAGTCAGACGAATTGTTGCTGCGGGCAGCGCTCGCGAGCACGCCCACAGTCACCGCCACGCCACTGCCGCCAACCCCGTCGCCTACGGCGGCGCCGGTAACTCCCACACCCGAGGTTCCCACGCCGGTGCCTACACTCGAGGACCGTGTGGAAGCCTATCTTGCCGGTACGGGCATGTCACGTGACGTCTTTGAGGAGCGCGTGCAAGACGCTTGGTGGCGTCAACGCTTGGAGCGGGAGGCCATTGCCGCCGTGCCCACGAGCAGTGCACAAGTTTACGCCCGTCACATTCTTGTGACGAATGAAGAAGATGCTGCCCTTGCCATAGAGCGCTTGGATGCCGGTGAGGACTTTGCCGAGCTTGCGGCCGAGATGTCGCTTGATCCCGGCACGAAGGACTCCGGCGGCGATCTGGGGTGGTTCCCGAGAGGCGTCATGACACCTACGTTCGAACAAGCGGCCTTCGAGCTGGAGCCGGGACAGCGTAGCGAAGCGATACAGTCACCGTTCGGATTTCACATCATCGAGGTATTGGAGAGAGCCGACGACGTGCCACTGACGCCCAACGCCCTTTCCCAACTTCAACTGCGCGCGTTCAGCCAGCTTCTTGGCGAACGCAAAGTTGCCCTCGGCGTGGAACGATTCCTGACACAAGAGATAGCTACGTGGGCGCAACGCCACATGCCGCCGCTGCCTGAATTGCAGTAACAGCCTACGGGTCGTCATGCCGTTCGTGCTGAGCCTGTCGAAGTGCTCAGGGCGAACGGTGTATGCCACGTTCGTGTGAATTGCCTCCCCGTTCGTGCTGAGCTTGTCGAAGCATGAACGGCACGATAGAGTACTCGAATCCATTTACCCGTATCACAACCGTTCACCCTTCGACTCCGCTCAGGGCGAACGGTGTATGCCACGTTCGTGTGAATTGCCTCCCCGTTCGTGCTGAGCTTGTCGAAGTACGAACGGCACGATAGAGCACTCGGAACCGTTTACCCGTATCACAGCCGTTCACCCTTCGACTCCGCTCAGGGCGAACGGTGTATGCCACGTTCATGTGAAGTGCCTCCCCGTTCGTGCTGAGCTTGTCGAAGTGATCGGGGCGAACGATTTGTACCGCGGGTTTCGGTGAGATCCGTGGCGTACGGTGGATACCGAGGATACGGTCGGCACCGAAGGCTACGGTGAGTTGCGAAAGCACTGGCAGAACTGTCACTTTGCGACCCCAATTCACTGCCACGCAGGATGGGGTCGCCTCCCAGACTTACCGGAAGAACTGTTCCACGTCCGCGAATTCTCCGGCCCGACGCGCCGGAGGCAGTGAATTGAGAATCGTCTTGCCGTAGAATTTCGTATGAATGCGCGCATCGAGCAGCACCATCACGCCGCTGTCTGCCGGGCTCCGAATGAGACGGCCAAAGCCCTGCTTGAGGTCGATGATGGCTTCCGGCAGCATCAAGTCCCGGAACCAGTTGCCCCCGGCCTGGGTCACAGCATCCAGCCGGGCTTGAGAAAGCGGCGACGGCGCTGAGAACGGCAGCCGGTCGATGGCGACCACCGAGAGCGCCTCGCCGGGCACGTCCACGCCTTGCCAGAAGGACTTGGTGGCGCAGAGTATCGCGTTACCGTCTTCCTGAAAAACCCGCAGCAGTTCCCGCCGCGGCATCTCGCCCTGGCGCAGACACAGCAAGTCGTCACCCAAGCGCCGCGACAGCTCTTGATAACAGTGCTCCAGTGCCCGGTAGCTCGTAAAGAGCAGAAAGGCGCGTCCCTGGGAGGCAACCACCAAGCGCTCCAAGCGGTCCACCAACGCCGCAACGTAGGCGCGCGCGGCATCTCCTTCCCAGCGTGAGGGCGGCTCGGAGAGTTCGCGCGGTCGCGGCGCCCAGATGAGCGCCTGTTCTTCAAAGATAAACGGGCTTTCGCACACGGCTTCACGGTAGTCACTCGCGCCTGCGGGCGAAGCGCCGGCTCCTACGCGCGATGCGAAGAACTTCATGCTGCCGCCCACGGCCAGCGTCGCCGACGTGTACACCGTAGCCTGCGTCCGCTGCACGACGCGGGAGAGGTGCTCCGATACATCAATGGGCGTGCGATGCAGTTGGATGCTGTTACGTCCCTCCTCCACATAGCGCAGCTCCCCTTGCAGCGTTGGAGCACAGAAGCATTCTATCCGATTGACAACTGACTCCACCTGATCGATGCGCTTCTGTAGCTTTGCTTCTTCCTCCTCGCTTGGCATCTGCGGCAGACGCTCTTTGAGGAATTGGTAGTAGCGATTCAGCGCGTTCGTGACCGGTCCGGCGGCAAACTCCTGGGTTTCCGGCACCGAAACTTGACGGCTGCCCCACTCGCCCCGCCCCTTTTGCAGCAGCAAGGCCGTAAACTGCTCCCACGTCGTTGCCACTCCCCGCTGGAGCGCGTCACGCAGGCCCTCCAGACCGGACTCATCGGGGATGAGACGGGAGATGCTGCGCGGCGTCAGGGTATCCGTGAACGCCGCATAGGCAAAGTTCTCCAACTGATGCGCCTCGTCGATGATTAGAAAGGCGTGCTGGGGCAGAATTTCAGCCAGCGTGCTGAGACAGAGCAGCGCGTGGTTGCAGATGACAACGTCCGCTTCCTTCAACTGCTCGCGCATGGCGAAATACCAGCATGACCGGTCTCTGTAAAAGCGGCAGCTCCGTCGAATGCAGTCGGTATCGGTGGCAATGGTGCGCTCGCGCAGCTCTGCGGAAAGCGTGAAGCGGAGCTCGTCCACATCGCCGGTGGTCGTCTCACCCAGCCATTCCATCATGCCCGCCAGTCCCTCCGGCGGTAGCAGGCTGCCCGTCGTTTCATCCAGCTTGAGCTTGCAGGCGTAGTTTCCCAGACCCTTCGCAACAATGGCGTCGAACGTAATGCCAAACGGGGCGAGGAACTGTTGTACAGCCGGCACATCCTTGAAGAAGAGCTGGTCTTGCAGCACCTTGGTTGCGGTGGAAATGACGATGGGGCCGCAGTCCGGGTCCGCGCGCCGGGCCAAGACTGCCGGGATGAGGTAGGCAAGGCTCTTCCCCACACCGGTGCCGGCTTCTACCACCAAGTGACGGCGATCCGCCAGCGCCGCACTGATGGCGGACGCCATCGCCTGCTGCCCGGCGCGGTGTTCCCATCCGGCCTCGACGAGCAGGCCGTCCGGACCGTAGATAGCGTCCATCGTCCTGCTATCCAGGTGGAGAGATGAGGCGTGAGGGGTTTCAGCGGAAGACATAGTGGCGATAGTCTCAGCGCGGGGTTCAAGAACGGGCACGTGTGATTTTTCACATTCTAGCATGCCTGACTTTTCGGACACCGGTTGGCATAGTCTCCTCCGCAGGAGACTGCAGCACTATTGGGTCCGAAAGGTTTAGACTCCTCCTCTCCCTCTCCTTCTCCTTCTCCTTCTCCTACTCCTACTCCTACTCCTACTCTACTTTCTCTTTCATGGATGTCCCGAACCGGGTACGGGACATCCGTGGACTTCCAGTCCCATGTCCACCCCCCCCCCCCCCCACTGAAGTCGAGTGACAAGCTCCCTCTCCCTGGAGGACCTTTGCGAAACTTCGCCTAGCAGTGCCGGAATTGCTCCCTCTCTCGGGGGAGACCCTTGCACAACCCCACTTTCAAGCAGGAGCACTCCCTCTCCTGGGGAGGCTGTCTCAATATTTTGGTGCGGGGCACGGTGAATGGGGTGAGAAGGACAGACAGATGGCGGGTGGTATGAACAAGACGGTGCCAGTGAGAGACTCGTCCCCGGGGCGACGCTGGACTACACCCAGACCGCCACAGGGCGTGGAGGCTCTTGAGATTGAACGCGGTGGCCAGCAGGTGCCATTCGGACGTCACGTGGCTGCGGCCTCTGAGCAGGAAGCGCCTGGCACTGTGCCACTCCTTGAGCAGGCCAAAGACCGGCTCGACGATGGTACTCCGGCGGCGGTACACCTGCTTGGCAGGCGCGGTGGCCATCAACTGCCTGTGCCGTTGCAGTATTGGCTCGTAGGCGCTGATCTTTATGGAGCGGCCCCTCTGGGAGGAGGTGCAGACGCCGAAGGCCGGACAGGTTCTGCAGTCCCGGCCGTTGGCTTGGTACCGCTTGACCCGGTAGCCGTTGCTGTGGGTCAAGCGGTGCGTGTAGGTGAGCACCTTTTGCTGGGGACACAGGTAGGTGTCGGTCTCTGGACGGTAGGTGAAGTGGTCTTTATGGTAGGGGTTGCGGCGTCTGCGCTCGTGGGTCGTGGGCATCAATACCGTGTGGCCGCCGGCGTGGCACGTGGCGAGGTTGGCCCCCGAATGGTAGCCGGCGTCCGCAACGGTCACCACGTCCCGCGCGGCGTCGATGTTCTCCTGCGCCGCCTCGATCAGCGGCGCCAGGTGGGGATGGTCGTCGGCACTGGCGCTCACGTCCACGGCTGTGATCAACCTCCCCCCTGCGCCCTCGTCCGGGGACGCAAGAGGGGAGACCAGCGCCTGGGCGTTGTAGCCGGTGATGAAGCCACCCATGCCAGTCTTGAGCAGGGCCGCGTCCGCATCAGTCAGGTTCGTGTAGCGCGGCCCGTCCTCAGCCGCGACGCGGGCGAGCGCGTCGTCCACCCGCCGCCGCAGGGCCTGGGCATCGGCAAGTTCCTGCGGCAAAGTCGCTGGCGGCGCGTCGCCCCCCGTGGCGTTCTGCGCCTCCAGGTCCGCGATCGCTTGCTCGGTGCGGGACAACAGCCGCTGCAGCCCCTGCGCGTCGTGGGTATGCCGCGTCCCGGCGTTGGCCGCGATCCTGGTGCCGTCCACCGCCTGGATTGCCAACTCCACCAGGCCGGCTCGCACCGCCGTGCGCACCGTGCGCTTGAGCAGCGTCCGCATCCGGTCGCGGTGCGCCTTGTAGAAGCGCCACAGCGTGTTGTGGTCCGGCTGCTGCATCCCCACCAGCCACAGGTACGGTACCTGATCCCGGCAGGCTGCCTCCAGCTTGCGGCTCGAGCGCACGCCGGTCATGAAGCCGTAGACCCATACGCCCAGCAGCGCGCGCGGATGGTAGGCCCCGGCGCCACGCGGATCGCCTTGCAGGTCAATCTCCATCGCCTCCCAGGCCGCAGCATCGAGGCTGTCCACGAACGCTGCCGCAAACCTGACAGGATGGTCGTCCGGGATCAGTTCGTCCAGCGTCGGCGGCAACAGCCAGGCCTGTTCACGACTAAACGGTCTCAACGGCATCGTCACTACCTCTCTACAAACTATCCCACCACCTCACCTTGCTTCTCTTCACACCAGTATATATCCAGTAGATCTATTTTTGAGACACCCTCCCCAGGAGAGGGAGCGCCCCTGCCCGAATGTGGGGTTGTGCAAAGGTCTCCAGCGGGAGAGGGCTAGGGTGAGGGAGAATCCTCTTAGTCCATCCATTCCGTCGCCATAAGCATCCATGCAATGGCATCTTCTTGGGAGAAGAATTGCTGTGTTAGATCAGATGACTACGCCCTGCCTCCGAGCAATGCCAGGATGTTGCCGCCCATGACTTTGGCGTAGTCCGCTTCAGGGAGCTCCCAGACCTTTACCTTGGCCATTTCGGGCAGGGGCGGATTATAGTCGCCACCGCCGTCCGAGCCCCAGATGAGCTTGTGGGCGCCGAGAGCGTGATAGGCCTCGCGGATCATCCACGGGCCGCTGGTGAATGACGTATCCAGCCAGATGTTGTCGTGTCGCTTGGCCACGTCGAAGAAGCGCCAGTTCATGTCCTGGTCGCGGCTGGAGCCCAGGTGGGGAATGATGATCTTGGCCTCCGGCACGGCGTCCGCCCAGCGGTCGGGGAACTCCGGCCGATGAGCGCAGCAGAGGAGGATAGGAATGCCGTAGCCGGCACCCAGTTCCAGTATGGGGAGGAAAAGCGCGTCGGTAATCTCCCCTTTCACCTCGCCAAAGTGCAACTTGATGCCGCGAAACCCCCAGTCCTCGATGGCGCGGCGCAACGCTTCCATGCCCACAGACCCTTCTTCCGGCACCATGTGGGCAAACGGAATCAGGCGGTCTTCACGCCCGCTGATCGCCCGGCGCGTCATTTCGTTGGATTCGCGGCTGGGGAGGCAGATGGAAAACACGCACGATTTATCCACACCGGCTTGGTCCATGTACTGGATGGTGTCGTCCGGGTCCAACTCGCGGCGGTACACGTCGCCGCCTTTGATATGGACATGAGCATCGATGATCATGTTCTTCTTCCCCAGTTAACAAGATTTGGCCTTGGCGGCGATGAAGTCTTGCAAGTGGCCCAACCCGCTCTGCAAGCACGCTGAGCACGCTTCTCCCCGTTACCTCTGCCACCTAGTATAGCCCCAGACGCAAGGTGCACGTGCATATGTGAAAAAGGGCACAAGCCTCACGAAAATGCTATAATGGATGTAGCCCCCCACATATGGCATCAAGGCGATTCTGGCAGTGGCGCTTACACACTTCAATGAGTCCGGTTTGCCGCGCATGGTAGACGTAGGTGACAAGCCGGATACCGCCCGAGAGGCCACCGCGCAAGGCGCGGTCGTGATGCTGCCGGAGACCTTGACACTAATCCGCCAACAGCAGGAAACGCCGCCCCAGGCGGTTGGTCCGCTCAAGAAGGGCAACGTGTTGGCAGTGGCACAAGTGGCGGGCATCATGGCGGCAAAGTCCTCCTGGCAACTCGTCCCGATGTGCCACCCCTTGCCGTTGAGCGGGGTAGATATGAACTTTAACCTGGACGAAGCCCAGAGTTGCGTTCGCATCCAGGCTTCGGTGCGCACCACGGGCAAAACGGGCGTGGAGATGGAAGCGCTCACCGCCGTCAGCGTGGCGGCTCTCACCATTTATGACATGTGCAAAGCTGTGGACAGGGGCATGCGCATCGAGAGCGTGCACTTGCTTCAGAAGAGCGGCGGACAAAGAGGTGACTACGTCGCATCGGATTCCGCTGAAGCCACGAATGACAGTTGAGTATGTTTCGGCTGGTAGACACCGTGTGGCGTGGCGAACGGTTCCGCAATTTCGGCCCTTACCTGCTCGGGACGACCTTGGCACAACGCAGTGCGAGCACACGTGCAGTGTGAGCACACGGGTAGTGGCTGCAACTGGTGCAATCTGCGCGGAGACGAGGACCCTAGTTTCCCAGAAACACTGAGAGCACACCCTGGTCGTGGCAGACCGCATGCGAGAGATGGATACGGCGACTTCGATGAAATCGAAGGCCTCCTCATCGCGGTGCTCGCTAGCTCGTTGGTTGAGGTCAAAGGTCGCAGACCACGTGCAATCTCAGATAGAAGTGTAGCGCGGGGGCTGCCCACCCGCTTGGGGTGGAGCCGCGTGACACAGAGCAGGCGAAGTCCCTCTCTTGCCGGAGAGACGGCAGCGGACGCAAATTACAAACCTGCGCTACCGAGGCAAAGTCAGGACACAGGTTACAAACCTATGCTACCGGGGCAATGTTAGGTCACAGGTTGCAAACCTGCGCTACCGGAGCGAAGTCAGGACGCAGGTTGCGAACCTGCGCTACCGGAGAGAGACTGCGTCTCTTACGAAGTCAGCCGATAACATCTGTTTTCACAACTGTGACGGAGCGGTCCGAGAATTACGAAATAACAGCGCCGCGAGTGCCCTTTCTGACCGCAAGGAGAGCGTATGGCAGACACCCTTGATCCCAATTTGGAAGCTGTAAGACCGGTCAATATTGAAGACCAGATGCAGTCGGCGTACTTAGACTACGCCATGAGCGTCATCGTCTCGCGCGCATTGCCGGACGTACGCGACGGCCTCAAGCCGGTGCAGCGGCGCATTCTTCACTCCATGCAGGAACTCAACGCCCGGCCCGGCACCGCGTATAAGAAGAGCGCGCGTATCGTCGGCGATACCATGGGGCGGTACCATCCCCACAGCAACGAGCCAATCTACGATGCCATGGTACGCATGGCGCAGACATTCAGCATGCGTTATCCCTTGGTTGACGGTCAGGGGAACTACGGCTCGGTGGATGGCGATCCGCCTGCCGCCATGCGCTACACCGAGGCGCGGCTGCATGCTCTCGCGATGGAGATGCTGGCCGATATCGATAAGAATACGGTTGATTTCAGCCCAAACTTTGACGATACGCTTAAAGAACCGACGGTTTTGCCCAGCAAAGTGCCCAATCTTCTCATCAACGGCGCCGCCGGCATAGCCGTGGGCATGGCCACCAGCATCCCGCCCCACAACCTGAGCGAAGTGGTAGACGCGCTCACGTTCCTCACTGACAAGATGGCCGCTGGCCAAGATGAAGACGTGGGCGTGGAAGACCTGATGCAATTCGTCAAAGGGCCGGACTTTCCCACCGCCGGGACGATAGTCGGCACCGAGGGCATCCGCGAGGCCTATGCTTCGGGACGGGGCCGCGTCATCGTGCGCGCCCGGGCGCGCATTGAGGAAATGCGGGGCAATCGCTTCCGAATTGTGGTTACCGAGTTGCCCTACCAGGTCAATAAGGCGGCCCTGTTGGAGCGCACGGCGCAACTGGTGCGCGACAAGAAACTAGAAGGCATTAGCGAACTGCGGGACGAATCGGACCGCTCCGGCATGCGCATGGTGATCGAGCTGCGGCGCGATGCCTTCCCGCAACAGGTGCTCAACCACCTTTACCAGCATACGGCGATGCAATCGTCGTTCTACTGCAACATGCTGGCGCTGGTTGACCAGCAGCCCCGGGTGCTGAGTCTCAAGTCACTCCTGCGCGAGTATATTCTCTTCCGGCAGCAAGTCGTCATCCGGCGCACCCAATACGAGCTGGAGCGCGCCCGCGAGCGCGCCCACATCCTGATGGGCCTGATTATTGCCCTGGATAACCTGGATGAGGTCATTGCGACCATCCGCAGGTCCCGCAATGCCCAAACGGCGCGCAACAACCTGCAGCGCGGCTTCGGCCTCAGTGAAAAGCAGGCGAATGCAGTCTTGGGAATGGAATTGCGTCGGCTGGCCGCAATGGAGCGCCGGGCGATCCTCGACGAGTACGAGGAGATCAAGCAAACGATCGCGCGCTTGGAAGCCATCCTGGGCGATATTGGCGAGGTGTTCGCCATCATCAAGCAGGAACTCGCCGCTCTCAAGGACAAGTTCGGCGACGAGCGCCGCACGGTGATTTCTGAAGACATCGATGCCAGCTTCTCGCAGGAAGACCTGGTGCCTAAAGAGGATGTGCTGATCACGCTCACGGAGCGCGGCTACATTAAACGCCAGCCCGCGGGTGAATTTCAAGCCCAACGACGGGGCGGCAAGGGAATAATCGGTATCTCGACACGTTCCTCCGATGCCGTGCAGACGATCCTGCTGGTCGATTCGCACGACTGGATGCTTATCGTCAGCGACCGCGGCCGCGCTTTCACGCTGCGCGCCTATGAGATTCCCGAGGGCACCCGAACCTCCCGCGGCCAGAATATGGTCAATCTCCTGCAAGGCATCACGCGCAACGAACGTATCACCGCCATTGTGCCGGTACCTTCGTTTGACGAGGCCGACGGCGCCTTCATCACCATGGTGTCCGTAGCGGGACAGATAAAGCGCACACGGCTGAGCGCCTTTGCGAACGCGCGCACGAATGGCGTCATCGCCATGAACCTGGCCGACGACGATGCCCTGTATGCGGCGATGCTCACCGATGGCAAGCAGGAGGTGATCCTCTTTACGTCCCAAGGGCTAAGCATCCGCTTCCCTGAGGCCAACATTACTGCCCATTCGCGTACCGCCGGTGGGGTGAATGGCATCTCGCTCGGTGAAGGCGATAAGTTAGTGGGCATGGCGCTTGTAGAGCCCAAGAGCGATGCCCTGCTCATCACGGAGCACGGCTACGGCAAGCAGGTGGACATCGAGGAGTTCCGCGTGCAATCACGCGGCGGCAAAGGTCTCATTGCCCTGAAAGTAGATGAGAAGAGCGGGCCCGTAGTTGGCGGGCGCATTGTCACGCAAGATGATGACGAAATCTGCCTCATTACGCGCAACGGCCAGATTACCCGTGTACCGCTGACCGAGATTAAGCGGCTTGGCCGACCCGCGCGGGGAGTCATCGTTATGCGCATGCGCGCCGAGGGAGATACCGTGGCCGGCGTGACCTTGATCCCCAAGCCCGGCAACCGGCAGCGCGCACTCTTTGCTTAGCTCCGTTACAAGTTTGGAATGCCCGATATTGTCGAAGAGATGCTTCCTCCCGATGGTGCGCCATGTACCTCAGTCGGGACAATGGGAAGGAGGCACTGCTGGGCTCGCCGCAATTGACAGAGTCCGACTGCTAGGGCAGTATGCGGGAGAGAAGGGTCTCCCATTGGCAGGGGCGGACAGGGATAGCCTCAAAGGGTTGCAAACCTGCGAAACTCAAGACAACCACCGTACAGGTAAGCCAGGCAAGTCTGTGTCTGATCATCTTGCGACGCAGGGAGGCAAGTGCGCAAGCGCGGTTGTGATGGCGCGGCGCTCGACTTTACAAACGAATAATTTACCCAAGAATTGCCGGGCAAGAGAGCACTAACATGCCAAGAGCGAAGTCGAAGAAACGCAACACCCAGAGTGGAAGATCCATGGCACGGGCATGGCGGAAGTGGATTATTCCGGTTGTGGTCGTGCTTGGGGTCCTGGCGCTGGTTGTGCCATCCGTCCTACCCGGCATTGTTGGAACGCCCCAGCCCGCCGACAGCAGCAGCGCGCTGCCGACGGAGGATATGGGAGAATCCCAGCAGCGCACGGTCCTGGAAGTTGGCGCGGCTGCCCCCGACTTTTCGTTGCAGGACACGGCAGAGGAAACGGTGAGCCTCGAGTCGCTCGCGGGCAAACCGGTGCTGATTGCGTTCTTTGCCCCGTGGTGCCCGCACTGCCAGGACGAAGCGCCGCGCCTGAATGAGATTCACGCCGAGTACGGCGACCGCGTGCACATCGTCTCCATCAGCGCGACCCCATACGGAAAAGATTACCCGGCTGACAAGAGGCACATCACGGCGGGCGATATCGAGTGGTTCCAGAAAGAGTTCAGCGTCACCTATCCCCTACTCTTCGATCCCAGCCTTCAGGTCGCCACCGCGTACAATATCAGCTCATTCCCGACAACCTACATCCTCGATGCCGACCATCGCATTGTAGAGGTCTTCGAGGGTGGGAGACCGGTAGCCGAGTTCCAGAGTGTCCTGAATGGAATCCTCGGCAATCAGTAACGCGGTACTGACCAAGTAGCTGCCAAGGCTGGGCTAAGTAGTTCCTCTTGGCAATGCCGCGCCGGGATCGGCTCTTCTACGGCTGATCTCCACCCCCGGCATGCCGGACCGTCCCGTGGTGGGAAAGAGCGCCGGTTTGCCGACGCGGACGCGCACTTCTTCACACGCGGGAAACTTCGCAAGCAGCGTGGCGGCAATGCGGTCTGCCAGATGTTCTAAGAGCTTGCACCGCGTGCGCTCCACCACGTTCACAACGTGCCGGTAGACGGCCCCGTAGTCGATTGTGTCGCTGACGTCGTCGCTCGCGCCCGCGCGGCGCAGGTCGCAGCGGAGCTCAAGGTCGAAACGCAGCACTTGTGGTGAGTCACGCTCCTCCTCAGTTACGCCAATGTGGGCGGGCAGGCGCATGCCCTCTATGAAAATGGAATCTTGTGTCATGAGCACTCTTTCATTTCGCAGGCAATAATTCACAAGAGCGGCGCGCAATGCGAGCGCCGGAATGCCAGGCTCCCTTACCCTTGCCAAGGCGGGAAAGTCCGCTCTCCCACCGGAGACCTTTGCATAACCCCACTTTCACGCAGGGGCACTCCCTCTCCTTGTATAGACCGGGTACATGGGTTACACATGTTCGGGCACATAGGTTACACCATAGAACGAGGGGATTTTCGTAGTATGCGATGTCCTTGCCTTGAAAGTTAGATCCGCTCAATATCCTTATGCACACAGTTTGTTTCTCTGGCACAAGCTGACAGGCTGAAAGTGAGTGCACTGTGTCGCCAGTCTCTTATCAAACCCGGACCAACCCAATGCTCTCGTAGGTGTCAATCAGTAAAATGTGTAACCCATGTCCCCGAACAACTGTTACCTATGTCCCCGGTCTGTACACTCCTGGGGGAGAGGGTTGGGGTGAGGGGGTCTTTTGTTACAATGGCCCTTTGCGCTGTGCAGTGTCAAGATGTATCAGGGCAGATTCGATGTGCATGTGGATAGCTTTCAGGAGATTCACCCTCACCCTAGCCCTCTCCCGTCGAGGGAGAGGGAACACTCTCGCTTCCGCTTAGGTTTCGCAACGTTCTCCACCGGGAGAGGGTTAGAGTCTGCCCCGTACTCGACACAGCGTATCGACTCGATACGGGAGTGAGAGGGAATTACCCGCAATCTGGGAGCTTTCTTGATGGTTTTTGCACACTTTCGTATAGGTTTTACAGGTAATGAGGACAGGATACGCAGAAGTCCCCCTCACCCCAGGCCCTCTCCCCGGGGAGAGGGAGTAGATCTTGTGCCTCTGGCCGAAGGTACGCAAAGCCTGCACCGTACCTCGATACAGCGTATCGACACGATACGGGGTCTCCGTGATGAAAGAAAGGACGGCCTCACTGCGGCGATGGCTATGCAAAAGTCTCCCTGGGGAGAGAATTGGAGTGAGGAGACGACGCAAAGCCGTCCTCATGCAAACTGATTGGTAGAGTTATGCAGTAGTCTTCTGTCGGCCTGCACGCCTGTAAGCTATGATTCATCCAGCCGTTGCCGCACTGCCTCGAAAAGCAGAATGCCCGCGGCCATGCCGACGTTGAGGGATTCCACCTCATTGGCAAGCGGGATCGACACCGCGGCGGTCTGCAGGCTGCTGCCCAATTCGCTGGTGCCGTGGGCCTCCGCGCTCACAATTAGCAGGGTCGGTTCGGTCCAGTCAACCGTATCGTAGCGCTCGCCGCCGCGTGCTGTAGCTGCAGGACGCTGCGTAAACCCTCCGCAGACCTTACGCACGTCGTCCTCGCTGCGAAGACTAAGCAGCACAGTGCGAAAGTGGGCGCCCATCGCTCCGCGCAGCACCTTGGGGTTATATGGGTCTACGCTACCAGGGCCAAATAGCACACCGTCGGCATTGGCCGCGGCGGCGGCGCGCAGAATCATGCCCGCGTTTCCCGGATCCTGCACGCCATCGAGCAGCACCGCCAGGGTAGGCTGGGGCGGCAATGCCGGCTCATCCGGTAACGAGCAGACCGCCACCACGCCCTGCGGCGTGGCCGTGTCTGCCAGAGCCGCGAATACGTCCGGCGCAACGTGTATGAGGGCATAGGCGGCATCTTCGTGGAGACTTTCAAGGAAGGCGCGGCTGCGTTCATGGGCGGTAAGCAATTCGGAGCAGACGTAGAGCGAGGAAACTCGATCGGCGGCGAGCGCCTCTTCCACCAGGCGCACGCCTTCTACGACAAACGCACGCTCTTTCCGTCGCTGCCGCGACGATTGCAACAACGACCGCACGCGCTTGATCTGAGGGTTGTCCTTACTCATGATGTAGTGCGGAATTGTGCTCATGTTGTGTATGTCCACTCTGGGGGTATGTGGTTCGTCATGGTTTTCCAATCGTTCGACCGGCAGTATCGCACCACCGGTCTCCTTGGAGCAACTTTCTTCTTGTAGCGCGGGGGCTTGTCCCCCGCTCTTGGGACGAAGTGTGCGCGGTAACTCTGACCGGAACAGGGGTCGAGGCAGGAATCCACTACCATTGCTTCCCTGGACTCCGGCTTGCGCCGGAGTGACAGCGCGCGACTCATTGGAACCTGCCGTGTTCTAGCTAGTTTAGGACCCGCAAACCGAGGGCGGGGGCTCTTCCCACTGAAAGAGTGTTCGCCCCGGAGCAGAGCAGACGGCTTTCCGTCCCAATTCGAGTACGGGGTAAGTCTCGGGGGGAGTAATGAAAAGTCCCACTCCGTCTAGTATACCGTGCACGCGTACGGGAGGTCTGTGCGCGGTCTATGCGCCCAATCCGGCCAGCAAGGCGCGGAGTGCCGTGCATTGGGCCAGAAACTCTGGTGAGGAGCGGTAGTTGTGGGAATCCTCGTGGCCGTTCTCGAAGACCGTTCCAGCGGCGGTGGGTGGCTGGTCCAGGACGAGCACGCGTTGGCCGAGAAAGACCGCCTCCTCGATATTGTGGGTCACGAGCACCGTGGTGAGCCCGTGTTCCTGGATCAACTCCAGTACAACGTTCTGCAGGCGTTCGCGGGTGAGGGCATCCAGCGAGTTGAACGGCTCGTCCATCAGCAGCAAGTTGGGCTGGAAGACAAGGGTGCGGGCGATAGCTGCGCGCTGGCGCTGGCCGCCGGAGATTTGAGCCGGATAGTGGTCGCGCAGCGCGGCGATGTCGAGACGTTCCAGCCAGTATGCCACCTGCTCTTCCTGCTGCGCGCGCGGCGCGCGGCGCAATTGCAGGCCGAGCCGCACATTGTCCCACACCGTCGCCCATGGGAGCAGGCCGTAGTCCTGCAAAATCAGCCCTGTCGTGCTGCTGGGGCGCGGCTTTCCCACCGCGCTGCCGTCCACCAGCACCGCGCCCGCCTGCGGCTGGCGCAAGCCCGTAAGCAGGTAGAGTAGGGTAGACTTGCCGCAGCCGGAAGGGCCGATCACGGCCCAGGCATCGCCTGGTGTGACTTGCCAAGAAAAGGCATCGAAGATTGGTTGGTCTTCTCGGTAAGCGAACTTCACGTTTTGAAGTTTCGCGCGAGGCGGAAGGTCTGCGGTGTCGGCAATGCTAGTCTCCGCAGGCGGAACGGCTTGACGGGGCTCACTCATCCATTTGCTCCAAACACCATAGCGATGCGGCGCTTACGGGTTGATGCCCTACAGTGATTCTCACCAACAGGCGGAGTTCGTCCAAGCCGGCCTACTCTCGGCAGGGAAAGGAACGGCCCACTTCAGACCATGGTTTGGCGAGATACTTTGGGAGGAACCCGGAACGCGACTGCGAAGAGCCGTACTACACTGCGCCCACTGGCCCATTCCCATGCCTGAGCCCCACAGTCTCCGCAATCGGCGACGGCACATCAAGCAGCCACAGTCAAAATCCCGTCTTCTAGATTCGTGTCAGCGAGACCTAGCCGGGCAAGAAGCGGTCATCAATCAGGTTTTCGTACGGGATTGCCTCTTGCAGCAGGCCGCGACCGACTGCCCACTCGCCTACCGCCTCATACTCTTCCCGGGTCACAACTGAAGCAGCGGGAAATTGGGGTACGGAAAACTTGCCAAACAGAGGAGGAGGAATACGGCCGCGCGCTTCCATGAGGTCCTGGTAATCTCCCGGATTGCTGTTGATGCGGTTGACGCCGGCCTCGAAACCATCCATGAAGCCGCGCACCGTGTCTTCCTGGCTCGCAATCACGTCGCTGCGGAACGAGAGCAGTGAGGCGCCGAACTGGGTCTCGGCATCATCCCTGATGAGGCGCGTGCCAGCCGTTGCTATGCTCAGGCTGACGAGGGGCTCCGGCAGCACGGCAGCGGTCACGTTGCCCTGATTGATCATCTCCAGGCGCAGCGGAATGCTGGGCACGGCCACCTTCTCAACGTCGTCGTGGCCGAGACCCACGGTACCGAGCATCCTGTCCAGTACATACTCGATAATGGTGTTGGGCGAAATCGCGATCTGTTGGCCCTTCACGTCCTCAATCTTCTCGATGTTGGAACCCTTGCTCGCAATGAGCGCAAAGAGCGAGAGTTGCTCGGTGGAGCGTAAAATCACCCGCACGTTTCGGGTGAAATCCTGCTCGCGATTCAGAGCCGTCGACGAAACAAAGTCGTTCAACACGCCGTCAACCTGTTTAGAGGTATAGGCGGTGTCGCGCTCCAAAGCGCTGGAAAACGGCACCAGTTCAACTTCCAGATTTTCCGGGAACAAGCCTTCCTGTTCCGCCACGTAGACCGGCAACATGTCAATGAGCGGAAGATCGCCAATGCGAAGCTTGGTCGGTTCCGCCGCGGCCTCTTGCCCTGCGGTGTCGCTTGTCGTTACCGTCACCTGACCGCAAGCGGCAAGCATGGGGAGCGCCAGCGCGCCGGCGACCGCTCCTCGGAGTAGTGTCCGTCGTGTGAGAGCCAAGTTCTCATTCCTCCTTAACTGCGTTGATATGCGTGCAGCATACCGTACTTGTGAACATAAGTACAAATGCCTCATGTGGGTGAGGCAAACGCCTGGTACAGCCTCGTGGCGATAGGCTCCCGAATAATTGATTCACATTTCGCCCTGATCGAAAAGAGAGGAAATGCCTACAGATGGTAGCGCAAGCGATCGGGAAGGGCGTCCGGGAAGCCAAGCAGCGTGAGAGCGCGGCCCACACTGAAATCCACCATGTCCTGGATGTTCTGGGGATGGTTGTAGAACGTAAGCATGGGCGGCGCGATGGTCACCCCCAGCCGCGCGAGCTTGAGCCAGGACTCGAGGTGGATAGCGGAGAGCGGCGTTTCACGGGGCACGAGTACCAGCGGCCGCCTTTCTTTGATGGTCACTTCCGCCGCGCGGTGGAGCACGTTCGTGCAAACACCGTTGGCGATGGCTGCCGCCGATCCTGTGCTGCACGGGACGATGATCATTCCCGCAGTGAGCAGACTGCCGCTGGCAATCAAGGCGGCCTCGTCGCCCACGTCAATCAGCGTCACGTCGCCCGCGTGCGACCAGCGAACAGCAGCTTCCTCAAGCGACTCATCCAGCTCTTGCTGCCACACCAGCCGGCCGTTATTGCTGCACGTCACGTAAAGCGGCACGCCATGGCCGGCCAGCCAGGTAATGCAGCGTTCCGTAAGCGCCGCGCCGCTGGCTGCCGTAATGCCGACGACCACTGGCAGATGCCGGTCTTGGCTCATTCGTTGCGCTCCCTTTCACGCTTTGTGTGAGCGGTTGCCGTGCTTGCATTGCTTGAGGGTGTGGAGTCGTGTGCCGCCACGTGCACGTTGCACGCAGCGTAGCACATGCGGCCGCTTGCTTGCAGGGGTCTCCTCAAAGAAATTCAGGACTGGAATTACAATCTCTCTTGCCGACATCCTCGCGATCCGGGCCACCTTTGCCGGGATAGATGCATAGTACCTAAGACTCACTAGTCACTCGGCGGTCAAGCAAGCATCTCCTTATCATCGAGGCCGAATCTCTCTCCCAATGAGGCGGCACAGGCGTTGCCTCGCCACGTGGCACAAGGTGTACTCCCTCTCCTTGGGGAGAGGGCCGGGGTGAGGGGATTCTTCGGTCCCACTGTTGCCCCACACGAGTTTCAGGCAGCGAGCCGCTTGTAAATTACACACGCTAGTGAAACTTTCCGCGTCCCTGTATCGGCAGCGTCATCACCACCTCTTCGCCGTGGCAGAGGTGGTACTCATCATGTACGGCAATTGTCGTATCGCCGTGCATTGGCAGTAGTTCCACCTGATCGCCGGGGCGAATGGGATGGCTGGTATCGTCCAGGCGGATGCAGGCGTTTTCCTCGCCCTCGCGGTAGAATTCGCAATCGGGGACGTTGAGCACCAGCGGCATGCCGAACTCGTTGGTTAGCGACTTCATGCCCACGTCGACAACGACCCGCTCCGGCGTGGGACGGCTGATCACCGTAACGATTACGGTGATCGCGCAGCGAAACTCCGGTTTCAGCGGCCGGTAACGTCCGTCCATGAAGATGTACGACCCCGGCTGCAGCTCGGTAATGCCCGGATAGTTGCCGGTCAGGTCATAGGTGCCGGTGCCCGCGGCGGAGACCGTCTGCACGGGAATGCCGTGGGAGCGGATGAGATCGGCGGTGCCCACTAGTCTCTCTTGGTCCGCATGCACCATCCGCTGGCGCTCGTCCGCGTCCTCGATGAACATGCAGTGGCCCTCGTAACCCATGATCCCCGCGAAAACCACGCTTTCCAGCTCCATGATGCCCCGCGCCAGTTCAAGCGTCGGCTCACCGGGAGCGGTGCCGCAGCGCAGCGACCCGCTATCCACCTCGATGAGCAAATTGAGCGTACTCCCCATGTCCATGGCCGCCCGCGCCGCCGCCGCGGCGCATGACAGACTATCCACTGCCAATGTGATCTTGGCGTAGTGCGCCAGTCCCGCCAGTTGGCGCAACTTGCGCGGATCGGCGATCTCATTGGTGACGAGGATGTCCTTTACGCCCCCTTGCACCATGACCTCGGCTTCACTGAGCTTTGCCACGCAGACTCCCACCGCTCCCTGTGCCATCTGCATGTGCGCAAAGAACGGGTTCTTGTGGGTCTTGGCGTGGGGGCGCAGGTCCACGCCGGCTCCATCGGCAAAGTCCTGCATGAGGCGCAGATTGTGGCGGACCGACTCCATATCAATGCAGAGCGCCGGGGTTGGGAGATCGAATTTGTTCACGGTTTGCTTACTCCATGGGGATTGTCTGGCTTCTTGATGCGAGCCCTTTCCGCTATGCGCCTGCAAGTGCAGGGAGACCTCTTGGGTAGTCGCGGGAGTCCCTCCGTGCCTTGACAGCCGTTACCCTTCGACAGGCTCAGGGCGAACGGCTGCGCTTCGCGTATACCAATTGCCGCTCACGCTTTGAGCTGACAGCAATCTTAGTACAGGCGGGCCTAGGGCGAACGGGCAAATGCCAAGTTGATTTGGCTCTAAGTATATAGCCGTTCGCGCACGAGTGTAACTAAGGCGCTCCCGGAGGTGTCTGAACAAGATTGTGCGCGAAGGTCACCCTCTTTGCCTCCTCGCCAAAGTCAATCGACCGAATACGGTATACTCCTATCAACACGAGCAACGGCAAACGCAGAAAACCCAGCCAGAATCTTCTCGGAAGGAAAGACGCACTATGGTTATTGATGTCCACACGCACACCTGTCGTGGGCGATGGAGTATGGGCAACGCCCTCAGCATGTCGGCGGACCAGATGGTGAACCGCATGGACAAGATGGGCGTGGATATGTCTGTGCTCCTGCCCTTGGAGAGTCCGGAGTCCTTTCCGGAATACTTCCTCACGGCGGAGGCACTGGAAGATTGGAAGCGGTACCCGGAGCGGTTCATCCCGTTTGGCGTCATCGATCCGCGCAACTCCGTGAACAAACGCATGCTGCTGGAGAGGATGGTCGCCAAGGGCATCATGGGTTTTGGCGAGCATAAGAACGGCCTGGCGATTGACGATCCCCGCGCCATTGAGCTTTTTTCCCTGGCCGGTGAATTCGACCTGCCGGTGATGCTGCACCTGGACCTGAATCTCTGCACCGATGAGGACGGCCAGCCGGGAATGGAGCGGGTGCTCAAGGAGTGTCCCAATACGGTCTTCATGGGTCACGGACCAGCGTGGTGGGCGGAAATATCCGCAGACTTCAAGCGCGCCAGCAAGATCGGGTATCCACCGGGCAAAGTGACGCCCGGCGGCAGCACGGAACGCCTGCTGCAAGAATATCCCAACATGTACGGCGACCTGTCGGCGGGTTCCGGCTACAATGCCATCTCCCGCGATCTCGACTTTACCGAGGGCTTCATCCAACGCAACTGGCAGAAGCTCATGCTCGGCACCGACTATCTCCATCCCTGGCAGCCGCTGCCGCAGGTAGAGTTCTTACGCAACTTCCCCATGAGCGACGAGCAGCGCGAGGCCATCATGGGCGGCACGGCGGAGAAGGTCATCTTGAAGGACAAGCATCTGCATACCAAGAAGCGGTAGCTCGTGCACTTTCTCCACCGCATTGGCGGGTAAGTCCGTCACTCCGGCGGAAAGCCTGCTTTGAGCTTGCCGAAGAGCCTGCCCCGTGGGCGATACGGCGAAGCGACGCGATACGTGGCCGAAGTCGGGGCAAGTTTGGACCTCGCGGTCATGCATTTAGACGGCTGAGGCCGGAAGAGAAGATGGATTCCCGCTTTCGTGGGAAAGACGGATTGGCTATCACCGTAGGGGCACGATATATCGTGCCCCTACGGTGATAGCAAAGAGTACAGACAACAAAGTGTACAGATAGGATGGATTCCCGCGTGCGCGGGATTGACGGATCAGAAGGGCTCTCTTGACGCGCGGACGCCTGTCGAACCCATAGTTCGGTAAGCGCGGCCGGTCGGGGCCGTCCGAGAGCAGTTTGGAAAAGGCTAGGGGCACGACATGTCGTGCATCTCCAGTGAATGCGTCGTGACACCGGTAGCCGACATCAAGGAGAAACAGAACATGGCAACGAAAATCGAACGCTTGGCCGTAGACGGCGGCGAGCCGGTCCGCACTGCCCCATTGGAGACCGGCTATCCCGGCGCGCGTCTGATTGGCGATGAAGAGAGAGAACTGGTCCTCGAGGTGCTGGAGCGCCGTGCGCCCTTCCGCTTCTACGGCGTGAATGAGCCGGACAAAGTTGCCGCATTGGAGCGTGAGGCGGCCCGCATGATGGGCACGGCGTATGCGCTGGGCGTCACGTCAGGCACAGCCGCCCTCAAAGTCGGCTTGAAAGCCCTTGATATTGCCCCCGGCGATGAGGTCATTGTGCCCGCGCTCACCTTTATCGCTTCGCCCGGCACCGTTGCCGCGCATCAGGCTATACCGGTGTTCGCCGACGTCAACGAGTCATTCACCCTTGCCCCCGACGACATCGAGAACCGCATTACGTCCCGCACGCGCGCTATCATGCCGGTGCATACCAGCGGCGTGGCCGCCGAGATGGACACGATCATGGACATCGCGCGGCGGCACGATCTCACCGTCATCGAGGACTGTGCCCAGTCGGCCGGCACGGCCTACAGAGATAAGCCCATCGGCGCGTGGGGCGATGTGGGCGCATTTAGCCTGCAGGTCAACAAGATCATCACCGCTGGCGAGGGTGGGTTTGTCACCACCAGCGAGCCGGCGATGTTCGAGCGGGCGGTACGCTATCACGACCACGGCAACTACCGTTTTGGGCGCATGACCATCGAGACGAGCGCGCCGGACGACACCATGGGCGATTTGACCGCCTACCCGCCCGGGCAGCTCGACGCATTTCCGGGTGAGGTCTACCGCATGGGCGAACTCGCCGGCGCCCTGGCGCTGGCGCAACTTCGCAAGCTGCCGGGTATCATCGACCATATGCGGCATGCCCACGATACGATCAAGCGCGAAGTCGCGGGACTGCCCGGCGTGACGTTGCGTCACCTGCCCGATCCCGATGGCGTGGCGGGCGTGGCGTTTGGCCTGTTGCTGGACGATCCCGAGAACACCGGACCATTCGTGAAGGCGCTCCGCGCGGAAGGCATTCCGGCGCGGCACGTCTATGGCGGCAAACCGGTCTACACCATCGAGGCGCTGCAGAATTACCGTCCGGCGGTCGGCGCACTCACGCAGGAGTACGCTCCCGGCCTCTGCCCGCGCACGGAAGAAGTTATGGCCCGCGCCGTGAACATTGCCATTGCGCCTAGTTACACCGAGGGAGACTGCGCCGACGTGGTCCAAGGTCTGTGGAAGGTCGCCACCCAGGTGCTGGACTGAAGCCAGGCTTAACCTAAAAGGCCGGGGAATCCGTAAATCCGGCGCGAGTGCGCCCCGCGGGGGCGAGGGATCCTGAGGAGCTTGAACAGACAACGGTTGCTTGCAATGCAGCCACTGTTCGCCCCCCGGCCCGACCTTCCCCATCAAGGGGAATGGGGTTTCGCAAAGGTCCCTATGGGAAGAGGGCAAACGTGCAATGGGCTCTTCCGATTCCCTCTCCTGGGGAGAGGGCTAGGGTGAGGGGATTTTGACACTCGCGGAATTGGAATGTGCGTAGGGGCACGATATATCGTGCCCCTACGGTGGTATCGTGGAAGTTTAATAGGGATTCCCGTTTTCACGGGAATGACGGATCAGAAACCCCACCGGCCAAACGCACACCTTGCCCAACCCTCATCTCCCTGCGGTTGCGCAGATTGCTGATCGCTGCCCTTTCACGACAAGGAATTTACCCGCGAATACACCCTCTCCCGCTGGGAGAGGGCCGGGGTGAGGGCAAGAAACTCAATCCCTGCTGGCACAGAAAGGTGTAGGGGCACGACATATCGTGCCCCTACGTTGGTACCGTGGAAGCTCAAGATGGATTCCCGTTTTCACGGGAATGACGGAAGAGAAACCCCACCGCCTAAACGCGCAACATACCCAAGCCTTATCTCTCTGCGTTAGCGCTATCTGCTGACCGCTGCCCTCTCACGGCCCGGAGTTCACCTGCTCCGGCTGTCCACTTTCCAGCGAGCGCAGGCCTGCCGCCAGGGTCGCCACTGTTTTCGCGCCTTCCAGGTCATCCACCAGCGGGGTTTTACCGGTGCGAATGCACTCCACCAAGTGCGTCAGTTCGTCCAACACCGGATGGCCGATGGTGCGCCGGAACGGCAGCGTCTGCGCGCCCGATTGGCCTTCCACGCCCCAATTGAGCCAAAGTTTCGCTTCCATCTCCAGCGTATTGGTAAGCATGGTGCCTTCCGCGCCGTAGGCGTTGAAGTTCACCACGTGCCCCGGCACACGGCGAATGGCCGACGTCTCCCACACTTTACCGAGACAGCCGTTGGCAAACTTGAGGATGCTGATATACGTATCCGGCAGGGGGAACTCCGGCGTGCTGGCGCACTTGTTCGCGTACAGGGTGATTTCCGTCACGTCGCCCGCAACCCAACGCACCAAGTCCATGGGATGCACACCGCCGCCGAACCACGGGTCTTGGGGGTTCACCGGATCGGCCCGCCAGGGCGTGCGTTGGTAGACGTTGCGCATGTCGTGGATGTAATCGCTTTCCACGAAGAAGAGCTCGCCCAGCCGCCCCTCCTCCACAAATTGGTGGATGGCCGCGAACTGCGGCACGAAGCGGTTGACGTTGCCTACGGCAAAGCGCACGTCAGCCTCTCTGACCCGTCGTACGAGGTCCCACGCGTGCGGCTCGCTGGTGGTCATGGGTTTCTCGCAGAGGATGTGCTTGCCGTGGGCGAGGGCAGCGAGACAATGCTCGTAGTGCAGGTGGTCGGGTGTGCAGACCGATACCACATGTACGTCGTCGCGGCTCACGGCTTCCTCGACGTCGCTCGTCGTGGCGATGCCGTCGAACTCCTGCCGCGCCTGCGCCAGCCGCTCCTCGTCGGTATCGCAGAGTACAACCAGCCGCACACCGGGGATCTCCCGATACGCGCGCATGTGGCTGCGCCCCACGCCAAAGCCGATCACTGCTACGCCAAGGCCTGCGAGGCCATTTTCATCCATGTTTACGCTCTCTATACATGCACTACACGTTCTTTCGGACATCTTGCACGCCGGACTACACATACTCGCCGTGGGTGGCTATGGCGCTCCAAGGATTGGTCCCACTAAGCATTGCGTCCGGACGAGACTAGCGACCGTAACCTCCGCTCTTGGAGCTATCTGCACCAGAGCACTCGTTTCCATACACCGGCGGGGGAAGAGCACACGTGATTCGAGGGACGCGGGAGCCGCAAACTGCGCTGCTACGGCAATTGGCCGCTCGGTACTGTGACTTCCTCTTCAGCCGGCCCCAGCAACGGCGATGAGGAGAGCATGTCTTTGCTTTCGCCGATAGGCAGCGGCTCCTGGTCGCCTTCCAGGTGGACCTGCTTGCCGGCGCGCACGAAGGCCGTGAAAAGGGGATGGGGGCGGTTGGGACGCGATTTGAACTCGGGATGGAATTGGCTGCCTACAAAGAACGGATGGTCGGTGCGCTCCATGATCTCCGCCAAGCCGCCTTCCGGCCAGACGCCGCTCACCCGAAAACCACGCTCTGCCAAGACGTCCTTGTAGCGGTCGTTGACCTCCCAGCGGTGGCGATGCCGCTCATATACGAGCGACTCGCCGTATGCTGCCGCAGCGATGGTGCCCGGCTCTAGCGCACAGGGGTACGCGCCCAGCCGCATGGTACCGCCTTTTTTTGTAACGCCGCGCTGGCTTTCCATTTGGTCGATCACAGGGTGGGGCGATTCCGGATCGAATTCCGTACTGTTCGCCTGCTCGCCCAACACCGCCCGCGCAAATTCTATAACGGCAACCTGCAAGCCGAGGCAAAGCCCGAGGTATGGAATACTGTTCTCGCGGGCATAGCGGGCCGCCATGATCTTCCCCTCGATGCCGCGGGGGCCGAAGCCGCCCGGCACAACGATTCCGCGTACGTCGGCGAGATGCGCTTCCGGCCCGTCAGTTTCCACGTCCTCGGCGTTCACCCATTTGAGTTTGAGGTTCACCTGATTCGCCGCACAGGCGTGTCGCAGCGCCTCTGTCACGCTTAGGTAGGCGTCCGGTAGTTGCGTATACTTGCCGACGATGGCAATTTCCAGCGGCGCGTGGCTGCTCGTGACGTGCTCCACGATCTCTTCCCAAATGGAGAGGTCCGGCTCCTGTGCCGGCAGGCGCAGGGCATCCACCAGCAAATTGCCGATACCGATGTTTTCCAAATACATCGGCACTTCGTAGATGGAAGAGAACGTAATCAGCGGGATTACGGCCGGTTCGTCCACATCGCAGAAGAGCGCAATCTTCTCGCGCAGCTCCGGCGGCATTTCATAGTCGGAACGACAGATGATCATTTCCGGCTGGATGCCGAGCCGACGTAATTCCTGGACGCTGTGCTGCGTGGGTTTCGTCTTGAGTTCACCGGTCGAGCCAATGTACGGGAGCAGCGTCACATGGATATAGAAGACGTTTTCCCGACCGAAGATGCGCCGGAGTTGGCGGATGCTCTCGATGAAAGGCAAGCTCTCGATATCACCGATCGTGCCGCCTACCTCTACGATGACAACGTCCGCATTCGTGGTCTCGCCTACCCGCAGGATGCGCTCGCGAATCTCGTCCGTAATGTGGGGAATCATCTGCACCGTGCCGCCCAGATAGTCCCCGCGCCGCTCTTTCTCGATCACGTGCTCGAACACCTGGCCTGAGGTCACGTTGCTTTCGCGGGTGAGGGGCTCATCGATGAAGCGCTCGTAGTGGCCGAGGTCGAGGTCGGTCTCCGCGCCGTCTTCCGTCACAAAAACCTCGCCGTGCTGATACGGACTCATGGTGCCCGGATCGACGTTGATATACGGATCGAGCTTTTGAATGGAGACGCGGATGCCCCGGCTCTTGAGCAGCCGTCCGATGGCCGCCACTGTGACCCCTTTGCCGACAGAGGAAACCACGCCGCCGGTGACGAATATGTGCTTGGCAACATGCCGTGCATCGGCATCTTCGACGAAGTCGGCGTCTTCGACGGAGTCTGCGTTTCCAACGGGGTCGGCCATGGATTCACTCACTTCTGGGCGCCACTTTCTCGCCGCGATTGCGCCCGGCTCTCCAGGACTACGACCGTGTTTTGACCGATCCCACCCCGGCGCCGCGTGTTGAAGGATGCTTCCGGTTCCGGCAGCTTCGTGCCAAGCTCGTGCGCCAAGCGGTCCAGGGAATTAAAGCGGTCATCGGGTGCGTTCGGCAGGCTAAAATACATCGGCACCAGCACTTTGGGCTCTAACTCGCTCGCTAGGTCCGAGGCCGCTTGCACGCCGATACGGCCCGGCCCTCCCACGGGTAAGAACAAAATGTCTATGTTGCCGAGATTCTCAATTTGCGCGGAGGTCGGCATCTGCCAGGGCAACCCAAGATGGCAGACCGTCAAGCCTTCCATCTCAAATACAAATGCTGTTACGGCAGCCTGCCCGCGGCTGTGCATGGGCACACCGACGATGAAGATGCCGCCGATTTCATACTCGCCTGGACCGTTTACGAGCAAACTATGGTCTTCTCGCGAAACCGCAGCGTCATCGCAAAGTGTGGAGTCGCTGACGGCAAGAACGGCGGCGCTGAGCTTTGGTAAACGTAGTGCGGGGGTGGGCGGGTAGGGGTCGGTGATTACCGTCCCGAGCTGGCTGCGCAAGCGGAAACACCCGTTGCCGTACCAGGAAATCTCCACGCCAATCTGCACTCCGAAACTAGTGGGGAAAGAGCAAGCGGAAAGTCGCCTCAATGATTACGGGCATTCTACCACACCGCCCTGCGGTGGGAAAGCAGAGAGCCGATACTCCACGCGGAGACTCATCACTCTCGTCACTAGGAGCGAGGGCAGGTGTCGTGAATTCTGCGCCGTTTCGCACCTGTGCACTCACGGCAACGTGTCGGGCGCGGGCTTGTCCCCCGCCAGCGTACGCGGAAGTGCGACCACGTCAGCTGCACAAGGGGTGATTCTAACATTTCCTCTGATAGAAACGGGTGCGCAAGGGTAAGACCCTGCAACAGGCGCGGAGCCTGCCCCGTACTCGATACGGGTTGCAAACCTATGCTGAACCTGTCGAAGTGCTCAACACAGGCTCTGCCTAAGGAGACCTTTGCGTAAACCCGGCCGGAGGCGCACGAGCTACTCCCTCACCTTGGGGAGAGGGGACTTTCCCGCCCCGGCAAGGGTGATGCGAAGGTCTCCGAAGGGCCTGCGCTACCGGAATTGTAAGGTAATGAGAACGCCATGTTCTTTGCCAAGAAAGTCAGAGCGACAGCATTGGGGCTCGTCCCCCGCTCGTCACTCTTGACTGCAAATTGATAAAGATGGATTCCGGCGAAAGCCGGAATGACGGATGATGTAGCGGCTAATTTCATAGCAATTGCGAGCGAATTGCCAGATTCTCTATGCGCCTTTTGCGACGTACTGTGCCGGGTGAGAAAAGGAAGATTGCGTCGTTCGCGCCTACTCCCCAACCTTCAACAGTTGCACGAGCGCACGTTTTCGCAAACGTCGCGCATACTGCAACGGTGTCTCCCCGTCGCGGGATTCCAACGCAAGATTCGGTGAGAATGCCAGCACCAATTCCACAAGCTTTCGATTCTTGGCCACCGCGTGATGGAGCGGCGTCTTGCCCGACCAATCCTGGCGGTTCGGGCCGGCGCCGTGCTCCAGCAGCAAGCGGGCCAAGGCAACGTCGCCGTGGATGACGGCACGGTGGAGCACAGTGCCGCCGTGATGTCCGGCAGCGGCGTCTACTTCCGCGCCGTGGGCAAGCAGCAGTTCGGCGATGGGTGCGCGGTTTTCCTTCGGAGGATGCTCCGCGCCCAGTGCCAGTGCGGTGTGGCCGTTGTGGTTCCGTGCGTCCACCGGCACGTCTTGCCCAAGCAGAAACTCTACGGTTTCGCGGTTACCTGCGATCACGGCAGCGTGCAACGGCGTGATGCGCCAACGGCCACCTGCTGCCGTTGGTTCCCTCAAGGCTGGATTTTCCGTCAACATCTGTCCCAAGAGGCGGAATTCACCAAGTGCAGCGGCGTGATGGACGCTTGGCTGCATGCCGAACGAGACGAGATAGCGGAAGATGTCCGCGTGCCCGCTAAACGCCGCCGCATCCAGCAAGGTGCGACCGTGGTAGGCATGGCTTGGATCGGCGCCCAGCACGACCAACTGCTTGACGCGTTCGAGGCAGCCGGTGCCAATGGCAGCGCCAAGCGGGACGTGACCGTGCGAGTTTGCCGCATTGACAATGGTAGGGTCAGCGGCAGCAATCTCGGCGACCCGGTTCTCATCTCCCGCTTCGATTGCCGCGATAAGCTGCTTGCGCAACACGCGTCGACTCATATCGAGCGCTTTCGTTTCTTTATTCTTTCGTTGCCCCGGCGCTCCTCACCGCACCCGTGGTGACCCTGGTGGATTTCCGCGAACAAGCGGGCCTGCACTTCTATTGGTAAGATGCGCCCAGCAAACTGAAATCGGTGTAGCCGTCACTATAATGGTGACAAACGACTAGCCCGATAGTGTATTTCTTGCCACGAGGAGGAGCGAAGGCATGCGAAGCTTAGCGCACCGTATCGTACACGCACGGATGTTCGAATACATCCTCGTCTTGCTCATTGTCGGTACGTCGATTCTGCACGGGGTGGCTACTTTTGATGACCTACTTGAACAGTACCAAGTCTGGATAGGCCTGTTCGTCATTCTTATGCTGCTCGTGCTCGTGCTGGAAGTGATTCTCAAGATAGTCGCGGTTGCGCCACGAATAGACCGGTACTTTAGGGAGCCCTGGAACGTCTTTGACTTTCTCGTAATCACTGCAATCATAGGCGGTATTGCAGTCTTTGAGTTTGCCGCCGACTTCGCGCTACTCATCATTGTCGTGCGCCTGTTGCGGCTGCTCCAGGGCTTAACGACTATCAAGGCGATGCGCTTAATCCTTACAACGATGTTTCGCTCCATACCGGACATGGCGCACATCCTGATGCTGCTGTGCATCGTTATCTATCTGTACGCCGTTTACGGAAATAGTCTTCTTGGGGATCACGACCCGGAACACTGGGGAACGCTGGGCGATTCCGTACTATCGCTCTTTCAGGTGGTAACACTGGACGGCTGGTCAGACATCATGCAAACTGCGCTCAATGCAGTGCCGTTCGCTTGGGTCTACTTTGTCAGTTTCGTAATAATAACCACGTTCATCGGGGCCAACCTGTTCATTGCCGTTGTAGTGAGCACCATGGACGAAGCCAAGGAAGAGCGTCTGCGAACGTTGAAAGTGCCATCATCCAGAGATGAACTGCTCCAGGAACTGCGCACGACCCAAGACTCCCTGCGGCGCGTTGAAGAAGCCCTGCAGCGCACGCCCGAGTAAGACTGGGCCTTCCCAATAGACTCTCTTGACAGTCTACTCGCCCTTCGGAGACCCAAGCACAACGGCACGTGCTTTCTGGGTCTCTTTGGATTGGTTCAAGGCAAATCAATATCAGAACTGCTATAGGTCTTACCCCGCCTGCGTGAACCAGATCGGGCTGCTCCACGCGCGTTGGCGGTTGGCTTGGTAGACGCGCAGGTAGTAGTAGACGAACGGGCGGTCGTTCGGAAACGTGGGTGAAAAGGCGACGGCGGCGAGGTCGGCGGTGTCGGTCCATTCATCTTCCCACACATCGCTGTGTGGGTCGGCGCTGAAGACCACCTGGTTGTTGCGGATGACCTCGACGCTGGTGAACGGCGCGGTGCCTGCTGCGCGCATGCGTAGGCGGCGCGGCCCTACACTGTTTAGGTCGGCGGCGTTGTCGCTCCCCATTGGCTTGTCGTCAATGGTGAAGTCCAGCAGGATGCGGTCGCCGGTGGTCGCGTAGCAGCGGCGGTCGTAGAGCGCCTGCCAGATTGATTCACGAGTAAGCTCAGGTGCCACGACGCACGCCAGGCCGTTGCCGTCGTTCACGTGAAAGCTGCCCTGGTTGGCCAGACCGTAATGGCTATCCGTGCCGCCGACAAATCCGAGGCGGTGTCCCATCGCCAAGGCGGCCTGCACGCTGAGCGGCCCGGACTCTTCCGCAATGTCCCACATGGAACAGATTTCGACCAGTCGTTGATAGCGGTCGTTGCGGAAGCGCCAGTCGGCGCCGCCCATGGACTTGGGGTGGTGAGGCACGGTGAGCGCCTCCAAGCCGCGTGCCGCCATATCCTCCCAAAGCGCGTTGGGATCGCGGTGCTCGCCCTGGTACCAATAGTGGAACGGCCCGCTATCCCCCCGGTAGTAGATGTTCTTGTGTCCGCTGCCGCCGATGCCGCCCCACTCGAAGCTGACCAGCGTGACGAACCGGCCGGGATCGTTGTGACGATTACAGTCGTGGACGAGCCCCTGCCAGATGTCGTCATTAACCTCAAAGCGCCAGTTGTAGTGATTGGCAGGCGCGCAGAAGTCGAGTCCGGCCACGTCCCGTCCCCATCTAAAGAACTCCTCTGTCGTGCCTGTGCCCATGCTGTGCCACATCTGGCTGTGCATCTCGCCAAAGTAACCCCCCGGTCCGGCAAGAAACCTGCACCGACGGGATTGCTCCTGCCGGAGATGCCCGCGATGGGGTCGAAAACGCTGAGCGTGTGTACGCCGGTAGTCTTGGCGGTAACGGCAATGGTCTGCCTTAAGGGCTGCGCTGTTTTGTCTACTGCCACGCGGTCTTCTGTCTCCACGCCCTCCGGCGCGAACACCTGTGCCTCGCCGGCATAGCTCGTCGCGGGATTGAAACTATAGATATCCACCGGCAGCACCCGCACGTCAAATGATTCACCCGGCTGCACCACGGCAGGCGCGAAGACGCGAAAGCGGTCGGCCGTGTGCGCGCCCACCACCTTCACCGTGGGGAAGTTGGCGATTCGCCGGTACTCTCCGCTGCTGTCCACGTCAACGCCGATGCTGAAAATGGCGGTTTGGGCAAACTTCTGGGCCTGCAGCAGATTGCCGTCAGGTGCGCCAAGCGTTATCTGCACCTCGTCTCCTGCCTGCAGCGTGCCGGCTTGCACCACGACGTCGAGCAGATCGAGATGGCGTCCATAGGAGACAGCAAGCGCGAGCTGCACGTCAGCATTCGTGCACGCCACGTCGGCAAACGCGCCATAGCCCGCGCGGATTTGGTCGCGGCTGCCGAGTGTTTGCACACCCCGGCGATAGCAGTTGCCTAAATGGCAGTCCCAGCAATCCGGGATTTCCACCGTGATATGGGCGCCTGCGGCTAGGATGAGACCCGGCCCCGCCGTCAGCGTGATGACAAACGTATGTCCGCTGGCCGCCTCGACCTCGTGCGGTGTGATGGCAGCCCGCATGTCGACCGGCGGCAGGAACTGCCACGTGCGGGTGATACCCCTCATCCAGTCGCTGGAGTCGTCGAACATTCTTGGCTCAGGACTTGGGGAAATCCCGTTAGATTGCATCGGCATTTGCACTACACTTTCTTCTTATCGCGCGACATGCGGGTCCGAACTCTTACTTACTACTGTGCCTGCGTGCAGTATACTGTTCACAGCTATTGCTGTGTTTCAGTATGCTCGCGTGACAAGCTCTGGCGAAGCCAAGAGCATGCGTTCTCGCAAGGCGCGCGGTACCGGGTACGCTAGGCGAGATTCGTGCTCGAGCTCGTAGAAGCATTCGCATGGGAACTCTTGGGTAACTTTGCCAAACTGTCAATATGGGCCGGACCGGCATCTCTTTCCCCTCACCACGAGCAACTATTCCCTATTTCCCCGGTCTGTACACTCCCCAGGAGACCTTTGCGTAAGTCCGTCATTCCGGCGAAAGCCGGAATCCAGGGCGCATTTACACCTAGAGATAGCATAATGTCAACTCGTTTCACCCCCATCCCATCCTTTCCCCTTATAGGTGATGGGTTATGCAAAGGTCTGCCAGGGAGAAGAGGGTCTCCCCGGCCGCAGGTTCGGGTATTGCAAATACATCTAAAGGGAACATCTCTTGTGAACTACCGGAATGCCCACGTGGGCCTAGGTTGAGCATGTAGCCGTCTTTTCGGAGGTGCCATTGTGCGCAGATTACTGTGCCTCTTCTCGATTTCCATTGCCGTTCTTATCCTGGTAGGTTGCAGCGCCTACGCCGTATCCTCCTGCCCGGAAGGCACGGATGCTTTTGCCGAATACCAACTCTTCTTCGGACGCAGCAGCGCTGGCGTTGAGGTGGTCAGCGATGAAGCCTGGGCCGCCTTCCTAGCGGATACGGTCACGCCTCGCTTTCCTGACGGGCTGACGGTAGTAGACGGCGCTGGACAATGGCGCGGCTCTAACGGTGTTATAAAGCGTGAGCGCTCCAAGGTGCTGATCATTCTGACGTTACCGGGTGAAGAGGGCATGCGCCTCACCGACGAAATCTCGGCAGAGTACGAGACGCGCTTCAGCCAAGAATCCGTACTGCGGGTTGTGCGCACTGCCTGTGTCTCGTTCTCCTGAGTCAAGCGCGTACTGGAGAGTCTACTGGCGCGCTTGCTCTATCGAAGCGGTACGGCACAGCAATTGATCACACAGTAGACTGTGGCCTAGTTGGGTACACCGACAGAGGGCGAGAACGACCGCCCCGTGCAAGGCAGAGACGCAGACGAAATTAGCATCAGACGTGCGGAGAGTCACGACGACTATCGGGCTTTCACTAACCTCGCTCGCGAATACCTAGATTCCTTGGGCTTTGAAGTCGACTTTCAAGATGTCGATCGCGAAATGGCCGAAGCACAACGCCGGTACGGAGAGTCCGGTCGAGGCGCCGCGTTGCTTGTGGTTGACCGGGCGGGCGAAGTGGTTGGAATTGCCGCGCTCCGTGATCTTGGTGTGGGTGTATGTGAGCTTAAGCGGATGTACGTAAGACCATCCCACCGGGGAAGCGGCATCGGGAGAAGTCTGTGCGAGGCTGCAATCTGTGTCGCGCAACGTCTCGACTTCCATGCTATGCGCCTAGACACCATGCAGCGCATGACTGCCGCGACGCGGCTCTACGAATCTCTGGGCTTTCGGCGTATTCAGTCCTACACCATAAATCCGCTGCCGGATGCTCAATTCTACGAACGCGATCTCGTTTCGTGCACCTAAGCCTACAGCCTTTGACTGTCGTTCAAGGTTAGGCCGACAGCTCGGTCCCAAGTCAGTCGAATCCTCGTCCTGGCGGTCGGCTTCTGCGCAGCGCAATTGTGTAGTTTGCATTTGCACGCAGTTCCTTTCGTCAAGTAGGTGCGGGACGAGTACTCGTGAGGGATGCACTGGGGTCGCCGCTAATTCTGACTCATAAATGATTCGCCAGCACCCTAGCTCTCTCCCTCGCGTGAGAGCTATTGCCACTTGTCACTTCTGTTCAGACTAGCCCTACTCAGACAAGGATGCTCGAGTAAGAACGAAGAAGGGGGCAGAGCCCCCTTCCCCTATGCACAGCCAAATTGCAGAGTGTGACGATGTTCTACCGACCCAGCCGCTCGTTCCAGCCGGCCAGCAGTTCCGTGATTCCTTTCTCAGCGGCTTCAAGCGCCTCCGGCGCGGTGATGGTGCCCGCCATTACGTCGGGCACGAAGTTCCGCGCGTGGTCGCGCGCTTCGGTAGCGCCAGGCCCGGAATAGTAGAAGTGACGGAACGGCATCTGCTGCGCGATCAGTTCGCGGAACGGGTCGTTCTCCGTGTACTCCAGCGAGGACGTTGAGGCCTCGCGCACCGGCACGCGGTCGTACTGCTTGGCAAAGCGCAGGTTCGTATCGGGACTCAAGAAGTACTCAAACCAACTGAACATCGCGTCCGGGTTTGGCGCGTTGACAGCAAACGTGGCGGTGTGGTTGCCGCCGAGGTTGGCGTCCTTGCCGCCTTCCGGCTTGGGCCATGGCGTGAAGCCGAAGTTCAAGTCCGGCGCGTTTTCTTTGAACCACTGGCCGCGCTCGGCAAAGGTTGCGTAGTAGTGCACCGCGCGGGCCTCAGCCAGGTGGCTGTTGCGATGGAGGCCGTCGCCGCGCAATTGAGCAATCGCGTCCCAACCGCCCTGCACTTCGTGGATGTTCTTCAGCCAGTCCAAGGCGCGCACTGCTTCTTGGCTATTGATGGTGACCTTCGACCAGTCGTCGGCCATCACGTCGCCGCCTAACTGCCAGAGCAGCAGCAGCCACAGTCCGGTACCGCCGCTACCCCAAAAGGGCGGGCACCCGGCGCGCACCAACGTGTCACCATCAAACTTCGTGGTTTGGATGATGGCGGTGTCGAAGTCGGACCAGCTCGACGGCGGATTCTCGGGGTCCAGGCCGACTTCAAGATAGGTATCCCCGTGGATGTACATCACGCGCAGGTCCGGCGCATACGGCGCACCGTACAAGTTACCCGTGGGCGCGTCGGTGAGGTAGCTCAACACGCTGGGCCAAAATTCGGCGAGGTTTAGCACACCCGAGGCTTTGTAGTAGTTATTCAGCGGCTGCGAAATGTCCGTGACGCCAAGCTCAACGGTCTGCCAGTCGCCCACGTCCACGGCATCGGGCGGGCTGCCCGCCGCCACGGCCGCGACGAATTTGTTCAGGCGGTCGGCTTCACCCACGGCATTGAACGTCAGACCGGGATTTTGCTCTGCAAATTCCTTGGCCCATGGCTCGAAGTCAAAGAAACCGCGGTGCCAGTAGAGCGCCTCGCCCTGGGGGCCGCTGGGCGCTTCGGCCTCCGCCTTGGCCTCTTCCTTTTGTTCCGGCGCCATCTCCTGCTCTTCCATCGCCGGCGCGGGTTGTCCGCACGCCGCAGCGAGTGCGCCCGCTCCGACCAATGTCGTGCCGGCTAAGAAAGTACGTCGCGTAAACAACTCATTCATCGCTCGTCCTCCTTGTCCGCAGAGAAGCACACGTTCTGCCCTAGTTATAACGAGCATAGATCAGAGGTGTCAACTGCCTGACCAAGCAAAATCCTCTCGATAGTCGTGGGCACGAACCGTTGCCGCAAGACAGACTGAGTTATCCGTACGAGCTGAAATTGGCTGACCGAAGCGAAACGCAGGGCCGCCGCATGAACGCGGGGTAGGAGTCATTACTTTCAGTTGCATTCCTTCCCTATTCTCCCTGCGGCGGTGTACAGGTTGGGCGATAGCTGAGTCTTGCACGGAAACTGCGGTGCCTTCTGCAACGACGACATTGGATTTGCATCACGTTCGCCATCGCGCAAGCTGAGTTCTATCTGGTAGCATTTAGGTGATACCGTTGGGGAGGCAACTGTGACATGAAGACGCAAGCGAAAGTAATGACCTATGCAGAGATTGAGGCGGCATTCGACGGGGAATGGGTGCTGATTGACGAACCAGAACTGACTCCCATGAATGAGGTAGTTCGCGGTGCCGTGCTCTTCCATTGCGAGAGCCGCGATGAGGTGTATCGCGAAGCTAGGCAGCGGCGCCTGAATCTCGTAGCCATTCTGTACATTGGTGCTCGCCCAATTAATCGAGTAATGACGTTGGGCCAACTGCATCCGCGACATAACATGCTTTCACTTCAGATTGGATTGTAGCGGCGTGAAACTACTAAGAGCTCGAGTGCAGAACTACCGTAGTATTCGTGACTCTGGATGGATTGAAATCGAGCCAGACAAAACTATCTTGGTTGGCCCAAATGAGGCGGGTAAGACCGTTCTACTCAGGGCGCTGCAACAGATCAATCCTCCTGAAGAGGTAAATGGATTTGATCCACTCCGGGACTTCCCGAGATCGGAGCTAAGCAAGCTAGACCTCGATGATACTAGCCGAGGGAGCATAAGGCCAGATCAGATAACAGTAGTTGAGGCGGAATTTAGTCTTGACGAAGCTGAAGATGAGGCAGTTAAGCAGATTGATGCACTTCTTGCAGGCTGCATCTATGTTGTTGAGCGTCGTCTCGACAACAGTTCATGGCATAGCATTAGGGGCGGCCCAAAATTTGCAACATATCAAAAAATCAAGAGCGACCTCTTGAGACTAGCGTCGCACATTGACTTACAGGTACCTGAGGGCCCCGAATCAGAATCCGAAGGGACTCATCGTCAGACGTTAAATGCCATAACTGGGGATTGGAAAAACACGACCGAAATATCTGGTGAACGAGCTGTTTCCTTCAGGCAGTGGCTAGACAGTGTATGGCATTTAGTTGACGAGGACAATGAGGCCGAGCAGAACCGCATTGACAGGATAAGTGAGGCAATTGAGATATCCGAGAGGATTGATGAAGCACTGAAATATCTCGATGAGAATACGCCGATCTTCGTATACTTCTCGAACTACTTTAGAGTCCGAGCAAGAATCCACCTCAGCCTTCTAGCTGACCGATTAGAGGGAAACATCTTAGAAGGCGACGAGTATGATAGAGGAAATGAATGCCTCCTCAAGCTTCTTGGTTTCAGTGCACGCGAACTCTCCGACCTCGGCAATGCGGTTGAGCCCGATCCTGGTGACGAAGCCAGCCTAAAAGCGTACCAAGATCAGCTTGATAGACGAAGGTACCGACTTAGTGCCGCGAGTCGGGAGCTAACTGATAGCATAAACAAGGTTTGGCAGCCCGATCCAGATAAGGCCGAAGCTGACGAGTTGCGAGTGGTAGCCGACCAGCAGTACCTAAAGGTAGTTGTAGAGGATGACTTGGACGCGGAAGTCGAACTCGACCAGAGGTCCGAAGGCTACCAGTGGCTAGTTTCATTCTTCGTTGTATTCTTTGCTGAAGCAGCTGATCGTCACCAGAATTCTATCTTGCTGCTAGATGAACCGGGGCTAAGTCTCCATGGCCTAAAGCAGCGCGAGTTTCGCACCACCGTCTCTCGCTTATCTGAGAGCAACCAAATCTTGTACACTACGCATTCGCCGTTTATGGTTGGGCCGGATGAACTTGATTTAGTTCGAGTTGTGGAAATGAGGACTAGAGAAAAAGGAACGAAGGTCCACACAACAATAGCAGCAAGAGACTCAACGGCACTTCTTCCTCTCCAGGAAGCTCTCGGCTATGACCTTGCTCAGAGCCTGTTTACTCAGCAGCGAAATCTGGTACTCGAGGGCCTCACAGACTATTGGTATGTTGAAGCCACTGCAGCTCTTTTGAATGCGGCAGGAGAGGTAACCCTTAACGACAGGATTTCGCTAGTACCGGCAGGTGACGCAGGTAAAGTTGTCTATTTCGCCACAATTCTGCATGCGAACAATCTAAAAGTAGCAGCTCTTCTGGACTCTGATGCAGCTGGAAATTCAGCTGCCGAGGTCGAGACTCTAATTCATACCTTGGGCAATAGGAACATTCTCAGAACAGCAGACGCTTACTTGGGAGTGGTCAAGTGGCCAGAGATTGAAGATCTCCTAAGAGACACTCTCATTTGTGTAGCGAAGGAAGATCTATGTTGGGACATCGAGGCTGCTGCCAATCGACAACCAGAAAGGCCTGTAGTTGATGTTTTCGTTGATAAGATTGGCAAAAAGGACTTCTCCAAGTATCGGCTCGCGAAAGCTTATCTTCGTTGGGCAAAGGAACATGAGGCAGCGAATCTTACTGATGAGGAGCGTTCTCAGTGGAAGAAACTCATTGCCACCATTAATAGGGCCCTTAGATAGCGTGAATTCTGAGAGCATTTCTGTCTTACCTGTCTTATTCTAGAGTCGGTACGTGCCGCCAATTTTCCAAAGTGTGGTCAGCCTTTAGTGCCGATTGAGTGAGTATCCAATGCGCATTCTGATCGTCGGTGGAGGCGGACGCGAGCACGCCATCGCGTGGAAGTGCGCGCAGAGTCCGCTTAAGCCGGCCCTTTTTGTCGCCCCGGGCAATGCCGGTACTGCCTCTCTTGCTGAGAACGTCCCAATCGAAGCCACTGATATAGATGCCCTGGTCGCTTGGGTAGCGGCAAATGCCATTGACCTCACCGTAGTCGCGCAGGATGATCCCCTGGCGCTGGGCGCAGTTGATGCCTTGCAAGCCGCGGGCCAGACCGCATTTGGCCCTACGCAGGCGGCGGCAAGACTGGAGTGGAGCAAGGTCTGGTCCAAGGATTTCATGCAACGGCATGGTCTGCCCACCGCCGACTTTGCCACCTTTACTGAGCGGGACGCCGCGGCGGCCTATCTAGAGCAAGCGCCCGTACCGGTCGTGCTCAAACCCGACGGTTTGACCGCCGGTAAGGGCGTTTTCGTGTGCGCAACGCGTGACGAGGCACTGGCAGCCCTAAACACCATAATGGAAGCGCACGCATTCGGCGCATCCGGCGACAGCATCGTGATCGAAGAGTGCCTGCGCGGCACGGAGATTTCAGTCTTCGCCTTCGCAGACGGCACCCACATCACACCGCTCGTCACCGCCTGCGACTACAAGCGCGCCTTCGACGGCGATGAGGGCCCCAACACCGGCGGCATGGGTGGCTATTCTCCCGCGCCGTTCGTGGACCCCGAGACTCTGGACTACATTCATCACGAGATCATGGAGCGCACCGTTACGCTCATGGCGCAGGAAGGGCATCCGTACGTGGGCGTGCTCTACGGGCAGCTCATGCTGACCAACGACGGCCCGCGCATTGTCGAGTTTAACGTGCGGCTCGGCGATCCTGAAGCGCAGCTCATCCTGCCGCGCCTGCAGGCCGATCTGGTGGCGGTGTTTCAGGCTGCGGTGGAGGGACGGCTCGCGGAGGTGGATGTCACGTGGGACCCCGCCGCCACGTGCGGCGTGGTGGTCGCCTCCGGCGGCTATCCCGGCTCATACACCACCGGCCACTCCATTGCGGGACTTGATACGCTTGACGACGACGTGTTGCTCTTCCATGCCGGCACCGATCTGTTAGACGATGCGGTTGTCACTGCGGGAGGCCGTGTGCTTCTAGCAGTAGGGCAAGCCGCAAACGTGCCCACAGCGCGGGCGCGCGCCTATGACAACATCGAGCGCATCGCGTTTGAGAATGGCTATTATCGCAAGGATATTGCCGCCCGCGAGGTCTAGCCTTGGTCGTCCGCCTATAAACAGCTTCGCCTGCGTGATAGGATTAATGAGACGGAATGGCTTCCTTTGTGCCGCTACACGGGTTGGCGGTGGAGATGGATTGCTTCATTGTGCGACTTGAGCCGACATATGCACTGTAATGCGCAAGAATCTCAGGTTATTCCCAGCTTTGTCTAGCATTCTAGAAGATAGCATTACACCCATAGCGCGGCAGGTTGTTCGGAGTAGACGAGAAATAGACGAGAGCGTAGCACAACGATGAGAATTAGCGGTGACCGGCGGCGTACTTTCCTCGAATGCATCCCGCAGGCTGAGAAGAAATCGAATTTACGTAAAGAGACTTGCGGCCGCTCGAAGGGAAGATCGCAGTGACGCGACGAAATTTATTGTTCTTAGCACCCTTCGTTCCTGTTGCCGCTGCCGCGTGTGGGTCATTGTTGCCGGGGAGATCAAGATCTGAAGAGGAATCGGAGGAATCTGCGGCGGTCAGCCCTCCGACGACGCTGACCATCATTTTGCCCGATGCCTCAGGCAGCCAGACCCGCGAGTTAGGGGCGGTGCTTGAGGAAGTGACCTTTGCCGAACAGTATACGGTTGACCCGGTTGCGCTGCGGCCTACGGGCGGCCAGACGTACTCTGAAGCCGTCACCGCGCTGACAGCTGCCGGAATCCGTCCCGATCTCGTTTGGATGGACCAGTTCGCATTGCCAACTCTGGCACAGCAAGGCGTGACGCGCCCGCTTGGCGAGTTTACGCGTCGTGACATAGATTTCTCTACTGATACATTCTGGCCGCACATCCTGAGTAGCGGCGCCAACCGTGGCACGCTGCACGCTCTCCCTCTCGCGGCGTCGGTTTGTACGCTCTTGTACAACCCGGCGCTTTTTTCACAGACGAGCACCCCGTTACCGGAAGAGAACTGGAATTGGCAGGACTTCTTGACCTTGGCGCAGGCGCTCAACGACCCGACAGCCACCCCGCGGGTCTGGGGCACTTTGCAGGCGCCGCTCATCCCGCCGTTCTTTGCCATGGCGTGGCAGGAAGGGAGCACCCTCTTTCAAGACCGCAACTGGGATGTTACGCATCCCGGGGTCATTGAAGCGCTGCAGTTCCAGGCGAATCTGATACTGCACCATGGGGTAGCTCCGCCCCTCGACATCGTGGACTACCGCACGGACAACCTGACAATCAGCCTCACTGACAAGGCCGAAGACATGATACTCTCCGGCCAAATTGCCATGGCGGGGGGCATGGTGAACGCGGAAGTCTTTTGGCGGGGGCCGGGACGCGCGTCGCTCGAACTCGTCGAAATGCCTCGCGGCAACGGTGCGGCGACCTGGGGCATGGCGGCGCACATGGTTGGCGTGGCGCAGGAGAGCAACCAGCCGGACGCCGCCTACGAGGTGCTGGATCCACTCTTGCAGGCAGCTTCCTTGATTCTCAGTATGCCGGCTTTTCGCGTGGACGCGGAGACATTGCGTACCGTGCACCAGACGCTTACGGTCAATGACTCGGTCGTGCTGGTAGATAGTATGGAGCAGAGTCAGTACATCGACGCAGACGCTCCGGAATGGCTCGCCTTTGTCATCCTCGCATCGCTCGTCTTCCCCGTTCTTACCGGTCAGTCCTCCGCCCGACAAGCCGCCGCCGATACCCACGACGCCATTCGCATGCAACTCCAGTCCGTGCAAGCCACACCGACTCCCCAGTCCTCGTAGTTCTTCACGTACCTCAACGAATTCTGACAGCAGCTCTTGAGTTCTTTGGACAGAATTGAGAGTTTGTAATCTCACTTCTCTAGCCACTCTCGTCTCAAAGAAAGACCACTTTCCCTCAGTGCGAATCTTGTGCGGCTCTTGCAAGAGCTCAACTGTAACTGGTTAATGTAGGATGACACTAGAGTTCAAAGGGCTGGATTCGGCATAGGTGATATGGCGAGTCGCTATTCGCATATTTTCTCTACTTGCGCTGCTAACCGCACCAAATTAGTATAATTGGCCTATAGAATGGTCGATGTCTGAGATTTGAGTTGCGGAAACCCGGATGCAGTTGATGAAAAGAAAATGGCTGTAGAGCTTGTAAGAACAGTTATCCGTCTGGAGTTCTCAGAACCCTTGCAGCCTTGGCTGGAAGTACGTGGGTTGTTCCGCGTAGCGAGCGGTAGTGAGAACGTTGAACTAAAGGGAGAGTCCACGTACTTTGAGAATGAGGAAAATAGGCAGCGCATCGGCTTCCAAATGCGTGGGTTCTCTTTCGAGCAGGAAGGGGATAGAACAAACGAAATGGTCTTACAGAATGCCTTGCAGGCATTCTCTGAGCTGAATGATGTTTCTTCCTTTCCAACGATTGAAAAAGTGCGTGTAGACTCTATGTACATTGAGCCCTACGGACTATCGTTTCACGAACTCTGTTCGTACTTTCAGCGGGCGTATCTCCAAAATACCGCCCTAATTGAACACGCAACCGATCTTGGCTTAACATTCGAACAGGACGAAGGTCATGTGATTAGACACGTTCAGCTTGGTCCAATGGAACCTAAGGAACTGCAAACAAACTTTCTTCGCTGGGAGAGGGAATCGACACCAGATCTGTTCCTATTCATGGGTTTAGGGTTTCAGTGGAATGTTGAGATGAAATACACTTCTCAGGAACTAGGAATTGTCCTTGCGGACGCTCGTTCGTGGCAAGAGTCCGCAATACAAATCGTGCAATCGGATCTTACTAAGACTGCAGGTGGGTGATGTCTACAGATTTCAGCATAGCACTTGATAGAGAAGCTACCGATCAGAGCGGCGCAATAGTAAATGTCTTTTCTCCCAAGAATCCAGACAATGAGAAATTCCAGTGGTTAAGTGGGGCCCCGTATAGAAGAGATGTACAAGAGAAGCCATCGGCCCATGAAGAGCCATGGATCAAGGTTGCACCAGACTTCTATGTAAAGAAATCTGAATTCCAGCGGCGGTTTGCCGAGGTCGACCTCGATTACTACCGTCAGCGAATGACGCCGAAACTGTTCACGGCATTTGTACGGCACATGGGTGTTGTTCCCGGCTCACCTGGATTCGATGTTGTAGAACTCACCACGCTTCCGGATTTCTAGAATGCTCGTAAGGCGCTGGCAGCCGGGTCATTCGTTTCGGTTGCCCGTTTACTTAGACGCAAACGTGCTTGTTGGATACGTTGCTAGTAGCCATCACCTTTACAAGAGTTGTGATGGCGTCGTTGGAGAGTTGCTCGTTGCCGGTGCGCCAATCCTTGTGTCTATGATCTCATTGCAAGAAGCGTGGTGGGCGATGTTCAGGGTATCCTACCGCGCGATCAATAGGCAAAGGCCCGGTTCTCAATTTTCAAGGAGCGCATTTCGCAGACATAGGGCAGCGGCATTCGAAAAGCACAGCGACTGGATTGAAGGCGTCGCGCTAGCGATACACGATTGGAAGGAAGCCGGTCATCCGGTAGAAGTAGTTCCGAATAGCAAGACCTTCGCTCCAGCAATGACCTCAGCGGCAATCCGCTATATGCGCGACCTTGAGTTTACCCCTGATGATGCGCTTCACCTCGCCCTCGCAGAGGCGCACGCGGGGACATTCGTAACTGCCGACTCAGACTTCAAGCGAGCAGAAGGGGCGTCGCCCAGCAATCTTGAGATTCTACATCTTGCCGGTACTAGCACTTAAGTTTGCCCCAAGAGTATTTCTGAAACCCTCATACATTCTTCGGCAGAATTTTGCCTTCTCACTTTCAGACTATCTTGTTTGACTTCGACTACACGCTGGCGGACTCTTCCACCGGCGTGATTGCGAGTACGAATTCAGCGTTGACAGCGCTTGGGTTGCCTGCCGCGCCGCCGGATCTCATTCGCCAGACCATCGGTCTCACACTTAAGGACGCTTTCGCCTACATCGTTGGCAAGAGCCTGCCGTCAGACCGGTTTGCTGCGGCCGACCCCGTCGTAGACGCCGACCCCGTCGCAGACGCCGACCCCGTCGCAGACGCCGACCCCGTCGCAGACGCCAGCAAAGCCTTCGACCGCCTCTTCATCGTGCAGGCGGACGCCATCATGGCCGACCAAACGGTAATCCTCCCCCACGTCGCCGCGGCCATATGCGCACTGCGGCGGCGCGGCTATGCGCTGGGCATCGTTTCCTCCAAGTTCCGCTACCGCATCGAGCAGATATTGGAGCGCGAGGACCTGCGTGCGGAATTCGACGTGGTTGTAGGGAGAGAAGACGTCATTGCCTCCAAACCGGACCCCGAGGGACTGCTCGCTGCCATGTCGGCGCTGGGGGGCGTACCGGCGAACACCTGCTACGTTGGGGATAGCGTGACCGACGCCAAGGCCGCGCAGCGCGCTCGGGTCCCCTTCATCGCCGTGCTTTCCGGCGTCACCACACAGGCAGATTTCACTGCCCACGCTTGCCAAGATGTCATTGCCAACATGGCCGAGTTGCCGCAAGCGATCGCTTGCTAGAACGTCCGTATTTCCTCTACATCACTTGCAAGACCGCCCCTACGCCGCTCGTACTCTCCTAATGACGTGAAACCGCCCCCCGGCCCGCTCATTACGGAATGATCAGCGTTTGTGGCTATGGTCGCGGGCGGACTCTTGTGCGAGCATGGAGGAGTCTCTTTGTACGCTTCTCTCGGCCCGGTTCGGCCGGATACAGGCAATGAACTCACTGCTGTTCACACATTTCCGGCGAGCAGAAATACTTGCGGTCCTGGCGCACCGCAACTTTCGCTACCTATTCCTGGCGCAGGTTGCCAGCGGCGTCGGCGATGCGATCTACTGGGTTGCCCTGCCCTGGCTCGTTCTCCAAGAACTGGGAACTGCGATGGCCGTGGGCATAACCGGCGCCGCTGCTGTGACACCGTTCATCATTCTTTCACCGTTCGCCGGCGTGCTCGCGGACCGGGCGGACCGCAAGACTCTCATGATATCTTCGCACGTCGCGCGGGTGGCTGTGTTGGCGGCACTATTTGTAGCGGGACGCCTGACGACCTTAGACACGTTGCACTTTGCCGTTGCCGGTTTTCTTCTCACCGCGGCGGGTCTGCTCATCTATCCCGCCCGCGCGGCGATCCTGCCGAACCTGCTGCCGAAAGAAAAGTTGGTTGCGGGAAACGCCGCCTTAGCGGCGGGTATGCAGGCAATAAGAATTGGCGGTACCGCCGCAGCGGGGTTCCTCTTTGCAGCTATCGGCGGCCTGAATGCGCTTGGTGGCGTTCTCATTACGTATGGCATTGCGGCAATACTGATGAGCAGAGTAGACGCCCCCGCGCAGGCCGGAAATTGGAGCACGATCAGCACAGGAGCCAAGCCTCACGCGAGGCTGGCGAGCATGCTGAGAAACACCAAGTCAGACCTGGTACTGTCGGTGTCTTTCATACTCAAGCACCCCTTGATACGCGCCATGGCCGTTGCCGGGCTAATCCTCAACGCGTTCCACTATCCGGCTTTGGGGCTATTGCTTCCGGTGTATTTCCGCCAAGCGCTTCAGGCGGGCCCGGAGTCGTTCGGCCTATTCAGCGCCATTGAATCCGCTGCAATTCTCATCGCTCTGCCGGCGGCGCCGTGGCTGGCAAGACAATTAGGCGACGGCAAGCTCAGCTCACTCGCGCTTGCCGCCATGGGCATTTTGGTAGCGGGGCTAGCGATTGCGGGGCAGCTCTGGCACGTGTTTGCCATCGCTGTCCTCATGGGTTTCCTCACCGCAGGCGTGCTGCCGATGCAGAGCCTCGTGCAGGCGGAGACTCCCGATCACATGCGTGGGAAAGTAGTAGCAAATCTCGTAGTGATCAACGCTGCGTTCACGCCATTCACCGCGTTGTTGGGTGGTTTCTTGATCGATGCACTAGGGGTGAGACCTATCTACCTGGTCACCGGAATTGTCGTAATACTCTCCGGAGTCGGCCTCTTGCTGGTCAAGGAGGTCCGAGAGGCACGGCTTGCCCAACCGTAGGGGACATGCGGCCAAGATAGCCCGAGCAGACTAGTGATCCAACAACTTAGTTACAGTAAGTTGGTGTAGGCAGCAGCGCGAGGAAACTGCGTAGGTTACGCGCACGTCCCGTGCGAACCTATGCTACCCGTCAATTCAAGCTTGTTGAACCGCTAGTCGTGAGTAACCGCGAGTGCAAATGAGAAAAGACAAGAATACTGCAGAATCGAGCCAGTAGAGCGGGGCTTGCCTGAGGCTGCACTGCGCCTGATGCTGGCTTAACTAGCGGATAGGCAGCTCACCTACAGCAAGCGGCGGCGGGTCTGCAGGCGAATATGCTGGGGATCAGCCTCAGGATCATCAGCAGGACGCAACTCCAGAAAGATGCCGCCGGACTGTCCGATGACGGACCCGGTAGACTGCGGCTCTGCGTCGTCCTCGCCGGTCAGTTCCCAAATGATAACGGTATCGTCAATCTCCATGGGGACCGACTTTCTGCCGCCGGGTGGGATTCGATGCACAACCGTATCCCCATTCACCGTTATGCGCTGTGCGGTGCTCCCCGCATTCGTGTAGTCCAGACGATACACCGCCACCGGTTTTGCCGCTCCTTGGTATTCGAAACCGTTGCTCGGCTACGATGAGACGTCATCTGCTCATCTACGTTGAGAGGCCGTCGCGGATGAAGTCTTGTATAAAAAAACGACGACGATCCCGGCCGTGCCCAACCTCCATGATACCAATTCTCTTACATTCAACCCAACCGCTGCCGCCCGCAGCCGAGAGCGTGTGCCGCGTGCCAGACGTCTAAGTCTTCTTTGATGCGCGGAGGATTCGGCTCCGACCGGCCCCGCAAAACACGTTCAAATGAACAAGCATTGCACCAGGGTGGCAAAAGTGTGCAATCCCATGGTATTCGGCAGGACCCACTCGGCGATCCTCTATGAGTTTCAACACTTGCCGATACCCATTGATGAGTACTATAGACGCGCATAGTAGGCATACCCTTTTCGTCACGAGTATAATGGGGCCTGTGGGAAACTGCGTTACCGCGACTAAAGTAGTTGCCATGCCGACCCTCGTAACACCGCAAGCGTTTGATTCAGCCCTGTCTACCGACCAAACTCCTGCCGTGCGGGCATTTGCCGATGCCCTTGGAGCGGGAGATCACTGGTATAGTGCGCTTTTGGGCGCCGTCCATCTCTGGAGTCGCGACGAAGAGTGCTATGGCGGACGCTACTTTCGCTACATGATTGCCGGTGAAGCGCTTGACCTTTTGCTGGTAATGGAGCGCATTAGCTGGGACTTCCGGCAGCTACTCCCGCAAGAAGAATGCGAGGCGCTGTTCTTCTGCGCACAACCGCCGTTTACCTATTCGGATAGAGATTTCGCCCATCTGCTGGGAGAAGAGAAGTACTGCGCTTACCTCAATTATTTCTATGGCGTCACCCTTGAAGAGGTGCTCCTCCACGCGGTGGATGACGAGATTCAGAAGGCGACGAATTATGGTGTTACCCTCGATTCACGCGACCCGGAAAGCCTCTACACACGCCTGTACGGCAAGGACGAACATGAACTCTTGGTGGAGTTTTGCGCAGAGCGAGACAAGCGGGTCAATGGCGTTATAACGCTCACCGAGTGGAAAGAATTCCTCTACTGGCTCTTCAAGCAGCGTGTTGCGAGCTCACTCCCGGAGCGACTTGCCAGCGACTCGCAGAAGGGCTTAGACACCCTGCGCATGCTGCGGGGCACGTATCCGGCAGGACCTTTTGACACGCTGCGGGGGTTCAGTGAATAATGCGCCAACTCATTTTGCTCCTCACGGCGCTCGTCCTGGCGCTGGTGCTTTGGGTGGAATTCCGCACCCGGCTGTCCCGCAGCCTCAAGATCGTGGCCTGGCTCATTCCCTCCATGCTCGTCATACGACTTTTCTTCAACTGGTCGTGGGAGGACGCCACTTACCTGGTGCTCATAGTTGGTGTTGGTGGGCTCGTATGGCTGGCGGTCTGGTATATTACCGGCCGCATCGTGCGCGGCCAAACCGAGAAGTAACGCAAGTCGCATTGACGCAAGCGGCCAATTGCCGAATAATACTACAGAAGAAACCTAAGGGTAATCGCTATGCCGCAAGGAATGTCAAAACGGGACGAACAAGAGCTGAGGCGGCTCCTCGACGGCATTGAAGTATACGTGCCGGAAGAGAAGCAGCGCATCCGTCGCGCGCCTCCGTCGCTGCAGCGTGCCCTCTACGCCATCCTTGATCGTTTCGGCCCCAGTGGGACGTTGCTCTTACTGGGACTTGGCGGACTTGTGCTTGGCAACGTGCTGAGACTTACGTTTCCACTGGCAGCGCCCCTGCTTGGTGTCGCCGCCGCGTGCTGCTTTGGCGGCGCGCTGTACCTTGCCTTCCGCGGCAACCGGCGACGGGCGGCGCCTATGTGGCGCGGCCGGGAAATGACTGACAGGACTCCAAGTTTTATCGACCGCCTACAACGCAAGTTGCAATCGCGCCGCCGCTTCTAGTGTGTCAACGACCTCGACACAACCCCCTTTTCTAGCCGCTTACGCTACGTATTATTCACCTCTCAGTCGCTAAGGAGAACAATGATGTTTCAGCGGCTTCTTTCGTGTCCCATGCAGGCGCTAAGGCAATCGGACCTTAGAATGTCGTCAGTCGCGTGGGCGCTGCTACTCTGCCTCAGTGGTGTCCTCTTGTTTACTGCAGCCGACTATGAAACGTGCACCGATGACATTGACACCGACGATTGCGCAACGCTGCAAACGCTTGGGATCGCAGAAGCGCTGCGGGGAGATGGCGGCACAGCGTTGAACTGGGGACCGGAGACGCCGCTCAGCGAGTGGACCGGCCTCACAATTGACCCTGAATCGAAGCTTGTGACCCGGGTGGATCTCCGCAATCTTGATTTGCAGGGCACTATCCCGGCTGCGCTTGCCAACCTCTCCGGCCTGGAGCGGCTGTGGCTTGCCGGCAACAGTCTGACCGGCGACATTCCGTTGGAATTGGGCAACCTTGAGAATTTGGAGTGGGTAACGCTGCGCGGCAATCAACTGACCGGATGTCTGCCGGATGAATTCCGCAACATCCCATACGGCGATGTCGGCCAGCTCGACTTGCCGTATTGTGCGGAGAATGAGTATGCGACGCTCCTGGAGATAAGAGACGCGCTCGTAGGCGATGGCACGGCACTCAATTGGGCCGACGACCTTGACGTCAGCGAGTGGGAGGGCGTGAGCTTAGACTCTCTACAGCGCGTTACCTCCCTCAGTCTTTCGGAACACGGCCTGCGCGGTATGCTCCCGTCAGAACTGGGCAATCTTACTCATTTGGAATCACTCAATCTCTCGCGCAACCTGCTCAGTGGCACGCTCCCCGTGGAGTTGGGCGATCTCGCCAACCTCCGGTCGTTGAATATCTCACGCAACGGGCTGTCCGGTGAGTTGCCCGTTGAGTTGGGCAAGCTGATCAGCTTGCGGACGCTTTCGCTCCACTACAACCGGCTGTCCGGCGAGATTCCGGCGGAATTCGGCAACCTCCTCAATCTGAGTTCGCTGGTGCTTTCCTTCAATCAAATCAGTGGCGAGCTTCCCGTAGAGCTGACCAACCTTAGCGAGCTCAGAACCATCCACATCTCCTTCAATCGCTTGACGGGTGAGATCCCGCCGGAGATTGGCAACCTGACGAGTCTCGACACGCTGGTGCTTTGGAACAACCAGTTGACCGGCCCCATACCGCCGGAGTTGGGCAATCTCACCGAACTGAGCGACATCGACCTCGATAGCAACTTCCTGACCGGTGAGATACCGGTGGAGTTGGGCAACCTTACCAACCTGGAAGCCTTGTGGTTGGACAATAACTTCCTCACCGGCGAGATACCGGTGGAATTGGGCAACCTCACTAATCTGTGGGCCCTAGGCCTGGCCGGCAACCAACTGACCGGCCCCATCCCGACGGAACTGGGCAACATTCCCTTCATCGCCTACCTGGTGCTCAGCGGGAACGAACTCTCCGGTCCGATCCCACCGGAATTGGGCAACCTCGTCCATTTGCGAGACTTCAATCTCTCCGACAACCAACTGACCGGTGAGATACCCGTGGAAATCGAGAACCTGGCTTTTGTGCGGACTTTCCGGCTTGCCAACAATAGGCTCACCGGCGAGATACCGGTGGAGTTGGGCAATCTGCTCTACCTGGAAGTGCTGTCCCTGGCGTCCAACCAACTGAGGGGCAGCATTCCCGCCACGCTGAGCAACGCCGGCAAACTGGAAGTGCTGGACCTTAGCGATAACCAATTGAGCGGCGCAATACCCGCCTCGCTGGGCAGTCTGTCCAGCCTGGGCGAACTGGATCTCTCCCACAACCACCTGACCGGCGAGATCCCGGTGGAGTTGGGCGAGCTTGCCAATTTGACGGTTTTGGATCTTGGCCATAACCGGCTGGTGGGCAGCATTCCGGTTGCGCTGAGCAAGCTCCGCAGCTTGCAAGAACTCGGCCTCTGGAACAACCAGCTCACCGGTAGCATTCCGGCTGAACTCGGTAACCTGGCGAACCTGCGGTCTATGGATATGCGCCACAATCAGCTCTCAGGCGAGCTGCCGGCAACACTCGGCAACCTCTCCAATTTACGTGAGCTGGATATTGACGAGAATCAATTCATCGGTAGCATTCCGCCGGAATTGGGCAACTTGCTCAACCTGCGTGAGTTGGACCTCAACGAGAACCAGCTTACCGGCAGCATCCCCGCCACGCTGGGTAATCTGACGAACCTGGAGTGGCTGGACCTCGATGAGAACCAGCTTAGCGGCAGCATTCCGGCCGAACTCGGCAACCTGGTAAATCTGCAGGCGCTGGACTTGGGCGAAAACCAACTGAGCGGCGCAATACCCGCCTGGCTGGGCAACCTCAACTCGCTTAAGAAGCTCGATCTTGGTGGCAATCAACTAACCGGGTGCATACCGAGTGCGCTGCGCAACGTCGAATACAGCGACCTGGATGAGCTCGGTTTGCCGTTCTGCAGCGATTAGGTGCGTCCCAGCATTCCGTGCGGGGATGCTGGCAAACAAGGCGAAGGTGGGGCTCAGGCTGGCGGTTATGCCGCCAGCCTGAGTTCAGTTTACGCAGTCACGGCTAAAGCGGCTCTTGGCTCAATGCGCATTGGCATACTCGGCGGCACGTTCGACCCTATTCACTGCGGACACTTGATGGCCGCGGCAGCGGCGCGCACCGAGCAGCGGCTTGACCGCGTGCTTTTCATTCCAGCGAACCGTTCGCCGCTCAAGCCCGCCGCACGAGCTTCTACGTCCCACCGGGTTGCCATGGTGCGGCTCGCAATTGCAGACTGCCCCGCCTTTGCGCTCTCTACGATAGACATCGAGCGTCCTCCCCCGAGCTATGCGGTGGAGACAGTGGCGGCGCTCCGGCATGAGTCGCCTGATGACTCATTCGTCTTTATTATCGGCGCCGATCAACTTGCCGAACTTCCGCAGTGGCGGGCGCCGGAGCAACTCCTGCAGGCGGTGCCGGTTGTTGCTCTCACGCGTCCTGCAACGGCGTTTAGCTCGTTGGACGCTCTGACAAGCCTCTCGTCGGCAGCGCGCGCGCGCATTACCGTGCAAGAGATACCGGCGGTCGACATCTCCGCTAGCGCTATACGCAAGCGCGTTGCCGGCGGCGAGACTATCCGCCACCTGACCCCGGCCCCCGTGGCCGACTACATCGAGACGCACCAACTCTACCGGCGCGGAAGGCGGCTGTAGTTCTCATGCTTCGTTGTCTCCAGGCAGGCTTATCGAGTTGGCTCCTGTGGGAGCCAAAAGACGACCAATTCCCCCAAAACACACAGGAATTGTAAATGTCAGGTAAGCATTTAGTAGTTTTAGGCTTGGGTTGGCAAGAGGCAAGAAATGTGATCGTCTTTAGGCCTGAGCCAACTTCCAACTGTCATTCTGAGGAGCGCAGCGACGAAGAATCTAGAATTGGGAGCTTCTCTAGATTTTGCGAACCCTGTTCGACGCTGCGCTCGGAATTGTAAGTGTCAGGTAATTCGTTGACAGATTTGAGAACAAAAGCAACCTTTCGCAGTGTTAGACATGACTAGTACACATGTCATTCCGAACGAAGCGCAGCGAAGAGTCGCTCGGAGCGCGGAATCTAAGATGTTTAGCCTTTTGGGCGACACGTTGCAGGGACCCTAGATTCCGCGAACATCGTTCGACGCTCCGCTCGGAATGACATGATCTGTCAACACTGCCAATTTGGGAGAGAATTCTGTCAACGAATTACTCAACACTTACAGGATTGACAGAGGACTTCTCACAGTCGAAAGGGCGCATGCGAGCCTGTTGATGTGTGCGGAGACGGGCGGAATGCCTTGTTCGAAAATTGCTGCTTTTTACGTTTAGCGGCGGTGTGTTTTCCATGGAAAATACGAATTGATAGGAGCCGTCACGAGGAGTCTGTGCTATAATTATGGCGATGGATGGCTTAGAGAAAGCAAAGCTCGCAGTCGATATAATGGCCGAACATGGCGGTGCCGACATGGCACTGCTCGATATTCGGCGTCAGACTGTTGTGGCCGATTTCTTTGTACTGTGTTCGGCGGATTCCACACCGCAATTGCGGGCAATAGTGGAGCATATTGAACAAGACTTGGACGCGCGGGGCGAATCCCCGCTGCGCAGCGAAGGCAAAGGTGAAGGTGGCTGGGTGGTATTGGACTACGGCGACGTGATGGTACACGTCTTTTCGAGCGATATGCGCGAGTACTACCATCTCGAGCGGCTGTGGTCGCAGGCCACGACGATACTGCGTGTGCAGTGACCCTGGGTGCGGCAGCGAATTAGGTAAGCCGCATGCGCGCGATGCCTGCCCTCACCGGAACGAAGGGGGTTGGAACTGTGATACGTATGAAACTTGCGGAAGAAGGCCAATTCGTTTGGGGTGTAGCGCTCGGAGCGTTTTGCGGCTTGCTGCTCGGTTCCGTCATCGGTACGTTGCTCGGTCACGATAGCGTCACCTATCTGCGCCGCATGACACAGCGCGTGCTTAACCGTGATGAGGACGTGAATTTCGAGATCTTCGTGCAGTAATCCACCACGGAAACCTGGCTATATCTCCCACATTCGCCGCCTGCTCCACGACAGTTTGGCGCGGCGGCATCGCCACGGCCCGTTACTGCCACAAAATTCCCTCAAGAACACCAAAAACCACTCGTCGAGAAAACAAAAGACCATTCGTCAAGAAAACTAAAGACAGTTCGTCGAGAACACCAAAGACCGTTCGTCCTGAGCTTGTCGAAGGATGAACGGTCTGTCACTTTCACGCACATTGGCAGAACACAGCGAACATCGTTCTCACCAAGGCAATTCCTACTGCGCTAACTCCACTACCGTCGCTCCGTCCCCGCCTTCCCGCGCCGGGGCGGTGCGGAAGCGGTGCACGAGCGGATGGCCGCGCAGCATGTCGTGAATAGCGGCGCGGAGCGCGCCGGTGCCCTTGCCGTGGATGATGCGAACGCTCTTCAGGCCGCTGTGGAGCGCCTGATCGAGATAGCGGTCAACCGTCCCGATGCTCTCCTCGGCCCGATTGCCCCGGATGTCTATTTCTACCGGCACAACCGGTGCGGCCGGCGCGATATCACGCTGTCTCGCTTCCTTTTCAGGCGCGGGCTCCTGCGTTTCTACCTGGGTAATCTCTTCCAGAGGCACACGGGTCTTGATCTGGCCGACCTGCACCGCCACCAGGTCGCGCGTGTCCGGGGAAGCGAGCACCTGCCCCGGCATCTCCCACCCGCGCACGCGCACCGTGTCCCCTACGGCAAGGGACTGCGGCGTGGGCGCTTCACGCATTGCCCGCGCCCGGGACCGCATTTCCCGCTGCCGTTCGCGGGCTTGCCTGGCGGAGTGCTCCAGGAGCTTGCGGTTGGTATCCAGCGGCGTGGCGAAGACTTTCGCCTGGCGCGCCAGCGCCTGAATCTGCTCCAATAGTTCCCCGGCTTCCTGGGTTGCCTCGTCCCATGCTGCTGTCTTTTGCTCCGTTACTGTCTCCTCCATCTCCCGCACGCGTGCCGCCAGCGCGTCCCGCTGGGCCTCCAGACCCGTGCGGTCCTGCGCGAGGTGCTCGCGCTCGGCCTTGAGTTGCTCCGTTTCGTCGCGCAGGGAGACCATCAACGCATCTACCGCCTGCTCCGTCGGACTAAACCGCACTTGTGCTTCCGCGGCGATTGCGGGATTCAGGCCGAGACGTCCGGCAATCTGCAGTGCATGGCTCGTGCCGGGCATGCCGATGGACAGCACGTACGTGGGCGCGAGCCGTTCCACGTCGAACTCCACGCTGGCGTTCTGCATAAACTCCTCCACGTGCGCCAGCGCTTTTACCGCCGAGTAGTGGCTGGTAGCCACCGTCGGCACGCGCTTATTGCGCAGAAAGAGGAGGATTGCTTGCGCCAATGCCGATCCTTCCTGGGGATCGGTGCCCGCGCCAAGCTCGTCGAAGAGCACGAGCGAACGCTCGTCGGCTTCATCGAGAATGGGGATGATCTTAGAGAGATGTGACGAAAAGGTGGAGAGGCTCTGCTCGATGCTCTGCTCGTCGCCAATGTCGGCGTGCACCTGTCGAAACACCGCCAGCCGTGAGCCAAGCGCCACCGGCAAGTGCAGACCGCACTGCCCCATGAGCGTCAGCAACCCGACGGTCTTGAGCGCTACGGTCTTGCCGCCGGTGTTCGGGCCGGTAATGACGAGCACATAGAATGGCTGGGCACGCGCCCGGTGGGGGTCTTGTCCCAAATAGACATCTATGGGCACCACCTCGCCCGCGAGCAGCGGGTGCTTGGCCTGACGAAAGGAGAAACGGTAGCCGGATACGACGGTCGGCTGCTCGGCCTTGATTGTCTCGGCGTAGCGCGCTTTTGCCAGAATGATGTCAATGGCGGCCAAAGTCCCCACGTTGTCCGTGATTTCCTGCTGATAGACGCCTACCTCAGTCGAGAGAGCGCGCAAAATGCGGTCTACTTCCCGCTGTTCCTCGCGCTGGGCGCTGCGCCAGCGGTTGTTGATCTCCACCACGTCCAGCGGTTCTACGAAGACCGTCGCGCCGCTGGCGGACTCGTCGTGGACGATGCCTTTCACACGCCCGCGAAACTCGGCTTTTACCGGCAGGACGTAGCGGTCCGACCGCAGCGTGACGATGGGGTCCTGTAAATGTACGAGATATTCCGGTGTCCGCACGAGCGCCTGCATGCGGTCGAGCAGTTGGTTGTGGATCGCGCGCACGTCCAGGCGCAGCGAGCGCAGCAGCGGGCTGGCGCTATCCAGCACGTCGGCGTCCGGCCCAATCGCCTGCTCGATCGCGCCCTGCAAAGGGTCGCACTTCATGATCTCCCGCGCCAGTTGGCTGAGCAGCGGAAATGCCTCGGTGCGGCGCACGAGCATCTCCCGCGTCATGCGCCCGCTGCGCATGGTGTCAGATACCGCCAGCAACGCGGACGCGTCCAGCACACCGCCGCGGGCGGCATAGTCCACCAGGCTGCGTACGTCGTGGGCCGGCCCGATGGTGAAATTCGGATGCAGGCGCAAGAGCTCCCGCGCTTCGGCGGTCTCCGTCTGCAAGCGCTCTACGGCCTCCGGCTCCGTGGCCGGTGTGAGCTCCTCCGCCAACGCCTTGCTGGCGGAAAAGTGCGCCTGCTCTTCAAGCAGAGCGCGGATTTTGGGAAATTCTAGGAGTTCTAGGGTCTTTTGGTTCATGATCTTCGTTGGTTATGCCGGTTGTTCCAGTTGGTCTTTAGTTTCGTATGGGTGGCAATCTCAACCCGTCATTCCTGTAAATGTCAGGTAATTCTTTGACAGATTTGAGAACAAAAGCAACCTTTCGCAGAGTTAGACATGACATGTACACATGTCATTCCGAACGAAGCGCAGCGAAGAGAGGAATCTAGTGTGCTGAAGCCGTTAAAGTGCGTTGAGCAGGGACCCTAGATTCCTCGCTCCGCTCGGAATGACATGCACCGTCAACTCCTCAGAATGTAAAGCGAATTCTGTCAACGAATTACTCAACACCTACAAATCCGGCGAAAGCGGGAATCCATCTTTCTTGGAATGTGGGCCGCGTCTGCGTTGTCGGGCCACCTTTCTAGTGTAGCCTGCATTGGCGATAGGGGGTAGAGGGAGGGACGTTTGGCGACCTGGCCTCACGTCTGAATCAAGAGGCGGGGGACAAGCCCCCGCGCTACGAATAGCTATCGATTCCATGTTCCATTGGAATGTCATTCCGAGCGTAGCGTCGAACAGGGTTCGCGGAATCTAAAGCGCATGCATTCTATATTCTTCGTCGCGGAGTTTAGACTGAGCCATTCGGCAGGCTCAAGACAGGCTTGTCGCAAGGCTCCTCAGACCTGTCTTGAGCGCAGTCGAAGGTATGACAGCCCAGGCAGTTGGTTTCCACAGGACTCCCCTATATACCTCGCCTTTCAATACATCTCAGTATCGAGTCCGCGGATTCCCCAACAAGCCATCACCGCTTGCCACCCTCCGACAGCAAGCCGTCGCGCAGTTCGCGTTTCAGCACCTTGCCCATGGCGTTGCGGGGGAGTTCTTCCGCGAAGTAGACGTCGGACGGCACCTGGTAGTCCACGCTGCGTTCGCGGCAGAAGTCGCGGATGTTGCGGGGCGTTGCCTCTTGCGCTGCCTCGGGGTCTTTCACCACCACGGCCACCACTTTTTCCCCGCGCAGGTCGTCAGGCAGGCCGAACACGGCGGACTCCTTCACGCCGGGGCAATCGTTGAGCACGCGCTCGACCATGGGCGGGTAGACATTGAAGCCCTTGGTGATGATGAGGTCGACCTTTCTCCCGATGAGCGTCAAGTACCCTTGGTGATTCAAAAAACCTAGGTCGCCGGTGGCAAAAAATCCCTCGTGGGCAAAGGCCTCAGCGGTGGCTTCCGGCCGGTTGAGATAGTGGTCGAAGATCACCGGGCCGCGCACGTGCACCTCGCCTACGGCGTGGCCGTCCTTGGTGGTGGAGCCATCCTCGACCATGGTCATTTCGACGCCGTCCAGCGGCAGTCCCACCGAGCCCTGCACGCTGGGCTTGTCGATGGGCAGGCTGGCAATCACGTGGCTCTCGGTCATCCCATACCGGTTAATGAGCGGACTCTTCAAAATACCTTCCAGTTCCGGTAGCACTTCGGGACGAATTGGTGCGGAACCGCACGTAAACAGCCGCACGTGCGACCAGTTTTCCGCGTGGGAGCGAAACTCCGGCCGGTTCAAGAACTGGTAGTACATGGGCGGAATGGCCATGAAGACCGTGGCGCGGTCGATGAAGTCCAACGTGCGCACCGGGTGAAACTGGTCGGCCATCAGCATATGGGCGCCGGTGAGGAAGTTCACGTGGCTGGCAAACGAGAGGCCATGGATATGAAAGAACGGCAGCACATTCACGAGCACGTCGTCCGGCGTAAACGCCCAGCAGTCAGCCAGCGAGCGCACCGCCGCGCCGAGATTGGCGTGCGTGTGCACCACGCCCTTGGGCTGGCCGGTAGTGCCGGACGAGTAGAGCAGCAGCGCCCAGTCCGCTGCGGTGGAATCCGGCAAAGAGACCGTGGCTTGCGGCTCTAACGCCAGGAATTCATCGGCATGTAGCACGCCTTTGAGCGGGGTCTCCGCGTCGTCCACCAGCGCCTGCAGCACCGGCAATTCGGCGTTGCCGCCCACCGCGAGCACCGCACCGCTGTCCCGGGCGTAGTATTCCATCTCGCGCGGCGTAAACTTTGAATTCAGCGGCAGCGAGACGCCGCCCGCCCGGATCGCGCCCAGGTGCGCCAGCAGCAGCGCGCGCTTGTCCGCCGTGTAGAGGATCACCCGCTCGCCCGACCGCAGGCCCTGCTTTTGCAGGTACCTCGCCGCCGCGCGGGTGCGCGCGTCCAGCTCGGCATAAGTCCACGTCGCGTCCTGATACGTCAGCGCCGGCCGCTGCGCAAACTGATCGAACGCCGTTTCAAGCTGGTCGCGAAACGGTTGAAATGTCGTGGTTGATTGTGACTCCACTGCTCGTATTGGCCTTTCCAGCAGGTCTAGAGTTCTGGCTAGTCGCCTTCAAGGAGACGATTGCACAATCCGTCATTCCTGTAAGTGTTGAGTAAATCGTTGACAGAATACTCTTCCAAATTGGCAGTGTTGACAGATCATGTCATTCCGAGCGGAGCGAGGAATCTAGGGCCCATGCAACGTGTCGCCCAGTAGGCTCAACATCTTAGATTCCTCTCTTCGCTGCGCTCCGTTCGGAATGACATGTGTACTGTTCATGTAGAGTACTGCGTTCAGTTGCTTTTGTTCTCAAATCTGTCAACGAATTACCTGACATTTATAATTCCGGCGCTGCCGGTAATGTGCGTTGCTGCTCATCGACGTACTTCATTTATCCACCGGGCGTTCTGCCAACACAGCAAGGAGATCGGAAAGTGAACCGTGCGACTCTGTGCGCCAAAACCCGTAGTGTTTCTTCACTCAGATGGCACTTTTCCGGCAACGAAAAACCACAGAACCCGCTAAGAGTCACCGCAGGTCCCAGCCGGGCAGGGCCGCTGACTGTCGCACCCACTCCGCAAACTGTTCCTCGTCGAATGCGTCCTCGTAGATGTCGATCCAGCGCGCGTCCGGGTCTTTGCCGGAGCCCGGCGGTTGAGATTCCATCAGTGATCCTTTGAGAAAGGTCACCTTGACGTAGTGGGTGAAGACGTGGACATTCAGGAACCAGCCCATGCCCTCAACGCCGTAGAAGGGCGAATTCCAGCGCACGCACTTCTGCACATTCGGCACCTCGCGCTCGATGACCGAGTCGAGGCGGCGACCCAGGTCGCTCTTCCAACCCGGCATATACGCAATGTACTTCTGCACGGGCGCATCGCCATCGGCCTTCGCGATCTGCGGATTGCCGCCGGAAAGCAGGACTACCTTGCCGTCAGCAGACCTGGGTAACGGCTTCTTGGCGGTCTTGCCTGGCTTCTTCGATGTCTTGCCGGGCATGTCCTTGCTCCTAGCAGCGCCTCGTTCAATCGCATGAGGCGGAAATTGTCTCCGCGATCACCTCTGGGGAAGCGTCATTGGGGATGGCCTTGCGTCGTTCACTACGCACTGCGGTGTATCTCAGTCCGCGAGTGACCGCTCTTTCGGCTCAGCGTATGCGTCGTCGCCAGGCGGGGATCCAACTCTTTGTGATTCACTGAGTCGCCTACTTGGCCGTCAATCAATGGCTGGGATCTATCCGAGTGAATGGCGTCCGCCAATGGACATGCAAGCACGTCAATGCCCGGATTGCGCAATCACCTTATTCGGATCGGTCGGCGGTCGCTGCTGCGGCGGGGCGTCGTAGCGGTCGACTTGATACCAGCCGGAGGCGAAGATCAAGCCGTCATGTTTGACTACCCACGCGTGCTTAGTCTCGAGCAAGTTGTCTCTGGCCGGATTTTCATAGACATAGCTCACCCAGCTTCCCTGTTCGGTGGCTGCGAGCATGTCTGTGCCGAAGTCGTAGCCGTTGGCGTCGACCCCCAGTGGCTTCCTTACAAAGAGCCCGACGTTCTCCGGAATAGATGAATGCGCCAGCACTTCACCGTCTTCGCCGATGATGAACATGTACCACTCGCCGTCCACGCTTGCCGGATTGTTGAAGTGCGCGAGCGTGGCTTCGCGCCCGTCGGCGTCGTAGCGCCGTATCGCCTCCGCCACGAAGGCCTGGGTGTAAAGGCCGGGCTCTGCCTCCCGGGAGATCTCATCCAGGCTTGGCAGAGAGGCGAGCGGCGACTGCGATGCTGCCGATTGCGTAGCCGTTGATGCCGTATCGCACGCGACCAGCGCCATCGCCGCCAAGATGACTACGAGACCCGTGACTATTCGTCCGACCATCCGGCGACTCCTTTGTCCCCCGTTGACTGGAACACTTGCTGCTGGCTCACTTCATTACAGTATAGCACCGCATACCGGGTAAACCTTGCCGCCGTGGGAGCCACACCCAAGCCTGTACGCAGACGCCGGCATTGTGCTCTTGCGCGTCCGCTAGGTTGCTCAAACGGGGGCGTTTATGTGCGCAATGCGGTGTCGACAGAGGAACAACCGTTATAGGCCAGCGGTGGGGGACACTCCAGCTCGCTTGCGGATCGACCATACAATAGTCATTGCACCCGCGTGTTTACGGCACGTCCAGCACGAAGGTGAACTGGGCCTCTTTGCCGTTCGCCGCATCTGCCAGCTTCACGAGCAGGGCGGGATCGAAGATGCCGTCGCCCTGGTTGCCGGATTCCCCCGGAAAGTAGAGCTGGGTGGTAAGGATAGGCTGGTTCGGGGCTTGCACGCGCACGTGAATGTGGCGCGTGCGACCGGGATAGACGCCGGGGACGATGGTTTCCAACGTAAAGCGTCCCGCGTCGTCGGCAAACTGGTGGCCGCGAAAAGTGTACCCTTCGTTGTCGTATTCACCCGCGTCGTTGGTGTGCCAGAAGTCGAGCAGCGCGCCCGCAAGCGGCGTGCACTGCGTGGAGAGCACCTGGCCTGAGAGCAGCAGCCGGGTACCGGCGAAGCCGGATTCCAGCAGCGAGGTCCGTAGCGGCGTGTTGGGCGTGTGGAACGGGCCTGCAGTTTGGGGTGGCGTGGGATCGTCGTCATCTTCACATGCCGGTGTGGCAGGCAATTTTGTTGCAGCGACGGACTGTGTGACAGCCGTCGACTGCTCAGCAGACGGCCGCGCTTGTGCCGATGCGGCAGGTGTTGGGGCGTCATCGGCCCCTTGCGATAGGGTCGCTCGCTCTTCTGTATTATTCCGTCCCAGGCCGCTACATGCTGCCAGCACCGCCGCCAACGGTATGAGGAGCGCTCTCCGTCGGAGGAAGTGACGTGAAAATTTCATCATCGTTTGTGAATCCAAGCGCATTCCTCCCCTACGATTGTAAAGTATCTATGTGCTCACTCTAAAACTATCTTGGGATTGTTGCCAGATTGTGAATTTGTGTGAGTATCCACTCTCTTTTGTTACCTATTGTCTACGTCGATGCTTCGACGGGTACGCACTCACCAACCGGCCTGCATGAAGCGTCTGCATCTGCATGGTTGGCTGCGCATGCGCGGATCTCTTGCTATACTGCACTCGGCGTTTGACCTGCATTATCTGGCTCGATAGCTTGCCCGCATTCCCGAAGGCCAATAGGGCTCCGGGAGAGGCGAGTAGCGCGATAACACTTACGGGAGCACGCAGACTATGACTCGTGAAGAAGGCATGGAACTCGTCCTTGAATTGCTCAAGAACAAGAATCTCGTGAAGCACTGCCTCGCCGTAGAGGCGTGCATGCGTGAGTTGGCGCGGCACTTCGGTGAAGACGAAGACCTGTGGGGCCTGGCGGGCCTGATGCACGACGCTGACTATGAAGCCACGGAAAAGGACCCGGCCCAGCATACGCTGCTGATGGCGAAACTGCTGGAGGAGCGCAACTGCGATCCCCGCGTGATCCATGCCGTTCAAGCTCACAGCGACGAACACGGCGTGCCCCGCGAAAGCCTGATGGATAAGGCCCTCTACGCCTGCGACAACCTCTCCGGCCTCATCATCGCCTGCGCGCTGGTGCGTCCCGACAAAAAGCTCGCGTCGGTCACGCCAAAATTCGTGATGCGCAAGTACAAGGAAAAGGCGTTTGCCGCCTCTGCCAAGCGCGAGGAGATCGAGACCTGCAGCGGGATCGGCTTTACGCTGCCGGAATTCGCCGCCATCAACCTGACGGCATTGCAGGGAATTTCCGACGAATTGGGGCTTTGAAAGTGTCTGCGGCGGAGGCAGCGAACATTGCCTCCGTTGAATGGCAACGGTGTGGCAAGCACCTCTTTCAAGATAATCTGCAGCAAGCTCGGCAAGGAGCGGGGGACAAGCCCCCGCGCTACAAGGAGCCGCCCTATTCTTGTCGCTAACGTGTGCGATGACTTGTCTTGGTAGCGCAGGTTTCAAACCTGCGTCCCCGGCCCATCATTATTATGCTATAGAAGTCCTCCAAATGAACGAGTGTGAGAGGCCAACGGGAGAGGCGCATCGTCCGTCATTCCCGCGCACGCGGGAATCCATCCTCTCCGTATAAGCACGGCAACCCGCTCCTCCTTGTGATCGGCAAGGAGCGGGGGCCAAGCCCCCGGGCAACGTCCTGGCAGCGAGGATCGAACGACCTTGTCGAAGACGGCGTGACTGCATCGAAGGCAACGCATTCCCAAGGCTGCATTAACCAGGCCCACGCGCTTCGCATGAAGACCACACGAGGCCGCGTGTGCCCGGCGGCTAGAACGGCAGTTCTGTCCCGATCCCCTGTGCCTCCGCCTTGCGCAGCACATGTACGGCGGCATAGAGGTCTTCCGCCGCGATGCCCTGCGACTCGTAGACCGTAATCGCGTCGTCCGGGCGATCAACCGGGTGCCGTCCTGCCACGACCTGGCCGATCTCGATCACGTCCTCCCACTGCACGATGCCCGGGTCTACCGCCGCCAGCAGGTCGCCGCATTCGATCTTGGCGCCCTCAAGCGAATCGGTGGTGACGAGCCACGCGCGCCGGAAGACATCAGCATCCACTTCCTGCTCCGTGAGCATGTTGTTGCCGGCAGCGTTCACGTGGACGCCGGGTTTGAGCCACGCGCCTGCCAGCACCGGTTGTTTGCTAGCGGTAATGGCCGCCACCACGTCGGCGGGCTCGACGGCCTCTTGTGCGCTGCTCGCCGCCGTCACCGGAATGCCCAGTGCGTCCGCCATCTCCGCCGCAAATGCCTCGCGCCGCTCCGCGTTCCGGCTGTACACGAGCACTTGCGAGATTGGCCGCACCGCGCAGATCGCCTGAATCTGCGTCGGCGATTGCTTGCCTGTGCCGAGTACGCCCAGCACCGACGCATTGGGATTTGCCAGGTACTTGGTCGCAATGCCGCTGGCAGCCCCCGTGCGGATCGCGCCGATCAGTCCGGCTTCCAGCACCGCGAGCGTCCGGCCGTCTTCCGTGCTGTAGAGCGTAACCAGGAATTTTGCGCCCTGCCGCGTGGTGGTATAGACCTTGTGCCCAAAGACGCCGAGCCCCCTGTCGCCGGCGGACATCACGTGCATCATGCCGCCGGGCATGCGGATGCGGCGGCGCGGCTGGTTGCGCGCTTGCCCTGTGCCGAGCGCACGAAAACAGGCCTCCACCTGTTCCAGCGCTTCATCCATTGGCAGTAGTTGCCGCACGTCTTCTTCCGTAAGAAACCGAGCCATCGAGAGGTCTCCCCTTGTTCTCTGACATTTGATGCGCCTGAATTGGTGAGAGTCACGCACATACCGTGCCGGCGCCTGTCCCGGCGCTTTGCCAGCATGGTACCACGCTTGAATCCAATAGGCGTTCCGGCTAAGCCGACCACGCATTGCAATTCTGGGTAGCGTCTGTGTAGCGCGCGCCTCAATTGACGCTGCTGTGAACGGCTTCGTATAATGCAAGGGAGTCACGCGTGCTGCAAAGCGGCGTGGCCGGGGCCCATAGCTCAGTGGTTAGAGCTGCTCCCTCATAAGGAGAAGGTCCCTGGTTCGAATCCAGGTGGGCCCACTTGTTTGCGTCTGCCGCCGTGGTACCGCTAGATGGCATCCGTCTTTGCCGGTATTCGCAGCGGTGATTTGGCACCTTTCAACGTAGTCCACTCGCAAGTCCAAGCTCCGGGTTTGCTCCCTCTTCCTTAAGATGAGGGCTGTGTCCAGGGCAACTCTCTCTCTGAGGGAGAGAGCTATGTTCAGGGAAAACCCTTCTCCTTGAGAGAGGGCTAAGACCAGGGAAGACCCCCTCTCCCTGAGGGAGAGGGCCGGGGTGAGGGTGAATCGACAGGACGTCATTACGATGCAGAGGTACAAAGCAGGCGCAGGCACGACTTGGCGGGGTAGCTCAAAGGCAGAGCGGGGGACTCATAAGCCCTAGGTTGTGAGTTCGAGTCTCACCCCCGCCACCACACAACGCAAAAGCATCTGGTCAGCACGCTGCACTCCAGCGTGCTTTTGCGTTTTACGTGAAAGGTGCAGCAGTGAGAACGTGTAACGTGTCCGGAGGTAAACCCATGGCTAAAGAACCGAACCCTTCGCCAAAGAGGCGCAGAGCGTTGCAAGCTCAGCCCGCGCGCAAGCGCGCCGCTTTTGGCCGCTCCCAGGACCCGGCAGACTCGTCCAATCTCCTGCAAGCCGTCAAGCCGCCCCCGCCTCCACCCCCGCCGCCGAAGAAAAAATAACCCTATTCTGGTGCAGACAGGGGTGAAATCCTCATTGGGGGTCTGACACAAGCGCTCACTTGTATGCCGCTGGCAAGCCGCAGGCTAAGTCAATCTCCCGAAGAGAAATCTATTGAACACTGATCTCGTTCCATGTCACGCATCAGTTTCTTGGTTCTCTCGTGGCAGTTGAGCGTTGCGACTACCTTCCCCGTTCGTGTAGTTAGGTACTGGAGCTTCCAGTCGTTAACTCCTACTCGAGCAAAAGTAGCACTGCTTGCTTCTTGCAACAGGTCACCATACATTTCCATCTCTGCCGTTAGCTTTTTCAGATCTAGAGTTGGGAATTCTTCGTCAAGGTCCGTTTTCACTAGCAGGATCAGTTCCGTATTGCCTGGTATAACAATTTGGGTTACAGATGAACTACTCTGCTCTGATTGATGACTTCTGTATGCTCTCAAGATATCTCTAATCTTAATACTTAGAGAGTCAGAGATGCCGTCTGCCACCTTCCTTAGTGTCTCATCAACAGTGTAGCGGACGAATTTTTCGGCTCTTCTTAGGGCCCACACTCCAATCGCTAGGGCCGCGCACATCTCCGGATCGGATAGCACGAACTTTATGAGAGGCTCAGGTACAAGTGAGTGTCGCCCTATTGCACTGTCACAAATAATCCTGTTGTCTATTAGACTGACATCATTTGCGAATTCAGAGTAGTCTTCCAAATCGTCGAAGTTCGCCAAGTCGACTGACAAGGTAACCGTCGGTAACTCTGTATGCCCGTATCTTCTTTGTATGAAAGGTTTGGGACAATCTTCAAAATTCAAGTGTACGAGCTCAGCTCCGGACCTAATGTGCACTTCAATCGATGGATCATCTTCAATGTGCATGCGAGCAATTACAGCGTACTCGTCTCCGTGCGGTTCAACCCAAGCTTCCCTTATTTTCCCGATAGGCAAGCAGAATGGGTCATGGTCAGGTACCACGGGTATAGCCCAGTCTCCACCGATCTGCTCTGGGATAGATTCAATTGCCTCTTTTGTGATCCGCGTCCTGACACCACCTTGTTCGACTACTCCGGTCCTCGCAACAATCGCAACGATTTCGGTCATTTGAAAGTATCCTCCAATCTACTTTGTGTCGATTCCATGTAACTATCAACAGATTCTTGCTGGGCCTCAGCAAATTGCACTTACTCGTGACTGACGATGCTATCTGAAGCTTTCCTCTACATGAAATCCGAATCCGTCACCAGCAGTATAGCCCCGATGCGTCTGGCGGTGTCTGTGAAATGCAGCACCTCGTCTAACTTGAGGGGGCGGCCTAGGACTGTTTGTTCGCGGTAGGAGAGCCATTTCTTGAGGACTTGGTAGCCGCCGAGTTTGTAGCGCCAGACGTTGGCGGGGACGTTGCGCCAGTAGGCGCGGTCGTTGAGGTAGATGTCGTAGGTGGTTTCGCCGAGGACGGCTAGCGTGTCGTGTCCGGCGGGCGTGGCGGACGTGGGTTGTGCATTGCCTAGGGCGTCGCGTTCCGCATTGCCAGCGGCGGGATGCGCATGGTTGAGGGCCTCGCGTTCGGCTGGGGTGTAAGGGCGCTCGATCGCCTTGCCCTGGCCTGGCATGACGGCTTCGCCGCTGCCAAAGTGCCCCCAGCCGGCGGTGAGGCCGAAGTCGTCGCCGGTCATGTTGCGGTCGTCGGTGGTGGCGGGCTGGGCGATGGCGATCATATCGGGCCGCAGGTTGCTTGTGGTGACGCCGGGCACGGGGGTGTCGGAGTCGAGGAGGTGGGCCAGTTGCCGGCCGCGGGCGGCGGAGGCGGCCAAGGCGTGCGCTGCGTCGGAGGCCGGATGGGTTCCCGTTTTCAAGGGAACGACGGAGTGGTCCGCGGCAGGCGCGTCCCCGTGTGGCACGACCGTAGGGGCGGTTCGCGAACCGCCCCTACCAGCGGGGGACGAAACGGATAACTCAGGCCAGCCGGGCAGCGGGATGCGCGGCCACTCCATGCGCAGGGCACCGGCGTTGGCCTGGCGGTAGGCGGGATCGTGGAGCACGGCCAGCGCGTGGTAGAAGAGGTCTTCCACGCCCAATCCGAGACGGTCGAGGTAACGCTGCGCGGCAGGCGAAAGATTGGGAATACGCTGCACGGTCGTTTCGTCGGCTCCGAGTCCGGTGTCACGCAGCCAGGCGGGAAAGAAGCTGGAGAGTCCGTTGCCGAAGTTGTCCGCGAGAGTGCGACACAGTGTGCCGCGCGAGAAATCTTCTCGGGCTTCTCTTTCTCGAGCTTCAAGCCACACGTTTCCCTCGAACACATGCGGCCCGTATTCTGAGCGGGGCCGGTCCAGCAGTCCGCCTTCCGTTTCGCAGTAAAGCCAGCGGGTGTCGAAAGGCCGGTAGGCGTAGTGTATGAATCCGCCCTCAATTGGCCCACCTCGGTCAAGCAGCGCATTTCGGATGGAGCGAGCATTAAATCCCGATGTGCTACGCATAACGCCCGGATAGCGCCGCGCAATCTCTTCATGGCTTAGTTCCCCGTCAAAGTAATCCACTACCCGTGCCTTCAGCCGATTGAGATCAACGTCAACGAGGAACGAGTCACGGCTGGTCTTGACCCCCGGAAACGAGGCTGGAAAGAGTTCGGGCAGCGCAGGCCAGTCGAACCAGTCCTCGCTGACCGCCATTGGTTTGAACGGCAACCCAAGCCGAATCTCGGGATCCAAGTTTGCATAGCCCGAATCTATCCTGGGAGCGCTCAAACTATCCAGTAGCGCTTGTCGTCTTTCATCTGCTCTCGCTTGGTCAAAGTCTCGATAGAGGATTTGCTTGCCTTCTGATGAATTGGCAAGTCTCTTTGATAGCATCGTGATACTGGTGCCAACCTTTATGCCTGGTGACTTTCCTCGAATTGAAAAGACTGTTTCACTTGTCCGGCCGTCGGGCGCATATTCGGAAATTATGCGGTCACCGTGCAGGTTGTCTATGCGGATGGTGTCAAACGCCTCCAGGTAGCGTTCTCTCATGCCGGTGAAGGAGAGGCCGTCCAGCCAGGAATAGTTGGAGATGAAGCAGACGATGCCTTGGCCGGTCTCTTCGGCGATGCGGCGCTCGGCCATGCGGAAGAAGCGGACATAGAGGTCGTTCAACCCTTGGCCTTCAGGGCGGCGCACGCGCTTGGTGGTGCGGTAGGCCGCCGAGAGTTCCCGTTCCTCATCCACCGCCATGCCGGCGAAGCCGTTGTAGGGCGGATTGCCGAGCACCACCAGAATAGGCGCGTTCTGCTTCACCAGGTCGGCGCGCTCGCGCTCTTGCTCCAGTTCGGGAAAGGGCAGCGGCTTCTGCGTCTTCGGCTCCCAGCCGGTGAGGGCGTTGGTGAGGAAAATACCGGCGCGCTCGTCGCCGTCCTCCGCTAACGGCGCGTCGAGGGCTTGCATGGTGAGGCCGACCTGGAGGTGGGCCACTACGAAAGGAGCGGGCATGATCTCGAAGCCGAAGACCCGCTCCGTGGCCGCCCGCTTCACCTGCGCACCGGTGAGCGCGCCCGTACCCCGGCTTTGGAGATTCTCCGCGATGCGGCGCAGCGTTTCGGCCAGATACGCGCCGGTGCCGCAACAGGGATCGAGCACGTAGACTCTTTCGTCCGCCAATCCGTCCTCGATGCCGAGATCGTCCTTAAGCGCCTTGTCCACCCGCGCCACCATGTAGCGCACCACCTCTACGGGTGTATACCAGACGCCCAGTTGCTTGCGCAGCACGGGATCGAAAGCTTCCAAGAACGGCTCGTAGAAGTAGGGAACCGCCTCGCCTTCGCTGAAACTGGCGAAGAAGGCTTCCTTGTCCACCCGGTCAAGCGCGGCGGCGGTCCAGTTGAGCACCTCGACCAAGCCCAGCGTTTGCAGGCGGGCGGGGTCGGAAAGCTGTTGGAATAGCGCCCGCAACACCGGCGCGCGCAGGTGCCAAACGGCGGTACGCCATTCAAATGCGCCCACCGGCGGCGGTAACTGACGCGACCACAATACCCAAGCGGAAAAGACACCATAGAAAAGCGTCTGCACGAGCGTGGAACGGAAAAAGGCCGCGCCCCGCTCGCCCTCGAAACGAACACCAAGCGCTTCTTCCAAAGCATTGCGCACTGCGGTCAGAGACGGCGCGTCACCTGCCGCCTCAACACGTGCCAGGCCGTCGCGGGCGTAGGAAGCGAGCAGCCACGCAAGGTCGCGCGGCTCAGCCAGCACCGCGCGGTGTGAAAGCGTGCGGCAGAGGTATTCACCGAGTCCCGCGCCGACCTCGCGGGCAAAAGCGCGGGGCTTCTGCAGCCGTTCTTCAAATTCCGCAGCACTCCCTGCCAGTCGAAAAGTTTCCAGCTTAGCCGGCCGACCCCGCGCATCCTCGCCCAACAGCACGAAATCGCGGCAGTTGGTCACCAACACGAGCCGGTAGCGCTCCCAATAACGGCTTACCTGGGCGCTCTCGGCGGTGAGCCAGGCGTCGTCACCGAGGGACTTGACTTCGACAACACCCCGCTCCGGCAAGTCTCCGCTCGATTTCTTGCCCGCTTTCGAGGACGAGCCAGAAGACTTACGTTTCAAATAGAGGCCAAAATCGGGGTGCCCCGCACCTTGGTTGGCCATGTCGCTGACACAGTGAACCTTGGGCTTGAGGGCGTCACCGACGGCATTCAAAAGAGTAGACAGCGGCGGGTAAAGCGAGCGCTCGTCAGTCGCGCCGCCAGAAGCGCGTATCCGCCGCAAGTCGGCAAAGTAGCTTTCAACTGCGGTGATAAGCTTTTTCTCATTCATAATCGTTGCTCAAGTCTAATTGTGACCTTCTTAATGTAGGTGCCCCATTTGGACACAATGGACAGCTGCTACCTAGCTCGCAAACCATGCTAGCAGGCCACAGACGCATCGTCACCATCCGTACGTGAAACCGCGCTGCGACAGCCACTGGGGCCTAACCTCCTTGACTAGTATGCACACTTGACGAGCGTGTGGGAGCGTGTAGACTAAGTTCATATTGGGAAGTGTTGCAGCAGTTTCTCGTAAGGGGGTTTGCCGCGCAGGAATTGGCGGCGGGAAGTGCTGTTAGAGTAGCGGGATAGTTATGTAAGGGAGGAGTTACGGTGTTTAGATCATTGTGGATCAGGGCGGCCGTTTTCTTGGTCGCTATTCTCGCGGCGGTTGCGCTGGCGTCGTGCGCGCAGGAGCCTCCTGCTGCCGAGCCGGAAGCGGCGGTGGCTGAAGAAGCCGTGGAAGCGCCTGAGGAGATGGCACCGCAGGTCTACCGCATGGGCATCTTCGAGGAGCCCATTTCGCGCAATTACTGGAACTATTACGGCGGTCCCGGTGGCTCCGTATGGACGCAGTACGTCCTGAGTGGGTGGACCGGAGCGCTTTACGGCTACTCGGACCAGAATTTCGAGTGGATTCCGAGTTTGGCAGCCGACTTTCCGACGGATCTGACGAAAGAGACAGTGGACGGTACCGATTACTGGACCACTGAGGTACCGATTCGAGCGGGAGTCATGTGGAGCGACGGCGAGGAATTGACCGCAGATGACATCATCTTCACGGCGCAAACCGTGCTTGACATGGGTATCGGCGGCAACTTTAGCGCCGTGGTGGATCCCGCCTTCCTCGATCGCATCGAAGCCATCGACAGCCATCGCATCAAGATCTTCTTCAAGGCGAGCGATGCTGAGGGCAACCCGCAGACACCTGGTCTGAGCGTGTGGCAATTCGGGTTGGCCTTCATGCCGATTCTGCCGGAGCACTATTGGGCTCCCGTGGTAGAAGAAGCCAAGAAAGCCGGCGAAGCGGAAGCGCAGATTGAAGCGCTCATGGCGCACGTGCCCGACAATGATCCCACGCTGGGCGGCTTTACCTTCGGCAAGTGGGAGCCGGGCGCATTCTTCGAGAATAGTAGGGCTGAGAATTACTACGCCACCGGCTCAGTGGTTACGCGATTCGCCAGCGGCACTTTGCAAGAGGTAAACGAGCGGCTGGGCTACACCGCCACGTATTTCGGTGAGCCTGGTGGCGATAAGGAACTGGAGTACACGGTAGGACCCCACGTGGAGTCCACCCTCTTCAGCATCTATGGCAACCAGGATGCCGCCATTTTGGCCCTGGCCAATGGCGACATTGACTACGTCTTCAACCCCTTGGGGCTGGAGAAAGGATTCCGCGAGCGCATTCAGTCGGCGGGCGACTTGGAAATCGTCTCCAACCTGGACAATGGCATGTTCTATCTTGGGTTCAACGTCCGCAAAGAGCCCATGAGCTTGCGTGAGTTCCGGCAAGCAGTGGCGATTCTCATCGACAAAGAGTTTGTGACGCAGACCGTATTGCAAGGCGCAGCCATTCCTGCATATTCCATGGTGGCACCCGGCAATGCGGCGTGGTTCAATCCGGATACTCCCAGCCTCGGCCAGGGCTTGACTAGAGGCGAGCGGCTGGAGCAGGCCGTGGAGTTGCTCAAGAGCGCCGGTTTCACCTTTGAGGAAGAACCGGAGATCAGCGAAGATGGCAACTTTGTGGCCAGGGCAGGCAAAGGCCTGAAAATGCCCGATGGTTCGGATGTGCCGGCGCTGGAACTCATCGCTCCCAGCGCGGGGTATGATCCTTTGCGCGCCACTTTCGCCATCTGGATCGAGCGCTGGCTGACTGACGTCGGCATTCCGGTGCGGGCAAACCTGACCGGTTTCAACGTCATCGTGGGTGTGCTGTTCAGCGAGACCGTGGACGAAGATCTGGACATGTGGATCCTGGGCTGGAGCCTAAGCCTCTTCCCGGACTACCTGGAGACCTTCTTCAACGGCCGCCACGCGCCTGAAAACGAGGGCGGTTACAACTGGGGCGGCTACGCCAACGAGGACTACGACGCAATCTCGTTCAGCCTACTTTCCGAGACAACAATTGAGGGAGCGCGTGAAAAAGTGTTCCAACTGCAGGAATTCATAGCGGAAGACCTGCCGTACGTAACGCTCTTCACCATTCCCAAGCTGGACTCCTACCGACCTTCCGGCATAGAGTTCCCTTACACAGAGGTGCTCGGCGGACTGGAAGGCTTGGGAGGCATGCAGACGGCAGTGCAAGTCAAGTAGATAACGCGCTGTCCGAGGCGCAATAGTGCCAAATCAAGGGCGGCGTCAGGCGCATACGCGTCTGGCGCCGCCTTTTTTCACTCTTTCTGCGCTAGGCGTAGAGTTAGCTCAGGTTCATTCTTGTCCGGCGCTCTTGCAAGTAGCTGCTCGACGTAGCAGCATTCGCTCACTGGCAGACTCCAGTTTCGGTACCATTCACTCTGCCGATGCCACAAACATCGCCCGGCATTGAAAGGGATGTACGATCCAATTGCTGCCACGAACATAAATCTCTTGCCGCATCTCTAGGAGTCGTGACATTGTTTGACGGCAGTGCTGTGTACGTGAATAATGGAGCGCAATAGTCAATCACAAAGGGGTGGTGCCTGCGGATGGCTTCCTATCTGATCAGCAGGACGATTCAGATACTGCTGACGCTATTAGCCTTTATTTGCATTGTCTTCTTCATCGTTAATGCGCAGCCGGGCGATATCAGCAACGTCTACGCGATGAATCCGGAGCTGCCGCCGGATGCTCGGGAGAGACTGCAAAACCAGTTCGGCCTCAACCAGCCTCTTTGGCAGCAATTCCTCGTCTATGTCAAGAATGTCTTCACCGGTAGCTTCGGCGTTTCCTTCACCCACTATCCCCGCAGCGTCGCCGATGTCATTTTCGAGCGCCTGCCGCGCACGGTTGCGCTCTTCTTTACCGCCACGGTCTTTTCATTCTATTTGGGTTTCTTCCTGGGCAAGATCATTGCCTGGAAGCGCGGCGGCTGGACCGAATATGCCACCACCATTGGCGGCGTGACGCTCTACACCGTTTTCACGCCCTGGTTCGCGCTCATGATGATCTGGCTCTTCGCCTTCAAAGCAGGATGGTTCCCAATCGGCAAGTTCCTCGACCCCGTGCTGTGGCGGGACGCGCCGATCGAAGCGAACACCTTATTTGGCCGCATGATGTTTACGGCGCTGGCGCTTTCCATCGTCGTCTTCGCAGTCTTTTTAGTTACAACGCGGCTCCGAATCTCGGGAGCGCGGCTCATCCAACTTGGCAGCATCATCGTGAGCGTGGGAATAATGATCGGAGCCTGGCGGCTGACAGGGCACGGCCATCTTGCCTGGGACATTGTCAGGCACATGATCCTACCGGTGTTCACGCTTACGTTGATTAGCTTCGCGGGTACTATGTTGCTCACCCGCAATAGCATGCTGGAGACCATGCGGGAGGACTTTGTGCTGGCGGCCCGCGCCAAGGGTCTGCCGGAAAAAGCCGTGCGCGATAAGCACGTGGCGCGCAACGCTTTGCTGCCGGTGGTGACCAGCCTCGTTTTCAGCCTGGCGTTTGCCGTGGACGGCGGCGTCATCATCGAGTCGGTCTTCTCGTGGCCCGGCATGGGGCAGACGCTGGTGTCGGCGGCCGTAGCGGAAGACCTGCCCCTGGCGGTGGGCGCGTTCGTCTTCGTAGGCATATTCGTCTTGCTCGCCCACTTGGCGGTGGACGTGATATACGTCTTCTTGGACCCAAGGATCAGGTACTAGTGGCTGTAGATGTTGCCCCCCAAAGCGCTGCGCCTTCGCTCCGGAAGGTGCGGTTCAATTTGGCCATGCGGAGCCTGCGCGAAAACTGGTCGCTCTTTCTCGGCACGCGCATTGGCGTAATCGGCCTCGTAATCATCCTCTTTTATCTCGGTCTCGCCCTGGCCCATCCGATTCTCATGAACACCGTCTGGGAGGAGCGCGTCTACGATCCCGTTGTCGGTTACGCGTTTGATGAGACCCGCCAACCCGCGCCGCCCAGCCGCAGCCATCTGCTCGGCACAGATCCTTTGGGGCGCGATGTCCTGAGTCAGCTCATGCACAGCGCGCGGACTGAGTTCTTGCTCGGGTTGCTTGCCGCTGTCGTTACGGTCACCATTGGGACGACCGTCGGTGCAATTGCGGCGTACTACGGCGGTTTCGTTGACACGATATTAATGCGTTTTGCCGACCTCATGGTCATGATGCCGGGGATCAGTATCCTTATCGTCTTAAGCGCATTAATCGGCGTAGAGCACTTTGAGTTGGCGCTCATCATCGGCATTCTTTCCGGATTCGGCGGCGCCAGCATCCTCTTGAAGTCCCAGGCCCTATCCGTGGTTGTCAAGCCGTATCTTGAAGCTGCGCGCGCCGCCGGCGGCGGCCCGTTGCATATTATTTTCATTCACATCGTTCCCAATCTCCTGCCGTTGTCATTCCTCTACATGATGTTTACGGTCACCGGCGCCATCTTTTCGGAAGCGGTTCTGAGCTTCTTGGGCCTCCTGGACGTGCGTATGAGTTGGGGTCTCATGATCCACACCACCGAGGCGGCCGGGTACTTGCTGCAAGTCGGCCAATACTGGTGGCTCATATTTCCTGCCAGTCTCTCCATCACGCTGCTTTGCACGTCGTTCTACTTGGTAGGACGGGCGATGGATGAAATCGTCAACCCGAGGTTGCGGCGCCTATGAGCGGTTCCCCTCTGCTGGCCGTTGAAGACCTCACGATGCACTACCAAACCCGTGCAGGCGAGGTGTGCGCGGTTGACGGTGTTTCGCTCTCGTTGGAGAGAGGGCAGTCGCTGGGACTGGTGGGTGAATCCGGCTGCGGTAAGTCGTCTCTCGCCCTGGCACTCTTAAGACTCCAGCCGGACAATGCCCAGATATTACGTGGCAAGGTCCTGCTGGACGGCGTGGATCTGGTGTCGCTCTCCGATGAAGAGATGCGGAAGTATCGGTGGAACCGTATAGCCATGGTCTTTCAGTCCGCTATGAATGCCCTGGACCCGGTGTACCGGGTCGGCGATCAGATCATCGAGGCGCTGGAGCAGCACACCTCTTCCGCTCGGCAGGAGATGGTCGAGCGTGTGGGCGAACTATACGATCTCGTGAACCTCAATCACAGCTTCATTCAGCGCTACCCGCACGAATACAGCGGCGGCATGAAACAGCGCGCCATCATCGCCATGGCGCTGGCGTGCGAACCGGACCTCATCATTGCCGACGAGCCGACCACCGCGTTGGACGTCATCGTGCAGGACCACATTCTGCGCGAGTTTGGCAACATCCGCAAAGAGCTCAACATGAGCATGCTCTACATTTCCCATGATATGGCCGTGATTGCCGAGGTGAGCGACGTCGTTGCCGTAATGTATGCGGGCAAGATTGTCGAGTACGGCACGGCGGAGGAGGTCTTTACCAGACCCATACATCCCTACACGCGCGCGTTGATGTCGGCGTTCCCAAGCGTGACCGGTGAGAAACACGATCTCGCCACGCTGGGCGGTGAGCCGCCGAATCCTCTGGACTTGCCAACCGGCTGCCACTTCCATCCCCGCTGCCCGTTCGCGACTGACGTGTGCGCCGAGCAGGAGCCGCCCAGAGTTCGTCGCGGCGACCAATGGGCCGACTGCTGGAATCCACCGGAGGACTAGGGCAATGGCCGCAGCCGCACAACCGACTTCCTCCAATGAGGATCGCCCCTTGCTTCAGGTCGAAGGCCTGCGCAAGCATTTCCCGGCCGCAACCTCACGCTTCCGGCGCAACGAGCGCTTCATTCACGCGGTAGACGACGTCAACTTCACGCTAGGGAGAGGCGAAAGCCTGGGGCTGGTCGGTGAATCCGGGTGCGGCAAGACGACCACCGGCAAGATGCTGGTGCGCCTGATCGACCCCACCGACGGGCACGTAATCTTCGACGACGGCACGGGGGAACCGACGGACATCGCGACGCTGCGCGGCAAGCCGCTGAAGGATTTCAGGAAACACGCGCAGATGATCTTTCAGGACCCCTACGAGTCCATGAACCCCCGGCGTACGATCTTCGATACCATCGCCGAGCCCTTGCAGGTGCAAGACATCGGCACGCTGGTGGACCGCATCGACCGTGTAGTCGAAATGCTCGCCCTCGTCGGCCTGACGCCACCACGCTCCTACCTCTTCCGATTCCCACACGAATTGTCCGGCGGCCAGCGCCAGCGCGTCGCAATCGCCAGGGCGCTGATTGTCGAACCGTCATTCGTCGTGGCCGACGAGCCGACCTCAATGCTGGACGTTTCGGTGAGAACCGGCGTGATGCGTCTCATGGCAGACTTGGCAGCCGGATTGGGGATCGGCTACCTCTACATCACGCATGATCTGGCGGTGGCCCGCTACATGTGCAGCCGTATTGCGTTGATGTATCTCGGCAAGATCGTCGAAATCGGCGACACGGAGGAGATCCTAATGCACCCGCAGCACCCGTACACCCAGGCGCTCCTTTCAGCGGTGCCGGTGCCCGATCCGACGGTCGCGCGCCCTCCGGTCAAGATCAAGGGCGGCATCGCCACGCTGGTGAATCCCCCCGCCCAATGCCGCTTCTACCCGCGCTGCCCCATAGCCGACGACTTCTGTGAGTCCCACGACCACCCGCCCCTGGAACACAAAGGCCAAGCGCAAGAAGTAGCTTGCTACAAGGCGTAGGGACGCTTGGGCACAAAGGCTAACTCTTGGCTTGAAATGTGTCTGAGGTATGCCGGGGAGAATATTCGTGAGCACAGGTACTTGAATCCAGGCCTGAGCACGAGGATTTCCGATTGGTTGGTGTAAACCCTATCGTCGGATTCAACCTGGTCAAGCCATGAAATATGATCCACATAGCTTGCGAACCAGTGCAGGTCTTCTTCCCGTAGGAGACCTTTGCGTAACTCCGTCATTCCGGCGAAAGCCGGAATCCAGAGCGCTATTACATCTAAAGATAGCATGATGTCAAGCAATTTCACCCCCATCCCAACCCTTCACCTCAAAGGTGAAGGGTTGTGCAAAGGTCTCCGTAGGTAATTGCCTAAAACCCGATAGGGCCCTCCTCTATTCAAGGGATCCTATCGACTGGCCTTCAGCGCGTAGACGTAACCGTCTTTCGAGCCGATGTACACCACGCCATTGGCAACTGCCGGTGATGACCAGATTTCGCCGTCCGTCCGGTAACGCCAGTGGAGTTCGCCCGTGGCGGCGTCAAGGGCGTAGACATATTCATCGTAGGAGCCAACGTACACCACGCCGTTTGCCACTGCAGGTGAAGAGTTGACCTGTCCGCCAGTCCGGTAACGCCAGACGAGTTCGCCACTGTCGGCATCTATGGCGTGGACATCGTTATCCCGGGAGCCAATGTAGACTACGCCGTTGCTCACTGCCGGTGAGGACCAGATTTCTGCACCGGTCTCGTAGCGCCAGATGAGTTCGCCGCTGACGGCATCAAGCGCGTAGACGTGCCTATCGAGCGAACCGGCATACACAACGCCACTGGCCAGGGTTGGCGAAGAGTCTAATGCTGCGCTGGTTTGGTAGCGCCAGAGCAGCGCGCCGTTCTCGACATCCAAAGCGTACACGTGATGGTCTAATGTGGTTACGTATACCACGCCGTTGCCCACTGCCGGAGATGAACTTACCTCATCACCCGTCTGATAGCTCCAGAGAAGGTCGCCGTTCTCGGTATCCAGGGCATAAACACTGGCATCATTGGAACCAACGTACGCCACGCCACCCGCTACAGTTGGCGAAGAATTCAACCAGCTTCCCGTCTGGAATTGCCAAATGAGGTCACCATCCTCGGCATCATACGCATAGACGAAGTGGTCGTCTGAGCCGACATAGACCGTGCCGGCGCTCATTGTGAGGGGAGAGTTCACAGCGCTTGCGGTCCGGTAACGCCAGAGAAGTTCGCCAGTGGCAGCATCCAGCGTGTACACATGGTAGTCATCAGACCCGACGGAGACCACGCCATTCTCCACCGCCGGGGAGGACCACACCCCGGCGCCGGTCCGGTAGCGCCAAAGCAAGTCTCCCGGTTTGTCAGCGACCAGCGGCCGCTCGGGCTGTGGGTTCGCCGTGGGCGCTGGCAGAGGAGCCTCGACCATCTCCGGTGGAAGGGAACAACCAACCATCGCGGCAGCAACGAGGACGAGGGTCAAGCAAAGTAGGAAAGAGACGGTAATTCTGCTCATCTCAGTCGTTCTCCTCGTCCCACAATGCATCCTAGTCCAACAGGATTATCCAAAGTGACTGATGCCAGCACTCAGTGAATAGTCCTTGGCAAGTTTACAACGAGAACTTGCTCAGGCATCACTCCTAATGCCACAAGTGATGGCACTCAGGCGCTAGGTTATGTCCGTCCTATGGTCTTGGCTATTGGACTTCCGATCTAAATATCCATCACCGCGCCGGTGTCGTCGCGGAGGTTCTTGAAGTAGGCAAAGCTGCGGGGTGGGTTGGCGGCGATGACGTCCTCGTCCAGGTCGACGCCGAGGCCGGGGGTGTCCGGCACGTGCAGGTAGCCATCCTCGATTTGCCACGGTTCCTTGACCACCTTGTCGCGATAGGGTTGGCTGGGGACGTATTCCAGCATGAGGTAGTTGGGGACGCTCATGCCGATGTGCGCCGCGGCGGCGGTGGAGAGCGGCCCTTGGGGATTGTGCGGCGCGACGAGCACGTGGTGCACCTCGGCCAGCGCGGCGATTTTCTTGACCTCGGTGATGCCGCCCGCGTGGCAGAGGTCGGGCTGGATCACGTCCACGTATTGGCCGGCCAGCAGGGGCGCGTACTGCCACTTGGTGAAGTAGCGCTCGCCAGTGGCCAGGTCTATGCCCAGCTCGCGGGCGGTCTCGCGCACGGGCCGAAACGCCTCGATGTTGTCCGGCGGCACCGGTTCTTCGAAGAAGGTAATCTGGCTGTCCTTGACGGCGTGCAGTTGGCGGATGGCTTGCGCCGGGCGGCTCTTGCCGTGGTTGTCTATCATGAGGTCCACGTCTTGACCGACGGCTTGACGCAGGATGGCAATGCGTTCACCCAAGAGTGCCGCGTGCTGAAAGTCGCCCATGTGCTCATCGGTTGCCCACGCGCCGGTCTTAAGAGCGGTGAAGCCGGCCGCCACGTGTTGCTGCGCCTCCGTCGCTATACGGTGGGCCTCGTAAATGCCGACGTGGGTGTAGAGGCGAATGCGGTCGCGGGCGGGCCCGCCGAGCAATTGATAGACCGGCGCGCCGTAGTGCTTGCCTTTAATGTCCCATAGGGCTTGGTCTATACCTGAAATGGCCGTGTTGATTACCACCCCGCCTTTCCAAAAGCCGTCCTTGTAGAGCGACTGCCAGAGGCGTTCGGTCTCCAGCGGGTCCTTGCCGATGAGTGTCTCGCCGAGCTGTCCGATGGCGGTCTGCACCGTGGCGTCTTTGCCTTCCAGCGTGGCCTCGCCCCAGCCGTACAGCTCCGGCTCGTCGGTGGAGATCTTCACAAAGACCCAATTGCGGGGATTCCCCCACATGATAAAGGTATCTACTGCGGTTATGCGCATGGCAACTCTCCTATTGTCAGATAAAGGATGTGTTAGCTTGCCACTGACTTCTGAGTGTAACAGCGAATAGTCCGTCATTCCCGTGAAAACGGGAATTCATCTTCATCCGTTGCCATTGTTCGGTGCCACGCAAAGTAGCACGCAGCCACGAAAACCTGCACGCTCACCCTCACCGGATCTTCTTCCCACATGGTGGAGAATGAACTGCACACACTCTAGATTCCTCGCTTCGCTCGGAATTGTAAGTGTTGAGTAATTCGTTGACAGAATTCTCTCCCAAATTGGCAGTGTTGACAGATCATGTCATTCCGAGCGGAGCGAGGAATCTAGGGCCATGCAACGTGTCGCCCAATAGGCTCAACATCTTAGATTCCTCTCTTCGCTGCGCTCCGTTCGGAATGACATGTGTACTGTTCATGTAGAGTACTGCGTTCAGCTGCTTTTGTTCTCAAGTCTGTCAACGAATTACCTGACACTTACAGGAATGACAATCGAGGTCTGCATGTCCCGGCAGCGCTTGATGACTAAGCAAGAAATGCGTGGTCTTTTGCAGCTCAGATTTTACTTGGCTGGTATATTTACCCAATCGCCGCTCTCCGCTGCGGCTTTCGCGTGCAGCGTCACCTCCATCGTGCGGAGCACCTCTTCCGCGCTGCCGTAGGGTTCGCGGTCGTTTACAAGCGCCTCCAGAAAGTCGCTGGTAGGCGTGTGTTGCAGCGGTGGGACGTCCAGGTCGAAGGGTTCCTTATCGTTCAGCACCACACGCACGCCGCCCTGTTTGTTGGGGCCGGAGGGCTCCAGTGTGCCGGAGGTCGCGATCTCTGCCGTGCCGCGCGTGCCGGTGACGTAGAGACGGTAGTCGCCGTGATAAGGCGCAGCGTCGGGCGTGAGCCAGTCGGCGACCACGATGCCTTTCATGCCGCCGTCGAATTCCATGAGCGCGTGGGCGTGGTCGTAGAGTTGGGGCAGCTCCGGAAAGCGCGTATTGCCTTGCGCCGCAGCCACGCGCACCGGCTCCTGGCCGGAGAACCACCGCAGCGAGTCGAAATAGTGCACGCCGAGGTCGACGAGCACCCCGCCGTTCTGCGCCGCGTCGAGTTCCCACGGATTGCGCGTATGGGGACGTAGTTTGTGGGGGCCGAAGCCGTACATGTGCACGATCTCGCCAAAGTCTCCGGCTTCCACCTGCGCCTTAAGGGCCCGGTGGGGCGCGGAGAAGCGCTGGCTTAGCATCATGCCTAGGCGCGCCTTGCCGAGAGCATATGCAGCCTGCACCTGCTCAAGTTGTCCCATCTCCGTGAGCAGCGGCTTATCGGCAATCACGTTGATGCCGCGTTCCAGGCAGGCGGTGAGCGCCAGAAATTTCGTGGCGTTCGTCCTGGCGACACCGACAACTTGCGGCTGCTCTTTGTCGAGCAATTCATCAAAGTCCGCGTACACCGGCACGCTATGCTCGGACTCTATTCTGGCACGAACCGTCGGCTCGTCTTCCGCGATACCGACAAGGCTTACCGCCTCGTTTTCCTCAACGGCCCGTACAAACTCGCTGATGTGTCCGTGCCGCATGCCCATGACTGCTGCGCGCATAGTTTTCTTTTCTCCTTTGGTTCAAGTCTTTCCTTTGCCCAGTTTTTCGTCTGTAGTTACCGCAATCCCGCCTGCTTCCTGCCCAAGAGGCGGGGGACAAGCCCCCCCCCCCCCCCCCCCCCCCCCCCCCCCCCCCGCTACACGGATACGCCTGTCCGCAATTCGCAAGAGACCCAGCACATCCCAGTCTTCTCCGGTAGCACAGGTTGCAAACCTGTGCATCGCGATGGCAGAGCGTGGCTACGTATACCGCCGATGTTTCTCCTGTATGTCTTTGCGTTGTACAGTCCTGTTTGTAGAGTTGGCAGGATCCCGCCCGTCAGTCGCCTTAGGAGGCGGGGGACAAGCCCCCGCGCTACACAGATTCGTCCCATCTTCCTGCCGCGAGTAACGCGGCACATGCCCGTCTTCTCCGGTAGCACAGGTTTGCAACCTGTGCATCGCGATGGCAGGGCATGGCTGTCTTGTAATACTTAGACAACGACCCGCACTCCATCGGTTTGGCTGTCGTACTTTTGCAGGTATGTCCTGCGGATTGAGTGTCGGCGCCAGTACTTCACCACCGCGCCCTGATCCTATTCTACTGACCTGCATCACCCTTTGCAGCGGGCACGCCTGCCAGCACCTGCTCCGGTTCCAGTTCTTCCATGCACTCCACCGTGCCGTAGCGGCAGGTAGCAGGTTGGCCGGTTTCAGGCCGGTAGCAGGGACTGCAAAATATCGGGTGTTGCCGCACGGCGTCGGGCTGACCGAAAGGTCCGTAGCGCACCGGACTCGTGGCACCGTACAGGCCGACGACGCGAGTGCCCAGCGCCACAGCCAGGTGCAGGGGTCCGCTGTCGCTGCCTACCATAAGCGTGCTCTGCGCGAGCACTGCAGCCAGTTGACCCAGCGTCGTCTTGCCGGTCAGCACCAGGGGCGCGCTTTCACAGTCAAGCGCAATTGCCGCCGCCTCCTCGGCTTCCTCAGGCCCACCCACGAGGACGGCACGATACCCCGCTTGCTGCAGTTGATCTATGAGGCCGATCCAGTGGCGCCGCGGCCAGATCTTAGCATAGCCGTTCCGCGCGCCGTGTCCGCAGGCAACCCAGAGCGCGTCTCCGTCGGTAGCTAAGTTCTCTTCAGCCCAGGCGCGGTCGGCCGCGCTCACCCAGGCTTCCATGCGGTCGGGTGTGGTTGCGGCGCCGGCCGCTTGCGCCACCACCAGGGAACAATGCACCTCGTGACGGTCTTGCGGCAGGCGACTACCCGTTGCACGAAGAGTAAAGCTGCCCGGCGGCGCTTCGTCGGCGAAGCCCGCTCGCTGCGGCGCGCCGGTCAAGAGACAAACGGTCGCCGCAGGCACGCCGTAGAGGCTTAAGCAGAGTTCATACCGCTGAGCGCGCAAGGTGCGGATGAGCCGCCATGCCTGTCGCCACTGGCTGAGAGAGAGAATGCCGGGAAGGTGGGTTAGCGTGTGGGCGTCCAGAGTGTAGACATGGTTGACGTAGGGGCACTCGGCGAGGAGCGGAGCCGTATTGGGGGCCACGAGCACGTCAAGTCTCGCGTGCGGAAACCGCTGACGAGTGTTGCGAATAGCAGGTACCGAGAATAGGAGGTCGCCGATGAGATCGAGCCGGATGATGAGAATGCGCTCAACGCTATCCGGTCGATACGGATCCTGCCCGTGGCGGAGCCGGGCGATCATAGCCAGAACAGCGCAATAGAGCCATAACACCACCCCAGCGGCGCGGCGTGCAAGGTGTTTAAGTGAAGAACTCATGGGTGAGTGCTCGTTACGGTTTGCTCCAGCAGCTCTCGCGCCACTGACGTTACCGCTGCCGGTTCAATGAATTGCATGCACGGGTGCTGCGATAGGGCTGCAGCGGGCAACGCTAGGTATCCGCAGTGTCGACAAGGGATGGTGGAAGCTACCGTGTGGTGCCGTTCAGCAGGCCCCCACGGTCCGAACCGCACGGGATCGCTCGCACCGTAGAGGGTCACACTGGGCGCGCCCACCGCAACCGCGAGGTGCAAGGGGCCGGAATCGGGCCCCATCACCAATGAGCAGCGGGCATAGAGCGCCGCCAAAACGCCGAGTGAGGTCTCTTGGACCAACACGGTGCGACCTTGCGGCAGACCGGCGGCGACTTCCCGGGCAAGGTCTCGCTCAGCGGGACCGGAAGAGACGAGAAAGTGTACGCGGTCGTCTTCCGCTAATTCGTTGCCTACAGCGTGCCAGCCGGCGGCGGACCAATGCTTTACTGGCGCGCCGGAACCCGGATGAATGGCGACAAGTGTGGCGTCTGAAGTCACGTTAGCCGTGCGCAGAAGCTCCTCAGCCGTCTGTGCGTCGTCGTGCGTGCCGTCGAACTGCAGGTGTGTGCCGGCATCTTCTACCGGAATGCCAACGGTCGCAGCGGCGCGTACCAAGCGCAGGTTGGATTCTGCCTGATGCTCGTCACGCTGTACCGGCAACGCGTGAGTGAGAAACGGCGCGCACTCCGGCTCGCTGAATCCCCACACGTAGGGAATACCGGCAAACGCGGCCAGCGCCGCGCCCCACCAGAAGTCCGCTCGCAGGTTGAGGGCAAGCTGGTATTCCTCTCCACGCAGGCGCGCGGCTTCACGCCGGAGTTGCGTGTAGGCGTGCAGGCCCTGCTGCGGTTGGCTGCGCTCAAAGCCGGGATAGCGGCAGACCTCAAGCCGGTCGATCTGCGGGTTTCGTGCCAGCACCGCTTCCGACCACGGACCCACCAGCGCTGTAATCTCAGTCTCAGGAAACGCCTGGCGCAGCAGCCGCAACGCCGGCGTGATCAGCAGTACGTCGCCAATATGGTCGGGGCGAATTACCAGGATGCGGTCGGCGTGAGTAGCAGGAAAGCGATATGGGCGAAAGAATGCCAGCGTTCGCAGCAGCCCGCGCCGCGCCCAGCGCTTCGCCACTGACTCACGTGGCAAGAGCGTATTTGGTAGCGGCTCGGGAAAGCGCGTATCCACCGCATCTATTCCAATGATCCCTTGCTGCTGGGCACGGAGTGTTGGCGGCGGGGGTCTGGTTGGACGGCCTGTGACAGCGCGCGGGCGAGGGCTTTGAAGACTGCCTCGGCCTTGTGATGATCGATTGCGCCGGCCAGCAGGCGCGCGTGCAGCGTGAACTGACCCTGCACCGCGAAGGTATCGAGAAAGTGGCCGATCATCTCGCTCTGCAAAGTGCCGAGCTTATAGCCAGTGAAAGGCACATCCACGGACGCCGCTCCGCGCCCGCTCAGGTCCACGGACACCAGGGCCAAAGCCTCATCCATGGGCACGCAGGCCCAGCCCATGCGGGTGATGCCGGTCTTGTCGCCCAAGGCCGCGTCGAGCGCGCGACCCAGGCAAATTGCCACGTCCTCGACGGTATGATGCGAATCTACCTCCAAGTCCCCGCTGGCGTGCACTTCTAAATCGAAGAGTCCGTGGGTGCTAAGCTGGTTGAGCATGTGGTCGAGCATACCGATTCCGGTAGCAATACTCGCAGTGCCGGCGCCGTCCAACGAAATCGAAACGGCCACGTTGGTCTCTTGCGTCTGTCGTGTGTGCTGTCCCGCGCGTGTCATTGGGGCACTTTCTACGGCGATTCTTCTCAGTACGAGTACCCAGCAGTCAGCTAGGTGTGGGAGCGTTGCGGCAGCATGTCGAACCCTGCGACACTTTTCACGAGTCATGCCGAGCGGAGCGAGGAATCTAGAGTTCTCCCTTACCGCCACCGCTGTCCTACCGGCGGCGTCTTAGACCCCGCACTCTGTTCGGGGCGACAATTGCATGGCTCTGCGAACTTCCAACTGACGACAGTGTCCGTGCGATGGCGCGGGACTGCCGAAACCGGCATCTCAATTCCTCAGTAGCGTAACCGAGGCTCGCATCTCAGCACTGCTCCGGCCTACTACACGATAAAGATGGATTCCCGCTTGCCCGGGAATGACAGATGACTGTTCCCGCTGGCGTCCGCCTGCGTCCCCCTTTAACTCAAGTCGAACTGAAATACCAGGTTGTCGCGCTCCTTGAAGTCGTATCCGTCAGTGTAGTGACGTACCTTGTCGCCTTGAATATTGATGTAGTCGATGGGATCTGACACTGCAAAGGGGGCCACGTGCCACGTGCCCACGTGCATGCGGATCGCGCAGCTACCGGGAAAGTGAAAGAGCGCCACCCTATCGGGATCGAAGGATTCCGGCGTCTCACTCGGCGGCCCTACGAAGAAGAGGCCGTCCTTACCGCCCAATGGCACGAAGACCTGGGTCTCTTCCATGTGGCGGTTCAGGAAATGCGGTTGCTCTGCACTGAGGTCGCGCAATGGCGCATGGGTGATGCGCGCCGTGAGCACACCATCTGTGCAAACAATCTCGGAGCGATCCAGAGTGAGAATATTTCCGAAGGGCGCAAAGCCTTCCGGGGTGAGTGGCTGCGGCTTGAGGGTGATCACGCGCATGGTATGCCTCGTTTCTCTTGCCTGGCGGATCTTTTGCTTGTTCCTATGATACGTACTTCATAGGTGTAGTCACAAGTTGCCACACGCTCCTTGCATTGGCCCTGATTGCCAAACCCAGGGCACGGGAACGAGAGTCTAATACAACGGACTTCCCCCTGCCAGTGTGGAAGACAGGGAATCCACGCAAAAGCGTGACGGGAAAACGCAAACTGCGCTTAAGTTTGTTGCGCCCGTCTGCGCGCGGCTTGGGCATGTGCGAAGAAGCCTTCCGCCTCGGCCAACGCGGCGGCGGGCTCGGCAATGGCAGCAGCGGTCTCTGGATCGAGCGCGACGATGCTGGTGCTCTTATAGAATTCCTGGACGGTTAGCGGGGAAGAGAAGCGAGCCGTGCCGCCTACCGGCATGATGTGGCTCGGACCGGCAATGTAATCGCCCAACACCTCCGGCGAGGCGCTGCCGACGAATATGCCGCCGGCATTGCGGATCTTCCCGACCCATTGCCACGGCTCCTGAGTGAGCAGGCACAGATGCTCCGGCGCGAAGGCGCTGGCGGCGTCAACGGCCGTCTCCAGATCGTCCACTACCACGATGCCGCCGTTGTGCAGCAGCGAATAGGCGGCTTCTGCCTGGCGCGGCAGGTTCGCCAGTTGCGCAGCCAGCTCTTGTTCAACGCGCGCGGCGAGAGCGGCGGAATCCGTGATGAGCAGCGGTGTTGCCAGAAAATCATGCTCCGCTTGAGCGAGCAGATCAGCCGCCGCCTCTGCCGGATCAGCCGCGGCATCGGCCACGATGACTGTTTCGGTCGGCCCGGGGAGTTGGTCGATGCCTACTTGGCCGTACACTCTTTGCTTCGCCAGAATTACAAAGATATTGCCGGGGCCGAGGATTTTGTCCACCTTGGGCACCTGTGCGGTGCCGAATGCCAGGGCCGCAACGGCCTGCGCGCCGCTGATCTTGAAGATTCTGTGTACGCCTGCTACCGCGGCGGCGGCGACCTTGAGCGGATGCACGCTGCCATCGGGACGGCACGGGGTGGCGAGGATGATCTCTTCCACGCCCGCCACACGCGCCGGTACCGCCGACATCAGCACCGACGACGGATAGACGCGTTCCGTGCCCGGCGAATAGAGGCCTACCCGTTGCAGCGGCCGCACCATCTCGCCGAGGCCTGTAGCAAAGTCCATCCAGGAATTGCGCCGCTGGCGTTCATGGTACGCAGCAATCCGAGCTGCAGCGAGCTCCAGTACTTCCCAGAGCGCGTCGTCCACGTGCTCGCGCGCCGCGGCAATCTCCTCCGGCGTTACTTCCAACGGCTCCGGCACGACGCCATCGAAGTGCTGCAGGTAACGTGCCAGGGCAGTGTCGCCTTCGGCCTGGACGTCCGCCAGAATGCGGTCGACCACTTCACCGGGTGAAAGGTCGGCGCCGAATACCTTGCGAATGCGCGCCGCCACCGGCGCGGGTACCTCTTCGCTGCCCAGCGGCGTGCGCTTGAGCACGGTCTCTTGTGCTTCTGCAAGATCGGTGACGATGCGGGTGACCGGCATGTTCGATACCTTGGTTGAATTGGAGTTTAGGCTGAATTGGCGACTAGATTGTACTTTCCGGAAGGGGATAAGCCCCCTCGTGGTCCGTCATTCCTGTAAGTGTTGAGTAATTCGTTGACAGAATTTGCTTTCCCGTAGAAAGCGCTACAAGGCCTTGTCATTCCGAGCGTAGCGTCGAACAGGGTTCGCGGAATCTAGGATCCCTGCTCAACACACTTTCACGGCCTCAGCACTCTAGATTCCTCACTCCGCTACGCTCCGTTTGGAATGACATGTATGTAGGCAAGCACAGAGTTCTGCTCCCATGTTTCTTCTGCCAAATCTGTCAACGAATTACCTGACATTTACAATTCCCGCGCAGGCGGGAATCCATCTTCTGTGCTCTGTGAGTTTCTAATGACCACTGGAATCTGGACTAGCGCGACGACGTTTCCGTCCAAGAGCGGGGGACAAGCCCCCGCGCTACGTGCCGCACTTGACCCCATGGGTCTCGCAGCACTCCAAACGAATCATGGACAGCCGCGATCCGTCATTCCCGCGCACGCTCGCCCCCGCGCGGGGGGCGCGGAATCAATCTATTCTGGTTTGGGTGCTATGGGCTAGAACAGGTTCCATGGCCTGCATCACGCCGGTCTCACCCAAGGGCGGGGGACAAGCCCCCGCGCTACGAGGATCCTACAGGAACTAGCCGCGAAACTGGCAAATGAGTTCTCATATCTCTTAGGCACTCAGACGACGTACTCCGCAATGCGTTCCAAGTAGCGGCGGGCGCTGTCGGCAGCCGGCGGCACGGCTGCCAGCATCTCCCGCACCGCGCGATCGCCGTCGTAGGGTACCAAGCGGAAGTCCACGTCCCAGTCGCCGCCGGTGTGCGTCAAGACCGCGTAGCAGGCGCGCGCATCATGCTTCCGTTCGTAGGTATGGGCGACCCCGCCGGGATTGACCACCAGTATTCCATTATAGCGGCGTTCCACGCGCCGGTGGCTATGGGCACAGAGCACGAGGCGAGCGGTGACATCCTGTAGTTTGTCGTGAAGTTCGCCACCCGTCGTGGTTGGCTGATCCGGACCCGGCGGCGCGGCATCCGGCGCGGGATAGATAGACTCAGTGAGGTATCCAGGCGAGCCGTGACAAAGCAATGTATCCTGGTTCTCCAGCAGAGTCAGAGATCGTTCGGTCGGAAGGTCGCGGAACTGCGCCACGCGCTCCATCCCGAGCTCCGCGAGCGCCTGCCGTTTGAGATACTGCACCCCTTTGCCGGTGTCATACTGCGTCAATTCGGCGCACTCGTCGCCAAGCAGCATCTGCAAGCCCCGCTCCATGTTCCCGGCAATGCCCACGTGGGGAATACCGTCCAACGCCTCCAGTACAGCGCGGTTGTGCGCAAATTTCACCACGCTATCGCCCAACACCGCGACCATGTCCGGCCCCTGCTGCTTTAGGTCCGCGAGCACTGCTTCAAGGGCGTGAATGTTGCCGTGAATGTCGGCGAGGACCGCAAGACGCATGGATACCGTCCTGAAGGGTTGATGACAGTGAATTGACCGTGCATAGATTGCCTTACCAGTGTACCGCACGAGTTTCTAAAGTTGCGAATGGTCACGAAGTAGAATTGGTGATGCGTGTCTATGTACTGCCAAGGGGCATCCACTAATCTGCCTCGACGTGAATTCTCACTTGCTAGCGCGAGATTGGGACCATTTCTTGGGACGGTGGCAGCCTTCGTTCACCTTGTACGAGTCCCATTGCCGTGCTAGAGTGGCAGCACTGTGGGCGGCTGCCGCGACGGCTAAGCGTAGGTTACAAACCTACGCTACCCGGGAGGCGGCGCGGTTGCCTATGCTCGGCTGACCACTGAGGCCGGCCGCGTGTGGATAGGGGATTCCACCTCAATGAACGTCGAGCAAGCTAACTCTTTCAGTTCATCCTTGGCAAAAAAGCCTGAGCTCGAAGGCCTGGCCCGGCGTGCGGTGCGGGTCCTGCAGGCGCGGTTTGGGTTGGTCTCCAACAACCGGCAGCTTATCAGCAACCCGGAGTTCTTTGAGAGCCGCACGGTGATCCAGTCGCTCGTGACGAACGTGCACGAGGTGCCGGAGATTCCCTACGCCGAGCCGCTGGATGCCCGCATGTTCATCCTGGACGTGCCCCAGGCGTCACCGTATGTGCATGTTGGTACGGACGAGGTCATCGCCGTGGCTGACTTCAGCGCACTGGAGGCCGCGTGCTCAGACCGGCGCTGCTCGCTCTTCGGCAACCTGGGACTGTTCTTTCGCTTTGCGCTGGTGGTGCTGGAACGCCGGTTCAACATCTTTAGCTTCCATGCCTCCGCCCTGTACCTGCCTGAGCAAAACGAGCTGATGCTCGTGGTCGGCGGGGCCGGTGCAGGCAAAACGGTCTTTCTGTTGGAAGGGCTGCGGCGCGGCTATCAGGTATTCAGTACGGAGATGACACACTTGGAATTCCGCGGCAGCGACGTGGTCTTCCACAAGGGTTCGCTGGTGGACAACATTCGCCAAGGCAACTTTGTCCATGATTTTCCGGAAGCGGTAGAGCGGCTTGATCTGGACTTGCCTGATGTCAAGAACGTGTGGTCGCACAAGCTGGCGGTGGACCTGGCGCCGGTTGCGCCGGAGTTCGACGAAATTGTGAATCCGCGACTCTCGCTGCTTTTCCCCAAGATCGAATCCGGGCGAGAGACCGCGGTCGTCTCAGACGTGGCTCCCGGCCCCAAGATGGTCAAGCTCCTGTTCGATAACGCTTCCGAGAAGATCGGCGGTACGGGCTTGCTGTATGACCGCATTCCAATTGCCAGCACTGACGCGCCGGACATTGCGGCTAAACGTCTCGACGGCATGAACCGCCTGGTCCACGACCACACCGCTTTGATCATTCGTGCCAAGGACACCCTGGCAGGCACGCATAACTGTATGGAAGGACTGTAGGTAAGGAGAAGAGACGAGCAGGATTCGCAAGCGGCGCAGGTTTCAAGCTAGTTCTGAGAACTCCGGCAGGCCAGTGCTGAGCCTGTCAAAGTGCTTAGCACAGGTTCTGTCGAGGGGCCTGCGCTACGGGGGACACGAGGCGCGGTGCGTTTCGCGAAGGTGTCTAATGCGATGCCTTCGGGATGCCCCCTCACCCTAACCCTCTCCCCCAGGAGAGGGAACTGCTCGCTTCCCCCATGGAGAGGGAATGGCTCGCCTCTCCCGGGAGAGGGAACTGCTCGCCTCCCCTGGGAGGGGGAACTGCTCGCCCTGGGGAACATGGACTGTTCAAGCAGATGGATGCATAACTTTGATAACGAGGAGAGATTAGCATATGCCACAAGCCTGGGAAGGAATTGTCGATCCGCCGGTGCGGACGCGCGTAAACCAAAAACCGCGTGCTACCGGATATACGATGGTGCTTGATAAGGGGCTGGGAATGTACGCCACTGCAGACTTGATGCAGATGGCGCGCCACGTCATCGATTCGCTCAAGCTCACCTTCGGCACCTCCGCTTTCTATGAGGAGAGCGTGCTGCGGGAAAAGATTGCGCTTGTCCAGGACGCCGGCGTGGACATTTACCCCGGCGGGACGTTCTTGGAGGCAGCGGTGGCGCAGGGCAAGTTGCCAGAGTATGTGCTGCGCGCCAAGGAGCTTGGCTTTAATACTATCGAGGTCTCCGACGGCACCATCGAAATGGATGCGGCCACCCGCACAGACATCATCAAGCGTGCCAAGGACGCCGGGTTCAAGGTCCTCACCGAGGTGGGCAAAAAGGACCCCAAGGACGCCATCGCCACGACCACCATGCACGAGCAGATTGCCAGCGACCTCGCGCAAGGCGCCGACAAAGTGATCGTGGAGGCGCGGGAGTCCGGTCACGGCGTCGGAATTTTCGATGCCAGCGGCGACGTGCAGAGCGATATGGTGCAAGAAATCTTGGGCGGCATCAACAATGTGGAAGACCTCATCTGGGAAGCGCCGATCAAGAACCAGCAGCAGTGGCTTATCCTCGAATTCGGCCCGAACGTCAACCTGGGCAACATTCCGCCGGAAGACATCCTGGCGCTGGAGGCGCTGCGCTGTGGCATGCGCGGCGATACGTTGAAGCGGGCGCTCGCCGGCACGTGGCCGTAGAGAGAGCCATCTCATCTGAGTGTACCGCTCGCCCATGGCTGGCAGGCAGCGGGTGCTGCCGTAGAGTCAGGGGGGAGTGTGGAGGATCTAAAAGACGTGCCCTCACGCTGTGCCTCTCCCGTGGAGACCCTTGTGAAACCCAAGCCGGCAGGCAAGTAACCCCATTCTAACTGGGGAGTTCTTTGCACAACCCAAGCCTACCGGCGAGTAAACCCCTTCTCCCAGGGGAGACCTTTGCGTAACCCTAGCGGAAGCGAGAGAGTTCCCTCTCCCTCGACGGGAGAGGGCTAGAGCCTGCCCCGTACGTGATACGGGGGTGAGGGTGAATCTCCTGCATTCGCTACATATGCATGCCTATTTCTAAGTGAGATATCTAGACAACGAACACTTTATGAGGCCATTGCAGCCAAGAAACTCCCTCACCCCAACCCTCTCCCTGTATAGACCGGGTACATGGGTTACACATGTTCGGGCACATAGGTTACACCTTAAGGCATGGAGATTCTTACAGATGGAGGAGCGCCATGCCTTGGAAGGAGAGTACGGTTGTGTCTGAACGCAAGGAGTTCATTGCACTGGCACTGATGGAAGGGGCCAACATCAGCGAGCTGTGTCGCCGTCTGGAGATCAGTCGCAAGACGGCGTACAAGACGCTGGAGCGGTATGCGAAAGCTGGCGAAGACGGTTTGCACGACCGGTCGCGGCGGCCGCACACGTGTCCGCACCGCACGCGCCCGGCGCTGGAGGAGCGCATCATCGCCTTGCGCCTGGCGCATCCGAAGAAAGGCGCACACGTGCTGCGCCGGATGCTGCAGGACCAGGGGGTCACCGACGTGCCGGCCAAGAGCACCATCAATGCCATTCTCAAACGCCATGGGCTCATCGATCCAGCCCAGAGCGCCAAGCACACGCCCCATGTGCGCTTCGAACGACCCCAGCCCAACGAGCTGTGGCAGATGGACTTCAAGGGACATTTCGTCATGCAGCAGAACCGCTGTCATCCTCTCACCCTCCTAGACGATCACTCCCGCTTCAACCTCGGGTTACAGGCCTGTGCCAACGAGCGGGGAGAGACGGTCCAAGACCGCCTCACCGCTGTCTTTCGCCGCTACGGCTTGCCCCAGGCCATGCTCATGGACAACGGCTCTCCCTGGGGTAACGACAGTGCCCAGCCCTTCACGCCCCTCACCGTCTGGCTCATGCAGCTGGGCATCAACGTCCTGCACAGCCGACCCTACCATCCCCAGACACTCGGCAAGCTGGAACGCTTCCACCGCTCCCTCAAGAGCGAACTGCTGGCAGGGACCACCTTTACCGACCTGGACCATTGCCAGCGCGCCTTTGACACCTGGCGCCACTTCTACAACTTGGAACGCCCACACCATGCCCTCGATCTCGACACTCCCATTACCAGATACACGCCTAGTCCTCGCCCTTTCCCAGAGACCTTGCCTGCCCTCGCCTACGCTCCCGACGACCGCGTACGCAGCGTCGATGTCTCCGGCCGCATCTCCTTCCAAGGCAGACGGCTCCGTGTGGGCAGGGCCTTCACGCACAAGCAAGTCGCCCTGCGACCCACCCGAACGGACGGTGTCTGGGACGTGTACTTCTCGATCCAAAGAGTAAAAACCATAGACCTCAGAGCACAAAATGTGTAACCTATCTACCCGAACATCTGTTACCTATGTCCCCGGTCTGTACACTCCCCAGGGAGAGGGAGTGCCCCTGCCTGAGGGTGGGGTTATGCAAAGGTCTCCAGAGGAGAGGGCCGGGATGAGGGGAAATGGATGCCGTTCAGGCCAAGAATCCGTCTGTTTTGAAGAGTTTCACAATGTTCTCTACGGGAGAGAGGATACCTGGCTCGGCCCATCCCGGTGCAAGTTTGGTAGGAGCTTCCCGAGAGCGATGCGGCCGTGCGAAACTTGCGAGGATTGTCCTGCGTGACACTAACTGACTACTCGATTAAGTACGGCGCGGGCGCCCTTACCTTTCCCGTGCCAGACGCGGCGGATGTGACGGTAATCGAGCCGCGCTCGGTAGCAGGCGTGCCGGAACCCGCGGCTGAAGTGGAGCGGGCCCTGGGCGGGGCATTGGCCGGGGGACTGCTGCAGCAGCCGGGCAAGACGGCAATCGCCATCAGCGATGCCACGCGTCCCGTGCCAAACCATCTTATTCTGCCGCCCCTGCTGGCTGAGCTTCACGCAAAGGGTGTCAAGGAAGAAGAGATTTCGATAATCGTCGGCACCGGCAACCATCGTGCCGCATCCCCCGACGAATTCCCAGGACTGATTGGCACCGACGTAGCGCGACGCTACCATGTGGTCTCCCACGTGTTCGATGATCCGGCGGAGCTTGTGCGGCTGGGTGAAACCAGCCGGGGAACGCCGGTAACCATCAATCGTACGTTTGCCGAGGCAGATACGCGCATTATCATCGGCATGATCGACCCCCACCAATTCGTCGGCTACACCGGCGGCTGTAAGGGCGCCTTCATCGGTCTGGCAGGGAGCGAGACTATCACCGCAAACCACTCCATGCTCAGCGATCCGGAAGCCAAGCTGGGCGTCTGCGACGGCAACCCGGTGCGGGAGGATATCGATGAACTCACCGACTTCCTCTCGATAGACCTTGTGGTAAACGTCGTGCTCAATGCTGCCAATGACGTAGTGCGCGTCTTTGCGGGCGATCCGCATGATGTGCTGGCGGCAGCAGTGCCGCTGGTGCAGGATGTCTGCGAGACCGCAGTGCCTTACCCAATGGATGTGGTTGTTGCGTCTCCCGGGGGCTACCCCAAAGACATCAATCTCTATCAGGCGCAGAAGGCGCTGGCGCATGCCTGCGAATTGGTGCGCCCCGGCGGCAGCGTCATTCTGGCGGCGGAGTGCCGGGAAGGGGCAGGCGACGACCTGTACGAGGCGTGGATGGCCGCAGCAGAGACTCCGCAGGACGTGGTGACACGGTTCGAGCATGAAGGCTTCCGCATGGGCGCGCACAAGGCGTTTCTCTTTGCCCGCAGCATGCTGAAGGCGCAGACCTATCTTGTGTCGAGTGGAGTGCCGCCGGAGCAGGCCCGCAAGCTCCACCTTATGCCCGCGGTCACCGTCGAGGACGCGCTGGACTTAGCACTACAGGACGCCGGCGACCCGCCGCGCATCGGCATCATGCCGCGCGCCTCATCCACCATCCCGCGCATCATGGCGACGGCACGTATATAATTGCGGAAAGCCTTGAGCTTGCCAGCGTACAACAAAATATGCGCTCTTGAAACTCGTCATTCCCGCGAAAGCGGGAATCCATCTGCTCCGAGCACCCAGGAAATTGGCATGCTGCGGAGCAACAGAGAGTGTCGGATTAGCTTCTGGGGTGTGTACGTCGCAAGCAAGTGGCATTCCTCTTTTGTACTGCCTATGACTTTTCGAGGAGAAGAAACATGGCCGCAACGAATGGCATATCCCCGGCGCAACTCAAGCAGACCGTAAGCGAGACGATTGACGGGCAATTCGATTCCATTACGGGCATCGCGGACCGCATCTTGCGGCATCCGGAAACGGGGTACAAGGAATTCGAGACTGCTGGCGTGGTAGACGAGTGGCTAACCCGTCTTGACATTCCCCATGCGACGGGCATCGCCGTGACGGGCGTAAAGGCCGAGCTCGACACCGGACGACCGGGGCCGACCGTGGCAATCATGGGCGAGTTGGACGCGCTGCCGGTGCCCGATCACCCGCACGCGCATCCTGAAACCGGCGCCGCCCACGCCTGCGGCCACAACAACCAGATTGCGTCCATGCTGGGCGCTGCCATGGGCCTTACGCAGTCCGGCGCGCTCGCAAACCTTTGCGGCAAACTCGTCTTCATCGCGGTGCCGGCGGAGGAGTATGTGGAGGTCGGCTTCCGGCAATCGCTCCGCGACCAGGGCACAATCGAGTTTCTGGGCGGTAAGCCGGAATTCATCCGCCTCGGCGCGTTCGACGACGTGGACTTTGCCATGATGGTGCACACGACCAGCAGCGCCGAGGACGGCATAGTCTGCATGACGGGGACGAGCAACGGCACGGTGGCCAAGCACGTGACGTACCACGGCCGCGCGGCGCATGCCGCCGGTGCGCCGCATAGGGGCATCAACGCGCTTAATGCGGCGACGCTGGCCTTCACGGCAATCCAGTACCAGCGTGAGACTTTCCGCGAAGAGGACACGGTGCGCGCGCACTTCATCATCAAGCGCGGCGGCGAAGTAAACAACGTAATCCCGGCCCTTGTGCAGATGGAAGGCAAGGTGCGCGGCAAGACCATGGAGGCCATGCTGGAGGCCAATGAAAAAGTGCAGCGCGCGCTGAAGGCGGGTGCGCTGGCGACCGGCGCGACCGTGGATATCGAGACGTTTCCCGGCTACTTCCCTATGATTCACCACACACCGCTAGCTGATCTCTACCGGGAGAACGCGGTGTCGCTGGTGGGTGAAGACAACATTAAGACGCGCGACCACGGCACCGGCTCTACCGACATGGGTGACGTAATGCACGTGGTGCGCGGCATCCATCCGGCCGCGGGCGGCGCGACAGGTACCGGCCACGGCAACGACTTCCTGCTTGCCGACGCCAACCACGCTATCATCAACCCGGCAAAGCTCATGGCCCAGACGGCGGTCGATCTGCTGTCGAACGGCGCGGCAACGGCGCACCGCGTGATGGAAGAGACCAAGCCGCCGCTTTCCAAGGAAGAGTACCTTACCCAACTACGCAGTCTCGCACAGACTGAAGAGTATAACGGCGCGGAACAGTAGCAAGAGTTCGCCGCACAAGGATAGCCCTCTCCGCTCGTTTACCGTGCGACAGGCTCAGAGCCTGTCTGTCCCGAGCACTTCGACAAGCTCAGTACAGGCCTGCCGAAGGGTCGAAGCAGCCTGTACCGAGCTATCTCGCGCAGCGTCTGTGGAAGCAGCAATTGACTGTGGCGCCGCACTTTGCAATGTCCACTGAGCACGGCTGGTTGCTCAGAGATCCTAGCCCTAGTCCTTGAGTACGAAGTAGACCAGCACCGTGCAGGACTGGCCGGGTGGAAGTTCGCCCGCGAGCCGGAGCCAGTTGCCAAAGTGCGTTGCCCGGGCCATGGTCAGCCCGTCCGGTTGCTCTGGAAGCCGTATGCGCGTGCCTTCATCCAGCCAACGGATGCCGTCCGGCGAAACCTGCACTGCCGCGCTGTGGCCGGAAGCACCACTCTTAAGGACGCGAATGAAGATCAGCGCCTCCGCCGCCCAACCGGCCTCGTAAGGTTCCGTGGTGTAAGCGCCTTCCCATGTGACGTTGCGTTCGACAACAGCGGTGTAAACCTGTCGCGGCATCTGCCTTAGAACCCCTTACTATCCTCACTATGAAATCTGCACTGTAATGGCACGACATGTCGTGCCATTACTCTTGCAAGCAGCCGGAGTTTGTTAGCGCAATTCCCTTTGCTAACCTGATCCTATCTTCTTGACAGGTGCGAGATCGTAAACCATATACCAATCTCTCGTGCGCTCTGCCAAGCTTGGCCGTAATCGCCTTGCAAGTAGGCGGATCGTGTGCTTTCGCTCCGGTAGCGCAGGCCCTTCGACAGTCTCAGCACTGGCCTGCCAAAGTGCTCAGGACACGTTTGCAACCTGCGTGCCTGATCGCCAAGCCAGCAAAGTCTTTGTTCAGAAGCCACTGACTTGGGCTCTTGGCTCGATGGCACGGGTCAAGCATTCTGAGGCAGGAGACAAACCCCCGCGCCACGTCCAAGCAGCACTTCGCATCGCGGCATATCGCAGTCTCTACTCCTCCAGCGAAACGACCACCGAATCCAAATAAAGGAATGCCCGCCTGTCGGTAGCCGTCTCAACAAAGAAGGCCGTATTCAGCATGCACCAGAGGTCGGCATCGGTGGGCGCGCGAATGGGCGAGAGGTCGCTCAAGGCAAACGTGTGGTCATTGCACTGGAGTTCGGCGTAATTCATGGTATGCAGATCGCACGTAAACCGCAGGTAATGCCAGTTGAACTTGGTGGGCAGTTCGTTGTAGCAGAGCCGCTGCTGCGCGTTGGGAATGTCTTTCCAGCCGCGCCGGTCCAGGTGAAAGAAGGACTTTATCTCACCGCTGTGGCCGACCACGTGGCGAGACGGTAGTTCATCGCGGTATTGCCACTGGTAGCGGGGCATGCCCGGTTCGACATTGCAGTAGCGCAGATGCGGCATGGCGCGCTGCTCGTTGTCCTGCAGATCGAAGAAGACCCCAAAGCTGCCGACGTCGTGATCACCCAGCGTCAGTGCGCTGGCTTCGGGCTTGACCGCGAAGTAGCACTCCACTTGGACGCGCCCCTTCTTGCGCCACGTCGCGCGCTTAACCGCCACCGCCAGATGTCCGGCGCGGGCGCGGGTGGCGAGCTTGAGCGAGTACGTGCCGGAGAGCGATCCGGCCGTGCCGGTGTCCCACATGGTCGCGCTGCTCAGCATGGGCGGACGCAGGTCGCGGAAGGGCGGCAGAATCGTATCCAGGCTGCCCTCGTAGTTGCCGATCAACTCGCTCCAGCCGCACATGCCGGTGTCGAAGTTATCGGCAAAGAGGATGCGGTCGAGTGGATTGAATTTGCTAAGAAACGGGTCAGAATTGACGCTTTGCATGGGCACACGCGCTTTTGCGAATCTGCTCTTTCACTGTATACGCCGCCTAGCCAGTCCAAGTATATCACTTGTAAATCCGACGCCCTGCTCGTCAACCGTCGCAGCCTGTCCAACGTGGTAAGATACCTGCATACAGGCCTAGAATCGAAGCGCGTCATCGTGAAAGCGCTTGATAGACCGGCCACTTCTACCAGCCAGGTGAGCGCTGGCAATGCGGAGGCGCGAGGCGGCACGCAATGACTACCGTTGGGCGCAGAGGCCGCAGAGCAATGACAAGACGCTTTTGCCCCCGTTGTTGAGCAATTTGAGTGTGGCTGGCGTACGTGAATGCACGGACAGCAGTACGTGCTGAGACAATTGGTGTCAGGTGAAAGCATGGCTATGGCGAAGGTGAGAGTGGGCGTGATTGGCGCCGGTTGGTGGGCGACCCAGCATCACATCCCCAGCCTGAAGACGTACGCGAAAGCCGACCTCGTCGGCGTTGCCGACGTCAAACCGGCAAAGGCAAAGACCGCCGCCGACTACTACGACATTCCCCGGACTTACGACAGTCATCAGGACCTGCTGGCGGCAGGCGTCGACGGAGTTGTGATCGCCGTGCAGCACGCCTACCACTACGAGGCCGCCCGCGACGCGCTGGACGCGGGCGTGCACGTGCTCGTTGAGAAGCCGATGACGCTCACCGCTACCGACGCCTGGGACTTGGTAGAACGCGCCGAACGCAATCAGGCGCATCTGATGGTCGGTTACACCAGCCAGTTCACACGCCATGCGCAGGCGGCGCGGGAGATCGTGCGGTCCGGCAAAATTGGCGAACTGCAGATGGTGTCCGGCATTTTCACGTCCTGGGTCGAATCCTACCTGCGGGGTAGACCGCAAGACTACGCGGAGGCCTTCGGTTTCCCCGTGACCGGCCCTGAGGCCGAAAGCTATTCAGACCCACAGATGGCGGGCGGCGGTCAGGGACACTTGCAGGTGACGCACCCGATGGGCATGGCGTTGTGGGTCACCGGCCGCCGGGCGGTTGAGGTTTTTGCCTACATGGAGAATTACGATCTGGCAGTGGACATAGTCAACGCGTTCAGCTTCCGATTGGACAACGGGGCAATGGGCACCATGGCCTCCACCGGCGCCATGCGTCCGCACCAGCGGCTCGATCAGGGGTTTGTGTATACGGGCAGCAACGGCGTTCTGCGCCAGGATATGGCCGGAGGCCGCTTAGAGGCCCAGTACAACGACGGCACTGCCGATGAGTTTGTAGACCTTTCCGAGGAGGAGCGCTATCCGGCGCACTTGCCGGCGCGGGGGCTTGTCGACGTCATCTTGGGCGTGGGCGAAAACCGCGCTCCGGGCGAGGTGGGCGCGCGGGTTGTCGAGTTCTTGGATGCGGGGTACCGGTCGGCGGCTTCGGGACGGGCTGTGAGAGTTGATTCACTACGCTAGTGGCTCGACAACTTGTGATCGACGAGGAGAACGGTCGACGTGCTTGTCCGCCCTTGGCAAGAAAACAAACGCCCCACCCCCGTCTTTCCGGCAAAAAGCCTGCTCTGAGCTTGCCGAAGAGCCAGACCCGTACGCGATACGGGGCCGGAATCCAGGGCGCGCAGAGAGGATGGATTCCGGCTTTCGCCGGAATGACTGAGTCCGTCGTGCTATTTCTTGGGAATGACTGATGAGAAGCGGGAACGACGGAAAACTCTTGAGTGGCACAGAGAAGCCCTGGGGCTGAGGAGATTTCGTTCATGGACAAGCTGGCGTTCGTCGATGCGCACGTCCACTTCTACGACATGCAGCACCCGGAGCTCGTCTACGGCCACTGGCAGCCCGGCGTACCCCATCCCGCTTTGGGAGAACAGATCCAGCGCCTGGCAGAGCGCAACTATCTTGCCGAAGACTACATCGCCGAGACCCGCAACGCCAACGTCACCAAAGCCATCCACGTGCAGGCCGCCATCGGCAGCCCGGACCCGGTTACGGAGACCGAGTGGCTGCAAACTGCCGCCGACCGCACGGGTTTCCCTCACGCCATCGTTGCCTACGCCGATCTGCGCGATCCTGGCGTGGAGGCCGTGCTGGAGCGGCACTGTCAATCTCCTAACATGCGGGGCATACGGGACTTCTCCTACGGTGACTATCTGGTTGCGCCTGATTTTCAGCGTGGTTTCGCCCACTTAGAGAAGTACAACCTTGTGTCGAGCATTGCCGTAACGTGGCAGGACATGGGAAAACTCCGGGACTTGGCGGGCAAGTACCCCAATGTCATGATCGTTGTTGATCACACCGGACTCCCAGAGGAGCGCACGGACGAGTACTTTGCACTGTGGAAGGGCGGCCTTGAGGTTGCAGCCACCTGCGACAATATCCGCTGGAAGATTTCCGGTCTCGGCATGAGCGACCAGACCTGGACGTTAAACAGCATCCGGCGCTGGGTGCTCGCGTCCATCGAGACGTTTGGCGTCGAACGCTGCATCTTCGGCACCAACTGGCCGGTGGACTGGCTCTGGAGCACGTACGACAACCAGATCGACGCTTACACGGAGATAGTCTCAGGCTTCAGCCGTGATGAGCAGGTTGCGCTGTTTTCAAGAAATGCCGAGAAGCTTTACCGCATCTAGGCGCTGAACGTTGGCAATTGTGCGCATGCAATGCATGGTAAGGGTTTCTCACAAGCTGTAGCGTGGGGGCTTGTCCCCCGCCTCTTGGCGAGATGGACAAGAACGAACCAATCAAGGAAACTGTCAGCGGCTACCGAATGGTCGCGAAAACTTTATGGGCACTTCCCGATACGAGGGAGACCCGCAGCAGCAAGAGGAGCGGTACATGATTACGTATGACGATCTGAAAGTCGGCACGTTCATCAACGCCAGCGGCACCGTAACGACGCTGGGTGGCAGCCTGATGCCGGAACCGGTGGTGGAGGCCATGGTACAGGCTTCCCGCAGCTTTGTCGGACTTGACGAGCTGCACGAAGAGGCGGGCAAATGGCTGGCAGCGAAGATTGGCGTACCGGCCGCGTTTATTGCCTGTGGCGCCGCCAGCGGTATGCTCGTGGCGGCCGCAGCCTGCTTGACCGGCACGGACACTGATCTGATCCGTGCAATACCGGAAGTGCCGAGCGGCAAGAACGAGTTTGTGATTAGCTACGTGGACGAGCACACGTACGTTCATCAGGGTTTTCGCGTTGTTGGTGGCGTACTGGTGGCCGCCGGCACCAGCACGGGCGTGACATCAGAGGAACTGATCGGCGCGATCACGGACCGCACGGCGGCGGTGGTGCACTTCCTCGGCAAACAGACCAGGCAACAGTTGATCGAGGTCATCGCCGGAGCGCATGAGCGCGGCGTGCCGGTGATCGTGGACGCCGCCGCCCAACTGCCGCCTCGCTCCAACCTCGCGGAGGTCGTGGGGCTGGGCGCCGACCTTGTAATCTTCAGCGGCGGCAAGGGCATGCGCGGACCGCAGGCCACAGGCCTCGTGCTGGGAAGACCCGATCTCGTGGCAGCGGCGCGCCTGAACGGCAGTCCGCAGAGCGCGGTGGGACGGGGTATGAAGGTAGGCAAAGAAGAGATTATGGGGCTGCTGAAAGCAGTGGATCTCTACCTGGCGCAAGACGAAGCAGCGGAGCTTGATGACTGGGAACAACAGATGCGTACGGTTGCGGCAGCCGCGCACGGCCTGGAAGGCGTAAGCGGAGAAGTGCGCCGCAAGGATGAAGGCGCCAGTTGGGATATCGTGCCCCACGCGCAGATCAGATTTGGGGGTGAGAGCGGCAAACAGGCCGCCGCCGTTGCGCGCGCCTTGCGGGAAGGTGAACCCTCAATCGACGTGCGGCTCAACGAGGAGGGCATACTCATCAGTCCCATGACCCTCCAGCCCGGCGAAGCGGAAATCGTCGCCGAGCGCCTCCGGGCAGTCTTGCAGGCGCGACAATAAGCTTGCCAAAATCGCCTAGTGTTCGCGTCTTCAACGTAGCGCGGGGGCTTGTCCCCCGCTCTGGGACGGGAACATCGCGGCGCTGGTCTCGGTTTCCGTGGTCATCAAGAATGCACAGGGCAGAGAAGATGGACTCCGCGCCCCCGCACGGGGTGAGCCCGCGCGGAAATGACGGATCACGAGGGGGCTTGTCCCCTTACTCTTGGCACGTGAGGGTCGCTTGATGACCCTAAGGCGTTCGGCTGGTCCATAACGCCGTAGGGGCACGATATATCGTGCCCCTACGCAGTCAATCAAGAGTTCAATCTAATTGCCTCTCAACAATCCCGCAGGACTTAGAAATCCCCCGTCCTGCTCTCGTATTTCGTCGGCTTGCCCAGCGTCGCGCCTTCGTGCTTGACCCACGTGGCAACCCAGTCGATAATCTGTTCCGCCGGTACGCGGGGCGCGCCGAAGGTCTCCACGTAGCGCGTCGCATCGCCCAGTAGCGCCGTAGCCTCCGGCTTCCCGGTGAAGATCGGCGCGACACCGAGCCGTTCACCCAAAGCCTCAGCCACCGCTTGCACGGAAAGGGTTTCCGTGCCGGTCAGATTAATCACGTCAGCAGGACTTGCGCAGAGCGGGAACGAGCGGGCGAGCATGTCGCAGGCGTCGCCCTGCCAAATCTGATTTACGTAGCCCATAGATAGGTCGATTGGCGTCCGGTCATTCACCTTGGTAGCGATATCCAGGATGATGCCGTAGCGCAGTTCCGTGGCGTAGAAGAGCCGCACGATGAGGGTAGGGGTGCTGTTCTTTTCTGCGTAGTATTCCACCAGGCGCTCGCCGCCCAGGCGGGATTCGGCGTATTCACCCACCGGCCCCAGGGGCGCGTCTTCATCAGCGCCACCGCCGTCCACCGGCATGAAGCGGTAGACGTTGCCGGAAGACACGTAGACCATGCGGGAATTGGGAAAGCGCTCCATGAGCTTGGCCGGCACGAGCGTATTCATGGCCCAGTTCAGGGAAGGCGCGCCGCTGGAGCCGAACTTGAACCCCGCCAGCAAGTAAAGATACGGCGCATCCGGCAGCTTGGCCACGCTTGCGTCGTCCAGCAAGTCGCAGGCCACCGTCTCCACGCCGACGCTATCCAAGTAACGGCGCGAGTCCGGAGAGGAAAAGCGCGAAACGCCGATCACGCGCTTGGCCCCCGCGTGCACCAATAGCTCCGCGAGCGTAGGGCCCATCTTGCCCGCCACACCCAGCACCATGATGTCGCCGTCCAGCGCCTGCACCGCTGTACACACTTCCGGCGTGGGCGCGGTCATCTGCGCCATGAGTTGTTCTTCGGACTGCAACGGCGGCAGCACTGTTTGCTTGCTCACGACATGCTCCTCGAGGGCGAGAGAAAGTTTCTCTACAGTATAGCGCGGGTCGCTCATCGACTACAGACGGGGTACGTTGGTCTTGGCGGGCGGTTTCCGTGGGGCGGCCCAAGCAACGGTACCGGGCAACGCAAAGCGCGGCCCATGGCAAGAGAGTGTGCCTTACTCCTGCTGCAACGCGGCAGCGAGCTTCTGCGGGCTGGGGATGCTCTCCATGAACCTCAGTTGCTCCTCGCCCGCCTCGTCGTAGACGACAAGGGATGGCACCGCGTGTATATCCAGACGGTCCGCGAAGGCGCGTCCGACGGGCGTATGCTGGCTGAGCCGCACGATGTGCGCAGTCTCGCCGAATTCTCGCTCAATCCCATCGACCGTGGGGCGTGCCGCGAGGCTTTTCGCTCAGTAGTGGGAGAACAAGACGACAATGACCGGCGAGCCCTTACCGATGAGCCCATCCAATGCCGCGGTGTCGGTGAGGTGCGTTTCACGATAGCGCAGGAGGTACGCCACGGCGACAAGACCAAGGCCAACCAGCGTTACAAGCGCCAAGCCAGCAGCCTCCGGCAACCAAAAATAGGCTGCCACCGCGCTGGCAGGGAGGACAAAGACTACGAATAAGAGGTAGGAGTACTGGTTGACGAACCGCATTGCGTCTATCCGTTCCGACCGTCTTCCCATTGTTGTATTGAAACTATAGCACACTGCGAAAATAGGGATCAGGCCGTTACTCCAAAACGAGGAGGAATGCTTGCTCCATCTTGATGCAGGCAGCGTATCCCTCCCGCACTCAGCACTCGAGTGGCGGTGGGGCGTCGTCGCGGCAGGAGTTATTGATTCCGTGGCAGGGCCCGGAGAAGCGGTGCTGGGACGGCGAATTTGCAATCACGCCGCGCGTCCCGTTGGCCGAGAAGAGGACCAGCTACTCGTGGCCGAGCGCATCCAGCACCGGCTGGTGCTTGATCACAATGCCATCCTTGCGCAGCCGTACCTCGCCCTGCCCGTCGAAGACCACGAAGGACGGCACCAGGCGCAAGCCAAGGCGGGCCGTAATCGCCCGTCCCGCCGGCGTGTGCCGGTTCAGCCGGATGACCCGCACTGCGTCGCCAAGATCGCGTTCTATCCCATCGACGATGGGGCGTGCCACAAGGCACCCCGCTCAGAAATTAGAATACACGGCTAACAGCACCGGCAGTCCTCTACCGATCAGGGCATCCGGCGGAGTCCCACTGGTATCGTCATCTCGATACCGCGAGACCGAGCCAATCGCAATGAAGCCAACCAGCGAGAGGAGTATAGCCAGCAAGCCAATGGTCCCCGGAAACCACTGAGCGGCGGCAAAAATGCAAAGTGATACCACGAAGACCCCGATGAAGATGAACGAATACTGGTTCGCGATTTGCATCGTGTCACATCCTTGTGTTTGATGCGGCATTCATGCTACAACGCAATTCTAAACGATAGAGCCCGCATTTGTCGGGTGAGAGCGCCAAAATGCTGATTTGCTGCCCCCATTAGCCTGTATGAGGACTGACCGCACAACTGCCGGCCGCTCGTAGTGTGCAACTTGAGCCGCCATGGCTGCGTGGAGCGGGTGCTCTCTCAAGCAAAATGCCAGGTGGAAAGCTGTTTGCTCACCTTGCCAAGGGCTTTACGCACCTCGATTTCGGCTGCGGTTTGCCAATGCGCTACAATAGGTGCAAGTTAGCGAAACGAAGAGTGCCAACATGACACTGCGAGAACTCTACGAGACTTCAATACAACTCGGCATGGCGCTTGACGTGCGGGGAGAGGCAGCTCTTCAACAGCAACTCGAGCAGCGCCGGGCGGAATACGCAGCCCTGCCCGATTGGGAGCAGCCCTTCTACGATCAAGAGCGGTTTCGCAATCCCTTTGGCGACGTGCGTATCGTCAACGGCCCGGCGGACGTGGAGCTTCAGACAGTCCTGCTCGGCATCAACATCGGCCTCGACGAACTCCTGCTGGCCGACCGGCTGCGCAGCAAGGGTACCAAGATCGATGCCGTAATCGCGCACCATACCAATGGTATCGGCATCGCTATCTCGCTGGTACATGACTTCATGCCGGTAGCGATAGATTTTCTGGCAGGTGAAGGCGTGCCGCGCGGAGACGCCGAGGCGTGCATCAACCGTTACATCGAGGAAAAAGAGCAGGCGCTTGAAGATACGGCACGCATGGGCCCCGACATGGCAGCGTTGCTCGGCTTCCCGCTGGCCTGCATCCATACGCCGGCAGATTACTACATTGGCGAAGGCGTCCGGCCTGTGGTGGAAGCTGCAAGGCCCGAGACCGTTGCTGACGTGGTGCGGGCGCTCATGGTGATACCGGAGGTGCAGAGCGCGGCGCATATTGGCGTTGAGCCGCGTGTGATGAGTGGGGAAGCAAGATGGCCTGCCGGGCGCATGCTGCTCAAGTTTGGCGGCGGGTACGGCTTGCCGCCGGACGCGTACACGCTGCTCGGCAAGGCAGGCGTGAACACCGTGGTGCAAATTGGGTGCACACCGACGCAAGCGTTAGCGGCACAGGGGGCGGGCGTAGCGATTGTGCGCATTGCCCACGCGGCGTGCGACAACATTGGCATCAATTTACTGCTGGATGAGGTAGAGCGCCGCTTGGGACCGCTCAATGTCATTCCGTGCAACTACTTCGAGCGAATTAGGCGTAACGAGCGATGACCTTACGCGAGCTCTACGAAACTTCCATCGAAATCGGCCGTGAGGTCGATCCTAGGGGGCGTGAAGCCCTTGACCGCCAGCTTGAACGGCGACGGCAGGAGTATACAGCGCTGGCGGACTGGCGCAAGCCGTACTACGACCAGGAGCGCTTCAACAATCCCTACGGCGACGTGCGCATCGTGAACGGCCCGGAGGACACGGAACTCGATACCATCCTCATGGGCATAAACATCGGCACGCAGGAGCTTCTGCTGGCGGACCATCTGCGCGCCAACGGCACGCGAATCGATGCCGTCATCTCCCACCATACCAACGGCATCGGGGTACCGGCGGATACGCTGATCTATGATACAGTGCCCTATCTCGTGGACCTGCTTGAAGGCGCGGGTGTTGCCCGGGCCGACGCCGAGCCCCACATCGCGGACATGATGACCGACCGCTGGAACTACGCCGAGGACTTCAACCGCAACGGCATCGACATGGCGCAACTGCTGGAGTTTCCGCTGGCGTGCATCCATACGCCCGCCGACTTCCATCACGGCCGGGGTGTGCGCGGCGCCATCGCGGCAGCGAACGCGGAGACGGTGGGAGACGTGGTGCAGGCGTTGCTGGCGCTCCCGGAGTTCCAAGGTGCGGCGCGCATTGGCGCGATCCCGCGCATTATGGCAGGTGATGCCGAGCAGCCGGCGGGCCGGATCTTCCACCAGGACGGCGGTGGTTGGATGTTTCCCTTTGAGGTGATCCCGCTGCTGAGGGAGGCCGGAGTCGGCACGTTCGTCACCATTGGCTGCCCGCCTGAGCACCAGAAGATAGCGGAAGAACTCGGTATGGGCTGGGTGCGCATGCCCCATGGCGCGTGCGATAATGTGGGTCTCAACCTATTGCTCGATAAGGTTGAGCAGCGCCTAGGGCCGCTCAACGTCATAGCATGTAACTACTTCGAGCGCGTCAAGCGCAACTAGATACGGTATAGTGCCAGGTGTCAGGTACGGGACTGAATGGCGCATGATCGAATTGGGTGGTAGATCTTGTGTCATTCTTGCTGAAGGAATTCGGTAACCGGCAGGGTGGTCTGTCGGAGAGACAATGCGCCCGGACGACACTTGGCTGGCGCCGGCGGGCTACCAGCCCGCCAGGGATGCAGCTTAAAGAGGGATAGTGGGACAAGCTGCGGCAAGGACGTGCCGAACCGCAGTAGCAGTATCACATTGGGTCGGAGTCGAGAGGCAGTTCCCGTCGCGTTACGGGGCTTTCTCAGATTGAGAGGAGTGCAATGGAGAATCAACTTGGTAGGCTGAGCCGCTTTGTTACAGCCCGCCCTTGGATCACGATTTTCGTCATCCTGAACATAACCGTTTTCCTGACTGCCGGGGCGGTACGGCGTGCGCCTCCTCCCGGAGACGAGGCAATACTTCCTCCAGGGAGTACCGTTGCCGACGCCATTGCTGAAATCGATGAGCTCTTTGGCGAATCCGGCGAAGCCAATGTGGTGACGCTCATCTTCCGTGGAGACGCGCTGACGCCTGACGGTCTGGCGCAGATGGATGCCCTGATCAACGAGATCGTCGCCGATCCTGCCGTTCAGGAGCTCTTCGCGCCGGTCAATCCCCTCGTCGCGCCCGTGTTGTTGATCAAGGCTGTGCTCCAAACGGACAACGTCACGTCCATCACACAGGAGCAAATCAACGCGGCCCGCGGCCCACCCGAGATTCAGGCGGCGCTTGACGCCCTGACCGGCACCGATACGGATGGTACAGAGGTGGCGATTGCCATTGTTCGTCTGCGGGACACGGGTGATGAGCGCATTGACGACGCTGAACGCAAAATTGACGAACTTGCAGCCGCGTCTGAGGGTACGCTGCAGGTGAGCAGCGTTTCACCCGCGATAATCGAGGACGAGTACAAGAAAGCTACCCAAGAAGGCATGGGGCCGTTGATCGGGCTGGCGCTCTTGCTCATCGCGGGGCTAATCCTGCTTTTCCTGCGTACGTTGACTGATTTATTGCTCACGCTGGCCGGTCTGTTTATTTCGCTGATGTGGATCGTTGGTGTGGAAGGCTGGCTGGGTCCCTACGCGCTGGGCATCACCGGACCGCCAAACCAGCTTACCGCGATGGTGCCGATCATCGTAATCAGCCTTACGGTCGACTACGCGATTCAGATCGTCTCGCACTACCGGGAGCAGCGTCACGAAGGCGAGGCGGTGGTACCGGCCGCCCAGATCGGACTGCGCAAAGTCACCATTCCGCTGGTACTGGCCGCCGTCACGACAATCGTGAGCCTGCTGGTGAGTCTGTTTTCCCCTATAGGAATCATTGGTGATTTCGGTTTGATCGCAGGACTGGGTGTGGGCATGACTCTCATCGTGATGCTTACGCTGCTTCCGGCCGGCCGGACGATCATCGACCGGCAGCGGGAAGCCCGGGGCAATCTTAAGCAGCCTCGCTTGGTAGCTACGGCATTGCCCGGAATCGAGGGATTGGCGACCGTGCTGGGCAAAAGTATCACGCGCGCGCCTGCGCCGTACCTCATTGTTGTGCTTGGGGTTACGCTCGCGCTGGGGTACGCAGCCACAGGGATCAAGTCTGAGTTCAACATCCGCGACATTCTGCCCAGAGGGGGCACCCTGATGGCGGACTTGGACACCATTGATGCGGCAATTGGCGGCTCAACGGAGATAGTTAGTGTGCTCATCAGAGCGGAGGCCACAGAGACCCGCACGCTGTTGAACCTGCGGGACTTGACCGCTGCCTTCGCGGACGAAGAGAGCCGTCCCGCCGCCGCGGCGGGACCAATCCAGGCATCGTATGAGCTCCTCGTGCGAGACTGGATACACGACAGCGGTCAGCCCGGCGACAAATACGATTCTGAACTTGCCGCCCTTTTCCAAGAAGCCTCGGCGGGACTGAGACTTGATGCCGGGTTGATGCAGGAATTCCTCAACAGGCTCCAATCCCTGGACCCGACGCTTTCGTATCTCCTGGTTAACGATCCGGCCGGCACTGACGCAATGCTGATCCAGTTCCCGGCCTACTCGGGCGATACCAATCAGGCGAAGCAAATCCAAGAGTCCCTGGAGGACCTCTGGATCGGTGATGACAACGCTATCGCAGCAACATCTGAGGGCATCATTGGTATCACAATCACGGACGCCATTACTGAACGGCAGACAGAAGCGATTACTACCACCATCGCGGTGGCCCTCGGCGTGCTGGCGCTCTTCTTCTGGATCACGGTGCGCCAGCCGGTGCTATCCGTCATCGCGGTGGGCCCGATTGTGCTCGTGCTCATCTCGGTGTTGGGCACCATGGCGCTGCTGGATATTCCCTATTCGCTCGTCACGTCTATCATCACGGCGCTCTCGGTAGGTATCGGGGTGGACTACACCATCCACGTGATTCATCGCTACCGGGAGGAATACGCCCGCGGTCGGGACCCGGAGCAAGCGGCAATTCGGACACTCGCCACCACCGGTTCGGCGCTGTTGGGTTCCGCGCTCACGACGGCGCTCGGACTTGGCGCGCTAATTGCCTCGCCCCTGCTTGCTTCCCAGCAGTTCGCAATTGCGGCATCCATCACGATCCTCTACTCGCTGTTAGTGTCCATTCTGCTGGTTCCACCTGCGATGACAATCTGGGGCGCCTACCAGAATGTCCGGCTGCGATCCAAGGTGAAGCGCTGGGCGGATGAGTTGGACCTGGAAATCGAGGCCGTGCAGCGGCGCTACGAGTAGGAACAGTACTCCGCAAAGGAAAGATCCTTGCAAATCCGCAAACTATCCAACCGGCTGAAGGCTCAATACCGTGGAACGGATGTCCACAGTCGCGTGAATCGCTTCGATGGCTGGATGGACAAAGCACACGTGGAGGACGCCGTCCCGACGGGCTACGACCACACCGAAACCGTCAAGGAATACTACGACCTCTGCGGCGAGTTCATGGAGTTCGGTTGGGGTGAGTCCCTTCACTTCGCACCGCTGTCGCCCCATGAAAGCCTGGAGGACTCCAAGATCCGTCACCAGCGGCTGATGATCGCCAAGTTGGAGTTGCGCGAGGGCATGACGGTGATCGATGTCGGTTGCGGGGTCGGCGGCCCGCTGCGCCGCGTCGTCCGGGAGGCCGGAGTCAGGGTAGTCGGGGTCAATAGCAACGAAATCCAGTTGGACAAGGCGAGATCGTTGGACGCCGAGGCGGGACTCGACCATGCGATCGACTACCTCGCGTGTAGCTTCATGAACATGGACGCTATCGCGGACGACACATTCGACCGGGGGTACGCGATTGAATCGACGTGCCATGCGCCGGACAAGGCGGGCGCGTTTGCCGAGATCTACCGCGTGCTGAAACCCGGGGCCCTGTTCTGGGGCCAGGAAATGTGCATGACGAGCAAGTTCAATCCCGGTGACGAGCGACATCGAGCTATTGAGAAAGAACTGATGCACGGGATCGCGCTCAAAGAAATAGCGACGATGGACGAGGTAAACCGCGACCTCGAAACGGCGGGTTTTCAGGTCATAGAAGGGAGGGATCGGGCTGTTGGGGAGAACGGTCCGACCACGCCGTGGTATCGGCCCATGGAGACCCGGCACGGAACGCTCGGCAACGCCCTTATCAGGCTTCCGCTGGGCCGCAAGGCAGTTTTCGGGGCATCCAGGTTGGCCGAGGTGCTGGGGGTGTTCCCATCGGGCTCCGCCCGTGTCGTCAAGCTGCTGGATCGGACTGCCAACGCCTACGTCGCGGGCGGCAAGACCGGGATCTTCACGCCGCTATATTGTTTCCTGGCTCTTAAGCCCGTTTAGTCCCTCTCCTTCCCGGTTTCTCGGGCGATCCATGGTGCATTAGACGTTTATCTCGCGTCTCTGATCGGAAATGACGAACTTCAGCTTTCCGCTCGGTTTGTTGGACGGGAACGGGCTGAACGTGAGCTTGTGCTTGAACTTATCGGGGGATACCTCGAGCGTGAAGTAGTGCGCGATCATGAGTAGGTTGATTGTCAGTTGCCGCTCCATAAACCGGGTGCCGAGACAAGTGTGCGTACCCAGGCCGTAGGGGGCGTACGCCCGGCTGCGATGCTCAAAGCGCGGCGCCGTATAGCGTTCAATGTCGAATTTGAAGGGTTCGGGAAAGGCCTTCTCCATGTAGTGTGAGGCGGTCGTAGCAATATGGATCCGCGCGCCCACCGGCAACTCAAAGCCTTCCACCACGCAGGCGTTCATGACGTTGCGAATAGACATGGGCACGACCGGGTACATGCGCATGACCTCCATGATGAAGCGGTGCGTCACGTCCAGTGCTTCTAGGGTGAAGTCTTTGCCCTGGGGATCGCCATCGCTAAACAAGGCGTCGGCTTCTTTCTGTATCCGTGCGTAGATTTCGGGCTGCGCCGCCATGGCGTAGACCGCAAAGCTCAGCGCATCGCCCAAGTACATGCTGGCAAGCAGCGGCGCCGAGAGCATGAACGGCATATTCGACTCCGGCAGGAACTGCGGGTCGCTGGCCTGAAGGCTGAGAAGGTCATCCGCAAGATCCCGTGGACGACCCGCGCGCTGGGCGGGCGTATGGACTTGCTGGACCCGGTTCGTCACCTCATTGACGATTTTCGCCCGGCGTCTCATGCCGGGGGTATAGAGCATGAACTTGGGTAGAACCCGCGCGACGTGTGTGCAGAGGCCCCGTTCTTTGTATGCCATGAGATCGTCGACGATGTCTTGTGAATCAATGCTGACGGTGAACGGCGAAATTTGCGCATTGATCATCCGCCGGCACAGCGACCGCGCAGAGTAAGAGTCACCGACCTTCCAATCCGCCATATACGTGCGGGCGTTGCCATAGACCTCATCCAGTTGCGCTTCCAATCTCTCGCGTGAATACCCCGGTGACATGGCCTTGCGCAGCCGGAAGTGGTCGGCCCCATCCACCGCGGGTATGAGCCCGGACGCGCCGAAGACTTTCTCGAAGTCGGCAAAGTAATCCCGCGCCCGTAGGTACTGCCGCCCGTTTCGTTGCACCCATTGATTTACGCGGGGCCCGCCTATGAAATACAGTGGCTCGGAAAAGGGCGGGCGCAACTGAAACACCGGGCCGTACTCATTTCCAAATTCCGCAAAGATCGCCGCAATGTTGCCGCTGCGCAAATGCGGATTCAGCAAAACCTTGTGCAATGGGACAACCGGAATCGATTTGGCAAGGGCGGAGCGCCGGAGCATGCCTCCGGCAAAGTTGTTGGCTACCGCATCCGCGATGGACCGGCCAATCAACTCCATCCTACAGATAGTCTGGATTCGCTCCTCTGAGGCCTCTTCGAGTTGAAATATGAAGCGCAGGACATCGCACGTATTGAGAAGGGCGATGATGATGACATCCCGTGGGCTGGGAATCTCATTATCGAAGATCGCCCGGCTCACGCGTGTCTCGACGAACTCCGCCGCAGTGACTTCACGGAAGTCGGTGTACAGTTCCGTCCGCCACGAAGACCGGGACAGCGTCCAGAATTCACCGTCGTGGTAGTCCAGAATCTTCAACTCAACCAAGCGTTCCATGATCTGGTCGACGATTGCCGGGGCGCGAAAAACAAGCCGCTCGATCCAATACTGCACGTTATGTGCTTCCGGTTCCTCGGCAATCTTTTCCAGAATTGGATCCAAGACTGGATTGTCCGTCGGAGTCGGATCCAGGAGTTTGAGAGACTCCATGTCTGTGTCAATACGGGCTCTCAGCGAGAGTTCCGCTAATACGCCGCCGATGATGGCGCAGTTGAGGTCCCAGCCGGCCACTTGGCGAAAGTAGCCGGTCTCCTCATTGAGGAGCATCAGGACGAGTTCTTGAGGCAACGTCAGCTCATGGGTGGTTACACGGTCGGTTGCGATTGTCACTTGCGTTGCCTCCAGGGGTCAGGATTGGTCCAGATCGCCCTGGCGCATCGCACCACCGGAAAGTGATGACTCGGCTTCACGGGCAATGGGTAGGGCGAAAATTGGGAAGCGAAATGTAGTCGCTGGCAATAGTAAACCTAGCGGCAGTAGGGGATGTACACGACATATGTTATTATAAGTGTACACTACCCGACAGACACTCACATGTCAATCCTCAACTTAGTGTGTCCGGATTTCAGTTATGCAAACCTCCTCCCCCATGCTCGTGTCTGCTGCCATACCTTCTCCATTTCCGGAGGGTTGGTACTTCGTCGCCAGCCGCAAGGACATCGAGAAAGAAAAGCTCATCCACAAGACCTGGATGGGTGAGAACATCGTCGTGTATTGCGACGATAGTGGCCAAATCTGCGTTGCCGAGGCCTATTGCCCGCACCTGGGCTCCGACCTGAGCCCTGCTGCCGGGGGGCGCGTGCGTGATGGCCGGCTGGTATGTCCATTTCACGGCTATGAGTTCGATGCCACCGGCACGTGCGTGGCCACGCCGTATGCCCCGGCGCCACGGCACACTGTCCTGCGGGTGTTTGAGACGCAGGAGATCGTCGGCATGATCTTTGCGTGGTATGGCATTCAAGATCGGGAGCCGCAATGGCACCTACCCGCGGTTGCGTCCGACGATGACGATTGGTGCGATCTCGCGATCCGCACGGTGCGCTTTGCCGGCCATCCCCAGGAGACTTCGGAAAACGCGGTGGACCTGGCCCACCTGCGCTACATCCACGGCTTTGGCAAGGTGGAACGTATTGAGCCGGTGTCTGTGGACGGTCCCTATCTGAGGAGCCGTTTCAACTTCAGGTCCACCCGTTCGATTGCGAGAGTCGCAAAACTCACGTTTGATCTTACCGCCGACACGCATGTCCACGGGCTTGGCTACTCATTCGTGGACATTCGCGAACACTCGATCGGTATGGACATGCGTCTCTGGGTGCTGGCGACACCGGTGGACGGCACGTTCATCGACATGTCGCTGGCCTCGCAAGTGCGGGAGTTGCGCAAGCCGAAACGCTGGCTCGCAGGCCTGGGATTTCTGCCGGTGGGCATGCGCGCGCCAATCATGAACTGGTTTACCGCGTCGCAGCAAGTATGGGAAGTACGGCAAGATGAGGTCATTTGGAGCCGCAAACGGTATCAGTCCCGCCCGCGCCTCTGCCGTTCCGACGGCGAGATCACCAGGTACCGTCGCTACTGCGCCCAATTCTATTCCGACGTGAGCGAAAACGGCAACGCGACTTCTTGATGCCTCAGCGGGAGTTTGCACAGCCCCAAGTTGCGTAATCGGTTGTGTCGACTCTTTAAGAATCGGCCCGCCAGCTCTTTAAACCAGGCAACACCCCAGTCCGTCATTCCGGTGCAAGCCGGAATTCATCTTCTCTTTCCCGCAACCACATTTCACCACCGGGTCTTCAGCCTTCGTGCTCAAGCACAAGAGCGGGGGACAAGCCCCCGCGCTACGGCGGAAGCGGAGAGCATCGGTCATTGCCGTGCCACGGCGGAAGCGGGCAGTATCCGTCATTGCCACGGAAGCTGACCGCATCCGTCATTCCCGCGCACGCGGGAATCCATCTTCTCCGCCCTGGCGCAGCCGCTCCAGCGGGGGACAAGCTTCCGTGCTACGGTTTGCTAGCGGGCGGTGTCGCGGCAAGACTCGCTGACAGGGTTGAGACACTCAGGAGCAGCCGCGGCATGCAGCCCTACGCCTTCCTGAAGCGCCAACCGTACATGATCCTGCCGTAGTAGTTGAACATGCGCCTTGCCCCGGGATTGTCAAAGGGGTAGTTCGCACCGAGCTGCCGTGCCGCTGCGAGCCCGGTCACGAAGCAGGTCTCTTGACTGTTGACCAGGGTGTGCGCGCCGCAGTGCCACGTCCGCCGCTTGCCCTGAATGAAGCGAAAGATGTTCACGAGCCACGCGACGTGACGCACGTCGTGGACGATGTGCTGAAACCACCACTTCTTCACGACCTTTCGCTCATCGATGGGACTGATCGGGTTATACGTCACCAGGCACGGCTTATCCGAGCGATTAGCCCACGGTTGCTGGTTGTGCATGATGTACGTGATTTCATAGTTGTCCGGCCTGGCGCCGTACTGTTCGATGTGATTGCTCCGGGTTGTCAGAGGCTTCACCTCGTTGTCCGGCAAGACTGAGGAATCCGAGTGGACGACGGTGTGGTTGTGCAGCTCGCTCTCGTAGCGAATTGAAGAGAGAATATACCGCTCCAGAAACGTGGGCTTGTCGAGGATCATCAGCGTCTGGTTCGCGTTGCAGGCGAAGATGACTTCATCGTAGACCTCTCGGCCACCGGCTTCGTCCTCCACCACGACGCGGGATTCCTGTCGACACACCTTGCGTACCGGCCTACTGAGGTAGATCTTGTCTTGGAAACCAGCCGATAGATTCTCGTAGATACGCCGCGTTCCCTGGTCCCACGTCTGCATCGGCGTGGCGCTCTCGATGTCGAAGAATTCAAGATACCGCGCAAAGAGCGACGCGGGCATATCGAACACGTTCGTCGCCATGAGAAAATTGACGAACATCGGCTTCAGAATCTTGAATCTGAAATCACCGGAATAGGCTCCCCAATTCAGCAGCGTCCCCATGCTTAGGTAGTTGAAGGGGTTGAGAGCGTTGAGCAGCTTCGACTGGGAACGAGTCAGCCCGCCAAACCAGTGGAGACGCCGCAGGAGTTGCTGGAACTTCTGGATCTCGAACCGCAGTTGCTCTCTAATTTCGGAATCGAAGTCGTGGGCATACACTTGGCCGCGGTATTTCACGCTGTAGCTAAACTTGGTATCGATCAGATCAATGCCAAATTGCTCCATCAGCAAGAGAATGTGATGGTAGACCGACGGGATACAGGCGGTGACGGAAATGTCGAAAGGGATTGAGGAGCCGTCTTCCTGCGGCATATCGGCCGTAATCGCATTCCCGCCAATCTGGGCCTGCGCCTCGTACAGCCGGAAGTCAAAGCGGTCCGGGTGATGACTAAGCGCCCAGGCGGCGGCCAGACCTGAAATACCTCCGCCAACAATCGCAACTCGCCGCAACATCTTCCCTGCCTCGCCGGAAACGATGGCTTCCTGTCGGGTTTCCGTGGCCTGCCGTCCGGTCAGGATGCGAAACGCGGGTAAGAATAGCATCCTCATTGGTCCCTCTAACCGGAGTCGAGGCACTCACCCATTGTACAGATGGGAGTGTACACTGTGGGAGTGGATTGGGGAGAGGGTGATTGTACGCCTTCTTCGACGCATAGTTTCGATCTTGCAGTGAGACGGGCATGAGCGCGGTATAGCGATTGGGCTGGGGCATGGGAGCACATGAATGACTCTACGTGATTTGTACGAGACGTCCATCGAAATCGGCCGCGAGCTTGACCCCAGGGGTCAGGCGGCCATAGAGCGCCAACTACAGCGACGCCGCGACGAGTATGCCGCTCTGCCTGCTTGGCAGCAGGCACTCTACGATCAGGAGCGCTTTCGTAATCCCTACGGCGACGTGCGCATATCCCACGGCCCGGCAGAAACACCGATTCGCACTGCGCTCGTCGGCATTAACCTGCACGTGCAAGAGATGCTGCTTGGGGTACAACTGGCGGCAAAGGGCACCCCAATAGACGCATTCATTTCCCACCATACGAACAGTGTCGGCATCTCAGCTTCGCTCGTCGCCGACTTCATGGAGGTCAACGCCGACTATCTCATTTGGGAAGGTGTACCCGAAACTGAGGCGCGCGCCTGCATCTTCGACTTCATGGCGGCACGCTTGCGGGAGCACGAAGACATGCACCGCATCGGGCCCGATACCGCGCAGTTGCTTGGGTATCCGCTGGCATGCATTCATACACCGGTTGACTATGCGCACCGGCAATACATCAACGCGCTCTTTGCGCGCGAAGAGCCGGAGACCGTCGGCGACGTCGTAGAACTCATGCTGACGCTACCGGAAATGCAGGAAGCCGCGCGCATCGGCGCGGTGCCCCGTATCATGACGGGCGACCCGGCGCAGCTCACCGGACGCATGCACGCGAAGTTTGCCGGCGGCTACGCCTATCCGCCCAGCGCATTTCCGTTGCTGGCAAAGGCTGGCGTGCAAACTGTGGTGCAAGTCTCGGCGGGGTCGGAGACAGTAGCGGCCTGCCGCGAGCACGGCATCGCCCTGGTGCGTTTGCCTCACTACGCCACTGACAATATCGGCCAGAACTTGCTGCTCGATGAACTCATGCGCCGCCTGGAGCCGTTCGACGTCATTCCCTGCAACTATTTCGGACGGGTTGACCGCGCCGGGCAACTCGCGCAGATGTTGGCAGAGGGTCCGATTATCAGGTCGCTGAGACACTAAAGGGCAAGCGCCAGTTCGAAGCGATGCTTGTATAGCAATCACCCGCCGCAAGGCGGGTGTTGTTCTATAAGATGGAGTCCTGGCCGCTACGGAGTGCCCAAAGCTGCCTGTGCAATCTTTCCCTCAACGCCGTTTCGCGTTAGGTCTCGCGCGCAGCGGACCAGCCGGTAGCCACGTCGTCGAACACTTCTGTCATCTTTTCAGAAGGTTTGGCCGTGAGCAACGTGACAACGACGGCAAAGGGAATGGCGATGAGGAAACCCGGTGTGGCGGGTTGGATGTCCATAATGCCGCCGGGGCCGCCGGAAGAGTAGCCCCAAATCGAGGCAACGACCGTGCCGGTGAGCATGGACGTGAGTGCTCCCCAAAAGTTGAAGCGGCGCCAATAAAGCGCGAGCAAGAGCAGGGGTCCGAAGGCCGCGCCCATGCCGCCCCAGGCATAGGAAACCAGATTGAACACCGAATCGGGGTTGAAGATGGACAAGAGGGCCGCGATGACGCCGACCACGACCAGCAGGAAGCGGCCCAACCAGACGCGTGCAAAGGCGCCGAGCACGAAGACGTACCGTTTGGCGTAGGCGTAGCGCCGGATGAACGGTAAGTCGTCAGTCGCCATGGCCGAGGCCAAGAGCAGTTGTGAGTCCGCCGTACTCATGACGGCGGCGATTACGGCCGACAGCAGGACCCCCGCAATGATCGGCGGGAAGAAGGCGGTCGCGGCGACTAGATAGAGGCGCTCCGGATCGGCGGTGACTTCATCGAGCCTCCCAACTTCGCCAAGGGCCGGCAAGGCTACCAGCCCCAGCATGAGGCCAAACATGAAGATGAGCGATGCCCAAAGCGTGCCGATATCGCGGCTGGGCCGTATACGCCTTTCGCTTTCCACCGCCATGAAGCGCTGCAGTATGCGCAACGAGCCAAAGGCGCCCAAGCCCCAGCCGGCTGTCGAAAGCAGGAAGGTGACCGTGACGCCCTCGCCGGACGCGTCTGTAAACGGATTCCAAAAGCCGGCGGCCGTGCCCTCCAGGCCCTGTAAAGGATCGGAGGTGAGGAATAGCAACGAAATTGGCAAGATGATGAAGCCGGCCAACATGATAATGGCTTGGAAGACGTCGGTGCGGGAAACGGCGAGAAAACCGCCAATGAAGGTATACGATGCGACAGCCACGAGAGTCACCAAAATACCCACAATGCCCTCGAGGCCAAATACCGTATTCAGCAGCTTGGATCCGGCGATCAGGCCGGAGCTAATGTAAAAGATGATGAAGAAAAGGGCAATCGCGGCTGAAAGCGTGCGCAGCACGCCCCATTTGTCCCCAAAGCGCTTCTCGAAAAACTCAGGAAAGGTAAGTGAGTTGTCCGTCGCGATCGTATACCGGCGGAGCCGCTTGGCATAAATGGCCCACGTCAACCAAAAGCCAAAGACTATGCTAAATACCGTCCAGAACTCCACGGCGCCATTCATGAATGCCAGCGCCGGGAAGACGAGCATAGTCCACCCACTGGTAGAAGACGAACTGGAACTTAACGCCGAGGTAAAGCTGCCAACCTTACGGCCGGCGAGCACGTAGTCCGACATCTCCTGCATCTGGCGGCTGCGAAAGACCGCAATGCCAATGAGCGCCGCAAAATAGGCTAAGAAGACGATGAGCACCCACGCGGTCAACATGCCAAGCGCATCCTCCTCGATGCTCCCACTGTCGTAGCGTCCAGAGTACTAGCTACAACTGGACGTGTCTACCTTCCTGGAAACGTCGTTTCGAGTAAGTCACAAGGTGAGGAAACGTGAGGGTGGGCGGACGATCTTGCTTGGGTAGGACACTGCGCCATTCTGACATTGTTGCATTTCCTCTCGCGCGGAAGCGCGGTTGGAGACTCTGTACGAGCTCTTGGCTCAGATGCCAAGGACAGGCAACGCCCATCCTCCTCTGGTAAACTCTGAAAAACAGCGTTACTGGAAGCCAGGAGGTTGTCCCCCGTGAGCATGCTGATTCTCACCCAACCGGGTAGCCGCGCCAATACTTATGGACCGTATACGTCTGAAGTACTAAAGGCGGAGGGTTTTGCGGACTTCGACGTGCAGCCCATCGGCCAGGATGCTCTGGCGCGGCTTGACGCCTATGATGCGGTTGTCCTGACGCCCAGTTTGCCGCGACGCGCCTACGTGGAGCGGCTTGTGGCCTATGTGAAGGCGGGCGGGCGGCTGATCGCGCTGCGTCCTTCACGCGTGCTCGCTGTGGAGCTTGGTCTGGCGCCGACGGACACCGCCGCCTATCCGGCCTACGTGCGGCCGCTGCCGGGCAATGCCATTAGCGCCGGCGTGCCGCATGAGTCGATCCAGACCCACATGCCGGTGGACAACTACGAGCCGCTGCAACTGCCGGAAGGCACACGAGAGATCGCCAGGATTTACGTCGATGCTGACGTCGAAACGTCATACCCCGCAGTCATGCACTTCCCGCTTGGTAAAGGACAGGTGGTGGCATTCGGTTACGACCTTGCCCAAGCGGTGGCGTTGATTCGCCAGGGTAATCCGGTGCACTATGGCTGGCGCACCGTGGGATTCGGCAACCCCTACCGTCCCAACGAATTCTTTAGCAATCACCTGGACACGCGGCGCATGCACCTGCCGCAGGCCGACATCCATGCCATGCTGCTCGGCAACGCCATCAATGCCATCGCTAAGCACCCGCAGCCCCGGCTGTGGTACTACGACACGCCGGAGACCAAGAGCATGGTGGTATTGGACTCTGATGACGACTACTCGCCGCTCGAAGCCTTCGAAGCGCTGATGAATGCGGCGGAAGCACACAACGGACACGTTACCATTTACCTGATGCTCGGCCCATCCAAGTACACCATCGCGACGCCGGAACGAGTGGAAGGCTGGCGCGCTCGCGGCCATTCCTTTGGCATCCACCACAACGCCTTTGATCCGCAATACGTTAATGAAGAGCAGGATGCCGTCATGGAAGAAATCGTGCGACGGGATACCGACTATTTCCGGGAGCACTATGGCGGCGAGACTGTCATTGCCAACCGCAATCACTGCCTTGGCTGGAAGGGCTATGTCGACCTGCCGCGCATCTACGAGGACGTGGGCGTGGTATTGGATACCAATGTGCTCAGCATCCACGACCAGTGGCTGCAGTACACCAACGGCTCCGGGCATCCCGGCAAGTTCGTGGATACCAACGGCGAGATCATCGAGGTCTACCAGCAACTGACCCAGGCGTATGACGACGCATCGGTCAAAGTCAAGCTCTCGTCGGACCCGGTGGGCGAAGCCAAGCGCACGCGCCAGGTGATGCTGGAGAAAAAGGAGCGCTATTTCAGTCCGCTCACGGTGCTCTCGCATCCCGTATCGTTTTACACCTATAGCAGCGCCTACCAGAACCAGAGCTGGGATTACGCAAACGAACTGGGTCTGCCCATCTGGAGCGCTTTCGAATGGGCCGACTTTGTGCGCGCCCGCAACCGGGCACAGGTCTCTCATAGCGCCTGGGACAATGGGAGCTTCTCGTGCCGGGTCTCCGGCAGTTCGCCCAGCGGCACATTTACGTTGATGGTCCCGCTAGAAAACGGCGAGACTCCTCGTGCCAGTGTGGATGGTGAGGCGGTGGACGTGTCGCTGCAAGAGGCTTACGGGTGGACCTATGCCTTGGTGCCGGTGCCAATCAGCAGCAACGGGGCGGAGGCGCGGCACGTGGTACTGCAAACATGATAGACTCGTCAATGCAGAATAAGAGTCTGGCGCTGAGAAATCCTAAGAGCCGCTGTTGGTGGCGTGAAATCCCCTTTTCCTTAGAGGAGGCCTTTGCGTAGCCCCGCCAGATAGTTGCATTGGGTTGGATAGGCGACGCTTCCCCCTCACCCCGGCCCTCTCCCCAGGAGGGTGTCTCAAAAATAGATCTACTGGATATATACTGGTGTGAAGAGAAGCAAGGTGAGGTGGTGGGATAGTTTGTAGAGAGGTAGTGACGATGCCGTTGAGACCGTTTAGTCGTGAACAGGCCTGGCTGTTGCCGCCGACGCTGGACGAACTGATCCCGGACGACCATCCTGTCAGGTTTGCGGCAGCGTTCGTGGACAGCCTCGATGCTGCGGCCTGGGAGGCGATGGAGATTGACCTGCAAGGCGATCCGCGTGGCGCCGGGGCCTACCATCCGCGCGCGCTGCTGGGCGTATGGGTCTACGGCTTCATGACCGGCGTGCGCTCGAGCCGCAAGCTGGAGGCAGCCTGCCGGGATCAGGTACCGTACCTGTGGCTGGTGGGGATGCAGCAGCCGGACCACAACACGCTGTGGCGCTTCTACAAGGCGCACCGCGACCGGATGCGGATGCTGCTCAAGCGCACGGTGCGCACGGCGGTGCGAGCCGGCCTGGTGGAGTTGGCAATCCAGGCGGTGGACGGCACCAGGATCGCGGCCAACGCCGGGACGCGGCATACCCACGACGCGCAGGGGCTGCAGCGGCTGTTGTCCCGCACCGAGCAAGCGATCGCGGACCTGGAGGCGCAGAACGCCACGGGGGGCGACGCGCCGCCAGCGACTTTGCCGCAGGAACTTGCCGATGCCCAGGCCCTGCGGCGGCGGGTGGACGACGCGCTCGCCCGCGTCGCGGCTGAGGACGGGCCGCGCTACACGAACCTGACTGATGCGGACGCGGCCCTGCTCAAGACTGGCATGGGTGGCTTCATCACCGGCTACAACGCCCAGGCGCTGGTCTCCCCTCTTGCGTCCCCGGACGAGGGCGCAGGGGGGAGGTTGATCACAGCCGTGGACGTGAGCGCCAGTGCCGACGACCATCCCCACCTGGCGCCGCTGATCGAGGCGGCGCAGGAGAACATCGACGCCGCGCGGGACGTGGTGACCGTTGCGGACGCCGGCTACCATTCGGGGGCCAACCTCGCCACGTGCCACGCCGGCGGCCACACGGTATTGATGCCCACGACCCACGAGCGCAGACGCCGCAACCCCTACCATAAAGACCACTTCACCTACCGTCCAGAGACCGACACCTACCTGTGTCCCCAGCAAAAGGTGCTCACCTACACGCACCGCTTGACCCACAGCAACGGCTACCGGGTCAAGCGGTACCAAGCCAACGGCCGGGACTGCAGAACCTGTCCGGCCTTCGGCGTCTGCACCTCCTCCCAGAGGGGCCGCTCCATAAAGATCAGCGCCTACGAGCCAATACTGCAACGGCACAGGCAGTTGATGGCCACCGCGCCTGCCAAGCAGGTGTACCGCCGCCGGAGTACCATCGTCGAGCCGGTCTTTGGCCTGCTCAAGGAGTGGCACAGTGCCAGGCGCTTCCTGCTCAGAGGCCGCAGCCACGTGACGTCCGAATGGCACCTGCTGGCCACCGCGTTCAATCTCAAGAGCCTCCACGCCCTGTGGCGGTCTGGGTGTAGTCCAGCGTCGCCCCGGGGACGAGTCTCTCACTGGCACCGTCTTGTTCATACCACCCGCCATCTGTCTGTCCTTCTCACCCCATTCACCGTGCCCCGCACCAAAATATTGAGACAGCCTCCCAGGGAGAGGGTGCAGAAAACGGAGCCAAGAGCATGCGGAGCAGGCCCGGTTCCCTCTCCTGGGAGAGGGGGCAGATTGCGGAGCCAAGCGTACGAGGAGCAGATTCGGTCCCCTCTCATTGGAGTGTTGGAGAGGAGTTCAGTGCCTAGCGCGTTGAGCAGATCCGGTTCCCTCTCCTGGGGGAGAGGGTTAGGGTGAGGGCGACTCTTCAATGCGCCGCTCTATCTCACGCGCTTGAGTAGATTGAAGGTCCAAACTAATGTGTGGTAGTGAGTTACCTACCACCGAGTAGTAAGCATCAATGAGGAGTTTGCGATGGAATTGACAAAAGACGAACGAGACTTGCTGGAGCACGGTAAGCGGCAGTTTCCGTTTCCGACTCTCGGCGGGTGGTACACCCAAGCAGAGGTAGACGCCATCAACGCCAGCCTGCAGGAGAGCATGGACTGGCGCATCGGCTTTCACGGCCCGGAGGTCGCGCAGTTTGAGGAAGCATTCGCTGAGTATTGCGACGTCAAGCATGCCCTTGCCGTGAACTCCTGCGGCACCGGCTTGGACGCGGCAATCCATGCCCTCCAACTCGGCCCCGAAGACGAGGTCATCGTGCCGGGCATCACGTTCAAGGCCACGTCCCTTTGCGTGATGGGCGTCGGCGCCAAGGTAGTGCTGGCGGAGATCGACCCGGCCACGTTCAACATCGATTCGAACGACGTCGAGCGCTGCATGACGCCGAATACCCGCGCGATCCTGGCCGTGCACAACAACGGTCTATCCGCCGACGTGGACGCCCTGGAAGACGTCGCACAGCGGCACCCGCATCCCGTTCACGGCCCGCCGCCTGTGCTTTGCGACGCTGCCCGCGCCGTCGGCGCCGGGTATAAGGGTACCAAGGTCGGCAAGAAAGGCGCCATGAACATCTTCAGCTTCCAGACCAGCAAGAACATGACTACCCTGGGCGAAGGCGGCATGGTCACCACGGACGATGACGATTACGCCGCGTTCGTGAATAGCATGCGCTCGTTTGGCAGCGCGCTGGATGGCTGGGGCACCAACTTCCGCATGACGAAGCTGCAAGCGGTGGCCGGTTCCATTCAAGTCACACGCCTCGACGAAATGAATGATGCGCGAAGGCAGCGCGTGGCTGACTTTGTCGAACTGATAGAGGATATTCCCGGCCTGATCCTGCCCATCGAACCCGAGGGCTACCACCACGTCTGGTACGGCTACACGCTCATGCTGGAAGAGGACTGGGCCGGCGATCCGCGGGACAAGTTTGCAGACCGCCTCATCGGCGAGCACGGCGTGGGTACCTGGATCATGAACGCTTCACTGCCAGACTACGTCGGATATATGGTGAGGATGGGGCACAGTCCGGAAGACGTGCCGGTCTCCACCGATGCCGGCCGGCGGCTCTTCTGCCCCGCCATCCATCCGCTCATGACCGACGAGGACCTGCGCTACGTGGCTGCGGCCATCAAGGAGAGCATGAATACGGTGGCGGCGGATATGCGCTTGCCGGTGGCGGTGGGATAGGACCTAGAGTCGCTGTTTGCCAATCAAGGCTGAAGATGGTCTAAAGGCAGACTATCTCAGCTATTGTGTGCTGGGTGGGGCTGCTGGCGTTGAGTGCCTCTGTGGCTATGTCCCTCCGGTGTAGGGTGCATTCAAGATTGAACTTGATGGCTGGCAAAGTCGGCATTGCGGCAGGCTCGCCTGGCACGCCTGGTTAAAGCTACATGCTGCGAAGGATTCTCGGTAAAATCTCGTTTGTACCTCTTGCTAAAGGAGATGCACAAGAATACTGTCCTGGTTCACTTAATGGCGAGATACAGGACAAGAGCACTCCCAATGCAGAGCAAGGAGCTCTTGAAGACGCCGGGGCAAACGAGGTTGCCGATGAGGACGGTGGAGAGAATGATTGGGACGAATATGAAGATGAGATTGCAGGCGCAGTAGCGTTTGCTGCCTGGCAAGACGCATCTCCACATGAATGGGGTTGGGAAGAGGATGAGGCCGAGATAGGAGCGGAACTGCAAGAAGTGCATGGTTCCGGTGAACAATGGGAAGACTGGGCAGCCGTGGACGAACTTGAGGACGATGCGTCATATCATTGGGACGAGGAGGAAGGCGAAGAGAATTGAGGCTTCCAGGTTGAATCAGGAGATCTAGCGCAGTCTCGCTACGGAGTATTGTTACCAAGATCCTGTTGCAGATGTGGAAGCAGAGATGAGAATAGGTTGAATCTTAATCGACTAGGGGAATTAGCTGGCATGAAGAAAGCGATCGTTCACCCGCTGCGATTTGTGGTAGGGCCGGGAATTGTTAGCGATGTTGGCGCGCATGCGGCGGCGCTGGGAAGCAAAGCGCTGATCGTTGGCGGCGGCCGGGCCATGGCGGCAATCAAAGATACCGTTACCGGCGCGCTCGACGAACATGGTATCTCGTACCACATCGAGCACGGCAGCCACGTCGACAAGAAGCGCCCGGAAGTGGATGCCCTCGTGTCAAAGGGCAAGGAGCTCGGGGCAGACGTCGTTATTGCTGCCGGCGGCGGGCGTGTAGTGGACGCAGCTAAGGCCATCGCCCACGAGATGGGCGCGTGGCTTATCAGTGTGCCGACCGTCGCTTCCACCAACGCGACAGCCACGTTTAGCGCTAGTATCGAAGGCGACGCCGACCGCAACGTGTGGTACGTCGGGCCGCATACCGTGATTGCCGACACCCGCATCATCGCCCAAGGCGGCGGCCGCTGGCTGGCAGCCGGTATGGCCGATGCGTTGCCCACGTGGACGGGCGGCCGCATCGGGCGCGAGCTGCGCCTGCGCAGCGGTACTGAACGCATTCTCGGCTTCGATAATGTCTTTCCCACCGGCGCGGCCGTCGCCATTGCCGAATGGACCTACGACACGATTCTCGAGCACGGCGCATCGGCGTACCACGCGTGCGAGCGCGGCGTGGCCACAGAAGCAGTTGATAAGGTCGTAGAAGCGATTGTCTACGGCGGCGGTGTGGCTGGACCGGCGTGCGGCGGGGTTGGCGGAGAGCACGGTGTGCATCCCGGCAAATCGAAACACGCCACCATTGAGAGGGTGCACGGCGAAGAGGTGGCATTTGGCGTTCTGGTCGCGGTGGCGCTGATGCAGCAGGGCGAAGCCGAGGTGCGTAAGCTGATCCGCTTCAACCAGTCGGTCAACCTGCCCTCGACGTTTGCCGATTTCGGCGTGCAGAATGCGAACCGCAGCCTGGTGCGCGAGATTGCGGAAGAAATCCTGGGGCCGGGCGGCAAGAGCACCTTCGGCCTGTGGTACGAGGTGGACGTGGACTTGCTCACCGACGTGATGGTGGACGTGGACCGCATGGCGCAGGAGGAGAAGTGCTGTTAGCTATCGGTCAGCGACTTCGGCATGCCGGGGCCGTTCGGATGAGGCCCCAGCGACGGGCCGGACTTAGTAGCGCGGGGCCTTGTGCCCCGCCGCCTTATAGGGCGCAAAGAGGAAGCTGGGAAGCAAGATCTGAGGACTCGGGTCTCAGCGTTCCAGAACATTGGAGTTCCCCTCACCCTAACCCTCTCCCCCAGGAGAGGGAACCGGAGGCGCAGCCTGGGGAATGTAGCGCGGGGCCTTGTGCCCCGCCGGCTTAGAGGGCGAAATGGGAAGCAAGGCAGGGGTGTGGGGTAGCGCTGGCAAGTCAGCAAACTAGGATATGGGCGTTCCTCTCACCCCCGTATCAAGTACGGGGCAGGCTCTAACCCTCTCCCCCAGGAGAGGGAACCGGAGGCGCGGCCCGGGGAATGTAGCGCGGGGCCCTGTGTCCCGCCACTGCAGGAAGTTGGGGAAGAGACTGAAGGTGAATCTGTCACTCCGGCGAAAGCCGGAGTCCAGGTGTGCTGCGAAGAAGGAGTTCGGCGCAAACCGGAATCTTGGAATGCAGAGAAGATGGATTCCGGCTCTTGCCGCAAATGGACGTCACCGAACGCTTGCTCGTCCGACTGGATTTAGCCAAATGGAAGACAATGCAAATGACGTGCTGGCAAGACTTCTAGCGCTAGATTCCGAATTCTAGTCTGTGCGAGAGAAGAATGAGCTAGAGATGCAAAGGATCGAGATTCATGGCCGGTAAACCGCTCTATGTTACCTTCACGCAGGACTGCGAGCAGCTCATGGACGACTCCCTCCACGGCGGGCCGGAGGAGTGGGGCGTCAGCGAGCGGTCAGTCGCGGGGCTAGCTGACACCTTGGAAGAATACGGCCTGAGCGCGACGTTTTTCATCGTGGCGCAAACGGCGGCAGCGCAGCCCGCGCTTTACTGGGACCTGGAAAAGCGCGGCTTCGAACTCGGCCTCCACATCCATCCGCAGGATACCGGCCTCGGGTACACGGACTATCTCGGCGGTCACACGTTTGAGGAACAAGTGACTATGTTCGATACGGTAGCCGACCAGTGGGCGGACGCCATCGGCAAGCGGCCGACAACGTTCCGGGGCGGCAACTTTTCCGCCAACGACAATACGTACCCCGCGCTTGTCGCCACGGGATTCACCCACGGTAGCGTGTCATCGCCAGGCCGCCAGTACGACCAAGCCAAGGCCGTGTGGCAGGGCGCCGTGCCCTATGCGCATTACGCGCACAAGGCAAACCGCCTCTTTCCCGGCGACCTCGACTTTTATGAAATACCGCTGACCTGCGACCAGGTACGGCGGCGCGCGCCGCATCTGCCCATGGAACTCCGCATTGAGGGCGCCGACGGCGAGTCCCACCGGCAGACCATTCGCCAAGCCTGGGCCGACATGGCAGAGTATGACGACAGATTGCCCAAGATCATCATGCCCTTCACCCACAATACGCACTTCTACGGCGACACCACCGGCGAAAAACGGTTGGCGCTCGATGCCATCGTGGATGAAATCAACACGATTGCCGCGGAAGAGGGTTACGAGGTTATCGGCGGTACTATCGGCAGCGTGTACGCGGCGGTGGAAGGGATACGCAATTAGCCGGATCGGCTCCGGCGATTGGCGAAAGCTACGTGTTGTAGGCGACACAGGACTATTGCAGACAGGAGGATATTCCCATGCGGCAAGTGGTTCAGTCAGGCACCCCCCACGAAATGGGACTTCAGCATGGCGCGGCGTTTGTGGATATCATTCCCGTGGCGGTGAAACGGTTCGCGCTGGATCGCGGTTGGAACAATGCCCACGGCAGGCGGGTGCTGCGGCAGGTTGAGCGCAACCTGGACAGAGTCTTCCCTGAGTCCTTAGAGGAACTTCACGCCATAGCGGACGCCGCCAACGTGAACTACGACGATCTCCTCGCCTATAACGCCTGCCAGGAGATCGGGCGCTCCCGCGTGGAGTGCACGAACGTGGCGTTGGCCGATACACCCCAGGGCACCATCCATTTCAAGTCCAACGACGTGGACGCCGACATGAAGCAGTTCCACGTTTTACAGGAGACTCACCCGGACAAGGGGCTTGCTTCTGTTGGCGTGAACTACGCCGGCACCACGTGGCTGAACGCGGGCGTGAACGAGGCGGGCCTCACCTACGGCGGCAGCAGCATTCCTAATAACGACAGCGACTGGGAGCACGGCATTCCCGCGAATACGTTCCTGCGCTACCTCTTGCAGTATGCCAATAACGTAGAATCGGCCGCGGACTTGGTGGCGCGCACGCCCATCATGAACCACGGAATAAACCTCATGCTGACCGATCCGACTGGCGCGGCCATCGTAGTGGAACGGTCGTCCACGCGTGTCGCAGTGCGGCGCATGGAAGGCCACACCATCTGGAATACGAACCACTTCTTGACCGACGAAATGCAGCCCGTGCTCAAGAACGACGGCGGTGCGGCCGCCCAGAACAGCCGCGATCGCTTCACCGTGCTCGCGCGGCTGACGGCAGAGCTGCCCCACTCGCTGGAGCAGCTCATGCGGATTGCCCGCACCCACACCGAGCCCGCCAGTATCTGCCGGCACGACGCGCTGGCCCAGAGCATCATGGGCTATATCATGATCGCGCGGGAACGCAGCTTGTTGGTGAGCTTCGGCTATCCTTGCGAGAACGAGTTTGAGGCGTTCACGTTTTCAAAGACCCCCGCGGCGGCAGCGTCTTGAGTCTAGGGTATGCAGCATTCGGCTGCTGCTGATTCGTGGCTCATGTCGGCCCATTTCCAGTGATGGGATTGGCGCAAGGCTGTCATTCAGGCGGAATCCGGAGTTCCGGGGCGCCGCGAACAAGAGCGAGAACGGTATCGAGTAGGGATTCGGCACTGGAAACTAGACAAAGATGGATTCCCGCGTGCGCGGGAATGACGATCCAATAATGCCAACCACGCGATGTACTCGTGATGCGATGAGGTCTCTACCGCATGAAGCTAACGCTCGACGATTACCGATACATCGGCACGGAACTTGGCCGCTACATTGCAGAGCACGTGCCGGGTCTCGACGCCGCTGTCTACTGCAAGCATCACCTAGGCACGCTCACCCCAGGTTTCAGCGATCATGATCTCCGAACCGTTGCGGCTGCGCCCGATGCCGAGTCCTGGCTGGCGCTCAGTCGTGCCGGTGGCGAATCGTACGTGGAGCTACTGGAAGAAGCACCCCACTACGCCCGCATTCTTGAGCATCCCCCGGGATTCATTTGCTCGCCGGCTGAGGCACAGCAACTCCTGCCCTTGATGGGTGAGGTGCGCGACTGGCAGCGGATCGGTGGTGCGGCGAATGAGCTAGATGACGTGCTGGCAGCGCAAGAGCCGCAACTTACACAGGCGCAGCAACATGAAGCGTGTGGCAAGTACAAGATCTATCTGGTCCCGCGTGAAGAGCAGTTCGATCCGCCCATCAACTTGCTGCCGGAATACCTGCCCTACTACCCGGTTTACGGCGCGCTGTCGCACTGGTTCTTGCCGGCTGCCAAGCTGGCGTGCAGCCTGCTGCGTGATGCGTGGGTCCCAACCAAACCGGCGGCATTGCCGGTTCTCCCTGAGGTAATTGGTTCCCGACCGCTGCTTGATAGGCTGAATGCAATAGTCGACGCCGAGTACCGTGTAGAGATGACCGGCGACGAGTGTGCCGCCATGGCAGACGAGCTCTTGGAAGTGGTCTACGAGTTGCGCGACATGGTTGCCAAGTATTGTAAGCAGTTGCCCCTACAAGATCCCGCTCAGGCGGCTCGTGAGCAGCGGTTGCGGTATGCGCTGCAGGCGCTCGCCGGAATCCGCGGGCGCTTCGGCATTGCCGTCTTCTTCCGCCACGCCTCTCCCGACCTCTTTGACGGTGAATGGCTGCGCATGCACTTGGGTGAGGAGATCGAGGCGCTGAGCACGCAGTTCTTCAAAGCTTTGCTGGATGACGACGGCGCGGGTGATGGTCCTATTGTTGCAAAGCTCGGTAGCGTGCTGGACGCTGCTGCGGCGCAAATCGTCGCAAACCTCTTTGACGCGATTACGCCCCACGACGACATGAACGACGCTCGGCTCGACGCGCTCATGGATGTCTGGCCGGATTACGCGGCACTCATTGAAGAAGAGTACCAGGCCAAGATTGCCCCCTTGTGGCACGAGGCGTAAACCAAGGCAGCAGAGACCTTCTCATGTCGTTCTGCGAGTTAATGCCACCTGCCAACGTTGTTGAGGAATCTGACGGGTAAAGGCTCTCCCTCCGGAGACCCTTGCGCAACTCAAGCGGTAGCAATATAGTTCCCTCTCCCTCGACGGAGACCTTTGCATAAACCCTCGCCACAGCGCGGATGTCCCCTCTCCCTCGACGGGAGAGGGCTAGAGCCTGCCCCGTACTCGATACGGGGGTGAGGGTGGATCTCCTGAAATCTCTACATATGCACACCAATTCTGCCCTGATACGGCTTGACACTGCCCAGCGTAAAGGGCCATCGTAGCAAAAAGACCCCTCTCCCCCAGGAGAGGGAGTGCCCCTGCTTGAAAGTGGGGTTATGCAAAGTTCTCCTCCGGTAGCGCAGGTTTGCAGCCTGCGTCTCCCGCCGGCATGTTCACGCGCGCGTGCCCAATTGGCCTGATGTCTGGACGCCACCGCCGAAACTTCTGCGGGGCAGGCGTAGCGCGGAATTAACGCTACCCTTCCGGCTCCCCAGAGAAGTCTGCCCGCCGGTTGGAGGACAGCGAGAAGAACAGCAGTTCCGGTTCCGGTCCGTCCCGCCACCAGAGGAAGCCATCCCACTTGTACGTGGTCCAGCCGTGCTCCACCGGCCCCGGGATGAGGGTTGAGAGGTGATTGTTGCGCAGCACGAGACCGCAGAAGCGGTAAAGGCCGCGGGGCAGCATTTCCTCGATCCAGTCGGGGCCGATTTTGACCTTGCCGGCGTTCACACCGGCAACGACGTCCAACTTATCGAGAGCGCCCACCCGCCAGGCATCATGTATTTCTAGCACGCTAAGCGGGACGCCGCCGCGCTCGACGTGCGAATCGGTATCGGCGTCGTGCATCACCCACTTAGCATGCTCTGTGCTCCAGATCTCCGCCACAAAATGCCCGTTGTCGTGGAGTGTCGGCTCAGCGGACATCACCCAGAGCCGCGCCCGCCAGCCCAGTGCCAGAGCGCACTGTGCCAAAACCACCGCGTAGTGTGTGCAGTAGGCGTCGGGTTGGGGCTGGCCGTGGCCACGGTCGGCGCGCATCCAATCCAATATCGACAGGGCATCCCAGGGACAGCAGCGCCGGAACTCATGCGGCGCCCGGTGCACCCACTGCACCGCTACCCAAGCCCGCAGCGCCAGCATCTGCTCCCACTGCGTCCCCGCTCCGGCGATGATCTCGTCAAGTCTCTCCTGATTGCGGAGGACACCTAACTTCGGCTCCGCCGGATCTTGGTGGGTGAAAGTGTAAGAAGATATGGTTTTGCTCTCAGCACAAGACAGCTCGCCCACGGGTTTGGTCTCGTCAGAACTGGCGTCTTTGGGAAGAAGCGCCATGCCCCGCAGGACTGGCGACTCGCTCCCGTCGCTGGAATGCAACTCTGCTTGCCATTGCACGCATGGGCCGACGGGATTCGGAAACTCGGCTTGCCCGAATTCTTCACTCTTGTGCGATGCCTGCCCCGCATCTGATTCGGGAGGGGAATCCATCTGCTCATTTTCACTCACAGCGGTATTCACCACGTCGCGCCAAGCTGAATTCTCTACGTCTTGCAGCGTTCCGCTGCGGTAGCGCAAGGCCACTCTCGTTCCAGCCGGAGTGTCGGCGTGCCAGTGAAGGACGAGCGGTGCGGACGGAAACACCGTTTCCACGTCAAGTATGGAACTCGTGATCGCCCCCTGCGCCGGATGCTCCCACACCCGCAGTCGCACCACGTACTCGCCGGACAATGCGCCTTCCAAGCCGAGCCCCGCGGCGTTCCAGGTCAGCCCGCCGTCCGTGCTCTTGCGGCTGTGCGCACAGGGAACACTGGTGTCAACGGAGAGTATCCAAGCGTTGGCAGCGGGGCTTTCGCAGGCAAAGCGGACGGTATTCTGCCCGGGCCGCAGGTGTTGCCGCGGTAGCCGCAGGTGATACCAGGCAAATTCACCGGCCAGCGGTGTGCCGGGACCAAGAGTCTGTCCGTGACCGTTGACCGTCACCTTGAGCGGCCAGCGATTGTGCTGCTCTTCACGGGCGAAGAAATAGCAATCGGCCCCATGGGGAATTGTCTCGCCCAGTGCGAAAGAGACTTGGGCTTGGACATTGCGAAAGAGTTCCTCGCCGTGCTGGGTAGAGAACTCCCCGGTCTCGTGGGTGATGAGATGGCTCGTAGCGAGGCGCATCCCGCCCGCCTCGTCAATGACGATGCCAGCGTCCCTGGCACAGGTGTCCCAATCAGGCGGTTCCGACCATATCAGCACGATCGATTGCTCCAGTTTTTGCCCGGTAGGCTCTAAGCAATGCTGCGCAAAGACCTGCAGCGTTATCCATAAAGAGATTACACCAAGACGGATCTCCGTACATTAAGTCCGGCACAATCGACACGGCTATTTCGAATTCCAGCCGGTAAGCTCGACGGCAGACAAAGATGGGTTCCCGCGAAAGCGGGAATCACCATGGCCTTGCTAAGGCCACACAAGGGTATGAAAAGTGACTCCGATCTCTCCGTTCATACTTCGATAAGCCTGTGCTGAGCCTGTCGAAGTACTCAGAGCCTGCCCCGTACTCGATACAGCGTATCGCACGATACGGGGGCGAACGGTATGATCGCCTATTTTCTTGGTAATGACGGATGATCGTGAAAGTATAACAACTGGTGATGCAAACACCCACGTGTCTTGCTGGCAGGTCAGGAGTCAACAACATTCTGTTACTTCCGCTTGAACGCATAACGGTGAAGAAGTAGAGTACAAAGGCAGAACTTAGTCGCAAGGAGACCAGTCCATGGCGATTGCTTCAGTACCGGAAATCGAACAGTTCATCGCGGCTCAGCCGGTCATCGATACCCACGAGCATACGTTCTCCGAGGCAGACCGGCGGCAGCGTTCGCTCGATCTCCTCTCTACCGAAATGCACCACTACGTGGGCAGCGACCTGGTTTCCGCCGGTTTGACCCCGGCCGAGCAGGCGCGGATGTACGACCAAAGCCGCGACCCCGCTGACCGCTGGGACGTATTCCTGCGTTACTGGCAGTTTGCCAAGACCACCGGCTACGCCAAAGCGTTGCACATTGCCTGCCGCGACCTCTTTGGGGTGGACGACCTCATGTCGGCTGAGCCGTCGCTGGCGGGCTACCGCAGCGTCAACGAACAATTGACCGCCTCGCAGCGGCATGAAGCATGGTACCGGCATATCCTGCAAGAGCGCGGGAACATCGTGCTGGCAATCCCCGACGTGCAATCGACGCAGGTGGACAAGACGCTGTTTGCCCCGGCCATGCGCTTTGATTCGTTCATAAGCGTGAGCAGCCGCAGCGGCATTGCGGAACTGGAACGCCAGACCGAACGCAGCATTTACGATCTGGACGATCTCGTGTCTGCCCTGGGCGTTGCCTTCGTTAAAGCCAAAGCAGAGGGCATGGTGACGGTCAAGAGCGGGCTGGCCTACCGGCGCATCCTGCAGTATGACAACGTGCCTCGTTCTGCCGCTGAGGAGATCTTCGCGCAGGTAGCAGCCGGCACCAGGCCACAGGGCGATGGCATGACCCAAGACGGCTTGACGTTCACGGAGTGCAAGCCGCTGCAGGACTATATGCTGCACCAGGTGGTGCGGCTTTGCATCGACCATGGCATTCCGATGCAAATCCATACCGGCCTCCACGCCGGTAATGGCAACATCATCACGAACAGTAACCCGACGCATCTGGTGAACCTCTTCATCCAGTATCCACAGGCGCGCTTTGACATCTTCCACGCGGGCTACCCGTACCAAAGCGAGCTGGCTACGCTCGGCAAGAATTTCCAAAACGTCTACGTCGATCTCTGTTGGGTGCACATCATCAGCCCGTACGTGGCGCGGGCCACCTTGCACGAATGGCTGGAAACGATACCCCACAACAAGATATTCGGCTTTGGCGGCGACTATGGACCTGTCGAGTTGGCGTACGGCCACAGTGTGATGGCGCGGGAGAATGTCGCGCGCGTGCTGAGCGAGAAGGTGGAAGAGGGGCTCTATTCTATTGATCAAGCCAGAATTGTCGGCGCGCGGTTGCTGCACGACAATGCCAATGAGTTCTTTGGGCTAGGGCAAGAGAATCTTATTACGTGAAAAGGCACGGACATGGCGGGGGACAAGCCCCCGCGCTACAAAGAAGAGGGGAAAGACAGAATTCGTCATTCCCGCGAATGCTCGCCCCCGTGCGGGGGCACGGAATCCATCTTATCCGCATTAGAGCGACCCCATACCGAGCGGGGGACGAGCCCCCGCGCTACAGGGAGCAATTGTAAACCAGTGAACCGGCACGACTTCACAAGAGCGCACGCGTTCGACGCTAAAGCGAGCGAGGTCATCTGTGAACAAACTTAGCGCCGAGGGCAAAAGCGGCAACTCCGACCACAAGCAACCAAACGTGCTGTTCATCATGGCGGACCAAATGCGCTGGGACGTGCTCAGTTGCGCAGGTCATCCAATATGCCGAACGCCGGTGCTCGACGCCATGGCGGCACGGGGCGTGCGTTTCGCGAACTTTTACACCGCTGCCCCGACGTGTACCCCCGCCCGCTACTCGATCTTCAGTGGACGGCACGTGCACGTCCATAAGGGCTGGAGCAACGGCTGGCCCACGCAGGATGGCGAAGTTTTCCTTCCGTCTATCCTGAAGCACTACGGCTACGCCACAGCCATCGCCGGCAAGCTGCACTTCGCGCCCAGGGAAGACTCATTCGGCTTTGACGACTTTCGTTCGTTCCGCGCCGAGGGCCCGACACCGGAACGCGGCTACAACGCCCATATGACGCGAAAGTACGGTGAGTACACCCGCGATAGGATCGAGGAAGGCACCGGGGGCAAGGGCGTGGGGCGTTTTGCCGATCCGCCGGAAGATTACGATACAAACTGGATTACGGCTCAGTCCCTGGAGGCCCTTGATGGGCTTGAACAGAGTGGCAAGCCGTGGTTTCTCTTTGCCAGCTACCATGATCCGCACTCGCCCTTCGTCGAGCCGGAACCGTACTTTTCTATGTACGCTCGGGAATCCATCCCGCTGCGTGAAATTCCGCCCGAAATAGGCAGGCTGCGGCGGGACGCCCGCGGCACCCAGGAACGCGCCCACGTGATCGACGATCCCGAGGTTGTGCAATCGATCACGGCCATCTACTATGCATCCACGACGCACGTGGACCACGATATCGGCGTACTCTTGGCCGCTCTTGAAGAACGTGGCCTGGCGGACAACACCATCGTGCTCTTTCTCTCCGACCATGGCGACATGATGGGCGACCGCGGCCGCATGAATAAACAGGTGATGTATGAAGGCGCGGCGCACGTGCCGCTCGTTCTGCAGATTCCGGAGTCCATCCATCCGGCAGTGACGCCGGGTCGCGTGGTTGACGAGATCACCGGCCAGGTGGACATTCTGCCGACCGTACTCGAACTCTGCGGCCTCCCCGTCCCACAGGGCGTGCAGGGCAAGAGCCTCGTGCCGCTGTGCGCGGGCGAGACGGCCGGTTGGCCCAATGAGGCGTTCGCAGCGGTACGGGCCGCGCCGTTCGTGCGCCAGGAAGCGTACATGGTCGGCAAGAAACGAATGTTACGCACGCCAGAGTACAAGTTAATTGACTACGGCGCGGACTTCCGCAAACAGTGGGAGCTTTTCAACATGGCCGACGACCCTGCAGAGACGCACAACCTCGCCGACGACCCTGCGTACGGTTCCGTTCTGAGTGCGCTGGCGGCGCGGCTGGATGCGTGGCAGGCCGATGTACCGCCACCGATAAGCGTGCCCGGCATGCCCACACCGAGCTATTCATACCTCCCTGCAGAACGCCGCGCGGCAATGTACGCGGCTTGGGAGGCCAACATGCGCCGGTCGGCGGCGCGGCGCTGGCCGCAGGCTTCGTCCAATACGCAGTAGTGCAGCAATTAGGTAGGCACGCAATCCGCAAAGAGCCTATCTACGATGGTGGAGTCTGTTCGAACGACGTTCGACCCCGAAACCAGTACGGGGCAGGCTCTGAGTACTTCGACAGGCTCAGCACAGGCTTTGTCGAAGAGTGTATGTTGCGGCATTGCGGGAACGGCAGTGTACGAGCGCGCTGCCGTACATACTTCGACAGGCTCAGCACGAACGGCAGCAGGCTCAGGGCAGGCAGGATCGGCGCCAACGACTCTGCTTGGACTATGCAAGCACCCTCCTGAGAAGATCACATACAAGCTCTAAGGAGTCTCAATGTGAATGAGCAAACCGGCAACGGGCAAGGCGAGCATGGCGGAGGCGAGCAGCTGCCGAACGTGCTCATACTCATGACAGACCAGATGCGGTGGGACCTGCTCAGTTGCGCGGGGCATCCCGTTTGCCGGACGCCGGTGCTCGATGCCTTGGCTGAACGGGGCGTGCGCTTCGCGAACTTTTACAGCGCGGCGCCGATCTGCACACCGGCGCGATATTCTGTTTTCAACGGCCGCCATGTCCCCGTCCACGAGGGCAATTGGAACGGTCTGCCTACGCGGGACGGTGAGGTTTTCTTGCCGTCCATCATGCAGCACTACGGCTATGCGACGGCGATTGCGGGCAAGCTGCACTTCGATCCCAAGGAAGATTCGTTTGGCTTTGATGACTTCCGCACGTTTCGCGCCGAAGGGCCTACGCCGGAACGGGGCTACGAGGCGTATATGAAAGACAAGCACGGCGCGTGGAAGCGCGACAGGATTGCAGAAGGCACCTGCCGGTGGCCGGGCGATCCGCATGGGCGCGGCGTGGGATTATTCGCCGATCCACCAGAAGACAATGATACGAGCTGGATTACCAGACAGACTCTCGAGGCTCTCGACCTGCTGGAGCAGTCCGGCAAGCCGTGGTTCCTCTTCTCCAGTTATCACGATCCCCACTCACCCTTTGTCGAGCCGGAACCGTATTACTCGATGTACGATCGGGATTCCATTGCGTTGCCTGACATCCCACCCGAGATCAGCGGACTGCGCCGGAATGCCCGCGGCACGCAAGAAGTCGCTCACCTGATCGACGACCCGGCGATGCTGCGCGAGATAACGGCAATCTACTACGCGGCCACCACACACGTCGACCACGACATCGGCATCGTCTTAGCAGAACTCGAGAGGCGCGGCCTGAAGGACAATACGATCATCCTCTTCCTCTCCGATCACGGCGACATGATGGGCGACCACGGCCGCATGTATAAGCAGGTGATGTACGAAGGCGCCAGCCACGTACCGTTGATTGTGCAGGCGCCTGAGTCGGTGTTCCCGTCGCTGACTCCGGGCCGTGTGGTGGATGAGGTAACGGGTCACGTGGACATTGTGCCGACGGTGCTCGATCTCTGCGGGCTGCCGGTCCCGCAGGGCGTTCAGGGCAAGAGTCTCGCGCCGCTGTGCGCCGGAAATAGCGCCAATTGGCCGGATGAAGCCTTCTCCTGGATGCTCGGTGTGCCGTACACGCGGCAGGAAGCGTACATGCTGGGCACCCAGCGCATGCTGCGCACGCCTGAATACAAGCTGATCGATTACGGAGCAGACTTCCTCACGCGGTGGGAACTCTTTGACATGGCAAATGACCCGTTGGAGATGCACAATTTGGCTGACGATCCGGCGCACAAGTCAGTGCTGCAGGCGCTGGCGACTCGGCTGGACGAATGGGAAGCGGAAGAACCGCCGCTGGTCCAGATCCCCGGCATGCCCACGCCGAGCTATTCCTACGTGTCCCCTGAGCGGCGGGCCGAATTCACGGCAGCATGGGATGCCGTTGTGCGACGTCAATCCGCATGGCGGTGGCCGGCGACTTCGTAGCAAGCGCAGCAGGTGGACAGGAGACGGCATGCAACGACAGGGGTTGCACGTAGTCATTGCCAAGATTATGTAGGCAGGTTCCTTTTTTGCCTCGCCCGGGAGTCTTGATCCCATGTCATTCCTGTAAATGTCAGGTAATTCGTTGACAGACTTGAGAACAAAAGCAACCTTTCGCAGAGTTAGACATGACTAGTACACATGTCATTCCGAACGAAGCGCAGCGAAGAGTCGCTAAGAGCGCGGAATCTAGGATGTTGAGCCTATTGGGCGACACGTTGCATGGGCCCTAGATTCCTCGCTCCGCTCGGAATGACATGATCTGTCAACACTGCCAATTTGGGAGAGAATACTGTCAACGAATTACTCAACACTTACAATTCCGAACGGAGCGCAGCGAAGTGTCGCTAAGAGCGCGGAATCTAAGATGCTAAGGCTATTAGGCGACATACCGTAAGGACTCCAGATTCCGCGAACAGGGTTCGACGCTCCGCTCGGAATGACATGAATTGTCAATACTGTCAAGTGGGGGAAGGACTCTGTCAACGAAATACTCAACACATTCAGGAATGATAGGTAAGATTGATACTGTCTAGTGAATAGGAGATTCTGTCAACGAATTACCTGACACTTGCAATTCCGACGTGGGTGCGAATCTATCCAAATTCAAGACTACTGTAGATACGAACTGCGAACCCAAAGGGAGGCCACATGCGCGCGTTGTACGCAAACAATCGAGGTGAGACTTACCTGAAAGAAGTGCCGGAGCCGGAGCTTGGAGAGACCGGCGTGCTCATGGAGACGACCGTATCGGTGCTCGGCACCGGCTCAGAGGTGGGCGGTGTGGGCAAAGCGCGCCAGGCCACGCAAGCAGGCAGCGAACCCGGCGAGGTGCACGAACGTCCCATGAGCTACCAGTCGGCGGGCAAGGTCGTGGCAGTTTCACCTGATTTAGAGTCGCATGTTGCGCCGGGCGACCGCGTGGTGGCCGTGGGCGGCGGTTTTGCGCCGCATGCCGAGCGGGCGTTTGTGATTAGGCACAACTTCGCCAAGATTCCGGACAACTTGGACACGGCGGAAGCCGCGACGGCGAACATCGGTCTCACGGCACTGCACGCGCTGCGCCGCGCGCAATTCCTGCCGGGCGAAACGGCGGCGGTGATCGGTCTGGGACTGGTGGGTCAGATGATCGTGCAGATGGTGCGGATGATGGGTGGCCAGGCCATTGGCATCGACCTTATTCCCTTCCGCTTGGAGAAGGCGCGGGAGCTGGGCGTAGACCTGGCATTGCAAGGCGACGCCGATACAGTGGCCGCGGCGGTGGCGGACTACACGTGCGGTTTGGGCGCGGACGCGTCGTTTGTGGCAGCCGGCGGCGGGCCGGAGCCGGGACGCTTGGGCGTGCATTTGGTGCGGCCCAGCGGTCGGGTGATGATGATTGGCGGTCTCGTGCCGGACTTCACCGTCGGGCACCCCGATGCCAACCCCCACACCAAGGAGATCGACATCCGCTGGGTGTTCGGCCGCGGGCCCGGCAGCCGCGACCAGGATTATTTAAATGCGCGAATGGACTATCCGAACCGTTTCGTGCAATGGGACCAGGAGCGTAACCTCTATGCGTTGCTGGGGATGCAGGCTTCCGGCCAGATAGACGTCGGCCCGCTGCTCACGCACCGCTTTTCCTTCGCAGAAGCGCCAAAGGCTGTCGACCTCCTCATCGACCATCCCGACGAGGCACTGGCGGTCGTACTCGACTACTAGACTCTTTCCGGCTACCAGAATGCAACGCAAGCCATTGCTGCGCTCAATCGAGCAGAATGAGCAACCAGACTATGGCCGCCATGATGAGCGAAACCAGCACTGCGGCAGCGGCCATGTCCTTGGCTTTGCGGGAGAGTTCGTGGTGTTCGGGGCCGATGCGATCGATCGTCGTCTCGATCGCCGCGTTCAGTAGTTCAGTTAGGAGAATGAGGAGCAGCGTGCCTATCATGAGCGCGCGCTCGACACCGCTATCTCCCAGCCAGAGAGCGAGCGGAGTCCCGACCAGGATTATGATTACTTCCTGTCGAATGGAAACCTGGCCGCGAATGGCGTCACCGAACCCTCTCAAGGCGTGCTTCGTCGCCCGCAGCAGCCGGAGGATGTCGAATTCGCTCAGCCTCACTTCGATTTGTGCCTCCAGCTTCTGACGCGTGCGTACGTCCCGCAGGTGGCCCGTTCTTGCTCGCTCATCACGCGGTGTCGACGCTATACTCGCGCGGTCTATCGGGGAGCGTGCTGGGTTTGCCCAGCGCGTCGGCCATGGCACGGATGTGGTAGGGGAGCATGCCGCAGCAGCCGCCGATGAATTCGATGCCGATCCCCGCCGCTTCCTTAGCGTATTCTGCCGCGACGAACCGCGAAAGAATGCGTGGTTCCACGGTTGTCCAGAGGCCGGGCACGACGATCTCGCGGTTATACACCGAGCCGGGTTCCAGCTCGTAGGCTGTGGGCTGTATGCAGACGGGCACATCCACCGCCTGGCGCACTTCGCGCGCCAGAGGGAGCAGGGTCTGGGGCGGCCGGTGACAGTTGATGCCCACCACGTCGGCGCCGTTAGCGACGAGTTGGCGCGCTCCCTCCGCCGGTGAGAGGCCGTCGCGGGTTACGTCGTTCTCTTGGTACGTGAGCGTGACGACGGCGGGGATGCCGGCCTGCTTGATGAAAGGGATGGCAACGCTTGCCTCAGCTACCGTGTGGAAGGTCTCAACGATGAAGAGATCGACACCGGCCGACACCTGTTGCCCGATGCGCCGATCGAAGAAAGCGGCAACCTCCTGACGGTCGGCGGCAGAGAGTTGCGGGCGGCGCTTGCCGAAATAGGGACTCAGGGTGCCGGCCACGTAGCGGTCCGGTCCGGCGGCTTCACGCGCCAGCGCCACGGCCGTGCGGTGCAACTCCTCTTCGCGGTCTATCCTGCCCACGCCCCACGCCATGGCCTGCAGGACTTCCGCGCCCGCTCGGGCGAACTCGCGATGAAGTTCCAAGACGCCGTCGGGGTGGTCGAGCACGGCCAGCGGCACGCCTCCCCCGTAACTGCCAAGGCAGCGGCGTTCAAGCTCCAAGAAGTACCCGCCATCGCCAAGCACCGGTCCCCGCCGCAAGCGGTCAAGAAAGTCTTGTGGCAATGCAACACCCCCAATCCTGTTGTGTCAGTAACTTCCTTAGCGTACTCGTGTCAGGGTCAGAACGCCACCTTGCGGTCCGGGTCTTGTCGGGCAGATTCCAGTTCGGACGCGGTGAAGAAATTTCTTTTCTGACTAGGGGCAAATCAAGGTTCCCGGCGCCCTACAGGGTGCAATTGAAGGAACAATAGTCGCGTGGTAGGCTTGATCCAGGCCCCGCATGAGAAGCTGTCAGCGCGTTGCACAGGGAGATGCCTCAATGGTGGCTCACGCAGTTGCAGGGACTCTCCATCGTTGAGAGTGTGCCCTGTTTCGCACATCCTTCCCGCCTGACAATTGCCCGCCGAGCTCGAGGAGCACGAGTTTGTCAGAGCCACTGCTGGCCGCATTCGCCGAAGTAGACATAACCCCCGCCGTCGAGACGACGCAAAACGGTAGGCGGAGGCGGCGCAGTTTTACCGTGCACGATCCGCTCATGGCGCGCCTCTGCGTGCTGCGGCAAGGTACCCGGACGGCGGTGCTGGGCGGGATTGACGTATTTGAGCTGGGCGGCGGTTTCGAGGATCTCGTGTGCTCCCACCTGGCGGGTACGGGAATAGGCAGCGGGTCGCTGTTGTTCTCGCCGTCGCACGTGGGCATGTCGCCAATCTCGCATTACGGCGCGTACATCATCGTCTTTGCGCAGGACCTCATCATCAACGACTTTGAAGCGGAGTGTGCTAAGCGCATTGCGGCTGGCATCCGTGAAGCATTGCAAAGCCTCACTCCCGTACATGTCAGCGCAGGGGTCGGGCATGCGCCGGAACTCACCCGCAATCGCCGTTGGATCAAGCCTGACGGCTCCGTGGAAATGGTGGGGTTGAAGTCGTCAATCCCAACTGACTCGGACTGGCTCGAACAAGGCATCGACGATACGGTGCGGGTTGTGCGCTTTGATACCGTGACTGGGAATCAGCTTGGGGCGCTCGTGAACTTCGGCTGCCACGCGCTTTGTTCTGACGACCGGTATGGGCACATTACGGCAGACTATCCCCAGCACGTGGCGGCGGTCTTTCGCAAGGTGGCGGGCATTCCCGTCGTCTTTACGCAAGGCAGTATCGGCGAACAAATACCGATTGAGGCGGATGGGGCCCATTCTGCCCGCCGCATCGGCCACGCGCTCGGCGCCCAGGCACTCTACGTCTTCGAGCAGATTACGCCCACAGAGTCGCCGGTGCTGAGAATCCACAGCCGAGAAGTGCCTGTGCCTGCGCGGCTGGTGGCGGAAGAGCCGGAGGAAATGCGGTCCGAATTACGCAACTCGCGTGCTCGCTACCGCCGGTACCTCTTTGAACAATTCCACCGGAATCCATCGATTGTCTATCCAATACGCGTGGTCACGCTCGGCGATGCCCTTGCGCTGGTTGCGCTGCCCGGCGAGATGTTTCATGAGACGGTCGGCGCGATACAGGAGGCTTCTCCATTCACGCATACGATCATACTCAGCCGTGCCTCCCGGGAGGTTGGGTACGTGCCGGTGCCCGGCGCGTTTGCCCAGGGCGGCATGGAGCCGGCGCTCTCATCCCTAACAGCGGAATCCGAGCCGATAATTCGGCACAGCGCAATTGAACAGCTAGGCCGCTGCAGCCGGGCGGTGCCGGCGCACCCGAAAGGCTGATTCCTGCGAGGGAGCGGACGTAGTCCTCAGCGCTAACGGATGATATCGGAATTAATACATCAAGGCTGCAGGTCGTAAGACCTACAGCCTTTCGATTCCCTTTGACAGGGTACATTGAGATGCTAGTTAACGAGCTTCTAAGGGATCGCTAACTCGCAGATGTGTCGCGTATTACCAGGAACGCGGTCGGTTGAATTCGCGGGGTCGGCGCTCGCCGCGTGGGCGTGCCTGGTTGACGTTTAGCGCACGACCGCCCATGTCCTTCTGGTTGAGGGCGCTAATCGCGGCTTCGGCTTCTGCCTGGGATGACATCTCGACAAAGCCAAAACCTCGAGAGCGACCGGTGTCACGGTCCATTATGACGGAAGCCGAGGCTACGTCGCCAAACTCGGCAAACAGCTCCCGCAGTTCTTCATCAGTCGTCGTATAGGGAAGATTCCCTACATAGATATTCACAGTCGGTTCCTTTTCTCAGACTGCCGCCTGACGCCGCCGGTCAGCAGACTCAATCTCATATTACAAAAAACATCGAGGTGCAGTTATTGCACCCCCACCCTGCACGGCGTTGCCGGTGCGCTTCACCTTGGAGAGAACGTCCGCCATACTTCTTCAGGCGGCAATTCTACACTCTCAGCGATGCGCCAGAATTCCTTTCTGCGGTATCAACACTCCTTTCCTCCAACACGCGCCTGGAAAGGTAAACGGACACTAATCCTGCCACGATAATTCGCACTTCGGCGAGGCGCAGAGGCGAGACCGCAGACTCAACCCCTTCGCGCTCTTTATAGCACCGACGCCATACCAGGCCTACACACGTACTCCATCTACTCTACCACTTTCTACGGGTTTTGCAAGTGTATCTTGCAGGTCAAGTACTTTAGTTTGAGCAATTTTCGCCAAATTAAGTGCCCGGCGCGCGGTTCCCGCCGGCAAGAGACTGACAAGCCGCTCTGCGCCGGAGCGAACAGCGGCTACCTATCGCCCCTTTCGCCGAGAGCCTTCACATTCTGACTGATGGCGCGACGAGGCAGCACGGCACTTCATGCGGAGTAGGAGTACGTTCACCGGGGAGGTATGGGTAGGTGCCCAAGAGTTGGAATGGCTGGCGAGAGCCGACCTTTGCCAAGACTCATATAATGTGCGCTACCGGCGGACCAATGGTTTCGCCACCACCTGATCAGTGTTGACACTGCAGAAGCGGTACAGCCTAAAACAGCCGCGTACCACTGCTCGGGGAATCAGGAGGGGAAGCCGAAGTTGCTCATCGAAAAGTTGCCATGTCGGATTGTCATCCTCATTGGCAACTATCCCTTGTCTAGCGTTGAGCCGCGGCGCGACTAGTACGACGAATAATCGTCGTTGCAGCCATCGGCAACGCGTGAAGATGCTCCTGAGCAACAGTGGCACAGAGCAACGAGCCTGTCGGTCGTCAGGAGTGGCGAGCTGGCTTCGTCATCGCTTCATCAGATGACGAGAGGCTTAGGCTTCGTTTTCCTTGAGGTATTCGATCGCTCCGCGCACCAAGCCGAAGCGGCCTTCGCCGACCTTGGACATGCGCACGTCGCCTTGTCGGTCGATGAGGTAGAGGGTCGGCCAGGCGCGGTTGCCGAACGCCCGCCAGATCTTGAAGTCGTTATCGATGGCAACGGGATACGGCAGACCGAGCCGGTCTACGGCCTTGCGCACGTTGTCCACGACTTTCTCGTGGCTGAACTCAGGCGTGTGAATGCTGATCAGAGTGAAGCGATCGTCGGCGTAGGAATTATGTATATCCACCAGACCGGGGATATCGTTCAGGCAGTTGATTCAGCCATAGGTCCAGAAGGCTAAGCCCACGGCCGACTTGCCCTGAAAACCCGCAAGCGTGAGCGGTTCCGAGTTGATCCATGTCGTGTCAATGAGCTCCGGGGCTTTGCCCAGCACGGGAAGATCATTGACGTCAACAGATGCGACGCCGGTGCTCCGCTGGCCGATTAACGTCTGGCCGCACGCGCTCAGTCCGACGGCCGCGGCGCCGCAAGCCAGCCCGGACAACACGTTCCGTCTTCTCATCGTTTTGTTCCTCCTGAACTTTGCGTGACCCCTCGTCTCGCAGATGCTCCGGCCCCACTCTCATGCCCCGCGGCCCTTCGACAAGCTCAGGGCGAACGGAACGGCCCCTGCGTCACCATCGTTAGCACTCGTCCCATGACTAGGCCAAGCGCTGGCACTTGCCCTTTGACAAGCTCAGGGCGAACGGAATGGCCTCTGCGTCACCACTGTTAGACTCGTCCCAAGACTACGCCAAGCGCAGTCACTTGCCCTTCGACAAGCTCAGGGCGAACGGTGTGGCCTCTACGTCACCATTGTTAGCACTCGTCCCATGAGTACGCCAAGCGCAGTCACTTGCCCTTCGACAAGCTCAGGGCGAACGGAATGGCCTCTGCGTCACAATTGTTAGCACTCGTCCCAAGACTACGCCAAGCGCAGTCACTTGCCCTTCGACTAGCTCAGGGCGAACGGTGTGGCGTACGCACGACATTTGGCGACAACCACTTTCGTCAGCTCCAGGGCCGTACGTGCACCCAGCAATGAAAATAGGGCGCTTGGCACCTACATTCAGAATACTAAGACACACAACCCAGGAAAAGTACGCAAGGCTACAAATTGGCTGCGAGCACGCGCTACCGGAACAAACACCCAAGGCACCAACGCGCTTAGCGGCCCAGCCCTCCTCTAGCCCACCACCACGTTTACCAGCCGCCCGGGCACGTACTTCACCAGTCGTACGTCTTTGCCGTCCAAGAACTGCTGCACGCGCTCGCTTGCCAGCGCCAGTTCACGGGCGCTCTCTTCATCCAGCGAGACGGGGGCCTCGATGGTATCGCGCACCTTGCCGTTTACTTGCACGACGAGCGTGAATGTCTCTTCCTGGATTAACTCCTCGTCGAATTCCGGCCAGTCCTGCTGGTGCACGGAATACTCATGTCCCCAGCGCTCCCAGACCTCTTCCGCCAGGTGAGGCGCGACCGGCGCCAGCACCAGGAGGAATTGCGCCATGGACCGCTTCCAGGTCTCCGTTGCCGCCAGTTCCGGCGTGTAGACTTTATAGAGCCAGTTCGTGAACTCCATGAAGTAGGCAACCATGGTGTTGAACTTCATCGCGTCGATGTCCTCACCGGCGCGCTTGATGACGCGGTTGATCCAACGGCTCAACTCCGGCTCGGCTTTCTCGACCGGCAGCGGCTCGCTGCCCTGTTCGACCCGGCCCAGCAGCATGTTCCATACGCGCACCAACCAGCGGCGCGCGCCGGGAATGCCCTCGCTGTTCCAGCTCGTGTTCTGGTCGAATGGACCCATGAAGAGTTCGTACACGCGCAACGCATCAACGCCAAACTTTTCTACCATTTCATCCGGGCCGATGACGTTGCCGCGACTCTTGGACATTCTGCTCCCGTCCGGGGCCAGGACGACGCCTTGATGCCGCAGTTTGGTAAACGGCTCGTTGAAGTCGATGAGCATGGCGTCCTTGATGACCTTGGTCCAGAAACGCGCGTAGATCAGGTGCATTGTGGCGTGTTCGGCGCCGCCGACGTAGAGGTCTACCGGCAGCCAATGGCGCGCCTTATCGAGGCCGAACGGCAACTCGTCGTTTTGCGGATCTGCAAAGCGCAGGAAGTACCACGATGAGCACGCGAAGGTATCCATCGTATCCGTCTCGCGTTCGGCGGGGCCGCCGCAATCCGGACACGTGGTGGCCATGAAAGAGCCCACCTTGGCCAGGGGCGAACGGCCGTCACCGGTCGGTTGGAAGTCATCGATTTCGGGCAGCAGCACCGGCAGCTTCGGCGTGGGCATCTCCACCCACCCGCACTTCGGGCATTTGATCATGGGAATGGGGGCGCCCCAGTAGCGCTGGCGCGAAATCAGCCAATCGCGCATGCGGAACTGCACCTTGGGTCCGCCCAGGTCGCGCTCGTTCAGCCAATCCGTTATCTTCTTCCCGCCTGCAGCGGACGTGTCACCAGCGAACGCCTCGGAGTTGACCAAGGTGCCCTCGCCCTCGTAGGCGTCGGATACATCCCAGTCGACGTCATCCGGCGGCTGCACGACCACGCGCACGTCCAAGCCAAACTTTTGCGCGAACTCAAAGTCGCGCTGGTCGTGAGCGGGCACGGCCATAATGGCGCCGGTACCGTACGTCACCAGTACGTAGTCGGCGATCCAGATGGGGATATGTTCGTTATTCACGGGATTGACGGCGTAGGAGCCGGTGAAAACGCCGGTCTTTTCGCGCTCGGCAGACTGGCGTTCGGTCTCCGCCGTGCGCGCGGCGGCAGCCACGTAGCGGTCTACGGCCTCTTTCTGCTCCGGCTTGGTGAGCTTGTCCACCAGCTCGTGTTCCGGCGCCAGCACCATGAAGGTAGCGCCAAACAGCGTATCCGCACGAGTGGTAAAGACACGCAGTTCGTCGCCGAATTCAGTCAGAAAGACGGCTTCCGTGCCCTCGCTGCGGCCAATCCAGTTACGCTGCATTTCTTTGGTAGATTCCGGCCAGTCAATTTTCTCCAAATCGTTGAGCAGGCGGTCCGCGTAGTCCGTGATTTTGAAATACCATTGCTCCAGGCTCTTCTTCTCCACCAAAGATTCGCAGCGCCAGCAGCGGCCGTCGTGCACCTGCTCGTTGGCCAGAATAGTCTGGCATGACGGGCACCACCACTGTTGGCCCTTGGCCTTATACGCCAAGCCGCGGCGGTGGATGAGCAGAAAGAGCCACTGGGTAAATCTGTAGTATTCCGGCGCGCTGGAGTCGATCTCGCGATCCCAGTCGTACGAGCAACCGATAAGGTCGAGTTGGCGTTTGTAATTTGCAGTGTTCTGGTCCACGGTCAGCCGTGGCGCGATACCCGTGTCACGGGCCCGGTTCTCAGCGGGCAAGCCGAAGGCATCCCAGCCCATGGGGTGCAGCACGTTATAGCCGCGCATGCGCATCTGACGGGAGATTACATCCGTGGGAATATAGTTATGGCAGTGACCGACGGAGAGACCGTCACCAGAAGGATAGGGGAAGAAATCGAGGCAGTAGTACGTCTTGCGGCTGTCCTCGGTGTCTTCAGTCTTGTAGAGTTTCGTATCGCGCCAGCGCGCCTGCCACGCCTGCTCGAATTCCTGCGGCTGGTAGTCCTCTGAAGACTTCTCTGCTTCCACTGGGGCAACAGCCGCTTCCGCCACGTCTACCGCAGCCTCCGGCGAGGCGGCTTCCGCTGGCGCTTCCGCAGGGCTCTCTACAACACTTGTCGACTCTTGCTCGGCGGCCGTCGACTTCGTCGCAGTCTCCGACTTCGTCGCAGATGCCGGCTCTTCCGGTTGGCTCATATTTTCGAACGCCTCCGCATACGATTTTACGTATAAAGTTGTGTCAAAATGTGTGAATCTACCGCTTGATACACCCCATTGTAGCACAGGAAATGCCGCCTACCCGCTTTACCTTGCGCCCATTGAACGGCTCAAGCCTCCGGCCAGACGGATCGAGGAAGGGGTACGCCATCCCACGTGCTCGCGGCATTTGCTTAAGATCAAAGGGTAAAGCTGGTACCCTACTACCAAACTTCTGAACATCTGCCTTTAGCAAGGAGAAGAGACGCATGGGCGCAGCGCCGAAGATTACGCGCATTGTCGTGACGAAATATGCGCACGAGATCGAGAATCTCACGCTGGAGGATATGTACGGTTTTGACATGGTCTACAAGGAGGGCGCTCGGTTGGGCGGCGGCGGCAGCATCCTGATCATCGAAACCGATGCAGGCGTGCGCGCCGAGATCCCCGGCGGCATTGACTCCCGCACCGCCAACTATCTGCTGGGTCGCAATCCGCTCGAACGCGAGATCATCTGGCAGGACCTCAAGCGTCTCTTTCGCGGCAGCACCTCCACACCCCCAGGCGACCATGACGTGGCCCTGTGGGACATCGCCGGCAAGCTGGCGGGGGTTCCCATAGCGGCTCTCCTCGGCGGCTGGCGCACGCGCCTGCCCTGCTACGCCAGCACCTACCACGGCGACGAGAACGGCGGCCTGAGCACGCCGGAAGACTATGGCGAGTTCGCTTTGCATTGTAAGGAAGAGTACGGCTATCCGGCCTTTAAAATACACGGCTGGATCGGCGCGCCCATCACCCGTGAAGTGGCGGCGGTGCTCGCCATTCGCGATGCCGTGGGCGACGACATGGACATCATGCTCGATCCCGCCGGGGCGTTCGGCACCTTCGACGACGTGCTGAAAGTCGGCCGCGCCTGCGACGAAGCGCAGTACTTCTGGTACGAAGATGCCTTTCGGGGCGGCGGCGTTTCGCAGTTTGTCCACGCCAAGCTGCGGCAGTTCATCAAGACGCCATTGCTGATGGGTGAGCACATCCGCGGTCTGGAAACTAAAGCGGACGCCATCCACGCCGGGGCCGTTGACTACCTGCGCGCCGGCAGCGGACGTGACGGCGGCATTACGGGCGTGATGAAACTGGCGGTGCTGGCGGAAGCCTACGGCTTGGACGTGGAATTGCATGGCGGCGGCCTGGCGCACCGCCACTGCATGGCGGCCATTCGCAACACGAACTACTACGAGCTTGGTCTGGTGCACCCCAACGTGAAACACACCAAAGCGCCCATCTACGCCGATCCCAAGTGGCGCGATGAACTCTATTCCGTGGATTCCGAAGGCTGTGTGGCGGTACCGGACGGCCCCGGCCTGGGTGTCGAACTCGATTGGGACTTCATTAACGCCAACAAGACCGGTGAGACGGTGTACGAATAAGCCGGCCGGATGCCAATTACACAGCGGAACGCGGCGATACACTGCGCAGCCGTGTCTTATCCGCTGCGTGGGCCACCCAGTTTACTTCCGCAATAGTGGCGCGAGGGGAGGCAGCGCTGGACTCTTACAACGTGCGCCGACTCAAGCGAATCGGTGGCAGTTCCCTTTGACGCTCGAGAACAGCAGCGGGTGGCAGAGCCTTGACCTTTGTATGCGCTCTATGTTCCCGTTGTTGCCATTAGAGATACGCTTCAACGATCTCAGCCGCTTCGGTGGGCGGCAGCACCTGTGTGGCAAAGCCAAAGCCGTGCGCATTGTTGAAGTAGTCGAGCTTGGCGGCCTCGGCGATGGTAGCAACGCTCTGCACCACTTCGCCATCCACTAAGAACACAAACTTGCCCCGGTGGGTGCGCAGCAACTCATCGCGTTTCTCCAGGTAGACGCGCGCTTGGGCCCGGGTGGCGTCAAGAATAGCCGCGGCCTTGGCATGTGAGAAGTCGGCTTCCGGCCTCGTCTCGAATTGCAGACCGAACGACTCCGGCGACTCGCCCACGACCTCAATCTCATCGAGATTTGTTGTGCCGAGGCCTGCCCTCTCAGCCAAGAGGAGATGGTTTTCCGCGATGAAGAACGGCGGCGTGCCGAAGTCGGCCTGTGGGTCGAACCCCATTACCTTCATGCCCACAGCGTCCGTGGCGATGGAGTTCGTGCCTGCCATCACCAGACCGGCTTCCTTGGGCTCGCCGCTCATGCCGTGATTCGTCCCTACGATGCCGTCAATCACCTGGAACGATTGCGGAAAGGCCTGATTGACCGTTACAAACACCCGCATCAAACGATGGGCATTCTGATGCATGAAGCCGCGATTGCCTGCGCCGTAGTGCGCGCGCGGCAGCAAGCCGAACATGTTCTTAGTGGAAATAGTGAAGCCCGCAGTCTGATGGCACTTGAGCTTGGCGAGTGACACGTACGTATCGGCCTCGGCGATTTCACGGCGCACCCAGAGGTAGCGCAGCATCACGCCGTCGGGTACGGGCACCTGCACGAACTCACCTTCGTTACAGTCCAGGAGCGTCAAGTCGAATTCCTTTGCCAGCGACGTGGCTCCCATGAAATCGAAAATATCTTCTTTCGTACGGTGGGCGTGTTGGATGTCCAACCCGTCTCCGTAGTAGATGGTCGCGCTGGGGTTTGCCTCGCGAATCAGCTTGACGGCGGCGGCGCAGACGGCAGGTTCCGTATTGTGTGCGTGACGCCCCTTGTGCATGCGCACGTCCTCGTTGTTTGCTCGGAACATGACGCCAACGTAGTTTGGCTTGACCACGATACTCCGGGCAGTGCGGACCGCCGGCGGTATGCCGCCAATGGCATGTACCGCTTCCGCTACTGCCGCGTCTACTTCCGCTTGGTCTGCGCCGATAGCACAACGCTGAATGGCGACTTGTGGTTTGGACATTGCAGGTAACCTCCTAGGTATAGGGCCTTGCCGTCATTATATATGCCCGGCTCGCGCTGCTCTCGTGCCGCGTGAAACACACTAACATGCAAACGAACTTTGACCGGAGCACAACGCTCCCTCCGGTAGCGCAGGTTTGTAACCTGCGCCGAGGGCAGAGGAAGAGCCCCTGCGCCGCGTCTGCCTGCTGTCAGAGACGCGATGAGTCGACGGCTGCGGGGTGACAATGCTCACATTGACGTGGTGAAATAGGGTAAGGCGTGGCGCGCATGGGGAGAAAAGGGCATGAGAGCACAAAAGCCGGTTCTCTTGTACTTCATGGTGTGGGCGCTCGTGCTTGCGGGTTGTGACATACGGGGCGTTCCTGCCCCGGAGGCGCAGCAGCCCGTCCTCGACTATTCCTGGGTAGCCACAACGCCGTGGGCGGAATTGGCCGGGCACTACGACCGCCACAATGCGTTCATTTACAAGAACTACTACGAGCGTCAGAAGGGCTATGCCAGCGGTGAAATCCCGCCCATTCTCGCACCCAACGCCTACACCAGTCACCCACTCGCGTACTACACGTTAGAAAGAGCCGACGTGGTGCCCAGATCTTCGGCTAGTGGCGCCACGACGGCAACCAACACCGCAGCGCGGCACTTCAAGCGCGGCCTCACGTATTACGACCTCGGCGACTTCGACGGCGCGATTACCGAGTTCACCCTCGCCATTCAACTCGACGACCGCCACGCGCGCGCCTACGCTTTTCGCGCGCTGGCCAATAGCTACGCCGGCCGCGCGGCACGGGCACAGTCAGACCTGCAGAACGCTATCCGCCTCAAGGCCGATCCTGCGCTCATTGCTGAAGTGCGCCGGGGACTGGGGGAATAGCGTTTAAGGGTCTAAGGGGGGCAGTGTCTGGAGTTTTGAACTGGGTGCGGGCGCTGTGATTGGCAATGAGCACCGACTGCAACGATCGTTCACGGTTCGACAGGCTCACCGCGAACGGAATTGTAAGTGGTGACTAATTCGTTGACAGAATTCGCTCTCCCGTAGGAGACCTTTGCGTAACTCCGTCATTCCGGCGAAAGCCGGAATCCAGGGCGCATTTACACCTAGAGATAACATAATGTCAACTCGTTTCACCCCCATCCCATCCTTCCCCCTCATAGGTGATGGGTTATGCAAAGGTCTCCGTAGAAAGTGCTACAAGGCCTTGTCATTCCGAGCGTAGCGTCGAACACTGTTCGCGGAATCTAGGGTCCCTGCTCAACACACTTCCACGGCCTCAGCACTCTAGATTCCGCGCTAAGAGCGACACTCCGCTACGCTCCGTTCGGAATGACATGAATGTAGGCGAGCACAGAGTTCTGCTCCCATGTTTCTTTTACCAAGTCTGTCAACGAATTACCTGACATCTGCAGGAATGACAGGCTCACCGCGAACGATCGAGAGTGCCTAAACAGGTGCAAGGGGGAGAGAGTCTACGGACTGCTAATACGCAGTGTTCCCTCAGGCGGTACAACAGCGCCGCGCCCGGCATGGATTCTCTGAACTTAGGCAGGACAACAGCGCCGCGCCAGGCTACGCGCACAAAGGCACCACGGGCAGCCTGTGTCTAGTTCGCCAGGGCGCCCAGCGCTTCGTGGGCGGCGCGCTCTTTTTCATAGATTACCAGGATGCGTTCCTTTAGCTCAGCTCTGAGCTGGTTGCTCTCCGCATCCGTGAGGGGGAATTCCTTGCCCATGTCGCGTTCCAGCGCGGTGAGCTGGGCCCAGATGCCCTTGATCTCCTCGGTTGCGGCGAGGCCTTGGCTGAGGAAGATCTCTTCCCGGCGGGCGAGCAGTGTCTTCGCTTCACGGAAAGGCGCCACGTCATCCGGCAGGGCCGCATTGGCCAGTTCGCCCCACAGCCTGCCCAGGTCGGCGTACACTTCTGCGAGCGGCAGGAATGCATTTTCCTCCAGCGTCTCAGCCGCCTCTTGGAAGAATGCGGCATAGAGCGGGCGCATCAGACCGCCGCCCGTATGGTAGTGCTCGACGAAGTCATAGACCGAGCGCAGTCCTTGCAGGAGGCGATGACCGGGGGGAAAGACCTGCTCCCAACTCTCCTTGCCGCTGCTGCCGTGCATGCGGTCCGCCCAGGTCTTGAAGGCTTCCAAAGTGAAGTTCTTCATGCGCTGGTTCTGCAGTCCGTCGTGACAGGCCTTGACGCCCGCCAGCACCGCTTCCCGCAGCACAAGGTCCTGCTGCGGGCCGGCAACGGTGAGCACACGGTTCTTCTGCTTCTTAATGCGGGCGCGGGCCGCAGCGAGGTCAGCAAGCGCTATCGCGATGGGTTCATCGGTAAGGTCCCCAATCAGCGCCTCGTCCTCGTTGATCTCATACACTGTTACCACGTGGTAGCCCCCGCCTTCCAGGCCGGGCGGCGCGCCCCGATACGGCAGCAGTCCCATGTCCACCCACGCAATGGCACAGCCTGTAGCTGCTACGGCTTCAGCCAGCTGCGCGGCGGCTCGTTTCTTGGCGCCAGTCTCGAGGACACTTGGCGTCACGCCAAAGCGCAGACAGGCGTCGTTCACATACGTATCGCTCTCATGCCAGCGGTGCCGACCGGCAACATAAAAGCTGGCAAAATCCTCGGCAGCGTAGTAGAAGTGAAACACGCCGGCGCCAATGCCGCCGGCAATGCCGAAGACCATGGATTCCGTGAAGAATTCGCCGGTTTCCGGATTAGTAACGCCCGCGTGAGCCAGGGCCGCCCGCAGGGCGGTTGTCTCAGGATGGGCACCGGGAAAGTGGGGAAACTCAGCCAAGGATTGCTCTCTTTCTGTGCGGGCTGCGAGTACGTGACGGCGAGCGGTGGTGTAACTCTCGCCGGTCTTCGCCATGCGGGCGCGGACGAGTTGCTTGAAGTGCTTCTGTTGCGTCATGTTGAAACCTTTTCTCGCGAGGAGAGCAGCCAAGACCCTGCGCGCACTGGCTTCTCCCTGTGAGAAACGTCACAACAACAGCCGAGATCGTAGCTCCGGCGGCATGCATTCCCGAGGACACCAATCCCCTTTGCTCTCGCATCAGCCGGACAGCGCAGGTACCCGGTCAGAGAGTTCGGCGCGGGACTCGCCACTTTCGATGGTAGCGCAGCGCAAAGCTTGCTTCAAGCCCTCGCCGCACTCTCGGTGAAGGTGACAGCGGTTATGCCGAGAGCCAGGCGCTTGGCATAACTCTCCTTTGTCTCTGCCTAACTCAAACCGAGCATAACGCTGCAAACACCACGCTGCTGATTCGTATCCTTTTCCCTTTGGCGTGACATTACGCCTGCCCACGCCGACGGACGTGTACGCAATCTACCGGTGGGGGATTGAGAGAAAGGCGGTCAACCGGACCAACCTGCATGGGCAACAGCGGGGCGACTACATGCGCTGCCTACCAATGCAACAGAGCACGCCGGCGGCTCGAGCGAGCCCTTTATCTACCTGAAGGCTTTACGTCTCTTGATGAGCGCAAGGCCAAGATCTGCTCGTGGCAGACCGATCGTTTGGTCGAAAGGCACCCCTGCACCCCGACTCAATCACGGCCTTTCCTGCAAATCGTGCGGTCGAACGCCGCTTGACGGGTTGCAGTCCCGCGTGCCTAGTCACCATGCCGTGCACATACTTCCTGGTAGCCTTCGCTCTGGCGCACCAAGTCATCGGTACGTCCCGCCAGCCACTCCCTTAAGATATAGTTTTCGCGCCGCTCAGCCTTTGTTGGATTGCGCTTGCCCCGTACGCCGAATTTTTCGTACCACCATTTCGCTTGCGCGCTGAACGCGAGTATTTCCTCCTCGAAGCACTTCTCCGTGGAATAGTCTGTATAGTCGTTACCAGGCCGGGCGTGGAACAATTCATGCACCAGCACGGCCACGCGCACATACTGACTGGCTTCGCGGAGAGTATCGTCGAGGAAAACGCGGCCGCGTTTCGCGTCATAGATGCCCAAGACGTTCGGCACATCAACGCGGCTTAAGTCGGCAAAGCCTAGGTAATGGACATTGGATTGCAGGTAGGCCGCATAGAGGTCCTCACCGAAGGCTGTGGTCCGCATGAGCTGGAGCGCTGTTTCAAGCAAGGGGTCGACGAACTGCTCTGGTGTGGGAATAGGCGGCAGCGTGCCGTATTGCGCGCACCACTCACGGTACGCCGAAGACGATAGCACCGAAAATTCCAGGTATTCCTGGCGGTAGCGCTGTGCAAGTAGATTGAGCATTCGCTCCGTTGCTGTCCTGGGATTGCTCAAGCCCTCATGGCCAAAGCGCGAAATCCACCAGCGGGCGAGAGCTACTTCGGCGTCAACCACCTCGTTCAGACAGTCTGCCCCGGAGCGCCAGCGCTCGCTTTGTGGACCGCGGCGCTTGCTATTGACCGCCAGCACCGTTTCCCAGGCGATGAGGGCCGCGAGCACGTCGGCACTCTCGCTGCGCAGAGCCGTGTCAATGACGATCTCGTTGCGCGGCGGGTCATGGTAGCGGGACGTCCAGCCTTCCGGCACGGTGCCAAACGTCATGCTGGGTGCTGCCTCGGTGAACCAGGCGTGGTATGTCCGGCCGAGAAATGTTGTCTGAAGCGCCTGCAATGCCCGGCCCAGGCGGGGATCTATCCTTGGGGTAGGAGTAGGAGTAGGAGTAGGAGTAGGCGTTGGAGTAGGTGGAATCGGTGTTGGGGTCGGCGTTGCGACGCCGCCACCGGGTGCGTAGTCATGCTCCCACGGGAAGCGCTCGGTATTCAGCCGTTGCTGCAGGCCGTTGGGGCCGTTGATCCACGTGCGATAGCCGTCTGTGAAGGCAGTCCAGTTGTCCTGCTTGCGCCAGACCAAGAGCCCACCGGTGGTGTGCTGCACGCCATCGCCACTGGCGTTGTGGTGTTCGTTCTCCAGGCATCCGCCCACGGTTTCGTGACCGACGATGTCCCGCAGCGTCTTGAAGCCCAGTACGAACTGACAACCAACGCTGGCGCCGATGGAAGTGGCGGATAGAAGCGCCAGGCCGAGGCCCAGCACGAGTGTTGCGATAGGTCTCTTCACGCCATGTTCGCCCCTCGTCTGCGGTCAGGATTTGCGCGAGTTCTAACGAATGCTCCCTCCTTTCATTCTACGCCCTGCCGCCACTGGTGCAGCATCTCCTCGCCCACAGTGCCTTCGAAAACGTGGCCTTTGTCGAATTGGTGCACGGTGAGGTTGTCCGGTTGGCCGGAGGCGGCGTAGGCTTTGCGAATGCGGGCGAGGCCGCGCTCGGCCCACTCATGGGGAATGAGCTTATCCTGCAGGCCCCATTCGATGACCATCGGGCGCGGCGCAATGAGCGAGAAGATCTCAGGGGTGTCGCCATACAGTAACAAGCTGGGAATGAGCTGCGATCCGCACTGGTGCAGGTTCTGGTAGCGTTCCTGGTACATGTTCAGGCACCCGGAAGGCACGCAGACCTTGATACGGTCGTCCATGGCGCTGATCATCATCGTCATGCGCCCGCCGTAGGAGAGTCCCGCCGCGGCCAGCTTTTCAGAATCCACAAATGGCAGCGATTCCAGCACGTCCAAGGCCGCGTGCAGGTCGCAGAGCTGATAGCCGACCACGGTGCGGCCCAACAGCGTAGCGGCCATGTAGTTGCGGCAGCAGTAGTCGGGCTTGGGGTCAGGGTAGTGGGGCTGACGCTCACCGAAGCCGCGCAGGTCCGGCGCGAGCACCACGTACCCCTGTTCGGCAAAGCGGCGGCCGAAGTCGTATTGCAGGCGCTTCACATTCGCTGCGCGCTCCGGCGTGTCATCAATGCCGACCACACTGTCTTTGCCGTATTGCCCGTGCCCGTGCAGACAGAGAATCGCCGCCGATTGCTGCGTTGCGGATACACCCTTCGGTACCAGGAGATACGCCGGTACCCAGACCGCTGCCTCGGTTTGGTAGCGAATCTTGTGGCGGGTGTAGCTCCCGCAGTCCGTTTCTTCTTCATACTCAACCACAAGGGCGGCGCGTTCCGGCAGGATGCCTAGCAAGCTCAGCACCTTGGCGCGGAAGCGCGCTTGCCAGTCGCGCAACTCTTAGACCGAGGAGCCGGTAAAGAGCATGGCGGGTTCCGCTTCGTCGATGTGTTGCGAGAGGTCGTATTCAAAAGCGAGTGGGCGCATAGCACTGTACCTCCATTTTGGGAAAGGCTACTCTTCACATTGTTTTCTTGCCATCACGCGCTAATTCCCGCGCAAGCGAGAATGGCAATGGCCGCGCGGATGGCTGTCTTCAACATTGGGTTCCAGCGCCGCGCAAGAGTCTTGGACTGCGGCCGAAATCCAAGTGAGTGTGCAATGGGTATCTCCCCTCCCTGGATTCCGGCTTGCGCCGGAATTGTAAGAGTTGAGTAAATCGTTGACAGAGTCCGCTTTCCATTCTGAGGAGTTGACGGTGCATGTCATTCCGAGCGGAGCGTCGAACGATGTTCGCGGAATCTAGGGTCCCTGCTCAACGCACTTTAACGGCTTCAGCACACTAGATTCCTCTCTTCGCTGCGCTTCGTTCGGAATGACATGTGTGCTAGTCATGTCTAACACTGCGAAAGGTTGCTTTTGTTCTCAAGTCTGTCAACGAATTACCTGACACTTACAGGGAATGACGGAACGCTGCACGCTGGGAGTAGTTCGGCGCGGTTGCCGTCAGTTATCAGATTCTAAGCCAGGGGCGGTTTCTCTTCCGCCGGTTCGGTGATGTTGGTGGGTGTGGGACGCGCGCCGAAATCGCGCCAGCCCCAGTCCACGTGGATGCGCGGCAGGTCGAATTCATAGTACCAGCGGATGCTCACCGGCCAGCCGTCGGCGGCATAGTAGGCGTAGAACAAGGCCGCGCGGCCGGGCGCTTCCTCCAGGAGCTTGATCGGAGTGAGGTCTCGGAACAGCGCCGGGTCTTCCTCTATCTCTAGGTATTTCAGGAGAGCGGCTGTGTACTGCTCGGCTCCACTTGGGCGCAGGCTTGCCAGGTCTACCGGCTCGTGGGCGTTCCAATGCGGCAGGCTGGGGTCGGGTGTTGCGCTGCCATGAGCGCATGCGACCCACACCGGCGTGCTCCACGCGTATTCGCCGTCGGTCTGGCGCAGGCGCACGTAATACGCCCCCTCCCGCAATGGCTGTTCATCCGTGTAATCAAGGGTGGCGTCCAACGTGCCGGGGAACCATGACGCCAGGCAGCGGTCGCCTCTGATCAAGTCCACGCGCTCGATAGGCGCGCAGGCATGGACAGCAATTCTCACGCTCGCCGCCTCAGACGAAGCAACGATGCTGCCAGCCGGCTCGCCGTTCACACGAACGTCCAGTATGATGCGCGCGCCGGTGGTAGCAAACGTACGCCGGTCCTGGATCGCCTGCCAGATTGCCACCCGCTCGCAGGCTGCCGCGTAGACCCCGGCCACTTGACCGCTGCCAAAGGCCGTGTCGCGAATGTTCAACTCGTGGTTAAAGCGACCCCGGAAGCAGTGGGCTGCCATGGGCGCGCCGAGGGTGGGCAAATGCACGTCGCTGGAGCCAATTACGGCGGGATGGTAGCCATGCCGCAGCGCCCGTTGCAGCACCCACTCGAACGCCCCGTGACCGCTCGTGACCTCCAGCAGCGGCGCTTCCTCAGTGGGGTATGCCGTCCAGTTAGGCGGACCGCCGCCAATGTGGGCCTCAAGTAATACATCATCGCGTGAACCATAGGCGGCCATGACAGCGTCCATGGATGCTTTCATGGGTAAGTGGGTTGACTCTTCGCCAAGGAACACCACGTTCCGGTCGCCACCTTTGCCCGGATGAGCCTCGTAGGCAAGGAGTGGCACGTACGCGCCCGGCTTGTCATTGGCACGGTAGGCCTCTTGGTGCGCCTGCCACACTTCCGGACGGTCTTCGTCATTGGGCGCGGACATCGGCCCCGGCGCGCAGAAGTCCAGGCGTCCCACCTGCCGCGCCTGCTCGTGCCGGCGGGCGGGGTGTACCTTGAAATTCGGCTCACTCATCAGGGAGAGGGTGGTATCGCCCCAGCTATGGCAGTGCAACTCGCCCCAGTAGAGGCGTCTCTGCGGTTCCGGCTCGCAGAGCGTGGGATTGCTCAGTGCCTGCAAGCCGTTAGTTTCGTCTTCGGCAGCGAAACGGTATAGCCCAGGAGACGAGAGACTCACGTTGTCGACAATCTGGATTCCCTGTTCCCGCGCGGTGAATGTGACAGTTGGCGGGAGCATGCCGCTTTTCCCGTCAGAACTCGAGAGTGCTACCGTCCCCCGATACTGGTCACAAACATTACGATGCCGGTCGAAGGCAATGAGATGCACGGCGAACGGTTCGTCCGGCGCAACAACCGAGGGGCCGAGCACGCGCAGCATGTCCGCGTGGGGTTCGGCAATAATTCGAATTGTCGCCGGGCTGCACGCCAGCGTCCGGTACGTCCCGCCACCGTTACGGTCGACGGCAATCACAAGTTTGCCAAGTGTCGTAGAGTCATACACCTCGCTGCCCGCGCCGCCTTGACGCCGGTCGCCCACCCGCAGCGTGAAGCAATCGCCGGGCGCGAGCGCGCCGTCCGTCACGATTACTTGCGCAAAGCTGGGCCGGTGGGACTGGTTAAGCGAATTCACCACCAGACGTAACTGCGCCGCCGCACTCGATTCCAGCGTCACATAGTCGCGACCGCGCGGATTGTAGTCCTGCACACGGTGCCCGAGCAGAAAGCCATGGCGTTGGAAGAGGAAGCCGCCGCCGACACTTACGGTGTCACGGACGGTAACCATAAATTCCCAGGCGCCGATTCTGCCCGCCGGCAAGGTGAGCGCGAGGCCCCGGTCCACCGCGCCGTCTCTGCCATGGAACGCAACGTCGCAGCGGTCCGGCTCAGTCCCGGGCTCAGGCTGGACCTCGATCGATACGTACATGGGGGAAGAACGCGCCACGTCTCACTTCCCTTTGGCTTGGTAGCAATAGCTGCGGTGTGGAATGCACGAGCAAAGTGCTGCTGCGGCTCCCTGCGCTGCTGTTTCTCCCAAAGAGACTCTTGCGAAGTTCGGACGGACACGAGGAATTGGGCCCAAACGGTGAAGAGGTTCCCTCTTCCTGGGAAGAGGAAGTCTAACTGGTTTTCCGTCTTGGTTGAGCAGAGTTTCTTCTCCCAATACGGCGCAGCTAGAACAGGAGAGTCGGCCTCGTGAGTTCTTGCCGCCGGGAGCGACGCTATCTGCTTTAATCAGAGCCGACGAAGGGATTCGAACCCATAGCCTGCGGTTTACAAAACCGCTGCTCTGCCATTGAGCTACGTCGGCGGGTAATTCTTGGCTGGAAAACCGCGTTTCGGCATTGAACTCCGCGTACTCGGGTTGACAACCCATCCAAGGGGTACACTTGAATTATAGGTGCCTCCCAAATAGAGGGTCAAGCAGGCAAGGTTGCGTTTGCCCAGCCAGGCACTGCATGGGAAACTAGAACGGACCGTGAGGCGGTGTGTGCTGCGTGCGCCACGCGCACCGATCAAGCCCGCACATCGGAAGGACATCTCGCCCGGATGGAGGCTAGATTGCAGGCTGGCATGGGGCTAGTATGGTGGGATCGCAGGTGGAAACGGCGCAAGTTCGCATACGCTTCCAGGCTGAGAGTGCGCAGGCTTCAAACCCACGTTTCCGGCCAGTGCGGGCGCGCAATTGTGGTACGTTGTCAACTTGAGCGATTAGTGCCTCGACAAAGTTGGGGATGGAGCGTTCAGGGCGTACGATCCGGACGTTAGGCGTATGATAGAGGGGGAGGTATAAACTGTGTATGGGGTCGTAGGCTACCTCGATCGCGCTGGCGAAGGCTATGCGCCGATCGGCCGTATCGCGCTCAGGATGCTGCGTTCGCTTTCGCCGCACGCGCCCGATTCTACCGGGGCCGCCTTCTTTATGCCGGAGGTGCGCGGCCAAGTGCTGGTGGTCGTGAAGATCGAGGGCGATGACGTGCGCATGCTGAGCGGGCGCGTCGTGCGGCGCGTGGGCCGCAAGGCCAATGTGGTCAAGTCTCGCATGGTGGGCCATACCCTGAGTCTCGTGCTCAATACCGTCGAAGACGTATACGGCGTCGTCGACGTCGTGGAGAGCGTCAGCGAGATCGGCGGCGTTGAGTGTTTCAGCGTCGGCCGGCGTCTGAGCATCATCAAAGACGTAGGCTCCATCGACCATCTTGAAGAACAGTACGCTCTTTCCGCGATACGAGGTACCCACATGATCGGCCAGGCCCGTCTCGCTACTGAAAGTAGGGTAGACATGAGCCATTCGCAGCCATTTTGGGCGCGCCCGCGTCCGGATGTGGCGGTGGCGCACGCCGGGCAGATCACGAACTACCATAAGCTGCGCCGCAAGTACGAGTCACATGGTCAGCGCTTCTTTACCACGAACGACGCGGAACTTATCGGCACGTTCCTCGCCATGGAAATGGAGCAAGGGGCTTCTCTCGAGGACGCGATGCGCGCCTCTCTGGACGCGCTCGACGGCACGTACGCCTATGTCGTAGCCACTGAAAAGGAGCTAGGCGCAGCCAAAGATTTTATGGGTGCGCGGCCGCTGGTCATTGCCGAGACCGATGAGTTCGTGGTAGTAAGCTCGGAAGCCGCCGCCGTCTGCGAGGGACTCGAACAGGACTTGGTCACCTGGGAGCCCGACGCCAAAGAAGTGCACGTTTGGACTACACGATCCCCGCTCACTGCAGATCATTCTGAACAGACAACCTCACCTTAGAACGCAGCAATGTTCTTTATTGAAGCAGTTGATAGCTCCACGCGAGAAGTAAACCAGCTCATCCGGCGCGCGATCGAGCAAGGCGAGCGCGACATCCACGTGTACGACCCGCGGGGTCGGCACAGTCTCGGGGTGGCACTGTTTTCACCTGTGCACCTCATCTTTGCGGGCAGTGTGGGCTTCTATTGCGGCGCCATGGGGGACGGGCCTAGAGTCGAGGTCCATGGCAGCGCCGGGTGGAGCACGGGCGAGGGCCTGCAAAGCGGGAGTGTTGTCGTGAGCGGGCACGCGGGCAATGCCACAGGCGCCGCCATACACGGCGGCATGGTGTGCGTGCACGGAAATGCGGCCGCGCGCACCGGAATCGGGATGGTTGATGGTATGGTGATAGTAGGGGGAAACGTGGGCTACATGAGCGGCTTCATGATGCACCACGGTGACCTCATCGTTTGCGGCAACGCCGGCGAACGGCTGGGTCACGGCATGAATGGCGGCCGCATCTTTGTGGCGGGAGCAGTAAAGCAGCTTGGCGAAGGTGTAATGGAAACAGAGCCGACGCCGGAAGAGCGCACCTACCTCGCAGAGACTGTCGCCGCAGCCGGCCTGTCGCACGGGCGTCAATTCCGTAAGTTTTGCGCCGGCGACACTGGCGCCGGAAGTTCGGAGAGCGTCCTAAGTACCGGAGGTTAGAGCCAGTTATGGATTCGCTGGAGAACACTGACGGTGCAACCCATTCCGCGAACTTGGACGCTGAAATACAAGAGAAGGCTGAAACCGGGCGATTCCGTGTAGGGCGTTCCGTCCGCTCCCGGAACCTTCCAACCTTTGACGATCTTTCGTTGATCCCGTGCTCACTAAGCCGCGTGCCGCTGGAAGCCTTCTACGAGCAATGCACCACCACCACTACCCTCGGGACGCGCTTTGCCGCGCAACCGCTTGTGCTCAGTACGCCGGTGACCATTGCCGGTATGGGCGCAAAATTACTGCCGCCCGCGGTGCGGGCTGCGCTGGCGTATGGGGCCGCGCGAGCCGGCATTCTCTACACCGCCGGACATGGCGGCATGTTGGCAGCGGAGCGTCAGTTTGCGAAGCTCCTCTCCTATGAAGTGCTGCCAAACCGCATCGGCTTTAGGCCGCGGCATCTCTTGCAGGCCGACGTAATAGAGCTTGTCAGTGTGCGGGGAGTGAGTCCGAGTATCGGCATGCTCGACCGGAATAGCCGCGATAGAAGCCTGTCATCTGTCAAAGAGACCGCCTATTCACGGCTTTCTCACTCACCGACGCGGCACCCCGACTGGGTAGGGTCGGATGACCTGCCGAAGAAGGTGGAGGAGTTGCGGGAAGCAACTGATTGGCAGGTACCCGTCATCGTCAAGATCAGTGCCGCGCACGTCTACGATGACGTCCTGCTGGCAGCGAAAGCAGGCGCGGACATAGTGACCGTCGAGGGGATGGAAGCCGGCGCATCTACCGGCCCGGCAATCCTGAATGAGCACACCGGGGTGCCCGGGATCGCGGCGGTCTGTCAGGCGCGGCGCGCCCTGGAGGAACTGGGACTGGAAGATGAGGTCAACTTGATACTCTGCGGGGGCATTCGCAGCGGGGCTGATGTTGCCAAGGCGCTGGCGCTGGGTGTGGATGCCGTTTCGATTGGCACCGCCGCGCTTGTTTCCTTGGAACCCTGGGCTCAGCACATCATGGCGCAAGGGGCGCAGGACGGTCCGGCAACAGACGGAGACTCTTCCACCGTGGACGGTGACGGACACGACGTCGCCGCACCCGAAGTAATCGCCGACCTACCGGGTTTCGAGGACGCGGCGCAGCACCTCGCGAATTTTATCGCCAGCTTGACGCAAGAGATTCAACTGCTGGCGCGGGCGTGCGGCAAAGCCAACGTGCACGATCTGGAAGCTGAGGACCTTCGCGCCCTGAGTCTTGAGGCCTCGCTGATCACCAACGTCCCGTTGGTGGGCATGGATACCGTGGTTGGGCGTTGATGCAAATTGATCTTAAGAATGAATATAGTGATTGTGCGTGTATACGCGATACGAATTACATTCTTGCATTAGATTGTTTGAACTTATTAAAGATATGAATTACACTGGATTCAAGACACCGCTGCAACCCTGCACATGCATATGTCACTGAGCAAGTGGACGGAAGAAAGTTATGGCAGCTACAACAGTAGAGCCGCCACCCAATCGCCAGGAATCCGCCGATCGCCTGGCGACAGCTATCAACCGCGTCTCGCCGCGCAAAGTCAATCGACTCGCGGTGAGGAAATACCTGAGGCGGCTCGTGACGCTTGTGCTCTGGCCGTCCATCGATATCATCGTCACGCTCTTCTCCAATTATTTGATACTGCGATTCAATCCGTTCGTTGCCACCTCCGCTACCATTCTGGTGATGATCGTCCTCAACGGCGCGCTCCTCTACCTGCTCATGCTCGAGCTCGATTTCTCCGACTGGATACGCGCTAAAGCCGAACGTCTGCAGAGGATCCGTAACTTCGTCTATGCGTCTGAGAGACGGCGCGATCTCATGGTTCTTCTGGTCTATACGTTCTCCGGCCCCACCATGGCGGGCGTGCCGCTCATCTGGCTCATGGGAATTACGGGAAGGCGCGCGTATTCCTTAGTCGTAATCGGCACCACTCTGAACGGCATATTCTGGGTGGGCGCAGTTTACAGCAGTATCTGGGTCATTCTACGTGGGCTCTTTCCCTAAGCGCGGAACAAGGCGAGTCCCCGCGATCCTCCGCCCGATGGGACGAGCCGGGCACTCGCGTCACTCGTTGTGTGAGGCGGCAGAGTCTAGGCGAAGCGCACTCCTTGCTTTCGCCTTCGCGATAAACGCAACTGCGTTTACGGGTAGCGAGGTGTCATGGCCTGTCCGCGCCTCAATGGAGCGCCTAAACCCACCGGTCTAGGGCGCCCTTTTCCCTACGGAAACCTCTATGTAGCCCCTTCCCGTTCTATGTAGCCTCTTCCTGTTAAGAAAACCCTTGCGAAACTTCGGCCGGAGACGCAAGAAATCCTCCCTCTCCCTGGGAGACCTTTGCGCAACTCAAGCGGTAGCGAAATAGTTCCCTCTCCCTCGACGGGAGAGGGCTAGAGCCTGCCCCGTACGTGATACGGGGGTGAGGGAGAATCTCCTGAAATCTCTCCATATGCACACCGTTTCAGCCCTGCTATGTCTTGACACTGCCCAACGTAAAGGGCCATCGTAGCGAAAAGACCCCCTCACCCCGGCCCTCTCCCCCAGGAGAGGGAGTGCCTCTGCTTGAAAGTGGGGTTATGCAAAGGTCTTCTGGGGAGAGGGCCGGGGTGAGGGGTCTTCATGGCGCAATGGTCCCTTGTAACGTGCATGGTCAAGACGTAACAGGAATAGACCGGTATGCATATATAGCATTTGCAGGAGGATCACCCTCACCGCCGCATCAAGTACGGGGCCGGCTCTATCGCTCTCCTGCCAAGGAGACTATTGCATAACCGTTCACCTTTGAGGGGGAGGGTTGGGATGGGAGTGAAATGACTCGACATCATGCAATCTTTAGTTGTAAAGGCGCTCTGGATTCCGGCGAAAGCCGGAATGACGGAGTTACGCAAAGGTCTCCGTCAAAGGAAAGGGGACCTCCTCGCTGCGGCATGGGCCATGCAAAGGCATCGTTAAGGGGGAAAGCCGGGATAGGGGTGAGAAGCGGATGTAACTGCATACTGCCTACGCACTCTTTGGATTCCGGCATTCGACGAAATGAGGGTAATGATGAAAAGTCTCCATCAAGTAAAAAAGGGGGCCCTCGTCGTCCCTCTTACGACAAAGTGACAAATTCGAAAAGTGCTTGGGATCAAGGGTAAGCGTCTTGCGCGCGGCGCTCCGGCGTTGTAGCCTTGACAAGAGCGCTTCACAAAGAGAGGAGGGAAGTCTACAGGTAATCGGCCTTACGAATTTTATTGGATCAACGCGCAGGAAGTGCTATTCCTCATATATTGGAAGACGGCGTGAGTATCCGGCGTCAGGAATGTCGCCGCGAAGAAGCACAAGAGGAGATTACGATGAACGGCAAAGCCAGTCGAAGAGCAGTGCTGAAGAGTGCTGTGCTCACCGGGGCGGTCAGCCTCCTCGCAGCCTGTGGGACCGCCGTGATGCCGGCGGAGACCATGGAAGAGAAACCCGCGGCGGAGCCGGCTCCCACGGAAGCGCCCGCGCCTGAGCCGTACGCGATCACGATCTTCACCGTACCCTTCTGGACGCTCAGCGAGGGTTTGGGGGCGGAAGTTGTGGCGGAGTTCGAGGAACAGAACCCCGGACTGACTGTAGACTCCACTATCCCCGAGGGCAATCGCGTCACCCAATTGCAGACGGCAATGGCTGCCGGCAGCGGCCCGGACATCGGCCAGTCCGGCTCGTGGCAGGCCCAGACCCTTGCTGCCCTGGAGATCGGGCAACCGCTCAGTCCTTTCATGGCCGCCTCGAGCATCGTGCGCCGGGAGGACATTTGGCCTTCGCTGCAGCGCGACCTCACGTGGCAGGGGCAAATCCAGGGCATGCCGTTCGGCCCGGACGTCCGCCCGGTCTACATGAACGACACCATCTATCTGGAAAACGGTCTGGACGTGGAAAACCCGCCGGCAAGTTGGGAAGAGCTGGAGGAAGCCATCCCCAAGCTTACCCGCATCAGCGGCGATACCACCGAACAGGTAGCGTTCGCGCCGCTCTGGCAGATCAACAGCATCTGGATGGTACCAATGTGGCAGTTGGGCGGCGAGACGCTCAGCGATGACGGAAGCAAGGTAACCATCAATACACCGGAGGGCATCGAGGGCCTGCGTTGGCTCAAGAAGATCTACGAGATGCAGGGCGGCTGGCAGGCGCTGGAAGATTTCCGCGCGGATAGCCGCCCGCATCTCCTCTTCTACGACGGCCACGTCGCCAATCTCTACTGGCCGAGCACGCTGCACAGCATCATGAAGCGGGATGTGCCGGATTTGCAGTATCACGTTGCCCATTGGCCCACGCCGCCTGACGGCCGCCACATGACGTACGGCGGCTGCCATACCTGGATTCTGACGACCCAGAGCGAACAGCCGGAGAACGCCTGGAAGTTCCTTGAACATTTCGGCAGCGGTGACGTGAACATCCGCTGGTCGCACAACTTCAACACGCTCCCCATCCGGCCGGACGTTTCCCGCCAAGAGGAGTTTCATCAGAACGACCCCTTCCTGCTGATCACCGCTGAAATGATGGAAAACCGGCGGTTCGTGATCCCCGCACCCGGCGCGCCGGAAATGCTTGGGGCGACGCTGCGAGTGGTGCCCACGGCACTCGGCGGCGAGAAGACCATCGAGGAAACCCTGCGGGATACCGAGGTGGAACTCCAGACCATCATGGATACGTTCCTGAGCAATCTGGGCGGCTAGCGGCCTAAGACAACCTTGCCGGGACCAAACGGTTCCGCTGGAGACCTTTGCATAACTCCGTCATTCCGGCGAAAGCCGGAATCCAGATGCGCTTTTACAACTAAAGACGGCATAATGTCAATTCATGTCACTCTCATTCCAACCTGCCCCCTCAAGTGGAAAGAGGTTTCGTAAAGGTCTCCGATGGGGAAGTAAGCGCAGAGTATTCCACGCAAAACCGCATGCGCGATACCCTGATCATTCGCATGCGCGAATAAGGCTGCAAGTGCGCGGCGGGTGGGTGCAGGGCCTGTTACAGAGCCCTCGCCGCCCGCCGCGCGTGCTGTGCTACCATCGTCTCAAGTTAGCGGCTCTAAGCGCGCCTCGTGATTTGCTTGCACGTGCGCTGGCTGTCCTAGCGCCCAATTTAATGAGTCTCAAAGGAGAGTGCATATGCCACCGGAAGCGTCCGCCCAACGTCCCAATTTGCTCTTCATCATCTCCGATCAACACAATCCCATGGTGACGGGCTGCTATGGGGATCCGGTGGTGCAGACGCCGCATCTGGACCGCCTGGCCGAGCGCGGCGTGGTATTGGACAGTCTCTATTGCACCGCCCCGCTTTGCGTGCCCGCGCGCATGTCGTACATGACCGGGCAGTACCCCACCGACATCGAGACCTGGGACAACCGGCACATTCTCGATCACGGCATTCCCACGTTCGCTCATGCGCTTGGGGCCGTGGGGTATCGACCTACGCTCATCGGGCGCATGCACTTCGTGGGCGCGGACCAGCACCACGGTTTTGCCGAACGGCTCGGCGGTGACGCCACGCCCAACTATCCTGGTGGTACGGGGATTGACTTGGGTATGCTGGGTGGCGGCACCGCCGGCCCCTACCACGTGGCGCTGGAACGCTCCGGCGCCGGCCAGAGCGGCTACGAGGTGATCGACGAGGATACCACCGCTGCGACGGTGGACGTGCTCAACCGCCTTGGCTGGCAAAGGCGCGCCGGCGTGCTCGATGAGCCATTCTGCCTAACCGTAGGCTACCTGCTGCCGCACCAGCCCTACGTGGCGCGCAAGCAGGACTACGACCGCTACTGGGGCAAGGTGCCGCCGCCGACCCATCCCAATCCGCCCAGCGATCCGCATCCTTACATCGGCTGGTGGCGCGAGCAATGCGGGCTGGACAAAGCTACCGATGACGAGATCATGCGCTCCCGCACGGCCTACTGGGCGCTGGTGGACCGCATGGACGCGATGATCGGACAGATTCTCGACGCTCTGGAGGCCAACGGTCTGGCGGACGACACGCTAGTCGTTTACACCTCCGACCACGGCGACCAGGTAGGCGAGCACGGTCTCTGGTTCAAGCAGACCTTCTATGAGGGGTCGCTGCGCGTGCCGGCCATATTCTCCTGGCCCGGCAAGCTGCCTGAGGGCACGCGTTTTGCGCAGGCGACGAGCACGGTGGACGTGGTCGCCACCATGCTGGACGCCCTCGGCGCGGCGCCGCTGCCGCAAGGGCGGGGCGACTCGCTGCTGCCCGTCCTGCGCGGCGAGAGCGCCGACTGGAAGGATCTTGCCCTGGCGGAATACGCCCCCCACGGTCGCTTCCAGCGCATGGTGCGGCGGGGTCCCTGGAAGCTGAACTTCTACCTGGGCGAGCCCACGCAGCTCTTCAATCTGCAGGACGACCCCCTCGAGACAACAGACCTGGCCGAAGACCCGCAGTACCGTCACATCCAAGAACAACTGCTCTCAGAGGTGTACAAGGACTGGAATCCCGACCGCATCGCCCGCCGCCTGGAGCAGAAAGCGGCCGACCTGGAACTCATGGTGCGTTGGACCCGCCACGTGCGGCCGCCGGAGCCTTACCATTGGCCGCTCACCGGCGAGATGAACTACCTGGACGACTACGACGGCCCAGACAAGGATACGCGCGAGTTTGCCGATCCGCTGTAGAGCGCAGGCTTACAGGGCGCGCGTAGCCCTTTCTGCGCTTGCTAGTGGATTCGCACTCTCACTCTGAAGCTCAAGTGCAAACTCGTAGGGGCACGATATATCGTGCCCCTACGAACCACAAGCGGTTTTGCCGCTCCGTCGTTTCACCGCTAAGCAATCACACGGCCGAACCTCACTTCAAGCGAAACAGGGCAGTCTGTCATTCCATTCCTGACGGGCAGTGTTCGCTAGGATGCACCCTAGACCCCTATCGGCGCTCGGGGTGACATTGGCGACTTTCAATTTTTGTGACTTATGTACACCATGACGTCTTGGCAATTGGCCTAGCACGTGCTATACTACCTGCGCCAAGGCACGTATGACACGTGAGGGTGTTTGATACACTGAATTGGCAGTGCAGTGATTGTATTCCTACTACGGTTTCATACACAGGAGGAGACCGATGAAGACCCGATTGACACGCAGAATGCTCATTGGCACGGCGGGCGCGTTTAGCGGCGCAGCCCTGTTTGCCGCCTGCGCCACAGGCGGCGCAATGGCCCCGGCGGCTGATGCTCCGGCCGATGATGACATGGGCGAGGCCAAAGCCGAAGAGATGATGGGCCCCTCCGAAGTGAAGTTCTGGACGTACCAGGACTTCTTGCTGGAAGGCCACATTGGCAACGACCTCCTTAACGAGTTCCAGGAGGCGAATCCCGACGTCGACCTGGCGCTCACGCCGACTCACATCGGCAGCGGCAGCAAAGAGAAGCTCATTACCGCGGCGGCGGCCGGCGCCCCGCCGGATGTCTTCTACATGGACCGCTACTTGGCGGGCCAGCTCTCCGCGCCGGGATTCCTCTTGAACCTGAACGACCACATCAAGGCGACCTCAGCGTTTAGCTGGGACGACGTATGGCCCAAGCTGCGGGACGACTGCACGTGGAAGGGCAACATCTATGGCGTAGGCCTGCACACCGATGCTCGCACGTACATGTTCAACGCCGACCACTTTATCGAAGTGGGCCTTGATCCGGAAAGTCCACCCACCACCTGGGACGAGCTTGAATCGGCGACGCTCAAGCTCCACAAAGCGGGGCAGGACGGCGTGATCGAGCGACTTGGCTATTCCACCGGCCCTCCAGGCAACCCACCGGTCGGCTTGCAGTGGTACATCCACTTCTGGCAGCAGGGCGGCGAATACCTCACACCCGACAACAAGATGGTCAACTTTGACAATGATATGGGCGTGACCGCGCTCAAGTTCATGATCAACATGGTCGACCTTTGCGGCGGCAACGTGCGGATCGACGAGTTCTTGGGCCAGCAGCGGCCCGACCGCAATGATGCCTTCACCACCGGCGGTGTCTCGCAGATGATCGGCGGCCACTGGTATGCCGCCACGTATCGCAAGGCGTGGGAATCGGCGATCAACTTCAAATCGGCGCCCATGCCGCTGCCGCCGGATGGCGTGGCAACCAACTACCAGGGCGGCTGGGCGCTGGCACAGCCACAGGGCGCTGCCAATGCCGAAGGGGGCTTCTCCCTCATCGAGTTCTTCCTGGGTGAAGACGTGAACCTGCGCTGGTCAATTGGCGCCGGTGACTACATCCCTGCGCTGCAGTCAGCTTCATTCGGCGGCTACCTGGAGCAGGTGCCTGAGGCTGAGGCCTACCTGGCAGAGTTGGAGCTCGCGAAGTGGGTGCCGGTTATCCCCGGTAACGATGAGATCATCGGCATCAACATCGATATCTGGTTCAGGGCCTATGCCAAGGAGATCACGCCCGAAGAGGCCAACAGGGAGCACGCTGACCGTGTGCAAGAGGTCCTCAACGCGCACGCCGACCAGCTCTAGACAGCAGGAGTACGCAGTGCAGCAGTCGCGCACGAGAAGTAGGCGAGACTACTGCCAACATTGAGCAGAGCTGAATACTATGCCGTTCACCCTGAAGATGATTCTGGGTGAGCGGCATGGTGATTCTTTAGGGCGCACTGCGTGGCGAGGTAGGAGAAGATGCGGGGGACAAGCCCCCGCGCTACACATTGTGGTGGTGTGCTCTGTCTGCGTCTCTGCCTTGTGCCACTCTTGTCCGTCATCTGTATGTTGAAAGAGGCGTACGAATGAGCGAATGTGCGTAGGAAACACGAGGGGCACGTCGTCCGTCATTCCCGCGAAAGTTCGCCCCCGTGCGGGGGCGCGGAATCCATCTTGTCTTTGGGTGGGGCGCGAGACCGGAACAAGATTGGGCGATTCGCTGTTAATCAAGGCATTGGCAATCCGAGTTTCACACGTCTGCGGTAGAATCTAGCGGAAGCACTTTTTAAGAGTCCTCCATGATGAAGTCACCTTCCGTCTACTTACTCGCGAACAACCCCAAAGGCACACTCTACATTGGCGTGACATTTAATCTTGTCCAACGGGTCTGGCAGCATAAGAGTGACTTTGAAGAAGGGTTCACGAAAGATTACGGAGTTCATAGATTAGTGTGGTATGAGGTACATGAAACTATGGAGAGCGCAATCGCCAGAGAAAAGGCGCTCAAGAAGTGGAACCGGGCGTGGAAGATTGAGTTGATTGAGAAGACTAATCCAAATTGGACGGACTTGTACGACGAAATCCATTAAGATGGATTCCCGCTTTCGCGGGAATGACGGACTGCGGGATGCCATTCTATTCGTACCTCCAATGGCAAATTTGCGGGTGTCGATAGCGAGGACTTGGTGTGAAAGCACTTGAAAACTAATCGAGCCAGTTTCTATATCCGGGCCGCCAAGTCTAAGTGAAGCGCAAAGACACTCCGCATCGCCGTGGATGGACGCTCTTGGAGTCACCTTGTGATCGACCCTTCATTCGAAACCTCCACCACCCTTCCCGCTCTTGGCGTCGTGCGTTTTCATTGTCTGCGCGCCACGGACGCCGACTTGCTTTATACGTTTTTCCAGATGCTCGGCAAGCAGACCCGCGCCTGGTTTCGGCCCCATACGCCATGGACGTATGCCGTAGCGCAAGACCTGGCGGCACAGGCTGAAAACCCGGATTTTATTAGATTCCTGGTACTTGCCAAGAAGGATGGAAAAGACGAACCGGCGGGGTATGGATTCTTTGAGAACCTGCAATCCACCAGACCGGTTCTCGGCATTGCGGTGGCCGACGCCTACCAGGAGATGGGGGTTGGACAAGCAATCATGCAGCACCTGAAGGATGTTGCACGTCAATTGGGCAAAAGGCGTATCATACTCACTGTGGATGGCGACAACCTGCGGGCGCAGCATGTCTACACGAAGATGGGCTTTACCATGACACGGTTGATACCGGGGAGTTCCCACAACGCCCGTGAGATGGAGTGCAGGCTGTAAGCGACTTTGTGTCGCATTGGCAATGGCGTCCTCCCTCCCCCCCCCCTGGATTCCGGCTTTCGCCGGAATGACGGAACGAAGGAAGGGTTTGCGCCGAAGAGATGGGAAGACAGGGTGCTGGCGTTGGTTTTAAACGGCTCCACCATTAGGGAGCACGTGGCAAAGACTGGATTCCGGCCCCGTATCGAGTACGGGGCAGGCTTTTCGCCGGAATGACGGAGAGAATGCCGGAATGACGGAGAGAATGACGGTATGACTGAAGGAGTGCTGGGATGAAGGAGAGACTGCTGGCATTGGGGAGATAGTCCCGGATTGACAAGCACGTAGCGTTTCCGCTCTATAGCAACAGAAGGAGAAGGACGATCCCATGGCAATCAAGACATGGCCTGCCGAGGTCAACAGCGTCCGCAAGGCGACCGTAGTTCCCTTCGATGAGATCACGTTGCCGGAGGAGATTTTCATTGTCCCGGGCGCGCATCTTGACTTTGGCTGGTGCGCGGGCATCTCCGAGTGTCTCGCCTACGCTGACGAGTTGATAAAAGGCTCTATTGACGCTATCACCGGTCCGGTGCCGGATTACCGCTTCACCGTCGAATACGCCGCGTTCCTGCGCCATTTCCTGGCGCGTTTTCCAGAGTATCTGCCCACGGTGAAGCAGCTTGTCAAGGAGCGCAAGCTTGAGACCACCGCCGCCATGGTCGGCTACATGGAGGATATTCTCGACGGCGAGATCATGGTGCGGGAGATCGTGCACGCCAAGCGCTTCGCCCGCGATGTGTTGGACTGCGACCTGCCCACGGCCCAGCACTCCGACCTGCCGGGCCACACACCGCAGATGCCCCAATTGCTTGCCAAAGCCGGCGTGAAATACTTTTCCTACACGAGATTCCGCCCGTATTCGCCGGTCCACTGGTGGGAGGCGCCGGACGGTTCGCGGGTGCTGGCGGCCAACCACCTCAACAACTACGGTTGGGCTTTTTTGCTTACCAATCCGGAATTCGGCTGGCTGCCCGAGTATGAGGGTGATGAGCCGGAAGTGTATTCGATTTCGGAGGCCATGCGTCTCTGGCCCTTGCCCGTGCTGCTCATGATGGGGCAGTCCGACCTACGGCCGCCGATACCGGAGGACATGGTGGCCGCGGCCAAGAAACTTACCGACGAAGGCAAGCTCAACTTCACCTTCTCCACCATTACGGACTTCTTTGAAGCCGCCGAGCGCACCGGCAAGGTGGAAGACTTGCCCGTCTACGGCGGTCACTTCCCGTACGCCTTCTACGCAATTCCGGCGTTCGCGCCGCGGGTCTATCTGGAAGCGCGCCACGCGGAGAATGCGCTGGCGAGCGCAGAGAAACTCTCCGCCATCCGCGGGCTGCTGGGACTAGGCGCGTACCCGCGCGCCGAACTTGATCCCGCCTGGGAAGACCTCTACAACTGCCACGACCATAACGTTGGGGGCAGGCATGGCGAGCTCAACGACGACGTACGCTACAAGACCGCCGTGCACGCCCGCATGATCGGCATGGAGATCGCGCGGGAGGCCAATAACCAGTTTGCCACCCACGTCAATTACACGCCGCCCAGCGACGAGGCGCGCACAATCCTGGTCAGCAACCCGCTCAACTGGGACCGCTCGGAAGTGGTGGTGGACTACATGGAGTTTGGCGGGGATAACGTCACGGGCATCCGCGTCACCGACGGGCAGGGCAACGAAATGCCGTGCCAGGTCATCAAGGCGCAAAACGCCGGCGACGACCGGGTCGACTTTGCCGGCTTTGGCTATTCCCGCGTGGACTTTGCTTTCTTGGCCAAGGACGTGCCGTCACTGGGCGTCAAGGCCTTCTACTTGGAGCCACGGGTCGGCGCCAGCGACCAGAGTACGCGCCGCATGACCATGGAGCACGTGGTCGAGAACGACCACTTCCGGCTGGACGTTACCGGCGGCATGGTCAAGAGCTTGCAGTGGAAGCGGGCGGACGGTTGCAGTGTTGAGCTCGCTGCCGAGGCCGACCACTACTTCAACGAGGTCGTGGTGCTGGAAGACCTGCGCTTCGATCTGGAAGACTCCCAGGACGAGCAGGCCATGAAAGTGCCAACGACCGATGAGGCGCTGGAGGTGCAGGCCAGAGGCGAAGACTGGCTGGCCGATACGAATTTCACCGGCCGCGAATGGCGGGCGAGCGACGGTCCTACCCAGGTGCAGTGGGTCGAGCGCGGGACCATCTGGACCACGGTCTGCAGCCGCAGCCACGTGCTGGAAGCGCCGATCGTGCAGGAAATCCGCCTGCACAACCACGAACCGCGCGTGGACCTCACCACCACCATCGACTGGAACGGTTCGAAGAATACGCAGGTGCGGCTGGCGCTGCCCTACAATGTGCCGGGTGGTGAAGTCACGTATGAAGTGCCCTATGCCAACGTGGTATTCGGCAAGGATGAGGTGCCAAATACGTATCGGGGCGACGGCTCACGCTGGGTGCAAAAGTGGCTGGATGTTTCCAACAGCGACTACGGCGTTACCCTGGGCACGAGCAACTGTGTGCATACCATAAAAGGCACGTCCGTCTACCCGATGTTCATCCGCACGGCGTACTCCTGTGGGACGCCGTTCTTCGAGTACCCGAACCTCGGCGTGCACACTTACCACGCGACGCTGGTGCCGCACGACGGTAGCTGGCGGAGCGCCAACGGTGAGCGCGTCGGCTGGCAGCACTGGAACCCCTTGCAGACCGCCAAGCTCGCGACCGCGGCGCCGATGCAGCCGTTTGCGGGCAATACGTTCCTCAGCGACTCCGAGAGCTTCGTGCGCACGGACGCGCCCAACGTGGTCATCACCACCATTCAGGAGCACCCGGACCGCGCCGGCAACTGGATGCTGCGCCTCTTCGAGGCCCACGGCGAGGACACGACCGTAACGCTGGAGCTCCCGCGCGCGGTGAAAGCGGCGTGGGTGACCGACCTCATGGGAGACCTTGAGACGGAGCTCGCGGTCTCCGGCAGCACGGTCACCGTGCCTTTGGGCGGCTATGCGATTGAGACGATAGCAGTTGCTTTTGGGGGTTAACGAACGCGCCTAGCGAGCAAAAGCTGAAGACGTGAACTGAACATCGGAGTGCTGAGCTGCCCAGTCAGATTGCTCAAGTGCACTCAGCAAAACCTACCTGCAACAAGGCTAATCAATAGCAAGAGAGAAGAACTAATAGCAAGAGAGAAGAACCGTTCGCCCTGAGCTTGTCGAAGGGTGAACGGTTCTTCTCGTCACTCACCGGCCAACCGTCCCCACGTCAACGTCCGCTAAAGTCATCCCACCGTGCCGAACAGGAGCGTATTCGTCCACCCTACGCTTGGCAAAATCTGAGCCGTGAAGTTGATTAGGCTGAAGAAAAGTCCCAGTGCCGGACCGATCTGCACGCAGGGGCCGGAGCCATTGCCACGGAATAAGATCGTGGCAAGCAACGATCATGACAAGCAATGTGCTATGGATTTGCACCCCGCCGCGCCAATGGGGTGTATTCTGTAGGCAGCCGTCAACCGGCGGCGCGGTTGGATCACAAGACCGCCTCTGGATTCCGCTCCCGTATCGATTACGGGGCAGGCTTTTCGCCGGAATGACGGGCGGATGGAGTGCTATGGTAAGTCCTAGGTTGATCCCCCACTGCCAGATTCACGTGGCAAAGACTGGATTCCGGCTTTTCGCCGGAATGACGCAAGGATCGTCGGATTTAAAGTGGCTAGCGAATGCGAACTTTAACCAGCACAGAAGGAGAAAGAAGGTCTCATGGCAAGCAAGACTTGGCCGGCGGAGGTCAACAGCGTCCGCAAGGCAACGGTTGTTCCCCTGGATGAGATTACCTTGCCGGAGGAGGTCTTCATCGTGCCGGGCGCGCATCTTGACTTTGGCTGGTGCGCGGGCATCTCCGAGTGTCTCGCCTACGCAGACGAGCTGATCAAGGGGTCCATTGACGCCATCGCCGGGCCGGTGCCGGACTACCGCTTCACCGTCGAATACGCCGCGTTTCTGCGTCACTTCCTCGCGCGCTTTCCGGAGTACCTGCCCAAGGTGAAGCAACTCGTCAAAGAGGGTAAGCTCGAGACGACCGCCGCCATGGTGGGCTACATGGAGGACATCCTCGACGGGGAGATCATGGTGCGGGAGATCGTGCACGCCAAGCGCTTCGCCCGTGACGTGCTGGACGTTGATCTGCCCACCGCCCAGCACTCGGACCTGCCGGGCCACACGCCGCAGACACCCCAATTGCTCGCCAAAGCCGGAGTGAAATACTTCTCTTGTTCGAGATTCCGCCCGTACTCCCCCGTTTACTGGTGGCAGGCGCCGGACGGCTCGCGTGTGCTGGCGGCCAACCACATGAACACCTATGGCTGGGCCTTCATGCTCACCAATCCCGACATGCCCTGGTTGCGCCACTATGAGGGCGAAGACCTTGAAGTGCAGTCGATTTCGGAGGCGATGCGCATTTGGCCGCTGCCCGTGCTGCTCATGATGGGACAGTCCGACCTGCGGCCGCCAATTCCTGAAGACCTGCTGGCCAGGGCCAAGCAGTTGACCGATGAGGGCAAGCTGAACTTCACCTTTGCCACCATTACAGACTTCTTCGAAGCCGCCGAGCGCACCGGCAAGCTGGACGATCTGCCGGTCTACGGCGGCCAGTCTCCGTATGCCTTCTATGCGCTGCCCGCGGTAGCGCCGCGGGTCTATCTGGAAGCGCGCCACGCGGAGAACGCGCTGGCATCCGCTGAGAAGCTCTCCGCCATCCGCGGCTTGCTGGGCTTGGGCGCGTATCCGCGGGCCGAACTCGATCCCGCCTGGGAAGATCTGTATAACTGCCACGACCATAACCTTGGAGGCAGACACGGAGAGCTCAACAACGACGTGCGCCATAGGACTGCCGTGCATGCCCGCATGATCGGCCAGGAGATCGCGCGGGAGGCGAACAACCAGTTTGCCACGCACGTCAATTACACGCCGCCCAGCGGCGCGGCGTGCACGTTGCTTGTGAGCAACGCGCTCAACTGGGACCGCTCGGACGTGGTAGAAGACTACATGGAGTTTCCAGGGGACAACGTCACAGGTATCCGTATCACTGACGGGCAGGGCAACGAAATGCCGTGCCAGGTCATCAAGACCCAGAATGCCAGCCAGGACCGCGCCGATGCCGCGAATGTTCGCCGCTCGCGGGTGGACTTTGCGTTCCTGGCGAAGGATGTGCCCCCGCTTGGCTTCAAGGCGTTCTACCTGGAGCCGCAGTTTGGCACCGGCGATCAAGCCACCCGGCGTGGGAAAGCCGAGCACGTGGTGGAAAACGACCACTTTCGTCTGGACGTTACCGGCGGCATGGTGAAGAGTTTGCAGTGGAAGCAGGCGGATGGATCCAGTGTTGAGCTCGCTGCCGAGGCAGACCACTACTTCAACGAGGTCGTGGTGCTGGAAGACCTGCGCTTCGACTTGGAAGACTCGCTGGACGAGCAGGCCATGAAGTTCCAGACGTCCGATGAGGCTCTGGCGGTACAGGCCGGCGGCGAAGAGTGGCTGGCAAGCACGAACTTTACCGGCCGGGAATGGCGCGCCAGCGACGGTCCTACCCAGGTGCAATGGGTCGAGCGCGGGCCAATCTGGACGACGGTCTGTCTTCGCAGCCACGTGCTCGGGGCGCCGATTGTGCAGGAAATCCGCCTGCATGATGAGGAACCGCGCGTGGACCTGACGACCTCCATCGACTGGAACGGCACGAAGAACACCCAGGTGCGCATTGCGCTGCCCTATAATGTGCCAAACGGTGAAATCACGTACGAAGTACCCTTTGGCAACGTGGTGTTCGGTCGAGATGAGATGCCGAACACGTACCGCGGGGACGGCGCCCGCTGGGTGCAGAAGTGGCTGGACGTATCCAACGAGGAGTATGGCGTCACGCTGGGCACGAGCAACTGCCTGCACGCCATTCACGGCACCGCCATCTACCCGTCGCCCCTGCGCACGACCTACTCTTGCGGCACACCGTTCTTCGAATACCCGAACCTCGGCGTGCACACGTACCACGCGACGCTGGTGCCGCACGACGGCGACTGGCGGAGCGCCAACGGTGAGCGCGTCGGCTGGCAGCACTGGAACCCCCTGCAGACCGCCAAGCTCGCGACCGCGACGCCGATGCAGCCGTTTGCAGGCAATACGTTCCTCAGCGACTCCGAGAGCTTCGTGCGGACGGACGCGCCAAACGTGGTCATCACCACCATTCAGGAGCACCCGGACCGTGCCGGCAACTGGATGCTGCGCCTCTTCGAGGCCCACGGCGAGGACACGACCGTAACGCTGGAGCTCCCGCGCGCGGTGAAAGCGGCGTGGGTGACCGACCTCATGGGAGACCTGGAGACGGAGCTTGCGGTTTCCGGCAAAACCGTCATCGTGCCGCTAGGCGGCTACGCGATTGAGACAATCGCAATAGAGTTTGCCGGCTAGCACCTCGGGACTGTTGAATTTGCGGTGGCTTGGTGATTTCCAGGCCGCCGTAAATCATCTTGCTACCGGGACGTGTGCCCATTCCTTGCGGAGACTTTGTAAATTCTCCCTTGAGAAGCTAGAAGGGCTCCTAGTGAATTGTCTCCGCAGTAAAAGTATCCTGCTTACGCACTTTGTTGTCTGGCGATTGAGGCACAAGGAAGGGCTGCCATCGAAGATAGGTGAGCGTGCGCCACAGCCACTCCACCGGCCCGTATTGGAAGTGCCGCAGCCACCATACGCTGAGCGGTATCTGTGCACCGAAGATGGCTACAGTGATGAGAAGGCCAAGGCCCGGCCCCACTTGGCCGAAGAGACCGAAGCCGTAGCCATAGAAGAGCATGGTCGCGGTGAGCGATTGCAGCAGGTAGTTGGTCAATGCCATGCGGCCAACCGCAGCCAGCGGCCCCAGCCGCGTTCGCCAGGCATCCTGGTGCAGCAAGAGAGTGATTCCGGCAATGTAGCCGAGCGCGAGCACCGGCGCGCCGAGCGTGCGCGCAGAGTCGGCAAGCACATCCATCCAGTTAGGCAGTGCAAACTCCGGACCGTGACTCGCCATCGCGTGGGCGAGATTACTACTCACCCCTAGTACGAGACCCCACCAGAATAGCTTCTTCAATAGCGACGTGTGTCCCGAAATGTCGCGGAATATGCCGCGGCGTCCGGCGTAGAGTCCGAGCAGGAACATGGCAAAAGCGTTGAAAGCCAAGAAAACGGCAACACTGTACATCAGGCGCAGATCGCTCAGGCGTTGTGCGGTAATCTCGGCAAAGGATCCTGTAGCGTAGATGACGTCGGCCTGCGCTGCATCGGCGCGCAGCCCCGCGTCCGAAGCGGCAAAGCTCGCGCTAACCTCGGCTGCGCCGGCAGGCGTGAGTTTGGCGAGCATTGCCAGCCCGCTGAGACCGGCAGGCAGCAGTACCGATAGTGCCAGAAAGACCCCCGCCCACATGAGCAGGATCCGTGGCGAGCGTTTGCGGAAGAAGAGCAGAAGGATTGCTCCCAGCACAGCATAGAGCACCAGAATGTCCCCCACCCAAACGAATATCGCATGGGCCAGGCCTATCAGCAAGAGTATGCACAAGCGGCGCAGATAGAGCGGAACAAACGTAGTGCCGCGTTCTTCAGCACGCTGCATCTGAAGGGCGAATCCCAGACCGAAGAGGAATGAAAATATCGGGTAGAATTTCGATTCAGCGAAGATCTGAATGCCCAAGGCGGCGACACGATCGAATAGCGGTCCGACCTCGTCATAGCCAATAAGCAACTCCTGCACCGGGTAACTAAAGAGGTGCATATTCACAAGCAATATGCCAAGGAGGGCGAAGCCCCGCAGGATGTCTATGACGTGGATGCGTTCTGAAAGGGCTACCGGCCCCACTCGCTCGACTGACGGGTCATTCACAGTTGGTCAACCACCGTCCATACAAAGTCACACGCTTAGGCTGAGTCTAGCATATCGCGAGAGGCTGGCCGCACGCTCCACTAGTAGCTGAACGTGACCGCAATCATTCCTGCAGGGCACATCAGACTAGAGAGTCTCATTTCGGCGTAAGACGTATGCCCTTCAGCCCGTGCATCAGCATGCCAACGGAGATTTCGGTTGAATTTGGTATGATTCAGTGGAAGTACGCGGCGGCTGCCCGCTGGTTGATGTGCGCGACACTCTCCGCTTTGGGTGCTGTGCTCGTATTTGTCAAGTTAGCCGCAACTAGTGCCGGTAGAGGTAGGTCCCGCTCCATCAATCAACGAGACCCATAGAGAGCGGCGTACAACGACCGTGCCTCCATCCGCCATCCAAGCAGCGGCAGCACCATAGTAACCTTGAATTGTGAAGCAAATGTGAAATTCACCCAGGAATGAGCAAGGAGTTGATTGAGATGGACATAGACGTTAAGCCGCGCGCCGTGCCGAAAGAAGCAGATGCGCTGCTCAAGGGTATTGCCGCAGAATTGCCGCCGGCAGCAGCGGCCATGATGCTCTCGAATATTGCCAATCGCGCCACGGCCGTGCTCCATAAGCTGGCGCGCGAGCAGGGGAACGCGAGCAAGGGCCAACCCAATTGGGGTCGATGGGCAAGCCTGACGAATGTTTCGCGCGATGCTGTCTTGCGTACGGCGACCTGCCGCGACACCGCTACGCAACTATACAAACAGGAGTCTGCGCAGGAAGCCGAATGAGCCGGTCGCAGGTAACGGTTCTGCAAGTCACGGGTGCTGTAGGCTAACGGTTGAGCGTAATCTCTTACATCGCGCAAAGCGTGCATTTACATCGCGCAAAGCGTCCATGCCGTTCGCCCTGAGCTTGTCGAAGGGTGAACGGACTGGGAAATCTACTGGCGAGATTGAAGTCTATCCCATCCATGCTTCGACAGGCTCAGCACGAACGGGGAAGGGGCGAGCAGCTCTCACTTGGGTCCCATTGTGATGCAGGAACGCACAAGGACGTGTGCACTCTCAGCCAGGCGATCTCGCTCAGTCTCTCCCACGAGTTTAAGGAGATTCCTGTTGATCTTCTCACCCGTTATGGGCATCGCGCAACAGAAGTTGGTATAATGGGCGAAATAAACGTACTATGTCGTCACGATTTGGTGAAGAGAGCCGAGGAGACGCAAGACATTGCCCAAGAAACGTGCAGATGTGAAGCGCGTCCGCCGTCAGGAACGAGGGCGCGTCCGTAACCGTGCAGTGCGCAGCAGTTTGAAGACCTTTAGCCGCAAAGCAACAGACGCAATCGCGGATGGTGATCAAGAAACGGCGCAAGAGGCTGTAGCACTCGCGTGTGCCCGCTATGACCGCGCCGCCCGCAAAGGCGTCATTCACACCAACAACGCTGCCAGACACAAGTCTCAACTCACACGCCGGTTCAACCAGGCGTTCAGCGGAGCTGCCTAATGTCGGCGCACCCCTGTTGAGATAGACTGAAGAAAAAGTAAATTACCCCCTCTCACGGCGAGTGAGTGGGGGTAATTCTATTGAGGCATCATTGGAAAACTTGTGTGCACCAGGCCGTGTCTCTCTGATCATTGTGTCGGCCGGCCCGTTGGAATTCTCTCTGGTGGGAGTGGGAGACCAGAGGTTTTTCTCACGCGGACGCTTGCCCCGTTGCACGTTAGAGGCAGGCATCCCGCCGGCATGAAGAGTCTGATTCCTCGTCGCGTAGTAGGGTGAACTCTGCATCATTCGCCGTGATCTGCATTGGGGTGAGCACGCATCGACCACGAACACCCTTGCCGGCATGTTCCTCAGCGCTGGCTGGCGATTGAACACAACCCAATGACGAGCAGGTCCAGCGCGGTGGCGGGGTCCATCTTGCTCCGCTTGATGGCAAAGTCGGTACGGGCAATGTGGGCGTGAATTGCTGCCAGTTGGTCCACGTTAAAGCGGCGCGCCTGAGTGATAACGCGGTTTACCGCTCGCGGGGGCGCGCGGGTGAGGCCGACGGCGCGGGCCACCTCGTGGGGAGACTGCACACTGCGTATGGCATGTTTCGCTTTCAAGACGAGGCGAAACTGGCGGGCAATCATCACGAGCACGTAGCCTGGTTCCTGATTGGGTAGGTCGTGCAGAAACGCCAGTGCCTGCCGTCGTCTGCCGTCCGCGACCGCGTCGACAAAGGCGAAGATATTCGACTCACGTGACTGCGGCACGAGCAGGTGCACGTCCTCTTCGCTGATCGTGCCCGTGCGGTTGCGGTAATTTGCCAGCTTGGTGAGCTCTTGTTCAATGGTGTCGCGGTCGGGCAATACCGCTGCCAGGTGTTCCGCCGCGCGGTGGGTAATGCCGCAGCCAAAGCGAGGGGCGTTCTCCTCGATCCAGGAGACCTGCGGTCTGCCTCTGCGCTGGTCGGCGGTATCCACGGTGGTGCCAGGCAACCCGCGCAATGCCTTCGTGAGCGCGGTAGTCTCCCTGCCGCGCGGCAGCGCGTCATCCGACAGTACCAGCGTGCAGTGCTCGGGCAAACCGGGCAGATACGCCAGCAGTCCTTCCCGCAGCGGCTTCTCCTTGAGGCAGCGGCTCAGCAAACCACGGACGATGACAAGCTTCGCGCCGCCCAGAAACGGCAAGGTATCGCAATGTACCTGCAACGTCCCGATGTCGATTGCGTCGCCATCCAGCACGACGCGGTTTAAGTCGGCAATGGCCTCTCCGTCAGCCGTGAGTTTGGCGACTTCTACCTCGACGGTGCCCTTGCTATGGTCGATGAAACAGCGGATCATGGTTGCCTTTGCCTCAGTGAAAGCGTATCCACGAACGTACGGGCGTTAACAGACGGGCCGACACTCCATGCCATTCCGGGCGTAGCGAGGAACCTGATTTCTGCCTTCTAAACTCTTACGTCGCTGTGCTCCTCAGCATGCCAGATCGAGCGGTTCACTTCCAATAGAGACTTTTGCATAACCCCACCTTCAGGCAGGGGCACTCCCTCTCCTGGGGATGTACAGACTGGGCTGATAGGTAACAGGTGTTCGGGTTGATAGGTTACACATTGTACTGATTGACACCTTTGGGCGCTTTAGGTTGGGCAGAGAAATAGACGTTCCAGGCACCACGACATACTCATGTTCAGTTCGTGAGCTGGTGCCAGGGGAAAAGCCGTATCCATAAGGGTATTGAGTTGGTCTAACTTCCATGGCATGGACACTGCATACAACGAAAACTCCCATATTCGATGGTGTAACCTATCAACCCGAACACCTGTTACCCATCAACCCGGTCTATACAGGGGAGAGGGTTGGGGTGAGGGGGCCTTTTTGCTACAATGGCCCTTTGCGCCGGGCAGTGTCAAGACATATCAGGTTAGAATCGGTGTGTATTTGGAGAGATTTCAGGAGATTCACCCTCACCCCCGTATCACGTACGGGGCAGGCTCTAGCCCTCTCCCAGAGGGAGAGGGGACTGCCTCGCTTGCTCTAGACTTACGCAAAAGTCTCCAATGGTCGAGTGGCTAGAGGAAAGGATCACGGAAAGCGTGGAGAGCCGCCGGCAACCAAGCGCGGAATATCAGAAAGATCATCGACCATGTGTGCCGCGACCTCCTGGTCTGAGCCCGTGCGGTTCAGCCAGATAGCATGCCAGCCGGCCTGCATGGCTCCGCGCACGTCGTTCTCTGGATTGTCACCGATGAATAGCAGTTCGCTGGGATGGAATCCTAATTCTTCAGCACTGCGCTCGAATATTTCCCGCTGCGGTTTCGCAACGCCGACGTCACCGGAAACGAGCACGGAACGAAAGCGTTCAGCGATGTCCAATTGGTCAAGCTTCTGCCGCTGTTGCTTGCCGTCTCCGTTGGTAATCATACCCAGAGGGTATGCTGCGAGCGCCTCCAGACAGAGTAAGACGTCAGGATAGAGCGACCAACTCTTTTCGTACATGGCAAGGTAGCGATCGAAGATGTCGCTCACTTCTTGCTCCGACAGCGGTCGCCCACCGGCTCCGGTCTCGTCTTGCAGTGCTATTACCTGCTGCACCCGCCAGGTGCGATGTTCGGCAAAGCTCAACTCACCTGCCACATAGCGCTGCCAGCCACGCTCCGCCGCTTCATGCCACGCGGCGGCAAACTCCGGGAAGGGAAGCCACTGCCGCGGTTCATCGTCTCCGTCGAGAAGCGTGGGATAGAGTTTGGACAGCGCCGCCAGTTCGGCGCCATCATGATCGAGCAACGTGCCGTCCAGGTCGAATACTACGCCGCGTATCATCGTGTTTCCTTGGTGTGCAGTTTATGTGCCGCGAACCAGCGTCTAAGTGACAGCCACAACGTGGGGCCGCATGCGCTCTGCTTCGTGCCTAAGCTGATTGTCATTGCCAAATCGGTTCAATGGTGACAGACTTGTCCTCAGCAGCACGTAAGGAAGAGTTTACACTACGACATTTAGGTCCATTTACGGAGGAGTTTCAGTGAGCAGTACAGATGGTCGCTCTGCTTTAGTATACCTGAGCACACCGCTTGACCCGCCGCATTGGGCGTTGTTGGAGCGAGAGTTGTTGCGGGCGCAGGAGGCGGCGTGCGCGGCGTTCTATGCGAAGTATTTTGACGACCGGGGCTACCTGGTCTGCATTCCGCGTTGGGGCGGCAACGACGGCCCCGATGACGCCGGTGAGAATCTGCTCAATTGGCCCATGCTCCATGCCCTGGGTGCGTCTGACGACGTTTTGACCATGTACAAGCAGGGCTGGGATGGCCACCTGCGCCAGTATACCGAGGCCAAGACCGAGTACGTGCCCATGGCCCGTGAGGGCATGTATTACAAAGAGTTTTCCGTGATGTTCGATTGGATGCACCACGGCGAGTGGATTTCACCCTTCATTCTGGAGCCGCTCAGCAATCCCGCGGACAGCCTCTACGAACAGCGCATCCGCCGCTACGCCGGCTTCTATATGGATGAGGATCCGCAGGCCCCGAACTACGACCCGGAGCACAACGTGATTCGCAGCATGTTCAACGGCAGCCGGGGGCCGATGCTGCGCAAGTCAACCGCGCTCGACTGGGCCGGCGATCCCATCGAAGTGGCGGGGCGCTTTGACGCCAAGCATGGCGAGAACAGCTTTGCCCAGATGCTCGATCACTTCCGGGATTACAACGACGTGGCCGGCGACCATCCCTTGAATCTCTCCGTCACCACGGTAGCCCTCACCGCCTTCGCCCTCACCGGCGAAGCCAAGTATCGCGATTGGATCGTGCGCTATGTAGACGGCTGGGTGGCGCACACGAAGGCGAACAACGGCATCGTCCCGACGAATATCGGGCTGGACGGCACCCTCGGCGGCGCCTGCGACGGCAAGTGGTACGGCGGCGTCTACGGCTGGGGATTCTCTGTCATCGACCATAACACCGGCAAACTCGCGCACCGTCCGGCGTGGCAGCAACGCGCCGTCTACGGCTTCGGCAACGCGCTGCTCATGACCGGCGACCAAAGCTACTTGTCCGTCTGGCGCAACATGCTCGATGCCGTAAACGCCAATGCAAAGCTGGAGGACGGCACACCCACATATCCCCACATGTACGGCGATACCTACGGAGAAGAAGGCTGGTATGATTTCAAGCCGACGCCGTTCGCGGCCGGCGCGCGCGAGTTATACTACTTGTCCATGGACCCGCAGGACCTTGAGCGGGCGCCGGACGATCCCTGGCACGACTTTCTGGCGGGCAAGAACCCCGGCTATCCGGTGGAAGCGCTGCAGCGCGACTATGCGACAGTGCGCGAGCGCATCGAAAAGATGAGGCGGGATACCACCACCCCGGATACGCGGCTCTCTGACGACATGAACCACATAAACCCGGCAACTACCGATGCGCTCACCCGGCTCACGCTCGGCGGCTTCCCCACGGGCAGGGAAGGCGGCCCGCTCTATTGCCGCCTGCGCTACTTCGATCCCGCCCGTCGCCGCGCCGGACTGCCGGAAGACGTCGCGGCCCTGGTGGACCACCTGACCGCCTCTGAGGTTGGTGTGGATCTGGTGAATCTCCATCCGGTCGAAGAGCGCACGCTTATCGTGCAAGGCGGCGCGTACGCCGAGCACCAGTTTATCAGCGCTACCGCCGGCGGCATTACCACCGAAGTCAACGGTCCTCACCTCGTCGTGCGCCTCGCGCCCGGCGCCGGCGAGCGCATCACGCTCACCATGCAGCGCTACGCCAACCAGCCCACGCTGCAATTCCCATGGGTGTGAAGGTGTAGCCACCTGGCGCGATTGGTTGTCCTCGCCCTGGTCTGAGTTTGATCTTATGCGGGGACAGGTCAGATACTTTCCCTATTCTTGGGCGTAGCGCTGGCGCTACGCTCTCATCGCCCTGTCCGGTCCGGCGGCAGACAAGACTGCCTATCGGCCGGCCAGTCGCGTGTTCCTCCCAGACGTTCTTGACACGCCGGGTAGCGTGCGCTAGTGTAGAGATACGAGACGGTACCGTAATATAAAGGGAGCGTGTGCTATGAGGGGACCACAGTCAGCCACATATCAGCGGCGGTGGTGGATCCTCGGCTTGCTCTCCATGAGCTTGCTCATCATTGGCTTGGACAACACGATTCTCAACGTTGCCCTGCCCACTTTGCAGCGAGAATTCGATGCATCGGCAACGTCCCTCCAATGGATGGTTGACGCGTACATTCTCGTTTTCGCCGGTCTCTTGCTTACGATGGGATCGCTCGGTGACCGATTCGGCCGTAAGCGTGCGCTCCAGGTGGGCCTCGTCGTATTTGGCGCTTCCAGTCTCTTTGCGGCCTACGCGGAGACCGTGGAACAGCTCATTGCCGCGCGCGCCGTAATGGGTATCGGTGGCGCTCTCATCATGCCGTCGACGCTCTCGATTCTCATCGACGTCTTCCCCAGAGATGAGCGCGGGCGGGCGATCAGCATCTGGGCGGGCATTGCCGGACTGGGCATAGGTCTCGGTCCGCTCACCGGTGGCATCCTTTTGGAGCAGTTCTGGTGGGGTTCCATCTTCTTGATCAACATTCCCATAGCCGTGCTCGCACTCTTGGGTGGACTCTTCGTAATCCCGGAAAGCCGTGACCCGCAGCCCGTGCCGGTGGACATTCTCGGCGCCATACTTTCCATAGCCGCGGTGACCGCTCTCGTGTTCGCCATCATCGAAGCCCCGGCGCGCGGTTGGACCGACACCCTCGTCTTGGGCTGTTTTGCGGGTGGCGGCATTCTGGCAGTTGCATTCGTCATGTGGGAGTTCAGGGTGGACCACCCCATGTTGAACCTCGCGTTCTTCCGTAACCCGCGCTTTTCAGCGGGAGCGGGGGCGATCGCGATCGCTTTCTTTGCGATGTTCGGCATGGTGTTTGGGCTGACGCAATTCCTGCAATTCGTGCAAGGCTATACGCCTCTGGAGGCCGGTGTGAGATTGGTGCCCATGGCCCTGGGCATTGTAGTGGGGGCCGGAAACAGCCATCGACTGGTGGCAATACTGGGTACGGACAAGGTCGTGACGTTGGGTCTCCTGCTGGTGGCCGCGGTGTTGGCCACGCTGGCGTTTTGGGGGCCGGACACGGAGTATTGGATTGTCGGCACGACACTGTTTGTTCTCGCGATTGGCATGGGCAATACCATGGCGCCAGCCACCGATGCCGTGATGGGAGCTATTCCCGAAGCCAACGCTGGAGTGGCCTCAGCCATGAATGACGTCACGCGCCAGGTTGCGGGCGCCCTCGGAGTGGCCACTATCGGATCTGCCATAAACACGGTGTATGGCCGCAGCATGGAAGACGCCGTTGCCGGCTTGCCCCCGGAGGCCGCGGCAGCCGCCAGCGACTCAGTCGGCATGGCCTCCCGGATTGCCGCCAGGCTACCCGCTAACATTGCCGGCGCTTTGACAAAAGCAGCAGAGATAGCCTTCACCGATGCGCTAAGCTTGGCAGTGTTGATTTCGGCGTGTGCGGCGCTGATTGGCGCGACTCTCATCTTCCGCTTCATGCCGGCACGGCATCTGCCCCAGGAGAGAAGCGCGGCTTCCGCCGAAGAGGTCCCGGCAAGCGCGCAAGAAGCCGCACGACAGAGATAGCAAGATGACAGCATCAGACGGAAAACCGGCGCAGCGGGACACTAGGTCCGGTCGGCCGCGAGACCCGGAGGTCGACCGAGCCATCCTGCAAGCCACGCTGCGCGTGCTGACGGACCGGGGCTATGCCGGCACGTCCATCGAGCGCGTGGCGGCGGAAGCGGGGGTCGGCAAGACGGCCATCTACCGGCGCTACGCCACCAAAGCGGAATTGGCCGCCGCCGCCTTAGCCTCCCTACGGGACTCATTGGGACCGCCGCCGGACACGGGCAGCGCGCGCAATGACCTGGTTCAGATGTTGGTACAGGCGCAAGCCGCGTTCGCGCGCGGCCCGGCATTTGGCATGCTCGGCGCGCTGCTCGTCGAGGAACGGCGGAACCCTGAGCTATTCGAGTTGTTTCGCGATCGAGTGTTGCAGCCCCGCAGAAACGAAGGAATGAAGATTCTGCAACGAGGCGTCCAACGCGGCGAGATACGCGCGGATGCCGACTTGGACATCGCTATCCATGCGATGGTGGGGTCGATACTGGCGCGGCACGTGATGGGAGTGCCGGAGTCCAGGAAGCTGATCGAGGAGACCGTTGACATCATCTGGCGTAGTATCGCCCGCAACCCATAGGGCAAAATTCAACTAGTGTGTGCGCTTTCGCGTGGCCCTGCCTCTTGGATAGGTGATTGCAGAGTCGCTTAGCTTGTGGTCGACACCAATCTACTTCACCGTAAAGTGTGCGGCGCTACGCCAATTGACAGAGGCACAACTTCCCGTGGGCGCGAGTGAATAGTTGGCTGCTCCGTCTACGATCGGGCGTACCGTGCCATGCCCTGTACAGTGCCCTCACGCGGGTGAAGTCTCGCTACTGGTGAGCAATTCCGCCACGCGCTGGTTGATCTTGCCGGTCACATCCATGGCGACTGCCTGGTGAGCCAGGCGCAGGGTGCTGGTAATGGCTTTGGCGCTGGAGCGGCCGTGGGCGATGATCACGGTGTTGTTCAGACCCACCAGTGGCGCGCCGCCGAGCTCTTCATAGTCCATGCGCGTGCGGACGTGGTTGAAAGCCGGACGCGCCAGTACAGCCCCAACCATGGTGCGGGGGCTGGCGCGCAACTCCGTCTTGAGCAGCGAACTTATGAATGCCGCAGCGCCTTCCAGTGTCTTTATCGCAATGTTTCCAACAAACCCGTCGCATACCACCACGTCTACCGTTTCAGAGAGGATGTGGTGTCCCTCGATGTTGCCGATGAAGTTGACCGGTGCGTCTTCCAGGAGCGCGTGGGCTGCCAGGGAGAGTTCGTTGCCCTTGCCGGGCTCCTCGCCGATGGAGAGCAAGCCCACCTTCGGGTCCTGAACGCCGTATACCTGCTCGGAATAGATGCTGCCCATGAGGCCGAATTGTTGGAGTTGAGGCGGCTTACAATCGGCGTTCGCCCCCATGTCGATGAGGAGAGTTGGGTGCGAGATGCGAGCGGGAATGAGGGCGATGAGCGCCGGTCGGCTGATGCCGGGAATGCGCCCGAATGCCATGAGCGACGCCGCCATGGTTGCCCCGCTGTGGCCGGCGCTTACCAGCGCTTGCCCTTCGCCACTCTTGACCAATTCGCAGGCAACGCGGATGGATGACTCCGGGCGTTGGCGCACGGCGGTGGCGTGGTCGTCCATGCTGATAACATCCGGCGCGTGGTGAATGGTCAGCGGCAGTCCGGCAGTATCGTGCTTGCGCAGCTCCGCGGCCAAGACGTCGTGTTGTCCGACCAGGATGGTTGGCAGCGTGGAGGAACGCGAGGCTTGTACCGCTCCGGCGACGATGGCCTGAGGGGCTTGATCGCCGCCCATGGCGTCGAGCACAACTGCCAAGCGAGATTCTCCTTAGCGGTGACCTTACCCAACAAACGTTGGCACTATTATACTACTAGGCAAGGCCTAGACCTAAGCTACGCCCAATCAGCATTGAGCGCTGCAATGCACGGACCTGGGAGAATGTCGCGAACGTGGGAACATGTGTGCACACGAGCCGTCATGAGCCTCTGCGATTGGCATCCCCGCTGTGGAGAGTTTTGCTCTCCCTCGCGTTGCTCCTATCTCCGCCCGCGCTGGCGGCCGGTTGCGCATCGAAGCAGACGACGACACTTGTCGTGTATGCCGCATCATCGCTCACGGCAGCATTTACAGCCATCGGCGCGGAATTCGAGGCGGGGCACGCCGACGTGAAGGTGGCATTCAACTTTGCCGGTTCGCAGACACTTCGCACCCAAATCGAACATGGCGCCGCAGCCGATGTCTTTGCCTCCGCGGACACTGTACACATGGACCATTTGCAGGATATGGGCCTATTGGCCGAGGACCCCGCTATACTTGCGGAGAACCGTCTCATCGTGGCGCTTACCAGAGCGAACCCGGCGAATGTGACCGGCTTGCGCGACCTTGCCCGTCCCGGTGTGCGCATCGTCCTGGCGCAGGAGAATGTGCCTGTGGGCCGATACACGCGCCAGGTGCTTGCCAACCTGAGCGCGGAAGCCGTCTACGGCAGCGCTTTTCAGGAAGCCGTACTCGCCAACGTCCGTTCGGAGGAACTCAACGTGCGCCAGGTTCTCGCGAAAGTGGTGCTCGGTGAAGCCGATGCGGGATTCGTGTACGCGAGCGACGTCACCGCGTCGACTGCCAACGTTGTGACCTTGGACATCCCCGATCACACCAACGTCAAGGCGGTGTATCCGATTGCGCTCCTGGCGGCATCGGATGGAAAAGCGCTCGCGCGGCGATTTATTGAATTCGCGCGGTCGCCGCTGGCGCAGGACATCTTGCGGCAGGCGGGACTGCAACCGGTTGCGACGCAATGAGCCGCTCGCCATTACCGCCCTCACTTCCGCGCAAGCGGGAATCCGAAACCCCTCGCCCCACAGGGAGTGACACCGGCCTGCGTGCGCTCTTTCTGGTGCCTACGCTTCTCTTCGCCATCTTCGTGGCGCTGCCCCTGTTCGCCTTAGCTGTGCGCGCCTTCATGACGGGAGATCTCTTCCTGCAGATCACGCAGCCTATTGTGGCGAGCGCACTGCGGCTGAGCGCTGTGACGAGTCTGGCATCCCTCCTCATCATCGTGCTGGTCGGGACGCCAACCGCCTACTTGCTCGCGCGGAGTTCCTTTCCCGGTAAAAGACTCCTGGATACATTCATAGACGTGCCGTTGGCGCTGCCGCCGGTGGTGGTGGGCGTTGCTCTCCTGCTGGTGTTCGGCCGCTTGGGAGTGGTGGGACAATGGCTTCACCCGCTCGGCATTGACATTGCCTTTACGACGCTCGCGGTGGTGTTGGCACAAATCTTCGTGGCAGCGCCCTTTTACGTGCGCTCGGCAAAGATTGGCTTTGCTCGCGTTGACCCGGAGCTGGAGGAGATTGCTGTCACGCTCGGCGCTTCAACCTGGCAGACGTTGCGCTACGTGACCGTGCCTCTGGCCTGGCCTGCCCTTGTCGGTGGCGCCGTGCTGAGTTGGGCGCGGGCGTTGGGTGAATTCGGCGCCACCATCATGTTCGCGGGGAACTTCACCGGCCGCACGCAGACGATGCCCTTGGCGATCATGACAGCGTTGGAATCCGACCTGCAGACCGCCATCGTGCTGGCCACACTGCTCGTGCTTGCCACATTTGTCGCTCTCTTCCTCTTCCGTTGGATCGGCCGGCGCTTTGGCGACGTGTGGTAAGCTCTGGGCGCAGAACACCTCGCTTAGCAGGAGACCATTGCATAACTCCGTCATGCCGGCGAAAGCCGGAATCCAGGCGGGGGCGGGGGTAGTTTGGGATTGCTTGCCGTGAAGCCGTACTTTGCCCCCATCTCGACCTTGCCCAATTAGGGGGGAGAGAGTTTCGCAACGGTTTCCTCTCCAGGGAAAGGGCCAGGGTGAGAATGGGCCTGTCAGTACAGGCGCAATTGAGGGGAAGAGCGCCGGCTTTCATCCAATCTCGGCAAGACGCCGCAGGTTGCAAACCTGCGCTACCGATCGGAGACCTCAGCGCAACTCAAGCGGTAGCGAAATAGTTCCCTCTCCCTCGACGGGAGAGGGCTAGGGTGAGGGTGGCTCTCCTGAAATCTCTCAATATGCACACCGAGTCTGCCCTGATACGTCTTGACACTGCCCAGCGTAAAGGGCCATCGTAGCAAAAAGACCCCCTCACCCCAACCCTCTCCCCTGTATAGACCGGGTACATGGGTTACACATGTTCGGGCACATAGGTTACACCTTAAGGCATGGAGATTCTTACAGATGGAGGAGCGCCATGCCTTGGAAGGAGAGTACGGTTGTGTCTGAACGCAAGGAGTTCATTGCACTGGCACTGATGGAAGGGGCCAACATCAGCGAGCTGTGTCGCCGTCTGGAGATCAGTCGCAAGACGGCGTACAAGACGCTGGAGCGGTATGCGAAAGCTGGCGAAGACGGTTTGCACGACCGGTCGCGGCGGCCGCACACGTGTCCGCACCGCACGCGCCCGGCGCTGGAGGAACGCATCATCGCGCTGCGTCTGGCGCATCCTACGAAGGGCGCCCATGTGCTGCGCAGAATGCTGCAGGACCAGGGGGTCACCGACGTGCCGGCCAAGAGCACCATCAATGCCATTCTCAAACGCCATGGGCTCATCGATCCAGCCCAGAGCGCCAAGCACACGCCCCATGTGCGCTTCGAACGACCCCAGCCCAACGAGCTGTGGCAGATGGACTTCAAGGGACATTTCGTCATGCAGCAGAACCGCTGTCATCCTCTCACCCTCCTAGACGATCACTCCCGCTTCAACCTCGGGTTACAGGCCTGTGCCAACGAGCGGGGAGAGACGGTCCAAGACCGCCTCACCGCTGTCTTTCGCCGCTACGGCTTGCCCCAGGCCATGCTCATGGACAACGGCTCTCCCTGGGGTAACGACAGTGCCCAGCCCTTCACGCCCCTCACCGTCTGGCTCATGCAGCTGGGCATCAACGTCCTGCACAGCCGACCCTACCATCCCCAGACACTCGGCAAGCTGGAACGCTTCCACCGCTCCCTCAAGAGCGAACTGCTGGCAGGGACCACCTTTACCGACCTGGACCATTGCCAGCGCGCCTTTGACACCTGGCGCCACTTCTACAACTTGGAACGCCCACACCATGCCCTCGATCTCGACACTCCCATTACCAGATACACGCCTAGTCCTCGCCCTTTCCCAGAGACCTTGCCTGCCCTCGCCTACGCTCCCGACGACCGCGTACGCAGCGTCGATGTCTCCGGCCGCATCTCCTTCCAAGGCAGACGGCTCCGTGTGGGCAGGGCCTTCACGCACAAGCAAGTCGCCCTGCGACCCACCCGAACGGACGGTGTCTGGGACGTGTACTTCTCGATCCAAAGAGTAAAAACCATAGACCTCAGAGCACAAAATGTGTAACCTATCTACCCGAACATCTGTTACCTATGTCCCCGGTCTGTACACTCCCCCAGGAGAGGGAGTGCCCCTGCTTGAAAGTGGGGTTATGCAAAGGTCTCCGATCGGGAGTGAAGTGTTCAAGTGTTTGCTGTCTACGATGGGTGATAGCTGGCAGACATGCAGAGCGTATGAAGTAGGCGACTGCGAATGCACCGTGGGTGCAGAGAGGAAAGAGTGATGGCTTCAAACGACGTCGCGATAACCTGGCTGGGGCATGCCGCGTTCAGCATCAGGACACCGGAAGGGAAAGTCGTGCTCATCGACCCGTTCCTCTCCGGAAACCCTGTATGTCCGGCCAATCTCAAAGAGCCGCAGACTGTGGACGTGATTCTCATCACCCACGGTCACGGTGATCACTTAGGGGATGCAGTGCCCTTAGCGCGTCGCGCTGAGCCGGAGGCTGTGGTCACAACGGCAGATATTTCACATTGGCTGGGGCAGCAGGGCGTAGCCAATATTGTGGGAATGAACAAAGGCGGTACAATTCGCGTGGCTGATCTTGCCGTCATGATGGTGCACGCCGAACACACGAGCACCATCATGGATGGCGACACGCTGATACCGGCGGGGGAGAGCGTGGGCTATGTCGTCACGTTTTCCAGTGGGTTGAAGCTCTATGTTGCCGGGGATACGGCGCTCTTTGGCGACATGGCGTTGATCGGCCGCCGCTATCGTCCCGACGCGGCAATCCTGCCGATTGGCGACCACTTCACGATGGGACCCGACGACGCGGCCGAAGCCTGCCGGATGCTCGGCATAAGGCAGGTGATCCCGTGCCACTACGGCACATTTCCGCTGCTCACCGGCACGCCGGAGGCGTTTCGCGCGGCAGCCCGGGACATCAGCGGCTTGAAGATCAGCGAGCTGCAGCCGGGCGAGACGATCTGCATATAGTGGACTTGGCCTCAAGCTCTGGAAGCGGACTATTTCGGCTCTCTAACAGAAAGAGAGTATATGTGTCTGTCCGTGCATTGAGGAGAATTTAAGTTCTCATAGAAGGGTCTGATAAACTGCAACATCATCATAGCGGCAATTCGCAGGTTCCCGCGGGATGCTGTTCAAAACATTGCTAATTCTTGGGTTTCACGAGTGCTTGTGGAATAGGCGAACTAGCTCTCGATCTCGCCATTGATGAATTCTCTCGCGCACTGGTAATACCAGTTTGTTTTTGCCCGCGACTGATAGGGTTTGAGCTCACAGCCAGGTGCGGATGGAGGCGGTGTTGAATTGTATCTCACGATCTTTCGACACTCGATAGATTGGGTGAGTTCAGCAAATACCCCTGTGTAATCCTTGCCTCCGAAAAACTCAATAGTTCCTTTGAATCCCTTTGGAATGTGGCATACGTCTCCAAAGGAGTCCCGCTGATCCCGCCGCTTCCACTTCTCAGCATGTCGGGAGAAGGTTATGTCGTATGAAGGTGTGAGATAGGCTGCATTAATCAAACCCCATCCACCGGAAAGGATAAATACGTGCTCTGGACCGCACGCATTCACCAATTCACGATAGATTGGATGGCTATAGAGCTCGTATGCCGGTAAAAGGCCAAATGGATTCCGGCCTGTTCTCCTATACTCCTGGTTATACTCCGATAACCGCTGCCTCCACGAGATCTTAGTATCGGAAATGTCGTCTGGAAGCGCATATACACAATCTGCATCCTTTGCGTCGTCCGGCATTGTCTCAGAATGGGCTACGAACCTAACTGTTTTGCCGTTCGCCTGCCTCATGGTACCGGCATCATCTCTCTTGCTGGCAGCGCACACGATAACGACAACCATCGGCTCGTTAGCGCAAGCCGAATCATGATCTTGGGCAGGGGACTGCTCGCTTGCAAGAACTCTCAGTGCTTCGTCCCTTAGTTTCCCAACCTGCTCCGCTTGCGGCTTTGCCGAGACCGCAAGCAGAAGTCGATGGGAAGAATCTAGTGCCCGAAAAGTGTCGTCGTTTGAGAACGGTTGTTGATGCGCCCAGCGGTTTCGGATACTGCGCACCTCGCTCACCAAGCTCCGTTCATCGTGACCGAGAGTGTGACGAAAAACATCATTCCACGATTCCCACATGACTCTAAGGAGAGCCGCTACATCCAAACCGCAGAATGGTCGCTGCCAATCAGCAATCCTAACATCAGGTACTTGCTGCAGCACCTGCCAGGTCTGTCCTCTGTAGTGTGCCGTAAAATCTCGTTCAACGAATGGCGATAGACCGACCTTCAACGCCTCCAGCGCTTTGCCAACCTGGTCCTGATTAGTTAAGGACATGTCGCTGTCCTCTTACTACAGGTCCAGGTAGTCCTTGAGCTTTTGGCTGCGGGCCGGGTGGCGCAATTTGCGCAGGGCTTTGGCCTCGATCTGGCGGATGCGTTCGCGGGTCACGCTGAACTCACGGCCCACCTCTTCCAGAGTGCGAGTGCGGCCGTCTTCCAGGCCGAAGCGCAGCCGCAGCACCTTGCGCTCGCGATCGGAGAGCGAGTTGAGCACGGCTTCCACCTGTTCCCTCAGCATTTGGTATGACGCCGCATCCGCTGGGGACATCGTTGCTTCGTCGGGGATGAACTCGCCCAAGTGGCTATCTTCTTCCTCGCCAATTGGTGTCTCCAAGCTCACGGGTTCCTGCGAGACTTTGATGATTTCGCGCACCTTAGTCTCCGGAATGCCCATCTCGCCGCCGATCTCTTGCGAAGTCGGTTCACGCCCCTTTTCCTGGACGAGGCGTCGAGAGATACGCACCAGCTTATTGATGGTCTCCACCATGTGTACGGGAATGCGGATCGTGCGCGCCTGGTCGGCAATCGAGCGTGTGATGGCTTGCCGAATCCACCAGGTGGCGTAGGTGCTGAACTTGAAGCCTTTGCGGAAGTCGAATTTCTCCACCGCGCGAATGAGGCCGATGTTGCCTTCTTGGATGAGGTCCAGCAACGACATGCCGCGGCCCACGTATTTCTTTGCCATGCTGACTACGAGACGCAGGTTGGCCTCGGTCAAGCGTTTGCGCGCCTCTATGCCGATGACGACTTCGCGTTCCAAACGCTGAATTTCCTCGAGACTCCTACCGTCGCGGTTCTGCAGTTTATCCTCCGCGAAGAGTCTCCTTTCCATCTGCTTGGCCAGCATAACTTCCTGCGGAGCGGTAAGCAGCGGAACGCGTCCGATTTCACGCAAATAGGTCCGCACCGGGTCATCGAGCGTGCCGGGTTCTTCTTCCGACTTTGCCGACTTGAGGGCTGCTCGTTCCAGGGCCACCATTTCAGGGATACTAGGGGTGGCTTCTTCTTCTTCGTCGTCACCGCGGATGTCTACTTCCTTAGCCGGCAGCACCTCCAGGCCGAGTTCGGAAAAGAGTGTGAAGAGCTCTTCCGCTTCATCGCTGTCGGCCTCAATATCCGGAAACGCCTCCAGCAACTCTTCCTGCGTCAGATGCCCGCGCCGCTTACCGCGGTGGACGAGTTTGCGAATGTCCTCCTCGGTGATTTCAAGGTCGGTCGCTTCGGAGACGTCAGGCTGTGCCGTGGTAGCTTTGGCTGAATCCTTTGCTACCTTGTCTTGCACGGCGACTTTGTCTTGCACAACGGTATTGCTCGAATTCGCTGCCATACTTCCTCCTTCACAGGCATGCCTGTGCAATGTGTGCGGGCCCTCGTTGCTCTCAGTGCCTCGCCAGCTCGTGATGGCTAAGGCGTTCGCATGAAGCTTGTTTGCTTGAGCGCGCGGTTGACTTGGCGCAATTGCTCGCCAATCCGGCGTATCTCCTGCCGGACTTGCGAGCCGAGCGGTCTGTTCTCATCAGCAGGTTCATTTGCCAAGAGGAGCTGCAAGTCTTCGTATTCCTCCTGTACATTCCGTTGCTTGAGCCGCAGGGCAGCGGCGACTACGGTGGGGCGCAGATAGTCTTCGTCGATGTGCGGCTCCGCACCCCGCTCCCGGCTGAGTTGGCCGAGCAGGTGTAGCACATTCTCTTTCACCATTAAGTCAAACGAATTGGTCTTGTTTTCTTGCGCTGCTACCAAGTACTCATACGCTTGCCTATGCAGGGGGTGGCGAAAGTCTTCGGCGTCGATGACTTCTGCCGCAAGTTCATGCGCTTGCGGATGTACGGAAAGCAAACCCACGAGATACTGTTCAAGCTTATCTGGTGTTTGTTCCTCGCCGTTCTCGTTGGTCTGCACTTCACCATTGTGCTGTGGGGATGCCGCTGACTGCGGTCTTCCTGTTCGCCGGGCGTGCATGAAGTTCATCAGGACTTCGCTCTGAATGCCCAGGTCAAGCACCTGTGCCAGTCGCTTGAGGTAGTGTTGCCGTGCCACGGGATCGCCAATGTCGGCGATGAGCGGGGCTAAGGCTTCTACGGCCCTGCGCTTGCCCTGCGTGCTGTTGAGATCATGCTGCTGCGCGATGAGCCGAAAGGCATAGTCCACGAAGGGCACTGCCCTGTCAATGCATGTCTTCCAAGCGCCGCTATCCTCGCGCAGCAACGTATCCGGGTCTTTTCCTTCCGGCAGCACCGCAATGCGAATGTCCGCCTCCAGCGTGCTTTCCAACCGCATGACATCCCCAACGGTGACGCGCGTATCCACGCGGTCGAACGCCCGGCGCGCTACCTCTAGTCCCCGCATGGTGGCGGCACTACCGGCGGCATCGGGATCGAGCGCCAGGACAAGGTTCGTGCTAAGGCTCTTGACGGCCCGGACGTGCTTTTCCGTTAGTGCGGTGCCCATGCTCGCGACGACGTTGGTCTCGCCGTGCTGGTGCGCCATCATCACATCTGTGTAGCCTTCCACAATGACGCATTGCTTCCGCTCGCGGATGGTCTGTTGGGCGAGGTCCAAGCCGTAAAGAAGCCCGCTCTTATCAAACAGCGGCGTCTGCGGCGTGTTGAGATATTTCGGCTGGATATCGGCGCTCAGCGTGCGCGCGCCGAACCCGCAGAAACGACCCCGCGCATCCCGGATGGGAAACATGATCCTGCTACGAAAGCGATCGTACGGCCCGCGATTGCCCTCCGTAAGCAGACCGGCTGCCGTCAGGTCTTCCGGCGAAAAGCCAAGCTGCACCAGGTGCGAGCGGACGGTATCGTACCGGCTGGGCGCATACCCCAACATAAACCGCGCGATAGTATCTTGTTCTATGCCACGCTCCGCCAGGTAGTCGCGCGCGCGGGCCGCTTCCGGCGACTCCTTCAGCAAGCGATGGTAGATTTGCGCCGCTTCCAGATTAATCTGGCCGAGCGTCTGGTTGCGGCTGCGTTGGCGTTCTTCCTGGCGCGAAAGTTTGATGCCGGCCTCGCGGGCGAGGGATTCTACCGCCTCCACGAAAGAGGCTTTCTCGCGCTCCATGACGAAGGAGATCACGTCGCCGCCACGGCCGCAGCCAAAGCAGCGCCAGGTGCCGCGCTCCGGAAAGACGAAGAACGACGGCGTCTTTTCCTCATGAAAAGGGCAAAGTCCCTTAAGGTAGCGGCCGCTCTGCTGCAGCCGCACCGCCGCGTTTACGACGTCCACCAAGGGGACTTGCGCTTTTACGTCCTCTACCGGTAACGGCATTCGTTAGTCGTTACTTTCCTCCTCGTGCTCTTCCGGCCACACGATTGCGGCAAAGGCGTTGTCGTCTCAACCCTGAGAAGAGAAAAACCCTTGCACTATCGTCCGCTTACGCCGCGAAACGTAGCAATACGCAGGTTCCGCGCGCCGGCCGGCGTATCCCAAACCACCCTTTTCGTGTCGCCGATCGCCTGGGCTGACAGTCACGTGCAAGAGGCATGTTGCATTCAGTATACCATACATCGTAGATAATTGGGAATGTCAAGAGGTTAATATTGTCTCTTTTTGCGGCCCTTTCTGAATTAAGCAACATGGCTCGTCGATGTGTTACTTTGCATGGCGCTTGGAGCAGAGTCTGGCGCCCAGGTGGCCGGTGCCTCGCGTAGAGTCACAGCTCAGACCCGATTCTCCTGTTGGCGTTCGCTTATCTAAATATACCGCGGCTATGATATGCTCACACTGAGCAACGACAGCGCAAGTCCACATCGTACCGCCACGAGGCGCGTGGCGCTGGTTTGCAACGGGCGACTCATGCTTACAGGAGTGCAGCGGAACAATGATTACGCTGGGTGTGATTGGATGCGGCAACATGGCGCGAAACCACATGCAAAATGCGGTGGTCATGGATGGTGTCCGGCTGCACGGATATGCCGATGTCTTCCCGGATGCCGCCAAAGGGTTTCTCAATGAGTTTGGCGGCGCTTACGCTACGGCGGACGTAAAGGAGGTGCTGGCCGACGACGCCATTGACGCTGTGCTCATTTCGACGCACCACGACACCCACGTGACCCTCGGTTTGGCCGCGGCGCAAGCGGGCAAGCACATCCTCATGGAAAAACCCATGTCCATGACGGTGCCGCAGTGCGACGCGGTGGTGGAGGCCGTGGAAAAGGCCGGTGTTCGGCTGATGACCGGCTTCAAGCTGCGCTTCGCCCCACTTATTCAAGAGGCCAAACGGCTGGTGCCGGAACCGTTCCTGCTTGTAGGACAGATGATGTGCAACCGCTGGCCCGACACGCTCTGGGCGGTCGATCCGGTCAAGGGCGGCGGCAACATCCTTTCTCAGGGCTGCCATACGTTCGACCTGGTCTGCTACCTGGCCGGTTCTGAGCCGGTGGAGGTCTTCGCCGTCGGCGGCAACTACACCCACGAGAACAAGACCTACCCCGATAACATGGCCGGCGTCATTCGTTTCGCGAGTGGCGCGGCGGCGAGTGTCGTCCAAGGCGACGCGGCCGATTCCACGGCGGTCTCAAAGTTCTTCTTCGAGGTCTTTGACAACGGCACGAGCGTACAACTCTACGACCGCTTGCATCGCGCGACGGTCTCCGGCGGGAACGTGGCAAGCCCTGGCGAACGCCACGCCCCTGAGGATGCCGACCCGGAGGGACTGCAGCAAGAACTTACCGAATTCGTCCACGGCTTGAATACCGGCGAGCCCTGGCAAATCGGCGCCGATCACCACGCCGGCAGACGCGCCACGGCCTTGGCGCACGCCTTCTTTAGTTCAATCGAGACCGGGCAGCCGCAGTCGCTTGCGCTGTAAGCTCTGCGCCCGGAACTCCGGCGGTGGATTGCGACGACTGTAGCCTGAGGCAAGCATGTTACGTGCACAGCGATAGATGTCTCCATAAAGCAGAGAGGTGAGAAGTCCATGCCGATTGATTTTCATCAACACATCATGGTGCCGACGGACTACGACGCTGGCAACCCGCGCATTGGCGAGCACGTTGTGGCGCACATCGAGGCCCACGGCGGCGGCAAGGCGGTCGTGCTGCCCCTCGCCAAGGGCAACAGCACGGCCATGGCCAAGGAGAAGTGGGGCGTGGAGCAGACGGCTATGCGCACCGACTACGCGCTGCAGGCCTACGACCGTTTTCCCGATACCATCATTCCATTCTGCCACGTAGACCCCTTGCGGCCCGACGCTTTGGACGAAATCCGCCGGTTCCATGAACTGGGCTGTATGGGCTTTGGCGAGCACAAGGTGCGGCTGCCGGTAGACCACCCGGACAGCCTGGACATCTACGAGCTTTGCGGCAAGCTGGGGTGGGTGGTGCTCCTCCACTTCGAGTACCGCAACTACAACTATAACTTCGAGGTCTTCGACCAGGTGCTGGAGTCGTTTCCCGATACGGTATTCGTAGCCCACGCCCAGGCGTGGTGGGCGAACGTGAGCGCCGAAGTGCCCCGCGACTGGCGCGCCGAGGGCTATACCAGCTATCCGCCGGGTCCCGTGGTGCGCGGCGGTCTGAGCGACCAATGGCTGTCCAAGTACCCAAACCTCTATGGAGACATGTCAGCCGGTTCGGGCCTGAACGCCATCAGCCGCGATCCTGAATTCGGCGCGGAATTTGTGAACCGCCACTGGAAGCAACTGCTCTGGGCCACCGACTGCCACTGCCTGGACGGCAAGGGCAATTGGGAAGGAATGGGGTCCCGACCTTGCTTCGCCTCGCAGACGCTGCCGCTGCTGAAAGAGTATTGCGACTCGGATGAAAAGTACCACGCGATCACGCAAGGCAACGCCGAGCGCGTGCTGGGACTCTAGGCAGACTAGACCAACAGTAGAGGCTGCTCGTTGCAACGAGAGCTGCGGGGGCTACTCGCTGGAGACTGGGTCGAGTGCACGCACTTCGAGTACCAGCTCGCTGCCAAGGATGCGCAGCGCTCGGGTAATGTCGTCTGTGTGTGAAACTTGACGTGGATCGAGCATCTGGGAGATAGCTGGTCTATCTATTTCCAAAATGCCCGCAAGGGCTTCAAGTGAAAGCCTGCTCTGGCGGCAAGCGATAACAAGCGCAGCTTTTGCCGCAATGTCAGTAGGCACAGCGATATTGAATTCGTCACCGCGCAGCGTGCTCGGTTCTGGGATGTATTCATCATCATCCATCCGCCCCGCAATTGCTTCAGAAAGTGCATCTTGGGCTTCAGCGAGGGCTTCGGCTTCATCAATGCCAGCAGTCCTACACTCCGGCAAGTCGCGAAATGAGACGACTACTTCGTCCTCGCTGATACGTTCCACAAGAGCAGGGTAAGTAAATCTCATTGTGCTTTATTCCTAAAGGAAGTCTTCCCGATCAAGACCCAGCTGGCGGATCATACTGGTTAGCAAACCGGCGCCGATTTCTTTGCGGCGATCTTTCATGACAGTTTTCCGGTTCCCGTAGTAGAGGGTGACGTGGCTGCCTTTGCCTCGCTTGGAGTCCACGCGTACTGGAATACCACGCTGACGTCCAATCTCTGACACCTTCTTGACGAATGCTCTGCCAGTCATTTTCACAATTATAGTATAGACAAACCTGCTATTGAAGGGTCAGTGTGTCTTCCCACAAAACTGTACTGCAACTGGTTTCAAGCAGGAGCATAGTTCTTAAAGGGGATTGTGCCCAGGGTGTGGCCGCCTGTCTGCAACAATTACCCTCAACACGCAAAGGGCACGGCGTACCGTACCCTTTGCGTCTGAATGTCACGTGTCCCGGCCGGCTTCATTGAGGAGTGAGATCCCAGGAGACGAAAGTCTATTTCTCGCGCACGACGGTGAAGTCAATCTCCAGCCGAATCTCGTCCACCACACTGACAACCACGGCCACGCGCGGCTTGGTCAAGCCGAATTGCTCAAAGGTGATGGTCGTCTTGGCGGTGCTTGTCGACTCGGGAGCGCCGGCCTGGATGACCGTCTCCCAGGTCACCTCGCTGGTCTGTTCCCGGATCGTGAAGTCACCGACCATCTGCACCGTTACCTCGCCGGAGGTGGGCAGCGGCCACGGCAGTCCCTGAATCTCCTTAATGACGAACGTAGCATTGGGATACTGGTCCGTCTGCAGGGTGTTGCGCTTGACGTAGCTGTCGCGCCGGGAGGAGTCGCTGGTGAGACCGGCCAGACCGACGACGATCTGCGATTCTTCACTCACCACGTTGCCTTCCGCATCCAGCACGATGGTGCCGGTGACGTCCATGGTCTCGCCGATGGCGTCATTGGGTGAGGTCAAGTTGGCGAGTTGTTCCCTAATGAGGTAGCGGACGGAGGAGCGCGCCGGATCGATGGTAAAGACAACATTGGCAGCGGCACTACTATCCTTCTGCTCCGGCGCCGAGGTTGCCGCCGGCTCCGCCGTCGCAGCGGGAGCTTCAGCCGCAGGCGTTGCTGTAGGTTCCGGTTCTGCCGGATCGTCACCGCCGCATGCCGCCAGCCCGAGTATTAGAGCGACAATGAATATGAGTGCAATGAATCTCCGCATGCTGCTTGGCTCCTTCTGCTCTTTCGTATTCCTGACTACATTATCCCCCTTCATTATATGGGGTGAGACTTAGGGCTACCTGAGAAACAGGCCAATTCCTAGGTCGGATTCATCCCCTAAGCTTGTGCCGTGGAGCGCCCGGCGCAAGTGGAAATTGCAAGTGTGCATTGGTACGATAGGTCGTAGCATCCCCGTGTAGAAAATAGCTTGAAACCGTCCACAGAATGAAGGAGCTTTGACCAGTGATGAGTCCAGCGGAGTTGCGCGAACGCTTGCGCACCGTGATCCCGTTTCCCGTAACCCCATTTAATGATGATTATTCCCTCGACCACGACGGCCTGCGCCGCAACGTTGACTTTCTGGCCCGCGAAGGCTCTCCCGCCGTCCTGGCGGCAGGCGGCACCGGCGAGTTCTTCTCGCTGACGTTTACTGAGTGGAAGGCTGTGGTTGCCGCCACCGTTGAAGCAGCCGACGGCCGCTGCCTCATGCTGGCAGGCGTTGGGGTGAATCCGGCAGTCAGCGCCGAAATGGCGCAGTTTGCCGAGAGTGTCGGCGTGGACGGATTGCTTATGATGCCGCCCCACTACGGCCAGGCCAGCGATGAAGGCTTCTACCAGTACTACAAGGCCATCGCGGACTCTACTAGCTTGGGTGTTTTCCCCTACGCGCGCGATCACGCGAAGCTCGGCCCGGAATTGGTCGACCGCCTGGCGGACGTGCCCAACATCGTGGCCTTCAAGGACGGCCAGGGCGACGTGCGCATGTTCCAGCGCGTCCGCTCCTACGTGGGCGATAAGCTGCTCTGGCTGGCGGGCGTGGGTGACGACATGGTGCACGCGTACTTTGCGGCCGGCGCCGAGGGCTACACCTCCAGCAACGCCAACTACAATCCCAAGTCATCGATCGAGGCGCTGGAACTCGCGCGGGAAGGCCGATTCAGCGAACTGCAGGCAAAGATCGAACGCGAGACCCTGCCAATCTACGACATCCGCTACAAGGTGCGCGGCTACGAGGTCACGGTGATGAAAGAGGTGATGATGGCCATCGGCCTGGCCGGCGGCCCCGTCCGCCCGCCCCTGGCCGAACTCTCACCGGACGACAAAGCCGCCGTACACGCGGCGGTTGCCAAGATCGGCCTGCGGGAGACGGTCGCCGCCCACGTGTGAGGCAGTAAGCGCTGCAGGCGATGGGCGCAAGAGTTGCACGCTAATCCCGCCGGTTAAGCATGGCGGTTGGATAGCACACCTCGCATGAAACGTACATAGGGGCACGACATGTCGTGCCCCTACGTTTTTGCAATTGAGGCTTAGAATTGCAGGTTCAGCCGCAGCACCAATTGCCCCGGTAGGCGCTTGAGGCGCACGACTCGAAGCATTACTGCCCGTTCCTGTCATTTCGAGCGTAGCGAGAAATCTAGAACATGCCAAAGCACCACTATGGCCACCCAGTTTCTCCTGCCCCTCGCCCACTAGAGCGGAAGTCTAAGCGTAGCGCGAGGGCTTGTCCCCCGCCTCTTGGGACCTTCCGCACTCGAACGTTAAGAGAAGATGGATTCCCGCGCAAGCGGGAATTGTAAATGTCAGGTAATTCGTTGACAGATTTGAGAACAAAAGCAGGTGAACGCAGTACTGTACATGAACAGTACACATGTCATTCCGAACGGAGCGCAGCGAAGAGTCGCTCGGAGCGCGGAATCTAAGATGTTGAGCCTATTGGGCGACACGTTGCATGGGCCCTAGATTCCTCGCTCCGCTCGGAATGACATGATCTGTCAACACTGCCAATTTGGGAGAGAATTCTGTCAACGAATTACTCAACACTTACAGGAATGACGGAGTCTGCCGTGCTATTTTCATGGCAATGACGGACGACGCGCCTCTCGCGTTACCCGCAGACAGTCGCGCATTTGTACGCCTTCATCAACATACAAATGACGGCAATTGCGGCGCGATTCTATTCCAAGTTCAAGGCGCAATAACCTGTGAGAGTCCCTTTGAGTAGGCCGGTCCTCGCCTAACCCCGCTCCACGCGGTAGATCGTCACCCGTTCGTTGGCGTAGACTGGCTTAATTCCCAGATCGCCCATCAGGTCGAATTTCCCCAGGCCCGGGCCCGTGTAGTAGGCGCGTTCCAGGTCTCCCAGGTAGATGTAGTCCACGTTGTATTGCCGCAGCAGCCGCAAAGCCAGGCCGTAGTCGGCGGTCTCGTAGATCGTCTGAACGTCCACCCTGCGTTGCTCGATCATGGGACGGTATTCCCAGCGCTGGAGCCATTCATGCGAGTCCCAGCCCAGCACCGTGGGCAGGCCGGTGTGAATGGCGACGCGCGCGCCCCAGCGGAAATACGGGATGGTCGCTTCCAACATCGTGGGTGTACCTTCTATATTGTCTTGCAGCCAGCGGATTGCTTCCGCATCCCACTTGAGCGGTATTTCGCGGTCCTGATCGTGGATTACCGCCTGCTCCATGAACGCCGCGCCGTCCAGAGTGACGAGGTCCGGCACCAGGCGGTGCTGGCCGCGGCTCGGAATCGCCGAGAGCGGGTAAAGCAGGGCCAGCAAGACGAGCAGTGCGCCCACCGGCAGGAGAATGCGCCGCAAGTGGATCTGCTGCCAGAGGTACGGCAGCATGGCAGCCGCTACGAGTGCCAGCAGAGTCCAGGCTTGGAGATAGAATTTGAAGACGGTGTTCATGCGCCCCACGTCGCCGTCTATGGCGAGGAATTCAGGGAAGATTCCCAGCAGCGCCGCCAGCGCTACCATGCCGGCCAGCAGTCGAGTGGGTCGCGCCGCTTGGGGGCGCAATGCCACGAGGAGCGCCAACACAAGGGCAATCTGAAGCAAGAGGACGATCGGCCGCTGCCAGAGCACGCTGGCGAGCGCAATCTGAAGTACGAGCAATGTGCCCAAGACGCGGATGTCGTACCCCCTACGCAATTGGAGCAACTCCCGCACCAAGAAAGCGGCGACGAAGAGAAGCGGCACGCCGTGAATCACGAGATACTGCCATAGCGGGGTCTGGAATTCAGTGCCGTTTACGCCGAGGAAAAACGACTGGTAGTGGTCGAGATACGGGGCAAAGGCGATGCGACCGACGAGATACAGTCCGATACCTGCTGCGCCGAGGCGTGCCCATGCCGGAATCTCCAGGCGAATCAGAGCGCGGCGTTCGACCAGCACCACCGCGCCGCCGAGGAGCAAAGCGTAGGTAGGATAGTCCCACGTATTCGCGGTACGGAGAAAGCCCAGCACAAACCCACCGAGAAGCAACAGCGGTAACGTGGGAAAGCGCAGCAGCGGACGCAGCCAATTGACCGGAGCCGGGCCGGTGATCTGCGCTTCGTACGCAGGTCTATTCCGGTAGCTCAAGACAAAGGCCAAAGCGACCACCGGCACCACCATTGTGAACGGAAGCGCCAGCACATGGGGATGCAGGTCGCCGTAGAGGAAGCTGAAGAAGGGAAATTCGTGAATGGCGCCTTCGATCAGCCGCGTGCTGAGCCAGTAGTCAAAGCCGGGTGGCGGCTCGCCCCGTAGTAGGTTGCCCAGGGTTTGTCCCAGCCATGCGCCGCCTGTGGGTAAGTGGTCGGGAGTATCAATCGCCGCTAGTTTCCGAAACCACTGCATGGCGGCTTCCAAGTTGCCTAGCAACGTTACGAAGACGATTCCGCCAACTCCCGCGAGCAGCCGCATGCCGCGCGTGGCGTGACGCCATACCGTAGTCCCAAACGTGTAGACGTTTGCCGCCAGAAGGGCGGCAATCAGCGGCACGACCAGGTTGTACGCCACCGACGGTACGATTCCGAGCAAGCGAATCAAGGAGCTGAAAACCTGGTGCCCCATGTAGTAATAGTTGACATAACCGCCCGCGAACCACGGATCGTACGGCGGATACGCTCCGGCTTTGATGAGGGCATTCACGTGGGCAAAGTCCATCGGTTTCTCGCCGCCGTAGTGCTGATGCCAGAGATCGGGATTCGTCAGGCGCACCCAAAGGAAGAACACAAAGACGCCGGTAAAGACTGCTTCGCCAATCAAGATTTCCGCGCGTTGTTTTTTCAAGAAGTGAATGAATCGCTGCCAGGTGCGGCTAAGCACCCAGGTGCTGGCCAGTCCAATCACTGCGATGGCAAGCAGTGTGCCGGCGCGTCCGGTTACGGGCATGCCGTAACTTGCCAGCAACCAGGGGATGTACGCGCTGAAGAGAAGACCGATGCTCTTCGCCAGCAGATAGCCGTGATCGGGCACCACGGGAAAGATGCGCCACAGCAAGGGCCAGGTTATCCAACCCAGGAGCAGAATCGCCAGCCACCACACCAGCCACGGCACAGCGTTGACGATGCTGTTGCGGTCGAAGTACGCCGACCACGTGCCGCGCTCTTTGAGGCCCTCCTGCTGCGCCGCAGTAAGTAAGAGGCCGTTATACGCAAGTTGACCCGGTGTGAGGGCTTGAGGGAAGGTCGAAAGGTGCGGTGAGAACACTGCTCTCACCCGTTCCGGATCGAAGTCGGCGGTCTTCACGAAGACATGGACCGTCGGATGGTCGAAAACAATGAACTGCTCTTCCGCTTGACTATCGTCGATTTCCCAGCCGAAGAGACTGGGAAAATGCGTGAAGGTCCGCAGGGGTGCAAAGCCAAGCGTACCCGCGAAGATCTGACGATAGTACTGCGCCGTCATGGGATAGCGCGCCGGCAGCTGCCGGATGACGCCGTGGGTGCGGTTGCTGCTGATGACAACGTAGTCCGCTTGAGTCAAGGCGTGGACCATCTCCTCCAGTTTTTCGCTCGTGTCCGGGGCGAAGACGGGAAGCTGGACATATTGAAATTGGCCGGGTGTGCCCACCTGCTCGGAGAGCCGCAGCGGGAGCGCGTCATCCCAGTGTTCTGCTGCGAGCACTGCGCCGGCTGGGACGTTCCGATAGATCCATTCGCTAGCGCGTACGCGGGCCACCGGCTCGGTGTAGATTCGTGTGTAGGCAAATGCCCAGGCAAATGCACCCATCAGCACGACGACTGTAAGTCCCAGGCCGGCGTAAGGCAGCCATCGGCTGCGCCGTGCGGCTCTTTCTCTACGGGCAAACCTTGCCAGCGGGCCGATGCGTTGCAGCCAGGCGTGTACATTGCCCTGCGAGAGATTGTAGGCGAACCAGCAGAGGAATACGCCGCCAAGTACAGCAAGTGCCGGATAGACCGGCAAAAAGTAGCGACCCGGTTTGGCGAATTGAGCGGCCTGGTAGCCGTAGTGCACAATCACCCACACGACAACAGGCGCGAAAACTAGGTTTTTGTGCCGTAGTATGCGCCAGATGCCCCAGAGTAACCCCAGCCACGCAACTGCCGCGAGCGCCCACCCCATTTCCCAGCGAAACATTTGTTCGAGAGGAAACAATGGGTAGTTGGCCGTAGCCCAGCTAAACGACGGCGGAAAGTCTGCCTCTCCCCCCGCCAAATAGCGCAAAGTCTCGATGTCCTGGGTATAACGCGGATTGAGCCGTGGGACCCATGGGGAAGCAGATGCAAACACATACGGCAAGAAGAGGCGAAGCGTAGCATACACCAGCACACCGCCCAACAGCAGATGGCCGCCGAGACGCGCCAGCAGACGTCCGGTCAGGGCCAAGGCCGGCGGTTGCGTTTCCCGCCAGGCACGCAACATGAATGCAACGCCGATCGGAACGGCAAGCGTGGCGACGCCAAGTTTGCTTGCCAGGGCCATGCCGGCAATGACGCTGACACCGACCAGGTTGTACCACCGGCCATCTTCTTGCCAGCGGAGCGCCCACCAGAGCGCAAATGTAGCGAAGAATGTTACCCACGTGTCGGCAGTATAGAAGTGAGCTTGCTGGATCGCCTGCACCGCGCACGCGTAGAGAGCGGCGGCCAATGCTCCTCCCCAGCGGCCGCTCAGACGGCGAGCAATGAGGAAGACAAGCAGAATAATGAGGACATCCAATGTGGCCGTGAGGAAACGACCGACGAGGTGAATGCCGTCGTAGGCATCTTTGTCCACAATGCCGGCCGCGGCCTTGGTGACGAACATGGGCAGCGTGCCGTAGACGAAGGAGCCTACGCCTTGATTGTATGGATTGAGGGGCGAGGTCTCCGAATCGAAGTACTGCAAGGGAGATTCCGGCCACTGCACCTGCGCCGTCGTAATGGTGATATGACGTTCATCCGGATGGAGATGCGTGCTGGCATCCCAGTCCAGGCCGGTGAACCGGAACCACGCGCCGACCAACAGCGCTGTGGCGAGAAGCAGCCACGGTCCGAATCGCCAAATACCGTAAATTCCCAGGCCAAACACATCTCCGGCGAGGGCGCGGCCGGAGCGGCGCTGGCTCCTGGATGCAGTTTCGGATGTGGCAGGGCTACTCATTCCACTTGCAACTCTTGGCGTGACCCTTGGGAAGCAGCCGGCGGCTCGAATTTGCGGTCGTCCTCGGCAACCCTATTCGTGCGATATAGCTCTTCGTGCAAGTCTATGGTGCGCTCGTAGTCGAAAACATGGGCAATCTCGTGGGGTGACTGCGTGTAGCGGTCGGGGTCTTCTAGCACTGCCAGCAAGGCCTCGGCCAGAGCATCGCTGTCACCTGGCGACGCAATGCGTCCCATGCCGGTGAGGCGTACCGCTTGGCGACAGCCGGGAAGATCGGACGCGACGACCGGTGTGCCGCACAGCATGGCTTCAACCTGCACGATGCCAAACGACTCCATCGGGCTTGTGCTCGGAAGCGCCAGAACATCACATGCCGCGTAAAAGCAGGCAAGCGACTTCCCTTCCAGATGCCCCAGTAGCACAACTCGATCCCCCAGTGCGTCAAGTTGAGGACGCAAACGGGCGTAGTAGCTTTCACCAACGACATTGCGGTACTCACCCGCAATCACCAGACGTGCGTGCGGCACGCGGCATTGCACTTTAGCTAGGGCGTCGAATAGCACATGGAGGCCTTTCTGCTCGGCAAAGCGACCGGCAAACCCAATGAGCGTTCCGTCAAGACCATGTTGCAGGCGAAAGGCAGCGATGTCTGCCTCAGTTGGGGCGGCTACCGTGACCGGCGGGTGAATAACCAGTGCCTTTCTGAGTAAGGGGGAAAGGAGGTACGAGTGTCGAGCAAAGTCCCACGTGTAGGAACATAGCCAATCCGCGCGCCGCGCCGCAACGCGCTGCATCACGTTGACTGCGGCACTCGCGAGCCGGTTGACAACCCCCGCAGGCAAATGAAGATCGGTATGGACTGTGAGGATTAGCGGTCTGCGCCTGCGATTCATGATGGCCGCATAAGCAGCTTCAAGAAAGGGGAGGTGGACGTGAACTACATCGTGCTCCTGCAAGTATGCGCCCAGAACACCAAAGAACGCGGGCATCACCGGCCCTTTGCTGACGCGAAAGAGTACTGGAAGCCGTACGATGCGAACGCCGTCCAACAACTCGTCTGCATTCAGCGCAGAGTCGTGACGGGAGGTAAGCACTGTAACCGAATGGCCGCGCTGAGCCAGCCCCCGAGCGACGCGGTGCATGTAAGCGGTAATGCCACTGCTGTGCGGCAGGTAATACGTTGTGAGGTAGAGGATGCGCATGGCGGATTTCCTACATGCACGCGCTCGACGGTATGAGTTTGGCGTACATGTGACATCTCGTGGCAGGAATTGAAGGTGCGCGGCAGTTTGGGATGCGCCTCTGCAAAACGTAGCATTGCCCTGCGAGCGCACGAAGAACAACGTAGGCTAGACTGTATTCTGTGATAGCTTGTATGCTACTACGATTCGGTGCACCTCGCTACGTTGAGAAACAGCCACGGCGCGGTATGCCGCCGGCCGGGGTGGTGCCGCGCCGATGCGCATTGTGTGCTGGACGTAGGAGAACATCAGTTACAGGCACGTCCTTAGCGCAGATGTCGTTGTAAGGGAAAAACTGGGATAGTCAAGCATGACACCTTCTCTTGACGAGTCCATTGCCGGATACCTGGCACGTGAAATCGACCCTGCGTTTGCCGCAAGAGCCGCGCTGATCCTGCGCCATCTTCAGCCCGCCGGCGGTGGCCACATTCTCGACGTCGGCTGCGGTCGAGGTTTCTATGTGAAGGCTCTCAGCACGCTCTATCCCCAGGCCGGTGTAATCGGCATAGATTTCAACGCAGACTACGTCGCCGCGGCCAAGGTGCAGACAAAGAACACAGCCGTAGATCTTGGGCGCGCGGACGCTTATGCACTGCCATTCGGAGCAGATGCGTTTGATGCGGTTGTGTGCTCCGAAGTGCTGGAACATATTGTCGAAGACGGTGCTGCGCTTGCGGAATTACATCGTGTGCTCGGCGATAGCGGACTGCTACTCATCTCGGTGCCTCACGCGAAGTATCCATTCCTGTGGGACCCTTTGAATTGGATTCTCGAACGCGCTTTTGGCACGCACGTGCCCGCGCATATTTGGTGGCTTGCCGGCATTTGGGCGGATCACGTGCGGCTCTATTCGGCGGAAGAGATTACTCGCAGCGTTCGTGCGGCCGGGTTTGTGATCGAGGAATTGTGGTTTACAACGCCGCGATGCCTGCCGTTTGCCCACTTCTTGCTATACGGTATCGGCAAGAACATCATTGAAAGTGGATTCTGCACTTCGTGCAATCGGTTCGGTCAAGAAGAGAAGAACTCTCGCTGGATTTCCTGGGCGCGGCGTCTGGTAAACGCGTTTGACGATCCACAGCCGATTCGCACTGAGAGTACTCCCTCCGTGGGCATCGTTATCAGAGCGCGTAAAGGGAGAAAAGAGGCGGTGAGCGCCTGCAAATGAGCCTTATCTGCATTGAGACGGGCATTTGCCCAATGACAAGCTACGTCCACCGGATGGATACGCGTACAACCCAAGTCCGCCAAGGCGGATTGTGCTGCAAGGGATGCGAGCACTCGCCAAACTAGGAGGGGGATGTGGGAGCGGGATCAGGCGCAAGTATTCGTTCCCTGATTGAGCCAACTTCCAACACCCCATAGCGCTTAAGCAAGGTGAATTCCAGCTCCACTCCGCCGAAGCGGGAGGTGGTCCAACGCATGAGATACGTGTCCGGCTCCAGGGTGCCCTGCCAGGTGGCTAACGTTGCTTCCTCATTCACCGCCAGTCGCCCTATCGGTTGTTCTGCGAAGCGTGCGAGCAACTGCTCCGAACTATTGAACACCTCGCCGCGGCCGTCGATTTCTTCGTCATCGGTATAGAGTCGCTCTCCCACATTCCGCACCACAATCGTTATGTGCGTTGCCCCGTCGGTATCGAGACGCACACTGCTGCTAAACGCCAAGCGAGGACCTTCGCTATCGCCGAGCGAACATCCGGTCAGGAACACGCACACGAGTGACAAAGCACCCAGAGTCGTGAGAATGACATTGAAACTGCGCCTATGCCGCACGTACGTGTCCCTCCCGGAAGCGAAATGTGTCAGTCGCGCCTCATGTGGAGCAATTGCCTCATTGCGTCACGATTGGCAAGAGATCTTGGCTGAGGTCACGTGGTCCCATCACGGCGAGTTTTGCGGCGTTGGAAGGGAAGAGTCGCTTAGCGACGCGCTGGATATCGTCCACGGTCACCGCCTCGATGCGGGCAACGGCTTCATCGGGCGTGATGAGTTCCCCGTGGAGAAGCTCGCGCACGCCGCCCCAACCGGCCACACTTTGCGTGCTTTCCAAGCCGAGCAGGAGGTGTCCTTTTGTAAACTCCTTCGCTTTCCGCAGCTCCGTCTCCGGAACGGGTTCTAGCAGACCGTGTACTTGCTCCATGATGCAGTGCAGGGCATCCGCTGCATGATCGGGATCAACGCCGCCATAGATGGTAAAGATGCCGGTGTCGAGTTGGTGGCGCGGGTAGGAGCCGACGCTATAGGCCAGACCGCGCTTTTCTCTGACCTCCAGGAATAGGCGTGAGCTCATGCCCTCACCCAGGATGGTATTGAGCAGGCCCAGCGCATACCGGTCTTCATCGAACATCGAGAGGCTCGGGAAGGAAAGCAGCATAGTCATCTGCTCGACAGATTCTCGCGCTTCGCCGATGGCATTGGGTCCTGCATCGGTTTCAGTCCAGGGCAGGTAGTCCCCCGGCGCGCCGTTCGTCCAAGCGCTGTAGAGGCGTTCGGCATCGGCCACCACCTGCTCGTGGGTGATGTTGCCCGCTACTGCCAGCACGGTATTCTCCGGACTATACATGCGGCCGCGGTAATCGTGGATCATCTCCGGCGTGATTGCTTGCACGGTTTCGGCGCTGCCGCCAATATCCCTGCCCAGGGGGTGCCCCGGCCAGCAGATCTGATCGCTCAGGATGCTGACCCAACTGCGGGGATCGTCATGATACATGCGCAGCTCTTCCAAGATGACGCCTTGCTCGCGCTTCAGTTCTTCATGCTCGAGCAGCGGGTTCAGGAAGATGTCGGCGAGCAAGTCCATCGCCAATGTGTAGTGCGGCTGGGCCACGCGGCACCAGTAGTCGACGATTTCCTTATCCGTGCTGGCGTTCATCGATCCGCCAACACCCTCGATGGACTCACTGACTATCTGCGCCGTCGGCCAACCTTTGCTGCCTTTGAAGAGCATGTGCTCAAACACATGGGCGATTCCGGCTTCAGGGTCGCGCTCATAGCGAGACCCGGCACGCACAAGCACGATCACCGATACCGAGCGCGTGTGCGGAAGTGTGGCGGAGACTACGCGCATACCGTTTGCCAAGGCAGTCTTATCGAACATAGACAAGCAATCCTTCGTCTTTTAGTTTCACGAAACGAAATCTCAATTGGTGTCGCACCTGACACTAATTCCCATCAAAACCCATTGTACTCTACCCTGTGATTCTGCACGTACCGGCCGCGATACGACGCGTCGCGCGCCCGACCACGAGGCGAATCGCGCGTGTGATTGCTTTACACTCCGTTTTCAAACATGCTATCGTTGAGCTTGAGCGATACTGCAATTATTGAAGTAAAGCAACCGCGTTGTGTTGCTTGAATGGCACGGCGCGTTGCAGGGGATGAGGCGCTCGGCTTTTACCAAATAAGACTTTTGCGCTTCTTTCGCCAGAAGGGCGGGGATTTCCCCTTCTCCCTGGGGAGAGGGCCTGGGTGAGGGGTTGCCAGGTGTCGATAGTGTAGGCATTCAGGTGCCTGACGGAGCTACGTGGCAGCTTCACTCAGACAGAGGATTAGGGCAAGTGCCATGCAATCCCGCTCGCTTGGTCAATTTACGTTGAAATCTCAAGACTGGCTGCATTCTACAAACGCAGGACATTCGGCACAATCAAGAAACTGAGAGAGAGGCTTTAGGGCATGGCAGTGAATGGGACTCCGCAAACTGACGACCTGGTAAACGCGCTGCGCGTGGTGCAGGACCCCGATCTGCATAAAGACATCGTTACGCTGAACATGGTGCGGGAAATGACCTTTGAGAAGGGTACGGCGGCCTTTCAATTGGTACTGACTACCCCCGCCTGCCCCATGAAGGAGCACCTGGAAAACGAGTGCCGGAAGGCGCTTTTGGGCGTGCCCGGCGTACAGGCCGTGGAGATCGATACGCGGTCGGAAGTGGCCAAGCGCCTGGCCCCTGAGTCGGCGGAATTCTTGACGGATGTGAAGAACGTGCTCTTTGTTGCCAGCGGCAAGGGCGGCGTGGGCAAGTCCACCACCGCTGTGAATCTGGCAATTGCGCTGGCGCAGACCGGCGCGGAGGTAGGTCTGCTGGATGCCGACGTCTACGGCCCGAATATTCCCATGATGATGGGATCGCAGGCGCAACTGCGCGGCGCGGGCAGCAAGGTGATCCCCGCTGAGGCCTACGGCATTACGCTCATGTCCGCCGGTTTTGTCATTAAGCCGGAGCAGGCCATGATCTGGCGTGGGCCTATCGTCCACCGCTTGCTCACGCAATTTCTCGGCGACGTCCACTGGGGCGAGCGCGACTACCTGGTTGTCGATCTGCCCCCCGGCACTGGCGACGCCCCCCTCAGCCTGGCGCAATCCATTCCCGGCGCGGGCGCGGTGATCGTCTGCACGCCGCAGGACGTGGCGCTGGCAGACGCCCGCAAAGCCATCGGCATGTTCCAACAACTGCGCGTGCCCATCCTGGGTATCGTGGAGAATATGAGCTACTTCCTCTGCCCCCACTGCGACGAGCGTACGGAAATTTTCAGCCACGGCGGCGCGCGCCAGGCGGCGGAAGCTATGGGCGTGCCCTTCCTCGGCGAGGTGCCTCTGAACGTCGCCATCCGCGAGGGCGGCGATGAAGGCAAACCCATCGCGGCCACCCAACCGGACTCACCCCTGGCCGCCATCTACCGCGAGGTCGCTGGCGCAGTAGCCCAACAGATCAGCATCGCCGGCCAAGAGGGCGTGGTAATCAATTAGCCGCGATTTGCTCCCGCTCTCGGTGAGCAGGTCTGTAATTCAGTCCTCTTGTTCCTTATTGAGCTCTTGAAGGCTTGCTTCAATGGCGGCTTTGAGTTTGTCGTTGCTTGCCTCTTCTACGAGACTTAGAGCGGTCTCAAGATCCTCTCTGGCATCTTCGCCGCTTCCCAACGCGGCTCTGACCGCGCCCCGAATGTAATAGGCTTCGGCAAAGTCTGGCTTTATGCGGATTGCCTCCTCATAGTCGGCCATGAACTCCTCATGTTGGCCAAGGCCTGCTTTGGCATTGCCTCGGGCGGCGTAGGCTGTGGCCAAGTCTGGTTGAAGGCAAATCGCTTGGTCGTAGTCAGGGATGGCATTCTCATAGAGGCCAAGGGTGCTCTTTGCATGACCCCGGTTGTAGTAAGCCGGGGCAGAATCTGGTTGTAGCCTGATTGCTTCATCGTAATCGGGAATAGCCTCTTCATAGTGACTTAGGGCAACATGGGCATTCGCCCGATTATAGTAGGCTTCAGCATAGGATGTCCCTAGACGTATCGCTCTGTCGTAGTCGGCAATTGAATCCTGGTATAGCCCCAGTTTTGCCTTGGCCATACCCCGGTTGTTATAAGATTCCGCGTTATTCGGGTCAAGGAGAATTGTCTGGTCAAAATCGGAAATAGCGTTCTCATATTTGTGGAGAGCGCTTTTCGCATTGCCGCGAGCCAAGTAAGCTCTGGCATACTTCTCATCTTGGAGCAAAGCCTCATTGTAGTCGGAGATTGCTTCTATTATGTGACCGAGTTTGTTCTTTATCTGTCCCCGATTAAAGTAGGCTGAAGCAGATGGCTGCAACTCGATGGCTCTGTTGCAGTCTGCGATAGCATCTTCGTGGCGGTCGAGTTCGATCTTTGCGCCTGCCCGATTGGTGTAGGCCAAGGCATAGCTCGGGTTTAGGCAGATAGCATTGTCGTGGTCGGCGATAGCTTCTGTATGCCTGCCCAGGTTGTTCTTTGCAACGCCTCGATTGTTGTAAGCTTCTGCGTAGTCTGGATTGAGGCAAATTGCCCTATCATAGTCGACGATTGCACATTCGTCATGGCCCAGGTTGCTCTTTGCGACGCCCCGATTATTGTAGGCTTCGGCATACTTTGAGTTATAGCAAATTGCCCTGTCATAGTCGGCAATCGCATCTGTGTATCGGCCTAGATATTCCTTAGCGACGCCTCGGTTATTGTAGGCGTCGGCGTAATCTGCTTTAAGGAGGATTGCTTGGTTGCAGTCGACAATGGCTTCCGCATAGAAACCAAGCTTGTTTTTCGCTAGAGCGCGATCATAGTAAGCAACAGCGGATTCTGGGTAGAGATGTATTGCCCGATCATGGTTGGAGATCGCCAACTCGAATTTTCCTAGTTCGTAGTATGCGACACCCCTGTTGATGAACGCTTCGGCAAGATTTGGGTCCAAGGAGATAGCTTTATCAAAGTCAGAAATGGCAGACTCATATTTGCCAAGCGTCTGTTTTGTAATTCCTCGGTTACTGAACGCCACGGCATAGTCAGGCCTTAGGAAAATTGCTCTATTGTGATCGGATATAGCGTCCTCACGGCGGCCAAGTTCGGTTCTTGCATTGCCTCGGTTATTATAGGCTACGGCGAGATCCGGCTTGCGTTCTATCGATCTATCGTAGTGGTAGATTGCACTCTCTAGCAGATGATTCTTTGTTGCCGAAGTCTTCGCTTCATCTGCCCTATTCTGACATGCAAAGCCTTTTTGGAATTCCGTGTACGCACTGTCATGTAAAGAAAGGTCATCATCAATAGCGGTGGCCAACTCATTGATCATTGACCGACCTCCTTAGTTGAAGTGATGTACCCTATTGTTGTGCTGATGTCAGACTCAATGACTGCCAGTCCAGCTTGGCTGATGAGCCTTCAGTCACCTTGGCATAGACGCCAGCGAAAGGGATCAAATCTCTTAGAGTCAGGCCTCTTTGGTCCAAGTCATATTCGATAGCTGCAATTAGGCTGGGCGGATCGACCGGGTAGTGCTTTTCTGCATATTTCTCTACAAGGTCGACGAGACTTTCAAGCTCATCGCCCTCAGGCGTGCCTTCCTCTGCATGGAATATCTCACGAATCCTAGTTAGCGCAGCCTGATATTCCTGCTCCGTGCGTATGGGTTCAGAGTGTGCCATCCTTAGACCTCCCTGATATCCTTGATGCGGTCGTACTGGGCGTGCGTACCAATGAATCGGATGTCAACTATCCTGCGTTTGTAGTTGACTTCTACTACCACCCTATAGCTATTGCCTTTGACCCTAAAGACGGCGCGACGCTTGCCAACTATACTTGCTCTGCCGTGAAGTTCTTTCAATTTGGCCGGCGTGTCCCAATCTTCCTCACACACCCGATCATACCAAGCTTCTAGCTGTTGCTTGGCATCGGAGTGACGCTCCCAGAATCTAATGAGCCGATCAGGATTGACGATATGCACAACGAGAGTGCTAAACTTTCGTTTATGACGATTATACACTGCCTATATCGCAGCATACCTACCTCTGTGCCGTTCTTGTTTCACTCGCAAGAAACGCTACGCAAGTCGAACTCAGTCGCCTAGTGGGCTGTAGCAGTAACGGCATGAGATGTGCGTGCGTGCCGCAGGAATGCCCCTATCACTGGGTTGACGGCAGACTCAAAAACATCTGCCAATCCCACTTGCTCGATGAAGCTTAGGAGACCTTTTCGGGTCTTTCGCTGCGGGCGGTCAAGTCACGCGGGGCCTTGCCGGTCAGGTCGATGGAGAACTCGATAGCCTCTTTGGGGCTAGGAGAGTCGATTGGGTAGTGCTTGTCTTCGAAGCGTTCGACTTGGCTGACAAGGGAATCGAGTTCGACTCGATGGGGGTGATTCGGATCCGTTACCTGCCCTTGCGGTCCTGACAGGGCATCCATAAGTTTGGAAATCCGGCCCAAGGCTGCGTCGTAATCAGCCTCGGTGCGGATTCTCTCAACTCTTGTCATGGAGACACTTCCACTGCATTGATGCGGCTGTAATCGGCATTTGTGCCGACAAAGCGTATGCATGCAACGCGTCCAGTGTACAATACTTGAAACTAACGTACTTGCTTTGAATATTGGGCCAGGCAGGAATAGCTGCTATAGCGGAACCCCCGGTAAAGGCCAGGGATTCCGCAATTAGATCAAATTGAGCCATGAAACAGCTTGAATCTGCTCAAATCTATGCTTTGCGATCTCAGTCGTCATCGTTGTCCCGGGCCATTGCCCGTCAGGGACATTGTGGAATTCGATTCTACCATCAGTACGCTTGGTAACGTGCAAACCTTCAGTGTTGTGCCAGTCTAAGGCATAATACAGTTCTTCTATCTGGTCAATTCTCAAATGCTTCACTCGTTTCTCAAGGGCAAACCCAACCTTCTTTAGCATTCGATTGTACCGCGCTGCGCGTAGTTTATCTGCTGGCAGGACAGCCTGCATATTCTCAACAGGTGCATCCTCCGTTTCTAAGACGAGCTTGCTTCCTTCAACGAGTATCTCACGAATGATTCTTGCCTCTCGGTGCCTCTCCAACCCATTGTAAACGACCCTTGCTGCGCCAAGAATGAACGTCGTTGCTAATGCCGCGATGAGGCCAGCTATGGCACCTTGGACTATCGAGTCCATCATCTTCGTCTCCCTCCTCCCCTAATCCTCAGCCCTCCGCCAGCGTCTCAATTCACTCCTCATCCAAGAACACTGCTACTTGACTCTCTTGTTCCTATCGCGTAGCAGGCCTTCAGCTCTGGCGTGCCGCTCCCACTACTCTCTAAGCATCCTCATAGCGATGATCCGCGCACCGCGTGGTCGAGACTCCCTTTTGGATCAATTGTACATTCCGCGCATAGCGACAGATTCTTCAATTACCTCGCTATCTAGGCTAGCTCGCACCTGATTTGCCGAGGAAGACTTGGGTGAGGATGTCGGTTTCGCGGATGGTGTCGGGGGTGCCGGTGAAGACGACGCGGCCTTTATCGAGGACGTAGGCGCGGTCGACGATGTCGAGCACGCCTTTGATGTTGTGCTCCACGATCATGATCGTGGTCTTGAGCCGTTCGCTGATCTCGGATACGCGCTCGAAGACCTCTTTGACCACGATGGGCGCCAGGCCGAGGGTGGGTTCATCGAGCAGGAGCACGTCGGGACCGGCCATGAGGCCGCGGCCCAGGGCGAGCATCTGCTGCTGTCCGCCGGACATCGCGCTGGCGAGGTCGCGGCGCTTGCTTTCCAAGATTGGAAAGATCCGCATCACTGACTCGAGACGGCGCTGTTTCTCCGCCTTGTCTTTCAAGTGGAGGCAGCCCATTTCCAGGTTCTCCTGGATGGTGAGATGCGTGAAGACGCGCCGGCCCTGTGGCACGAATGCAATGCCTTCTTTCACGATCTCGTGGGTCTTTGCCGCCAGCCGTTCCCGCCGCCACAGGACTTCACCCGAAACCACGGGCGCCAGCCCCATGACAGCCTTGAGCACCGTGGACTTGCCGGCGCCGTTAGGGCCCATCACAGCCACCACCTCGCCGCGGCGCACCCCCAGCGAAACGTCATTGAGCGCGACCACGGCGCCGTAGTGCACGGAGATGCCGGAGAGCTCGAGAATGGGCGCGTCGTTCGTGATGGTACCGGCAGCAGGCGGATTGGGGTCCTGCGCCTGGGCTGTCTCTTGTGGAGTATCCATTGTGAAGTCCTAGCTCGAGATTCTCGCGGATTGAGTTTGTGGCGTGTGCTTTTGCAATCTGATAGTACTCTGAAGATATCCCCTCACCCCGGCCCTCTCCCCGAGGAGAGGGGGTAGGAGTGGTCCCTGGTTAGTTGGATGTGGGGGTACCCATTGTGTTGTCCTTAGTCGAGATTCTTGAGGTTTGAGTGCGCGGCGGGTGCTTCTGCAATCTGATAGTGCTCTGGAGTTTTCCCCTCACCCCGGCCCTCTCCCTGTATAGACCGGGTTGATGGGTAACGCTTGTTCGGGTTGATAGGTTACACCTATAGGCATGGAGAATCTTGCAGCGGGAGGATGACCATGTCGTGGAAGGTGGAAACGCTTATGTCTGCCCGGGAAGAGTTTATTGCTCTGGCCAATAGTGGCGCGGTGAGAATGAGCGAATTGTGCGGTCGGTTCAACATCAGCCGCAAGACTGGCTACAAGTGGTTGCGGCGGTACGCGTCGGGGGGAGCGCAGAGCCTGCGTGACCGTTCGCACCGCACGCACACGTGTCCGCACCGCACGCGCCCGGCGATGGAGGAACGCATCATCGCGCTGCGTCTGGCGCATCCTACGAAGGGCGCCCATGTGCTGCGCAGAATGCTGCAGGACCAGGGGCATACCGACGTGCCGGCCAAGAGCACCATCAATGCCATTCTCAAACGCCATGGGCTCATCGATCCAGCCCAGAGCGCCAAGCACACGCCCCATGTGCGCTTCGAACGACCCCAGCCCAACGAGCTGTGGCAGATGGACTTCAAGGGACATTTCGTCATGCAGCAGAACCGCTGCCATCCGCTTACCCTCCTGGACGATCATTCCCGCTTCAACCTAGGTTTACAGGCCTGCGCCAACGAGCGGGGAGAGACGGTTCAAGACCGCCTCACCACTGTCTTTCGGCGCTACGGCCTGCCCCAGGCCATGCTCATGGATAACGGCTCCCCCTGGGGCAACGACAGTGCCCAGCCTTTTACGCCCCTCACCGTCTGGCTCATGCAGCTGGGCATCAGCGTGCTCCACAGTAGACCCTATCATCCCCAGACACTCGGCAAGCTGGAACGCTTCCACCGCTCGCTCAAGAGCGAACTGCTGGCAGGAACCAGCTTCACCGACCTGGAGCACTGCCAGGGCGCCTTCGACACCTGGCGCGACTTCTACAACTTGGAACGCCCCCATCATGCCCTCGATCTCGACACACCCATCACCAGATACACGCCTAGTCCGCGCCCCTTCCCTGAGACGTTGCCTGCCCTCGACTACGCTCCTGACGACCACGTGCGCAGCGTCGATGTCTCCGGTCGCATCTCCTTCCAGGGCAGACGGCTCCGTGTGGGCAGGGCCTTCACCCACAAACAGGTCGCACTCAGGCCTGCCCAAACCGACGGCATCTGGAACGTGCACTTCTCAATACAACGCATCAAAACCATAGACCTCAGAGAACAAAATGTGTAACCTATCAACCCGAACACCTGTTACCTATCAGCCCAGTCTGTACACTCCCCGAGGAGAGGGGGCAGGAATGGTTCCTGATTAGGGGAATTAGTAGAATAAGACTTGACTACCTAAACGGCATTTAGTACAATGTCTTTAGGAGGTAGAAGTCATGAACGTAATCAGCATCGTCCAGCAATTCGGCAACCAAGATTCGTGCATCGATCTGCTTGAAAAGGTGAAGTGGCAAGGCAAGCCCTACTGCCCCTACTGCCAGAGTTTGGAAGTGGCGCGGCGCATCAAGAACAATGCCGGCGTAGGCCGCTGGAACTGCCACAACTGCCTGTCAGCGTTCAAGGTCACTTCCGGTACCATCTTCCAGGGAACCAAGATACCGCTCCCTAAGTGGTTCGCGGCAATCGCGATTCTGCTGAACGCCAAGAAGTCAGTATCCAGTTGCCAGCTTGCCCGCGACCTAGACCTGAATCAGAAAACGGCATGGTACATGGCGATGCGAATCCGCAAAGCCATGAAAGAGGACGGCGCGTTCCTCCGGGGCATCGTGGAAGCTGACGAGACCTACATAGGTGGCAAGCCGCGCGGCCCCAAAACGCCAGGGCAACGCCGACCAAGCAAGAAAACTCCCGTGGTCGGCGTAGTCGAGCGCGACGGCAAAGTAAGAGCGGAGCCGTCTCCCCGTGTCACTTCCAAACTCATCAACGCATTCCTGCGCCGGAACGTTGACCCACGCGCCATGCTCATTACCGACATGTACTCCGTCTACAACGATGCCCACGACTGGATCAGCCACAAGCGGATCAACCACTCCAAGCGGTACGTTGATGGCGAGATTCACACGAACACCATCGAGGGCTTCTGGGCGCTGGTGAAGCGCGCTATCTCCGGCCAGCACCACCACTACACGATAGAGTGGGCAGACCGCTATATTGACGAGGCAAGCTACAAGTACAATACTAGGGAATCGGAAACGCCCTTTAGCGACTTCATGCAGCGAGCGATGGGAGTAGCGTAAATGACGCCGACAACGGAAGAACCTAAGAAGCGCATCTACCATATACGCATTGACGACAAACCGGAAGCCCTCGTTCATGCGGACACGATTTGTACCGAGAGCGACCTCAATTTGAAGTACGTCACACTGAAACGCGACGGGGAGATTGTCGGCAAGTTCACCGGAAGAATAGCGGATTGGTGGATTGAAGAAACAGAGGACTAATCAGTGTTTAGATTCTCTTGAATCCACAAGTACAGGAATACGGCAAGCACAACCACACCGCTTACCAGTAGGACCCCGCCCTCGATCAACGCCGGGCACGGTCAAGAGCGGGATTCTTGACAATAGGGAATGCGCTGTCTACGATAAACATATCTAGATACAACTCCTTCGGGAGGGTTGCCCTCGGTGTTATCAGCACCGAGGGCGTGTTCTTTATACGCCTATTCCAAGTGTAGCATTAATCCTCGATGATGCGTTCCCCGACGATCAAGACGCTTGGTTTCCGCCCTCGGAATCCGAACGAGATACAAAACAAGAGAAAGGTACCGAGCTTCTTGCCAAACGACCACCTGTCCTCAGTAATAAAGACTAGTCGGTAACCATCCTCATTCATGCGCTCGATGACACGGTCTACGGCGCGCCCCTGGCTTTCCCCAAGTTTGAGCCAACCGCTTTTCAATTCGACGCGCTCCGTCCGGTTGATCGGGTTACTCATTAGACGCTTCCTCCAGCGTCACGGTTAGTTGATCGATTGCCTGGATGTCCATTGAGGAAAGCGTCACATCCAGTTTCACGTCGAATAGAGCAAGGCACTCTACCTTGCTGCCTGGATTCACTTCCTCGCATCCGAGGAGCTCCGCCGTATCGTACCGCTGCCCCAGGTCGTCGATGCCGACGACTACGCCATCACTTGACCACTGGGCGAAGCGATGAGGTGACTGGCTGATATTCGTAAGTGTGAAGAACACGCCGACGAGCTTGTTGCCTTCGCTGGGAGCGTAGTCAAAGTAGCCTACGGTGATTTCGTCTTCAGTCTCGTCTATCCCCGTAACCTCGATGGCAAACACCCCAACGCGAGCAGCGCTGGTCGTGGAGCTCACGTTATCCAAGAGGGGGAGCGTCTCGTCCACAGCAATCGTGACCGGCACGCGTATGACGTAGTCCTGGCCGTCATGGGTAAAGGCAACCCGGGCGTTGGTCTCGATGGTCTCCGAGATCGTAATCTTGGATTCGTCATCGGAGAAGATCAGATCGATAATCTCGGACGCAGTCTCGGACTGTGCAAACAATGCTGCTGGGGTGACTAATAGCAGCACTGCCAATATAATCAAGGAACGACGCAGTATGCTAGTCATGAGGTGCCTCCTTGCGACACACTGAAGGTTTTAGACTTGCCACAGTTTGAAACCTAGCACGCGAGCCGCAAGGAGACATGAATATCCTAAACCTGCGGTGTGCTCCTACCGGGCTCGCGTACGTATCAAACTGTGGCACCCCATAGACTAGACACAAGACACCATTAAGTCAAGTTCTACTAATTCCCCTGATTAGTTGGTTGTGGGGGTGCCCATTGTGTTGTCCTGGATCGAGTTTCTCGCGATTTGAATGTGCGGCGGATGCTAAAGGAATTTGAAAGTGCTCTGGAGTTTTTCCCTCACCCCGGCCCTCTCCCCGAGGCAGGAGTGGCGTTTGTTCTATAGGCCGTTTCAGGTGTTTTTCTGCTACTAGAGTATTCCAGCATTGGCAACAGTCAGGGAATAGGAACCTGCCTGTAGCTTCAGTTCATCACCATCGAGAGCTTTCTAACACACTCGTCGCTTGAATTCACGCTCCCAAGTAAGCTTCGATCACCTTCGGGCGGCTCAATACCTCGTCTACCGCTCCTTCCGCAAGCAGGCTGCCGCTATCCAGGATAATAAGGTGATCGGAAAGCTCGCGCACGATATCCATATTGTGGGAAATGAAGACGATGGTGTCGCCCTGCTCCCGCATCCGGTTCATGATTTCCTTCACCTTCTCCACCATCTCGGGGAAGAGGCCGGCAAAGGGCTCGTCGAAGAGGTAGATATCGGCCTCCATAGCCATAGCGCGGCCGATTTCCAATAGCTTGCGCTGACCGTAGGAAAGATTCATGGCCAGGGCATCCCGCTTATCCCAGAGGCCGACGTTCTCCAAGATGCCGCGCACCTTATCCCGTTGCGCGGGCTTTACGCGCTCCAGCAGCGCGCGAAAGGGTCCGCGTTCGGACAGCACCACCATGATGTTGTTCCACACGGTGACCTGATCGAAGAGCCGCACTTCCTGGAACGTGCGGGTCAAGCCGAAGGCGGGATTGTCGTGGGCTTTTACCACCTTCAGGCTGGTGCCGGCTACAATGACGATGCCTCCGTCCAGCGGCAGTACGCCGCTCAGGAGGTTAACCAACGTGGACTTTCCCGAACCATTCGGCCCGGCGATGCTGGTCAGGCCCCGCTTGGGAATGGAAATGGAAAGTTTCCGCACGGCCCGCACTGCGCCAAAATTCTTGGAAATGCTATCCGTCTGAATGACATACGGATCGTCGATTTGTTCAGCACCGGGTCTCATAACTTATACCTCCCAACCAGGCCCTGAGGCCGGAAGAGCATCAACAGCACTAACAGTATGCCCAGCACGACCAGCCGCGCTTGGCCGACGTGAATAGTGGGCAGGAACGGCAGGAAGCGCATGCCCTCTTCTAAAAGCACAAAGGTCATGGCGCCGAGAAGCGAACCCCATATGGTGGCCAGCCCACCAAGAATCACGATAGCGACCAGCAGCATTGATTCAAGCAAAATGAATGAATTCGGGTCTACAAACGTTGTCCAGCTTGCAAAGAGCCCGCCGGCCAGACCTGCCATCATGGCCGATATTGTCCACACTGCGAGCTTATAGTGGGTAGTCCGGAAGCCAAATACCGCAATCGCCTCCTCGTCCTCGCGGATGGCGGTGAGCACGCGACCGAACGAGGAGGTCACGATGAGCCAGGAAAGCAGCACGACGATCGCGAGAATTGCGAGGGCGAATATGAGGAATCCTAATTCGTCGTCGAGCGCCCAGCCACCTACCGCCGGCCGGGCAATTTCGTGAATGCCGAACGCTCCACGCGTGAGCCCCCGCCAATTCAAGAAGATGTTGAAGCTGATAATGGCAAATCCAAATGAGACGAGCACGTAGATATCGTCTCGGAAGCGATTAAACACCACGCCCACTGCAATGGCGACAATCCCGGCGAGCAGTACGCCCACAGGCAGCGCCGCGAAGAAGGGCCAGCCAAACGTGGGGATGGCTTCGGTGCGCAGTTGTTCGTACTCAGCCCGCGAGGTGAGGATCGCCACGGTGTACGCGCCGATACCGAAGAAGCCAACGTGGCCCACCGAGAGCAAGCCGGTAAACCCCACGACGAGGTTCAGGCTGACGCTGAGTATCGCCCAGATGGCAAAGACGGTGCCCACCGTAATGGCGAACCCCACCCCTTGCCACAGCATGAAACCAAGCGCCCAGGCGATAATGAGCAGATTTGCCCACAGTTCCAGGTTGCCCTTGGCGGATGCCAGGAGTGCCTGAGGATTGCCAAGAAGCCGCGTGGGCTTGCTGCTGCTCTCTGCGTTTGTCTGCATGCGCGCCTACTTCCTCGGCAGAAGGCCCGTGGGCCAGAAGGAAAGGAAGAGAATAAGGAGTATGAAGGAGATGACGTCTCTCCATTCGCCTGCTAAGTCCCAGATGCCGAACTGCTCGATCATGCCCAGCACGAACCCGCCAACAATGGCGCCTTGCAGGTTGCCGATACCGCCGACCACAGAGGCGATCCAGCCTTTCAAGAGGAGCAATAATCCCATTCTGGGCTGAATGGCTGTGTCATGGCCGCTCAGCAGTCCGGCCATGGCGGCATAGATTGCGCCGATGAAGAAGACGACGGCAATGACCGTGGTAGTATTAATGCCCACCACTTTCGAGACTTCTTCATCATCGCCAATTGCGCGCACTGCCTTGCCGAAGGCGGTCTGCTTGAGTAGAAACTGCAGAAACAAGAAGCCTACGAGCGCCACACCCACGGTGAAGACGTTGAAGCCTTTGATGGTCGCCCCGGCGATGGCCAACGGATCGTTGCCAAGCGCCTCAGGCAGCGGGCGTGGCGTGCTTTCGAAGACAATGCTCGTGAGTGCCGTGATAGCCAGCAGGATACCGAGCGACGCGACCAGCATTATGAGGGGCGACCGCGACCGCTCTCGCATGTACACGTATAACCCCCGATAGAAGGCAAGACCGACGATGCCCGCCAGAAAGCAAGAGAGCCCCCAACTCAAGTAGAGCTTTGAATCGGGAGCGTTGGCGATAAGATAGCCGCAATATGCTCCCAGAGCCGCCGCCACGAGGCCGGTAACGCTCACGAGCCCCAGCAATACGCGGCCGGCGCAAACTCCCTGCAAGACCTGGTACAGAGACCAGGTGAGAGCCACGGCTACACCGACAGCGATCACCGGACTTAGGGTGAGGTGCAGGTCTTTGGGAAACGAAAGTACATAGCCCATATAGACGCCTGCTCCTGCCGCCAAGAGGCCCAGGATAGCGCGCAGAGCAATTGGGCTGAAACGCGCACGGAAGCGAGGGTACAGGCTCTCGTAGAGGGCCCAGGCCACGACGCCGGCGGTCACCGCGGCGAACAGGACATTCACGAATACGTTGTTTACTGCGTAGAGCCCGCCGAGGGTCTCTTGCGACCGCAGGTAGAAGACGCCGTACGCGCCGAGCGCAGCCGCCGCGCCATAGTAGAGATCGAAGAACCAGACCGTGCTGTAGACCAGGGTAAACCCCATGGCGAGCATGGCGTATACGGCTCCAACGGACAAACCATTGAACGCGAACTGCAAGGCCTGATCGGGCGACTGGCTAATCTTCCAGCCGACATAGGCCGCAGCGGCTGCGGTGAGCGCGATTGCCAGGAGGTTATTCAGGCTGACACGTTGTGCAATCAAGTGCGTTCTCTCTCCGCAGAATCTCCGTAGGTGTAGTGGTCACGCAGGACCTGACGTACCGCTCTCTACCGAAGGCTCCATTACAAGCCGATGGAATGCTTTGCGTGCAATGACGAAGTCGAACGCGATGGTCAGTTTGTCCGCAGCGCTTGCCGACCCATGTGGAATAGTGAGTAAGCAGCCGCTTGCCCGCAGACTTGCGTTTTCCGGCCAAGCATTCGTCCCATGGACGGTTGACGTTGTGGCCGCTTCTCCTATTCGGTCGGCGCGCTGCCCAGCACCCTGTAGCCGTGGTTTTCCGTCGTTCTCTCGGCGACGGGCAGGACCTCCACGACCAGCCTGGAGAGGCCCACCACTTCGCCGTCGGCGTCGAAGCTGTAGTCGTTGCCGATCGCGCCGCTCCAGGTTAATTCGTACATGCAGTCGCGGAAGCCATCCGCGTCCTGGTCATCGCCGGTTCGTTTGAGACATTCGGCGGCGATGTACACGTTGTCATAGGCGGAACCGAGGTGCCACGGCAATGTGACGTAGTCGTAACGTTGCCGGAAGTTTGCAAGGACCTCTTGGGCTTTGGCGTTGTCGGGGTGCAAGTCTGCCGTGATTGCTTTCATCCCGGTGGCGTGGTCGCCGGCGATCTCCAGGGCCGTCGTCCCCACGGAAATCGTCTCGGCATAGATGGGGCCTGCGTAGCCCAACTCTCGCGCCTGCTTGATGATGACACCGGCCGCGAACTCGGACTGCGGCGCCAGATGCAGCGCGTCCGGCTGCTCGTCGAACAGTTTGCTCAGTTGGGTCCGAAAGTCGGTAACGTCGGACGCGTACGACTCCTGGGACACCACCTGTCCGCCCCGTTTCGTGAACTGGGCCACTGTGGTGCGGCGCACGCCCTCGGCGTAGTCGGTGGCTTCGGTGATGGTAGCCAGCTTGCGGACGCCGTCGGTCCACATCAGGTTCCCGGTGCCGATGCCGACTTCGACATCGCTAATCTGGGTGCGAAAGATGTAGTCGCCCGCGTTGGCGATGTCCGGGTTGCTCGCCAGCCCGGAAAACAGGATGACCCCATCGGCCTCCGCCAGGGGAGCGACCCCGAGCATGGCGCCGCTGCAGGAGGTGCCAAGGATGATCTTCACACCGTCGACGTCGGTCAGCTTGCGGTACGCGGCGACCGCTTCCTTGGCGCTGCACTGGGAGTCTTCCACCACGAGTTCAAGCAAGCGGCCGTCAACGCCGCCCGCGGCGTTGATTTCGTCCACGGCCATCTGCTTGGCGCGGATCGCAACATTGCCGTAAGTCTCGCCAGGGCCCGTGAGCGACTCCATCACGCCAATCCTAAAGGGCGCTTTCTCATCGTCTCCCGCGTCTTGTTCCGTGTCCGCGGCGGCGCAGCCAATGACAAGCAGAGCGAGCAGCCAAATTGCCGAGAGCCAAATCAAACGCTGCCAAGATACGATTCGCATAGCACACATCTTTGTGAGAATGGTCTAGGTTTACTAATTGGGTAGTTACTTTAGCACCAATGCCGTCAATGCGGCAAGTGCACGGAGAAACACATAAGCACTGTTTGCGCGCAATCGCATAGGACTTACAGGGAGTCTGGGTCTGCGCAATCCTCTTGCGAACGCATGGCGCCATGTGTCCACATGGTGTTGCGCAGAGTCTTGCGCAGGCGCGGAGAGCGCCAAACCGTTCATGCTGAGTGGTGTTCGCGCAGTTCTCCTTGCAGCAGGAACGGTTTGGCAAGCACTTCATTGTGAGCGGTCGTGCGGAAAGTTCATACCCGCAGTCCACGGCCGAACCGCAAATACACCGCAAACACAACGTGCAGTGGCATTACTCCGTCGGCGCGCTGCCCAGCACCTTGTAGCCCTGGTTTTCCTCAGTCCGCTCGGCTACGGGCAGTACTTCCACCACCACGTTGGAAAGTCCGACGACCTCGCCGTTCTCATCGAAAGTGTAATTCTCGCCGATAGCGCCGGTCCAGGTGATGGCGTACAGGCAGTCGCGGAAGCCATCGGCATCCTGATCGTCATTGGTCTGCTTGAGGCACTCGGCGGTGATGTAAACGTCATCATAGACCGAGCCAATGTACCAGGCCAGTGTGACGTAGTCGTAACGCGCCCGGAAATTGGCCAGCACTTCTTGACCCTTGGCATTGCTAGGAGAAATGTCTGCCAAGATGGCCTTGGTGCCGGCTGCAGCATCGCCGGCAATTTCCAGAGCCGTGGCGCCAACCGGCACGATGTCGGCATATATCTGCCCTTCAAAGCCCAACTCGCGCACCTGCTTGATGATGGTACCGCCGGTGAATTCGGACTGAGCGGCCACGAGCAGGGCATCGGGGCTCTCCCCGATCAGCTTCGTTAACTGGGTCCTGAAGTCGGTGGTATCCGAACCATAGCGCTCTTCAGCAACCACAGTGCCGCCGCGCTTCTCAAACTGTGCAACCGATGTGCGGCGCACACCCTCGGCATAGTCGGTGGTCTCGGAGATGGTCGCCAGATTGCGCACACCGTCCGCCCACATGACGTTGCCGGCGTCTACCCCAAGCTGGGCGTCACTCATGGACGTGCGGAAGATATAGTCGCCAGCGTTGGCAATATCCGGATTCGTCGCCAAACCGGAGAAGAGGACCACGCCGTCGGCTTCCGCCAAGGGCGCCGCGCCCAGCATGGCGCCGCTGCAAGACGTGCCCAGAATAATCTTGACACCGTCCACGTCGGTAAGCTTGTTATACGCGGTGATGGCGTCCTGGGCGGAGCACTTGGAGTCCTCGACTATGAGCTCCAGCATGCGGCCATTGATGCCGCCCGACGCGTTAATCTCATCCACGGCCATCTGCTTGGCTTGCAGAGCCACGCTGCCGTAGGTCTCGCCCGGTCCAGTGAGCGACTCCATCACGCCAATCTTAAAGGGCGGCAATTCCGCCGCCGCCATGTCCTTCTCTTCGTCAGGAGCGGCATCCCCGCCGCAGGCAATCGCGAGCGACGCCAGCAGCGCCAGTGCCGCCAGCAGAATGGTTCTTTTCCAGTCAAGAAGTCGCATAGCATGCTCCTCTCTGAGAATGCGTACGATACCCATATTGTTATGTAATTTAGCACCTTCCCGTCAATCCGGCAAGTAGGAGGAAGGACTCATGGGCGCAATGCGTCGTCGGCAAACGGCATGCTGCTCTCCTCGCAAGAGTGGCAAACTCTGTGAGTGCGTGAGAGTTATCGGACGGAGAGAACACAGGGCAAGAATTCTTGTAGAGCCTCATCATTGTCCTAAGCCAACATTAATGCTGAGGGCGACTGAATAATTACTTTGTCAATCACCCTTCAATTGTACTAATATGAACGTACTGTGAAGCTTGAGTTCAGGAACTGCCTACAGAGGTAGGTCATGTCGACACTCTCATACCTCGTGCTGCTCCCCGTACAAGAGTTTGTGTGCCTATTGGCAAGAATAGGCTTGTTCTTCCTGCTGACAGTAGCGCTGCTGGCGGCATGCGCAGGCGATCAGCGGGTCTTGCCTGCGGCACCGCAACCAGCGGACGCACAGGATCTTCTCTCTGGGCCTGTCGCCTCGCCTAGTCCTTACCCTATGGGGACAGCTACACCGACACCTCCGCATCGCTTCATTGCGGTGAGCACCGGCTATGATCATACCTGTGCACTGCGGGAGGATGGCAGCGCAGTTTGCTGGGGCTCGGACTATTTTGGTCAGGTATCGGCTCCCACAGGCGAACGCTTCACCGCCATCAGCAGCGGCTGGGGGCACACGTGTGCCCTGCGAGCGGATGGGACGGCAGTCTGTTGGGGCGATGATAGATTTGGGCAGGTTCCCCCACCAAGTAACGAACGCTTTGCGGCCATCAGCAGCGGCAGTTTGCACACCTGCGCCCTGCGTGAAGACGGCAGCGCCGTCTGCTGGGGTTTGGACAGTGGCGGGGCGGCAACGCCGCCGGAGGGCGAGCGCTATATTGCCATCAGCAGTGGCGGAAACTTTTTCTGTGCGGTGCGGACAGATGGTGGCGCCTCATGTTGGGGCAATAGCGAAGATGGCCAGACCGAGGCCCCGACAGAGGAGCGCTTCACTGCCATAGCCAGCGGTGCGAATGACACGTGCGCCTTACGCGCAAACGGCGGAGCCGTTTGCTGGGGCCGTGACCTGCTTGCCGATCTTTCGCCTCCTGAAGACCGACGCTTTACGGCAGTAATCGTCGGCTTTTTCCGCGCCTGCGGTTTGCAGGCGGACGGGACGGCACTCTGCTGGGGCGGTAGGTTTGAAAGTACAACGATAGCGCCGGAAGGTGAGGGTTTCGTGGCGCTCGACAGTGGCGGAAACCACTTCTGTGCCCTGCGCGCGGACGGGACTATCTATTGCTGGGGAGATGATAGTTACGGCAAGGCATCGCTGCCGATGGATGCCTCCAAGCCGCCACCCGCGCAGCCGCTCGTGGCGAGGTCGGCCCCCACGCCTGTCTTTGCGCAGCTCGCCGCGGAAGGCCTAGTAGCCATCAGCAGCGGGAGATTACATACGTGCGCCCTGCGGCCGGACGGCACGGCGTTATGCTGGGGATCGAATCGTGAAGGCCAGGCGGCGCCGCCGGCGGGCGAGAGCTTCGTCGCCGTCAGCAGCGGTGACAAGCACACCTGCGCGCTGCGTGAGGACGGCTCTCCCGTCTGCTGGAGCGATGACGACAAGTACGGCGAGTCTTCGCCTCCAGTGAATGAGCGCTTCGTTGCCATCACCAGTGGTGAGCGCCATTCCTGCGGATTGCGAGCAGATGGCACTGCAATCTGCTGGGGATCAAATCATTCAGGACAGGCATCGCCACCAAAAGGCGCGCGCTTCCTGGCAATTAGCAGCGGTGGCAACCATGTTTGTGGGTTACTTGCTGGTGGCAAGCCTCTTTGTTGGGGTTTGCCAGGAGCCATTGCTCCACCCCTCGGTGAGGCGTTCGTTACTATCAGCAGCGGTCAATACCACACGTGCGCTCTGCGTGAAGACGGATCTCCCGTCTGCTGGGGTGAAAACTACGATGGTCGGGCCGATGCTCCTGAGGACGAACGATTCATCGCCATCAGTAGTGCTGGAAAGTACACGTGCGCGCTGCGCAAAGATGGTTTTCCGGTTTGCTGGGGGTTTCGCGTGCAAGCAGACGCTAGCCCCCATCGAGACAACTTCGGGCAGGCGCGGCCGCCGGAGGAAGAGCGCTTCGTGGCTATCAGCAGCGGGGACTTGCACACTTGCGCGCTGCGCGCGGACGGCACGCCGGTTTGTTGGGGCATAGACGCCTCTCCGCCTGCGGAAGAGCGCTTTACCGCCATCAGCAGCGGCTACAATCAGGCCTGCGGTCTCCGTACAGACGGTTCTCTTTACTGTTGGGGACCCTGGGATTCCAGTTACTACTTAGGACGCAACGAGCGGTTCAGTTCCGTCAGCGTTGGAGCCGAACCTTGCGGGCTGCGTAAGGACGGCACGGTGTATTGCTGGCCGTCGGGCGGAGGCGAGCCCTCGCCGCCTCGGTCGCCGCCAGAGGAATACCGTTTCACGGCGGTCAGCTCCGGCTACGGGCGCTCGTACACGTGCGCCCTCAAGACGGACGGAAGCCTGGTTTGTTGGGGCCGGGAGTTCATTGATGAGAGTCCCCTAGAGGGTGAGACTCTCACTAGCTTGAGCACGGGCGCTTCGCACGGCTGCGGACTCCGTGCAGACAGCACCCCGGTCTGCTGGGGAGAGAACGGCCAGGAACAGGCAGCTCCCCCGGAAGGAGAGCAATTCGCGGCGATTAGCAGTGGAGTTAGCCACACCTGCGCGCTGCGGGATGATGGCTCTCCCGTCTGCTGGGGATATGTTCACGCTGCAACGCCGCCGGAAGGTGAGCGCTTTACAACTGTCAGCAGTGGGTCGGGCAACACGTGCGCGCTTCGTCCGGATGGCACGGCCGTATGTTGGGGAGATGATCACTCAAGACAATCCTCGGCGCCGGCAGATGAGCAGTTTAAGGACATCAGCGCTGGCAGTTCCCACACCTGCGGCCTGCGTGCGGACGGCAGCGCCGTCTGCTGGGGATGGGAGGACTACGGCCAAACCTCACCGGAGTCCTATCACGCTCCGCTTCCACCCCCAACGCCTTCGCCTTCTACGTCCGCATCGGTAACGCCCACACCTGCGCCTCGCTTCATGGCGATCAGCAGCACCTCAGGCTACACGTGTGCGCTCCGCACGGACGGAACACCCGTGTGCTGGGGTCGAATTGGCTTAGCGCCACCTGATAACGAACGCTTTACCGCAATTAGCACTAGTGGGCACATCTGTGCCTTGCGTGAGGATGGAACACCTATCTGTTGGGGCAACAATAGCGGCGGACAGGCAACGCCACCTGCGAACGAGCGTTTTACTGCCATCAGCACTGGCAGTGGCCACACTTGTGCTCTTCGCGAGGATGGTTCTGCCGCTTGCTGGGGCTGGGATGATTACGTTCAAACATCGGCGCCTCAAAGAGAGCGCTTCACGTCTATAAGCAGCGGCAGTTTGTTCACATGCGCACTGCGAGAAGACGGTACGCCCATTTGCTGGGGCGACGACTATAGTGGTGCGACATCGCCGCCGGAGAGCGAACGCTTTAGGGTGATCAGCAGCGGTAGTTCTCATGCATGTGCTCTACGCACTGACGGCACCGCTGTATGCTGGGGTGGCCAAAATTGGTACGGGGAAGCATCCCCGCCCACGGGCCAGCGCTATACGGCGATAAGCTCCAACTATGACCACACCTGCGCCCTGCGAACGGACGGCACTGCCGTCTGCTGGGGTGACGACGCCTATGGCAAGGCTTCACCGCCGGAAGGCGAGCGCTTCACGGACATCACTACCGGCAGAATGCATGCTTGCGGACTGAGAGAGAACGGCACGGCCCTCTGCTGGGGCTGGAACAAATACGACCAACTAGAGATACCTACAGATTGAACGAGAGCGTTCTAGTTTTCGGGTATTTGCCGCTTTCAAAGGCAGATCACGTCTGCGCACAATCGGCTTTGTCAGTGGCCAACTTGCATCACTGAGGTTGCTGTAGCCGAGGGCCTACTCGTCTTATCCCCTTAACATGTAGACTACATGCTCTGGGAAGATCTCTGTTTCCCTGCCACAGATGAGGCAGGGAGATGGTAAGACCACGGGGAGATTGAGTCGTACCTTTTTCGGATTGATCAGTTGTCTGCGTCCCTCACAGGGCGGTCAGTGCAAATACGTGTGTGCCCTAGCTCAAAAGCCTTTCATTGCAGGTAACGAGACGGTGTGCGATGCTAGGTGCTGAAGCGGTTCCGGCGCTTTCTCTGGGAAAGACGGATGAAGTAAAAGGGCCCGACGGCTAGCGAGGAATGACGAATGCAGAGCTTTCGCGTTTCGGCGGTGTCGCTGTGCAGCAAGCCGGCGTCGCCGCGGGAGAACCTGGACCATCACGCCGCGTGGGTCGTGCGGGCCAAGGCGGAGAATCCCGAACTCATCTGCTTTCCGGAACTTGGTCTGAGCGGCTATTCCATCACACCGGCAATCTGGGAGGCGTCCGAACCGGTGCCGGGACCTTCCACGCAGGCGCTCGTAGACCTGGCGCGGGAGCACAACGTCATGCTCGCCGCCGGCATTGCCGAAAACGACTGCGACATTGTGTATAACACCTACGTGATCGTGGGTCCTGATGGGTACATTGGCAAGTCGCGCAAGATACACATCCCACCGGCGGAGGTGGGTTACTGGCGCGGCGGCGGCACTCCCCCCGTAATCGACATTGGTGTTGCCAAAGTTGGCGTGAACATCTGCTTCGACAACTGGCTGCCGGAGTCGAGCCGCATGGTGGCGTTGCAAGGGGCTGAGGTCATCCTCGCTCCCTACGTCTGGTCAGTCGGCGAGTGGGGCGAGCCGCCGGACCACGCCAGCCGCAACCGCGCCTGGAAAGACTACGCCGGCCGTACTTTTCCCGCACGTGCCATCGATAACGGGGTCTTTCTCGTTGCTATCAACGCCTGCGGGCCGCCGCCAACCGGCGGGAGCGCGCACTACAGTAATCCCATGGTCGTGGTCTATAGCCCGCTGGGACAACTGGTGGCGGCCTCCCCGGATGACGCCGATGACGAAGTGATGGTCACTGCCGACCTCGATAAGCAACTCCTGGCCGAGCGCCGTTCGCAGGGAGTCTTCCATCCCCGTTTCCGCCGGCCGGAACTCTACGGCATCCTGGCGGAAGGCGACATCGGCCCGCAGGATCCGCGGTAAGCCGGCGGCGCATGTCTGCCCAGAGCGACATCCGGTAGGTGCAGGTTTGCAACCTGCACGAGGCGCGCGAGTTGCTCCGCCGGCCAAGAGCAGCCCATTTGGGAACCACGTGCCAGGCCAGCGGGGGACAAGCCCCCGCGCTACAAGGCCGGAGCGATCTCCGGTAGGTGCAGTTATGCAACCTGGACGAGGCGCGAGAGTTACTCCGCCGGCCAAGAGCAGCCCGTTTGGGTACCAAGTGCCAGGCCAGCGGGGGACAAGCCCCCGCGCTACATTTCTGTGTGCCTCAATCCTGAGCACGTTGTGCAAATCCCTCTCGACGTGCGGCGACTCCGCGGACGCGACGGTCTCGCGGACGGGGCGTCCAATCGCGCTGCGGCTTGCTATACTAGATTCTACAATCGCAAAGTCAGGATAGACCCATGAATCGCCCGGTGGGAATCGAGACCGAGTACGGCATGCTCTGCGCCAACGCCGCGGAAACCGTGGATTTCGCCTACGAGGCGGCCATGCTCGTGCGCAGCGCGCCGCTGGCGGACTGCTTCCGCGGGTGGGACTACACGGCGGAAAACCCGCGCGTAGACCTGCGCGGCAAACGAGTTAAACGCCTCGACCAAGATCCGCACGACCTGCGCGGTAACACTGCCAAGAGCAGGCATCTCAGCCGGCAGGACCTCCTCGCCGATACCGTGCTTGCCAACGGCGCCCGTCTCTACAACGACCACAATCATCCCGAATACTGCACCGATGCGTGCCTCTCGCTCCATGATCTTGTTGCCCAAGACAGGGCCGGCGAGCGTGTGGTCTTCCGTGCCCAACAAGCGCGTAACACAGCCGTGGGACAAGAGAATGGCGTACGCCTCGTCAAGAATAACTCAGACTATCACGGTAGGAGTTACGGCTGCCACGAAAATTATCTTGTAAGCCGTAGTGTGCCTTTGGACTATCTGATATCAGCCTGCATCCCCTTTTTCGTCACCCGTCAGATCTATGCGGGCGCGGGGAAAGCGGCGTATGAGACGGCAACGAGCCGCACCGGCGGTTTTCAAATCAGCCAGCGGGCGGACTTCTTTGAAACAGAAGTGGGCATAAATACCACCACACAACGCCCGATCTTCAATACGCGGGACGAACCGCACGCCAATCCTCAGAAGTACCGCCGGTTGCACGTTATCATTGGCGACGCCAATTGCTCCGAGTTTGCCACGGCCTTGCGCGTCGGTGCCACGGCCTTGATGCTCGATTTGGTCGAGGAGGGTCTTACGCCACGGGTGCAACTCCGACACCCTGTGCAGGCACTGCGAGCGGTCTCTCGCGATCTCAAATTGCAGCAGCCTCTTGCAATGGCCGACGGCTCTACACTGCGTGCCATTGACATTCAGCGCCTCTATTGGGAAGCGGCGCAACGATACCACAATCGCGACGACGAGACCGATTGGGTGCTGGACGAATGGGGAACCGTGCTTGATCTGCTGGATGCGAACCCCACGCGCTTGCGCGACCGTCTGGACTGGGTGGCAAAGCTCGCGCTCTTCGCCCAGGTCAGCGGTGATGACGCCGTCGACTGGGATGACCCGGCGGTGCTGCGGCTCGATCTCGCGTACCATATGGTGGACCCTGCGGTGAGCCTCTACCACATGCTGACCCGCGCCGGACGGATGCAGCGCATTGTGACGGATGCGGATATCGACCGCGCGGAGAATACAGCGCCCGCAGGCACGCGTGCCACGGTGCGCGCAGCTTGCCTCGCCAAGTTCGCGCCGTACATTACGGAAATGGAGTGGGGATCCGTCACATTTGGGCACAACGGGGCGTCCTTCACTCTATCTCTGAATGAACTGTGGGGGGCCACAGTGGAGAGACAGCAAGAATTGGTGGATGGGTGTCAAACAATCGAAGAACTCCGCCGAGCAGTGCAACAAGGAGGCGGCTCGTGACGTGGTATGCTGGGAATGGATTTCAGATAGAACACTCCAACACTACAGTGTGGCAGGGGTTGCTGCGGGGCGGCCCGCGTTCTGTTTTGGCAGGCGCCGATGCGCCTACGGAAACGCCCACTGAGGCGCCGGAGAAAACCGAAACCGACGATCTTGACGAAGAGATCAAGCGCATCATTCGCGAGGTGCCCGACCCCACACCGCAGCCTGGTGGAGAGTAGCCAACGGTCGAGAAGCCAAGCATCCGAGGCGCCGGTCGAGTAACTCTCGGTTAAGTTCGAATTATCCCCCCGTGAACCCCACGCTAATGGCAATCTTTATTGAGAGGCCGGCGAACAATCGAACGCTCTTGCCACATGTATCTACTTCCGCATGGTCCGGTAGCCGTTCGGCCTTTCTCCATGAACTCCCGTGAAAAGTAGGTCGCCTGAGTTTACATTGTCCGCTAGGTCAGAATGTCCATTACAATCGCACGCGGAAAACTAGCGCCGCACTCGTCCGGCTAAGCCCACGCCACATTGGAATACGCAGCATGGAAGATGCTCTGTTCGGCACCGAAATAGAATACGGCTGTGTAGGCAGTATGCAGCCTGTGCGCGCTGCCCTGCTGGTGAAGGATGCTATCTTTCGCGGGTGTCGACACGGTCTGATAGACCCGCCTCCCCGCGAATGGGGCGAGGTGCCGGGAAACGGCGGCTTTCTGTTCAATGGCGGACGTATGTACCTGGACCTCGGTCACCTGGAACATGCTACGGCTGAGTGCCGCACGCTGACCGACATCGTCGCCCATGAGCGAGCGGGCGAGACCATTATCAACCAAGCCGTGAAAGCCGCCGAGCTGCAGTCACAGGCCTACTTCGTCAAGAACAACACGGACTATTTCGGCCATACGTTCGGCTACCATGAGAATTATTGCATCCGGCAGAGTCCGTACGATAGCGACTTTGTCGATGGCATGCTCCCGTTTCTCGTTACCCGCCAGATCTACACGGGAGCCGGCTGCCTGCTGCCCCGCGGCGACGATACCCCGGCTGCTTTTGCCCTCTCCCAGCGGGCGCAATTCGTAACCATCGATGTAAGCCATCGCGTGCGCTTTGGCGGCCGGCCCATCATCAATCTGCGGGACGAGCCACTGGCGGAGCGCACGTACCGCCGGTTGCACGTCATCGTCGGCGACGTAAATCGTTCGGAGTACACGACGGCGCTGAAGATTGGCACAACCGCGCTGGTTGCTCAGTTGCTCGAGCAGGGCTGGAGCCCGCAGCTTGTTCTCGCTGATCCCGTGCGCGACCTCCGCCGCATTGCCGCGACCACCGGCGGCCGTTGGACGGTGGGAACCGATAACGACGAGTACATCCCCGCCATTGAGGTGCAGCGAGGCTATCTGCGTGAGGCCGAGCGGCGCTTTGTAGGGCGCGACGCGGATACGGAATGGACTCTGGAAAATTGGGCGTGGGTGCTGGACGAACTTGAGCGAGACCCGGCGCGGCTCGATGGCTATTTGGATTGGGTTACGAAGCATGAGCAAATCAAGCGCTATGCCGGCAGCGACCAGGCCTGGACCGACCCTGACCTGATAAAACTCGATCTTTCCTATCACCAAATTGACCCGTCGATCAGTCTCTTCGACGTGCTGGCCAAACTGCACCGGAATCTCTATTGGGCGGAAGGCGACGCCGTCTATACGGCCGAGACGCAAGCGCCAATCGACACGCGCGCCCACGGGCGGAGTCTGGCGTTGCGCGCGCTGGCCGCCGCCGGGGCCGATACGGCCATACCGTGGCAGGACCTGAGGTCAAATTTGGAGAACCTCATGTGGGATCGGCGCTATTTCTTTCTCGCCTATGACTACGTGGACGACTGGGAGGACGTGGCCGCCAACAATAGCTGGGAAGTCATACCCTACGTGCTGGACTGGAAAGCCATCGCCGCCCACGGCCGGGTGCTGGAAATGCCGAATCCCTTTGCAACGTACGACGACGAAGCGCGAGACTTTGGCGAGAGTATCCAGCACATCTTTGAGGAAGAGAGTGACGAACCTGGGCCCTGAGCCCAGAGGCCGCCACTTGCGCTTCGACAAGCTCAGCGCGAACGGCAAAGTCCTAAGCACATGATGCCCTGTTGTTTGAACGTAGCGCGGGGGCTTATCCCCCGCCAGGTCAGCGTGTGTGTTGCCAAATTGGTTCGCGATCGCTCGGCCAAAGCTACCCATGCGCCGCGTGCAGGTTGCAAACCTGCACCTACCGGAGGTCGCTCCGGCCATGTAGCGCGGGGGCTTGTCCCCCGCTCCGGTCGATCAGGCACATGCCGATTATGCTTCGACAGGTGCTTTGCGCAACCCAAAGCGCGAACGGTGGCTGGGATTGGCGCGGAGGGCGGCTAGTCAGAGCGTAACGCGGGGGCTTGTCTACCGCCAGGTCAGCGTGTGTGTTGCCAAATTGGGCCGTGATCGGACGGGCTAGGCAACCAATTTGGCGCGTGCAGGTTGCAAACCTGCACCTACCGGAGGTCGCTCCGGCCATGTAGCGCGGGGGCTTGTCCCCCGCTCCGGTCTTCCGCGAGCGAACAGACCCTGCGCAAAATAAGACGACGTACGGCTTCCTCGAGTTTTGCCCACATTGGGTGAGAACGCAGTCGGGGCACGTCGTCCAGGCTAGTTCTTGCGTCGCCACTCTGTGCCGCTAGACGAATCTTCTAGCGCAATTCCCAGTGCTGCCAACTCATCCCGCACTTTGTCCGCCAGCGCGAATTGCTTTTCCTGGCGCAGGTCGGAACGCAACTCCACAAGCAGGTCAATGAACCCGGCGGCGTCGCCGTCACCGGTCGCCATTTCCGCTTCCAGCATCTCCTGCAAGTCAATACCCAAGATATCGGCCAAGTTCACCAGCGTCTCCTGAGCGGCCTGCAAGGTGGACGGCCGCGCCTCAGCCCCCAAACGGTTGATCTCGCGCACGAGTTCGTAGAGTTGCCCCAACGCACCGGCGGAGTTGAAGTCGCCGTCCATGGCGGCAAAGAAGCCGGTCTCGGCCTGCTGCGTTGCCTGGCTTAGTGCGGCATCGGTGCTGCCGCTGCCCCCGGCTTGCACACGCAACGCGCCGGTCAAGCGCGCCATGCCGGACCGCGCTTGATCGAGGCTGTCCGGTGAATAGGTGAGGGGCGAACGGTAGTGTACGGAGAGCAGGTAGAGCCGCAGCACCGGCCCGCTGTACTCTTTGAGAATGTCCTCGATCGTGATGAAGTTGCCGAGCGAATGCGCCATTTTCTGGCCGTTGATCGTCAGCAGACCGGTATGGAGCCAGTACTTGGTGAACGGGACTCTCTCCGTAAAAGCTTCACTCTGCGCGATCTCATTCTCGTGGTGGGGGAAGATGAGGTCGGCGCCGCCGCCGTGTATGTCGATTTGCTCGCCGAGCGTCTCATAGATCATCGTGCTGCACTCGATGTGCCAACCGGGCCTACCCTGGCCCCACGGGCTCTGCCACCAGGGTTCGCCGGGTTTCGCCGGCTTCCACAGAGCAAAGTCACGGGGGTCGCGCTTGCCCGGCTCATCATCCACGCGTCCGGAAGCGCCGGCCTGGATACCGCTCTCTTCGGTACGCGTGGAAAGCGCGCCGTATTCCGCAAAGCCCGGGACCGAGAAATACACCGCCTCTTCGGCCGCGTACGCTGCCCCTTTCTCAATCAGTCCCTCGATCATAGCGATGATCTGCGGCAAGGTCTTGGTAACCTTGGGAAACTCATGGGCCCGCAGCACGTTCAGGTTGCCCATCACCGCGTCATAGGCGTCCGTATACATTTGCGCTACTTCATCCGGCGTCACGCCTTCGCGTTCCGCCGCCGCAATAATCTTATCGTCGACGTCGGTGATGTTTTGGACGTGCTGGACTTCGTAGCCTTGGTAGGCAAGGTAGCGTCGAATCATGTCCATAGCGACAAAGAGCCGCGCATGGCCGATGTGCGGCTCGCGCTTGGGCGTCATACCGCACACGTACATCTTGACGTTCTTGCCGTCGAGGGGCGCGAACGGCTCTCTTTGGCCGCCGAGGGTATTGGAAATGCTAAGCGTCACGGCATCTCTCCAGCGACTCTTCATGCTCTGCCGGCGCTCCACCATTCTCAAAGCGCGCTAGCCGCGCCTCCAAGTCTACGACGCGTTTCTGCAGGGCGTAGAGCGCTTCGGCCATGGGATCGGGCTGTACCACTCGCGCGCTCTCGCCTGTGTGGGGATCGCGCATCGCCACCACGTGACCCGGCACGCCCACCACGGTGGCATGGGGCGGCACGTCATTGAGGACAACGGCCCCCGCGCCAATGACGCAGTCTTCGCCAATTGTCACCGGCCCTAGGACCTTCGCTCCCGCGCCAACCACAACGTTGTTGCCCAAGGTGGGATGGCGCTTGCCGGTATGCAGCGTCTGCGCACCCAGGGTGACGCCCTGATAGAGAGTGACATTTTCACCAATCTTCGCGGTCTCGCCAATCACGACGCCCATGCCGTGATCGATGAAGAGGCCCGGGCCGAGCTGTGCCGCCGGATGAATCTCAATGCCGGTGAGAAAGCGAGCGATATGGGAGATAAAACGCGGCACGACCGGCACGTCCAATTGCCACAGCGCGTGGGTAAGGCGATAGAACCAGATAGCGTGCACGCCTGGATAGGCCAAAATGATTTCGATTACGTTGCGCGCGGCAGGGTCACGCTCGAGCGTCACACGAATGTCCTGCCGCAGCGCACGGAGAATGCTCATGAGAAAAATCCCCTCGTCTCAACACTGCGCATCAGTGAACATTGGACCGCGCAGACTGAGCTTGACGCCCGTGCGCGATCGCCAAAAGCCCCTAGCGGGGCGAGATACACGCGCAGTCTTGTAGCGATGGGTCGTGCATAAGGAGCGCCACGGCATGCGCCGCGATGCCGTGGCCGGCACCGATGGCGTCAAGTCCTTCTGTGGTAGTGGCTTTGATACCTATGTTCACTGTTTCGACACCCAGCGTCCCGGCAATGTTTGATTGCATCTCAGGGATATAGCTTGCGAGCCTAGGTGCTTGTGCCAAGATTGTACTATCTACGTTGACGACACGCCATTGTTGTTCAGTCAGTAGCTTACGCACGTCATCCAACAATTGCAAGCTATCAGCGTCCTGGTACTGCGGATCGTCCGCGGGGAATTGACGACCGATGTCGGGCAGTCCCGCCGCGCCGAGCAGCGCATCCATGATCGCATGCACCAATACGTCGGCGTCCGAATGTCCCGCGAGACCCGGTTCGTGCGCCACACGCACGCCTCCCAGCACGAGCGGACGAGCGGGCACAAGACGGTGAACGTCGTAGCCAACGCCGATGCGAAGCGGTGGGATTACCGGTGCGCGAGTAGTCGCCTCACTCTCATTCCGTTCGGCAGGCGCCGTTTCCGTCTGCCCGGCCTCCATTAGGCTTCTCCATCGCTCCGTTGCACCAGCCATTTGGCGAATGCCAAGTCCGTCGGCGTGGTGATTTTCATGTTACCATAGTCCCCCGGCACCACATGGACGGGCGCGCCCATAGACTCCACCACCGCCGCATCATCGGTGAATGAACCCAAGTTCGCCTCTTGTTCTGCGTACGCCCGTTCGAGTAAATCGCGCGCGAAGACCTGTGGCGTTTGTACGGCACGCAAGGCGTTGCGCGGGAGCGTCTCGCGGGATTGATCTTGCTCGTCGACGCGCCTGATGGTATCGGCGCAGAGTATCCCTGGAACCGCCGCACCGTGCTGCTGCGCTGCGCTCAGGCCGCGCGCAATGAGTTCCGAGGTTACAAGAGGACGCGCTGCGTCGTGTACGGCTACGTATGCCGCCGGTGTTTCTTGCAGCGCGTGCAGACCGTTGGCTACCGAATGGCTGCGGCTCGCTCCGCCCGTGCACACAGTCTTGACCTTGCTCCAGCCTCGCTCGTGGACGAGCTTTCGGCAGTGCGCGACACGGTCGGCCGCCACGACCAGTACGATGGTGTCGACCACCGCAGCCGACTCGAAGACTTCCACGGTCGCGGCAATCACCGGTCGCCCGCCAATGGAGGCGTAGAGCTTGTCGCTCCCTTGCATGCGGCTGCTGCGGCCGCCGCCGACGATGATTGCTGCCAGGCTGGTATCAGTCACGAGCCCGGGCCCCCTCCGGCGCGAAAACGTCGGCTACGTTGCATTGCACGCTCGGAAGATAGATCGTATTTGCTATGACAATAGCATTCAAGCCTGTGAGTCTTTCCTGCAAGTGTTGAGTAATTCGTTGACAGAATTCGCTTTCCATTCTGAGGAGTTGACGGTGCATGTCATTCCGAGCGGAGCGTCGAACAGGGTTCGCGGAATCTAGGGTCCCTGCTCAACACACTTTCACGGCCTCAGCACTCTAGATTCCGCGCTAAGAGCGACACTCCGCTACGCTCCGTTCGGATTGACATGTATGTAGGCGAGCACAGAGTTCTGCTCCCATGTTTCTTCTACCAAATCTGTCAACGAATTACCTGACATTTACAATTCCCGCGAAATCGGGAATCCATCTGTTTGACACCATCTGTACACCAACTCAAGCGGGAAGCTAGCTCTGCCCAGAGCAGCAAACGTTCCGACGTTAGAAAATACGTTGGCAGAGCTAATGCAGTCGAGCGCCTTAGATTTCTCGCTGCGCTCGAAATGACAAGTAAGCCCAGTTCCGCTAGTATGCCCAGCTTCGCTAAGTGCGCGGCTTCGCTAGAGTGCGCGGCTTAGCTTGCGCTCACATTGAACCTTGAGCTCTCACTTTATTACCGGTGGGCAGCGGCCTCTTCCGTGCCTTCGCGCGCACCCCCACTCTTACCTGCGCGGCCCTGCGGCGGCGTCTTGCTCAGCGCAAGGCGAATTGCCTGCCGCACGCTCTCCGCGCGAGAGAGGTCGGGGCGAGCATCACCAAGCGCGCCAAGCTTGCTCGCGCGCGGCAGCAGGGCCCGGTTGTAGCCGCGACGCGTCGCCTCGAGTACACGTTCTTCCAGCTTGAAGACACTGCGTAATTCACCGGCCAGCCCCACTTCACCAATTGAAACCAGATCGCCCGGCAGCGCCACGTCTGCGACGCTGGAGGCAATTGCCAAGCAGACGGCAATATCTACGGCGGGTTCATCCAACTCCAGGCCGCCGACTACGTTTACGTAGACATCCTGATCGACCAAGCGCAGGCCCGCCCGCTTGGTGAGCACCGCAATCAGCATGTGCAGACGGCTCTGGTCGAAGCCGTTCGCCATGCGGCGCGGCACCGCCAGCGGACTGTACGTTACGAGCGCTTGCACCTCGACGAGGAGCGGCCGCGAACCCTCCAGCGGCACGGCGACGGCAGACCCCGGAATCGGCTCCCGCTCAGCCAGGAAGGCTGCCGAGGGGTTGGGCACTTCCACCAACCCCCGCTCCTGCATGGCGAAGATGCCTACTTCGTTCGTAGACCCGAAGCGGTTCTTGGTCGCCTTGAGAATCCGGTAGTTGTGGTGCTGGTCGCCGGCCAACGCGAGCACCGTGTCCACCATGTGCTCCAGCGTCTTCGGTCCGGCCACGTTGCCTTCCTTGGTTACGTGACCGACCAAGAAGAGCGTAATCCCAGTCTGCTTTGCCAAGGCGACCAACTGGGAGGCGCACTCCCGCACCTGACCGATGCTGCCCGGTACGCCGGTGAGCTCCGCGCTGACCAGAGTCTGAATCGAATCAATGATGACGAGACCGGGCCGCACGTCAGCGATAGAATCCAGTATGTCCGCAAGGCCGATTTCGGCAAGTACGTAGAGCTCCTGCGGGTCGAGACCGAGCCGCGTCGCCCGCAGGCGAATCTGCGCCGCGCTCTCTTCACCGGATACATAGAGCACCGGCCGGTCGGCGTGCGCCAATGCGAGCGCAAACTGCAGCAAGAGCGTGGACTTCCCTATCCCCGGGTCCCCGGAGAGGAGCACGGCGCTCCCCGGTACCAGCCCGCCGCCCAGGACCCGGTGGAGTTCGCCGATCGGTACCGGAATGCGGATGAGGTCGCTGGGAGGAATGTCCTGCAGCTTTTGTGCCTGCGGTGTGCCAGCAGACGGGCGGCGCCTTGAACGTGCAGTGCCCGCCCTGCCCTCGCGCTGCACGCTTTCCACCAGGCTATTCCAGCTTTGGCAGGAAGGACATTGTCCCGCCCACTTTGGGGATTCGTAGCTGCACTGCTGACAGACGTACACGCTCTTGGTCTTGCTCACCGGCTGCCCTATTCTGGAATCTTACTTCTGTGCGCCGGCAGGCTCCATGCCCACCTCTGCTTCTGCCGTCTCATATATTGTAGCGAAAGCGGCCCCGCCACACTCCCAGCCGGCTTAACGCCAACAGCCCAGCTTGCGCCGGGCTGCTTATTGTTCGTGCAAAGGAAGATTGTACGGTCGGACTACGTTTGTTCCACAAGCATGCGCACTTCCAAGCGCAGTTCTTCACCTTCGCGGTCAATCACGACCGTATCGCCCGCGTGGAAGTTGTCCGCCAGCAGTCCTTCCGCGAGTTCATTTTCAATCAAATTTTGAATTACGCGCCGGAGCGGCCGCGCTCCGTTATCTGGGTCGTAGCCCTGTTCCACCAGCAGTTCTTTGGCCTCGTCGGTCACTTCCAACGTAATCTCTTGCTCCGTGAGGCGTGCCCGCACTTCGTCGAGCTGGATATCGACGATGCTGATAATGTCCTCTTTTGACAGGTGACGGAACACCACCACGCTATCCACGCGATTGAGGAATTCAGGCCGGAATGTCTTCTTGATTTCCGCCATCACGCGTTCCCGCATCTCTTTGTAGAGTTGTCCCTCATTGCGCAGGTCGTTGGCCTCCAGCCGGAAGCCGACGGCGGCGTCGCGTTTGATGAGATGCGCGCCAACATTGGAGGTCATGATGAGGATAGTGTTGCGGAAGTCTACCGTGCGGCCTTTGCCATCGGTGAGCCGACCGTCCTCCATGATTTGGAGCAGCACGTTGAAGACGTCAGGGTGGGCCTTTTCGATCTCGTCCAGGAGCACCACCGAGTAGCTGCGCCGTCGCACCGCCTCGGTGAGTTGGCCGCCTTCTTCGTACCCCACGTAACCTGGCGGCGCGCCGACTAAACGAGAAATCGTATGTTTCTCCATGTATTCCGACATATCCAGCCGGACCATGGCGTCGCTGCTGCCGAACATAAACTCCGCCAGCGCTCGGGCGAGGTAGGTCTTGCCGGAGCCCGTGGGGCCGACGAAAATGAAGGAGCCAATCGGCCGCTTGGGGTCCTTCAGACCGGCACGGGCCCGCCGCACAGCTTTGGATACGTTGCTGATGGCCTCTTCCTGGCTCACCACCTTCTCGTGCAAGTTCTCTTCCATGTGGAGCAGTCGTGCTGATTCCTCTTGGGCGATGCGCGTGACCGGGATGCCCGTCCACATGGAGACCACAGTCGCCACGTCCTCTTTTGTAACTTCGGGCCACTTCTCTTCGGTGTTCGGCCAATCCGACTCGAGGTCTTCGATCTTCTTGCGCAGCTCCGCTTCCTTTTCGCCCAGCCCAACCGCCTCGTCATACTGACGACTCTCAATGGCGTCCTCTTTTTCGCGCACGACGCCGTCGAGGTCCTTTACCGCGTTGCGCAGCGCGTTGGAGGTGTTGGCCTGCTGGATACGCACGCGGGAAGCTGCTTCATCGATCAAGTCGATTGCCTTATCCGGCAGGAAGCGGTCGGTCACGTAGCGGCCGGACATCTCTGACGCTACTTTGACGGCATCATCGGTAATATGTACTTTATGGTGTTCCTCATAGCGTTCCTTAACGCCCTGGAGCACCAAAATCGTCTCTTCAATGTCGAGTTCGCGCACGTGCACCGGTTGGAAGCGGCGCTCCAGCGCTGCGTCACGTTCGATGTACTTACGGTATTCGTCCAATGTGGTCGCGCCGATGCACTGCAGTTCTCCGCGCGCCAGCGCGGGCTTGAGGATGTTGGCGGCGTCCACCGCACCTTCCGCCGCTCCGGCGCCAACGAGAGTATGCAACTCATCGATGAAGAGCATACAGTCACCGGAACCGCGAATTTCTTCGAGGATCTTCTTGAGGCGTTCTTCAAATTCGCCGCGGTACTTCGTGCCGGCAACAAGCGCGCCGATGTCGAGGGTGAGCAGGCGTTTCCCGAGCAATGTTTCCGGCACGTCGCCCGACACGACCCGCTGCGCCAGACCTTCCACAATGGCCGTCTTGCCGACGCCGGGTTCACCGATAAGTGCCGGATTGTTCTTCGTGCGGCGGGAGAGGATTTGCACGACGCGCTCAATCTCCTGCTGGCGCCCGATCACTGGATCGAGTTTATCTGCACGCGCCGCAGCCGTGAGATCGATGCCCATCTGGTCGATAAGGGGAGTGCGCGAGGAAGACTGGCGCCCGCTGCTCTCTTGGATAGGACGCGAGGGCTGCTGACTCACCGATTGGATGACCTTCTGCCGGACCTTTTCCAGACTTACGCCAAGGCTTTCCAGCACGCCGGCCGCGATTCCCTCGCCTTCGCGGACCAAGCCGAGCAGCAAGTGCTCCGTGCCAATATAGTTGTGACCCAGGCGTCGGGCCTCTTCTGCCGCGAGTTCGATGACTTTCTTCGCGCGGGGTGTCAGGCTGATGTCACCGACGTTTACGCGCTCGCCGCGGCCGATGATAAACTCCACGGCACTGCGCACCTTGGTGAGGTCCACGCCCATGTCATAGAGCACCTTCGCGGCAATGCCTTCGCCTTCGCGCACGAGGCCCAGCAGGAGGTGCTCGGTGCCGATGTAATTGTGGTTGAAGCGGCGCGCCTCTTCTTGCGCAAGCATGAGAACCCGCTTCGCTCGATCCGTATATTTGTCGAACAGGGGACTCACGAGGCTTCTCCTTGGCTGACCGCTTGTCTAACCTGTCGGCGCACCCTTTGCAGGTCCACACCGAGGCCCTGCAATTCACCCGCCGCGAGCCCTTCACCTTCGCTTGCAAGACCAAGGAGCAGGTGCCCGGTGCCAACTTCGCTATGCCCTAACCGGCGCGCCTCTTCTGCCGCTAACCCAAGTGCTCTGCTTGCGCCCGGAGTAAAGCTGAGATTGGATGCTTTGATCTGCTTCCCACGTTCGGCGGCAAACTCCACGGCGCCGCGGATCTTGTCCGGCCCCACTCCCATGTCGCTTAGGAGCCTTGCGCCTGTGCTGTTGGTGTCGCGCGCGAGACCCAAGAGAAAATGCTCGGAGCCGATATAGTCGTGTCCCATCAGGTGTGATTCTTCGGCGGCATGTTCAATTACCTTCTTGGCGCGATTTGAGAGGCTTATGTCGCCAACAACGCTATGTGTTCCCCGTTCCGTAACTGCCTTTACCGCATCGCGCACTTTGGCGTGATCCACCCCCATGCCGGCCAACACCTTCGCGGCGCTCCCTTTCTTGACACGCACCAAGCCAAGGAGCAAGTGCTCGGTACCAATATAGTCGTGATTAAGGCGGCGAGACTCGTCGTGCGCAAACATGAGAACCCGCTTCGCCCGAATCGTAAATTTGTCGAACATAGGACTCACGACAATACTCCTGGCTCAATTGTCGCAGTCTTCTTCGTAGAAGCCGGCCCCGCCGTACTTGCCACATCACATGGGAACAGCGGCAGTAATATGCTTGATCGACTCTTTCTCTTTCTTGCTTAGTCGTCCTGTGCTTCGGATTCAGGCTCTAATTCGGTGTGCTCAGGTTCCTCGTCGTCGGCCTCATCCATCAAGTGCCCAAGCTTCTCTTCCAGGTCTATGGGTGATAGGCGCATGCGATGACGTTGCGGATCGGCACTCAGTACCCGGAATGTGAGTTCATAGCCTTCCTGCAAGAGGTCTCGCCCTTCCGGCGTCATTTCGGAATTGTGTGCCAGTCCTTCGATACCGTCTTCAACACGCACGAATGCGCCAAAGGGTGCAATCTTTATGATGATGCCAGGCACTTCTCTGCCTACGGGATACCGTGCCTCAATGCCTTCCCAGGGGTCTTTTTCCGTGCGCTTAATGGAGAGGCCGATCTTCTTACTTTCATGGTCCAGGCTGAGTACGCTGACATTTACGCGCTCGCCGACGCCCAGCACCTCACTTGGGTCCTCCACGCGGCTCCAGGAAATCTCAGAAATGTGCACCAGGCCGTCGGCGCCGCCCAAGTCTACGAACGCGCCAAAGCTGCAAAGGTTGCTCACCACACCCTCGCGTGTCTGGCCTACTTCGAGTTCTTTAAGCAACTGCTCGCGCTGTTGCGCGCGCATCTCACGTTCCGCCAGGCGTTCGGAGAGAATCAGCCGGTTTCGGCGCCGGTCCACTTCGATGATCTTGAGCTTTAGTTCCCGTCCGATAAGCTCCGAGAGGCGCGCCAAGAGGTCTTCCTCACTCGCATCCCGGTTCGGCGGCCGTTCCAACGAAACAAGCTGGGAACTGGGCACGAAACCGCGCAACCCGATGTCTACGATTACGCCGCCTTTGTTGGCGTCGATAACGGAGGTTTCCAGGATTTCGCCGTTGTTGTATCGCTCTTCGATCTCCCGCCAGGCACGTTCTGCCATCGCGCGTCGGATGGAAAGCAACGCATGACCTTCAGCGGTTTCAGGGTTTACTACGTACACCAGCACTTTCTCACCCACGCTTATGTCGAGCGCTTCATCCATGCGCGCGAGTTCCCTGCCGGAGACAATTCCTTCTGCCTTGAGACCGATGTCCACCATGATCTCATCAGAGGCAGACTGCACGACAACGCCTTCAACCACGTCGCCGCGCCGCACTGTGCGAATTGAACTCTCAATCTCGCTCAGCAAGGACTCCATCGTCATTGGAACTTCTGTCGTTGGTGATTCTTGCACTGGTTACCTTCACCCTCTTCACGTTTTACTCTTTTTGGCAAAGACACATCATGCCCACACACGTATTGTGGCCTGGCACCATTATAGGCATTGTCAGACGGAAAAGTAAAGAACAGTTTCGTGCCTATTCGTCCTGCTGCCCATCTGGTATGCTGTGAATACACAGCCACCATTGAGGAGAACTGCGCATGTCGATGAAGATGCTGCGGCAGATGCAGCAAAAGATGACGAAAATCCAGGAAGAATTGGAAAGAGAGTTGGTGGAAAGCACCGCCGGTGGCGGAGCGGTCAAGGTCGTAATGACCGGCCATCAGAAAGTGCATGCCATCGAAATCCTACCCGACGTCCTGGAGTCCACCGTCACCCCGGAGGGTGAGGTAGACGAAGAGGGCGTTGCCATGTTGCAGGACTTGCTCGTCGCCGCTGTCAATGATGCCGTGGGCAAATCGCAGGAGCTTGCGGGCCGCCGTCTTTCCGCCGTTACAGGCGGCATGAATATTCCCGGTCTGACGTAGCGCCACCGTATTCTCAATCTAAGGAGACAGCGTAGCGATGGCCCGGATGAGCCTCCCCGCGCCCGTAGCTCGGCTCATCGAAGAGCTATCCCGGCTGCCCGGCATCGGCCCTCGTACAGCACAACGACTGGCGTTTTACTTGCTCCGCTCATCTCCGGATCTCGCCCGCAACCTCGCGACAGCCCTCGAGAATATGGGCGCCCAGACGGTATGGTGCTCGCGTTGTTTCAATCTCAGTGAGCACGATCCCTGTCCTATTTGTCAGGATCCGGACCGCGACCGGAGTCGCATCTGCGTCGTCGAAGAGCCGCTGGACCTCCTGGCAATCGAGCGAACCGGCCTCTACGCCGGTCTCTATCACGTTCTGCACGGCTCCTTGTCGCCGTTGGAAGGCCGTAACGTGGAAGACGTGAGAATCGCTGAACTCGTCCAGCGGTTGCAAGCGCAACCGGTAGAGGAATTGATTCTCGCCATGGACGCCGACCACGAAGGTGACACGACGGCTAGCTACGTGGCTCAGGTTTCCGCGACGTTCGCCACGCGCGTTACGCGGCTGGCGCGGGGCTTGCCGACCGGCGCAGACCTCGAATACGCCGACGAGGAGACCATAGCAAGCGCCTTGCAAGGGCGTCAGGATAACGCCTAAGCTATGCCCCGCCGCGATCCAAACCGTGTATGGGAGCTTATCCACCGGTACCAGGCGCTCGCTGCCCGGTTCCCCCAGTTTTCATTCACCGAAATAGGCGCGGTAGAGCGATTTGGCATTCGTTTCCCGATTTATGCCGGAGCGGTAGGCGATGGCGAACGTAGCGCCATTGTCCTCGCCGGCACGCACGGCGATGAGATTGCCGGGCCGCTCGCTCTGCTTCAGTTCTGGGAGGATGAGGCTAACCATGCCGCGGCTCAGCACATCCGCTTCATCTTCTTGCCTCTCATAAATCCAATCGGCTATGCGCGCGGCATTCGCGGCAACGGCGTCATAGACCTCAACCGCCACTTCGAGCGTCCCACTGCCCAGCCCGAGAACAAGATCGTCCTGAATTATCTCCTACAGCACCGAGCGGAGCTGCTCGTCTCGCTGCACGAAGATGTGACCTCCCAGTGCTTCTACATGTATGAAAGCGGCATGCGGGAGCGCACTCTCTTTGCGCGGATTGTCGCTGATGACGTCGCGCTGCTGGATACCCTCGAGTCCCACGGATACGCCGTCTGCAGGGGCGACCACGTGGACGGCAACTACAATCGCAGCGGCCTCGTCGTGTCTAACCCCGGTTCCGTGCGCGTCAGCCGTTCCGGCGCCCTCGAGCCGACACTTCTGCGGCACGGGATCATTCGGCGCGTGGTGGGATTTGAAACGCCGGGCCTACAACCCCTGACCGACCGTATTCGCCAGCAGCAGGTCGCCTTCCGCCACGTGCTGCGATCATTCCTCGTGTAGGATTACGATCGCTTGCCAGCCGGCGCGCAGATTCCTCAAGTTGAGCCGTTCAGGCGGGGCGTTCTGTCGGACACGGCTTCAGGTGGAGTCCGTTTAAGACCGGAAGGGTGGAAAGACCAGGGCACAGCGCGAATAGCAGAAGCAGCCACAGACTGGGTACCTGCGGTTGGCACGGAGAGTTATCTTCCATCCAATTCTGCTGTTGCCGATCGCGAAGCGACGTCAACAGTGCGCCTGTATCGGCAATCAGCGTTAAATGAAAAGGCGCCTCGCCGGGCGCTTTTCGAGCAAATTGCTTACTGTGGCTGCAATGGCAAGACCGCTGGAGGCGACGAGCGGAATCGAACCGCTGTATAAGGGTTTTGCAGACCCTCGCCTTACCACTTGGCTACGTCGCCGTCTACAGATAAGAAGGGAATTCTCCCACTTCTCATTCACCTAAAGTATAGTCTTGGAAGTGCACCAAGTCAAAAGCTAAGACGTGCTATCCTGCCTCTAAGCGACCTGTGCGTACCTTGGGCCGGAGGTGCAAGAACTGCTCCCTCTCTCTGGAGAGCGGGCCGGAATTAGGGGAGTTTTGCTTATTCCGTCCCTCTTACCTATAGGATCCATACATAGATGAGCAACATCGGCAAGAAGGCGCCCGGCTTGCGGGTGCTTCCCCTCACCCCCGTAACGTGTCGATACGCTGTAACGAATACGGGGCAGGCTCTTGGCCTCTTCCACCGGGAGAGGGTACCTTCCCGCCTTGGCAAGAGTTACGCATGGGTCTCAGCCGGAAGAGGGGTTTTGCCCGCCTCGGCATGGGCTATGCAAAGGTCTTCCTAGGGAGTAGACAAACAACGTGCAGAATTGGTATCAGCGGCTCCTCTTCGACCGGCTCATCGTATTGAGCGCGATTGCTACCGTTGGCGTACTGCTCACGTCGCGCGCGACCATGCCGCTGCTGATCGTTGCCGTGTTCGTCCTGCTCGGTGTCGTGCTTGCCGCATTACGACAAATCGTGGGAGCCCGGCGTGAAGAGTCGGCGTGGATGTTAGCGCCGCTCTTGCTCACCTTGGCAAGCGCGCTGTTCTGGCGCACGATCCCCGACGAACGCGCAACTCTCATCGGCAGCGCCCTGTTCGGCGTTCTCTTTTTCCTGGCGATCATGGACTACCACCAGAGTCGCTATTACAGTGCGAGGCGCTCAATCACATGGCCCAACCAAGCGACCGTTTACGTCGCGATTGCCATGCTCTTTGTCACACTCGATACGTGGCATATCAATATCGTCTTGCATGCGGCGCTTGCCGCCATCGCCGCGCACGCTGGGAGCATGTCTATACTGTTTCGCGAACGTATGCCCCGGGCCGCAATTCAAACATACAGCTTGTTGACGGCTCTGATCGTGGGCGAGATCACGTGGGCGCTGAACTTTTGGCCGCTGCCGACGTTCCAAGAGGCGCTGGCGCTCTTGCTGCACGTCCACGTGGTGCTTGGCTTGGCCCGCGCGTACCGCGCCAAGAGAATGGGCATGGCGGTAGTTCTCGAATACGGAACGGTCGGCGCAATTACCTGGGCATTGCTACTTTGGACAATATTTCGCCCGTTGGCGTGAAGCGCGGCCGTATTGCTCCCACCGTGACCCCAGCGGTATTAAGGACGCCCGGAGCGTGCAGTTCGCGCAGTCGATCGCGTTGATCCGAGTTAATGACGTGCAGTGCAGCGAGGAGTTCGGGCACCAGCACCGGGTGGGCGCGAGCATCCCCGTCTTCAATCTTGACCGCGACGCCCCAGCCTTGGGACAGGGCGCCTGCGCAGAAGAGCCCTTCGGCGCCACTCTTTGACATCACGTTGTCACCCGCCACGCGCATGAGGTCCGTGGTAAAGCCATTCGTGCCGGACACCATTTCCGGATGAGCCCGCATTGCTTGCGATATTCGTTGGATCGCGGCCTCCCGGGTAGGCGAGACGGCGGCAGGCTGTGCTAACTGAGCGAATGCGCGGCCGATGTTGCGGAGCGGAATGGCAAATACCGGCGCATTGCAGCCGTCTACGGCAACGTAAACATCCTCCGTGGGAACCCCGGCCATCTCCGCCAGAACCGTCCGCAGGCGCACCTGCACCGGATGGTCGGGTGCGGTATAGCCTTCAATGTGCCACCCGGCGTGCCGGCAGAGCGAGAGCATGCTGGCATGCTTGCCGGAACAGTTATTGTGAATCTTCCGGGGAGACTCGCCCGCGCGGACCAGCGCCTCCGCGCTCGGCGCGTGGGTGGGTGCGTGCGTGCCGCACGCCAATGCTTCTTCATCCAAGCCAATCTTCTGCAAAATGCTTTGCACGGCGGCTACGTGAAACAGCTCGCCAAAGTGCGACGCGCACATCACCGCTACTTCACGGTCGGTGAAACTAAATCGTCCTGCGGCGCCGCTCTCAACCATGGCGAGTGCTTGGATCGGCTTTGCCGACGAGCGCAAGAACGTAACCCGCTCCGGATCACCAGCGGCGTACAGTAGGTTTCCGGCGTTATCCACAACCGCAGCGTGGGCACGATGTACGCTCTCTACAAGCGCGCCGCGCGTAACCTCAATATACAGCGGCTCTCGCATATTCATCTCCTCTGTCCCTTTCAACATTTGCCAGCGTACCATAGAATAACGGTAACGTGACTGACACCGTACGTATGCCAGGCATTCATCCTGAGACCGTTGCGGACTAGACTGTGAATAGCTCCCAGTTAGTTTAGGGTAAGGAGGCCGAAGCCATGGAACGTCTCAATGTCGCTCTGGTCGGCGCCGGGCGCCGGGGTGCAGGTGCCCACGCTCCGGTGCTTGCTGCGCTGGATGACGTATTCAACTTCGTGGCCGTGTGCGACGCCACGGAGGAGCGGGCCCAAGAGGTGGCGGCGCGGTATGGCTGCAGAGCATACACCTCTGCGCGGGAGCTTGTAGCGAACGAATCGTTAGACATTGCCGACGTGGTGGTGCCCGGCGACGCCCACCATGCGCTGAGTTGCTTTCTGTCGACACACGGCATCCACCAAATCGTGGAGACGCCAATCGCGAGGACTCTGCCACTAGCCGACTTGATGATCGAGACGGCACAACAAAACCGGGTGAAACTGGAAGTGGCGGAGAATTACTACCGCCAGCCGCTCATCCGCCTCATGCAGGAAGTTATCAACTCCGGCGCTATCGGCACGGTCAGCCGCATCTATCGCATCTTCGAGGAGGGCGGCTACCACGGCATGAGCGTCCTCCGCATCTGGGCGGGGGCGGACCCCACGGCGGTGATGGGTGTCTCCCATACCAGCCCGGTGGTGCCGATCATCGACCGCATGTTGCGTCACCACGAGAGCGAAAGACTCTCCATCGGCATCATTGACTTTGCGAACGGGGTGACGGCGCTCTCTGCGTACTCCAACGTTATCCATGCGCATTCCCTGGGTCGCGGTGCCTTTCGCTGCTCGCAAATTGACGGAACGCACGGCACTATTGTGGGTGACGAGGTCCACGCCGTGCCCGCTGATGAATTACTCACCGGCGCGCAGAGCAGGCCGGCCTTGCCGCAGCGGGTCACGAGCGAACGTGACGGTGTGGAGATCCTGGAGCGGCTCGAGGTGGCGCTCCCCGACCGGCGCGTTACGTGGGAAAGTCCCTTCCAGCAGTATTCCTTGACCGAGAATCAGGTGCAAGTCGCCGACGAACTGCTGAGCATTGCTGCGGCAGTGCGGGAAGACACCGAGCCCGCGTATGGCGCGCGCGCCGCGCGGCTCGACCAGGAGATGGACATCGCGATGTTGGAGTCTGGTGGGAAGGATCGGACGACCATTTCATTCCCCCTGCAGGAGACCACACAATATGAAGAGAAAGTCCATGAGAGCTTCACGGAGAAGTACGGTTGCGAGCCGACGGACGTAGACCGTCTCGTGGATACATTCTATCCGCGCGGTTAAGCTGGACCCGATGCGCGGTAGGGCGACTGTACTCCGGTAGCGTAGGTGTGCAACCTGCGCAATGGACAGTTGGGCGCGTTGGAGCGACAAGCGGGAGGAAGAGAGAGTACCACGCCGCACGGTAGGCATGTTGAAAGGATGACACTTATGAAACAGCCGGTCGTTATTTCTTGGGACGAAGCGCGCAAACGCGTGCACGAACGCGGTTTCTCCTTGCCGTTTGTAGGCGAGGAAGCCGGCGCAGAGGTCCTGCAACTCCACCTCTCTTCCATTAATCCGGGCGAGGCAGCCCATCCACCACACGAGCATGGCGGCGAAGAGATCATGTTTCTCATCTCCGGCAGCGGCATGGCGACCTTGGGCGAGGAGGAGCACCCGATGGAGGCCATGGCTGCGCTCTTTGCGCCGGAGGGCACGCGCCACGGTCTGCGCAACAGTGGCGAGTTCCCGATAACGTATCTGGTTATCCGCACCAGCGGGTAGTTTTCCGCCTATCGCTACACGTTGGAAAACTAAGTCAGCGGCAGCCGTCGGCCTGCCGCTCGCGCCGCACTCTCAATCTCTGCCTGCTCGCAAGAGCGAGTCTTGCGCGAACTTGGTGGACTGGTAGAAAAGAACCTGCCGTGAAAAAGTGGAGCGACCGCTTTTCGAGGGGCCGCAAGCGGTGCTTTGACCGTAGATTCAGCGGAATGTTATAGTAAAGTCAGATAAAGGAAAGAAGGATAATTCTGAATGCCGAAGAGAACCTACCAACCGAAAGTGCGGCGACGGCTGCGCAGGCACGGGTTTCGTGCGCGCATGTCCACGCGAGCGGGGCGACGAATCATAAAGCACAGACGAGATAAGCATCGCACACGGCTTACCGTCTGAGCCTGCTTGACCTTCTCTTTCCTTTTCGTGTAACGCACGCGTTTGCCGCGTGTCCCCTAATGGAAGCGCGAAGGCGAGAGGCGCTAAAGCGCAGGGCCGTCGAGAAGGCTCCGCATGAGGATCGAACCAAACGGAGAAGATTAAGAAACAACGTGATTTTACGTTTGTCCTGACCCAGGGCAAGGCGTGGTCGCCGCCTGCGACAGGGTCGAAGCCTACGACGAAATCGACGGCTGCGACTAGGTCGGCGCAAACTGTTAGACTCATAGTCCAACCGAACCACCTCTCGCTCAGCCGGTGCGGTTTCATTACATCGAAGCGTCTTGGCAATGCTGTAACCCGAAACCGTGTCCGGAGGCGGCTGCGTGAGTCTGTGCGCAAGCACTATCCTCACATACGACCGGGAATGGACCTTGTATTCATTGCCCGTCGAGACGCAGTCAGGGTCTTGTTCTGGGAGCTTCACCGGCATGTTCATGCCGTGCTCATGCGCGCACATCTGCTGCCCTCGGAGTGCAAGGCGCATCAAGAGTAGGACTTGCTGACAGGGCCTCGAAAGATTGAGAAACCGGGAGAAGATGTCTCGTGTCCCTCGGCAGTTCGGTTGCGCTGCGGCTTATTCAAGGATACCGGCTGGCAATTTCGCCGCTGCTGCCGCCAAGCTGCAGGTACGCGCCTACGTGCTCGGAGTACTGCTACGACGCTATCGTGGAGCATGGACTGCTCCGGGGCGGCTGGTTGGGCATCAAGCGCGTCGCGCGGTGCCACCCGTTCCATCCCGGCGGCGCCGATCCGGTGCCCGAGATTGCTCGCGATGACGCTGCCGTGAGCAGCCGAACGCGGCGGACGTAGAGTAGAAACACAAAGCGGCAGGTTTGGATGACACCGCGCTCGTGAGTGCCGCGAAGCACCCCGGTGACAGCCGTGGTGGGTAGGCACAGAGACAATATCAAGTATCCCGGCAACACTTAGGAAGAGAAAGCGGTTCCAGTGGAATTTTTCGGCACACTCTGGAACGACATACTCGTTGGTGGCCTCCAAAACGGTTTGCTCCGTCTTTACGATCTGACCGAATACGCGGGCGTGCCGAGCTTTGGCATTGCCATCATGATCTTCACAGTCATCGTACGACTCATTCTCTTTCCGCTCAGTGTGACAAGTCTGCGCTCTTCACGTCGCATGCAGTTGTTGTCGCCCCGCCTGAAGGAATTGCAGAGACAACATAAGGGTGACCGTCAAGCCATGGCGCAGGCCCAGATGGAGCTTTACAAGCTGCACGGCGTTAATCCGCTCATGGGATGTCTGCCCCAACTAGCCCAGTTGCCCGTATTGTTCGCACTCTACTGGGCCATCATTGGTGTGACAAACGACGAGGTGACGATGGCCGGCCTGGAGATGGCATTCCTTTGGCTTTCCGACTTGGCCGTACCTGACGTTTGGCTGCCGCCGGGCGTTGACTTGCCGTTCAAGCTGCCCGGCGCGTTGGCGCTCACCGCCGGCGCCACCCAGTGGGTCGTGCAACGCATGATGATGAATCGAATGACCAAAGACCCGCAGCAGCAGATGATCCAGAACGTAATGCAATTCATGCCCATCATGATTGTCTTCTTTGCTATGCAGTTTCCATCGGGTCTTGCCCTGTATTGGGTGGTTTCCAATGTTTTCAGCATCGGGCAGCAGTGGTTCATCATGCGGGACAAGGGCCTGAACATACCGGCAACGGCGCCGGCAGCGGTTGCCCAGAACAGCAACAGCCAAAGTGCCAAACCGGCGCAATCGCCCGCTGCCCCGCCAGCGACCAAGGAAGACGGCCAAAAGAAGACGCCCCAAGCACCCGCAAAGAGTCAGCAAGAGGTCGCGCCGGAGCGTCCCGGCGGACTCCTGGGTGGGTTATCATTTGGGGGAGTGAAACGTTCGTCCATTCCTGATCTCACCGAAACGACTCTACAAGAACTCGGCCTGGATGATGCCGACGACCAGGGAGAAGGCGCTGCCAAAGAAGCGCCCAACACTGGCAGATCAAGGTCGCGCAAGAGGGAGAAGAAAAAAGGTGGCGGAAAGCGTTGAAGCAACCGGCAAAACAGTCGAAGATGCAATTCAGAACGCCCTCGAGGAACTCGGCGCCTCACGCGATGCCGTGACCGTTCGGGTCATTAGCGCGGGCACCGGAGGTCTCTTCGGCCTTGGCGGTGGAGAAACCCGTGTGCTCGTGGAATTGAAACCGGAAGGCGCTGCTGACGAGACCGTCGAGGAAGAAACTCCTGTGGAAGCGGCCGCCCCCGAACCGGCGCCGGAGACCCCGGAGTTGCCGCTGGCGCAGGAACAGCTTGACGATGCTACGGAACTCCTCCGCGAATTCTTCCACCATCTTGGCAGCACCGTTACAGTTGAGGTGACCGGAACCGAGCCACTCCGCCTCAACGTTTCCGGCGACGGCACTGACGCCTTCGTCGGCAAGCGCGGTACCACGCTGCGTTCGATCCAATTCCTCTTCAATCTCATGCTGACGAAACAGCTTGGCGAGCACGATCTCGTCGTGGTCGATATTGGCGGCTATCGCCAGCGCCGTGAGGAGTTGCTCACCGGTATGGCCCGCCGTCTGGCAGACCTGGTTCGCGAAAACGGCAAGGCAATCACGCTGGAGGCGATGCCGCCCCACGAGCGGCGCATCATCCATCTGACCCTCGCTGAAGACGACGACGTCTCGACCCACTCCACCGGCACCGGGGACGAGCGGCGCGTCGTCATCGAGCTCCAACAGCCGGAGGCCGAGGCGCAGGCGTAGCAGCTCGAACAACAGTCCCATTCCGGGTTTTCCTCGATCAAACCTAATTGGGATCCAATCCAACTCTCCGTCGAAGACAGCCCCGTACCACGTACGGGGCATGCCTTGCACAGCTTGTTGTCCCTGCTGATGAAGAGACCTCCCACGCCCTGGGGAGGTTTCTGCATTGCCCAGGCTTGCAGGTGAGAGTACTCCTTCGCCCTGGGAAGGCCCTTGCAAGACTCATGCCTACAGGCGAGAACACTCCCTCTCCCTGGGGAGACCTTTGCATAGACCCACTTTCAAGCAGGGGCACTCCCTCTCCTGGGGGAGAGGGTTGGGGTGAGGGGAATTCTCTTTCTCTCCAGCAAATTTGCCCTCCGCCTTCAGAATTGCGCAAGGGTCAGCTAGCGAGAGGGAAGTCGGTGCCGGTCCGGCCCATTTCCGACTGTTTGGTAGAGTGGCGCGATAGCTTGCTAATGGCTAGCGCAGGATAGAATCCTTCGCTCCTGGGACACCGCGCCGCTCGATGGGTCCGCATGCTCTCCCAGTCCGGGAGTGGCACATCACCCGGTCAGCCGCAGGCAAGCTCCCGGTGCCGTTACCGCGCACGCATTAGGCGGACGCTCACATCGCCAGCCGTGAATCGACGCACGCGCCCATCGGCTGCGCGTACGCAGAGGCGCCCGTTGCGGTCCTGGTCCTCCGCGATTCCGCTGAACGTGTTCCCGCCAACGGATACGTCCACAGCCTGACCGATCAAATACGCGCCGTCTCGCCAGGCCTGCCACACCTCGTCGGGCGCCGCAAGCCAGCGACGGTACCAACGGTCAAACGAACGAAGGCTGGCGACCAAGAGTTCTTCGCGGGAGATGTAACGGCCAAGCGCGTCTGAAACCGTAGTAACCGGTTGGTCGAGCGAGAGGGTTTCTGTGGAAAAATTCACATTTAGACCCGCGCCGACTACCACGGCGTCCGCCGTTGTCTCGGCAAGCAGACCCCCCAGCTTCTTGCCGCACAGGATGAGGTCGTTCGGCCACTTGATCGCTGCGCGCAAGCCTGTCACGTGCTCCGTGGCTTCTTGCAGCGCCACCGCCAGCGGCCATAGCGCGTGCAACCACTGATTGCGCTGCAACGTGGGCCGCAAGAGCACGGAAAAGAGCAGACAGGTAGAGGGCGGTGCGTGCCAAGCCCGGCCTTGTCTGCCCCGGCCGGCACTCTGGGAGTCGGCCGCCACAACCACTCCGGACTCAGCGCCGGCGCGTGCCAGCGCATGGCAGACCTCCATCGTGGAATCTACTTCCGTGCGATAGACCACACTGTGGCCTATCTGTTGCTGCCGCACCGCTTGGGCTACTTCCCGCCAGCGCAGCGGTTCATTATCGGACTTGGTCGGAGTACTCACTGCTCTCGCTGCTCTTGGCAATCAGTGACGTAATTTGTGTTGCGCTCCAAGAATCCTCCAGTACGTACTAGATCGGACATGGGGAATCTTCTACTCCCTGGGGAGAATCTTGTGTTGCCCTGGTCGCAAGGAAAGGAATAACCTCAAACCTTGCGTAGCTCCCTCCGTCGCTTTGCTCACTCTCCCTGGGGAGATCATTGCATAACCCTTCACCTTTGAGGGGGAAGGTTGGGATGGGGGTGAAATGACTTGACATCATGCTATCTTTAGTTGTAAACGCGCTCTGGATTCCGGCTTGCGCCGGAATGACGGAGTTACGCAAGGGTCTCCTGGGGGAGAGGGTCGGGGTGAGGGGTGGTTTTCGCATTGTCGGATATCGCTCCCGGTGGCGTCTGTGTGCAACGCAACCATTCTGACGAACTTGGGCCGACATTAGCCGCACAGTTCTCGCCCCGATGCGCGAAAGCGCCAGGGCCAGGCAGATTTATCCCTAATCCGGGCTCATCCTCTCAGCTATCAGACTCAAGTAAAGAGGCTCCAAGTCACAGCTAATAACAGCCAATCGCGAACGACTACCACCCTTCTCTCGTGCCTTTCCGATCACCGCTCCGCCCCGTGCTATAGTGAACACCATGATCAAGTACAGCACCGCGATCTCCGAACGGATCTACGCTCGGCAACGCCTTTCGATGCAAAGATGGCGTTTGCTTGGTTTCTGCGGTGTGCTCGCCGCGCTCCTGGTGGCGTGGTTTTTGCCTCCACTATGGGCGCTTCTGACAATCGGCGCGGTGGCGGGGACTGTGGCCGTCTTTGCCTATCCGGTCTTGGGTGTCGGCATGCTCCTGTTGACTGTTCCCTTTGGCAGCATCCGCACCATCAGCCTACCGGACAACGTTGACATAACGGTTAACGAGCCCCTTGTCGCGCTCATCGGTCTCTCCTGGCTCGCCGGTATGCTCGTGGGGCGGTGGTACACGCCCTCGCTGCCATCTTTGACTATATCCATCATCATTGTATTGATTCCAATGGGACTCTCCGCGCTCGCCGCGGACAGTCTGTTGCTGAGCATAAAAGAGGTTAGCAAGTGGGCCGAGCTCTTTGTGATCTACCTTGTCACCGCCACGACGGTGCGTAGCCGCCGCGTGCTCGCTGCATTGGTCGGGGTGCTGTTGCTCGTTGCCCTGGCAGAGGTTGGCATCGGCTTGCTTCAGGTAGCCTTCCGGATCGGTCCGCCGCACTTTCTCGCCGGAGGCATTCTGATGCGGGCCCACGGCACGTTTGGACAACCCAACCCGTACGGGGGCTACCTGGCGCTGATTCTCCCCATTGCACTTGCTATAGCGCTCTCAGCGCCCCGTGGCAACATACGCCTATTGGGCTGGGGTGCAAGTATCGCACTGGCAGTCGGTATTGCGCTCAGCCTTTCGCGGGGCGCGTGGCTGGGAACGCTGGCGGCACTTAGCATAGTTTGGTTGCTCGACAGCCAACGCAACCGATTGCGTGCCATCGCGCTGGCATACGGTGGGATGACGGGAACGCTGGTTGTCCTGGTGTTTGGGTTAGTACCGGAGGCCTTGCTAACCCGTGTGACTGATTTGTTCACGTATGGCTCGCGTCTGGTGCAAGAGTTGCGCGCCGGACCGAATCCCGACAACTGGGCCATCTTAGAACGGGTTTCGCAGTGGTATGCCGGCTGGCAGATGTTTGCCGAAAATCCCTTCCTCGGTGTGGGCATTGGCAACTACCCCAAGGCATATGCAACCTATGCGTTGCCCGGCTGGCCGACCGGCGTCGGCCACGCGCATAACTACTACCTCAATCTAGCGGCAGAAGGGGGGCTGCTAACACTCACCGCTTTTCTGCTCTTCTTGGGTCTCGCTTGGCGATTGGCCGCTCACAATTGGCGGCAAACTTCCGACGCGTGGGGGCGCTTGCTCGCACTCGGACTGATGGGCAGTCTGGCTGCCTTCTGTGCCCACAGTCTCGTGGATAGTCTCTTCGTGCATAGTATCGGCATTCTGCTCGGCGTACTCCTTGGGGTCCTCTCCGCATTGGCGGGCGTGAACGCCAGGGATGAATCCCCATCTTCACCACAATGGGACCAAAGCTCCACCGCAAGCGGCGCGGCTGAACTGGCGCGTTAGAGGCACAGCGCAGTCCGACTGGCGTCCCAACAAGGGGACCTGCACACAACATCTGCCCATGGCAGAAAGGCTTGTGTTGTCCCAGTGGAGGCCTCCGGCTCGGCGCGAAGGGCAACCCTCCCCCACAGAAGAGGGAGTGCCCCTGCTTGAAAGTGGGGTTATGCGGAGGTCTCCTGGGGAAGGAGTCGGTGTGAGGGAGCACATTCGCCGCATCCAGCCTATGCCGGCGCACTCGGCGGAGCACTTCAATGGTCTCAACGAGGGATTCGGGGGGCCCTAATAGTCCGGAGTGGAATGCCCAATGATGTCCCCAGAGGATCGCCCGCTCGCCGCAGCGTGCGATCCTGTTCGGGTTACGCGCTCAACCGCAGCGCGTCAGATGCAGAAGAGACGAGAGCACGTATCCGCCTAACTGCGCAATCGTTCCAGCGCCGTGCGGGCCTGCTCGAGCATCTGGTCCGAAGCGGGAATAGAGAGCACCCGGGTGTAGTCTTCTATTGCCTTTTCTGTTTCGCCTAGCTTTTCGTATATCTCGGCGCGTTGCAAGAACGCCTGCGCCAAGCCTGGGTCCGCCTCCACCGCGTTGTCCAAGTCACGCAGGGCCTGGGTCGTATTGTCCTGAGCGGCGAGAACTGCCGCGCGGGTCAAGAGATACCGCGGGTCGCCTTCACCTAGGTCGATAGCCCGATTCGCGTCATCGAGCGCGCGCGCAAGCTGGCCCATGGCTCGATAGACCTCAGCGCGGGCAGCATAGGGCTCCGGACTTTGCGGGGTTATGTTTACCGCTTGCTGCAGGTCTACCAGAGCATCGTCGTAGCGTTCCAATTCTTGTAAGATGCCCGCGCGGGCCACGTACGGCTGCGGCTGTTCCGGCGCCAATTCCACGGCCTTGCTCAGGTCGGCGAGCGCGGCTTCCAAGTTGCCCTCCACCTGCTCCACCAGACCCCGCAGGTAATACGCCTCAGCATAATCGGGGTTGACTTCCACTGCTCTGGTAAGGTCGTCAACAGCGCCCTGGTAGTCGTTTCGCGTCAAAAGGAAACTGGCGCGACGGAAGTAGAGTTCCGCTTCGTTGGGACGAAGTTCTATGGCCATGCCCACGTCAGCCAGGGCCTCGTCCATGCGGTTCTGCGCATAGTAGATTGAAGCGCGTGCCAAGTAGGCCTCAACAAAACTCGGATCGAGTTCAATAAGCCGCGTTAAGTCATCGAGCGCCCCTTGCAGGTTTCCTATGTTGAGGTAGATGCCGGCCCGGAAGAAGATGTGGCTGGCGTCGTTGGGATCGCTTTCAATCGAGCGATCCATGTCCCGCAGCGCGCTGGCGATGTCTCCCAACTGCGCGTGTACAAGAGCGCGCTGATGATACGGGTGGGATTCATTAGGATACTTATCAACGGCCTCATTGTAAATGTCCATAGCCGACTCCAGGTCGCCCTTTTGCAGAGCTTCCTGACCTTGCGCCAAGAGTTCATCAACACCGACATCATCGCCGGAAAAGAACGGAATACTTGGCGCACAAGCGCCGAGAGCCAGCGTAAGCAAGACACTGGCTAGTGCTATCCTCCACCGCCTCCATACACGCATTTGGCTATGACGCTCGCTTTCAATTAGTGGGTTGCCTTAATTTCATTCTACCACCCGTAGCGCGCCTGCGCGCTCGGTTCCACCGCGGCTCGGCAGGCATGCACACGTTGTCGAGGTGCTCAAGTTGTAGATTTGCACTCGTTGTCTACGTGCTCAAGCTATAATCGTGCACACGTTGTAAGTGTGCTCACAATCTAGGTGTGCTCACTCCGCCCCCGGAACGAGCATGGGATGGCAAGCAAGGGCTGACGTGAGGGCGAAGCTCCGTCCACACTGGAAGCTACGTCCACACTGTCCGAGACCGATCTCTTGGCAGAGTTTGCCGAAGGCTCTGTTCGGGAATGAAAGTGGGTCTCATGTTGCCGGCGGAGTATTGTGCTGGACGCCGCCAGCGACAGGCCTATTGGGTAAGAGATTGCCCACCGGAGCCGTGAGTTCGTCTCTGTCCAAGCAATCTACCATTCCCGCGCAGGGCGTGTGCCCGGCCAAATGCCGTAGTGGAGTACATCAGGTTGGAAGTGTGGGAATGTATGAAGAGCGGGGGACAAGCCCCCGCGCTACGCAGAGGAAGGCGGTTTGCGATGCGTCACTTCCGCGCAGGGCGTGTGCCGCATGACATGCCGTGGCGGAGTCGGTCAGGTTGGGAGTGCGGGAAAGTGTGAAGAGCGGGGGACAAGCCCCCGCGCTACACAGAGGAAGGCGGTTTGCGATGCGTCACTTCCGCGCAGGGTGAGTGCCGCAAGACATGCCGTGGTGAAGTCGGTCAGGTTGGAAGTGCGGGAAAGGATGAAGAGCGGGGGACAAGCCCCAATGCTGTCGCACTAAAAGCACAAGGGAACGTTTGGCAGCGCCTTCGCTCATAGGGAACGCGAATCTCCTCGAGAGGCGTGTCTTGCTCCCTCTCCCTGGGGGAGTGTACAGACTGGGCTGATAGGTAACAGGTGTTCGGGTTGATAGGTTACACATTGTACTGATTGACACCTTTGGGCGCTTTAGGTTGGGCAGAGAAATAGACGTTCCAGGCACCACGACATACTCATGTTCAGTTCGTGAGCTGGTGCCAGGGGAAAAGCCGTATCCATAAGGGTATTGAGTTGGTCTAACTTCCATGGCATGGACACTGCATACAACGAAAACTCCCATATTCGATGGTGTAACCTATCAACCCGAACACCTGTTACCCATCAACCCGGTCTATACAGGGGAGAGGGCCGGGGTGAGGGGGAAATGCAGCGTTGCGGCAATAAGAAAAGACATGCAACCACAAGGACTGCGTTCCAGCAGGAGGACGCAGGTTGCAAACCTGCGCTACCGGGCAGGGCACCGAGAACACCACATTCTTCACCCCGGCGGTAGATGCCACAAAATTGAGGGACAAGCCCCCACGCTACGCAGAGGAAAGCGGTATACGATGCGTCACTTCCGCGCAGGGCGAGTGCCGCGGGGCATGCCGTGGCGGAGTCGGTCAGGTTGGGAGTGCGGGAAAGTGTGAAGAGCGGGGGACAAGCCCCCACGCTACGCAGAGGAAGGCGGTTTGCGATACGTCACTTCCGCGCAGGGCGAGTGCCGCATGACATGCCGTGGCAGAATCGGTCAGGTTGGAAGTGCGGGAAAGGATGAAGAGCGGGGGACAAGCCCCCGCGCTACGCAGAGGAAAGCGGTATACGATGCGTCACTTCCGCCCAGGGCGAGTGCCGCAAGACATGCCGTGGCGGAGTCGGTCAGGTTGGAAGTGCGGCTATGTTTGAAGAGCGGGGGACAAGCCCCCGCGCTACGCAGAGGAAGACCGAACACGATCTGTCATTTGTATGTTGAAGAAGGGCTACAGATGAGCGAAGGTGAGAGGGTAACGCGAGGGGCGCGTCGTCCGTTATTCTCGCGAAAGCGGGAATCCATCTTTCCGCCAAGCCATCTTCCTTACATCAATTAAGGGACCAGCCTCTAAAGAGGGACTAGCCTCTGAGCAGCAGATTCTCCCTCAATAGAGGTAGGACACCGGTCGGTGACCCCATTAAAGGAAAGCCCCGCACCCTTGCCCAGCCAACAGCCGGGCGCCAAGGCTGACTGGCAAGGCACTCAGCGGTCTGACCATTAGAGAGAGCCACCGCGTCCTCGCTACCCCGGCACGCCTTTGTCCAACTCGCGCCACGCCAACGACCGCCTTGAGTAGTCCTACACCGCGACTCGTTGCAGTTGGCCCACGTTGCGCCGCACCTTGGCGATGCCCTCGGCGATGTCGTCCATATCGGACTCATCCGCCAGCAGGGTCACGTGGCCCATAGCGATGCCTTCTTCCCGCGTCAGGAGTTCGGACTCCGGACACTCCATCACGCGGAATTTGCCCGCGCCGCCCGCGATGTCGCCCGTTTCCAGGTCCAGCATCGGATTGTCGTAGATCGGCCGCGGGTGCCCGCCGGAGACCGGCACGCCCTCCGCGTGCGCGGCGTCCAGGAACGTCCGTTTGTCCGTGCCGAACTCTTCCGGCTTGAGGCGGAACGTGTAGATGTGCATGCCGTGCTGGGTCACCTCCGGCGGAATCGGCGGCGGCTCGATGCCGTCAATCTGCGCCAGCAGGCTGTTGAGATACCGCGCGTTGCGGTTGCGTATCTTCGTCTGCTCGTCGAACCGCTCCATCTGTCCCAGCAGGATCGCCGCCTGGAACTCATTCATCGGGTAGTGGCCGCCCAGCTCGTAGTGCACGTAACCCGGCTCGCCCTTGGCCCGGCCAAAGCTGGAGAGCGTATACAGCCAGCGCTCAGCCAGTTCCTCGTTATCCGTGGTCAGCATGCCGCCCTCGCCGGTGCTCATATTCTTGCCGCCGCCCAGGCTGTAGGAACTGGCGTCGCCCATGCCGCCGAGTTTCGTGCCTTTCCACTCCGCCCCGTGGGCGTGGGCCGCATCCACGATGATCGCCAGGTCGTGCTTGCGCGCAATCTCCGCAAACCGCTCCATATCCGCCGGATAGCCGCCGTAGTGCACCGGGCTGATAGCGCGGGTGCGGGGCGTGATCGCCTCCTCCGTGCGGTCGGGGTCCAGGCAGAGCGAACCCGGGTGAATGTCCGCCATCACCGGCGTCGCCCCAAGGTACATGGGCGCAAACGCCGTGGCGATGAACGTAAACGCCGGCACGATCACCTCATCGCCCGCGCCCACGCCAAACGCCTTCAGCCCGATTTCCAGGCCGGCGGTACAACTGATGAGCCCAATGCCGAACTTCGCGTCATGGTAGGCGGCGAATTGCTCCTGCGCCGCCATCTTCATGGGACCGTGCGACGTGCCGCCCCAGAGGTTGCTCTCGAAGACCGCGCGCACGTTGCGCAGTTCCGTCTCGTCAAACTGCGGCCACTTAGGCCAACGCTTCGTACCGTCGCGTACCGGTGTCCCGCCGTGCAGGGCCAGTCGTTCCATCACACCCACTCCTCTTCTTTAATGCAGCCGGATCGTCGCCGCGCCAACATGCTCACGATTGATATGGATGATTGTATCATTGCGCGCCCGGTTTTGGTGGCTGGCAACCGCGCGGCTGCTCTCTCGCGCCGCCTGCGGAGGGCGCGCCGTGGAAGCGAGGTGCACGGTCGCTTCCTTTAAAGAGGGACTATCGCGTAAGTCGTCCCTGCGGGAGGGTCTGCGGTGTGTTGAGATGGGGTTCCCCTCACCCTAACCCTCTCCCCAGGGAGAGGGAATCGGAATTGCTCCAAGTTTACTCGGATCCGTACTCTGCACCCTCTCCCCTGGGAGACCTCTGCATAACCCCACTTTCAAGCAAGGGCACTCCCTCTCCCTGGGGGGATGTACAGACCGGGGACATAGGTAACAGATGTTCGGGTAGATAGGTTACACATTTTGTGCTCTGAGGTCTATGGTTTTTACTCTTTGGATCGAGAAGTACACGTCCCAGACACCGTCCGTTCGGGTGGGTCGCAGGGCGACTTGCTTGTGCGTGAAGGCCCTGCCCACACGGAGCCGTCTGCCTTGGAAGGAGATGCGGCCGGAGACATCGACGCTGCGTACGCGGTCGTCGGGAGCGTAGGCGAGGGCAGGCAAGGTCTCTGGGAAAGGGCGAGGACTAGGCGTGTATCTGGTAATGGGAGTGTCGAGATCGAGGGCATGGTGTGGGCGTTCCAAGTTGTAGAAGTGGCGCCAGGTGTCAAAGGCGCGCTGGCAATGGTCCAGGTCGGTAAAGGTGGTCCCTGCCAGCAGTTCGCTCTTGAGGGAGCGGTGGAAGCGTTCCAGCTTGCCGAGTGTCTGGGGATGGTAGGGTCGGCTGTGCAGGACGTTGATGCCCAGCTGCATGAGCCAGACGGTGAGGGGCGTGAAGGGCTGGGCACTGTCGTTACCCCAGGGAGAGCCGTTGTCCATGAGCATGGCCTGGGGCAAGCCGTAGCGGCGAAAGACAGCGGTGAGGCGGTCTTGGACCGTCTCTCCCCGCTCGTTGGCACAGGCCTGTAACCCGAGGTTGAAGCGGGAGTGATCGTCTAGGAGGGTGAGAGGATGACAGCGGTTCTGCTGCATGACGAAATGTCCCTTGAAGTCCATCTGCCACAGCTCGTTGGGCTGGGGTCGTTCGAAGCGCACATGGGGCGTGTGCTTGGCGCTCTGGGCTGGATCGATGAGCCCATGGCGTTTGAGAATGGCATTGATGGTGCTCTTGGCCGGCACGTCGGTGACCCCCTGGTCCTGCAGCATCCGGCGCAGCACGTGTGCGCCTTTCTTCGGATGCGCCAGGCGCAAGGCGATGATGCGCTCCTCCAGCGCCGGGCGCGTGCGGTGCGGACACGTGTGCGGCCGCCGCGACCGGTCGTGCAAACCGTCTTCGCCAGCTTTCGCATACCGCTCCAGCGTCTTGTACGCCGTCTTGCGACTGATCTCCAGACGGCGACACAGCTCGCTGATGTTGGCCCCTTCCATCAGTGCCAGTGCAATGAACTCCTTGCGTTCAGACACAACCGTACTCTCCTTCCAAGGCATGGCGCTCCTCCATCTGTAAGAATCTCCATGCCTTAAGGTGTAACCTATGTGCCCGAACATGTGTAACCCATGTACCCGGTCTATACAGGGGAGAGGGCCGGGGTGAGGGGATTTCTGCGTACCCCATCCACCTTAACTGCAAGACCGATACGCAAGAGTGCAATAACCGGGAAAAGAGGCTCCCAGTTTGCGGTAATCTCCCCCTCACCCTAACCCTCTCCCCAAGGAGAGGGGACTTCCCCCGCCCCTTGCCCCCGTACTCTGCTCCCTCTCCCCAAGAGGGTGTCTCAAAAATAGATCTACTGGATATATACTGGTGTGAAGAGAAGCAAGGTGAGGTGGTGGGATAGTTTGTAGAGAGGTAGTGACGATGCCGTTGAGACCGTTTAGTCGTGAACAGGCCTGGCTGTTGCCGCCGACGCTGGACGAACTGATCCCGGACGACCATCCTGTCAGGTTTGCGGCAGCGTTCGTGGACAGCCTCGATGCTGCGGCCTGGGAGGCGATGGAGATTGACCTGCAAGGCGATCCGCGTGGCGCCGGGGCCTACCATCCGCGCGCGCTGCTGGGCGTATGGGTCTACGGCTTCATGACCGGCGTGCGCTCGAGCCGCAAGCTGGAGGCAGCCTGCCGGGATCAGGTACCGTACCTGTGGCTGGTGGGGATGCAGCAGCCGGACCACAACACGCTGTGGCGCTTCTACAAGGCGCACCGCGACCGGATGCGGACGCTGCTCAAGCGCACGGTGCGCACGGCGGTGCGAGCCGGCCTGGTGGAGTTGGCAATCCAGGCGGTGGACGGCACCAGGATCGCGGCCAACGCCGGGACGCGGCATACCCACGACGCGCAGGGGCTGCAGCGGCTGTTGTCCCGCACCGAGCAAGCGATCGCGGACCTGGAGGCGCAGAACGCCACGGGGGGCGACGCGCCGCCAGCGACTTTGCCGCAGGAACTTGCCGATGCCCAGGCCCTGCGGCGGCGGGTGGACGACGCGCTCGCCCGCGTCGCGGCTGAGGACGGGCCGCGCTACACGAACCTGACTGATGCGGACGCGGCCCTGCTCAAGACTGGCATGGGTGGCTTCATCACCGGCTACAACGCCCAGGCGCTGGTCTCCCCTCTTGCGTCCCCGGACGAGGGCGCAGGGGGGAGGTTGATCACAGCCGTGGACGTGAGCGCCAGTGCCGACGACCATCCCCACCTGGCGCCGCTGATCGAGGCGGCGCAGGAGAACATCGACGCCGCGCGGGACGTGGTGACCGTTGCGGACGCCGGCTACCATTCGGGGGCCAACCTCGCCACGTGCCACGCCGGCGGCCACACGGTATTGATGCCCACGACCCACGAGCGCAGACGCCGCAACCCCTACCATAAAGACCACTTCACCTACCGTCCAGAGACCGACACCTACCTGTGTCCCCAGCAAAAGGTGCTCACCTACACGCACCGCTTGACCCACAGCAACGGCTACCGGGTCAAGCGGTACCAAGCCAACGGCCGGGACTGCAGAACCTGTCCGGCCTTCGGCGTCTGCACCTCCTCCCAGAGGGGCCGCTCCATAAAGATCAGCGCCTACGAGCCAATACTGCAACGGCACAGGCAGTTGATGGCCACCGCGCCTGCCAAGCAGGTGTACCGCCGCCGGAGTACCATCGTCGAGCCGGTCTTTGGCCTGCTCAAGGAGTGGCACAGTGCCAGGCGCTTCCTGCTCAGAGGCCGCAGCCACGTGACGTCCGAATGGCACCTGCTGGCCACCGCGTTCAATCTCAAGAGCCTCCACGCCCTGTGGCGGTCTGGGTGTAGTCCAGCGTCGCCCCGGGGACGAGTCTCTCACTGGCACCGTCTTGTTCATACCACCCGCCATCTGTCTGTCCTTCTCACCCCATTCACCGTGCCCCGCACCAAAATATTGAGACAGCCTCCCCAGGAGAGGGGATTCCCCCCCTCTCGCCTCCGTACTCTGCTCCCTCTCCCTGGGGGAGAGGGCCGGGGTGAGGGGAAATGTGTCCCGCTCCGGCCTACGATTGCATGGCAGAGATGCGCAGTTGCAAGGTAGGGTCTCGCCAAGTCCGCCCCGTCCCCTGGTCGCGGGGTCTCTGTGGTTGGGTCGGGCAAGGGCGGCTGCGGGACCGCGCCAGGTGGTGATGCAGCAATACCCTGAGGTTGGCAATGAGTTGTGCTTGCACTGGTCTTGGCCCTTTGCTACACTGGAATGCGCTGACAAGCGCACACCCATGATGCAGGCGTATCTTTATAGATGCGGGCGCAACCTATAGTTGCGAGCGCAAATTATAGTTGCGCAGCCTTCGTGGGCAGGAGAAAGTCCATTGGCTTTGTCCCTACAAGTGTACCGTGCGAACAGCGACACCCGTCGGGTCGGAGCGAGTCAGCCTATTTTGTCGCCCGGTCGTTTTGCTGTTTTTTCGCGATTACCTCTTGCATGGCCTGGGGTGGTCTGTTACACTACAGGGCGAGCTGACGAGTGCACGCTCACGATAAATGACGCCGTGGGCGCACAGTAATGTCAGCATGTATTGTCTCGTATCAACATACCGTGCTATTGGCGTCAACGGTCGGGTCAGCAATGACCACCCTGGTCTGCCACCCTGGGGAGTGTGACGTACACCCACGATTCCCCCTCAGCGCGGGATAGCAATTCAAGAAGGGAGTGTATCTTCATGCACGCGCCGGAATAGCCCGGTAATGTTGGGTGTTAATTCGAGATTTCTAGGTCTGCTTCACGGAAGCAGACAATCTAGTGAAAGGAAAGGACTGTGAGACAATTGTCTCGTTTGTTGAGCGTCTTTATAGCGCTCATACTGATGGGTCTGTCGATGGCGACGGCGTCAGCAGATGCAACTACCGACGCGGATGGTGAATCGTATGCCACCATGTCAGTCGTCATGGTAGATCCGCCGGATGCGATTTATCCCGGTGATGAGTTGACGTTCATGATCACTGTCTACCGGCTTGGTGACCATAGTATCACGAGCGCCACAGTGGTGGGGCCTGATGGAACTGCTGATAGCTCCGACGATGTTGCGGCATTCGCAATATACGCCGAGGACACTGTGGTAGACGCGGGTACAATCGCCACGTCGACGTTCCATGAAGCGGAAGTCACGTACGAGGTTCCTGGTTTGGATACAGGTGTTTCCAGCCGCACGCTCACCTTGGAGTGGACGCTCGCGTTTACGGCTGACCATTTTGTCGCTAACAACGCCGACGACGAACATGAAATTGCTGCGGCTGACTCAGAGGTTACGGCCTCAGATGCCATCCTGATTGAAACTAGGCCGGCTGCAGAGGGCGGCGCTACCGGTGTGGTGCTGGACTTTGCCGATCCTGTGGTGCCTGAGATTGAAAAGGGCAACGAGATCGAGTTCTCGTTGACAGTTTCGACAGCCGATTACCGGTACAGAGGCGGCAGCTTCCTCATCATGAAGCAGGTGAAAGACGCTGACGGCGAGGATGACGGCGTTGCGCTGCCGGTAGCCGCGATGCAGATTGATGACCTCAAGACCAATTCGACGAGTTCCGCCATTGAGGCGGATTACACGCTGTCGCAAGCGGACGTCGACGCCCTCGATGAGGGTGGGTCCATAGAGTTCTCCTATGAGCTCGACATCAATGAGGCCGATATCACAAAGAATGATGCTGCCGTGCTCGACACCGGCGCTCTGCCTCAGGAAGAGCGAACTGACTTCAACAAGGACGATGACACGCTAGACACGATAGAGACCTCAGAGGGTATCCTTCTGACGTTGCCTGTCGCTGCTCCTGAGCCGGAAGCCACGCCGGAGCCGCCGGTCGGTATGACCGAAGCGGCCACGGTGACGAAGGGCGCGGGCAACCTCGTTGACGTCGAGCGGCATGACGGCGGCACCAACTTCAGCCTTGGCGTTGGTGTTCTGGCTGCCGACGGCACGCTCGAGCCGCATTCCAACGGTTACATCCGCGACAGTAACCTCGGTCAGACCTACGCGGTGGTGGCCCGTGAGTCCGATGGCGCGATCGTGCGTGTCTGGATCTCATCGGCCAGTCCTCACGTGGGTGACATTGACTGGGTTGCGGTGCTGGACTTCTACAACGTGCCGAAGGACGTTGTGAATGCCATCCCGCTGGATCACACGGCACCGGCGCCGAACCAACTGGTTGATGCCGGCGGCACGTGGTACGCCTACACAGGCGGCGCATGGCGGCACATCCCCAACATCCCGACGTTCCAGTCGCGTGGCTATTTCTATTGCGACTTGACGACGGCTGCTGAGGGCTGGGCCGACAATATCCAACTTGGACAGGCGTTGCCTTCCAGTGGTGACACTGAGGATCCCGATTATCCTGTGTGCCACTCGTAAAGGATGCATTAAAGCTGTATGGGCAGGTTACACTTAGTGTTATCAGTATCCGGGACAGCAGAAGCGTGATGACCGCACGCTAGCGGCCCGGGGGGTCTGTACAGTCTCCTTATGCTACGGCAAGAGCCGGTGTCTGTGGCAGGACACCGGCTCTTGTATATTTAATTGGACGTGCTCCTCAGAGCGCCTGCTCGAAGGAGGGCGTCCAGATCGGAATGCATCCTCTGTGAAGCGTGTCACCATTGTGACGCAGTAATCGTATAATTCGCGCGTCCATTCCATGTGCCTAGGCGTACCCACTGCGTATGCCATAGGCACATCTTCGTTCTCCCCCTCACCCCAACCCTCTCCCACCGGAGACCTTTGCATAACCCCACTTTCAAGCAGGGGCACTCCCTCTCCTGGGGGAGAGGGTTGGGGTGAGGGGGGCTTTTGCTACGATGACCCTTTACGCTGGGCAGTGTCAAGACATATCAGGGCAGAATCGGTGTGCATATGGAGAGATTTCAGGAGACTCACCCTCACCCTAGCCCTCTCCCGTCGAGGGAGAGGGAACTATTTCGCTACCGCTTGAGTTGCGCAAAGGTCTCCACCGGGAGAGGGAGCAAGAGCGGCCGGGAGAGGACTCATCCCCAGCGGCCGGGAAGAGGAGGAAAGCGAGCTCCGGGTCTTGTCCCCTCTCCTTGGGGAGTGTACAGACCGGGGACATAGGTAACAGTTGTTCGGGGACATGGGTTACACATTTTACTGATTGACACCTACGAGAGCATTGGGTTGGTCCGGGTTTGATAAGAGACTGGCGACACAGTGCACTCACTTTCAGCCTGTCAGCTTGTGCCAGAGAAACAAACTGTGTGCATAAGGATATTGAGCGGATCTAACTTTCAAGGCAAGGACATCGCATACTACGAAAATCCCCTCGTTCTATGGTGTAACCTATGTGCCCGAACATGTGTAACCCATGTACCCGGTCTATACAGGGAGAGGGCTAGGGTGAGGGGAGGAAGAACAGCCAGGAGAGGATTCATCCCCAGCGGCCGGGTAAAGGGAACAAGAGAGACTACGCGTAATCTAGCCCCAGTGGCAAACGATAGGGAGCAAGAGTGACCGGGAGCATCTTGTCCCCTCTCCTCGGGGAGAGGGCTAGGGTGAGGGGAGGAAGAATGGCCAGGAGAGGACTCGTCCCCAGCGGTCGGGAACAGGGAGCAAGAGCGGCCGGGAGAGGACTTATCCCCAGTGGCCGGCGAGAGGGATCAATAGCGGTCGAGAGCATCTTGTCCCCTCTCCTCGGGGAGAGGGCTAGGGTGAGGGGGAGATTTCCGCATACGGAGGTGAGAGGGGAGAGTCCCGCAAACTGGGAGCCAAGATTTCCCGTTACTGCACATTGGCGTATCGGTCTACCTGTTAAAGAGGATGGGCAAAGCAGAAATCCCCTCACCCCGACCCTCTCCCTGTACAGACCGGGGACATAGGTAACAGTTGTTCGGGGACATGGGTTACACATTTTACTGATTGACACCTACGAGAGCATTGGGTTGGTCCGGGTTTGATAAGAGACTGGCGACACAGTGCACTCACTTTCAGCCTGTCAGCTTGTGCCAGAGAAACAAACTGTGTGCATAAGGATATTGAGCGGATCTAACTTTCAAGGCAAGGACATCGCATACTACGAAAATCCCCTCGTTCTATGGTGTAACCTATGTGCCCGAACATGTGTAACCCATGTACCCGGTCTATACACCCGGGGAGAGGGAGTCAGATGAGGGAGTAAGTGTTCAGTTTCCTCTCCCCTGGAGAGAGGGAGTCAGATGAGGGAATAAGTCTCCAGTTTCCTCTCCCCCGGGGAGAGGGAGTCGGAGAGGGGAATGAGAATCCAGTTTGCTCTCCCTGGGGAGACCATTGCACAACCCCACTTGCAAGCAGAGGCACTCCCTCTCCTGGGGGAGTGTATAGACCGGGTACATGGGTTACACATGTTCGGGCACATAGGTTACACCATAGAACGAGGGGATTTTCGTAGTATGCGATGTCCTTGCCTTGAAAGTTAGATCCGCTCAATATCCTTATGCACACAGTTTGTTTCTCTGGCACAAGCTGACAGGCTGAAAGTGAGTGCACTGTGTCGCCAGTCTCTTATCAAACCCGGACCAACCCAATGCTCTCGTAGGTGTCAATCAGTAAAATGTGTAACCCATGTCCCCGAACAACTGTTACCTATGTCCCCGGTCTGTACAGGGAGAGGGCCGGGGTGAGGGGGGTCTTTTTGCTACAATGGCCCTTTACGCTGGGTAGTGGCAAGACGTATCAGGGCAGAGTCGGTGTGCATATGGAGAGATTTCGGTAGATTCACCCTCACCCCCGTACTGGATACAGGGGTGAGGGTGATGCCAATGCGTCGCAGAATAGCCGTGCAACGCGGCGATAGTGAGAAGGTACCATGAGATTGAGGTTACATACCCGTCAATTCCGCCGACGTGTGTACCTCTTGCAGCAAACAGGCCACTCTGCTACACTTTTAAGCAAGACCGCAAAGCGTACGCCCGCCATGCCGCACTCCGCGGTGCGGAGGTGGACGCTGTAGGTGCGCATGAAGATCAGAGAGATGTGTTCTGCATTAGCGTACCGTGCTCCTGGCGCTACCGACCAGGTCAGCAACGATCTCCCCACTAGTCTACCTTCCGGAGACTGTGACATATCCGCACGATTCCGCCTGCGCGCGGAATAGCCATTAAGAAGGGAGCCTATTCGCCAACGCGTTCCAATTACCCGGAATCGGGTGTCTCTTTCGATCTCTCTTCTGCTTTGCAATTGGAAACGGTTCTGCTCTAAGGAAGCAGACGTTCTAGTGAAAGGATAGGAAACTGTGAGACCTGTGTCTCGTTTGTTGAGCATCTTGCTGGCGCTTGTGCTGCTGGGAGCCTCGCTGCTAACGGTGTCCGCCCATGGTCCCATTGATGTCGAGGATGACGATGACTACGGCATAGCGTTGTCGATCGGTCGTATAGACAACAAGACAACGGTAAAGGTTGGGACAGTACTGACATTTGAGGTCTTTGTGAGTCGGAACGCTGAACATTCTGTCCCCTTCAAGGCTCAGTTGAGTAGTGTTACCGGCGGTGGATTTGGTCCCGAAATGCTTGGCGATACCCTATCAGACAGCCTTGAGGGGGGAAAGATCTTCTTCTCCAAGGAAGTAAAGTATTTGGTTCAGCCAGCGGATCTCGGCGCTGCCGGGCGTCGTACTGCGCTCATTCAATTCCAACTTAATTTCGTGCCTGGTCACGCAGACACAAGAATCCATAATTCTGTCACCATCAAGAGCAACAAGGTTCCCGTGGTCGTGGTCAGAAAGGCCGAAACCACGACCGAGGAAATATCGGAAGTGGGTGTGGTCATGGACATGACCCCGCCTAGGAGGTTTGCCGAGGGCGAGGATGTTACGTTCACGTTGGCGGTGACTACCGGCGAGTTTTGGCTGTTCAGAACAAAGCTGGTACGTATCCGCAAGCAGTTGTATGACGCGAATGGCGACGAGATTGGGTCTTCGAGCAGCCCCAGGGGATTGCTGTTCATCATTCGGCCGCTTAGAACGGGATCCCAAGGCACGCCGGAATCGAAGAAGTACACGTTGACCGAGGATGACGCCGCTGCCGCGCGGATTGAATTCTCCTATGAGTTCGATATCACCTTTGCCGACCTGCGAGACGACGATGGTAATCCTCCTGACCTTGAGAGTGACTTTGAGGAAACCTTCGAGTGGTCCGATTCTATTGGCACAGCGGCAGCAACATCGACACCGGGGCCGTCTGCGAGTCCGACCCCGCAGCCGGTCACACTCGTTGGGAGAACCAGCGCGGCACGGGTTACGCGAGTGGGTGACAGTCGCATCCACTTCGACCTGAGCCGAGGCCAGGACTTCTTCATGAACATTGGCTACATTGGTCCGGACGGCTCCCGCGGCTTCAATCGCAATGGCTACATTCGCGATGAGGGCCTGGGCCAGACCTACGGAGTGGTAGTTCGCGAGTCCGACAACCGGGTGGTCCGTGTCTGGATTGCCCCCGATAGCGCCGAGCGGTACCAGGTGCCGTGGCAAGACGTGCTGGACTTCTGGACGTTCCCGCAGAGCATTGTGAACGCGATCCCATTGGATGAAATGCATCCTGCCGAGAATCAACTGGTGGATTCTAATGGGGATTACTATGTGTTCACGGCTGGCGCATGGCGGCACATTCCGGATATTGCCACGTTCCAGGCGCGCAGCTTCTACTGGTGCGACATGACTTCGGCGGACACGGGCTGGCGCGGTCGCGTCCGCATCGGACGACCGTTGCAGTCGAGCGGCACCGATGAGATTGCCGGCTATCCAAATTGCCGCGAGTGACCGGCGCACAGTGGCTGAACGGGCGCGCGGCAACAACCTTGCCGCAGTGACCGGCAGTGTGACGGCGTAGCCGCCCCGCACTAACGGCCACGGGGCCCGCACAGCCTCGCGAGACAATAAGAAAGAGCCGGTGCCCGTAACAAGGCACCGGCTCTTGGTATGTCTGCGGCGCGGCACTTGCGACCAGCCCGAATGCCGGTGACCTTGTCTTGAAGAACGGCTGTCTAATCTCAAAAGGGCTGGCATTCTTCTCTTGTAGACGGAGCCCTTGTCGTCAAGGCCGGCTTCCTTGTCTTGAAGGCTGACTTCCTTCTCTGGAAGGCTGTGCCTTTCCTTACTCTGTGCTGTTCTCGCTCTATTGAATGGAGCGACTGAAGTATGGGCTTTGTTGACAATGGCGCTGCCAGCGCATATGTTCATTGCGAGTACCTTGGATAAGCGGCAACGTGCAGTACGCTCAAACAAGAGAGAATTAGTTCTATGCCACGTATGCAATTCACGGTCCACGCCGGTAATCACACGCGGCGGCATTGTCCGGTTTGGGTGAATGGCGCGGGGCTTGATCCGGCGCGGGACTACGTGGTGGTGTCTGCTGAGAGCAAGGCGGTGCTGCCTGCGCAGGCGGTGGAGACGGCGGACGGCGTGCGCTTGGTCTGGCTGCTGCCGGAGCTAGCGGCGTACGCCAGTGAGACGTTCACGCTGGAGGAAAGCGGGAAGGACAATCTGGATTCCCGCAAAAGCGGCAATGACGTGGGCGTAACCGTTGCTGACGGTGCATACGGCCTGGACGTGCACCTGGACGGCGAACTCTTCACCACCTATCACCATGCCGCGCGGCATAACAAGCAATTCCTCTACCCCGTGATCGGCCCCACCGGCCAGGGCATGACGCGGGGCTATCCCATGGTGACCGACGTGCCGGGCGAGAAGCACGACCACCCGCATCACAAGTCGATCCACGTGGCCCACGGCGACGTGAACGGCGTGGACCTGTGGAGCGAGCTGGACGACCACGGCTACCAGCGCCACGCGGCCTTTGCCCCGGTTTTCGGTGCGGGGAGCGCTTATGTGAGCGGGCCGGTGTGCGGCGGGTTTCGCTCGCGCAGCCGGTGGGTGAGCCGCAACGAGCAGCCGGTGGTGACGGAGGAGAAGCAGGTGGTGGTGTATGCCCCCGCGCCGCACGCGCGCATCATGGATATCGCCGTGACCCTGCACGCCACCGAGGGGCCGGTGCGCTTTGGCGATACGAAGGAAGGCGCCATGCTCTCGGTGCGGGTTGCCAGCAGCATGGACGCGGACGCCGGCGGCGCGATTGAGAACGCGTACGGCGGCAGAGGCGAGGACGAGTGCTTCGGCTTCCGCGCCCAGTGGATGGACTACGTGGGGCCGGTGGACGGCACGACGGTGGGCCTTGCGGTGTTCGATCACCCGACCAGCTTCCGCTACCCTACCTACTGGCACGTGCGCAACTACGGCCTGATGCACGCGAATTGCTTCGCCTGGCGCGAGTTCCTGGGTCATCCCGGCGTGGACGGCAGCTATGTCCTGCCGGAAGGCGCGCGCCTACGCTGCAAATTCCGCGTCTACCTGCACACCGGCAATACCCAAGATGCGGGAGTGAAAGAGCGGTACCACGACTTTATCACCCCGCCGGCGGTGGAGGTTGTTTGAAGTGTCCCTGCTACTAGATCGAGGTCCCAATTGATGGGGTTCTCCTAGATCCCCTGGCGCATCCAAGAGTTGTACGGGCAATAGCGTCAAAAGTGCTTTGACCCTCTGTAAGGGTTTGACTATTATGAAGTTTGAAGAGAAGTGTCCGTGAGGTTCTTCTGCTTCTATGTCACAACGAAGTTAAGTACAAAAAAATCACTAGGCGATCAGCGAGGACGCACTACACATGGACTTCATCGACGAAGTACGTACACGCTCAAGCAGGTTCGCCGAGCGAACCGATCACCTTGACACCGAGGAGGCTACCAAAAACGCACTCGTTTTACCGTTCTTACAGATGATGGGCTATTCAATCTTCGACCCAACTGAGGTTGTACCGGAATTCACAGCAGACGTGGGTTCGAAGAAGGGCGAAAAGGTCGACTACGCCCTCATGCAAGAATGCAAGCCCGCAATTCTAATTGAGTGCAAGATATTCGGCAATAACCTCGATGAAGCAGAGATTTCCCAACTCACTCGCTACTTCACGGTAACTGACGCCCGATTCGGCATTCTCACTGATGGAGTCGTGTATCGGTTCTTCGCTGACCTTGACCAACCCAACGTCATGGACAAGAAGCCCTTCTTCGAGTTCAATATGCTCGACTTTACCGAGGGGGAGGTAGAAGAGCTAAAGCGATTCACAAAAGCAGCCTTCAATTTAGATGAGATCGTTGATGCTGCCAGGGAACTGAAGTATACGACAGAAATCAAGCGGTTAATCTCCCGTGAACTTGAGAATCCGTCCGAAGAATTCGTTTACTTTGTTGTGAAGCGAGTATACGAAGGTCTCGCAACTCAGGCGATTCGAGAGCAGTTTGGCCCTCTTGTCCGACACGCGTTCATGCAGTTCATAAACGATCGAATTAGCGATCGCTTGAAGTCTGCCTTGAAACAGGGTGAGCAGGAAGACCAAAAGCTACAGGAGGAAGAATTCCCACCTGCTTCCGATTCAGTAGATGAACCGGAATACACCTCGCTTGAAGTAGATGCTCTCAATATCATCAAGGCAGTCTTGCGTGATGTGATTGATGTTCGACGCCTGGGGCTCCGATCTACGAAGTACTATTGTGGTGTGCTCCTTGACGACAACAATCGAAAGACCGTTTGCAGACTGCTCCTGAGAACGTCAACCCTTAGAATCGTTTTGTTTGACGAGAACAGGTCGGAGGAGCGAATTCGCTTGGCAGACTTGGACGATCTCTTCAGCCATGCGGACAGAATCCGGGCTGAGGTTTCTCGAATTGAGAATTCTATAAAATGACCCTAAATGAAATAGCTGCTGTTCAGCATTGATTAGCTTGGGAGCAGGGTTATGCTTCCGTCAAAGTTGCTAGTTAGGCCAACTGCAGTAAAGGCACTCGAGAGGTACTGTTTTTGGATTCGTTTCTCAGATGGGGCTGCCGGTGAGATCGATCTGTCGGACTTGGCCGGACGTGGTGTATTCAAGGAATGGTCAAGCCGCTCGTTCTTCGTGGCGTTGCATGTTACGCAGGCAGGTGGAATCGCTTGGGGAGAATACATCGAGCTTTGCCCCGATGCGTCTTATATGCGGCTTACCAGTGAGGCTGTTGCAAACATCATGCCTCGTGCAATGCACTAAGTGATTGGGAAGTTTGAGAATCTCGGTATTCAATCTCTTTTGCAAAGCACTCTAGATTCCTCGCTGCGCTCGGAATGACAGGAATGGTCAAGTCAGTGCACTATCCGATCCAAGAGCTCTACCGATTGAATGCTTTCCGAGACACTGAGGCCGTTTCGCGGAGAACTGGATTCCGGCGTTCGCCGGAATGACGGAAGAAGGCGCAGGTTGCAAGTCTGCGCTGCCGGAGCAAGTGGGCCAAAGGCCATATCGCAAGGGGTTGAGTGGCAGGTTTCCTCGAGAGTTCAGAAGATCTAATGGCACAAACTGACCGCACATTCGACGTGACGCGAGAGGAAAATGTCCCCGTACCTATGCGGGACGGGACGATTTTGCGCGCCGACGTGTATCGTCCTGAAGCGCCCGGCGCGTATCCCGTGCTGCTGTGCCGCACGCCGTACAATAAGAGCCCTCACGGTCTCAGCGAAGGGCTTGCCGCGCGTGGGTATATCGCCGTGGTGCAGGACGTGCGGGGGCGGTACGCTTCCGATGGCGAGTTTCGCCCCGGTTTCTATCGCGGCGACACCTATGACGCTGCGGACGGCTACGACTCGGTCGAGTGGGCGGCGCGGCTGCCGGGTTCCACCGGCAAGGTCGGTACCTTTGGCAACTCGTACAATGGCTGGACGCAGTGGGAACTTGCCCCCACCCGGCCGCCAAGTCTCAAGACCATGTACGCCAGCGGTATTGCCGCCAACTTGCTTGACCGCGAGCTCTCCGCTGTACTGCGACTCGGGCGTGTGCTGTGGTGGTCCGTCAACACGCTGGCGCCGGACTTGCGACTGCGCGCAGGAAGAACCGATGGGCCCATCACCACTGAGGAGGCCCAGCGTATCTGGGAAGAGCAGGACCGCTCCAAGTGGCTGTGGTTCCTGCCGTTTTTGGATATTCCCGACCACGTTCTGTCAGATGTCGCGCCGCACTTTCGTTACTGGCTGGAAGACCACACGCTCGACCACTTTGGCTTCTTGCAGAAGCACCAGGATGTGAACGTGCCGGTGCTTAGCGTTACCGGCTGGTACGACCAGCAGATCGGCACCATCAAGCACTTTACTGGCATGACGGCCAATGGCATGACCCAACATGCGCGTGAGAACCAAAAGCTCATCGTCGGCCCGTGGACGCACACCGCCGTGGATCTTCACCGTACGGTGGGTTCGGTAGACTTCGGCCCGAAGGCGGTGCGCGATTACTACGCAATTGCCGATGCCTGGTTTCGCGCCTGGCTCAAGGACGACCCCAGCGGCATCGAAAATTGGCCGCCGATCCAGCTCTTCGTGATGGGCGCGAACCAATGGCGGGGCGAGAACGAGTGGCCGCTGGCGCGGACGCAGTACACGGATTTCTATCTTCACAGCGGCGGCAACGCCAATACGCCTGCTGGTGACGGCGTGCTTTCGCGGGCAGCGCCCAGCGAGGAGCCGCCGGACCACTACACCTACGATCCGCGCGATCCTGTGATGACCCTCTATTCCGGTCCCGGCCAGCAAGAGCCCCACGACCAAAGCGCGTTGGCGCACCGGCCGGACATTCTCACCTTTGCCACGCCGCCGCTCGAGACGCCGCTGGAGGCCACCGGGCCGATCACGGTCACGCTGTGGGCGGCATCATCTGCCTGCGATACCGACTTTGTGGTCAAGCTGATCGACGTGTGGCCGGACGGCTTTGCGCAAGAGCTCTGCCACGGCATCGTCCGCGCCCGCTACCGGGAGTCCTACACGGAACCCACGCTCATCGAGCCGAATGGGGTCTACAAGTACACGATCCATGTAAATCCAACGAGCAACCTCTTCAGGGCCGGTCATCGCCTGCGTATCGACATCTCCAGCAGCGACTTTCCCAACTTCGACCGCAATCACAACACGGGCCTGGACGACTACGCCGACGGGACGCTGGTTACCGCGCGTGAGACGATCTTTCACGATCACAGCCGGCCGTCGCACGTGACACTGCCGGTGATACCGCAATAGGTGCTCGATTTCGCTTGGAAGAAATGTTGACCGTCCACTTTGCAAGAAAGAGACCACGGGTGCATCTAGGTAGCTCTTTCGATTGAAACATGCTGGACGTGCTCTGTGCTTGGCATGGAGAGACGCTTCCGCCGATCGTACTTCGACAGGTCTGAACTGGGCTATTCGAAGTGTTCAGCACGAACGGAGCGAAGGCAAAATGGAGGGAATTCCGTTCGCCCTGAGCCTGTCGAAGGGTGAGAGGCGTGAAGGCGAAGTGGGAGTGATTCCGGACGTACTTCGACAAGCTCAGCAGGAACGGCGTGAAGGCAAGCTGGAAGCAGTTCCGTTCGCCCTGAGCACTTCGACAAGCTCAGTACAGGCCTGTCGAAGGGTGATCGGGTGACTGTGTACAATGATTGCATTGCAACCGTCATACCAAGAGGCCGGACACTACTCAAGGAAAGTCACAATGCGCGCTCTTTACTCGAATAATCGCGGCGAAATGTATCTCAAAGAAGTCCCCGAGCCCACACTGCAGGGCTCCGGCGTGGTCATTCGGACGATGGCGTCGGTCTTTGGGGCCGGTTCCGAGATGGCGGGCGTGGGACGTCGGAGAAAGGCGCAGGCGGAGGGCCAAGACCCCGGCGCATTTTCAGAAAAGGCCCACAGCTATCAATCAGCCGGTGAGATTCTGCAGGTGTCGCCTGACTTGCAGGACCGCTTCCAGCCGGGCGACTTGGTGGCGGCGGCAGGCGGCGGGTTCGGCTTTCACGCCGAGCAAGGCTTCGTGTGGAAGCATTCATTTGCCAAGATTCCGGACGGTCTGTCGCCCCTGGAAGCCGCGACCACGAACGTGGGACTCACGGCATTTCACGCCATGCGCCGCGCGGTGCTGCAGCCGGGCGAGACGGCGGTGGTGCTCGGTCTCGGCATGGTGGGGCAGATCACGGCGCAGCTCGTCGGCATGGTGGGCGGACAGGTCATTGGCGTGGACCTGCACGAATACCGTTTGGCGAAAGCCCGTGCACTTGGCGCGGCGGCCACGGCGAGCGGCACCGACGACGAAGTGGCTGCTGCAGTGGATGAATTCACCGCAGGCAGGGGCGCGGACGCGGTCTTCGTGGCGACCTCGGCCCGTATCCGCGGTCCGGCGTCATTGGCCGTGCGCTTGGTGCGGGAGGGCGGCCGGCTGCTGTTTATCGGCCGCGTGATCTGGGACCTCACCCCCACCCACCCGGACGCCGACCCCCACACGAAGGAAATCAACATCCACTGGGTGAACGGACGCGGCCCCGGCAGCCGGGAACGGGACTACCTGCGTGGCGAGACGGACTACCCGGACCGCTTTGTGCGCTGGGACCAGGAGCAGAACCTTCAAGCCCTCCTCGCCCTGCAAGCGGCCGGCAAGGTGCGCGTGGACCCGCTGCTCACCCACCGCTTCCCATTCGACCAAGCGCCGGAAGCAGCGGAAGTCGCCATCAATCTGCCCGCGGAAGCACTTGGCGTGGCATTGGAATACGCATAACGGCAGACCAGTCACGGGTAGCCCTTGGATTTGGAGAAAGCTGGAGTGTAGCGCAGAGGGTTGCAGTTGGCAGTCGGTCGCGAAGGCCGGATTATGAGGCTGCCGAGCCAGCCTCCGAGATTCATACAATTCTCCAGTTGCAGCGGCTACAATCCCTCACATAAACACAGGGATTAGCAGCCAAGACCGGGCATCGTTTTACTCTCTACTTACTCCCCGCGACAAACTGTCTGCGGAGGTAGAAAGACAGGTGCTTTGCCTTTTTGGGTTTGTGCGCCTTAGAGGCCCGCTTCCCGCTCATGTGGAGCGTCTTGTCTTTGGACCTATTGTGGCGCGACGATCCCAAATTGGCTTGCAGCTTGTGCAAATGCCTTCTCTGTGGCCTCCTCCACTGCGTCAAGTGTATGCGATACTCGATCGTACAGCACTCTGGCCAGACCAGTACGCGTACGGCGCTTCACTACAAGAGTGATCTTGACAGCGGTGATTTCTCCATGCGACCCTTGTATGACCTCAGTGTTGGATGACCAATTGGGGTCATTCAATTCGAGTTGACTTACAAGAAACTGGTTCACACTCTCTTCTCCTTAGGATTCGACCACGAACTTTGTCAGTTTGTTTACTAGCACCAGCACATGCTGAATGTTGTCTTGGACAAACTCCTCATTCTGCGAACCCTCATAGAAGTTCTGATGAAGCGTGTTCGCCGCTGAGAAGAGCATTCTCAGTTCGCCATCTGAAGTCTCGTTTGCAATCTTTGTCACGCTCTCAAAGAGGTGGGCATGGCTCCTGTGCTCCCAGCCTCTTTGCTCAGCAGCAGCTTTGACCGCCCGTGCTGCTGCACCCCAGGCCTTCTCCGAGGCTTGAAGAATGTCACCTTTGTCAAATTCCTCTTGCGCTTGTTCGATAAATCGATAGCTTGTATTCAAGTGATCCATTGCAATTGCGGATGCCACAAACACCCTCTCCTGTAACTACTACGCTTCCATTAACAGTATATCTCTTGCAAGCCTATGGGAGACTACATTCTCCTCTCGAGACCATAGACTCAGAAAAGCAAATTGACTCTTGTCTCCCTTAGAATGCGCGAAGAATACAAAGAGACTATGTCATTCAATTGTTCTCGACTGCTCACACTTTGTTGCTCACTCAATAGTGGCACTCTTGGTAAAGCGACGATTATCTGGGTGAGATGCCTGACGCCAATGGGGCATCATCGCTCGTGGTAGTTGCGTTAGCGAAAGACCTCGGCGGCTAATCCCTCGTACGCTTCCGTTTTGCGCGCCAAGAAACCAAGTGGCGTCAGGGTATATAATCGAAATCGGCACGAGTGTTTGTTTGCTTCTGGCACCAGATTGGAGGCGCTCTATGGCTAAGGCCCCGAATGTCTTGCTTATCACCACCGACCAGCAGCGCTGGGATACGCTTGGCTGCTATGGGAACAAGAAGGTCAAGACGCCCAACATCGATGCGCTGGCCGCTCAGGGAACCCGCTTTGAACGTCCCTACACGCAGAACACCATCTGCACGCCGGCCCGTGCCTGTCTGCAGACAGGACGTTACATTCACCAGCACGGTGTCACCTTTCAGGCGAATCCCATCGACCGCACGCCGGGACTGCCTCATCATGAGTTGACCTTCATGGAGCATCTCCACGACGTGGGAGGCTACTACACCGCCGCTTTTGGCAAAATCCACATGTGGCCGCCGAAAGGCTTCCGCTTTACGGTGCTGACCGAGGGCAAGGGCTCCCGCTGGACGGAATCATCCGGCCTGTCGTTGGGGCCTGGTCCCTTGGGACCCATCTACGCCGCCTGGCTGGAAGAGCGGCATCCCGGAGGCTATGAGAAGATCTACGCCCAGCGGCGCGAGCCGCAGTACAAAGAGATGAAGGCCATCACGAACGTGCTGCCGCTGGAAGACTATATCGACACCTGGATCACCAATAACACCGCCGGTTTCATGCGCGAGAGCCGCGACCGGCCCTTCTTTGCCTGGTGCGGCATTTGCGGTCCTCACGGCCCGCTTGACCCGCCGGAACCGTATGCCAGCATGTACGATCCGGCCGAGGTAGACATGCCGGTGACGTATCTCGCTGACGATAGCGATAAGCCCAAGCACCTGCAGAATGGCGGCGGCCGCTTTGCCAAAGAGCCCGACGACCGCATCATCCGCAACGCCATCGCCAAGTACTGGGGTCTCTGCACCATGATCGACGACATGGTGGGCCAGTTGGTGCAGACGCTGGCCGACGCCGGTACGCTGGACAATACGCTCATCATCTACGTCAGCGACCACGGCGACCACATGGGCGATTGGTCGCGCGGCGGCAAGGGCACGTTCTGGGAGCCGTCGGCCCGGGTGCCCTTGATTGTCGTGCCGCCGGCCGGTCACGAACGCATTCCGGTGGTGGAGGACGCGGTGGAGACATTTCAAATTGCCCCCACGATCCTCGACTACGCCGGTGTCCCCGTCCCCGAGGCCATGGCCGCCACTAGCCTGCGACCCGTCATCGAAGGAACAGCCAAACTGCCCGGCATGGCGTTCTCCGACTACGTCCACGGCGACCGCGTCACGCGCGGCACGGCGGTCATCACCAATCGCTACAAGTACGCATATTGGGGACAGGAATATGGCAGCGAGTTCTACGACTTGCAGGAAGACTCCCACGAAATGCGCAACCTTGCCCTTGATCCCGCCTCCCAAGCCCGCATCCGCGAACACCACGGCCTGCTCACCGAACGCCTGCTCGCCACCACCACGCCGCCCCTGGACATGATCGGCCCGGAGTGGACGTAGTAAAGTCACGCGAGGACTGAGAGAAGCAACTAAACAGGAAACACGCTCTCGTCGACTGGCAATAGCGGTCTGCCTGTTTTTCAGTACTCGTGCGCGATACTGCAGGCCTGATTAACGATGGTAGGCACGTCTTCGCCGCGGCCGAGGCCTTGGGCGAGTTCGTACAAGATGGTCAATGGCAGCCCGTGTTGCGGCCATTCGCGACCGTGCTCCAGGGAGTGCTGCACGGCGGTGACTTCCTCCGGGCTGATGTCCGGGCGGAGGTCTGCCAGGCGCGCGACGGCCTCTCTACCGGCGGGTATCGCCACGTGCGCTTGCATGGCGCGGTTGAATCCCTTTAGCGCCATGAATGCCGCTTCTGTCCTTTGCGTCCGGGCGGCAATGCCGATGCCAAGCCTGGTGCGTACCGGTGTGGCGGACACCTTGCCCCGGGGCAACGCCGCCATGCGAAAGTCATTTCTTTGATTGTGAACAATGGGAGGAAAATCATAGAACATAGCTGGTGGTGTTCTCCAGTGGTAGTCCCATAGGTCCCGCATCTCCGCCAGTGGGGAAACGCGGTGCTTGTGCAACAGGTCGTGCACGAACTGCAGTGCTGCCACTGCCGCCGGTTCCTGTAAACGGCACTGCGCCGTGTCCGAGTTGACGATATTCGCTTTGTTCTGCCACAACGCCCACGAAATACCGTGACCGTGTGCAATCAGGCCCCACCGCGAGACCGTGCCGTCTTGCTTTGATGACGTGAGGGTAGCGGCACTTCTCGCCAGATCGTCCCAACTCCAGTTACTGTCGGGCGGCGGCACGCCTTGCCGATTGAGGAACCCCTCGTCGTAGAAGAGCATCTGCGGCATGGCGTCTACGGGCAGCGCGTAGAGCGCGCCGTCGCGCCGGAATTGACTGACCACGGTAGGGAAAAACTCTTGATTGAGCTCAGATTCCCCCGCGCCGCTGAAACGGTCCAAGGGCAGTAAGAGTCCATTCTCGCCCCAGTGCCGTGCCTCCTCCGGCCAGACGGTCACCAGGTCGGCGTCGAGATCGTCGAGCACGGTCGCAACCGATTCGAGCCTGGCCGCTATGAACGCTTCTGTCTCTTCCTCGGTCTTGGGTTCAACGTACGGCGGGTAGAAATCGTTGACAAGCCGCAGGTCAAGCGAGTAGCCGCCGCGCTTAGGTCCATACGCGTTTGTCTCGTCCTCTTCGAGCGCCATGCGGGCCCGTTCGAACCGGACTTCGGCTTCGTCGTCATCAGTGTAGTTTCCGTACGGCAAGACGAGGTATATAGACCGCGGAGACGCTGCCACTTTGATCACGTTGCCCTGCGGCGTGCTGGGCGGCGAAAGTGGGATCCCCAGCGAACTGCAGCCGGTGGCGAGCGCCGCCGCGCCTCCGAGCACGGCTGTACTTCCCAGTAATGAACGACGCGTAAGCATTGCTCTGCTCCTTTCCCCCAAAGTGCAGCGCTAGAAGGGTGGACGGTCGTTTGTGATGGCACTCCTGCCTGACGACACGAACGCCAAACGACGCCTTAGTTCAACGACGCCATCAGCAACCTTCAATTGACTCCCATCCAGGCGCCGGGTATTGAATCCATGGTTGCACAGAGATGCAGTATGTCAAGCATTAAAAGACTAAGTCCTGCCGCTTGGGCAGGACTTGAAACGGCATATTGAAGGCAAGACACGCCGTGGATCCCTCATATAGCAAGGAATCGGAGGTCATTGCAATGCTGCCTAAGAAACAGCTAAGAATCTAGACATTACGCGAGTATCACTGTAAAGATCGTGCGCGAAGACCACCACATCTCACGCGTGTGAAAAGGAGAGGCAGCGGTGGGGCCTTTCCGCTCCACTGCTCCGGCTAGGCCTCGACGTACCGCTCCGGCTCCTGCTCGAAGGCGGCCTGGCAGTGGCCGCAGCAGAAGTAGTAGACCGTGCCCCGGTACTCTACCTTGGTCTCGGTAGTAGCTGTGTCTACTGATTCATTACAGGTTGCGCATTTTGCCATTGTGGCGCTCCTTACAGCGTCTATTCGATCGTGGCCGGTGTCTTCATGAGAGTGGACTTGCTCCTGCCGTCCGGCCAGTGGCAAGGCGTAAGCCTCTGTATGCTACGTCCATTCTACGCAGTTTCCCCATTGGATGTCGCAGTGACCGTGTCTCCAAATTGATCGACTCTTGCAGGTCTGCCGGTGCTGCCCACGAGACTCTTGCACTTGCCGTAGCGCGGGGACTTGCGTTCAAGTGCTGTCGCGTTAAACCAGCAAGGGGGCTTGCCGCCGGAGTAAGCAGCATAGGGCGTATTTTCCAACATTGTCACACGAGAGAATAGGGCACATAGAGGTCTTCACTGCAGCAGACGCAGGTTGCAAACCTGCGCTACCGAGGATGTGGGCGGATCGAGAGTCTCGTCTTCCTCGCCGCAGTGGTTTGTGCGACTGCATGTTGACTTTTCCCCCCGCTGCCTAACGCGTAAGCAGTTGACCGCAATTTGAGTGCTCTGTTAGAGGCCGAGTTTTTCGCGAACAGAGTTCGACGCTGGGCTCGGAATCGTAAGTGTTGAGTAATTCGTTGACAGAATTCGCTTCCCCGTAGAAAGCGCTACAAGGCCTTGTCATTCCGAGCGAAGCGTCGAACGATGTTCGCGGAATCTAGGGTTCCTGCTCAACGCACTATAGCGGCTTCAGCACATTAGATTCCGCGCTAAGAGCGACTCTTCGCTGCGCTTCGTTCGGAATGACATGTTTACTAGTCATGTCTAACACTGCGGAAGGTTGCTTTTGTACTTGAATCTGCCAACGAATTATCTGACACTTACAGGAATGACGCTCCTCGGACGCTTCCAAAAAGGCTGATTGCAACTCTGCCTTCCTCCCCCTTTACCCCAAGAAGGTCCTCATACGATGCTCCGCAAACGCAGGGAGTTTGTCACCACTGAGACCGATGAAAGCGCCATCGCCCCTGCTGCGAGCATGGGGCTAAGGACGATCCCGAATAGAGGATATAAAACGCCTGCCGCCACCGGGATGAGCACCACGTTGTAGCCAAACGCCCAGCCCAGGTTTTGCCAAATGGTGCGGCGCGTAGCTCGGGAGAGCGTGAAGGCGGTCTCCAGGGCGCCGAGGTTCTCGCCCTTGAGGGTAATGTCCGCGGCTTCCAGCGCCACGTCGGCGCCGGCCCCCAGCGCAATGCCCACGTCGGCCTGGGCGAGCCCAGGAGCATCGTTTATGCCGTCTCCCACCATGGCGACGACCTCATTAGCTTCTTGCCGCTTCTGAATGACCGCCGCTTTCTGCCCGGGCATAACCTCTGCCAACACGCTTTCAATGCCGAGCTGAGCGGCAATGGCGTGAGCAGTACGCATCGCGTCACCCGTGAGCATCACTATCGCCAGTCCCCGGGCGCGCAGCGTTTGGACCATTGCCTGGGCGCTTGGCTTGAGCGCGTCGGCTACCGCGATCGTGCCTACCACCGCGCCATCGAGAGCCACCAAGAGCACGGTCTTGCCAACGTCGTTGAATGCTTGCACCTGCGCTTCGAGCGCGGCGAGCGATTGTTGGTCCACCCCGCTCTCTGCCATGTAGGCTTGATTGCCGACCCGAACGAGCTTGCCTGCTACCTCTGCGCGGATACCCCGTCCCGGCGCTGCGATGAAGCCCATGGCGGGAGGGATTGCCAGGCCTCTGGCCTGCGCTGCCCGCACCACCGCTTGGCTCAAGGGATGCTCGCTGGACTGTTCCGACGCAGCGGCGAGACGGAGCAACTCGGATTCGGATATGCCCGTTGCGATTGTATTCGTAACTTCCGGAGTACCTTGGGTCAGCGTGCCCGTCTTGTCCAGGACTACCGTGGTCACACTGTGTAAGCGTTCCAGCGCCTCCGCATCGCGCACGAGCACGCCCTTGGCGGCGCCCGCGCCCATGGCAACCATCACAGCCGTAGGTGTCGCCAGGCCCAGCGCGCAGGGACAGGCTATGATGAGGACCGCCACAAAGGCCAGCAGCGCAGGCGTAAACGTCGGCTCGGGTCCAACGAGAAACCAAACGAGAAACGTGAGCAGGGCAACACCGATTACGACGGGCACAAAGTGAGCGGCTATGCGGTCCGTTAGTCGTTGGAGCGGCGCTTTAGATCCCTGGGCCTCTTCAATCAAGCGCACGATATGCGCGAGCGCGGTGTCTTTGCCTACTCGCGAGGCGCGGAAGGTGAAAGCTCCGGTCGTATTCAGCGAACCGCCCACGACTTCAGCGCCGGGGCCTTTTTCTACCGGCATGCTCTCGCCCGTGAGCATCGACTCATCGACTGCGCTCTGCCCTTCAATCACAACGCCGTCCACCGGCACGCGATCTCCAGGTCGCACTTGCATGACATCGCCCACGGCTACCTGAGCCAGCGGAATTTCTTCGGGTGTGCCGTCACGTACGACCAACGCAATCTGCGGTTGGAAGTCCATCAAGGCGTGGATAGCAGTCGCGGTCTGGCGCTTTGCGCGTGTCTCCAGGAAACGCCCCAGCAGAATCAGGGTGATAATGACCGCAGCCGTATCGAAATAGCGCGGGGCTTCGCCGCTTACAGCCTGGCCGGCAAAGAACTCCGGCGCCAGCGCAGTCGCCACACTGAAGAAGTAGGCTGCGCTCGTTCCGATGGCGATGAGCACATTCATATCGAAGGCAAAATGCCTCAGCGTTGCCCACGCGCCCCGGTAGAAGCGCCAACCCGCCCAGAACTGCACAGGAGTCGCCAATGCCCACAGCAGGAAGGGGTTTTCAATTATGGAGCCGCGCACAAAGGGCAGGAATTGGCCTCCCATGCTGCCAAGCAGGATCACGAGAGAAAGCGCCAGAGAGACGCCCAATTGGACACGCAAGTCGCGTTGCGCCGCACTCCTCGCCGCAGGCGCGGCTACCTCTTGGTCCGCAGCCGGATCTTGTTCTTCGTCTTCCAACGTATAACCGGCAGCAGCGGCCGCTACTTTGAGCGCGTTCACTTCAGTTACGTCGGGAAGATGAGAGACGAGAATTTGCTCTGCCGCCAGATTGACGTTCGCAGTCAGGACTCCCGGCACAGCGTGGAGCGCCGCTTCAACGCGGCTGACCGCCGAGCCGTCCTGCATGCCGGGCACGCGCAACGTACGCTTGACGACGGCAGGAGTATAGCCCGCTGCTGTCACGGCCTGCGCGACGGCGGCGGGTGTCACTGCGTCCGGGTCGTATGACACTTGCGCGCGTTCCGTCGCCAAGTTAACGGCCGCTTCATGCACGCCGGGCAGGCGCGTGATGGCTTCTTCGATGCGCCATACGCAGGCCGCGCACGTCATGCCCTCTACGGCCAGCGCAAGAGACTCTTTTCGCTTAGTATGTTCAGCAATTGCCATGGATCAACTTTCTTGGAATTGAGAACCTGGCAGCGGAGCCGGCAGAAAGAACCTGGCCCAGTCAATTGCCGCTTGTTGGCGCCACTCTATGCACAAGCCTCCAGCGGCGCGCACCAACTACATCACTATCTTTATACTACTGGGGGGTATATTCGATGGTCAAGACCTGTAGCAGACTAGCATGTACTCCTCTGGTACCGTTCGTGTTGAGGGCTGAGCGAATCCTGCTGCGCGAGCCCTGCTACGCGAATCCTGCTACGTGAATCCTGCTGCGCGCAGCCTGAACGAATTGCAGGTCTAATGTAATCTTGCCCGTGCCTCCACACTGAATCTAGTCTCATGGCTAATTCGAACTGGTCTGGCGCTCTAGTATGAGAAATCCCGGTCAATTGCACCCATTCTCAGAACTCAATGGCCAAACGGATGTGTTCGCGCGGCGCGCCATTGCAAACTCCCATCCATACCGAGAGAGGGAATGCGTCGCATTCCCTCTCCATCGTCCAACTGAGTTGCTAGGATGTTCAGCCTAGGCCGGCAGTATGGGCAGATTCACGGTCACACCGGTCTGCACCGCGATCTTGCCCGCTTCCAGGATTTCCTGTCCGTCCCGGTTGAATGCGGGGTCGCACGGCGTTTCGATGGCGGTGCCGTTCAGCAGCGCGTGGACGAAGTACGCAGGTCCGTTCTGCATGTGCGGTTCCGACAGCGGCGGCACGTCAATGATGTCGCCTTCGGGGTTCTCCTGCGTGCAGTGCTTGAGTTGCTCTCTGCCAACCATGGTCACGCTGCCTTCGGTGCCGTTAATGACCGGCCCGTGGATCGGCTCGGGTCCGAAGCGGGTCCAGGTGGCCTGGCTGACGCAGAGCGCGTCGTCGTAACGCAGCAGCAGTACGGCATTGTCTTCGGACCTTACCGGCTTCACCAGGGTATCGGCCATGCCGCAGACCTGGCGGGGCTGTTTGCCGAGAATCCATGTAAAGACATTGGCCGCATAGCAGCAGTAGTCCAGCAACACGCCGCCGCCGTCCTGCGGGCGGTACCACCACGTGTCAAAGTCGCCGGTGGGTCCCATGTGTCCGCCCCGAAACGCGATCTGAAAGACCTGCCCCAACGCACCGGACTGCGCAATCTCGCGCGCCCGCCGCAAGGCCGGACCCCACGCCGTGGGAAAGTTGATCATTAGCGTCACACCATGCTGTTCGCACGCGGCGATCATGCGGTCGGCATCCGAGAGGCTCGCGGCAAACGGTTTCTCCAACATGATGTGAATGCCGCGCTGCGCCAGCGCCTCCACGTATTTGACGTGATCGGCATTGGTGGAACAAATGAGCGCACCATCCGGCTGGCGCTCGTCGAGAAGTTGTTCATAGTCGGCAAAGACCATGTCGTCGTCAAACTCGTTGCGCTCCTTGGTGAGAGCGCGGCGTTTGGGATTGGGATCGGCAAAGCCGACAAACTCGGCGCCTTCTTGCTCTTGCGCCTGCCTGATCAAGCTGTGTATGTGGGGGTGTGCCGATTCGAGGGCAACAATTTTGACTTTTCCCGACATGGATGCCTCCTTGCTGAATAACGTAATCTACCCGCTGCTATGCCCATTTTGCCGGACTGCCTACGCTCCGAGACTGCAATCTATGTGGGAGTAGGCGACTTCAAGCCGATTCTAGGGCGGCAACTGCTTTGCCCATGATAATGACACGGATGCACCCCCCTGGCAACTCGATCTTTCCGTGAAATAGTGTCATCAAAGCAGGATTAGTGCTACACTTTAAGCAGGATCGTACACAAGAGGAGGAAAGCGTGAGTAATGCGATGAAACACCCCGAAACGTGGGTGAAGCGGGTAATGTGGAGTGTCGTCGCACTGGCCCTCATTCACATTCTATGGGGAGCGGTGGTACGGGCAACGGGCTCGGGACTGGGGTGTCCCGATTGGCCGCTCTGTTCAGGTCAAGTGATTCCGCCTTTCGAAACGGCAGCAGTCATTGAGTTTGTGCATCGCTTCCTGGCGTTGTTCTTGACCGTTGGCGTCGTCTGGGTGTTGATTAAGGCGTGGTTCGGTCAAGGCAGCCTGCGCCAGATACGACCCATCGTGCTTGCTTTTTCACTCTTACTCGTTGTGCAGATTGTGCTTGGCGCAGTGACGGTACTCACAGAACTACCGGCTCTGCTCGTGGGTTCCCATCTCACGATATCCATGCTCTTTATCGCCGCGACTGTAATGGGCGCGGTACATGTGCAGAATCGTGCGCTGAGTATAGATGGAATGCCGAAATGGCGGGGTATTGCCGCCCTGATGGCCGGCCTGCTCGTCGTGGTCTCCGGCGCATTGGTCGTCGGCATGGGAGCCGGAATTGCTTGCCACGGCGTGCTGAGCTGCGATGGCGGGGGCGGCTCAAGCCGTGTCCTCGAGGAAGTACACATGGGCCACAGGTATGCTTCCTACGTCTTCGCGATTGCCCTCGCGCTGCTGGCGGGCTGGCGTTTGCGCGTGGACCAGACCAGTGCGAAATACCTGGGAATTCTCGTGATCGCACTCCTGGCGTTGCAGATCACACTTGGCTTCACGCAGGTGCTCATGGGCTTGCCTACGGCGCTGCGCGTCGCCCACGTCTTCACCGCCTCCTTGATCATGGCTGCGGGAACGGCGCTCTTCTTCTGGCCGCTTACCCGCGAAGCCGAGCAGACGCAAGAAATCGCCGCCCCGGTCGCGTCGCACACTGAATCGGCTGCACCCGACCCGGCATAAACATGTGAAAACCGGCATCACGTACGAAACGAGCGCCGACCGTCGGCGCTCGTTTTGCTTTCCTCCGGTAGCACAGGCCCTTCGGCAAGACTCAGGATATGTTTGCAGCCTGCGACTTGCCTGATCGATTAGGTTAGCCGATCACCTTGCAGTGAGAAATTCCCGCAACCCGTCCCGCTATTCCTGTGGGTGTTGAGTGATTCGTTGACAGAATCCTCTCCCCAATTTGCAGTGTTGACATGCAGGCAGGCAAGCACAGGGTTTAGATCCCATGTTTCCTCTGCCAAAGCTCTCAATGAAATACCAGACACCTACGATTCCGGCAAAAGACGGAATCAATCTTTGTCTCAACCCTGGACTCCGGCTTTCGCCGGAGTGACGTTTCATGTGCCGCCCGCCACGTTCGTTATCGCTACTTGAGCTGTCACGCCTACTCTACAGAGCTACCTCCTGTGTAAGTTAGCCGTCATGCGGTCGTGGCATCTCTCTGTTGCATTTTCTATTTCTGTCGGCGAAGCGCTTGTCACTTACCGTTCCCGCGCAAGCGCCATCCCATCTCCTCATTACGCCCTGCGTGCTGCCCCTAGCGGAGGACAAGCCCCCGCGCTGGAAATGGACAGGGAAACTATCGACTCTCATTTGCCGGCACGCCATGCGGGCGGAGGGCAAGCCCCCGCGCTACGTCTCTATATGCCCTTCCTCTCCAGTAGCGCAGGTTTGCAACCTGCGTCTGATCAGGGCCAGAGGACCACGGGACTGCATTGCCGTCACACCAGACCAAAGGGCAGTCTGCCACCCTTTCGAGCAGTTTGCCCCGCGCTGGAAACGGAGAGGGAAACTATCGACTCTGCTTTGCCGGCACGCCATGCGGGCGGGGGACAAGCCCCCGCGCTACGTTTTGTCTCTTGTCTTAAATGCAGAGCAGCGAGGAACCTCGTGCATTCGCTCAAGGTTCCTCGCTGCGTCCGGTACGGCTAGTTCGTGCGCCCCGATGTTAGCTTCCGCTGCTAAGCGCAGCCGTGGAAAAGACCACATGGAAGGGCTTGCAATAGATTACGATGCTGTTGATGGGGTCGATGGCAATGTCAGCCGCAATCTCGTAGTTTTGGCTGCCTACGTTCCCTTTGAGCCCACCCAGATCGATGTATCCTTCCTCAAGGTCGGCACGATTGACAGGGTCGGCATGGTTTGCCAGCAATACATGCAGTTGCGGGCCGTTGGTCACGCGGAAGTCCTCGAACCGCAGCAGGTGCGTGCCGTCCGCCAAGCGGTAGAGCGTCACAGTGCCGGTACCTTTATGAAATTCGTCGGCATCTTGGAACTGGCCCTCCGCAACCACCACCGGTTGGGCGTCATTCGCCATCTCCGGCATATCTTCTTCCATCTCTTTATCCGGCATTTTGGCCGCCGCATCCATTACGTCTGCGGCTACCTTCTCACGCTCGTCCTCCGACATCTCATCCATTTCTGCGGCGGTCGGGATCTCGAATGGGAGTTCCTCTTCGACAACCGTGTTGATGAACAAGGGCGACCCGAGCCACCAAGCCCCCGCGCCACCAACCACGACGACGATCAAGCCAATTGCAATCAGCAATGCCCGCCTATTCATGAGTTCTACTCCTTTGTAGCGGCACATTCGGTCCTTAATTACATAGTATCATCAGTTCTTGCCAAACACGTTCTGAATCTAGTTGTCTTTAGGGCCGTCATCCTCTGAATCTACGCCAAGTACCGATTAGGGAAGACGATCTTGGGAAAGGTATCAATAGCCGGCGCAGGCGCTATGCAGGGCCGCATTCGTGTGCGAACACGAGCGTGTCTCACGCGCGCGGGAGGCACACTGTCGGCGAGCGAGCGTTCGGGGATGGGGTGGGGAAAACGCAGGCCCCTCCGCGCTGGAGGGGCCATAGCATTCATTGTGCGGGGCTGTCACTAAAACTCAGGCGTTCCCTCAACTTCGACATCTTCCTTCGGCACGTCGGCGACCAGCGCCTCAGTAGTGAGCACCATAGATGCGACCGAGGTCGCATTTTCGACTGCTGAGCGCGCCACTTTGAGGGGGTCGATAATCCCCGCCTTTATCATGTCCACGTACTCACCGGTCAGCACGTTATAGCCCGTGTTCTTGTTGCGCCGGTTCTTCGCCAAGCGCTGCACGTCTTGGGCAATAACCGCATCATCCAGTCCGGCGTTGTGGGCGATGCGCTTGAGCGGCGCTCCCAGGGCCTTGCGCATTACCGGTATCGCCACCGCTTCATCGCCTTTCAACCGCAGGCGATCCAGGCCGGACGCCGCGTTAATGAGGGCAATCCCGCCGCCAGGCACAATGCCCTCCTCGACTGCGGCGCGCGTGGCAGAAAGGGCATCGTCAATGCGGTCTTTCCTCTCCTTCAACTCAATCTCGGTGGCTGCGCCCACGTGAATGACTGCTACGCCGCCGGAGAGTTTGGCTACGCGCTCCTCCAGCTTTTCACGATCGAATTCAGGGGCGCCATCCTGCAATCGCGACTTGATCTGGTTCACACGCGCGGCAATCTCGTCGACGTCTCCATGCCCCTCGATAATGGCAGTGGTGTCTTTATCTGCGACAATCCGGCGCGCGCGGCCAAGATCTTCAATCTCCACTTCCTCGATGCGTTTCCCGGCCTCTTCAGAAATTAACTGGCCGCCGGTGACGATAGCAATATCTCGCAGCGTTTCCTTGCGCCGGTCGCCGAACCCAGGCACCTTCACCGCGATACAATTCAAAACACCGCGTGATTTATTGGTGATGAGCATTGCCAGGGCATGGGAATCTACTTCCAAGGCAATGATGGCCAGATTTTTCTCGCCGCGTTGCACCATGCGCTCCAAGAGCGGCAAGATCTCTTCCAGTGAGTCGATTTTCTGGTCGGTAATGAAGATGTATGGCTCTTCGATTACGGCATGCATATTGAGGGAGTCGGTAATGAAGTACGGAGAGAGAAGGCCCTGATCGAATTCCATCCCTTCCGCGTATTCGACTGAAATGCCAAGACTCTGTCCCTCTTCCACGGTGATAAGGCCGTCTCTACCCACTCTGTCCATCACTTCGCCGATGAGTTCACCGATGCCGGCATCGCCAGCCGAAATAGTGGCAACTTCGGTAACCTGGTCCTTGCCGCTTACCGGCGTGGAAGACTTTCTCAACTCCTCGACCACTGACCGAGCGGCCTTCTCCAGACCGCGCTTCAGAATCATGGGATTGGCGCCCGCGACGATGTGGCGATGTCCTTCAGTTATGAGCGTGTGGGCAAGCACGGTGGCGGTAGTCGTGCCGTCACCGGCAACGTCGTTGGTCTTGCTCGCGGCCTGTATCATGAGCTGAGCGCCCATATTCTCGAAGTTGTCGACCAGCTCAATTTCCTTGGCAACGGTGACACCGTCGTGCGTAACGATAGGGAGCTTTTCCTTGTAGCTCAGCGCCACGTTGCGCCCCTTGGGGCCTAGAGTGGCTTGAACCGTGTCGGCGACTTGCTCAACACCGCTCATCATGGCGTTACGCGCATCTTCGCTAAAGATTACGATCTTGGGCATGTATATCGTCTCCTCATTCAATCGGCGAGAGTCGTAGCTACTTGGCGATTCGTGCTTGCAGATTCTGTGTTATGGAATTGCTCATTCATCGTGTCAAGCAAAATTGTGCAGTAGCACAGGGATTCACTGTATGCTACATGCTCGTTAATGTCAAATTACCCGCAAAGTTTGCAGGATGCGCGCGAGATTTTTGCTGAAATGCGGTTCAGCCGTGCAGTATCGCCTAAACTTCAACACTTTGGCATAAGGGAGAGTGCAACTTGCAGCGCTCGGCAGAGCGAACCATGTCGTAGTCTTTCTCGTCGCATGCTCAGACTGGGCGCGAACGTCGTATCCGGCCGACTTCACCCTAGTGAGACCTTTGCGTAACTCTTGCCGGTGCGGGAAAGTCCCCTCTCCCTCTGGAGACCATTGCAAAACCCATGTGGAAGGGAGATTGTCCCCTCTCCCCAAGGAGAGGGGGTATTTCTTGCGCCTCCGGCCGGAGTTTTGCAAAGTTCTCCGCCGGGAGAGGGTTAGGGTGAGGGGGAAATTCCCGCATTCGGGGAGCTTCTTTGCCGTCATTGTGCTCTTGCGTGTCGGTCTTGTAGATAAAAGGACGGGTTAAGCTGAAATGCCCTCACCCGGGTCCCTCTACCCAGAGCGACCTTTGCATAACCCTTCACTTTTGTGGGAAAGGTTTGGATGGGGGTGAAACGACTTAACATCATGCTATCTTTAGTTGTAAATAAACTCTGGATTCCGGCTTTCGCCGGAATGACGGAGTTACACAGAGTCCTCCCAAGGAGAGGGAGTGCCCCTGCTTGAAAGTGGGGTTACGCAATGGTCTCCTAGCGGAGTGGCAACACTGTTTTGACGAGAAGAGTACAATACGAAGGAATGCAACGCTAGATTGGTCGGTAGTAGCATCAAGAGAGTCCGGAAGGGGGTGAACACCGTGGCACGTGCAGAGACATTTCAGGGCTACCGCAGGCCGGACGGTCGCGTAGGAATTCGCAACCACCTGGCAATTCTGCCATCAGTGATTTGTTCGTCTACCGTGGGCCAGCGCATCACAGAGCTCGTGCCCGGAGCGGTGACGACAATTCACCAATACGGATGCGGTCAATTGGGGGCTGATGCGGACCTCTTTGTGCAAACCATGGTTGGCACCGGCAGCAATCCAAACGTCGGGGCTGTCATCGTGGTTGGGCTGGGCTGCGAGACAGCAGAAGCGCCTCTCATTGCCGAAGGCATCGCCAAGACCGGCAAGCCGGTGGAGCTCATCGTGATACAAGAGGCCGGCGGCTCCATCAAGACTATCCAGGGAGGCGCGCAAATGGCGCAGAAGCTGTCCGCCAAGCTCTCCACGATGCAGCGGGAAGAATTCCCCCTCTCTGAGCTCGTCTTGGCAACCGAGTGCGGCGGATCCGACACTACCAGCGGGTTGTCCAGCAATCCCATTACCGGTGTAGTCTCCGATATGCTGGTGGAAGCCGGCGGCACGGTGATGATTAGCGAAGCTGCGGAATTCATCGGCGCGGAGCACATCTTTGCCCAGCGGGCGCGCGAGCCGGAGATTGGCGAGCAACTCATCGGGGTGGTACGCAAGGCCGAAGAGGACGCGCTGAAGATGGGTGTGTCGATTCGGGGCGCTAACCCCGCACCGGGCAACATTCAGGGCGGTCTAACGACTATTGAAGAAAAGTCGCTGGGCTGCATCTACAAGGGCGGCACGACCGTCCTGGAAGAGGTGATCGGCTATGCCGACTACCCCAGCAAAAAGGGCCTGGTGGTGATGGATACCCCGGGCTACGACTCGGAATCGGTTACCGGCATGGTGGCCGGCGGCGCGCAGGTCTGCATCTTTACCACCGGTCGCGGTTCGCCACTCGGCAACCCGGTAGCGCCGGTAATTAAGGTGTGTGCTAATCCGCAGACTGTGGAGAAGATGCAGGACAACATCGACTTCTCCGGTGTGCCGGTGCTGGAAGGCACGGCCAGCATCCGCGAGCTGGGCGAGCAGTTGTTCGACCTTACGCTCGATACCGTCAACGGCCTGCTAACTGCAACGGAAATCCTGGGTCATCGTGAGTTTGCTCCCCACCGAATTGGGCCGACGATGTAGTCTGCCGATCACGCAGACTGCTTGGCTGCTTGACCATGCTGCCGCCACTACGCTGCTCAACCGTCGTTTCCATGAAAACAGCACGAGGGACTCCGTCATTCCCGCGAAAGCTCTCCCCCGCGCGGGGGCGCGGACTCTATCCTCGCCGCCCACACCTTGGATTCCGTCCTGCGCCGGAATTGTAGATGTCAGGTAATTCGTTGACAGATTTGAGAACAAAAGCAACCTTCCGCAGTGCTAGACATGACAAGTACACATGTCTTTCCGAACGAAGCGCAGCGGAGTGTCGAACCCTGTTCGCGGAATCTAGAGTACTGTGCCGTATGGACCATGTTCGACATTGGCTCTAGATTCCTCGCTGCGCTCGGAATGACATGCACCGTCAACTCCTCAGAATGGAAAGCGGAATCTGTCAACGATTTACTCAACACTTACAGGAATGACATCAGGAAGCCAGTCGCCACATTCATTTCCTCGTGTGGCTTACATAGGGAGATGGTGGTTCCCGCGAAAGCTCGCCCCCGCGCGGGGGCGCGGAATCTATCTTCACGCGGTACCGCAGTTTGCTACCGCGCCGGGTAGCGCATGACCGCAAACAGGCATCACTGCAGCGTTTCCGACAAGAGACTCTTTCATGAAAGTTGTCATCATCGCACTATTCGCCGGTACCGCTGGCGTTGTGCATCGTCACCAGGTAGACCCGCACAGTGAGGCCGCATTCCTCTATGAAGAAGCGCGCGGGTTGATGGCCCGCGAGATTTCAGCAGCCGTTGCGGGAGCTCAGAACGCCGGTGCGCAGGAGATCGTCGTGCACGATGCCACGGGTCTCGTACCGTTTCACGAAGACCTCTTGCATCTTGGCGCAAGCTACGTTTTTGGCGAACACCAAGAGGTGCGATTCGGCGAGCTTGCTAATGCCGATGCCGCTATGCTGCTGGGCCACCCCGCCAAAGCCGGCACGTGGGGCGCGGTGCTGTGTCAGACGCTCACGCCGAGTATTTCACGTGTGCTGGTCAATGGGCAGGACCTGGGCACGATCGGCCTCCACGCCGCGCTCTGCGGCGCACAGGACGTGCCTGTGGTGTTGGTGAGCGGCGACAATCACGCCTGCGCCGAGGCGGAGGGCCTGCTGCCGGGTGTGCGGACGTGCACCACGAAGTGGGGCTTTGGATTTCAGGCCGCCAAGCTGCGCACTCCTGCTGAGGTGCGGGAGGAGCTTGGCGAGGTGGCGCATGGCGTGCTCACCGCCGCTTCTCCGCCGCCGGTGTGGTCGCTGCAGCCACCATTCGAGATTCAGGTTACCGTCACAAACACGCAGATTTGGGACCAGAGCGTCTTTGGTTCTCCACGCCAGGAGCGACTGGACGGGCGAACTGCCGTCTTTCGCGGCGACGATCTGGTGTACCTGATCGAGCACATCTGGGAGATCGTGCAGTGAGCTCAGCAGCGCCGCCGCGGAGCATTCCGCTGCGGTACATCCTCATACCGCTCTTTGTCGCGATGGTTACGGGACTGCTGGCGCTCCTCTTCTATGTCCTTTCCCAGAGCGGGCAACTGGCCGGCTTCTCGCCCGGCATCAACCTGGAGCCGACCCTTCTTTGCCAGGACAACCGGCCGGCGCCGGACTTTACCCTCACGCTCAGCGATGGCCGTGAGGTGCGGCTGAGCGACTATCGAGGGCAGCCTGTGATCATCAACTTTTGGGCCTCCTGGTGTGCGCCGTGTCGTGCCGAAGCGCTAACTTTGCAGGAAACGCATGTGCGCTATCAAGACCGCGGCGTTGTCATTCTCGGCATAAACCTGTGGGACTCAGAGGAGGCTGCGGCCGAGTTCCGCAAGGTATTCGGGCAGACCTACCCCAGTGGGCCAGATCCAAACGGCAAGATCGCTATCGAATACGGGGTCTCCGGCATTCCCGAAACCTTCTTCATTACGCCGGACGGTGAGATCGCTGCCAAGTTCATCGGACCCTTGCCAATCACCACCATGGAAACGCTGCTCGCGGAGATGCTCGACGATGATTAGCGACACGGAAGTGGATCCGGGAGAGCGATAGCATGAGCGCGACTTCAACCTCCGTGGGGTCAGTCATCCGCAAGGTGCCCGTGTTCCTGGAAGCGATCAAGATCGAACACGCGGCCTTCACGCTGCCGTTTGCCTATCTCGCCATGCTGCTGGCGGCGGAGGGTCTGCCGACGTGGTGGCAGTTCATCTGGGTCACGGTAGCGATGACTACGGGGCGCACCGCGGCCATGTCGCTCAACCGTATCATCGACCGTCACCTCGACAGCCGCAATCCCCGCACGGCAATTCGCGCCCTGCCGCAAGGCATACTCACGCCGCAGTTCATGTGGGGCGCGAGTATTTTCAACATTGCCCTTATGGTGCTGGCCGCGGCCATGCTCAACTGGCTCTGCGTGCTGCTCTCGCCGATTGCGATTTTCTGGCTGGTGTTTTATTCCTACACGAAGCGCTTCACGTGGCTCAGCCACTTTGCGCTGGGCGTCTCCGGTTCCATGGCGCCCATGGGCGGCTGGATCGCGGTCACGGGCGAATTCGCGTGGAGCACGGTGCTGCTGGGCGCGGCAGTAGTTACCTGGATGGCGGGTTTCGATATGATCTACGCCTGCCAGGACTACGAGATCGACCTGAAAGAGGGGCTCTTCTCCGTCCCCGTGAGGTTCGGCATACCGGGAGCGCTAATCTTCTCCGCCCTTTCCCACACAGCCACCGCGCTCTGCCTCGTGGCAGTTGGTGTGCTGCTTGGCCTCGGGCTTTTCTACTGGCTCGGCATCGCCGCCGTGGCAGCCCTGCTCATCTGGGAACACTTGCTCGTCAGCCCGGGCAATCTCTCCCGAGTCAACACCGCCTTCTTCCACGTGAATAGCTCCCTGTCGGCGGTGTTCTTCGTCTTCGTGGCATTGGAGACATTTGTTTAGCTTCCGCTATTTCGGTGGCTGCCTCAGCCCTATAGGTCGATCCAGATTGGGCTGGACCAGGCAAGCGCGCCGTCGCATTGCTGGATGCGCAGGTAGTAATAGTCGCCCGCTTGGCTGGAGGCGGTGTCGGGAAACTCCTCCCGGTAGTCGTAGGTGCGGTTTTGGCTTCCCATGTCCGTCGTGACGAATTGGAAGAACGTCTCGCCGTTCTTGATGATTTCCACCCGGGCGAGTTCTGCCGAACCGGCAACATCGCATACGATATGCTTCACAGCGTCGGCGCGGGGTAGCTGCAACGACTCGCCCATGAACGCGCCGTTGATTGTGAAGCGCAGTATGGGTCTGCCACCCAACGTTGCGTAACAGCGCCGCTTGCGGATGGCGTTGTAGATCGCCTCACGCTCCAAGGCGGGCGCAGACACCGCCGTCAGACCCGGCAGGCGCTGGCGCTTCTCCTGGGCCGTAAATGAGCCCGGACGCGCGATGTTCGTATCTGTCGCGCCCACGAAACCAAAGCGCAACCCGCGGGCGAGTCCCTCGCGCACCGTGCCGCCCACTCCCATCGGCAGCGCAGCGTAAGGCGCGCCGAAGTGTTCACCGTTTCCCTGTTTGGACGCGATCTCCACGCACGGCATGGTTTCCGGATCGAAGTGCTCCCAGCGGAAGCCGCCCAAGGTGCCTCGTCCCAGCGGAAACGCGGTGTGGTGAGGCACGCCGAACCAGCTATGGTCTTTGAGCAACCCCTTGAGGTGGGCAGGCGTCATGGCCGGATCACGAAAGCTCGTGGGATGGACCAGCGGCGCTTCTAAGCCGGGGAAGAAGCCGTTGAGGTGTCCTGTAGTGTGCGCCCATTCGAATCCCAGCAGCGGCACGAACTTGCCCGGGTCGTCAAACCGCCGCGCCTGCTCAAACCGCTCTTGCCACGAACGCTCGACGAAGTCCGCGACTGTGTGACAGTCCGGATAGCGCCGCCGCCACCACGGGTGCAGCCACTCACCGGCACGGGTGTAGTGCTCCACGTGCGCCACGAAGTCGAGGCGCGCCTCATCCCGGGCGTAGTGGTAGAGGTCTTCGATTTCCCCGTACGCGTGGCCGTGGGACGTGTGCGCGTGCAGGTCGCCCCAATAGACACGATCGCTATCATCACCTGAGGGCAGGACTTCCACCGCGTTGCTGATACCTATGTCTTTGGTTGCCGGATGGCGCACGCGAAGGCGCAGCCGCACCGCGGGCGGCATCGCCTCCGTGAGAACCACGTCTATTCGACGTGCTGCCCGATCCCGCTCGTCTAGTTGGACGTCTCCGGGACACTCCACCCCGATTATTGGTGAAACAATCGAGGGTTCGGCCGGCGGTCTTGCGGTGTTGCCGTGGGCGTCTACTGCCTTGATGACAAGTGTGGACATCTCCCCGCGACGCATGTGGCTCGGCGCCAGAACGTCAAGACTCTCCGGTGCGTCCGGCAGCAGATCGAGGTAGGGCGGCTCCGCGACCACCTCGCGCACGGCTGATCCGTCCTGGGGAGTGAAGAGAATGCGGAACCAGTGGCGTAGCGCCGCTAGGGTCATGCGTACTCCCGGACCCCCGGCGCTCTGATCGCCGTAAGAGATACGGAGGATATCTCCCGCCGGCAGCGGTTCTGCTGCGATCACGCGCACATGCGGGCCGACCACAAGGCACGTTACCCGGCTGCCGGAATCCGATGCAGCGCTCGAATAGCCCGCTTCAGCGGGCATGAGGTGTTGCAGGGCCGGCCAGGATTGCAAGCCTCGCGTGGCGGACTGCACGACAATCGCATCGCCCTGACGTAGGCCGTCCGGGCCGAGTGTGAGCTGCAGCGAGACACTTTGCCACGAACCAACGATGGCTTGCTGCGGCGTGCAAACCGCCGCTACAACCGCGTCGGACTGCGGGCGATGGGCTTCCAGGATGACGGGATTGAGGGGCGTCCACTCATCAGTGTAGTGCTCAATTGCATCCATAGATGGTTAGTCCAAATGAGTCGCGCCAATTTAGAATGGCCTGTTCAAGAACTGCACAAACTGCCGCCGCGACTGCGGCGGTAAAGTCGCCCAGAATGCATCTACCAATTACAAGCCGAGGCTGCGGAGGAAGTCGCTGGTGATCGCGACGTGGAAGATGTGGCCCTCGTCGTGGGATTCGCAGCGCACGTTGGGGCACTCGGCGAGGAAGTCGCAACTATAGTGCTCTTCCGCCTCAAGGCGGTAGATGACGCTTTCCTGTTTGCCGTACGTGAAGAGGAATTGCGTGGGTGACGCCTTGATCTTCTCGCGCACGTTCTCGTTGCTGTAGGCCTGCCCGATGCCGGGGATGATGATCTGGTTGTGCCCCGACCAGTGAATGCGCTCCATGATGACCGAAAAGCCGGAGGCGATCACGGCCGCCGTGGGTTGCGACTGCAGCGACGTGAGCAGCGCCGCCCCGCCGCCCTGGGACAGCCCGGCGACCACCACGCTGTCATGCCGGCCCTGGAGGTACTTGGTGATGGCCATGGCGCTCACGATGTAGGCGGCGGAATAGGACGTGGCATTATTGAGCAGCCAGTTCACGAAGAAATTGACGTCCACCTTGCCTTCGCCGTTGTGAAAGGCCAGGCAGTCCTCGTTGGGCTTGATGAACACGTAGTTCGTGATGCCCTCGCCCAGCGCTTCGATTATGCCGTCGTGATAGCTGGCCGGGTCCTGGCGGTAGATCGGCTCGGAGCAGTTGAGACCGCTCCCCGGAATTATGAGCGAGGCGGGTTTGCCGGTGTCAGGCGCGGCGGGCGCATAGGCGTGGCCGTGATACGTGGCGCCGCCCAGCGTATAGGTGACCTGCAAGAGGTGGGTAGCGCCGCCGTCGAGTGTCAACGTCTCCGCCGCTTCGATCTGAAGATTTTCATACGCCGTGAAGAAGTGCTCGACCGGCATGAGCAGCGTGGAGTTCGCCTCATAGATGCAGTCCAGCGTGGTGAGCGCCGGATAGAGCATTTCGTTCTCGATAATCGGATCTGAGAAGGCGTGCTTGAAGATCTCTTGATCCGGCCCGCTATAGGTCTGTTCATTGGCAGAAGTAGCGTTCATTTTGTTTCTACTCCAGTATTGCAACGCCGACATGAGAGCGGCACTGAGGCGGACGCCTTGGGCTCAGTTCAGGGTTCGTCCCACGTTAGCCGCGTAGCTCCATATAGGCGATGAGTACGGCTATCACTAAGCCGGCCGCAGCGAAAACGTAAGCTCCTAAGTGTAGTCGTACCCGCAACTCCAGTTCTCGCAAGTCGGCTTTAGTGGCCAAGGATTCACGAGATTCGCCCATAGCGCTAAGCAGAGCCCGCGCCTGGGCATCACTGAAGCCTCCACTCGTCAAGGTTTCAAACGCCTTGTGAGTGTCAAAAACTGCCATAATTCGCTCCCTTCTCCGGGTCGCTCATCCCAACCCTGAACAGAGGCATTCGTCTACGCTCGCAGCAATTGCCGTTACGCTCAACATGTCGTAGCCAACCCTTCTACCGCACGCCGGGGATCGCGCCCTCTTGCTTCAGAAGGTCGACCGTGCGGTCGAAAGCCGCGGCAGCCTCGCGCACGTCTTCCTCGGTATGGGCAGTGGAGAGCATGCCGCCGTCGCCCATGAGATCGACGCCGTTCACCTGCAAGCCGCGCTTCATCTTGCCGTAGAGCGCCGGATCGACATCCCGCATTGAGATGAAGGGCGGCTGGCCTTTAGCGCCGTAGTCCGCGAGGGATAGCTTTTCGTCAGGGTTGTGGGGGTTGTAGAGCGCAATGTGGAGCATGGAGTACGTGCCGTAGACGCAGCCGGAGAGCCCGTGGGCGTCCATGACCTGGTTGAATTCATCCCGCAGCAGCGCCGCTAGATCGTTCACGTGGCGCGCCGGCCAACCTTCGGCCACGATCGCCAACGCGGTGGCGCCGGCCGACGCCGAGAGTGGGTTAGCGTTAAACGTACCCTGGTGGCGGACCTTCTTACGCGAGTTCCACTCCGGTTCATCACGGTATTCCAGGTGGGCGAGGATGTCGGCACGCCCCGCCACCGCGCCTCCCGGCAGGCCGCCAGCCAGGATTTTCGCCAAACTTGTCAGGTCGGGGATCACGCCGGTAGCGGCCTGCGCGCCACCCGGTGAACAGCGGAAGCCGGTGATGACTTCGTCCATGATCATGAGCACGCCGTGATCGAGCGTGAGCTTGCGCACAGCCGCCAGGAAGTCGGGATCAAGCGGATAGGAGGAGTAGCCGGCGCCGGTGGGTTCCATGATGACGGCGGCAATGTCGGGGTCGTCTCGCAGGACGGATTCGAGCCGATCGAGATCATGGACCGGCAGCACGAGCATCGAATCTGCGGTGCCTGCCGGAACGCCGGCGGGCGGCGGCGCGGGCGGTTCTTCCACGACGACATAGTCGTGCCAGCCGTGGAAATGGTGTTCGAACTTTATGACTTTGCTCTTGCCGGTGTAGGCGCGTGCCAACCGCAGGCACATCAAGGTGGCTTCGGTGCCGGAGCCTGTAAAGCGCACGCGCTCGGCGGAAGGAATGAGGTTCTGCACCAAGCGGCCCCACTCAATCTCGCGTTCGTGGGCTGCGCCGTAGTGCGTGCTATGCTGCATTTGCGCGGTGACGGCTTCTACAACAGCGGGATGCCCGTGCCCCAAGAGCAAAGCGCCATGGCCGACCAGAAAGTCGATAATGCGGTTGCCGTCCACGTCCCACTTATGCGCGCCTTGGGCGCGTTCGATGTAGAGCGGAAACGGCTTCTGGGCGCGGCCGTCGTGGGTCGCGCCGTTGGGAAAGATTTCTACTGCTTCTCTGAAGCGCACGGCTGAACCGGCGAATTGCTCTACAAAGAGCTCGTCAAGCGTACGTTTGGAAGTCCCGATTGTCGTGCTCATGCCGCGCTCTCCCCTGGAATTTAGATGCTACACGCCTTTATTGTAACGAAAATGTGTGGTCATCGTGCGACCCTCTGCGACATCTTGCTCTAGCAAATCGCCTCTCTGGGTATCTTCTCTTCTCGCCAAGAGGCGGGGGACAAGCCCCCGCGCTACCGCGGATGAGCCAATTCAGCGGGGGACAAGCCCCCCCCCCCCCCCCCCCCCCCCCCGCGTTACCTTGGATGAGCCAACTCAGCGGGGGACAAGCCCACGCGCTACGACGAGCAAGCGGGAATTGAGCGTGTAGTTGGCTCCTCCGGTTCCCTCTCCTCGGGGAGAGGGTTAGAGCCTGCCCCGTGCTTGATACGGGGGTGAGGGGAATCTCTTGCCGTAACGAAATTCTGCCGTGATCGTGCGTGCTCGCTTCGCTGCTTACCCTCTAATCAGGCAGTTACCGCTCGCCCTGAGCTTGCCGGAGGGTCGAAGGGTATGTCCCACCCAAAATGATGCAGTTGGGGCACGAGTTCTAGTCAGGAACAATCCCCTGTGCCGCCAAGATTGCCTGCAGTCCAGCAAAAGACTCCCGGCTGCCCTGCTCGGCGGTACCGTTTTCCGGCTTGTAGTGGGTCTCCAGCGACACCACACCCTCGTAGCCGTCGTCCGCCAGCGCCTTCATCTGACCGGAGTAGTCTACCTTGCCCGCGCCAATGGGCTTCCACACCGATTCGCCCGCAGGGCTGAGCACCGCATCCTTCACGTGCACGTGGATGATCCAGGGCTTCACCGCTTCGTAGCCGTCGGGGTAGGGCCGCGCCTCGCCGGACACGTACGCATTGCCCGGGTCCCAGATCACGCGCAGGTTCGGCGAGTTTATCTCTTCCATCAAGCGCGTCGTCTCCGCGCCGGTCCCAATGTTGCACGAGCGCACGTTCTCGAATGCCAGCGTCACCCCGGCGGACTCCGCCATGCGCACCGGCAATTCCAGCCGTGCGAGGATTGTCTCCCAGTGCGCATCGAGATCATCTTCACGCCAGAACGAGAAGCAGCGCACAAGTTGGCAGTCGAAGAGCGGCGCAATCTGAATCGACCGTTCCAGTATCTTGATGTGCTCGTTGTAGGCATCCAGATCATCGATGGGACACCGCAGGAAGAGCGAGGCAATATCGCACACGGCGAAGCCCCGCTGGCGCACCATGCGCAGGACTTGAGTCAGCTCATGACTGTCCAGGTCGCAGATGTTCTTGTCCCAAATGCTGTGCAGTTCGACCGTGCGCACGCCAAACTCCTCGATCACGTCGAGGGCATGCGCCAGGTCCTGCGAGACTTCATCAGTCATTACGCCAAGCGAAAACATAAGCTACCTCATGTGCTAACGTTTGATGCCCGTATCTGCAAACAACCCGCCCATTAGCTTTCGTAAAGGGAATCCAAGAGTGCCACGCTGGCGTCCACGACCCGCTCGGCGCTATTTGGTGCGACCGCGGCGGGGAGACTGTAGTGGAAGTGGGCGACATCGACCTCGTAGCCGCCCTCGGCGTAGGCGGCGGCGGTGGGAATATAGCCGATATCGCCGTTGGCATAGCCCAGGTACATGGTATGCGCAAAGGGCGAGCGCTCCTGTACCGCCTGAGCAAGCTCGATGAAGACCTCACCGGCGCCGCCAACCAAGGCCACGTCGCCAATGCGGAGCGCCTGCACTTCAAATGCCACTTGGTTCTCGCCAACCAGCGGCGGCGTCCAGTAGCGAAGAGCCGGTGTGCGCGTCCGAAACGTGGATGGTGGTTCACCCGGCGGCAGCAATTCGAGCGCTAGCGTTTCGTGCGCGGCCCCAAGCTCGGGTTCGAGCGGCGTGGCTTCCCCAAAGGCTGAGCGCAGGCCACTGAGCGAATAGACTTTCAGGGCCTCCGCTCCCAGAGCGCTGCCCACGCCCCAAAGGCGTTCTTGCATATCCATCTCACTGCGTTGGCCGATAGGGTTGATGTTACCGCACGCTCCCTGCAAGAAGAGCATGGTTGCCCCACTTGCCGCTTCGAAGAGGCCGCGGGCGACGCCCACGAAATCGGCGGAGACGGCATGGCTGGGCGGAAAGAGCACCACGGGATGGCACGCATAATGCACCATCGCGGCCAGCGGTTCGCCGTCATCTGTATCTATGCGCAAGAGTTGCACAGTGGTATCCAGCGCGCCGCGCGCGTTTTCGCCGAGTACCATGCTACCGCCAGTGTGCGTTTGGCGGCGATTGACGTTCACAGCCACGCTGCCGGCGCTGTGGGTTATCCAGCACGCCTCTAAACTGCTTTGCGCCATTTCGACCGAACCGGCAATGGCGTGTATCAGATTCGTGGAATACGCCCGTTCGTGGTCCGACATGTCGGCATGAATGCTCGTGAACGGGCCGGAGTGCGTATGTGAGGTGTTGACCAGCACATGGGCAGCGGGGATGCCGGTACGCTTCGCAATCAAAGCGCGCAGTGCGGCCACTTGCTGTGACGGTATCCCGCAAACGTCACAGCTCACAATAGCGATGGTAGTCTCGTCATTCGCAAGCACGAGCGTCGTGGCGTAGAGATCGTCGAGGATGGCATCGCACCCGTGTTCGCGGTTGCCGAACCCACACAGCCACGTACCGAGTGGCGGTGTAATCGTCGCGCGCCCTACTCCGGCTTGTAGTCCATTGGCCATCAGCGCACCCCTTTCTCTACAATATCGGCCCATCCAGTGACTACTGTGTGCAGCGGGTTGATTCTTTGCCTCCGCTGCCCCACACGACGTTTGTCCGCATGCGAGTTACCGCTCATTATAGCGAACGCTTCGCGCACAGGCGCGTGAATTTCGGGTAAAGGGAGTACCGGCAGGCGCGCTCCAAGCCGGAGCCGCCCATCCCGCTTACCTGTCCGGCTCCGGGAGTGTGGCAAGGATTAGTGTCAATCCGCTCACTCGCCCCCTCATGCACGATAAAGCAATACGCGGCAGGCGCTGCAAACGCCTGCCGCGTGCTATGTGCATATCCTTACAGCCTGTTTTCAAGCTTCTTGTCTGGTCGCGCAACGCTCGCCCTGAGCTTGTCGAAGGGTGAATGGGACTGAAATGAATTGGCGAACGTAAACAGGCTTTTAGGTTCTTTCCGGCGAATGCCCCAAACCGACTTTGGCGCTACTCCTCTAAATCCTCATACCAGCCGGAACCAAAGTACAGCCCATCGTGCTTGATCAACCAAGTATGCTTCAGCCTCTCCTGGTTGGTTTCCAAGTCGAGAAATACGTAATCAACCCACTTGCCTTCCTCGGTGGCCGTCAAGAACTCTGCACCGTAGTCGTAGTCGCGCCTATCGATGCGCTGCTCCCGCGTGCGGCCGATGTGCTCCGGATTGGGATGAGCAATAGTCACCTGGTTCTCATCGAGGACGAAGACGTACCACTGGCCCTGCACGCTTTGCTCTGAGCTGAAGAACTCAAGGGAGGCTTCACGACCCTGAGCATCGTAGCGCTGGATCGCGCGGTGCACGAAGGACTGCGTATACGTCGCATCGTCTTCCGCTGCGGCGCGTTCGTACCAGCCGGAACCGAAGATCAAGCCGTCGTGCTTCACCACCCAGGCATGCTTCTGCTCCTCATAGCCGGTGGCCGGATTCAGGAAGTAGTAGTCCACCCAGATGCCTTCAGCAGTGGCTTGGACGAGTTCCTCACCGTAGGCTTTGCCACGGACGTCAACCCGGGTCGTGGGCGAAGTGCCGCGGATTTCAGGCCGCGTGGGCTGGACAACCGTGTTCTCATTCTCATCGATGATGAAAACGTACCAATCGTCGTCGACGCTCTCCAGCGTATTGTAGTAGTCGAATGTGGCCTCTCGTCCAATGGCGTCATAGAGCCGAATCGACTGCGCTACAAACGCTTGGGTGAACGCCGCGGGATCAGACTTGGATGCCCCGTCTTCGTACCAACCGGAGCCAAAGACCAACCCGTCGTACCGCACCACCCACGTATGTTTTGACTGGAACGCCCCGGTGGAAGGATTGATGTACGTATAGTCCGTCCACGCGCCCTCTATTGTTGCTGCCGCTGCGACCTGCGCTCCCGCTGGATAGCCACCAGGCCCAAGGATTTGCTCAGGGGGGAGCCCAACGTTCGCCGGCACGGCGGCATGCGCAATCATGATGTCATTCTCGTCAGCGATGAAGACGTACCACGCTCCATCGATGCTCTCGGATGTGTTGTAGTACGCTACGGTGTCTTCAAGTCCAATCGCGTCATACAGCCTGATTGCTTGCTCTACGAAAGCCTGCGTGTACCCGGCCGGATCCGCCTTAGTCGCCCCGTCTTCATACCAACCGGAACCAAAGATCAGACCGTCGTGCCGTACCACCCAGGAATGCTTCGACTGGAACGCGTTCGCATTGGGGTTAATGTACGTGTAGTCTGTCCACGCGCCTTCCTCAGTGGCCGCTGCCGCTACCTGTGCTCCCGCCGGATAGCCGCCTCGCCCCAGCACAAGATCGGCGTGCAGTCCCACGTTCGCCGGCACGGCGGCATGGGCAAGCATGACATCACTCTCATCAAAGATGAAGACGTACCAGTCTCCGTCGATGCTCTCGGGCGTATTGTAGTGGGCAACGGTCGCCTCAAGTCCGTGTGCCTCGTAGTAGGCTATCGCCTGTTCCACAGAGTACTGGGTGTATGCCGCAGGATCTTCCGCGGGGTCGGGTGGGGGCTGAACCACTTGCACACTGCACGAGACAGCGACCGCGAGCGCCGCCGTCGCTAAGAGAACCGTAATACTACGATGTATCCGGCTAATCACTAGAGGCCTCCTCTTTGAGATGCCGACATTCATTGGTGATTGCTTCTTTGTGAAACCATCTACCTCAATTATACCGAGCCACCACGCAATTTTGTTTGTAGGCTGACTGTTGCAACGGGATTCTCCCAGAATGCCGCAAGAGCGGCACATAGGTGAGGCACGCAGGAAAAGGACTTTCCACTACGCCCGCTCGTAAACGGCGTGCATGGTGCCGCTTTGCAAGGGCAAGTAGAACAATGCCGTTCCCTAAAGGAAACCATTGCACAAGTCTCGCCGCTGCGAGGAAGTCCCCACTCCCTTGACAGAGACCATGGCATAACCCTAGCGGAAGCGAGAGAGTTCTCTCTCTCGTAGAGGGAGAGGGCGAGAGCCTGCCCAATACGTGAAACGGAGGTGAGGGTGAAGGTGCTACGAACGCCAGTTAGCTCTGAATCTACCCGGTTCTAGCATATATTGACTGTACACGTTGCGCGAATAGAAGGATAAGAAATCCCCTCACCCCGACCCCCTCCCCAAGGAGACCTTTGCGAAACCCAAGCGGAAGCGAAAACATTCCCTCTCCCTCGACGGGAGAGGGCTAGAGCCTGCCCCGTACGTGATACGGGGGTGAGGGTGAATTCCCTGAAGTCTCTCCATATTCACACCGAATCTGCCCTGATACGTCTTGACACTGCACAGCGTAAAGGGCCATTGTAACAAGAGACCCCCTCACCCCAATCTTCTCCCCAAGGAGAGGGAGTGCCCCTGCTTAAAAGTGGGGTTATGCAAAGTTCTCCCAAGGAGAGGGAGTAACGCCTTTACCTCGGGGTCTAGTACGCTAGGGTCTCCTTAAGGGAGGTTGTCTTGCACGTGCGGCCGCGCGCGACGATTTTTCAAACCAGCCGTCAGATGCCGCCGCAGCCTAAACGAGGTGTCCCTTGCCGGCAATGCGCCCTCACACCCCTTTCGGGCTGTCTAAATGGTTCCGACCTGGCCCTACCAACCCGCGATGAACGACTCTGCGTCGACGCCAGCCGGCAGTTCGTTGAAGTAGTAACGCATGGGCCGAGCCTGAAAGGCCGGTTCGAACACATCCACGTCGCTCTGGAGCGCGGCGTCCATACGCTGGAACCGGGTCCACAGAGTTGCCCCTTCCTCGGCGGAAAATCTAGCGGCGAATTCGGGCCCCCAATTCAGAGTAATGGGGTGCTCGCTCTCGACCCACCGATGGAGATCGTCTAGCGGGCCGTACGCGGTGTCTTTGAGAATGTGTATTTGCATCGCGACTTTAGACAGATAGATCGTAAGCGCCGTTCTGCCGTGGGGGCCGGCGCCCGGTTGCAGGGTTGCCAAGGCCGCACGGTAGCCGACTTCATCCCTGGCGATTACGGCGCGGAGTGCCGCTTCCGTGGCGTCCTTCATGCGCTCGCCGCGCGCGGCGAAGGATGTGAACCGCTCAGCCGCCCAAGGCGCTAAGTTTGCTAAGAAGCCGAGTTCCGCGTAGGTACCGTAGATGGCATGGCCGCCATGGAGTGTGCGCCGCTTCTCGGTGGTGTAGTTGCTGCCGGTGTGATTGAGATAGTTGATGTAGACCACGCCGTCACCGGCGTTCAACTCCACCGGCATGCCGCCGGTGACGGGCCCGGCGCGGTCTTTGAGCAACTCGGCGTTTTCCTGTGGGGTATTGCGTCGTCGATGGCTGCCCGGTATCACCCACAGCACGCTGTCGTCATAGAGTGGCACGTTCCACTGAGTATATCTTGGGCCGCTTTCCATAACGTCTGCTGTCAGTGCATCCAGCGGAGCCATGTCAACAGGATGTATGTCCCGATGCCAGCCCGTGCCACCCGGCCAATCGCGGATGGGATTGCACATCATCATCATTTCGGTAATGCAAGGCTCAGGTTCGCAAAGGAGTTGACTGGCGACTTCCAAGGTCTCATCGGCGACCCAGAAATCCTCCACGACGTTGGCGGTCTCGGCATCGATGAGACCCGGTCGCATCATCATGACGCGGGGCTGACGGGCCTTATCGTATTCACCGCCGGGCGGGTCGTCCGGCCCGCGCTCCCGCGCCCAGTTCACCTTCTGCCGCTCCAGAATTGTCTCGCAGCTCGCGCGCATGGTTTCGAGCTTGTCCGGCGGGATGAGATTGCGAAAGATCAGATATCCTTGGTCCATGAATTGGCCGCGGTCTACCTTCACAGCTTTCTCCTTTGAGCTAGTGCGCGTACTTTGCCAGTGTGGCTGCCGCACATCTTGCCCGTGTTTCGTTGGCCGGGTTCCTCTGTAAAGATGCGTTGCGGCACGCTTTCCCAAGAGGGCCCGTCAATCTCCTGAAAGTCGAGGCAAATCTAACCCATGACCTGCCGCTTGTCAAACGACTTTGCCTGGCAGGACCGAGAGGGTCAAGCACCTGATCGGCGGAGGCTCTTGCACGACAGCGGTCGCGCTGTGCAGATGTAAGCGGGTCGTAGGTCGCCGCCCGCCGCGGCAGGATGCTGCATTTCAGGCGATCGGCACAGCCTACTCACGCCTTCCATCCCCGTGGAGATTTGAGGCATGGTGGTCTAACGCACCACTCTATCGCGGCAGAGAGCGCCGGTGAAGGGCACATGTGGGAGGTAAGCCCAGTTTCTTGACGATTCGCCCCGAAGAGAGGCGTGCACTACCAAGCCAATGCGGCGTTCAGGGCAAAAATGAGATGAACGCTGGGCGATGGGCCCGTATGACAGTCGGATCCAAACTTAATTCCGGTTGTATCTGAACAGGTGCATCTGCCAGTCCATAAACGGCATCAGGCCGGTCGCATCAAAGAGCGCCAGTGCGCGTCGCGCATTGATCGGCTCTCCGGCGTGAACACGGTTGCATTGGAAGCGGTAGTCCAGACCGCCGCGTTCCTCCTCTGCTGCGTACTGCTTCAGATACCGCAGGTAGTCCGGCCGGGCAAGATCAAACGGGACCCAGCCGGTGCTAGAGATAACCCCGCCGTAGCTGAATTCGGGTACCTCGTCACACAGCCGCCTCGCCCTCTGGCCATATCGCGACGACCCGCCGAGTAAAACAACGCCGCCCGCTGCCATGTACTTCCGGGCCCCCTTGAGCACTTCTCGTCGGAAGCCGAAGCCGTCGTCATCTTCGCTGGCAGGGGGATTTGCAAGCACGAAGTCCACGCGCCTCTCCAGGGAATCGAGCGCCCGGCGCACGCGCCAGTCCACTGGCGAGTATGAGTTGGCGACAAAGAACGACGTCTTGTCGCTGACGGCGTTGTACGAGGCGTTCTTGTAGGCGGTTGCCACGCTCGTCTCGGAGATGTCCAGACCGGCCACGTGAAAGACATCGGCAATTCTGGCTGCGGTGATCGCCAGACACCCGGAACCGGTGCCCCAATCCAGCCCGATGCCCTTGAGCAGGTCCTGGTTTCCCACTATCGCTTGGACCGAAATCAGGCTTGCCGGTGACAAGGCAAAGGTCCCTGGGGGATGCAGAATGCGGACGTCACCGAGACCGGCCATCAATGGCCCGGGCAGCGTTGTTTCATCGGCGGTCTGAAGGGAGGCGTACATCGGCATTCTCACTGCGTTTCAAGGATGTTTCGGCTGCCCAAAAGCTCCGTCGTGTCCCCCTAGGTTCTAATTTCACAATACACCACTTTCAGGGAAAAGCCAGTGGTTTTTGTAAGAAAATCTTAAGTTCGAAAAAGGACGATTCGTTGGGAGTGTGGATGGGTAATCTTAGCTGCCGAAGGTGGGTCAAGGGAGCCATAGCGGTCGGACGAAGGTGCTCTGCTTGTACTGCTTGACAGGTCGCCCCATAGCAGTGAATGCGGGTCGGCATACGGCTGGGATATTGAGTTGAATCTCAGTGCGAAGGTTCTGGCTGGCGTACGGTCGAAGTTGCCAAGCTGCACCAAGTCCGGCCCAGTCGGCTCTAGTCGAGCGCAGCCACGATCCGCTCGGCAACCATGAGCGTGGGCAAGTTGGTGTTCCCTCGAGGGACGGTAGGCATGATCGAGGCGTCCACGACGTGGAGACCCTCTATGCCGTGGACCTTGCCCATTGCATCCACAACGGCTTCAGGTTCTGAAGCCGGGCCCATTTTGCACGTGCCGACCGGATGGTAGTAGTGCAGGCCGTTGCGGCGCACATCCTCAGCGGTGACCATACTCGCTGTTTCTTCCAGTTCTTCACCTATCAACTCGGCAAACGATGGCTGGCGGGCGATTTCTCGGGTCAGCGCGACACCGTCCAGCAGTGCGGCGAGATCGCGGTCTCCGGGATCCGTGAAGTAACCGGTATCGATCACCGGACTGCTCTCAGGGCTGCGGTCGCGGAGCGTCAGACGGCCTCGGGACTGCGGCGCCATGTGGGCGGTGTACATAGCGCATTCCCAACGTCCGTCTTTGTCGGGAGAGGGCGGAGTCAGGGGCGCAATGTGCAGGTCGAATGCCTCGCCGCAGTCGCTGCTCCGCGCTTTGGCGAGGCTCTGTTCCGTGAAGACAGTCTTGCCGGCGGCAATAAAGTCCGCCGAGAGGGAATTGAATTGATCTGTGCCGTGGTGCAGCATGATTGCGCCCGGGTGATCGTGCAGGTTGCGGCCGACACCGGGCAAGTCCAAACGGACTGGGACCCCCAACGCAGTCAGCTCATCGCCCGGGCCGATGCCGGAACGGAGCAGAACGGCGGGCGAGCCGTAGGCACCCCCACACAGGATTATGCGTCCGGCCTCAACCGTTGACTCTTGGCCTGCGTGAACTACCTCGACCGAAACTGCATGCGAACTGCGAACTCCAATCTTGTCGACGAGCGCGTCGCCAACTATGGTCAAGTTGCCCAGGTCCCGCACCGGATCGAGATAGGCGAGCGCCGTGCTCCAGCGGACTCCGTTCTTGATGTTGATCGGCGCGATCGCCGCGCCGGTGTCCTCATTCAAATCGTTTAGATCGAGCGACCGGGGAATGCCGCTCCCGACCATCGCGTCGAGGCACGCGCCGTGAAAGGGAGTAACTTCCTCCGGGGCAAACTCGCGCACGCACAGCCTTGCCATCGCTTGCTCGAAGTAGGGGATGACCTCTGCTGTCGACCAACCGTCGTTGCCCGCGGCGGCCCAGCCGTCGTAGTCGGCGCGGCTGCCCCAGATGGCGATGCAGCCGTTGTGGGCTGAGCAGCCCCCGATCACCTTGGCACGCTGGAGTTCGTGGTTTGGTTGGCCGTGAGTTGCCGCACTGGTGAAGGACCAGTCGTGGCTGCTGGCAAGCACGCGACCGTCCAGCAAGTCACTGGGCCAGCGGCCTTCTTTCTGGTGACCGTAGTCCGGACCGGCTTCCAAGAGGAGCACCGACCGGTCGCCGCGTTCGGCAAGCAGTCCCGCCACGGCGGCTCCCGCCGTGCCGCCGCCGATGACGACCGTGTCCGCGTAACGAGGTATGTGTGGCGTGCGCATGCGTACCTTAGAACCTTAGCCAAACCGAAGAGTTCAGTAGGAGAATTCTAGCATATAGGAAGGATGAATCGAGACCGCACGCAATCATTGGCGCTCTCCGCGCATGGTGCACTGTTTCGCTGCGACCGCGCGACTTTGGGTATACTATCGCCTAGAGGACTTGTACGCATGAGGAGGTGGTTATGGGCCAGCGGCACAGCAAGGGGGGAGTTGCGCTAGAACCGGAGGCAGGTTTGCCCCCAACCACTGCGACAGCCGAGCTATTTGAGGAGTCGTCCCGCTATATGCCGGGGGGCACGTCGCGGCTGCACTACTACTATCATCCGTATCCCATCTATGCGCAAAGCGGGAGCGGTTGCTACCTGACCGACGTGGAGGGTGTGGAGCGCGTTGATTACCTCAACAACATGACCGCGCTGATACACGGCCACGCCAATCCGGTGATAAACCTGGCAATCTTTCACCAATTGCAGCGCGGTACAGCCTTCTCCGAACCGGCCGAGCCGGAGTTGGAGCTTGCCCGTCTGCTCGTGGAACGGGTGCCGTCCCTGGAAAAGATCCGCTTCGCCAATTCCGGCACTGAAGGCGTAATGCTCGCGGTCAAACTGGCGCGGGCGTTTACGGGACGCAGCCGCATTGCCAAGTTCGAGGGCTTCTACCACGGTTATTACGACTACGTACAGGTGAGTTACTCTTCTCAGCCGGACTCATGGGGACCCGCGGACGCGCCCCACAGCGTGGCCAGCAGCGGCGGACTGGCGGGCTCGGTTGAGTCCGACGTGCTGACGCTGCCTTACAACGACAGGGAATCCGTGATACGTCTGCTGGAGCAACATGGGTCCGAAATCGCGGGGCTGCTCTATGATCCACTCTGCAATCGGGCGGGCTTTCCGCTGCCGCAGGATGACTTTCTCACGTTCTTGCGTGAGATCACCCGCGACTACGGCATTGTGCTCATCTCCGACGAGGTGATCAGCTTTCGAGTGAGCTACGCTGGCGGCGCGGCCCGCTTTGGCGGCGACCCCGATCTGACGGTCTTTGGTAAGATCATCGGCGGCGGCCTGCCGATTGGCGCCGTGGGCGGCAGCGCCGAGATTATGTCGCTGCTTGATCCCACGGCAGGGCCGCCCGTGCTCGCCTCCGGCGGTACGTACAGCGGCAACCCGCTCTCCGCGATCGCCGGTTATGCCGCTCTCTCCCAACTCACGCCGGATGCGTACACACGCCTGGAAGAATTGGGCGATGACTTGCGCACCCGCGCCAATGCGGTCTTCGCTGAGGCGGGCGTGCCGGGGCAGGTCAGCGGCGCCGGATCGCTCATCATCGTCGTGCCGACGGACGCGCCTATCGTCAACTACCGCAGCATCCCCAAGGGGCCGGCGCCGGAAGCCCGTATGCGCGGACTGCATCGCGGACTCATGGACGCCGGTGTTATCGTCTCCAAGGAGGGTCTCGGGGCGCTCTCTACGCCGATGGGACAGGTTGAGGTTGATCGTTTCGTTGACGCCCTGGCGCGGGCGGCCCACCAGGTCGCCGGCCTGTAGGCCGCCCTGCAAGTGGCAGTAATGTCATCCACGCCGCGGTATGCTGCCGTGCTTTCTGATATCGACGGCACCCTCGCGCCTTACGGTGTCCTGCCCGCTCCTCCGGTGATCGCAGGGATATCGGCCGCGGCGCGGCGGTGTCACGTGGGCCTGATTTCCAGCCGGGACCTCCACTACGTTGCCGCCATGGCAGCGCGTTTCGATATCAAGGGTCTGCAGGTTGCCGACGGCGGCGCGCGCATCTTCCGCGCCGATACCATGGAGACCCTCGACTGCGTCTACCTGGAACCTGAAGATGCGCGCACCGTGCTGGACGCCGTAGCACGGAGCCCCTATTCCTTCTCCGCCGTGGACGACACGACAGTGGTTGAGACCGTGGCGGACATTCACCACTGGCGCATTACGCGCATCACGGTGCTCCCGGTGCCCACGGCGGACCTGCCGCGTTTTGAAGAGCTTTTTCCGCCGGAGCGGCCTGTGCACGTCACGCGTTTTCCCTATGAACCCGGCAGGACGTGGGGCGTGGACATTACCCACAGACTCGGCACCAAGGCTACCGCCGTCCACCGCTATGCCCGCCTAGTCGGCATCCGGCCCGCGCAGATCATCGGCATTGGCGATGGGCCCAACGACGTGGAATTCCTCCAAGAGTGCGGGCTGCGCATCGCCATGGGCAACGCCCATCCTGACTTCAAAGCCATTGCTCACTGGATCGCGCCGGATGTGACGGAGAACGGCATCCTGGCGGCGCTGGAACACTACCGCAAGCACCTGGAGTAAGCGCAATTTGTCACTCCGGCTGAAGACGGAGTCCAGTGAAATGCGAAGATGGATTCCGGCTTTCGCCGCAATGACGGTATGGATGATCCCCTAGGAAGTGCGCTACAGCCTACCCGGGGAGCAGCTGCGCTAAGGGACCGACCGACGTGGAAGTGGCGGGAATTATGGAGAGTGCTCTCCGGCCCTTGCAAGAAGAGCCGCAATGTCTGCCGCTCCCTGCTTGCGCATGCGTTTTGCCGCCGCGACCGGCGTGATGCCCTTACTATTTTCCGCCAATGGATCGGCTCCTCTTTCGAGCAGCAGCGCTACGGCTTCCACCCGACCGGCGCGCACAGCGTCGAGGAGCGGCGTCTCACCTTTCTCGTCCGCCGCGTCAATGGCGGCGCCGCTCGCCAGCAAGGTCTCCATGCTCGCAAGAAAGCCGGCGGTGGCTGCGCGATGGAGCGCAGTCTTGCCCTTGTAATCGCGGACGTTCACGTCGGCCCCAAGCTCCAGCAGCGCCTGTATTTTCTCGGGGTGCTCGCCCTTGTCGCCACGGCTGGCAACTACTAGCGGCGGCCAGCCGGGGCGGCCGGTATTGACGTCGTAGCCGTGGGAAATAGCCAGCTCCGCCAAAGCGCGGTTCTGGGAGGGGTCCGCCAACGGGAGGTTGGCGGCATCGGCCCCGTGCGCTAAGAGCATCTGCACTAAGTCCAGCCGGTTGCGGCCCACCGCAATGCCTAGCATCCGCGTGTCGTGCTGGCGGACCTCCGCGCCGCGTTCGAGCAGCAGTGCAACCGTGTCTCTGCAACCGCCGCTGAGGGCATAGGCAAGCGGCGTGGCCCAGGAGTTGGGCATGTGGTCGAAGACCAGTCGTTTCTCTTCAGACCGCTGGGAGTCGTGCTGCGCCTGGGAGCTTTCAAGCAGCGCTGGGTCGGCTGCAAGAAATCCGGCAACCGCCGCCGTATCGCCTAGATAGGCTGCCGTAAACACGTCTACGGTCGCGCCCTGCTCCAGCAGATAGTCGGCAACGGCATGGCGTTGCTTGGCCCTGGCTACGCAGTAGCAACTGATTTCCACGTAGTGTTCGCTGTAGTGGCAGCCAAGGGCATTGACATCAGCGCCGCGCGAAACCAGGAACTCCGCTACCGCCAGCTTGCCCCAGTACGCCGCTTCCCACAGCATCGTGCGTCCATGGGAGCCGACGGTGCGCACCCAACGGGGGTTGTCGTCGACAAATGCCCGTACTGCCTCCACATCGCCGCGTCTGGCGGCGGCCGCCACGATCTTGAGAAAGTCACTTTGCTTGCCGGTGAGGGTTTCCTTTGCCACTTGATCCCCCTTAGCGGTCTGCAGAGCGCCGTTCCCAAAAGAGCCGGGCGAGCAGCCCAACGACGAGGACTGCGCAGAGCCAGGCAAACCAATCGCCGGTGCGCGTGTATGGCGTGCCCGAGGACTCCGGCAGCGGCACGGCGGCGCGGAGTACCGTACGGTCCGCCTCCAACGCCGAGGTACTGGCGATGATCTCTCCGCTCGGCAAAATCACCGCGCTGCCGTAACGCCAATCCGCCTTTACAATAGTCACGTTGTTTTCTGCGGCGCGTTGGGCGCTGGCCGCCACCTGGAAGGGGCTCATCTCCACCCAGTCGTGGCTTGTTACCGCAATCAGTTGCGCGCCATTGGCCGTCAGGGTGCGGGCAACATCGGGAAAGTCGGAATCATACGCCATCATCGTGGCGAATGTGCCCAACGGCGTGGAGAATACCGGGTGCTCGCCGCCGGTGACGCTCTGTTCGCCGACGAAAATAATGGGGTAGTTCTTGGCGTACATGCCGAGAAACTCACCCTGAGGCGAGATCAAGACTGCCTCATTGCGGAAGCCGCGGGGATCAGTGTCCACAAAGTAGGGCGCAAAGAGGTATGCGTTCATCTCGCGGGCAAACGCTGCCAGTCGTTCGCGGGCTTCCGTGTCCGCCTGCACGTCGCGCCAGACGGTCGCTTCCGGCCAGACGATGAGTTGCGCGCCCTGCGCTTGCTCGCGGGTGAGCGTCTCCACGTCGCTCCACGCCAGCCCGTAGTAGTCGCGTACGCCCTGCACCATCGCCTTATCGAAGTAGTCGGACATGTCGAGGCCCGTCTGCACGAGTGCCACTTCAATAGTCTGCGGCTCGGACTGCGCTTGCGGCGCGGACCCACGCATCGCCGTGCTAAGCAGTACGCTGCTGACGAGTAATGGTACGACCAGCGCGGTCACTCCTGCCGCTTGCATGGGCCGGCGCACCAGCAAGCGAGCGAGGACAGCCGCAATGAGCACATTGGCCAGGACAATACAGAACGTGAGCAGCCACGGCCCGCCAAGGCGCATGATTGCCAGCGTGGTCGGGAACGTGTGCTGCGTTGTGAAGAGATTGCCCCAGATATGGCCAAGCTGCAGCCGGTAGCGCATGTACTCGGTGAGCGTCCAGACAGCCGGCGGCAGTAGCCAGAAGTACGGTCTTGCCTGCGCCAGGGAGAATGGCGGGCCTATCGGTATGCGCCCGAAATAGAAGAGCACAAAGAGCGTAGGCAGCAGAATCACGCTTACAAACAGCGCCGGCGAATCAAGGAAGAGAATCGGCGGGAAATCGCTGCCCCGCCACGCGCGGGACGTGAGGCCGGGCGGGAACGCCTGCCACAAGAGCACGCCCATGTAGAGCACGAACGTCAGGGCAGCCGCAGCACGCGCGGCGCGAGGTCGCGGGGTGGGAAGCGCCAGCGGCACAAGCATCGGCACCAGCGCTATCCACGCCAGGTACCAATAGTCGTACGGCGGGAACGCCAGCACCAACAAGACCGCCGAGACTATGCCGCAGGCCAGTATGCCTAACAGTCCCAGTTGTGGAGCCTGAGTCTTCATCAGTCTCTTTCGATTTCCTTGGGAGCAGTCCTTCAGTCACCGGGCGCCGCATGAGGCGCGCACCCGAGACAATCCCACAGTCACCTTATCTATCTTAGCTTGCAGAACCTTCCCAGTGCATGTTTCCAAGCTTGGAACCTGCAGCAATACTGAGAATCCGCATGGGTGCTGATGCCTTGTTCATCTGCCGTGAGCCGAGGTGTATGCTGAAATCGCTGAATCACCACGTGTCGCGATAGGCAAGGAGTCGCCTGCAAATCTCGGTTGCCTCTGTCCCCTAGTCTCGAGAGAAAGACGCGTGCGGTGAAGGCATAGTATCCTTAGAGAAGAGTACACTTGGTGGAATTGCGCTGCGAGGCCGCAGTGACAGAGATTGCTTTCGCTTCAACGGGAGTCACCTTGGGATACTTAGTTGGATTGGGAGAGTCATTGGCCCGTTAGCAAGTGGGCAGACGTCTTTAGCTGCAACTCGAATTCGCGATCTCAAACGAAAAAGAGGAAGATTGGATGCCGGCACAAGGATCGGCAAATCGCAACCGTTTTGATGAACTCTATCTGGCGACGTACGCCGATCTGATTGGCGACCGGTACACGGTGCCGGAGGTGGAGGCGATCGAGCGGTTGCTCGAACTGCGGCCGGGGTCAACGTTGCTAGACCTGGCGTGCGGCCAGGGCCGCCACCTTATTCACCTGGCAATCCAGGGCTACACGGTGATCGGACTTGACCGCTCGGACGTGCTCATGCGCCAGGCTTACAAAGACGGACGGATACGCGGCCTGGACGTTAACCTTGTGCAGGGCGACATGCGCGCGCTGCCGTTCGACTGTGCGTTTGATGGGGTGGTCAACTGGTTTACGGCGCTTGGCTATCTGGAGAGCGATGACGAGGACCAGAAGGTGCTGAACGACGTGGCGGCGGTGCTGCGTCCCGGCGGCCGTTTCGTGATGGAAATGGCAAATCCGATCCAGACCTACCAGAAGCAGGCCTGGGAAGACTCGGAGATGGCTTCCACCGGCTACGCAATGGTGAATAGGAACCGCATGGACTACGAGACGGGGTGCCAACATACGAGCCGCGTTATCATCACGCCTGAGGGCGAGCGCATTGAGCGCGAGCTACGGGTGCGGGTCTACTTGCCGCATGAACTGGAACGAATGCTGAATCTCGCGGGTCTGGAACGACTTGATTTCTTTGGTAGCCTGGACGGTGAACCGCTTGCTCCCGAGAGCAGCCGCCTCATTCTGACCGCGAGGAGGAAGGCCTAGGCAGACCGCGCCGCTTATAGCCCAACAAGCCTACTGAAGCGGAAACTGATATCGTGGCTCGGAGCAGGCAGTGATGGGTTTGCAGCGATGTGATCAGTGCAGAGCCTGGGACGAAAATCCCAAAACATAGAGAGAGGTTGGGACGGGGAAGAAGTCCCCTCACCCTAACCCTCTCCCCGAGGAGTGTATAGACCGGGTACATGGGTTACACATGTTCGGGCACATAGGTTACACCATAGAACGAGGGGATTTTCGTAGTATGCGATGTCCTTGCCTTGAAAGTTAGATCCGCTCAATATCCTTATGCACACAGTTTGTTTCTCTGGCACAAGCTGACAGGCTGAAAGTGAGTGCACTGTGTCGCCAGTCTCTTATCAAACCCGGACCAACCCAATGCTCTCGTAGGTGTCAATCAGTAAAATGTGTAACCCATGTCCCCGAACAACTGTTACCTATGTCCCCGGTCTGTACAAGGAGAGGGGATAAGCGGAGACGGGTAAGACTGGCTGAGTGGGGGGCACAGTGAAAGTGAAGAGCTTCCCTCACCCCCGTATCAAGCACGGGGCAGGCTCTAGCCCTCTCCCCGAGGAGTGGGGATAGTTGGAGACGGCAAAGATTGGCAGAGTGGAGGGCCACTCCAAAATTGAAGGGCTCCCCCCGGGAGAGGGAAGGATCGGCGGTCTTGATTGGTGTGTGCGATGATATTTTGGGGATGAGAGTGCTAATTCGGTAAAGACGTGAAGTACGTGAGATAGCGTTTATGCAGAGGCCTATAGTTTGGAAAGCGCTCGTATACGGCGGTGGCATGGGGCTGGCGGTGCTGCTGCTCGTGGGTATTCCCAGCGGCGTGATCCCGAACCAGTATTTTGTCCGTCCCCTCGAGGCACGCCCCACTGACTATGTTTACCTGGGAGCCATTCCTGCCCTGGCCGTGATGCTTGGGGCGACGTACGGCGTGCCTAGGAGCTGCTCGCTTCAAGACTCAAAAGCTCTCGGCAGTGGCCTGCTGCTCTTTGTGGGCATAGGCTGTCCGGTCTGCAATAAAGTGGTGCTTGCTCTCGCCGGCGCCAGTGGCGCGCTTACGTATTTTGAGCCGATCCAACCCTTATTCTCGCTTGCCGCCATTGGTCTGATGGGCGTTGCTCTTGTGCTGCGCCTGCGCGACATAAGACGCTCGCCGGTAGCTGAACAGTCCTCGGCTGCGGCCGCGCAGGCATCCCAACCTCCATCGCAATAGCGCTTGCAGGTTATCCGTGATCGCTGTCTCACAATTGCCATGGCCAGGAAACTGCTCGGGCGAATGAGTGGCATAGTGTTGTGTTGGGGTTCCTGGAATTGTGCTTGCCGTATACTCTACGCGTACACTGCTATGGTGCAACGTGAATCCCGCTGCGGGCGGGCCACACAGCTTTGGTCAGAGGGTAGGAATTCGAAAGGCAGAAACGGCATGAATGCCACCATAGCTCGCCTCAAGAGTCTCTCGCGGCATGCCATAGAGTCGTGTGGTGCACACATGGCGCGCAAGAGACCGCAGAGAGACATAATGACATCCTGTCCGGCGAAGCGCTCGCCGCTCTATATACCTGCAATTCTGCTCGCGCTGTTGTTCACACTATCCGCGTGCGCGACTGCTGTACCGTTAACTGCTCCAAGCCCAAGTCCCGAATCGACCGCCATGCCCACTCCGGTGGTAACGCGAGCGGCCACGCCCGTACCGCAAGCGTTTCGACTCACGATCTTGCACAACAATGACGGTGAATCCCAGCTCATACATGCCGGGAGGGACCGGGAAGACTTTGGCGGTGTGGCTCGCTTTGCCACACTGGTGGCCAAGCTCAGACAGGAAGCCCATGCCAGCGGCAGCAGTGTGCTGGTAGTCTCAGCCGGTGACAATTTCCGCGCGGGACCGGAGTTCAGCGCGAGTCTGGAGCGTGAGTCCGCGCCGTTCTACGATATTATCGCCCTTGATCTCATCGGCTACGATGCGATGGTGCTGGGCAACCATGAGTTTGATTTTGGACCGGACGTCTTAGCTGATGCAATCAGTGGCTCTACGTCAACTGTTCCCTTTATCAGCGCCAACCTTGATTTTAGTGGCGAGCCGCGGCTTGCCGCGCTCGCAGCTGCCGGCCGCCTTGCCCCCAGCGCAGTACTTGAAGTCAACGGAGAACGCGTTGGCATCATCGGTGCCACAACGCCGGGTCTCCGTTATCTCTCCAGTCCGCGCAACGTGCAGATCGCGAAGGATGTTGCGGCGGTAGTCCAGCAGGAGATCAATGCAATGGAAGCTGCGGGCATAAACAAGATCATCGTCGTGAGTCACCTGCAGGGGATCGCGGGAGACGTGGCGCTTGGCGCCGCGCTGCGTGGGGTTGACATATTGATTGCCGGCGGCGGCGACGAGTTGCTGGCAAACGAGAGTGACCTGCTGGTGCCCGGTGACAAGGAAAAAGTATTCGGCACATATCCGCTCTTGGCCTCGGATGCCGATGGCAATGACGTACCGGTGTTGGGTGCGCCGGGCCGGTACACGTACGTGGGCCGCTTGATCGTGGAATTTGACGTGAACGGAACTATTACGTCGATTGACTCCGCCAGCGGGCCGGTGCGCGTGGCCGGGGGCGACCATCTGGACGCCGTGGAACCTCACCCGACGGTGCAGGAACTCGTTGTAGTTCCGGTAGCGGACTTCATCAGCGGCCTGGCGGCTACCACTGTCGGTACCACCGAAGTGTCACTGGACGGACAAAGGCATGCAGTCCGGACGCGCGAGACGAACCAGGGTAATCTCATTGCTGACGCCTTGCTATGGCAGGCGAATGAACTAGCGGACCGCTACAGCGTCCAAGGTGCAGAAGTGGCGCTCCAAAACGGCGGCGGCATTCGCAATGACAACGTGCTCCCGGCAGGCACATTGTACGAACTTGACATCTATAACATGGCCCCGTTCCCGAACTTCCTTGCCATCGTGCCAAATGTGTCGGTAGAACAATTCAAAGAGATTCTCGAGAACGCCGTTTCGCGGGTCGAGCACATTGACGGTCGGTTCCCGCAGATAGCCGGTTTCTCCATGACCTGGGATCCGAACGGTACCTCACAGGTGCTCGATGACGACGGCCGGGTGGTCACGCCGGGCACGCGAATTCGCAGCGTGCAGCTTGGCGACGGTACCTGGCTGGTGCGGGATGGTGACGTCGTAGCAGATGCGGGCCCCGTGCACGTTGCGACACTAAATTTCCTTGCACTCGGCGGCGATGAGTACCCCTTCCGCGACGCGCCGTTCTTTTCGCTTGGTGTCACATACCAGCAGGCAATCGCCAACTACATTGCCCAAGGGCTCGGCGGCGTGGTCACGGCTGAGCGCTATCCTGAGGGTGGCGAGGGCCGCAACGTCGCCACAGATCCTCCGGCGCGGCAGTGAGAATTGCCGCAAATCCACCTAAGTGTTGGCGCTTTGCGCGTTCATGCCTGTGTGTGGGCGTGCCTCTTTCCTGGTCTAAACGCAACGCAGGCCTCCAATGTTGGAGACCTGCGTCGTGTCGTGCAGAAACTGAACCGACCGCGCCCTCGAGTCCCCTCGGCGGAGACCGTTGCGGCTCAGTGCATTGCCGGAAGACTATTCGATGGTGATGCGCTCGGCCTTGTCCTGACCGCCTTTGGCTTTGGTCTCGACCCTGATTTCTACGCCGCGTCGGATAAAGTCGAGGACAGCGTTCGCCTTCTGGCTCAACCTCTCCTGCAGGTTCTCAAACGCGTCACCGGGTGAGTTGCGTAGTTCGATGGTTACGCGGAAGAATGGCTGCTCCGGCGCCTCTTTATTGGCATCACCGTTACCGGCTTTATGCGTATCCTCCATGATGACTAACTCCTTTCTCGTAAGTGCCGCTGGGTGGCATGCGCCGCACAATGGTAGAGGCGCCTGGGCGAACCCTTTAGGGAGCCCTTTCCACTTTCCCCCAGTAGCATCTGGTTATCCAATCTCTGATTTCAATTATAACCACATCCAGCGACAGAGCGCAAGAGAATTAAAAGATTTTCTTTAAGAAAATGTAAATCTCACCACGTTGATGACGATGTTGGGGTCTATTCTGCGGCCAAAGCATCACGCACTGCTTTAATTCTGACGAGGACTGTCGCGAGTTCTTCCTCCAGTGAAAGTTTGCCGGTATCAAGCACGATAGCATCGGGAGGCTGTGCAAGCGGTGCCGCGTCCCGGCTGCTGTCAATGCGGTCGCGGGCGGCGAGATTCCGGGCTACGTCGTCGTCAGTGATTGACGCGCCTCGTGTCGCGAGCTCTTGCTGGCGGCGCTTGGCACGGGTGGCGAGGTCAGCGACGAGGTAAACTTTTACCTCGGCTTCCGGGCAGACCACGGTGCCGATATCACGTCCCACCATCACCACGCCTTTCTTGCGGGCCAGGCGCTGCTGCATGGGCAGCAGGGCTGCGCGCGCTTCCGGTTGTGCCGCAACCGGTGACACACCGGCATCAACCGCCTCGCTGCGAAGCTCCCAGGTGACGTCTGCCGTGCCCAGCAAGAGGGTGAACTGACGGCTGTCGGCAACGGTAGGAGGCACGATGCGGATATCCAGCGTCTGAGCCAACGCCGCCAGCGCGGGACCATTCTCTAAAGGTAATTGCGCGCGCAGAGCGGCGAGAGTCAGGGCTCGGTAGAAAGCGCCGGTGTCAACGAAGAGGTAGTTTAATCGCGCGGCAAGGAGGCTCCCGAGTGCGCTCTTGCCCGATCCCGCGGTGCCGTCAATGGTGATCGTAAGAGGTATTTCAGACGTGATCACTGTGGCGTATCCCGACCGCGGCGCTGGCGAAGGATGTGTCTGCCCTGCCGTCTCCGGTTGTGTTTGTAGGAGGTGCACTTTGCCGAAGCGATGCAGGCGCGGCCGCTTTTCGTTGCGGGTGAGGGCTTTGCGGTGGGTCATGCCAATGCTCGACTTCATTCTGCGACAGCGGGCGGAATTCTCCCGGCGCTAATTTGCCGAGGCGGACCGGGCCAATGCGGACTCGGATCAGGCGCAGGGCGTGTTTGCCAATTGCCGCGAGCATCTGACGGATCTGCCGCTTGCGCCCCTCTGTGAGGGTGATCGTCATCCACGTACCTTCACCCTCGCGATGCATCAACTGCATTTTGATGGCATTGAGTTGATATCCGTCCAGGACCATAGGCGCGCGCAGTGCTTCCTGCTGTTGGGAAATCAAGCGACCGTTTACCAGGACCGCGTACTCCTTCTCGCCGCCGTAGCGGGGATGCGCGACGTGATTGGCCCATGCGCCGTCATCGGTGAAGAAGAGCAGTCCTTCGCTCTGGAAATCGAGGCGACCCACCGGAACCAGATGGGCGCAATTTTGAGGCAGCAGGTCGTAAACGGTGCGGCGACCGTGCGGGTCTTCACGGGTTGCCAGGAATCCGGCCGGTTTGTGCAAGGCCAGGTAGGTAAGCGCAGTCGGCGGCGCGACCGTCTTGCCATCCAGCGATACTCTGTCGCGAACGGGGTCCACCTTCGTGCCCAGCACCGACACCGCCTTCCCGTTTACGGCAATCCGGCCTTGGACAATCAAGACTTCAGCGCGCCGGCGGGACACCACGCCGCAGCGAGCAAGGAACTTTTGCAGACGTTCTTCCATGTGCACCAGTATACAGAGTCCCGGCGGAGTGCCGGAGGCAAGACACGACCGCACAGCCCTTTGCCCGAGGCTGCGCCGGTTCTTCTAGCGTAATTTTGACGCGGCGAAACAACACTGCTGCCTGCTAGCCGCCAGCCTCCCGCGTTGACAGCGTGTGCAGCCGCATGCTACGTTCTGCCCGTCACCTTTGATACGTGCCATCACTCTTCTTAGCGCCTATAGAGAGGAATCTCATGAAAGTACACCTGGGGTGTTTCAGTCGGCCTTGGACCAAGTATGCGTTGGAGGTCTCGATGGAAGGTACAGCGCAGGCGGGGTTCAAGAATTTCGGATTCATGACAGCGGGGGATGGCCCGCCGTTGCCGCCCAACGCGTCCGCAGACCAGGTAGCAAACCTCGCCAGGTTGCTTGAGAAGTACAACCTAAAGAACTTGGAGAACTATACGAGCATTCCGTGGGGCGATGAATCCGTTGCCCGCTCGGCGCTACACAGCTATGTGGACAATAGCCACACGCTGGGCGCGACCTACATGCACAATAGCGGCACCAATGACGAGGCGCTTTACGATCAGTTCCTGCAACTCATGGAAGAAGCCGCGGAGTATGCCAAGAGCAAAGGCATCGTGGTGATGATGAAGCCCCACGGCGGTGTGACGGCCACCGCGCGAGGGTTGGTGGCGCTCATGAAGCGCATTAGTTCCGATAATTTGAAGGTCTTCTACGATCCAGGCAACGTGCTCTTCTACACCGGCGAGCGGCCGGAGGACGATTTTGAGGAACTCGCGCCGTACGTGGCAGGGATGTCAATCAAAGATGAGACCGGCGGCGTCAATGGCTCGGTGGATGTGACCCCCGGCGACGGCGACGTTGACTTTAAGGCGCTCTTTACAATCCTGCGCGACCACGACTTTGACGGTCCCTGCATGATTGAGCAACTTGGCGAGGGAACCATTGAGGAAGTCCACCACGAGGCCACGCGCGCCCGCGAATACTTGCACGGGCTGCTGGATGAACTTGGGGCAGATGTAGACTAGTGGTGACCGACAAACTAATTGAGAGTTGGCGCGAATGCAGTAGCAACGTGCCGTGAAGGGAGTTTGGGGACGCGTGGGAAAACTGAATGACATGGTAGCCATAGTAGGCGGCGCCAGTTCCGGCATGGGCGCGGCGACGGCGCGACTCTTTGCTCAGGAAGGCGCAGCCGTGGTCGTGACGGCGCGCAGCACTGAAAAGCTCGCCGCGCTGGTGGACGAAATTACACAGAACGGCGGCACCGCATTGGCAGTGCCGACTGATGCGAATGACCGCGCCGCTGTTGCTGCCATGGCCGAGCGGGCTCGCGAGCAGTTTGGCAAAATTGACGTGCTGGTCAACAGCGTGGGCACCAATATCAAGAACCGCGCCTTTACTGAGATGGGGCCCGCGGATTGGGATATGATGATCGCGCACAATCTTACGGTTGCCTACAATCTCGTAGATGCGGTCTTGCCGACTATGCGCGAGCAGGGCGCCGGCACGATTATCCACTACTCTTCAGATGCCGTGCAAAAGCCCAACGTGGTTGCCGGTATTGCCTACCAAGCTACGAAACATGGCGTACGCGGACTGGCGCACGGCACCATGATGGAGGAGCGTGACCGCGGCATTCGTGTTTCGGTGGTTTTTCCCGGCCCCTGTGAAACACCGCTGATGGAAAAACGGCCGGAGCCGCCGCCGCCGGAAGCATTTGCCAAGATGCTACAACCGGAAGACGTGGCGGAGGCGGCGCTCTTTATTGCTGCTCTCCCTCCCCGCGCGTTTGTGCCGGAGCTGGTGCTCGGGGCAAGCCTGATGTAGTGGCTGGGGCAGATCCCCGTTCGCCATAGTAGGCAGTTCTCCTGGGTCAGTACATGTGACCCTCTGCACGTATCATGAATCAGGTATTGCAGAATTTCTGTTGCCGCTTGCTGCGGCATGACATCATCCCTATGCTCTGCGTCTTGCTTGTTCCATGAACACAGGCATCGTGCCCGACGCCCTCGTAACTATCGTCGGCGCTACCGCCGTGGGCAAGAGTGCGGTGGCTATGGCCCTCGCGGCAGAGTTTGGTGCGGAGATTGTCAGCGCCGATTCCCGCCAGGTCTATTGCGGTTTGGACATCGGTACGGCAAAACCGACGCTGGCGGAACGAAAACAGGTGACTCACCACGTTGTGGACGTGGCGCCAGCGGATAGCGCTTCCTACTCTGTTTCGGTTTGGCGCGAGCAAGCAGAGGCCGCGATTCAGCAGCTCGTTGCCCGCCGCAAGCGCCCGTGGCTCGTGGGCGGTACCGGACTGTATGTCCAGTCCATCGTAGACGGCCTGGAACTTCCTGCTGTGCCGCCTGAACCTGAGTTGCGGGCGGAGCTTGAACAGACAATGCGGGACGAGGGCATCGACGCTCTGTTTGCACAATTGCTGCGCCTAGATCCCGCAGCTGCGGCGCAAATAGATCGGCATAATCCCCGGCGGCTCATTCGTGCCTTAGAGGTCAGCATAGTTACCGGCGAGCCGTTCTCTGCGCAGCGCAAACGCCGTCCGCCCTCATTCCCCATCTTGCAGATCGGACTGCGCACCGACCGCGACAGCTTGTATCAGCGCATCGACGAACGCGTTGACCGCATGATTGCGGATGGCTTCATTGCAGAGGTCGAAGACTTGCTCGCCGCAGGCATTGCGACCGACCTTCCGAGCATGCAGAGCGCCGGGTATCGCCAGCTCGCCGCCTACTTGCAGGGATCATGCACTTTGACGGAGGCAATCCAGCAGACCAAGTATGCCACGCACCAGCTCGCCAAACGTCAGGAGACTTGGTTCCGCAAGCAAAAGGGCATACAATGGACAGAGATTGGTACCGATACTGTAGTATCTGTGGGGGAAGAGATTAGAGGATTCTACAGGGAATGCGAACGGCGGTCCAGGTACCGGGCGACTAAAGGGGCATTGAGCTGTGGCGGTTAAGGATACGCATAAGGCGTTCGAGCGACTCAGGGGCGCGGGATACAGCAGAGAAATGGCGGAAGCCATCCTGGAGACCCTCGGCGATTCGCGGGTACCCTCGTGACCAAGTCAGACTTAGATGAGGTCAGAGGCGACATCAGGGCACTTGCAGCAGCGACTAAAGCCGACATAGAAGGGGTCAGAGGCGATATCAAGGCATTGGGAGCAGCGATCAAGTCAGACATGCGCGAGATGGAACTGCGCATGCGGTTGCACCTCTATGCCGTGGCAATTGTGGTTATTGGCGTTTTGGCGGCGCTGGAACTCATACCGCGCTAGGCAACACGCTGCTGTGATGTACTTCTGATCGCAGCGCAGTGTGTAAGACGAGGATTGTTGGGAAAGCCTCCTGTCTTGGGGGCGAAGAGACGTTAGCTCAGGTGTGGGGTTAGCAATAGGCTTGCTCTGGTAACGCCCGCGGCGATCTGTGCAGGCTGGCAATGGGCGGTAGTCAGAGTCGATGCGCTGGGATGGACGTGATTGCGGAGACAGTTGTGTCGGCCCCCGCCGATGGGAGGGGCAAGCCCCCGCGCTAGGACGTTAGCGTCTATTTCAGGTTGGCAACTGAGAGTAGGGAGCACGTGATGGCACAGGACATAGAGTTCACAAAGATGCACGGAACGGGCAATGATTTTGTCGTGGTAGACACCCGCGCCAACGGTGCAAGGGCGTGGGCAGACCTGGCGTCAAAGCTCTGCGACCGTAATTTCGGCGTGGGCAGCGACGGTTTGCTGCTCATCGATAGGGATGATAGCCAAGGCTACCAATTTCGCATGTTCAATCCCGACGGCAGCGAAGCTGAGATGTGCGGCAACGGTATCCGCTGCTTTGCCAAGTATCTCTACGATACGGGAGAGATTGGCGAGGGTTGGCTGGAGGTCGATACGCTTGCCGGAATGCTCAAGGTCAACGTGCACCCGGGAGATAACGACAATTTCTCCGTTTCGGTGGACATGGGACCGCCCTTTCTCGACCCGGCGGAGATACCGGTTCAGGCGAGCACCACGCCGGTAAAGGACATGCCGCTCAGTGTGAATGGCACCGATCTAACCATAACGGCAGTTTCAATGGGCAACCCTCACGCCATTACGTTTCTCGATGACATCGAGTCCTTCCCGCTAACAACAATCGGCCCGGAAGTAGAGCACCATCCGGCGTTTCCAAAGCGCACGAACTTCGAGATTGCCCACGTGGTTGGGCGCGATCGGATCGAAGTCAAAGTCTGGGAACGCGGGGCGGGACCCACGCTGGCCTGCGGCACCGGCGCATGCGCCACGGCTGTGGCCGCCCGCTTGCATGGCCTGACGGACGAGACCGTCACCGTGGGTCTACCCGGTGGCGATTTGACCATTTCGTGGGACGGCGAGGGTCGCGTGCTCATGCGGGGATCGGCGCAGACGGTCTTCGCCGGCACCTGGCTGCAGGGAGACTAGGCATGTCCGACAATACCAAACGTATACTCCTCATAGTCTTTGCTCTCTTGCTTGGCATCGTGTCAATCGCACCCTTTGGCAGGATCAACCGTAGTGAACGCGCCGGCGTGCTCGCCGCAGTGGCCACGGCAATTGTCGGCCTTGTAGCCTTCATGCGCCGCGAAACTGAGGGAGAACTACTGGGCATTCCCTATAGTTTCAGCCCGCCGACGATCGAGCGGCTTAAGGGACGATTGTGGAATCCGGAGGACACGCGCATTCTTACGCCGCACATTTTTGGCTGGGGTTGGAGCATAAACTTCCACCAAGTTGGTAAGCGCTTAGGCCTCATCTCCTAAACACTTTACTCTACAAAACTTTGCAGTCATCTTTGTCTTAAGGGTCACAGCGCATGGGCACGCTCGTTGGTGTAGACATTGGCGGCACGTTTACTGACGTGGTCGTGCTCGATGAGGCGCGCCGCGAACTGCAAATAGACAAAGTCGCCACCACTCCCGACGATCAGTCCAGCGGCTTCATTTCTGCCTTGGACGGTTTGCATGTGTCTTACGCCAATATCGATCTCGTCACCCATGGCACGACCGTAGCTACCAATGCCGTCTTGGAACGCGACGGCGGACGCTGCGGCCTGATTGCGACGCGCGGCTTCCGCGACATTCTGGAACTGCGCCGCCGCGACCGCCCCCACATGTACGGCCTCACCGGGTCATTCGAACCCCTCATCCCGCGTGACCGCCGCCTCGAGGTGACCGAGCGCATCGCCGCCGAAGGCACTGTGCTTACCCCTTTGTGCGAAGAGGATGTGCTGGAGGCGGGGAGACTGCTATTGGCGCAATGGGTGGAAGCCATCGTCGTCAGCTTCATGAACGCGTACGCAAACCCGGAGCACGAACTTCGCGCCAAGGAGATCCTGCAGGCAGAGTGGCCGCATCTCTACGTCGTTGCGTCAAGCGAGACACTGCCGGTGTTCCGCGAGTTCGAGCGCACGAGCACGGCAGTCGTGAACGCCTACGTCCAGCCGAACGTGGGCCGGTACTTGGAACAGTTGGAAGAACGGCTCAGCGAGCGCGGATACGCGAGCGATCTCTTCATCATGCAGTCGAATGGCGGCATGATGTCCGCCGCCTCCGTGCGCGACCTGCCCCTTAACACTGTGCTCTCCGGTCCCGCGGCAGGCGTGATCGCCGCTACGAGAGTTGCCGCCGAGAGTGGCTTCTCCAATCTCATCACCTATGACATGGGGGGCACGAGCCTCGACGTCTCCCTCGTGCAGGAGGGCAAGCCCCTCCCATCGGGCGGCATGGATCTGGAATTCGGCATTCCCCTCATGGTCTCGATGATCGATATCCATACGATTGGCGCAGGTGGGGGGAGCATTGCGCGGATCGATCAGGGGGGCTTGCTGCAGGTGGGGCCGCAGAGCGCAGGCGCGGAACCTGGGCCGGTCTGTTACGGCAGGAACGGTACGGCGCCGACTCTCACGGACGCCAACTTGATCCTAGGCAGAATCAACCCCAACTACCCAATCGCAGGCGTTGCTGGCGCATCATTCGACGTAGCGAGTGCTCGAACTGTAATTACGGAGAGTATCGGCAAGCCGCTGGGTCTCTCCACCGAGCAGGCGGCGCACGCGATTGTAACAGTTGCAAATAACCGGATTGCCGGCAGCCTCCGCCGTGTTTCTATCGACAAGGGCCACGATCCGCGTGACTTTGCGCTCTTCTCATTTGGCGGCAGCGGCCCTTTGCATGTGGGATATCTCCTGCGTGAGTTGAGCATCGGGCAAGGCATTGTACCGTACTATCCTGGAATTGCGTCCGCGTGGGGATGCGTGATTGCCGACCGCCAGCATGACTTCGTAACTATGCAGAACTGTCTGCTTAGCGAGCTTGATCTAGCCGCGGTAGAGCGCACCCTTGCCGACCATCTCGCGGCAGGTGAGGAGATGCTTGCAGGCGAGAACGTGCCTCTCACTCGCGTGCACGTCGTCCGCGAAGCCGACATATCCTATGAAGGGCAGACCCACGTTATCCGTACTACGTTGCCGGCGGGAGAACTCAGCCGTGATGCCATCGCCGCGAGTTTTCGCAGCGCCTACCTGCAACACTATGGCCGCGTAGAAGAAGGCCTTAGCGGCTTGGAGGAATTGCTGGCACAGATCCCCATTCGCCTGCTCAACCTTAGGACGGCAGTGATTGGCGTACGCACCGACGTGCAATTGAGAGACTTTGTAAAAGCCCCTGAAACTACGTTGGTGGATGCCCTCAAGGAGGAACGTTCCGTATACGTAGACGATAGCTTCGTGTCATGCCCGGTTTACAATCGTACTGAGCTGCCTTGGGGCACTGTGTTATCCGGCCCGGCGCTCATCGAGCAATCGGACACGACGGTTTGGCTGGAACCTTGGTGCCACGCCACTGTGGCAGAGGGCGGCAGCCTGCTTATAGAGGTGACCTAGGATGCCCATTGACCCAATTACACTGGCGGTGATCCGTGGCGGCTTGGAGCAAATCGCCGACGAGATGGATGCTACCCTAGAGCGAATGGCATTCTCTCCCGTCATCTCGGATGGATTCGACCGCGCCAGCGGCATCTACCACGTGCGGGACGGTGAGGTGATCATGCAGGGGCCGCGGGGCCTGCCCAACTTCATCTGCGTGATGGAATTCACGGTCCGCTCCGTAATCGAGCGAGTGACGAATATCGCGGACGGCGATGTCTACATCGTCAACGATCCCTACATGGGCGGCACCCACCTGATGGACGTCAAGATGGTGAGGCCGTTCTTCTATAAAGGCAAGCTCACGGCCTTCTTGGCAAACAGCGGTCATTGGCCGGATATCGGCGGGCGTGTGCCGGGCGGATTTTCGACCAGGGCGACGGAGATCTACCAAGAGGGCTTGCGACTGCCGCCGGTGCGGATCATGGACAAGGGCAAGCTGAATCAAGATGTTCTCGACATCATTCTCTACAACGTGCGGGTTTCGGCCGAACGTCAAGGCGATGTCATCGCGAAGATCACCGCGCTTAATCTTGGCGCTGACCGCTTGACAAAGCTTCTCGACCGCTACGGTGAAGCGACTGTCTTTGAGGCCGTGGACGAAATGAAGGCGCGCTCGGAACAACTGATGCGGAGCCACATTGAAACTATTCCCGACGGCACGTATGAGTTTACCGATTACATCGATAGCGACGGCGTGGACTGGGAGCCGCTGGCGCTCCGCTTGAAACTGACGGTGAACGGCAGCGACGTCCACGTCGACTTTTCGGAGAGCAGTCCTCCTTGTCGGGGGCCGCTCAATAGCGTCTTCAGCACGACGCTCGCCGGAGTGTTTATCACCTTTAAGCATATCTTTCCCGATGTGCCCATCAATGCTGGCTGCTTTGCGCCTATCACGGTCGACATTCCGACCACGACGTTTCTCCACGCGCAGCCGCCGCGCCCGGTGGCCGGCTGTGCTGCCGAAGTTTGTCAGCGCGTGATAGACGTCATGCTCGGCGCGCTGGGGCAGGCGATTCCGGACAAGGCCTACGCCGCGCCCATGGGTACGGTGACGAATCTCTCGGTTGGTGGTGAGAATCCGGGCCGGGGCTACTACGTCTTCTACTCATTCATTGGTGGCGGCTACGGAGGCAACTTTCTTACTGACGGCTTGATCAACGGCAATCCCACGATCGCCGTGGCGCGCACTCAGGCGCTGGAGATCTTCGAATTTCGCTATCCGGTACTCTTCACGCGCTACGCCATTCGCGAAGGTTCGGGAGGCGCAGGCAAGCGGCGGGGCGGGTACGGCGTGATCTTTGAGTTCCAGATACGTCATGGAGACGCCAGCGCGTCGCTGCTGGGAGAGCGGGGACGTTTTGCGCCCTTTGGCATTCTGGGCGGCCAGTCTGCGCAGTCTGCCGAGCACGTATTTACTCTCCGGGGAGAGGAATTCCGCCCGGAACATATCAGCAAAGATGAAGGTGTGCACATGGAGCCGGGCGACGTGCTGAGCTTGAGAACACCGGGTGGGGGCGGCTACGGGGATCCTTTCGAGCGACCGGCGGCCCTGGTGCTCCAGGACGTGCGGCGCGGGTACTACGACCGCGCCACGGCCATGCAAGAGTACGGCGTGCGGATTCAACCGGATGCGTGGGTTGTGGATGAAGAGTCCACCCAAGTGCTGCGCCGTGGTCACAGGGAATCTGGATTGGCAGGATCAAGCTAGCCGAGGCCAAGATTCCATTGGCACCGTGGCACTCCATCTGGAGTGTGGGACAACCCTTCGCGACCTGGGAGCACTTCCCCCGAGTGAGTCGCAATGACACAAGCGCGAGAGCACGAGCCGAATGCCGTATGCTACCTTATAGCTACGAAGCGATGCGTTAGCGACCATAGGAATTCGTAGTCAGTTGCGGCGTGGCAACACCTGGCAAATTTCGCTACAGTATGGACAGGCACAATGAATGTGTCGCGAGCTAGATTTGCCTGGGTTGGCGCCAGGGAGGAGTGCGGGCACGTGAGAGTGTTGGGACTTTCAGTTGTCGTCTGTGTGCTATTGGCTGTGTTAGTCAGTTGCGGCGGGACTACAGATGACGAGGTAACGCCAACGCCGACGGTCGCGGCGACGGTTGTGCCGTCGCCGACTGCTGAGGCAGTGGCAGATGCTGAATCGACCACAACCCCGACACCTGCACCAGCCGCCGCCTCGAAGTCTGCAGAAGAGGCAGTGCCGGAGGAGGCCACTCCGGTGCCTCCAACGCGAGCGCAGAGCATTCTCTTCTATGACCTCACGGAAATCGAGAAGACCTGCCCGGGGTATCAGGAGTTTACCGGATTCCGCCAGACCGTCTCCCAGGTCAAGATTACGTGCACCGGTCCCGGTGTGGAGACGGTGTATTTTGTGGACTTGGACAACCTTGTGGTGACGGGCATACGAGTTCCCTTGCTCGAGCCGGAAATACCGTAAGAGCACGCAATGTCCGGTTCGGGCGCGGTCGTGCAATCGCAATACGGGGCGTATCGTGAAGCAGCCATGCATTCACTTTCTATTGGTACTTTTCGTGGTGCTGAGCGGCTGCGGCGAACAATCGGAGGCACAAGCAACGCCCCTGCCTACTCCCACCGCAGTACCGCAGCCCACGCCATCGCCCGCGTTAGCACTTGGCCTACGCAAGCAGGGAATTGTCTTTCACGACCTATCGGTGAGCGAGCAGGTGTGCCCCGGGTTCGTGGAACTTCTGGCGCCGGTAGAGGTGTCCCCAGAATCGATTTCCGATCGATCTATGGAAATTGTGCGGCAAGTGCGCTTCGTCTGCACGAACGATGAGAAAGGCACGGTGTATATCTTGGATCTGGCCAATCAGACCATCACCGTTGCCCGCAAGCTGCCGCCGGTTCCGGGGATGCCGTGAGTCAATGGTCACGTCTTGCCGCGCGGGAGTCCTGCTGCTCAGTCTTGTTCTGGTAGTAGTTGGATGCCGGGGAACGCCGCCGCCAGCGCCGACACCCTTGCCTACGCCGACTGCGGCAGCCGCATCACCTGCGTCTGTTCCTTCGCCGCAGCCCTGGCCCGAAGGGGTGCTCTTCTATGAGCTCGATGAACCGGCGCAGACCTGCCAAGGCTACCAGGAGTACCTCTCGTTCCGCGAGACCATTTCACAGATTAAGATCGTCTGTACACAGGTAGGGGTGGAGACCGTCTATTTCATTGATACGGAGAAGCAAGTCGTAACCGTGGTGCGCATTCCTATACCTCTGACCGTCAATCCGCAAGAGTAGGGCCGCCTTGAGAGAAATCAGACGCACAGCAGAGGGCGGCAGTAGGGTGGATGAAGCTCTTGGTTTGGCGCAAAGCCAGTTCCACTGCTCAGATTCGCCATGATGCAAGACGCGTTGGCTCTCTACAGGAAGTACTACGTGGATACGGGCTATGAACGGCTGGGACTGTTTACGCTTATGGCTGATCGCTATTCCAGCCGCAGCGCGCTCTATCCCGGCAGCTTCACCCACGTGACACCGGCGTTTGTCTATCCTTCTGTGTGCTTTGTGGATACAGACAGGCGTGCGGCGAGATTCTTTGCCGATCCGGCGGTGCGCGACTATGTGAACGAGCGTAAGGTGTATGCGGCAGAGCCATCCATCCGCTTTCACAAGGCTGACTACGAGCAGGCACTGGCGAAGACTGAAGAGAGCTTTGATCTTCTCATTTCGCAGTACGCGGGATTCGTCTCGCAGCATTGCAAGCCATACTTGAGGGTCGGAGGCATGCTCTTGGTGAACAACAGCCATGGCGACGCAAGCATGGCGAGGCTTGATCCGGACTACGAGCTGGTAGGCGCGATCATGCGCCGTGGCGAGCAATTTCGCCTGGTGGAGTCAGACCTTGCTGCCTACTTCGTGCCGAAACGTGATTGCACAATTACGCGGGAGTATCTGGAGCGGACGAGACGAGGTGTGGAGTTTACGCGCCGCGCCTATGCCTATGCCTTTCGGCGCGTGCATTAGGGTTAAACTGAAGCATTCGCGACTAACGAGTGTTTTGAACGTGATTTACCCAAGTCTGGGACGAGAACATCTGGGCAATCAAGAGTACATGGAACATTGAAATGGGAGTCAACTTGCACTCATTTGGTCGGTATGGTCGGCTCTTAATTGCCTGCCTGCCCGAGGAGTATTCTTGAACGCTTGGGCTTACTGGGGGCGAAACTTAGCGGACCCAAAAGGTCTTCGGATCAGGCTGCGCCAGACAGGATTGGAAGAGTCTATTCTTCAGTAACGAGGTCAGTAAGCCTTTCAACCAGAATCTTCACACGCAGGATGCCGCGCTGCACGAAATCTTCCGTTTGCCAACCTTCATAGAAATTCTGATGAAGAGAATTTGCTACGTGAAAGAGGTCGTATAATTCCGCGTCCTCAGTTTCCTGCGAGACCTTCCTGACGTTTTCAAAGAGCCGTGCATGGGTACTGTGCTCCCAACCTCTGAACTCTGCAGTGGCTTTCACGGCCTGCGCTGCCGCACCCCAAGCCTTTTCCGATGCCTGCAGCATGTCGCCTCTATCGAATTCCTCTTGCGCTTGCACGATGAATTGGCGGCTTGTTCTTAAGTACCTCTCTGTGGACTTGCTTCTGCCATTGACCGCCATAGTTGCCTCCAAGATTGTGTCCTTGCTTTCGCATTATACCAAGGCACTGTGAAGTCGTGACATAGCCGATCGCAGTCTAGGTCGACTCAGGACGTGAATTGGTAAGTGTCGCAACACCGGAGGAATTGTCCGCTTGCGAAGAAGCCCATCAGTGGGCCGCCGCTCACAGGAAGAGATTTGGCGTGGGAGCGGTGTCTGCGCTGGTCCAGACTTTGCGGATGCGGTGGCTGAAGGAATCGGCAACGTAGAGGTTTCCGGCAATGTCCACCGCAAGACCAAGCGGGAAATGGAGCGTGGCGAATCCGGCCGCCCACCCGTCTCCACTGAAGCCGAACTGGTCGCTGCCGGCTACCGTGCTTATGCTGCCGTCGGGAGTGACCTTGCGTACGCGATGGTTGAAGGTATCGGCAATAAAGAGGTTGCCTTGTGGATCGACGGCTATGCCGTATGGGGCGCGCAGCGTGGCTTGGGTTGCCTGTCCGCGATCGCCGTTAAAGCCGGAACTGCCTGTGCCTGCGATGGTTGAGATGAGGCCGTCGGCATCCACCATGCGAATACGCCGGTTTTCCCTATCCACGACATAGAGCTTCCCGTCTGCGGAAACGGCCACGCCGCGGGGGTTATTCAGGCGGGCAAGCGTCGCCGGCCCACCGTCGCCGTTATAGCCGGCAGCGCCGGTCCCAGCCACCGTGGTGATGGTGCCGTCTACCGTCAGTTTGCGCACCCGGTGATTACGCGTGTCGGCAATGTAGAGGGTGCCGTCGCTTGCCACGGCAATGCCGGTGGGAGAGGCGAGCAAGGCTGCGGTGCCAAGGCCGCCGTCTCCTGAGAAGCCGGATATGCCTGTGCCCGCAATCGTGCTGATGATGCCCTCGGCGGTCACCTTGCGGATGCGATGATTGTACGTATCTGCAATGTAGAGCGTGCCTGCGCTATCCACCGCCACGCCCAAGGGCAAGCGCAGCCGGGCATCGGCGGCAGGCCCGCCGTCCCCATCAGCGCCGGCCTCACCGGTGCCAACGAGAGTTGTTATGTCGCCGCTCGGCGAGATCTTCCTAACCCGGTGAATGAACGCATCCGCAACAAACACGTTTCCCTCGGCGTCTATGGCTAGGCTTGCCGGCGTGTTGAGTGTGGCTCGCGTGGCCGGGCCGTTGTCGCCGCTGCCGCCCGCCACGCCGTTTCCGGCAATCGTTGTAATGATGCTGTCGCGCGTGACTTCAGAGTCGTCCTGCACCTGTGCAAGTCCGGCTGCATGGAGCGCCGGGAGGCCGGGAAGGAGCAAGGTGAGTGCGAAACAGAGAAGAATAACAAGCGCCCGCAGTGATGGCGCGGGCTTTGCTGCAGAGGGCTGGGTTTGACGAAACATAGACTTTCGGCAAATACTTGTGGTGAGTACGCGTGGTATACCCAAGCTCGTGTTGACTCATTATACGCCAAGCGTATGCGGTGGAGTAGGCGATAGGCTCATGCCGGGTGGTGACAACAGATGAATGGACGCTACGTCGCCTCTGTCTTGTTAGGCAGTTTGTGCCTGTTGCTCGCAGCATGTGGTGAGGATGGGCCGGATGTCGTCGCGCCGGTTGAGGAAGCGCGTCAGACGCCATCCCCGCAGGTCACCCGCACGGTTGCACCCACAGCCACCTCAATCTCAACGACGCCTTTGGCTACGCCTACGGCCATGCCGAAGCCTGCGGCGGAGCCCTCACCGACAGTGGCGCCCACACCGATTCCTCCTACACCGGAGGTAACTGCTACACCAGTCCCCACACCACGTCCCAGCCCAACACCGGAACCTACCCCTATGTCGACTACGTTACCCACGTCCACGCCTGCGGCTTCACCGGAATCTTCGCCCACCCCTGATGCTACGCCATCCCCCACAGCAGAATCGGCGCTCAGCTTTGCGGGCGTCCGCGTTTTGCTCAACGAGCCCAGCCAAGTGCAGGCGATTTTCTCGCTCCGCGACCAGGACGGCAATCCCACGATCTTGCCGGCGGCGGAGCTGCAGCGCGCAACGCGCATTTTCGAGCGCGCAGACGGTACGGATGAGTGGGAAGAAATCGACTATACGGAGACTAATTTCTTCGTGTATTCAGCAGAACGTTTCGCGCTGGAGGTGGTGTTCGTTCTCGACTTCACGCGCAGCATGACGACGTGGCAATTGCCGGACGGTACGGCAGGCAGCACGCTCATGCGGCAAGCGCTAGAGAGCGCTCTCGAACGTTTGCCGGAAGCCCATCGCGTGGGTGTTGTTGCATTCCACGATCGAAGCGCGGAGCCGGTGATTCTTGCTTTCCCAACGACGGATAGAGGCCTGATTCGCACGGAGGTTGGGCGTTTTGCCGAATCCGGCTTCGATTCCGGCTCAAGTCGCCTGTGGGATGCCGTTGAGCGCGGTCTTGATCTGTTTTCGGCTCAGGCAGAAACAGCAAGCGACGTTACCCGCGCCTTGGTTTTTCTCTCGGACGGCAGGGACACCAGCAGCTTGCGCACGCGCGACGAGGTTGCCCAGCTAGCGCAGGAGAGCGGCGTTCAACTTTACCCGCTCGGACTGGGGGATGTTTATCAAGAGACCGGCTTGCGAGCGATAGCGACGGCGACGAACGGGGCTTACTACGCCGTGTCTGAATTGGCGCAGCTTGAGGCGCAATTCAATGCGCTGGTGAACGACTTCGCCGGTCAATACAAGCTCAGCTACACCACGCTACGCCGCAGTGGGACGTACACGGTGCGGATTGAGACTATCCTGAACGACGCCAGTGGTGTCTTTACCAGCGACTCTTTGCCTTTTGGTGAAATCTACAGCCCGGATACTCAGGGCCGCATCGCGGTTGATCCGCCTACGGTGGACGTGGAAGCGCAGACCGCAACCACGTTCGTCCGCGCCCTTCACGTGCCGCGCAATATCCAGCATTTCCGCTTTACACTCGCTATCGACCAACCGGCCACGGTCTCGCTCGTAGCAACGGAAGAAGGGGGGCTGCTGGAAGGATGGGAACTTTCGCCGCCGGACAGCGTGGGGTATTGGCGGGCCGCGGGGCCGGCGCCGCTGCCGTTCGGCAACTTTGGACTGCTCTTCAAGGTGGTTGTGACCGGGGTGGCTGTGGAGGACTTTGCCATACCCATCATCTTTGATAGCAGCGGATATGCCGGCAACAAGCAGTTCGTCGTCGTGTCGGGTGGTGATGAGAAGCGATTGGCACAGATTGCGTTTGCCAGTCTACGGGACGAAAACTGGGAAATCTACGCGATGAATGCGGACGGCAGCGCGCTTTCACGCCTCACGGAAGACCCGGCTAACGACGTTGCGCCCAACTGGTCGCCCGATGCGCGCCGCATTGCCTTTGCCAGCAACCGCGCCGGGAACTTCGACATCTACGTGATGAACGCGGACGGCAGCGGCGTGACGCAACTCACAGATGATCCCGGCGACGACTTCGCGCCGCGCTGGTCGCCGGACGGACGCAAGCTGGCCTTCTATAGTGAACGGCAGAACAATGTAGACATTTACGTGATGAACGCCGATGGCAGCGCGGAAACGAGACTCACTTTTGACCGCGGGCGCGAGCTGTCGCCGTCTTGGTCGCCCGACGGTGTGAAGATTGCCTTTTCCAGCGACCGCGAACGGAACTTCGACATCTTCGTGATGAATGCCGACGGCAGCGAGCAAACACGGCTTACGAGCGACCGCGCTGCGGATACGGCGCCGGCCTGGTCGCCGGACGGACACAAGCTGGCTTTCACCAGTAAACGGTCGGGGAACTGGGAGCTGTACCTGATTAACGCCGACGGTACGGAATTGAACCGGCTGACGAACCACCCGGCGGACGACTTCGCCCCCGCATGGTCGGCTGATGGCAATAGCCTGGCCTTCTACAGCATTAGAAACCTGAATTACGAAATCTACGTGATGGACGTTGCGAGCGGCAACGTCATACGCCTCACCGACAACCCGGCCCTCGACGCCGACCCAGCATGGTCTCCCTAAGGTTCGGGGCGTTTCTTTTCTCGTAAGGCCGTGGCGTTCCCATCCAGTAGATGCCGTGGCACATCCATTCGGCAGAGTCCGAGATTTTTTGTCCGTTCGTGCTGAGGGGGCTTCGCAAAGCCTGGTCGAAGCACAAACTGCGTACCTTGAGTGATGTAGCGCGCCCGGCCGGAGGCAGGCCGCAAGCATTGAACCAATTGGCAGGCAGTCGGCCGGCATCGAAACTACACCCTTTCTGTCGTTTCGTGATACCGTATACTGCAACTGTTTTGCACTTGGGGAGGCCCAATTCTCCCTTTAACATTGGCTAGGAACGCGCGTACACGAAAGAGGAAACATTCATGCGCTTTGCGAATCGGATTGCTAAATTACCGCCGTATCTGTTTGCCGAGGTGGACCGGCGCATTGCGGCCAAGCGGAAAGAGGGTGTGGACGTCATTTCGCTGGGTATCGGCGACCCCGATCTGCCCACGCCGCAGCACGTCATCGATGCGCTGGCTGCGGCTGCGGCCAAGCCCTACACCCATCAATACCCGGAATACGAGGGCATGCCGGCGTTTCGGGAAGCCGTGGCGGCATGGTACGGGCAGCGGTTTGGGGTGAAGCTGGACCCGGAGACCCAGGTGGTCTCGCTCATTGGCTCTAAAGAAGGCATTGCGCACTTTCCCGTGGCGGTGGTTGACCCCGGCGACGTGGTGCTGGCCACCGACCCCGGCTATCCGGTCTACCACACCGGCACGCTGTTCTCCGATGGCGAGACCTACTACGTGCCGCTGCGGGAGGAAAACGACTTCCTGCCCGACCTCGCGCCATTCCGAGCGACGTGATCAAGCGCGCCAAACTGCTCTGGATTTGCTATCCGAATAATCCCACGGCAGCGGTCGCGCCCCGCTCGTTCTTCGAGGAATGCGTGGCGTTCGGCAAGGAACACGACCTCATCATCGCCCACGACGCGGCCTATACGGAGGTCTGCTTCGACGGCTACAAGCCGTTGAGCTTCCTGGAAGTGGACGGCGCCATGGACGTGGGCATCGAATTCCACTCGCTCTCCAAGACCTACAACATGACCGGCTGGCGCATCGGCATGGCGGTGGGCAATACGGACATCATCGAGGCGCTCGGCCGGGTGAAGACGAATATCGACTCCGGCATCTTTCGTGCAGTGCAAGAGGCCGGCGTGGTGGCGCTGAACGAGACGCCGCAATCGTGGATCGACGAACGTAACGCCATCTACCAGGAGCGCCGCGACCTCATCTTGGACGCTCTGGAGGGCATGGGCCTGAACGCGCAGAAACCCAAGGCCAGCCTCTACGTGTGGTCGCCGACGCCCAAGGGCATCTCCGCCATCGATTTCTCTGTGCGCTTGCTCGACGAGGCCGGTCTTGTCATCACCCCCGGCGTCGGATTTGGCGATGCGGGCGAGGGCTACTTCCGAATCTCCCTGGCCTGTCCCACTGACCGGCTGCAGGAGGCGATGGAACGGCTGGCGGCGGTGAAGGTTTAGGTTACGTTGGCACAGAGGGTTCTTGCCCCGTGCGCTAGGTTGTGGGGCCAGCCCTAGTGCTGCTGATCGGCAGTCAATCCGAGGAGCATGGCAACCAGGAATATCCTGCATCCAGGACTCTAGATTCCTCGCTCCGCTGGGAATGACAGTGACGGCCCACCACCTGCAGGAGATTGAAGTAGAAGTAGCAAATGGATGGGCCGGTCTTTGCTTGGATTTTTTGGTTCCACTTTCGAAAGAGACTGAGCTGTCGCATGGATTCAAATCGAGCGCTTCAAGTGGGGGAATTGCCAGGAGACACGAATGAATACACCGCCTGAATCCTTTATCCGTGTCCAAGCCGAGCCGATGGCGGCCTTCGTGAAAGACTGCTTTCGCGCGGTCGGCATGTCGGACGAGCATGCGGGGCAGATGGCCGGGTGGCTGACCGCCAACGATCTGCGCGGCGTGTTCAGTCACGGCACGCGCCAGACTATTGCCTATGTGGGACACTTTCAAAGAAGGGACCTCAACGTAACGCCCAACGTGCAGGTAGTGAACGAAACCGCGGTGACGGCAACCGTTGACGGTGATGGGGGCCTGGGGTACTTTCCGTCATTCACGGCGGCCAACTTAGCTGTGCAAAAGGCGAAAGAGCATGGCGTGGCCAACGTGATTACCCGCAACCATGGACACTTTGGCGCGGCGGGACTGTGGTCGCGGGTGATTGTGAACGCGGACCTGATAGCCTATGTGACCTCCGGCGCGCAACTGCAAATGAAGCCGGGCGCACCGCACCGTCACGCTGCCGGTGGCTCGCCGATGAGTTTTGCCGCTCCCGGCGGCGCGGAGCCGCCCGTTGTGATCGACTTTGGCGCCGTTCACGATCTCTACGATGGAGAGCCACACGTCAAGGCCATAGAAATGCTGGCGCCCAGTGCCACCTACCGCAGTATTGGTCTTGGCTCGTTTTGCCAAATTCTCGGCGGATTCTTGTGCGGTGTGCCCTCAGCGCCGGAGCGCGTGCAGCGGGAATGGCGGGGCGCGAACCAAGGATCGTTTATGACCGCCCACGACGTCTCCCACTACATGCCGCTCGATCAGTTCAAACGTGAGATTGACGACTACATCCGCCAGGTGCGTCAGCTTGCACCAATTACCAACCAGTCAGACGTAGAAGTTGGCGGCGGCATGGAGGCCAAGCGCGAGCGGCTGTGGCGCAAAGAGGGCGTGCCCGTGGGTCCAGAGCACGGGGATGCTTTGCGGGAACTGGGTCAAGAGTTGGGCGTGGACGTGCCCTTCTAAGAGCGAAGGGTGTCTGTCCCGCACTCCGGCGCAGGCCGGAAGCCCGGGAGTGGCGTGGGAGAGGAGTCTCGTGGCGGTGTGGCTGGGTTGACGCCAGAGTCGCGGAGGAAGATGGATTCCCGCGTGCGCGGGAAAGACGGATCAGAGTCTCGCAGGAATGCCGCGCGAGAGTAATTTGAATACTCCGAGCATCTGGATTCCGGCTTTCGCCGGAATGACGGAACCGGATTGCTTTCCTGCCGCGCACGCTGCTCAACAAAGAGACTTGGTTGACAATGAAAGAGCGTCCATCGATGCCATTGCAACTCACGGTGCGTCACATCGTCCACGAGCCGAACCCGCCGCATCTGCCGTACCGGGAGGAGCACTTCGGCTATGTGCACCTGCCCGTCAGCATTCCCCTGGAGCAGGCAGCACTGGTGCTCGTGGACTGTTGGGACCAGATCATTGTAGAGAGCTTTCAAGAACGCGCCGGGCGCATTTGCGAGGACACGATTAGGCCGGTGCTGGAAGCGTGCCGGTCGAACGGCATTACGGTTGTCCATGCCCCGTCACCACCAGTGGCCGACAAGTTTCGGCAATTCTGGCCGGCGGACGCGGCAGACGAGGAAGCGCAGATAGGGTTGGGCAGGCAGGACTGGCCGCCGGAAGACTTCGCACTACGTCAAGGTGAATGGGCGCACCTGCAAGCCCGGCGCAGCGGCCTGCACCAGGAGCAACTTGACCGTATCGACCGCGACCGTTCCATTCATTCGGCGGTGTTGCCGCAGACGGGCGACCACGTAATCGCCACCGGCGACCAGCTCCACCGGCTTTGCCGCGAGCGCGGCATTCTTTACCTCTTCTACGTTGGCTTTGCTACCAACATCTGTGTGCCGGACAGGGACTACGGCATGCGTGCTATGCGCGAGCGCGGCTACGCCCTGGTGCTCCTCCGTGACGCCACCACCGGCGTCGAGGCGAGCGACACGTATCCACTGCGTGCGGCCACCAGCGTCATGATCCACCAGTTCGAACTGCGCGATGTGGCGGGGACGATTACGTCGGATGCGTTCCTTGGTGCTTTGGGTGGGACCTGAGCCCCACTGAGAGGCGTGAGCGCATTTTGTCAGGTACTACCACCAATACCTATCGCGGTGGTATTGCTCACCCTATGGAACTTGCGTTGGAATCGAGAAGAGGGCCGTCCGTCACTCCGGCGGAAGCCGGAGTCCAGTGGGCGGGGCAAAGTTGGATACAGTCTTTTGCCGGTATGACGGAGTGAGGGTGTCTGCACTCCCTATGGCAATCCTGCTTGCGCAGTGGAAACGCGCAACTACTCGGAGCACTCTTGAATACTACCAGTAGCTAGGCTGCAGCCGCAGGTGGCAGAGCGCGAGGGTACTTAGCAGATTGAGAAGCTAGACGTGCGGACGAGAGAATCCAATAGGGATTCTGGTCGCTTTGGGGCGATTTAGGATCCGGTGTGTTCCAGCCAGCGCACAAAATCCTCCGAGCACCAGTAGGCCGGGTCTGCTTCCGCCAGTGCGATCCAGGCATCCACGACCGGCTGAATACGCATGTAGCGCAGGCGCGCGGAGCCAATTGCCCCGTACTCTAGCAGTCCCTTCTCCGCGAAGATCTCTTCCGCGACCAGGCGTTTGTCGGTGCCGATACCGGCCCAGATGCCGTTGCTTGTCCAGCCGCGCACCTGTGCGAGCAACGCCTTGCGGCGGTTAGGAGCAGCGCGCGTCAGCGCCCGGTGCACTAAGTGCGTCTCGACAAAGTGCACCATGGTGAGGCGTTGGCAGTTCACGCCAATGAGGCAGTAGAAGACATTCCAATCGTAGAACCGCTGCCAGGGACTCTGCACGGCGAATGCGCCTGGCCCCCAGGGACTCTCGCGCAGGCCGGACCGGCCGTGGTCTGCGGTGAGCTCCTCAGCCCGCGGGCCGATCGCGCTTACCGAGTGGGTATAGTGGTTGCTGCGTTGGGCTTCCGAACGTCTCCGGAAAGATTCCGGAATCAGTCCGCAATAGGTGGGCGTATCCGCGATGCTCCACAGATCCCATACCCGGCGCTTCTCATGCAGTTCTCGCCATGAACTCAATGTCGGCACAGCGACGGTGCCTGCAGGCCCCACCGCGTCCAGGAAGCCGTCGATGACCGCATCCGCGCCGCCGACCACGGTGCCCATACTGCTCAGAGAGCTATGGAACAGAACTGTCTCGCCCGCGCTCAGGCCCGCTGCACGCAGGGAGTCTGCGATCTCGTGCCGCGTCACGCGGACTAAGGGATCGCCCGGTTCATGGTCCATATAACCGCCGGCGGCAGCTTCCGGTTCCACGCTGGCCTTAATCCGTCGGGCGGCGCGCTCCGCGCTTTCACGTGATGCCACAGGCAGCGCCCCTCAAGAGTGAACTGGCAGTGACCGCAAGCCGTGCGACATGAGGAGGGTGGCCCTGGTCATCCTGGGAGGACGGACGCCGGCGGCACAATATCGTCAACAGCGGCGAGCTCACCATCCGACAGCGTGACCTCAAGAGCGCCCAGGTTGTCCTGCAGTTGATGCGGGGTACGCGGCCCGATGATGGGCGCCGTAACACCTGGTTGCGCCAAGAGCCAGGCAAGGGCCAACTGGCTCAGCGTGATGCTCTTGCCAGCGGCCAGCTCCTCCAGATGCTCAAGCGCGTCGAAGGTCGGCGCGTAGGTATCGCCTGCGAAATCCATGCCGCGTCCAGCGAACCGCGAGTCGGCGGGAGCACTATCGCCGCGCCGGTACTTGCCAGTGAGCCAGCCGCCCCCCAATGGGCTGTACGGCACGACGCCGAGGCCGTACTTGCGCGTCACCGGCAGCACTTCCGCCTCAATGGAACGATTTACCAAGCTGTATTCCGGTTGCTCGGAGACGGTAGGGGCAAGGCCGAGCCTATCGGAGGTCCAGAGGGCCTCGCAGAGCTGCCAGCCGGCAAACTTCGAAGTGCCGAAGTAGAGGATCTTGCCCTGACGCCGCAGGTCTTCCAGAGTGCGGAGGGTTTCCTCGATCGGCACTTCAGGATCGGGGCGGTGCAGTTGGTAGAGGTCGATACGGTCGGTATCCAACCGCCGCAGGCTGGCGTGCACCTGCTCCATGATGTGGTAGCGGCTGGAGCCGCGGTCATTGGGGCCGTCGCCCATAGGGTGAAAGACCTTTGTCGCCAGCACCACCTTGTCCCGGCGGTCTTTAATCGCGCGACCCACGATAGTCTCAGCGTAGCCGCGGGGTTCCGAGTAGGCATTCGCCGTGTCTATGACGTTGATGCCGGCATCGAGCGCGGCATGAATGAGTTCGGTCGCGGCCTCCTCATCTATGCGCGTGTTGAAATAGGCGGTCCCCAACCAAAGCGGCGAGACCTTGACACCGGCACGACCCAGGTTGCGATATTCCATATTCTTGGCTCCTGCACTGTTCGATATACTTGCGCTTCTAGCATACCGCCTTGGGCAATCTCGTGCGTCCGGAGTTGCGTGTTTTGCGGAGGCGAGATCGCAATTCGGCATATGTTCTGACTACGAGAGCTGCTCTTAGTCGCAGCAGGATGAGAATTGAGTAATCTCACACATCTGATAGAGGCACGACATGTCGTGCCTCTACACCCGGCTACGTGACCTGGCTTTGGTAGATTTGAGCTTGAAAGTGAAACTAGCGCGCCTCCGGGCCCTGAGGACCCGTAGACACGCTAGTTTTCGTCAGACTTCTATCGGCGTTGCGAAAATTCGCGCGACATACTTACTGAAGCGCAATCCTCACGTTCACCTGTCTGTGACTATCCACCAAACTCTGCGATGAATTCGTCCATCGCCGTCTGGGCTTGCTCCTCGAAGTTGCGCATACCTTCGGCAACCGTGACCTCATTGCGCATGATTGACTGCAGGTTTCTGCTCGTAATCGGGAGGATGTCCCCCGCGCCGGGCACACTCACGACAAAGCGCGCGCCAACCATCTCATCGATGGCGAGCTTGCGCAGCTTGTCATCGCCAATGTATGCGTCGCTTTGGGCAACGCTCTGACGCACCGGAATGCGGTCCATGGCAATCGACCAGCGGAGGTTCACCTCGGCGCCGTACATGAAGTCAGCCCAGGCAAAGCCGCCGTCGGGGTTGCTGCTGCCGTTGGGTAGGCAGAACGCCCAGTCGCCGGAGTAAGTGGCCGGCAGGGCGGTGCTGGGATCCAGCGCCGGATATGGTCCAAAGTCGTAGTTGAGGCCTTCGGCGTACGGCGCCATGGAGGTACGGGTAGCGTTGGTCAGGTACATATACGTATTGCCGCCGCTGCCGTACTCCTGCAAGCGATTCTCGAACGTACCGTGGAACTCGCGGACCTTGTCGTAGCCGCCCTGGCCGTCCAGGACTTTCTTGAGCCAGGTAACGGTGTTGATGGCGAGATCGTTGTTAACCTGGATCTTCGTACGATCCGGGCTGAGCATCTCGCCGCCCTGCTGCCAGTAGCCGGCCATCCAGGTGTGGATGCCGCCGGAGCCGCGGAACGGGTCCCAACCGAGCCGGACAATGTTGTCGCCGTCGGTCTTGTGCACCTTGAGCAGTGCTTCGTCCATCTCATCGCGGGAGGCCGGCGGAGTTTCGGGATCAAGGCCGGCTTCCAGCGAGTGGTCCACGTTCAGATAGATGATGCGGGCGTCGATGCTATAGCTGATGCCGTAGGTCTTGCCCGCCCACTGCATGGCCTCGTACTTGCCCGGCCAAAGGTCGTCCAATGACACGTTGGCCGAGGCAGCGATGTAGGCGTCCATCGGACGCACGAGCTCAATCAGACCCCACTGGGGCTGGATGTAGGACTGCGTTTTGGAGTTGTCCGGCGCGACACCGGCTGCCACCACGGTGGGAAGATCATTGAAACCGCCGTTGCCGCGCACGAGCGGTACGAGCGTATAGTTGGTGGTCTCGTCAAATTCCGCGCGGAGCTGCTGGGGAAGCTCCTCGTTATCGAAATTCCATGGAGCAATGCCGGTGTACCAGAATACGACCGGCGACTTCTCCATCATCATTTCGCCGGAATCGCCATCGTCCTCAGGCGCGGCTGCTTCCTCCATGGCCCCGGTGCCTGCCTGCGCGCCGCACGCGGCGAGCAGTGCGCCCGCGCCGGTCAGAGCAGCGGTGCCGAGGAAATGTCGTCTGGACAGTGATGCCATCTCGTTCACCCTCCTGGGTAAAGAACTACAAGTGTATCCAATTGCATCCTACGGAGATTACAGCGCATCTCCTGGCGGAATCCTCAACCGCTTGTGCGCAACTCTCTTAGAATGCTTGATAGTAATTCTAGACCTACTGTGCGTCAATTTGCAAGATTTGGGTGAAAAGCGGGGAGTCTACTGTTGAATCCTAGGGAGACTTGCCATGAATGCTAGGTTTAGACGGATTTTGGGCGAGCCACTATGCGTTGGTACTGCGGCAAGAGGCTCGGAGGGATGTGGATATAGTGCTTGGTCTAGCTGGGAGGGTGGGTAGCAAGGTCTTGGCAACAGGTGGGAGAGGACTATCATTAGAATAGCGATGAGCCGGAGATAGTACGAGCCTTGCTTTCATTTGCATGAGTAGACTGGTTTCCCACAAGCGGAGGGCCGTTCATGAATGTTGAGACGACAGACTCTAATCTACCAAACGGTAGTGCGCCGCTAGAACGAGCCCGCGACTATCGCGTGCGACATGAAACCTTGGACCGCATACGGGCGGGACACCAGGTCATTCTGGATGAACTAAAACCCACCAACGCGCAAATCGAACGCGGCCTGGAACTGCATTACAACAGCTTCGTGGCTGACGTGCAGGGGTCGGTGCAGATGAGCTCGACGCACGGCATTGTAGGCGACCGGCTGCGGCAGGACCTGGAGCTATTTCGCGAGGAACTATCCCAGCAATGCCTGGATCCGGAGGAACTCAACCGTCGCCTGCACGCCAGCCACTTCAAACGGAAGTCGTTCGAGTCGGCGTTCGACGAGCAGTGGATTGAGGAGTCTAGAGCGCTTTACTCAATCGCCGGAGTAGACCTGGGTGTCTCTGACGTTGCCGGTCCCGAGGAAAATACGTACGAAGCGGCCTTGGATCGCCTGTCGCGCATCAACTTCGTCTACGACCGGCGCGATGACCTAATGCGTGTTACCAAGGTCGACGACATCGAGCGGGGGCGCCGCAGCGGCAAGCCGGGTGTGATGTTTCATCTCGCTGGCGTCGGTTGCTTCGCGGAAACCTCAGACCCCCTGCGAAACCTGGACCTCTTCTACGCGCTGGGTGTGCGCATGTCACAGATGACGTACATCCAGGCCAACGGCCTCTGCAGTTCGTACCTGCAGGAGCGCGATACCGGCCTGACGCCGCTTGGCACGCAGGTGGTCCGGCGCATGAACAAACTCGGCATCATGGTGGACCTGGCCCATAGCGGCGAACAGTCGTCATATGACATCATCGCGGCTTCTACCGAACCGGTGATGCTTAGCCACACGGGCTGCCGGGCAGTCTACGATGACTCTACGAACCGAGGCTATCTGAAAAAGGTGTTCCAGCAGCCGTATGCGCGCGGCGCCACGCCGCCGACGAGACCGGTCAGCCGCAATGCGGACGACGCCATGCTCAAAGCCGTGGCCGCGAAGGGCGGGCTAGTCGCGATATACTCCATCGACTACGTGCTCGGTACGGGGCCGGAATCCTTCCACACCTGGTACCGTCATTTGGAGCACGCGATCAAGGTAGCCGGCATTGACTACGTCGGCGTCGGCACGGACCGTACCTTCTTCCCCGGCTGGCAACCCGGCGCGCTCGACTGGACAAACTGGCCCTATTGGACCGTGGGGCTCGTCTGCATGGGACACTCCGACGACGAAATCCAAAAGATCATCGGCGGCAACTACCTGCGCTTCGCCCGGCAGGTGCTCGACAAGCGCCCCTGGGGAGCATTTATGTGATTCTCACTAATGGCAAGCGCCTGCGAATGCGTGAGATAATGGATTCTGGACTGAACTCTAAGCTCTTTTAGGGCGATTGGGATAAGGGAAGGCATGGCAGACGTAGTATTCCAAGTGAAGTCGCAGAGTGGAGAGACTGTAGGCAAGGCCGCGGTGCTAGCAGCTTTTCCTGACGGGAGGTATCTTACAGGTCAGACTGACGCTGACGGCTTTTGCAAATTGAATCTATACCGCGTCGATCAGTGCATGACAGTACTTGTAGCTGCAGAAGGCTATCTCCCATTCGCAACAACTCTTGTGCCGGGAGATTCAGAGGTAGTTCCCTTGGAATTGGAGCCGTCCAAGGATGACAGAAAGGCACTCCTTTTCATCCGAAGCACAGGATACATCCCAGGCATAGAAGGACGGCTCAATCCGCACAAAGATGGCTATGTTTACGGTGACAATATCGCCATAAACGGTAAACTTGCAGCGCCTGCCGCGCATTTTGAGTTAGGAGAGCCTCTCCACCTGCTTGACGTCTACGGCGTTGAGACAACGATCCGCTTCTTGGTGGTCGGGGGCCAATTCTCGCTCATCGAGTACACTGAGCCCACGGCGTACACAGGGGAGTAGAAATGGCTACGGCAGAGCAGCACCGAGAGATTAGCCTACAGTTCTTGGAACATGCAGAGGTTGAGCTACGTAAGGGCGATTTCCTACAAGCCTCTGAGAAAGCTTGGGGAGCGGTTTCACACTTTGTAAACTCTGTTGCCCGTCAGCGGAATTGGCCGCTGGGGTCGCACAGAAGACTGATAGAGAATGCCAACAGGCTAATTGACCAAGACCCGTCCAACGCTAGCCATAGACGGAGATTGCTACGATCATTGGAGGCGCTGCATGCAAACTTCTATCAGGCGCACTTGGACGAAGTCTCGGTCGGGGAAGGAATTGAAGACGCCAAGGAACTTATCAGGACCCTGGATGACCTCAATTCAGACTCATTCCTGGTCTCCCGGACGCCCGAATAGGGCAATTGCGCCTATGTCGTCGTACCGAATTAGCCGAGTATTGGCCCAATCTTCACTGCGCTAGAAACCCACTTCAGACTCTGCGTCGAGGGAGCGATAGTAGTTGGCCCAAGCTTCCTGCAATAGGGTTGCGCAATTCCCGCCTAGTAGATGCCGGGAAAGACCCGGTACTTCACCTTTGCCTGGTACTCCGCCCACTTTTCCGCGCCGTACTTCTCGACGCATTCCTTTTCGTCGTCACGTTGGTGCGTGATGATGTACGTTGTCATGTAGACGAAGTATACCCACGCCCAGGGGTTCGCGAAGTGGCCGAAGAGCAGTGCAACGGCCAGGGCGATGAGCACCTCGCCCATGTAGTTGAAGTGCCGCGCGGGGCCCCAGAGTCCGTTGCACAGGATCTTGCGGTCGCCGGCCGCGATGTATTCAGGTTCGATGAGCCCCAGGAATTTGCGGTCCGGCCAGCGCTTGAACGTGTACTTCTGCAGGCTTGCGCCGCGCGAGATGCTCCAGCCGAACCAGAGCAGCGCAGCCGTGCCACCGAGCAAGACGTACGTCCACGGCGACGAGACTTCCGGGCGCGGCAGTGCCGCCATGCCCCAGATTGGCAGAACGTACAGCCATCCCCAGACCATGAGAGCGCCCCAGATCAGCTTGAAGCCCAGTTTCTCGTGGATCAAGTCGTATGTATAGAGCTGGACGCGCTCGAAGACGAAGTAGTCCGCGATATAGAACGTCATGAACGCCGCAAAGAGAAAAACGCCCGGGTTGGAGTCCGCGCCAAAGCGGGCGTAGTGATACGCGGCGGCGGAGAGCGCGTTGAGCGCCAGCATCGTCCCGCCGACGACGTAGAGGTACATCTTCACGTCGAAGCGGTTGTTGAAGAACGACAGCTCCTGCGCCCGCCCCATCCAGAAGGCCGCGATGGGATTCTCTACCTCGCCACGCGGCTGGCTGAACACCGCGATAATTGTCAGAACCAACGCAACCACTGAGCCGCCGGCCACCGCGTAGGGTGCCGATCGGTAGAACCAATCGCGGGGCATGCCGGTGAGTTCGAGCCGCCACACGACCAGCGCGAGGACAAACACCAGCAGGCCGCTCAGCTTGTAGCTGCGGGGTTCGCCGGTCGCCGGATCAGAGACGTAGCCGGGTACCCGCCTGCCCGGCAGGATGAGCTGCGCCAGGAAGAACACGACGAAGAGCGCCAAGGGGGTGAGAAAGCCCAGCAGCGCTTCCGTGCCGGTAAGCGCGAAAAGGTGCTCGATTCCAAGCCGTTCAAGCATGACAGCTAATCGCTTTCTGTTGGGCAATCGTCATTGCTATGAGAGCAGCACGCCTAATAGATTCCGGGGATGATGCGGTACTTCACCCGCTCCTGGTACTCCGCCCACTTCTCCGGGCCGTACTTCGCTTCGCACGCTTCTTCGTCTTCGCGTTGCCGCAGGGTGAAGATGGTGACGATGAATACGAAGTACGTCCATGCCCAGGGATTGGTGAAGTAGCCGAACGCCAAGCCGTATGAAAAGGAGAGGATCCCTTCGCCCAGGTAGTTGAAGTGGCGGGCGGGGCGCCAGAAACCGCTGGTAAGGATCTTACGATCGCCGGCCTCGATGTACGTCGGCTCGATGATCCCCAGAAACTTGCGGTCGGGCCAGCGCTTGAAGGTGTACTTCTGCAGGTTGGCGCCGCGCGTAATCGTCCAGCCGAGGAAGAACAGCGCAACCGATGCAACTAGCCACACAATCGTCCCCGTCGTTGAAAAACCGGGATGCGGCAGCGCGGCTATGCCCCACAGCGGCAGAATATAGAGCCAACCGTAGACCATGATGCCGCCCCAGAAAATCTTGAAGCCCAGCTTCTCATGGATTATATCGTACGTGTAGAGTTGGACGCGCTCGAAGATGAAGTAGTCCACGACGTAGTACGTCACGAACGCCGCAAAGAGAAAGACGCCCGGATTGAAGTCAGCGCCAAAGCGAGCGTAATTATATGCAGCGCCGGAAAGCGCGTTGAGCGAGAGCATCGTGCCGCCGACCACGTAGAAGTACATCTTAACGTCAATGCGGTTCTTGAAGAACGACATCTCCTGGGCCCGTCCCAGCCAAAGGGCCACCAGGGGATTCTCACTTTCGCCCCGGGGCCGGCTGAACACCGCAATGAGCGCGAGAATAGTGATAACCACCGTACCTCCGGCCACCGCGTAAAGCGCCGACCGGTAGAACCAGTCGCGCGGCATGCCGGTGAGCTCAAGGGCCCACACGACCAGCGCGATGACATACACCAGCAGACCGTTTAGCTTGTAATTGCGGGGTTCACCGGTCTCCCGATCGGTGACGTAGCCGGTCACCCACCTGCCCGGCAGAATGAGCTGCACCAGGAAGAACAGGACGAGGATCGCCAGCGGGGTGAGAAACCCCAGGAGCGCTTCCTGCCCGGATAGCTCGACTAGATGTTCGATACCAAGCCATTCAATCATGACCGCATACCTCTCATTCCGGTGGTGGAGACTCGATGGGCGTGGCAAAAAGGGAGGGGTTATTGACACACACTATGCAGCAAAGAGCCCGACAGAGTCAACGCATCTCACTTTTGCCCTGCCCGCAACTCTTGAAATGGTGCGCGAATGGCAACGGCGAGCATGAATTTGACCCTTCTACAGCGACCAAAGTTTGACACCAAGAGGAGGGTGCTATACATTCAGCATTGACGAGTTATGGATTTGTACTATCCTTGAATTCGTTGCTTTGAGAGTTGTCGGGGTGGAGATGCTGCCGGACTGCGGTAAGCTTCTGGCTTGCAGTAACAGGCCGTGGATGCCCGGCAACAAATTGTCACACTTTAGGAGGTAGCGTCATGGCGCGCATGAGTAGACGACAGATGTTGGCGGGAGTTGGCGTAGGTATTGGAGCGAGTCTGCTCGCTGCCTGCGGCCAGGTGCAGACGGTGGCGGCGCCGGAAGCGCCGGAGAGTGACGCGCCTGCGGCGCCAGAGGAGCCGGCGGGGATAACCGGCGTCTTTCAGGTATGGGGCTATAGCTCCCAATACCTGCCGGGGGCGGTGCTGGACGCGTTTCAGGAAATGCATCCGGGAGCCGTGGTCGTGCAATCCCAGCCGGCCGGCAACTTTCGTGGTGAGAAATTCCCGGCTGCGGTGGCGGCCGGCGCGCCACCGGCGCTCATGCAAGGCTTCCTCGACTTTGTCGCCATGTACGCTGACCGCGGCTTCCTGGCGGATCTCGGTCCCGCGGCCAAAGCGGGAGACTTTGGCGAATTGGGCGCCTATCTCCCCGGTATCGTCGAGGCTGGCACTTTTAGCGGGGTCCTGCACTTCCTTCCGCACCGGCAGAGCGTGAATATTCCCCTCTACAACAAGGATATCTTCGAGAACGCCGGCATCAACGAGCCGCCCACCCAGTGGGATGACGTAGCGGAGATCGCACGGCAACTAACCCAGAAGAGGGCGGACGGCTCCGACCAGTTTGGCCTGACCGTCACCACCAGTAAGAACACGCTGAACTCGTGGTTCAATCCGGTGCTCTGGCAGGCCGGTGGCGAGTTCTTCGCTGAGGACGGCCGGTCAGTCACATTTGATGAAGACCCCGGTCTGGCGGCATTGGAATTCTTGACCGATCTCTTTAACAAGAAGATTGCCGCTGAGGGCACCACGCCATACTTTGAAGGTTACGGCGCCATGATCAACGCCCGTACGCCCACCCATGTGAAGCGCCCCTTCGACAACGGCAACATCCCCTGGCTCGCGGCCAGCCCCGCCTGGCAGAAGGAAAAGCAACTCGGCTTTGGTTCGCTCTCAGGCTGGGTGGTGCCGGTAAGCCCGCAGTCCGATGCGGCCATACAACTGCTGGCGCATACCTTGCAGCCCGAGAACGTGAAGGCGTTCCTCAAGCTCGTCTTCCTGCTCCCAGTGAGGAGCGACATCGAAGTAGACTTCGTCGGCGAGGAGTACGATGGCTGGATGCCGACGTTCATCGAGCAGAGCCAGAACATGCACTATGACATTCCGCACCCGCACATCCGGGCCATCATGCCGTTGGTCTCAGCCGAGATGTATAAAGCAATTGCGGGCGAGGTCACGCCGCAGGAGGCCATCAGGACCGCGGGTGATATCGCGAACCAATTCCTGGCGGACAACATGAGCTAGAGCACGTCCTACAGGCACTGTGCTTTGCCCAAGTCCGTTCAAGGGCCCTTCATCGATATGAGGACTGGCAGGGCTTGGTCTGCTCCGTGCTTGGCACGAGAGGAATAGCGGACACAGGTTACAAACCTGTACTACCGTTTGGCTTGTGGTCGATACGGAATGGGGCTTGTGGCCGCTTCTCGCTACTTTGCCCTATCAGCGGCATTCAAAGCGAAGAGCGGGGGTTTGTCCCCCGCTCTTCGCTGACGAACGTTGCGGCCAATCGCTATGGATGGATCCCCACTTTCGCGGGAATGACGATCCAGATGGCTTGCCCAGCCGTTGCGCAATGAGCGCTCGGTCCATGTCAGGCCAGTTCAGCCGGAGCAATCTGAGACCTCAGCTATTGGACTCAATGGTGGCTTACTTGGCGGTACACCTATAGATTGGTCACCCACCCCGCTCCAGAGGCAAGACCAGCACACTCTTGCCGCGGTGGGTACAAAGGGAGACCAAGGTTCGCTCTTTGGCCCCGAGGTGTGCCCGGCATTGAAAGGCGCATCGCAAACGGTCTAGGTGGGACACACAATTGCCCTTTGATTTGATTGAACACAGCCTACTCGCTTCTGCAAGGAGAAACTCACCGTGGCAAAAACAGCGCTCATAAACGGCAGGATAATTGACGGCAATGGCGGGCCGCCGCTTGTGGACGGTGCCGTTCTTATTGTGGATAATCGCATCGAGGCTGTGGGCAGCAATGTGGATATCCCGCCGGATGCCGAGGTCATCGACGTTGCGGGCACGAGCCTCCTGCCCGGCATGATGGACCTGCACGTGCACCTGCACGGGCCGTATCAGGCGCTGCAGAAGCTGCGCAAGTCGCTCCTGGCGGGCTTCACCACCATCGCCCACGTTGCCGGCACCATGCCGCCGGCCTCCACGCAGTGCCGCCAGGCGATTGCGGACGGCTGGTTCCCGGAGTGCGCCCGGCTCATTGTTGGCGCGGTGGTGGACTGTACCAACGGCCACGTACGGGGTCGGGTGGCGGACGGCCCGTGGGAAGTGCGCAAAGCCGTACGCGAAATGGTGCAGGCCAAGGTTGACTTCATCAAGACGGCTGCCAGCGGCGGCTTCTGGGCGGAAGACGAAGAGACCTGGTGGCTGGACTACACCCAGGAGGAGCTGGATGCCCTGGTACACGAAGCCCACAGCGTCGGGCGGCTCGTGGTGGTGCACTGCCACACGCAACCGGGGCTGGACATGGCAATTCAGGCCGGCTGCGATCAGATTCACCACGGCGCGCTCATCGACGAAAAAGCTCTGCAGGGAATTTTGGAGAACGAACTCTTCTTCGTGCCGACGCTCCGTGTTACTTCCCGCCAGAACATGGCGATAAAGTACGGCGCTGATCGCCCGTGGGAAACCCGCAAGATGGGCGAGGCTCACTACGTCCACCGCGAGGGTGTGCGCCTGGCGCACAAGATGGGCGTGAAGATGGGGCTAGGTACCGACTGCCCGAGCACACCGCCTTGGGACATCTGGGACAGCGGCTTTGAACTCCAGGAGTTCGTGGGCTGCGGCCTGAGCCCGCTGGAAGCCATCGGCGTGGCCACGAAGGGTTCGGCTGAAGCAATGAAGATCGACGACCGGCTCGGCACGTTAGAAAAGGGCAAGCTTGCCGACGTGGTAGTGGTGGACGGCGATCCCGCCAGCGACATCCAGGCGGTAGTGAATTATGCCAATGTCCGCTACGTCTTCAAGGAAGGCAGGCTCGCGGTGAGTAGAGATCCGGCCCGGCCGGCGACAGCGCACATGGCAACCTATCCCCGTGACTTCACCCCAATCGACGAGCGCTTCACCGCCGATCCGGACTGGGAAGCCGCGGCCGGGCTGGCGTAGGTCGCAGTTTTCAACGCAGTCAAAGTCTCCGACGCAATTAGCGAGCATGCCGGCGAATGGGGCACCATCACTGTACTGCACCCGGAACCGGAACATCTCGGCAGGCTGTTCAGCCAAGCCGGGGCTTCTAGCATCCTTTGAGCTGAGCCCCCACTTCAAAGCGCCCGCCTTGAAGGACCTGCGGAATGGGCTCTGTCAAATGTCGCCAGCGCTTTCGCAGGAAGAGATCGCTGAGCTCCTCCCACACTGACGGTTACTGTGACACGAGCCTTCTATCTGCCGGATGGCTTCTGACCCTAAATGCAACTCTCTATATTCGCGACACCAAGGGAAACGGCCCTCGATTCGTAGAATAGCTACATTGCGATCATGACTATTCGGCGCAATCGGACAGGACAGCGGTCCCAGGCCTCAACCGCAATCACTTGCATTGGGCGACGGTCGTAGCTGAAACTGAAGAGGCAAGCCTTATCGCCTACTTCGAGGTACTGGATTGTATTTCGAAGGTAGATGCCTCCACTCTATCGATAGGGTGGAGGCATCTAGAGCCGACAGCTTTGGGCTCGTTTCTTAGTATGATGCAATGATGCCGAAGCTAGCGATAGAGGAGATGATCGTCAGTTGAGCTATCCGAAACGTCATCACTATATCCCGCGTATGATATCTAGGCGATTTGCGAATCCAGAAGGGAAACTTTACTTCTTCGACAAACGTCGCGCAGATCGCGGTGTTCAAGTGACAACTCCGAAAAATCTCCTTGTTAAAAACCATTTGTACACGACTGTAGACAGCAGTGGAAACAAGAATGTGAAAGTGGAAGAATTTCTTGCGGAACTGGAGGGACAAGTTAGTGAAGTGATAGACAAGATCGTTGACGCCGCTCGACAGCAAAAGACACCCGATCTGACTCATGCCGAAAAGGTGGCATGGTGCCAGTATTTTTACTTGCAGTGGCGCCGCGTGCCGGAAGTTCGTGATCAAGTGCTCTCCAAAATAGTTCCCGAAGAATTGAAGATGCAATTGTCGAAGTACTTTGGTTCGATAGAAGAGGTGAATAGGAACATTAAGAACGTATGGGTGGAAAGTTTGCCTAATACAAGTAAGGACGTTCTTTCTGTTCTGTTGAACAAGGGATTAGGCGTTGTGGTCGTTCAGAATCTGGAACTCAGCTTCATTGTTGGAAGCCATCCAATGGTCATATTCTCCCTCCCGGGGCGTGCACACCTTAGCGATCCAAGCGTGGAATACTGGTTGCCGCTCGCTTCCGACGTGGCAGTTTCCCCTTCTGGTGGCCGTACTGATCGGCTAGTTGTAGTGGATGATGGAGTCGTTCAAACCATCAACAGATACATCTCAAAACAGAGCAACGTAATTGCTGGCCGTTCTCGCGAGCTCATCTTGTCAATCGCTGGCGTGGATACGCAATCGTGAATGGACTGCTAGGCTGAGTTGAAGGAACACCATCCCAAACCCAAGTCAAAAAGCCGCAATCGGTTGGCGCACTGATCTCGGCTAGAAAGTGATGATCGTTCCGGAAGTCGTTCTCAATCCTCCAAACTCCAATCGCGACGGCTGCGGACAGTTGGATTTGGAACGGCGGCTGCGCGACACCTAGGCCGACCAGAACCCAATCCTGCCTGAGTCCGCGCTGGACGGTACATATCGCAAGCTGACTCGGTGGAGGCAGACATCAACGGCTCAAGGGAAGTGGGCATTGCCGCGGGCGATGTGCCTCCCAAGTAGCTCACCAAGTGTCCCAATTCCCTATACAGCGACGGGACGATTTGGACAAGATGTTGGCGGTCCCACGACCTGCCAGTCCGACCCCACTTTCTTGGTCTCCCCAATGATGGTTCGTCTCGTGTTAGTAAGAGGTGTGGAAGAGTAGGTGCGAGGATAGCGAGTCCTTCCCGCTAGACCTGTCCGTTCAGTGCAAACAGAATGACAGCTATCCGGGTGATCACGTCATGCGTGAGGAGAGTGAGACATCCGGCCTGCTGGCCTGCTCCTGAGTCTGCTGCTCGTGGCGTATCCCCATTGATAAGCATATCGTAGGGGCACGACATGTCGTGCCCCTCCCAGCGTGCTGCGTATTCCGCGGCGGCAGCCATGCGCTGATCCGTGTTACAGGCTCTTACCCCAGGCAGCCGCCTTTGTTGATCCAGCCTTGTACCTGCTCTTGAGTATTCGCCATGGCGTCGGCGACTGGAAGCGATCCCTCCACCATGGCATCCCAGGTGGCGCGCCACGCGGCATAGAATTCCCTTTGCTGCAGCAATTGTGGTTCAGGCCTTCCGTCTTGCGCCATCTGCGAGTAGACAGCGGGGTTCTCGAATGGATAGAGCGTCAGCGGCGCAAGATGCTTGTTGGCATTGAAGCGGCCCTGGCCGAAGCCAGCCAAATGCGGTTGGGCCGCGGCGCTCACCGTGTACTTGAGGAAGGCCCAGGCGCCGTCGGCGTTCTCGGCGCCGTTGCCGAGGTGGATAGCGCTCGGCGTCATGACTGTGCCGCGGTCGCCGTTCGGACCCCGCGGCCGGGGAGCCATGCCAATGCTGAAGAGGTCGCGCGCCGCGATCCCCTCGTCGAATTGGCGCACGGCGTCTGGTGCGCGCTCGACCATGCCTTGCGTACCATAGAGAAAGGTGCCGCCAATGACGTTGTGCTTGGTAAAGAGATCAACGCTGTACTGCACCGCGTCCGTGAATGCGGGAGTAGTAAAGGTAGCCTCGGTGCAGCCTTCATCCCAAAGTTCTGCGCCCCACGCCCAGGCGTAGTACGGCAGATACGACGTGAACATAGGGAAGACCTGCAAGCCGCCAACTGTAATGTCACTGTCCCCGCGCTTGGTGAGCTTTAGGGCGGCATCCAGCACGGCCTCCCACGTCCAATTGCCCTCAGCTTCCAGCGCCGCGGGCGTCTTCAGGCCGGCCTCTTGGAACCTGTCGGCATTGAACCAGATCGGATGCGCGGCAAGCTGCCAGGCGAGCCCGTAGACTATGCCCTTGTGTCTAAGCACGCCGAAGTCATGGAAGTCGTCCATTGAGACATCGGTGTCTGTTGACAGGTAGGGATTGATCGACTGAATGATGCCGGCGTCAGCAAATAGGCCTAGCCAGTCAATGAAGCCGTAGACCGCGTCAAAAGTGAAGCCGGCCGCCATGAATGTAAGCGCTCTGGAGGTAACGCTAGCGAACGCGGATTCGGTTACTGCCAGCTTGTATTCAGGGTGCTGGGCTTCGAAGTTGGCGAAGATGTCAAGCCACGAATTTGTCCAGGTCTCATTCTGGCCCCGCAGCACCATCAGCGTGCTAATAGTGGTCGGACGCGAAGCTTGTGGAGTTTCTTGAATTCTTGTCTCTACCTGCGGAGCTTCACCGGATTCCTGCTCCATGGACTCTGTGCCGCACGCTGCCAAGCCCACTATGCCCGCACCGCCTGCAATTCCGCTGAGAAGGTACCGGCGGGTCATTCGCCTGCGGATGCTAATCAATGCTCTGCCTCCTCGGCGCATGACAGATCTTCAGCCGCTATCGAGTATGGTGCTGCATTAGCGGGAAGGTCAAGTGAAAGAAGCAACGACACCTCCGGGTGCGGTTCAACGAGACTCCGCTTTACCGCGAAAGCGGGAATCCGTCTTCGTGCGCCAAGAGTCTAGTGCATCTCATTGACAAAGAGCTAAGCAAGCACTCTGTCAATGAGAAGAGGAGTCACGTAGGGGCACGATATATCGTGCCCCTACCGGCGTTCGCTAAGTCTCGCAGCGCTAACGCAACGATGCGACGTGCCTCTGCGCTCCTAGCGCAGGCAACCGCCTTCGTTGATCCAGCCCTGCACCTGGTCCTGTGTCTTCGCCATACCCTCGGCAACCGTCAGAGAGCCTTCTACCATGGCGTCCCAGGTGGCACGCCACTCGGTATTGAAGTCGCCTTGTTTCAGCAGTTGCGGCACTGGGCGGCCCTCGCTCGCCATCTGCTTGTAAACTTCGGGGTCTTCATACGGGAAGAGCGTCAAAGGCTCCAGATGCTTATTGGCGGTGAAGCGACCCTGGCCGGTGGCGGCAACCTCCGGCAGCGCATCCGCACTCACCGTGTACTTGAGGAAGGCCCAACCACCCTCTGGATTCTTGGCGCCTTCGCCAATGAAGATGCCGATGGGTGTCATGACTGTTGCGCTATCGCCGTTTGGTCCCTTGGGTCGTCCCGCCATGCCGATCTCAAAGAGATCATTGGCGGTGATCTGTTCCTCAAACTGGCGCACGCCGCCGGTGGCGCGCTCGAACATGCCCATGGTGCCCTCGAGGAAATTGCCGCCGATCACCTTATGTTTGGCAAAAAGGTCAACGCAGAACTGCACGGCGTCCGCGAACGCAGGGGTGTTGAACGTGGCCTGCGTACAGCCTTCGTTCCATAAGTCCGCGCCCCACGCCCAGGCATAGTAGGGCAGATAGGACGTGTGCGTGGGGTAGATTCGCAAGCCGCCAAACGTAATTTCATCGCCTTCGCGTTTGGTGAGTCTGACTGCCGCTTCTAACACGGCATCCCAGGTCCAGTTACCCTCGGCCTCCAGCTCGGCGGGCGTCTTCAAGCCGGCCTCGACAAATTTGTCATTGTTCGACCAAATGGGATGGGCCGTGAGTAGCCACGCGAGGCCGTACGCCACGCCCTTGTATTTGAGAATGCCGGATTCGTAGAAGTCATCCGGGGATACCTCAGTGTCTTTCGCCAGCAACGGCGTGACCGGCTGGATGATCCCGCCGTCGACAAACGGTCCCAGCCAGCCGAAATAGCCGTAAATGTCGTCAAAGGAAATGCCGGCGGCCAGGGACGCGCCAGCCTTGGTCGTGACCTCCCCGAACGTGGAATCGGTGATATCCATTGTATATTCGGGATTTGCGGCTTCGAAGTTGGCAAAGATGGTATTCCAGGAGTTGATCCATGTCTCGTTCTGGCCCTGCAGCACCATGAGCGCGTTGACGACGGTCGGCTCCATCGCCTTGGGCGCCTCTGCTGCCTTCGTCTCTTCCTGGGGCGCTTCGGCTTCCTCAGGCGCCATGGTCGCAGTGCCGCACGCCGCCAAGGCCAGCATGCCCGCGCTGCCTGCGGCTCCCTTAAGTAAGAACCGGCGAGTCATTCGACTGCGTTCGCCTTGCATCGCTCCACCTCCTAGGTGCATGACAACAGTACTGTCGGTAACAAGTATGAAGTCGATTTAGCGAATCTGTCAAGAGATGAAATTTGCTGCGGTCTTGGCCTTGCACGAGTTAAACACCTCACCTTCGCGGCAGCAAGGAGCCTGCGCGCAATCGCGGCTGAAGTTCTGTCACGACGTTTGCAGTTGGACAGCCCCCCCTTTTTTTGAGGGCGAAGGTGGGGCTATGGTAGACTGCCGCTACGCTGGAAGTAAGCAATAGGAAACTCATGCATTGGTCTGACGCTGGGGGCTATGGCGCGAACTCGGTGAAGAGTTCCCCTCACCCCGACCCTCTCCCCCAAGGAGAGGGGGTAATTCTTGCGCCTCCGGCCGGAGTTATGCAAAGGTCTCCACTGGGAGCGGAGGCATGCTTGCCCGCCGAGCCGGGTTGTGCCAAAGTTTTCCTAGGGCTTGAGGTCTATCGACTGAAGGAGTCGTCTGGCGTAGGTAGTGATATGCAATTACAGAATTCGAGGTAGGTACCTGATGGCTTGGGATGAAAGAGTTCCGGTACTTCTGATTGGCGGCGGCATGATCAGTCAAGACGTGATTATTCCAACGCTCTTTCAAGAACAAGACCGCGGCGTCGTGGGTGAGGTGAGCATCGCCTCTCGCCGGGCGAGCACGCTGCACAAAGTGCGCGACCTCTTTCCTGACTATGCGTTTCGCGGCTATCCCGATCCCGACACCACCGATCCCGAGGCTTCATTCCCCGATTCGTACCAGGCCGCCTTGGACGATCTTGACCCCCACGGCGTGGTAGTGGTGGCGACGCCGGACCATCTCCACACAGAGATGATCCTGGCAGCTATCGAGCGCGGCCACCACGTGGTGGTCCAGAAGCCCCTCTGCCTGAAGGTCTCCGATGTTTACACCATTCTGACCGCCGCCGAAAACAAGGGCATTTACGTCTATACGGACTACCACAAGCGCCACGACCGCGCCATTCGCGCCGCCCAGCGCTACTACCGGCAGGGGCATTTGGGCGAGATGCTGCACGGCCACGCCTGGATCGAAGAGCGGCGCGAGATGCCGCTGGATATTTTCTCCCTGTGGGCGGAAGAGAGCTCTCCTTTTGAGTACATCGGCGTGCACTATGCCGATGCCTACTACTTCATTACCGGTCTCAAGCCCGCCCGCGTTTGGGGCTTTGGACAGAAGAAATTCCTGCCGACGCAGGGCCAGGATGCCTTTGACGCGGTGCAGGGCGTAATCGAGTGGACGGATGGTTCCGTGCTTTGGGTGCAGACCTCATGGGTCTGCGCGGAGGCAAATAGCGCGCTCACCAACCAAGGAATGCAACTCTCCGGCACCCAGGGCGAATACTGGGCCGATCACAAAGACCGCAAGCTGCACTTCGTGACCCAGGACAAAGGCTTTGAGCACTTCAACCCCAACTTCTTCAAGCAGTACGAGCCGTGGGACGGCGAAGGCACCGAATACGTGGGGTACGGCTACGATAGCGTGATGCAGGGTGTCCATGACGCGCGCCGCATCCTGCGCGCAACCGAGGGCAAGGACGCGGCCCAGGCGTTGCAGGTTCGGCGGGATATGCTCGCCGAATTTGCCAAGTCGCGTCCTCTCCCACAACAGGCCGTCGTCGGCACCGCCATCGCCGAGGCCGTGCGCCTGAGTATCGACCACAACAGCCGGGCGGTAACGTTTGATGAGCTCCTATATCCTGTGTTAGGGTAACTCGCTTGTAATTCGCAGGGCCACTCCCCTTTCCATTGGAGAGGCCAAAAGGTCCGTCATTCCGGCGTAAGCCGGAATCCAGGGCGTGGAGAACCGTGCGCTTACTTGCCAAGCAGCCTTCTTCGCTCCAATACAACCTCTCACCCCATTGACCAGGGACGACCGGCGAAAGTCGTCAAAAAATAGTGGGGCAGAGTGGTGAGATGATTGCATGCCCGATTTAGCCAGTACGGCACATTCATGCTGCCGACACCTTAGGTAAGTAGCGTCTCACCGGTAGTAGGCACACCCTTACCTCCCCTCTGCGGTGCACAAGGCCCCGTGCTGCAAGATAGGGCTTCTCGTGGGTAAGGTGACGAGAAGAGCTACTTAATCTGAATTCTAACGACTGCTCCTAAATTTCAAGGACACTTGCCATGTATTCGTTTCGCAACACCACGAAACAACTGACCGACGCCGGTGCAGACACTGCGATCATTAGCGTCGGGTCCACCGAACAGTGCGGCCCGTGTCTTCCTCTCCACATCGATACGCTTGTCGCGGAGTACTTTGCGCGGGCGTTTGGCGAACGGCTCGCAGCCTACGTGCTGCCGACCTTGCCTTTCAACACCGCTGAAGAGCACGCCTCATTCACAGGCACGGTCACGCTGCGGCCGGCTACCGTAATGCTCGTGTTGGAAGAAATTGTGGCCGGTTTGCGGAAGCAGGGCTTCCGCAAGCAGGTGCTCACGTGCGGACACGGCGGCTCGTACTGGCTCACGGCCTTCATCAAGCACATCAACCGGCAGTTTGCGGGCATTGTAGTCGTCAACGCTCATCAGGGCGGCGCACGCGTCTGGGAAAAGGCGCGGAAACACGCCGGTCTCGCCGGTCGCGGTGAGGTGCACGGCGGGGCGGAGTCTCGCGCGCTTGCGCTCTATCTCGCGCCGGACTGTGTGCTCCCCGGCCCGTTCGGCAGCGCGGTGGCGGAAGACGAACAGGCCTACATGGACTACATGACGTGGGACAAGCTCACGCCGGACGGCAGTTGGGGAGCATACGCTGAGAGTGATGCGGAGGTAGCCACCGCCGAGGCGGGGCATGCTCTGTTGGCATACTTTACAGAGCATCAGGGCAAGTGGTTGGCGGAGCATCTAAGGGGCGCTTGTGAGCGCAAGGGGATACCGGCTTAGCCAGGCAGATGGTGCAATTTCGTGGGGGTTTCGGGTGTCTTTACGCTTCTTGTGCCCTGCGAGCGAAGGTTGCAAACCTGCGCTACCGGAAGCCTGCTTGCCTGCGTGAAACTAGGGATCTGTCCGGCAATTGTCCTTGACTGCATGTGCGCCGCGTAGGAACAACCACTAGATCTGTTCCTACGAGGGACAGGGAATTGCCCGCCAACACGTCTCGTCCTCGATTGCGCCGGGCAGCGTGCAGCCACAAGGACTTCCCCGACACCAGAACGGCGGCTTAGGGCGAATGCGTTGGTGCCGGCTTCTCTTTCCTTCGGGCGCCTTGGATGCGTGCGGCGAGAATGCCGGCGAGGAGGCCGAAGAGGTGGCCTTCCCAAGAGATATAGGTGGTCGTGGGCAGCACGCCCCACACGAGTCCGCCGTAGAAGAAGAGCGTCACCAGCGCGATGAGGATGGACCAGAGACTGCGCTCGTACCAGGCGCGGGCAACCAGGTAACCAAAATACCCGAAGATCAGGCCGCTCGCGCCAATGTGGTAGGCCGTGCGTCCAAAGACCCACAGGGCTATTCCCCCGCAGGCGATGACGACGAGCGACACGCCAAGAAACGCCCGTCTGCCCTGTATGGCGACAAGCCCCCCGAGCACCAGAAACGGCACGGTGTTTACCAGCAGGTGGCCGATGTTGCCATGGAGAAACGGACTAAGCGGAATGCCACGCAGTCCCGTAACGGTGCGCGGCAGGATGCCCCAGGTGTTAAGGTGATGTCCCGTTAGAAGGTTCGCTGCTTCCACGGCCCAGAGCAGGGCAACGGCTGCGAGCACAAGCAGTAGGTTGGATTTGAGCTGTGCGACCATGCGATTTCATGCCCCCGGCACTTTTGCTCCGGGTCGGGTTTGAGACTGAATGACGACATTCGCTGGACTGCGCAATTCAGAGGCAATGTGTCAGACTTGTCGCGGCGCCCGTTCATGCTTCGACAGGCTCAGCACGAACGGAGGAGTTTCTTATGAGTGCTTCGACGAGCACAACCGAACGGAGGCGCTCCCCATGGGTGCTTCGACAGGCTGAGCATGAACGGAGGCACTCCCTATGAGTGCTTCGACGGGCTCAGCACGAACGGAGGCGCTCCCCATGAGTGCTTCGACGAGCTCAGCACGAACGGAGGCGCTCTCTATAAGTGCTTCGTCAGGCTCAATGTGAACGGGCAGGACTCCTAGTTTTGCAGGGGTGGCCGTTCGCCCCCGTTTCAAGTACGGAGCAGGCACTGAGCTCATCGCAAGGCGAGCAGGCGTTCAATCTCACGCTTGTTACGAGCCGCCTCTGCCGGGGTAGGTCAGCTCCGCCACGCCGGACTTATCGAGTTCGCCCAAGCCCATGTCGATCATCTTGTCGTACTGGGCTTTCGTAGCCTGCGCCAGCGGTAGCGAAAGGCCGGCGTCCGCTGCCAGGTCCAGCGCAATGCCGGAGTCCTTAGAGGCATGTGCGGCGGAGAAATAGCACTCGTGGTCGCGGGATTCCATGTCCTCGCCGTCGGTCTCCAGCACCCGGGAATTGGCGCCGGTCTGCGCAAAGACTTCCTGCAGCAGCGCGCTGTCGAGCCCCAGAGCTTCGCCCAGGCCGAGGCCCTCAGCGAGGCCTGCCGTGTTGATGTTCATCACCATGTTAACGAGCGCTTTGACCTGCGCCGCCTTGCCGGCGGACCCAATGTAGCGCAGCGAGATGCTCATGGTGTCCAGCAGCGGCCGGGCGCGGGCAAAGGCGTCCTCACTACCACCGCACATGAGGTACAGCGTGCCGTCGCGCGCTTGGGTGATGCTGCTCGCCATGCACGCCTCCAGGCTTTGGGCGCCTGCCGCCTCGGCGCGCTGCTCCACGTCCACGTGGACCTGGGGTGCAATGGTGGCGCAGTTCACGAAGATTTTTCCGGCGGCTCCCTGCAGGAGGCTATCGCCAGTTTCCGCGAAGATCGTATACATTGCCTGGTCATCGGTGACGACGGTAATGATCGTGTCGGCGAGGCTCGTGACGTTTGCCAGCGAATCGCAGGCCTGCGCGCCGATTTCCCCGGCGAGTTCCTGGGCAATGGCGGAGTTCACGTCGTAGACGGCGGATACGGCGTAGCCCTCGTCATTCAGGTGGCGGGCAATGTTCGCACCCATCCGACCCACGCCCACAACACCGACCGTTCCATAGTCGTTTCCCATGACTCTCTCCCTTTCGTATTAATAAAGAGCCGTTCGGCCCACGCGATGGTCAGGCCGAACGGCAATTGCAGTCGTTCCTTATGCGTACGTTAGCCGGATAGCGAGCTGTGTAACTCTTGCCAGTCCTCTAGTGCATTTAGCGTGGCAGCATCCGTAATATTGCCATCATTTGCGAGGCCGGTGGCATGGCAAATCCCGGCGACCGTGTCACCGTCATGGTTGTAACCGAGAATTGCCGCATTACTCGCCTCGACGGTCTCCGCAGCAATGCTCCCGCCGTTCTGATCCACGACCCACTGCTCAAACTCCAGGTACGACGGCCGGTTGGACCGCAAGTAGGCCAGCGCCGCGTCGCGGTTGACGTTGAGGCCGTCTAAGACCATCTGGTCGAAGCCCGCGCCGCACTCGTCATAATCATCGGGCAGCCTGCCGTTCGCCGCCAGCGTGACCTTTAGCCACAGGCGAGGCAAGTGCACTGCTCCCAAGGGACCGGCTTCACATGAGCCAATCAGGGGTACGAGCTTATCTGCCATGACTCTTTCTCCTTGATCGCTGCACTGCGGCAACGTGGTCCGAACACAATACATCTTTCAACATTCGGAATCACTATAGCCGCCCAGCGGTAGCACTGTCAACACCGGAAAGCGAGATCAAATTGCGAGACCGGCCGCACAGGCCAGGGTCGTCACCTGCCTGGAATTCGCTCTGTCGCAGCCCCTAGACGTCCAGGTGCGGTTGGATCAGATCGTCCAGGGTCTCGCGGCGGCGGATCAAGCGGGCGCTGCCGTCATTCACAAGCACCACTGCCGGCCGCGGCACCAGATTATAGTTGCTGGACATGGCAAGGCAGTACGCGCCGGAACTGGGCACGGCGATCAGGTCGCCGGGGTTGAGCTTGGGCATTTCGATGTCTTTGAAAAGCACGTCGCCGCTCTCGCAGTAACGGCCGGCGATGGTCACCGTCTCCTCAGCAGGATCGTGCATGCGGTTGCCGACAAGCACGGTATAGAGCGCGTCGTAGAGCGCCGGTCGGATATTATCCGCCATGCCGCCGTCCACCGCGACGTATTTGCGCAAATCCGGAATCGTCTTGCTCGACCCTACCGTGTAGAGGCCGACGCCGGCCTGTCCCACGATGGAGCGTCCCGGTTCCACCACCAGGCGCGGCAGCTCCCAGCCCAACGCGGCCATGCGGTCCTTCACTGTGGCCGTCACCGTTTCCGCCAGGTCTTCGATGGGCGGCGGGTCGTCGGCGCCGGTGTAGCGAATGCCCCAGCCGCCGCCGGGCGAAAGCTCCTGGACCGAGAGGCCGTATTTGTCGGCCATCTCTTGCGCGAACTGAATCAGCAAGTCGAGAGTGTCTACGTAGGGCTCGATGTCGAAAATCTGGCTGCCAATGTGGGCGTGGATGCCGATGAGGTCCAGGTGCGGGGCAGCTTGTGCCCGCTTGACGGCCTCTTCGGCTTGGCCGATGGGCAGCGCAAACCCGAACTTGGAATCGAGCGCGCCGGTCTTGATGTAATCGTGGGTGTGCGCCTCGACGCCGGGGCCGATGCGCAGCAGTATTTGCGCCCGCTTCCCGGCTTCGCCCGCGATGGAATTGAGCAGGTCGATCTCGTAGAAGTTATCCACCACGATGCGTCCCACGCCGACTTCCAGCGCGTAGGCAAGCTCTTCCGGCAGCTTGTTGTTGCCGTGGAAGTACATGCGTTCCAACGGGAAACCGGCAGCAACAGCAACCGCGATTTCACCCGCCGACACCACGTCCAGCCCCATGCCCTCTTCAGCGGCGATCTTGACCACGTGGGGGTCGGAATACGCCTTGCTGGCGTAGAGTGGGAGGGCATCCGGGTAATTGGCGTTGAGGGCATTTACATAACGGCGCATGTTCGTGCGCAGGGTTGCTTCGTCATAGATATAGAGCGGCGTGCCGAATTCCTTTGCCAGTTCCGTGACAGGCATTCCGCCTATGGCAAGTACGCCGCTGTCGGACACTTCTGCGGAAACGGGCAACACCCGATCTGCTACTTCAATCATCTATTTCCGGCTCCTGACTTGCGTGAATCTAATGAAGAAATGCACCTCTCATGGTACCGCACTCGGCTTGGCGATGTGTAGAATTTAGGTAGGTGACGGCGCGGTTTCTCAGAGTGCGGAGAGCCTGAGTCTTCAGGGGGGGTGTGCCGCGGGTAGTGAGCTTTTCTGACTGCAGAGGTAATGGCGCGACGGGCACCACCCTAGTACAGAAAGGATGAGAGAGTGGTTCAACCACGCCGATTTGCAGGGTTAGTCTTCGTGCTCATCATTGCGATCGCATTCTCAGGTTGCGCCATAGAGACAGGTGAGCTTCCACCGGAGTCGGCTGACGCGACGGTAAGTCCCGGGGCCACGGGCGTAGCGCAGTCTGACCAGAGCACGGCGTGCCCGGTAACCACACCCATTCAGGTGCACCCACCGGAGCTGTTTCACGAGACTAGTCCGCTGCCGCGGGGTGAGTATTTCGTGAGCGCCGACAAGAAGATCTGGGCAGTCGCAGTGCCATGGCGACAAGGGAGCCACAAAGTACCCTGGATCAAGCCGCTTGGATCGCAATTGGTGATACAGGGACAGCGTCTCGACGGTGACTCCGCTCCGCTCTGGGCTTCGCTTCCCGCAGGGTATACCAATGACTTTCAACCGAGCCGTTTGATATTCTCCGCCCCCGGTTGTTGGGAGATTGAGGCCCGGGCGGATGCGAGCGTGTTGCGCATTATAGTTGAAGTTGTGTCGCAGCCGGAGCCACGGAGAGCACCATCGTGCGCGGATGCGAGCGATGTGCTGCGCATGAACCGGCCGATCATTCACGGCCGCATTGAGAGCAGCACGGTCGATTCAAGCGGGCGCTGGGGGTGGCTGACTGTACGGGTCGTGCGTGACCTGATGCATCCCTTCGCGTTGCATTCGGTGCAAGCCGGCCAAACGCTCATGGTACTGCAGGACACAGAAAGAGAGCCATTCCTCGCGCGGGACGAGGATTACGTACTCGTGCTTGATGGTGCGCCGTGGCAAATTGTGTGTCCGCTCCAGACTTTGGCGGTGATTGACAGCGCGCATAGGCCAATCACCATTGAAACTGTGCTGCCCAGGTTGACACTCTGGACCGGTGAGACGCTAGCGGAGATAGAATCGCAAGTCAGAGAGGCTATCAGAAGGTAGAGCCTGTGGTGCCGTAGGCGCAAGATTCAAATCTGCGCTACCGGTTGCGCGCCCGCTCGCCGGCCTTCGATCGCAGCTAATGCCGACTTGCGTTTTTCTTCATAATGCGCTGCCTCACCGAGACGTTAGTGCGGCCATCAGTTAGTCTCCGGCGCTCATAGTCTCGTTATTCAGCAATCTGCAGTGACACGACGTCGATCTCTACCAAGCGCGGCAGCGTAACGAACGTGTGCTTGCCATTGCGCTCAACGTGCACCGATTGGCCGCTGGCGGCGGTTGCCGCGCTGACCTCAAGCGCAGTCTTGATGGTTACGTCGGCTAACGGCACCGCTTCCGGTATGTCGACCCAGGCTCCGGCGCGCCGGCCGCGGCCAACGCCATCGCCGAGGGGCCGTGTCACGGGACAGTTGACGAGAAAGAGCTTGAGTTCGTTGCCGTCTTTGGTGTAGGTGGCTTCAACGTTGGGCACGCCTTGCAGTCGCAGGTCGGCGGCATAGCCGATGAATTGCAGTATCCGCATTGCCATGCGTCCAAAGGCTCGCGCGCCCCGCACCATGTATTCAGCGAATGGCTCATGGTTGCAGTAGGCGATTTGGCCCGCGCCCATACGCCCAAAGACCACCGCCGGCATGCCGGTCTCCGTGCTCCAGCGCGTGCCGTGGCTGTCCCACACCTCGCCATGGGGCTCAACAACGGGTTTTAGAGAATACGCAAGCTCTCCAAAGCCGGGAAAATTCCGCAGCGGCCAGTGGCCGAGGGAACATGCCAACTCCCAGTCGGGAATCTGCCACGCCTCAGGCGCGTGGATAAACCAACCGTCCTGCCTCCTGCCGCGATGGTCTTTTCGCTCGGCAAGGATGATGCCGAGTTCGCGCTGCAGGTTGTTCGCGCCGGTGACGAGCATCCGGCCGCCGCCTTCCACGAATTCCCGCAGGATTGGCAGCGATTCCGGCCGGAGATCGCCCGGATGGGCGACGATGACTGCTTTCAAGCCGGCGAGATCGGATGCCTCCAGCACGTCATCGCAGAGCAGCCGGAGGGGAAAGTGCTGTTCGGTAAGGTACTTGTACGCGCCGGCCGTGTCGCGGCTGAAGCCCTGTACGGTTGGCACGTTCCCGATCGCCACCTGCTCATCAGAAAAGAGCAGGCCGACTTCCGCGTACGCTGTTGCTCGTGCACGCTCGTCCGCGAGCGGCCCGATCTTCTTGAATGTCGTGGCAACTTTGTTGAGCACCGGTTCGCCGAAGAAACCCGTACGCGTATCCGGCGCGCCCCAGATGATTGTTGCATTTGCACCGGCGCTGAGCGCGCTGGCGGCCTGGTACGTTAGCTGGCTTTCGCTGACCCCCGCGTACATGACGTTGTCCCAGCAGAAGGCGATTTCGACGGGTCGCCCCTTCGCCACTGCCCGCAGGCGGTGCGTCTGCATGGCGGGTGCAAAGAAGTTGGCGCCGGTGGCATCGGATTCGCCAAAGAGGTAGTCGTCGTGCGTGTACGGCCAAAAGGCGTTATGGGTGAGCTGAATGTCTTTGCCGCTGGCTTGGATGCGCTCCTTAACCCCTGCGAGATACGTTTCAACTACGTGATTGCCAAAAGCGGCGAGGCGCGCCCGGTGCTCCAGCGCAAAGCGACGGCGATGTCCGCGCGCGCCGCGCCCTCTTCTAGATCGGCGCTGAGAGCCGGAAGGAGGCGTTGGCACCTCGGGAAAGGGTTCCCCAAAGAATTCTCCCCAGGCTTGCCGGCAGTGATCGCAGAAACAGAGCATCCGGTAGTGGACGATGTCCAAGAAGAGCCGTGAAAACGTGTATTGTGAAAGCAACTCGTCGAGCATGGCGTAGGTGTAGTCGCGGTAGGGCGAGTTGAGGCAGAGCCAGCGCCAGCGCGTGTGCGGGCCGGGCTGAGGGTTGCCATCTGCATCGTGGCTGCGCCATTCAGGATGGGACCGATAGGCGTGCTCGTCCCAGCGCACCGAGTAATAGAGCGCCGGATCGATACCATGCTCGCGCGCAGCGTTAACCTGGGCCGCGATCAGGTCGAAGTCGAGGGCCGGATGCCGCTTGCCGATGGCAGAATCATAGTAAGCGTGACCCCAATGGCATTTGGCTTGCAGCAACACTCCGTCCGTGCCGATGTCGCCCAACGCCGCCATCTGCGCGGCGGGATCCACCTGTGAGAGCGTGTGTGCGCCGTAGGGGCCAAGATGATTGTCGATGAGTATTCGTTTTGGGCTTGCTTCTGCCATGGGCTGCTTCCCTTTTACCGCGATGACTCTGTAAGATTTGCTAGTCTTAGCTACACGACTGCAACGACAGTAGAATGCGTTCCTTGCGTCATCTCATGAGGCGTGCGGCCTATTCCGAAGACTGGTTAGCATGATTCTCTTCAATGCTACTAACCTCGTAGCCAATTGCCAACTTGCCAGACTTGCCTGCCGGGGCTGCCACTCTTGGCGGTCGATTTGGAGCGCCGCCCGTGTTAGGCGGTATTATAGGCGGTAGTGTAGACGACATTTCGATCGGTAATCGCAAAGTGAACGTGCGCCCGCCCGACACTGCTACTGCAAGAGAGAGCTCCCCGCGCCTGCCCATAGAACTGCAAGAGGCGGTGGCTGCTGAAGTCGCGGCAATGAGGGCCCAAGCGGCAACGTTTCATGCAGAGGTGTTGTCCGGCACACTGACTTCAGAAACTGACAGCGGTTACACCTATGCGTTCTCATTGAGTTCGCTGCTGCCAATCCCGGATGATACGCCGGGCGAACTCCACATTGGCAGCCATGTGCATCCATGCCGCATAGTTGCCGTGCAAGGTTTGCGCGCGTCGCTGCGGCTGGCAGTTGCTCCCGCACGCTTCATCGAGCGTGCCACACTTGTGGCGCAACCGTGGGTTGCGCTTGCGCGGCTCCACGCGGCGCTCGGGGAGCAGTCGAGCGAGCCAGGCACGAGCTCAGGATTGAGTGCCGCGCTCTTTGAAGGTGAATCTTTAGCCGCAGAAGAGGTACTTGAAGAATCGACAAGCGCTCCGGTGACGATGCTCGACGAGGCACAGCAGCAGGCGATTGACACGGCGCTTCAAAGAACGTTGACGGTCATTGCCGGTCCGGCAAACTCCGGGAAGACCCACCTGCTCAGCAGCATTGCGGCAACCTGTATAGCGGCCGGCTATCGTGTGCTCGTGCTCGCTCCATCCAACAGCGCGATAGATTCAATGCTCCATACGTTGATCGAGACCGGAAGCAGGACCGCCTACACAGCCGGTGAAGTGCTCCGGAGCGGCTGCAGCGCAGATCCGGCTGTGCAGAGCGCCTACCCGTTGCTTGCAATGGAGCGAGCTGAAAGCCACCTCAAAGCCGAGCTTGAGCAAGAGCTGGCGGCTCTGCAGGCTGAGCGCAAGGCTCTAGCGGAGCGAAATCAAGCCCTTCGCGTCCTGCAGAAGGCCGTAGGTCTGGCTCAGCGGGCAGCGGAGGAGCGTGATGCTGTGCAGGCAGAGGTGGATGCGCTGCTGGCGCGGCAGGAAGCCGCGGCCTCCAGACCTGTTGAACCCTCGGGAGTGCAGTACTTGAAGGAGCGGTGGGAGCTTGTGTGGCAGCAGGCCAGGCGTCTCACCCGGCGGCCCACAGGCGTTGGCCGGCGCACCTTTCGCGTTGATCCGGAGCGGCAGCGGCAGGAGGCCTACGGATTTGCGCAACGGCTTGCGGAAGCGCGGCGCCGTCTCGCAGAGAATGAGGCGGCTGCGGAGCGCCTGCGTGCCAGCATTCAGCAACAGCTTGCGCAATACGAGCTGACCACAGACAGTTTTGATGCGGCGCTTGCAGATACGGAAGCACACCTGAGTGAAGTGGATGAAAAGCACCGGAATGCTCTGGGCAGTATGAAAGGCGTGCGACTCGCCACCCGTGAAAGAGCACGACTTGTGGCGAGCACGGTCTCGCAGGCTCTCGCCGCGGAATTCCTCGCTGCTGAATCGTTTGACGTCGTGCTTGTTGACGACGCCCACAGAATTCCTCTGCCGCATCTCTTCTGGGCCGCCGGCCTCGCGCACTCGCGTCTCGTAGTTACGACCGAGGAGACCGCGCTACAACCCTGGCACTGCGCCCAAGCTACGGTTGCCGGGCGCTGGCTGGGGCGCTCGTTTGTCGAATACATGGCGGGCCTGGGGGCGCAGTCTGCGGCCTGGGTAGTCAACCTCTCGGAACGCCATACGCTTCAGCCGTCGTTTGCCGAAGCCGTCTCGCGCTGGCTCGACGTTGCCGGGGACGGCAGCAAATCGCTGTTAGTGCAGGCGCCAAGCCGACTGCAGGGGCCGCGCCGCAGCGTGCGGCGGCGCTTACCGGTTCGTGGACATACCGTGCCCCTTGAGAAGGCGCTGGGGCAGGAAAGTCCATTGTTGCTCGTAGATACCGGTGCATTGAAGCCGTGGAGTGAAGCGATTCCGCAGGAAGGGCGCATGAACATCGGGGGGGCCCTAGCGGCGGTAGCGCTCGCGGAACGGCTCCGCACGGCAGAACCAGAGGCAGCCATTGCGGTAGTGACGCCATACGCTGCACAAGCTCGCCTCTTGCTTCACTTGGCCCGCGACCGGGAGATCAACGCCGGCATCGACATTTATGCGCCTCCCTGCCTGCCACAGCAAGCGGCAGACATTGTGATTTTGGATACCGTGGAGACGCCGGGTACTTTCACTTGGTCTGCTCTTGACGATTCCCGCCCCGATTCCCAGGCGTATGCCCTCTTTAGCGGCGTGTTCAGTCAGGCGCGGCAGCGGGTAATGATCGTCGCCCATTGGAAGCACGTGCGCGACACGTTTGGCGCGCGTGCGCTCTTGCGGCGCATGCTGGGAGAGGCCGTGCAGTCCGGGTGGGCGGTTTCGGCGTCCGAGCTTGTGCGAAGCGAACGTGCCGGTGCGCTGCCACGCATGCCGCTGGCGCCGTCTCCCTCGCAAGGAGCGGACGCCAAGCGGTCCGGCAAACCTACCGGCTGGCGCCTTCTCTTGGAAGACCTGCAAGCGGCAGAGCGCCATGTGACCGTGTGGAGTCCGCACTTGGCCCTGACCACGGTGGAACGCCTGTTGGACTCGCTGCCGTCTGCGCTCCTGGAGCGTGGCGCGGTGAGAGTCATCACCCTTCCTCCCGGTCAGCAGAGGGGGCAACGTGCACAGGAGGCTGAGGCGAGGCAAATATGTGAGCAGATCGGTGCGGTTGTGGAAGAACGCAGCACACTGGCAGCAAGTCTTGTGACCGTGGACGACCGCCTGACTTGGGAATGTACATTCCCGCCGCTCGGGGCCGTCAGCCGCGGTGCGGAAATGCGCCGAGTTGAGAGTGTTCAGATCGCGCAGGCGCTGCGGAAGCTCCTGGCGCCGCCGCATAGCGCCGCCGCTCCCCAGGATGTGGCAGCTTTCATGCCCTACACTGAGGCGGCAAGCTTGATGACCCAAGCTGGCTCCTATTCTCCTGCACGGGAGCTGCGGTAGATTGCGGGCAGGCCGGTTTGCCAGCCGGCTGGCAAACCCCAAACCGCATTCTTGCCGGTGTGAGAGGAAGTCTTAGCGGGCCGGTCAGGCGGATGCATTCGCTTCGCATGGCCAGTAGGCATGAGGGTGATGTCTACACCTGACGCAGGTTTCAAACCTGCGCTACCGAAGAGAAACAGGGCGCTGTGAGCTGCGGACTCTCGACGCACGACTGCGTGCGTCGAGGCTGGCGAGATGTCCATTCAATGGTTTGAGCAGGTTGGCTCAGGTGGAGAAAAGCGGCGCGGGGGCTTGCCCCCCGCACTGCTCCCGATTCAAGGCCGCTGAGAACAAGCGATCTTCCTGGCGTGGAGTGGCTAGTCTGCCGCAAAATCGGCGAGGGTGGGTTGCTCGACGTCGATGTAGTCTTGGCATGCCATGACGATCGAGGCCGTGCGGCTGCCCGCGTTGAATGAGATGCGCTCATTCGCCAGCAGGCCGCGGTCCACATAGGTTGGAAGATCTATGACGCTGCCAAACGGGGGTACCGCTCCGACGGGCAGCCCCGTCAGTTCACGCAGTTCATCCGGATTGACCATGCGCAGGTTCTTGATGCCAAACGCTCGCTTGAAAGCACGCGTGCCCACTCGTCGATGGGCGGGCACCACTGCCAGCACCATCGCTTCGTCCGCGGCAAAGACAAGGGCTTTCGCGCCCTCGTGCAGAGGCGTGCCGCGCACCGCTGCCGCTTCCTGACTGGTCTTCACCGGTGCGTGTTCTTTGAACGAAAAGGATACTTCGTGGTCGCGCAGAAGGCTGAGGAGTCGCTCGGTTACTGTACTGGACATAAGTCTAAGTTTACTCCGCGTGTTTGGGAAGGTTTGAGAGATGCGGTGGCGCCATCCGAGAACCTGCCGCCAGTATACCACCGGAAACCGAACGTACCTGACTGAGAGGCGGCAATAGTGAGGGCGCAGGCTTTACGCCTGTGCCCGCATTGCTACCGGTTCTGTTCACTGCCCGCAGCAATTGAAGACAGTGTCGTGCGCGGCTCACACGTTATGGCAGTTGGGGTAGGTGGGCTAGGCGGATGTGGTGGTGCGTGGATAGGGCAGGCCGACGTTCATGCGGTCGACGAAGGCGGCATCGGCTGCGGTGACATCGCACCAATAGAAGTCGAAGGACTGGAAGGTAGCGCAGTCCGGGATTTGACGCCGTTGCTGGAGAGTAGCATCGAACGCGAAGATGCGATCGTCTTGGCCGTCGAAGCGGCGGACGAGCATATTGTCCACGGGGAAGCGGTGGTCGAGGGGTATGAATAACAAGCCGTTAACGAGGACGACTATAGTGGCTGATAAGGGAATCCCAATCATCCAAGTGGTACCAGTTGGTGCCAGGCGTGGCTTGTCCGCTCCAATGTATCAACGTATTCAGGGCAGTTGAAAGTAGCTGGCAGGAAGCCTGAAGCGCAGGGCAGCAATGGGCAGCAGTTGCAATGCTGGCAGCCAAACGGCTCAGGATCCTAGAAACGTGTGGCAGGTGGGGTAGTCGTCACGGGCCGGAATGGAAGTTGTCGGCAGCGGGGGGCCGATGCTCAGGCGGGCGTAGTAGGATGCGCTTGCTGCCGTTACGTCACACCAGTAGAAACCGAGCGCCTGGAAGGATGCTATGTCCGGTACATGCCGCCACTGCTGGAGGGTCGCGTCAAAAGCATAAATGCGTTCTTCTTCACCGTCGAAGCGGTGAATGAGCTGGTTGTGCACCGGTTTGAGCGGGTCCAATGGCACGGCGCCCAACACATTCTTCGGCACGGTGAACTCGGCATTGATGTATTCCCAGGGAAGAGACTGCACCAGCGAGTGGTAGGGCGGGATCCAGCGACGGACGATGCAGTCGTCGTTCTCATGGCGGATGATGGTATAGGTCTGACCCTCCGGGTCGCGGATGATGCCGGCGACCAGGTATGTGCGGCCGTCTGCCGACAGCCACCCAATACTGAATTCGAGGTCGGCGTTGCGGACATCTTTTCGAAAGACCCAGAGATTGCTGGGGAAGAATTCGTTGGCTATTGCGGCGTCCGTGGAGCCGATGTAGGCAGCCTGCGTCGGCGTGGCCGGAGCCGGGCAGCTATCAGGAGAATCAGAGCCTACACCTGGAGTGGCGCCGGAGCCACCTGGCGCGCGGGTATCAGTACCGGATGTAGTGCCACCAGGCGTAGTGCCACCGGGTGTAGTGCCACCGGGTGTAGTCCCGTCGGGGTTGGTACCGTTGCCGGACGTGTCCCCATTGCCCGGGTTGGGCGAACCGGGAACAGGCGTGGGAGGAGGTGTCGAAGTAAGCGTGGGTGTCGGTGTTGGGTCGGGAGGTTCGACGCCCTTTAAGCTAATACGCACTATCGTACGCGGCGCTATCACTCTCCAAAACTGCCTTTCAACCTCATAGGAAATCCCAAGGCTTATATCACCGACCGCGTCTTCATCTACGGTAACTGCAACAGTCGTTCCAAAGAAGTCGTCCCACTGTCCATCCTCGGGGTCATCACAGTCGCCATCGTCATTTCCATCGGTATACCAGCCATGGTTGATTGTGCTGAACTCAAGGTAATCCAGCCACTCACCACTAAATACGTGGACTTGCAGGTAGTCTCCGCAGTTGACATTGGGGTGGTCCAATGGGTCGCCAACGAAATCAATAGTGTATGTCACGGTCATTCCCGGCCGTATCTCCAGTCGCAAGCGACCGAAGTCATCGCGCGTCTCTGCCATCCCAGCAGGCAGGGACACCTTAAGGTAGGGCTCATCTACGCCAAGCGTCGTGCCGGCGCTGACGGCGATAAGGGCGACGAGCAGCGATCCAGCGATAGCGGACCGCAGCTTATAGCCCCCCATCCGTCCCCAGAAGAGGGCTATCAGAGCGAGCGACACCAGGCCGGCAGGGGAAAGACGCTGCCGAGAGTTAGCAAGCCGTCCCCAGAGGAGAGCCAGCAAGGCAAGCGTCAGCAGTCCCGCCACGATGAATCGGTTCCCGATGCCTAAGAGACATTGGAAAACAGTGGCAAAAGGTGTTCGCCGCGAGGGTGTTGGAGGTGTCCTATCCACTACTCGTCTTCGCCTCAGCGAGAGATGTGCGAAATTGTATGGGGTTTCGGTTGTGAATTGAGGGAAGGTCTACAGGATGGTGGGTAATTGGTGATTGGCGAGAGCCCGGAATCTCCAGGGTAGCGAAATTGGGCGCCATCAGTTTGAGAAATATTTCTGGTAATTGACGGCTGCCGGAGAAGACTTTTCATTACGTGTCAATACACGAAACAACGCTGCGGACATGCTGTAATACACCTGAGCGAGGTTGTCTGTTAGGTGGTGTTCGTGACCCGTTCTATCAGGATTGCGTTCGGCCACCGAGCCGATGTCAATGCAGAGATTGTGGTGCGGCGCTCTAGCGGCGTATTTGAAAGTGACTACATCAGCACATGTTGATTGGAGAGACGGTGCAGCCACGCATGTTCTACTCGCATTGACAGTACTGTTGAGCGCCAAACCAAAGAACCGGCCCAAGGCACGTATGCGTGGGTGTGCAATCCTTGCCAAATAACACTGCAATGGGTTCCAGGTACGGGGCGCAGCGCGTTGCCCATAGGGTTGACTAGATTGGGGCAGGTGCACGCCCGGATGTATGGCGATATGCACGCACACGACTCGTCTACCTACCCAGATGGCAGGGCTGAGGAGTCGTCGCTTGCTGACTAAGTTGAAGGAAACAGAGCGCCAATGACGTTGCAGGTGCCGGATATAGCTGCGCTTGAAATTGCAATAGCAGAGTCGTTGAGCTAGATTGCTCGCCACGAACATGCTGATGGAAGGCTTGGATGTGGGAAACCGCATGCTGCCGCCAGTGATTCTATAGTGGTGCAGCTACTACGGCTGACGCCTTCGGCAGACTCATAGTAGGAAGTGAAGTCAGAAGAGAATTGAGTTAGGACACTGCCTGGGATAGTTTGCTTTAGTGTAAATTTAGAAATTTGCCCAAGGGTGGCTCGACGAAGGGAAGCTTTAAAAAAGAAGGCTATTCGAAGAAAAATGTGTAGAGCGGGAGTACTCAGGAAAGCAAAAACAAGGAAGCGAAACGAGAAAAAGGGTCACACAACGGAGGACAATCTTTCCAAGTTATAGTTTAGCATACGTACGATAGGCGGGACAAAACTCCTTTCACACGGTGGCAGTAGATGTGGACTTGAAGCCTTCGTTGAGCGGAACTACCGTTCATGCCGAACGTAGTGTCGTTTAGAGTCCGCCGGCTTCGTCAATGGCGTGGGATCTAGAATCCCGCGACACGAGAATCTCTGTCGCAATACTTGCACTGAGCTTGTCGTAGCGATCCTCAGAATGGCAGGCGAGAGGAGCCGGGCGAGGCAAGAGTTGGGAGAATGTCCCTAATTTCGGGACTGCCTGAGCCCAAAGCATCCAGATGCGCTCACGGGCTCTCGAATAGCTGGAATGCTCATCGGCTAATGGGAGTACCAATGATAGCGAAGCGCGGCAGCGGGGAGACATCAATCCTCACACGTTTCTACGGGAAGCCTTGACTGTCCCTTGATTGAACTGATCACGCTCTCGGAAAACAGAGGTGTCTAAGTGGCTTCGTTCTACGTGCGTTCGACCTACTCTGCAGATTTAACAGAGTTAGGGCAATCCTGCTGCTAGGCCGCCGTCGAAGTGGATTACCTGACCGGTGAGGCAAGAGGCTGCTCCGGTCGTGAAATGCGTGACGAGGGTGTCGATCACCTCTCAGATTTCCAGGCACTTGATGGGGAACTACAAATTGAGGACGCCCACGGGGGCGAGGCGGGATGTCATTGGTCGGGTCGTTGGAGAGGGCCGGGCGGCCTTGGCGTAGGGTTGGGATAGGAGGCACAGCCGGTGACTTTGCGCGTGCCAGAGTGCCTCCCATGCGTCTTGTACTCATGCGAGCGGAGAAGCGGTCACGGATACATGTGTCCCGTGCATTGAGGGTGGAAGTCGGCAAAGTCCACGTCGCGGGTGCCCTCGTAGAGGACAGTGTGCCCGTACACGCCGTTTTCCTGCGCTTGCCAATACACCATGATGTAGCAGCGTGTGTCGTGGTTAAAGAAGAGTACGCAGTATGGTCCTGTGGGATTCACCGACCGGACGCCTGTTGCATCTTTCCTCTCTTCATCTGTGCAGCCGATAGACCTTGCCTGACGTACAGGCGCCGCCGCGGAAGTACTCCGTCCGCCTATCGTCGAATCTGACCTCGATGTCGGTCTTGACTCGCTCGGCGCGGCGGTTGGTACCGGTTTTGGCGTGACGACAGTCTTGGGCGTCCTTTGTGGCAGAGTTGCCCTCGGCGGCGGTCTTGGTGTGGAGACTACCGTGGGGGTACTTTGGGGCAAAACTTCTGTCGATGCTGGTTGCGGTGTCGGAGCAACCGTGGGCGTGGCCGGAGGCGGGACAGGCTCGATGAAGACATACCCTTCCAGGTAGAGCAAGCGGTCGCCGGATGCAGATACGGTAATCCGTCTCGTACTCTGAGAGCCCGTGGCGACGGGTGTGAGTTGAAATTCCACTGTTCCGCTGGTCTGTCCGGCGGGAATTGTGACGGTAAGCTTGTCCGCGTTAACGGTAAAATCGCGGCCGGGCTTGGCGTTGTCATGCGCTTTGCCAATTGTGATGGTTACATTTTCATCCGTGTCGAACGTAGTGACGAAATTAATGGTCGCGGTCACGTTGACGAGGCCGGCATCCGCTTTCATGGACGATTGGCTCAGCGTCAAGGTAAACGTGAGTTTTCGCTCGAGAGTTTTCGTATCTGTAGGTGGTCCGGCGCCGGCAAAGGCTGTAGGTGTTGTTGCTAAGAAGGTGAGGAAGAATGCTGCAAGTATAACCACCGATCGCATAGGCTGAACTCCTGCAGTTTGATAGGAATGACTCATAGGGAGGTCGAAGTCTCGGACAGGAAAGAAGCTGGGATTCGCGACGTCGCCCCTTGACTTAGACGCGGCGCTGGACTGTTTCGGAGGGGAGTAACTAGGTGTCTCGTTGGTTCAACGAGACAGTAAACGAGAGAGATAATCTGGACATGGAATAGCTCGTGCGAACTGCGACTCAGGAGAGAAGACACCCAATGTCAATGGGTTATATTCACACGATTCCGAAAGATAATCTGAATTAATGAAGAGAAAACAAGGAAAAAAGAGAAAGGATGGAAAATAAAAGAAAGAAGGGAGCAAAAGATGTGAACGTAATTAGTCTAACACAGTCGCAATCTTGCGGCAAGTCAAAGAACTGCAATTCAGAGAAATACTGCGCAGCATTGAACAATACAGGAATGAGAACTGCACTAAGGGTGAATGACCCACTCTGCGGTCAGCAGTTAGAGCAGCCCCGCCGTCAGACCACCGTCAATGTGGATCACTTGGCCGGTGATGTACGAGGCAGAATCACTCGTCAAGTATCCGACGAGCGCAGCAATCTCCTCGGGAGTTCCCGCGCGCTTGATGGGAAGCTTCTGCATAAGGCGATCCATGAGGTGCGGCGGTATGTCGTGGGTCAGGTCGGTGGGGATGTAACCGGGCGCGATAGCATTGACCGTGATACCCCTGCTGCCCATCTCCACGGCTGTGGAGCGGGTTAACGCGACGACTCCGGCCTTAGCGGCAGTGTAGTTCGCTTGCCCGGGATTGCCGACCAACCAGCCGACCGACGTGATGTTGACTATGCGGCCCCAGCGCTGCGCCAGCATGGGGCGCAACGCCGCGCGGGTGCAGAGAAAGGCGCCGCGCAGGTTGGTGTCTACTACCAGGTCCCAGTCATCTTCGCTCATCTTGAGGACGAGAGTATCTTTGGTGATGCCGGCATTGTTCACCAAGACGTGGATGCTGTCGAACCGGCTCAGGGTTTCGTCTACGACAGACGTGACCGCTGCGGCGTCCCGCACGTCCCCGCTGACTGCCATCGCGTTGCCGCCATCGCTTTGGATCTGCGCTACAGTTTCGAACGCGGCTTCTTCGTTGACCTGGTAATTGATCGCTACGTTAGCGCCGGCTGCGGCGAGATGGAGCGCTATAGTGCGCCCGATGCCACGCGAGGCTCCCGTTACGAGCGCCGTTTTGCCGGCGAGATGTTGTTCCATATTCTCAGTGCGTTGCGGGAGAGCTTGGCTGGACATTACGTTTCTGTAGTGGCGGTTGAGACCCGAGGCCTCAGCTAGTTCTAGCGTACTTGAACTAGACTAACGGTCTTGGGGACGGTTCAAGCAAAGTTCCCCCTCACCCCGGCTTTCTCCCCAGAGAGAGGGAGTCACTTTGGCTGCCGACTTGGACTGAGCAAGAGTCTCCGAGGGAGAGGGAGTCCCCTCCAGGTTGTGCGGACAGTTCATTGCCCGCAATAGAGAGGACTCCTGCTGCTCGCTGTGGTTGCGCAAACGTCACCAAAAGGGACAACTCGCGAATGCGCCGGTTACGCTCTACGGCAAGCTCAGACCGTTGCGGAGCGAAAAGCGTCACGTCTTTTCGGCGACAACCTGCAGCCAGTAGCGGGGCACCGTGGTAAGTTTCAACTCCTTTAGCGCTTCCCGGATGCCGTGCTTGAGCACCTCGGCGCCTATGTCCAACGGCACGCTGGGCAAGACTCCTTCGATGAAGAGAGAGTAATCGCTAATGTCTTCCAGGCTTTCCTGAGTCATTTCGACTTGCCGGCACTCCATGTGGGTAACGGCAAAGCCGTTCTCTCCGAGCAGCGCTTCGTATTGATCCGGGGAGAGCCAGCGCATGGCGGTTGTCTTTGCATCCTTGACGACTTTGACATTGGGGTACTCTCGCCGCAGCTTCTGCACTGCACGGACGATCCATATACGATTGGCCTTCTCTGTAATGGGAAGGTAGGCCCCGTCGAAGAACGTCGTATTGAAGGCAATGACACCGCCGGGATTGAGGGCCTTGCCGACCTCCCGCAAGACAGCCTGTTTGTCCTCGATCAGGTGAATGGCATTGCAGAAGAAGAGCGCGTCGGCAGAAGAGACCAATTGGGATACGTTTTCGGCGCTGCCATTGAGAAACTTGACCATGGTACTGGTAACGCTCTGCCGTGCCTTCTCCAACGCCAAGGGAGAAGGGTCTATCCCCAGAATCTGTGCTTTCAGCCCGAGATCCTGCACTTTGGTGAGGACCAGCCGCGTAATGGCGCCGGTGCCGCAGCCCAGGTCCACGATGCGCCGCTGCACGGTCGGATCAAGCCGCTCGAGAAAGCCTAGGGCGGATTCAACCAGTCGTGTGTTGGTTTCACGATAGAATTCATGCCGAGCGAATGGCTCGAAGGAGTGATCCGTTGCTTGCATATCTCCCATTGAACACTTTCCTCCCACCGGCACGGACGCTGTACTTCCAGTTAAACAGTGCCGGTCACTTCCTTGTGCGCGGGATCAGCCGTGGATACCGCGATACAGAACTCTACGTTGTCTTCGACTTTCAGCCTATCCGTGAATAACACCGTGCAGAGCTTTCGAGATTTCCCTGTCCCAGTTAACTACACATTATAAGGGTTTTCGGTTTGGCAGTGACAACCACACGCCACAACTCTGCGCTCGTTCCCGGCGCCCGCGGGCAGACCGGTCTGAAACGCAATGCTACAATGTGTGCGTGGCTGGACGCAAGATGCAGTAGGCTCTGCTGTCTACCGCATCGCTCCGCGTGAGCCGCGCGAGGGAAAGCGCGAGCGTCGTCAACGAGAATGGGTGTTTCCATGAGGAAGAGCGCATGAAGATCCGCACGGTAGAGGCAGTGCCGCTGCGGTGGCCGGTGCAGGGCAGCGGCCGCGAGCGGCCCTCGGACTATGGGCATCACGACGAGACACACGCCATCATTGTAAGGATCGAGACGGACGACGGGCTCGTCGGCCATGGCGAGGTTCATCCGGGCTATGGCTACACGCGAGGCGCGTGCTATTCATTGCAAGCCATTGTCGAGCGGGAACTCGGACCGGAGATTATTGGTCAAGACCCCACGCAGCCTGAGTATGTCTGGGAAAAGATGTACAACGGCCCGCGCCTGGACATTGCGCTCACCTACGGACAGAGTGCGCCGCGCATGGGCCGCCGGGGTGTGACCATTTGCGCTATGGGTGGCATTGACATGGCGCTTTGGGACATTTTTGCCCGGTCGCTCGGTGTGCCGATCTATAAGCTGCTGGGCGGCGGGTACCGCTCGCGCTTGCCAACGTATGCGAGCGGCGGTCACGCTGACGCGGACGGCGCGGGAGATGAGGCGCTGGGCTACATTGCACAGGGCTTTCGGGCAGTGAAGATGCGCGTGGGCGCCATGGATGCGCCCCGCATCGTTAAGGACGGCATCGCGCGCATTCGCGCCGTACGGGAGGCTGTCGGACCCGACAACAGAATCATGCTGGACGCCCACGGTTCCCTTAATGAGGGCCAGGCGATTCGCTTGGCGCAGGCGGCTGAGGAATATGATATTGACTGGTTCGAGGAGCCGGTGAGCAGCGACAACTGGAATGGAATGCGACGGGTGCGACAGGCAACGTCAATTCCCATTTCAACCGGTGAGAATGACTTCACCCACTTCGATTTTCGCGACATCATCGCGCGCGAGGCGGCAGACATCCTGCAACCCGATCTTGCGGTGGTCGGCGGGTTTACAGCAGCACGCCGCATTGGCACCCTGGCACATGCGGCAAATCTGCAGGTGGCCCCGCACATTTGGGGATCGGCGCTCCTCTTCTATGCCAGCATGCAACTGGCGGCGGCACTGCCCAATTGTCCGATCATCGAGTTTCGCCAGGGCGGCAATCCGCTCTTTACCGAACTGATCGCACCGCCGCCTTCGATAGACAGTGAGGGCTGCGTGACGATTCCAGATGGGCCCGGCTTGGGTGTGGACATTGATCTGGAGGCAGCCAAGCGAAAGTTTCCCTTCGAATGAGCGTGACGCGGCTCGATGTGCCATGCGGCAGGATCACTGCCACAGGTGTATACCGTAGCCGCGCAGGTTGTGTATCCTGATCTTGAAAGAAGGCGGACAGGTCTGCAGCAATGGTAGTTGCCTGAACGCACAAGCAGGCACTTGTGTAGCTCTGGCATGCAAATGGAATTGGGGTAGATGGGCACCCGATCCCCCCCACCCCGGCCCTCTCCCCTGTACAGACTGGGCTGATAGGTAACAGGTGTTCGGGTTGATAGGTTACACATTTTGTTCTCTGAGGTCTATGGTTTTGATGCGTTGTATTGAGAAGTGCACGTTCCAGATGCCGTCGGTTTGGGCAGGCCTGAGTGCGACCTGTTTGTGGGTGAAGGCCCTGCCCACACGGAGCCGTCTGCCCTGGAAGGAGATGCGACCGGAGACATCGACGCTGCGCACGTGGTCGTCAGGAGCGTAGTCGAGGGCAGGCAACGTCTCAGGGAAGGGGCGCGGACTAGGCGTGTATCTGGTGATGGGTGTGTCGAGATCGAGGGCATGATGGGGGCGTTCCAAGTTGTAGAAGTCGCGCCAGGTGTCGAAGGCGCCCTGGCAGTGCTCCAGGTCGGTGAAGCTGGTTCCTGCCAGCAGTTCGCTCTTGAGCGAGCGGTGGAAGCGTTCCAGCTTGCCGAGTGTCTGGGGATGATAGGGTCTACTGTGGAGCACGCTGATGCCCAGCTGCATGAGCCAGACGGTGAGGGGCGTAAAAGGCTGGGCACTGTCGTTGCCCCAGGGGGAGCCGTTATCCATGAGCATGGCCTGGGGCAGGCCGTAGCGCCGAAAGACAGTGGTGAGGCGGTCTTGAACCGTCTCTCCCCGCTCGTTGGCGCAGGCCTGTAAACCTAGGTTGAAGCGGGAATGATCGTCCAGGAGGGTAAGCGGATGGCAGCGGTTCTGCTGCATGACGAAATGTCCCTTGAAGTCCATCTGCCACAGCTCGTTGGGCTGGGGTCGTTCGAAGCGCACATGGGGCGTGTGCTTGGCGCTCTGGGCCGGGTCGATGAGCCCATGGCGTTTGAGAATGGCATTGATGGTGCTCTTGGCCGGCACGTCAGTATGCCCCTGGTTCTGCAGCATTCTGCGCAGCACATGGGCGCCCTTCGTAGGATGCGCCAGACGCAGCGCGATGATGCGTTCCTCCATCGCCGGGCGCGTGCGGTGCGGACACGTGTGCGTGCGGTGCGAACGGTCACGCAGGCTCTGCGCTCCCCCCGACGCGTACCGCCGCAACCACTTGTAGCCAGTCTTGCGGCTGATGTTGAACCGACCGCACAATTCGCTCATTCTCACCGCGCCACTATTGGCCAGAGCAATAAACTCTTCCCGGGCAGACATAAGCGTTTCCACCTTCCACGACATGGTCATCCTCCCGCTGCAAGATTCTCCATGCCTATAGGTGTAACCTATCAACCCGAACAAGCGTTACCCATCAACCCGGTCTATACACTCCCCCAGGAGAGGGAGGAAGTTATACGCCATAAGGAGACCTTTGCGAAACCTAAGCGGAAGCGAGAGTGTTCCCTCTCCCTCGACGGGAGAGGGCTAGGGTGAGGGTGAATCTCCTGAAGTCTCTCCACATGCACACCGATTCTGCCTGATACGTCTTGACACTACTCAGCGTAAAGGGCCATTGTAGCAAAAAGATTCCCCTCACCCCGACCCTCTCCCCTGTACAGACCGGGGACATAGGTAACAGATGTTCGGGTAGATAGGTTACACATTTTGTGCTCTGAGGTCTATGGTTTTTACTCTTTGGATCGAGAAGTACACGTCCCAGACACCGTCCGTTCGGGTGGGTCGCAGGGCGACTTGCTTGTGCGTGAAGGCCCTGCCCACACGGAGCCGTCTGCCTTGGAAGGAGATGCGGCCGGAGACATCGACGCTGCGTACGCGGTCGTCGGGAGCGTAGGCGAGGGCAGGCAAGGTCTCTGGGAAAGGGCGAGGACTAGGCGTGTATCTGGTAATGGGAGTGTCGAGATCGAGGGCATGGTGTGGGCGTTCCAAGTTGTAGAAGTGGCGCCAGGTGTCAAAGGCGCGCTGGCAATGGTCCAGGTCGGTAAAGGTGGTCCCTGCCAGCAGTTCGCTCTTGAGGGAGCGGTGGAAGCGTTCCAGCTTGCCGAGTGTCTGGGGATGGTAGGGTCGGCTGTGCAGGACGTTGATGCCCAGCTGCATGAGCCAGACGGTGAGGGGCGTGAAGGGCTGGGCACTGTCGTTACCCCAGGGAGAGCCGTTGTCCATGAGCATGGCCTGGGGCAAGCCGTAGCGGCGAAAGACAGCGGTGAGGCGGTCTTGGACCGTCTCTCCCCGCTCGTTGGCACAGGCCTGTAACCCGAGGTTGAAGCGGGAGTGATCGTCTAGGAGGGTGAGAGGATGACAGCGGTTCTGCTGCATGACGAAATGTCCCTTGAAGTCCATCTGCCACAGCTCGTTGGGCTGGGGTCGTTCGAAGCGCACATGGGGCGTGTGCTTGGCGCTCTCTGTGGGATCAATGAGCCCATGGCGTGTGAGCACAGCGTGGATGGTGCTCTTGGCCGGCACGTCGGTGACCCCCTGGTCCTGCAGCATCCGGCGCAGCACGTGTGCGCCTTTCTTCGGATGCGCCAGGCGCAAGGCGATGATGCGTTCCTCCAGCGCCGGGCGCGTGCGGTGCGGACACGTGTGCGGCCGCCGCGACCGGTCGTGCAAACCGTCTTCGCCAGCTTTCGCATACCGCTCCAGCGTCTTGTACGCCGTCTTGCGACTGATCTCCAGACGGCGACACAGCTCGCTGATGTTGGCCCCTTCCATCAGTGCCAGTGCAATGAACTCCTTGCGTTCAGACACAACCGTACTCTCCTTCCAAGGCATGGCGCTCCTCCATCTGTAAGAATCTCCATGCCTTAAGGTGTAACCTATGTGCCCGAACATGTGTAACCCATGTACCCGGTCTATACATCCCCCAGGAGAGGGAGTGCCCCTGATTGAAAGTGGGGTTATGCAGAGGTCTCCTAAGGGAGAGGGAGCAAGTTATACGCCTAAGGGAGAGGGAGCAAGTCTCGCGCCTAGGGAGTGCGAGAGGGAAGCTCTTGTGCTAGCGGAGTGAGAAGGGCAAGTCTTGCTCCTGGGGAGGGAGAGGTAACAAGACTTCCAACGGCATTCTTGGAGATTTAGGTCTTCATGGCGGCCGGCGCGGGTCATGCGATGGGCTCAATCAGGGAGAAGAGATAACGGTGGCAACTCTTACGGGCACAATTCACGATGCATCTACCGGCAGCCCGCTGGCAGCGAAGGTCTCGGTGCAAAGCAGTCAGGGCAGATTCCTTGTCCCTGAAGACAGCTTGGAGACCGTTGGCACGACCAACCCGTTCTTCTACTGCGACGGCGCTTTCACGCTCGAGGGCCCGCGGGGACAGGTGGACGTGCGCGTGGAGCGAGGAACCGAGTACGCGCCGCTCGAAATGACCGTAGACCTCCCAACACAAGGCACGGTCAACCTCGAAATGCCGCTCCAGCGCTGGATAAGTCTGCCCAAGCAAGGTCTCTACCCCGGCAATACCCACATCCACTACCGTGAGTTTGAAAGCCGGCCGGAGGAACGCCTGCGCTTCGACTCCACAGTAGAAGACCTCACCGTGACCATCATCAGCGTGCTGCAGCGCCAGGAATTGGAGTACGCGACAAATCGCTTTCCAGTGGGACAAATGGAGCACCCCACCACGCCGGGACACGTGCTGGACGTAGGTGAGGAATCTCGTCACAATCGCACCCCTTGGGATATCGGCTACGGCCATGTGATGCTGGTGCGGCTGCAAGAGCACGTGGAGCCACTGAGTCGCGGTGTGCTGGTGGATGAATCAGCGCCGGACTACCCGCCCCTCATCGATGCCTGTACCGCCGCGCAGGAGCAGGGCGGAGTGACGATCTGGTGTCACAACGGCCAGGGAATGGAGGCGCCCATTGCCGCCGGTTTGGGGCGGCTGGATGCCCTGAATCTCTTTGACCCCTACTGGTCGGACCCCGAGTACGATCTGTGGTACCACCTGCTCAATTGCGGATTTCAACTGCCGGTCAGCACCGGCTCAGACTGGTTTGTGTGCTCAGCGAACCGGGTGTACGTGCAGCTCGAGGACTCTTTCTCGTACGACACGTGGTTGGATGGTCTCAAGAGCGGGGCAACGTTCATAACGAACGGCCCATCGCTCACTCTTCGCGTTGCCGGCCAGCCGCCTGGCAGCGTGCTGGACATGCGCACCAGCAGACGCAAGCAGGTGAATACCTTTGTGCGCTGGCAGGCATTGCGGCCGGTGCAACGCATCGAACTCATCTGCAACGGGGAGGTGGTGGCGCGGGAGGAATACGGTGACGGCCTGCGTGAGGGCGTCTTGCGCACTCGCTTGACGGTACCAAATGACAGTTGGATTGCCGCGCGCTGCTGGGGTCGGCAGCGCGATAGTTACGGCCATGCGCAATGGGCCCACACTAGTCCGGTGTACGTGCAAGCAGGCGGCTTCAACCCGGCTACCAGGGCGTCGGCTGAGTTCTTCGTGGCAGCAATCGAGCGCGCTATCGCATGGATTTCAACAAAAGGCCGCTTCGACCATAACGACCAGCGGCAACGCATGCTGGAAATCTTCAACACCGGACGCGAGCAATATTCCCGTCTGGCACGTGGATAGGTCGAGGCAAGTTTAAGGTTCCACATCCGTGGAAAGATCCTCCAATGTTCGATTCTAGAGGGCTAACTCAGTCTACAGATATTGCCCCGTGATTGTGTATGTGAAAGAGACCATCGTGTAGCTCTGACAAATAGCAAGAATCTAGACTGAAGCGACGAAGTTTTCTCCTCAGCCCGGTCCTCTTCCCAAAGAGACCTTTGCATAACCCTTCACCTTTGAGGGGAAGGTTGGGATGGGGGTGAAATGACTTGACATCATGCTGTCTTTAGTTGTAAAAGCGCTCTGGATTCCGGCTTTCGCCGGAATGACGGAGTTACGCAAAGGTCTCCCAAGGAGCGGGGGTTTCCGCTGCTGCCAGCCTAGAGGGTGCAAGAGCCTTCATGTTGTGCAAGAGTCTGCTATGGAGGGAATTGGGGCAAGGCAGCGCGCGCTAGGGGTTCGCTGAAGAAGATTGCGCCGATTGGGGAGAGGAGCGGCGACTATGCAGCACGGGCCTTGGCGTGGCCTAGCGCAAGCTGACTGCATGGCTGAGCGTGGTCTAATTGCAGCATGGGACGACCCAATATGTCCATATGAAACGTGTCACTATCTACACGGACGGTGCTTGCATCGGTAACCCCGGGCCGGGCGGCTACGGCGCGGTAATCATGTTCAATCAACACCGCAAGGAAATTGCCGGCGGATTTCGCATGACGACGAACAACCGCATGGAGATTCTTGCGGCCATCCGGGCATTGGAAACGCTCACCGAGCCCTGCGAGGTGACCTTGCATAGTGATTCCGCATATCTTGTGAATGCAATGATGCAAGGTTGGGCAGAGAGGTGGAAAGCGCAGGGGTGGAAACGTGGAAAGCAGGGCAAGGCCGCCAATCCCGATCTCTGGGAGATCTTGCTCAACCTAGCTGCCACGCACCGCGTTACTTTCAAGTGGGTACCCGGTCACAAGGGAATACCGGAAAACGAGCGCTGCGATGCGCTCGCGAACGCGGCGGCGCGGGGCAAGGATTTGCCGGTTGACGAGGCGTACGAAAAGTCTACGACGCAGACATAGACGGAAGCAGAAGCAGTCCGCTTGAGTGAACTTCACTTGCAGATGCCATACCATGGGAACTCGCTCAGAGGTCGGGTGAAGTCGCCAAGACCGGTGCAAGCCGTTGTTTAGGGCAAGCCCTGTGGGTCCAGATTTCTAACGGCTGCTCGGAGTCCCCCATCACCGCGACTTTGGGCAAGCCGCTGCGGGGTGAGTCTCAGGGCGGTATTACGCAGGGCGCAGGCGAGGGGATTCTGCCATTGACCGATCCATCCCATGCGCCTGGAGGCGCTCACGATGTTGGCCGTACGCGCGCGGCGGCGACCCTCATACGTGCGCAATGCCGCAACGGGGTCGCTCTGGTGGCTAAGGCACTGGGCAAGGACCACCGCATCTTCGATTGCCATGCACGCGCCTTGCCCGAGATTCGGGGTGGTGGGATGCGCCGCGTCACCGAGCAGAGACACGCGATCTAGTCCCCACCTGGAGAGCTGAGGGCGATCGCAGATGTCGGTGCGGACCAGAGTTTCCGCTGGGGTGGCGTCAAGTGCTTGCGGCACCGGCGCGTCCCAGTCTGCGAAGAATTCCTGCAATCGGCGCTTGAGCGGCTGCCCGGACTGCGATTCCCCTGCGGGCGCGTTCCAGGTGGCGTACCAGTAGGCACGTCCTTTGCCGATGTGGAAGAGCCCAAACCGGAGACCGCGCCCCCAGGCTTCGAACCCTGTGCCCACCTGCAGAGCTATCGTGTCGGAGTCGACAATTCCACGGCATGACGTGTAGCCTGCGTACCGTGGCGGCACATCACCCCACAGTTGCCTGCGAACGGTGCTGTATAGTCCGTCAGCGCCAATCAGCAGATCGCCTCGCGCTTCTTCGCCATTGGCGAATCTCGCCGTTACACGGGTGTCGTCCTGGGAAAACCCAACGCATTCACTGCCCAGCCGCACGAAGTCTGAATCCAGCCTCGCTGCCAATGCCGCATGCAGGTCCGCACGGTGCACCAGCGTGGTCGCAACGCCGAGTTTTCTTTCGGTTGGCCCCGTGGACAATGCGCTCAAGACCGCGCCGTCTTGCGCGCATAGCTCGACGCCTCTACTGGCGATCCCGCAGCTCTCACCGCATGGGCTGCGCCGAGTTTTTCCAGCGCGTACATACCATTCGCGCCGATGCCGATACCCGCCCCAACTTCCTGCAACAGCGGCGCGCGTTCGTAAACAGCGGCGGGAATGCCGGCCTGTTGCAAGGAAAGGGCGGCTGCCAGACCGCCTATGCCGCCGCCGATGATGAGGACGGCACGCTCAGCGGGGCGCGCCTGAGGCTCTCGTGCGCTGGCTATGGCGGATATCCCTTCACGTACAGCGACCTAAGCGGTCAAACTGCGCGGATTACGGTGCACAAGGCTACCCTGTGCGGGCCACGACAAGTGCATCGACGCCGGATTCTGCGCCCCAAACTTCGCCAGGCCTACCGAGGAGTTGTCGCACCGCGGCACCGCTGCTGGGCCAGGGATAGGCGGCGAATGATTCGTCAGTTGGGTCGAAGCGCACAAGGGCGTTGGCGCCAAAGTCCGTAAGCCAGACCAAATCGTGGTCGTCAACATAAACGGCGTAGGCGCGGGGTGAATCGCCAGGGAGCCGCCACTCCCGCCAGCTCTGATCTGTCGGGTCGTAGAGACTGACCTGTCCGGCATTCCACTCCGCCACCCAGATGCGGCTTTGCGAATCCGACCACACGCGCCGGGCGCCCTGGCCCGCCGTGGGCGGCTCCAGTTCCGTGACGGCGCCGGTAGTCGTGTCTACGTGCCCCACGTAGCTCCCCGCGAGTGAGGCGTAATAGACGTTGCCGTCGGGTGTGGTGCAGATGCCATACGGGCCGCGACCGCGTGGAGCATTAAAGACCTGCAATTCCCCACTCTGCGGATCAACGCGACCGTAGATGCCGCTCTGTCCGGTGAACCAACAGATGCCATTGGAGTCGAACGTTGCCGTGTTGAGATTGGCATAGCCCGTGCTTGCCGGCAGCGGGAAGACGGCTACGTCCTCTGTGGCTGGATCGACGCGCACCATGGCGTTGAGGCCGCCGTCGGTGATCCAGGGCGCGCTGTCCGGACCCACGATCACGCCGTGAGGCCGCGCGCCGCTGCCAAGGTGAATGTGGCGCGTTTCACCGGTGGTGGGATCGAGAATGCCCAGGGCTTCTTGGTGCTGGGCCGTATACCATATGATGCCGTTGGTCTCCAGCGCCGGTGCCACGTCGTGGGGGTGCGCACCGCTTGGAACGGGAAATTCCTGCAGGGAGACACTCTCCGCCGTGGGCTTCGGCATGGATTCAGTTTTTGTCAGCGGAGTCGCGGCTGGCATGGGAGTTGGCATGGGGGAGGCAGTGGGCTCCTCCGCCGTTTCATCCGAAGTGCCGCCGCACGCCGCTGCCAAGCACACGGTGGCCAGAGCCAATCCCTGACCGAGCAGTTTTCTTCTAGTCATGATGATCAGGATGCTCCTTTGCAGGCGTCGCGGCGTCTGAGCGCCGGACGGCGGTACGTCAAACTCTCCTGAATCAACCATACCGCAGACGAGACGGGTTTGTGAATCAGCGACCGCGTTGCCTGTGTACGCCGATAGTCACCGCCTACTCTCTCGTCGCGCTGGTGGAGACGTCCAGCCAGTCGCCGATGGGGTCGATATCGTGTCGTGCGCGGTGGAGGCGTTGGAGCCCATTGTCAATAAAGCGCCGGTCGTTAACCTGAATGCCGTAGAGCAACTCTATGAAGAGGATGCGTTTTGCGATGAGTTCGATGCGGCGGCGCATAGCACGAGACACGTCCAGCGTGTAGGTGTTGAGTACGGCCTCCAGGAAGGCGGTACCGAAGCCCGCGAGCAATGCGCAAAAGTCTACCGCCGGGTCGCCCTTCTGCCCGGCTTCCTCGAAGTCTATGACGCCGCTGACTTCTCCTCGTGATTCATCGTAGAGAATATTCGATCCATCGAAGTCGCCGTGAGTAAACACGGGCGTGAGTTCCCACAGAGAACTGTCGCCGGACATCTCCCGGAACAGATTGCTCGTCCACGTCTGCTCCTCCGGACTAAGCAGCGGGAACGCCTGCGCTTTCACCTGGCGGAACAGGCTGCGCGCGTTGTCACGCCCAATTGTCGATGGGGAAGGCGGGCGCAGCTCTACCGGTAAGGTTGATAGCGGGATGGCATGAAGCTCTGAGAGGAACGCGCCAATCTGGCCCGCCACGCGCTGAAGCTCATCTTCCGAAAGGGAGCAGCCGGACAGGCTCCGGCCGGACAGCCTAGCGTAGCCCGCCACCGGGTACGGGAACTGCTCGCAACCCGCGCTAAAGTAGCGGTAGCGCGGGACTGGGAGCCGGAGTAAAGGCGCTACGGAATCGTACACGCGTTTCTCGTGGAAGAGGAATGCGCCGTTTTCCTCAGGTGCGTCGCCGTTATCTACTGAGCCGCCTGCGTGAGGAAAACGAAATATCAGCGAATGATTGACGACGAACACGCGGCAAGTCCCGCCGCCTATGAATCGGATGTGCGCAACCCGAAGATTAGGGAAGCACGTTTCAATGACACGTCGGTAGAAGGTTTCGTCTACGGACATGGTGGAGTTAATGTGTACCTGTTGACTCTACGATTGTTACACCGTGACTACAGACATGTGTCTGCTGAGAGTAAGTATAATACTTCGGCTAACCGGCTATGGGTGAGGATGGCATCGAATTGCGAGCACCCTTCATGGCAGTACTCCACGAATTTCAAGACGAAGTGGTTGCTTTCGGGCACATGGTGGGCGTTGCAGTCGACCAGGCGGAGGGAATCTGCAAGATCAATGTCATGCCGGGTGATGAACCGCTCGTAAGGCCCCTGATCGACATTCCCCGTATGGCGGCGACAGCAAACGGTATGCTGAGCCGCTCGCGTGAAGCCTCAGTGGAGCGCGACGTAGTGAAGGCCAAACGTGTTTCGCATGAAGATGATGCGGTGGATGCCATGCGCGATCAGGTGGCGCGCGAATTCATTAGCTTCATGATCGAGGAGCCGTGCACGATGCTACGCGCGCTATACCTAGCCTGCGTAATCCACAACGAGGAGCGCACCGCCGACCGGGTGACCAACATCTGCGAGCGTGTGGACTCAATCGTCACCGGCGAGATGGAAGGGATCAACGCATCGATGTATTGCGTTTCGAGCGCCGCGAAGGGAGCACGCTAAACTCTTGCTCTCGTCTTAGTTGTCCTCGTCCACGAGGTGCAAGCGGGTGTTGCCGCGCTTGTCGGCAAGCACCCGGTTGTTCTCATGAATAACGCCGATCCAGAGCTGTACCGGATCTTGCGGAAAGTTCTCATTCACGGTAATTGTGCCAGTTACCGCGGCGCTCTCGCCTGGCGCGAGGTCGCGACCCAGGCTCCAGCGAAACGGATAACCGATCCCGCTGCGGTTGAGTGAAAAGTCTACGCCCCAGCGCACGGTTCCGGCGGCCGCCGTGTACCCAAGCGAGGGGGCATCCTGACCCCAGGCATACGTGGCTGGACCCGGAGGCGCCGCACGCAATGTGACCGCGCCGACGTTCGTGATAATTGCAGAGACCGCAATCGAACCGCCGGGCGGTACGGCTACGGGTGTGATCTCAAGTCCAGATACTTGCGCCTGCGGAATGCCCGTCTCGCCGATTTCAATGGTGTGGCGCTGCACGGTGCGGTTGCCCGCGGGATCCCAAATCGCGACTTCCACCTCCGCCCGGCCGGCAGGTAAACGGTCCACCGCCTGATTGAGACTGGGAGCGTGCCGCACCGATGGAGGCCACGACGTGCGCACCGTGCCGGCGGGCGCAGCGACACTGCGCAGCAGCCACCGCGTATCGTCGCCTGCTAAGAGGCGTACTTCCACGATCACGGGCTCGGCAACGGCGAAGCTAAGTGTCTGGCGGTCGTTTACACCGTCTTGGTTTGGTGAGAACACCGCCGGTGAGACCTGGAGGTCTGCGATCACTGGGGGTGACGTATCGGCGTTGGCGATCGCTAGCGGCTGTCGCTGTTCAATGGACGCACCTGAATGGGAGTCCTCCGCTGTGGCGACAACGGTGTATGCACCGTTGGGCAGCACGCGACCGTCAACGGCGCCCTGAAAGACAAAGGAGAACGCGCCCGGCCCGCGCGCAACGCTGTCCCGCAAGACAGCCACCGTGCCATTGGCAGACTGCAGCGCTAGCGAAACGGCTGCCTCGCGCGCGACTTGGTAATGAATGGTGACAGACCCCGAGCCGTCGGCCTGCAGCAAAGCAGGACTCACCTGGAGTTCGAGGAGCGGACGTGAAGAGTCAGACGAAGCGCAAGCGACCAGGAGCAAGACAAGGAGAAGGCACAATACATGCCGCAACCAGAGTCGTGCGAGAGATAGCAGCGCAGCCTGCGGTCCAGGGGGACTCATTGATGCAGGAGCACGTGCCCGGCGAGAAGCGAGTGCCGCGCCTAGACCGCGTCTTTGCTCAAGCGTGCGAGGAAGTCCGCATTTGATTTCGTGCGCTCCAGACGGTTGAGCATGGCTTCATACCCTTCGGTATTGCCGAGGGCCGAGAGCATGCGGCGCAACGTGACTACTTTCCTGAGCATCTCAGACTCAAACAGCAATTCCTCGCGTCTGGTGCCGGAACGTGCAACGTCAATCGCCGGGTAGATGCGGCGCTCGGCGAATTTGCGGTCGAGCCGCAGTTCCATGTTGCCGGTGCCCTTAAATTCCTCGTAGATGACGTCGTCCATGCGGCTTTCCGTCTCAACCAGACACGTTGCAATCATCGTGAGGCTGCTACCATTGTCGACATTCCGGGCCGCGCCGTAGAACCGTTTCGGCGGGTAGATCGCGGCGGGGTCGATACCGCCGGAGAGCGTCCTGCCGCTGGGCGGAATGGCCTGATTATAGGCTCTCGTGAGGCGCGTGATAGAGTCGAGCAGCAGCATCACGTCCTGCCCGCCTTCCACCATCCGCTTTGCCCGCTCCAGTGCCAGTTCAGCGATACGGGTTTGATTCTCCGGAATCTCATCGAATGTAGAAGCGACGACCTCAGCACCCACACTGCGTTCCCAGTCCGTTACTTCCTCAGGTCGTTCACCGATGAGGACCACCATGACGTGCACGTCGGGGTAATTTGCCATGACGGCGTTCGCAATGCTCTGCAGGAGCATTGTCTTACCGGTCTTGGGCGGAGCAACGACCAATCCGCGCTGACCGCGGCCAATCGGCGAGACGAGATTGATGAGACGGCCCGTAATGCTGGGGGAAGCCGTCTCGAGGTTGAGGTGTTCATCGGGGAAAATCGCCGTTAAGTTCTCAAAATGCGGGCGGCGCTTGGCTTCTTCCGGATCGAGGTTATTGACGGTCTCGACCCGCAGCAGGCCGTAGTACTTCTCGCCTTCCTTCGGCGGACGCACTTGCCCTGCGATCATGTCTCCGGTACGCAGACTCAAGCGGCGAATTTGCGTGGGGGCTACGTAGACATCCTCGGCCCAGCCGGTATTCCAATACCGATGAAGCCGCAGGAATCCATACCCATCGTCGATGGTTTCGAGGAGCCCGGTGCGGTAGAGATTGCCTTGTTCTTCGGATTGCGCCTGCAGCAGCCGGTTGACGAGTTCGTGCTTCTTGAGGACTGAGTAACCGCTAATTCCCAGTTCTCTCGCACGCTCTCGCAGTTCGGCCAATGGTTTGGCGTCTAAATCTGCGTATTGCACTCCGGGGTCGCTCCTTTGGTTGGTTGGATTGGATGTATGGTTCGTTCCATTACGTTGCATCCAATGGCGGGTAGAACGTTTGCGACGACGATTGCCACGTTTGCGAGAGGGTATTACCGTTGACAGATGTGTCCTCCTTCAAGAGCAATACAACGAACCAGACCCATATAGAGCAATGCTGAATTCAACTAGTGCTGTACCCAGCATAGTAGGCGTGGTGCATTAAAACAGATACGACCTTCGCCTTTGGTGAGTTACCCTGCCGCGAGTTGTTTACGTGCGATGCGCCAAGTAAACCGTATCGAAAAGTGGAAGATAAAGAGACTACAAAGTCTCGAAATGTCTAGGCGCCGATAAGCAGTAATAGGTAACTGATGGGCTTGTGGAAAGAACAGAGTGACGAAGCAGGTGCTTCTATAGCTATTCTAACAGATTGTGGTGCGGGTATTTCGGAGGATTATATAGAGCTCACGCTTCACAGTCAAGATTACCAAACGGTGGAATCCCTGTCAACCGACGAACTGGAAGAATCTGCAACAAAATGACCCACGGGTGCGGGTGAGGAAAAGCGGCGGATATGTAGAGACCTGCTCTGCCGACTATGGCCCTGTCCCACGAGCGAATTCCAAGCACGCGTCGCCTATAGACTTGGCTAAGGAATCACAGTGTCAGTGATCCAACTCTTCGCATACAGCCGACGAAACCCCAGGTTCTGCTAATTGTCGCGGCGGTTTGTGAAACAGTCGCTGCAGTAGATGGGTCGGTCGTCTCTCGGCACAAAAGGCACGCGTGCGACGGTACCGCACTCTGCGCACACTCCTTCATGCATCTGACGCTCACCTTGGCGTTCCCGACGCCGTGAGTTGCGGCAATCCTGACAGCGGCGCGGTTCGTGCATGAGGCCTTTTTCTTGATAGAATTCCTGTTCGCCAGCAGTAAACACGAACGACTGGCTGCACTCCGCGCAAACTATCGTGCGATCCTCGGGTGACACTGTGATCTTCTCCTTGCGTTGGGTCTCACCGCGCTTCGTCTCGCTTCAGGCCAAATCGTGTGGTAACGGTCAACTGCATTTGCAGCACCACTTTCGCTCATCTCTCAAGCAATCACACCATACGCATGACATGAAATGATTGCCCAAGTATACGAGACTGCTCGTATCTATGCAAGCTCGCTAAGTCAATAGATGCGCGCGTGCTTAACCCGGGCAGTTGCCTCGCTGCCATGACGTGCGGATACCTAAGACATAACGAGGCAATGCAGGCTGCTGGCAGGGAGGCATGTGCTATAGTAAGTGCGCCGGTGCGTTGTGTGGCGATAGCGACGAGCCCCTTGCTGAGCGATGCTGACGAACTCTTCTGTAGGCCCCCTCCCATCGCACGTCTTGAGTGCGGCAGGCAGGGCCGGTAGCATAGACCGACTTCTGCCTGCTCTTGTACTCGTTAAAGGTAGTTGCTGCCACCTTGTCGCGGCGATTCCTTCTTATTGCCACTCATGAGTCGCCGTGTCCTTGCGCTCATGCTGCCGGTGTACGTGCCCAGCTTTCTGCTGGCATTTACACAGGGACTCTTGATCCCAACCTTGCCTTTGTATGCCACGACCTTTGGTGTGTCGTTCAGCTTGGTAAGCCTGGCGGTAGCGGCCCGCGGCATAGGCACGCTGGCCATGGATCTCCCGTCGGGCGTCATGCTGGAACGCCTGGGGAGCCGCAAGGTGATGTTGCTGGGTGTGGGAGTGGCATGTATTTGCCTGGCGCTCATGGGTCTCATCGAGAACTTCCAAGTGCTTGTGCTACTGCGGTTAATCGCCGGGGGCGGTGCGGCTATGTGGATGCTCTCCCGCATGGCCTTCATCTCAGAAGTCATCCCGGTAGAAGTGCGGGGTCGGGCCCTTTCGGCGTTTGGCGGTGTGAGCCGTATCGGCGTGTTTGCGAGCCCGGCAATTGGCGGATTCGTGGGAGCGAATCTTGGATTGCAAACGCCATTCTTGCTGGCGGCGGCTTTGACCGGAGTGGCCTTCGTAATCACGCTCCTGTACGTGCCGGAGTCGCGTAAGCCGGTCGAAGCTGCGCACCGCCGCCCCCACTGGCGCACCATGGCGCAAATCGTGGGGACATACCGCCGTGACTTGCTGTCGGCGGGAAGCGCCCAAGTCCTCGCACAGATGATCCGCGCCGGACGCGATATCATCGTGCCTCTCTACGGCGCCACGGTACTGGGGCTGGACCCAACTGCGGTCGGCGTCATTATCACCGTGTCCGCTGCGATCGACATGTCCCTCTTTGGCATCGCCGGGTTTTTGCAGGACCGCATGGGGCGCAAGTGGGCATCGGTTCCTTCTATGATAATCCTGGGCGTGGGCATGGCCATGGTGCCCTTGGCCGGAGGGTACGGCGGATTGCTCGCGGCGGCTGCTATCATGGGCTTAGGCAACGGCCTCGGCTCCGGCACAATGATGACCCTGGGGAGCGATCTTGCGCCGCGCGATGCCATGGGTGAATTCCTCGGCATGTGGCGGCTAATTGGCGACGGTGGGAATACCGGTGGACCGCTCGTTGTGGGCGCCGTGGCGGACCTTACCGGTCTCGGCCTTGCCGCCATTGTCCTGGCGGGCGTTGGCGCACTGGCGGCAAGTAACCTGGCGTGGTTTGTACCGGAAACCCGGAACCAGCGCGAGCGGCGCGCCCTATCCTGACACCGCGGTCGGCGGGAGACGAAATGCGTGAGAGAGTCTTGGAGGACAGCAGTCGCCATACAGAAGTCAAGAAGTCACGCATACTCAATCACGGACTCGACGTCGCCAAATTCCGGAAACTGCTGATGGCATAGCTGGTGACGTTCACATTGAAGGCACAATGTAGGGTTCTTGGAGATGTCATTTGACCTAAGTCTCTTTAGCGCCGGCTGGCTCCTTCTCCTGCTGGGAGCGCTCATTCACTTCGCGCTAACCGTAGCGACGTTGCTCGGCTTCGGACCCTATGGAAAGCGTCTGGCGCCCCGGCTGGGTGCAAGCGACGTACCGGAAGTGGGCGCGTTTTCGCGTCACATTGCTTTGCACGTCTTCATCATGGGCGTGGCGTGGTGGGGGCTGGCTTATTGGGGCATCCGCGACGGCTATTGGTGGGCGTGGCTTGCGCTCTTGCTGATGGGTCTATCGCACTTTGCCGCGTTTGCATGGACCGAAACTCGCAGCGAGGGAAGTTGGCAACCGCCGGACTGGCGCTGGTGGGGACTGTTAGTGGGGTTTGTCGTCAGCATGATCCTGACTGTGCCGAGCTAACGCTTAGCGCGTGTGCACGTACCTGGGAATCCAGCCGGTTTCACTAGAGTTGGGTAGCGGTAGCCAGCCAGGACCGATTCCGCTACAATGGCTTCAATCTGACGTGTGGCTAGGAAGTGTTGACAATTCAGGTCATTCCGAGCGCGGCGAGGAATCTATAGCGTAGCGCGAGGGCTTGTCCCCCCGCTTGAGACAGCCTGCGCCGTACGGAGTGGATGGCTTCCCGCTTTCACGGGAATGACGGGCCGGGGTTGTTGCCTGTTTTCAGATCAATGACGAACCGGTTGTTGAAACAATCAAAACAACCTAGTGGCAAAGATAGATTCCGGCTTTCGCCGGAATGACGGACTTGGCGGCTTGCGGCAACTGCCGGAAATACGGGAGAAGACTGATGGATCTACCGCTCGGCGCACCGATCTCTGCTGAGGGTGGAGAAGCGGTTGGCACGCTCGGTGGCATCACAATCGATCCACTTTCGCGTACCGTAAAGGCGATCGTGTTATTCCTCGATCAAGCTCTTATCGTGCCGGCGGCGGTGGAGATAGAAGCCGTGCGGGAGGGGCGGGCAACCACCCCCTCCACGTCTGCCGAAGGCATTGTGCGCGTGCAGGTCCCGCTGTCACTCATACGCGGCGTTTCCGGCAAAGCGATAACTCTTGCGCTTACGCATGCTGATTTGTCCCAATCCTTGGAAGCGTATCCCGACGTCGACTCTATTGCGGGCATCCCGCTGGTGCTGCGAACCCGCGCCGACGGCAGCCTGGATACGGAAGCCGCCGCATTGCCTGATACATTCGTACCCGACGCCGAGCTCGATGGAAACACGTTTGTGCGGGATGTCTACGCCAAGGTAGGACACTGGGATGAGATGCGCGTGGACCCGTTTACGCACAAGCTCCAGAGCTTGAAGGTGGTCGACACGCTAACGAATGATAGAACAGAGAACCGAATCCCCGTGCACGCGCTGGGTAGCATCCACCGCCGCTTCATTACGGTAAAACTGCCACTCTTCTAAGTGCCTTGCCTTGAGATGGTGTTTGCCCTCGAATCAAGTATGGGCATGATGTTGCGCCAAGAGGCGGGGGACAAGCCCCCGCGCTACGGCATGGTAGGGAAGAGGCGGGGGACGAGCCCCAACGTCACGGCAAAGTAGCGCAGAACGGACGAAACGTCTGATGTTCGACCTCATCGCAGAACTGACGACAGCCCATTCTCCCGTAGGCAACGAACGGGAGATAGACGCTGTACTCCGCAGACATCTTGATCCTCTGCCATGCGACGTTTGGCAAGATTCTGCCAATAACGTAATTGCCAAGATTGCGGGCGCGGCCAGCGACTGCCCGTTGATCCTGGACGCCCATAAAGATGAACTTGGCCTGATCATCAAGCGCATTGAAGACGACGGCAAGATACGGGTAGCTACCCTGGGCGGCACGTATCCCTGGAAGTACGGTGAGGGCCCCATGGACATTCTGGGGGACGCCGGCACGGTACCCGCTGTACTTTGCTTTGGCGCCATGCACGTGACGGAAGAGAGCCCGATTCAGGCCGTGCGCTCAGGTGGGGGCCGGCAGCTCAAATGGTCGGATTGCCACCTGGATGCGAAACTCAGCAAGGACGAACTCTTGGAGCAGGGGGTGCATCCCGGCTGTAAGGCGGTCGTCTCGCGCGAGCGCAAGCACCCGGTACGCATTGGCGACTTCGTGGGCACGTATGCTCTGGACGACAAGGGCGCCGTGGCAATTCTCCTTTCTCTCGCCACACTGCTTGCGGGCAGTCCGCCGCCGCAAGACGTGTACCTGGTCTTCTCTAGCACGGAAGAAAACGCCGGCGGCGGCGGTCCGTTTGCGGCGCGTACCTTGCCGGGAGATACGTACATTGCGTTAGAGATTGCCCCGGTGGCTGACGAATACGGCCTGGAAGCCGGCGGCGCGCCGGTCTTGGTGTATAAAGACGCCTACAACGTATACGATGAGGGCATCCTGCGGCGCTTTGCCTCTCTGGCCAAGGAACTCGAACTAGATGTGCAACACGCTGCCTTGGAATCCTATGGCACCAATGCTTCCATAGCCCGCAAGGTAGCGGCAATCGGCCGCATTGCGGCGTTGGCCTTCCCGTGCGAAAACACGCACGGCTTTGAATTGGTACACCTTGACTCTCTCACCAATCTCACGACCTTGCTGCTCACGTTCGTCAATCGCTGGCCGGCGATTCTCCAGGACGAACCGGCGTCGCCCGACGCATGAGCCAAGTCAGTCCAAGCGGAAAGCATCCCTTTCACCGCTTGCAAAGAGACTGCACCGCGACTTAGTACCTCGACTCATTTGTGTTCCCTTGCCACCATAGGCTCGACCCCGATTTATAGAGCCGTAGCGCGGGGGCTTGTCCCCCGCATCTTGGTGCAAGGGCAGCAAAGCGCAATCAATCGGATTGCCTCGTTGGCAGGTGGGCGCAAGTTTGCACGTCTCTCGTGCGAACCTGCGCTACCGGGGAGTGTAGCGCTTCACCTGAACACCTACATGTCCCAACAGTTTAGAATGAATCAGAGCCGTCTTCTTCCAAGCGGTCGTGACATAGCGAGAAGCCTGTCTCCTAAGAACAGTACGCCAATGCCTAAGTCCTCCCGGAGCATGACGCCTGTACAAGAGCAGTACTACCGCATCAAGCAGAACTACCCGGATGCGCTCCTCTTCTTTCGCCTCGGCGACTTCTATGAGCTTTTTGGGGATGATGCCAAGGTTGCCTCTGAGACCTTGCAGATTGTCCTCACCGCACGCGAATTCGGTAAGGGTCAGAAGATGCCGATGTGCGGTGTGCCCGCACATGCCGCGGAAACATACCTGGGACGACTGCTCGCGGCGGGACACCGCGTTGCGATTTGCGAACAGGTCTCTGAGCCCGGACACGGTCTGGTGGAGCGAGCGGTGGTGCGAGTCGCCACACCGGGCACGATTGTAGACCCGGACTTGCTTGCGGCCAAGCAGAATACCTACGTGGCCGCCGTCGTACACGATAAGAGGGGCGTGGGACTGGCGTACGCTGACGTCAGCACGGGGGAGTTCGCCGCCACCGAGATCCGGGAAGACACCGATGCTGTCCTTGCCGCTGAATTGGGACGGCTGCAGCCGGCAGAGTGTGTGTTTCCCGAAGGCAAGACTCTGCAGCTGCCCTCCACGGCGCTCACCTCGTATGCAGCATGGCACTTCGACTTGCAGGAAGCGACAAGCACCTTGCTGCGGGTACTTGCAGTTGCCGCGCTTGACGGCTTTGGCTGCGCCGACCTGCCATTGGCGACCCGCGCCGCCGGTGGGCTCCTGGCGTATCTGGAGGAAACGCAAAAGTCATTCCTGGGCGGTCTGGACGGCCTGCGCACGTACTCCCTCGATTCCTTTATGGGTCTGGATCCCGCCACGCTGCGTAACCTGGAGATTTTGCGCAATAACCGCACGCAACAGGAAGAAGGCTCGCTGCTCGGTGTCCTAGATGAAACGCGCTCGGCAATCGGCGGTCGCCTGCTCCGCCAATGGCTTACCCAGCCCCTGGTGGATGTGCCTGCTATCGAGGGGCGTTTGGCGATTGTCGAGACATTGACACGGGACCATGTCTTGTTGGAGCGGTTGCGGGAAAAACTGGGGAAACTCGCCGACGTCGAGCGGCTTGCCCATCGCGCTTTGCAGGGCCTGGCAACACCGCAGGATCTGGCACGCTTGGGCCGCTCGCTGGAAGTTGCAGCGGACATAGAGGGCTTGTTGAACGCATCTTCGGACCCTCCGATCCAAGCCCGCGCGGCTACCGTCGATCCGGCGCCGGAAGTGGCGGCATTAATTGCTACTTCTATTGCAACGGAGCCGGGACAACCACCGATCAAGTCAGGGTATAGCAAAGAGCTGGATGAGTTGGTGCGGCGTACACAGGAGGCGCGGGCCTTCATCGCGAATCTCGAAGCAAAGGAGCGGCACGCCACCGGCATCAAGTCCCTTAAGGTTGGCCACAACAAGGTCTATGGCTATTACCTTGAAGTGAGCAAAGGCGCACTGCCCAACGTACCGGAGCGGTATATGCGCAAGCAGACCCTGACAACCGGCGAGCGGTATAGCACCACGGAATTACAGGATGCCGAGTCCCTCATGCTCAACGCGGAAGAAGAGCAGAGCGTACTCGAGCAGCAGATATTTGCCGGCATCGTGAAGAGCGTAGCCGCGGAGGAGCGTCGGTTGCGGCGGTTGGCGTACGCCCTCGCTGAGCTCGATGTCTTTGCCGCGTTTGCCAGGGTGGCTGCGCGCCGCAACTATGTGCGTCCGGTGTTGGATGAAGGTGACTGTATCGAGATTGTCGAGGGGCGCCATCCTGTAGTGGAGGCGACACTGGGAGGAGCTCCCATTATCCCCAACGACGTGCGGCTGGATGCGGAGCAGCAAATCATTGTGCTCACCGGCCCGAACATGGCGGGGAAGTCTACGTACCTGCGACAGGTTGCCCTCACCGTTCTCATGGCGCAGATTGGCAGTTTTGTAGCTGCCCGGTCGGCGCACGTCGGCATCGTGGACCGCATCTTCACGCGCGTGGGCGCGCAGGACGAAATTGCCGCCGGCGCCAGCACGTTCATGGTAGAAATGACGGAGACGAGCTATATCCTCACTCACGCAACGCCGCGATCACTGGTGGTCTTCGACGAGGTAGGGCGCGGCACCAGCACGTACGATGGACTGGCAATCGCCCGCGCCGTGCTGGAGTACTTGCACAATCACTCCGGCCTCAACTCCAAGACCCTGTTTGCCACCCACTTTCACGAGTTGGCTGAATTGGAGGGTACGCTGCCACGCGTAAGGAACTCCCGCGTGGACGTATTGGAAGAGCAAGGCAATGTGGTCTTTCTGCACAAAGTGGTACCCGGTGGCGCCGACCGTTCGTATGGCGTTAATGTTGCCAAGCTTGCCGGACTGCCCCGCCCGGTGCTGAGGCGCGCGGAGCAGGTGCTGCACGAACTGGAAGAGCGGCACTTGCGGGGTGAAGCACCAGCCTTGACCGGATCGAATGGCGCCGATCAACTGCCACTCTTCAGCGGCCCTCATCCGGTGATTACGGAGCTGCAAGATCTTGACGTGGACGCCATGACCCCGTTGGAAGCGATCAGTACGCTCTACGAACTGAAGAAAAAAGCGCAAGACTAAGTTGCAAGTGCGCTCATGGGCCCTAACCGTCAAGCAGCCTGCGCTCGCGGCCGGTCAACGCGCCGTACGAGAAGCGGGCAACGCTTATCGATTGAACGAACACCCGGCGTCTGCCCGCCTATGGAGACCATTGCATAACCCTTGCCGCAGCGAGAAAGTTCCCTCTCTCTCGACGAAGACCTTTGCGTAACCTCGGCCAACGGCGCTAGAATTGCACCCTCTCTCTGGGGTGAGGGGATACCGCCTATCCTGTCCTTTAGACCTCTAACACTTACACGAATGTGTGTACTTTCGGTGAAAATAGCCCGGATTGCGGGGATTCCCCCTCACCCTAACCCTCTCCCGCCGGGAGAGGGGACATCCTCGCCTCGGTAAGGGCTATGCAAAGGTCTCCTGGACGGGAGACGGCTGGAGCCTGCCCTGTACTCGATACAGCGAAGGGACACGATTCGGGGCTGAGGGTGAAATGACTTGACATTATGCTATCTTTAGGTGTAAAGGCGCTCTGGATTCCGGCGCAAGCCGGAATGACGGAGTTACGCAAAGTTCTCCTGAGGGAGAGGGTTAGAGCCTGCCCCGAACTTGATACGGGAGTGAGGGGATCTTCTCTCTTACCGGCTTGAGTTGTGCAAAGGTCCCCCCAGGAGACTTTTGCATAGCCCCACATTCAAGCAGGGGCACTCCCTCTCCTGGGGAGGCTGTCTCAATATTTTGGTGCGGGGCACGGTGAATGGGGTGAGAAGGACAGACAGATGGCGGGTGGTATGAACAAGACGGTGCCAGTGAGAGACTCGTCCCCGGGGCGACGCTGGACTACACCCAGACCGCCACAGGGCGTGGAGGCTCTTGAGATTGAACGCGGTGGCCAGCAGGTGCCATTCGGACGTCACGTGGCTGCGGCCTCTGAGCAGGAAGCGCCTGGCACTGTGCCACTCCTTGAGCAGGCCAAAGACCGGCTCGACGATGGTACTCCGGCGGCGGTACACCTGCTTGGCAGGCGCGGTGGCCATCAACTGCCTGTGCCGTTGCAGTATTGGCTCGTAGGCGCTGATCTTTATGGAGCGGCCCCTCTGGGAGGAGGTGCAGACGCCGAAGGCCGGACAGGTTCTGCAGTCCCGGCCGTTGGCTTGGTACCGCTTGACCCGGTAGCCGTTGCTGTGGGTCAAGCGGTGCGTGTAGGTGAGCACCTTTTGCTGGGGACACAGGTAGGTGTCGGTCTCTGGACGGTAGGTGAAGTGGTCTTTATGGTAGGGGTTGCGGCGTCTGCGCTCGTGGGTCGTGGGCATCAATACCGTGTGGCCGCCGGCGTGGCACGTGGCGAGGTTGGCCCCCGAATGGTAGCCGGCGTCCGCAACGGTCACCACGTCCCGCGCGGCGTCGATGTTCTCCTGCGCCGCCTCGATCAGCGGCGCCAGGTGGGGATGGTCGTCGGCACTGGCGCTCACGTCCACGGCTGTGATCAACCTCCCCCCTGCGCCCTCGTCCGGGGACGCAAGAGGGGAGACCAGCGCCTGGGCGTTGTAGCCGGTGATGAAGCCACCCATGCCAGTCTTGAGCAGGGCCGCGTCCGCATCAGTCAGGTTCGTGTAGCGCGGCCCGTCCTCAGCCGCGACGCGGGCGAGCGCGTCGTCCACCCGCCGCCGCAGGGCCTGGGCATCGGCAAGTTCCTGCGGCAAAGTCGCTGGCGGCGCGTCGCCCCCCGTGGCGTTCTGCGCCTCCAGGTCCGCGATCGCTTGCTCGGTGCGGGACAACAGCCGCTGCAGCCCCTGCGCGTCGTGGGTATGCCGCGTCCCGGCGTTGGCCGCGATCCTGGTGCCGTCCACCGCCTGGATTGCCAACTCCACCAGGCCGGCTCGCACCGCCGTGCGCACCGTGCGCTTGAGCAGCATCCGCATCCGGTCGCGGTGCGCCTTGTAGAAGCGCCACAGCGTGTTGTGGTCCGGCTGCTGCATCCCCACCAGCCACAGGTACGGTACCTGATCCCGGCAGGCTGCCTCCAGCTTGCGGCTCGAGCGCACGCCGGTCATGAAGCCGTAGACCCATACGCCCAGCAGCGCGCGCGGATGGTAGGCCCCGGCGCCACGCGGATCGCCTTGCAGGTCAATCTCCATCGCCTCCCAGGCCGCAGCATCGAGGCTGTCCACGAACGCTGCCGCAAACCTGACAGGATGGTCGTCCGGGATCAGTTCGTCCAGCGTCGGCGGCAACAGCCAGGCCTGTTCACGACTAAACGGTCTCAACGGCATCGTCACTACCTCTCTACAAACTATCCCACCACCTCACCTTGCTTCTCTTCACACCAGTATATATCCAGTAGATCTATTTTTGAGACACCCTCTGGGGGAGAGGGTTGGGATGAGGGGGTCTTTTTATACAATGGCCCTTTACGCAGTGAAGTGTCAAGATGTATCAGGGCAGATTCGGTGCATGTGGATAGCTTTCTGGAGATTCACCCTCAACCTAGCCCTCTCCCGTCGAGGGAGAGGGGACGCTCTCGTTTCCCCTTAGGTTTCGCAATGGTCTCCCCAGGGAGAGGGGATAATACACTTTCCTCAGGACCCATCTAACGCAGGGGTCTCCTACGGCAGTGAAAACGCTGTGTTTCCGGTGAGACGGAAGAATATGAAAGTCTCGCCGCCGATGTGTGGGTTGAGAGATTCGTGCAAGCTCACCACTTGCGGTTCGTCCCGAGCAGCGTATTGCATTCTGCCATAGACGTCATATCCGACGAATCCCGGTGGCAACGTGAATTCCCGCGGCCGGCCGCGCTGGTCATTCGACCATACGAACCAGCCTTCCAGGTCACGTTCTTCATCGGGCGTGAGCGGAGGGCGCACAAAGTGCGCGACCGAAAGGCCATGCTCCGGGGTGCTGCTCAATGACGCGCTGGCGCCGGCGAGCAGGTCAGTCACAAAGCGGAAAACCGTCAAGGCCGGTCGTGGGGTCATGTTGCCGATGCTATCGTTGTACACCGTCAAGCCCTTCCTGCTTTCGTAGCCGCCGGTGCTAATTGTGTCAATAGCGCCAAAATAGAAGGCTTGCTTGGCGATGCTGGCAGTGGCGGCGGTGAGGAGTTGGGCTACGGCGCGAGACTGATCGTCCGGTGTAAGCCGCTGTTCACGTTCCGCGTCCCGGCGCACGATGTTTCCGCCGCCAACCACGTCGCCATAGTGGCCGAGTTCGCCAACGATAATTGGCAGCCGCTGCTGGATTGCATGCGCTGTCGCCGCGCTAATCTCATCAAGCCATGGTTGGAGGAGATTGGCGTGATCGTAAAAGTGCACCAATAGCGCATCCGGCAAGATGCTGCGCTTTTGAAGGATGCCAAGTACGCCTTGGAGGAATGGGCGATTGTCCTGCAGCGTGTGGTACGCCTCGCCGTACATGTGGACGCTCACCAGAGGATCGGCTCTCTTTACTGCGCGATGGCCCGTCACGAAACGGTCCACGTACCACTGAATTCTGTTCTGGCCTTCGACATGAATGTCGTGCAGGTTTTCCTCATTGCCGATGATGATTGCGCTGGGCTGGAATTCGCGGACAAGATTGTCAAGGTAGCGCCCAAACGCATCTGCGCCGGTATCCTGGGGAATTGGCACCACGAGGTGCTTTTGCCAGCGTTCGAGCCGGGCCACTTCCCGGCGTAGGCCGAAGAGGTTCGCATCGGTAAGTCTGTAGAGAATGCCCGCGCGTCGTTGTTCCAAGAACGTTCCGGAAGTCGTGTCGGCGGCGAGCGCGCCCGTAACGATCCCATCCGGCGCGAGCATACCTGGGTTTACGGTGATGCGGTGCGTGAGGCGGTAGGTCATTGCCGCCGCGGGTCGATTCGTTAGACCGAGCTTGATGAGTTCTTGTCCCTGTCCCAGTCCCAGCCGAAAGTTGCGATTGGATTGGTGAATGCAGCGATGCAACGCCAGCAACTCGAAGTCCTGGGTGGTCTGGGCAGAGTCAATGGATGCCACTGGGAGGGGACTCATGTACGTGCGCCTTCTCTGATGGCGAGGTTAGCGCCCTTGGGTGCGGCGATTGGGGATTGAACGTACCGGACTCGTGAATTGGCTAGGGAAGGAGAAATGAAACGAGACACGACCGGGGTTGCACTGCTTGTATTATACCCAAGTAACAACAAGGGTGGATAGAGCAGGGAGATGTGGAAGCCGTTGCGCTCCAGTCGATCGGGGTGTTCAGCGGCAGGAGACAGATACGGGGTACGCTATGTCGGAACACGTGTAGAGAGGGAGCAGAATACCCCGTTAGCCGCGGCTATTTCTTGACAACGAGGCGGTGGCTGCACCATAGTCTTTGTAGGTGTGGGCGGTCGCCGCCTCGCGCTGAAACTGAGCAGAGGTCGCCAGTATGATGAAGGAGATTGCGCTTTGGCATCACTCGCGATTTCGACGCGGCATGTCGTCCACGAACCCACCGCGCCAGGCCTCCCTTTTCGTGAAGAAAACTTTGGCTACCGTTCTGCTGGTCTGACAGTCCCACCGGAGCAGGCCGGCATTGTCTTAGTAGACTGCTGGGACATTCACATTACGGCGAGTCACGTGGAGCGGACAGGGCAGATTTGCCGAGAGCGCATTCGTCCGGTGCTTGACGCCTGCCGTGACATTGGCGTAACGGTGATTCATGCGCCGTCGCCCAGTGTGGCACACAAGTTACCCCAGTGGCTGCGCTATGCCGGCGACAGTGAACTCTCACCGCAAGCGAGTCCCGCGCCGGCCTGGCCGCCTGAGGACTTTGCCAAGCGCAGGGGGGAGTGGGCGCACCTGCGCGCGGATCGTACGGACACGTGGGCCGCAGAGATCGAGCAGATCAACCAGGACCGGTACATCGATGCATCGGTCTTTCCGCAACCGGATGACTTTGTCATCGCCAACGGCCATCAGCTCCACCGGCTTTGCACGCACCGCAAGATTCTCTATCTCTTCTACGTTGGTTTTGCCACCAATCTCTGTGTGCCCCATCGGGACTACGGAATGTTGGCCATGCGCGAGCGCGGGTACGGCCTCATCCTCCTGCGCGACTGCACGACCGGTATCGAAACGAGCGACACGATCGACGGTTTGCTCTGCACAAATACTGCTATTCACGATTACGAGTTGCGAGACATCGCGGGAACAATAACTTCGGATGAGTTTCTGGCAGCGGCGCAGCCATTGCGCAATGATGCGGCGGTGGGTGCAGAAGGCTAACAATCAGAGCTCACCGTCTTGCCTGCGTGGGACTTGCCGTCTGATGGAAGAAGACCGCGCGAACGGCCGGGGTGTCACCGGCTTGGCGCGGCCGCTGTGTCATGATGCTGCAAGTCGAGAGCCAATGGTGTTATACGAAACAAGGACGTGGTAATGGAAGAGATTCGGATAGGTGTAGCGGGGCTTGGTGGCCGTGGGCTCAGCTGGATGCGCCTGCTGCAACGCGTACCGGGCTATCGCATTGTCGCGCTCTGTGATCCCATCACTGCCACACATGAGCGGGCCCTGGCTGCGCTTGAGAATAGTGACGGTGTGGCCACCTACGCCCAATTCGAAGATATCCTCGCCGATTCCAACGTGGAAGCCATTGCATTGACCGTGCGCAGCCCGCGGCAAGGGGCATTGGCGGCGCAGGCCCTTGAGGCCGGCAAGCACGTCAACGCGGAAGTGCCGGCGGCGCACTATATCGAGGACTGCTGGCGCATTGTCGTGGCCGCTGAGCGCTCCGGCAAGGTCTACCAGTTGGCGGAGCAAACTCGCTACATGGGAGTAATGCAAGCGTGGCACGATATGGTGGCGGAAGGCCAACTCGGTAGGGTTACCTTTGTCGAAGGACAGTACTTCCACTATTACGTCTCTCAGTTCTTTTGGGAAAAGGAGACCGGCACGTTCTACGGACCCACGGAAGTTTCCGATCACCCCGAGGCGGAGCCCACGTGGAGTGCGCTCATGCCCTCCATCCACTATCTGCCGCACGAATTGAGCCCGCTGTTGTACGTGCTTGACGATCGGGTAGTATCTGTTACGGGCATGAGTACGCAGGCTCCAAGCTACGCCCACCCCGTAATTCCCCAACCGGACATGCAGGTCTGCTTGATGAAGACTGAAAAGGATGCGATTTTGCGGTTGGCTGCGAGCTTCGCGCAGCCGCAACCGCCGCGTGATTACCATTGGTACCAGATCATGGGGACGCAGGGGTCAGTGGAATGGCGGCGGTCGGCCCGGGAGCGACCGAAGATGTGGCTTGCAAAGGCCCAAATGCACGATTTGGCGGAAGTGGACTGGCAGTTTCAACGCACGGATGCCCCTAGAGAAGCGCGAGGCAGCGGCCACGGCGACGCTGACTACTACGTGCACGCGGCGTTTCGTGATGCCGTCTTGGGCACGAGGCCGCTGGAATTTGACCTGTATCGGGCAATGGACACTGCGGCGCCGGCAATATTGGCCGCAGAGTCGATTGAACAGAATTCGAAGTTGTTGACAGTGCCGGACTTTCGGCCCAGCGCGAAACGGCCTGCCGGCACAATGCCGTCGGAATCGTAGTTGGACGAAGCATGTGCACAAGAGGGTGACGTAAAGAAGCTAGCGCAGCGAGGAGAGATGCCGGATATGGAGATTCAGCTTGGATGTTTTACCCGTCCGTGGCGGGAATATGGTATTGAGGTCGCCGCCGCGGGGATGAGCGCCGCCGGTTTCAAGTATTTTGGCCCGATGAGCATGGGGCCGACTCGCCTCATCGACTACGAATCGACTCCGGAAGAAGTGGCCGCAGTCGAGCGCACGGTCAAGAATGCCGGCCTTAAATTTGCAATCATGATGGCGACGTATCCCTTGACGAGTGTGGAAGAGGGAGTGGCGGCGCTAAATCAAGAGCTTGACTACGTGGAGCAACTCGGCTTTCGCCACGTGATGACCGGCGGCGCGTCCGATCCGGCGCAGTACGACACGTACTACGCCGTCATGCGGGAGAGCGCTGAGTATGCGTTGCACAAAGGCATTACGCTCATGCTCAAGCCTCATGGCGGATTGAGCAATACGACACGAGACACTATCGAATCGTGGAAGAAGGTAAATCACCAGAACTTCAAGATCTGCTACGACGCGGGTAACTTACTCTACTACGCCGGTGAGGATCCGCTGGCACACATTCGCGAGATTGCCCCAATCGTGGGCGGTATGTGTATCAAGGATGAGGTGGGCGGCCAGCAGGGCGACGTAATGGTCACGCCGGGCGACGGCTTGGTTGACTTTCCCGCCGTGTTCACCGCGCTCAAAGACGCGGGCTTTGCCGGCCCATGCGTCGTCGAGTGCCTGAGTGGCGAAGCCCTAGATGAGGTGAATCACCAGGCCGTACGCGCGCGTCGCTTCTTGGAAGACACCCTCGCCGCAGTGGGATACGTGGTCGATTAGGAGGTTTCTATGGCAATTATCACCGTCTCACGACAACTTGGCACCGGTGAAGCCGATTTTACGGACAAACTGACGAATACACTTGGCTACCCGCTGTATGATGACCGGCTCATCCAGCAGGTCGCGGAAGAGCTGGAAGTGCACACCGGCGTGGTGAGGGCATACGACGAACGGCTAGAGCCCAGCGCAATACAAAGCGTCCTGTCCCGGATCACGGGAGGACCCGTGCGGCGCCAACTGTCCAAGCGGCGCGATGAGGGTGGCGTGCGGCCTGAGATTGTCCGGACAGCCTTGCGCTCGGTGGTCCGCGAGATTGCCCGGCGTGACGACGCCATCATCGTCGGACGCGGGGCGGGCATCATTCTCGGTGACTTGCGCGGCGTGCTCAAGCTGCGCCTGGTGGCCCCAGCGGACGACCGCGCCCGCTATCAAGCCAGGACGATTGGCATGAATCTCGGCAGGGCCGAGGAGGAAGTCCGGCGCTCTGATAACGAACGCCGCAGTTACATTCGCCGCATGTTCAATGTGGATTGGGACGATCCATCACTCTATGACTTTGTCATAAATGCGGCTCGTACCGATAGTGATGCGGCCGTGAGGATCGTCGTTAAGATTATGGAAGAGAAGCAACTCTAAGTTGCTGCGGTGACGAATGCCGTCCGTGGAATAGGCGCAGGCGCTCCGACCGTCTGCGCGTTGCCTACTCTATGAGCTTGGCTCATTGTGCCGCTGAATTGCAAATCGCATAGCTCGCGTGACCGCGCCACTGTCCACCTGACCCTTTACGAGGTAGTCCTGCGCGCCATTCCTTAGTGCTGCGAGGCCGGTCTCTTCGTCGTTATTGCCTGTCAACACGACGATGGGAATAGTGGGAGCGGCATTCACCATCGTGCGAATGGTATCCATACCCTGGCTATCCGGCAGCGCCAGGTCGAGCAGGATGACGTCATACGGCTCTAGTTCCGTCTGCTCGCTAGCCTCAGCGAGTCGCGTCACGTGCGTAACATCGAACTGCATATTCGGCACCTGCTCAAGCAGTTCGTAGAGCAGTTCAGCGTCGCCGCTATCGTCTTCCACGAGGAGGATTTCGAAGATATTCGTGTTCATACCGTCGTCGGCTCCCCTGATTGATTGGTGTGGTAAACTTGTCTCGTGAATGCATGTACCACTCTAGCATACTCACGCCAATAGCGTGGCAGAAGAGATGAAATTTGGGGACTCTACTCCGTACCGGTGGGCTTTACAGTAGCGGCAAATACCCCAGAAGACCTTGGCGCAATTCTGAGGGGCACGAGGAGCTGGGCAAGTACGGTGAAGAATTCTCCTCACCTTGGACCTCTTTCCAGGGAGAGGGGGACTTTGCGCCGAAGGCATGGGTTGTGCCAAGGTCTCCCGGGGGCAGCAGATGAGTGAGGCGTCACGACAGGACCGGAGCCAGGGTGTCGTCTCGCTTGAGCAGCAGGGGCAACAAGCCACCGAATTTGCGGTTCTCGCAGAGATTAGCCGCATCATCAGTTCAACCCTCAATATCGACGAGATCTACGAGCAGTTTGCCCATCAGGTGTCACTGCTCATCCCATTTGATCGCCTCTCAATCTCGGCTGTGGATATGGAAGCGCATACGGTGCGTGCGGTGTATGCGGCGGGCGGTGATATTCCGGGCTGGGAACGCGACGTGGTGCACGAAATAGTGCCGGGCGGCATAAGTGACATTCTGGAACGTGAGCGCCGCGGCATACTCTTTAGAACGCCGGCTGAAGAGGAAGAGGCGGGACAGCAACCGGCGCGGGACCTTGGCGGCGACTTTCAAACCCGGATCGCCGTGCCCCTCATTGCGCGAGGGGTGTTTGTCGGCGCCTTGAATATCCGCTCGTTGCGCCCGTACGCATACGATGAGAATCACCTGGCACAGGCGGAGAGAATCGGCGCGCAGATCGCCGGAACGATCGCCAATGCGTTCGCATTTGAGAAGCTGGAAGCGGCCCAGCAAGCTCTTGAGCAAGCCGTGACGGAGTTGCGCCGCTCGAACCAGGAGCTGGAGCAATTCGCCTATGTGGCTTCCCACGATCTCCAAGAGCCGCTGCGCAAGATCGCCAGTTTCTGCAATCTGCTGGAATCGCGTTACGCCGAGCAGTTGGACGAGAAGGCGAACGTCTACCTCCATTACATTGTGGATGGCGCAATGCGCATGCAGGCGCTGGTCAATGACCTCTTGCTCTATTCGCGTGTAACCACGCGCGGCAAAGAGTTTGCGCCGGTGGACTTGAACAATGCTCTCCAGGAAGCCCTGGCCAACCTGGACGTGGCCGTCACGGAAGGTAACGCGCGCGTTACCCACGACCCGCTGCCAACCGTAAACGGTGACATGGCGCAACTCGGGCGCCTATTCCAGAATCTGGTTGGCAATGCCATCAAGTACCGTGGAGAAGCAGCACCGCAGGTCCACATTGCAGCGGCAAATGAGAGCGACGAATGGGTCTTCTCCGTACGCGATAACGGCATCGGCATTGCCCCGGAATACGCCGAGCGCATCTTCGTTATCTTCCAGCGGCTGCACACGCGGGAAGAGTATGGGGGCACGGGTATCGGACTATCCGTGTGCAAGAAGATCGTCGAGCGACACGGCGGCCGCATCTGGGTCGAATCCCAGGAAGGCTGCGGCGCTACATTCTACTTTAGCCTGCCACAAGTTACGGAGTAAGAGCGAATGGCGAGCGAACAGGCGGCGAAGCCGGTTGAGGTCCTCCTCGTCGAGGATGATCCGGGCGACGTGCTTCTCACCGAGGAAACTCTCCTCGGCAGCAAGATTCGTACCAACCTGCACGTGGTAGGCGACGGGGTTGAAGCGCTCGCCTTCTTGCGCAAGGAAGGCGCCTATGCTGCCGTGCCCCGGCCGGACCTCATCTTGCTCGATCTCAACATGCCCCGCAAAGATGGGCGCGAGGTGCTGGCAGACATCAAAGAAGATTCCGATCTCAAGACAATTCCCGTGGCGGTGCTCACCACGTCTTCACAGGATGAAGACATATTGAAGAGCTACCAACTACACGCGAATTGCTACATAACCAAGCCGGTCGGCTTGGAGCAGTTTGCGACGGTGGTGCAGTCTTTGGAGGACTTTTGGTTCGCGATCGTCAGACTGCCGCCAAAGTAGGTCCCTGCACGTCCCCATGGAAGGAGAGATTGTCATGGTAGACTCCGGCGAAGGTGCACGCCAGGAGCTAGGCATCGAGCGAATTGACGAAAGCCAGAAACTAGACGTGCTGCGTCCGATTGCCGAAGAGGTCAGGTCCGTCCTCACAGCGAATGAAAACATTTTGTACATCGCCTACCAGGCTTGGACCGTACTGGGCCAGAAGTATGACGCAGTAGCGGCAACAAACAATCGCATGATCATTTTCCGGCGACACCGGTTTAGGGGATTCGATTTCCATGACTTCCTCTGGGAAGACGTTGCGAACGTGAAGATAAATCAAAACATGCTCTCTTCTGCTCTAGAGTGTACGCTGACCAAAGGGGAAACGTATCGGACAAGCAACCTCGTAAAAGACCAAGCTCGGGCCCTCTATACAATTTGCCAACAGAAGGAGCAGGAATGGCGTGAGCGCCGGCGCGTAAGACTGATGGAAGAGGAGCGCGCCCGTGCCGGCGGCACGCAAATAACGATGCCTGAGGGTGGCGACGTTGTCCATGAGCGTGTGGCAGAAGACCCGGTAGAGAAGCTGGCAAAAGCCAAAGAGATGTTCGACAAGGAGCTAATATCTGAGGCTGAATACGAGACGCTCAAGGCGAATATCCTGCAGAAGATGTAAGTGCTAGACTCAAGAAATCGATGTTGCGACCCAGGGGCTACATAGACGTAGCGGAAGCCCTGCAGCAAACAGATTGAGTTTGGGCCAAGTGACGCACATCAAAGGCTTGACCAAACAGCGTTTAGGACGGCCTCACGCAGTCACTACGAGGGAACGGGATCCATAGACTCCAAGTCATCTTCAAGAATGGCATGGTACCGATAGCGGTTCCGTAGTAGCCGCCTTCCGTACAGGCTTGCGGCTTCTTCAGGTTTGAAGTAGCCATCGGGAAAGGAGTGGCGCCACGTATATGGTTCTATGTCCTCAGGTTTGAGCGTATGTCCGGCGGGTAGCGGACGCCTCGCCACTAAGAGTTGACTTCCCGACTGCCTCACGATGGCGGGTTCGCTGTCGTCCGCATCGGGCGCAAAGCCAAAGCCGCGCCGCAACACTTGCACAATCGCAAAGCCAACGGCAAACCCACCAAGATGCGCGGTGTAGGCTATCCCGCCTTCCTGTCCTACCGCTGAACCTACCGAACCTATTATCTGGAGCACCAACCAGACGCCAATGACGATCAGAGCCGAGACGTCGAAGGTCGGCGGTCGGTCCTCAGCATGACCGGTGAGACGGCCCAGCATCCAGATGCCGAGGATATGAATTGGCAAAATGCCAATGGGTGACAGCGGAAAGAGGACAAGATACGCCCCCAGCACGCCGGCAATAGCGCCGCTGGCGCCAATGCGCGGTATGGTGTCGTTGGCAAAGAGGGCAGACTCGATGATGCCCGCGCCCAGTCCGCATACCAGGTAGAAGACGGCAAACCCCAGATGTCCCATCTCGTCTTCCACGTTTGCGCCAAAGACCCAGAGAAACAGCATGTTGCCGGCTATGTGGAGCAAACCGAAATGGAGGAAGGCGGCGAGCAAGAGGTTGCGGAGCTGGTCTAATTCACCTGCCCACAGTCCGGCGGGTTGCAAGCCGTATTCGCGAGCGCTCCAGCCAAAGCTATGTGCGGCGACGAAGACTGCGATATTGATCGCCACCAGCGTGACGGTGACGATGGGCTGCCGTTGCCGCTCGTCTTCGGGTGCGGCGTCAATGGGTATGAGGAGCACGTGTGGCCTTTCCAGGCGCCGTGAGCGGCCGCAGTTTCCGGGTGGGCGCTTGCATCGCGCCAGCTAGTGCCAGAGTCTCTTCGGCATGACATGCCAAGGCGCTCCCATAGGCCCAAAGCGCACGCTAGGCTGCCCGTACTTTGCCCTTGCCCTCGCACTTGGGACAGGGACCCTTGAGTTCGTGCCAACCGCTCGGTTCGTCGGGGTTAGGCCACTTCTCGTCTACCGCGCCGCTGCCTTCACACCGAGTGCAGTTCATCTGCGGATGAGGAAAGATGCGGGGAATAATGAGCCAGGCGCTGATGATAAGGACACCAACAAGAAGGACGATCCCTAATTGATCCATAGCCATTACCTCTCTCTGCGTTCCACACTATCCTCTTAATGACAGTGTAAGCCAAAAGGCCGGAAAGCCAAAAGAGTGTTTGGTGCGAAAAACCGCTGGTTTGCAGGCATGTTTGTTGATGTGATCCCGGATTTGGGGCGGTTGCTCGCGCATGGTGCGACCGGGCTGTTGCAGGAGACGACGTGAATCTAGAGGCAGACTGCACCGTTCCCGGGAGGAGTTGCGCATGGGGATACGAATCAACAAGCTAGGCGCAAGGTTTCTCGCCTAGCGGATTTCTAAATAGACGAAAGATGCCACAGAATGTAAATGCGCCTGTCATACGTTTGTACAACAGGCGCACGATGCTCATTCAGTTGCTCAACCAGTGAAATCACTACGAGCGAGGAAAATGACCCTCGTGGATCGCAGGATTCCTAGTTTGAGGTGTCTTTTGGCAGCTACGCGACATTCACAGAGGTGTAACTCTTACGACGGAGTGAAAAACCGCCACGTGCCAATGTCTTCCCCGCCGCCTTCATCGTCTTCCAACAACTCTTCGTAGTTCTCGGCGGCTTTGCGGTAGGCGCTAGCATATTCTTCTATGATCTGCGGTCGGAACTTCTTGAACCACGGGATGCTGTAGGTCCGCGCGCTAATTCCTTCGCTGACCGGCAGACTGCCCAGCGGTTGGCGCACGTCCCGACTCGCGTTGGCAATGGCGGTGGGCTTGCCGTGACCGTAGACGTCGGCCTCGTGGAAGAGCGGATGCGGGTGCAGGGGCTTGTTGGTGCCTGGACTGCAGCGCGCGCCCTCGGCTGAGACGGCCTGCGCGAAGCGCGAAATCGAAAGACCGCCAACCTCTTCGGGACGATAGAGGCCGCGGGCCGCGTACCAGCCGCCCATGGTGCTGTTGGAATCTGTGGCGGGACGGTGCGGCGCAATGCCGGGCACGCCTTCCAAGAGGTCCCAGAAATAGTTCATGGCTTGCTGGATTTCCGCGATGTAGCCGTCGTAGTACTTCAGCGTCACCCTGCCCATGGCGGAACTCAACTGGTTGACGCGGTACTTATACCCGCCGAGGGGCAGACCGGCATAGGGCTTCAGGTAGTCAGTCTCGATGTTCTCTTCGGAGTACAGGTCATAATGCCCGAAGGCCACGGCGCGGTCATAGATTTCGCGGTTGTTGGTAGTCATGATGCCCGCTTCGCCGGTGGCAAATGACTTACCGCTCATGAGCGACATGCCGGCAGCGTCGCCGATCGTGCCCAACGTGCGGCCCTTATAGAGCCCGCCGTGGGCGTGGGAAACGTCCTCGATGACCTTGAGGTTGTGCTTGCGCGCGATCTCCATGATGGGGTCCATGTCGGCGGGATGCCCGCAGTAATGAACCGCCACGATGGCCTTGGTGCGATCGGAGATGCGGTGCTCGATGTCGTTGGGGTCAATGCAGAGTGTATCCGGGTCGATGTCGGCAAAGACGACGCTTGCGCCCAGCGAAAGCGCCTGCAGACACGACGCCCAATACGTCACGCTGGGCGAGATCAACTCGTCGCCTACGCCCACGCCGCAACCGTACATTGCCGCGCGCAGCGCCTCAGTGCCCGTGTTCGCGCCGAGCGCATACGTTGTGCCAATCCACTCGGCGTATTCACTCTCAAATTGCCGGGTAACGTCCGTCCCGGACATGCCGCCCCGCCGCAGCACTTCCAAGACGGCTTCTTCGTGCTCCGGGGTCACGATGGGCCAATTGAAAATGTCACCGGGATCGCTTTGCACCGACTTAGGGCCACCAAGTAACGCCAGCTTCGACTTGACTTGCATACCGCAGTTTCCTTTCGCGTATTCTTGGAATTGACGTGGAATTGGAGTAATCTTACACGATAGGATAGCACGAAACTGGGACAGTTAGCACTCTGTGCCTTGACTGGTCCAGCGTCAACTGCATGAGAACGTGTGTGGTCCCGCGAAGGGCACGTGAAAGGCGCGGCCTTCTTCCGTCTGCACTATACTGACCAGTGGCACGTAGACAATTCGCGGCGAGGATGGCGCGTGGCAACTCATGTCTGTTCTTAGCGACCGAACAATTTCAGAACTTATAGCTCAGGGACGTTTGTGCATCGAGCCGTTCGCGGCGGAGCACGTGCAGCCCTCCAGCGTGGACGTGCGGCTGGGCAGGCACTTTCGCGTTTTCGAGCACAGCCGCTATACGCACATTGACGTGAGCGCGCCGCAGCCTGATCTCACGCAGAGTGTCGAGGTAGCGGAGGACGAGCCGTTCGTGCTGCATCCGGGAGAATTTGCTCTCGGCACTACCCTTGAACGCGTGGGGCTGCCCGAAGACTTGGTGGGCCGCCTGGAAGGTAAGAGTTCGCTGGGGCGCCTCGGTCTCATCATCCACTCGACGGCGGGATACATCGACCCGGGATTTTCCGGCACGATAACCCTGGAACTCTCGAATGTGGCAAAACTCCCGATCCCGCTCTATCCGGGCATGTTCATTGGGCAGATTTCGTTTCTTACGATGACTACTCCCGTAGACCGGCCCTACGGTTCACCCGGACTCGGCAGCAAGTACCAGGACCAAGACAAACCCACTGAGAGCAAGGTGCATCTGAACTTTCGACCGGAGGAAGGCGGCTAACGCCCTGGGGAATTGCGGAGCGACAGGACTAATGCAGCAGACGTTGATGCGCTGCGCTACGGGCGCAAAGTCGGAGGCACGTATCGAGCGGGATGAGAATCTCGGGCATCGAGCGCGGCATGAATCGACACGGAGATTGGACGGAGGACGAGCGTGAGACTGTACATCATCCGCCACGCCCACGTGACCTACCGCCGGGGCGTTCGGCTTGCGAGTATGCCTCCGGCCGAACGGTGTTACCTGACTGACCCCGCCATTTCGGACGTGGGCCGGAGACAGGCTGCGCTGCTTGGCGAGCACTTGCAGAGTAGGTTGATAGCGGGCCAGCAGCCACAGCACGGCGATCGTTCGGGTTATGCCATCGCGCGGCTATTGTGTAGTCCCATGCGGCGGGCGCTGCAAACGACGCAACCGGTGGCGGCCGCTCTCGGCCTTCACCCGGAGATTTGGCTGGATCTGCACGAGTCGGGCGGCATACGATATGACGAAAGCAACGGGCGTGGCCCGCGCGGACATGCGGGGCTTACCCGTGCAGAGGTGGGTGAGCAGTTTCCTGGCTATGTCATCCCGCCGGACTTTGCCGCTGACGGTTGGTGGAACCGTCCGCCGGAAGGAGAGGCAGAGTATTTACCACGCCTGGCACGTGTGGCGGAGGAGCTGCGCTCGATGGCAAAGAGTACGGATGAGCACATTGCCATCATCACCCACGGCACGGCGGCCAATGGCTTATTGCATGCTCTCATGGGCAGCCAGCAACAGGGGGAATGCTACTTCAATCACTACAATACAGGCATGACGAGTCTGGAATTCACAGAGAATGAGACGGTGATTCGCTACCAAAACCGTGTAGAGCACCTGCCGGGCGATTTGCTAACAGGGTGAGACACCGTTCAGGGGTGGGAACGGCTCAATGAATTTAGCTCGACCCAATCTCGATGGCCGCCCACGACGCACACGACGACCTGTGCAGCTCCTCGAGAAACTTGTCAGGAGCTTTATGTGTGTACTACATTAACATTGAACGCCGAGGAGTTGGCAATCCCGTTGGATAGCTCGATTCGCACTCGTAGTGAGCGGCCAAGCCGATGTAGCAAGGACTCTGGAGCGTTCCTGATAGAGCCCCTCGTATCTCCTTATTGCCTCCGTCTCCTATGTTTCCATGGGTTTCACGTAGTTCAGTGCAGCGTTATCCCTTGTCGTTTCCTGGGATAGCTCTTGAGTACGTCGGGGTTCGTAAATGAATTCTAGCGAAGGCTGAAGACGAGCGGCATTGCGAACTGTAACGAAGCAGAGAGGGTCAGCATGAAGCAGGATAGTCGTTCGATTGCGCAATCTATGGTGCTGGGCGTCGCCCTGGTCGTGCTGGCAGCCGGCTGCATCCCATTCATGGGAGATGAGGACGGCGAGGAAGTACCCCCCACGCCGACTCCGACAATTACCATTATTCGACCAAGTCCGACACCTGTGGCGGGAGCGACGGCACAACCGTCTGAAGACTCTGTCTATACGGTAGTGTCCGGGGACACTTTGAGCACAATTGCCGACAAGTTTCCAGGCGTTACGTGGCAACAGATCGCCGCAGCGAACAACCTACAAGACCCCTATCCTCTCTCCATCGGCCAGGAGTTGAAGATTCCGGCACCACCAAGCCAGGAGCCTACACCTACTCCGGCGGGTCCCACCGTGGTGAAAACGCCTGAGCCGAGTAACTAAGCACTTTGCTCAATTTGGCGAAAGTCATGCGTGCCGAGCAGTGAGGGAAAACCCCCGACACTGCGGCATGGCAGGCAAGGGTAGAGTTGCGTGACCACGTGATGCAGATGGGGAGGCGAAGAGCGGGGGACAAGCACCCGCGCTACGGGATGGCAAGCAATGGTCGAGTTGCGTGTCCTCGTGCGGCGGATCGGGAGGCAAGGAGCGGAGGACAAGCCTCCGCGCTACAGGTTGGCAGTGAAAAGCGCGCACCTAGCCGGTTCCCACTTCCTGGGCGACCTTGTACACCTGTACCTGGCAGACGGAGAGGCTCCCTCTCGCTGTGGAGAACCCACGCCGACAGGCCGAAGGCTCCCTCTTGCTGGGGAGAGCCCACGCCGACAGGCCGGAGACTCCCTCTCCCTGGGGAGTGTACAGACCGGGGACATAGGTAACAGATGTTCGGGTAGATAGGTTACACATTTTGTGCTCTGAGGTCTATGGTTTTTACTCTTTGGATCGAGAAGTACACGTCCCAGACACCGTCCGTTCGGGTGGGTCGCAGGGCGACTTGCTTGTGCGTGAAGGCCCTGCCCACACGGAGCCGTCTGCCTTGGAAGGAGATGCGGCCGGAGACATCGACGCTGCGTACGCGGTCGTCGGGAGCGTAGGCGAGGGCAGGCAAGGTCTCTGGGAAAGGGCGAGGACTAGGCGTGTATCTGGTAATGGGAGTGTCGAGATCGAGGGCATGGTGTGGGCGTTCCAAGTTGTAGAAGTGGCGCCAGGTGTCAAAGGCGCGCTGGCAATGGTCCAGGTCGGTAAAGGTGGTCCCTGCCAGCAGTTCGCTCTTGAGGGAGCGGTGGAAGCGTTCCAGCTTGCCGAGTGTCTGGGGATGGTAGGGTCGGCTGTGCAGGACGTTGATGCCCAGCTGCATGAGCCAGACGGTGAGGGGCGTGAAGGGCTGGGCACTGTCGTTACCCCAGGGAGAGCCGTTGTCCATGAGCATGGCCTGGGGCAAGCCGTAGCGGCGAAAGACAGCGGTGAGGCGGTCTTGGACCGTCTCTCCCCGCTCGTTGGCACAGGCCTGTAACCCGAGGTTGAAGCGGGAGTGATCGTCTAGGAGGGTGAGAGGATGACAGCGGTTCTGCTGCATGACGAAATGTCCCTTGAAGTCCATCTGCCACAGCTCGTTGGGCTGGGGTCGTTCGAAGCGCACATGGGGCGTGTGCTTGGCGCTCTGGGCTGGATCGATGAGCCCATGGCGTTTGAGAATGGCATTGATGGTGCTCTTGGCCGGCACGTCGGTGACCCCCTGGTCCTGCAGCATCCGGCGCAGCACGTGTGCGCCTTTCTTCGGATGCGCCAGGCGCAAGGCGATGATGCGCTCCTCCAGCGCCGGGCGCGTGCGGTGCGGACACGTGTGCGGCCGCCGCGACCGGTCGTGCAAACCGTCTTCGCCAGCTTTCGCATACCGCTCCAGCGTCTTGTACGCCGTCTTGCGACTGATCTCCAGACGGCGACACAGCTCGCTGATGTTGGCCCCTTCCATCAGTGCCAGTGCAATGAACTCCTTGCGTTCAGACACAACCGTACTCTCCTTCCAAGGCATGGCGCTCCTCCATCTGTAAGAATCTCCATGCCTTAAGGTGTAACCTATGTGCCCGAACATGTGTAACCCATGTACCCGGTCTATACAGGGGAGAGGGTTGGGGTGAGGGGATGAATCCCGGCACCAGAACTCCCGACAGTCTTCCCGCTCGCTAGAGAGGCCGAATGGCTCCGTCTCCGTAGACGAGCCACTTATACGTGGTCATTTCTTCCAGCGCCATAGGGCCGCGAGCGTGGAGCTTTTGCGTGCTGATGCCCACTTCGGCACCGAGACCGAATTGCGCCCCGTCGGTGAACTGTGTTGAGGCGTTCCAGTAGACGGCGGCGGCATCCATCACGCGCATGAAACGCTGTCCCGCGGTATAGTCTTGCGTGACGATCGCTTCGGAATGGCTGGACGTGTAGGTGTGGAGGTGGTCCATGGCGGCATCGAAATCATCGACCACCTTGACTGCCATCGTAAGCGCCAGGAACTCCTTGCCCCAGTCTTCGTCGATGGCCGGCAGCACGTGCGGCGACTCTCCAAGGATTGCTTGCGTACGTGGGCAGCCGTGAATCTCCACGCCGGCCGCAGCCAGGTCGGGATAGACGGCGGGGAGAAACTGCGGCGCAATAGCCGCATGGACGAGCAGCGTGTCAAGAGTGTTGCAAATCGAGTAGCGACGGGTCTTGGCGTTCACCACAATTCGCCGTGCCTTCTCCAGGTCGGCGTGTTCGTCCACGTACGTGTGGCAGACACCTGCTCCGGTTTCGATCACCGGCACCGTTGCATTCTCGACGACGAAATTGATGAGACCGGCGCCCCCGCGGGGTATCACCAAGTCGATGTCGCCCTTTGCTTGCAGCAAGCTGTGCACGTGGGCGCGGTCGGTGTCTTCGATGAGTTGCACCCAATGCATGGGCGCTCCGGCAGCGACGCCGGCGTCATGGATTACGCGAGCCAAAGCGACGTTAGAGGAAATGGCCTCGGATCCGCCGCGCAGCACGACGGCATTACCGGACTTAAAGCAGAGACAGGCGATGTCTACCGTTACGTTCGGCCGCGATTCGTAGATGGCGCCGACGACGCCGAACGGCACGCGTATCCGCCCAACGGTAATCCCGCTCTCGACCGTGCGCATATCGGTGACCGCACCCACCGGGTCTTCCAGAGCGGCTACGTTGCGCACGTCGCTGGCAATACCTGCCAGGACTTTCGGTGTAAGCGTAAGACGGTCTATCGAGTAGGCGTCTACTCCCGATGCGGTTGCGGCGGTAACGTCACTGCTGTTTTCGCTAACAAGGTGCTCCGTCTCACTTTCAATGGCGTCAGCCACTGCCTGGAGCACCGTATTCTTGGTATTGGTCGAAAGCTGCGCGATAGCGCGTGATGCGAGACGCGCCTGAACGAGCTTCTCAGCTAGGAGATCGATCGTTACACTCATCGTTATTCCTCCACCTGCCAAGGGAACGTGGTATGCTATTTCCAAATTTCACAAGTATACGGAAAATGAATCGCTCAGCTGCCTGAGCACATACATCAAGTATAGTTACCTGGAGCAGGTGACTGCAAAAGCCATGAATCGAAACCGCATAAAGCAAGGTGCCGACGGGCCGAAACAACCGCACCGCAGTCGGAAGCGGACGAAGCGCATGCAGAAAGAACACTCTGCAGGCGGCATCGTGTTCCGAGAGGATGACGGGCAGGTGGTGGTGCTGGTAACCCAGAGCAGCGCGCACGATGGCTGGATATTCCCAAAAGGCCACTTGGAGCACGGTGAGACGTCAAGCGACGCGGCGCTGCGAGAAGTGAAGGAGGAGACCGGCGTGGACGCGCGAATATTGGAGCGCGTCGGCACGATTCGCTATGGTTTTCGAGTGCGGGGCCGTCAGATTGCCAAGACTGCGCTCTTCTATCTGATGGAATACGTCGGCGGGAAGACGAGCGACGAGAGTCCGGAAGTAAGCGCCGTAACTTGGGTGCCGCTCGGTCAGGTGGCGGGAACCTTGAGCTTTGCGAACGAAGCCGGGATTTGGGCTAAGGCGCAAGGTCTCCTAGAACAGCGGCGAGCGCGCTCCGCGTGACCGCGCCCTCCCGGAGTATGCGAGCGGGCTGCACCGTGCAGTCAAGCACGGTAGATGGCGTGTTGCCGGTGGCAGGTCCGCCGTCGAGAATCAGGTCTACCCCCTCACCCAGTTGCTCTTGCGCATCTTCAGCGGTGGTTGCAGGCGGCCAGCCGCTCCGGTTGGCGCTGGTGCCTGTGAGCGGACATCCCGCCGCTGCGAGCAATGCAAGCACCGCAGCATGATTCGGCTGGCGCACGGCAAGCGTCGCTTCCCCTAAGAGCGGCGAGAGATGCGGTTGCTTCGTCAAAACGATGGTGAGCGCTCCCGGCCAGAAAACCTCCATGAGCCGCCTCGCGTCTTGTGGAATGCTTGTCACGAGTTCTCCAAGGTGTGCTTGGTCCCCGATCAGGACCGGCAGGGACTTTTCGTCGGGCCGCCGTTTTGCCTCCATGACCTTGTCAAGCGCTTGCGGCAGAAAGACGTTGGCCCCAAGACCATACACCGTATCGGTGGGATAGGCGACGATGCCGCCACTGCGGATTGTCGTCGCGGCGCGCTGGATTGCGGCGGGATCGGAAGCGCAGACTATTCTCTCTTGCATGTCTCGAAGAATTCCTGTGGATATCGTCGTCGTTCAGTTGAAAACGGGCCGGATTGCTGCGCTTGCCCCTCACCCCGAGCCTCTCCCCAGGGAAAGGGAGTCTTCTCGCTAGCGGGCCCAGGCGACATAGACGCCACCTACGAGAGGGATTTGGCGCCAATTCCGATGCGGTCGCAGTTCACTGCGACCGTGAGTAATTTGAGAGTGTGCAAGACCAACGCGGGAATATCCAATCAAGCTGATGCTACCAAGGCCGCCCTGGCTTTTCAGGCGTGGAGCACGTGCTTCTCGATAGCTACGGCGACGCCGTCCTCTTCGTAGGTGGTGGTGACAAAGTCCGCTGCGGCCTTGACGCGGGGATCGCCATTTCCCATCGCCACGCCGAACCCGGCAGTCTCCACCAGACTCAGGTCGTTGAGATTGTCGCCGATCCCTACTACTTGGTCCAGCGAGAGACCCATGACGCCGGCAAGTTGCTTGAGGGCGCGGCCTTTGGAAACGTCCGCATGAATTGCCTCGGTATAGTAGCGGTGGGACTTTGTTATGCCCAACCGGCTGCCAAAGTGCGCAGTCATTGCTTCGACCAAGCTATTCGTCTTGTCTTCGTCGAGATTCACGAGCACAAGCTTTGTTGAAGGATTGTCATTCAGGAAGTCCAGGAGATCCGGCACCTCGGTGGCCTCTACCTGCGCAATCCGCATGTAGACCTCAGCTTCCGGCGAGAGGCTTTCCACGTGGAGACGATCATCGATGAAGGCGTTTACTTGAATGCCGCTCGTGCGCGCCAGAGTGACAACCTCCTGAGCCAGCGCTGCCGGGACCGGCAGATGGAAGATCGTCTCCTCCGTAACGGGATGCCGCACCAACCCCCCTTGGTAGCAGACGAGCGGCGCTTGGATATTGAGCTCCTGGGCAAAGGGAACCATTGCCCTGAACATACGTCCGCTGGCGAGCGTGACCGTGATTCCCTGGGCCTGGGCGGCGGCAAGTGCCTGCTTTACCCGCGGCGATATTGTGAGTCGATCGTCGATGAGGGTGCCGTCCAGATCGATGGCTATGAGCCGGTAGTCGCGTTTCGGGCTCATGCTTGCAGCCCCCGCACAATGTCCATATTGGCCTGATCAGGGCCCTTGTCGTCGAATCCCGGCACTTCCAGCACAGCCGGAATGCCGGCAAGCGCCTTATGATTGACTATGTACCGGAATGCCTCCAGTCCGATGTGGCCTTCACCAATGTTCTCGTGGCGGTCCCTATGGGAGTCGAACGGCACTTTGGAGTCGTTGAGGTGAAAAGCGGCAAGCCGGTCCAATCCGAATTCCTCATCGATCTCCGCGAGCATGGCGTCGAAGCCCTCGGCAGTTTCCACGTGGTAGCCGGACGCAAACGCATGGGCCGTATCTACACAGAGCTTGATGCGCTCGTGATTATCGCAAGCACGAAGAATCGCACCCAGTTCCTTAAAGCTTGAGCCGATGTTCCCCCCGGACCCGGCGCTGTTTTCCAGCAAGAGCGGTACGGTATCGGAGGCTGCCAGTGCCGCGCCAATCGCAGCCTCGATCCGAGGCAACGCTTGATCCAGACCGTCGCCCATATGGCTGCCCACATGGGTGACTACCCCTGCGGCATTGAGCAGGTCGCCCGTTTGGAGCTGGAACTTCAGTGTCATTACGGACATATCGTAGACTTGCGGCTTCGGCGAACCGGAATTAATGAGGTATTGCGTATGAAAGAGAGCGGGCAGCGGCGATTCCTCTTGAGCCGCGTTGAAGGCGGTTATGTGCTCGTCCTTGGGTAGAGCGCGTTGCCAGCCGCGGGGATTCGAGCTGAAGATCTGCAGGCTTTCGCACCCCAGATCTCTTGCGCGTGCAATTGAGGTGGCGATGCCGCCTGCGGTGCGCACGTGAGCGCCAAGTTGCATTGGTAAAACCCTTCGTGAGTGTGAGCGGAGGGAGAAGTCGAGGAGATGAATTGCCATCATTATACCAAAGCAACTGTCTCCGATGGGACTCGGCGCCTTATCCGGCAGTGGTTACTACATTCAAGAAACCTGCGCCGCGAGATTGCGTTGCGAAGAGCCAATGCCGCCAGTCCCGCGGGTCGCTGCCACGGGCACCGCTACGGTAACGCTATAATGTGTAGGAAGACTTTGCTCTTGGCATGGCTGTGCCGCGGGAATGAGAGCGGTCGCAGGCGGCGGCCATGGCGAGAGTCAGGCTGGGCGACGAGTTTGCGTCACATCGACGCGAACTCACGAAAGAGAGAAGCAATCGCATGCGGAACATTCTGAGCGGGCTCTTGGGCAACCGTGACGAGGAGGAGTTGCATCCTGCGGTTCGCCCGGTGCAACGCGATGCCGGCAGAGACGGTGAACGTGGCGCATTGCTTCGCGATTTTGGCGGTGGCGTCTTGCTTTACGAGGGCGCGTTTGTCCTTGGCAAAGAGTGGTATCCGCGCAGGCAGCCGCCGCAATCTCTGGCATTGGAACGTAATGAAGCCACGACACACTGCGAGATTCCCAGCCAGTTTGACGGCTGGGACGGCGCGCGCACCTTTGGCGGCGCAATTCCCCGGGAGCACGAGGTATTTCGTCACTGTACGCCGCGCATGACGGCAACACTGCGTCAGATGGCGCACGTGATGCGCGGCAACGCCGCAAACTCATCAATCCTGCTTACCGGACCCACCGGTTGCGGCAAGACGACCCTGGCCAAGACCTTTTGCTTCTTGGCAGGCGAACCGTGCGTGGAGATCACGTTCAGTGGCGATACCGCCCTCAGCGACTTCTATCAGTCCGTGGAAGTTGTGACGCCGGACGGCAGCCTGGCGCATAGCACGGCGACGGTGCTGGGTCCGGCGGTTGATGCCATGCTCACCGGCAAGAAGCTGCTGCTCAATGAAGTGAACATTATCCCCCAAGACCTGTTGAGCGTATTTACACAGGCACTGGACGCGCGCCAGGTGGTGCTTTCGGGCAGCGAGTGGGGCAATGTAACCGTGCCGGTACACCCGCAATTCGGCGTCATTGCCACCGCAAATCCAAACTATACCGGCACGCTGGAGATTGGCGTCACCTGGGAGCGGCGCTTCGGCCACGGCACAGGCAACGTGGCAATGGACTTCCTGCCCCCGGAAGAAGAAGCAGAGGCGGTCTTTCACGAGTTGCGGCGCGTACCGGTGCTTGAGCGGGTCGAGGCTATGCCGCCCATGGAGGCATGTACGGCTGTGGCAGCAGTGGCGGCAGAGTTGCGCAGCCATCCGGAAATCGGCGGCATTATGCGCGATCGGGTGTCTACCCGATCGTTGGTACACTGGCTCAGCGTGTGTAGCCTCACGGGGTTTTCTCTGGCTGCTGTTGCCATGGACGCCATCCTGACTCTGGCGCCGCCGGAGGCGCGAGTCGAGGCCGGTGAGATTGTGGCGAAGGTGCTACGCGCGGTCACGTGGCCGGCGAGGACGCATCGCCGGGTGAGCGGCGTGCTGCTGCCTGAGATCACGGTGCCGGAGCAAAGTGTGGTGGCGCTGGGGAGTGTTGCACAGGCGCACCTGCCTTTGGCTCTGGGAGAGGAGACCGTGAGCCGGACCGGTGGGCTGGAGAACGAGGTCTACCAGCCGCTGGAGACCGACTCATCAGGAAGGCAACCGGCGCTCGTCCGCTATCAGTGCACGCTGCCGGACGGTACCCAACTGCAACTGCAGGAACCGCTCTACACCTGGGCGGGGAGTCCGATGGCACTGGGATTACGCTTGCGGGCGTGGGACGCGAGTGGGTTAGAGATTACGGATGTGGCGCGTTTGGAGGAGCTCGAGACGGCATTGAGAGCTCAGTACGGCATCACGGTGCCCAGACCAATCGGCAACATTCCTGCCGGTGACGTGGTGCTCCCGTGTGTCACACGGTCAAGCTGGTCCGCGCTGCGCCTGCTCGAGGCAGCGCTCGTGCTGGACCGTCCGGTTTACATCAAGGGTCCGCCGGGCAGCGGAAAGTCGGCATTGGTCCGCACGTTGGCACGGCAGCGCCAGTTGCCGCTTGTAGAGCTCACGTTTACGGGGGAGACTTCGAAGCACGATCTTCTCGTCAGTCGCCGCTTGCGCACGGGAGAGACGCAATGGACGGTGCAAGCCTTTCTCGAAGCGGTGATCAAGGGCTATCTCGTGTTGGTGAATGACTACAATCTCGCGTATTCGGACGTACATTCCCTGCTGAATAGTCTCTTCGACAAGGGCCGGCGCCTCACGTTGCCGGACGGCCGCACAGTGACGGCGCACCCGGGCTTTCGGCTGGTAGCGACCGGACAACCTGAAGGACCGGGGGTGAAGCCGCTCAATGAAGGGGTGGAGAACCGCTTTGGGGCAATATTGGAACTGTCGTATCCCTCTCCCGGCGAAGAGCTTGCCGTTCTCCGCAGTGTTGGACGCGGTTTGCCGGATCCAACTCTCCGTGCAGTCGTTGACTTTGTCGGTCAATGCCGGCGCTGGGCGGCAGGCGCGGTGCCCGCGGACCTGGAACAGGAAGCAATCTGGCAGGATGCCGTTTCGCCAGAGTTGATTGCCGCCGTCGCCGCGGCGGGCAATTGGAGCACGGCGGAACTCGTGGCAGTGGTGCGGAACGCAGACGATGCCAGTGTCCTGGTGGAGCGATTTCAGGAGGGCGTGCTCTCAGCAGCTACCCCCGCGGCCCGGCGTGTTCTTGAAGCCCTTCTCCTGCAGTTTAGTGTGACGATTGAATGAGTACGGCGTCCACAGGCACAGCAACCTCTGCGGCACTGGCTGAGGCGCGTATACGCGAAACGCGCTATACGCAGGGTGAGGTCGTGGCGCTGGCGCGTCTCATTCTCCGTGATTCGCGCCTGAATGTCGTTGCCGGCAGCGATTGGGCGTACATTGCGCGGGGGCATACCCTGACGTTTCCGACTCGTGTGCTGAATACGTGGGCCGGGACGAGCATTGTCGGCGCAATTTGCCAACAGATGGGTGAAGCGCAACACACCGGCGTGATGGGCGAGCGGGCGCTGCAGAGCTTCGCGCGCATCGCGCCGCTGGCATTTACTGCCGTGATGCCGTTCGCGCGCTTTGTGAACGAGTTGCGGGTCAATCGCATGCATCTGGAACGGCATCCCGGCTCGGCACGCTTCTTGCGGGCGCTCTATGCCGACAATCCACACTGGTCTTCCGCCAGGCGACGCAGTACACCCCTCAGGGAACAGGTGCAGCAAGGCCTGCTGGAGCGCTGGCTCCAGGAGGAGTGGCCGGAGGGCGTGCGCCCCATGGGCATAGGAAGTACGGCGAACCGGTACGTCGACGTGCTGTGGCCCGGTGTACGGGATGCGCTGCGCAGGGACTCTCTCCCGCAGATGCTGGACGTCCTGGCGCGGCGGATGCTCCCAATTCTGCATGACTTGGTGGAAGAGGACGCGCGACTCTCGCAGGATCGGCCGGAACAGGAACGACCTTTCCCGGAGGAAGAGGCCGGCGTCGAGGAAGATGGCGCCGAGGGTCTTGGAGAATTGAACATCGAGGCGAGTAGCGACGATGGGGAGTCTACGGAAAGACAGCCCGATGAGAGCGAACTTCAGGATCGATCACGTACCCCGTCTGACTCAGAACCGGTTGCGGTGTCCGGTGAGGACGGCGGCCCCGCGAAAATAGAGAGCAGCCCAAACGAGCAGGCTGAACTCCGCCAAGACGGCGACACATCTGCGCGGCAGCGGCAGCAACCGCAGGGACCTCCGCGATTGATCGACCCCAGCATGTTCAAAGCGCGCCCTGGCGGACTCAATCCGTTGCCACGTACGCTTGTGCAAGGCCTGGGCGAGCGGCCGGCCGCGCCAAAGACGGACTACGAGAACTTTGACTACCGTGCGGCGGTAAGGCGTCTAGAGGCGGCAATCTTGCGCTCACTCAACGGCGAGGCCGGGCGGAAGGGACTCCGGGAAATCATGATGCGCCGCCGTTTTGGCTCCCTGGAACCGGGGCGGCGCCCCCGCCGCCGTCGCGGCGGGGATAGCGGTGATATCGATTCCGACCACATCGAACGCCTGGTCGTTGCCCCGGAGCAGGCCTTTCTCAAGGGCGTGCGCGCCCCTCGCGCCGACCACCAAAAGGACTTTGCCGCCACTATCCTCATTGACGTTAGCGGCAGCATGGTTGCCAAGGGCTACTCTACCCGCAAGTTTGACCACACCGTAGATGCCGCTGTTATATTTGCCGAAATCCATGAGCGGTTACGAATTCCATTCCAGATGATGGCGTTTTCCGAGGAGGTCTGGCGTTTGCGCACCTTTGACGAATGCGTTTACGCGACGCAAGTAGTCGCCAACGAGCGCACCTATACGCCAAAGGACCTGAGCAACGTCTTTCGCACAATGTATGAGCAGCCCCACAAGAAGACGGATGACGCCGGAGCACTGCGCCAAGCAGTGCAGGACATGCAGCAGCAGAAAGGATTCAAGACCATACTGGTCTTGACCGATGGAATCTCATCCAATCGGCGCAAGTTGCGGGACGTCTTGTTCCAGGTAGAGCGGCGCAACGGTATGGTTGGTTCGGGGGACGCGTTGGGTATAATCGTATTCGGCATCGGGGTTCCCGGCAATGCGCTGAACGAGTCCTATGTGATTCAGGCGGACGACCGTTTTCTACGCTGTTTGCAGACGGTGGTAGTGCCTGACGTGGCGCGGCTGCCGCGTATGATTCAGACGACGATCGAGCGCCGTATTCGCGGTGTGTAAGAGGGTGTTGGCAGTGGCCGTGAAGACCGTTCGTGCCGAGTGCCGGCCCTTCTGTTCGTGCCGAGCCTGCCCCGTTCCCGGTACGGCGTATCGACACGGATCGGGGGCGAACGTCGCTGGTGCGGGCAAGACCTTGGAAAACGGGCACAAAGTGAAAAGGAGCACGTAGTGAAGGCAGGAGTGCAGCAATTCGACACTGAGAAGCTACCCTGGGGTTTGCGCTCAGTGGTAACAGTTTGGTTGATTTGGTTCGTCTTGGCGCACTTGAGCCGCGTGCTGCTTGACTTTTACACGGCACTATCGCCGCTGCGCTTTATTGGCGCGGCGAGCTTGCAGAATGTGCGTGCCACATTGTTTGCCCCCGGCGCGCTTGTGGCCGCGGCGTTGCTTATTCCAATTCTAATCGCTGCCGGTCTTGCGTTCCGTATGGTAACGAGCCGCTACCAGGGGGCGCCGTTGCAGGCACTTGCGTTTACCCGATTGAATCCAGTGTGGGTGCTTGCGGTAGTCGTGCTTCTCGGCGTCTTGCTGGCGTTTCTGTTGCGGGCCGCACTTGGCAGGACCGGTTATCCACTGCCGTTGCTCGAACCAACTGCCGGTTTTCTCTCTCGTCTTGATCTTCTCCTCTATGCGGTGAGCGTGCCGTTGACTGCACTCTTGGTCGGACTGTTCGTCTTTGGGTTCTGCTATCCGATTCTGGTGGACCGTTTGGGCATGTGGGTAGGTGGGCTGCTCTGCGCGGTCTTCTTTGCCCTGCCGCAGCTCGCAGCGCAGGGCGTCTATTGGCAGCCGGCGGTGGCCTTATTGGCTATGGGCATTTTCTTGACAGCGGTACGTGTACGCACTGAATCTACGTATACTGCGACGCTCGGCTATACCGGCTTTTCAATCTATATCGCGCTTTCGGCAGCGTTGGCGGAATTAGCCATTTCCTCGTAACCCCGCATCGAGCGCTTGTCAAAGTTGGTATCACTCTTTTCCCCTCGATGGCCGCGGCTTCCCAATCTTACTTCCGGGTGGAAGGCGCGGCTTAAAGCGCAACGCGCCTCTACCGCTGCCGAAGGCTTGAAAGCAGGGGCTGAGACGCGCTGCTAACGTGAGAAGGGAACAGTTTAGGTGATATGCTTTCTTGCTTCTCTCCAGACGTACACTGGAATGCATTGGCACTTGCGGACAGTTGCCGGAAGGCGGCGTGAGCCCCGCTCGCTCTCTTGCGGCCTAGCTGGCATCGCCTTCGCGCCAGAGACTGAGACCGGTTGCGCCCAAGACCAAGACGACCAATGCGTCAACGATCGCCCAAACAACCAGATTTGCGGTCGACTCGCCTTCCGTTCCGAAATTTAGAAAGTTGAACCAATTTGAGAAGAACCAAAGGGCCAGGAAGAATGTTGCGTACGTCGCCACGTTGACTTCCACGTATTTGCGATCTACGGCCTGCGCCGACTCCCGGTCCAGAGCGAGTTTCCGTTGCATGTGTACGACCAACGCAACCACGATTGCGACGGCAATCGGCCAGTCCAAGATGCCCCACACATCGACCGTATCGAGAGCCTCTCGATAGAAGGAATTGAAGATAAAATGCACTGCCACGATGAGCGCGATGCCGATCAAGAAAATCGCAAACAGCTTTCGTATAGCGCCCATCAAGGCTACTCCTTCCATCGTCGTGAGAACCTAGGAAACTATGGGCAGACGCACCTGGCAGGAAGCACTTCGAGGCGCACACTACCGATGCTCATGGGTGAGTGATGCGCAGCAGTCCTCTGCGTGTTTCGGGCTCGACTTGGCGCTCTACCGACGGGTACGCTCTTGTTTGAGTCCTGCCCGTTGGGATGTGGCGCGCCGTTTCGCAGCACTTGAAAGGTTGTGGGAAGGTAGTCGAAGTGAGGTGTGAGGGAGACGTGTGGTAGGTCGAGCTCTCAAGGGAGAACACGTGCGAAAGTCTTAGACTGACAGGTGGCTTGTGTGAGTCAGGTTAGCACGCCTAGAGCCGATCTCTCGCGTTTGCTCATTCGCCAGGCCGTCAGTTTGACCGCTCAATGTTGCGCCTACATGTGCGAGCGCCTCGATCTAATTTGCTTGTAACCACCTCCTCTATTCCTGGAAGCCTGTTCACTCTGCACTTGCGGATCCGAAATTCATTGTGGTTCCGGTGCTGGAGGAAAGAATTGGAGATTGCGTTGCTAGCAGCGTGAGTACCCGCAGACGAGGCATTTCTCGCAGCCTTCTTCGTAGACCACACCGGCCGCGCCGCAGTCAGGGCAAATCTCGCCATGCCGCGCTTCGCGAGTCGGGTTTGCAGCCTGGGCGCCGGCCAAGCCGAGTTGCACGACGGATTCTTCTTCAGTGGCCGCCGCGCCGTTCATGCCGTTGGTACCGGTAGGAATCTCGTAGATCTCGGCGATCACCTGTGCGATGGCATCGGGTACCGAGAGCACGCGGTTGGGGCCGATTCCCATCACGTCCAATGAGCCAATGCCGCGCAGGTGCTTGTAGTGCTCCTTGATCGGCACGCCGCTCCGCAGACCGAGCGTGATCGAGCGCGCCAGCGCTTCCAGGTACGCTTGATCGGCCGTGCCGGCTTTGCCGAGAGTAAGGAATATCTCGATAGGACGGCGGTCCTCGCCTTCGCCGACGGCGTTTATGGTCACGTAGAGTTCGCCGCGGGCCGTGAGTTTCTTCACGGTCACGCCTTCGACCACTGCCGGGCGTTTGCGCGGGTGCATCTCTATCGGTACCGCCGCGCTGCTTGCCTGATTGCTGTCAGCAGCTTTGTTGGCATCCTTAACGTCCTCTTCCTTCTTCTCCTCCACGCGGGAGAGTACGGGAGTGCGCGAGCCGTCGCGGAAGAAGGTTATACCCTTGCAGCCCAGATCGTAGGCCAGGGTATAGAGCTCTTCGACGTCGGCTACTTCATAGGAATTCGGCGCGTTGACGGTTTTCGAAATGCTAGAGTCGGTATATTCCTGGATGACCGCCTGCACACGCACGTGTTCCTCCGGACGCAGGTCGTTGCTGGAGGCGAAGTAATCCGGCACGGGCTCGCCGTCGTGGGCGTCTTTCCACTCTTTGAAGAGCGGGTGGTAGAGAATGTGCTCGCCGGTGCGGTCGACGCGTTTCATGGCAAAGTCAAACACAGGCTCAATGCCGCTTGACACGCCCGAGAGCAGGGACGTCGTGCCGGTGGGCGCCTGCGTAAGCAACACGCCGTTGCGGACACCGTGCGCTGCTATCTCATTCTGCAGGGCAGCGGGTAGTTGCTGAATGAATGAGCCCTGCAAATATCTATCGGACTCGAAATCCGGGAACGGTCCCTTCTCCTTGGCAATATCGACTGACGCGCTGTAGGAAGCGTCGCGGATGGTGCGGTAGATGCGTTCGACAACGGGCATAGACTCTTCGCTGCCGTAGCGCACCTTCATCTTGATGAGCGCGTCGGCGAGCCCCATAGTGCCCAGGCCCGTCCGCCGCGTGCCGTCGCGTTGTTGGCGTTTATTGTCCTCTATGAAGTACGGCGTGGCGTCGATCACGTTATCGAGAAAGCGGATGGCGATCTTTGACGTCTCGGCCAGCAATTCGTAGTCCATCACGCCGTCTTGCACAAACGCGGAGAGGTTTATCGCCCCGAGATTGCACACGCCCCATTCGGGCAAGCCCTGTTCGCCGCAAGGGTTCACGCAGCGAATCTGCTCGAAGTACCAGGTGTTGGAGCGCTTCTGGTAACGCTCCATGAAGACCAGGCCGGGCTCTGCCGAGCGCCACGCGGCTTCGCAGATCTTGGCCCAGACCTCGCGCGCCTTCACGGTGCGGTGCACAGTGACGCCCTTTCCCAGGGCGCGCCAAGCGGCCAGGTCGCCGTTCCAGATTTCGTCGTATTCCGGATCGGTCGTGTCCGGGAAGACCAGGTCCCAGTTGCCGTCCGCTTTGACCGCTTCCATAAAGGAGTCGGAAGCGCAGATGGAGAGGTTGGCGTGGTTGATGCGGGAGAGGTCGGTCTTGACCGTGATGAACTCCTCGATGTCCGGATGCCAGTCGTCCAACATGAGCATGAGCGCGCCGCGGCGCGAACCGCCCTGCTGGATGACGTCGCCGGTGGCCACCGAGTAGAGTTCGCCCCACGAGCACGGCCCGCTGGCGGTGCCGTTCACAGAGCGAATGTAAGAACCACGTGGTCTCAGGCTGGAAAGATTTATGCCCACGCCGCCGCCGCGCGCCATGATCTCCGTCATCACGCTCAGGTTTTCCAGAATGCCGCCGCGGCTGTCCTGCGGCGAGGGGATCACATAGCAATTGTAGAAAGTGACCTCGTGGCCCGTGCCTGCGCCGGCCAGGATGCGGCCGCCGGGAACGAATTTGAAGTCCTGCAACGCCCGGTAGAATTTCTCTTCCCACGCAGCGCGGTTCTGCTCTTCTTCCACGGCGGCAATGCCGCGTGCTACCCGCTGCCACATCTGCTCCGGATAGTGCTCCAAGGCAGCGCCGGTCTCATCCTTTAAGGTATATCTGTCGGCAAAGACCTTCTGCCGGATGCCTTCCAGCATGGTGCCGGATTCGGGCTCGGCCATTGGTTGACCGTTGGTGCTTCTGCCGTTGGTGTGAATGACTGCCATGGCTGGATTCTCCTCGCTGGATGCGGCAGCGCGTGGTTCGCGCAGTGGAGGTTTTTTAAGGGATCCAAGGAAACCTTGTGGTTGCAGCGGTGCCATTTGAATGGCACGACGAAGGTATATCTTGGTGTAGAGGAAATTATAGGAAACAACATATAGGGGTGTCAAGGGAATTTTGGGGTGTTTATCGGGTTTTCTTGCCTTTCTGCATTTAATCATTCATAGCGGGTTGACGTGCGCAACTATAGGGCTATGGGAAGATTCCCACACGTACCGGCGTGACGGTGTGGCGTGTCCTGAACGGAAGGGGAAGAGGATCGACGGTCTCACTCGACCCAGCAGAAGTCAGGAATAGGGGGAGGCCAACGCCAGTCTTAAAGCGGCTGTGGTGAAAGCAGTCATGGGACATCCCAGGGATTGATAACGGCAACGTCCAGGCCATCGAAATCCCTGACGTTCCGCGTTGCTATCGTCAGATCGTTCGTCACTGCCGTTCCCGCGATGAGCGCGTCGGCCAGTTGCAACACTCTACCTTCTCGGCGCGCGTGTGCCTGGAACGCAGCGGCTCGCTCGGCTTCCCACCGGTCGATGGGCAATACACGCTGGTCGAAGTCCGCTATAAATTGTGACAACCAGTCGCTCAAGCTATCGCGACGGCGGCCATGTGGGAGAAGGTGAACGCCCAACGAAAGCTCTCCCAGGACGATAGCCGATAGCCAAAGGTCATCCTGCGTGTCCAGGAAACGAATAACGGCCGGGTGTGGAATCCGCCTTGCTAACTCCGAGACCACGTTTGTGTCCAGGAGGTAGCCGCTCATTCGTCTGCTTCGTTGACAAACGGGATTGTGCGTCCACGCTCGCGGCGGCTGGGAATTGCAAGCTCAGCCCCACGCGGCGTATTCTCGATCAGCCAGCGACCGAGCGGTTTGCGCTGCGATTCCTTCTCGGCCCAGACCCGGGCCGGCACTATGATGAAGGCTTTCCTGGCGCCGATACGCTGCGGCCCTTCGGATTCCGCGAGCCGCAGGATTTCAGAAAGCCGCGCCTTGGCCTCCGCCACGGTCCAAACACGCTGGGTAGCCGGTTCTTTCACATGCAGACTCCTTTGGAACTGAGAGGCCACTCACCAATTGTGTACTAGTCTATACTAGACTAGTTAGAGGAAAAAGTACAAGACGTAGACTGACGACACAGGTTACCTCTGCCACCGGACAGTCAGGCAAGCAGGCGCGCCGTTAGGCGTTGGCTTCCGCAGAGGCGGTCACAACCCCTGGTTCCTATGGCGCTGCCAATGGGTACTCCCGATCGAATCTCCAGCGCGCCGGGTTATCGTTTTTTTATTGACGAATTTTCATCAGTGAATCTTCGCTGCGCACGATGTGCTCAAAGAAGTTGCGCTGCCAAAGGGGACTGCCGGAGAGCCCCTAGGCACAATTCACCCGTTTCCTACTTACCGTCTTGAATGCGCCAATGAGGCGACCCAGAGGCATGCGTTTGCTTGCTGGCAAAGGTAGGGGCGGTTCGCGAACCGCCCCTACCGGGATACAGCCGCACCCAATGCGGTCAACTACGTCTTGGTTGCATGCCTGCTACCAAAGGATTCTCCCGGTCGAGTTCCCAGCGCGCCGGGTTATCGTGGATGTACTGGCGGATCTTAGTCATGGAATCTTCGCTGCGCACCACGTGTTCGAAGTAATTCCGCTGCCACAAGGGACTGGCGGAAAGACCATGCGCGAGATTGACCCGTTTCGTGCTGACGGTCTTGAACGCGCCAATGAGGCGTCCCAAGGGTTTGCGTTTAACCGCAGGCGAAGTAGGGGCGGTTCGCGAACCGCCCCTACGCGTTTCGTCAGTGATCATGATGAGGCCGTGGAGATGGTTCGGCATGACAATATATTCGTCCAATACCACGTAAGGGTATTGGGTCCCAAGACACTGCCAGGCATCGGACACCAATTGGCCTGTCTAGTTCAGGCGCATGCTGGCATCCACAACCTCACCGAACAGGCAAGTCCGCCTTTGGACGACGATGGTGACGAAGTACGCGCCTGCCTGCGCGTAGTCGTAGTCCTTCAGGCGAATCGACCGGCGACGCCGGGTCTTTGTAGGCGGGTTGGAAAGACTCAATGCTTTCTCACACTCGATATGAACAAGACTTCCGGACTAGATCCACCGAACACCGCAATACTACGCGTTTAGGTTTGGATCCTGTGATGGTAGTTATGTTACGGTCGGAGGCCTGATGAATCTCACACCCTCTGACTTCATGATATCGAAGGTTGTTTCGCATGAATCTTTCTTCCGATAGGGGTTTTCCATTCTTTCATCGAATACCAACTCATACAGGAGCAGCCACTGTTGGTCAAGCCCATATAGGTTACTCTTCTCTAACCCCCTGGCGAACTCGATAACTCTATTCTCATGGCTCTCATCTCCAGATTGACTTAGGAGTAGCATTGGTATGCAGTCTTGAAGCTCCACAATTCGACAGGCACAGCAATCTCGTATTGGCACTCCGTACTTGACGGAAAAGTACAATATCCAAGAGATTGCATCAGAGTGGCGTAGGCGTACATGTTCACACAATAGGGCCTGGAGCTCATCTTTGTGCCGAAAATCTCCCCCCACCGACAATGCTTCGTCGAAAAGCCTTTCAAGCAGTGGGAGTAGGACAGGCTGATGAAACGATAGATTCAGAGCATAATGAAGTACAATGTCCACTACTTCACCATCTACGTCAAATCTTGAATCCAAAACCGTACTAAGCAGTGCCTTTAGACTGTACTTCAATACGCTACCATCGGGTGTTTGTCTCGAAAGACGGAGTGCGAAGTCCAGGTAGTTGATCGCACCTTCGGGGGACAAATCGCCTCTATCTAGCAAAGCATTCTTTAGGTCAACAATCCAGTTTTCACCAGTGGCTTGTGGGAGCGGAATGAATTCCGTCTTGCCAATATTTAGTGCTAGTTTGTACTTGCTCAGTTCTTCCGCAAGTGATAGTACAAAGCCCTGTGCTCTCTCGTGGCTCTCGCAATATGCCGTATAGTCGTCTATGTATCTTGTATAGGTGTACTCATCTCCCAGTTTACAGTCCACGCGAGCGAGAATTGATTCGGCAATTATGTTAGAAGTAGCTGGGCCAATTGCAATACCGCCTGTTTCACTTCTCTTAGTCATTCGGATTGCGCGGTCGAGACTGTTGTACCATTTGGAATTCTTTCCTATGGCTTTCTTTGCCTTGGCATTACCTACAGTCGCCCAAGGAATTGAGTGCGAATAAATGCTGGGAAAGAAGTTCGATATATCCGTGCGCACCATGAAGTGGCGCCCAAACGAGTATTCTAAGGCTTGATGGGCTTTCGGCAGGTTCTCGTACTCCATCACGATGATCCTGCCATCTTCATGTTTCCTTGGGACAATCTTGCTGACAGTGTTCTCTGATATGTACTTGAGTTGCTCCCAATTCTCGGCAATGCTCAACGCAAGGGTCGCATAGGCCTTAGGGTGGGGTATCGAGCAAACCCGCGCCACGCCGTTGAATCGCGTCAATCTGTACTCGACCGTGTCGTAACCAGGGTGGTCCGCTCGAGCCTCCTTGCAGTCTGCAAGTCTTCTTGCTACACACTCTGTGAATGCACCTGAGGTGATTATTTGTGGAATCTCCTCTTTCTCTCGCTTTTGAGTTGGCAGGAAATTGTGCTTCAATAAGGCATTTAGCAAGAAATCCTTGTCAACACTCATCGTTGCAACACCTCATGTAATTTTGCTTACCACAATTGCGTCCCTCCGAAACTAAGTACGGCGGAAGCGAATTACTAAGTCAGGGCAATTCTGCAACGGTTTTATTTTAAGAGTTGGGTGCTCGCACGAAACAACGTGGGTTAGTGATTGCAACCACCAATTGCCAGTTTATCAAAGTAACAGCCGCCGATGATGCATTGTAGCGCAGGTAAGGGACTTGACTGTCCCGGTTGGGTTAATCCCTCGAGCAAAGAAGAGTAAGCCAAAGAGGTGCAAGTCCTTTTTGACACGGACATTAACCCCCCAACGCCGGTCCTCGCTTACACGAAGCCGGCATTGTCTGCGTTAACGCTGAAGCACGTGAACAGGATTACTTATATCGGACGGGAAAGTGACAATGTTGCTAGACACCTACCCTAGGTGTTTCAGCACCTCGTCGTGCTCGGGGAAGCGGCCTTCCTGGTGTTTGGAGAAGATGACGTTGTTGTCCAGGGTGACTTCGAAGGCGCCGCCGCCGGAGGGGATGAGCTCCAGGCTCTCGATGTTCTGTTCGTGCTTATCCAGCACTTGTTCCGTCAAACTGACGGCTTTTGGGAGGTAGCCTCACGAGGTGCAGTATTCGATGCTGAGACGTTGCTTCTCGGCCATGGATGTACTCCTCTTGGTGCGTTATTGCGTGTGCCGATCCGTCTCCCTCAGTATGACTCTTTGCGTGCGCGCGGGTCAATGAGAGGGGTTGTCCTATTGCATTGACCAGACAGGCTTCTGGCTTAGAAATAGTGCAAAACGCTTGCAAGGGGCATACCAGCTTGGTACCCTGACTATGGCTACTGCGGGGTTGGTGTTGCGATCCTGAAGCTACAGTGCTTCGATCTGCGGCAACGAGCTGCCGGTAACTTCAGGGAGGTCGAAGAGTAGTCATGAACCAAGCAACGGAAGAATTGCCGGATTTACCGACTTCGGCCAACGGCGAAGTGCGCGTGAGCGTGCGTGGCCTGTGGAAGGTGTTTGGACCGGCCGACGGACCTGACGTGGGGGAGACCCTCGAGGGTAAGACGAAGGACGAAGTCCAGGACGAGTTGGACTCGGTGCTGGCGTTGCACGACGTGAGCTTCGACGTCCATCAGGGCGAGACCTTTGTCGTAATGGGACTCTCCGGCAGTGGCAAGTCCACGCTGGTGCGTTGTCTCATACGTCTCATAGAGCCGACCGTCGGTGAAGTCATCATCGACGGTGAGGACATTCTCAGCTATACCGATGAAGAACTCACGCAGGCGCGCCGGCAGAAGACCGGCATGGTTTTCCAGTACTTCGGCCTGTTGCCCCACCGCACGGTAATCGATAACGTCGCCTGGGGCTTGGAAGTGCAAGGGGTGCCGCGGGAAGACCGGCGAGCGCGAGCGGCCGAACTGCTGCGAGTGGTCGGTCTGGATGGCTGGGAAGAGTACCACGCTGCAGCTCTCAGCGGCGGCATGCAACAGCGCGTGGGTCTTGCGCGGGCCCTGGCCTGCGATCCCGAAATTCTGCTCATGGATGAGCCCTTCAGTGCGCTGGACCCTCTCATCCGGCGGGATATGCAGGATGAGCTTATCCGCCTGCAAGAGCAGTTGCACAAGACCATCGTCTTTATTACCCACGATCTGGCGGAGGCTACCAAGCTGGGCAGCCGCATCGCCATTATGCGCGACGGGGCCATCGTTCAGATTGGCACGCCTGAAGAGATCATGGCGAATCCGATTGACGACTACGTGGCCGACTTCACGCGCGACGTGCGTACGTCTTCGATTGTTACCGTCGGTTACGTCATGGAACGGTGTGGAGTCCTCTTGAAACCCACGACGACGGCACGGGACGCCCTTGCTCAGTTGGAGTCTGGCGGTGTCGAGGCCGCGTTCGTCATTGCAGAGGATGGCCGCTATCGGGGAGAAATCTGCCGGAAAGAAGCGCGCGATGCCGCCGGGAACGGCAGCGCTACCATCGAATATGCTGTCTCCCGTCGCTGCGAACCGGTGCTGGCAGGGCAGTGTATTGAGGATGCGCTCTCGGTAGCGTGGCCTCAGGAAGGGAAGATCCCAGTAGTAGACGACGAAGAGCGGCTGGTTGGCATGATTGAGCGGGATGTGCTCGCCGAGGCGGTCTTTTCTGAAGAACGTCAGGAGGCCGGCGCGTAGCCGGAGTGTGATATGGCAGTAATGACGCGTTTGAAAGAAACGACCGTCGAGATTCGTGAGGCGACGCGGAACGGCGCGGCGGGGCCCTCCCGGGCCGCGCTTATTGTTGGCGGCTTTCTCGCCTTCTTTGTCGTGATGGTCTTGGCGTGGGGCCCCAGAACCGAGTTTCCGCTCGACTGGAGCCGCGGCATCAGTAACCGGATCAATGACTGGGTGGATGACATTACCGTTGCCTGGGGGCCGGTGTTCGATTTAGTTGCGGATGCCGTGCTGCGGTTCTTGCTGTGGATAGAGACCGCATTTCTGTGGACGCCGTGGCCGGTGATTGTGGTTGGCGCGGCCCTGATTGCCTGGGTCACCGTCGGCTGGAAGTTTTCCGCCTTTGCGGTGGTTGCTTTGCTCACGACCGGCGTGTTCGGACTTTGGGCCAGTGCCATGGAGACCATGGCGCTCATCGTCGTGTCAGTTTTTCTCTCTATCGTTGTGGGTATTCCGTTCGGAGTGCTGGCCGCGCGCAGCAACACGTTTGACGCGGTCTTGAAGCCGCTGCTCGACGGCATGCAGACTATGCCGTCGTTCGTATATCTCGTGCCGGTTGTTATGTTTTTTGGAATTGGCAACGTGCCCGCTGTCTTTGCCACCATTATCTACGCGGCGCCGCCGACGATCCGATTCACTAGTCTCGGTATCCGGGAAGTCAGCCCGCAGGTGGTCGAGGCCGCGCGCTCGTTCGGCACCACCCACCGGCAACTGCTGTTCAAGGTGCAGTTGCCAATGGCGTTGCCGACGATCATGGCTGGCATCAATCAGACCACGATGATGGCGCTGGCAATGATGGTGATTGCCTCGCTGGTCGGCGCCGGCGGCCTGGGCGAAGACGTGCAGCGGGCGCTTTCGCGCGCGCAACCGGGGCAGGCACTGCTGGGCGGACTGGGTATCGTCTTCTTGGCGATCATCATCGACCGCATCACCCAGGCGTGGGCTAAGAGTAGACAAGAAGCATTACGGACTTAAGACGTTTCGGAGGTGGTTATCGATTGATAGCGGTTGGAGACTTTTGGCATCGTAATGCCATGGAGATTAACAGAAACAGGGGGAGGATCCCAACGTAATGAAAACTCGAACTTGGAAATCACTCGGCGGCATGCTAGCGCTTATGCTCGCCTTTATGCTTACGCTCGCTGCCTGCGGCACCGCCGTGGTGACGCCGGCAGAAGAGGAAGCGGAGATGATGGCAAAGCCCACCATCGTCTTTTCCGACCTTAGCTGGGATAGCGCCCAGATCCAGAACGCGGTAGCACGCTATATCATCGAGAACGGCTATGGCTATGAGACCGACGCGGTCTTTGGCGATACCGTTCCCATGCTGGTGGCGCTCCGTGCCGGTGACGTGAACGTCACCATGGAAATTTGGCTGCCAAACCAGGAAGAGCCCTTCCTACTGGCTTTGGAGGAAGGCTCAGTTGAAGTTGTGGGCAAGAGCCTGGAGGACAACTGGCAGTCCGCGTTCATCATTCCGCAGTATGTTGCGGATGAGAATCCCAACTTGCGCAAAGTGGAAGACCTCGCGGACCACATGGAAATCTTCGTGACGCCGGACTCGAACGGCAAAGCACGCTTGCTTTCGTGCATTCCCGGTTGGGCGTGCGAGCAAGTGAATGCCAATCAGGTCGTGGCCTATGGTTTGAGCGACGCGGTTGAACTGGTCAATCCTGGCTCGGATGCCGCTCTGCAGAGCGAGATCCGCGCGGCTTTCCTAAAGAAAGAGCCGGTGCTGTTCTACTACTGGGGTCCGACGACGTTCTCCTTTGAAATGGAGACCGAACTCGGCGGCTATTATGTTCTCGAAGAGCCGACCTTTAACGAAGAGTGCTGGGCCGACGGTAATGCTTGCGCATACCCCGTGGCTGAGGTTGTGATTGCCGTCAACACGGATCTCAAAGAATCCGCTCCGGACGTGATCGAACTTCTCGGCAAGTGGGACTGGAACTTTGGCAACCAGCGTCAAGCCGAGACGTACTTCTCGGAGACTGGCGCCGACTACGCTGAAGTCGCCGTGTGGTGGCTGCAGAATAGTGACTCTTGGCGCGAGTGGGTGAGCGCCGACGCCGCTGAGAAGATCGAGGCTGCCCTGGCAGCGGAGTAATTGCCTAAGAAGGCAGAAGCATTTTCCGCAGGGAGAGATGATTTTCTTCTGGGTGGAAGCTAGCATTCGGCACTAGCCGCAATGCGAGAGGGGCGCACAATCGTGCGCCCCTCTTAGATTCTGTATTCAGTTTGATCGCTGCGGCATCGATTGCGGCTGGTTGGATACTTCGTTTGCAGTGGCGCCTCATTCTTGGCGCACCCCTCGCTTACCAGCGGCGTATCGGCTTCTCGCTATCGAGCAGGTGCTGGAGAAGCATTTCCTTATGCTGGCGCACGAGGTCTTGCGATCCTGGATCGCGGGCGAGATTGTGCAACTCCAGAGGGTCGTTCTCCATGTCGTAAAGCTCTTGCCCGTCTTCGGTATTCCAAAATGCGTACTTGTAGCGGTTCGTGGTGATGGACTTGCCGCGCACGACTTGGTTGTTGTCCTCATACTCGCAGAGCGCGAAGCCCGGCGAGTCTTCAGCGCCTTCCACCACGGGCTTGAGGCTGGTGGCCTGCATCTCTCGCGGGATATCCACGCCGGCATAGTCGAGAATGGTCGGCGCGACCTGAAAGGTGCCGATGACGCCATCCACGTTGGGCACGCGGGGCTTGTCGGCTGGCGGCACGACGATAAACGGCACGCGCGCGGAGCCTTCCCAAAACGTCCCCTTGCCGCCGCGCGACCAATCGCCCATGTGGTCGCCGTGGTCGCTGGTGAAGATGATGAGGGTGTTGTCGGCCTTGCCGCACTCTTCAAGCGTCTGAAACAGGCGTTCCATCATGTCGTCAATGTACGTGCAGAGCCCCCAGTAGAAGGCCGTCACGCGCCGGATCAGGCTGTCATCCGGCTCTTTGGCAAAGCGGCCGCCCCCGTTCTGTAGATGCTTGGGCTTATCGCTATCATCCGCCAGGTACGTGGGTGAGACGTCCACGAAATCGGATGGGTACATGCTGTCATACGGTCGCGGCGGATCGAACGGGCCGTGCGGGCCGCAAATGCCGCACCAAGCGAAAAAGGGTTGATCGTGGTCGCGGGAGACAAACTCGCGGGTGTTCTCGGTGATCCACGTGTCGATATACTCTTCCAGCGGCAGGACATTGGTGATGGCGGTCATGTATTTGCGATATTCGGGTTCGCGGCGTTGCTCATAGATGAGTTCATAGCCGCCCGGATGCACGGAGTCGAGCCACCGCGCGTATACGGGGCCCAAAGGTCCGGGACCCAGCGGCGAGCCGTACGACTGTGTCCAACGCGATCCCTTGCCGCCGGTAAGTTGCGTTTCGTTATAGCCTTTCGGCGGCATCATGTGTATCTTGCCAAAGGCGGCAGTAACGTACCCGGCGTCCTGCAGCTCCTCCATGAAGGTGCGTTCCCAGGGCGGCAGGCCGGGCGTGCTGTCGACGGCCGCCTCCATGTAGGAAACTCCGTGCTGGCGGGTGTAGCGCCCGGTCTGCAAGCAGGCGCGGGCCGGAATACACACGGGGTTCTGGTTGTACGCTTTGGCAAAGAGCGTTCCCTTTGCTGCCAGGGCATCCAGGGTCGGCGTCTTGACCTTCTGGTTGCCGTAACAGCCGAGCGTATCCCACCGCTGCTCGTCAGTCGTGATCAGGATGATGTTTGGGCGATCCATGCGTTCCTGCTCCCTGCTTCTCTCACTCGTAGTTGCGAAATCAAAATCTCAATGCGACCAAATCGGCGCTCAAAGGACTACGTCTACACAAGAGAACACCTGTCCGCACATTGTAGCATTGCGGCTACGCAGAGAAAGCGCGAAATGTGCGGTCGGTCTCTACCGAGACGCCGTCTCGCCTATAGGCCCACTGCGTCAGCAAGCTGTTTCGTGTAGCGCAGGTCCTGGCTCACTTGAGCGAGCAGTTCGGTTTGGTTCAAGTCTCTAAAGCTGTTCGCGCCCCGATACTCGGACTGAAACGAAGCGTAGCCGGTATAGCCGATGTGCTTCAAGTACCGGAAGGCTTCGGGGAAGGGAATGAAGCCTTGGTCGAACGGCACAACCTTCGTACTCCAGGACGCCGCACCCGTATCCGGGTCTACTGCGCGAAACTGAGCCACATTTTCCAGAGCCAGCATGTCAATGCGGTCTGCGAGCAGGTCCAGTCCGTGAATCCAGCCGCCGAAACTGCCTTCTACTCCCATGTGCCCGAGATCGGGATAGTAGCAAATGGCGGCGGGGTCGAAGCCTTCGAGCAGGAGCGAGACTACGTGAGTGGTGGCAGAGAGCGTGGGCCCATAGTGCGCGTGAATGCCGGCCTGTACACCATACTGCCGGCAGAGCCGCTCGATGCCGCGCAACTGCTCCCGGACCTCAGCGATCTGGCGGCCCATTGAGCCAAAACCGGCGTAGCGGTGATAGCCCAGCTTGAACTGGTTGATGCCGAGGTCGGCAGCCGCGGCAATTATGTCTTCCGCATAGGGCGACTGGGCGCTGTCGATCGCCGTAGTTAGCCAGCCAAGCTCTAATCCCCGCTCGCGGACGGCCTGCGCCGCCTTGGGCAGGTCGGTCTTCACCTGTTCCGGCAAGACGTGGCCGGGTGAGCGCACCGTGAGGTCTATGCCGTCCATGCCAAGTTCGGCCACAGTGTCGGCAAGCTCGGGGTAGGAGAGGTTTTCTAGGGGCTTCGAGAGCATTAAGTATTTCATGGATGGTTCCTCAGCAGGCGCGTCTATTCGCAAGTGGACTCACACGGACTGTGGTCGGCATGTATGCCAGTCTAACGAACGGCACACGCGTCGTCATCCCGGCGAACGCCGGAAACCGGCTACGCAACAGCCACTCACCAGCTGTGAAGAGCGGGGGACAAGCCCCCGCGCTACTGAAGCGGTCTGTGTGCACTGTTGGGTGGCGAGAGTGCGTCCAACCAGTCATTCCGGCGAACGCCGGAATCCAGCTACGCAACAGCCAATCATGAGCCGTGAAGAGCGGGGGACAAGCCCCCGCGCTACAAGGAGAGGGAGCATCTCGATCCGTCATTCCCGCGAAAGCGGGAATCCATCTTCATTGCACCGCAGGGACCCAATTCGATGTGGGGAAGGGTGCCCTGCGTATCTGTCTTGCAACCTGATTTCGATCATGGGCAGGGCGAAGTGTCGGCAGTGCTGTCGCCAATCAATATTCCATTGTGCAGCCATTCTAGATTTCTCGCTGCGCTCGAAATGACAGAAGGGCGCTCGAAGTGACAAAGGAGCGCCTGCACAATGACAAAGGAGCGCCTGCACAATGACAAAGGAGCGCCTGCACAATGACAGAAGAGCGCCTGCACAATGACAAAGGAGCGCCTGCACAGCTACAAAGGAGCGTCTGCACAGTGACAAAGGAGCGTCTGCACAGTGACAATGGAGCGCCCGCACAGTGACAAGAGAGCGCCTGCACAATGGCAGAAGAACGCTTGCACAATGGCAGAAGGGCGCCTGCACCGTGACGGAAGAGCACCTACTCAATGACAGTAGAGCGCCGGCAGTTTTGAAGAATCGGAAGAGCACGGGCACTTCAAGGAACCCGAGATTCTACTTTGGGCTGTGGAGAAGGCCACGACACGATGGAGCATCCTAACCGCCAGTCCGGTCACTGCCGCGTGCCCAACAGCCGCTGCATCGTGCCACCGAGAATCTGCTTCTTCTCGTCGTCGGTGATGGGCGCCAGGAGAATGCGGCCTATCTGGTGCGTGGGGCACATCCACGGAAAGTCGTCGCCGTAGAGTATCTTGCCGGCGCCTACGTGCGCTACCAGTTGCGCGAAAATCCCATACGGTGCAACAGAACCGGCAGTATCCAGGTAGACATTTGGCTCCTCAAGCGCAACATCATAGATTGGGTCAAATGCCGGGTGCTTACGCCCCGCGCCGGCGTGGGCCACAATTAAGTGGGCGTTGGGATATGCCCGGGCGGTGCGCTGCAGCACGTCGGGTGAGTCCACGCCGTGGCTGATCAATGGCAGCCGATGCCTGTCCGCCAATTCAAAGGCGGGAACGTAGCCGGGTCCGGCAAAGGGATACTCATGCAGCCCGGTGTGGAACTTGATGCCGCGCGCTCCGGCGTCGATGCAGCGTTGCATTTCTTCGCGGACCTGGCCGGCGAGATTTGGGTCCGGCACGGCGTACGCCAGTATACGGTCAGGGTGTAGACGAGCCGCCGCCAGGTTTTGGTCGTTGCCCGTGCGCATGTCGGCCGTAATCGCCAGGCTGGAAAAAACGCACGACTGGTCGATGCCCACCCGGTCCATCGTCCGCACAAGGGAATCGGCATCCGGATTGGGCTGGGCGAATCCATAGTACAAGCCGAGGTGGCTGTGGTTGTTTACGATGAACGTATCCGTAAGCGGTTCGCCGCGCAGGGCGGCCTCCCGTATGCTCATTGCTGCGCTTTCCGCCGCTGAAGTTGCCTGTGCCATTACTCTACGTCCTTCTCGCTGTTGAATTGGGAAACCAATGGTTTCGTGGTACAAATCCAGGGCCTTGTTTCAGCCGTGACTCGCGCCTCCGTTCGTCCCGAGCTTGTCGAAGGATGGACGGAAGCCAAGCGCATGACGGTCAGACGACACAATTATCGATCAAGCGCTGCAGGCTGCCGCCGGCTACGGCATTGCGTTCCTCAACTGAAAAGCTGGCGTAGGTGAGCCCGGTGATGGCCATGCCCGGGTCCCACACGGGGATGCCGGTGCCGAAGACGAGCCTGTCCGCACCCCAGCGATTCGCTATGAGGGCGATGGCATCGTGGCCCTGCATGTACGACGTCTCGATATACAGGTTGGCGTAGCGATCCATAAGTGTAAACAGTGTGCGAAAGTTCGACGGCGGCTCGCGCAAGAGAACGAGCGGCAGCGTGGGATACGTGCGAACGGCCCATTCGATGAATGCCCACGGACGCGGTTCACTCCAATGACGGATGTTAGAATCCAGGAACAGCGAAACCCTTCGTTCGGCCAAGGCTTCGAGCAGCGAGTCCAGTTCAAATGGCTCCAGGGTAAGTCGATTTATGCCCGTGCAGAGTCGCGCTGCTCGCGCGCCGGAATCCAGCAATTGTGCAATTTGCTCGCGCTCCGGTGGCATCTCCCCGGCCACGGACGGCATGACGACCCAACACGGCACGAGCCGGTCCACCCCCTTGGTCTCTTCGATGACGAGCCGGTTGCCTACGGCGGGATGCTGCCACTTGGCGAGGCCGTGGGTGACGAGCGCACGGCTGATGCTGTTCTCATCCATCACGGCCAGCAACCGAGGGACATCGTCCGGTGTTTCGTCGTGCCGAAGAAATATCGGCCCGAGAAACACGTTGGCGTCAAAGAGGTGCGGAATATCTCGCATGGGTGCCTCCATCCGACTGCTCAATTTCTTGCGTGGCGCATGTTTCTCCTGATTATACAAGAGAGTGGCGGGAGCATATGCTTTCTTGGGGCGAGGCGTGGTGTGAGTAGTGAGCACGCTGCGGGCCCTTCGACAGTCCCCGCGGGTCGTGTGTATCCTGCACAATGAGAGTTCTCCGAAACGACCGAGCAAAGTACACAAGTGAAGTGAGCATGCCGATGAATAACCGCGAGGGATACTTCCAGGTGGGGACTGCGCGTGTTTGCATAACGCCCGACGTGGGTGTGCCGTACCTTGGCTACGACTGGGACCGCCACGACCCGTTCTTGGGAGTCAATGACAACCTCTGGGCCAAGGCGCTTGTGATTGACGATGGCGAGCGAACGGTTGCGCTTATTGCTTGCGACATGATCGGATTTCCGCCGGCGGCGTTTGCCGCCGGGGTACGGGAGCAGGTGGCGACACATACGTCTATCTCGGGTGAGAATGTGATGCTCAGCGCCAGCCATACCCATAGCAGCCATGCTTCCATTGATCTCTCCACCCTTGATTTGAGTTGGCCGTGGGTGCAGAAGCTCGGACATGATCTGGCGGGGGCAGCGATCGCCGCGTGGCAGCAGCGCCAACCGGCGGCCATAAAGGTACATTCCGGTGAGATATACGGGATATCAGAAAACCGCCGCGTGGTACGGAGCGACGGTAACGTGTACCGCAATTGGGACCAAACTGCGCCCGGCGAGTTGGTGCGCCGCGGCCCGATTGACCCGGAGGTGGGCGTGTTGCTCGCCCAGCGTCCCGACGGATCGCCGCTGGCGGTGCTCTGCAACTTCACGGCACACCCCATCTGCGCCATGAGCCAGCCGCTCGTTTCGGCGGACTATCCCGGCTTTGCCATGGCCGCGGTAGAGGCGGCCCTGGGGCCAAGTGTCACCGCGCTGTTCACGCAAGGCGCGTGCGGCGACGTCAATCCGCCGGTGGTGCGGCGCAACGTGCGCGACGCGCGTGAGATTGGACTGCAACTTGCCGGCGAGGTGCTGCGCGTGGCGGCTTCATTGTTGCCGGAGGAAGTTCCGCCCGTTGAACGTGGTGTTCAGATTTCCTCAACGTACGTGCATTGGTCCTACCGCACCGACTTGCCCACGAACAGCGAGGCTGAACGCGCATACGCCGCCGCAAGCGAACAGGTGGAGCGCCTTCAGCGCAGCGGCGCGACGGCTGCCGAAGTACGTGCTGAGGCAAATAAGCACCGCCTTGCGCGAGAGAAGTACATGCTCACCCGCAACGATGCGCGCCAAGAAGTGGGCGAGATTCAAGTAATGACGATTGGGGACAGCGCGTGGGTGGGCGTGCCGGGCGAGTTGTTCTGTCAAATTGGACTAGACATAAAAGAACAGTCGCCCTTTGGCCGCACATTCGTGGTGGGGTACGCCAACTGCTACCAGGGCTATTTCCCCACACCGATAGCCTATGAGGAGGGCGGCTATGAGGTGAACATGGGCCGCTGGAGCCGCTTTACCGCTGTCGCAGGCGAGAGTGTGCAAGAGACTGCTTTAGATCTATTGCATAGCCTTCACTGATTGCGTTTTTCGCATCAAAGGAGACTCACTGGAGTCTTGTACTCTCTGGCTGTGGCGTCCCGCCATAAACCAAGCGGTTTCTTGCCACGAAATAGGGCTGCAACTTGTCCGTCAATTCCGCGAAAGCTTGTCCCCGCGTGGGTCGCAGGATCAGTTTTCTCCAGGCGACGCGCATCCTGTGCGGAGCAGGGAAGTCCTCGCGCTACGCTCTCTTTCCAGTAAGCGGAGCGGGGGACAAGCCCCCGCGCTACACAGAGTGGGACAGCATCTTGTATGTCGATCCCGCAAAAACTCGTCATTCCCGCGAAAGCGGGAATCCATCCGATCCTCTCCAGTCGCACTTGCCGCCGAGTGCCGGTCTCCCACCTTGCGACTCTCGGCTTCTCCTCCGGCTTAGATGACCTACGCAATGAGAGTACTTTTAGCCCGGCACTACATCGAGCTCAGTGAGAATTGTCGGGCCGCCCTCAAGCGTGCGGTGCACCGGGCAGCGCTCGGAGATTTGCAGGAGCCGCTTGGCCTGGACTTCGTCAATTGCGCCGGAGACGACGATGTAGCGCCGGATGAGGTCGATTTTGGAACTGCCTTCTTGCTCGCACTCCGCGCAGTCGCGGGCGTGGACTCGCTCGTGGCTGAGTTCCACCCGCACTGAATCCAAGTCCCACGCTTTCCTGTCGGCATACAGCCGCAGCGTCATGGCCGTTCAGGTGCCGAGCGAGGCCAGCAGCAATTCATAGGGATTGGGACCGAGATTCTCGCCCTCCGGCGGCGGCTCGTCCGCGACAAGTGCGTGTGAATCGGTGACCACGACGTGCTGAAGCCGTTCGTGGCTCTTTACCGTGACCGTTTGCATGGCAATGCCTCCCGTGGTGGTTGGAGCTTCTCACAGGACAAAACTCACCGGCTAATTAAGAGTCTAGCGGTAGTCTATAAGGCAGCCATGAGTTTTGTGCCAAACTCCGTGGGGTCGCTGTTTTCAATTACAAGGTCTGTCGCGTCGTGAAAGCGCATGAAGTCGCGCATGGCGCGGGCGACGGAGGCTGCCAGGCGGTCGCTCGGCTTCACGCCGGATTCAAGGTGAAGCGCCTTCAGCCGGAGCAGTCCGGTCTTTCGTTCCAGCTTTGGATCAAAGCGGCCGACCAGGCGTCTCTTGTTCAAGATTGGCAGACAAAAGTATCCCCACTTTCGCTCGGGCGCAGGCACGTAGCACTCCAACTTCTGACGGAAATTCCACATGGCGCGGTCACGGCCTCTGGCCCAGAAGAGACTGTCGAAGGGATTGAGAAACGTCGTCCGGCGGACGCGAAGGGAGCCATCTGCCGCGGCATCCAGCAGCGGCAGGTTTTCGCGATGCACGAGGAGATCGTGCGTTCCACCATCTGCGAGCTGGGCCTGAACAGTGGCGAACGTGCCATCTTCCATCAGCCCTCTCACCAGGGGCCGAGCCTCGCTGGCCTTGAGCTTGAAGTAGTTTCCGACTTGCTCCGGCGTGCAGACCCCAAATGCCCGCATGGAAATCTCCAGCAAGTGCTTTAGCGCCTTTTCCTCGGTTGGCTCTTCTCTATTGACCCAGGACGGCAGCACACGATCACGAACGTCGTAAATTCGTTGGAAGTTTACGCGGTTGGCGATTGCGAGTTCGCCAATGTTGTAAAGATGTTCCAGTGAGACCTTTGCATCGTCCCAGTTCCACCAGGTTCCCGGCGCGCGCTTGTCGGTGCGAAAGTCTGCCGCGCGGGAGCCCCCGTGTTCCCGCACCGCTGCGTAGACATCCTTCACAAATTGCTGTTTCTCAGCATTGGCCAGCCAATTCCGGTACGGCTTGTTATCGCCCTCCCGGTAGCTGCGCATGCGCGGCAGCAAATACGGGTAGAGGGTCAAGGGGATTATGCAGGCCGCGTGCGCCCAGTACTCGAACAGACGGCGGTTGTTGTCGGGAGACGTGTTGCCGTCGTCGAAGAGGAGTCTATCCAGAAGCGAGGTGTCGTAGCTGCCCAGCCTGCTCCAAAGTGTGACGTAGTGCGCGCGGTTGACGACCTGGAGCGTGTCGATCTGCACCCAGCCCACGCGCTCAATCGCCGCGTAGACATCCTCGGTGCCGGGTCGTGAGATCGCGCCCAGCGACCTCCCAAGACCTTGGGCATGCAATGCCAACGTCAGAACGGCATACAGTGGATAGGGCGACCGCGCGCTCATGGTCGTGGGGTTGATTCTGCCTGTGGGCGTGCGGTGACACTTGCCGGCAAACCGTTTGTGGAGGTAACGGGCTCGCGCCTATAGAGCGAAAGCACGCCGGACTCGTGCGCAAGCGCGGGCGCCTGCCAGCGGCTGCGCCGCTCCGAAAGGATCTGCTCAATTTCCTCCGGCGACCGCCGCTCACCGTTTACGCCCACAATTGCCAACGAGCGCGCGGGCACGTCGATTTGGATAAGGTCGTCCTTTTCCACGAGAGCAAGCGGGCCGCCCAGAGCGGCTTCCGGCATCACGTGGCCGATGGCCGGGCCTTTGGCGGCGCCGGAATAGCGGCCGTCGGTGATGATGGCGGTGCTTGCTTCCAGATCGGGCCGCGCTGAGATGACGGTAGTACAGAAGTACATTTCCGGCATGCCGGAGGCACGCAGCCCCTCGTACCGGATGACCATCACGTCGCCGGGTTTGATCTCGTCGTTTGTGACGCCTTCAATCGCATCCTCTTCGCGGTCGTAGGGCACGGCGCGTCCCGTCATCTGGTGCGTGCGCGGGTCGGCGGCGACGTGCTTCATCACCGCTCCCTCCGGCGCCAGGTTGCCGGTAAGCACGGCAATCGTGCCGCCCGATTTGTAGGGCTTCTCAATCGGATAGAGCACTTCTTCCTTGCGGACGCCGTGGTTGTCCAGATATCCCGCGATCTCCTCGAACCAGCCGGACTCTGCCAGGTCGTCCAAGTTCTCGCCGATGGTCTTACCAGTCACCGTAAGGCAGTCCAGGTGCAGGAATTCCTTTACCTCGTTCATCAGAGCCGGCACACCGCCGCAGTACCAGATGTATTCCACCGGATGGGTGCCGTAGGTCTTCACGTCGGTCAGCACCGGCACTTTTCTGCCAATCTCGTCAAACTGCTGCGGACGGATCTCGATACCGACCTCCGCGGCGATGGCAGGCAGGTGGATGAGAAGGTTGGTTGAGCCTCCGACGGCGGCGTGGAGCACGAGGGCGTTATGGAACGCCTCCGGCGTCAGAATGTCGCGGGGCCGGATATTTTTTTCCAGCAATGTCATCACCTGCTCGCCGGCGTCGCGGGCCATGCGGGTGAGCTCGCGGAGCGCGGCCGGTATGAGCGCGCTGCCCGGCAATGCGAGGCCTAGCGCCTCAGCGATTACTTGATTGCTGCTGGCAGTGCCCATGAACTGGCACGCGCCGGGCGTGGGACAGGCGTGCTTCTGCTTGGCGATCAGCTCTTCCTCGGTGATCTGCCCTTTGTCGCGCATGATGCCGAGCGGGTACATGAGCTCAGACGACATATTGCAAGGGCCGTTAGTCTGGGTGCCGCCGGGAATGTGGATAGCCGGGAGGTTCACGCGCGCCATGGCCATCAGGTGGCCGGGCACAGCCTTGTCGGCAGTGGAAATGCACACCATGGCGTCATGGGGATGCGCCAGGGCGTGGATCTCCGTCATGTAGCTGATGATGTCCCGGGAAGGCAGGCTATAGCTCATGCCGGCGTGGGCTTGGGCCACGCCATCGCAGATGTCGGTGCAGTAAAACTCGGCGGGCTTGCCGCCGCGCGTGTAGACGCCGAACTTGGCTTGCTCGACCAAGTCGCCGAGATGCACGCTGGACGGGTGGGAACAGCCGGTCACACTCTCCACCAGCACCTGCGGCTTGCCCAAATCGTCAACTGTCCAGTCCATGCCCATGCGCAGGGCATCGCCTTGGCGGTTGAGGTCTCGTAGCTTTTGGCTTCGCAGCGCCATTCCCCAAACCTCCCTCGATCTCACGTCGTGTTGTCCGCTGCCGTATTGCTCTCTATTGTACAGAAAGGAGGCAAGGTGCACCTTCATCATGAGTTGACAATGGGCGGGATTGAGATGCAGGCTAAGGCGTACGGCACAGAGACGAGCGGCCTGGCAGCCAAGTCTGCTGGCGGCTGTTCGTTTCACTTCCTTCTTTATCAGCGCTTTACCGTGCAGACAGCTTGCTGACGCTTTGCTTCCCTTGCACAGCGAAATGACAACACTCGTATAGAGCACTGCCAAGCAACAGGCAGTTCCCCCGATGAAAGTACGGCACTATGACGGCAGAGTACCTGGTGCGCGCGGCGATCGCGGAAAAGGGCAGGATAACATTTGCGGAGTATATGGAGACCGCGCTCTATGCGCCGGGAGTGGGTTACTACACTGCATCCCCAGGTCACTGTGATGCGAGCGAAGAGCCCGCTGACAGACATTCACGCTCCGATGGGAGTCCTGTGCCTGAGCTTCACGCCGGCCCGCCGCATGACTACTACACGTCCCCGCAGCTTCACGCGGTCTTTGGCGCATATCTTGCCCGTCACGTGGCGCGGGTCTGGCAAGAACTTGGCGAACCCCAGCACTTTGACGTGGTGGAGATGGGGGCGGGACGGGGTATCCTGGCGTGGGATATTCTCAATGGGCTGCGTAATGAGATTCCGCGGTGTTGGAAGAGTACACGCTACCAGTTGGTTGACCGTGGTCCAGGTCCGAACATCGCACAGCGAGAGGCGCTCGCCGCGGTTGCCGCGCAACCCATTGACATAAGCCATGCCCCTTCGGCGCCAGTATACGGCATCGTGCTATCCAACGAGTTCCTGGACGCGCTGCCAGTACACCGGGTACGAGTTAAGGGCGGTGCGCTGCAGGAACTTTACGTGACGGTGCGTGAAGGTCGGCTCTGCGAATTGTATGACGCACCGTCCTGCCCGGAACTCGGAGCTTTCGTGGAGCGACTGGGCCGGCCGCCGGAAGGCTGGCAAGGCGAGATTTGCCTGGCGGCCTTGGCGCGGTGGAAAACCATTGCACAGGTATTGAACCAAGGCACGGTGCTCACCATAGACTACGGCGCTACGTGGCAGGAACTGTGCAGCGCACGCTGGGTCGACGGCACACTCGCCTGCTACCACCGCCATCGTGTTGGCAAGAACCCCTATGACCGCATCGGCTCCCAGGACATCACCGCCCACGTAAACTTTTCCGCGCTTGTGGAGTATGGTGAGGCATTCGGCCTGGGTACGGTCAGTTTGCAGTCTCAAGCGGAGTACCTCATGAGACTTGGCATTGGCGAGGAATTGACGGCGCTGGCGGCCCGGCCCGCCACGGCAGAGACGCAGCGCGCCAAGCGCGCCATCACCGACCTCATCTGGCCCGATGGTTTGGGTGGATTTCGGGTTTTGGTGCAGGAGAATATTGCGGAACACTAGCCGAAACTTGCTTTTGGATTGAGTCCTTCGTCAGAATCAAGGAGTTCGCACATTACGTCGAGTGGTATGCTGACGCAACCGGAATGTGTGTGGTGAACGGCCAGCCTGCCAGGTGCGTAACTACCATCAGCCCTGATTAACACAAGAGGATGACCCATACATGGGAAAACTTGCATTGACCGGTGGAACGCCAATCGTTGACGTGCCGCTTGATAGTGCCTGGCCGGTACACGATGACCGCGACGAGCGGGCGCTGATGGAAGTCTTGCAGAGCGGGGCATGGACGCGCTCCAAGTCGCAGGGCGCGGAATCGTGGGTGTGGCGATTTGAAGACGCCTTTGCTGCGTTTCAAGACGCGCGGCACGGCGTAGCGGTCGCTACGGGGTCGATAGGTATGGAACTGGCGTTGCAGGCGGTAGGCGTAGAGCCCGGCGATGAGGTCATCATCCCGGCCGCCACGTGGATAACTGTGCCCACGGCGGTAATTGCTGTTGGCGGGGTGCCTGTTTTCGTGGACATTGAACCCGGCACGTACAACATCGATGCCGGCAAGTGCGACGCCGCCGTTACGCCCAAGACACGGGCGGTCATGTGTGTCCACAATGGGGGCATGCCGGCCGATTTGGACGCGTTGCGCTCACTGGCAGACAAACATGGCATTGCGCTCGTTGGCGACTGTGCCCATGCCCATGGCAGCCAGTGGCGAGGCCGCGGCGTGGGCGCGATCGAGGACGCTGGGGCTTTCAGCTTTCAGGGTAGTAAGGTGTTGCCTTTAGGTGAAGGCGGCATGGTGCTTACCGACCGGGACGATCTCCGCGCGCGGCTGTACGGTTTTCACCACGTGAACGGCATTGTGGGACGCCCGAAACCGGCGCAATCTTTGCCAGCCACCAATTTGCGCATGTCGGAATGGATCGGAGCGCTGGGGCTTGTCGGCCTGGAGCGTCTGCCAAAGCAGATAGCGACGCGAGAAGAAAACGTCCGCTATCTGATACGGGGATTGGCAGAGATTCCTGGCGTGGATAGTTTGGTTTGGGATCCTCGAGTGACGCGATGGAGCTTCTATATCTGGCATTGGCGTTTCTTGGGCGCGGAATTCGAGGATATTCAACGCGACACCATTCTGGCCGCGCTGAAGGCTGAAGGCGTTCCAACGAGCACGGGCCAGACTGCGCCGCTCTACAAGAACCCGGCGCTTACCGAAATGAACTGCGGACGAACAAATTTCCCATTCAATGAGCAGGTGTATGGGCGAGAGATGGACTATGCCGGCGTCATGTGTCCGGAAACGGAGCGCATTGCTGAAACTGAAGCGCTCGCTTTCTCGCACACGCTCTTCTTGGGTTCGCGGCGACGGATGGATGAAATCCTTGACGCCGTGCGCAAGATTCGGCAGAATGTCGCTGAACTGCACGCTTGGGAGCGTACGTACGGCAGCAGTTCCCCCGCGTGACAGCGCGTAGGGTCTTGTTGTAGAGTGTACGACTTGGGTGGAGAGGCAGGATGGGCGGCGGTCGGTTTCCCGGTCCTCGTGTGGAAAGTTCCTTTTCTCTTGCCGTAGCGCATAGTGTAATATAGGCGTGCTCGCAGCAAATCATATAGGTGAAAACATTGGCAAAACGGAAACTCATCGTCGTGGAGTCGCCGACTAAGGCGCGCACAATCAAGAAGTTCCTCGGCCGCAACTATGCGGTCGAGTCGTCAATGGGACACGTCCGGGACCTTCCCAAGAGCAAACTTGGCGTAGAAGTCGACAACGACTTTGCGCCCTCCTACGTGGTGCCCCGTGACAAGAGCGCTACGGTCAAGAAGCTTACGGAGCAGGCAAAGAAAGCAAGTGAAATCTTGCTCGCCACCGACCCGGACCGGGAAGGTGAAGCGATAGCGTGGCATCTGCTCGAGGCGCTCAAGCGCAAGACGAAGAACCAGGACCTAAGCGCCAAGCGCGTGGTTTTCCACGAGATTACCAAGAATGCCGTGCAGCACGCTTTGGAGGAACCGCGCGAAATCAACGCGGACCTTGTGGATGCACAGCAAGCGCGGCGGGTGCTGGATCGCTTGGTCGGTTACAAGATGAGCCCGTTTCTCTGGCGCAAAGTCCAACGGGGTCTATCGGCGGGGAGGGTGCAATCGGTTGCGCTCCGCCTTATTGTGGACCGCGAACGGGAGATCGAGGCGTTCGATCCCCAAGAGTACTGGTCGATACACGCCACACTCGCGAAAAGACCCGACAAGCGCGCGCTGACTTCTTCAAAGACGCAGGATGAGTTCGACGCCGAGCTCGTGCAAGTACACGGCAAGAAGCCCGACATTAGCGATGCGGATACGGCACAGGGCATCCTCGCGGAATTGGACAGCGCTGATTGGACCGTGCAGAAGATCTCGGTACGTGAGCGGCGGCGGCGGCCGAGCGCTCCGTACACAACGAGCACCTTGCAGCAAGATGCCTCCGGCCGCCTGGGCTATGGCGCCGCGCGCACTATGCGTCTCGCCCAGCAACTGTATGAGGGCATTGAGATTGGCGGGGAAGGCCAAGTGGGCCTTATCACCTACATGCGTACGGACTCCGTGCAGGTGAGCGGCGAGGCAATTGCACAGGTGCGGCAGTTCATCGATCAGACATACGGCGCGGATGAAGTACCCGAAGAACCAAATCGCTATACATCGCGTGTGAAGAATGCCCAGGAAGCCCACGAAGCAATCCGCCCCACCAGCGCGATGCGGACGCCGGACCAAATGCGAGAGTTTCTGGATGCAAACCAGCTTAAGCTCTATACGCTCATTTGGCAGCGGTTCGTTGCCAGCCAGATGCGCCCGGCCTTGTTGCAGACTACATCGGTAGACATCGTGCCGCAGCGGGATGGCACAAGCCTGGCGTATCGCTTCCGCGCGTCTGCTACTAAAGTGAAGTTTCCCGGCTTCTATCGGATCTACCGAGCAGACGAGGAGGCAGATGACGAGAAGAAGTCGCTGCCCACATTGGGAGAAGGCGAAGAAGTAGACCTGCGCAAGGTTTGGCCGGACCAGCACTTCACCCAGCCGCCCGCACGCTTTACCGAGGCAAGCCTCATTCGGTCACTGGAAGAGGAGGGCATCGGCAGGCCGAGCACGTACGCGCCTATCCTATCGGTAATTCAGGAGCGCACCTACGTTGAGCGCGAGCGACGCAGCCTCAAGCCTACAGAATTAGGGATAGTGGTGCGAGACATGTTGGTCAAGCACTTCCCCGACATCATCAAACCTGAGTTTACGGCGGGGATGGAAGAAGACCTGGATGCCATTTCCCGTGGCGAGAAGCAATGGACACCGGTCCTCAAGGAGTTCTACGGTGGCTTCGATGCCGCGTTAGAGAAGGCCGACCAGGAGGCGGAGCGCGTCAGACCCCCCGTGGAAGAAACCGGCGAGGATTGTGAAGAGTGCGGCAAACCTCTTCTCCTTCGCAATGGGCGGTTCGGTAAGTTCATTGGTTGCAGCGGCTTTCCGCAGTGCAAGAACACGAAACCCTACATGGATACCATTGGCGTGGATTGCCCGAAGTGCGGTGAAGGGGACGTGGTGCGCAAACTCAACAAGCGGCGCAGCGTCTTCTATAGCTGTTCCAGGTATCCAGACTGCGACTTTGCAAGTTCGCGTCCTCCTACCCCTCAAACTGGTGCTGCAGAGGACAAGGCCGTCAAGGAACCTGCGGAAGTTGCCGGTGGCTAGCCCCTGATCCTCAGGGCGTTGAGGTTCGCCAGGGGGATCCCGCGCTAGAGGGCTGGGTCTCCAACCGGTGTGCTCTGGCTGATGCCCCGCAGAGCAGGCGGAATTGCCGATCTCGACTGGGTCTAATGCCGCAGTAGATGAAACCCCTGCCCCCTTCGTTCGAGCTAGCCGAGGACTGCTCCACTTGGAGTCTGTCACCAAGTCCTAGGAAACCGGGATGGAGATTGTCATCTCCGTGAATTCACCGGGTTCGGACGTGGGCGCAATGGAGCCGCCGTGCTGTCGCACGATGTCATTTGAGAGGCTGAGGCCTAGGCCGGTGCCCTTGTCGGCCGGCTTGGTCGTGAAGAACGGGTTGAACACCTTTTCCATGACGTCCGCCGGAATGCCGGTGCCGTTGTCTCGAATGCGGATTTCGACTGCGTCTGCTACTTTCTTTGTCCGAATCCAAAGAGTCGGCGTGTAAGGCTCACCCTGGGCTTCGCGCAGTCGTCGCTTCTCGTCCGTTGCATAACACGCGTTTCCGACCATATTCAGGAAAACGCGCCCCAGGTCTTCTGAGATCACGGGCACTCGACCTGCATCTTGGTCGAGCTCTTCTTCGATGTCTAAGCGGAAATCCGGCTCCAGGGCGCAAGCACTATGGAAGGCAAGCATTGTATGTTCTTTGAGCAAGTCATTAATGTCCACGAGCTGCATCGCGCCGCCGCCGCGGCCGAGCATCAGCATGTCGCGCACAATGCGGTTCGCGCGATCGCCGTGGGAACGAATGCGTTCCAAGTTTTCGGCTAAGTTCTGACAAATGTCATCGATGAGCTGCCGGTTTGCTTGATCCAGCTCTGCGGCGTTATGATCGAGCGTCACTTTTAGCTCGGCAAGCAGCTCATCCGATGCTTCTGAGAAGTTCTTCATGAAGTTGAGCGGATTCCTGATCTCGTGCGCGACTCCGGCAGTTAGCTCGCCAAGCTCAGCGAGCTTTTCGCGAAGGATTATTTGCTCCTGCGTCTGCTGAAGCTCAGTCACGACGCGTTCCAGTTCCTGGTTTTTGCGTTCCAGGTCTTCCGAGAGCTCTCTTACAAGATCGAGTTGCATGGCTTTGATGGAACGTTGCCTGAGCTCCTCGAGGGCCCGCGCCGATTCAGCGAGTTCGTCGTTGCCTTCTATCTCAACTTTGTACTCCAAGTCGCCTGCTCCCATGCGGCGAATCCAGACCTCCAAAGCTACGGTGCGCACGCCGGCAGTGACAAACGTGAACATGATAAACGCCAAGACGAGCGCGACTATGATGCCTACGGCCAGCGCCTGCAGTAACCCCGTGGATAGCTGCTGCAAAGTCTCGATCGGCACGGCAATCGCGGGAGCGGCGGCCCCTTCCGCACGGGCGAGCGCGGCAGGATCAGCTTGTAGCAACTCCCGGATACTCGCGAAGGCAAAATAGATGGCAATGCTGCCCCAAACGGCCAGCAGAAGTAACAGGAATACAAGCAGAATCAGCTGATTGAATCTGCGGCGCAAACTGAAGACGGGTAGAGTGAATTCTTCCTTGTTATTCACAGGACGCGCTTACCTCGTTACGCATGTCGAGAGAGGTCTGCCGTCTATGAGTATAATCTCCCCGGCGTGCACTTCCAATTGAGACCTTTGCATAACCCCACATTCAAGCAGGGGCACTCACTCTCCTGGGGGAGATGGTTGGGGGTGAAGGGGTCTCTATGCTAAAAAGGCCCTTTACGCTGGGCAGTGTCAAGACGTAGCAGGGCAAATTCAGTGTGCAATTGGAGAGATTTCAAGAAATTCACCCTCACCCTAGCCCTCTCCCGTCGAGGGAGAGGGAACACTGTCGCTTCCACTTGGGTTTCGCAAAGGTCTCCAATTGAGGCTGACAATTGCGCCTGCGATTGACGTGAGGGGAAACAAGCAATCCTTTGCGAAAGTCCACGGCGAGCGAGTTTACAGAGGAAGCAGAGGCAGGTGCGGGATCCTGGGGAGACCTTTGCATAACCCCACTTTCAAGCAGGGGAACTCCCTCTCCTGGGGGAGAGGGTTGGGGTGAGGGGGTCTTTTTGCTACTATGGCCCTTTATCTTGGGCAGTGTCAAGACGTATCAGGGCAGATTTGGTGTGCATATGGAGAGATTTCAGGAGATCCACCCTCACCCTAGCCCTCTCCCGTCGAGGGAGAGGGAACTATTTCGCTACCGCTTGAGTTGCGCAAAGGTCTCCTGGGGAGTTGAAAGCTGTCGCAAGGCAGAGTCACCTCGCGTACCAGCAGCAGTCCAGAAAAAACCCTTGATCCAGAACCGTTCGTGCTGAGGAGGCTTCCACAAGGACTTGTCGAAGTACGAACGGTTCTTGCCGGCATCGCAAACACCTTCTAAGATCGGCACGCCCCGGCGCACACCGCTTTCGCATTCAGTCGAAAAAACCGAGTGGTTGGGCAACTTTGCGGTGATGGGTAGGCGCGCCGGTAGAAGGGTAAGAACTCCGGTAGATGGGTAGGAATTTCCATAGAAGGGAAGGTGTTCCGGTAGCACAGGTTTGTAACCTGTGCCCTGCCCCTCGGTTTGGTGTGCTCACCCTGCGATACGGCAAGATCGCGCAGGGCCTGCTCCGTGCGTGATACGGGGTTGCAAGCGAGTCCTGAGCGTTTCGGCTCTGTCGAAGGGACTACGCTACCCAGCAATTCAGTCGTGTCGAACCACTAGCGACAGATATTGGCAAAAGCCAAGGCCTGCCGAGCGGCACAGCCCACTGGAAGCTGAGCTCTTTGGTGTTAGGTGAGGTCCGGCCGGGGGCACATCCGGTCAATCCTTGGCCGTTGGAAGCAGCCGGCCGGTCGCTTCGCCCAGTACGTTCACTCCCAGTTGAGGTCGATTTCGTGAGCGGTCTCGATGAAGCGCCGCACCAGATCTACTGTGGCGGCTACGTCTTGTTTGTTCACCATCTCATTGACCGTGTGGACGTAGCGGGTAGGCGTAGAGATCGTGATCGCGGGCACGCCGTCGCGTGTCCGTTGAATGGCGCCGCCATCCGTCCCGCCGCGCGGCAGAATCTCCATCTGGTGGGGAATGTCCTCTTCACTGCAGATCTTGCGGCAGTGTTCCACCAAGCGCGGATCGCAAATTAGCGACGAGTCCATGATTTTGATGGCGGTGCCGTCGCCAAGTTTCGATATGCGATCCGTTTCGGTGCTTCCGGGAATGTCCACTGCCAACGTCGAGTCGAGCGCTAGTCCGATATCGGGTTCCACGCCAAAGGCCGCGACCGTCGCACCGCGTAATCCGACCTCTTCTTGCGAAGATGCGACGGCGTATACCTCAGCCGCATGCTCGCCCAAACCGCGGATAGCCTCGATCATGACGTAGACGCTGACCCTGTCGTCCATCGCAGGGGACACCATCACGTCGCCAAGATCATTGCACGTGCGGTCGAATGTGATGGGCGCGCCGAGAGGGACAAGCTCTTTCGCTCGCTCGCCCGATAGGCCAACGTCAACGAACAGGTCGTCGAGCTGCAGCGCCTTGCCCCGTTCGGATTCGTCCAGGAGATGCGTAGGCTTGGTCGCGGGCATAAGCACGCCGGGCAAGTCTTCCTTGCCGTGCACGCGTACCCGTTGGGCTACCAGGGTACGGGGGTCAAAGCCGCCTACGGGCTGCAGCCGAATGAAGCCGTTGTCGTCTACATGCCGCGCCATGAACCCGATCTGGTCCATATGTGCGGCGATCATGACTTTGGGGCCGCCCTGTCCCTGGCGATAGGCGATCAAATTGCCCAAGGCGTCAACTTTGACTGTGGTCGCCAGCGGTTCCAGTTCAGCGCGGATGACACTGCGAATTGGCTCTTCTCGGCTGGGAATGCCCGGTGTCTCGCATAGCCGCTGCAAAAGCTCCATCGTGTTGCGCTCCTTGCAATGAAGTCTTGGGATGAATCAGATGACAGTCGATTTCATTCTGTAGTGTAACCGTGTTCTCGGACAACTGCCAGGCATCCTAGGCTGTCGTCAGCAGCACGGTCATGCGAAATCTGCTCCGCGCGAACGGTTTCACCATGAACCGAATGCAGGGTGAAGCGTGAGTTTCGCAGCCGCGCGAGCGATCGCCCAGTGTGGTCGTGAGTTCCAAGGTTAGTCAATTCCGCAGGCAACAGCGCGGTTCGCGGAGCGTGAGACCTATTCGGTATGATAGTGAGGTAGAACATCGCACGAGACGAGAGACATCATCATCGACCCCGCAAATGCCTCCCCGGCTGAACCGAACGACGTAGCAGCAGGCACAGCTACCACTTTCTGGCGGCGGTTGTTGAGTCCACGGACTCTTTTCTCCTTTTTCATTGCCGTGGCGCTCTTGTTCGCGCTATGGCGAGTGGTTGGCCTGGATTGGCGTGGGGTCTGGTCGGAAATACGGCAAGTTGACGTGCGGCTCTATGTGCTCGCGCTGCTGGTGTATTACACCACGCTCGTGCCCCGGGCGCTGCGCTGGCGGCGCATGCTGCACAATCTCGGCCATCGGTTTCCACTGCGCTTGCTGGGTGAAGTAATCTTCCTCTCCTGGTTTATCAACCACCTCATTCCCGCTAAGATGGGGGACTTGTATCGCGGGCTTGTCTTGCGCCGCAGGGAGAAGATCTCCTTTTCTCTCGCCACCGGCAGTGTGATTGCGGAGCGTGTCGTTGACATTCTTGCGCTTCTTGTGATCGCAATTGGCACCGCACTCGTCTTTGTACGTGGCGAATTGCTCACCGAGATGCGGGGAGTGCTGCTGGCTGCAAGCATCTTGATTGTGATTATGGCGGGCGGCTTGTTTGTCTTTTGGCGCTTGGACAGTACGATGTTGGAGCGTTTCCCTCTCAGTTTGGGACAACGATTTGAGCGGCTTCAGCGCGGTGTTTTTAAGTCTGTCCAGCCATTGTGGCTCGTCGCCCTGTTGACAGGATTGGCGTGGGCTGCGGAAGCAGGGCGCTTCCTGCTGGTGGCAAACGCATTGGGTGTGTCCCTGACATTGCCGCAATTGCTCTTTGTCTTTGCGGCCGGTGCGTTGTTGCTTGCGGCTCCCACACCCGGCGGTCTCGGCGTGGTAGAAGGGGGAATGGTGGGAGTCATGCTGCTGCTCGACGTACCGGTTGACCTGGCGGCGGCGGTGGCATTCCTCGATCGGCTCATCAGTTACTGGCTGGTGCTCATACCGGGTGCAGGCTACTATTTTACCCACGCCCGTCTGAGACTCTAGCCCCGGTTGCAATGAGTGCGCATTCCAGATATGCACAGCCGGATTGAGGCGCGGGCAAGAGCACAGTGATTACGCATGACATGACGCTTGGACGTGCTTAAGTGTCTAGGAATCTGAAATTGGGTGGAAATTAGTAGCGTGGCTCTCTGGTCGCAATGAAAGTAGGCATCGACTTTACGTCAGCGGCGCAACCGGCCGGCATTGGTCGGTATACGCGCTCGCTTGTCGGGGCGCTCGGCGCTCAGTTCCCCTCCGATCAATTCACGCTCTTGACACCGCGTCAACCCCCACAAACGCTGCAAGAGCTCCTCCGCTTTCCTAACGTAACGCGCAGAGAACTTCCCGTATCAGAGCGTATATTGGCACGTATCTGGCATAGGTTGCGGCTACCGTTGTTCGCCGATCTCCTCGTTGGTGGGGCGGATGTCTTTTACGCGCCGGACTTTACCCTGCCACCCCTGTGGCGCGCTCCGGGCGTCATCACCGTACACGATCTTTCGTACCGCCTTTTTCCAGATTCATATCCGGATTCCCTGCGCACATACTTGGAAACCGTTGTGCCGCACAGCGTAGCCAGGGCAGAACTGGTCTTAGTTGATTCAGCGGCGACGCAGCAGGACCTGGTCGCGGCATATCAGGTTGATCCGGCGAAAGTCAGCGTGCTTTATTGTGGCGTCGACCCGGTCTTTCGTCCTCAAGATTCGCAGGCTGCGCGTCAGGCCGTACGCCAACGCTACGGCATTGAGCATCCGTACTTCCTTTCGGTGGGGACGATTCAACCACGCAAGAACATTGCGCGCACGATAGCGGCTATGCAAGGAGTCGTCGAGTCCGGTCTTCCGCATCATCTGGTGCACGTGGGACGTCCGGGGTGGCTCCATGAGGATATCTTCAATGCGCCGCGTGAACACCGCGTCTCCGACCGCGTACACTTCCTGACCGGAGTAGATTCTGACGAAGACCTCGCGACACTGTATTGCGGGGCGGGTGCGTTCGTCTTTCCAAGCCTCTACGAGGGATTTGGCATACCGGTGCTCGAGGCCATGGCCTGCGGGACGCCGGTGATAACCGGTAACATTTCATCCCTGCCGGAGGTTGCAGGCGATGCGGCAATCCTCGTAGAACCATCGGACGTGAATGCAATTGGCGAGGCGCTGGTGCGCCTCGCTTCATGCGAGAGCACACGCGAACAGCTTATTGCTGGAGGAAAGAAGCGCGCCGCTCGCTTCACTTGGGAGCGAGCGGCGCAAGAGCTGCGCACACATTTGGCGAGTGTTGCCAAGAGCTAGCCCTTGGCAAGAAACCGGAAGACTCTTGAGCCTAATCGTGGTCAATGTAAAGTGAAGAGGATAATACAGTGAAACTTGAGGTGGAAGGTAAAGAGGAGTACGCGAATCTGCTATAATGTGGCAGTGTGAATGCTATTTCGCGATCTCCCCATGTTCAGCCCGCGTGATTTTCCTGTGATTACCTCGTCTGCATTCGCAGAATCCCATCGCGGCGAAAGATCCAGCCTGAATAGCGCTTGTGCAAGAGACAAAACTACCAATTAGTGCATCTAGAGGGAAGAGATTGAGCACAATGGGTAGCGGTGAACTACGACGGTGGCAGGTTCGATTGCTGCTCGTTATTTGGTGTCTCACGCTCTTTCCCGCACCACTCATCGCGAGTACGGAGGCGAGTCGCACCGCTGCCAATGACCCTGTCGTGCATGGCGCTATGCTCCGCTACTTTGAGCAAATGGGGGGCCAAGCCGTGCTCGGGGCCCCGCTGACGAATGAGCAGCAAGAAGACGGCCTTGTCGTTCAGTATTTCGAAAACGCGCGGTTGGAGTGGTGGTCCGGGCGCGACCAGGTGCGTCTCAGTCCCATCGGCCGTTTGCTCTATCCGCACTGGCGATTCTTTGCCAGAGAGGAAGCGGTAGAGCAGACGTCGGCGCAGCGTCACTTTCCGGAGACCGGGCACACGGTGCGCTTTGCGTTTCTTCAGTTCTTCCAAGCGTACGGCGGAGTCAAGACGTTTGGACTGCCAATCTCCGGTTTGTTGCCTGCAGACGACGACTGGCGTCATCCGGTTCAATACTTTGAGCGGGCGGTCTTTCGTTACGATCCCGCGAAAGCCGGTACTCCCGAGGAAGTTAAGCTTGCCCCGCTTGGACGCGAGTTTCTCGCCCTACGCGATCCATCTCGGCAAACGCCCATTCAAAGCGACCAAGCCGGCCGATCCGATGGGCCAAAGCTATTTGCACAGGTGGGGCTCTTCTATGACCCGAACATCAATCGCGTACTCGCATTAGCAAAGGCTGCCGGGTTTACCGGCATTAAGCAGCAGGTACGATGGAATGCAATTGAGATCGCTCCCGGGGGGTACACCTGGGACCAGGTGGACCGCATCGTCGAGGCGGCAAATCGGCACGGGTTGGACGTATTGCTAAGCGTGTACGCGGCGCCGGCGTGGTTGCGCCGGGTGCAAGCCCGCGGCAGCCGGGTTGATGTGCCGGAGTCCGACCGCACAGAGTCACTTCAAGAGTGGTGGGACCGCTTCAAGGATTTCCACGAGGGTCCGCCAGCGAACTTCGCAGACTACGGGCAATTCATGGAGCTGATAGCCAGTCGCTACGGTGACAAAGTGCAAGCCTATGAACTGTGGAATGAACCGAACCTGGCCTCTAACTGGGATGCCAGTGTGTCACCGGGAGAGTTTGTGGAGCTAATCGCTGTGGGCTATCGCGGTGTAAAGCGTGGAAATCCAAGTGCCACGGTAATTGCCGGCGGCCTGGCGCCCACCGGCGTGAACCTCGAGGGAGTCGCTATGGATGACGTGCGCTACCTCGAAGCCATGTACCAGTATCGCGATGGGATGATTCGCGATTACTTCGATGTACTTGGCGTGCACTCCTATGGCTATAATAATGCCCCTAACGATACTCCGGACAATTACACGACCTCGAGCACCACGTACAAGGACCACTGGTCATTCTTCTTCCGCCGCTTTGAACAACACTGGGACGTGCTGCAGAGGTATGATGACTCGAGCAAGCGGATTTGGATGACGGAGATGGGATGGACCACGCACAACTTACACCCCGACTTTGGCTTTGGAGCCGATGTGTCTGAACAGGATCAAGCACGGTTTCTCGTTGAGGCGTATCAGCTTATCAAGGAACGGTTTTGGTACGTAGAGGGATTGGTGGTCTCTAACCTGAACTTTGCCAATCACGTCGTGCCGAGAGACAGTGCGTATTCATTCTCCATCTTGGATAAGAACCTACAACCGCGCCCAGCGTACCTGGCGCTGCGTGCACTAGAGAAATAGCCATTGCACCTATGGAAGTCGCCGTAAATGGGTTTTTCCTCAATGTGCACCATACCGGCAGCGGTCAGTATGCATACCATCTGCTGCGGGCTCTACAGAAGCGCAACGGCAACCATCGCTTGACGGTGCAAGTGCCCTACTTCTCGCGTGATACGATGCGTCCGGTAGGCGGCATTCGTGCACATGCGCCACTGGCTGGTCTCCTACGCAGCGGGAACCTGGCAAAGCTCTGGTGGGAGCAGGTAACGTGGCCGCGACAGACGGCAAAACTGGGTGATGGTGTGGTGGGCCACGTGCCGTATTTCGCGCCGCCGCACTACCACAGCTTTCCGCTGGTGGTTACTATTCACGATCTGATTCCAGTTGTCTTGCCGGAGTATCGAGGTAACTTCCTCGTGAGGCTCTATACGAGTCTCGTCATGGCAGCGGCGCACAAGGCAGATGCCATAATTGCGGACTCTGAAGCTGCGAAGCGCGAAATGGTCGAGCACCTCAATGTGAGCGAAGACGACGTGCATGTTGTCCATCTGGCCGCGGACTCACGTTTCTCGCCAGACATACCGGTCGAGGATGTCCAGGCCGTCCGGCGACGCTACGATCTGCCGGAGCGCTTTCTCTTCTACCTCGGCGGGGTGGACGTGCGCAAGAACATTGGAACACTCTTCGCGGCGCTGACCAAGCTGCCGGAAGACGTCTCGCTTGTGGTTGCGGGTCGTACCCGACACGGCAAGGCGGCCCTGTTTCCCGATTGGGTGCGCCAAGCGACTGAATCCGATGTTGGGCATCGCGTGCGCTTCCTGGGCGGCGTTCCCGAAGCGGACAAACCACTCTTGTACCGTGCCGCGACAGTTTTCACTTTTCCTTCACGGTACGAAGGCTTTGGCTTGGATCCCTTGGAAGCCATGGCCTGCGGCACGCCGGTCGTGTGCAGCGATACCACGTCGCTCCCTGAGGTTGTGGCAGACGGTGGCATTCTCGTCGCACCTGATGACGCAGACGCCTGGGCGGCGGCGATTGGACTGCTCTGGGAATCCGCTCAGGAGCGGGCGCACTATGCAGAGCGGGCCTTGACGCGGGCGCGGTCGTTCTCGTGGGAACGCACCGCCGCACAGACGATTGCGGTGTATGAGCAGGTGAGCTGATGCGAGTTCTCTACATTTCTAAAGCCCTCGTGGTGGGCACGTACCAGCGCAAGATGGAAGAGATCGCCAAGTTCCCGGATGTTGAGTTGCGGGCAATCGTGCCCCCCTTTTGGCGCGAAGGTGAACATCGCCAGGTATTGGAACGCCGCTACACGTCCGGGTACGAGTTGGTAGCGGAGCATATGCGCTTCAACGGACACTATCACGCGCACTACTATCCAAACCTCCGGCGTCATCTTCTCGATTGGCGACCCGACGTGGTGCACGTGGATGAGGAACCGTATAATTTTGCTACTGCGCACGCCATCTGGCACGCGCGGCGAGTCGGCGCCAAAGCGATCTTTTTTGCGTGGCAGAACATCTACCGCGTTTACCCCCCGCCATTCTACTTTTTCGAGCTCTTTTCCCTGCTTAAGTCACACGCAGCGCAGGCAGGCACCCGCCAGGCTCAGGAAGTGCTGCGGCGCAAGCGCTATTCATTCCCCTCGGCGGTTTTCCCGCAGTTTGGGGTGGATGCAGAGCTCTTTACCCCGGCCCCGCAACCCGGAAACCGTGATGAGTTCTTTAGGATTGGCTTTGTAGGTCGGCTCGTGCCGGAAAAAGGAATTCACGTGCTGCTCAGCGCTGCTTCGCGGCTCAGTTTTCCTTACCGTGTGCAGCTCGTTGGCACCGGTTCAGCCGAACGAGCGCTCCGTGCGCAGGCTGAGTCTCTCGGCATTCAAGATCGTGTAGACTTCCTCGGCCCCGTTTCCAGCAGCGCAATGCCTGTCCACTACCGAGCAATGCACGTCTGCGTATTGCCTTCCCTCACTATGCCGAACTGGAAGGAGCAATTTGGGCGCGTACTCATCGAAGCCATGTCATGTGGTGTGCCTGTGGTCGGCTCGGAGTCCGGTGAAATCCCTGAAATCATCGGCAACGACGCTGGCGAGCGATCCGGCGTGACGTTCCCGGAGGGCGACGTGGAAGCGCTTACCAAGTCTCTGACCGCCTTATATCAAGAACCCGCCCTGCGGCACGAATTCGGCGTACAGGGACGAAAGCGGGTACTACGTGAGTTTACCCAGGAGCGCATCGCCGCAAAGACTGTGCTCATGTATCGCCAGTTGACCCACGGCTTGATGTACAGCGCACAGCGACAGGCGTCCCAATCCTAGCGCCTTGCCGCGTATCCAGATGACTAGTGGCGGCGTCTCCCCCTCTTAGCTCCCGCCAGCCATGCCTGAGGCCAGCGGGTGAATTTGGCACGGTGTGGGCGGTACCCAGTGTGGCGTTCTCCGCCGCACTCTTATTGTCATTGCGACCGGGACTTGCTTGAGGGCAAGGTCGTTGCACCGAACTCTTCGCGCGGCTGGCTGCGGTATAATCGAACCGCAATGGGTTTCATATAGCGTCAGAATCGATGGAGTACCTCCAGGTAATGTCCTGAAGCCTTGGCAGTATTGAGTTTCACTTTGGCGCGTCTGTCACAGTGGCCGACACCCGGAGTGGTTCAATCCTCCTCGAGAAACATCAGAGATAGGCATACGGCCGTGAACATTGGATTGCTTTACCATCCTGGACGCCAGCAGGCGCATGCGCTTGCTACCGTTCTGCACACCGTCATTCAGAAGGAAGGACATAAGGCGTGGCACGTGCCGGTGGAAGCGGAATCTGAGTGGCATGAATTGGTACCCGCCACCGATCTTCTCTTTACATTGGGAGGCGACGGGAGCATCTTGCGGGCGGCGCCGCTCTGCGCGCAGAATGATGTTCCCATTGTTGGCGTGAAGTTTGGCAGGCTCGGCTTTTTGTCGGAGTTGCTGCCGAAAGAGGCAATCCAGATGTTGCCGCGCTTCTTGAATGAGGAATACTGGATAGAAGAGCGTTCGATGCTAGACTGCCAAATCGAGGGTGAGGCACAGAAAACCGTAGCGCTCAATGAAGCTGTGATCAGCCAAGGGCACGTGCGGGGCGTACTGGATATTAAAGTTTGGATTGATGATGCTTTTCTCGCCGACTACGTTGCGGATGGACTGATGATCTCCACGGCGACCGGGTCAACGGCCTATTCTATGGTGGCGGGAGGACCGATACTGCATCCCGAGGTGCGGAACATGCTCATCACGCCCATGTTCGTGCTGCGAGGACCGACGACGGCTTTTGTCTTGCGCCAGTCCGCGCGCTTGCGGTTGCAGGTCTTCCACCAACACGAAGCAGTGGTCACTATTGACGGGCTGCCGGTCGGCGACTTGGCCAATGAAGGGATGATGCACCTGACCACCGCATCGCAATCCTGCAAATTCGCCCGCGTACAGGAGCGCACATACTTCTACGAGACGCTCGTGCAAAAACTCCGGATTCCCCTCGAAAGTTCCTAGGGCCCGCCATGCTGGAGCGCTTGGAAATCCAAAACTTCGCCCTCATAGACGAAGTCCGGGTCGAGTTTGGCGCTGGGTTCAATGTCCTTACTGGCGAGACCGGCGCCGGCAAGTCGATCATCATCGATGCCATCGGCGCACTGCTCGGCAACCGAGTGGGCGCGGCCGAGGTGCGCAGCGGCGCCCGTACCGCCCGGATCGAGGGCGCCTTTGCCCTGCCTAACCTCCCCCCTGACCTCGCAGAAGTGTTGCAAGAGTTCGACATTAGCCTGGACGAAAAGAATCGTTTGCGCCTCTCGCGGGAAATCGCAGCTTCCGGTCGTACAACCGCCCGCATTCAGGGCCGCGCGACACCTGTGGGCGTCTTGCAGCAGGTGGCAGGCCAGCTTGTTGACATTCACGGTCAGGGTGAGAACCTTTCGCTGCTTCGCTCCAAGCTACAGCTCGACTTCCTGGACCGCTTCGCCGGTTTGGGCGAGCTGCGGCAGCGTGTGGCACAATCCTTCCGCATGTTGCGAGCGGTGCAGTCCGAGGTGCGGCATCTCCGGCAGGACAAACGAGAGTTAGCGCAACGCGCCGACTTGCTTGCCTTTCAAGTTCAGGAGATATCCGAGGCGGGTCTTGCCTCTGGTGAAGAGGAAGCGCTGCGCACCGAGTACCGGCGACTGCGACATAGTGCGGAGATAGTAGACTTGACGGGCGCCGTGCTCGGTGCGTTGAGCGATGCCGCTGAACCGGCGCGGCCCGCCAGCGATTGGCTGGGTGATGCCGTCAATGACCTCGAGCGCCTGACCGAACTCGATCCCGACGCGGAGCAGTTTCTCAAAGCCGGACAGGAAGTCTCGGCCCAATTGGAGGAACTGGTCGCAGACGTCCGGCGCTATACCACCGGCCTGGAACAGGAGCCGGGACGCATGCTGGAGGTGGAGGCGCGACTAGACATAATTGAAAGCCTGAAACGCAAGTATGGCGATACCATCGCAGATGTCCTGGGGTATGCGGATGAGGCAGCGGCAGAGTTGGCGCGCATTCAGTCAAGTGAAGACCGCGTAGCGGACCTCGCGCAGCAGGAGCGGCAACTCGCCGAAGAGCTTGCCGGTTGCGCCGCCGAACTCTCGGGGAAACGGAAGTCCGCCGTGAGTGAGCTGGTGGGGGCCGTGCATAGTGAACTAGCGCTGTTGGGTATGCCGAACATGGTGTTCGACGTGGCTGTGACACAAGAGGAAGTGCCGCAAGGACTCCTCATTGAGACCGAAGAAGGCCCCCGGGCGCTGCAGTGTGGACCAACAGGCATCGATACCGTCGAGTTTCTCATCAGCCCAAATCAGGGCGAACCACTGAAGCTCCTGGCAACCATTGCTTCCGGCGGCGAAGCGTCCCGCCTCTTGCTTGCTCTCAAGTCTGCGTTGGCCCACGCCGACGAAACGCCGGTGCTCGTGTTCGATGAAATCGAGATCGGTGTCGGTGGTCGCAGTGGGGCCGTGTTGGGCGAAAAGATGTGGAGCCTTGTAGAGAATCATCAGGTGATTTGCGTTACGCACCTCCCGCAGGTGGCTGCGTATGCCGATCACCACTATTTCATCCATAAGGCCGCAGAAAGCAGCCGCACGCTTACCCACGTCAATAGGCTTGAAGCGGACCGGCAGGTGGATGAGCTGGTAGCAATGAGTGGCGCCGTAGGAGCGGCGGCAGAGCGCGGCATTCGTGAGCTCCTCACCCGCGCACAGCGCTGGAAACTGGAACGGGAGGGCTCCCTCATGCAACGATGAGGGATATCGTGACGCTGGAAACGTGCGATCTCTCCAGAATACCTAGACTTGGACTTGATCCCTATTGTTGAGCAGTATTGCGTGTCATTCCTGTAAGTGTTGAGTATTGCGCTGACAGAGTCCTCTCCCCAATTGTCAGTGTTGACAGATCCTGTCATTCCGAGCGCAGCGAGGAATCTGGAACCCTGTGACACGAGATTCTTCGGCGCAAAGTTTATTCTGAGCCTTTCGGCAGGCTCAAGACAGGCTTGTCGAAGAACTCCCCCAGAATGACAGGCAAAGGGAGCCGGGTTGCGCCTGGGTTAGCAGAGTGCCTCTTTCTGTGAGAGGTTCTGAGTTCAGAGCATCTAGCTGCGCATCAATCTGCTCCCGATGACTGTAAGTGTTGAGTAATTCGTTGACAGAATCCGCTTTCCCGTAGAGAGCGCTGCAAGGCCTTGTGATTCCGAGCGTCGCGTCAAACCCTGTTTGCGGAATCCAGGGTCCCTGCTCAACGCACTTTGACGGCTGTAGCACTCTAGATTCTTCACTCCGTTCGGAATGTCACGCATTCAGGCGAGCGCAGAGTTTCGCTACAAGGATTCTTCTGCATAATCTGTCAACGAATTACTCAACACTTACAATTCCGAACGTAGCACAGCGAAGAGTCGCTCGGAGCGAAGAATAAGAGATGTTGAGCATTTCTGGCGACTTGCGGCATGGGCCTTAGGTTCTGTATCTGTGACGAAGTCATCGAGTCCTGTTCGACGCTCCGCTGAAGATGACGTGAACGGTAAGCACTGCCAAATGGGAGACTCTTGCATAACCCTAGCGGAAACGGGAGAGCTCCCCTCCCTCAACGGGAGAGGGCTAGAGCCTGGCCCGTACGTGATACGGGGGTGAGGATGAATCTCGTAGAATCACTCTAAGTGCCTACCGACTTAGCACCGATGCATCTTGAAACTGCGCCACGCTAGCGGCCATTGCAGCAAAAAGACCCCTCACCCTAACCCTCTCCCTCAGGAGAGGGAACCGGAGCCGCTCCAAGTTCACTCGGATCCGTACTCTGCACCCTCTCCCCAAGAGGGTGTCTCAAAAATAGATCTACTGGATATATACTGGTGTGAAGAGAAGCAAGGTGAGGTGGTGGGATAGTTTGTAGAGAGGTAGTGACGATGCCGTTGAGACCGTTTAGTCGTGAACAGGCCTGGCTGTTGCCGCCGACGCTGGACGAACTGATCCCGGACGACCATCCTGTCAGGTTTGCGGCAGCGTTCGTGGACAGCCTCGATGCTGCGGCCTGGGAGGCGATGGAGATTGACCTGCAAGGCGATCCGCGTGGCGCCGGGGCCTACCATCCGCGCGCGCTGCTGGGCGTATGGGTCTACGGCTTCATGACCGGCGTGCGCTCGAGCCGCAAGCTGGAGGCAGCCTGCCGGGATCAGGTACCGTACCTGTGGCTGGTGGGGATGCAGCAGCCGGACCACAACACGCTGTGGCGCTTCTACAAGGCGCACCGCGACCGGATGCGGATGCTGCTCAAGCGCACGGTGCGCACGGCGGTGCGAGCCGGCCTGGTGGAGTTGGCAATCCAGGCGGTGGACGGCACCAGGATCGCGGCCAACGCCGGGACGCGGCATACCCACGACGCGCAGGGGCTGCAGCGGCTGTTGTCCCGCACCGAGCAAGCGATCGCGGACCTGGAGGCGCAGAACGCCACGGGGGGCGACGCGCCGCCAGCGACTTTGCCGCAGGAACTTGCCGATGCCCAGGCCCTGCGGCGGCGGGTGGACGACGCGCTCGCCCGCGTCGCGGCTGAGGACGGGCCGCGCTACACGAACCTGACTGATGCGGACGCGGCCCTGCTCAAGACTGGCATGGGTGGCTTCATCACCGGCTACAACGCCCAGGCGCTGGTCTCCCCTCTTGCGTCCCCGGACGAGGGCGCAGGGGGGAGGTTGATCACAGCCGTGGACGTGAGCGCCAGTGCCGACGACCATCCCCACCTGGCGCCGCTGATCGAGGCGGCGCAGGAGAACATCGACGCCGCGCGGGACGTGGTGACCGTTGCGGACGCCGGCTACCATTCGGGGGCCAACCTCGCCACGTGCCACGCCGGCGGCCACACGGTATTGATGCCCACGACCCACGAGCGCAGACGCCGCAACCCCTACCATAAAGACCACTTCACCTACCGTCCAGAGACCGACACCTACCTGTGTCCCCAGCAAAAGGTGCTCACCTACACGCACCGCTTGACCCACAGCAACGGCTACCGGGTCAAGCGGTACCAAGCCAACGGCCGGGACTGCAGAACCTGTCCGGCCTTCGGCGTCTGCACCTCCTCCCAGAGGGGCCGCTCCATAAAGATCAGCGCCTACGAGCCAATACTGCAACGGCACAGGCAGTTGATGGCCACCGCGCCTGCCAAGCAGGTGTACCGCCGCCGGAGTACCATCGTCGAGCCGGTCTTTGGCCTGCTCAAGGAGTGGCACAGTGCCAGGCGCTTCCTGCTCAGAGGCCGCAGCCACGTGACGTCCGAATGGCACCTGCTGGCCACCGCGTTCAATCTCAAGAGCCTCCACGCCCTGTGGCGGTCTGGGTGTAGTCCAGCGTCGCCCCGGGGACGAGTCTCTCACTGGCACCGTCTTGTTCATACCACCCGCCATCTGTCTGTCCTTCTCACCCCATTCACCGTGCCCCGCACCAAAATATTGAGACAGCCTCCGGGGGAGAGGGCCGGGGTGAGGGCGAATCTTCATCGTTCCAGCCCAATTCCATGTGCTCGTTAGAGTTACGTAAAGCTCTCCAAGGGAAGAGGGAAGTTTCCTCGCCTGCAGATGAGTTTCGCAAGGGTCTCAAATGGGAAGAGGCTTCAGCCAACGAATTACTCAACACCTGCAGGAATCACGGATTTCCAGCTGCATTCCGGTCATGTAACGCAAGACGCCCACAGGAGCAAATTCCTGTGGGCGTCAGTTGCTGTCTGTGGCGCAGGCGAAATTGTGCCTATTCCCCTACGCGGATCTTGAGCCGCTTCGACTTCGCCTTCTCCTCCTTGGGCAAGTGCACCTTGAAGATGCCGTTCGACCAGGAAACCGCGGCCTCGTCGGCGTAGACGGCGCTCGGAAGCGTGTAGGCAATCTCGAACTCGCCTTCAGGCAAGTTGCGCCAGATGCTGGTACCCGTCTCGGTCTCGGGACGCTCGTAGCGGCCTTTGATGATCAGGCTGCCCTTGCTCAGGGTCATCTCGACGTCATCGGGACTTGCGCCCGGGATTGCCAACTCCAGCACATAGGCTTCATCGGTCTCCCAAAGGTTGGCAGGGAAGCCTCGGTTTACCGGGGTTGTGGCGCCGTTGCTAAACAGACCAGGGCCAAAGAGCGACCGGTCGAAGAGCCGGTCGAAGACATCCTGCACCGTCGCGTAGGTGTGGGGCTCGTAGCGCTTGAGTTCAGCCATTGTAATTCCTCCTCTTACTTTACTGTTGATGAACCAAGCCTCTGCTAGTATTCTAAAATATGCGTCGCTCTTTGTCAAGTATCTTTAGTAAGAGTATTTAACTTTATTGATTGTAATTACGAATATTCTCTTACACTGGCGGAGTGAAGATGTGATTTAAGGCAAAGCGAGCGGGTCTCGGTTTGTAGCGCTTTTGACCCGAGGCTGCGGCGATTGCTATCCTGCTACCGGGTTGAGCGTGGAGAGGAACAAAACATGGCCGTTCAAGTGTTGCCTGCCGCGCTCGCGGCAAAGATTGCGGCGGGAGAGGTGGTGGAACGTCCCGCTTCGGTGGTCAAGGAGTTGTGTGAAAACGCGCTTGACGCGCAAGCGACCTCCATCGCAGTAGTCATCGAGCAGGGTGGGCTGCGCCGTCTACGCGTCGAAGACGACGGAGTGGGAATTGCCGCGAACGATCTTCCGCTCACGGTGCGCCGCTATGCCACCAGCAAGATTGGCAGCGTGGACGACCTCGCGGCCATTCGCACGCTGGGATTTCGTGGCGAGGCGCTGGCTTCCATCGCGGCGGTATCGCATCTGGACATCCGTTCCCGCACAGCCCAAGACCGCGCCGCGCAGCAGCTTAAGACCGCCGGTGGCGATGATCCGAAGGTGACGGCAACCGCCGGGCCGGTTGGCACTGCCGTGGACGTGCGGCAGCTCTTTTTCAACGTGCCGGCGCGGCTGGCTTTCTGCAAGAGCCCGCAGGCGGAAACACAACGCGTCACGCAATGCGTGCAGCACCTGGCCCTGAGTCGCCCCGCCGTGCGTTTTACCCTCACGGTAAGCGGGCGTGAAGTCTTTGCGTCCGCCGGCAGTGGGAGCATCGAGGACGTTTTCATCGCCATGCACGGCCACGAGCTTGCCGAACAGTTGATTCCGGTGGACGATCCGTTGGTGCAGGGCGTGCTCGTGCAGCCCACGGTGAACCGCGGCAACCGCACCGGCGTCTCCCTCTTCGTAAATAACCGTTGGGTACAGCAGCGGGCGCTTCTCTATGCGCTCACGGACGTGTATGCGGAACTCATGCCTGACGGACGATACCCGCTGGCGGCCCTCAACGTCTCGCTCCCTTGGGAAGAGGTTGACGTAAATGTGCATCCGCAAAAGTCGGACATTCGACTGAAAGACTCGGCCCGCGTCGTACGGCAGATGCGTCATGTACTGCGCTCGGTACTTTCGCAGCACGTGGCCGTGCAGCCCATGCGCCAGCGCTTCCAATCGGCGGACACGTGGCGCAACCCCGAGGCGCAGGCAAGTCCGGGCCAGAGCGCTCGAGCGGTCGACCTCTTTCGTCCGGTGGGCGCGGAAGGGCCTGCGCCGGACAACGGCGCGCTGCAAGCCGCGCCCACCGCACCGTCGGAGTTGCGGGTACTTGGGCAGATCAATGCAATGTACCTCATTGCCGAAGGCAGAGATGGCATGTATCTCATCGATCAACACTCGGCGCACGAGCGCGTACTCTACGAAGCCGTCCTCAAGCGGCTGCCCGAAGCGCAGCGACAGCAGTTGCTCCAACCACAACCACTGTCGCTGGCGCCGCCGCACCTGCAATGGCTGGAGGGGTACGCAGAGGACCTGCAGCGCATGGGTTTTGAAGTGGAACCGTTTGGCAGCGGCGCATGGCTCTTGCGGGCGGTTCCCACGTTTCTGGCGGAGAAGGGTCATGACTGGGGGCAATTTGTGGCGACGGTGATCGAGCAGAAGGATAACCCGGACTATCGCGGCGATCCGCTTGAGCGGCTCCGGTGGATAATTGCGTGCCACGGCGCGGTAAAGGCGGGGGACACGCTCTCCCACGAGCAGATAACAGCGCTGCTTAGCGCGTTGGAAAGGTGCGATCTGGCGCGCACGTGTCCCCACGGCCGTCCGACGATGGTGCGGCTCTCCCATGCGCAACTGGCGCGGGAATTTGGGCGCACGTAAGCGGGGCCAATCCCATTGTGTGGTAGGGTTCAGTTGCAGTGTCGCAGCAAGACTGCGCGGACAGCCGTTAAGTCGTAGCGCGGGGGCTTGTCCCCTGCTCTGTTCACGAATGACCGGTTTACCTAACAAGGGCAGACGAGAAGCATGGCAGGCAATAACCGAGAGGCGCGGGCAGCCGCCGATCTCATCTCCCGCCAGGAGAAGCGTGAGCAGTGGAATTGTGACGCGTATCTCTCGCTGGCGCCTGAGGACATGGACTTGGAAGGAGATGATGCCGCGTACCGCCGCGCGGTGAGCGTCGCCAACGTCATCGTCATGCCGTTAGACGAGCCGTCGATCGCCTATTGGCATGCACTCGACGATGCCGGTCGAGTCGGGCGCATCATGCCCTTTGCGGAGTTCTTGCGTGGCCGCTACCCGCGCGCGCAAGTACTGGTCTTCTTCGTTGCCGACAACCTGGTGGTTGGGCGGGCGGTTTGGCTCCCCACTAATCCGTCGCCCGACGTTACAGTCTTACATGAGGCGCTGCCGCTTGAAGAGATAGAGCCGGAACTGCTTGCAAATTTGCCACTCGATCCCGGTCTGTGAATTCTGCGAAGTTAGGGCTGAAGAGGCACAAGAGGTTGGTGTCTAGCGTCTACCCGCGCAATGGAAACCCTACCCCGCCAAACACCGGCCGCGCCGCTTAGTCTTCTGGCAGGCGCGTGGTAAACCATGCCAAGTGAGGTACAAGTCTGCGCGACGCGTCATTCAAGCCTGCAGCCAGATTCCCTAAGTTATGAATCCACAACGCCGCCCAAGCATTGTTCTTGATAGCCGTCGCTAAGCAGAACGAACTCTTCCAACCGTTCGTCGAGCCAAGCTTGAATCAGGTTGTTCATCCGTTGTTCAATTGGATTGGGCTGGTCTTTGCCATGGCGGCCGTGTCGCTCTGCCCACCATTGGGCTTCCGCTTTGAACGCCTCTATTTCCTCTGTAATGCACTCGGCTGGTGAACGCTTCTTCTTGTTGTGACCATATTGCGCTACGTGAGTCGTCTCGTGAACTAGCACGGCTGCTAAGACGTCCGTGCTCGCGTCGCGAAGTTTTTCGTTCAACGTGATGCGGTTGCGGGATGGGGAATAGCGACCAAGGGAAGCGTCCAAATGGCCAAACACAACATCTGTATGGGAATTGGTTATAGTCTCTGCCACTGCTTTACCCAATGCGGACTCGCCACCCATCAGTGCCGTTTGGTATCCTTTAGCGATTGTCGGATCGATGTGCTGCAGCGGAGTTCCGAAATTCTCGCACTGCTGCCGATAGTGTGGGCTAAGCAGTAACCACAGGTCTAGGCTTTCGTTAATGAGGAGAGTCATTTCATAGTTTGCCCAAAGCTCCAATTCTGTGGGATCTTTCTTGCCGGTTTCGCCATACCGCTCTTGCCACCATTGGGCTTGAAAGACCTCCCGTTCAGATATACTATCCATGCAGTCGCTCCAAGATTGCCAATGCTCAGCCGCATTATGGGAAGCTATCGTTGGCCAGATGAGAATGTGTGCAAGGGCGTCGGAACTCTCGCCCCGGTACTCTTCGTTAACTGTAATGAGGTTGCGGAATGGGCTAAAGCGAGAAATACCCTCAATTCTCCCGAATTTAGCAGTGGCGCCCAACTGCATTAACATGGTGAATACTCTCTCGCCGGTACGTGTGGCGCGCAGTGCTTCTAGCGCCTGCGCAAGCTCTGGACCTGGTGGATCCCAGCTAATGCGGTCACTGTTGCGCAGCTTCTGGATACCATCCCTTCCGTGAATCCAGGTCCAGTCGCCGTCGGTGAAACTCGTACGATTGTCAGCCTTACTCCAAACCAAGAGACCGTTGGTTGTTCTTTGTAGGCTTTCGCCACTGGCATTGTATTGCTCGTTTTCGAGGCACTGCCCGACTATTGCTGGCAAGAATTCATAGAGTGCCCTAAAGCCTAGCCGAAACGAGCAATCGGCTGCTGCCGGACCTTGCGGCGGCGTGGGACTTGCCTTTGGAGTTTTCGCTATGATCGCCGCAGATGGAATGCGCAATACTTGACCCACTGTGATCATTTCTGGATTGGAAAGCCGGTTGAAGTTGGAGAGCGCCTGCACACTCAGACCGAACTGCCGAGCAATGGAATACAGGGTGTCCCCCGCTTTCACAACGTATTCGCGTTGCGGCGCGGGCGTCGCTATCAACTCGCGCGTTGGGCTCGGACGAGCTGGCGGCTTGGGTTTTGGAGTTTGCTGCGGTGCAGTCGTTGGATTCGCCGTCGGCGTATGCGGCGGCGATGGTTCTGTTTCGGCTCTGCCGCAAGCGGCAATACAGAGCCCCAATGAAAGCAATAAGACGATCCGCTTCACAAAGGCGCCCTTTCGTATCTCATAGCATGGCGGGCTGAAAGCGGGGTGCAGGAACAAGTGCTGCAGAATCTAGTTGCAGGATTATGCTAATCTGGGGACAAAATCAGGGCAAGAGGGACTAGCAGTCTTCTACGAACATTACCAATATGCCCGCAGTTTCAGAGAATGTGCGGACTCTACTCAATGCAGCCATTCTCAATTAGATTACCAGATTGCATGGTCCGGCTACACATCAGTCCTCTGGGACACGTTTTAAGGTGAAGGCGGACTTCCCTACGCGAGGCTTACACCTTGACCGCAGTTAATCTGAACTCTCGCATTATTCTACTCTACAAATTTCCGGCAACTCTAAGGGTTGTCGCCAGAGTATAGTTGGCTTACGCGGTGTTGAGATACGAAAGCGTCGCTTCCACCGCCACTTGCAGTGCATGCCCGATTGAGGCTTCGTCGAGATCGTACAGGCTGTGGTGCAGGGGGTAGGTGATGCCGCGGTCGGCATTGCCCGAGCCGAACAGCCAGTAGACGCTGGGGACACCCTCGGCCAGGAAGCAGAACGTATCGCCGATGAGCAGCGGGGCGTCCATCATTACGGCGTTGTCAGTGCCGAGAACTCCGGCCGCGGTAGCGTGCACGAGTGACGCCAGGGCGGGATTATTCACCACTGGCGGGTTGCCCCGCGTAAGTGAGAATTCCGCAGTACAATCCGCACTTTCAGCGGCGGACTCTACCAGGGCTGCCAGGCGCTCGCCCAGTCCTGCGCGCGTGACAAGATCGCCGCAGCGTACGGACCCCTTCATTTTGACTGTCGATGGAATCAGGTTATAGTCCTTGCCGCCCTCGATAAGGCCGACGTTCAGGGAGTACACCTGATTGTTTGGCGCCACGCGGGAGCCGGCGCCGAAGAGAGTTTGGATGACGTGGCTCGCTGCCAGAATGGCGTCTTTCCCTTGGTGTCTGCGCGCGGCGTGGGTCTCTTTTCCGGTGATCTCCAGTGAAAACATGTCGTATCCCGTAAAGATCACGCCGGGGCGCAACCACACCTGGCCTACCGGGATTTCAGGCAGGTTGTGGAATCCCATCAAGGCGTCCACCTTCGGGTTATCCAGCACACCGGCCGCCCGCAGGGCTTTGGGTCCGCACGGCGGGCCGCCCAAGGCTTCGGACGCGCCGCCCGTCTCTTCTGCCGGATCGAAGAGCAGCTTGACCGTCCCTGCAAACTGATCGCGCATGTTCGCGAGGATCGCGGCAATGCCGATGCCGATGGCCGTGTGGGCGTCATGGCCGCACGCGTGCATCACGTCGGGAGTCTGTGACGCGTAGGGAACCTGCTTCCAATCGGGGAACGGCAGGGCGTCCATATCCGGTCGAATAGCCAGCACCTTGCCGGGACGGCTGCCGTGCAGAATGCCGACCACCCCTTGCCCGCCAACGTCAGTTTCCACCTCCCAGCCGGCGGCTGCGAGTTTCTCGGCGACAATGCGTGGCGTGTTATCCAGTTCGAAGGCAACTTCAGGGTGTCGGTGGATCTCTCGCCGAATTGCCACGAGTTCCGGTTCCAGTTCGCGGACACGTGTTTGAACCTCTGCTGTGCTCATTGCTTCCTCACGTCAGAATTGCTGCCAGAATACCCACCAGGAAGATACCATCAAAGACCCCCGCCCCGCCAATGCTGACCACGTGGGCACCGAGACGGTGGATGCGCGGTAGATTGAGGATGTCTGCACCGATGAGCGTGCCCATTGCGCCGGAGATGTACGCGACGGCGGTGCGTCCCGCCGGATCGGATACGAGAAGGTACGCCAACAGTGCGGCAATGATTGGCGGGATCAACGCGGGAATTGTTATGCCAACGCCCTCTCGCGGACGCGCGAGCGCGAAACACACGACACTCACCGTCGCGGTCGCCACAAGTACTTTGGCCAACGGCGCGTTGGGCAAGACATAGAGAGCCAGCAATACGGGGATCACCGCGCCACCTACGTTTATGGCGAGGACCTGTTCTTTCACGCGCGGCGGGTAGCGGAAGAGCGGAAACGGGAAGGGCAGGGGCAGCAAGGATTTACCCTCAATTCGTACCTTTCTCCGTGAAACCGGGATGTTGACGAAACTGCCGATGAGAGAGAGGTAGAAGATTATGACGACCAGCGTGGGCGACAGACCCAGGTTCGCGAAAGCGAGTGAGACTGCTTGGACTTGAAGCAAGACGACGAGCAGAAGCAGTAGAACAAAGGAGAAAAGGAGAGGCAGGAGAGGGCCGAGCATGAGTCCTTTACACAGCGAGTGAAGTGTGGGGATCGTCCTGCTTTGCCGCCACGAGCTCGATCCAACCTACCTCGGGCGGACAGTTGAGGCGGATGGGCAGCATGGAAACGCCAACTCCGGCAGAGCAGTAGATCAGGTGGCCCCCAACCTGCATCAGACCGGCGTTGCGCGGCAACGGTACACGCGTGTTCGTATGCCAGACAATGTTCTCCGCCAAGCGAACTTGCCCGCCGTGCGTGTGGCCGCAGAGGATGAGATCGAATCGTTCGGTGTGCAATGTGCGAACAATGTCGGGGGTGTGGGCGAGCAGCAGACGTGTGGTGTCGTCGGGCGCACCGTTCGTCGCGCGCCGGATGTCGTCCAGCCAGGTGAAGGGGTCGTCGACGCCAACGAGGGTTAGTGGCTGACCGTTTACGGTAACGTTGGCATGCGCATTCGTGAGCACGTGGACTTGCTGGGATTCGAGCGTGTGGACGAGCTTGGTCGTATCGTGAAAGCGGTGTGGCTGCCCGAACCAACTCTTGATGCGATGGCGGTGTACGTGGTCGTGGTTTCCTAGCACGGCAAAGGCCCCATGGCGAGCCCGGATGGGCGCGAGCGCTTCGAGAACTGTCTCAATCTCGGCGTCAGGGTCACGTCCTCCATGGATGAGGTCGCCGGTTAGTAGAAGGAGGTCGGGTTCCAGGCGCGCGAGCTGCTGAAGCATGCGTACGCGTCGTTTGTCTCCGGCGCGCATGTGCAGATCGGTAATGTGGAGAATGCGAACAGCGGCGTCCGGTGAATTGAGGGATGGTATCGGCAGGCGGATTCGCCGCACGCGCAGCCGGTAGGGCTCTATAAAGTAGCCGTAGGCGCCAACGGCAATTATCCCGAGGGCGGAAAGTGAAACTAGCGCGCGAATCACGTGTGCGTGGCATTCATGCTGTGGTTAAACCGATGCAGCCAGGGCTGTGGCCCCGGTGATACTGTACCGCTCGTCAAGAGTGCCCTCCAGTACCCCCTTCTCGCGCACGTAGGCCTCCACAGGGTTATCCAAGCTCAGGTCCTCTCTGCTGCGGGCATCCTTGAGCATGGTGAATGCCGAGCCGCCTCTGGCGTGGAAGGCATCCATTGCTACCCGGTACGTAGCTTCAGGTAGCAACGGCTGATCGTCCACGCGGATTTCCCGCACGCGCTCACCGGTCGGCTTCGTCAAGTCAACCTGCACCTGCATGCCCGATTGGTGGAGAAAGTTGCACCCCGGCAGTGCCGAGGCAGATTCAAGTTGTGTCACCAGCTCATCGCGGCGATCCGGCGGCAGGAAGGCATAGGATTGATCCGCAACGCTGTGTTCGACGGCTTGCTGAACCTGACTGCCTGTCAGGGTGAGCATTTTCGATAAGGGAAATCCTCTGACGCAGAGCTGGATATCCCAACTCGTAAGCGCATGGCCGGGGGCGAAGAGAGGAGTGATGAAGGTCGCTTTCGTCCAGGCGATGTCGGCGCCTGTTGCTTCCCGCCAAATGTCTGTAACGGTGTTACCCAGCCCATTGCTTGATAAGTAGCCCTGGCCCACGTTTTCTCCAGCAGTACCGATTATGCGCAGCTTTTCCGGATCACTCCGCCGGCCTTGTAGGCGGAGCAGTCGTTCCATTACCGGGTCTTCCGGGGTCGTCGCATCTATGGTGTGCAGGGTGGACTCGATGAGCGGGTTGCCATCCGTTGGGGTGATGTCCACCTGGCCGAGAAACATACCGTTAAGGCCGGCCTGTACAATCTTCGTCTTGCCAACGCATATCGGTCGCAGTGTCGGGTGGTGGCAGTGGCCGCTGAGAATGAGATCGATCTCCGGTATCAACTCAGCGAGCAGGATGTCCTGCGCCATGCCGGAATGCGAGAGCACGATGACCATGTCAACCCGGTCGCGGTAAGCGTTGACCAGGCTTGCCGTCTTTGCCGCCGACCGCCGTGCGGAAGGGTAGAAATTGTTCGCAGGCGTTGATAGGTCCCAGTGGCTGTCTTCCGTGCAGACACCGATGAACAAGACTCGAATACCATCCAGCGTAAGCACGCGATAGGGACGGCACGAGGCCGGGAGACGCGCGTTGAAACCGCTGGTGCAGAGCATCGTGCCGCAGTTTTGGGCAATCAGGAAGTCCAAGTGCCAGGGATCGAAGCGTGAGAGTTCGGCATTCCCCGGCGTTACAACATCGTACTCAAGTGTCCGCAGCGTCCAGGCGGTGACGCGATCGTCATCTTGTGGCCGCCGGTGGCGCTTGAGCCGGAAGTAGTCGCCAACGTCTACAAAAAGCACATTGTCGATTTGCGCGCGCTTGTCCCGCACGCTCTGCGCCAAACGCGGCGTGGAGCGCACAAAGCCATGCAGGTCGTTGGTATGTAGAATGGTGAAGCCCACGTGCTCATTCAGCTCTAGCGGTACGGAGTTCGCACGTATCCTTGGAGAATCTGACGGCCAATCCCCTTCTTTCTTACAATACTAGACGGAAGGCATGTTTCACAATGCGTTCCACGACATAGGCGAGCCGCATGCCGGGCACATATGGTGGCTGGCACTTTGGCTGCCCGGCGAATTGTATCATTCACAATCATGTTGTCCCGGTTGCTATTTACTCTGCGTGCAAATAGTTAACTGGTCTATACTAACTTCAATAGAGTATACTCAAGGGCAAGTAACACGCTCATTCCAGATAGTGTTTTTCACAGGAGTGCAGATTATGCCGCGCAAAGCCTTAGTAGCCACTGCCTGTGTCGGCCACATAGGCGGACGCCCTACGATTGCCGCAAATCATGAATTGGCGGTCGAACTGCTCGATCAAATGGGCGGCCTGGGTGCCGATCTGGCGTGCTTGCCGGAGGAGTTTACCCTTTTGGGCTTGCCGCAAGATGAGGAAGAACGCGCCAAGATTTGGGAGCCAATTCCCGGCCCAACTTCAGACCTCTTCGCCGAGAAAGCGCGCCAACACGGCATGTACGTGGTGGCGGGCATGTGTGAGGTGCGCGGCAATACTCGCATAAACACCAGCGTGCTCTTTGGCCGCCAGGGTGAAATCGTGGGTCAATATGACAAGATCCACCCCACGTTGGGAGAACTCGAAGCAGGCACAGTGCCTGGTGTCTATGCCGACGTGCCGGTGTTCGAGACAGACTTCGGCAAGCTGGGTATGCTGATTTGTTTCGACGTAGATTACCCGGATGAGTGGGCGCGCATTGGAGAGGCAGGGGCCGAGCTTGTGGTCTTCCCCAGTATGTGCGACGGCGGCTTGCGGCTGCGCGCGTATGCTTGGCTGCACAGTTACATCATCGCGTCTTCGGTGAGCGGTGGACGTTCCCGTATCATCAATAAACTCGGTGACGAAGTCGCCGCCAGCGGCTTGGGCGTGCACGTGGCCCACAGCACCGTAGACCTCGAGGCTGAGGTGTTCCATTACGATATGCAATACCAACAGATTCGCCAGATGCAAACGGACTTTGGTAATAGAGTTACGATTGTCGGCACGCGAGATGATGGCGTGTTTATGGTGGAATCCAATGATGACGCCTGGCCGATCTCCCGCATGAAAAGCGTATACGGCCTTGAGAACTGGCAGGAATACCATGATCGCTCGGTTCGCGAAGCAGAGCGCGTGATTGCACAGCAGTCCTTGGTAGTTGGCTAGCCCTAGATTCGAGTTGTTCCGGCACCGCAGTTACGTGATTTGCGATTGAAAGGAGGCCCAGAAAAATCTCTTTATGCCTGCAAGTCAAGCTGTGCTTGGCAATGAGGCTAGATGCTGGCGGCAAGTCGATGCAATTGGGGCAGTTATCTTAGTTGCAAAAGGACAGTGTGGTCAATATAATGGTTCGCAATATCGAAGCACGAAGAAGTGCTATGAGGGAGGAAAGAAGATGAGACAGGTTAGTAAGCTCCTAATCGCTCTTAGCGTGATGGTCGCGCTGCTTTTCAGCGTGGCATGCGCTGACGACCAGGCGAGTACGGGAGCAACGGCAGCAGATGCCGAGACCCAGACCAAGATGGATGAGGCGCCGGCCATGACTTCGCGGCTGGACACCGTGCGTGAACGGGGCCATGTCATCTGCGCCAGCCGCAATGACGTGCCCGGCTACGGTTCCGTAGACGCGGACGGCAATAACGTTGGCTTCGACATCGACTTGTGCCGCGCAGTTGCCGCAGCCGTGCTGGGTGATCCGGATGCGTTCGAAATCCGGTTGATTACGGCCGCTGAGCGTGGGCCTACCATTCAGTCAGGCGAAGTTGACTTGCTGGTGCGTACCGTGACGTGGACGACTTCTCGTGACGCCGCCTGGGGCAACTACGCCCAGACGATGTTCTACGACGGCCAGGGCTTCATGGTTCCCAAGAGCCTCGGCGTCACAAGCGCGCTGGAATTGGCCGGCGCTGCAGTCTGCGTGACCAGTGGTACGACTACCGAGTTGAATATGGCTGACTTCTTCCGCCAGAACAACTTGGAGTACAACCCGAAGGTCTACGAAGATACGGACGTGGTCTTGGAAGCGTACAAGAGTGGCGCCTGCGAGGTCTTTACGAATGACCGCTCGCAGCTTGCCGCACTGAGAACGGCTCTGCCGAATCCGGACGACCATGTCATTCTGCCGGAGACGATTTCCGAGGAGCCGCTAGGACCGGTGGTGCCGCATGGTGACGAGCAGTGGTTCGACCTTGTGAAGACCGTGATGGGCCTCCTGATCTATGCCGAGGCGTATGGCATCAACTCCACCAACGTTGATGACATGGCCGTTGGCGAGAACGTCAAGGCGAAGCGCTTGCTCGGTACTGAGGGTTCATTCGGTCAGGAAGAGCTAGGTCTTGATCAGAACGTGGGTCAGACCATCATCAAGGCGGTCGGGAACTACGGCGAGATCTATGCGCGCAACTTGGACAACCCCGATGGCGTCCAACTGCCGCGTGAAGGCTCCCGCAATGCTTTGTGGTCGAATGCGCCTTGCACTGACTGCCCGAAGGGCGGCCAGATCTATTCTCAGCCATTGCGCTAATTCGTAGTCGCTGACTATTGTCGCGTCGGCCCGGACTTCTTCCGGGTCGGCGCGATTTTTGGTATAAGGATGGCTCGCTTGGCCTACAATAGGGGCAAGCCATTCGAGTGCAAAGGGGCTGGCAGAATGCCCAGGCAAGTGAATCACCGGAATCCAACCAATCATACTGCTATCAGCGGGGAGGCAATATGAGTGGACGTGGGAGTTTGGCAAGAAAGCTAGCAGCCGGATTAGCGCTGGCATTCGCACTGCTCCTGGGTGCGGCATGCGCCACCACTGCCGAACCGGCACTCGAGGAGGCGGCTGCTGATACCGAGGCCGCTACCGTGGCTCCGCCGGCGGTAAGTTCGCGGCTTGAATCAGTGCAAGAGCGGGGTCGTCTCATTTGCGCCAGCCTCAACGACACGCCGAGGTTTGGCTATTTGGACGAAGCCGGTAACAATGTTGGTTTTGACATCGATCTCTGCCGCGCCGTCGCGGCGGCAGTGCTTGGCGATCCCGATGCCGTCGAAATCCGTCTCATAACGGCTGCTGAGCGTGGACCTGTGATGCAATCGGGCGAGGTGGACTTACTCGTGTATGTCACCACGTGGACCACGTCCCGCGACGCCAATTGGGGCAATTTCGTGCAAACGATGTTCTATGACGGTCAAGGCTTCATGGTACCCAAGAGCCTGGGAGTAACAAGCGCGTACCAGTTGGCCGGTGCGGCCGTCTGCGTGAATACCGGTACGACCTCTGAGCTCAACATGGCCGATTTCTTCCGCCAGAACGGGATGGAGTATAGTCCCAAGACATTCGAAGAGGCGCAGGTGGCTTTCGAGGCCTACAAGAGCGGGGCCTGCGAGGTGTTCACTACCGACCGGTCGGCGCTGACGGCGCTGCGCAGTTCGCTTGAAACTCCCGAAGAACACATCATTCTGCCTGAGACGATTTCCGAAGAACCGCTTGGACCCATGGTGCCCCACGGCGACGAGCAGTGGTTCGACCTCGTAAAGGCCGTGATGGGTATCCTGATCTACGCCGAGGCTTACGGCATCAACTCCGTTAATGTGGACGAAGTCGCCGCTGGCGACAACGTGAAAGCAAAGCGTTTGCTGGGAACAGAGGGTTCATTCGGGCAGGAAGAACTTGGCCTCGAACAGACCGTGGGTCAAACCGTAATCAAGTTGGTGGGCAATTACGGTGAGATATACGACCGCAATTTGGGGCCTGGTACTGGCATAGACTTGCCGCGAGAAGGCTCCCGCAACGCGCTGTGGTCAAATGCGCCGTGTGCTGATTGCCCCAAGGGCGGGCAGATTTACTCTCAGCCGCTGCGTTAATGGCTCTGCGAACGAATTGGTGTATACTGCTGTCAGCATGAATCGCCAATAGTGTAAGCGCTAGGAACTAAAGCCGGTGCGACTTTCGTTGACATACCAAGGCATTCCTATTTGGCGGCACTCCCGCGTCTTGAGTTGGACGGCGCAGATCGTGTCGGGCATCCTGGTCGTGGCGGCGGTCGCATTCTTCTTTTCCAATGTCACGACCGCGATGGTGCAGCGTGACATTCCCTTTGGCTTTTCTTTCCTCAATCGGGAGTACTCCACTCCTATTAGCGAGCACCTGCTGCCCTATCAAGAGAGCGATACCTTTGCTTACGCCTTTCTCGTTGCCGCGGCCAACACCCTCATGGTTTCTGTGGTGGGCGTCATCCTCGCTACGACCCTGGGAATCATCGTGGGCGCGTTGCAGCTATCCGGCAACTGGGTAATTGGCAAAGTAGCCACGGTATTCGTGGAAGTCTTCCGCAACGTGCCCTTACTGGTGCAGTTGTTCTTTTGGTACATCTTGCTGCTGGGGCTGCCATCGGTTCAGCAGGGCGGGTTAGTCTTGTTCGAAGCTTTCTACCTCAACAATAATGCCGGGCTGTCGTTTCCGTGGCCGGAGGGGCAGCAGCAACCGGGGCTCTGGTTGCTCTGTGTCGTATTGGCCGTGGTGGTGGGGATCGTAACCAAAATACTCCTGGAGCGCCGCGAGGAGCGCACCGGCCGTCCGTCGTATCCCTGGCTGGGAGCGAGCGGCGTTTTCATCGCGGGATCATGCGTAGCCTGGCTGGTGTGGGTCGCGATTGGCGATGCCCCCTATGTCATGAGCGTGCCGCACCCTGAGGGCCGCTTCGGTCACCCTGTGGGCGGCTACACCATATCCATTGAGTTGACGGCTTTGCTGTTGGGTCTGATCATCTACACGGCGGCCTTCATTGCGGAGATTGTCCGCGGCGGTCTGCAATCCGTGTCGCGGGGTCAGAGCGAGGCATCCCGCTCTTTGGGTTTGGGCACGATGCAGACGCTGCGCTTTGTGACCTTCCCCCAAGCGTTGCGTGTCATCGTTCCACCCCTCATCAGCCAGTATCTCAATCTAACGAAGAACAGCAGTCTTGCGCTTGCTATCGGGTACGCAGACTTGACCAGCGTCGCCAAGACTATGACTCAGACTGCGCCGGCGGTCACCATCTTCTTGATTATCATGGGCATCTACTTGCTGTACAGTCTCACGTACTCCCTGATCGGCAATCTCTACAACCGGCACATCCAGTTCACGGGAGGCTAGTCGGATAATGGCTACTGCGGAAACGTGGCAACCGGCGCCTTCACTGCCGCCGCCACGTACAGAAACTGGCTGGATCGGTTGGGCGCGCGCCAACTTATTTGGCAACTGGCTCAGTGGCTTGGTGACTGTCGTCACCGTGCCAGTAATTCTCTGGGCCGCTTGGCGTATGTTGGGTTGGCTATTTGGCACCGCGGACTGGACGCTTATTGCCAGCCGACCGCAGCAGTACCTTATCGGCCTTTACCCCACGGAACTCGCTTGGCGCCCTCTAACAGGCTGGCTACTGGTTTCTATCCTCTTCGGCATGGCCGCCGCCATGTGGGGTGGTGCCGCGCGGCGCATAGCCATTGGCTACGGCGCGGTTACTGTGTTGCTGGGAGTTCTGCCCTACGGATTGTTCCATGAGGGCGTGATCATGCCCTGGTGGGTGCGCGCGCTTATTCTGGCTAACGTGCTGACCATCGGCTTAGGCTACGGCTTGGGCAGCCATCCAAGAACCGCGAAACCGCGCACGTTCGTGCTCGGCGGCATTGCGATCTACGTGTTCCTGCTACTATTGCTCACCGGATTGCCGGGTTTCCCCGGCATGGAAGAGGTGGCGCCGCGGAAGTGGGGCGGCTTGATGCTCAACCTGATCCTGGCGGTTTCCGGCATCTTCTTTGCTTTTCCGATTGGTGTATTGCTGGCGCTAGGGCGGCGCAGCAATCTGCCGGTGGTCAAGGTCCTCTGTGTTGTATTCATCGAAGTCTTTCGTGGTGTGCCGTTAATCACGCTCTTGTTCATGTCGCAAGTGCTGGTGCCTCTGGCCTTGCCGGCAAATTTCCCCGTAGACTCCGTGACGCGGGCGGCCATTGTGATCACGCTGTTCTCGGCGGCGTACACGGCCGAGAACATTCGCGGCGGCTTGCAGGGCTTGCATCCGGGTCAAGCCGAGGCGGCGCGAGCCTTGGGCCTGCCGGGCTGGCAAGTCACCATGCTGATTCAGTTGCCGCAGGCGATCCGCAACGTGATTCCCGCAATCGTGGGACAATTCATCGCGCTTTTCAAGGATACAAGTCTGGTCTACATCGTCGGTATGCTGGATATCTTGGAGATGGGACGCTCCATCGTGCAGGGCAACGTGCAATTCGCCGACAATGCTAGAGAACTCTTCATCTTCGTGGCGGCAGTGTTCTGGGTCTTTACCTACACGATGTCGTATGTAAGCCGCCGGGTGGAGCGGCACCTCGGCGTCGGCCGACGTTAGGCTGCGTTCGATGCGACGAAAAACGAGAATTGCTGATTGATTGCGGCGGGACGCCAAAGCCCTATGGAGGTAGACGTGGCAACAGAAACAGCGGTAGCAGCAGAGCAGGCTCCTGAACAGGACAACATCATTGTAGCCCGCGACGTGCATAAGTGGTTCGGCGACTTTCATGCGCTGCGCGGCGTGACCACGACCATCGGTCGGGGTGAAGTGGTGGTTGTCATCGGCCCGTCCGGCTCGGGCAAGTCTACCTTCATTCGCACGATCAATCGCCTGGAGCAGCACCAGCGCGGCGACATCATCGTGGACGGTGTCGAGATGACCGATGACGTGCGCAACATCGACGCCATCCGCCGCGAAGTGGGCATGGTGTTTCAATCGTTCAACCTTTTTCCCCATCTGTCGGTCTTGCGTAACATCACCCTAGCGCCGACGAAAGTGCGCAAAACCCCAGTGGATGATGCGGAGGCCAGCGCGCGGCAGCTTCTGGAGCGCGTGGGTATCCCGGAGCAAGCCGAAAAGTATCCAGGTGAACTCTCCGGCGGACAGCAGCAGCGCGTCGCCATCGCCCGCGCGTTGGCCATGAACCCGAAAATCATGCTCTTCGATGAGCCTACGTCTGCGCTTGACCCGGAGATGATCAAGGAAGTCCTGGAAGTCATGAAAGAACTGGCTGCTTCGCACCAAATGACGATTGTGGCGATTACCCATGAGTTGGGCTTTGCCCGCGAGGTTGCCGACCGGATCGTTATGTTCGATGAAGGCCAGATCGTCGAAGACCTTCCCCCGGATGAATTCTTCAACAATCCGCGCCATGAGCGCGTGCGGCGCTTCCTTTCCCAAATTCTCTAGCTTTTCTTTCCTTGGCACGTAGCGGAACGCCAACTGTGGTTCCGTCCCTGCCCGCGCAGACCTTCAGCGTATGTCACCGGGTGTATGCTAGACATATACTTCGTATGGTGGTAAAAGACAACTGAGTAGTTTGCCCATTGGCGGTACCCTTCGCGCTAGAGGAAGGGAGGTATGGTTCCGAAGGACACCGCAGCGACGCTTAACCCCACGTAGACGGCGCGCGTTGTCGTGGGACACGCTCAGTCTGTTGAAGGACCACTGGAGCACAATGTGTGGGAGGAAACGCAATGAGTCCAAATTCGACAAGAATTTCACGCCGCATGACCATGGCAGGGCTTGGTAGCACGCTGGCGGTCTTGGGTCTTGCCGCCTGTGGTGCTGTGCCCGCAGCAACCATGGCTGAGGAAGAGCAAGCGGAAGCGCCGCAGGCAGAGGCCGCGCCTCCTGAAAAGGAGACCGTGTACGTCTTGTTTGCCACGCATCCCTACTTCAAATTCCAGGAAGCAGAGGGTGTTTCCGCCGAACTGGTCGCTGAGTTCCGCGCAGAGCATCCCGATATCGAGTTTGACGTTAATCCGCCGTCGACGAGTTCGAGCGAACGGTACGCCGCGTTTCGCACGGCGTTTGCCGCCAACTCACCACATGATCTCAGTTCCTGGGGCGAGTGGCACGCCATCGAGTTGGGCGCGCTCGGCCAGGCGCGGGGCCTCAACGACGTCGTCAAGAGCTCCAACATCGACATGGAGGACATTTGGACAAGCCTGACCGAGAACATGGTCTGGAGCAAGGACGGTCAACTTTACGGCTTTCCGTATGGCCCCGACCTTCGTGTGCTCTACATGCACGACGGCATCTTCTTGGAGAACGGTCTGGACCCGGATAACGGCCCCGAATCTTGGGACGACCTGGAAGCGGTTGTCCAGAAGACCATGCGCAAGGACACGGCCGGTAATCTGGTGGTTGCCGGGTTCCCGCCCGAATGGGGCAGCGGCGGCAGGTACCAGTGGATTACACCGCTCTTGCAACTTGGCGGGCAGCGAGTCAGCGACGACCTGAGCAAAGCGGCGCTCAATAGCCCGGAAGGGATTGAAGCGCTCACGTGGGTCAAGAAAATTAACGACCTGCAAGGCGGGTGGGACGCCCTTGCCACGCTCAATCAGACGGCTCGGCCCTCCGGTTCGCCGCGGGGCGCCGCCCTCGTCAACGACTTTACCGCCACGATGTACGCGACGTACTCAACGCGCAAGGCGGAAATCTACCCCATCGATGAAAGTTTTGAGTTCAGTATCATCGAGCATCCGAAACCGCCCAACGCGGTACGGCAGGTAAGTTGGAGCGGGCACCACATCTGGATCATGTCGTCATGGACGACCGTGCCCGAAGAGGCCTTTGCCTGGATCGAGTTTGTGTCCCGACCCGAGAACAACCTCCGCTGGGCAAAGGCGTGGGACCGCGTGCCGATTCGGCTTTCGGTCGCCAATTCGTCGGAGTTCACCGAGGGCGACCCGTTCCTCGAGCACCAAAGCTACCAGATTCCGTTCCGCGCGTCCCACTCGTTGCCAATTCCCGGCGCCGACGAGATGCGTACGGCCCTGTCACAATTCTTGCCCGACGTCATGGCAGGCAACATTACCATCCAAGAGGGCCTGGCAAACGTCGATCAGGAGTGGAACAATATCATCGCCAAGTGGCAGGAGCTTGTGGGCGGCTGGTAGAGCGCGTGAGTTGGCTAAGCGGCGGTAGCCGCTTAGCCAACACGACACTCGTGTAAAGCCATGCTCTCGGCCCGGCTGCCCGGGACCGCGGCGTGGAGCGACTATTGAGTACTTCGGGCGACAATTGGCCTGTGCAAGTGTCTGGATACGCAGCAGCCCGGTATGCAAGACGTGAGAAAGCGCAAGTGCCGTGATTATTGATGTCCACGTGCACCCGCACGTATCTCGCCGACTGGACGACTTTGCCGATTTGATTGCCATTGCCGAGCAATTCGACGTGCAACTCGTCACGTATTCCGTCCGCCCGGTCACGGCCGCAAACAACCATGAGTACCCGTCGCCGGAGAACATCCGCGCCTGCAACGATCAGACGCGCGTTTTGATGGAGCGCTATCCTGACCGCGTGCACGGGTTTGCCTACGTCAATCCCGGTCACGCGCAGGAGGCATGCGAGGAACTCGATTTTCGGCTGCGAGAGCAGCACTTCGTGGGCCTCAAGCTGTGGGTGGCGGTGCCGTGCATTGACCCGCGTCTCGATGAACTCATGGAAATCTGCGCCCACTACCGCGTGCCTGCGCTCCAGCACACGTGGCAGAAGGTGAACGGACAGAAGACGGGGGAATCGCCGCCAGCTATGGTGGCCGCGCTGGCCGAGCGCCATCCGCGCACGACGATCATCGCGGCTCATGCCGGCGGCGACTACGAATATGGGGCGAAGGTCTTTCGCTCGCGCGAGAACGTCTTGCTCGATATCGGCGGCAACGAGTGCAACGCGGGCTATGTGGAAATTCTGGTGAATCACGTCGGCGCCGACCGTGTGATCTTTGGTACCGACATGCCCGGCAGATCATTTACTTCGCAACTGGCCAAGGTGCTAGGTACTGACTTGTCGGAAGCGGACAAAGAGAAGATTCTCTTTGGCAATATGGCGCGCGTCCTGGCGGATTCAAAGACGATTGGTGATCCATCGTACTTTGCAGCGTATAGTTAACCTTGGTACTGTGGGGTTCTCTACCACGAGAATGCAGCCAGTCAGCCTGGCAATTCGCCAAGCAGAAGGTCGTGAAAAGAGCTCAAGTACTCTAGATTTCTCGCTGCGCTCGAAATGACATAGAGAGCAAATGTAGGGGTCTAAGTCGGAATACTCTAATGCCAATCATCGACGTGCATGTCCACACCGACGTCGGCAAGTCATTGGACGACTTTGCGGAACAGATCGCGATAGCGGAGCAATTCGATGCTGTGCTCGTGACGTATGCCATTCGTCCGGTGGCAGACGCTTCCCGCTACTCGTTTCCGACTGCGGGGTTCTGCGCACGGTCCAATGACGAAACGTACGAGCTCATGCAGCGCTATCCTGAGCGTGTGCGCGGTTTTTGCTATGTAAATCCCTACCATGCTGATGCCGCGGCGGCTGAATTGGAGAGGCGGCTTGATACGCAAGGTTTTGTGGGACTAAAGCTGTGGCACGCGGTGCCGTGCGACGATCCGCGCGTTGACCGACTGGTGGAAATCTGCGCCCAATACCGCGTGCCGGCCTTGCAGCACACGTGGCTAAAGGCGGGCGGCCTGGGCTATGGCGAATCGCCGCCGGAGATGGTGGCGGATCTTGCCCGTCGGCATCCGCAGGCCACCATCATCGCGGCCCACGCCGGTGGTGACTACGAGTACGGCGCCAAAGTCTTTCGCAGTACGCCAAACGCCCTGCTCGATATTGCCGGCAACGAGTGCAATGCGGCGGGGGTGCACATTCTGGTGGACCACGTAGGTGCGGAGCGCGTGATCTTCGGTACCGATATGCCCGGTCGCTCGTTCCCGTCACAGCTTGCGAAAGTGATCGGCACACGGCTGTCGAGTAAGGACAAAGAGAAGATTCTCTACGGGAACATGGCGCGTGTATTGGTGCAGTGCAAGACGACGCGGCATGGAACCTAGTGGTTCGACATCTTTGCAGTGATGGGTAGGAGCACCGGTGGATGGGTAGGAACTCCGGTAGCACAGGTTTGCAACCTGTGCCCAGCATTTCGGTTCGGTGTGCTCGCCCCGCGCTACGGCAAGATTGCGCAGAGCCTGCCCCGTACGTGATGCGAGGTTGCAAACGTGTCCTGAGCACTTCGGCAGGCTCAGTACAGGCTCTGTCGAAGGGACTGCGCTACCCATCAATACAATCGTGTCGAACCACTAGGCGGCGTTTGCCTCTCCCACCGGAGAGGGAGTTAGACTCGTGAAGCGAGGGATGATGCGACATGATTGATAGCAACGCCTACGTCGGCGAGTGGCCGTTTCGCCGCCTGCCGCACTCCCAGCCGGACAACCTGCTGCGTAAGATGGACTCACTCGGCATTGAAAAGGCCGTGGTTTCGCGTTTGGAGAACGTCTTCTTTAAAGATCTGCTCGTCGGCAACCGGGAACTGCACGAGATTGCACAGGCGCATCCGGACCGTTTCATCCCGGCGTACACTATCAACCCTGGGTATCCGGGATGGGATGAAGACCTGGAGATATGCCTCGATGAACTCGGCGCCAAGAACCTGCGTCTGCACCCCAATTACCATGGCTACGAACTGTTGGGGCAGGAGAACTTGCGCTTGCTGGAGATCGCGCGCGAACACGACTTGCTTGTGATGATCGCAATCGGCTTGGAGGACGTGCGGCATCACCACCGGCTCGTAATAGTCCCGGACGTGGGGGCCGGGGACATTGCGCAGACCGTCAACGCTTTCCCGCAGGTGCGTTTTCTCGTCACTGGCGGGCGATTTGGAGAGGTTACGAGCATTTGGCGGAGCGTCGACAAGCGCGAAAATTTGTGTGCAGAAAACAGTCGCGTGCAGGGGCCCATCCACGACGTGGCGAAGCTGTGTAGCACCATTGGCCCGGACCACGTGCTGTTTGGCTCCAACTCACCGCTGCACTACCATGAATCGGCAAAGCTTAGCATCGAGACCGAATCGCAGATTGAGGACGCGGTCAAGCAGAAGCTATTTCACGAAAATGCGGCGCGGCTGTTTGGCGTGTGATATTGCCTCGGTGGGAGACAGGAACGGTAGCACATTACCAGCTACGTAGTCCCGGTAGCGCAGGTTTGCAACCTGCGACCACCTGGCCCGTGAGAGACTCTTGGGTAATGAGTGTCGGAAGCGGGGAAATAGGCTGAAGCAGTGAGGATTTCCCCTCACCCCGGCCCTCTCCCTGTATAGACCGGATACATGGGTTACACATGTTCGGGCACATAGGTAACACCATAGAACGAGGGGGTAATCTTGCCTGCCAAACGGGATTGTGGGAATGTCAACGTGAAGGAGAGAAGTCCGGTAGCGCAGGTTTGTAACCTGCGCCAGCCTTGCCATTGGGCAAGTGCGAGAAAGTCCCGGAGCCTAAAGTTTGTTGTCTAGGTCGGTGGATGGCAAAGAGGCGGGGGACAAGCCCCCGCGCTACGGAATAACGATAGGTCATCGGGCTGCACTCGCTGCACAGGAGCGCAATAGTGAGCAAAAGCACGAAATCGGCGCCACCTGCATCTCAAGACCAGGGTGTTACCCATGGTGTGCAGGTAACGGCGGAAGAAACGCAAGCAACTTTGCAGGCTGAGCTTGGCATGTGTGCGCTGAGTCCGGCCGATCCAGTCGTTGCAGGTGCGTTTGGCACGTGGACACTCACGTATACGGCGGGAAGTGCCGGCATCGCGCCCGGTGGGGGCATCGCGGTGGTGCCGCCCTGCGTGCACAGCGTACGGTGGCGTCTCGGCCACGTTACGGCGACCACGAGCGGTCGCTGCGGAGTTTCGGTTAGCTTACGAAATGCTTATCCTCTCAAGTACCATCACTCGCAGTTCCCCTGTGTGTTCGTGACGGTGGAAGGCGCAGCGCTGCAACCGGGCCAAGAGATCGCGGTGACGATCGGTGATGCCGGATCGTTCATACCGGGCTTCTTCGAGCGTGCACGTGCGCAGGAAGTCGCCATGCACGAGATGTACTTCCAGGTGCTCGTGGACGTCCTGGGCAATGCCAGCTATAGCAATCCGCGCTATCCCGGCGGCGATCCGAAAGGCTATCGCCTGCTGCCGGAGTTGCCGGTTGTGGATGTCGTCGCGGGACCGCCTGCGCGCCTCGGTGTGATTGCCCCTGCCACGGTTGCTGCCGGTGAAGAGTTCACAGTACTGGTGCGGGTTGAAGATGCGTATGGCAATGTCTGTACGGACTTCGCAGGAGAAGTCGCTCTGGGTGCAAAGCCGGGCGGCATCAGTGGACTTGCGCCTTTCGCCCTTGCGGCGGGCGATGGCGGCACGGCGCGGACTGGGTCATTCATCGTTTCCAGAAACGCGGCAGGCCCGATCACGGTTACGGCCGCGGCGTGGGAAGCAGGTATATCCGGCGTTAGCAATCCGATTGACGTTGTTGAAACTGGCAGCGACCGCATCTTCTTTGGCGATCTGCACACCCATGCGCCTCGCGCCCTAGATCCCGGTCACCGCCCCCACGGCCCCTTCATGGCGCACGGTATCGGCACATATGCCGAGGCGTTTCGCTATGCCCGGGACGTTTCCGGTCTCGACTGCGTCGGCGTGGCGTGGTTTCCGCCGCCGCAGAATATCGAGGCCATCTGGTCTGTGCCACGGGCGGACGACTGGGAAGAGTATCAGGCGATCATTGCGCAGTTCCATGCAGCCGGACAGTTCGTGCCGCTGGTGGCTGTCGAATTGAGCGATCCGAGCGCAGGCCATCGGGTAATTCTCTATCCCGATGAAGGAAAGCGCATAACGACCAGCACAATCGAGGAAATCTGGCCGGCGCTGGAGGGTACTGGCGCCGTGGTGGTACCGCACCATATCAATGTGACTTCCGAGGGTGGCTATCAGAATTGGCAGGTGCAGGACTGGCAGCGCCACAATCCTAAGTACCAGACTGTCTTGGAGCTAGCGCAAAACCGCGGGGCGTTCGAGACGGATGAACCCGGCGGTGCGACCGTGATTGGCGGCGGTGGCGCTTCCGCCCAGGACGCTCTGGCCATGGGACACCGCCTCGGCTTTGTGGGCGGCACCGACAGCCACCATGCCCAGCCCGGCAGGAACACCTGCTCCATGGCAGGCGTTGACTTTCACGACTACATGACCGGCGGTCTCACTGCTATTATTGCGCCGGAACTCACCCGCGAGGCAATCATCGAGGCCCTCAGGAAACGCCGCTGCTACGCCACCACCGGCGCACGCATTGTGCTGGATTTTCGTGTGGACGGCCACGGTATGGGTGAGGAGTTTTCTTCGGCCGCGCCTGACGTAGCGGTGACGGCGCGCGTACTTGGCACGGCTCCTCTGATTCGTTTAGACTTGGTCTGCAACGGCAGTGTCGTCTTGAGTCAGCCCGCCACGGATTGCGTCGCCACGCTCGCCAAGACGCTCCCTCTTACAGGTGATCAGACCTCTTACTTCTACTTGCGCGCGACGCAGGCCGACGGCCATGTCGCCTGGTCGAGTCCGATCTGGGTCTCGTCCACGTGAGATTCCGGGCTGTGGGGAATTCACGCACAGCCCTCACCCTTCTGCTAGCTGTTTAACGAACCACTATAGTGCTCTCAAGATTTTGCTGGCGAAAATCGTCAACACTCCATTGTCACTAATCACGCTTTATGGAGAAATACAGACCAAAGTGTCAATAGATAATCTCGGCGTTGATTGTGGTTCGAACGAGTACAAACACTAGCTTACCCCCGAGTTATTATAGATATATGGGGAAAATAGGCGATTGCCTATTGCGCCTCTTATGACGTTGTTGTATAGTTAAGTCGTCGAATAACAGCGTTAGTAGCACGGTGGTGCGAAGAAGTAGTTAGGACAGTTGACGAAGGAGGCCTGCAATTATGTCCTTGCCTGTACTAACCACAGTCGATGATGTGCGTGACTTGGTGAAGTTTTTGAAAAACAAGCCGATGGGCGCATCAATAAAAGAAGCCAAATCAATTGTTAAGAAGCAAGTTCTGGACCCTCGGAAAGTTAATGCTTATGAGATCTGGGGTCTGATAACCAGAGAAAACGATCGAATGAAGCTGACGGAGATTGGCTGGAGTTTGGCTCGTAAGCCCGAGACTGAGCGAGAGGTGTTACAGGGGTGTGTGCGGCAGGTTCGTCTTTACAGCTACGCATTGGAGTGGGCCTACAATCAGGATCTGGAGTCCATTAGCAATGTGGATATAGCGAGTTTTTGGCACGAGAACTATCGAGAAGGACTGGGTTCGGAGAAAGAGAATACCATTAAGGATAACGCCGTCTGCTTTTTTCACTTAGCTGATGGAGCGGGTCTAGGTGAATACAAAATAGGTCGTAGGGGGCAGTCCACACGCTTGGAACTGGACATGGATGCGGTGTCGCAATTTGTAAATCGGTCACCTGAGACCTTGACTGGACTAGATGATCCTGCTGAGCAATCGGAGATGTTGGTGGATTCACCATCGCGCGAAATGGCGCAAGAAGACGCGCCCTTGGAAGAACAATCAGAGAACGCCGACATTTCCATAGAGGAGAACTTGGAGGAATCTCTTACAGCTACCCGACAAGAGATGCGGGTCTTCATTTCTCATGGAAGTAACAAAGACATCCTCGATCAGGTTGAGACTATTCTTGATACTCTAGACATTGAGACAAAGATTGCGGAAGGCGAGGAATCAACCGCCATACCTGTACCGCATAAAGTGCTCAACGCAATGCATGACTGTACAGCAGCAATCATTATCGTCTCGGTTGATGAAAACAGGAAGGACAGTAATGGGTCGTTTTCTCTCAACGAAAATGTCTTGATTGAAATCGGTGCTGCATTCGTCTTGTACAAAGAGCGTGTGGTACTGTTGTGGGATCGAAGGATCCCTGTGCCATCCAATCTTCAAGGATTGTACAGATCAGACTTTGAAGGAGAGGAACTTACTTGGACCGCCGGGATGAAACTAATCAAGGCGGTGAAGGACTTTAGGAAGTAGATCAATGAGACATCTTGCAAGGGGGGACAGACGTCAATTGTCTTGAGTCTCTCATGCATGACCTGTCCTTGACAAGTATCTATCAATGGTGAACAGACAGTGGTACTTGGAGAAACAGGGTGTCACGAAGATCGCTGTCGAGAGTCGAGTCCGTCTGGCCGCAGAAGCTGACCGAGACACATTGGCAGATCTCATCGTACGCGCATTTGCGGACGTAACCACCAATCGCCGGCGCGAAAAGCAGTTTGGTGCTATTGGCGGTCGCCCGTGGGAGGAGTGGGAAGCCGACATCATGCGCACGATTGACGTTTCCAAGGTCATGATAGCCGAAGTTGCCGGCAAGGCAGTCGGTTTTGCGACCTATGAGTTGGATGACTCGACGCGCGTTGGCGCGCAGCTACTGGCGTGTGTACTCAAACAGTTGGAGGAGGCCGGCATGGAGTTCGCACAGGTCACGACCGGTCTAGATGAACCGTACGCGCCCGCCCGCCGTATGTACGAGCGGCAGGGATTCACGCCGTATTTCCGTAGCATCTGCTACATGAAAAAGCTCGCACAGGACACCCCATGACCATGAGTGCGACAGACGTGACAATCCGGCGCGCTGTTGAGGCAGACCGCGGGACGCTCATCGAGCTCATCGTGCGCGGGTTCGCGGAAGTTACCGTCAATCGCTGGCGCGAAGAGCGCTACGGCATCATCGGCGGGCGTACGTGGGACGAGTGGAAAGCCGACGACATGCGCACGATTGACATCAACAACGTGGTGATTGCCAAAGTTGAGGGCAAGGCGGTGGGCTTTGCCACCTATCACGTCAACGAAGAGACGCGCATCGGGACGGTGGGCAACAATGCCGTGTTGCCGGAGTATCGTGGGCACGGTATTGGCGGGCGGCTAGACGCACGCGTTTTGGAACTCATCGCGGAAGCGGGGATGGAGTTTGCTCAAGTGTCAACCGGGCTGGAAGACTGCTACGAGCCCGCCCGCCGCATGTACGAGCGGCAAGGGTTCGAGCCGCTCAACCGCAGCATTGTCTACATGATGAGACTAAGCGAGCGTTCGGAGCCTTCACAATAGCCATTGGCGGCGAGAAGACTTGGTAGGGCACTTGTCCGGGCTATGCATGCCCTCCGACCCTTCGATAAGCTCAGGACAGGCAGGCTCAGGGCGAACGGGCATCCAATCCTAATTGATAGAAGATTAGCGAACACGTTCTTAGACGGAGAGGATAGAAGCGACGGAATGGACTACAAGATTCTCTGGGGCGACATTCACAACCACAACACCGTGGGCCTGTTTCACTACACGAAAGGCACGTTGGAACGTGCCATCGATATGGCGCAGAGTCATTTGGACTTCTTTGCCTTCACCGGCCACGCGCAGTGGCACGACATGCCGGAGATGCCCAACAACCGGCACGAACAGTGGCAAGAAGGCTTTGACCGCCACAGGGAAGTCTGGCCCAGAACCAAGCAATTGATCAAAGATGCCACAGACCCAGGCCAATTTGAAGCATTCTTAGGCTACGAGTGGCATTCCGCCGGATTTGGCGACCATTGCGTAATTTACAAAGAAGACGGCCCGTTGCAATTCGCCAACCATGTGCGGGAGATCCAGGAACACGCTCGCCGCAGCGGCGCGTTGCTGGTACCGCACCATCCGGGGTACATGCGTGGCTTCCGGGGCGCAAACTGGGACTGGCTCGATGAATCGGTGTCACCAATCGTGGAGATTATTTCCGAGCACGGCGGTGCGGAGCGCGACCGCGGCCGGTTTGCCTATACGCGGCACGGTCTCGGTCCGCGCGTCACCATCAATACCATCCAGCATGCGCTCGCTTTGGGTCACCACGTAGGCTTTACGGGTTCTTCCGACGACCATCAGGCCCATCCGGGCGCTTACAACGAGGGACAGGTGGCGGTCTTGGTGCCGGAGTTTACGCGGGAGGCGATTTGGGAAGCGCTTTGGAGCCGACGCTGCTACGCCGCTTCCGGCGATAAGATTGAGTTGGACTTCCGCATCAACGGTCACCCCATGGGATCGATCCTCCCTCCCGCCCACGAGCGCGCGATTGCCGTGAACGTCCGCGGCTGGGACGAAATCGAGAAGGTTGAAGTTATCAAGAACAACCGTGTCATCCACCGGCACTTCCCGGCTGATAGCGAGCCGGCAGAAGGGTATCCCTGGTCGCGGCGGCATCGCTGCCGTGTCGAGGTGGGCTGGGGGCCGTGGTCGGCGTTTGGCAAGCCGCGCATCGCCGAGTGGGACCTGACCGTGTCAGTAGACGGCGCCCGCATCAATCAGGCGATGCCGTGCTTTCAACCGGGACCGTTCCACGAGGAGAAGCGCAGTCGCATTTTGGAATCAACTGCCTCGGCGTGCAGATTCCAGACGTACACATCCCTGGCTGAGTGTCTCAACGATTGCCCGCAGAATTCCGTGGTCTTGGATGTCGAGGGCCCGCCAAACGCCACGGTGACGCTTGATTTTACCAAGCCGATGCAGCGCACGGAAACGTACACGTTGGAAGAAGCTTCCCGGAATGCCATAACCGACTTGACCACGGGCTTTCCCTCCGATTCCTTCTTGATACACCGTCTCGTGCCGGACGAATTGGCCCGTGCGTCGTACGACTTTGCCGATTCTCCCAGCACAGATCGCGCGGAAGACTATTACTACCTGCGCGTAACGCAAGAGAACGGTCAGGTCGCGTGGTCGAGCCCGATTTGGGTGGCAAACTCATGAATAAGGAGACCTTGGCTTGACTGTGCCAAGACCGTGGGAGTGAGCCGGATTGCGGAGATACACCCACACCCCGGCCCTCTCCCTCGAGGAGACCTTTGCATAACCCCACTTTCAAGCAGGGCACTCCCTCTCCTGGGGGAGAGGGTTGGGGTGAGGGGGTCTTCTTGCTACGATGGCCCTTTACGCTGGTCAGTGTCAAGACGTATCAGGGCAGATTTGGTGTGCATATGGAGAGATTTCAGGAGATCCACCCTCACCCTAGCCCTCTCCCGTCGAGGGAGAGGGAACTATTTCGCTACCGCTTGAGTTGCGCAAAGGTCTCCTCGAGGGAGAGGGAGCTTTCCGACGGTTATGCAAAGGTGTCCTTGAGGGAGGTTTTCGCTCCTTGCCTGAGCTATAAGAATGTCTCAAAAAAGAGAGTGGCCTATGAGTGGACAGTTAGCAATTGACGGCGGCGCGCCGGTGCGCACGACGCCGCTGCCGGGAGCGTACCCGGGCGCAACTATTATCGGTGAGGAAGAGAAGCGGGCCGTGAATGAGGTCTTGGAGCGGCGCTCGCCGTTTCGCTATTACGGTCCCGACCCGGCGTACAAAGTGAATGAGCTGGAGCAGAGGGTCGCTTCGCTCATCGGCATGGAGCACGCCGTGGGCGTGACCTCAGGCACGGCGGCGCTGATTGTGGCGCTCCGCGCGCTCGGCGTGGGACCCGGCGACGAGGTGATCGTGCCTGCCGCCACCTTCTACGGTTGTGTAAACGCCGTGGTCGCGTGCCAGGCAGTGCCGATTTTCGCCGACCTAGACGAAACTGTGAGCATTTCCGCCGAAAGTGTCGAGCGCGTCATCACACCGCGCACGCGGGCCGTGATGGTGGTGCACTGGCGCGGTGCGGCCGCCGATCTGCAGCCGTTACTCGAAGTGGGTAAACGACATGGGGTGGCTATTCTGGAGGACTGCGCCCAGTCGTTTGGCGCGCAGTATCACGGCCGGTTCGTCGGCGGGCTGGGTGACATAAACATCTTCAGCTTCCAGATGAACAAGGTGATCTCTGCCGGTGAGGGCGGCATGGTCGTCACCAATGATCCCGTCCTTCACCAACGCGCCGTCGCCTGCCAGGACCAGGGCACGCCCCGCAAGAGTGAAGGCGCGGACTTGGCGCCGTTCTTCGGCGAGAACTACCGCATGAGCGAGCTCACGGCCGCGGTGTTGCTGGAGCAGGTGCAAAAGCTGGAGCGGCTGCGCGCGCACGTACGCCACCTCGGCGGCATCATCAAAGAGGGTGTGAGCGGCTTGCCAGGCGTACGCGTGAGGCCTTTGGCGGATCCCAGGGGTGATACCGGTGTCAGTCCAGGGTTTGTCTTCGATACGGCAGAACTCTGCGCGTGGGCCAGACAGGCGCTCGCGGCGGAAGGTGTGCCGATCAAGTTTCCCTACGGCGGCGTGCCGGTCTACATGCATGAGCCGATTGTGGAAAAACGCATGTGGCACCAGGGCGTGTCGCCGTGGGACCCGCGTCTCTATGCCGGCAGTGTGGACTACGGCCCCGGCCTCTGCCCGCGGGCGGAGGAACTTATGCCGCGTGTTTGTGAATACCATCTCAGCATGGACTGGACGGAACAGGACGCGCGTGACGTTGCCGCCGGACTGCGCAAGGTCATGTCGGCGGTACCCAGCGCGTTACTGGATCCGGCGCGCGTGGCGTAGTTGCCGCGCCCAGCGCCGTTGGTGACTTTTCCTCTAGGGTGCGGTTGGAAGGAGTTGCATGCAAAGAGAGCTATGATTGCGCCCCGCCTCGCGTCCTCGTGGGCGCGGCACGGCGGCGAAACTCGTTGCTTGGCGTGGGGAAGATTGACCTAGAAGGGAGAGCCAACGAAAATGGGCATCTTGCAGATGTTGGAGAAAGACGTCGTACTCGGTGACGGCGGCTACATTGTTGAACTTGAGAAGCGTGGCTATGTCATCGCTGGAGCATTCACTCCCGAACTGGCGTTGGAATACCCGAGCGCAATTCGTGAGATGCACGTCGAATTCTTGCGGGCCGGTTCGGAAGTCTTGCAGGTTATGGCATTTTACGGCAGTCGCAGCAAGCTCGAGACCGTGGGCCAGGCCGACCGGACTTTCGAGATCAATCAGAAAACTACACAGATTGCGAAAGACGTGGCCGGTGACAAAGCGCTTGTGGCCGGTGATCTCAGCGCGACGTGGAAGTGGGAAGCAGACAATCCCACCGGCAATGCCGCGATTGCCGGTATATTCGACGAGCAGATTGAGGCGCAAGAAGGCGTAGACTTTTTCATTGGTGAGACCTTCTGGCATTTGGGCGAGGCGTTGCTCTGCCTAGAGCGCATCAAGGCCAAGTCAAACTTGCCCGCCATGATTACCATGTCATTCCGCGCAACAACGGAAACGGACGACGGTTATTCCGCTGCCGATTGCGCGCGCATGCTGGCGGATGCGGGGGCGGAGATTGTCGGCGCGAACTGCATGCGCGACCCCGTGCACACGTATCCCATTCTTGAGGAGATGCGTGGTGCGACCGATGCCTACATTGCCGCCCAGCCGGTGGCGCACCGCACCAGCGACGAGGTGCCATGGTTTACGGGTACTTCGGCATTCCCGGACAAGCTCGAACCGACGCAGATGACCCGCTATGAAATGGCGGACTATGCGCTGAAGTCGAAAGCCATGGGTGTGAATTTCATCGGCGCCTGTTGTGGAACGGTTGCCATGCACGTCCGCGAGATGGCCAAAGTTCTCGGCAAATTTGAAGAGGAAGCGGTTTGGCAGCCGGATCCCGACAAGCCCATGAGCGAGACGGAGTTTAACTGGGTACGGCGTCAGGAGAGCTGAGAAGCCGGCCCTGAGAGCAAATGACACCTTAGTAGTTCAACACGATTGTATTGATAGGTAGCGTAGTTCCTTCGACAGAGTCTGTACTGAGCGCTTCGACAGGCTCAGCACAGGCCTGTGCCGAAGTGCTCAGTACACGTTTGCAACCCCGTGTCACGCACGGGGCAGGCTCTGCGCCATCTTGCCGTAGCGTGGAGCGAGCACACGAGACCGCGGGGCTGGGCACAGGTTACAAACCTGTGCTACCGGTGTTCCTGCCCATCAATGCAAAAATGTCGAACTACTAGGCACCAAGAGGCGGGGGACAAGCCCCCGCGCTACGGCTTGTTGACGAGGAGCGCCCTTGCACCGGCAATAGCGCGCGGCCCCATTGAGGAGTTTGGTTCTTCCCGCTCCTGCGGAGAGACCCTTGCACTACCCGGATCGGAAGGTGCAAAAGCGACCTCTCCGCAGGGAGGGTTTTGCGAAATTCTAACGGGCACGCGGAATCGGGCTGGAACAGTGAAGATTCGCCCTCACCCTAACCCTCTCCCCCAGGAGAGGGAACCGGAGCCGTACCTTGCACACTGGGAACCGCACTCTGTACCCTCTCCCTGGGGGAGTGTATAGACCGGGTTGATGGGTAACGCTTGTTCGGGTTGATAGGTTACACCTATAGGCATGGAGAATCTTGCAGCGGGAGGATGACCATGTCGTGGAAGGTGGAAACGCTTATGTCTGCCCGGGAAGAGTTTATTGCTCTGGCCAATAGTGGCGCGGTGAGAATGAGCGAATTGTGCGGTCGGTTCAACATCAGCCGCAAGACTGGCTACAAGTGGTTGCGGCGGTACGCGTCGGGGGGAGCGCAGAGCCTGCGTGACCGTTCGCACCGCACGCACACGTGTCCGCACCGCACGCGCCCGGCGATGGAGGAACGCATCATCGCGCTGCGTCTGGCGCATCCTACGAAGGGCGCCCATGTGCTGCGCAGAATGCTGCAGGACCAGGGGCATACCGACGTGCCGGCCAAGAGCACCATCAATGCCATTCTCAAACGCCATGGGCTCATCGATCCAGCCCAGAGCGCCAAGCACACGCCCCATGTGCGCTTCGAACGACCCCAGCCCAACGAGCTGTGGCAGATGGACTTCAAGGGACATTTCGTCATGCAGCAGAACCGCTGTCATCCTCTCACCCTCCTAGACGATCACTCCCGCTTCAACCTCGGGTTACAGGCCTGTGCCAACGAGCGGGGAGAGACGGTCCAAGACCGCCTCACCGCTGTCTTTCGCCGCTACGGCTTGCCCCAGGCCATGCTCATGGACAACGGCTCTCCCTGGGGTAACGACAGTGCCCAGCCCTTCACGCCCCTCACCGTCTGGCTCATGCAGCTGGGCATCAACGTCCTGCACAGCCGACCCTACCATCCCCAGACACTCGGCAAGCTGGAACGCTTCCACCGCTCCCTCAAGAGCGAACTGCTGGCAGGGACCACCTTTACCGACCTGGACCATTGCCAGCGCGCCTTTGACACCTGGCGCCACTTCTACAACTTGGAACGCCCACACCATGCCCTCGATCTCGACACTCCCATTACCAGATACACGCCTAGTCCTCGCCCTTTCCCAGAGACCTTGCCTGCCCTCGCCTACGCTCCCGACGACCGCGTACGCAGCGTCGATGTCTCCGGCCGCATCTCCTTCCAAGGCAGACGGCTCCGTGTGGGCAGGGCCTTCACGCACAAGCAAGTCGCCCTGCGACCCACCCGAACGGACGGTGTCTGGGACGTGTACTTCTCGATCCAAAGAGTAAAAACCATAGACCTCAGAGCACAAAATGTGTAACCTATCTACCCGAACATCTGTTACCTATGTCCCCGGTCTGTACAGGGGAGAGGGCAAGGGTGAGGGGTTTTCCTGAAGCCCGCGGCTGCATGCCGCCGCTAACGGGAGCGTCGTCACACGGGATAGCCAAGGCAGCCGCCTGTAGACGCCTTGACATTCAGGCAGCGACCGCAAGACCTCATTGCTTGAGATTTCGGTTGATCAGGTAACTTAGAATTTACAGAGGAGAGCCCACCGTGCAGTCGCATGCGCGTCTTGTCATCATTGGCGCCGGCATTGTGGGGTGCAGCGTCGCCTATCACCTCACGAAGCGCGGCTGGCGAGATATCGTAGTGGTGGATCAAGGGCCGCTGTTCGACACCGGCGGTTCGTCCTCCCATGCCCCCGGCCTCGTGTTCCAAACCAACGCTTCCAAGCTCATGACCACGCTTGCCAAGGAAACGGTTGAACTCTACTGCGATCTTGTGCTGGACGGCGAGCCCTGCTGGTACGGTGTGGGCAGCTTGGAGGTGGCGTATACTGAGGCGCGCTGGCAGGACCTGCACCGCAAACTGGGATTTGCCAAGTCATACGGACTAGACGCCCGCCTGGTTTCTCCTCAAGAGACGCACGACCTCGTGCCGCTGCTGAACCCCAGCGTAATCCACGGCGCCTACTACGTGCCCAGCGACGGTATTGCTAAGCCCGTGCGCGCGGCGGAGGCGATGTCGCGCTATTCAGAAGCGCACGGCGCCGCATTCTATGGAAATACCGTGGTCACCGACATCGTGGTCGAGGGCGGGCGCGTGCAAGCGGTGGAGACCACGGCAGGCCGCATTGCTGCCGACCAGGTGCTCATTTGCGCTGGTATCTGGGGGCCGCGTGTCGGGCGCATGGCGGGTGTCTCAATCCCATTGTTGCCAGTGCAGCACCAATACACGCGCACAACTCCGTTGCCCGCTCTGCAGGGAGAGACTCGCGAGGTCGTCCATCCCATCGTGCGGCATCAGGACTACGCCATGTACTTTCGCCAGGAAGGCGACTGCTACGGCATCGGGAATTACAAGCACGAACCCTTGTCGGTGGAGGCGGACGACATTCTCAGCCCCGCGGAAGCAGAGCGCGCCCCAGCCATGATGGACTTTACGCCGGAGCACTTTGCCGTCGCGCGACAGGCGGCTGGCGAGCTCATCCCTGCCCTGCGTGACTTGGAGTTGACTGATGCCTTCAACGGCATGTTCTCGTTCACGCCCGACGGCCTGCCCATCCTGGGTGAAGCGCCGCAGGTAGATGGACTATGGATCGCTGAAGCAGTGTGGATCACGCATGGCGGCGGTGTGGGCAGCGTGGTTGCGGAATGGATGGCGGAAGGCATACCGAGCCTTGATCTGCGGGAGGCGGATTACAGCCGGTTCCCGGCTCACGCGCACACGCCGGCATATGTAAGGGCCCGCGGCGCGCAACAGTACCGCGAGGTCTACGATATCATCCACCCCCAGCAGCAGCTAGAGACCCCCCGCAACGTGCGGTGCAGTCCGTTTCAACCGCGATTGGAAGCGCTTGGAGCCGTCTTCTTTGAGAGCGCCGGCTGGGAACGCCCGCAATGGTTTGCAGCAAATAAAGACCTCATTGCAGATGATGCTGCGCCGAATCGGACCGGCTGGGAGGCCCAGCACTGGAGCCCCATTCAGGCAGGCGAGCACCGTGCTACCCGCGAGCGCGTAGCCATGTATGACCTGACGGCCTTCACGAAGCTGGAGGTCAGCGGGCCCGACGCGCTGGCCTTTCTTCAAGCTATCAGCGCGAACCAGGTCGACCGCCCGGTGGGCAAGGTCGTCTACACGGCGATGCTCAACCGGAATGGCGGCATCCAGTGCGATCTCACGCTCACACGGCTCGCAAGAGACCGCTTTCTCGTGCTCACCGGCGGCGCCAGCGGGATACGGGACCTGGCGTGGCTGCGCAGCCATGCGCCATCGGACGATTCGGTGACCATCGACGACGTCACGTCAGAGTACTGCGGTATTGGCTTGTGGGGGCCGCGAGCACGCAATGTCTTGCAGCGGGTGTGCGCAGACAATGTATCGAACCGCGCATTTCCGTACTTTTCGAGCAAAGCGCTTTCTATCGGTAGCGCGCCTGCCCGCGCCTTGCGTGTTTCTTATGTCGGCGAACTGGGTTGGGAGATCTATGTCCCTACCGAGTACGGCCTGGGCACATGGGATGCCCTTTGGAAAGCGGGACAGCCCTTTGGCATGATTGCGGCCGGCGGTGGGGCATTCGACTCGCTGCGCTTGGAGAAGGGATATCGCTTGTGGGGCGCGGACATTCACACGGAATACAATCCATACGAGGCCGGCTTGGGCTGGGCAGTGAAGCTCAATAAAGGTGACTTTGTTGGCCGCGAGGCCCTCATGCGCAGCCGGGAAGCGGGCATCGAGCGGCGACTCTGCAGTCTCACTTTGGACGATCCCAGCCACGTGGTCATGGGTAAGGAGCCCATCATCGACGGTGAGCGCGTGATAGGATACGTAACCAGCGCCAATTTTGGGTACACCGTTGGCAAGAGCATTGCCTATGGCTACGTGCCAATTGAATATGCCACTGCGGGAACCAAGCTAACCATAGAATACTTTGGCAGGCGGTACGAGGCTACGGTAACGGAAGAACCGTTGTTCGACCCCAGCCACGTCAGGCTGCGAAGCTAATGGTTCGACAGAGTTGCATCGATGGGCACAAGCCCCGGTAGCGGAGGCCCTTCGACAGGCTGAGGGCACGTCTGCAACCCCGTTATATGTACGGGGCAGGCTCTGCGCTATCTTTTTGTTAATTGGGCGATCGTGCCAATGCGACGGGAAGACCACAGGTTGCAAACCTGTGCTACCGTTAATCCAGAGCATCAGTACGGAGTAGTTGGGCCAGGAGAATGCATCATTCACTCCGGTGTGCAGTAATTTTGCAACAGAGGATGCCGACCGGAATATTGGTACGTGTTGGGGAAACGGTCTGAGAGTGAATCGAAGCTTTCAATGAGGCAAGAGACGCCATCACGCTTCCCCAGCGGCAAAACGAAGGGGCTCCCCGATTGGGGGAGCCCCTTTGAAATTCTCAGAACTGAGAACAGGTTGCCCTAGTAAGGCATCCCTTCGCCTTCGGCGGGTGCGGGTGCCGGCGGTTCGGGAATGTCAACCACCAGCGCATCCGTGGTCAGTACCATGGCTGCGACCGAAGCCGCGTTCTCGACTGCCGAGCGGGTGACCTTCAACGGGTCGATTATGCCCGACTCGATCATGTCAACATACTCAGCGGAGAGGACGTTGAAACCAACGTTCTTGTTGCGGCGGCTCTTGGCCAAGCGGCGAACCTCTTGGGCAATGACGGAGCCGTCCTGGCCGGCATTCTGCGCGATGCGCCGGATCGGCGCTTCGAGTGCGCGGCGCATGATCGTCACCGCCACGGCTTCATCACCGTCGAGCTTTAGGCCGTCCAGCGCGGGCAGAGCATTGAGCAGAGCAATGCCGCCACCGGGGACGATACCTTCCTCAACTGCAGCGCGCGTCGCCGAGAGTGCATCCTCGACGCGGTGCTTCTTCTCTTTCAACTCGACTTCGGTGGCCGCGCCCACGTTGATTACGGCCACGCCGCCGGACATCTTGGCTACGCGCTCTTCCAACTTCTCGCGGTCGTAGTCGCTCGTGGTCTCTTCAACCTGAGCCTTGATCTGGTTGATGCGACCCTTGACTTCCTCAGAGTCACCGTGGCCCTCGACAAACGTCGTGTTGTCCTTATCGGAAACGACGCGACGGGCGCGACCGAGGTCCTCAAGCGCAACTTGGTCGAGGCGTCGACCCAGCTCTTCGGAGATCACCTGACCGCCGGTGAGGACTGCCATATCCTGCAGCATCTCTTTGCGGCGATCGCCGTAGCCGGGAGCCTTCAGGGCGACGCAGTTCAACACACCGCGCATCTTGTTGACGACGAACATTGCCAGGGCTTCGCCCTCGACATCTTCGGCAATGACTACCAGGTTCTTCTGGCCGGCTTGCACGAATTTCTCAAGTAGCGGCAGCACGTCGTTGCCAGCGCTGAGCTTCTTGTCGGTGATGAAGATGTACGGGTCCTCGATAGAGGCTTCCATGCGGTCGGAGTTAGTTACAAAGTACGGGGAGATGTAGCCCCGGTCGAACTCCATGCCTTCCACGAATTCGACGGAAAAGCCGATTCCGCGACCTTCTTCCACCGTGATGACGCCGTCTTTGCCGACCTTGTCCATCACGTCGCCAATAAGGTCGCCAATTTCGCTATCGGCTGCGGAGATTGAGGCAACTTCGGCAACCTGGGCTCTGCCCGTAACGGGTGTGGCAATGTTCCGAAGCTCGTCGACCACGACGCGGGTGGCGTGCTCCAGACCGCGCTTCATGATCATGGGATTAACACCGGCGACCACGTTGCGGTGTCCCTCGGTAATGAGGGTGTGCGCCAGCACGGTCGCGGTCGTGGTGCCGTCACCGGCAATGTCGTTAGTCTTGCTGGCTGCTTCCTTGATGAGTTGGGCGCCGACGTTCTCAAGCCCATCCTCGAGTTCGATTTCCTTGGCGACAGTGACACCGTCGTGGGTCACTACCGGCGCGCCGTACTTCTTGCCCAGTGCTACGTTGCGCCCCTTGGGACCGAGAGTGGACTCGACCGCGTCGGCCACCTTCTCGATGCCGCCCATTAGCGCGCGCCGGGCTTCTTCATTCAGTACTACCTGCTTTGCCATTGGCGTAGAATTCTCCTTCTGCGTGATTTACACCAAATACACCGCGCACTTTGCTACGGTGTTCGATTAAGTATAGCCTGCTGCTGTTCTTGAAGTCAAGTCGGTGCATGTATTTTCAGACTATCTTCGCGTAGTTGCGAAGCTTCTCGCTGCATTTCCATTACCGTCATTTGTAGCTGAACGTTTAATTCGTGTAATTTAATGCCGCGCTGGCGCAGGCAGTTGTATTGTGGATTCTTGGGATGACGCATGCCTTTGGGCAGCACCGGGCCGAATCGGGGTATCATTCAGCAGGACGCACGTAGCCAGCGCCAATGAGCGGAGTGTCAATCCGAACACCGTTTCCGGCGCAGAGAGGCAGAGCCGACATGTCGCTTCGACTTACCCTGCTTGGCACCGGTACGCCAACCCCTTCCCTGGAACGCGCAGGTTGCAGCTTCCTGGTGGAACGAGAAGGCGATTCGCTTCTATTCGACTGTGGGCCCGCGGCCGTACAGCGTCTCCTAGCGACGGGAGCAGCGCCTGCGAAAATTACCCATGTCTTCTTAACCCATCTGCACTATGACCACTGCATGGATTACGGCTACCTGGTTCTCACACGCTGGGATCAAGGCGCTGGGCAAATACCCGATCTGAAGGTCTTTGGTCCCGAAGGTCTCCGGCACATGACACACCTGCTCTTTAGCGAAGAGGGCGCTTTTCAGGCGGATCTCGCAGGCCGCACGCTCCATCCGGGCAGTCACTTGATCTACGAACACCGGGGCGGCGAACTCCCACGCCAGCGCCCCGCGCCGCAGGTGCGGGAGGTGGATGCCGGGGCGCAAATCGATGGAAACGACTGGCAGGTGCAGGTTGCAGACATGGTCCATTGCCAGCCGTACCTCAATTCGGTGGCGTATCGATTCAATAGCCCTGAAGGAAGCATCGTGGTATCGGGTGACACTGCCCCCAACGCGCGACTCGTGGATCTGGCACGCGGCGCCAACGTGCTCCTGCACATGTGCCACTTTCTGAATGGCGTTGAAACGGATCCCCGCATAACTTCGTCGTGCTCAGGACATCTTGACGCCGCGCGCACGGCAGCTCAAGCAGGTGTTGAGAAGCTGGTGTTGATTCACCTGACCGAACAGATTACGCGGCCCGGTATCAGGGAACGCATGCTAGCCGAGGCGGCAGAGGTCTTTGGCGGCACGACAATTCTCGGTGAGGACTTGATGGAGATACCGCTGGATTCAATTCGACCTGAGCCAATACTCTAGAGAAAAGACTGCTGCTGCCAGCGCCGGAATTGCACCCATGCACGATGCCGGTGAGCTGGTCGTGTCGAGGGAGTGTGCGAGACGTAACCTCGTGTACGGCTCCATGAGTACACTGAGAGAGAAGCGCTACGAACGGTGATTGCTCTTGTATCGACGAAATTGGGCAAGGATGAGAGAGAATGAAGGCAGAGCACTTTGACACAATTGTCGTAGGCGTAGGGGGCATGGGGAGTGCTGCCGTCTACCACTTAGCGCGGCGCGGCGAGCGAGTCCTCGGACTGGAGCAATTCGATATTCCCCACGATATGGGGTCGTCGCACGGCGTTACGCGCGTCATCCGGCTCACGTATTTCGAGCACCCTTCATACGTGCCGCTGCTGGCGCGGGCGTATGCGCTCTGGCGCGAACTCGAGCAGGCCGGCGACGAGCAGCTATTGTATATCACGGGCTCTATCGATGCCGGTGCGCCTGACTCGTTCGTTGTCGAGGGTTCGATGAAATCCTGCGAGGAACACGAACTGGCACACGAGGTGCTGACAAGTGCGGAATTGACGCGACGCTTCCCGGGCTTCAACCTTCCGCCGGAGATGATGGCCGTGTGGCAGCCGGATGGCGGGTTTCTGCTACCGGAGCGCTGCATCGTTCATCACGTGCTGCAGGCACAAGCGTTGGGCGGGGAAGTGCGGGCGCGTGAAGCCGTAGTCGATTGGAAGGCAGATCAAGGAAGCGTGACGGTCCGCACCACTCGCACCACCTACACTGCCAAGCGACTAATCTTTACTGCCGGCGCCTGGAGCCAGTCCCTGCTTGCGCGGCTGCGCCAGAACGCCGTGCCTGAACGCCAGGTCATGGGGTGGTTCCAACCGGCGCAACCGGAGCTATTCAACCGGGAACGCTTCCCGGTTTTCAACTGTCTTGTCCCGGAAGGACATTACTACGGCTTCCCAATTCACGGAATTCCAGGATTCAAGATTGGGAAGTACCACCACCTTTTGCAGCAGACCGCACCGGACGACGTAGACCGCGAATGCCACCCTGAAGATGAGGAAGCACTGCGTGCTTGTACACAGAATTACCTTACCGGCGGCATGGGAGCGACGCTGGCATTGAAGACGTGCATGTTCACCAATACGCCGGATGGACATTTTATCATGGACCATCATCCGGAACATGCCAACGTTGTGATTGCGGCGGGTTTCTCCGGCCACGGCTTCAAGTTCTGCAGCGTGGTGGGGGAGATAGTCGCTGAGATGGCGCTTGACGGCGAGTCGCGGCACGATATTGGGATGTTTGGCCTCAATCGCTTTGACTGAGGAAGCACGGCTCTCGGTCAGGAAGGCATTGGAAAACTCTGGAGTGCGGGAGAAATTGGCCCGGAGCGCCTACGGTTTCCCCTCACCCCGGCCCTCTCCCCCAGGAGACCTTTGCATAACTCCGGCCGGAGGCGCAAGAATTACCCCCTCTCCTTGGGGAGTGTATAGACCGGGTACATGGGTTACACATGTTCGGGCTCATAGGTAACACCATAGAACGAGGGGATTTTCGTAGTATGCGATGTCCTTGCCTTGAAAGTTAGATCCACTCAATATCCTTATGCACACTGTTTGTTTCTCTGGCACTAGCTGACAGGCTGAATAGTGAGCGCTCTGTGTCGCCAGTCTCTTATCAAACCCGGACCAACCCAATGCTCTCGTAGGTGTCAATCAGTAAAATGTGTAACCCATGTCCCCGAACAACTGTTACCTATGTCCCCGGTCTGTACAGGGAGAGGGCCGGGGTGAGGGGTCTTATCTGCTTTGCAAAGCGTAAAACTTGCACAGTCAATCATATTAGAGCCAATCCGGTCAAGAAGTTGCTCGTGCTCAGAGCAGTTTCACCCTCACCCTAACCCTCTCCCGTCAAGGGAGAGGGGACAATCTCCCTTCCACATGGGTTTTGCAAAGGTCTCCCCAGGGAGAGGGAGTGAGCCGCGCGTTCCGCCTGGGTTGTGCAGTAGCCTCCTCAGGGAGAAGGGGGAATTCCCGCCCGTCGATTGGGTTGTGCAAATGTGTCCCCAGGGAGAGGGAGTCCTATCGCCTGCTGCTCGGATTGCACATTGGTCTCCACGGACAAAGGAGGCACTCTTGCCGCAAATCCTGAGTGTCATTCAGTTCTCAGCAGGAAAGAGACATCCGCAAGTGCCAACGCTTTTGCCAGACCCCTGCAACTATTGAAGATGCTCGAGTTTTGAACAAGCCTGCGCGAGTATTTTATTGCGGTCCGTATTGAGTAACCACTGCCTCGTCAACCTCGATTCCCAGACCCGGCCGTTGTGGAATTAGCACCGCCCCGTCATCCTCAAGGGTGAACGGTTCACGCAGCAGCGTATCGCGCAAGGGATTCGGATTGCGGTCGAATTCCAGCATGGGTTCATTGAGGGCAGGCAACGGGTTGGCCGAGTGGGGGCTGGGAGGCAGAGACGCGATGAAATGCAACGCGGCGGCCAAGGCAATACCGGACCCCCAGACGTGTGGAAACACTTGAACGCCGAATGTGCGGGCGAGGGTAGCAATCTTGACGGCTTCCGATATGCCGCCCGTCCCGCAGATGTCGGGTTGCGCGATGTCTATACAGCCATCAAGGATGAGGTCGCGGAAGCTGAATCGCGTGTGCTCACACTCTCCACCCGCGATGGCAAGGTCGAGGGTCTCGGCGACCTTGCGGTACCCCCTGCGGTCTTCGGGAATAACCGGTTCTTCAAACCACAGGGTATCTTCTTCCTCTAAACCACGGCCGACCTTGATGGCGATGTGCGGCGGATAGGCATGGTTGGCGTCCACCATGTAGGGAAAGCGTTCACCGGTGGGGGCACAGGCATCGAGCGCACGCCGTGCAGCCTTTACGCGGGCAAGGTCTTCGGCCACCGAGAGCAAGCCGACTTTGATCTTGAGTGCGCGAAAGCCCGTGGCGACGTGCCGCTCGACCTCCGCCGCCAAAGCTCCGGTATCGGCCCAATTTTCCGGGCCACCCTTGTAGTAGCCACCGGTCGCATATGCCTTCACCCGGTCGCGATACGCGCCGCCAAGCAGGGCATGAATTGGCTGCTCCAGCGCTTGCCCCGCAATATCCCAGCATGCGATGTCCACGCCACTGATTGCTTCTACGGCGGTACCCTGTCGTCCCCAATCGCGAATGTGCGCGTACAGTTTTTCCCAGATGACGTCCATGTGCAATGGATTCATGCCCATAATGCGGGGTGTAAGGACGTGGTCGATCATGGCAGCTACCGGTTCCGGCGCGCCCCAGAGGCCTGCTTCTCCCCAACCGATAAGACCAGAGTCCGTCTCGATGCGCACGAGGCAACTACTGCGTTCGGAAAAGGACTCTTGTGAGGCGTAGAAGCCTTGATCGCCAAGTGGACTCTTCAGCACGTAGCTGCGAACGTCAACAATTTTCATAGGTTCTTTACCTCGAAGACTGTGTTGAGATTAGCTTCATTATACCGACTTTCAATAGTTATCCGGCATACATCCGCTGCGATGCCTCGTTGACACGGATGACGGATGTTTCCGGTTTGGGCAGTATCAGATTCGAGTAGCCATCTTTGATTGACGCGCCTACGTTACAATATGGGAGGACATGAGAGCAATCGAGTCGTGCGGTGGGAGTGGCGGCAGACTCAAGCTTCCACCGAGGTTCGGACCGCATGGAACGGCTTGCAGGTGTGAGTGGCATTCGGCAGGTGCGGTTGTGGCAGGGCCAAGGGGAAGAGTCGCAGGTTGCAAACCTGCGCTACCGGAGGGAACAAGAAGCAGAGCCATGGATACACTCTGGGGCAAGATGCATAGGAGAATGGTGAGGCGATAATGCGTGATCCTCTCACAGTCGCGCGCTCGATCGGCGACCGCTTCGTTGCGTGGCAAGGCGCCATTGGGCGGCCTGACCCGGAAAAGTGCCCGTTCGTCACGACCGGTGGCAGCTTCGGTCCCACGCATGCCCACTCGCCGCCGTACTTGGCACAAGCGCTCTATCGTCTCTATGAGCGCACCAACGAAGCCCGCTACAAAGAAGCGGCGGACCGCTACGCGGTCTTTTCTTTCAGTTTCATGCGCGATCCGGTACCCCCGGTGGCCGACCGGCAGCGCAATCTGCGGTTGAGTCAGAGGATGGAGCGGGATCCCACGAGCGTCGGCGATCCGCGCACTGTGAATAACCTCTTCAGCCGCTCTTGGATGCAGGGTGTCGGTCTGTGGTGCTACGGTGAGTTTCGTCTGCACAATCCCGATGAGGTCTGTTTTGACGCCCGCGCCGACTCGCTCTTCGACTACTTGCAGCAGCACCGGACTGACCGGGGCCACGCGTACAACATCGGATACCCGCCATCTAATTGCCAGGACCCCGCCATCACCGACGGCGCTTTTACTGACGACCTGCGGTGGGTCGGCATGGGGCTGGTGCACTACTACGAGCAGACTAAGCGGGATGACGTGCTGGCTGCGGCGGTGCGCTTGGCGGACTACTACTTGCGATCTCATCTGCCGGGGTCACCGGACGGTGCATTTCTCGACTCGTTGGGTACCTGGTGCATAGGGCCGTGGCCGACGGAGATTGCCGCTGAGCACTTTCCCAGCGTGCGCATGGATGAGACCGGCTGGGGTTTCTCGGCGCGGGGCGCCGTGGAGTTCCTCTCGCGATTGCACATGTGTCTGCCGGTAGACCATCCGCGCGAGGCCGTGATGCGCGACCGCTGCACCCGCTCGGTGGAGTGGCAATTCTCCTGTCAGTTTCCCGATGGCGCCGTCGGCATGCATATGCAGGACGACCATTGGTTGGGCATGACTGCGGCGGCAATAATGGCCTACGATCACATTCGCGCGGTTGGCTGGGTGGACGTAGACTTAGAAGAGCGTCTGGCCCCAAGGTTAGCTGTTGCCAAGGAGTGGTTGCTCGCGAACGCGACGGAAGAGTTCATCGACCAAGGCGGATATCGCAAAATAACCGGCAGAACGACGCCCCACCCGCCTGAGAACTTGGCCTGGTTGCTTGGTTGGACGGTTGAAGCGCTGCTGCGGATTGAGGCTGAAGCACTTTGAGACGTGGACTCATGGTACAAGAACAGGAGCCGGTGGAAGTTACGCTTACCGCGAAGGTGCGCTACAGCGTATTACAACTCTCCCGCCGGTGCGCCCCAGATCAGGAGCAGCTTCAGCGTTACGTCGCCGGTGTTGCGGAAGCCGTGGTCAACCCCGGGAGGAGCCATGACGGCGTCTCCCGTTCGGACCGTCAGTTCTTGTCCATTCATCCACATGATGCCCTGACCCTCGATGAAGTAGTAAAACTCCTCCAGCGCGTCGTCGCCGTCGTGGCTATGGGATCCCTCACTCGCGCCCGGCGGCAGTTCCCATATCTCGACGCGGACGGGCAGCCGCGTGGTGTCCCGGAAGAATCTCCGGCGCGTGATCACACCGTCCCCTTCGTGGATAGCGGGCGTGTCTATCACGTCCGCCGTTTCGCTCTGCTTCCATGCCATCCCGCACCTCCGAGCCTAAAGGTTTTGGGGTACAGTATAGCGCTCTCCATGCCGCGCCACACGGCGTGAGAGACCTGGGGGAGGGGCGATGCCTGAGGAAGGTCGATGTGATGGCATTGAGGGCGCGGTCACGATTCCTCCCATTGCGCCAAGGAGTCCCGCTATGCCTCAGATGTGGCGTTGCTGACGGCTGACGCCTCAACATACTCATTGCGGCAATTCTGGTTTAATTGTTTTAGTTCTGTAGGGAAGTTCCGATGATGGGCCTGGTACGTAGCGACTTCGTAGTGAAACCGGGTGAATGGCGGCGCTCGCTACTAGACCGACTATTATACGTCAACCCACGGATCGCATGTAGCCGTTAGGGAGGGTGCAAAAGAGATGGGAATCAATGAGTCGCGGTCGTAAGATCCGGGAACGCGAACCGGTGGAAGTGACGCTCACCGGTATGGCACATCGTGGCCCGGCGGTGGGCCGCATCGACGGCAAAGTGGTCTTTGCGTTCTATGGTATACCCGGGGAGCGTGTGAAAGTACAACTGGAACGGAAGCGCAAGAAGTATCTGCAGGCGCACGTGGTAGACGTGCTTGACCCTTCACCGGATAGAGTCGAACCGATCTGCACATACTATGGTTCCTGTGGCGGCTGCCAGTGGCAACACATCGACTACGCGGCGCAGGTGGGACTAAAGCAAAAGGTGGTGGAAGAGCACTTCGCCCGGATTGGCAAGCAGCCGGTAGCCATAGACGCTGTGCACAGGCCTCAGAATCCGTGGGAGTATCGTTACGGCTGCGAAATTGCCCTTTCGCGAGAAGCGGGGTTTCGGCAGCGCGGCAGCCGGCGCGTCGTCGAGGTCGAACATTGTGCAATCAGCCATCCGCTCATCTCCAAGTTGCTGGCAACGCTCAACGAGATGATCCGTGACGGCAGGATTCCCGATCTATGGGGAAAGAATTGGGTGGAGACGCGCGTCATTCCTCAAGGTGGCGCCGCAAAGTTAGCGCTGATCCTGGAAGGCGTGCGCAATGTTGACCTGGATGCGGAACCGGAACTCGGCGCTGTGCTGGACGCCCTCACCACAATCCCGGAGGCTATGAGCGTCTCCTACCGGACTCCGAGCGGCACAGTAGAGCCATTTGCCGGACCGGCCATGGTGGGTATTGAGATCATGGGAAAGACGATTCAATTTCCGCCCGGCGCATTCTTTCAAGCGAGTGTAGAGATGTTGCCTCTTGCCATCTCCCGCATGCGGACTTTGGCGGCAGTCCAACAAAGTGAGACCGTGCTCGATCTTTACTGCGGGGTCGGGATATTCGGTCTTTTCATGGCGGCAGACGCCCGGCACGTAATTGGCATCGAAGTGGACAAGCAAGCCATTGAAGCGGCTCGGCAAACTGCGCGGCATTGGGGGCTGCAGAACATCGACTTTAGGGGCTTGCCCGCCGAAAAGGTAACGGACGATCTGCCGGACGTAGATGTTGCCATTGTTGATCCGCCGCGCACCGGCATGGACCCCCGTGTGCTCCATGCTGTGGCCGGCAGCGCCCCGAGCAGGATAGTCTACTTGTCGTGCGAGCCGTCTACGCTCGCGCGTGACACAGCGCTCTTGCATGAAGAGGGATACCGCGTCGAACGACTGGAACTCTTTGATTTCTTTCCGCAAACGTACCATATTGAAAGCCTGGCACTCTTTCGGCGTTGCTAGAACTCATCCCATAGATACATCGCTCCGTGTAGAATTGCCCTTCGACAGGCTCAGAGCCTGCCCCGTACTCGATACGGGGGCGAACGTAAAAGGTATATCCCGTTCGTGCTGAGGGCTACGCGAAGCCTGCTGCGCGAAGCCCTTGTCGAAGCACAATTCGGCTAATCGAGTCGATTCATGAGATAGCTTCTAGATTCCTCGGTTTGTCTGCTAGTGTGTAGCGCGGGGGCTTGTCCCCCGCTCGTGACATTGTGCTCTGGTGCGGAGTGGATGAGTTCTCGTGGGTCCAGGGAGTACCAAGTGACCGCTAATGTGTAGCGCGGGGGCTTGTCCCCCGCTCGTGATGTTGTGCTCTGGTGCGGAGTGGATGAGTTCTCGTGAGTCAGGGAATGCCAAGTGACCGCTAATGTGTAGCGCGGGGGCTTGTCCCCCGCTCGTGATGTTGTGCGCTGGTGCGGAGTGGATGAGTTCTCGTGAGTCAGGGAGTACCAAGTAACCGCTAATGTGTAGCGCGGGGGCTTGTCCCCCGCTCGTGATGTTGTGCACTGGTGCGGAGTGGATGCCTTCTCGCATGACAGGGAATGCCAGTCTGCTGGATCGTCAAGACCAGCCAGTGAGGAGGCCGGACGAGAAGTAGCGCGGCGAACGGTTTAGTGGGTAGTATGTGCGCTTGAGGAGGACGTCTCCATGTCGGATGGCCTGCAGGACACGGACAGGCAACGGCACTCGCCAGTGATCGGCATTACGGGCAACATCGGTACCGGCAAAAGCACAGTCACGAAGATCCTTGCCGAGCGGGGTGTGCACGTGATCGACGCCGACCACATCGTGCATGCGCTTTACGCCGACCCGCACAGTGCCCTTGTGGAGGCCGTCGCCGATGAGTTTGGTGGGAGCGTCCTTGCGCAAGATGGTACGCTTGATCGCACGGCCCTGGCGAGAGTAGTATTCGAGGACGCTGCGGCGCGAGGTACGCTTGAGTCGCTCGTTCACCCGGCGGTCGTGGCCGAAGTGCAAAAGGAATTGGATGGGAAGTCGCCACAAACGGCTTGCGCCATTGAGGCCATCAAGCTGATAGAAAGCGATTTGGTTAAGATGTTGGACGCAGTGTGGATTGTCGAGGCCACGCCTGAATTGCAACGAGCGCGTCTCCGGGCCAAAGGGATGCCTCGCGGCGAAGCGCAACGTCGTTTAGACGTTCAGTCTACGTCTGAGGAAAAGATCGCTCACCTGAGACGGAAGCGCGGCGCGTCATGCCCGGCCATGAGCATTGAGAATACGGGATCACTCGCCGAATTAGCTTCAAACGTGCACAAGGCGTTGGAGGTCACAGAGTCAATGTTTCGCGCTACCGAGGAGTCGTAGAAGCATGCCATGGACCGCAATCGGACTTACGTTTGCTGCCGGCCAGAACCCGTATGCGGCCCTGTTTCTTCTGGCGGTGTTGGCTCGGTCCGACAACGTAGACATTCTGCTGCATGCTCCCTTCGCATTCCTGTCCCACACTGCCACTATTGGCGTCCTGTTTGTACTTGCCGGGGTACAGGTGTTTGCCGACAAGCATCCGCGCTGGAGGCGTACGGAAGCACTGACCGGCTTGGTCGCCCGACCCCTCAGCGCAGCCATGATCGTGCTTAGCCTCATCGGCTCGACGGACACTAGCGTGTTGCTTTGGGTGGTGGTGGCAATTGTAGTTGCTCACGCCAGTCACTTTTTCCGCGTCCGCTTACGCCGCCAGCTTGCCGACAAAATGGCGGGGATGGGGTATTTTCTCGCCAGCCTTTCGTTGGACAGCGCGGCATTGATCACGGGACTGCTTGCAATTCTCGCGCCGGTCGTCGGCGCGGTGTTGGGCGCGTCTGTATTCGCCAGCTCGGCAGTGCTTTCCCTGCGAATGCAATTCAATGCGGGTGAATCTGGCGAGCCGAAACTCCCGAACCAGTCCTAACAAGCTGCTACATGCCGGTATCCCATTCCATAAATTGCCGCCTGGGTGTCTTTCCTGTGAAGGAACAACCTCTGACGCTGGCGCGATAGAGTTAGGGGCATTCTGAAGGGCTTCCCACAGCCGCATGTACGCGGATCCCCCCAATCCGGCCCTCTGGAGACCGGCGCAACGTCCTCAAAGCTGAGAAAGAGTTCCCCTTTACGCCGGGAGTAAGCAAGGGTGAGGGTGAGTTCTCGGCAATCCAGCCCATTCTCACCGGTTTCGCGCAGTTAACGCACAGGTCTCCTCAGGGAAGGGAAACTGAATTGGCAAGAATACTCTCTCCCCAGGAAGCTTTCTCATAAGTCGATTCGATAAGCCTAACCGTGTTTCGACAAGCTCAGCACGAACGGATTATTGCCTGTTACGTTCGCCCTGAGCCTGTCGAAGGGCAAGTCTACACGGAGCGATGTAATTCTGAGACGGTCTCCCAGGGAGAGAGAGTAATCCTTTCGCCTCCGGCCGATGTTACGCAAAGCCTGCTCTGAGCTTGCCGAGGAGCTTGACCCGTGCCCCTGAGATACGGGAGTTTCCGGTGGAAGAGGGTGAGGCTTTTCCCCGTTCACGATACGGGGTGAGGGGGAACACTCGTAATCCAGGTCATTCTCATGCACCAGGATGACGGAAAGCCTTCCTGTGAAGTCTAGAGGAGTTGTACCAGATCGCCCCGTACGAAGAAGTAGAAGTCCTGCGAGCCGATGGGTTTGGGCATTTTGCGGCTTACCAGCCACGCCGTGAAGTTGCTGCGGGTCGTGTCATTGGTGATGAAGTCCAATATGAACGTCGGGCGTAGCTCGCGGTAGAGGTCTTCAGGAAACCACCAGCGCAATTTATAGCGGAACGGTACGTAATTGCTGAGGTGCTCGCGCGCGTTATCGACCTCGCTGGCAGTCACGATCACGAATGCCGCCTCGCCCGGATCGCCGATCTTGGATATGTAGCCTACGTTCTTATAGTCGCGGAGATACCACGCAAACGGCCAGGAATCTTCATTGTCTACAAGGCCGACGATTTCAGTGTTGGTTGTGAGCTTGCGAGACATCTGCTCAATCTGCGCTGCCACGAATGGTACGTCTGGGGTCGTCTGCACGTACACCAGCAAGTCGCGCGGCGTATCGCCATGCGCAAATGCCAGTGGCAGGCCGGTATGCAAGGCGTAGACGCCAATAAGGAGAAAGAGAGTGAGTGCAACGCGATGCCGGCGTATGCCATTGGGCTCGGCGAACTTCTGTCCCAGGAATCGTGAGACCAACAAGATACCTGGCAGCGAAAGGTGCAGCACGAGCCAGGGCATGCGCTCGCCGGCAAGGGAATAGAGCACGACTGCTCCCACGAACCAGAAGCAAAGGAAGCGATCCGTCAGGCTCCCTCGGCGCGCGAGAAACCAGAGCGCCGGCAGCGCAAATATCGCCACGATGAGTTCATAGAGGGGCACCTGCATGAAGTAGTACCAAATAGGTTGGTTGCCCCGGCTCACGTCTTGTTGGGCCAGCCAGTACTCAAGCGCCTTGATTACGCCGCTTGCGAAGTCCTGGGGATGCGTATAAAACGCGGTAAAGAAGGTAACGAACACCAAGAGAAACGTCACAATTCCGGCAATAAGCAGCCGCCAATCGCTCCACAGATCGGCGAGCGCGCTCTTCACTGATTCATGGCTGGGCAGGCGTCCGGCAAGACCGGGCGTAAACTGCTCTTGCAAGAAGCGGACCACGATGAAGGCTACAAAGATCGCCACCGTAATGTAGGTGTTTTCCTTGGTGGCCAATGAGAGCGCCACCGCGCTGGCTCCTAGATAGATGTACCCTCGGTTTCTGGTATGCAGCCACCCAAAGAGCGCCAGCAGGATGAGCATCGTCCATGCCACCACGTAGATGTCATTGCGCGCAAATCGTGAAAAGTAGAGCAACGGTGGCGAAATTGCCAGGAGTACCGCGGCGAGCACCATGCCGCCCCGTCCCAGATAAGGCTTAAGGGGGAAGACCAGCAGCACGGAGATCACGCCAAAGAGTGCCGGTCCAAAGCGCGCTACGGCGTCGCTAACGCCAAAGAGGAAGAACATGAAGGCGGTGAAGTAAAACTGGAACGGCCCGTGCAACACCGGATTGTAGCGGTAATCGAATGAGCGGTAGATGTCCCACGCAAAGCGGGCATGCATGCTCTCGTCATGGTGCAAGGCGCGCGTGCCCAGATCCCAAAAGCGAGTGAAGACGACAAACACCAGCACCGCGAGAAAAACGAGCAATTGCCAGCGGCAGAGTCCGAATGGGGTTTCGGCGCGCAGCCACGTCGCGATGGCCGGCCAGTCAGCAGTAACCGGGTCTTCCGGAGGCGAGGGTGATTTGCGTGATCGAGACTTGCTCGGATTCGCTTGCGCCCCGGTTGGGGCTGCTTTCTTAGTTGACATTGGCTTTCAGCACATACACGTCGCCGCTCTGAAACACGACGGGGAACCAGTTGAGAAGGTGATCCACGTCCTGGCCGTACAATTGCCGCTCCCAGTCACCTACGAAGATATAGTCAGCGTCATATTTGCGCAAGAACGCCTCCGCACCATCTCTGGGCGCGATCACGTAGAACAACTGAAGATCGTTCTCACGTTCGAGAACAAGCTTGAAGTCATTGCGCCACAGGTTCTCGTGCTGCCGCCACCCGAGCACCGTCTGCAATCCCGTAAACGCCGCTACCCGGCTGTACAGACTATATTCCTGACCGGAAGCTTCTACTACCACGCTATCTGACGCGGCATTCTCCTGCAACCACGCTATTGCCGCCACTTCGTCGGCATGATCGCGGGCGTAGAACTTGGTGCCGTCCAAAGTCGGCGGCTCGCGTTGAAATGACGCAAAGATAGGTGCAGTAAGGGCGCTGTAATAGAAACCGCTGAGCACGAGCAATATCGTGACGGCGCGAAATGCCCAACTCAACGGACGTTGCCTCTCCCGCAGCCAGATTCTCGCATAGTAGATCGCGAAAGCCATTACCGGCGCGAGAAGAGTCCAGACTTGAAAGTAGAGCTTGAAGACGGTGTTCATGCGCATATTCGGCGGGCCGTAGAAATCCTTTACATAAAGTATCTCGCTCGTCAGGACGAGGAGTGCGGCTAGTCCGATCATACCCAGCACCAGGGGCAACGGTTCACTGTAGTCACGCCACCAGAGTAGAATGCCGATCCCTGCCACGAGGCTCAGGGCAATGATTGCCAAAGCGGCCGTATCGAAGAGCCGCGCGATCAGCAACGTAACGGCTACCCAACCAAGGATCCATAACGCGTAAGGTAGATAAAACTCCCTGCGTGCCTTGGATTCCGGTGCGGGGGTGGGGGGTTGCTGCGAGCCACTGCCTGCGCGGCGGCGCTGCTGTCGTGCCTTCCGCCCTCGCGGTTGGGACTTACGTGCTGAGGATTCCGGCAGGATGCGCCGCAGAGTGGTCTGAATGCCAGTTATCGTCAGGAGTACGCCTATGGGCACCAGGAAGATGCCAAACAAGGTGAAGAACTGGCCGACGTCTGACCGGTAGGGCACCAGGCCGATCCCCTGCGCAGGAGGATCAAAGGTGAGGTAGAACGGTGCATAGAGTACCACGGCCAAAACACCGGTGGCGCCTATCCAAATGAGCGCGTTTCTCCACTGCGTCCATTCGCCTCTAGCGCGAAGCGAAAGAAGTACGAACGCTGTTAGCAGTACAAAGTAGGTGGGAAAGTCCCACGAATTCAGGAAGTATAGACCGCCGAAGATGATTGCACTGAGCACGACACGGCTGACTCTCGCGACGGTAAGCACCGCCAAGATGGATTTCCAATCTGGAGGGAATGACAGGGGCACAGGCGGGTAGTCAGGTCTTGCATACCACGTGAGCGCCGTGAAGACGGCGAGCAGGGCGAAGGGCAGCGCCATGACGTGCGGATGCATGTCGCCCAAGATGAAGCTGAATGCCGGGAATTCATTGATCGTGTAGTCAAGCAGCGTATCGCCTTCCACGCGTTGGACCACACGGGTGGCATTCCAGCCTATGCCGAACCAAAACCCTTGACGGAGTATTTCCGGCTCGGTCAAGGCTTTCCAGATAGTGAAGAGATTTCCGATGAAGAGGAGCAGGAATACGGCAAAGAGACCGGTGAGCGTTCCTTTGCGCGGCTCGACGATCCCACCTGCAGCTTGGAAAAACTTAACCAGGCTGTAGCCTATGCCGTAGGCACCCAGTCCACTCAGGGCAAAGAAGAGCGCCAGCGCTAAATTGTAGGTGATCGCTGAGGGAATAAGTGTGAGTCGGGTGAGAAACGCCACCATGAGGTAGCCGAAGTAGTAGTAGTTGATGGTAAGTCCCGCGGCCCAGGCATCGTGGGGAGGGAAAGAGGACGATTGGAGGATGCTATTCACCATCATGAAGTCCATGAACTTCTCGGTGCCCATAAGTTCGGGGGCATATTGACGCAGTACCGCGTATCCACACAGGAGTACGAAGAACAGGACTTCTACGACATACAACTGATGCCCAACGGCCTCACGTACGTCTTGCCAGCGCCAATGGGAGCGGCGCACAATGACCGCCGAAAGTGCGCTGAGGAGGACGAGGACGACGATGAGCGCCCACAGTGTATTCGGCAAGATTCGCAGCGACATCAGAAGCCAACCGACGAAGCCGAAGAGAAGAATGCCAAGGGTCTTTGCGAACGGGTATCCGCCAATTGGCATGTGTCGGAAGAGCAGCCAGGTAAGAGGAAATGTCACCAGGCAGATGACTTGCACCGCAAGCCACCAAAGCAGTATGTACCCTAAGGTTGTCACCGGTGTTGCTTTACTCTCCCAAGTGGAGGCAGGAATTGCTTGCTGATTACAATGCGCCGGCTACCCAGGCCACGCCGCGCCGCAAGAGTGTTGACGCGCCCGGATACTGCAAAGCAGCTCGATCGTGTCCCAAGAGAAGTGTGCACACGCGCGTTTGAGGGTGTTCGACCACCCACAGGAGAGGCTGCACGTTCCCATTCAGTGTGGCGTGGGCAAGAAGATGCGCCTCAGGCGTCAGTTGTATGTTGGCGTAAAGTTCGTCACGCACGGCAAAGTCCACCATGCGGGCCGTAATAGGGTGGGCGGAGTCGTCAATTTGCACGGCGAATGGGCCATAGGGCGGATGGTAGAAATCGGGCGAGGGTGAGCCGCCGATGAGTTGCGTGTAGTCTTCCCAGCCGCGAAAGCTCAAGACACCCGCGTGCAGGACCAGCAACCCTTTTCCCCGCGACAACGCCTTGCGAAACGCCGCTTCTCTGGCTTGCGGCCAGCGCGCATCCTTTGTGTTGAGATAAAGCAAGATCGCATCGTAGGCGTCGACGGCAGAAGTTTCGAGGATGTTGGCGTCCTCAGTCAACGAAACTTTGAACTCGCCAGTCATCTCTAGGTGGTCTGCAATATACGCGGCTACGTCCCTCGGCTGATGCGCCGGGTTAGGTCCGCCAAGGAGCAGGATGTGCTTCATCGCTGTGCACCAGTTCCCAGGTTGATATTTGCAGCCGTATGGGCTCCTTATTCCATCTTATATCGTTTTGCGGGAGTCTGTGTGGGCGTACGGTCGTACGGCGTATGATCTGGGTCGGGACAGGCGTGAATCAATTTGGCCGGAACACGAGTGCAAGGGCAGCAACCCACGTAACTACGTGACAGCATTCGTCTCCGGTGTGTTGGACCGCTCGCCGCTCACTATGTGGTGAGCACTGCGGCAGACTCTTCCACAGCCGACAGGGCACTATCGAGAATGTCGAGGGCGCGATCGGCTTGCGCCAGCGTGATTATGAGAGGCGGCTGGAAGCGCAAGACATTCCCATAGAATCCGCCGCAACCAATGAGGAGGCCCGCTCTCCGGCACTCTTCTTGTACTTGCTTTGCCTCGTCCGGCGCGGGATTCTTGGTTTCGCGGTCGGTCACGAGTTCGAGCCCGATCATGAGTCCCTTGCCGCGGACATCGCCAATCAGGGGATGGTCGTCGCGAATCGTCGCAAGAGCGTCCAGCACGTGTCGTCCAACATACTCTGCGTGCGCGGGCAGGTCTTCGCGTTCCAGGAAATCGATAGTTGCTATGGCTGCTGCCGCCGACACGAGGTTGCCGCCAAATGTGCTGAAGTGGTCGCCGGGCAAGAATGATTCGCCGATTTCCCGCCGCGTCGTAAAGGCGCTGAGCGGAAAACCATTGGCTATGCCTTTGGCCGAGGTGAGGATGTCCGGCTCAACACCAATGTCTTCGCTGGCAAACATCGATCCTGTGCGTCCAAAGCTCGTCTGAACTTCGTCGGCGATGAAGAGGGCATCGTTCTGCTCGACGATGCGCTTTGCTTTTGGAAAGTACTCAGGCGGCGGCACGATAATGCCGGCTTCTCCCATCACCGGCTCCGCAATCATGGCGGCGACATTGCCGGTGGTCTGGGTCTCGAATACCCGTTCGACTTCATCGGCGCAAGCCACGTTGCAGGAAGGGTAGGTGAGGTGGAGCGGGCAGCGATAGCAGTACGGCGCCGGTGCGATAGCAACACCCGATGTCAGCGGCCCGGCGCGGCGTTTGCGGCGGGCGTTGCCGCCGAGGCTTAGCGTGCCAAGGGTGCGGCCATGGAATGAGTACTGCAGGGAAATAAACTCGGTGCGGTCGGTATATGTCTTGGCGATGCGGAGCGCGCCTTCAACGGCTTCAGCGCCGCTGTTGCCAAAGAACGACTGCTCCAGCCGACCCGGTGTAATTTCTGCCAGCTTTTCTGCGAGATCGGCCACCGCGGGAGCATAGTAAAGGTAGCTCCCCACGTGCACGTGGCGGTCCATGGTGCTCTTGGCGGCGGCGAGGACCTCGGGATTGCTGTGCCCGGCATTCACCACGGAGTAGCCTGCGAATCCATCCAAATACGCTGTACCGTCCGCGGCCGTAATCGTGGCCCCTAGGGCATGGGAGACCTCAACGGGCGGCATCGCGGGCGCGTGGCTCGTGACGACGTATTTTTCGTACTTCTGTTTGGTGTCCATGGCTCTTTTCCCTACGCTACGCAGGCAATCTGTCTGCTTCTCCAGTCTTACGGCTAATGCTGCTAGTATAGCGTACCGGGTGAGAAGCAACAGTGGGCACAATCAGATTCTCTCGCATACCTGGTGAAGTCGCGAACTGAGGGGGTACAAACTGACGCCTGTCGTATGCGTCGTCGCGCTCTTTCGGCAGACTGTCAGCGACATCGATTTGTGGCAGGCAAGGCCCCGGGGAAGCCAAGCCATAGTGAGGTTACTTGATCTTCTTGGAGTTGTCTTTCACCTCATTGTAGACCAGTCTTGGGGTGAATTCCGGGTCAACCATGCGGAAGTAGTATTCAGATGAAGTGGGAGGAATGCCGCCTACCTGCCGCAGGTACCAGATGCAGAAAACGCCGGCCCACGGCCAGTTAGAGCGGCCGTACTTTACGCCTTCAACGGTCCACGCCGCCTGTTCTTCCTCCTCGACGCGCCGCCAGATCAGCTTTTCGTCGGCCATGTCAGGAGGAGAAGCGTTCCAGCCGTATTCATTGAACCAGACCGCTTTGCCTTCGTCTCCGTTTCGCACCATTATTTCACGCAAGAGCTCGACGCGGCGAAAATTGAGGACATTGGGGTCGGGCAACGCGGTTGGGGGAAACTCGAGCCCATAGGCGTTCGCCGACATGATATCGAAATAGTCGGCGGCGCCGTGTTGATACATTTCTTCCAGGTAGTCTAGCTCGACCATGGCGCGCGGGGATCGTTCCAGAGTGATGGCCAGCGGGGCTGTCAACACCTTAATGGAGGGATCCACCTCTTTTATGCGTTGGTAGCCGGTGCGCAGGAGGTCCACGTAGCCTTTGGGGTCCGGGGGGCTGCCCCATTCATGCGCGAGGTTGGGTTCGTTCCAGAGCTGATAGTGGGAAATGCGCCCTTTGTAGTGCTTCGCCAGTTCGGCAAGAAAGTCGCCAAAGTCAGCAAAGTTTGCCGGAGGAGCTTCTGACGGCTGGCCGTCCGCTCGCGCCCAACGCGGGCTGCGGTCAATGCGGGCGATCAACTTGATATCAAACCGCTCCGCAAGATCCACAATCTCATCGAACTTTTGCCACGTTGGCTTTTGCCACGTCCGATCGAAGAAATCGCCCTTCTGGCTCTGTTCAATTTCTTCCCAGGGAAATTGCTGCTTGATCCACACGATGCCGGCATCTCGAGCCATCTCGAGGGTCTTCTCTTTCTTCCAGGTCTCAACCTCTTTGTGGAGAAATGCGTTGGCGCCCCATGGATTGACTTGTGCTTCCGGAATCGTGCGCACGATATCCGGTTCATCCTCACCGCGAAACGGGCCGCACGCGGCCGCACCCAAGATGGCCGCACCTGCCGCCAAGATGCTTCTACGTTGCATTAGTTCCGCCGTACCTCACTTTCCTTGCGCGGCAGCAGTTGCCGCCATGTAGTCGCACGTAATGTCCAGCGCCTCACAGGGATCAGTGGTGTCAGCCTGCAAGTCAAGCGTGTACCACCGGCAGACTTCTGCAAGAAGCAGCGGGCGCAGCAAATTGGAGAGAGGGACGCAGCCCTGCCCCGGCGGCACAAAGAGCCCCGCGGCTGCCGCGCTTGGCAGGCTGCGCAATCCAATGTGGATGTCGTTTGTCAGCTGTTCGTCGAGGTCACGCACATAGCAATACGTAATCCGCGCTCCATGTCGCTTGATGATCTCCAGGGCATCAATTTCCATGAGGGCGAGGTGGCCTAAGTCAAGAGCCAGGCTAATGAGCTCCGGCTCGGTATCTTCAAGGAATCGCTCCATCTCGTCTTCGGTCTCGATGAAGGAAGCAAGTCGAGGACGAAACGCTACCTGCATGCCGACGGAGCGAATCATATCAGCCACACTCTGTACCGTGTCGACGAGGAATGCATGTTCACTATCTGAAAGTGAATCGAAGCGGATTGCGTTCGGCCAACCGGCGGTGGACATGCGCTCATTGGAGCCCGGGACGGAAAGAATACAGAATTCCGGTTCCAGGGCGGCAAGTCCATCGAGCAATTGCGGCAAGGCCGGGCGATGCGTAGACGCAATGGCGCGGTCGTACCAGGGTTGGTGCAGCGTAAGTGCCGACAGCACGACTCCGGTCTCTGCTAACCGGTCTTGAGTTGCCAGCAGTGCCGGCAACCGCAAACCTCTCTGCTCCAAGCCCTTGAACTGAGCAGCGTTGCATGCCTCTGCAATTTTCTCGGCCGGCGCTTCTTTCCAAAGCCCTGGGGCGCAGCTAAGCGGAGGACCCACTGTTCACTTCCCCTCATTGTGAGGCCGCGGGTAGTAGTGGCCGCCTTTCCGGTCGGAGGCTTCTTCCGGCGTTTCACTTGGTGTGCTATAGGAGACGTAGGAGTCAGAACCGTCGTGCGCCAGCGTCGAGGGCACAGTGCTTTCAGGTGCGGGTGTGCGCGTACCGTTTGGTGGCACGGCCATCTGAATGCTTGGCACCAACTCAGACAATTCCGTGAAAGTATCCGCAACGTCAATGAGCGCAATTGCCGTCATTTCTGCTAGTCCAACGACTTCGACACGCACTCCCTTGAACTGAACTGCTTCCACCAGCCGGACAAAGTCTCCGTCACCTGAAACGAGTACCGCCGTATCGATGTGCGGCGCAATCATGAGCATGTCGATAGCGAGTTCCACGTCGAGGTTCGCCTTGACGGTACCGTCAGGGAAGCGGCGAAGGTGTTTGGTAACTACCCGAAAACCGTGGCGCTTCATCCATGTTAAATACCCTTGGGACTCGGGGTTTTGCGGGTCCACGCCCGCATAGGCGAAGGAACGCAACAAACGCCGGCGCTTTGTCAGGACGTCCACCATACGCGTGTAGTCGACGCGGATGCTTAGCTTGCGGGCCGCAAAATACAGGTTTCCTAGGTCTATGAAGAGGGCCACTTTCTCGAAATAGGGCGGAAACCCAAGCTGCTCCGAATCGACAGTAGGACGGTCGACGTGGTTTACGTTCATAGGAAGCACCTCATACTACAAAGACGTTGACTGGGTCTATTCTGATTTGTACACAGCAGAGAGAGTGTGAATGGTGGGCGGTAATGTACTTCGCAACGATGTGCAATCACTGGAAATGAGATAGCAATTGGAAATTAGACGTAAAGGCCGGACATGGAGGGTGGGACAATAGTTCAGAAGGTCAATTCACATGGCGGGAAGTACATATGGAACTGTAGTCTCCCAAAGCACTCACCAAGGCTGTCCAAAACAGCGGCAATCCCTATGCAAATCAATTTTCGCTACAATTCGAATCACCATTGCCGATGCTTTGGCAAGCCGCAGTTTGAGAGAATGCTGGTAGCTCAAATAACAAGAGCACAAATCTACGGTGGTTTATCTGGGAATCCTGGGAAGGTAGCGATGCAACGGACGCAAGAAAGCGGAGATTGGGTGCGGAAAAACAGTGCAAGGCCGAGGAAATCAGAGCGAACGAGGTGTTCCTGCTCCAAAATAGTATAGCAGGGCCGAGATGCAATGGCTAGTCGGATGACGTTCATCTCGGTACTTCAGTATCCCGACCGACTCTTGCTGACGGGTGAGGCGGTGACTACAGGCAAGATTCTCTGTTGCCGCCGGTGTGCGTCCCGGTGTTCACCGTCAGCGTTCTCACTATAGGGCCGCACGATTGAAGGATGTGCCTGAAATGGTCTCGTCCCCGTGGTGAGTCCTTGAGTTGCCGGGCCGGGAGCCGGCCGGTACTTTACCAAACGGTTAATTGTTGCGGTGCTACCGCTGCAGGGGCTGCGTCTCACCATTAAGAAGGTATACTTAAGAGTAAGGCGCATTGCGGTCAATCGAGGTGATTCTTGTAGGCTACGATTGACCGAGGTAATGGGCACAAGCACACGCTGCTTGCGCGAAGAGGGCCTGCTATCGTACGGAAGCGGTCAGCGGCCCGATCCACTGAGGTGACATAGGTATGCACTTGCATAGAGAGTTTATTGCATGCGAAAAGTAGACCTGGTCGTCATCGGCACCGGTCCTGCCGGCCTCCGTGCAGCTATCCAAGCCGCGAAGCTCGGAAAGTCAGTGGTAGCTATTGAGCGTCGACGCTTCGTGGGCGGCAACTTGGTAAACGCCGGCTCAATCCCTAGCAAGACCCTGCGGCAAGCCGTGCTCTATCTTACCGGGTTCTTTGAGCGAAATATCTATGGGATCACATACACGGTCAAGGAAAACATCACGATTGCCGATTTGATGTTTCGCTGTGAGCACGTCATTAAGAATGAGACCGACGTATTAGAGGTGCAGCTCTCTCGCAACGGTGTGACTCCTCTATACGGAGATGCCGAATTTACCGGCCCGCACCATGTCGCCGTTGCCCTGGAAGACGGAAAGGCGGAAGAAATTGAAGCGGGCCACGTCATCATCGCAACAGGGAGCCGTCCGGCGCGCTCCCCCATGGTGCCCTTCAACGGCCGAACGATTATCGATACCGATGGTGTGTATATGCTTCAGGAACTCCCTAAGCGTCTCGCAATCGTCGGCGCGGGCGTCATTGGAGTAGAGTACGCGTGTATCTTTGCGGCGCTAGGCATAGATGTAACCCTCGTCGAGCAGCGCGATGAGATGCTTGACTTTATCGATGAAGAGATACGGGAAGCGCTTTCCTACCACATGCGGGAAGCGGGAATTACGTTCCGATTTCGCGAAGAGGTGGCGGGAGTGAGCGATGAGGGGCACCGCATTGTCGCACGCACCCGCAGCCGCAAGACGATTATGGCCGACCACCTTCTCTATGCTGGGGGCCGCCAGGGGAACACGGATACACTCAACTTGGCCGCTGCCGGCCTGGAGGCGGACAAACGGGGACGGCTGAAAGTCAACGAACAGTTTCAAACCGAAGTGCCCCATATTTATGCCTGCGGCGACGTGATTGGATTTCCGGCCTTGGCGGCATCTTCTATGGAACAAGGCAGGCTGGCTGCCCGCCACGCATTCGGTGAAGGCGGCTCCTTTAACTCAAACCTCTTCCCGTATGGGATATATACGATTCCGGAAACGTCGATGGTCGGACAGACCGAGAAAGAGCTGAGCGAGGCCGGGATCCCCTATGAGATTGGTGTGGCCAGGTACCGGGAAATTGCACGCGGGCAAATCATCGGCGATCCAAATGGTCTGGTAAAACTCCTCATTCACGCTGACGACAGGACCATACTCGGTGTCCATCTGCTCGGCACCGGCGCTTCAGAGTTAGTCCATATCGGACAGACGGCGATGGCCCTTGGCGGCACGCTCGACTTCTTTGTGGACAATGTCTTCAACTATCCCACGCTCGCCGAGTGCTACAAAGTGGCAGCGCTCGATGCGTACAATAAGCTCGCCTAAGGCAACTCCTACCCCGCGACAAGAAACGGTTGCTGCCAAGCAGCGGCAGCGTGCGCTTGCACGGCCGGACCATGGCTGAGGTAGCGTGATCGAGCGGCGTGACAATGCGCGGCGCCAGGTGCAGTGGGGCGATGCGACTATCGGGCCTCAGCGATGAGGGATGGGCACATTCTTTGCTAAGCTCCGCAGGAAGGCGCGCGCCCCGGCATGGGCCGCGTGAAGGCGCACCACAGGCTTTACAAGCCGCTCTCGTGAAATCTCATCGGTGTGTGCTGCAATACTGGCCGCATGAGCTTGACCACTGTGCAGCACGTCACGCAGGGCAGTGTTGGACCGGCGTACAATGCCCGCGAGAATGAGAGTCAAGGCCAAGAAGAGTACGGTGCCGATTAGCGCTTCGATGACAAGGATGAGGACCGCTATATCGCGCCAGTGTGCCAGCGTCATGCTCTCTTCACTGCTTCGCTTCCTCGAAGCGGGCGAGGAGCTCCTGTTCAGTGTCTTGCGCCGCCTGCGCGGCTTCGGTTCTGGCTACTTCAATCTGGCGGCGAATGCTCTCTCTGAATGTCTCTCCATTGCTCGGAGCCAATAGACCGCCAACTACCATGCCAAGGGAAATTCCCATCGCAAATCCGACCGTAAACCCTAGCATTAACTTGCGCTCCTTGTGCTATCTCTTCCTTACACGTGTTACGGCATCCACTAGCGTGCGTGTGAACCGCAGTATGCCAATGGTCCTGCCTGCGGCCTTGGCAGTGGGCCCCACAACGGCTTCGCTTACAAACTGAGTCGTCCCTTTTACCGTATTGCTGGTTTCGGTAAGAGATCGGAGCAGCGGCCTAATCTCGTCCTGAATAGTGCCGGCAAGTCGTACTACCGACAGTACCAAAAAGAGGACTGAAAACGCCATGAGTGCTGACACGAGGGCGAGCACAATGACCGCAATGTCGCGAATTTCGCTAAGACCCAAGTCCGCTATCCTTTCTCGTCATTGATATTTTGAAAGACGAAAGATTGAGACTTCTATAGTATATGCTCACCTCTGGCGATCGCGCATGCGCTACGCGCAACGGCCGGCGTGGCGCCCACGCGCTCTGTACTTATGCGATGCTACTGATGAGTACTGCTTGCAGATGCGCTGACGGGCGTTCTCTTGCGCAAGAAGGGAATGAGCCGCTTTGCCCCCAAGCGTAGTCCTCGGCGATAGAGCCGCCAACGGAGTCGCCTCCAGGCCTTGACCGCCGTGTTCTTCTGCGTTGATGAGATGCCTTGCCCGCTATAGAGCGACTCCGCATACGTCGCGCAGATCGCCCGTACCGCACTTTCGGGAAAGCGCTTATCAGAAATCGCGTGCATGTCGTTGAGCAACCGAAAACCGTATTCATGGGGGGTAAGCGCAGTTGAGCCGGGTATACCTGCGAGCTTGCCGGCGCGCACAAGCTTTCGGTAAACGTGCCGCACCATTTGGTGGGGTTTCATGCGCCGCTCTTGCACAAAACTATAGGTGAACCAGCCTGCGACGATAGCGGCCAAAACCAAAAGTAGCGGGCGGAGATCGGGCAGATTGGGGACTGCCACCCCGAGTATGCTAGTTCCCGGTACGCTCCCGCCAAGCACGGTGGCCGCGCCGGTAACCAGGAAGTCCTCATCACCGAGCTCGTCGTAGAATTCGTCAAGTTCAGGGTTTGCCGAGCCGCTGATCTCAGAGGCGAGAATGCCGCGGTCAATAGGCGTCTGGTTGGGGCTGGGCTCGAAGGGAATCCAACCAAGGCCTGCGAAATACACTTCCGGCCACGTATGCGCCTGTTTTTCGGTCACGACGAATCTTCGTTGCGCCACGTCGTACCGGCCGGTGGCGAATCCCACGGCCAGGCGGGCAGGAACGCCCACCGTGCGCAGCATGACCACCATGGTGCTGGCATAGTAGTCCGCATAACCGCGCTTAGCCTCGAAGAGGAAATAGTCAACCGCATCCTTGTCCGCAGGCGGTGGCGGAATGGCAATCGAATAGGGTATTCGCCGCAGGAACAGCTCGATCGCCAGGGCCTTCTCGTATTGTGATTCCTTCCCGCGCACAACGGTCTTCGTCAAGTCCACCACCCGCTGTGGCAACCTTGGCGATTGCATATACCGGCGGATTTCCGCGGGGACCTCGCCCTGGGCGTTGAGGAGTTGATCTTCTGTGGCCGTAGTAACCAGGCTCTCCAGGGTATACTCCAGGTCGGGCACCGCAACGCGTCGCGCACGCAGTAGGTCATAGTCGAGCGGTATGTCCGTGGACGCTACCTGCACACGGTACGGAATACTTATGCTGGTTGGAAAGTCCGGCGCAAAGACAATGTCGCTCGGACTATCCACAATGCGGAACGCGAAAGTTGCCGGCCGACGATAGCTCACGGGAGGCGGTGGAATAGGCTCTTCATTCGCTCTCCGGTCGAGCAGCGTTCCGCTGGTGTTGTACCAGGTATAGCCGGTATAGGCATCGAACGTAGCGCCACGCCAGTAGCCGTTGAAGTTTCTTTCGTCTGTTGTCACATACATGCGGTACGGTTGGCTGAATCGCCTTGGCCCGCTAAAGAGACGATTGTCGGAGCCCAAGATGAGACCTACGCCGGTAGGATTCTGAATGCCTGAGAACAGACGCTTTGTGGTGTTGTCAATCTCCGACCATTCACCGCCGAAAACAGTCCAGAACGTCTCTGATATCGGATTGCTGCCCACTCGCGGGGCCATAGTTGCCATGAACGTAATCGCGGTTGTCAGAATCACGCTCGCAATCAAAACGTCCAGTCCTACTTCCGTCGCATAGTCGAGCTTGCGTGACTCCCATCGTTTGTGAAGCGCGTGAAGATTCAAGCGCACCATGAGCAGGAGCGTCGCAGCGAGGAACAGGACGAAGGGCCAACGCCCCTGGCCGGAGTAAGCCAGATTGATGACCATTGCGACGCCGGGTACGATTGCCGCAATGAGCACGTCGTTGTGCCGGAAGAAACCCCACGTCGCCACGAACCCAATTGCCCAACCGACGAGTGTGATCCAGAAAACGAACACACCGTTGTCCTCAGAGTAGGTGCCCCTGATACCTGCCTGCGTCCAATCGACTAAGCGAACGCCAAAGTCACTGGCATTGGTGACAAAGGTGGATACCGCATCCACCGGAGGAATCGGTTGCGGCACCCCGCGACCACCAAGTAGACCGCCCAACGCGCCGAGGATCCACGTGAGCGTATTCAGGAGCAGCGCAAAGGCGTCTTGGAAAACACGGTCGACCGGCGGCAGGGCTTCACTTACGAGCAAGAAGCAATAGACAAGGCCGATGGCAGCGCCAATTAGCCAGCCCTTGCGGGTTCGCCACGTTGTGTGGGCGGCAAGAAAGCCCACGGCCAGGCCGATTGTGGCGGTGGAAAAGATGGCTTCAGTGCCTGTTGCCCAGCCGGACTGATGGATGGCCCAGGAACTTACCAGAACCATGGCAGCCAAGAGCAGGAGGGTTAGCCAGTTCTGGAGCAAGGTTTCAAGCAAGCTCGGCTTGTCATCAGACGACGTGTCGGAGTAAACGAAGTTCGCCATACTGCTAGCCTGCGCTCATACCATGGACTCGGCCCGTTGCGGTGGTTTCCACTGTTTGTGCGCGGCGCCGGATATCCTCGTCGCCCTTTTCCAAGGCGATTGTGCGGAACTCCTGCCCCTGCTCGATTTCAATATACGAGATCCCGGCGGCGCCAAGCGCACTCTGCAATGGAGCACTTGGCTTGGCGCTGCCGAAAGTTTCCGGCACCAGATGGAGCACTGTGGGTCGAATACCTCTGCGGGACACATTAACCAGGATTGGCGCCAACTCGGGGTCGGTGCTTGGTGTGATGACGATAAGGCTCATGCTGCCCCGGATTTGCGGTGCGACTTCAGACAACACTTCTCCTACCTTGGCAGTGCCCTGGGCACGAATGATCGCCAGAATTTCCATAATGCGCCACATGTGCTGGCTGCCCTTATTCGCGCGCAAGACCCGTTGCTCGTCGCCGTAAGTAATTAGGCCAATCGACTTCTGCTCACGGATTAAGCGGTACACCAATGCGGCGGCGAGCTTAACGGTATATTCCTCCGTAGACTCATCTTCTTCACCTGCCTGAACCGACCTATCCAGGTCGAGCAAGATCCAGGTGCTGCCGCCCGGTTCCATATCGAATTCCTTCGTCTGCAGGCGGCCGCGTCGGGCAGTGGTGGGCCAGTGAATGATGTGCAAGGCGTCTCCGGGCACGTATTCACGGACACTGGCGGCATCGGTGGTGAGGTGCAAGGCGCGCCGCAAGGAGCGTGATTCTCCCGTCTGGCGTCCCGTCGGCAGGGCAAGCCCCGGCACTTCGGTTATAGGCGGGTAGACGAGAAATGTCGCTTCATCCGGCAGCACCTTGGTGGCGCGGAAGATGCCAAACGGGTCGCCCGTAAACACGCGCAAAGGCCCCAGACGATAGAGTCCGCGGCGGCTGCACACAGCGCGCGACTTCCATTCCCGGTGCTCGCGGGGCCCCAGTCCGGTGACGATGCCGGCCTCGTAACCGGGTACGTCTGAGTGGTCGTTTACTTCCACCCAAAGCACGGGCAGCGCACCGTAATTATCTACGCGAAACGTCTCCACAATCTCATCGCCGAGCGTCGCCCACTTGGAGAGAAGATGGCGCTCCACGGTTAGGTTGCGGATATTCCGGGTCGTCCAGAAATAGCTCAGGGCAATGAGGCCGAGCATGGCGTAGAGGAAGGAGTAGAGGACGTTGATGCCGGAGATTAGCGCAAGCAGCAAGATGGCGGCGGTCAGCACGAAGATGAGCGGCCGCTCCAGTTCTACCTGTACCGTCCCACGCTCTGACTGACGTTCAGCCTCTTGCATCCAGCACCGCCTTATTCCCATGCCGGCAGCGTTTCACGCCCTTCACCTCACTATACCCCAACTCTTGGCAGGTCGCATGACCTGCACAGGCGATTCTTGCCAATGAAGGTTCCAGGGCTCCCACTGCTAGGTTCGACCATGTTTGCGCGTTCGCGGATGCCGGCGAATTTGGTACGCAAGGTGGTCTGTAGGGTGTGGCCCTGTGCTACGATTAAGGCAGGATCATGGAGCGCAGATGTTGCCCCATTTACGTACATTCGTAGTGTGTGGAGTACTGGCCGTCAGGACAAGTGAATACTAGAAAGGAAACCCAGACGTGGCCGACTTCGTCGCAGACGCCAACTTCGTTGCAGACGCCGACTTCGTTGCAAACGCCGTACAAGAGGATCTCGCCGGACTAGAGTCAATCGCTCGGCAAGACCCGGCAGTCTACCAATGGATTGTGAAAGAGCGCCAACGCCAGGAAGACCACCTGGAACTCATCGCTTCCGAGAATTACACGAGTGTAGCGGTTCGCGAGGCGTGCGGCTCTATTCTTACGAACAAGTACGCTGAAGGCTACCCGGGACGGCGCTATTACGGCGGCTGCGAATTCGTGGATGAGATCGAGCAACTGGCAATCGACCGCGCAAAGGCGCTCTTCGGCGCTGAACACGCCAATGTGCAGCCATATTCCGGTTCCAATCCCAATGCCGCGGTCTACCTTGCCATGCTGGAGCCCGGCGATACGGTCATGGGCATGTCCCTAGCCCAAGGCGGGCACCTCACTCACGGGCACCCCAAGAACTTTTCCGGACTCGTTTATAATTTCGTCCCCTATGGGGTGAATCTGGATACGGAGCTCATCGATTACGCCGAGGTGGAGCGCATCGCTCACGAGTGCCAGCCGCGCTTAATCGTCGGTGGGGCTACGGCTTACTCGCGCATCATTGACTTCGCCCGCTTGAGAGAAATTGCAGACTCCGTCGGCGCGCTCTTCATGGTGGACATGGCGCACATTGCCGGTCTTGTCGCCACCGGCCTCCATCCCAGCCCGGTGCCCCACGCGCATTTCGTAACCTCGTCCACCCACAAGACGCTGCGTGGGCCTCGCGGCGGCATAATCCTTTGCAAGGAGGAGTTTGCCAAGAAGGTGGATAGCGCGATATTTCCCGGCCTGCAAGGCGGCCCATTCATGCACATCATGGCAGGCAAAGCGGTAGCATTGGCGGAGGCGATGACGCCGGAATTCAGGGCGTATAGCGAGTCCGTCCTAGAAAACGCAGACGCGCTTGCCACGACTCTCATGGAGCACGGCCTGCGCGTTGTCTCCGGTGGCACGGATAACCACCTCATGGTCGTGGACTTTGGCAAAGAGGGACCCTCCGGCAAGGTGGTGGAGGCTGCTCTGGCCAAGGCCAACATCACCGTAAACAAGAACACGGTACCGCGCGAGACTCGCTCGGCGTTCGTGACCAGCGGCATTCGCATTGGGTCGCCAGCGGTTACGTCGCGCGGCATGGGCGTGCCAGAAATGCAGCGCATCGGGACCGGCATGGCAGAGGTAGTCCACAATCGCAAGGACGCGGCCATGTTGCAGCGGGTACAGCGGGACGTGCTCGATCTCTGTGACGCGTTCCCCGCGCCGGTGTAAGCATACAGCACCTAGTTCAAGGCACATTACTGTCAGTTCCGGAGACTGTATCCTGGTTCATATACGTTTATAAATTTGACAGTCAAGCCTCTTTCATTTAGGGTGTGCTGAAGGTAGAGAGTAAAGCCTGCGAAAGGCTGCATGAATTGTGCGGCTTTGTTCGCTGCCTGGATGGGAGTTCCCGGTGAAGTACCTTCAGGGCCCATTAAGCGTCCTCGTCTTTGCTGTCCTGGTTTTTGCCGCACTTTCTCCGGCCCTCGGAGTGCAGGCGGAGGTCACGCTGCCTCCCGGCACTGTCGTTTCCCTGCAGGGCACTCCCCACCTTTGGTTTGCCGATGAGGAAGGCATCCTGCATTGGGGCGGCGATACACGCGCCCTTTCCGGGCGTCTCATAGACTGGAATAAGCGCGTAGAGGTCAGCTTAGAAGAGCTCCAGGTCTTGGATATCGGCGATCCATGGCTTTCCACCGGATTGCTGAAAGATGGCGATCCCATCTATCTGGTTAAGTGGGAAACGGAGTGGACGGAGCCACAATTACTGCACATACAGTCTTTGAACGATGTGGAACTCTTCGGGATAGACAGCGGTAATTATGGAGAATTCGTGCTTGATCCGCCAACGTGGGAGGGCACGTACGGTCTGTCGGCGGATAGTCTTGTGCGCTTGGCGCTCGAGCCAGCCACAACTCCCTCAAGTCCGGCCCCGGGAACAGATCCCACGGCTCCCGATAGTAGGGAGGCGGTTCTCCTACGTTTGGTCAACAAGATTGACGATGATGACGATGTTGACGACTTGGACGACGACACTGAAACCGCAACGGCAACCGCAACAGCGACGGGGACAGGCGATCAAACGGCGACGGCGACGGCGACCGCGACCGACGACGGCACCTCAGAGACGCATACCGAAACGGACGATACGCCTGAAGGTCAGAGTGTAGCGACTGCGACTGCCACAGACACGGCAACAGCGACGGCGACCGCGACCGCGACGGGAACCGGTGATCTGACCGCTACGGCAACAGCTACGGCGACAGACGACGGCACCTCTGCAACTCAAACTGGTACCGACGACACGCCTCCCGGCCAGAATGTCTCCACAACGACTGCGACCGACACGGCAACGGCGACTGCCACAGGCGACCAGACAGCAACCGCCACGGCGACGGCTACGGATGACGGTACTTCAGTGACAGTTACCGATACTGACCCAACCGACGATACCCCAATCGAGAGCGGCTCGGAAGATGTCGATAGTGATGATGATAGCGACTAGCCGCGAAACACCGAGATTCTGCCGCTCATTGAAGCGGGCATGACGTGTCGAGCTTGCTTACCGCTCCGCCCTTGTCTCCGCAGATGGCATTCCCGAACGACCAGCGCCTGAGTGACTTTCCTAGCCTCTTTGACGGCGATTGGGTCTGGCGCACGTTCTGTTCCAGGCTTGGCGAGCCGGAGGAGATACCGCAGCGGCTGCGCTTGCGCCAACTGAGCTACAATCCCAGACGAAGCGCGACTGCCACCTACGTCGCTGAGTGGCCGTGGGATGAATTCGTCACTCAGCAGCAGTTCGCTATCGAGCTCATCCGCGACCGACCGCCGCGGTTCTTTTGCTACCCCGATGACCCCTCCCTGCCCGGCCTTGCGGAGGCAGCCTCTCCACTGGCGGCCAGCCGCTTGCTTAGCCAGTATGTGCTCGCGACGTCAGTACAGCGCGTGCGGTTGGATCTTGTGCGCTACAGACCCGGCGGACATGCCGTATTGCGTCATAAGCATGGCCGCGTGCGCTTCTACGTGCGGGTTATGCGGCCCGGCCGCGTGCCGCGGCTTATGGCTGCTGCAGAGCTCGTTGGGCAGACCGGATTTGTGCTGCCCCGTTTGGCAGGCTGCTGGGCCGAAGGTGGCGTCGTGTGGCTGGCCGAAATACCGGGCAAGAATGTGCGCCGCCTCATCCGCAGAGGAGAAGACGTAGACCTCAATCCAATCCTTGACAATCTGGAACAGCTATGGAAAATCCCTCCAGCGGCCGGCGACGCCCGCCCGTTGAACCTCCACGGAGCCTACCGTCGCGCTAGGCGCGTCTTCCGGCAGGTACTGCGAGATCACGCCGCAATCCGCCTCAAGCTGCAGGATGCAACCGCAGTGCTGGACGACTTTGCCAGAGCGTGGCAACCTTCATCCGTCGCTCACAATGACTTCTATGACGACCAGATGATTCGTGTTTTCGACGGCAGACTTGCACTCGTAGACTTCGAGGAAACCGGATTGGGCGATCCAATGATCGACGTGGGCAATTTTCTCGCCCACATGCGCTGGACGGCACGGTTTGGGCGCGAAGGGGAGTCGAAGGCGAGCGGCGCATATTACCAGGCCTTTCGCTCCGCAGCGTTGCAACGTTTTGGCTGGGAAGAGCGGGATCTCAATCTGCGTGAGGCCGTTTGTATCTTCCGGGTCTGCACCAACCCCGTGCGCCACCTTGCCCCGGACTGGCCGCAGCGACTGGATGCCGGCCTGTCGCTGGTGAATGAAGTGCTGTCCTAACCGGTACTCGTGGTGGGTTGCAATCAGTCTGGTATTGGCTTTCAGTGGTGGTCCACTCTTGGACCGTACTGCAGGCCGCGAATGTCTTCCACAACCTCGATGATGGCCTGGCTCACCGTCTCCAGAATGCGTTCGCCTTTCCAGGCCGCGCCGAGGGTAGGATCGCCGCCGGTGCCGTCTGCCGACATCTTGCTGAGGTGGTCTACGTACTTCACCGGCGAGCCGCCCATCAGGTCGCGGTAATGCCACTTGGTGCGGATTCTGTAGTCGGCTTGCGCCTTGTCCATTTGCACGCGTGCCGGATCGAGCGCCAAGTAGATTGAGGTTTCAAATTCGCCGGCGTGATCCATGCCGCCGGGATACTCAGATTCCCGCCATTCTTCAACTTCTTCCTTTGCCAGTTCCCAATAGGATACGAGAGCGCACGCGGCGTTGGAGTGCAGTGTGGCGAGGCGCGCGGCGACTTGCAGCAATGGGTCGTTTGAGGCGTGTCCGTTTACAAAGAGGATGATGGGAAAGCGATGGCGCGCAAAGCTCACCGCCACGTCGTAGCAATAGTCGATGAAGTGCTGCGCCTGGACTGAAATGGTACCGGGAAAGTCCATATTGTGCTCGTTGAAGCCGTAGTGGATCGGCGGCGCACAGAGGAGTTTGCTAGGGGCGGCTTGTGCCGCGCGCTCGCAGACGGCCAGCGCCGCGACGTTATCAGTGTCAATCGGCAAGTGCGGACCGTGCTGTTCGATGGCCGCTACAGGCAACAAGACCGCCTTTTGCTCCCGCGCTGCCTTTCGCACTTCCGGCCAGGTGAGCTTTGCGTAGCGCCATTCCGCCATGACTTTCCTTTTCGACAACGTTCCGCGGAGGACTGCATCCGTCCATCTAGTATAGACAAACGGTGACATGGCGACATCCGCAGGGGCGGTTCGCGAGCCGCCCCTACCATGTGGGGTCTCTGCCACTCCGTTGGGTGCGGTTGCACTCAAACCAAATTGGGACTAGAGTTTGAGTGAGACTCTGGGACGTGATTCGTGAAGTGTAAGGAGAGGAAAATGCGAGATAAGATTCTCAGACGGACGTTCCTCGGTGGCGTAGGCGCGATCGCGGCAGGTGCATTGTTTGTGGCCTGTGGCCAGGCGGCCCCGATGGATTCCGTAGATGCCCCAGCGGAAGAAGAGGCGCCCAAAGCAGAGGAAGCACAACCCGCACCGGCAGAGGCTGTCGAGCTAGAGGTGTGGACGACCGCCCGGTGGGACCTTTCACAGGGCCTGGGCCTGGAGGTCAAGCAAGAGATCGAGGCCCTGGTCGAGGGTCTTACGGTCAAAGACCTCATCCCGGAAGGCAACCGCTTCACCATCTTAATTGCCGCGCAAGCAGCGAATGCGTCTCCTGACATCGGTCAGGTGGGCGTCTGGCAGAACCAGCAGGTGGCGGCCGGCGGCATCGTGGATAGCCTGGAACAGTATTACGCCCAATCGCCGGTCATCAATAAGGATGACATCTGGCCCTCGCTGCGCATCGACATGGACCACAAAGGCCAGGTGTGGAGCATGCCTTTCGGCCCGGACGTGCGCTTCTTCTACATCCACGACAATCTCTACCTGGATGCGGGCCTCGATCCGGAGAATCCGCCGGTGACGTGGACGGACATAGAGGATGTAATCTCCAAGTCATTCAAGGGCGGCAATACCATCGAGCAGGTGGCGTGGGGTCCGTTGTGGGCTAACCGCCACGTGTGGATGGTGCCCATGTGGCAGCTTGGTGGCGAGAACATTAACGAAGACGCCACCAAGATCACCCTCAATACCGAGGAAGGCCGCGAAGGTATGGCGTGGCTGAAGAAGGTGCACGACATGCAGGGCGGCTACGACGCCTTGCAGGAGTTCAAGGGCGATGAGAATGCCCGGGCACACTTCTACGGCAGCCGTTTGGCAAACCTCTACGATACCGGCTCCATCCGGTTTGAGAGTATCGCCCAGGAAGCGCCGGACCTTGAGTATCACTGGGGACACTGGCCGAAGCCGGCAGATGGCTTCAACCGCACGTACGGCGGCTGCCATACGTGGGTGCTGCCCGTGGGCGCTACGCATAAAGACCTTGGGTGGACGTTCATGGAGCACTTCGGCGTAGATGACGTGAATATCCGCTGGGCCAAGCACTTCGACCGCCTCCCAATTCGCGTTGACACGTCGTACAGTGAGGCCTACCACGGCGGCGATCCGTTCGTCATCCATCAGGTTGACGTCATGGAAGGCCGACGCTTCGTGGTCTCGGCCCCCGGCGCGAACGAGATGCTCGGCATCATGAGCGGCGGCGTGCCCGACATGCTCACCGGCAAGACCACCATCGAGGAAGGCCTGCGCAATACCGAGGCCCAAGCGCAGACAGTGCTCGATGAGTGGCTGGCGCGCGAGTAAGAACCATTCACGAGAGGCTACGCGGGTAGTCGCTTGCATGGAATTGAGAGAAGCACCTGGCGCCCACGACTACGAGGCGCCAGGTGCTTCTTTTGTATATGTACTGCCTTTGCTGAGGGGATTTGGCAAGGGGAGTGCGCGTTGGCTGTCGTGAAGCCTCCGTGTGGGGAAGTCTGGTGTTCTCCAGGAACCGCGGCAACCGTGCCCCTAAGCTACAGAATCCGACCTATCGTTTCGACTTGGCTGCGAGCACCTGCTGAATGGCATAGATGTCCACGCTCTTATTGAACTTCTTTTCGATTGGATTGGGATTGCTGCCAACCCATAGCTTGAAGTCTGCATCACGGTCGAGGAAGCCGGCGGATTCGACGCTATACATGGTGATCTTGTCGTAGGGGATGGAGAGGAATTCCTTCTTCCTGCCCGTCATGCCCTGCACATCTACAAGCACCAGTCGCCGATCAGTAAAGAGAAATGTATCCCGCATCACGTTGAATCCGATCTGGAATTCCTCGTCTTCCGCTAGCAGTTGCGCGAAGTCATTCTCCATAGCTTCTATTGAGAGAACGCCAGCGTTACCAACTAGCCTATCAAACATTACGAGTCATCCTCCTCGACCCCTTCTGCATCTTCTTTTTCTTCAGCCGCGGACACTGGAACCACGCCCTTATCTATCGCATTGACTTCGAGCTGCACAATAGTCACACTTTCTCCTACTTCAAAGACAACTGTGCACTTTTCGGTACTACCCGGGTTAACCTCGGCGCAGCCAAAGATCATCTCCGGTTCAAAGCGGCGCCCCATGTCGTCTAGACCGAACACTCGCTCTCCATGGGAATGATCGCCATATGTCCTGAACCAGTGGGCAAACTCCATAGTTTCATCGCTAAGGTTCGTCAGATTAAAGTCCACAGCAACGAGTTTGTTTTCATCCCCAGCTTGCAAGGTATCGTAACCGATCTTCATCGAGTTTCCCTCGACCGTTTCAACCACTGTAAACGCGAATACGCCTACACGCGCTGCAGAGTCGGTTGCACTCACGCTATCTGCGATTGGAATAGTCTCATCAATTTCGATTGTGACTGGCACCCTCATCACGTAGTCCTGGCCGTCGTGTGTGAATGAAACGCGTGCGGAGCTGCTTATTGTCTCTGTGATCGAGACCGACGATTCGTCCTCAGAGAAGACTAACTCTACGAACTGCCTTGCCGTTTCACTTTGGGCGAAGATTGCTACTGGTGTTAGTATCAGCAACATGGCAACGAGGAAGAGGGAACGGCGAACGATTGTTCGCATATAAATTTCTCCTTGCGAAGCTCATTGAGGTGGGCACTTGATTCAATCCGATGTGTGCAGAGGAGCGAAATCCAAGAATCGACTGCATTTAATCATCGGCTTGGTCAAGTCCCTTTGTACCTAACAGACTTTCTCCACACAATGCTAGCAGTGTGTGAGAACTACCACAAATAATGGATAACAGTACGGGTACAGTTTCGGTTAGGGTAGTTTTTTGTCGGTAGCACAAAATACTGATACACAATGAGCTTAGAAGGTCTAGCCACTTAGGTTCAGGTCTGGCCATCTGAAGACGTCACCTGCAAATATGCTGAGGAGCAACGCCATGAGTGCAGAGGAATTTGATCAAAACCTCATTCGGCTGCCGCTGGACTACCAGGGAACACCGGAGTTAGCGGAAATTCGCGTGACCGTGCCCAGCATAGTGCCGCCGGACGTGAGCAACGGCGAATTCGCGATCGGCCTTGAATTGCGGGATAGGTGGGGGTTCCACCTACCGCAGCAGAGCGCCCGTCTTGAGTTGTCTCTAGAGGGAGCAAGCGGTGAGGTCCCGGCAGATGTGCCGATGCTGCCGGAGTACGACAGCCATCATGCCGTGCGGGGTGCGGTTGCGGAGAAAGATCGAGTCTTTCGCGTGCGCGCGCGAGATCGCGAGACCGGCATCGAAGCCATCAGCAATCCCGCCTGGGCGCCTGCGTTCATGTACAAAGGCGACCACAAGCTCTATTGGGGCGACCTGCATTGCCACCGCTTGGAAAACCCCAGCCGCAAGCGCACCGATCCTCTCTTGTGGAGCTATGGACCCGCTACCGTCGATGAGGTGTACCGTTTTGCCCGCGACGTGGTGCACTTGGACTTCACGGCGCTGACCGACCACGACTACGCGCTGAGCACGGATGAATGGCGCGAAATACAAGAAGGCGCGGAGTACTTCAACCAACCGGAGCGGTTCGTGACGCTGCTGGGTTACGAGTGGTCGTGGAACCGGGGGCCGGACGCCGACTGCGGCCACCGCAACGTGATCTTTCGGCACGGCGACATGCCGCTCATCTCCAGCAACTGGAAAGGATCAAACACGCCGCAGGACCTCTTCAACGTCTTCAGAAGCCTTTCCCGAACCGGCAGGGACATTCTTTCGATACCCCATCACCCCGCCCGCCTGGGCAATCGCATCTGGCACAATTGGGAGACCATGGACCCGGAGTTCGAGCGACTTATGGAAGTCTATAGCCATTGGGGCAGCAGCGAGCACGAGGGCGAGCCCTACGCCCTCAAGGGGAGGAATGAACGGACGCAATGGGACGAACCCCAAGCGGAGTATCCTCCTTTCGAGGCCACTGGGCATTTCTTGCAGGACGGGCTGCGGCAGGGCTTCCGGTTTGGCTTTGTGGGTGGCAGCGAGAGTCACGACGGCCGCCCCACGAGCAGCGTGCAGATTGCGCACTTGCCCATTAAGCTGACGACGTTCAACCACCACGCCGGTATGACGGGACTCTGGTCGCGCCGCCGCGAGCGCGACGCCATGTTCAGCGGGCTTTGGAACCGCCGCACCATCGGCACCACCGGTGTGCGCATCCTGCTTGATTTCAGCGTGGACAACCAGCCCATGGGCGAGACGATCAGTGTGCAAACGCCGCCCAAACAAATGCGGGTGCGCGTCCACGGCACCGCGCCGCTTGCCAAAGTGGTGGTAGTCAAGAACAATCACGACTGGCACGTTGTGGAAGAGCCTGGTTGGGAGTGCGTCTTCTCGTTGGATGACCTGGACATGCCCCAAGACCGTGCCGACTGGTACTACGTGCGGGTAACGCAGGAAGACGGCGAGATGGCGTGGTCGAGCCCCATTTGGATTGAAGACGCCCGCCGCGTCTTCTAAGCTTTTTGCACAGCTTGCCCTCTGAACGTTGGCGATATTCATTCAAGTGGATGTGAATTCTGTCATTTGTATGTTGAGTAAAGCCTATAGATGAGCGAAGGTGCGAGGGTAGCGCGAGGAACGCGTCGTCCGTCATTCCGGCGCAATCGGGAGTCCATCTTCACTTTCCTTCAACCACACATCACCACTGGGTCTTCAGCCCTCATGCTCACGCACAGGAGCGGGGGGCAAGCCCCCGCGCTACGGCGGAGACGAAGGACTTCCGTCATTCCCGCGAGAATTCGCCCCGCGTGGGGGCGCGGAATCTAACTTCGTCGCCCACTCCCTGGATTCCGGCGTTCGCCGGAATGACGGTCAGGAAGCCAGCCGCCGCTCTTCAATCCCCTGTGCGGCCTATGTAAGGCCATGGTGATTCTCGTGTAAACGGCGCGGAATCCTTCCTCTCCGTTTTATGCTGTGCCTGCATGTATTCAAGCGTGGGCTTGCAGTCCTGCGTAGGGGCGGTTCGCGAACCGCCCCTACAACCGGCAATACGCTAGAGCGCTCTGCCCCATGCTGTGATACGATACCGCAGGGCAATAGCGCCGAATTCAAGGGAATTCAAGCAGTTGGATGAAAGGTGGCGGTGAGTAATGTCTGCGAGTGCCAACGGACGGTTTCAGGTTAGTGCGGAAGGGCTGCTGCAGGTTGCGGAGACTGTGGCTCTGAAGTTGCACTACACGCCTCCTGCTGGCGGCATGCAGTCCGGTGGCAACCTCTGGTTTTTCTACGACATCCGTCAGTTTGGCGATCGCAGGCACGCATTTGAAGCATCGGGCGGTATCACTGTCGAGGGGCCGGCTGGAACTTCCTTGGAAGCAGAGGCGCTCGTCAACGGCGGCACGGTGCGGACGTTTGATATTCATCCTCCAGCGCCCGAATTCCTCCATGCGGTGCACGTGAGGTGCGCTAGCGGTTCGGTCGCGGAAGGCGAGCAGATTGCCGTAGAACTGCGCAGCGTACCCGAGGGCTTCCTGCTGCCGGTAAATGCCATCGACTCCTTCCGCTTCTGGTTGGTGGAAGACCTGGCTGGAGAACTCGAGCTATACCATCCCGACCGCGAAAAATATCACTACTTTCTACCGCGCGAGGTGGAACTCTCGGTTTTGGAGAGTAACCCGCTCTCGATTACTGCCGCCGAACCGGCTGTGTTGCAGGTGACCACTCCCTCTCTTGCCGCGGGACAAGCAACGACACGGGTCGTCGTTACGGATAGGTTTGGCAATCCTGTCCACGACGCGGAAGGAGAAGTTGCCCTGCGTACCGGCGGTGATGAAACAACTGCTGTACTCAATTCTTTCGGCGCTGAGGGTACGGTGCAGGTGCAGGGTCCTGCCGATCGTGTAACGGCGGTATACGGGGATATCCAGGCCGTGAGCAACCCGGTGCGCGTTGACAAAGACACCGGGCCGTACTCGCTCTATTGGGGAGACCCCCACGGCATGCTCTTCAACCAGCGCCCGATTGTCGAGCACTTTGCGTGGGGCAAGGACGTAAACGATCTCGACTTCGCCGGGGGCCAGCTCTTTTCCTACAGCATCTGCATAAGCGAGAAATGGGAAGAATTGCAGGACGCATGGAGGAAGTATGATCTACCGGGCGAATTCGTCGCCTTGCCGTCGGCGGAATTCGCCACCGGTCCCGACGGCAGTCACCGTCACGGTTTCTTCCCCGCGCCTGAGGGACAGCCGCCGGTCTTTTGTGAGGACCGCCCAGCCGCCAACGACCCCAAACTGCACGCCCGGTACCATCCCGATACCGTCTACTGCAACGACTATCAAGAGTTCTATCGGGAGATGAAACGGCGGGGCGCGCTCATTCACGGTCACTTTCACACCCACTTCTACGTGCAGGAACACCTGGCCGAGATCTACCAGAAGCAGCAGACAGACGGTGTTACGGAAGAGGAAAAGATAAACCAATTCCTGATGCGGGGCGTCAGGCTCGGCATTGTCAGCGGAAGCGACACGCACGACAACCGGCCCGCGAATCCCTATAAGGAACCGGGGCCGTCCGGTCCCGCCGGACTGACGGGAGTTTGGGCGGAGCGGCTGGATAGGCCCACACTGTTCGATGCGCTCTTCAACCGGCGCTGCTACGCCACCACCGGCGTGCGCATCATCGTGGACTTCCGTGTGAACGACAGTTGGATAGGCTCCACGGTAAAGTCCGACGGCTTTGGCTTTACTGCCGACGTCGTCGGGACTGAAGACATCGAGCAGATTGACCTGGTGGTAAACGGAGACACGGCCAAGAGCTACACACCCAATCGGCAGCACGTGCAGTTGGAGGACGAGGTACCGTTGCGGTTTTCGCCGGTTGGCGCAAACTACTGCTACTTGCGTGTGCGGCAGGTGGACGGCAACCGCGCATGGACGAGCCCGGTCTGGTTGGAGTCCATGGCCTAGGCGGCCTGGAGACATGGACAGGTGGGCTTGGGTGCTATCCCGTGGCGGGCAGACGAGCGGAGTATAGCAAGAGAAGAGGTTTCCCCCGGGCCCTGGCGCATTGAGCGCGTCATCAAAGCAGGTGGGCAGTGGTAGGGGTCAGTCCGCTACGGCGCGTGGACGCCGCGTCTGATCGCGAGGCCGCAGTGTCCGCTCGTGTGCGGGCTGCCGGGACCCACGCTGGTGATACGATACCGTAGCACGGGGATACAGTTAGTCCGTCACTTCAAGCGGTAGAGCCCAAGGAGCGGAGACGATGTCTTTGGGGCAGAGCGGACGCTTCCGGGTCAGTGTGGACGGCCCGCTGCAAGTTGCTGAAACAGTCACGCTGCAGCTTCACTACTCGCCGCCGGCGGGCGGTCTGCAGGCGGGTGGGAATCTTTGGTTCTTCTTTGACATTCGCCAGCTTGACGAGTGGGTGCTCAACTTCGCTTGGCCGGACTCCATAGCGGTCCGCGGGCCGGTGGGGTCGGCGTGGGAAGCCGAGGCGCTCGTTGCTGGCGGCGTGGTGCGGACGTTTGATATCCATGCTCCGGCGCCTGAATTCCTCCACGTGGTGCACGTGAAGTGCGTTGCGGGCGCAGTGAAAGCCGCAGAGCGTGTAACGGTGCAACTGCGCACTGCCCCTGACGGCTTCTTGCTCCCCCGCAATGCCATCGACGCCTTCCGCTTTTGGCTGGTCGAGGACCCGTCCGGTGAGCTTACGTTCTACCACCCGGAACGCGACAAACACCACTACTTCCTGCCGCGGGACGCGGAACTATCCTTGCTGGAGAGTAATCCCCTCACGATCAGGGAGGCTGAACCGGCGGCGCTGCAAGTAACCACGCCTTCGCATACCACGGGGCAAGCGGCCACGCGCGTCGTCGTCACCGATAAGTTTGGCAATCCGGTACGCGATGCCCAGGGAGAGGTGACCTTGCGGTCCGGCAATGGCGAAAAAACGGTCGCGCTAAGTTCGTTTAGCGCCGCAGGGACGATTCCCGTGCGGGGGCCGGTTGACTGTGTTACGGCGTCGTATCGGGGCATCGAGGCGGTGAGCAACCCGGTACGGGTGGCAGAGGAGCCGCCGCCCCTCTCGCTCTATTGGGGCGATCCCCACGGCATGCTCTTCAGCCAGCGGCCCATCGAGGAACACTTTGCTTGGGGCAAAGATGTGAATGACCTCGACTTTGCCGGCGGCCAGTTGTTCTCCTACAGTATTTCTATCAAAGAAACGTGGGAAAAGCTCCAGGATGCGTGGCAGCAGTACGACCTGCCCGGGGAGTTCGTCGCGCTGCCTTCGGCGGAATTCGGCACCACTCCCGACGGTAGCCACCGCCATGCCTTCTTTCCGGAGATTGTGGGACAGCCGCCGGTGTTCTGCGAAGATCGTCCCGCGGCACACGATCCGAAACTCCAGGCGCGCTTTCACCCGGATACGGTCTTCTGCAACGACTATCAAGAGTTCTATCGCGAGATGAAGCGCCGGGGCGCGCTAATGCACGGTCACTTCCATACGCACTTCTACGTCCAGGAACACCTGGCGGAGATATTTCAGAAGCAGAGAACGGACGGCGAGGTGGAAGAGGAGAAGATTAATCAGTACCTGATGCAAGGCGTGAAGCTCGGCTTCGTGAGCGGAAGCGATACCCACGACAGCCGGCCTGCCAATCCCTACAAGGAACCGGGGCCGCTGACCGGTGTGGCCGGGCTCACCGGCGTCTGGGCGGAACGGTTAGACAAGCCGTCAATCTTCGACGCGCTCTTCAACCGGCGCTGCTACGCGACAAGCGGCGTGCGCATGATCGTTGACTTTCGCGTGAACGACAATTGGATAGGTTCCACGGTGCAAGGAGGCCAATTCACGTTTACGGCGGACGTGGTGGGTACGGCGGACATCGAACAGATCGACCTGGTTGTGAATGGCGACACGGTCAGAAGCTACACACCCAGCCGGCAACACGTGCAATTGGAGGACGAGGTGCCGCTGCGGTACTCACCGATGGATGTCCACTACTGCTACCTGCGCGTGCGGCAGCAGGACGGCAATCGCGCGTGGACGAGCCCAATTTGGTTGGAGACCTTGAATTAGCTGTGGCAAAGGACTTCCGTTCATGCTTCGACAGGGGCTTCGCGCAGCCCTCAGCACGAACGGAATTGGGCAGGCTCAGCACGAACGGAAGTGGGCAGGCTCAGCACGAACGGAAGTGGGCAGGCTCAGCACGAACGGTTTCTGACAGGCTTAGCACGAGTGAATTCTTGACAGGCTGGGCGCGAATGAGAAGGGCATTCAAGCAATGAAGGGCCGATCCGTTCGCCCTGAGCTTGTCGAAGGGTGAGTTTACGCAGTCTAGCGTTCATCAGATAGGAATTGTGTGGCTGATATTGCGGGCATAACGAGGTCAATGGCGGAGCAGCGGCTCGATGCGCTGGTCACGCTGGGCATGCGCAACTGCGCGTACCTGGCGGGCGCGGTCAGCGAAGGGCCGTGGCTCAATGAGCCGCAGGGGTTGGCGCCGTGGATGACGTGTCTCATTCCCCCCGGCCGGTCGTTTACGTTTGGCGGTCGGCTTAGGAATTCAGATTTGCCGGTTGACAGCTTAGGGCCCGACCATGCCCGTGCGGCGCGGCTGGCGGAACTCGCAAGTCAAATGCACCAGCGGGGGCTGGCGCGGGCGCGCATCGGTCTGGATATGGAATTTGCCGCGGTGAGCGATCTGCGAAGGCTTGAGGAATTGCTGCCGGGGGCCACGTTTGTTTCCGCCGACTTGTTGCTCGCCGAGGCGCGGGCGTGCAAGACGCCGGAGGAGATTCGGTGGCTCCGTAAGGCAATTGCCGCCTCGGAGGCCGGTTATCGCGAGATGCTGCAGGAAGTTCGCGAGGGCATGTCCTTTCAAGACCTCGTGACCGTATGGGCCAAAGCGGTGCTGGATAACGGGGCCTTGCCCATCAACACGTCGCCGGTCTCGTGGATGCTGCCCCACGGCGGTACGAGCTCGCGGGAGCAACCGAACGCCGCCGTGATTCGTAGCCCCGGTGTCGTTGAAGCGGGTCTGGTTTACCGTGTCGACCTTGCTGCAGTCTCTGCCGGCTATTTTTCCGACCAGAAGTTCAACTTCTGCGTCGGCACGCCGCGCAAGGAAAGCTTGGCGGTCTGGCGGGAGCACCGCGAGCGGCAGCTCTTTATGGAAGACTTCGTACGGCCCGGCAAGACTAAGCGAGAGGTCTTTGACGCTTGCCAGCGTGAGTTTAGGGGCATTGATGAATATGCCTGGTGGATTCACGGCGTGGGCATGGATAAACATGAAGAACCGTTGATCGGCAGCTTGCTGCCGTCCGCCGTTGACGTGCGGCCGGAAATCTTGTTTGCGGAGAACAACGTCGTTTCGCTGGAGTCCTCGTGGCTCGAGGAGGACATGTACGTGCTTAGGGAAGATGGATTCGAGCGGTTGGGGACGATCCCGCAGGAAGTGGCTATTGTGTGAGCAAGAAGACTGGATTCCGGCGAAAGTCGGAATGACCATGGTCTTGGTTTGGGCAGAGTTAGGAATGCGAAGTGTGGTCGGCTCTCTAACCGTTTTTTGAGTGTTTGAAAAAGGGCTACAAGTGAGGGAGAGAGGACAGGGAGAGGGGCATCATCCGACATATGTACGTTGAAGATGGCCTATAGATGAGCGGAGGTGAGAGGGCAACATGAGGGGCGCGCCGTCCGTCATTCCCGCGAAAGCGGGAATCCATCTTCTCCTGCTTACAACCACACTTTACCACCGAGTCTTCAGCCCTTGTGCTCAATCTCAAGAGCGGGGGACAAGCCCCCGCGCTACAAGGAGAAGATCACCTCAATACGCCCTTCCCGCGAATTGCTTGGCTTTGCAACGTTGATCGCGGGGCGGTATCTCGGGTGTGCGCGGTGAAGACTGGATTCCGGCTTTCGCCGGAATGACGGACAATGGCGACACTATCGGATTCACCAAGAACACGTGCTTGTTTGATGTTCTACAGACGCAAAAGGAGAGTCACATGGCCATAGCCGAGAAGCAGAGCGGCGTGCTGCCGGAGGGCGTGCGAGAGCCGTACGACTGGGCGCTCGATCAGATGCGTGTGACGGAAGCACATGCCATCACACAGGGCAGTCCTGACGTAATCGTGGCGGTGATAGACCTGGGCTATCGTTATCATCCCGATCATGAGGGTCACCTGTGGGTCAATCCACGGCCCACGCGGGGCGACGTGCACGGCTGGGACTTTGCCGAGGAAGACGCCACGCTTGAATATGAGGGGTCGCGCTCTGACACGATGTATCATCGCGGTCACCACGCGTTTGTCGTGGGCGAAGTAGCCGCGACGGCGCCCAAGTGCCCGATCATGGTGTTGCGCGTGGGCTACGAGCCGCATCACCAGAAGAGCTGGCCACGCGCCGTACGCTATGCGGTCGATCACGGCGCCAAGGTGCTCGTGATGCCCCATGGCTACATCACTATGGACCACACGGACGGCGTCCCGTTGTTCTACAAGGGCATCGACTTCAGCTATCCCTACGACAATATCGGCCTGATCGAGGCGCTGGACTACGCCTACCAATCGGGCTGCCTGGTTTTCAAAGGTACGGCCGACAACCGCGGTAGGCGGGTAGCAACCGTGAATGCTGGCATTGACAGCGTCTTTGCCGTCGGTTCGACGAACCGGCACGGTCAAGCAGCGAACATCGCGGCATCGGCGGATTACGTGGAGGCGGCCACACCCGGCGGCGAACGCTATACGGACGACCCCACCGAGTCAGTTTGGGGAACCGGCGGCGACCTCGACTACATTCCCTTCGAGGGCGGGTGCATGGCGTCCGCCTTTGGCGGCGGCGTCGCGGCGCTGGCGTTCTCGCGCTATCCGCACCTTTCCAACGTGGAGATTCGACAGATTCTGCGCAATACGTCGCAGGGATCCGGCTGGGAACCGTTGCTTGGACATGGCATCTTCGATGCCTACCGGGCGGTCTCGCTCACACCAGGCGAGCTTTCGGCGGGATTGCGCATTGACACGGAGGCATCACGCGTACGCCGGGAAGATGGACGGCTGCTAGCTGATATCGTAGTGGAGAATACCGGCGCATTCGATGTCACTCGGATGCTTGCAGTGGCATTCAACGGCGACCCGAAAACTGCTGCCGACGCCGATGCCACCCGCGAGGAGTCGAACATCCTGATCCGGCGGCAAATTGGGCATTGCATTGCGCCGGTGCCTGGTCTGGAGCGGGTCTCGGTCTCGCTGGAGTTGAAAGACGACGCGCAGCCGGAAGAGGTCTGGGTGCAGGTAAACCCGCTGGATCTGGGCATGGCGGGCGTCTACGACTCGGCGCGGATATCTTAGTCTTGGAAGACGCGTAGGACGGCGAAAGCCGGAGTCCAGGCAGCGTGGGTAGCAGTGAATTCCGTCCCAAAGCGGGTTCGGGTAAGAGTTAGTATACTTCCGGCATTTGGGCAGCGAGCGCAGGTTGCAAACCTACGCTACCGGAACAAGACCGTCTGTAGCGGCTACTCTCATAGTAGTGACAGCAAGCTGTGCTGAGCCCACGCTCGCTGTATGCCGTCAGAGCCACGAAGTTCATGGCGAGAAGGAGTTGCGATGAGGATTTCGTCCGTAGAGGTGGCCCCCTGGAAAGACGACGCCAGCTTCGTCTACTCGGTGGTCTTTGACGAGGGCACCATCGACTGTTTGGCCAACGCGTTTCCCCTCGCGCAGCAGTACGACATTCCCGGCGACGTGGCGGTGGTGGCCGGGCAACTGGGAGAAAAGCGCCACGTCGAGCGCAGTTCCCTCAACGACTTTTTCCACATGGGGCCGGACCACCTCAAGTTTCTTCTGTCGCAGGGTTGGAGCATCAGCAACCACAGCTATTGCCATCCGCCGTTGCGCGAACCGGACAGCATCGATTTTGCACAGGAGATCGTGGAGTCCTACCGCATCCTGGAACAGGCGCTGGGACAGCCGGCGCCGATCTTCTCATCGTGGAATAGCTTCGAGGTCTACGACACGGTGCGGGCGTGGGTGCAACGCGTGCCGGGCTATCTCGGTCTGACACGCGCCTCCAACGACGCGGAACATGTAAACCAGCCGGACTTCGATCCGTTCAGCATCTGGCGCAACCGCCTGTGCGAGGACGACGCCATAGCATACCTGCCTCCGTGGCTCTCGCGCGGCGGGTTCGAACCGGAGCGCGTGCAGGGCAAGTGGCTGGTGGATGTCACGCACCTGGTCATGTACAAGACGCCGCAGGGACACAAGTGCATCTCGCCCTACGCGCTGGAGGGGCGTTTCGACCAAATGCGGACGCATTTTGGCGCCAACATGTGGGCCGCGAATCCGGACGACGTCGTGCGCTATGCCTACCTGCGGCGCCACTGCGCGCCAGCGGTCACGCAGGATTCGGATACCCATGCCACCATCACGCTGGATTTCCCGCAACTGCCGCTGCAGATTGAGAAGGGTGAGCTGACGTTTCTCGTCTCCTTTGCTGAAGATCCTGGACCCGTGCACATTCAAGGGCCGGATGGCATTGCAAATGTCACTGCGGCCGGTGAAGGGCGTGTGCGCTTCACGTGCCATGTACGTGCAGGCGCTGAAATCGTAGTAGCCAACGGATAGCGGTCCTTATCGGCTGTTCTTCCGAGATAGGCTGCGTACGTTCGCTCCCTTGCTTTACCAGTCTGTGAGTGAACCGTCGTCCCGGTGTAGCCGGGCGTGTTCCCAGTACTGATACGGGTACTGTTTTGCTGCCTCGGCGTTGAACTCGATGCCAATCCCAGGCACGTCGGCGGGATAGAGGTGTCCGGCCTCCACACGGCACTGGGTGGGGAAGATGTCGGTCATGGCCGGTGGAACCATGGAAAGTTCCTGAATGCCGAAGTTGGGAATGCACATATCAAGCTGCACGCTGGCGGCGGTGTTCACAGGGCCCAGCGGATTGTGCAGAGCCGAGTCGATGTAGTGCACCTCGCTCATAGCGGCGATCTTCTTGCCTTCAGTGATTCCACCGACAAGACCGAGGTCGGCGCGCATGTAGTCGATCAGTTCGTTCTCGATGAGCTCGCGGAACTGCCACTTGGTGATAAGCTGCTCGCCGGTGGCGATGGGCACGCTGGTGTGGTGGCGCAAATTAGCGAATGATTGCGGGTTCTCCGAGCGAATGGGGTCTTCGATGAAGAAGGGACGGAGCGGCTCAAGTCGTTTACATAACTGGATTGCCCACGTCGGGTTGAGGCGCGTATGCACGTCGAGGGCGATTTCAATCTCATGCCCCACGGTCTCACGCACGGCTTGGAAGGCTTCCACCGCATTGCACACTGCCCGCGCCGGTTCCAGAATGTCGCCCGGATCGGTCGGCAGGCCGAACCGCACCACTTCGAAGCCTTCATCCACGCGCGCTTGCGCGGACTGCGCAAAAGACTCCGGGCTGTCGGTCCCGCCGCCAAAATGGGCGTAACAACGCACTTTGTCGCGGGTCTTGCCGCCGAGCAGTTGGTAGGTTGGCACCTCGAGGGCCTTGCCAAGCAAGTCCCAGAGGGCGATGTCGAGGGCCGAAATGGCCGCTGTGAGCACCGGGCCCGCCCGCCAGAAGTTGCCGCGAAAGTGGTCCTGCCAGATGTGCTCGATGCGCGCGGGGTCCTGGCCGATGAGCAGCGGCCGGTAGTGCTCCACGGCCGCCGCCACGGCCTTGTCCTTGCCGGAGCAGCCGGACTCGCCAATGCCGTAGAGGCCGTTCTCCTCGGTGACGGTGACGAATGTGTAGTTGCGCGTGCCGCCACTTACAATATGGGTTTGGACGTCGCTGATCTTCATGGTTTGCCTCCACTTCCAGCGTGTTTATGCTTAAAGAAACAGGCGGTTTCGGACATAGCCTCTCATGCCAGGAGGTGGGGGACAAGCCCCCGCGCTACTCCTGATGGGGATTGAGCGGCATTGGAGCCGCGCCTTCCAAGTACTCCCGTAGCCGCTCCCACTGGGCGGATATCCAGTTGTGTTCAGGTGTTGACTGGGCGGCGGCCCAGAAGATGAGGGACGCTGCACGCGCGGCCATCAGAGCGGGGAGAGCCGCGCGCTCCACTTCCGATAGTCTGCGGATCTCCTGGTAACCGTCGAGAAGCGCGACTCGATTTACAGCGTACCTCGGCTTGCCCCACGCCCCTGCCAGCACCACCGCGAGGTCGAAGGCGTAGTGTCCGAAACCGCAGTCGTCAAAGTCAATGAGGGCCGGCCGGTCGACGTCGAACAGGATGTTGCTGAAGCTCGGATCGCCGTGAACGAGGCCGTAAGCTGCGGCGTCTCGGCCGATTGCATCCTCCGCCTGCCGCAGTTCTTGCTGGGCTCGCGCCAGATCACACCTCAGCGTGGCATCGAGCTCCTGACGATCCCCGGCGAAGATACCGTCGGCGTCACAGCGTGGTCGCGTGAATCCGACCGGCGCCTGCCACCGCTCGGAGAAGAGGTGGAGCTTTGCAAGCATTGCTCCGACAAGCCCGAAGTGTGCCGGTGTCCGTTCGGCATTGGGGATCAGGCCGCCTTCAACCCAGGAGGCCACGGTCACGAAGCATACGCCGGGAGCTTCCCAAGCGTAGTGACCATCCGCCAGACGCAGTGGTCGGGGGCATGGAATCACGCTGTCCGCGGCAACCGCTGCCAGCCAACGCATTTCCGACTCCACTTCCGGGAGCTCACGGCGATCCGGTGCGTAGACGCGCAGAGAGTAAGCCTGGTCACCAACCGCGACGCGAAAGGACGCATTGACGAAGTCTTGCAGCAACTCGATTGAGGCGCCATCAAGGCCATATGCAGTCAAAGCGGCACGAATGATTGCCGGATCAGTCATACGGGTTTCTGCGCCACAGCAAGCAGATGACAGAGCTCCTCTCCTACTATCAAGGCTTGCTCCCATTCCTCGGAAAACATGTCCCTATGTCTAGGCAAACACCTCATTCCGGGGCGGCATAAAATGTACGCACCATCCTTGCTGCTGTCAATTGAAGTGCTACGTGCATTCTCGCCTAGCGGTGCTCTTCCCCGGCCACCTCCATCGGATAGGTGTCGCCGCTGCAGGGGCAACCCAGGTGATTGACCCAGACCCCGGCCGCAGCCAGGGCGCCCACAAGAGACACCCCTACGGCGCTGGATTCCTGCGTGCGCGGGAATGGCGAGGTAGGTTTTTGTGTCGGGGTGTGGTGAAGCGTGCCCCGGCCCCCTGGACTTTGGCTTCCGCCGCCGTGATGGTATCTCCACTATACTGCTCATCCTCCCATCCTGCATCCCCCTGATGCTGACAGCCCCCTCGCTGTGCGCTCTGTGGCAACTCGGCCCCCAGGACGAATGCTCCGCTGAGAGCCACCAGGTGGGGCGGCACCTCATGTACTGAGGCGCTACGACGACCTTCCGGGGGGAAACAGCTACGATCTCCCAACTACTCACCATCCCGGAGCAGACCACTCCTGAATGGTTGACTAGCGTCCTCCTCCAAGGTGGGCAGCTCCCTCACGGCCACATGACCGACGTCCGCAGTCTCGTCTCCCGAGCCAACATCCGCCTGGAAGCTCTTCCATTTGCTCGTGCGCTATTCGGCCGATAAGCCGCCATCAGCACGGGAGCACCTGATCTTGAAGCTGTCCAAGCGACCGACCGCAATCCTTGGGACGCAGGAGCATTGCTCGCTATGCCATTCGCTTACATTAGCTTTCGCAGCCGTTCGAGGGCTTCCTGCAGCTTCTCGCGGCTGGTGGCGTACGACATGCGCAGGTGGCCGTCGGCGAGGAACGACGACCCCGGCACGGTGGCGACGTGGGCTTCTTCCAAGAGGCGGTCGGCAACCGCCATGTCTTCTTCATCCCCTCTGACTTGCGGGAAAGCGTAGAATGCGCCGCCCGGCAGCGAGCAGGTATAGCCAATTGAGCGCAGCCCTTCTACAAGCAATGTGCGACGGGCGCTAAACTCAGCGACCATCTCCCGCACGCAGTCTTGCGGTCCGGTGAGGGCGGCAATGGCGGCCTTTTGGGCGGCAGCCGTCGGATTACTCGTGATCTGTGTCATCAGGTCGTTGATCGCCTTGACCACCGGTTCCGGCCCGGCCACGTAGCCCAAGCGCCAGCCGGTCATGGCGTACGTCTTCGATACGGTATTTACGGTGATTACGTGGGCTTTCTCGTCCGGTCCCATTGAGGCGGGCGACAGGTGCTCAGTATCGCCGTAGAGAAAGTGCTCGTAGGTCTCGTCCGCGATGAAGTAGATGCCCCGTTCCACGCATGCTTCGGCCAGTTTGCGGATCTCCGCAGGATCAGCTACCTCGCCGGTGGGGTTGCACGGCGAGTTGAGGAGAATGGCCCGGGTCTTGGGGGTGATGCGCTCGAGCAGTGGGTCCGCCGTAATCGAGAAGGGCGAATGAAGCGGCACGGTGACCGGCTCACCTTGCGCCAGTTTGACTTGCTCGAGGAAGGTCGGCCAGGTCGGCGCGTGCACGATAACCTCATCGCCGGGATCGCAGATCGCGAGAAAGACGTTGCACACGGCCTGCTTGCCGCCGACGCAGGCAACCACCTCACTTGGGCTATAGTCAACACCGTTTTCCCGGGAGAGCTTCTCGGCAATGGCCTCTTTGAGTTCAGGGATGCCGCCGGCCGGGGTGTATTTGTTGAATCCATCCTGGATCGCGGCTATGGCAGCCGCTTTGATGTGTTCCGGCGTATCAAAATCCGGTTCGCCCACAGAGAGATTGATGACATCAATGCCAGACCGCACCATGGCTTTGGCCTTGGCATCCATGGCCATGGTAGGGGATGGGGTCAATTCCAATATTCGGTTGGCTACTGCCTGCGCGGAGCTTGGGGGTGCCACGAGCGGATTGCCTCCAGATGCTAAGAGAAGGAAGAGAACTCAAGATGATTATATAAACACTGGCCAGCATCTACAACGACTTGCCAATCCAAGTGTCTTACTTGCGCGTTTGGAATGAGGTCCACGCTTCGACAAGCTCAGCGCGAACGGCCAAGTGTTCAGCCACGCTGTGATCCTTCGGCAAGCTCAGGACAGGCAAAGCTCAGCGCGAACGGTCAGGTTTTAGCCACCTTACCGCGTGAAGAGTATATAGAGCACGTCGCCGTCTTGAACGACGTAATCCCGGCCTTCCTGGCGCACGAGCCCGTGCTTGCGCGCATCGCCGTACCCGTTGTTCTCGACCAACTGGTCCCAGGGAATCACTTCCGCTCGGACGAAACCCCGCGCCATGTCGGTGTGGATCTTGCCGGCGGCGTCTTGCGCTCTAGTGCCTTGCGGAATCGCCCACGCGCGCACCTCTTGTTCGTTCATGGTGAAGAAATGGATCAGGCCCAAGAGCGCATGCGACTCGCGCACGACCCGTGCCGCGCCCGCTTCTGCGAGGTCTAAGTCCTCGCGAAAAAGCTCGGCCTCTGCCGGCGGCAGTTGCGCGATTTCCATTTCCAGTTGCGCGCAGAGGCCTAACACTGTCGTCTGCGCGTGGGCGTAAGTGGCGCGTACGTTCGTGGCCAATTCTTCAGCCTGCGCCATCTGTTCCTCAGAGAGATTGAGGACGACGAGAGTGGGCTTCATGGTGAGGAGCTGGTACCCTCGGATAGCTTGTATTTCGTCAGCGGAGAGTTCCAGTGCCCGTACCGGCACGCCCTGCTCCAGCGCGCTTTGTATGCGTTCCAAGAGACTCTGTTCGCGCTCAAGTTGGAGGCGTTCGGCTGCGGGGGCCGTGCGCCATTGCAACGCGAGCCGCTCCAGTCGGCTTTCCACGATTTGCAGGTCAGGCAAGACGAGATCGAGATGAATGCTCTCAAGTTCGTCGCTGGGGTCTTGGGTGCCGCTGAAGGCGCCAATGACAATGAGCAGGGCATCTACGGTGCGGAGCGTGCCTACCCAGGCGGCATCCTTTTCTTGCCTGCCGAATCCGGCGCCGGGAAAATCCAGGTACTGCACCTCAGTGGGGATGCACAGTTCAGTTGCGAACAGGGTACAGAGCGCCTCGAGGCGGGCATCGGGCAGGCGCACGGTGGCGAGGGTTGGTTCCAAGCCGTGGGACTGGTGGCTCTGTTCCGACGCATCGCCGGCAAGGGCAGTGAAAACTGTGGTCTTGCCGGAGAACGGCAACCCAACTATGCCAATCTGCATCCGGATTCTATCCTTTAGTTTCCCTTGCAAAAGTGAGTTTGGCTGGAGGAGTTTGGCCGGGACTCAGTAAACGTCCCCCTCACTCCGGCCCTCTCCCCAAGGAGAAGGAGAAGATTCGCCCAAAGCAGCATGGGTGCCAGGAGAGTGCGGCCGTACTCTTACGCGTCTGCGTGGCCTGTTAGCACGCGTCCACAGCCTGGCATCCGTTACGTATTGTATGGTGCATGAAAGCTAGCGACAACCGAAGCTTAGCAACACAGGTTGTTTTGGCAAGTTTGCTGCGCTATCATCGGTGTAGCAAATGCGCTCAGGGAGAGCGAAAGACAGGCGGAGTGCGGTAGATGATGCTCAAACAGCATTCCTGGTGAGTGGCATGTCGTGCACACGCTTTTTCTTGCTTCAATGAACTGAGTCTAACGCGAGTTCTTAGCCTTTGAAGGCGTCAAAGAACCAATTGAATGGAGGAGTTGGCATGTTTGGATGGCGTGGACGCATCGGTCTGCTTGTACCGTCGGTAAACACGGTGGTGGAGCCGGAAGGTTGCGCATTGCTGCCTGACGGCTTTGCCGTTTATGCCACTCGCATGCGCAATTCCCGCTCGGATGCGGACGACATGGCGCAGATGTGCGCGCACGTCGATCGCGGCGTTGATGAGTTGCTCAGCGCGAACGTCGACGCAATCGCGTTTGCCTGCACCGCAGGCAGTTTCTTCGAGGGCGCTGACGGTGAAGAGGCATTGCGCGAACGGTTGCGGGGCGGCAGCAATATCGAGGCAGTGACTACTGCCGGCGCGGTCGCGGGGGCCCTGCGCGCTCTAGACGCACAGCGCGTTGCCATGGTCACTCCGTACATTCCTGAATTGAATGACCTTGAGGTCAAGTTCCTGCAGGATTGGGGCTTCGACGTGGTCAGCCAGTCCGGCATGAGCATTCTGACGGCGTTCGACATCGGCGTTGTTCCCCTGGAGGAAACCTACCGCTTTGCCCGCGATCACGTGGCAGAGAGTGCCGACGCGCTTTTCATTAGTTGTACCAATCTCCGTACCATGGACGTCATCCAGGCCCTTGAAGAAGACCTGGGCATTCCGGTTGTAACGAGCAACCAGGCGACGTACTGGCAGTGCCTGCGTGCGTTGGGCCATACTGCGGCGATACCCGGCTACGGCAAGCTTTTCGAGCTTTCCCCCGCGGCGCAGCCTGTGCCTGTGACCATCTAGGCGATGCTTGTGGACTCATCTTTGCGTGTCGGTGTAGACATTGGGGGTACCTTCACCGACCTTGTCTTCATGGACTCGCAGGGGCTGCGGGCATGGACTAAGGTATCATCCACCGCCGACGACTTTGCGCAAGGCATAGTCCGGGGACTTGATTCGCTCATTCACGATACGAATGCCGAGAGCGCCGACATTGCCGAGGTCATCCACGCTACGACGGTGGCAACCAATGCCATTCTGGAGGGCAAAGGCGCGCTCACAGGTCTCATTACCACTGCGGGCTTTCGCGACGTGCTGGAGATCCGGCGCTTGCGCATGCCCCGTCTCTACGACCTGCACTGGGAACCGCCGCAGCCGCTGGTACCGCGCGCGCTGCGCCGGGAAGTCATCGAGCGCTTGGACACGCTGGGCAACGTGGTGCAAGAACTCGACGAAGATAGTGTCCACGCCGCGATAGCACACTTGCTGAAGGCTGGTGTGCGTTCGATTGCGGTGTGCCTCATCAATGCCTACCGCAATCCGGCACACGAAGAACGCATCGGCGCGCTGCTCCACGCTGCGGCTCCCGACGTGTTCGTTTCTCTTTCGTCGCATGTCCTCCCGGAAATTCGCGAGTATGAGCGGACCAGCACGACGGTAATCAACGCGTACATTGCTCCCGTCATGCGCTCGTATCTCAATCGCCTCCATGAGTCTCTCGATGAACGGCGCATCACTGCGCCGGTTTACATGATGCAGTCCGCGGGGGGCATGATGGGCGCCGCCAAGGCTGCGGAGCAGCCAATTCACGTGATCGAGTCCGGTCCCGCTGCCGGAGTGATGGGCGCGCTCTCGCTCGCGAACGCAATGGGTGCCGCCAACGCAATCACCCTCGACATGGGCGGCACGACGGCCAAGGCCTCAGTGATTGAGGACGGACGTATCACTCGCACGAACGACTACGAGGTCGGCGGCGGCATTAGCCTGAGCGCGCGCCTGCAACGCGGTGCGGGCTATGCACTGCGGGTGCCGGCCATAGACATTGCGGAAGTCGGCGCCGGCGGCGGCAGTATCGCGTGGATAGACCCGGCCGGCGGGCTCCGCGTCGGCCCGCACAGCGCGGGCGCCGAACCAGGCCCCGTGTGTTACTCCCTTGGCGGAGAAGAACCAACACTCACGGACGCCAATGTTGCGCTTGGTTTCTTAAACCCTACGCACTTTCTGGGTGGCGAACTGCCGATTGATGCATCCCGCGCACGCTCTGTACTCGAGAAGCGGCTGGCGGAGCCACTGGGCCTGAGTGTGGAAGATTCGGCGCATGGCATCCACCGTATTGCGGTCTCTCACATGAGCCGTGCCGTACGTGCGGTGACCGTAGAACGCGGACGCTCTCCCGCTGACTTCATACTGTTTGCCTTTGGCGGCAGCGGCCCGCTACATGCCGTTGAAATGGCACGGGAGCTCGGAGTACAGCAGGTTGTAGTGCCGCCGTTTCCGGGACTATTTAGCTCATTAGGCCTCTTGTGCGTTGATGTTTCCCAGCACGCCGTGCAGACCGTGCTGCTGCCGCTTGATGCGGTGAGCCAGGACGAGATCGACCGGCAATATCTCGCGCTTGAGTCTCGATTGGCCGCCGAGCTTGGTGAGGGCAGCGGTGCGCGGCAAGATGGCGAGTGGCAACGCTTCGCGGACCTACGGTATGCGGGCCAGTCATTCGAACTCACCATCCCACTGCAGGAGTCAATTCCAGCGCTGATGCGGGAGGCGTTTGAGCGTGAACACGAGCGCACATACGGGCACAAGGCCCCGGATGATCCCGTGGAGCTTGTCAATTTACGGGTAGAAGCAACGCTGCCGCGCGAGGGAGCGCACCAGTGGGGAGGGTCATCGACCGGAAAGAGATCTCTCGACGGCCCCAAAGAGCGTTCAGCATACTTTGGCGCTGCAATTGGCATGCGGACTGTGCCGTTGCTCGCACGCGAGGATATTGGCACAGAGGATCAACCGGGACCTTTGATCATCGAGGAATACGACACCACCGTGCTGGTGCCACCCCACTGCACCGTAAAGCGAGATGCGTGGGATAACGTGGTGATTACTTTAGGAGAGGAGCAGCCGTGAGCCGAGAATTCGACCCGGTAGAAACGGAAATCCTCAAGAACGCGTTGGAATCGCTCGTTGATGAGATGGCGATGACAGTACTGCGCACGGCGTATTCGAATAATCTCAAGAACAGCATGGACTTTTCGACCGCGCTCTGCCAGCCCAGCGGGGAGCTTATCGCCCAGGGTTTAACACTTCCCCTGCACCTTGGGTCTGTGCCCCATGCGATTGAGAGCGTCTTTGCGACGTTTGGCGATGACGTGCAGCCCGGCGACGTGTACATGCTCAACGATCCCTATGCCGGAGGTACGCACCTGCCGGACATCTATATTTTCAAGCCGGTATTCCTGGATGGCGTGCTTGCCTGTTACCTGGTTTCCATCGCCCACCACGCGGACGTAGGCGGCATGGTGGCAGGCGGCAACGGCTGCGACGCCACCGAGATCTTCCAGGAAGGCATCCGCATTCCACCGCTCAAACTTTATGCCGCCGGCGAACCGAACGATGCAGTCTTTGAGTTGATGCGGGCAAACGTGCGCGTGCCGCGGCTGGTGCTCGGCGATCTTCGCGCCCAACTCTCCGCCTGTCACGTGGGAGAGCGGCGTGTGGAGACGCTCTTTGCGCGCTACGGACACGACGATCTCCAGGCGCGGTTTTCCGCGCTGCTCGACTACACGGAAAGGCTGGCGCGCCAGGCCATTGCCGATATGCCGGACGGCGAATACGCGTTCACCGACTACATTGATGACGACGGCTTCGATCCAGGTCCGATCCCCATCGCCGTCACCGTGAAGGTGCATGGCGACTCGATGACGGTGGACTTTGCCGGTACGTCGCCCCAGGTCCGCGGCGGCATCAACTCGCCGATACCGTTTACGCGCTCGGCGGTCTATGCTTGTGTCCGCAGCTTAATGGGAGAAGAGATCCCAAATAATGAGGGGTACTTCCGTCCCATCGAGGTAATTGCGCCGAAGAGCTCGGTCATCAATCCCAGCATGCCCGCGCCGGTGGCGGCGCGGGGCCTCACCGGCTACCGGACCGCTAACGCCGTGATGGGCGCGCTGGCCAAGCTGGCGCCGGAGCGCATACCGGCGTGTGAAGTTGGCGGCGATACCGGCGTAAGCATCGGCGGCTATGACGACGACGGCAATCCGTTTGTCTACCTGGAGTTCCTCTTTGGCTCGTGGGGAGGCAAGCCCTGGAGCGACGGCACTGACGCCATGGCAAGCATCGTCGTAAACTTCTCGAATAACCCCGTAGAAGTGGTGGAGGCGGAATTGCCCTTGCGCATCGAGCGCTACGGCTACGTGCCGGACTCCGAAGGCGCCGGTAAGTTTCGCGGCGGCCTGGCGCTCGTACGCGACTATCGCCTGCGCGAGCGGCGCGCCACGTTGCAATTGCGTTCGGATCGACATAAAAACCACGCCTACGGGCTGGCCGGCGGTCATGACGGCGCGCCTTCAAAGAACATCCTCAATCCGGATACGGAGGCTCGCGTACTAACGAGCAAGGCGACCGAGACGATCTATGAAAACGATCTGTTCCGGCACATGGTTTCCGGGGCCGGCGGCTGGGGCGATCCGCTGGAGCGGGATCCCCAATTGGTACTGGAGGACGTGCGCAACGAGAAGGTATCGCATGAACGCGCCCGCGAAGTCTACGGGGTCGTAGTAACGCCTGATGGCGAGCTTGACCGGGAGGCGACGGCATTTTGCCGCGGCGTTGCTGGCGCTGGTAATGGGGAAAACGGCTAGCGTTCGCACGGGAGCCGTCGCGTTGCGTACCCGCAAACGCCGAAGAATCTCCCCAAGTCTCTCGTAGTTCTCTACGCTTGGCATGAACGCGCCGTGACGCGCCAGGATCGCGCAATCCGCGCGTCTGCGCTTATTCGTCTTCGCCGAGGACTGGGCGGTTCGCGGTGACTTGGGGCTCCCGCCGGCGCGTGGCCATCGCCTCTCGTTCTGCCTTTTCTACCTCAGTCTGACGGTCCCGATAGCGCGCGTAGTTGCGCATGACCTTGTTGTACGCGGAGACGAACGCATCCCTCTCTTCACGCGTAACCCCCTCCGCCAGCATCTCGTTGTACACCATCACCCGCTCCACGAGTTCCGGCGCCAAACGCTGCCCATCCTCGGTCAGCCACAGCTTCACCACGCGCCGATCCTCTTTCAAGCGCCGCCGCGCCAGCAGTCTGCGCTGGTGGAGATTGTTCACAATGCGGCTGATGCGTCCTGCGTCAACCGGTATGTACTGCGCTAGTTCCGAGACCGTAGTCGTCCCTTTGGCCTGGCAGATGATTAAGATGGCGTATTCCTGTGAGGTGATGGCAAAGGGGGCAAGCTGCGCCTCGACGCCTTTTTCCACCGCGTTCTTCAAGCCCGCTACATAACCCCCAAGATCCTCCGGAATCGCCACCCATCCCTCTTCATACTGACTCTCTTCCACTGTGCTCCTTCCTGTATCTAGAGGATATCTCATAAATAGATTCGTCATGCCGTTTCGTGCTTCGACCCTTCGTCAAGCTCCAGACAGGCGAGGGCTTCGCGCAGCAGACTTCGCGCAGCCCTCAGCACGAACGGATTCTTACCTTTTCCGTTTGCCCCCGTATCGTGTCGATATCTTGTGTCGAGTACGGGACTGGCTCTGTCGAAGGGTCGAAGAGCACATTTGCACAGAGGAGGTATTTATGAGTTGAGTTCTACTAAGGCTACTCTAAATTCATACTAGCTGCTTGAAGGCGCTGAGGCAATACATTGCCTCAGCGCAAACGTAGCCAGCCCAACCTAGTGGTTCGACACGATTGTATTGATAGGTAGCGTAGTCCCTTCAACAGAGCCTGTACTGAGCGCTTCGACAGGCTCAGCACAGGCCTGCCGAAGTGCTCAGGACACGTTTGCAACCCCGTATCACGCACGGGGCAGGCTCTGCGCCATCTTGCCGTAGCGTGGAGCGAGCACACCAAACCGAGGGGCCGGGCACAGGTTACAAACCTGTGCTACCGGAGCTCCTACTCATCCCCCGGCACTCCTACCCATCACTGCAAAGATGTCGAACCACTAGTAGCCTAACAACTCTGCGACTCAGGTAGGGCAGTGCGACAGGGGTCAACTCTAGACATCTACGGGCGCAACCTCGGACAGACGGTCGGCATTGGCGATCACCTTGCGGAAGGCTGCGCCGAATTGCTCCACCCATTCCGGATTCGGGTCGATGGGAGTCTTGATCCAGAAGGCCGAGCCGTGGATGCGTTCGCTCGCGGGCAAATGGCCGCGCTGCCTGCGCACGCGCGAATCTGACGGAAGGTCTTTCCAGGGACCGCCTACGCCATCGAGGGCGTAATCGTTGAACAGCGGCTCAAGGTGCATCACGCCGTAGCCGAACGGCGTAATCTCCGACTTTGTCTGTACGCCTTCAGCGACCAACGCTCTCAGCATGGAATTGGCGGGCACGCCAATAGCCTCCGTGTCGAGCGCCCCGGCGTAGTGCACCAAGCCGCCCCGTACTGCCTTGGGATAGACCTGCTGGGGACGTACACCCGGGATGGCGCTCAGCAAGGAGTCGAGCCGGTCAATCCATGCCCGGCGTTTCTCGTTCATCTCCGGTAGCCGCCGGAACTGCGCGCGCACCATGCCAATGGCAAGTGGATTGGCGCGATACTTCACGCCAAGACCCATGTCACGCAGGTCCGCGAACTCGGCAGTGGACCAGAGCTCGCCGCAGCGGCCGTACTGCCCCAGCGCCAGCATGCGGTCGTAGAGCGCGTCGTCATCGGTAACGGCAACACCGGCCTCGATGCCCGTCATGGCCTTGCCCTTCTGCAGGCTGAAGCAACCGATGTGGCCGAATGAGCCCACCGGCTTCCCGTCCCAGGTCGCGCCGTGGGCGTGTGAAGCGTCCTCGATGAGGACGATGTCGGTACCGTCCACGATTTCGCGGAAGGCGTCGAGGTCTGCCGGATTGCCGTAGACATGGGTGACGACGATGGTGCAGGTGCGGTCGGTGTTCTTGCGCCTGACGTCTGCCGGATCGGCGCAGAAGGTCTCCGGGTCCGCATCGCAGAACACCGGCGTCGCGCCGCAATGCAGGATGGGGCTGATGCTCGCATGCCACGTCACGGAAAGCACGATCACCTCTTTTCCGGCGTGGGCGCCTGCCGCAAAGATCGCGGAATGCAGCGTAGCGGTGCCGTTGCACATGGCCAGCGCGTGCTTGGTGCCGATAAACTCTCTCCACTCTCTTTCAAAGAGGTCTAACTCGGCGTAAGCGTCGCCGAAGCTGTCCATTACGCGGAGCACATACTCCTTTTCCAGGTCGGTCACACGCTCCCAGCGGTCGTCAATCGGAGCGGTCACGGCCTTTGGTCCGCCATCTAGTGCCAATGTTGCCGGGGCGCTTAGTGTCTTTGCCATGCGTAGCCTCCCAATGTGGCTTGATCGCTTTGACAACAACAATTGCCTATGCCCGTTTATTTGTCATGCACTAGATAGACGGCTGTTCAACACACTTACTTGCGCGGTCCGACATACGCAAGAAGGCATTGCGCGTAATGGCGATTGGCAATGCAGAAAGCAAAGGGGGTGTGCATTGTCTTGGTGCACACCCCCCTCTCACTATTCGGTCGGCAAGGCGTCAATGGCCGTTGCTTGCCGCTCTGCTGCGGCTCCAATGCCACAACAGGAATGCGCCAAACCCGATCAAGGCCATCGGCCAGGTGAAGTTGGAAACAAAAGAGGGGAGCATTTGATCGATGACAATGAGTCCCCCGAATGCTACCAAACCGCCGCCGACCCAGGTACGCCACGCCGGTCGGGGTATTGCCCGATTTCTATGAACCAGCATCACGAGGCCGATTCCAATCATGAGGAATACGCCAACAATACCATCCGAGAACCAAAAGACGTTCAAACTGTCCAGTAGAGTCAGGAGGCTAAGGAGGACCAAGCCACCGCCGACCCAGGTGCGCCATGCTGGGCGAGGACTATCATCGCTGCGATAGAAGAGCAAGAGAGCGCCAATAACGAGTACCACGAGCGATTCCGGTGAGAACCACAGAAAGTCCACGTTTTCGGCGAGCACTATGAGGCCGACAGTGATCAAACCCGCGCCAAACAAGGGCAGCCAGCGCTTTTTTGCCTTCGCCTTAGGTGCGGCGGTCGCTGGGCGCTGCTCTCCCTGCAAGTCTTCCTCGCTAATACCGAGAATCTCGTTTTCTAGCTCCTGCTCTTGGGCTCGCCTGGCAGTTGCAGGATCGGTAGGGCGCGGCTCCCTGTTGAATGTTTCCCGCACCCGGTCGCCTATGCGCTCTACCATTGGGTCTACGCGCTCTGCCACATCCTTAAATGTATCGTCGGCAGCCGACGTGAACCGACCGCTTTCCGGCATGACCAGCCAGAAGATGGGGTAAGCGACCAGCGTGACGCCACCGCTTATGAGGGTTGCGACGACCCAGAGCACGCGCATGAGAGTGGTATCCATGCCCAGATACTCGGCCAGACCGCCGCACACACCGGCGAGCATGCGCTCGTTGCGGCTGCGCGTGAGGCGCTTCGCGTGGGCAAAGCCTGCGCCCGCACCTGTGTATGCCGGCGCTTCCGGCATGACTATCCAGAAGGCGAGATATGCGAACAGTGCCATACCGCCGGAGAGAAAGATCGCAAATATCCAGAGCAGTCGAACGATGGTGGGATCCCAATAGATGTATTCTGCCAAGCCTCCACAAACGCCGGCGCAGGTGCGATCGGCCCGGCTTCGCATGAGGCGCCGCACGGCGGGTTCTACATTTTCTGCCATCGCTCTCTCCTCCTCACTAGTCAAGTCTAAACATGCTCTTTAGGATTGTAAAACTCTTTGGGGGAATTAGTCAAGTATGTTAAAGAAGAAAATAGCACTTTTTCGACAGTTTTGTGAATCGCCTGAGTATGGTAACTCGGAGATAAAGAAATCGCGGGGGCGATCAATGCAAGAGCGGGCGCAAGCCATCACTTAGTGAAGGCCCCTTGGATTGAAGAAGCCTCACCTGGCGGAAAGCCTGTACATGAGCAATTCCATTGGCGCGAGGCTAACACAGGCGACTCTCTTCGACAGACTTGGCAAGCTGTCAAGCAGACGCAGCTGTATCCGCGTACCGCGACTCGTCTTTGGGCAGCAAGTAAGCCTCTGCAAGGATGGCGCGCACTGCTTCATGCGCTTCGTTCGGCAACGGCATGAGGGGGTGGCGTGGTTCGCCGCCGTAGTAGCCGCAGAGGGTCATCGCCGCTTTAAGGCCGGCAACGCCAAAGCGGGTCGTAACCGCGGCGTTCGGCGACATGAGCCGGAATTGAAGTGCGCGCGCCTCATCGACCTCGCCGTGCTGGAAGTGATTGAAGATCTGCACGCACTCGCGCGGCGCCAGGTTCGCCAGCGCGGCCACGCCGCCGGCGGCGCCCACACAAAGTGACGTGAAAAGAAAGCTCGCTGATCCTGCCATGACCGCGAATTCCTCGTCTCGTGTCTGCCGGATGATCTCGGTGATCTGCACGATGTTGCCGGAGCTGTCCTTCAAGCCGATGATGCGCGGATGCTGCGCCAGGGGCACGACCACATCGGGGCCAAGGTTGATGCCGGTATTGGCGGGCATGTTGTAGATCAGAAGCGGCAGGTCGGCGCGGTCCGCCAGCGTTGCGTAATAGTCGCGCAATACGTCCGGAGTCAGCGCAGACTTATAGTAGGAAGGCGGCAGCACCAAAGCGGCGTGGGCGCCGCGCGCAGCCGCCGCAGTTATGAAGGCCAACGCTTGCTTTGTCGACTCGTAACCCACGCCAACGATTACTTGGGAGTCCCCATGGGCACTCGAGACTACGGTCTCAAGCACGTGCAGCTTTTCGCATTCCGTAAGCGCGGGCAATTCGCCGTTGGAACCAAGCGCAACAAAGCCCATTAGACCCGTGGGCGCGAGTTGCCTGACGTTCTCCGCAAGGAGGTCCAACGCGAGTTCTTGATCCACGAAAGGCGTGGCAAGCGGTGGATAGATGCCAGTCAATTGCATGGCGCGGTCTCCTGTACACAAGGGAGTATTCACGGCTCAGTATAGACCGCGTGAGACCGGCAGACAAAGTCGTGCTTCTATCTTGTGAGACTCTTGGATAATCTATTCCACAGCGAGAGAGTCCCCCTCTCCCCAGGGAGAGGGTTAGAGCCTGCCCCGTACTCGATACAGCGTATCGACACGATACGGTGGTGAGGGGGAATCCCCTGCAGTTCGGGTGACTTTCGCCAGTCTTACCCGTCTTTGTATAGGTCTTAGAGGTAAATGAGGACAGCACAACATGCAATCCCCTCACCCCGGCCCTCTCCCCCAGGAGAGGATGTAGATTTTGCGCCGCTGGCCGAAATGGCGCAAAAGTCTCCTCGGGCAAAGCACAGCCTCTCTTGCTGGGGAGGCTCGAAGCAACTCGCTTCCTAACATGTGTGGCGATTTTGTGTTTCATCCGGCGCCACGTACAATAGGCTGAGAAGCGGCCGGCGCGAGCGGCGTCGGCTCATCCGCGCGAGCGAAGCGAGCGCACACATGAAGGGAGCAAAGTGCCGTGGCAGTGAGAATAGGCATCATTGGCGTTGGCGGGCGGTCCGTGCGCGAAATGCACGATCTGATTCGGATACCTGATGCGGAGATTGTGGGCTTGTGCGACATCGATGAGCCGCGGTGCGCGGGAGCTGTAGAGTCAATCAATGGCTCCTTGCCCGAGGGCGCCGGACCCATACAACCGGGCATTTTTTCCGATCATCGGGCCATGCTGGACGCGGTGGAGTTGGATGCGGTCTACATTTCATTGCCCACCTTTGCGCACGGCCAGATTGACCACGACGTGATCGCGGCCGGTAAGGCGGTATTGATCGAAAAGCCCATCGCTCTCGAGCTTTCCGTAGCTAAGGAGATAGCGGCCCACATTGCCGAAAAAGGGATAGTGAACTCGGTCGGCTATCAGATGCGGTATGCGCCATCCGTCGGGCAGACCCGCGCGCTGCTGGATGGTGTGCCGATTGGCATGGTCATTGCCGTGCGCTGGGGCGGCTTGCCGGGTACGCCGTGGTGGCGGGTGCAGGAGCAGTCGGGTGGCATGCTCATCGAGCAGCATACGCACGGCATAGACCTGGTGCGCTATTTCGTGGGCGAGCCGGATACCATTTACGCCGCTGGCGACACGGTGCTGCTCACGGATACGCCGAATCTGAACATCTTCGACGTCAATGCGGCCACCGTGCGTTTCAAGAATCGCGCGGTGGGCATGATCGGCAACTCGCCTGCGGCCCATGCGGGCATTCCGCCGAACGTCACCAATGTGCTGCACATTCTCGCCAAAGACCTCACGGTGACGGCAGGATTCGATAGCACGACGTACTGGCGTCCTGGCGAGCAGCCGGAGACTATCACGTCCGATCAGGACTCAAATCTCTTGCTCAACCAGGCGTTTGTCAACGCGGTTGCCAATAACACACAGGACGGTATTCTATCGCCCTACTCCGATTCGCTGCGGTCATTTGCCTTCACCTACGCCGCGCAGAAGTCGGCGGAGTTGCGGCGCGAAGTGCGGATCACCGATGACCTTGAGGTGGTAGCGCAATGAAAATCGGCACACGTACGGGCTCGATTGGCGCTGAAGGAGAGGACGCCCTGCCGGTAGCCGCGGCACTGGGCTTTGCGGGGCTGGAGTTCTCCATCAGCGCCCGCGACCCGGTGGGAAACATACTTGCGCAGCAGTCCGGCTGGGATGTGCTGAAACGCCAGTCGGCCGAGACGGGCGTAGCGGTCTGCTCGCTGTGCGTCGGCAATCTTGGAGTGATGTTGACGGGGGATAGCGACGCCCGCCGGCAGGGCATTCAGGTGGCGACGAACGCCATTGCGGCTGCTGCGGCACTCGATTCCCGGCTGATCCTCTGCGCCATGGACGCACCCCCCGAGCAGCCCTACGACGAGTCGTTCGACCGCTGGGTGGACGGTTTCAGCGAGATCATGCCCGCGGCGGAACGCGCCGGCGTCACAATGGCGCCGGAGAGCGTGGGTCGTACGCATCCACAGTCGGTGGAACGTTTTCGCCGCCTGGTTGCCGCCATCGATTCACCGCAAATCGGCGTCTATTTCGATGTCGGCAACGCCCATACGCAGGGGTTTGACCCCGCTGAGGATCTGCGGGCACTTGGCGACCTTGTCAGCCAGATCCACACGAAGGAACCTGACAGTATCCCCCTCATGGGCACCGGCCCGCTGGACTGGGACGCCATCTTTACGGCAATTGATGCTATCGGCTACGACGGTTGGCTGGTGCTGGAGACTTCCACCGGCGATGACGCCCATGCGTCGGCGGTGTATAACCGGGAGTTCTTGGAAAGACGTCTGGGCATGGCGTAATGGCATGGCATGAGCCACCACTTCCCAAACTATGTGCGATAAAATGCCCATTCAGCCATGCGATGACGTTGAAGTATTAGGAAACACCCTCACCCCGGCCCTCTCCTGGGGAGACCCTTGCGAGACTAGATTCTGAGGGAAATGTCTCAGCACCTCTCCCCGGGAAGCGAGAGTGCAGAGTTCGAATCCGAGCAAGTATGGAGCGGCTCCGGTTCCCTCTCCTGGGGGAGAGGGTTAGGGTGAGGGGATCTTTTCACTTACCGGCCTGAGTTGTGGGAAGGTCTCCTCGAGGAAGAGGTGGTTTCCGCCGACCGTAGTCTGTGGTCTTCGTCAACACTTACGGTTTTGGTGTGGCTGGTCCGGCTTGAAGACCTCGGCGAGCACCGGGCTTGGCCCCCATTCCGTAGCCAGGCATTCCATATAGATCACGTCCCAATTCGTGCCGCCCATCGAGTAGCATTCACGGCGGCGGCCAAACTCTTTGAACCCGGCTTTTGTGTACGTACGAATGCCGGCGACGTTGAATGCGAAGACCCGCAGCATCACGTTGTGCAGGTCCAATGCGGTGAACGCATAGTCGAGCATCAGTCGCGTCGCTTCCGTGCCGTAGCCCTTGCTCCGCGCGTCCGGTTCAGCGATCGTGATTGCGAATTCGGCGGTGCGGTTGCGAAAGTCGACGCCGTAGAGGCCGACTATCCCAATTGGGCGCGCGGAGTCGTGCTCGCATATCGTGAAAGTGATGTTCGAGCCACTACCTGTATTCGCGTTTTCGTACCACTGCGCTTTCTGTGCCGGGGTCTGCGGACGAGGAATGTCGCCAAGCGCGCGCAGCATATGCAGATCGTTATACCAACGCGCGTAGGCAGGGATCAGGTCCCTGCCCATGGGACCGAGCACTATTTTCTCGCCCACGATGTTGACGAGAGTCGGTACTGCTGGTGGCTCTGCCTTTGACTGAGTATTCATTTGTGATCTATGCGGATAGCCCTTCGACAGGCTCAGGGCGAACGGAAATCAGCTCGCCTAGGACTGTCGCGGTTCGTCGGGTTTGAAGACCTCGGCCAGCACCGGACTGGGTCCCCACTCTGTGGCCAGGCATTCCATGTGAATCACGTCCCAGAATTTGCCGCCCATGAAGTGGCTTTCGCGACGGCGGCCGAACTCTTTAAACCCGGCTTTCGTGTACGCGCGGATGCCGGCGAGGTTGTACTCGTGGACGTGAAGCATCACGTTGTGCAGACCTTGCACCGTGAAGGCGAAGTCGAGCATAAGTTGGGTCGCTTCGGTGCCGTAGCCCTTGCCACGGGCGTCCGGTTCGCCGATGGCAATACCGAAGAGGGACGTACGATTACGGTGATCGATGTCACGGAGTTCGACGTTGCCGATGGGACGCTTAGCAGTCCTTTCATAGATTGTGAAGAATATGTCGGTATCGCTACGCGTGATCGCGCGCTCGTACCACTTATCTTCCTGCTCCAACGTCAGCGGCACCGGCATGGCGCCCATCGTGCGCAGAGTGTGAAAGTCGTTGAACCAGCGCAGATAGGTGGGGACCAGGTCTTTGCGCTGCGGGCCGAGCGCCACTTTGTCGCCCACGATGTTGTAGATTGGCGATGTGGCTTTGGACGACTCACTCTGTGGACTTGTGCTCATAGGTAATTTTCCTGTGTGCTTGAAATGACCGGTCGCATTGGGCGGCACCGTCTTCTTACTGTGGGCCAGAAAGTGCCGCGAGGACTAAGTCTGCTTGCTTAGTGTAGGTCTAATCTCCGTTTTTTGATCGGCCAAGAGCGCTCTGAGATTTGCAGGTTGCCGTGTTTCGCCCTTCGACCAGGACAGGCACGCTCAGGGCCTGCCCCGTGCTCGATACGGCGTATCTACACGCTACGGAGGCGAACGGAGGCTTATTCCTCGCGAGACGGTCGCGGCTTGTCCGGCTTGAAGACCTGTGCCAGCACGGGGCTCGGTCCCCACTCAGATGACAAGCAGTCCATGAGAATCATGTCCCAGAGCTTGCCGCCCATGAAGACACTCTCGCGTCGGCGGCCAAACTCCTTGAAGCCGGTCTTATTGTAAACACGGATGCCGGCAAGATTGTACTCAAACACCGTGAGCATCACGTTGTGCAAGCCCAGTGCCGTAAACGCATAGTCAACCACGAGTTGGGTGGTTTCCGTGCCATAGCCCTTGCCGCGGGCGTCCGGTTCTGCAATGGCGAGGGCGAGCTCAGCCGTGCGGTTGCGATAGTCAACGTCGAGGAGGCCCGCATTGCCGATAGGACGGGAGCCGCATCGCTCGTAAATCGTGAATGAGATATCGGTCTTGGCATTCGCTATCAGGCGTTCATGCTGCCGTTCATCCTGCTCCAAGGTAAGCGGCAGCGGCGTCGCGCCGAGCGTGCGCAGTGTGTAGAAGCTGTTGTACCACCGGGTGTAGGTTGGCACCAGGTCCTTGCGCAATGGCCCCAGCGCGACCTTCTCACCCACCAGGTTCAAGACCGGCGTTACTTCCTGTGGTTCTGCTTGTGGCATCGTTTTCACTTGAGACCCACGTAGCTGCAATTCCAGTCTGGTATCATTGCGCTCCTCAGGCTCCTCCGACCACCTCGTTCGTATTGAGCCTGCCGAAGTACATACGCGTGAACGGCTGTGAGTGAGCAGGGCGCTTAACTATTTTACGAATTGCCCTTCGACCCTTCGACAAGCTCCGGGCGAACGGAAACCACTACCAGGGCCTCGGGCGCGGTTCGTCCGGCTGGAAGACCTCGGCCAGCACGGGGCTTGGCCCCCACTCTGTTGACAGGCACTCCATGTGAATCTCGTCCCAGCGCTTGCCGCCCATGGATATCTTCTCGCGACGGCGCCCATACTGCTTGAAGCCGGCTTTCGTGTAGGCACGGATACCGGCCACGTTGTAAGCGTGGACGGTGAGCTTCACGCTATGTAAGCCGAGTGCGGTGAACGCATAATCGAGCATTAGTTGCGCCGTCTCCGTGCCATAGCCTTTGCCGCGGGCGTCCGGCTCGCCAATGATGATGCCGAATTCGGCAGTGCGGTTGCGATAGTCAACGCCTATACCGGTAACGCCGATGGGGCGTCCGCTAGACCGCTCATATATCGCAAAGTCAATTTCCGCCTCATTGGGCGCGGTCAAACGCTCATTCCGCTGCGCTTCCTGATCTGCGGTCCACGGTTGGACTGGAACTCCCAGCCTGCTCAGGGTGCGAAAGTCGTTATACCAGCGTGCGAAGAGCGGGCTCAGATCTTTGCCCTGCGGGCCCAAAGCAACTTTCTCGCCAACGATATTTTCGAGCGGCGGCGTGGCTGCAAACCCTTCCGATTGTGGCTTCGTATTCACCTGAGACCTTCTTGCTAACTCTCTTTGCACACGTACTACGTGTCGGCCGGTCTCTCCATTTTGAGACCTTTGCATAACCCTCGCCACAGCGCGGATGTCCCCTCTCCCTCGACGCGGAGACCTTTGCGCAACTCAAGCGGTAGCGAAATAGCTCCCTCTCCCTCGACGGGAGAGGGCTAGGGTGAGGGTGGATATCCTGAAATCTCTCCATATGCACACCAAGTCCGCCCTGATACGTCTTGACACTGCCCAGCGTAAAGGGCCATCGTAGCAAATACACCCCCTCACCCCAACCCTCTCCCCTGTATAGACCGGGTACATGGGTTACACATGTTCGGGCACATAGGTTACACCTTAAGGCATGGAGATTCTTACAGATGGAGGAGCGCCATGCCTTGGAAGGAGAGTACGGTTGTGTCTGAACGCAAGGAGTTCATTGCACTGGCACTGATGGAAGGGGCCAACATCAGCGAGCTGTGTCGCCGTCTGGAGATCAGTCGCAAGACGGCGTACAAGACGCTGGAGCGGTATGCGAAAGCTGGCGAAGACGGTTTGCACGACCGGTCGCGGCGGCCGCACACGTGTCCGCACCGCACGCGCCCGGCGCTGGAGGAGCGCATCATCGCCTTGCGCCTGGCGCATCCGAAGAAAGGCGCACACGTGCTGCGCCGGATGCTGCAGGACCAGGGGGTCACCGACGTGCCGGCCAAGAGCACCATCAATGCCATTCTCAAACGCCATGGGCTCATCGATCCAGCCCAGAGCGCCAAGCACACGCCCCATGTGCGCTTCGAACGACCCCAGCCCAACGAGCTGTGGCAGATGGACTTCAAGGGACATTTCGTCATGCAGCAGAACCGCTGTCATCCTCTCACCCTCCTAGACGATCACTCCCGCTTCAACCTCGGGTTACAGGCCTGTGCCAACGAGCGGGGAGAGACGGTCCAAGACCGCCTCACCGCTGTCTTTCGCCGCTACGGCTTGCCCCAGGCCATGCTCATGGACAACGGCTCTCCCTGGGGTAACGACAGTGCCCAGCCCTTCACGCCCCTCACCGTCTGGCTCATGCAGCTGGGCATCAACGTCCTGCACAGCCGACCCTACCATCCCCAGACACTCGGCAAGCTGGAACGCTTCCACCGCTCCCTCAAGAGCGAACTGCTGGCAGGGACCACCTTTACCGACCTGGACCATTGCCAGCGCGCCTTTGACACCTGGCGCCACTTCTACAACTTGGAACGCCCACACCATGCCCTCGATCTCGACACTCCCATTACCAGATACACGCCTAGTCCTCGCCCTTTCCCAGAGACCTTGCCTGCCCTCGCCTACGCTCCCGACGACCGCGTACGCAGCGTCGATGTCTCCGGCCGCATCTCCTTCCAAGGCAGACGGCTCCGTGTGGGCAGGGCCTTCACGCACAAGCAAGTCGCCCTGCGACCCACCCGAACGGACGGTGTCTGGGACGTGTACTTCTCGATCCAAAGAGTAAAAACCATAGACCTCAGAGCACAAAATGTGTAACCTATCTACCCGAACATCTGTTACCTATGTCCCCGGTCTGTACATCCCAGGAGAGGGAGTGCCCCTGGTTGAAAGTGGGGCTATGCAAAGGTCTCATTTGGGAAGGCGCACCTTCCGTTCGTGCTGAGCCTGTCGAAGCATCGAACCATAAACAGCCGCATTCCAAATGGACTTGGCAGCCTAGCTATTGTAAGTTCGTCTCTAAGACTGAGATCAGCGGGGTGGAGAGCCGCTGCCTTTCACCCTAGAAGTGCTTAAGGTACGTGCTAGAATAGCATATGTGAGTCCGCCTGGGTGTATTGAGCGGCGGATATCTTAGTGACTGCGGTGCGCCTTCCCACTTTTCTACACAATGGAAAACTGGATCGGTACGGTGTGCATCGCCGCTAACCCCACATTGATTCACTGCATCAAGAGAGACAAACTTCGCCATTGTGACCGCAATATCCGTGCAGAATCTTTCCAAATACTATCAGGTCCACCAGAAAGAGCCGGGACTGGTGGGCTCGCTGAAGTCGTTTGTGCTGCGCAAGACCTACGACGTGAAGGCGGTGGATGACATCTCGTTCTCAATCGAGAGCGGTGAACTGGTCGGCTTTCTGGGGCCCAACGGCGCGGGCAAGACGACGACCCTGAAGGTGCTTTCCGGTCTGCTCTATCCCACCGGCGGCGAGGTTTCCGTGCTGGGCTACACACCGTGGCAGCGCCAGGCCGACTTTCAACGGCGCTTTGCCTTGGTGATGGGACAGAAGAACCAGGTCTGGTGGGACCTGCCACCCATGGAAACCTTCCTTATCAATAAGGAGATTTACGAGGTACCGGACGCGCAATTCCGGGAAACGCTGGATGAGCTCGTGAAGATCTTGGAACTCGAGCAGGTCATCAACGTGCAGGCGCGGAAGCTCTCGCTGGGCGAGCGGATGAAATGCGAGTTGCTGGCTGCCTTGCTCCACCGGCCGCAGGTGCTTTTCCTGGACGAGCCGACCATCGGCCTCGACGTGGTGATGCAGCAGAATATCCGTAACTTCGTGCGCGAGTACAACGCGCGCTACGGCGCGACGGTCATCCTCACGAGCCACTACATGCGCGACGTGGAGGCGCTCTGTGACCGGGTGCTCATCATCGACCACGGCCACCTCGTTTTCGACGGCGATCTGGAAACGGTGGTGCGCCGCTACGCCGACTACAAGTTCATGACCGTGACGTTTGAAACACCGGTAACGGAAGCCGAACTATCAGGCTTTGGCGATGTGCTGCGGCACCGTCCGCGCACTACCACGTTGCGTATCGCCCGCGATGCCGTGCCGCAGGTCTCCGCGCAACTCTTGCAGGACTACCCTGTCCTCGATCTCAACATCGTCGAACCCGAAGTCGACGATGTGGTGCGCCAGCTCTTTTCCGGCGGAAAGCCCGCGCATGCTGAAGTCGCTTCGTAAGCTACGCGCGGTCTTCCTGGCCTCCTGGCAAGAGTCCTTGATATATCGCGCCGAGAGTCTCGTCTGGTTCATCGGCGAGGCGATTATACCGCTCATCATGATCGCCCTCTGGCTGGCGGCGTACCGCACCGTAGACCGTATCGGTGAATACACCGTGCAGGACATGGTGAACTACTACGTCATGTTCTTGATATTGAGCAACCTGCTGACGCCGCATCTGGAGTGGAATACGGGCGATTGGATCCGCAGCGGCGCCTTTTCCGCGCACCTTGTCCGCCCGTTCCCCTACCAACTGTGGCAGCTTGCGGTTGAGGTCGCGTTCAAGGGCGTGCGGGTGGTCTTTCTCGTGCCGATGCTGCTGCTCTTCTTTTTGCTGTTTGGGCAGGAGGTGCTCGGCGGCTTCGCGCTCAGGTGGGAGATTGCGCCGATACTGCTGGCAAGCATGGTTTTTTCGTTCTTGCTGAATTATTGCCTTAAGCTGACCCTGGGCCTCTTGGCGTTCTGGGTGGGCCAGACGGCGGGCATTATCGAATCATACGCGGTAGTTACTATGTTTCTGGCTGGGAGCATCATTCCCTTGGACCTCATGCCGGCGGGGGTGGAGCGCGTAACGCACTTCCTGCCGTTCCGCTACTTGTACTTCTTTCCGGTGCAGTTGCTGCAGGGCCGCCTTGACTTTCTATCGGCGCTGAGTGCGCTTGCCATACAAGCGGGATGGCTGCTGGTGTGCTATCTGTTCGTGCAGTGGGTGTTTGCCGCCGGGGTGCGCCGCTACGGCGCGTACGGAGGTTAGGCTATGCAGCGCTACGGGCGCCTCTATCTGGCCTTTGCCAAGAACTCATTCCTGAATGCGCTGGAATACCGGCTGAGTTTCACGGTTTGGAGCATCGCGACCATTTGCTATGCGGTGGTCTACGTGTCCTCAATCCAAATCATCTTCGGCCACGTGCAGACCATCGGCGGCTGGCGCGTGGAGCAGATGCTCGTGCTGGCGGCTACGGTGATGATCGTGGACGGCGTTGTGGAGTCGATCTTTGGCGAAAACATGAACGCGCTCTCCGGGTTGATCAATCGCGGCGAATTGGACTTCGTGCTGAGCAAGCCGGTGAATACGCGCTTCTATGTCTCCACCCGCAAGTTCGATTGGGACCCGCTGGTGCAGGTGGTGATCGGCGGCGGTGTGTTGTGGTACGCGATCAGCCTGCTCGCGCAGCCGGTGACGTGGATCGGGGCGCTGCTCTATCTCGGGATGGTGGTGTGTGCGTGCCTGATTGCTTATTCGCTCTGGTTCATCATCATTTCGGTGACGTTCTTCGTGGGGCGCCTCAACAACGTGGGACACCTCTATTACAACCTCATCGAGGCCTCCCGCGTACCCACCGACGTCTTTCGCGGCGCGCTCCGCATCGGCTTGACGTTCGTGCTGCCGGTGGCCTTCATAGCCATGGTCCCCAGCCAAGCCCTCATGGGCCTCCTCAGCCCCATCTTCGCCCTCGCTGCCGTCGCCATGACCGCCGGGCTCTTGGTCCTCTCTCACCTCTTCTGGCGCCTGGCGCTGACCAAGTACTCCAGTGCGAGCAGCTAGACCAAAGAGTTAGATAGGAATGGCGATGGCTACTTGCATCAATGGGCCTGAATGTCCAGCGATTGTGATAGTTTGGAGGAGCAGTATAATACAGTGTATGGGAACATGCTGTATTGGAACTACGATGCGGGAAAAGAGACTGCATGGGCAAGGTAGACAAAGGACTTGCAATAACAGTTGTGGCGGGCTTGGCGGTGTTGTGCGGGGTTATTCTTGTGGCACTCGCTATTGCTCCCGACACGGTTGCGCCTGGGGATGTGCTAAGGGCTATCCAGTCTTCTGTCACGATTCTTGCCATTGTCGCCGGTGGGCTCTTTGCCGCTTACAAGTGGCAGGTATTCCGAGAGTCCGAGCCGCACTTGACGATAATGCACGACGTGTCTTACCGGCGAGTCGGTGAGAGTTATGTACACATCGCTGTGACCGCCACCCTACGGAATAACTCCAGGGTCCAAGTAGAGCTCCGTGATGGATTCTTCGTTTTGCAGAAGGTGTCCCCGACATCGGATGAGGATGTAGAGGCCCTATATGCTGGTGTATTCCTGCAAATGGAGGTTGACGACATCCAGTGGCCAATTCTACATAACATACAGCGCGAGTGGCATGAGAGTGAACTGATAGTGGAGCCCGGTGAAATGCATCCAGAGACAATCGAGTTCCTTGTCTCAGAAGAGGTTGAATCAGTCATGATATACACATATTTCTATAATTCAGTCCATTCGCGAGGTGATCGGGCGGCTGAGGGGTGGGGTGCCACAACAGTGCTTGATATAATTGAGACGTATTGAAGAGAAACTGCCCAAGGAGTGCGCGATGGAAGGCAAACGTGAAAACAAGCAGAGAGTTGTAATAAAGAAGGGTAGGGGGCCAAAGCAATTACCTTCTGGGTATCAACCTCCACCCAAGCCTCCGGGCGGCAATACTCCCCCTAGTCCAAAGCCCAGCTCCTCAAAGTCGAGCAGACCCTCTCAATCGAACTAGCACCAGACTCTGCGATGCAGATCGTTGTTCCATTGGGTGTATACAGCACACTCTTCAAAGTCATTTGTGAAGAAGCAGATCTAGCTAGCCAACTAGTCTTATTCTCGATAGATCCTTGCCAAGAGTTCAAGGCTGACGGTGATGACTCTGTCTGCGCTGTCTGGGGCGATGGTGTGGGGTAGGCGGTAGACGGCGTGGGCGCGGTGGACCTCGTAGCCGCCGGGTTCGTAAGCGGCGGCGATGGGTATATAGCCCAGACAGCCGTTGGTGTAGCCCAGGAAGACGGTGTGGGGGACGGGTGAGCGCGCTTTCACGGCGAGGCCAATCTCGACGAAGGCTTCGCCGGCAACACCTACGATCGCCACGTCGCCGATGCGCAGGGTTTGCACGGCGCATTCCACCTTGCCGTCGACGAGCGGCGGGGCGAGGTACGGGAACGTCTGGTGAGACCTTGCTGCGTCTTCAAGGGGTGGCTGGTCCGTCCAGAGATCGAGTAAGAGGACCTCGGACGCGGCGGCGAGCGCCGGACGCGGCAGTGGGTTCAATTTGCCGCCGGTAGATGCAGACAGTTCGGACACGCCGAGGGAACTCGCGCTACGCGAACTGTTGGGCCGATGTGCTTCCGCGCCTGGCGAAGTGGTTGATTCGTTTGCCTGGACTGCTTCCCCGCCGGGCGCTGCGCAGGGTTCGTGAGAACTTGGAGTGTCCGCGCCGGGCGCTGCAGGTGATTCGAGATTGTGATTGGCTTCCGCGCCAAGCGATGCGTACACCCGCAGGGCTTCCGCGCCGAGCATTTGCCCGGTTAGATTGAGCCGCTTTTCCATCTCCATGTCAGGGCCGATAGGCACCAGGTTGCCGGCAGCGCCTTGGGCGAAGAGCAAAGGCACGCTGACCCCCGGCTCAACGGTCTCCCGCAGGGCGCAGACGAAGTCCGCCGAAATGGCATGGCTCGGCGGGCGCAGCGCCACCGGGTGGCAGGCGTAACTCGTGAGGACGGCCAGCGGCGTACCGTCAACCCCATCAATGCGTACTATGTCGAGGGCCGGGTCCACCGTGCCCTCGGGGTACTCCGGCGTGACGGCATCGCTGTAGCCGTTGCGAGCGCGCCGGTTAATGCTCGCCTGCACAGATCCCTTGCCAACCGCAATCCAGCACGGCACAAGAGCTGCCGCTGCTTGGACAACTGACTCTGCAATCGCGTCGAGCAGCGTCAACACGACCCGTCGCAGGCTCTCAGGAGTTTTCTCGTTGTACGTTGTGAGCGGTCCCGCATGGGCGTGAGAAGTGTTGAGCATTACATGTTCGGGCGGGATGCCGGTGCGCTCCTGGATCAGTCGCTGCACGTAGCACACCTGCTGCATGGGCAGCGCGCAGAGGTCGCAGGTGATGAGAGCTACCGTCGTGTTGCCATCTGAGAGCACCAATGACGTGGCGTAGATGTCGTCACGGATGGCGTCCGCGCCGCGCTCGCGTCCGCCGTAACCAATGAGCGGCGTGCCAAGCGGGGGTGTGAGTGTAGTGCGTCCGACACCGGCGTGGAGCACGTTTTTTCCTTCCTCCGATGGGATTCTGGTAAGAGCGGCTAGTTTGCAGAATAGGTCAAGTTGCGTCGAGACGCGCTGCAGAGCGCTTCGACAGGCTCAGCGCGAACGGGGTTATGGGTCGCGCTTCGACAGGCTCAGCACGAACGGGCTATTGAGTTGCGCTTCGACAGGCTCAGCGCGAATGGCCTATGGGTTGCGCTTCGACAGGTTCAGCGCGAACGGCCTATGGGTTGCGCTTCGACAGGCTCAGCGCGAATGGCCTATGGGTTGCGCATCGACAGGCTCAGCGCGGACGGGCTATGGGTTGCGCTTTGACAGGCTCAGCGCGAACGGCCTATTGAGTTGCGCTTCGACAGGCTCAGCGCGAACGGGCTATGAGTTGCGCTTCGACAGGCTCAGCGCGAACGGGCTATGGGTTGCGCTTCGATAGGCTCAGCACGAACGGGATGACTGCCGATACTATTCTGTGCATCCACCTGCTACCGTTCTCAGGAAGGGCGAAACTCAGTTTTGGAGAAAACGCCAACTTGCAGTTGGAAATTGGCGGCTCTCTCCGTTCGCCCTGAGCCTGTCGAAGGGCAGGGCGTAGCGAATGATTGCTCCGCGGCAAGAGACTTAGTTTGCTATAGTGGCGAGGTTTTCTTGGTTCGCGTGTATCTTAACCACGGCGTCCACGATGTCCTGCATGTCCGCACGCGTGCCGAGCAGGAGCGGTTGGTTGAAGCGCAGGGCCTCTTTGGCGCAGAGGCGTTCCACGTTCGGCAGTTGGACTTTAGTATAGTCCATGCGCTCCATTGCAGGATGGTCGCAGGCAGCGGGACAGTGGTCGCGCAATCGCGTGTGCGCCTCTTGAAAGAGCGGCGACTTGTGAACCGGATCGCCGTACCCCAGAGCGCAGGGAATGCCTTCCGCGTGGAGAGCCTTGATGAAAGCGCCGCGCGGCACGGCAGCGCCATCACTGAACTCCACGCTGATGTAGCGCACGCCCAGTCCGTGCAGACCGTCAGCGGTCACATACGGGTCTACGCGTGTGGGCGCGATGCCCGGAATCTCCGCCAAGGACTCGCGCAGGAAGTCGGCATTCGCCTGGCGGCGGGCTTGGAGGTCAGGAAAGCGCTCCAGTTGCGACAGAATCAACGCTGCTGTCATGGCCGTAAGCCGGTAGTTCCAGCCCAGCACCTCATAGTTGATGTGCATGAGCTTGAACGCCTTTTCGGCGAGTTCCGGGTCGTTGGTGATCACGGCGCCGCCCTCGCCGCCGGGCAGGTTCTTGCTGGCTTGGAACGAATACGCGCCCGCGTCCCCAATCGTGCCGAGACGGCGCCCGTTCCACGTCCCGCCGATGCCCTGGGCGGTGTCTTCAATGACGCGGAAACCGTGGTGTGCCGCGAGCGCAGTGATGGCCGTCATATCGCAGGGCAAGCCGGAAACATGCACTGGCAGCAGCGTGCGGGTCCGGTCGGTGATGAGAGATTCCATCGAGGCGGGGTCGACGTTTTCCGTTTCCGGGATGATGTCGGCAAAGACCGGCACACCGCCCACTTGCAGCACTGCCGTGGCCGTAGCTATGTAGGTATAGGCGGGCAGAATGACCTCGTCGCCGGGCCGCACGCCCGCCGCCTTGAGTGCGACCTCCAATCCCGCCGTGCCGCTCGCCAACGCCACCACATGGTCCGCGCCGGTAAATTCCCTAAGCGCTTCTTCCAGCGCCTCAACGCGATCGCTGCGCCAGCGGTTCCACTTGCCGCTGCGCAGCACGGCGGCCACAGCGGCGATATCCTCCTCGGTAGCCAGAGGCCAGGAAGGCCATGGGCGCTCTTTGGTATTACGCACCGGCGTCCCGCCAGCGACGGCTAGTTGATCTACGGACACAGACATGCGGCGCCGCCTTTCTACGACGGAGGGGCACGGCACCCCGTACCCCTCCTATTCTCTTAGCAAACGAACTACTGTCGGTCGCCTGCGGCGATGCTCCCCGCTCTCTAGAAGAGCAGATGCGTCAGTCGCCACGAATGTCGACACATCGGACAGCTAGGCTACTCGGGAATCTCAGCCTGAATCTGCTGCCGCAAGGCGTTCATCGTCTCCACCACGTCGCCTTGGCCGCGATAGAGCGCGTCCAGAGCGGGTGTGATGATCTGATCGAAGATGGGATTACGCCAGTTGGGCAGCACCCGCAAGCCGTCGTATCGGCTCGCGTTTGCCAGCGAGTTGGCATAGGCTTCTACGCGAATCTTCTCGGCCACGTCGCCGCCGTAGAGTTCGCGGGCCCACACTTCAAAGTGATCGAGACGCGCCGGCGCATTGCCGCGGCCGATGGCCCAGTTGGGATGCGTGGCATGCCACTTGATGAGTTCCCAGCCCTCGTCCTGCACCTTGCTCGCGCCAATCAGGCCGTTGGAGTCGAGCGCCTGCGCCGAGGCGGCGTGCATGAACGTAGGCAGCGGCGCATAGGCAAACGGCTTGCCTTCCTGCACGCCTTGGGCGATGGCAAACGTGCCGCCGCCGGAGGTCTGCAAGAACGCGAGTTTGCCGTTGAGGAAGTTATTGCGGGTGTTGCCGGTGCCGAAGGTGTCGTTGAGTTCGCCTGGCACAGGCATCACGCGGTGCTTTGACGACAGATCGGTGAGGTAACGGATGGCGTCGATCATCTCAGGCGAATCACAGACCACGGTCTTGAAGTCTTCCGCGACCCAGCGGGCGCCCCAGAACGGCCCCCAGTTCGCCGCAATCACGCCGCGGCCGATGTTGCCGATGCCGAAGTGGAGCGGATTCTCGCCCTCGCGCTGGGTGGTCTTCACCAGGGCTTCCAAGAACGTCTCCGCGTTCCAGCTTGGGTCGCCCCATTCCACCGGCGGATCAGAAACACCCGCGTTTGCCAGGATTTCTTTGTTGTACGGCATCACCGGCCAGTTGCCGCCCGATTGGTTCGGCAGACCCAAGACGTTTTCCTCGTACATGACGCCGTCGCGGAAGAGTTGCTGCGGGTAGATGCTGAGATCATAGTTGTCGCGCTTGATCAGCGGCCCTACGTCAATGGTATGGCCTTGGTTGAAGACTTCGGTCTGTGAGAGCCAGAGCACGTCAGGCGGCTCACCGGCAGCCACCAGAGTGTTGAATTTATCGTAGTATGGCCCTTCTCTGAGGATGGTCTCGAGGTCGATGTTTGGATGGTCATTCTCGAAGGGTTCTTCGATGAGGGTGGGATAGAGTTCGAGATGTCGCGCATTGAGGGCCACGTAGTGACTAACCGTCACGCGTTCCGCCGGCGCTGGCGCTTCTTCGGTCTTAGCGGGGGCTTCTTCTTCGGCGGCTTGTTCCGGCTGCGCGGCCGGGGCCGTTGCGACAGTGCCGCAAGCGGCGAGGATTCCGGCGGCGCCGAGGCCGCCGAAACCCCTGAGCAGGTCGCGGCGCAATAGTGTGGCGTGTTGGAGATTGCGTTTCGTCATGACATCTAACCTCCAAGAGTCAAGAATCAGACAACGCTCTTCTTGCAGCCGTCGCTCTTGCTTTGCATGCCTCCTTTCTCAGTCAAGACTGGCAGTTTTCGGTGCTGGGATAGGGATGCAAGCGCATCCCTATCCTCAGCGACGCTCCTATGTGTTTGACGGATTTGCCGTCTTAGCTAGAGGTTCGACACTTTTGTATTGATGGGTAGGAGCGCCAGTAGCACTGGTTACAAACGTGTCCTGAGCTTGTCGAAGGGACTACGCCACCCATCAATACAATCGTGTTGGACCACTAGTCTGCGATTCATTTGCCGGCAGCTAGGTCTGGCAAGTGCGAATACGTAGCTACTCGACCTCCGGCATCTCGCCTTCGATCTGGACCTTGAGCTGTTCCAAGGTCTCCTTCACGTCGCCTTCGCCGTTGTAGAGCTTGGTCATGGCCGGGCCGACCATATCCCGCCAGATGGGGATACGCCAGTTGGGCAAGGAGAAGACGGGATCGATGGTAACCGCGTGCGCCAGGGATTCGCGGTACACTTCAACCCGAGCTTCCTCCGCAAAACCGCCGTACACCGCCTCGCCCCAGGCATCGAAGTGGTCTTGGCGTGAAGGCGCATTGCCGCGCGTAATCGCCCAGTTGGGCGTATCGGCTTGCCACTTGATGAATTCCCAGCCCTCGTCGGGGTGCTTGGCGCCGTTAATGATGCCGTTGGGGTCGACGGCTTGACCCGAACCGACAATGCCAAATTTGGGAATGGGCGCGAATCCGTAGGGCTTGCCGTCCTTCACGGCCTCGGCCACGGCAAAGGTCTGGCCGCCTGAGGTGCGGAAGAAGGCCAGCTTGCCGTCGAAGAAGAGGTCGCGGGCGTTGCCGGTGCCGAAGACCTCATTGAGTTGGCCGGGCTTGTCCATGACGCGATAGCGCGCCACGAGATCCGTAATGTACTGGATGCCGGCGATCATCTCCTCGCTATCGCACGTGACCGACTTGAGGTCTTCACTCACCCAACTGCCGGCCCACATGGGGCCCCAGTAGACCATCACGCCCGCGCCAATGCCGTTGATGCCAAAGCGCGTGGGGTTGTCGCCTTCCCACTTCGCGACCTTCTGCAAGGCTTCCAGCCAGGCTTCGGCGTTCCAGCTATCATCCGTCCACGTGAGTGGTGGATCGCTGATGCCTTCACTGGCCAGAATTTCCTTGTTATACGGCATCACCGGCCATGAGCCGCCCGACTGGTTGGGCAGACCGAGCACGTCGCCCTGCCACATGGCGAGGGTCTTCATGGCGCCTGCGGGAAAGACGCTGATATCGTAGTTGTCTCGCTTTACATAATCGGTTACGTGGGTGAAGACGCCGCGCAAGTACGCCTCAGGATAGGAAAACCATGAAGTGTCCGGCGGCTCACCGGCGGCAACGAGCGCGTGGAGCTTGTCGTAAAAGGGCCCCTCGCGTAGGACCGTCTCGACCTGAATGCCGGGGAACGCGGCTTGAAACTCATCCACGACCATCGTGGGATAGAGCTCCTGCTGGCGGTCGTTGAGCGCCGTGTAGTACTGGATGGTGACCGGTTCCGCCTCTTTGGGCGCTTCCTCGGCCTTTGCTGGCTCCTCTGCTTCGGCGGCTTGTTCCGGCGCTGAAGCGGGAGCAGTGGTCACCGTGCCGCAGGCGGCGAGTCCGATCGCTCCCGCGGAAATGACTGAATACTGCAAAAGGTCGCGGCGACGTAGACCGCATACGGCTATATTCCGAGCGTCCATATTGGAACCCCCTTCTTGCGCAGTGCGCAAACTATGTCGAACCATACACTATCGGCACTTGACTGGACACTAGGCACCTTGCGTGAATATGTGCCGCGCTTTGCACCACGGAGCGGGGGACAAGCCCCCCGCGCTACACGGTGCCAACAGTGCCACGGAGCGGGGGGACTAGCCCCCGCGCAACGCATTGACAACAGTCGGGGGGGGGGGGAGCCCCCCTGTGCCGCAGCTCTTAACGCGACTAAAATCCGGCGCCGGCAAGGGCACACTGTTCACGTCAAGATGCTTAGACTGCCGATGCGCATAGTCTATCAATCAGCTAGGAAAAGTTCAACTACCGGCGTATGCACGCTCGGCTTCTGGATGGGCAATTCCAACGTAAGCAGGTCTTCGCCCCCGCTGGGGTAGCGGTGGTGCTGGGTGAAGTCGAAGGTCTTGACCTCGGAGCCGTCGTTCAGGAGTTGGGCGTAGCGCACGCGGTTGCGCAGCCCCGGCAGGTGCAGGTACTTGAGCGGCCAGGCAAAGACGTGCAGGTACAGCCGGTTCGTTTTGGGATTGTACGTATAGCGGCAGTCCCGTGGCGGCGTGAACGGCGCTTGCGTGCAGCCGTAGATCGCGCGCCCGTGCTGTCGCATCCACGCGCCAATTTCCGCCAGCGTCGCCTGCGCGCGCGGATCGAACTCACCGCGGCCGGTAGGGCCGACGTTCATAAGCATGTTGCCGCCCTTGGAAACGCAATCGATAAGCATCTCCACCAGCAGTTGCGGCGACTTCCAGTCCAGGTTGTCGCGGTGGTAACCCCAGGAGCCGTTGAGGGTCTGGCAGGCTTCCCAGTTGACGGGCTTGCCGTCCACGTGCAGCCAGCTCGGCGGGATGAATTGCTCCGGCGTATGGAAGTCTTGCTCGATTTCGCTGCGGTTGTTGATGATGATGTCGGGATTAATCTCCCGCACCATGCGGATGAGTTCCTCGCTCTGCCAGTCGTCTTTGCCCTTTCCCTTGCTCCAGCCGTAGTCTTGCTGTGAATAAGAGAAGTCGAGCCAGAGGAGTTCGATGGTGCCGAACATCGTAAGGATCTCGCGCACTTGGCCGTGGAGGTATTTCGCGTACTTGCGCACGTCGCGGTCTTTGGTCGCCTCTCGAAAGGCAAGATCGTTCGCCTGGGGATGCACGCCGTCCACGGGAAATTCGGGATGGTGCCAGTCGATCAGCGAATAGTAGAAGCCGACCTTGAGTCCCTCGGCGCGGAAGGCCTCGACGTACGGCTTCAGGAGGTCACGACCGGCGGGGGTGTTTGTAGCCTTGTAGTCGGTGAGTTGGCTGTCCCACAGGCAGAAGCCGTCGTGGTGCTTACTGGTAAGGACGACGTAGCGCATGCCGGCCTCTCGCGCGGTTCGCGCCCAGGCCTTGGGATCGTAGAGATCGGGGTCGAAGTGGTCGAAATAGGGCTGGTAGTCCGCGTCGCTGATCTGCTCGTATTTCTTCACCCATTCGTGGCGCGCGGCCATAGCATAGATGCCCCAGTGGATGAAGAGGCCGAAGCGGTCATGGGTCCACCAGGCGGTATTGCCGGGCGTCGGTTCCGGTTGGGGGAGAGTGGTGTTGTCCATTGTGCGGGACTCCTGGACGCTACGCTTGCTATTTGGACAAGACTATCACAGGTAATTCGCAATTGTTTGTCGTCAAGGTGTAGGGGGGGAGTGGGGGTGGAAGTTCCATCTTGTACTCGTTTAGGATAGAAGTAAGCGAAGAGCGATAGTCGCAACGCCAAGCGCGATTGTGCCGGCAGAGCAGTTTTCCGGTACGAGGTGCGTCGAGGAATTGCGGCAGCAAACCTACACGAAAGAGAAAGGTGAGGATAGGCATGCGACGACGTTCAGTTTGCTCTCTACTGTTAAGCAGCACGTCCGCAGCCGCGCTCGCAGCATGTGGCGGTGGGTCTTCATTGCTGGATACCGAGGACGAGGCACCCGCAAGCTCTGCGCAAGATTCCGCGGCGCAGCCAACAGCCGCTCCGGCGCAAGAAGAAGCAAAGGCTGATAGCAAAACGGAGGCACAGCCGGCCGCCACCGCAGCACCCACGCTCGATATGCCCAATCTTGGCAAGGCGCCGGAAATTACGCTCACCGGCTGGTTCAACTCCGAGCCCATCACCATGGCAAGTTTGGAAGGCAAGGCCGCTGCCATGATTGTGTTTTGGACGTACACCTGACCGGTCTGCCGCAGCGAAATCCCCAGTTTGGTGGATCTCTTCAATACCTACCACGATGACCGCTTCAAGCTGATCTCCGTGCACTTTCCGCACGCCGGTTCTTCCCGAGACATCAGCGGCATTAAGGAGCGGGCCGACGCCCTCGGCGTCAACTATCCGGTGGTTGTCGACAACGATGAGGTGCTTTGGAACGCCTATGGCACCCGCACGTGGCCGGCATTCTACGGCATTGATCGGCAGGGCAATATACGCTTTGCAAAGTTCGGCGGCGGCAACTTCGAACTGGTGGTTGATGCCGTGAAGCAACTCAAGGAGTTGGGCTAAGCGGCAGTGTCGCTATCCGCTTGTTCTAGATTCCGGCAAAGCTGTCGCAGAGACACGAATACAGTACCCAGTGTTCACATGAACACTGGGTACTGTATCTATTGAAGCAGAAGCTCCTCGGTCGTTCGAGGACGCACATTGCAGGCGCAGGTCACTGCTTTTAAGAGGCAGCGGCAAGAATTCGGCATGTGGGCTTGCCGCACACTTAAAACAAGCCGTCTGCGGTGTGATGAGCACACCGCAGACGGCTTGCTTGTTTCGACCGATGTCTAAGAATCAGCAGGTACGCTAGCCCGCAGCCTTCATCTTTTCAATCACTTCAAGGATTGAGTCGATACCGGCGCCAACCTGCTTGAAGCGAATGTCACCTTGCTTATCGACTGCGTAGGCAACCGGCCAGGCATTGTTGCCGTAGTCGTTCCAGGCTGACAGGTCATTATCGATTGCGACCGGGAAATTGACATTGAGCTCCGCGGACTTCTCGGCAATGACGCTCACGTCCGTGGATGCGCCCAAGGCCGGGAAGTGGATGCTGATGAGCTTGAAACTGTCGTCAACGAGCGTGTTCTGGATATCCACCCAACTGGGGATTTCGCCGCGGCACACCGGTCAGGTGTAGGTCCAGAAGACAATCAAGGCAGAGGCCTTGCCTTCCAAGCTGGACAACGTAATGGCATCGGAATTGAGCCATTGCGTGAGCGTAATCTCCGGCGCCTTGCCAAGGTTGGGCAGGTCGAGTTCGGGCGCTGCCGTCGGCTCAGGCTCCGCCTTCGCTTCGGGCTCAGCCGTTGCCTCAGCTTCCTTCGGAGCAGCGGTCGGCTCGGCCTTGGCCTCTTCCTTCGCCGGCGCGGGCTCCTCTTGCGTATCGAGCAGCGTTGAGCCGCCGCCGCACGCCGCGAGCGCGGCTACGGACGCGCCGCTGAACAGCAATGCGCATACAGAACGTCGTCGCATAGGTCTCCTCCCTTTGCTGGTACTATCCCCGAATACTATCCCCGCAAAAACCGAAATGCTTGGGAATCTGCCTGCTTCAACTCGCCGTCATCGCGAGACGGCCTTCGTTTTCGGCGCTGCCATGAGCTGCGGCGACGGCGTTGGATCGGATGCTTTGCCGCAACCCGTGCTCGCACTTCGAAGCATAAGGCGAGCCCCAAGGATCGAGTGTAACAATCTTCCTGTCGCCATCACTCATGCTAACGCTCAAATGCCAAGATTTCTAATGAGAAAAAGCCGAGAACTCCAGACAGCATCGCCAGGAAATTCGTTGCCACAGCAATTCCCATCAAGATCAAGAAGACTCCGCTTGTGCGCTCAACTACGAGCATGTGGGACTTGAGCCAGTTCATGAGGGATGCAGCGCGCTCCACGGCGGCGGCCATCGCGAGAAACGGGATGCCCATTCCCAATGCGTAGATTGCCAGCAAGATTCCGCCGCGGGCCACCGTGTCAGCGCCGGATGCCTGGAGCAAAATGGCGCCCAGAATCGGCCCCACGCACGGCGTCCAGCCGGTGCCAAAGACCAGGCCGATCAGGAAAGATGTGATCGGACCGGTTTTCTCCGTGTCTATGCGGCCCAGCGGTGTATTGCGGAGCGAGACTTCCCGTTGCAAAATCTGCTGGAGCCACGGAATACGCAGGAATCCCAGAAAGCTAAGCCCAAAGATGACGAGAAGCGCGCCACCGACAAGCCGCATCGTGGGAAGACCTTGCTGAAAGGCAAGGCCAACAAACGTGATAGCAATGCCGAGGGCGACGAAGATGGTGCCGAAGCCCAGTATAAAGGCCAGCGCGTTGATGAGGACGGCCCGTTGGGCAGACTTTTCGTGGCGGACCGCGTTGACGTGGCGGCCACCGAGATAGACAAGATATGCCGGTACCAGGGGGAGAAAACAGGGCGATAAAAATGAGAGAATGCCGGCGCCAAATGCAATGCCAACGTCAACAAGCATAGGATAAGCCCTTACCACGCAACGCACTACTCCCCTATCCATGCCCAGTATAACGAAAGTAGAGACGTTTTTTTGTAACCGCGCCTACAATTGGGACGGTTTTGCCAAAGTCAGTCTGGCAGTTTGCGTATCTGCGCTCTCGGATACGCCAGTGGGTGGCTTTACGTGAGGAGGTAGAGTCCGCTCACCGAGGTCTCATTGTGCACGCGGTGTATGGCTTCGGCGAAGAGTTGTGCCACCGAGAGGATAGTCATATTGGGCGTAATCTTATCTGACGGAATGTGCACAGTATCGGTGAGGATCACCTCTTGGATGAAGTCGAGATTCAGCCGGTCCGGAGCAGTGCCGGCAAGCAGACCGTGTACTGCCGCCAAGCGCAACCGAGGTCTGGCGCCGGCGTTGATGACGGCGTGGGCGGTCTCGACGATGGTACCGCCCGTGGTGATGATGTCATCGATGATTATAGGCGACTTACCCTTTAGGTCGCCTATCATGCCGACGATCCGCGACGTGGTGGCGGATTCGCGAGCCTTGTGGATTAGGGCTAGGGGCACCCCCAAGCGTTCCGCGTACTGCTCGGCAAGCTTGGCGCGGCCGACGTCCGGCGCGACAATGACGGAATCCGAAAGGTCTTGTTGCTTCAAATAGTCGATGATCAGGGGTACAGCCGAGAGGGTTTCGAACGGGATATTGAAGAAGCCCTGCATCGCAGGTGCATGGATGTCGGTGAGGATGATGCGGTTCACGCCAACGGATTGGAGCATGTCCGCCACCACCTTGGCGCTGATCGGCTCGCGCCCGTGGGCCATCCGTTCCTGGCGGGAATAGCCAAAGTAGGGTATCACCGCGGTTATGCGCTTGGCGGAAGCGCGGCGCAGCGCGTCAACAATGAGCAAGAGTTGCATCAAGTTGTCATTCACGGGCGCCGAGGTTGGTTGCACGACGTATACGTCGCAGCCGCGCACACTTTCGTTCACCATTACCAGCGTCTCAGAGTCCGGAGCCTCTTGAATGTTGACCTCACCGAGACCCGTCCCGAGCAGGTCGGCCATCTCGGCTGCCAATGGATTGTTGGCCATACCCGAGAATATCTTGATGTCGCCATTAACCATTGCGGCTGCCCCTTCTCATGTTCCTTTGCCCCCATTATGCGCCTTAGCGCGCGGTCTCCTGATCGTTTACTTCCTGAAAGCGCTCCTGCGCTAACCTGATCAATTCGTCCAGCAGGTCCGGGTATGATAACCCTGAAGCTTCCCAGAGCTTGGGATACATACTAATCGGCGTGAACCCGGGTATGGTGTTGATCTCATTCACGTATACCGCCCCGGTCTCACCGTTGATGAGAAAGTCAACGCGCGCCATGCCGCAACACTCAAGCGCCTGGAAGGCGCGAATTGAGAGGTCCTGAAGCTCTGTGGTGAGTTCTTCAGCAATAGGCGCCGGCACGTGCAGAGCGGAGTCGGCTTCGTACTTGGCCGCGTAGTCATAGAATTCGTGGGCCGCCACGATTTCGCCCGGCACGGAGACGATCGGCGCATGATTGCCAAGCACGGAGAGTTCGATTTCCCGGGCATGGGGAACCGCAGCTTCGACGATGATTCTGCGGTCGTAGCGCGCCGCGGTATCGAGAGCAGGGCCGATTTCGTCTCGATTATGGACTTTCGAGATGCCTACGCTCGAGCCGAGGGCAGCAGGCTTTACAAAGAGCGGATAGCTAAGGCTTGCTTCTATCTCTTCCAAGCTATCCGTAGGCCGGGACCGCCATTGGCGCCGGGCCAGGGCCAGGAAGTCAACAATCGGTAGTCCGGCGTGACTAAAGAGCTTCTTTTGTACGATCTTGTCCATGCCCAAGGCCGAACTGAGTACGTCGCAGCCCACGTAGGGGACTTTGGCGAGCTGCAGGAAGCCCTGGATGCTGCCATCTTCGCCGTTGGGTCCGTGAAGTATTGGCAGTACGACATCCAGTGCGCGGGCGATGGATTGACTGCTGGAATCCTGGGGCGAGCTGCGGTGTGCCAAGGCGGCGTCAGGACTGAACGCAAGTTGTGACGAATTGCCGTCAGTGGAAGGATCCATTTGGTCCGCAAGAGCGCGTTGTGGATCAACATTCAACAGCCAAGTCCCCTCGCGTGTGATACCGATGGGCACCACCTCGTACTTGCTTGGGTCGAGCGCTGCTAATACCGAACGGGCAGATATCACCGATACGTCATGTTCTGCTGAACGGCCGCCAAACAACAGGCCGACACGGAGCTTGTTGCTCATAGTGAAAGAAGCACCGGTGTCCGTTTGCTATGCTGACGTGAGGTGGCATCATTATAGCAGGTTGGCGTAGACTCTCATAGGGATTGGTATCGGGCCATGCCGTCAGGGCTCTGACGTTAACGGTGTGTGGCACAAGGGGATAGAGACTTGGGGAGCCGTTTTGGCCCTCGTGACGTTATGTAATTTGGGATGGAAGCTGAGGCGTCGCATGGTGTCTGCATGCGGTATTCCGGCATGAGAACTGCGAACACCTCGGGAAGCCGGTTGTCGCCAATCCGTTACCAGGTACTGTGCAGACCGGCGGGCCGGTCGTGAGTACTATTACAACAGTGGTATTCTACTTGCAAGTCATCCCCACCCCGCCCAACGATAGCCAGCACTCAACTTAGAGGGAGCACGCCACACTTGTTCTACTTGGCCGACCTCTACCGAGCGCTACGCCGCGAACCGCCCCGTGGTCTGGAGGCGGCGCGCTTACCCTGTACGGGTCTATGCCATGATTCCCGCATTCTGCAGCCGGGCGAGGTCTTTCTCGCGTTGCGCACGGATCAGCGTGACGGACATGAATTCATTCCCAATGCAGCGCAGAAGGGTGCGGCTGCGGTTCTCTGCCAACGGCCGCGTTCTGATGTTGACATACCACAGATCCGGGTGAGGAACCCAAACGATGCCGCGTGGAAGCTCGCCTCCTATTTGGTGCGGCAGCGGCCCGGCCTGCGCATTGTGGCGGTAACGGGCAGTTACGGCAAGACGACGACGAAAGAAGCAATAGCGAGCGTATTGGCAGAACGCTTTGCAGTATGCAGTGCACTTGGAACTGAGAATAACGAGATTGGGATCCCGCGGACGGTCGTGCGTTGCAGGCCGGAGGACGAAGTACTGGTGTTGGAGATGGGAGCCCAATGGCGCGGTGAAATTGCCGGCTACTGCCGCAAAATCCGTCCCCACGTCGGCGTGGTAACGGCGGTGGGTCCCGTTCATCTTGAACTTTTTGGATCGCTTGACCGCGTGCAGCATGCCAAGTCTGAGTTGGTTCAAGCTCTGCCGGCGCGCGGCACGGCTGTACTCAACGGGGACGATCCGCGCGTAAGGCAAATGTCCGCCAATACAAGCTCAGATGTCATTACCTATGGAATTGAGGGAGGGACGGACTTTACGGCTCAGAACGTGAATACTTTGCCTGATGGCTGGACGCAGTTTGACGTGAGTACCGGATCTGAAAAGAGACAAATGAAAACGCGAGTGCTGGGCCAAGCCGGAGTTTACGCCGCACTCGCCGCGACAGCCGTGGGACGTGAGTTTGGTTTGACGTTGGACGAGATAGCGCAAGGGCTGGCGAAAGTCACTCCTGCGCCGGGCCGCCTGCAGGTGCGGCAGGGACGCAATGGATCGGTGTTGCTCGATGATGCCTACAACGCCAACCGCGTCTCCGCCACGCTTGCCCTGGAATCGCTTGCGCAGCTAGGTGGGCAAGGCAAGAGCATCGCGGTATTCGGTGACATGTTGGAGTTAGGGGAATTTACGGCTGAAGAGCATCGTCTCTTGGGTCAGGCTGCAGGGCGTCTTGCTGATCGCTTGATAACGATCGGCGACGACAGTTCCGAAACTGCGGCGGGCGCCCGTGCGGCAGGCATGGACCCGGCCCAAATCTCAGAGTTTGCGGCGAATCATGTTGACGATGATGCACTGGAAGCTGCCTTGAAATCTGCGGAGTCGCTCTTGGCAGCGGAGGTGAACCCGCAAGACGTCGTGTTGATTAAGGGGTCACACGGCATGGGACTCTACAGGCTTGCTGAACGATGGGCAGTAGGAGGTCCCGCAGACGAATAGACCTGTCTCGTGTGGTGGTAACCGAGACAACCCCAAAGAGTGGGATCGAGAATGCAGCAAGGAGAGGCCACTCTGCTTGTTGTGGGTGGTTTGCAAGAGCGCGCTTCTAATGAAGCGCGGGGATAGTGGGTACTTGTGCGTCCGTTTGGGAGCGGACGTGCTAGTGGATACAAAAAGGGTGGAATATGTTTGCGCTAATCTTAGCGTCAGTATGGTTTGCTATTACTATCGATTCGGGTCCTACGACGGAGCTTTGTACGCAACTCAATACCGTGCGGGAGAGTCTAAAAGTCGCGGGTTGGCTGGGAGTAGACCAGTTTTACGAGGACAATTGCGTGCCGGAGCGGGCTACGCCAACTACGACGGAGATTGCGGGGCTACAGCTCAAGACTGCTCCGGAATCCGACGGAGGCATAGACTACGGTCGCTGGATGTACGAGCAAGGCGGCTGGGACGACGTCGATGACGATGGCTGTAACACACGCGAGGAGGTCCTGGTAGCCGAAGCGCAAACGCTTGAAACGGAGGATGAGTCCTGCGTGCCCGACGGTACGTGGTTGTCATGGTATGACGGGACGACGATCACGGAGGCATCTGGCATAGACATCGATCACATGGTGCCGCTGGCAGAAGTACACGAGTCGGGGGGATGGCGGTGGTCTTATGCGCGGCGCTACGCATACGCAAACGATCTGATCTTGTCGCAGACTTTGACTGCGGTGTCGGCTTCGAGCAACCGCTCGAAGGGCGCGCGAGATCCGGCAGTATGGAAGCCGCCTGCAGAATCGGCGTGGTGTCAATATGCGCAAGATTGGATTGCGGTCAAAGTGTTCTGGGAGCTCAGCGCGGATGATGCCGAGGTCGCAGCGCTGGGCACGATGTTAGAGAAGTGCGACGAGACACCGGAAATAGTACTCCCTACTCCTACGCCGACGCCAACCCCGACTCCAACGCCAACAGCGACACCCACCCCAACAGCGACACCCACGCCCACGCCTACTCCTACGTCCACCGCAACGCCGACGCCTACTGCTACCCCAACGGTGTATGCAAGCTGTGCGGCGGCTGAGGCGGCGGGGGTAGAGCGCGTGCAGGGAAGTAATGGCGACGGCCGCGGCTTCCCAATAGAGATCATTGCCGACCCGCCGCGCGACGGTGACGGTGATGGGGTTGTGTGCGAGCAGTAAGACTTCCCGCGAGTGAGCACTCGCACGGAGACCATGGCGCTTCCCAAAGGAGTGCGCGAGAATGGGTGAGAACGGTGAAGAATGCCCCTCACCCCGGCCCTCTCCCTGTACAGACCGGGGACATAGGTAACAGTTGTTCGGGGACATGGGTTACACATTTTACTGATTGACACCTACGAGAGCATTGGGTTGGTCCGGGTTTGATAAGAGACTGGCGACACAGTGCACTCACTTTCCGCCTGTCAGCTTGTGCCAGAGAAACAAACAGTGTGCATAAGGATATTGAGTGGATCTAACTTTCAAGGCAAGGACATCGCATACTACGAAAACCCCCTCGTTCTATGGTGTTACCTATGAGCCCGAACAACTGTTACCCATGTCCCCGGTCTATACACTCCCCGAGGAGAGGGGTAAGCCGATCGTCCTTGTTATATGAAACGCAAGGGTCTCCGCCGGGAGAGTGTAAGAGATCGCCCCGATCATGCTACGGGGGTGAGGGTGGCAGCCCTGCAGTAGAGACCAAGGCGCTTTCCAAAGGAGTGCGCGAGAGTGGGTGGGAACGGTGAAGAATACCCCTCACCCCGGCCCTCTTCCCCGGTCGGCCGTCTCATAAACGCATCGCTCCGTTTAGACTTGCCCTTCGACAGGCTCAGAGCCTGCCCCGTACTCGATACGGGGGCGAACGTAACAGGCAATGATCCGTTCGTGCTGAGCACTTCGGCAAGCTCAGTACAGGCTTGTCGAAGCACGATTTAGCTTATCGAGTCGACCTATGAGACGGCCTCCCAGGCAGAGGAGGAAAACCGCTCGTCAATGAACAGTGATACATGAGCGTTTCCTCGAGGGAGAGGCGAAGTCACATCGAACACTGGGGTTCCGTGTGTAGCGTATTCTGCGCCTGCGACCAAGCTTGTGCATAGGTCGCCGCTTAGACGAAATGGACGTGGCCGGGAGCAATTGGGGTATGTGCCGGATGGATTCTCGCTCGCATCCGGCAAGGGACAGGTCTCTTGTGGCAATGATGGCATAAGACACAGATAATACTCGTGGGATCGATAGACTTTGGCGCCTTCTGAGTCTTGGCGACCGTGGAATCTGGCTGTAGGCAGATCAATCGGATCCGGCATTTTCTTGAAAGCTTGTCTCATCTTTGCGATACCCTTACGGCAAGCGGAATCGAGCGGATTGTAGGTCTGGTAGCACAAGCCGTCAAGACTGTTATTCGCTTTCATTCTCTCCGCATTCCAGGTATTCTTAACCGAGTTAATTTCCCTCTTGACGTAGAGCCGGTCCCGGGAGCCGTGTCCCCGCATGAAGCAATTCACCCACCTGCATCTGCATACGCATTACAGCTTGTTGGATGGCATGAGCCGCATGCCGGAGTTGATGGATTGCGCCAAGGAATTGGGCTTTGAGGCCATCGCGCTCACCGATCACGGCGTGCTGTACGGCGCCATCGAGTTCTATGAAGAGGCCCGCAGCCGGGGCATCAAGCCCATCTTGGGTTGCGAGGTCTACGTGGCGACACGCTCGCGCTTCGACCGCGAGCCGAAGGTGGACGACCGGCAGTACCACCTCACGCTGCTGGCGAAGAACAATGAGGGCTACAGCAATCTGGTCAAGCTGGCAACACAGGCGCAGCTCGAGGGCTTTTACTATAAGCCGCGCGTGGACCACGAATTGCTGGAACAATATAGCGAGGGCCTCATCTGTCTATCCGGTTGTCCGTCCGGGGAGATTCCGCGTGCACTCCGTGACGGAAATATGGAGAAGGCGCGGGATGTGGCGCTCCATTACCGCGACGTTTTTGGCGCGGAAAACTTCTATATCGAGATACAAGACCATGGCATGGAGTGGGAGCAGGAAGTTACCGCAAAGCTCGTAGAGCTGGCGCGGGACCTCGAACTGCCGCTGGTGGCCACGAACGACGGGCACTACACCCGCCGTGAGGATGCTGAAGCCCACGACGTGCTCCTGTGCATCCAGACCAACAGCAACGTCAACGATGCCAACCGCATGCGCATGGAGACCGAGGAGTTTTATCTACGCAGCGCCGACGAGATGTGGGAGCGGTTTGCGGAGTTTCCCGAAGCCCTGACGAACACCGTGAAGATCGCGGAGCAGTGCAATGTTGAGCTGGCCCTCGATCAGCGCATCCTGCCCCATTTCGAAGTGCCGGAGGGGCATGACGCCCGTTCCTATTTGAAAGAGGTCTGCACGGCAGGACTAGAAAAGCTCTATCCCGATGCCGCTGCCTCGGCCCACGAGCGATTGAAGTACGAACTGGACGTGATTGGGGAGATGGGCTTTTCCTCGTACCTTCTTATCGCCGCCGACTTTGTCAATTGGGCCAAAGAGCAAGGGATTCCAACTACAGTGCGGGGTTCTGCAGCGGGCAGTCTGGTCTGCTACACCGCCGGCATTACGGACATCGATCCTTTGCACTACGGCCTTATCTTCGAGCGCTTTCTTAACCCCTCGCGCTACACCATGCCGGACATCGACGTAGACCTCATGGACGTGCGCCGCGACGAGGTCATCGAATACGTGACGGAGAAATACGGCGCCGATCACGTGGCGCAAATCATTACGTTTGGCACGATGAAGGCGCGGGCCGCCGTCCGCGACGTGGGTCGGGCGCTCGGCATGACGTACGGCGACGTGGATCGCGTTGCCAAGCTAGTCCCCATCATGTCCACGGTGGATGACGCGCTGCGAGACTCACCGGACCTGCAGCACGTCGCGAACGAAGAACCGCAGGTGCAGCGCCTGCTTGACTTGGCCAAGAACCTGGAAGGCGTGGCACGCCATGCGTCCACCCATGCGGCGGGCGTGGTGATTTCGCGGGAGCCGCTTACCGAGTACGTGCCCTTGCAGCGCAACGTCGGCGACGATGGCGTCATGACCCAGTTTGAAATGAACGCTATCGAGAAGATCGGGTTGCTCAAGATGGACTTTCTCGGCTTGCGCAACCTCACCGTGCTGGACCGCGCGGTGCGATTCATTGCGGAGACCCGAGGTGAAACCATAGGTCTCAGAGAGATTCCGCTGGACGATAGCAAGACGTTTGAACTGCTCTCTTCGGGAGAGACGACCGGCGTCTTCCAGTTGGAGTCCGACGGCATGCGGCGCTACGTGAAAGACCTGCAACCGGACCGCATCGAGGACGTCATGGCGCTGGTGGCGCTGTATCGTCCAGGCCCCATGGCATACATCCCGCAGTACGTCGCCAGACGTCACGGCCGCGAACAGGCTACGGCACGGCATCCATTGATGTCTGCAGTGCTGGAGAGCACGTACGGCATTATGGTCTACCAAGAGGACGTTATGGCCGTAGCGCAGGCGGTGGCCGGCTATACGCTGGCGGAAGCGGATAAGTTGTGCTACGCCGTCCGCAAGAAAATTGCGCATGAATTGCAAGAGCATCGCGAGCGGTTTGTCAACGGAGCCGTGGCAAACGGCCTCTCGAAGAATGTCGCGGAGGCGATCTTCGACGACTTCGAACCTTTTGCGCGGTACGGATTCAATCAAGCCCACGCCACGTGCTATGGCACGATTGCGTACCAGACCGCCTACCTCAAGGCAAACTACCCCGCCGAATACATGACGGCGGTCTTGAGTACGGAGCTTGGGAATTCTGACAAGATCATTGAAGCAGTGCGCGAGTGCAGCAGGTTGGATGTTGCGGTAGCCCCGCCGGATGTAAACGGGAGCGAGTCCAATTTTGCGGTCAAGGAAGGTACGATCTTTTTCGGCCTCGCCGCGGTCAAGAACGTGGGAACGGCTGCGGCCAAAGCAATTGCCGCTGAGCGGGCGGAGGAACTCTACCAAGATTTCTACGACTTTTGCCTACGTATCGACCAACGGGTCGTGAACCGACGCGCCTTGGAGAGCCTCATTAAAGTTGGGGCGCTGGATAGCATGGGTGACCGGGCAGCCCTCCTGGCGAGTTTGGACGACGTGCTTGCATCCTCGCAGAAAGCACAGAGCATTAGCAATCAGGGTCCGACGCTCTTCGAGACGTTCTTAGGCGAGGAGCAGGCAGCCATGCTCACCAGTTTCACTCTCCCTGAAACTGAGCCCGCTACACCGGAAGAAAAGGGCATCTGGGAGAAGGAACTGCTCGGCGATTACCTCTCAGAGAACCCATTCAAACCGCATATCGAACGAATGCGCGCAGTGGCCGACATGACTACGGCGGAGGTGACGCAGGAGCGTGAGGGCAAGCGAATCACGTTGGCAGGGCGCGTTGGGTCTGTGCGCAAGATATTCACCCGTAAGGGTCAGAATATGGCAATGCTTACTCTAGAAGACGAGAATGGCCAGATCGACGTAACCGTCTTTCCCAAGCTATACGCAGGGCGCGCGAACTTGCTTGAAAACGGCAACTTCGTTGTCGTGAAAGGGCGCGTGGAGCAAGATAGCCGTGACGACGTGCTGCGTATTCTGGCGGAGAGCGCAGAGCTGCTGGATGAAGCAACCGCTGAGCAACGGGACGGCGCTCAGCCTATTGCGCAAAATGGTGATCCGACGGTGAGGGTCTCCGTGAACGTTGAAAATACTTCATCCGCGCGGGAGGACGGTCTCCCCGATTGGGTGCCGGTCGGCGCCGCAGATTCTGCGGAAGCTTCAACTGCAGCGGCTGAAACTGAGGCTGCGGAGAAAGTGGAAGTGGAAGCTGCGGAGACACCTGTGGCGGTTACCCCGACGCAGGAGATCGATGACGAGACCGAACAACAGGTGAGCCAACCCGCTGAAGAGCCGGTGGATCGGACGGGGCCGGAGGTTGAGCTTGTGCTCCAGCGCACGCCGGATGACGCGGAGGATTTAGGACGATTGCAGCGGCTTGCCGGAGTCGTGATGCGTAATCCCGGTGAAACGCGCGTCGCGCTGCGGATTATTCTCAACGGTACGCACGTGCGCCTGGAGACTCATGATCGGATTGCACTAACGCCGGAGGTGGAGGACGAGATCGAGGCTTTGTTGGGCACTGCGCCGATGCGGAAGTCGGTCCCGTGATCGGCATCGGGAACAGTCGGCATTGCCGTCTTCCATCGCTGCGGCGTGTCTTGCTCTGTGCGTTGCTGGTAACTTTGAGCGCACTTGGTCCCTTCACCGGGGAGACTGCCCGGGCTGAGACTGTCCGACCTGACTTGCGGTCGGGAGACCGCTTCACGATCTTGCTGGTTGGTCTTGATCGTAGGCAGCAGAATGAGTATTCGCGCAGCGACGTCATCATGCTGCTCAGCATCGAGCGCAATTCCCGCACGCTTTCCCTTCTCTCAATACCCCGCGATTTATGGGTTACCATCCCCGGCTATGGATGGAACCGTATCAACGCTTCGTACTTTCTCGGCGAGTACTACGAGTCAAACGGCCCCGAGTTGGCGCGCCAGACGGTTGAATCGGTCTTCGACGTGCCCGTGCATGCAGTGGCAGCAATTGACTTTACCGGCTTTACGGCGCTTATCAATAGTTTTGGCGGTGTTGAGGTCTTGGTTGCCAAGACCCTGATCGACAACTTGTATCCAACGTTTGATTACGGATACACGCGCATTGTCATTCCCGCGGGCTTACAGCACATGGACGGCGCTACCGCCCTAATCTATGCGCGCACCCGGCATCCGGACAACGACTTCAAACGGATGGGCCGTCAGCAGAACATCATCACTTCTGCGCGCGCCGGACTCTTTACGGACGAAATGATCGTCATATTCCCACTGCTCCTCCAGCGGTTCAATGAATTAGTTGAGACCGATCTTACGGTTGCCGAGCAGCTCATTCTCATGCGTGATCTCTATTTGCTAAACGACGTACCGATCAATGCCCGCGTCATCGAGCCGCCCTTGGTTTACGATTATGTAACGGATGGCGGCGCGCAGGTATTGCTGCCCAACTGGGGGCTTGTGCGTCCTATAATTGGGGAGATGTTCGGCAATACAGATTAGAATCCAGAGCCGTCGCGGCATAGTGACGGCAAGCTAGACTGCTTATCCCTTGTGTGTGACGTTGAGGAATCAGTCCTGGGTAAAGTAATCCGGGATTAGTAGATATAAACTTGATACTTTCGCAAGGCTTAGCTTCTTGTCATTCCTGTAAGTGTCAGGTAATTCGTTGACAGATTTGAGTACAAAAGCAACCTTTCGCGGTTTTAGACATGACTAGCACACATGTCATTCCGAACGAAGCGCAGCGAAGAGAGGAATCTAGTGTGCTGAAGCTGTTAGAGTGCGTTGAGCAGGGACCCTAGATTCCGCGAACATCGTTCGACGCTCCGCTCGGAATGACATGCACCGTCAACTCCTCAGAATGGAAAGCGGATTCTGTCAACGATTTACTCAACACTTACAGGAATGACATGTGCGTTCGACACAGTCCAGTGAGTGGAAGTCTTTGTCAACGAATTACTCAACACATGCAATTCCGAGTGCAACGTCGAACAGGGTTCGCGGAATCTAGAATCTCTGCACTCTAAATTCTTCGTCGCTGCGCTCCTCAGAGTGACAGATCGAGGAGCCGATCTGGGTAAGGTATGCGTGGCGTCTTGCATCTGCACTGACAAGTCCGGATCTACTAATTCCATAATTGTCTCCCGCGACAAGTTCATTCGAACGCGATCATGGAGCACGTGTGGATGCGTTGGTACTCCCAAGTAGATGATGAGTGCTTGAAATTGCGAAGATGGATTCCTGCCCCGTGTTGGGGTACAGGGCAGGCATTGCGCGGGAATGACGGAACTCGGCATTCTATTGTCATAGGAACGGCAGTCAGGGCTGCGCTCTCATCGCATTGCATTGCAGGCAAGACTATTAGCAGACGGCGCAAGGAACATTAGCGTGGAACGACCATTTACAAACAAGGTCGCGTTGGTCACAGGCGCGGCATCCGGGATTGGCCGCGCCGCCGCCTTGGCGTTTGCGCGTGAAGGCGCCCGTGTGGTGCTTGCGGATGTTGACGTGCAGGGCGGGGAGGAAGCGGCACAACTGGTTACGAAGAGTGGTGGGGAGGCCGCATTCCTCAAGGCAGACGTGAGTACGTCCACCGACGTGGAGAATGTTGTGTCGGTCGCCACGCAGACCTACGGACGCTTGGACTTTGGCTTCAACAATGCCGGCGTGCTCGGCAGCGGAGCCGCAATGATCGACTTTACGGAAGACGACTGGGACGACGTGATGGGGGTCAATCTCAAGGGTGTGTGGCTCTGCATGAAGTACGAGATACCCGCCATGATGCAGTCGGGCGGTGGGGCAATAGTTAATGTGTCTTCAGTGGCGGGCCTGGTGGGTAGCCAGCACAGTCCGGCTTACGCCGCTAGCAAACACGGCGTGGTGGGACTGACGAAGACGGCAGCGCTCCAATACGCTCCCCACGACATCCGCGTAAACTGCGTCTGCCCGGCCGCGGTCTTCAGCCCCATGTTGGAGACGTTGGTAACGCGCAATCCTCAGGTCGGCGATAGACTGTTGGCTTCGCAGCCGAACGGCCGGTTTGCCAGCCCGGAGGAAGTTGCTGAAGTGGTGGTGTGGCTCTGTTCCGATGCAGCATCGTTCGTGACCGGAGCCGCGTTGCCGGTGGACGGCGGCTACACGGCGCAGTAAGTCCCCTTTGACAGCGTTTGTCCAACTGGCGGCTGCTTCTAGGGGATTGCTGAGCGCAGCCGAACACAGCTCAGCTGTTCTAATCCCCCCAACAAAGAATTGCTAATCCGAATGCCAGAGGTTTCCGGTAAAGGGCGGAAAGAGCGCCGCCAGCAGGGCTTGGGCTGTGGGTGTGGCGCTGCAATCGGGATAGCTTTCACTAAGGTGGGCATAGGTGCAGCGACCGCCGAGCAATTGCAGGAATGTCAGATCAGGGAAGCTTGCGTCACAGGTTTCGGCATCCTTATGGCCAAGAGTGGCGACTTCTGTGATCCTGCCCTGATCGAAACTTAGCCGCAAGCCGCTGCGGAAGAAGCTTAGCGTAAGCGCGCCAGTGTAGCCCTCCGCGGGTGTGCCCGGTAAGTTACTCTCGAGCGCCGGCCGCACCTGGCGCAGGAATGCAGCCAGATCCGGTACGCGGATGTACCAGGCGTATCCCTGGAGCGAGGATGTTGCCAGGTGTGGCAACATACCGTAGGCGGGATTCTCGCGACCCAGCATGAACACTATCTCGCCGGGTTGCGGTTCTGCTTCACTTCCGCCGTTATTGTTCAGCGATTGTACATAGGCAGGGATTGCGGTTAGCAGGTCCGGCATGACGTTCAGGTAACTAACGCCCGGCGCGAGCGCACATTGGCGCAAAACTAAACGCCACGGTTTCGGTTCTAGGGACTTAGGGAGCGGGTGGTAGTGGATGAAGCCAACCGGCTGTTGCTCCTTGTCCACGATAACAAGCCACTCCTTGTAGACCTCGCTTGCAACGCTGCGGCCGGAAAACTCAAACTCCCAATGCTCGTCTGAGCGCACCACGCTATACGGTTGCCGCTGTTCGGCATGCGCGTACACAGTCCGAACGAAGGAGTGGTCGGATTCGGTCAACGGTCTCACGTGGTACTGGGTAGTGGTTTCTGTAGAAGGGGGCGACACACGTACCACGCGGCCGTGATAGAGATCGAGGGAAAACTCGTACCCAAATTGGCGGTAGTACCACGGGATGCCCGTGATGGCCTGCATTAACTCGCCTTTGGATGCACTGAGCGCGTGGATCACGTCCATTTGCTTGCGAATGAGGCCGCGCCGCCGGTAGAGCGGGTCGGTGCCCACCTGCTCGATGCGGCCGCAGCCGAACGGGATGCCGCCATACGACCAGGTCTGTGGGATCAGGCAGAGGGACGAGACGATCTTGCCGGTGCCCATGTCTTCCACCACCGTGAAGTCGCTGGCTCTCGTGGTGGGATGCCGACCTGACATAAGTTCATGTGCCCAGACACCGACGCGGTTCGAGGACGGATCGTATTCGCGCATGCGCTCGTTGAAGTCAACCCAGGCGTCGAAGTCATCGGGTATGGCAAGGCGCAGGCGCAGGTTGTCTTCTAGGTCGATGGGCATCTGGGGCAATGGCGGGGCGTTGGTCGGCTTCATGGGTACGGATTGCTCTACTACTTGGCAGGTTGCTCGCCCAATCGTACCACTGAGGAGAGCCGGCTTGCTACAAGCGGCAGTGTTTGCGGATTCGAGGGTGGCATGCTACGTTCATTGCAATAACTCATGGACAATGCCTGAATTGGATAGCCCGCTGAGCGTTCGCCGGGGGACTTTTCCTCGTACGACGAAGCGCTTTGGCGGTATAAGGAGTGAATGAGCGAAATGGCGGAGTTTACGACACGCCCCGTCATCACGGGTACGTTCGGCGTGGTGACGACGGGGCATTACCTGGCGACGGCAATTGGAATGCGGGTACTGGAGAACGGCGGGAATGCCATAGATGCCGGTGTGGCAGCCGGCTTTGCGCTCAATCTTCTGAAGCCCCATTCGAACGGCATCGGCGGCGAGAGCCCAATTCTCATTCACCGCGCCGCCGCTGACGGCCCGCAGACTGTTGCCATTAACGGCCAGGGCATGGCGCCAAAGCGAGCAACCATCGAGTGGTTTCGCGCGCAAAACATCGACCTCATTCCAGGTGACGGTCTCTTGCCGGCCACGGTGCCGGGCGCGTTTGGCGCGTGGGTCACGTCGCTGCTGCGGTATGGGAGACTGAGCCTCAAGGAGACGCTGGGCCCGGTGGTGGACATGGCCCGCGACGGCTTTCCCATGTATGCGGAATTGAGCCGCTCACTTGCAACCCACGCGGAGAAATTTCGCACCCGCTGGCCGACGTCGGCCGAGGCATTTCTGGATAACGGCGCGGTACCGGAAGTTGGCTCGCTGTGGCGGCAGCCGACCTGGGCGGCCACCTTTCAAGCAGCCATAGACGTGGAGATGCGAGAGCAGCATCGCGGGCGGGAAGCGGGGTTGCGCGCTGCCCTCGACTATTTCTATCGCGGCGACGTGGCCGCAAAGGCTGCTGACTTTGTAGCGAACACGGAGATTCTTGACGCCAGTGGCGAAACGCACCGGGGTCTGATTACCGCAGAGGATTTCGCTGCTTTTCGCACCAAGGTTGAGCCTCCTGTCACGGTCAACTATCGAGGCATAGACGTCTATAAATGCGGTCCCTGGTGCCAAGGACCCGTCTTCTTACAACAACTCACACTGCTGGAGCAATTCGACCTGGCGGGCTTGGGTCACAATTCACCTGAGTATATCCACACCGTGGTCGAGGCGGCGAAGCTGGCCTTCGCAGACCGCGAGACGTACTACGGCGATCCGGCATTTGTGCACGTGCCGTTTGACCGGCTCTTGAGCAAAGAGTACGCCGCGGAGCGCAGCACGTTGATTGATCTGGCGGCGGCTTCCGCCGAACTACGGCCCGGCGGCCTGCCGCCGCAGACCTTGGAAACGCTGCCCGGCGACCCGGCGTTCTACGCCTTTGATACGACCCATTTGGACGTCATCGATGCGGAAGGCAACATGTTTTCCGCCACGCCGAGCGGAGGTTGGTTGCCGTCCTCGCCGGTTGTTGAGGGTCTCGGCTTCCCGTTGGGCACACGTGGGCAGATGTTCTCTCTCGATCCGGACCATCCCAATGCCCTCATGCCGGGGAAGCGTCCCCGCACGACCTTGACACCTTCGCTGGCAATGAAAGACGGCAGGCCGCATATGGTCTTCGGCACGCCCGGCGGCGACATGCAGGACCAATGGACGCTACAGTTCTTCCTCAACGTGGTGGATTTTGGCATGAATCTTCAGGAAGCGATTGAGGCCCCGTCTTTTCATACCATGCACTTCCCCAGTTCATTCTACCCCCGCGCCGCCTATCCCAAGAGAGTGGTGGTGGAGGGTCGCATTTCAGCAGAAACACGCGCCGCGCTCGAGGCCCGTGGCCATGAGATCGTCGTAGGAGGAGACTGGGGGCACGGTCAGGTTACGGGTGTTCGTTTCGATCCGGATTCCGGTCTGATTGAAGGTGGAGCATCTCCGCGGACGATGGTCCCCTACGCCATGGGACGCTAAGCGGAATCCTAAGCCCACGCGATGTGAACCGCATCTCCATCAATGAGATTAGCGTAGAGCGGGGGCTCGTCCCCCGCTCTTGAGGATGTGAGGGACAAGCGCTGACAGATTTCAACTGTCATAGTAAACGCTAGAAGAATCTGTCTCCGCGCCAGTCAATTTGTAGGATTGGAGCCTATTCGTGACGCCTGAATGGCCTGAATCATTTCCAGACCCAGCGCTTGTGCCCCGCCTGCAACAGTTGGTTTGGGGCAAAGCCACCACGCAGTGCCTCTTCGTCGCCGCGAAACTGGGTATTGCCGACCTGTTGGCAGACGGCCCGCAAACTGTGGACGAACTCGCCGCAGAGACGGAGACGAGCGCGGAGGCGCTCTATCGCGTCTTGCGTCTCTTGGCAAGTTTGGATGTGTTTGTGGAGTTGGAGCCGCGGCAGTTTGCGCTCACCCCCATGGCGGAACTGCTGCAAGCGGATGCGCCCTGTTCCTTTCGCGACTACGCGATCGTGCACGGCAGCGAGTGGTACAACCGGGCGTGGGCGCATCTGCTCTACAGTGTCGAAAAGAACGAGCCGGCATTTGACCTTGCCTGTGGGCTTTCGCTCTTTGACTTCATGGAACAGAACCCCGACGCGGCAACTGACTTCAATAATTCAATGACGGCGCTTTCGCGCTTCGAGGCCGCCGGTGTCTGTGCTGCCTATGACTTTTCGGACTGCAAGAAGGTGGTGGACGTGGGGGGCGGTCACGGTCGCCTGCTGACCGAAGTCCTCGCAGCCTATCCCGCGCTCGACGGCATTCTCTATGACCGGCCGAATGTGGTTGATGCTACCAGAGCGGAGCTTGAAGCCTCGGCAATCGGCGTGCGGTGCCGAGTTGATGGCGGCGACTTCTTCGCCGGTGTTCCTTCGGGCGGCGATGTCTACCTCCTCAAGCACATCATCCATGACTGGGACGATGAGCGGTCTGCGGCGATCCTGCGGAACTGTCGCGACGCCATGACGGCGGGTGGCCGGGTGCTCGTCATAGAAGGCGTGATGCCGCCGGGCAATGAGCCGTCGAACAGCAAGCTCTGGGACGTGGTGATGCTCGCGCTGACCTCCGGCGGGCGTGAACGCACGGAAGAAGAATACGTGGAACTCTTTGCCCAGGCGGGCCTTTCCCTTAGCCGGGTCGTCCCCACGCATGCCGTGGTGAGTATCGTCGAAGGCACGGCTGCCTAGCCGAATTTCGGCACTCACTCGTTGGGTAATCCCGACGCGTTGCTCACTTGTCGTGCTGCTAGTCAATTGATATGATGCAGGGCAAGTAAAGGACTATCGAGGAAGGAGGGACTAAGAAGACGCTCATTGCGGCAGGCAATTCTTTGCGGAGCTTTCTTCAATAAAGCAAAGACGTTGGTGCAGCCGCTTCACAGCAAACTCGCTGCTTAGGCGTGTTTAGCCAGAACTGCTAAAGGAGACAAAGAATGTCTAAGGCAACGGACGTGAACGTGACCCGTCGGCGGATGCTTGGCATTGGCGCCGGCATGCTTGGAAGTGTGGGACTCTTGGCCGCATGTGGGCAGGTAGCCGCGCCTGTGGAAGAAGCACCTGAGATGGAAGAGAAGGAAGCCGAGGCGGAAGCGCCCAAGATGGAGACCGTGCAGGTTGACTTCTGGTCGCTCAATGGTTTCTGGGCGTCGTTCACTGAAGGTGTGGGACTGGAACTGCGCGACGAGTTCAACTCGATGCAGGACGCAATCTTCATCAACACCATGCCTACGCCGTGGAGCGAGACGTTTGAGAAACTGCCCGCTGCGGTGGCGGCCGACGCCGCGCCCGATATGTCATTCGCGCCGCGTTTCACCATCAAGACCCTTGCCCATGGTGGCCTGGCATCGGAGATGACCGAAATGGTCAAGGCCTCTGCCACCATAGATACCGGCGATATGTGGGAAGAGATTTTGAATGATGCCGTGTGGCAGGGGCGCCAGTTTGGGATGCCCTTTACGCCCGACGCCCGCACGCTCTTCATCGGCCACGAAAACCTGATCGAGGCCGGTCTGGATCCGGAGAATCCGCCCGCCACGTGGGATGACCTCTACTCAGCCATCGGCAGGCTGGTGAAGAAAGACGGCGCGAAACTCTCCCAGCTTGGCTACGTCCCGCACTGGGGCCCCGGCAGTATCTTCGCGTGCTGGATGGTGGCGGTCTGGCAGTTGGGCGGCGCCATTATTAGTGCGGACGACAGCACCTCGACGCTCGACAATGAGACAACGGTGGCCGCATTCGAGCATATGCTCCGCATCTATGATTTGCAGGATGGTTTTCTGGCGGCAGATGAATTCCGAGGCGATGTCGATCCCCGGATTGTCTTCACCGACCGCGGCGCCAGCATGATCTATACGATCTATGACACGCCGCACCAGCCCAACTACAAAGCGGGCTTCGACAAGCTCGAATACAGCGCAGCTCCAGCGCCTTTGCCGCCGGGTGGCAATACCGTGACGTATAGCGGCTGCGGCGACAACATCATCCCCAACGGCTCCAAGAATCCGGAGCAGGCCTTTAAGTTCATCGAGTGGCTCTTCGAGGCGCCGCAAGACCTCCGCCACGCTTTGGGTAAGAGCCGGTTGCCCATGCGCAAGTCCGTAGCCAACAGCGAGGACTTCATCCAGGGCGATCCGTTGCGCAAGGAGGCCGTGGACTCGATGGCGGTTGCCGGTTTCGTCGTTGGAGCGCCGGGCGGCATCGGCCTGATCGGCATTCACAACACCATGGCACAGACCATCTTCAAGAAGGAAACGACCATCCAAGAGGCGCTTAAAGAGGCCGATCAGTTGGCTCAGGAAGTGCTGAACGAATCGTTGGCGAACTCGGTGCTTCAGTAAAGTTCGCATGTAGGATACGAACCGCACTGGATTGTGACCGTTATGGGCCGCCCCAAACGCGCCATTAGGCGCAAGGGGCGGCTCAACTCTGTATGCCGTCGCTTTGCGTCCAGTTCGCGGCTTGCGTATTATCGACCCAGAAACAAGCAAGAAACTAAGGAGCTAGGCCGGTGAGAATACTGCTCTCAGGTGCATCGGGACGCGTGGGTACGAACCTAACGAAAGAGTTGCTCGCGCGGGGTCATCAGGTGCGAGGCATGGTCTTTCCGGGCGACCCGAAGGCGGACAAGCTCGATGCCTTTGATGTTGAGATCGCAAACGTGGGGCTGGATGACACCGAGGGCATCGCCAAGGCGGCGGTGGGAGTGGATGCCGTGGTCCACACGGCGTGTGTCATGTCCCGGCCGCCCTCCATGGAGAAGTTCACGTACTATGACATCAACACCACCGGCACCATGCGCTTGTTGCAGGCGGTGGCTGAGCAGGGCGATGCGCTGCACCGGTTTGTGCACATCAGCAGCGACACGGTCTATCCCATGCCGTCGCTGCTCTATGCTCCGGTAGACGAGCAACATCCACGCCTGCCGGTCAAAGAGTACGGCATGATCAAGGTGCTGAATGAGGAGATGGTGGAACACTACCGGCGGGAATACGGGCTTAAGACGACGATTATTCGACCGGGCGCAATCCTAGCTGGGGAAGAAATCTTCAACGGCTGGACGTCGGGCATTGCTGCAAGCCAGTACCGCGAGGCGAGCCAAGCGCAGCGCGGCCCGCTGTGGCATCCTGAGATGGCGGAAAATGTGGCCAAGCTGGATGAGGCGGTGAAGCAGCGCACGGACGATCCCAGCAAGCTGCTGGTCAACTACCACGACCGTGACGGCAACCCCTGGCTCTGGCAGCGCACCGACGCCCGCGACGTCGTGCACGGCATTGTGCAGGCGCTCGAAGAGGACGGCGGGGTCGGCGCGACCCTGAACATGCACGGGCCGTACGCCATTCCATTCAGTGAAGCGACGCCGGTGTTAAGCGATCTATTGGGCCTGCCGGTACTAGATTGGGAAGCGCCGGCCTGCTGGCAGTACTGGGCGGATAACAGTGCGGCGAAGTCGCGGGTGAATTATGCGCCACAGCACGATTTCCACCGTATGATTGCCGATGCGGTGGCGCTGCGTGAAGGCAAGGAGACGACGGTCATACCGGCGTAGACGGGAATCTATCGGCTTCAGCGCATTAGGTTCCATTCCAGGCGGGGGACAAGCCCCCGCGCTACGATGTGACCGGCGGAGTGCTGATACATGGCGCGGACCCTGGGGTCGCTGCCAGGCATCCGGTAGCGCAGGCCATTCGACAGGCTCAGCACAGGCCTGCCGAAGTGCTCAGGACATGTTTGCGACCTGCGCCGTACGCGACGTTATCGAGGTATCGCGCTAAGTTCGGCTATGCTTTAGGACTAAGTTGTTGAACCACTGGAGTGCATGGAGTTCTAGATTTCTCGCTGCGCTCGAAATGACATAAATGGGACTGAGGCCTACAAAAACGGGACTGGGTGCTAAGAAGAGTCGAAGATGAAAGTACTTTACATCGATATTGATTCCCTGCGCCGCGATCACTTGGGCTGCTATGGCTACGAGCGGCCGACGACGCCGCATCTTGACCGGCTGGCGCGGGAAGGCGCGCGTTTTACTAACATGTACGCCGCTGATACGCCCTGCGTGCCCGCGCGGGCGAGCATATTCACCGGTCGCTGGGGTATCAAGACCGGACTGCTCACGCACGGCGAGAGGGCACAGATAGTCGGCGACTATGGACGGCCGGCAGGCGAATTGGACACCAAGCCTTGGGAGCAAGATACCCGCTACGCTGGACCGACGTTTCCTCCCATCGGCAGTCGCGCGCCGCAGGTGCAGCAGTATCTGGCTGAGCAGAAGGGGGAGGCAGGCTTGCGTACGGCGGCGGTCTCGACGTTCGGCGACCAGGCACCCTGGTTCCGCATGGGCTGGAATGCGTACTACCGTCCGCAGTGGCATTTGGGGCATAGCAACGTGGAAGCGCCGGAGATCACGGCTTCTGCTCTTGCTTGGCTGCAAGACCACGCGCAGGACGATTTCTTCCTCTACGTCCACTACTGGGACCCACACCAATCGTACAAAGCGCCGCAAGCGTATGTGGACAAGATGCTTACCTACCCGCCGCCTGACTGGCCGTCCGACGAGCGGATCAAAGATGACGCCGAGCGCTACGCTCATATGCCGAACTCCGCCGGTTCGCACCGCATCCGGGGCAAGGAAGATTTCGATTACTGGATGGCGATGTATGATGCGGAGATCGCCTATTGCGATGAGTACGTCGGGCGGCTGCTGGATGCGTTAGAGGCAGCAGGTATTCTGGATGATACCCTCATCATTGCCGCTACCGATCACGGCGAGAATCAAGGCGAACACAGCGTCTACGGCGATCACTGGGGCGTCTACGAGACCGATGCCCACATCTGGATGCTCGCCCGCTGGCCGAGTGGTGGGATCCGACCAGAGACGGTGGTGGATGCCGCAAGCTACACCTTAGACCTGGGTCCCACGCTCTGCGCGGTCGCCGGTCTCGATGCGCCGGCGAAGTGGCAGGGACGCTCGCTCCTGGAGATGCTGCGCGGCGAGCCGGAACCGCAGCCGCGACGCGACTACGTGTACTTGGAGCATGGCCTATGGTCGGCGCAACGGGCGATCCGCACCATCGGCGCCGCCGATGGTCACGACTGGAAACTTACCAAGAGCTACCACGGCGGATTGATGAACTGGCCGCTGACTCAGCTCTTTGATCTGGCCAACGATCCGCGTGAGGAAGCCAACGTGGCGGATGCAAACGTCGAAGTCACGCGGGACCTGGAATACCACCTCTGGCAGTGGGAAGAGGAGCAACTCCAGGGCTGGCCTGATCCGTTGAAGAAAGTGGCGCAAGAAGGCCCGCAAACGGTGCTGAGCGCTCTGGAAAACATGCAAGAGGGCTCATTCCAGTGGCCGAACCCGGAAGGCCACGTGGTGCCGGATAGGCGGCCATAACCATCAGCGCGCGTGCGCTCGTCATTGCCATGAAAACAAGCGGTCTTGCCGTTCGCCCCCGTATCCGGTACGGGGCAGGCTCTGAGCATCGTCGAAGGGTGAGCGGCGGAAGCGGTTAAGAGCTTGCGACACTCATCTCTCCGTTCATGCTTCGACAAGCCTGTACTGAGCTTGCCGAAGTGCTCAGCACGAACGGAGATATCGGAACTCACTTTCATTCCCTTGTGCGGCCTGGGCAAGGCCATGGTGATTCCCGCGTAGGCGGGAATCCATCTTCTCTTCCGCCGGTTGTTGTCTGGACTCCGGCTCTCGCCGGAGTGACGACCCTTTGACTTCAGGCCCGGCAGGGGCCGCTTGGGCAGTAGGGATTCCAGGAGGTGGGGTAAAAAAAGGAGCGAGGGAGGACAACACGCCGCTAGCAGGCGCGAAAGAGTCGGATACGTCTGACTTGCCACTCAACAGGCATTATTCCATTGGCGGGCTCCGCGACTAAGCGGCAGCGCCTCACTCTTGCCCAGCACTTCGCGCCCTATTGGCGCGTGCGCACTCTATGCGAACTCATACAAGGGGACGCTGTTCGCCGGCTGACCCTTTTGTTGTATGAGCGTTTCGACCTTGCGCACTGTGTCTAGATGGAGCAGCGTGTCGCCACAGATTGCACACACCTCAGCCGGCACGTGGTCGATGACAATTACTTGCCCTTCGCTCCGCACGGTGTGTACGATGCGTTTCGCTTCGTATTCACCAGGACAGCCCTGAATGCTGCACTTCATGTCGCTTGCCCTCTCTGCCATGGGGTTACCCACTTGGGCGACGTAGGTTCATACACTGTAATAATGATGAGAACGGGAAGAGCCGTCGTGCAAACGACATGCAAGACCCGCCCCGACCGCGTAAAACCGCAAATCAGGCAACACGCACCCCTGCGGTGCTGCGGGTAGTTCTCCAACACTTGCCCTTGAGATAGTGCCACCAAAGTCTCATCGAGCGAGACTTGCTCCTCAGCCATTTCCTGCAGAGCGTGCTGGGTAAGTCGTATTTCATTGTTGCGTACTTGGGCCCGAATTCTGTCAAGCATACATCGTATCCGAACGTTGTACCCTTAATAGTATAGACCCTATACTCGTAATGCAGGGCACATCGCTAGACTCTGGCTTTCCTCAAACGCTACCGCCCCGCACCCGGCTGCCATTGCTCAAGATTCATCACATGCCGTATCGCGCCAGGGCTGCCGAGGCGGCTATAGAGATCTTCCGTCCAGCCGAAGGTGCCGGGGCGCGGACCCAAGAAGACCAGTTCCATTGGCCAGAGGAGGCCGGCGGCTTGGGGCAGGTCTGCGTGTTGGAGCGCAAACAGGATTTCGCTGGCGATGCCGGTGCCGTCAGGGCTGGAGTGCGCTGCCAGCGATTCCGGCAGATCGCTCAGAATGAGCGCTTCTAAGTTGCCGTGGAGCAGCGCCGCGTAGAGCGCTACCACTGCCATCTGGCCGCGACCGGCCAACGCTAGCCGCGAGCTATCCACACCGGGCAGGTGTGCAACGGCATCCAAGGCGCGCAGCGTATCGTAGACCTGCATCGACGCCACGGTGCGGCCGAGGAGCATACACGCCCGGCGCACGTGCCAATCAAGTTCCGTGCCCCAGGCATTGTCTCCGGTGCCGCGCGGCTCTGCCACCACCCGTGCCCAGGAGCTATCGAAGCCTTGCAGCCAGTCTTCCGTGGCGCGGCGTGGCTCATGGGGCGTACGCAGCGCGACGACGGCCGGTGCATCGGCATCTGCTTCCGGCAGCGTCCAAGACCCGTGCAGCCGCCAGCCGCCTTCCGACGTGAAGGCAAACCTGCCGCCAGCGACCGCATCGCCGCGCCCGGTCTCGTACTCTACCTCCGCGTCTAAAGTACCTGGCGTGCTGGGGAAGTGTCTGAACGACATCGCTGCAAGCTTGGCGTGCGCCTTGTCACGGACAGCCGCCAATTCGTCTGCGGTCACAATGTTCGGCAGTTCCGGCAGCGTGAAAAAGTCCTCGTGAATAGTCGTGACGCGCTCGGACGTGGGCACGCCGTTCTGATAGACGCGAAGCGTGGCCGCGTCCTCTTGCACTTCCGGACGGTCGTCAATGTCGCCTGCTGCCTCCGGCGATACGTCCTTATCCGCGAGATAGCGCAGGAACCAGGAGAAGATGCCGCGGCGCGAATTGGCGTGGTAAGAGTGGCCGCCGGGCGTCTCGATCAAGATAGTGTTCTCGCTCGCGCCCACGTGATCGTAGATCTTCTTGATTCCCGCAAAGGTCTCGCGGATTGAGCGGATGTGAAAGATGCCGTCGCGATTGGCGGAACCGATAAGCATGGGGCGCGGCGCGATGAGTCGCGCCACGTCGGCCAGCTCCCAGCCGTAGGCGTTGACGAAGAACATGCAGTCGCAGTGGCCGTCTAGCGTGCGCTCGCACACGTGGGAAGCAAACGTCGCGGTACCGCAGACCGGCGCTACCACCTTCACGCGTTCGTCCGCCGCGGCAATCCACCAGCTTACCGCGCCGCCGCCCGAGATGCCGGTGACTCCCAGGCGCGCGCCGTCCACTTCCGGCAATGACGCCAGCAAATCAAGGCCGCGCACGCCGTTCCACAGCTCTACACCGGCGGGGGTGTAGCCTTGGCTGAACCAATTGAACCAGCCGCGATGGCACGTACCGTGGTGGTGCCCCTCTATCTCGCCAAGCTGGATCGTTTCCACGAGCAAGCAGGCGAAGCCAAGTTGGGCGAATTTGCGGGGATGCGCCTGATAGTGCTCCTTTTGCTTCTGCGCGTGACCGCAGACATAGAGCACACCGGGCACGGGGCCGTCGACATTCGTCGGCAAGTAGAGGTTGCCGGTCACGTAGAGTCCGGGCAGGCTTTCGTAGTAGACGTTCTGAATGCGGTAGCCGTCGCGTTGCGTCTCTTTGGTCACGCACATGTTCAAAGGCGGGCGCTCCACCAAGGCCATGTGGGAGGTGATGCCCATCATTTCGTAGTACTGCGCCTGCCATTGCACACGGGCCTGCGCCCAGTCTTCCGGCGCGGGCAAGTCCTGCAAGGATTCCCCATGCATGCGCCTGGCTTCATTGGAAAGGTAGGTGCGAATGTCCACGGCTACGCCTCTTTCGGTGTGTAGAGATCTGGTTGACGGTCGTCCAAATAGGTGGCTACGGTGCGCCACTGTTGCCAGTCGGGGTGATCGAGCTCCAGCGACGCCACGGCTACCCCTTCGCCCTCGTCGACTTTGGCGAGAAGCCCGCCGGAGGGGGCTGCGATGCAGGAGTGTCCCAGGCTCTTCCAGCCTTCTTCCACGCCGACGCGGTCCGCCATGGCCACGTGCACGGTGTTCTCCAAGGCGCGCGTGGCCACAAGGCCGCTTACCACCGTGCCGCTCCAGCCCAGGCCGCGCTGCCAGTCGTTGGTGATCCAGTCGGTGCTGTTCAGGATGACCTGAGCGCCTTCCAGGACCAGACGGCGAATGTACTCAGGGAATATGAGGTCGTAGCATATCGTCAGCGCCACGCGGGTACCGCCAATGTCGAACAGGGCCGGCTCGGTGCCGGGAGTGAAGGCCTCTCGTTCAGCCGAAAAGAGGTGGACCTTGCGGTAGGCCCCGTGCAGGCTGCCGTCCGGGGCGAGCAGGGCGGCGCTATTGTAGAAGCAGTCCTGGCCTTGCTCGATCATGCCGGCCATGATGTAGCACCGGTGGCGCTGCGCGATCCGGCCGAGTGCGTCGGTGGTCGGACCGGGGATAGGCTCCGCCAGTGCGCCGATGCGGTCGCCGACGAAGTACCCGGTGGTCGCGAGTTCCGGCAGCACCGCCACCGATGCGCCTTGTGCCGCGGCGGCTGCCACGAGGCTGTTGGCGCGCGCAAGGTTGGCGGCCACGTCGCCGAGCACGCAATCCATCTGAACAACGGCAAGTTTGAAGGACATGGTCGCGCCTCCCGCCTTAGACCTGAGAGTCTCCTGCTCTATCCCATCCGTTAGCAAGGATACACCCTTCGACAAGCTCAGGGCGAACGGAAGCGTGTGAACTCTCCGAAATACTCAAGCCAAATGGGATTGATGACGCGCCGATCTTGCTGAGCCTGTCGCAGGGTGCTGTGCGACAGGCTAGACTAGCCAATCAAAAAGCCAAACGGAGAGGCGGCAAGTTCGCCGCCTCTCCGTTTGCAATTGGCTAGGTTTGTGCTCTCGCTGACGCGGGAGCGAGAGACCTTAATCCTTGCCTAACTTTCAAGCTCCTGGGAGATGAGCTTGACGGTCTCGGCCAGAGCGCCGCGCAGGTCGAGTTCGCTCTCACCGCTCATGGCATCGCGCACGATCTGCCATTGCTCATTGGCTGACGTGTAGCGCCTAAAGAACGGATAGGCCCTGCCTCTCGCACCGACGTCGGGCACGACGCCGAGCTGTGGCAGGTCCTCCACCGCTTTCGTCCACTCCGGCGTGTTGTAGAAGTCCAATCGCGGCGAGACCTGGTTGACGAGGAGCAGCTTCTGCACCTGTGCCTCCAGGCCGCACGTGAAGCGGCTGAATTCAAATGCCAAGTCTGGATTTGACGTACCGTCAGGCACAACCATCATGTTTATCCAGGTCGCGCCACTGGTCGTACCATCGGTGCTTGGCCCCTGCGGCATAGGCACCATCCAGAAATTGAAGTCTTCGGGGAATTCGTCACGGACATAGTAGGCGGCCCAGGTACCCCAGGAGATGCCGGACCCTTGGCCTCCCTTGAGAATGTCTAGGTTACTGCCCGGGAAGCCTTCAACCCTGTCCTTGTAGCGCACGTGCTGTATTTGACGGTGCTCCGCTACTTCCAGAGCCTGGGCCGTGTCGAAGATGGCTTCAGTGAGCTCGGCGTTGTGCATTTCGCCGCCGTTGGCGTAAAGCCAGGCGGCAAATTCGGGCATGCCGGGAATGTGATAGGTAAAGCCGATGCGTGAGTAATTGCCGCCGGAATCCTTGCGGGAGAGCCTCTCCACGGTTGCAGCCAAGCCTTCCCAGGTCAACTGGTCCTCGCCCTTGGGATCAAGACCCGCATCTATATAGTGGTCCTGATTAATCACCATCACGTAGGAGTCCGGGCCCCAGAAAGAGAGGCCAAAGACTTTGCCATCCGCAATGCGATAGGGATTGGCGCTGGGCATGAACTGGTCGGCCCCAACGTCCGGGGTCGTGGCGGCGTGTGCGGTGAGATCCATGAGGATATCGTTATCCCACAGGTCACGTCCCCATATGATGGAGCTATGCACCACGTCGGCGGTAACGCGTGCAGCGGATTCCGTCGTAAGCTTTTGAATGTATTCTGCGCCAAAGGGTACGTGCGAATACTCTACCGCCTCTACCTGCGGATTCGCTTCGCGGAAGGTTTCATCCGCCCAAGTGAACCAGACTTCCCATGTCGTCGCCGTGCGGCCTGGCTGGCGCCAGTCGCGGAAGACCAAGGTGACCTTTTCCATCTCAGGCTGTTTGGCTTCCTCTTTGGGCGCCTCACCTTCCGCCATCTCCTCCTTAGGCATGGCTTCGCCTGTGCTTCCACCACCACACGCAGCCATCAGCAAGAATCCGCCTGTTGCCGCACCTCCAGCGAGAAATCGCCGGCGCGAAAACACGTGAGTAGTCTTGCCCGTATCCATAGCTACTTTCTCCTCTATCGGTACTATGGGGGTGTGAATCTGAATAAACAATAAACAAGCGAGTGTATAGTGTCAAGGGCCTGGGGGGCTAGCCGTTTCGCATCAGAGACGGGGCGGGACGATGGCGCCGATGGGGGCCTTATGACCGTGATCGACGAGGATTGGTTCCGGCACTCTCGAATTGCAGCACGCGGCGACGGGGAGTCGTACCAGAAGCCCGGAAGGTGTTCGCAGATTGTGTCAGGAGGCGACGGACCAGCCCCGGCGCAGAGGTAGATTGAGAGGCGGGGGACAAGCCCCCGCGCTACGGTAGGGCAAGAGGCGGGGGACAACCCCAATGTTGTCACATTAAACATAATGGCGCCGAGCACCACGCCTCATATCCCCGGTAGCGCAGGTTTGCAACCTGCGTTCCTGTAAGGTCAATCCTTTTCGTGCCTGTTTCCCTTTGCTCTGGCGGGGGACAAGCCCCCGCGCTACGGTGGACCAAGAAGCAAGGCACTGACACCAATGGTTTTCACTGCGACCGCCACAGTTGAGTACAAGCCGCCACAAGGTGTCGTGCAAATGGGCGCAGGCTGCAAACCTGCGCTACCGGAGGCATGTGAGCCGGGGTTCTAGCCGGTGGCATGCGGTTGGCGTCCGCGGGAGGCGCACCACTCTTCGTATGAAGGTACATCCTCGTTGACGACCCAGAGGAAGTAGTATGCGCCGGTCTCGCCGAGGAAGCCGAAGCGCTTGCACAAGTCCTTGACGGTGGGCTCGAAACCGCCATGCGAGCGCAGGTAGTTTTGAAAACTCCCGTGTTCCTCTTCCAGGTCACGCATCGTCTGTGCATTCTTTATGATGGCCGCCAGCTTGCGGCGGTTGCGGATGACGCGTTTGTCCTGCGCCAGATCATCCAGTTCTTTCTCGCTCAGGAAGGCAATCGCAACCGGATCGAAGTCGCGCATAGCCGCTTTGATGTCGGTCCACTTTGCTTCCACCACGGCCCACGACATGCCGCTGTGGAAGACTGCCTTGCACATGACTTCGAGATAGTCGGCAAGAGACTGCGGTTCTATTTTCTGCGGAGCTTCCATGTTTGCCCTCTCCGGACGTTTGGAATGGCGAGAAAACCGCTCGCCATTGAAAGAGTGCGTTCAGCAATTCGTGCAGTATGCCAGACCGTTAGACGGACAGCAATTCTGGAGAGGTCGTATACTTCCCGAGGTTCGGAAGAAGCTAAGCGATGAGAAACCCACAGTCGCGGTCATGCCTGGCATTCCTTGTGGGTAGGCCCATGAAATCGGTATAATCGAGGTGAACCTACGAAAGGCAAAGCCGTTGTGAAAGCAGCAGAAGACGCAGATACTATAACGCGAGCCGATGTTCAGCACGTGGCTGACTTGGCTCGGCTGGCGCTCTCCCCTGAAGAGGAGGAGCGCTTCCAACATCAGCTTAGCGCAGTGTTTGAACACTTTCAGAAGCTCAGTGCCTTGGACACTGAGCAGATTCCCCCGACTGCGCAAGTGATCCCCCTTACAAACGTCATGCGGCCGGACGCGGTCGAACCATCGCTAACGGAACAAGAGGTTCTGGCCAATGCGCCGGACCGCGAGGGTGATCAGTTCCGCGTGCGTGCCATCCTGGATTTCTAGTCTGTGAACCTCACTGCTCTGACCGTCCATGAGGCCCAAGACCTGCTTAACCGTGGTGAGACTACGTCTGTAGAGCTCACTGAGGCGGTCTTATCACAAATCGAGGCTGTGGACGAGCGGGTACAAGCCTTCGTCACCGTGACTGCGGACCGGGCCCGCGCACAGGCAAAGGCGGCTGATGAACGCCGCGCGCAGGACGGTGCGGACGCGCCGCCCCTGTTGGGTATTCCGACCGCCATTAAAGACGTGATGAGCACGAAGGGTGTGCGCACCACCTGTTCATCGCGTATGTTGGAGGACTATGTTCCTCCGTATGATGCCACCGTTATGAAGAAACTGAATGCGCAGGGCATCGTGCTAGTGGGCAAGACGAACATGGATGAATTCGCCATGGGTTCCAGCACGGAGCATTCGGCTTTTTTCACCACGCGCAACCCGTGGGACACCGATCGGGTACCGGGCGGTTCCAGCGGCGGTTCGGCAGCGGCGGTTGCTGCTGACGAAGCAATCTTTTCGTTGGGCTCCGACACCGGCGGTTCGATCCGGCAACCGGCCGCCCTCTGCGGCGTTGTCGGCATGAAGCCAACCTATGGCCGTGTTTCACGGTACGGTCTCGTGGCTTTTGCTTCCTCGCTCGACCAGATCGGACCGTTTACGAAGGACGTCACCGACTGCGCCATGGTGCTGGAAGCGATCTGCGGCCATGATCCCCGTGACGCCACGTCAGCCCCTCAAGCTGTGCCAAATTGGCGGGAAGAGATGAAGCAGGATGTCGGCGGACTGCGGATTGGGGTACCGCGTGAGTATTTTGGCGCAGGCACCGACCCGGCAGTCGAACAGTCGGTTCGCCAGGCAATTGATCAGTTGGTTGATTTAGGTGTTGCGGTTGAGGACGTTTCTCTGCCCCACACCGACCATGCGCTCGCCACGTATTACATTATCGCCCCGGCGGAAGCCAGCGCGAATTTGGCGCGCTACGACGGCATCAAATATGGATACTCAGATCAGAAAGCAGAGACGATGTGGGAAGCGTACAGCCGCACACGGGGCCGGGGCTTTGGCTCCGAGGTGAAGCGGCGCATTCTCGTCGGCACCCACGCGCTCTCCAGCGGATATTACGACGCCTATTATTTGAAGGCGCAGAAGGTGCGAACACTGATCGCGGCGGACTTCCAGCAGGCGTTTGAGCGTGTAAACGCCATCGTGTGCCCCACGTCCGCAACCGTTGCCTTCAAGATTGGCGAACGGATTGACGACCCAATTAGCATGTACTTGTCTGACCTGTACACCTTGCCCTGCAACGTCGCGGGCCTGCCCGGCATTTCCCAGCCGTGCGGACTCGTGCAGGGACTACCCGTCGGGCTGCAATTCATTGGCAAGCCGTTCGACGAGGCTACGCTCTTGCGACTGGCGTACGCCTACGAACAAGCGAGCGGCAACCGCTACAAACCTGCCCTCTCTCAAGGAGCACCACAATAATGACCGCATCCTCTATCACAGGCACAGGCACGGCCACTGAGGCCGACGTTACCGGAAGGATGTCGTCCCGGGTCCGACAGGTGCCGGCCTCCGGCATTCGCAAGTTCTTCGACATACTTGCGAGCATGGACGACGTCATCTCGCTCGGTGTAGGAGAGCCCGACTTTGTCACCCCTGCACATATCTTGCAAGCCGGAGTAGACTCGCTCGGCCAGGGCGAGACTCACTACACGTCCAATTACGGAATCATCGAGTTACGAGAGGCAGTGGCGGAATATCTCAGCAAACACTATGGTGCGGACTACGATCCAAAGACAGAGATTCTCATTACCGCCGGCGTGAGTGAAGCCGTTGACGTTGCCTTGCGCGCCGTGATCGATCCCGGCGATGAGGTAATCGTGCCGGAGCCCGCGTATGTCTCGTACCGTCCGTGCATAACATTCGCCGGCGGTGAGCCGGTTGGCATAAACAGTTCGGCGGAAACCAACTTCCGCATCACGGCAGAGCAAATCAGCGCGGCGATCACGCCGCGGACCAAGGCATTGTTACTGGGCTTTCCGGCAAATCCGACCGGGGCCATGTTGCCCCGCGCGGAGTGGGAGCAGATTGTCGACCTGGCTCGCAAGCACAATCTCATCATGCTCTCCGACGAGATCTACGGGCGGCTTGCCTACACGATGGAGCACACGTGCGTTAGCGCTCTCCCCGGGGCCTGGGACCGCACCATCCTGCTTGGCGGCTTTTCGAAGTCCTACGCCATGACCGGCTGGCGCATCGGCTATGTGGCCGCACCGAGCGCGGTGTTGGAATACATCATGAAGGTGCACCAGTACGTGCTGATGTGCGCGCCGACCATGAGCCAGTACGCGGCCCTGCAAGCCGTGCGGCACGGCGAGGCCGACATCGAGCAGATGCTCAGCGAGTACACCAAGCGGCGTACGCTAATCGTTGACGGTTTGAATGATATGGGGCTTGACTGCGTGGAGCCGGACGGCGCGTTTTACTGCTTCCCCAGCATACGTTCGACCGGACTCTCGTCTCAGGAGTTCGCGGAACGCTTGTTACAGGAAGAGCACGTCGCCTGTGTGGCGGGAGATGCTTTCGGCCCGTGCGGCGACGGCCACGTGCGCATGTGCTATGCCGTGCCGACCGCAGACATTGAAGTAGCGCTGGAACGAATCGCGAATTTCGTCAAGCGCGCGCGAGTGTAGAGTAGCCATTCGCGTGATCGCTAACGGCCATGTGCAATGAGTGACACATCTTTGTAATTCAGTGAGAATGGACCGTCCGGTAGCGCAGGTTTATATCCTGTGCTACAGAGAAAGAAAGGCACGCCAGGCACTGTAGGTTTGTAACCCCGTAACGAGTACGGGGCAGACTCTGCGCCAGCGTGGGAGCAAATTAATGGCAACTGCCGTAGCAGAAAAATACCGCACCGTTATCGGTCTGGAATTCCACGTGCAACTCTTGACGGAGAGCAAGATGTTCTGCGCATGCAGCGCGCAGTACGCCGCCCATCCGCCTAATACCGTCGTCTGCCCGGTCTGTCTCGGCCTACCCGGTGCCCTGCCGGTCATCAACGAGAAGGTCATCGAGTGCATCGTGATGACGGGCATGGCCCTGAATTGCCGGATACCTGAATTCGCCAAGTTCGACCGCAAGAACTATCCGTACCCCGATTTGCCCAAGGGCTATCAGATCTCACAATACGACTTGCCGTTTTGCATAGTAGGAAACCTTGCACTGGACGAGGAAGACGGCGGACGCAACATTGGGATTACGCGAGTTCACCAAGAGGAGGACACGGCGAAGTCGACCCACGTGACGGCGCCAAGCGGCGAAAGGTATTCACTGGTTGACTTCAACCGCTCCGGGGTGCCGCTCATGGAAGTAGTGACGGAACCGGACATTACCACGCCGCAGGAGGCGGCGGCGCTGGGACGCAAACTGCGCCAAATCGTGCGTTACCTCGGCATTTCCACCGGCAACATGGAAGACGGCGCCATGCGCTGCGACGCCAACATCTCGGTGTGGCCGGCGGACGCGCCTCTTGGCGACATCAAGGTGGAAGTCAAGAACATGAACTCGTTCCGCGCTGTAGAGCGGGCCTTGCTCTTTGAGCAAGAGCGGCAGACCCGCATTTTGGAGAGCGGCACCGACACGCGCGTGACCGAAACTCGCGGCTGGGTAGAGACAACAGGCGAGACGGTATCGCAGCGCTCCAAAGAAGAAGCCCACGACTACCGCTACTTTCCCGAACCGGACCTCCCGCCCTTGCAACTGTCACGGGAATGGGTGGAGGGAGTCAGAGGGAAGCTCCCTGAGTTGCCGGGAGCAAGGCAGCAACGCTTCATGACCGCCTACGATCTTTCAGCCTACGACGCTGCCCTGCTCACGCAGACTCGTGACTTGGCAGGGTATTTCGAGACGGCGTCGGCGCGCGCCAAGAATGCGAAGTCCGTAGCAAATTGGATGCTTCGCAACCTGCTGCAACGCCTTAATGAGTCTGGCAGCGAGATCAACGACTGCAAGATAACGCCCGATGCGCTTGCCGATATGATTCTGATGATTGAGTCTGGCGAGATCAGCAACCGTATGGCGCAGGAAGTCTTCGACCAGATGTTTGACACGGGCAAGAGTGCGCGCGCTATTGTGGAGGAACAAGGTCTGGCACAGATCAGCGACGAGGATGCACTCGGGGAAATCGTGGCCCAGGTTATTGCGGAAAACCCCGACGCTGTGCAAGACTTTAAACAGGGGAAGAAACGGGCCGTCGGCTTCTTGGTCGGTCAAGTGATGAAGGCCACGCGCGGCAAAGCAAACCCCGGCATCGTAAATCAGAAGCTGCAAGAAGAGTTGCGCCAGGTCTGAACGGGTGGTGTTCTACTCATGCTGTAGACTCAGCGCCAAAGCGATGGGCTGTCTGGCTCAACGAAGAGTCTAAGCTGTGCGCTTTGCCCGGCAGGGACGCCGGTAAAGAAGGAGGCATAGTACATGTCCGAGCTTATTGATCAACAACCCCGTGTCAATCCGCTTTCGATCGCTCTCGATCAGTTTGACCGCACGGCGGAAGTCTTGCACCTCGATGACGATATGCGCAAGGTGCTCCGCGTCCCCAAGCGCGAACTCACGGTCAATTTTCCCGTGCGCATGGACGACGGCAGGCTGGAGATGTTCTCCGGCTACCGTGTCCAACATAACGTGAATCGCGGCCCGGCAAAGGGCGGTATTCGCTTTGCGCCCGACGTGGACATCGAGGAAGTGCGCGCGTTGGCGATGTGGATGACGTGGAAGTGCGCCCTGGTGGGCATTCCCTACGGCGGTGCGAAGGGCGGCGTCGCGTGCAATCCAAAGCAGCTCTCGCGCACCGAGCTTGAGGGGCTGACGCGCAGATTCACGACGGAGATCTACACGCTGATCGGCCCGGAATCCGATATTCCCGCACCTGATATGAACACTGACTCGCAAATCATGGCGTGGATTATGGATACCTACAGCATGCAGCGCGGGTACTCTGTGCCCGCAGTCGTGACCGGCAAGCCACTGGAGATTGGCGGCTCCGCGGGAAGGACCGAAGCTACCGGACGCGGGGTAACCTATGTGGTCGAGGAGGTGCTCGGCCACCAAGAGGAGCGGTTGGAAGACAAGACTGTGGCTATTCAGGGTTTCGGAAACGTGGGTTCGCATGCCGCTGAACTCTTGGCGGCACAGGGGGCAAAGGTGGTGGCAGTCTCGGACGTCAGCGGCGCCGTTTACAATGCCCGTGGGCTTGACGTGAACGCGGCGCTGCAGATCAAGAACGAAGGCGTGCTGGTGAGCGACCTGCCCGGCGGCGAACGCATTAGTAACGATGAACTCTTGGAACTGCCCGTGGATATCTTAGTGCCGGCGGCCATCCACGGCCAGATTACGGCGGAAAACGCGGATGACATTCGCGCCCGCTTTATTGCCGAAGCCGCCAACGGTCCCACGACTCCGGAAGCAGACGAAATTCTGCGCGACCGGGGCATTGTGGTTATCCCCGATGTTCTCTGCAATGCGGGCGGCGTCACCGTCTCCTACTTCGAGTGGGTGCAAGGCCTGCAGTCGTTCTTCTGGGAAATCGAGCAGATTCGCAGGCGATTGAAGAGCATTCTGGGCCGCGCCACACAGGAGACAATTGCGACCGCGGAAAAGTATGACGTTGATCTCCGCATGGGAGCGTCCGCCGTCGGTGTGAGCCGCGTGGCGGAAGCTACACTATCCCGCGGGATATATCCCTAAGAGCCAGTTTGCGAGCTTCTTAGAGGGGGGCCTGTAAAGGCGATAAGAACCGTTCGTGCTGAGCTTGTCGAAGCATGAACGGTTATTGGCCAACTTACGGCGGTTCCATTCACCCTTCGACAAGCTCAGGGCGAACGGATGGTGCTGCCCTACTCTCCTTTGCAAACACTCTTTAAGCAATCCAGGCTAGAAAAGAAAGCGGGCCGTTTTGCGACCCGCTTTCTTAAATCATCTTTGCATGCCGACCGCTTACCTGCCAGACTTTTCGCCTCACTCGATAGCGAACGTCACACGAATGTGCGCGGTAACACTCACTGCGCCGCCCTGCACGGGTGAGGAAAAACCGCCGCTGTCAAATGCGGCTTCCGCGGCAAAGGCGACTCCTCTTGCTTCCGGCCTTTCAATCCACTCTTCATTGACCACGAGCGCAGAGCCAAGCGTTACGCCGAGCGTGTCGGCAATAGTCTGCGCTTTGGCCTGGGCATTCTGCACCGCCGCGATCAGCGCGTCTGTCACGATGGTCTCGGTGTCGCTTAAGCCGAACCGCACGCCGCCGACCTGGTTGGCGCCGGCAGTAACCGCCGCGTCAAGCACCGAGCCTGCTATTTCGATATCGTGGACCCTGACGCTTACATCGTTTGACGCCCGGTAACCGACGATTTGGCGCTGCTCACCGGGTTGCACCAGGGAGCGGTCTTCGTAGACGGGATAGAGGTTGATGCCGGAGGTCTGAATATCTTCTTCTGCAATCCCGGCGTCCAGGACCGCGGCCACCACGCCCGTCATCTGCTCGCTGTTGAGGGCCAGTGCCTCCTTTGCGGTTTCCCCCGTCGTCTGTACGCCGAGCGACAGTGTGACCAAGTCCGGTTTGGCGCTCACCGTGCCTTGGCCCTGTACTGAAATGCTACGCTCGAGAGGCTTCTCTTCGCCGCCGTTGTAGGCCGTCGCTGCCGAGGCTCCGGCTTCCGCCGCCGGGGGCGCGGCCTGCACCGCCGCAGTGGCGCATCCAGCCAAGAGCAGTAGGCTCGCGATGGCTAGCAGACCAATGAACTTCCTCGTGAAACGCATTTCGGTCACTCCTTCTTTAGAGCCTATGTCTGAACATAATAGTGCTCGCTCACAACAGCGCACGGATTATTGGGGTCCGCAAGCGGTTTTCTTGCCTTACAAAGGGAAAACATCCTAGCAGAATTGCATTGAGTGTATGTTTGCTGGCATACACTTCTTCGCCAGCCCCGATCGAGTCTAGAGCGGCAGCAGTTCCAGCGCGACCAGTACCGCAACCAGTAAGCCCGCTAACGTGAACAGCATAGCGCCAACCTTGATGGTTATGCGCTGTTCTAGTTCGCGCAAGTCGGTTTTGGTCGCCATGTCCTGAATGTCAGTTTTGGTTGCTAGCGCACCGTAGCCTTCGCGGCCCACGTCGATAAGGGCTTTGGCTTGGCGTTCTGTGAAGCCCGCGCCTGTCAGGGCTTCAAACGCTCTGAAAGTATCAAATACCGCCATCCCTAATTGTTCCTTATACTTCGGGCAGTCACGCTGCCACCGCCGCATTCCCCATCATCCACTTTGCTCTGGACTCCGACATGCGCCGGGGCGACTATTGGTTGTCGACTTTCAACGTGGAAACGTATACCCGTACTCTCTCAACCGTCTGCGTGCCTCTTGTAGTTCTTCTTCGCTAAAGAGCTCTCTCCATTGCTCTTGTATGACCAAGGCTTCCATAGAGTTGTCAAGCAGTTCCAACTCCCAAAGTCTGGCCAATCCAGATTGCGGGTTATCTGTGCTGAGCAGTTGCTTTGCCGCTCCGAGACCGCCAAGCTCATGTACCATGCGCAAGAAATAGCTCGGGTGATAGCCATACTTGCCAGCTGTGGCGTCAATGCTCAGCATCGCCCGATGGAATCAATCTTCAAGGTTACTGGACACTTGCTACTTCACCACAAGGTTAACCATAGTAAGAGAAGGGAAAACGGAGCCATTTGTGCTCATGATACCATACGGATGGCGGGAGGTCGGTGCTGGCAAGCACAACCAATGGAGATTCTGCGTGTCGATTCCGGTCAAAGAAATCCGCGAGCGGATGGCTACTATCCCATTGTTGCCGGGGTGCTACCTCTTTCGTGACGGCAAGGGCACGGTGCTCTATGTGGGTAAGGCAAAGCTGCTCCGTAACCGTGTGCGCTCGTACTTTGGCCGGCAGGACCGGTTGCCCTGGAAGACCAGGAGCATGGTGGAGAATGCCAAGACGCTCGATTACATCATTACCGATACGGAAATTGAAGCCTTGGTGCTGGAGAGTAATCTTATCAAGCACCATCGGCCGCGCTACAACGTGGTGCTGCGCGACGACAAATCGTTTCTCTACCTCAAGATCACCCTCAATGAGCGCTATCCCCGTGTGTTGACAACACGGCGAATACTGGATGATGGCGCAAGCTACTATGGACCGTATACCAGCGCCTATAGCCTGCGCGACACCATGAACCTGCTCAATCGGCTCTTCCCCTATCGGTCCTGTGCGCTGAATATGGACAAAGAGTATGAACGGCCGTGCCTGGACTATCACATCAAGCGCTGCGCGGGTCCGTGCATCGGGGCAGTTACCCAAGAGGGGTACGGGGGGATCATCGAACAGGTCACCCGCTTTCTTGAAGGAAGGCCGGGCGACGTAATTCGGAACCTCCGCGGTGACATGCGCGAAGCGTCGGATGCGCTGGAATTCGAACGCGCAGCGGTGATGCGCGACCGCATCCGGGCGGTTGAGCGCGTTCTCGAGCGCCAGAAGATCACCAATATTCGCCAGGGAGACATTGATGTCATTGGTTTCGCGCGCGAGCAGGATGAGGCGTGCGTGCAAGTCTTCAGTATTCGCGGCGGCCACCTACTCGGGCGTGAGAATTTCATCCTTGAACACGTGTCTGACGAGGAAGACCGCGACGTGATACGGGACTTTCTGCAGCAGTTCTACGGTCGCAGTATGCAGATACCGCAGGCGCTCTTCCTGCCGGTCGGTATTCGCGGCGCTGAGTTGCTCCGCACGTGGCTGCGGGAACGGCGCGGCGGCAGCGTGACCTTAAATGTGCCAAAGATTGGGGAGAAGCGCCGCTTGGTCGAGTTAGCGGGAAACAACGCCCGCCAGGGCCTGCAGGACCACCGTCTGCGGCACCTCGACAGCCAGCAACGGGCGCAGGTAGCCCTCACCGAATTGGCTGACGTGCTCGATCTGGACCAAGCACCGGTGCGCATCGAGTGTTACGACATCTCGAATATCCAGGGCGCGTATACGGTTGGCGCTATGGCGGTGTTCGTTACCGGTCTCCCCAGCACTGGCGATTACCGCCGCTTCCGCATCAAGACCGTAGACGGCCCCAACGACTATGCGAGTTTGCAGGAAATGCTCACACGGCGGCTGAAGCGCCTGAGTGACTTAAGGGCCGAAGAGGAAACAGGTAAACATAACGAACAAGACGGGCAAGACGAGGCGGACGCGCTGGACTCCTGGGGCATAAAGCCCGACCTGCTGGTGATAGACGGCGGCAAGGGGCAACTGAATGCTGTCTTGGAAGTGCTGGCGAATCTCGCATTGCACGACATACCCGTGCTGGGGCTTGCGAAGCAGCGTGAAGAAATCATTCTACCTGGAGAATCTAAGCCAATCGAGCTAGAGGAGCGATCTGAGGCACGGAAGCTATTGCAGCGTGTCCGCGATGAAGCGCACCGCTTCGCCGTTACGTACCATCGCACCGTGCGCACCAAACATACGCTTGGATCTTTGCTTGACAAGGTGCCGGGCATCGGCACGAAGCGGAAAGTAGCTTTGCTGCAGCACTTTGGGAGCGTGGATGCTATTCGGCAGGCGTCCGTCGAGGTCTTGGCCGGGGCGCCGAAAATGAACCGCGCGGTGGCGGAGAAGGTCAAGGAGCATCTGTAGCTCCTGCCCATGTCCGTTCACACTTCGACAGGCTCAGCGCGAACGGAGGGAGATCGCTGCGTCTGGAAGCTGGACTGCACTTCGACAGGCTCAGCGCGAACGGAGGGAGATCGCGCCCCGCGACTGGGTCCGTGAGGCAGAGGGTGACTGCCGCCTGCCAGCTGGACTGCACTTCGACAGGCTCAGCGCGAACGGAGGGAGGTCGCTGCCTCTGGCAGCTGGACCGCACTGCGACGGGCTCAGTGTGAACGGAGAGTGAGCGCGCCCCGCGACGGGCTCTGTGCGAAAGGTAAGTGAACGCCGCGCTCCCGATCGATCTCGGTCGTAGGGGCACGACATGTCGTGCCCCTACGTGACTGCCGCGCGTGCCTCATTGATTTCCGCGTGGAGCTTGGCGGCTGCGCTGGCCGCTGCCTCGGCAAAGTCACGGTCATTGCTGGCATAGAGGATACTGCGCGAGGCGTTGATGAGCATGGGCGCGGCTGTGCCGGCGGCACGCACCGACGCTTTCACGTCGCCGCCCTGCGTGCCAATGCCGGGGATAAGCAGGGGAAGGTCGGGTGCTACCTGTCGCACCTTTGCCAGTTCTTCAGGATACGTCGCCCCGGTTACCAAGCCGCAATTGTCGTTTATGTTCCACGATTGTACGGCTCTGGCCACCGAGATATAGAGCTGCTCTCCGGTCTCATTGCGCAAGTCTTGGAAGTCCCGCGCGCCGGGGTTTGATGTGCGGCAGAGCACGAAGACGCCGCGGTCCGGGCGGTTAAGGAAGGGCTCCAAGGTTTCGGCGCCGAGATAAGGGTGTGCGGTTACTGCATCGAATCCCAGCACGTCAAATACGGCCGCGGCGTAGTGCACGTTTGTAGAATCAATGTCGCCGCGTTTGGCGTCGGCGACCGCGATTGCGTCAGGCGGAATGTGCCGCCGCACAGCTTCTAGTGCCTCGAATCCCCATGTGCCCATACTCTCGAAGAAGGCAAGATTGGGCTTGTAGGCGGCGGTGAACTGATGGGTGGCGTCAATAATGTCGCGGCAGAAGCCGACCACTCCCTCACGGGTTGCTGGCATCCCCGCGGGCAAACGAGACAAGTCCACATCCAAGCCGATGCAAAGCGCGCTGTCCTTGCCGGCGCAAAGCTGGCTTATACGGGCGTTGATGGGAACCAAGTGTCGTTGCTCCTATTTCTAGTGCAAGTTCAGCATGCGGTAGCCCGCCGACTCGAAGTGGCGCTGCCCCCGCTGGCTGACAAGGTATGCCGAAAACTGTGAACGCATGATCGAATACTTGGTCTTCTGGGAAATGCCGACGTAGTAGATGATGGGGCGGTGGCTCTGTTCGGGCAAGGGCGCCTGGCCCATGACGCGTTCGCTCGCAGAAGCAACTGACGAGGAATAGAGAACGGCGGCGTCCACTTTGCCATCGCTGACTCTCTCCACCAATTCGCGCTCGTCGCGGGTCTTGGCACGCTTATCGGCCAGGGTCTCCCATAGCTCAAGGCTCCCCAATGACTGGAAAGCGTACCTGCCGAGCGCTGACTCTTCCCAGTCAGCAATTCCAATGCGCTCAACGTCTGCACGCAATAGGTCTTGCGGGGATTGGATCTCCAGCGCGCCTGCGCGGGGAGTAGCAATCACGAGCCAGTTCGACGCGATTGGCCGCATTGTACCGATCTTGATCAGTCCCGCCTCAACTAACGGCACGCCAAACGTATCGCCTCCAAGCAGAACGGCATCGAAGTGCTTGCCCCCGAGGAGGGCTCGCATGATTTCTCCGGAAGGGCGCAATGAGATGTCGAGACGGGTGCTGGGATTGGCGCCCTCAAAGTCACTCGTGACCGATGGCACGATGGGGGCTAGGCTGGCATCAGCAAACACGTTGAGGCGATCGCGATCGTCCGACTCGAAACGGGACCGCACGCTGTCGAGCGGCGCGCACGCCGCGGCCAAGGTACCAATCGTAGCCGGAAACGCGGCCTTAAGCAGTGTCCGTCGGTTGCTCATGCGGGCTTTCAGCCCTCTCCGTATTCCTGATGAATCTGCTCAAGTTTGCAGGCTGCTTTAAGTAAAGAAGCCGCCCGCAGATGCCGCACTACGGGTGGCTGTGTTCATGAATTTCCTTGTCCATCTCCTGACGATCTCCCGCCAGCGTGTCTATATGGTAGCATCGACTTCGCGGTGCGAGCAAGGTATCCCGTTTCTTGGTACGTGCGGGAAACCGCCTGACCGCGCAGCAGTCCTTTTGAGTGCACTGTTAGGAGGCAGGTCTCACCCCAACCTGCGGCGGTCACAGAGGCAACTGCATTTGGGTGGATGCGCCAGCCGACGACTCCAGCCGAATCGTCGGCTTGAGACCGTCGACCGGTTGCAGTAGTCATCGGGCTTCCTCGTCCGCAAAGCGATGCGCTGAGGAAGGGCCGCAGTCTTGCGCTATCTTTGCTATGGGCTTCGCGTATAATCCTAGTAGCAGCAGGAGAGCGGCTGCGCGCCGCCTCCTAAGGGGCGACATTACAGGATTTGAACTGAGAACCGCGTACATCAACCGCAGCACGAATCGGAGGAGGGCACGACATGAGTTATGGTCTGGACATAAATGCGAATGCGGCACGGGACTCAATCTCGTTAGGAGCGCTGGTGCATCGCCTCGACCCGGGGATCATCCCCTTTCGTAAGGCGCATACGTGTGAGATCCACGTCAGCGGCGGCGAATTCAATACGGCTGCCAATCTGGCAAATTGCTTTGGCTTAAACACCGGCATCGCCTCCGCAATGGTCGACTATCCTATTGGCGACTTGATTGCCGAACGAGTCCGCGCCATGGGCGTGACGCCCTTCTACAAGCACTTTGCGCACAACGGCGTGAACGGCCCGAATATGGCAACGGTCTATAGCGATCGGGGCCAGGGCGTGCGGGCGCCGGTGGTGTTTTACAATCGCTGCAATGAGGCGGCGGCGCAGCTCAAACCCGGCGACTTTGATTGGGACGCCATCTTTGCGTGTGGCGTGCGTTGGTTCCATAGCGGCGGCATCTTTGCGGCACTGTCGGAGACCACGTCGGAGGTCATCATCGAGGGCATGCAGGCGGCCAAAGCGGCCGGCGCAATCGTTTCCTATGACCTGAACTTCCGTGCAAAGCTTTGGCAGATATGGGGTGGCGAGGACCGCGCAAGCGCCGTGAATCGACGCATCGTAGAAAACGTCGATGTCCTCGTGGGCAATGAGGAAGATCTGCAGACTGGGCTGGGCATTCCGGGTCCGGAGGTGGCAGCAACCTCAAAGCTTGACCCAAGCGCTTTTACCGCCATGATAGACCAAGTTGTCGGTCAGTTTCCGCAAGTAAGAATCGTCGCGACCACACTCCGTGAAGTACACTCGACGAATCGCCATAGCTGGAGCGCTGTGGCGTGGATCAATGGCGATACCCACCTCGCTCCCACCGCCGAACTCGACGTCTATGATCGTGTTGGCGGCGGCGACGGCTTTGCATCGGGGCTAATCTACGGGATTATTTCCGGTGAAACCCCCGCCGACGCCGTACGGCTGGGCTGGGCCCACGGTGCCTTGATAACGACGTTCCCCGGCGATACCACGATGGCGACAGTAGACGACGTGCGTGCCTTTGCGGCCGGTGGATCGGCGCGCATTCGACGCTAGGCTTGTCCTATCTCGCTTGGGACGAACAAGACTCGACGTGCTTTCCTATTTCTAGTGGTAAAGAGATCTTCATTCGGCTGCCATGTCTCCTGAATATGCGGTTGGCATTGACGTCGGCAGCACTGCCACCAAGGTAGTCCTTTGTGATAGCGAAGGCGCTATCGTGGCTCGTGGCAGTGCCCCTACGAGAATCGAACGCCCACAACCGGGCTGGGCGGAGATTGACTTTCCACGTTGTTGGGACAGTGTCCAAGTAGCTCTCCGCGCGGCTTTCTCATTCTTGCCCAGTGCATCTGCGCCAAAGGGCATTATTGGGATAGGCCTCACCTCGCTTGCGCCCTCGGTGGCGCCCCTAGCCGACGACGGTACGCCGCTGCATGCCGGAATCATCTATGAGGACCGGCGCAGTGTACAGCAAGTAAAGCGCGTACTGACCGGCGCTAATCAGTTGACGATAGTACGGCGGACTGGAATTCGGATCGAGAGCGGCAGCACAACACTGAGCAGCATTCTGTGGTTCGTGGAGGAGCGGCCTGCTCTTGCGGCAACATGCGCCTATTTTGGCACCCTGACGACCTATCTTGCCCATCGCCTCACCGGAACATTTGGCATTGACTGGGCGAACGCACAGCTTACCGGACTGTTTGCGCTGAACGACCCTCCCCGCTGGCTCGACGACTGGTGCCGCCAGATTGGCATTCCACCTGAAAAGCTACCGCCTCACATGCCTTCTCAGGCGGTGGTTGGAAAAGTCTTACCCCAGGCGGCAGAGCAGTTAGGCGTCCCGGAAGGCATGCCGGTCGCTATGGGAGGAGCGGATGCGCAAGCTGCTGCAGTCAGCGCAGGCCTGGTGTCACCACAAGCAGGCGTGCTCTCTCTCGGCACAACGAGTGTTCTTACCGTCTGTACGGAGCGCAGTGTGGCTGACCCAAGATTCTATACGCGCCGCCATGTATTACCGGGCCGCTACCTGCATGTGGCGCCCACGTTGCTAGGCGGCGCAACTCTGCGCTGGGCGGCAGCGCTCTTGGGTATCGAGTCTGTCGAGGAATTGGTAAGATTGGCTGCCACGAGTGAACCGAGGGCAGGGGGCGTGATCTTTCTGCCGTATCTCATGGGCGAACGCGCGCCGTTGTGGAACCGTGACGCGCGTGGAGTCTTTTACGGACTTCAGCTTGGCACAAGCCAAGCCGAAATGGCACGGGCGGTGGTGGAGGGCATTGCGTTTGCCCTGCGAAACGTGCTCGCACAAATAGAAACGCATCTAGGAGGCACGGTGACTCCGCTCAATGTGACCGGCGGGGCAGCATTTCCGTTGATGCTGCAAATTCTTGCGGATGTGCTTCAGCGCCCGCTCACCGTAATCGAGGGCGGGGACAGCGCGGCACAGGGGGCGGCACTATTGGCTCTCGTTGCCGCTCAGAAGGCGGACGACACCTGGCTTGCCGAGTGGCGGCCGAATTCCCAGGGGACCTGTGCGCCGGACGGAGCTGATTCAGACTGCTACGAGCAGCGATTCCAAGAATTCTGTGACCTGTACGTAGCGTTAGAGCCGAACTTTAAGGTGGAGTCACAATAGCATTGGGCGATGAACGGTTTTACTGCCTACTTCGCGAGCTGGTATGTGAAATGCGTAGTAGGGCGCGAATTCAGGGTCAGAAGACTTCGGCCGTATCGACAGTGAATCCCGCCAGGGTGGGCGAGGACAGGGCTTGCCCCTCTCCATAGACGGCGACTAACGCATAGCCGTCACTTTCCAGAGTCAGCACTGTCACCGTCTTGGCATCAGTATCCACCAGCCAATACTCTTTCACGCCGTGTTTGGCGTAAAGCGAGCGTTTGAAGGTTTGGTCCCGTTCTGCCGTGGAAGGAGAGAGGATTTCGACAACCAAATCGGGCGCGCCTTGGATGTTTTCGTCAGTAATTTTGTGCGCCCGCTCGTTGGAGATGTAAAGGAGATCGGGCTGAACGACGTCCGTGTTGGAAAGCACGACGTCAAATGGGGCAGCATAGACATGTCCGGCACCGCTACGCTTGACCGACTGAAACAGCAAATAGGAAAGATTCATCAGGACTCTTTGATGGATCTCTTTGGGCGCTGGAACCACAATTAAGTCTCCATCCAACAACTCGTAGCGCTTGTCATCCGGCGTGTTTCGGTAGTCCCGGTACGTGAACTTGATTGCCGGTGTAGAGCTAGCCATGGTTGCCACTCTCTCTCGCGGCCCACGTCGTATAGTGAGAGCGGGCCGCCTCCGCAGTAATGAAAGCGTTCACAAGCTAGAAGATTTCGTCGGGTTTGATGATAAACTTCTCAAAGGTCGGTGAATCCAGGGCCTGGCCTTCACCGCACACGCCTGCCACCGCAAAGCCTTGGGGATTCCGCAGGAGGACCGTCACCGTCTTGGCATCGGTGTCCACCAGCCAGTATTCCTTCACGCCGTGTTTGGCGTAAAGCGAGCGTTTGAAGGTTTGGCCCCGTTCTGCCGTGGAAGGAGAGAGGATTTCAACAACAAGGTCGGGCGCGCCTTGGATGTTTTCGTCGGTAATGATGTGTTCCCGTTCTTTGGAGACGAACAACAAGTCTGGCTGTACAACGTCCGTATCCGAGAGCACCACGTCGCAGGGCGCAATGAAGACCTCGCCAACGCCGGTACGTTCAACTGTCAGCCCGAGCAGAATGGTGAGTTTACGCAATGCCCTCTGATGTGCCGTTCCGGGCGCTGGCGTCACTATCAAGTCTCCGTCCAACAACTCGTAGCGCTTATCATCCGGCGTGTTGCGGTAGTCCGCATACGTGAACTTGATTGCCGGTGTAGAGCTAGCCATGGTTGCCATTCTCTCTCGCGGCCCACGTCGTACAGTGAGAGCGGGCCGTCTCAGCAGTAATGAATGCGTTCACAAGCTAGAAGATTTCGTCGGGTTTGATAATGAACTTCTCAAGGGTCGGTGAATCCAGGGTCTGGCCTTCACCGCACACGCCTACCACCGCAAAGCCATGGGGATTCCGCAGGAGGACCGTCACCGTCTTGGCATCGGTGTCCACCAGCCAGTATTCCTTCACGCCGTGTTTGGCGTAAAGCGATCGTTTGAAGGTCTGGTCTCGCTCTGCCGTGGAAGGAGAGAGGATTTCAACAACCAAGTCGGGCGCGCCTTGAATGTTCTCGTCAGTAATGATGTGCGCCCGCTCGTTGGAGATGAACAGCAAATCGGGCTGGACTACATCTGTGTCTGAGAGCACTACGTCGAAAGGAGCAGCATAGACGTGGCCAACACCGGTACGTTCAACCGACAGCCCTAGCAGCATGGTAAGTTTTCTGGAAGTCCTTTGGTGGGCCTCTCCGGGCGCTGGCGCCATAACTAAGTCTCCATCCAACAACTCGTAGCGCTTATCATCCGGCGTGTTGCGGTAGTCCTGGTACGTGAATTTGAATGTGGGTGTAGAGCTGGCCATGATTGCTCTCCTGGGTGAATCCGTTCGTGGTGAGCCTGTCGAACCTTGAACGGATTCCTGTCTTGCAACCCCTGTTGTATACATCATAAGCCGCTGCGCAGTCATTATTCAACCGGTTCCGACCGACGAGATTCAGCGATTCCCGGTTCTTCCCAGAGCTCATCCACAACCTGCTCGATCACCTCGTAGCTGAATCCCCGGCGGGCAAGAAACGCGCCAAGCTGCTGGCGAAACTTGTAAGGATCGGCGGTCTTGAGTGTGGCTGCGCGCTTGCGTGCGGCCTGGCGCGCCAAAGTCGCCTCGTCGCTCCCGAATCGCGCCAGCGCGTCTTCAATGACTTCCTCAGCAACGCCCTTCTTTCGCAGTTCCCATGCGAGCGCCCTTCTCCCTCTGGGGCGATGCGTGTCACGGCTCTCTATCCAGAAGCGGGCGAATGCCGTGTCGTCCAGGTACCCCAGTTCTTGCAGGCGGCTGATTGCGTGGTCTCGCGCCGACCCATCGAGTGACTTCTTGCGCAAGTGGTCGGCCACCTCTTTCGTGCTGCGAGGGCGATAGGAGACGAAGTTCAAGCTGGCTTCCACGGCGCGACGGTTACTGTCATCACGTTGCCAGGCAATAATGGCGGCAGTATTGACAGTGTCGCCTACGTTAAGCCCGCGTGATGCAACGGTCTCCGAGCGCAATCGCAGGCGCTCGCCGCTGCTCAGTTCTACCTTGATGTAGGCTTGCTTAGCTCCCTGGGGACGGAGAGCAGTGATGGAAACGACTGGAGCGGACTCTCGATTCGCATCGGACGCGCGGTCAAACTCGTGCGGGACTTCGCCGGGATCGTCTACTGATAGCACGGATTGCATTCCTGAATGCCATCGGGCGCGGGGGTCATGAGCTCCGGCGTCCCAGTGAGATGCGGCGCTCGGTGCCTGCGAGCAACCGCGCTATGTTGTCACGGTGCTGCACGATGATGACGATGCCGCCAATTATTGCGTAGACCAAGTACACCACGGGTACGTGGAACCATTGCATTGCAATTGCGATGAAAATCGGAGCGGCGGCCACTGTTGTAAGAGAAGCGAGGGAGACATGCCGGCTTATCAACATGACCGGCAAGAAAACCACCCAAAGTAACGCCACAATTAGCGGCACCATGAAGGCAAGGCCCGCGGCTCCCGGCACGATGCCCCTGCCGCCGCGAAAACCAATGAACAGGGGCCAGTTGTGCCCGATGATTGCCGCGAAGGCGACTATGGCTTCGCCTTCCGAATTGCCTTCTAAGAGTAATCTGATGGCGACAAGCGGCAATATGACCTTGAGCGTATCGCCAAGCAAAGACACAATTCCCGCGGCGACACCGAACGTGCGCCACACGTTGGTAGAACCCGTGCGGCCGCTGCCGTGCTCACGGATGTCTGATTGATGAAAGAGACGGGCAACCAGCCACCCGCTGGGAATAGACCCGGCGAGATAGCCTACAACGACAAAGAGGGCGTATGCAAGAAGGTCAGCCATGATGGTCGTGAAAGAGCAGACGCAATGGCGTCCCTTCGAATCCAAAGTGCCGCCGGATTCTGTTTTCCAAGAAGCGACGGTGCGAGAAATGAGCGAGGGAAGGGTCGTTTACGGAGAAGATGAACGTCGGTGGATGCGTACTTGCTTGGGTTACATAGTAGATGCTCAGTCGCCGTCGCTTCGAGGAGAGGGTGCGGTTCGCCAACCACGCCCGCAGTGCGCGGTTGAGTGTGCCGGTCGTGATGCGTTTGCCCCGTTCGGCAAAGACCTGCAAGGCTGCCGGCAGCACGCGGTTGAGATGAAAACCTGTCTTGGCAGACAACACTACCAACGGGGCGTGCGGCATCCAGCGCAACCGGCCCTGCACCATGCGTTTTACTTCTCCGGCATCTGCGTCAACAAGGTCCCATTTGTTGATTAGCACGACCAGACCCTTATAGGCCTCATTGACATAACCGGCAATATGCACATCCTGCGCAGTCAGTCCTTCAGCAGCGTCGATGAGGAGGAGAGCGACGTTGCAGCGCTCTAGAGCGCGTACCGTGCGGAGCACGCTATGGGACTCTACGCCATGCTGCACCTTGCCCCGCCGCCGTATACCGGCGGTATCGATGAGAATTGCCGTATCGTCGCCGTAGTTGACAACGCTGTCGATGGCGTCGCGGGTGGTGCCGGGAACATCGCTGACGATTGTACGCTCGTGTCCGAGCATCGCGTTGAGCAGCGCCGATTTTCCCACGTTCGGCCGCCCCACTATTGCGAACCGGGGAAGCATTAGATCAGATTCTTCTGCCTCGTCTTTGGGAAGATGTGAGCAGACGGCATCCAGCAGGTCTCCCGTGCCAAGTCCGTGCAGCGCCGAGAGCGAAATCACGTCACCTATCCCTAAAGAGTAGAACTCATACGTCTGTAGATGGGTGTTTTCGTTGTCGGCTTTGTTCGCGGCAATCACGACGGGCTTCTTCGTGGTGCGCAGGAGCGCGGCGATTTCATGGTCCTGTGGTGTAATGCCGGCCGGTGAATCCACGACGAAGATGATGACGGTAGCCTCTTCTATGGCTGCTTGCACTTGCTCATATATGGATTCAGCGAGCGCATCACGCTCTTCGATGATGCCCCCGGTATCGGTGACGGTGAAAGCGCGGTCTTGCCATTCCACTACGCCGTAGACGCGGTCGCGGGTCGTGCCGGGGACGTCTTCAACGACGGCCTGTCGTTGCCCGAGGAGCCGATTGAAGATGCTGGACTTGCCCACATTTGGGCGTCCTATGAGTGCGACGATTCCGCTTGGGGCGGTAGTGGCACCTGCAGATGGAGTCTCAAAGTCAGCTTGATTTGTTGTCGCGCTCATAGTGTCGATCCGCCGAAATGTGACAGGGCACACATTGTGCCCCTTTGCATTGATAGGTGATGTGCCCGTGTTTGATGACACGCGCGCTCGCTTCCAATGTGCGGGATTTCCGGAAAGCTATGCAAATTATACACCAGTTAGACGGTGCAAATTGCCGCCACTGCATGCCGCTTAGGCGGTGAAGAGAGTAGGAGGAGGCGCCACGTACTCATGGTACAGGGGGGCGCCACGCAGAATTGCAACTCAAATGGAGCGGCTGCGCCTGTCTAAATCACTTTGGGCTTGGGCATTGCTCACCTGAGGGACGGCGCGCAAGCCGGTTACAGACTCCGGCTAGGACGCAACTGCGTCAAGCTCTTTGAGCCGGGTCACGACTTCTTGGACCGACCAATCCGGTGTCGAAGCGCCTGCGGTGATGCCTACGCTCTCCGTGTGCTTGAACCAGGCAGGATCAAGTTCAGCCGCTGATTCAATGTGGTAGGTGGGCGTTTCTTCCTCGCGGGAGATCTCCGCAAGGTGAGTGGTATTGGCACTATTGCGGCCGCCAACTACCACCATCACGTCCACCTGCGGGAGAATGTCGCGCGCGGCTGCCTGTTGCTTGGTGGTTGCAAAGCAGAGCGTGTTGACGACATGCACTTCGAGCGCGTCTTCAAGCGCCAGGTCCATGAGACGACGGGCGACTGCCTGAAACCGCTCTACCGTTTGTGTGGTTTGAGAGACCAGGCAGATCTTGCGGCGCAAGCGCACGGAGTCCAGCGCCTCGGCGCTCGCCACGGCTTCTCCGCGGCCATCCGACCAGCCGAGAATGCCGCGCACTTCCTTATGGGTGGGGTCGCCGAAGATGAGAATTTGATAGCCGCGCTCGGCATGCTCCTGCACGATGCGGTGCACTTTCGAAACGATGGGACAGGTAGCATCCAAGAGCTCGAGATTGTGTTCCGCTATTTGAGCGGTGACCGCTTTGCCGGTGCCATGGGCAGTGATGGTGGCGATGCCGTCCTGCGGAATAGCCTCCATGTCGCCAACGACGTTGATGCCATCATCTTGAAGTTTCTCTATCACTGAGGGGTTGTGGACAAGCTGCCCCAGCGTATGTATCTCGCCCTTCTCTTTCGCTACGGCCTGGGTCATCTCGATGGCCCGCTTGACGCCGTAGCAAAACCCCATTTCTTTTGCCAGGATGATGTTCATAGAGTGCTTTCTGCTATCTGCATGCCTGCTCTCATTGTACCGGAGAAGAGTCGGCTGAAACAATCATCTGCTTCTGCCGGCCGAGTGGGAGTAACGCGCGTAGACTATGGCTTGTGAATGGAATGCTTCCGTGTCGTGTGTGATGAAGCCTGCGGCTCTTCCACTTTCTTGGCGTGTCCGCGCGATGAGAGTTTGACCGTATCGCAGCTCTCAACCTGCGCTCCCAAGACCCTTCGTCAAGTCTATATGGCGCTAATATTCTGCAATCTCGTCCAGGGCTGCAGCAACCGTGGCAAAAGAGTCTAATACAGAGGCGATTTGCGTTAGGCGGGCACACGCTCATCAAGCAATGCAATGAGCCGCTGCCGCAGAGACTCGGCAAGGGCGTCTGCCTCGTCCCCCGTGAGCTTCTTGCCGTAGTGATCGTCGAGTTCAAGCGGCTCAGCGAACGTCACGGTAACGCCCACCCTTGGGATGGGGTACCGGCTGCCCCTCGGCAACGCCTTTTCGGTGTTCCGAATAGCGGCGAGGACTATGGGCACCCGCTGGCGCACCGCAATGCGCACAAAGCCGGAGTTGAACGGTCCGACCTCGCCGGTGCGGCTGCGCGTGCCTTCCGGGAAGAGGACTACGGCTTCGTCTTGTTTGAGCAATTGCATGAGAATGCGCACGCTGCGCACGTCATTGGTTTGGCGAATGATTGGATATGTTCCCCAACGGGGCAGCATGAAGCGCAATATTGAGCTGCGGAAGAGCTCCACCTTGGCCATGAATGTGAGCGCACGGTGGGGGCACGCTACGCCCATGGCAAACGGGTCAAGGTTGTTACGGTGGTTGCAGATGATGAGCAGCGGCCCTGATCGCGGCGGTTTGCGTCCGCTGACGCGCAGTCCCAAATAGAGATGGAAGAGCGGCAAGAGGATAAGGCCGCCAACAATGAAGTACCAGAACCAGTTGCGCATGTTCCGATGATTACGCTGGTACTCGATGTCGGCCTCGGTGATCTGAGAGCGATCAAAACGCGGTTCTATATCGGTGCTCATTGCGTCTTTCCCGGTTCGCGGCAGACTGCTGGCTGACCCGGCACTTCACAATTCGATGCGCAGCGGATAGCGTTTGCGAGGCTCTGAGCTCACGCAACACCAGTGCCGGAGAGCCTTCTCGTCTATTCCTGTTAAAGAATACCTAAGCGCAAGGCCTTGTGCCACTACCGGGTGCCTGCCATCGCCACGGTGGGGGTACTCACTCGCGAGTAAGCCTGTGCTCAGGGGCGCTTGACCGGGAGCGGCCCGGTATGCTGCGTTAGCCGATGAGTTTTCCAGCATGCCGTCTGCTCCTGGAATTGCGTTCCAGGCTATGTCTCAGGGCTACTTTACTGGTTAGCCGGCCGGTTGAAGCCGGCCAACCCATACGCTCACGCGCGGAAGGGACATTGTCTATCGCATTTACGGCGTATCTGCCGCATGCTACGCTTTAGCCTGAAATCGAAATCCACCACAGAATCCCACACCTGGGAGAGGATGTATGTTCACGATTACGGAAGCTGCGGCGCAACTCATCAAGTCACAAATGGAATCGGAAGGCGAGGGCGAAATGTACCTGCGGGTATTCATCCGCCCTGGCGCGGACGGCATGCAATTCGGCATGTCGAGCGAGGAGAATCCCGGCAAGAACGACGAGGTCAGCGAACAGCACGGCCTGAAGGTGCTGGTAGATAAGCTAAGTATGCGCACCCTCGACGGCGTAGTCTTGAGCTTCACGGAAGAAGGCGGCTTCAACCTCGGCAAACCGGCAGGCGCAGAAGAGGAAGCTGCTGAGGCGTGACAGATTTCTTCGTTCTTGGTTGCCATCGGATCGTCCACGTATCCCTCCATGCACATGCCGTACACTATGCTCTTGCGCAGTGGCACCGAGACCTCATTTGGATGGATGATTCTGCGGTATAATTCAATAGAACCGTGACTTGGAGGGGTGTCCGAGTGGTTTATGGAGATGGTCTTGAAAACCATTGACCGAAAGGTCCGGGGGTTCGAATCCCTCCCCCTCCGCCGTTGATGTTGAGCTACCGCAATGGTTTGGGACGGCGCAAGAGCCGAGTCGTCAGTCCATCTAGAAGCCTAAGATTGGAAGAGTCATTCCGGCGAAAGCCGGAATCCAGGGGAGTGTGGGCGGTCCACTGTTGCCGGATGTCGTGGCATTCTTGGTTCTAATCTTCTTTCACCACTTAGCGAGATGGGAAGGGGAAGCGCGATTGATTCCAAGAACCAGAGTTCAGCGGCTACGCTTCAAGTAAGATTCGCAATAACCGCCCCATTTCCTTGCCCCTGGTCTGCAATATAGGAATCAAAGCCAAATCCCCCATGAACTGCTTGCGACGCCGTGCTGTCGAAAGAGCCGGCATTGACGGTCGATGGGCAAGTTGCCTGATAGGCTATAATGAGAGTAGCTCCGCGCAATTTCGGGGATCGACCTTAAGGTCTTCGGATTACGCACAGGAGCGCAGGGAGGGGTCGCATAGTTGGTCTAGTGCGGTCGCCTGCTAAGCGACAGTGGGGTTAATAGCTCCACCGAGGGTTCGAATCCCTCCCCCTCCGCCAAGCGACAAACAAAGAGAGCAGTGTCAACCAGAGTGTTGACACTGCTCTCTTTGTATTACACATACCGCGCTGCTGCATTTGTTGGCGTAGCCGGACCGACGAGGGAGGGTGGCGGCTGTGACTCGCGGCGGCTTCTTGCCAGAAGACGGTGCCAAAGTGGATAAACACAATTGTGACGTTGGGCAATTGCTCGTTTAGCCATGTTCGGCAAGGTGAGAAGCAGACGCAGGTTGCAAACCTACGCTACTGGCGCTCATGCGCGACATGGTGGGAAGCAGGCGCAGGTTGCATTCTCAACCTCCCGGCGCTCATGCGCGGCGAATGTGGGAATTGGGCGCAGGTTGCGCGCACGTCTCCGTGCGAACCTACGCTACCGGCAGTCCTTCCCGTCAATGCAGAATTCTCGAACCGCTTGCTACGAGACTGCGGTGCGCACGGCTCGTTCGATCGCAGGCATGGCATCCGCGACGGACACCTGACCGGAGATTGCTTGGCGCAGCGGCAGGGCCAGATTGCGCCCCAGGGCTTGGCGGCCCTGCACCGGCGAGGGGCTTTCCTGATCGAGCAGGTCCAGGTACTCCGTATAGGTGGGAGTGAAGTTTGTCACCAGCTTGGCCATGGGATACTTCCATTGGGGTTTGAACGGCAGGGTCATGCTGGTGTTGCCCAGGTAGTCCTGGAGCGTTTCTCTGGTGTAGAGGAAAGTTAGGAGATCCCACCCGGACGTTGGATTGCCGGCGACTTCCGGAATGGCTATCTGGTGCGACCACACCTGAGTAGCGCCCGTGCTGCCACTCGGACCCTTGGGCAGCGGCAGCCAGTGGAATTGCAATTCCGGATCGTCGGATTGTTCCTCCGACTGCACACGCACCGCGTGATTGATCGCGTCCGCATTCACCACCGCCATCGAGGTGCGCCCGCGGACGAAGAGGTTTGCCGTGTCCACGAAAGGCGACGGGTCGCCGCTGACCTTATCCTCAGTGACCATGTCAGCCAGGAACTGAAGCGCTGCTTGCGCATCGGCATTGTTCACCACCACCGACCCGCCATCGGCGTTATTCTGGAAGAACCCGGTGTTATTGCTGTAGAGCCAGGTCAGGACTTGGAGCCAGTTGGAGCTCACGTGCATGCCAGGACGCGTGACGGTGTCGCCTTGCCGCTGGGTCAGCTGTGCGGCAGCTTCCCGCAGGTTTTCCCAACCCCACTGCTTGAAGGCTTCCACGTCTACGGTCATGCCGGCATCTTCCAGGTGCTTCACGTTCAGCGCCAGTCCGATAGCCTGGGGATCATCATAGGGGACACCGTACACATTTCCGTTCACAGTAGCGTACGGGAGCACGCCTTTCACGAATTGCTGCAGGTTTACGGTGCGCGGCCACTCGAGGTAAGGGGTGAGGTCTCGCACCAGCGATGCCTCCGCCCAGCTTGGGAGCGCTCCCATAGGCACGTGCACAGCGTCCGGTCCGCCTGTGCCCGCTGCCGTAGCTTGTGCAAGCCTATTCTCCACCTCGCGTTGGCTACCGAGAAATACCGGCTCGAGTGTGTTGCCCGTGCGGGCAGCAAACAGGTTGTGTACGTCAGTGAGCCACTGCTGGGTGGGCCCTGTGGCCCAGGTCCAAAATGTCACCAGCCCCGGACTGCGGATGATGGGTTTGGGACCTTCCACCGGAGTCGGCGTGATTGGGATAAACGGCGTAGGCGTGGGAACGCACGGGCCGTCGCAGCGGCGGCGGTTTATGCCGGAGCACGCAGAGAAGAGCGTTGCCGCGCCGCCAAGGCCAAATGCGCCCAGCGTGCGTAGCACAGTTCGACGCGAGTGTTCAGATGGGATCAATCCATTCTTCATGAGGCGGTTACCTCCGTCCTGCGGGCGCCTGCAAGCGTTCTACGATCCAAGTACTTGTTGCAAATAGTGCATGTCTGCTTAAGCGAATAGCATACTCTACCTATTCCTCACAAGTCTACGCTGTTTGCCGCTGTTTTGCCACCTGACCGACTGTTTCTCCCAAGTCCTTTTCTTAGGAACTTTTTAAGTGGGAGGGATGCTTCACCAATATCGCTATGCTACGATGAAGTCAAGGCATCCGAACGTAGGAGTTGAGGAGGGGACATCCATGCAGTCTACCGTACCGTGGCGGAGAGAGTTTCTGTCTGGCGCCATAGCCACAGTAGCCCTACTCGCGGTCTATTTTGTCGCACGCTTCATTTGGCAGATTCCGGCCTTGCCGGAAGCGGTGATTGAAAGCATTCTTAGCTTTATTCCGCCTGCCCTTTTTGAGGCGGTGATTCAGATCTTTGGCACATTGGCCAAGACCCTGAATTTCTACGCGATACTCATTGGCATGGTTGGCGTGGGTGGCCTATTTGGGCTACTCTATGGCCGGCTGCTGGGTCTACTTGGTGCAAAAGATAGCAGTAGCGGAACGCCGACGGCGTTGCTGTACGGCCTCGGCATCGGCGGGTTGCTGTGGCTAGTCCACTCAGTCACGATTTCGCCATTCGTGGAGCGCGGCTTCTTCGGCATGGATGCATCCTCACCGGCCATTGCTGCCGTTGCCATCGACATCATTGCCTACCTGGCTTTTGGGTTTGTGCTTGCGTACGTCCGGCAACCCTTTGTCGTTGAGGATTCTGAAACAGTCTCTGAGGGCGTGTTGTCCCGCCGGTCGCTGGCGCCGTTGGCTGTTTCCGGGCTGGCTTTAGGCGGCGCCTATGCGCTCAAGCGATCGTTTGCTGCACAAGCGCAGGCCATTTTCAATGAACCATCAAAGGAAACTACAGTTTCCGACAGCGGTGAGACGCTCCCCATATTCCAGCAAGGCTTTGAGGGACTGGAACCCTTGGTCACGCCCAACGACCAGTTCTACGTAATCTCCAAGAACAACATCGATCCTACCGTTGACGTGAAGGACTGGAGTCTCACCATCACCGGTATGGTGGACAACAAGATGATTCTGGACTACGATGCGCTGACGGCCATGCCCAGCCAGCAGCAATACGCGACACTGCAGTGCATCAGCAACGCGGTCGGCGGAGACCTCATCGGCTGTGCGCTGTGGGAAGGCGTATCACTGTGGGATCTGCTGGTCCAAGCGGGCATCCAACCGGGCGTGAAGGACATCGTCTTGCACGCCGCAGACGGGTACCAGGAGAGCATCCCCCTGGAAAAGGCGCAAGATCCCGAGGTACTTCTGGCCTACCGCATGAATGGTGCGATACTGCCGAACAACCACGGTTTTCCAGCGCGCTTGATTGTGCCCAACATCTACGGCATGAAGAACGTGAAGTGGCTGACGCGGATCGAACCGGTGGACCACGACTTCAAGGGTTTCTGGCAGCAGCGGGGCTGGAGCGATGAAGCCATTTACAAGACAATGTCTCGCATCGATGCGCCGCGTAACGGTGCTACAGTAAGCGCCAAAGTGGACCGAGAAGTGTTGATCGGAGGCATCGCCTTCGCCGGCAACCGCGGCATTAGCAAGGTGGAAGTCAGCATCGACGAGAGCGACTGGATAGAAGCGGAGCTCGGCACGGTGCTCAGCCAGTTGTCATGGGTGCAGTGGAAGATCACGTGGGAACCGCCGGTTGCGGCCGGCTATACAATTCGGGTGCGCGCCACCGACGGCACCGGCGAACTACAGGATGAAACGGAGCTGGAGCCCGCGCCCAATGGCGCTTCCGGCTGGCACACCATTAGTTCACGCATAAGCGGCATCAGCGACGGGCAGAACTAGGAGAACTGAGAGTTTACGCCTATGGCTGTTGCTTAAATCGCGGGGCGCTCTATGACACTTGTAGAAGAGGCGTGCGTGCAGGAGAGACTGCTCACCACTGTGGTCCCTACCCTATAGAGTACGCACACTTTTTCGAAGTTGCTTCTGGGTCACACATACCCTGTGTCCCAGAAGCTTCGCGTTAAGGCAGAATAGCCCTTCGCAGATGGTCTTTAGGTTTCACTAGCTCGTGTGTGGCCTGCGACTACGCGAATTCGTCTTTCCGATGTCTCTATAGTCGGCTTGACAGTGTTGGGATGCTGTAGGTGTCTGCCATGGCATCCAGGTCTTCCACGATTTGAGTTGCAAAGGCAATACCGTCGCGCAAGAAGTGCTCTTTGCGCTCCAATTCAATCTCGCCGGGCAGGTAAACGCGGTCGACGCCTTTGGCCTTATCGGAATCGCGCATTTGGCGGATTTGGACGTCAATACGCTGCTTGAATTCCTCCACGGGCATCATGTGGCCGATGTCGAGCGCCATGAAGAGTTGGCCCATGGCCTGCGGCGTATTGGGAATGCCGCCCCGGCGCACGTCCTGACCGAAGAGCGCGCCCGTGAGCACGCCGCACAGCGCGTCGAGCACCACCGCCAGGCCGTAGCCCTTGGGACCGCCCACTGGCGCCATGAGCGTGGCGATGCTGGGATCCGTAGTGGGAACGCCCTCGTCAGTCAGGGCCCAGTCGAGAGGAATTGACTCGCCCTTGCGCTTCGCCAATGCCACTTTGCCTGCTGCCACGACGCTCACCGCCATGTCGAGCATGAGCGGGCGCTCCTCCTGGGCCGGAATGGCGTAGGCGATGGGGGTGTTGCTCAAGCTGGGCGTAACGCCGCCGTAGGGCGCCATCACCTGGATGCCGTTGGTGGAACAAAAGCCGATGGCGTCGTGGTCGATGGCGCGCATGGTGTAGTAAGCTGCTGCGCCAAAGTGATTACTCTCCCGCACACCCACGGCGCCTATGCCGAATTGCTTGGCTTTCTCAATTGCCAGGTCCATGGCCTGTACGCCCGCCACCTGCCCCATAGCATTGCGCGCGCTGATGACGGCCGTGGCGCCGTTGTCTGACACAACTTCAGGCGAAGCTGTCGGGTCAATCGATCCAACTTGGATCCAGTTGGTGTACAACGGCAGAAAGTTGCTGCCGTGGGTAAAGACGCCGGTGAGATCGGCGTGCACCAGCGACTGCGCCACGAGTGATGCTTCCCCCGGCAGCATGCCGACTTTGCAGAATGCTTCCGTGTCGAACTCTTCCATAGTTGTGGCCGGTACGCGGACAATTCCAGTTTCAGCGGGCATGAATCGGTCTCCCCAGATTGTGTGAATCTCTTGCGTTGCTGCGTCTCTCGGCAAACAGCAAACTCAAAGTGCGTCTTGCTGGGCACCTACAGTCGCGGCTAACTGACGGTCAATTGCGAGAGGACAGAAGACAATGCGAGCGTACTTAAGTATAGCATTCATGCCGACGAAAAGAGGATGCCAGAAACAACTGCAGCTACCTCTGTTACGATTCTCCCGCGACCCGTCAGCAGGTCCTGGTTCTACGCAAGAGAGTGCAGTCGAATCAGGTGCTCACCTCATCGGAAGCCGGCTTCTTGCGAGCCGCCCGCAGCAACAACCCGGCGATCACCAGGCAGATGGCGCCGGACACACCAAGCAGCAGCACAGATGCTACCGAGTCCAGAAAGTGCAGTTGGCTCACGCTTTCGGAAAGCTCCTTCAGCGCCACCGCCGCGCCGCCGCTGAGCACGGTCACGCCAAATAACCCGCGTATCCGCCCAGGGTCTACGAAGCGGGTTGCCGTAGCTCCGACTTGCGCACCCGCCGAGGCGGCGGTCAACATGATGATGGCCATGAGCAGGTCCACATGGTTACCCAGGGCGTATATGAAGGTGCCCACCGAGCCGGTGATGATAATCTGGAACAGGTCGGTGCCGATTGCCATGACGGTGGGGACGCCCACCACGTAGACCAGCAGGGGCATGAGAATAAACCCGCCGCCCGCCCCTAGTAGCCCGGCCATGAAGCCCACGCCAAAGCCAATGCTGAAGGGCACGAATACCGAAATGCTCCCAATCCCCGATAAGGGCAGCGACACCCGCGTGGGCGTGATCCCCCGCCCCGGCAGCCAGATGGCATGGGGCGGGATTTGCAGCGCTTGCACCTTGCGCGCCAGGCTTGCCGTGGACACCGCGTCGCCGGCCGCCCCGCTGCTGCGGCGCACCTTGAAGTAGTCGTAAACGATGAACGATCCCAGGGCTCCCAGGAAGATGACGTAGACGTACCGGATCACCGGGCCGATGATACCCGCCTCGAGCAAGGCCACGTTCAGTCGCTCGGCCAGAATCTCGCCGGGCACGGTGCCGCAGACCATCAGCAGTCCCAGCCTGAAGTCCACGTGGCCCAGGCCCTTGTGCTTCAGCATGTTGATGATGGAGGATCCCATCACCAGGGTGAGCCCGGTGCCCACCGCGAAGATAGGCGGCACGCCAAAGACCAGCAGCCCCCCGGTAATCAGGAACCCGCCCCCTACGCCAAAGAAGCCGCCAAGGGTACCGACAATCAGACCCAGCAACACGAGGAGCACCGGGTCTACCATCACGCCGGCATTGGGGAATAGCATGCTTACCCTCGCCCGCTGGCCCTGGACCGGCTGCCGGCCCACGCAGATATGGCCCACCGCAGGACCAGTTCCCAGAGGGCGTAGAGGCTCAGTGCCGTGCTCGCCACCACTGCCATGACCAGCAAGGCCCACAACAGTGGATACTGGCTGCTGAATTCTTGGAGAAATCCCGCGAGAGCATCGTACATGCCACTCAGTATATCCGACTGTGGCTTGTGACATTTGGTTTGGACTACTGAGACAGGATGCCTCTCCCAGTTGAAGCGATCCTTCAAAAAGGGATCTCAAAACTCAACCAACTGTCTTGGCAGTGAGCTCTCTTAGTGTCGCCCGACACGCTGGCTTTGCATGCTAGCCCTCTCTTCTTCTAACAAGCTTCGTCCTTTCCCGGATTGCAAATTATCTTTTGATCTTGTGGATCCAGGATACCCATGCATCTTCTAACGCGGGCATAAACTGACGCATCGCCAGCTACTATGGTGCGGATCGTGGGAGGTATCAATATCCTTTCTATTGGTTCATGTATACTGGTACTACACATCTGAATGTATGGGAAACTTTGCCTTGTGGGAGAGATTCCGAAGAGATGAAGTCTTGGCGTCTTGCAATCATCCTCGCCACTGCCCTGTTCCTGTTTCTGCCTAGCTCGGTCACGGCGGCGGACTGCCAGTTCGTCCTCGGCTTCAAGATGCTGCGCGAACTCATCGGCCATGACATCGTCGGTGAGTGTTTGGAGAACGAGCACCACGGCGCCAACGGTGACGCCCTGCAACATACCACCGGCGGCCTGCTGGTCTGGCGCAAGGCAGACAACTGGACCGCCTTCACCGACGGCTACCGCACTTGGATCAACGGCCCCAACGGCCTGGTGCAACGCCTCAACACCGAACGCTTTTCTTGGGAGGCCGACTATGCCCCCGGCGGCGGCATTGCGATTCCCGCTTCTACTCCAGAACCTACTCCCAGCCCGGAATCGGTAATCTTGGTGGAACAGGCAATACAATCGCTAATGAATTTACCTATTGTCAAAAGGGAACCGGAAATTGTCGATGGACTGCGTCGTATCGCGAGAGTATCTCAGCCGGTGTTTTGGAAGCTGCTGGATCAGTCCGGGAATGATCTTCGAAGCACTATAGAGGTCAATTACATTGCTGACATAGCTCAAGTGGACTGGGAGACTGCATTGAAAGTCGTACAGATGCCCTTCATGAGCACTCCACATCAAGGAGCTGACCACAGAGTGCTCAGGCATGTCAGCAGACTGACTCAATCAGACCCAACCGGCCTGCGGCAGATTCTCTCTCACCCGCGGTTGCCTGACGGCATCACGGACGACCACATAACAACCTTCGCGTTGCTCGTCCTTGGCCTTGAGCACCCGGAGGCAGCCAAGGCGATAGAAGCCTTGCCATGGGTCCGAGACGGAGTCGGTAGGCGTCCAACATCCAATGACTTTTCCCTCGCTGGAGACCCAGTTGAAAGAGAAGAAGGCGCGGTGCTCAGCTTGGTGGACATAGCACTAAGATCGCAAGAAGTCGGGCTGGCATTGGTGAGCAAGCCATGGCTCTTGGACGAGTTAGCAAAGTGGGAAGAACAGGTAATCCTCCGTATACCCGGGTTCGTCATTAGACACCCAGAGATAACTCTGCAGATTCTAGAAATGCCGTTTCTAAAGACAAACGCGACCGCCAACGATGCGAGCATTTTGGATGCCTTATATACCGTAGTTCAATACAGCCCAAACAGTCACCAGGATCTGAGAGCGTTGCTTGCTCACCCGGCGCTCCAAGGCGGCATCGAGGACGGCCAGCGAGCGACCGTGGAGTTGCTTGCTGTAGGTAAACGATCCCCTGAGTTAGCAGCCGCCATCGACACCTTGCCGTGGGTGAAGGATGGAATTGACCCCACCGAAGAAGAGGCTATTACCACGCTGCATGAGGCGTCGCAAGGAACGCAGCAGTTACTCCCGGCCCTTGTGCTGAAAGCTTGGGTGAGAGACGGCCTCACCAAGAGCGAACAAGATGTGATTTGGAGCCTCATGGGAATCTCTAGAAGCAGTCCTAATCCGGACGAACCATTGGCGCTTTCCATTCTTGAGATGCCATTCTTGGGAAGTGTCGATGGGTTTGATGCCGCAGCGTTGAGTTCTTTGAGTCGCTTACGTATACCGGGCGAACGAGATTACTTCTGGGAGGTAATGTCTCAGCCGACCCTGCGCGGGGGAGTAACAGATAACCATAGGGCTCGCATCACATTCTTGCCTTTGACTGTCAGATATGATCCAAGGGAAGGATTCCCTGAAGTATTCGATGCCTTGCTGGATCCGAGAAAGTCCACAGTCGAGGAACGGATTATCCTTCTGCCTCGTGCCGGACCGATACGCCTAGCAGTCGCTCACACCAGACTAGGAAAGTTCCACACCATGGATAATCTGGAACATGCGATGCGCATGCAGGAGGAATTCATGCTCGAGCTATTCCCACTCAAGTACGTTGGCATTTTGGCGGCGGAGATCACCCCATCCAGCGGAGGAGGTTCATTCCCAGGTAGCATGATTGCTATTGATCCCGGGGGCGAAAACGACGTACACCTTGTTGCGCATGAAGTGGCGCATAAGTATTTCCTGGGTAATTCCCCATGGCTCGGCGAGGGCGGTGCGGAAATGCTGCGCGCGGCTTCAGTTGGTGACCCCTTAATGATAGAGAATGTCGAGCTCTCATTGTGTCGGACATTCAATAGCCTCATTGAAATCGACAAAATCGAACTTAAGCCCAGACCGGACGATGAGGTCGATGGCCCCTTCTATCTTACGGGGGACTGTCCGTACGTCATGGGATTCGGACTATTCGTGGACCTCTATACCAACCTGGGGGATTGGGCGTTCCGCCAGAGTTTTCGCCGCTTGCACCTCAAGGCCCGCGATGAGGCGCACGAAGATGTCTGCGTTGACATGGAGCGGGCCGTGTGCCTTGTAAGAGAAGCCTTTGTGACCGATGCTGCAACCCCAAGAGATGCAGCTATTGCCGAACCAATTATCAACCGTTGGTATTACGGGTCAATAGCTGAGTTCCGTAGCAGGTCAAGGTGATCCAGTGTTCGATTTTCGCCCACGGGCTTTTTGGCCAAGCTCACTGGCAGGGGGATTTGCAGGTTTTCAGGAGTGTACAATTCAGGATGATTATCACTCCGTTGCCGGGTCGTCCCGTTGGCTAGTTTCCGGCATGCGCAGGTTTTCCAGCTTCAGCAGTTGCCGGTCCATGGCGCGGCGGCGGGTGCCGGTGAGGGTGTCGAAGTCGTTGGACAGACGTTGGAGGTCGCTCTCCAGTTTCTCCAGCGCGTCGGCGTAGCGCGACCATTCCTTCGAAAACGCGGCCAGCAAAGTGAGCATTTCGCCCGCAGTCTGCTGCATCGAAAACGACTCGCTAGCCTGGCGAATGACGCTGAGCACGCCAAAGAGGCTGAAGGGTGAGCACAAGACGACGCGGCTCTCCAGGCTGTTCTCCAAGAGCGTGCTATCGCGCTGGAAGATAAAGCCGTACACTTGTTCCAGTGGGATGAAAAGTATAGCGCAGTCCACCGTGCCGGATTCCGGGTCGATGTATTCACGGGAGGCAACAGCTTTCACGTGGCCGCGCACGTCGCGGAGAAACTGCTGCTCAAACTGCTCCCGTTCAGTATCGCCTTCAGTTTCAAGTGATCGCAGATAGTTATCAAGCGGGAACTTGACGTCCATATTGAGGTTGAGGTCTTTGGGAAGCTTGAAGGTGAAGTCGGGACGTGTCCCCGCCGCGGTCGTCGTCTGCTTAGTGTAGTGGATATTGGGGAGCAAGCCGGCGGCCCTGAGCACGTCCTCCGCCATGCGCTCGCCCCAGGCGCCGCGGGCGCGGCTGTTGGCCAGCGTTTCCCGCAGCGAGTTTGTCGTCTCCGTAAGCTGCTTCGTCTGATCGGCGGTGTTGCGGATCTCCGTTGTCAGAGCGCTCAGCCTCTCCCCGCTTTGCGCCTGCATGTCCGTCATCAACGAGCGCACCTGGCCGAGGGTCGCACTCATCTGATTGAGTTGCTGATCGATCAGGTGCTTCTTGCTGTCGAGCTCTTGCGTGGACTGCGTCTGCTGCGCGCCGAGCTGGCTTTTGGCAAGCTGCACCAGTTGGCTTGTGCTCTGATTGAGCGCCTGCAAGGAGAGGCTGCTGAACTGGTCGGCCATGTGATTTAGGAGCGTCTGCACTTGCTCCTGCTGGGCGCGCTCGGTCTGCGCGCGCAGGCGTTCGCCGATCACCTCCGCAGTACGCTTGCGCCACAGGCTAAAGAGCGCAGCAAGGGCAATGCCGAGAATCAGTCCCGCCGCCCCGCCAACAATGAGAGAAGTGGTATCCATGCTTACACTGCCGAGCGTGCCAATTGCTTAGAAGACGATCTTGACAGGCGGTCACACGCCCAATGGAGAACTTTGCGCAACTCTAAGGGACACGAGCAACTGGGCCAAATTGAAAGGAGTCTCCCCTCACCCCGGTCCTCTCTCCAGGGAGAAGGTGTATTCACCCTAGCCGGTCTGGGTTGTGCTGGCCTGGGTTGTGCAGAGGAATCCAATAAAACAGCGCCGTGAAAACGCTTGGGTTCAATCTTCACGCCAGACCTCGGCGCGCGCCGGCATCAATGTCGATCGACGTACCGGTGATCATGGACGCCTGATCTGAGACGAGGAATGTCACCAGGTTGGCTACGTCTGCCGGGAGCGTCACGCGACCCAAGGGGTTGGGCGCGCGCATCTCGGCTGCCGCTTGTTGCGCTGGTATGCCCCGTAACTGTTCGGCCTGCCGGGCCATGTCATCGATGAGGCCGGTTTCCGTGAGGCCGGGATTGACCATAACGATGCGGATACGGTCCTTGGCAACTTCATCGGCAAAAGTCTTGGTAAATGCCAGGAGACCAGCGTTCATCACACTGGCGATGGCAAGTCGAGTTGACGGATCGTGTGCGGAGCCGCCGCCAATGAGCACAATAGCGCCGCCGCCGTTCTGCCGCATGTAGGGGACTGCCTCACGCGCAGCGCGAATGTAACCAAGCAGCTTGAGTCGGATTTGCTCTTCCCAGGCAGCGTCCGGCACGTCCAAGGTGCCGCCAACAGTGCCGCCGCCCGCACAGGCAACCAGAATGTCCAGCCGACCGAACTCCTTGTCGGCCGTCTGCAGCGCGCCTTGAATAGCGCTGCGCGCCGTTACGTCAGCGGCAATGCCGATTGCTTGGCGTCCCGTGTCTTGAGAGATCGCGCGGGCTGCCGCGTCCAGGTCGGTAGACGTACGCGCCACAAGGGTCACGTTTGCGCCTTGACCGGCCAGAGCGAAACCAATCGCTCTCCCTATCCCACGACTACCACCGGTCACTATGGCTGAGCGACCTTCAAGAGTTTGCGAACCCATGCTTCCTCTCCCGGTTCCTCACTTTTGCTTCAAACTGCAACGTATGTTGACTGCCTGCAACGTATGTTGACTGCCTGCAACGTACGTTGATTGCGCCGTACAAAATTACTATGTTGTAATTGTCAAAGATAGTTGGTGCCAAGTGCCATAATAATAAAGATGAACTTGCACAATTTCAAGTTACATCTTATACTCGTTAATAGTGAACTCACACACCGTGCACGATTCGAATAGGGGATTCGTATGATGGCGTGTCGTGCGTCAGCTCGTAGGTGCCTCGAGCAGTCCTGGCAACCGCTCATGTGAGATTGATACAATGAGTTTAGCGTAGCATATTCTCCCCAGTGGTTCTTGGCCGCTAGGATGCGCATTGCAGCGGGCGAGGCCACACGAATCTGAAGATCCAAGTAATCTATTCAGCGTGAACGCATGGAGAGAATTCAGTGGCCAGATGGCAGAAGATCGCTCTGCTGATCGTAATCGTGGCAGCGCTCATCATTGTTGGCAGGTTCGTCGTATTGCCACGCCTCACCGACTCTAACGGCGCTGCCGTAGAAAGCGCCGAGACGGAATTCGTGGTGGTGAGCCGTGGGACAATTATGACCACGGTCAACGCCTCCGGTAGCATTGTGTACCCGGAGCAAGTGAGACTCGGTTTCTCCACGTCGGCAGACCTGCGTGAGATATTCGTCGCTGTTGGGGATGAGGTGGCGGCAGACGCCCCGTTGGCCGCCATAGACGACACCGACCTCCGGGTGGCGGTGCAGGAAAAAGAAGCGGATTTGCGCACTGCCGAGGTGAACCTAGAGAGGCTGGAGAGAGCACGGCCGGAAGATATCCGGACGGCGGAAATTGCGGTTGTGGACGCTGAGAACAAGCTGGCCGAGCTGCTGGATGGCCCGTCCCAATCCGAAATCAACGATGCGGAAGCAGCCGTAATTAGCGCCGAAGTTGCCTACGATAGAGCCGTGAAGGCGCTTGGCTCCTTGCGCAATCCCGAGGAAAGCGACATCGCGGCAGCCCGCAACGATGTGAATAGCGCGGAATCAGCCCTGGCGGCAGCACAGGAAAATCTGGATGCGCTGCGCGCCGGCGGCAGCGAGGCCAGGATGCAAGCGGCCGCCAATGCACTCCTCATCGCAAGAAACCGATACCACGATGAGCGGGAGCGCATAAAGGACGAGATTACGAGGCTCCTCGATGAGTTGGAGGATGCAGAAGAGGCCCTGGATGAAGCCAAAGAAGATGATGAAGAGTTCGATAACACCTTCACCGAGCAGGCACTAGAGGACGCGCAAGAGAAGTACGACGAGGCAAAAGAGGATGTGGATGTAGAGATCCCCAAATTGACGGATCAACTCCTGCCCAACCCGCCGTCGGGCACGAAGGCGGGAGAACTCTTGGGCGCGGTGAGAGAGGCACAGCTTTCGTACGATAGTGCAAGTGTATCGGTCACGGATGACGAGCATGCGGCCCAGCGCAGTGTGGACAGTGCCATGCGGACGCTTACGGCCGCGCAGGATAGGCTTGATGCCTTGCTCAATCCCTCAGCGGAAGACATCACGGTTGCGGAAAGAGAAGTGCAGAGCGCCCGGCTGAACCTGGATAATGCCCAGCGCAGGCGGACAGAACTCCTGGAGGGGCCGAAGAGCGAGGACGTGGCCAAGGCGCGCAATGAACTGGAGCTCAAGCGCCTGGACCTGCAGGATAAGCGCACCGGCGCCAGCGCCCAGGACCTTGAATTGGAACGGCTGAAGGTCGAGCGAGCACAGCGAAGCTTGGAAACGGCCCAACAAGACTTGGCGGACGCCACCTTGCGGGCACCGTTTGCCGGGGTAGTGGCGACAGTGGAGGGCAACATTGGACAAAAGCCGGAAGCCGTCGTCGTTACATTGGTGCGCACGGAGCGGGTCGAAATGCACGCCCGGGTAGACGAGGCGGACGTGGAGTCCGTGGCGAAGGGCCAGCCGGTGGTTGTCAATACGTATGCATCGCCTGACGTCAAGATTACCGGCGTGTTGGAAACCATCTCGCCAATTTCCACCTCGGAGCAGGGCGTCGTGCTCTTCCCCATTACCATCCGACTGGAGCCGGGCGGCCAACGCCTGCGGGGCGGTCTCTCTGCCAACGCGATGATTGAGGTATCGAGCCGCGAGAACGTCCTCCTCGTGCCAAATAGAGCCATACGGCGTGAGGGTGACGAGCGGGTGGTCTATGTTCGACGAGATGGCGATGAGCTGGAACGCCGCGTGGTTGTAATTGGCGTGCGCGATAGCGAAGTGTCGGAGATTGTGAGCGGCGTCAGTGAAGGGGAGGAGGTCGCCGTGCCGTCGCGGGCGGGCGGCAGTATTGACGGCGGCCCCGTGGACATCCGTACGCGGTAGCGCGACGTGCAATCACGACACAGATCGACGTGCCAACTTGTGCTTCGACAAGCTCAGCACGAACGGTTTTATGCCTTTTCCGTTCGTCCTGAGCACTTCGACAAGCTCAGTACAGGCCTGTCGAAGGGCAAATCTACACAGAGCGATGTATCTATGAGATGAGTTCTAGGTATGCATCGATAGGATGGGGCACTGCATGCGCGAGAGCGTGATCGAAACAAGAGACCTCAGGAAGACCTACGTGATGGGCGATTCTGAGATTCATGCCCTCGACGGTGTTTCTCTTCACGTTGAGCGGGGGGATTTGCTGGCGATCACGGGACCTTCCGGTTCTGGCAAGTCCACGCTCATGAATATCCTTGGCTGCTTGGACCGGCCGGATGCCGGGGATTATCTGTTGGACGGCGAAGACGTCGCCACACTTGACGACAATCGCTTGGCTGAGATACGCAACCGCAAGATTGGGTTTGTCTTCCAGTCTTTCAATTTGCTGCCGCGCGTGAGCGCGTTGGAGCAGGTAGAGCTTCCATTGCTCTACGGGGGCGGCAATAAGCGGAGCGACTCCGCGAAGCGGTCTCTGCAAGGGGCCGAGTCAACACTTCACTCGGGCAACCAGACGCCCGAACTATCCGGGGCCCAGCAGCGGGTTGCAGTCGCGCGAGACCTATTGCTCCAAAGAGGCGGCGCCGAGTGGCGTAACCGCGCGCGGGAGGCACTCGTTGCCGTGGGCTTGGAAGACCGCATGTCACACAAGCCGACGGAGCTTTCCGGCGGCCAGCAGCAGCGGGTTGCCATTGCCCGTGCCTTAGTGACCGACCCCGCGATCATCCTGGCGGACGAGCCGACCGGTAACTTGGATTCGCGCACCAGCGAGGAGCTTATGGCGCTGCTCCTGCGGCTCAATGCCGACCGCGGGATCACGGTAGTCTTCATTACCCACGAAGAGGACATTGCGCGCCGCACGAATCGTATCGTGCGCATGCGCGACGGTCGCATTGACGCTGAGGAGCGCGGAGAGATGGGCGGCGGTACCCCCGCCCCGGCCGGGTTAGAAGCGGATCACGCACCCAGGGGTGACCCGAATCGCGACGTGCCAACGTCCAACCAGCAAGCGGCGCGGCAATCATCGCATCCTGGTGAGGCAAGGCCGTGAATTTTGCGACATTGAAAGTAGCAATCACCGCGCTGGCTGCCAACAAACTGCGCACGAGTTTGACTCTGCTGGGCATGATCATCGGTGTGGCGTCGGTCACGGCGCTGATGTCCATCGGGCGGGGGGTGGAGAGGCAAATTACGACCGAGCTGCAATCGGCCGGCACAAATGTCCTTTTCATTTTCAGCGGCCGGCCGGGCGGTTCCGATAGCGACGATCCGATTGCGCCGCTGACGTATGAAGATGCGCTCGCGCTTGAAGAGTTGAAATGGGATGGAACAGTAATTGAGATCGCCGTAGAAGGAAGCAGCCGCGGCATGGCTGTTGTGGCCCAGGGCAGGAACTCCCAAGCCTCAATTCGCGGTGTGACCGCAAGCTACATTTCAGTGAACAATTATGAATTAGCTTACGGCCAGCCTCTTTCTGAAACGGACTTAAATTCCCGAGCGTTAGTTGCCGTTTTGGGCTCGAATGTCGCCGCAGACTTGTTTCCAATCGATGATCCGATCGATCAGACTATTCGCGCCGATAACCTGCGGCTGCGTGTGATTGGCGTGCTGGTAGAACAGGGCAGCGGCGCTTTCGGACAAAGTGCCGACGACATGGTGCTGATACCCATCACGACCGCCCACGCCCGCCTGAGCAGGTTAGTTACCGCCCGCGGCGGCCAACCGATCAACACGATCAGCGTTGAGTTGCCAGATGAGCGGGAAGAGACAATCGACGCGGGGGCGGCCGGCATCCGGCAGATCTTGCGCGAGCGCCATGAAATCCTGGAAGAAGAGGACGACGACTTTACCATCATGAGTCCCAAGGACCTCATCGAAGCGGTCAGCGCGGCCTTGGGTGTCTTTACGCTCTTTTTGGGCGCGATTGCGGGGATATCCTTGCTGGTGGGCGGCATTGGAATCATGAACATCATGCTCGTCTCCGTTACCGAACGCACCCGCGAGATCGGTATCCGCAAGGCGGTGGGCGCAAAACGACGGGACATTCTCATTCAGTTTCTCGTAGAGAGTGTCGTTGTGAGTGTGCTTGGTGGTCTGCTTGGGATAGCGCTTGGCACGTTAATTTCGTTCGGTATCGCGCAGATTCCGCTGGGTGACGATGGAGAAGGGTTGCAGACGGCGGTCACTCTGGATATAGTCCTGCTCGCCGTAAGCGTTGCAGCGTCGGTGGGCATCTTCTTCGGCATCTATCCCGCCAATCGCGCCGCCCGCCTCGATCCCATCCAGGCCCTGCGTTACGAGTAAGAGCCCGAAGAGCCCTTCCTCAGCTCAACGGGAGAGTGGACGCAGCATTCTGCCAGTCCGAGAAGGTTCCGGCTGGAAATACGACAGGAAAAGCCGGTATGAATCCAGAATCATCTTACGATGAGCGATACGGCGCCCAGGAATTTCACTGGGGCACGAAGCCGTCCGCAATTTGCCACAAAGTCTTGGCACTAAAGCCGCCGAAACAGCCGCTCTCGTTGCTCGATATCGGCTGTGGGGAGGGCAGGAATGCGGTCTTCTTTGCGCATAGCGGGTATGAAGTTACGGCGTTCGATCTTTCGGCGGCAGGTGTCGCAAAAGCAGAACGCCTTGCCGAAGCAGCCAACGCTACGCTTAGGGTCTTTCAGGCGAACATGAATGAGCATAGGTTGGAAGAGAATTTCGATGTCCTATTCTCTACGGGGGTGTTCCATCTCATTCCTCGAAGGCTGCGACAGGACATCTTCTCGCACTACAAGGAACAGACTCTCACAGGCGGCCTCAACGTGCTCTCTGTCTTTGTCCGCAAGCCGTTTATCGGCAAAGCGCTGGATAGCGATCCAGGCGCGGAACCCTGGCTGTCGGGCGAACTCCTCACGCTCTACCATGACTGGAAGATTGAGTACAGCACTGAAGAGATCTTCGACTGCATGTCAGGCGGCGTTCCGCATCAGCACGCAATGAGTCGGATGATCGCGCGGAAGGTTTAGGGTTTGCGTTTCGCGTATCGCCCGAATCCCTTGCTCCTCACACTTCACCCATTAGCCATCTGCTCGTTCTGGACTCGTATCGCAATCGCGTACGCAGCCTAGAGGTCTTTCCGGGCGAACACTCCCATGCCGAGCAGCACGGCGAAAGTGATATACAAGAGCGCCCAGACAAGCATGATCGCTGAAGGTTGACTGAAGCCTTCAAACGGCCCGCCGGCGAGGATGGCAAGTTCCTGCACGTTCAACCGTTGTGCAGCCATGCGCCACAGCGCGTCAGAGGGCAGGAGCAGGCTGGATATAATGCCGATGTTCTGCATTACCTGGTTATCCAGCAGCACTCCCAATTGTTCCACCATGCCGCCGACCATCGCGAGACCATAGAGCATAATGACGGTCACGCCCGCCGTGAGCGTCGAGAGCAGCGTACTGGCGCACACGGTAACGCACGTGAGTAGGACCGCCAGCAAGCCGAGTAAGAGCGCCGATTGCAATCCCGACCAGGAATAGAAGCCGGCAAAAGCCCAGGTAAGGAGGAGCAAGGCCACCGTCGTCGTAATCGCAAATGTGGCGGACATGGCCCCTAAGCCGCAACACTTGCCGACAAGCACCTGCCAGCGCATGAGCGGCTTTGGAATGATCGCGTGGAGGGTATTCTGCTCCACTTCAGTGGCGATCGCGCCTGCTGAGGTGAAAATTGCCACTAGTGCCGTCAGCATGCCGGCCACGTTGAGCGCCGCCGCCAGGAGTTGGCCCGAGACGGCATCGCGAAATACGTCCGGATCTATAAAACGATCGGGTACCGCCAGGTCGCGCATGACAAAGTACATGCCCAGGCCGTATAACGTGAGAAATGCGGTGGCCAAGAGCACACCGCCCAGCACGGCTTTCTTGCGTACGCCTTCCTGCAAGGTGATCTTTGCTATGACGAGAATCGGCATCATTGGCTTGGCTCAATCTCTAGCAACGGAGGCGCGCTCTAAGCTAGATACTCACGCGCCGGTGTCATCCACGGTCCGCACAAATAGGTCTTCTAAGCTCTCCTGGCGCAATGCCACGTGATGGACGGCAGCGCCCGCAGTAACGAGGAGAGAGACAACCTGTGGAACGTCGGCGGAGTCGGTCAATGCCAGCGTAAGGCGATCGTCCTCGTACGCCGTAATCTCCCACTGCGCTTTCACTCGCTCCAGCACGTCCTCACGTATGCCCTGGGCCTGCACGTCCAGCAGGCGCTGGGTAGCAAGTAGCTCGTCCAAGGTGCCGTCGCGCACGACCTCGCCACGTTGGATTATTGCCACCCGGTCGCACACTGCCTCTACCTCGGAGAGCAGATGCGAATTAAGGAAGACGGTCTTCTTCTCGGCCTTCAGTTGGCGGATTATATCCCGTACCAGGCGCCGGCCGATGGGATCGAGGGCGCTGGTGGGTTCATCGAGGAAGACCAGTTCCGGATCATGGAGCAAGGCCTGGGCGATGCCAATGCGCTGGAGCATGCCTTTCGAGAAGGTGCGCAGTTGCTGAGCGGCGGCGCGCTCCAAATTCACAAGCGCGAGCACTTCGGCAATTCTCTGCTTGCGAAGTTTGCTGCTCATACCGTAGAGCTGGCCGTGAAAGTTTAGGAACTCGCGCGCGGTGAACCATTCGTGGAAGCGAAACTGCTCCGGCAGAAAGCCAATCTTGGCTTTGATGCGTTGATCGCCCAAAGAGGCGCCGAGGAGCGTCCCGTCGCCTCCCGTAGGGAAGACGAGACCCAGCAGCATCTTCACACAGGTACTCTTGCCGGCGCCGTTCGGCCCAAGAAAGCCGAAAATCTCCCCGGTCGGCACCGCAAGATCCAGGCTCGCCACTGCCGGGGTTGTGCCATAGACTTTGCGTAGTTGGCGGGTTGTGACTGCAAGTTCGGGCATGGTAGGGGAGTCGATTATGCCAAGAGTGTGTGACTGTGAGGCTGCTGCGCGAAGGCGGCTTGCGCATTCTTGTAGAGAATTCGATCTTTCTGCCCTGCAGAGATATCTGCTCCATATACTTTCGCGAGTTGCGAGGTAAACGAGCGGCCGGTGCCGTCACTGCCTTGAACGATGTGATCGGCGCCGACGTACTTGACGAGCATCTCCGTATAGCCGTTGGTTGCCTCGCAGCCGCCGATGTCCAGATAGATGTTCGGCAGCCCGCAGGCCAGTTTGACCGTATACTCCACGTCGCCGCTGGCGTGACCCCAGAAGAAGTTCACATTCGGGTGACGCAAGGCGGCGGCGCGCATGTCGAAGGGATCGGTCTCGCCCGGGAGATTGCCCGTAACTTCCATCCACGAATGCTGCAACACCGGCAGCCGGTAGGCGGCGCACACGGCAAAGATAGGATCAACGCGGGGGTCATTTGCCTTGACCGCTGTCCAGAGTTTCACTCCCTGAGGGCCGCGATGTTCTGCCACCCGCCGCTCCAGTTCGTCAACGGCAAACCGGCCGTGAGCAGGATTTAAGTACCACATGGGGATAACACGGTTGGGGTTTGCGGCAGCAACCTGGGCGGTACGGTCGTTGCAATCAGACACAAACTGCCGTGAAGGAGAATTCGGCGAACTGCTACCTTCCAGGTTGATGCTGTTGAGGCAAAGAATCATATCGAGCTGATCGGCCTGACGCAACGCGCGCTCCAGCATCGGCATGGAGCGAATGTGCACGTGGACGTCAATTATCATGAAGTTTCCCGCTGTCCATTCCGCCTGGTCTTTTCGCGCAGACGAGTTCCAACGGATCTATCCGCTGACCGTGTCTCGTAGCATTTCACTGCACCGATTCCGACCACCCCCGCAGCGTCTCGAAATGCTGAATCGAGTACGGGGCAGGCTCTGAGCATGTCGATGGGTGGAGAGGAAGAGATTTTCGTTGCTAAGGACGAACGGTCTTCTGAGTTCTTGCGCTTCGACCCTTCATCAAGCCTGCGCTGAACTTGTCGAAGTGCTCAGGACAGGTAGGCTCAGCGCGAACGGTAACTCTAGCACACTGCAACAAGAGCATGTCCTGCATGAACGAGCGCGGATTCCAGGCTGCGTCGTTCAAGACTCACGGTCAGCCACATAGTCGCATTCCTTCTCTCATTCTATACTAAGCCGTAGCGTTAGTATGAGATTCACCTAAGGACGTGTTGTGGAATTACTGTTTGGCTTTCATCCGGTGCGGGAAGCATTGCGCGCGGGACGCGTACCCGATTCTGTATGGGTGGTGGCAGGGGCGAAGGGTCTGGGCGAGATTGTCGCCCTGGCTGGGACGAGCGGGGTGAATGCCCGGCAGGTCACGCGGCAGGACTTAGGGAATATCTGCCACAGCAGTCACCACCAAAACGTCGCCGCGCGCTTTCCCGAGCGCACGTTGCACTCTCTGGACTATCCACTGGCCATTGCTGAGCAACGCGGCCAGATGCCATTTCTCTTGGCCCTCGACCATCTGCAAGACCCGCAGAATCTCGGATCATTGCTGCGTACGGCGGAGGCCGTGGGCGTGCATGGCGTGGCATTGCCCAAAGACCGCAGTGTTGCGGCAAGTACGACCGTAGCACGCGCATCGAGTGGCGCCGTAGAACACCTGGCACTGTGCTCAGTCACGAACCTCATGCGCACATTGGCGTGGTACAAAAAACGAGGCATCTGGATTGTGGGCCTCGACCCCGCCGGGGAAACTCAGTACGATACGCTGGACTACGATTGGCCGGTAGTAGTCGTCGTGGGTAGCGAGGACAAGGGGCTGCGCCCGCTGATCCGGCGCGCGTGCGACTACCGCGTGCATATTCCTATGACAGGTCGGGTGGCGTCCCTCAACGCCGCCGTGGCCGGTTCAATTTTGCTCTACCATGTCTGGCGTGCCCGGGAAGGCGCGATGCACCCCACTGACTAGCCAGGTTACGAAAGGCTTTTTCAATCTATCGCTGGCGCCAAACTCGTCGCCCTGGGTGAATGGTGCAGCCTAATACGCAGCCGGAGGCGCGAGCATCACGGCCTTTATGACCGGAAACTGGAGCATTGAGGGAAAGTGTCTGTGGAACCCAACCTCAAATTCGACAGAGTGCGTTCAAAGTCTCCCGTCACCTATCAAAGTGGGATGCGCCTCATGCCCACCTTAAGCGTCGAATAATCGCGGGGAGAGACCAAACAAGGGTGAGGATAGGCAGCGCGATGAGGGCTATCGCAATGCCGAGACGAAATGCCGCCGGCTGGTACCGGAAGACGATCTCATGTGCGCCGGCAGGGACCAAGACTGCTTGGTAGTAGGCGTTCGCCCGCCAGATTTCAATTGGTTGTCCGTCAAGAGTGGCCTCCCAGCCTGGGATGAAGGTCTCTGAAAACACGAGCATGCGCGGGGTTGGAGAGTCGTACCGCACGATAAGGTGTTCCGGTTGGGGGCGTTCCGTTTCAAGTGTGACCGTTGCGGAATCCGCCCCAAGCACTGTGTGTGTCATTTCCAATTCACGAGACTCAGAGCCGGCGCCAAAGCGGGTTTCGTGATGGGGGCGCACAACGCCGAACGGCGGCCCGCCGCCCACGAGGTCCAAACGCTGGAGCCAATGCTTGAGTGGCCTCAGAAACCCGGTCAACGCATTGCGCGGCGGCAACTCGAGGAAGTCCGTCTCCCGTTCCAGGACAACATCTTGTCCGACGCGGAATGCAGGGCTGCCGAGAGCGATGCGAGCCAGATCGGTGCTCTCCGCAAGGTAGACGGTACTCGCTGCATACACGAGGCCAAGTGCATGATCACGCTGGTAGAGCTTCACGTCACCGCTGAATAGGAGCGACAATGGCTCGGTGGTGAGGATGAATGGTGCGTGCGCCTCGGGCCCAACTGCGCTCATGGCAACCAGATGCAGCGTGCCGCTGGCAGCTTGGTACTCTACAGCGGCTTCCTTGATGGATACGGTCTCGCCGAGATCTACGACTGCGTGATAGTGGCGGCCTTGCGGGTTATCCCGCCAGGCGCCAACAACCCGCACCTCTTGGTGCGCCGGAGTTGATTTTTCAAACTCGCCCTCGGCGGTATGCACGCCGGCCTGCAAGGGTCGCTCGATAACCCGGTTATCAGTGGTTGTGATACGGAGCGTGGCAACTGCCTGCCCCTGTGGGAGGGTGGCCGCATCGGTGAGGTACGAGATGATCCCGATGCGGTCGGCGGCAACTTGCGGCACATTGGCAAGGGTAACCGCCGGGCTTTCCGCGTTGACGGCTTGCGTAAAGGTTGTGTCGTAGTACACGTCGTCAACCCACGGGTCGCGTATCTTGTCATCGAGCAGATAGGCAACGCCAAAGAGGTCGAGGATGCGAGGCGGCGGCACGGCATTGAGCTGGTCGCGGAGGATTGCGTCCGGTAGCGCCGACGCCCCGGGCTGCAGCACCTCCTTCATGCGCACGTAGTCATCCAGAGGCAGCACACCGCCGTCGTAGCCGTCTATGGTGGCTATTTGAAATCCTTGCGGCACGTTCGGGGTCATGACTTCAAAGTATTTCTGCGTGACGAGGAGATTGTACGTGCTGCCGTCTCCCAAGTGAGCGAACTGCTCCCGCAGTTGCGGTTCTACGCCGGGAGCGTAGGCAGTACCGGCAAGACTGAGGATGCGCCCGCCCTGATACACGTCGCGCAGTGTAGCAGTTACAGGTCCCGGGTCGGTATAGGCGATGGGAGGCGGCGCTTGGTTGTATTCCAGATGTCGTGAGGCCCAGAAGAGCTCCAGCGCCAAGAAGAGCGGCAAGATTAAGAGAAGGGACGGAACGCGCAGCACGACGAGAATCAGCCCAACGCTCGCAATCGCAAAACCGAGCCAAATGAGGGGCAGTTCAGATGAGAATGAATGCTGGAGCGGCGCGAGCGCAGCGAGAATCAACGCTAAGAGGACAACGCCCACGCCAAATCGCAGAATCGTTTGGCGTGGTCTTCCATGATTGCGGGCAGTGTTGGCTAACCAGTCAATACCAATGCCGACAAGCACACTGGCGCTGAACGTGTAGAGCAACAGCCAACGGGCAGGGACTCGAAAGAGGTCCAATCCCGGCAGGACCTCAAAGAGGGCCGGATAGACTGGGTTATACCTGCCAAGTGCAAGGAAAAGGCCTACGAAGGCAAGGCCGGCAAAGCCCCACGTGGCAGGCCGGCGGTAAGCTGCGACCAATGCAAGCAGTGCCAGTGCAATGGCGAGGATGCCGATAAAGCCGAAGAACTCATCCGTGCTTACGAAACCGTCCGGAGTGGGCAGCATGCCGGCGAGAAACTCACGTGGGGACAGCGAGAACGAAGAGGCTTCATCATAGCTCAGACCCCCCTGACGGATGGAGTGGTGGGTGAGTTGGAGCATGGGCAGCACTTGAGGAGCGGTAAGCGCCGCCGTGCTCGCGAACGCGCCGCCAAGCAAGACCAGAGCCACGACGGGGCGCCATAGAATTTGCGTGTACCGGTCCCGCAGGTAGGCGAACCACGGAGGCGCTGGCGGCAGTCCCAACGTAGGCGCACTCTGCTCCGTGACAGGCTCCTCATTTGTCATAAGAAAGGCGGGTCGATAAGCAGTGACGCCGAGCAAGTCCCACACGGCATGTCCCAGCCATGAGAACATCACCGCGACCAGGGTCATGTATGAAGGTTGGGCATGTCCGGCAAGGAGCTGCACCGCAAGGAGGAAGCTCAGCGCTACCGCCCACCGCACGCTGCGCCCGCGGTACACGTAGTGCGCGGTGAGAAGAGCCCACGGCAACCACACTGCGGCGTTTACTTGATTGACGTGCCCGACCTGAGCGCCCAAGAACCCACTTAGACCAAACGTTATGGCAGCCCCTATCGCCGCGGGCCAGACGAGGTTCGTGGTCATTCGGGTGAAAACGTAAACTCCTAGGGCGCCCCAAATCAGGTGCAGCGCGATGGAGAGTGCCAGACCCGTCTCGGCAGAAAAGAATAGGTAGAGCAGATTCGGTGGGTAGAACACCGCAGTCTGTTGGTTGGCAAGGAAAGGGACGCCCTGGAAGAGATAGGGATTCCACAACGGCAGGTTGCCTTGCCGCAGCGCTGTGGCCGCGTATTGGCGGTACGGGTAGAAATACGTCGACAGATCGTAGCCCGCGAGCACCCGGTCGGTGAGAAGCGCTTTCCAAAAGAAGGCGGTTACAAGCGCCGCAAGGAGAAAGGTAGCACCCAGCCATGGCCCATGACGTCGGAGGAATGCATTGGAAGATAGTGCTTGAGACGAAAATGCCATGTGTAAGTTTTGTGGACGATTCGCTCCCAACCGCTTGTGCTAAATGATAGGAGAGGATTGGTACCAGAGCAAGTGAGTACCAATGCTGCAGTGGAGCGTAAACGGCAATGGAAGTTGGCTAGTCCCCCGGTCAACATCCAGCCAACGGTCTTAGCCAGGCTCTACCGACACTCCGGCAGAGTGTCTGCGCGACAACCAAGAAGGCAATAATGGTTGCGCCAATGCGGTGATAGAGGTTAACCAGGATGGCAAGTAATGGTGCGAAATGCCGGCACACCGTGTGGTTACGTAATCTCGTTAGCGAGGATTATGGCCTCGGCAATTTCTCTCATCGGTTTGCGGCGGTCCATAGCAAGCTTTTGGATGCGGCGGAAGGCTGCGCCTTCGGAGAGGCCTTGCGCATCCATCAACATCCCTTTTGCCCGCTCTACCAGTCGCCGCGTTGCCAGCGTCTCCTTAAGGTCCACGTTTTCCAGCTCGATTGCCTTCAACTCCGCGAATCGGGCAATGGCGACTTCGAGTGTCGGCACGAGGTCGGCTTCACGGAACGGTTTGGAGATGTAGCCGAGCACACCTGCCTCTCGTGCATCCTCGACGAGTCCGCGATCACTGAAGGCCGTGAGAAGCACTATCGGCGCAATCCGCTCTTCCAGGAGGACGCGCGCAGCAGTTATGCCATCCATCTTTGGCATCTTGATGTCCATGAGCACCAGGTCAGGCCGCAGGCGCCGCGTCAGGGACACTGCCATGTGCCCATCTGCCGCTTCGCCAACTACCGTGTAACCCAGGTCGGTCAGCCGCTCGCGTAAGTCCAAGCGGATGATCGACTCATCATCCACAACAAGTATCCGCGTTTGCGGGGTCTGTTGTTCAGTTGCAGTAATCTCCGCACTTTCAATATTCATAGTTTCGATGATCCAAAGAGGTGCATGTAGCGGATGTGACTTGGGAGAAAATACTAGGCTTTCAAGAGTGGTATTGAAATCAAGAATGAGGTCCGAGCCGGCCGATTTTGCTTCGATTGGTCTCAGACCAGCCTTGCTGTACATGATACACTACCTACCGACGGAGAAGAACGATTCCTTGCTTTCTCCTACGCTGGTTGCGCGACTTTCACGCACGCACTTTGCATGCGTGGGTGAAGCAGTTGTGACTAGCGCCTCAGCAATTCTCGTGCGAGACGGCAGTCTCTCCACGCACTGGCCGCATGTGGAGCACCATTCATGACGCCTGATGAAGATCGTGCATTCTATGTAGCGCTGAGTATGGCGCCGGATATTGGGCCGGGTCGGATGCACCGCCTCTTGCGGCACTTTGGCACAATGGGCGCGGCTTGGAGCGCCTCTCCTGCCGCATGGCGGGATGCCGGTCTGGAGCCGGCCGTTGCCGCCAACCTGGAACGCGCCCGCGGCAAGATTGACCCGACGAAGGAACTGGCCCGGCTTGCGAAAGCGCAGATTGAGGTGCTGACGTGGGCCGATGCCGCATTTCCTCCGCTCCTCCGGCAGATTCCCAGTCCTCCCATTTGCCTTTACGTACGTGGCAGTATGGCGGCGAGCGACGCGTTGGGCGTGGCAATAGTGGGTACGCGCAATGCAACTTCCTATGGGCGCAGTGTCACCCGCCGCCTTGCTACAGACCTCGCCGCCAATGGCGTGACGGTGGTTAGCGGGTTGGCTCGCGGCATAGACGCCGTGGCACATCGCGCTGCCCTTGAGTCCGGAGGGCGCACGCTCGCAGTCTTCGGTTGCGGACTGGACATCATCTACCCGGCCGAGCACCGGCGGCTGGCTGAGGAGGTCGCGGCACAGGGGGCGCTCATTTCCGAATACCCATTGGGACGACAGCCTGCAGCGGATCAATTTCCCGTGCGCAATCGACTCATTAGCGGTCTTTCGCTTGGCGTTGTAATCACCGAGTCCCGCGAACGGAGCGGCGCGCTCATTACTGCTGAATTTGCGGGCCAACAAGGGCGCGATGTCTTCGCGGTGCCCGGCAGCATCATGACGCGGTCCAGCGCCGGGCCGCACCGTTTGATCCAGGACGGCGCCAAGCTCGTCATGAACGTAGAAGACATTCTCGGCGAGCTCAACATCCACATGGCCGGGAGGCAGGCTGAACTGGCTACCGCTATCCCTATGAGTGCGGAAGAAGGGCGCATCTTTGAGGTGCTGGATGGCGATCCGGTGCACGTGGACGAAATCAGTGCCCAAACTGCTATCCCAGTGCAAGAGGTAAGCAGTTTGCTGACGCTGATGGAGGTGCGGGGCGTTGTTCATGCGGTTGGTGCCCTCACGTATGCGCGCGGCAGGCTAAGAGACTGACAGATGAGCCCGGATCCCCGCGTACTCTATGAACGGTTGGCGCAAGCAACTGCCGAAGAACAGGCTTTGGTGTTGAGATTTCTCTTCGGTAAACGCACCGTGGAAGGGGGGCGCGCTAATCCGCGACTCGACCTCTTCCTGGGGGCGCTGCAGGTTGAACTGCCGGGCGCCATTGAACTGCTTGGCGACCTCCGCTTCCATCTGGGGGACAAGCTACATGGAGAGGTCTTGCGATGGGCGCAAGGTGAGACGGAGGCTGGCCCACTGTACGCACGTGTCTTGAGTAGATACCAGGCGCTATTCTGCGGTGGCTAGACCGACAAATTCTACCTGCCCTGGTTGGCTCACCTAACGCTTGAGGGTGTATCGGGATTGCACCCGCCGCAGTTGCGAGTAGCTAACTGACGTGCCATAATGGGTGCGAGCAAACACTATGCGAGGAATGCGATGCCAAAATTTGATATCTTCTTTCAGGTAGGGCCATTCATTGAATGGGGATACTCTTCCGCGCAGTTTTTGAGTGCTGTGGCGATCACCTCGAACTATGCGGTCTTTGGCGCGGTGATGCTGGGCACACTCGTCATCTTGCTTGCGGCGTTAGACTTCTGGGTTTTTCAATTTCGTCGCAAGAAGCTGTGGATCGATTGGGACAAGCCTGAGGAACCGTTCAAACCCCAACCCTACGACGGACCCTAGTTCCCCCAGTAAAGGCTCTTGCCAAAGGAGCCAAAGAAGTCAGAGTCTACCGTTCTTGTTGCGGGCTAAGTTTGTTGTTCTACGGGCAAGGCCCCTTGTTTCAGCTTTGGTAGATTGCAAAGACTATCTCGTCTAGAGTGCTGCTTCGTTGCCGCCTTGATGAATTCTTTCTGTCCCGATCCCATGCGATTGTCGGTAGCGCATCAAGGTCCCCTGCCTACGCTCCTGAGCATTGCCCGGTAGTCCATTGCGGCTCGTGATGCTACCATCCTCAAATTGGCAACCTAGAGGGTCTGTTGCATTAGAGTAATCTACTCTGCAATAGCTTCTTGCGCCCCTTCTTGAATTCTTTTCGAAGCCTGTCAGCCTTGCACTCTCCCTGGAAATAGGCGGGGATGAATTGGAATTCTCGCAGCCGACCGATCGGGTTCAAAGAAAGTGAGAGGGACACGTGAAGTCGAATAGCCGCCGGCTGGTGTTCCCAGGACCGCAAGAGGTCGCCTGGGAAGAGCATCACGTGCCGCTGCCCCAATGCGGTGAACTGTCGATTGAGACCCGCCGTTCCTTGATCAGCATAGGTACCGAATTGGCTTTCTTCTCCGGTCGGCAATGGACGAATCCGGGGACGGGTATACTACCGAAATATCCAACGTATCCCGGGTACTCTAATGCCGGTATCGTGGTAGCAACTGGCGAAGCTACGGCGCCGTGGAAAGTAGGCGACCGCATTGCCAGCGCCGCCCGTCACGCCACCATTCAAGTTGTGCGCAATCTCGATGGGGCCGTTTCGATTCCCAAATCGGTTTCGGATGAAGAAGCAACGTTCTGTACGTTGGGGGCTACCGTGCTCAATGCCTACCGTCGCGGGACGCCGCAGCTTGGCGAGTGCGCAGTAGTCGTGGGACAGGGCATCCTCGGCCAGCTCGCGGTCCAGTTTCTTCGTCTTGGGGGTTGCGAGCCGGTCATTGCCGTTGATCTTGAACCAAGTCGGCTAGCTCTTACTCGGAAGGTAGGGGCTGCTACCCATCTGCTGAATCCCGGTGTAGACGACGTGGTGGACGCGGTTCACGACCTTACCGCAGGCCGCGGCGCCGATATCGTCTTCGAGGCAACCGGTCTTACTGAGACGTATGACCTGACGTTTGCTCTGACGAGGCCCCACGGACGGGTGGTAGGACTTGGTTCGCCGCGCTATCCCGCGCCGGTGGATATGCAGCAGGTGCACATCAAGCCCCTCCAGGTCATCGGCGCCATCGGCAATCACCCGAGCGGAGAGTCAAAGGAAAATCGCTGGACGCGCGGCGCTCACGCCGCTTACGTCATGGACCTCTTGGCGCATGACCGCGTCAACGTGCGTGACCTCATCACGTACCGGACCCCCGCGGAAGGCGCCCCAAACCTATATCCGAAGCTACTCGCGGACCGTACGTCCTACCTTGGCGTAATCTTGGAGTGGTAGCGAACCGATTCCTCCGGAGACGGTAGGCGGCTAGCGCCAGTCGAACAGCACTCCGAGAGAGTCTTCCCCGCCTGCCGCGAGCATGGCGTAGATGGCGGCAGCATCAGTCGGCAACGCGACATGGGTGATCAGGTGCTCAGCCTGTACGGCGCCACTTTCAAGCATGGTGAGATAGAGTTGGCGGTGGCGCTGCTGAGTCCACGGTGCCTGCGGTGTGGCCTCCGTCGGCGTCAGCGGTTGGAAGACGCCCATGAGTGTGAGGTCGCGCCGGAAGAAGTCCGCGTAGAGATTTAACTCTGCCTTGCCCATGGGGCCGCCAAGCATCACGATGATGCCGCGTGTCGCCGCCACACGCAGGCTTGTCGGCAGCGCGTCGGGCACCGGTGTGGCATCGTAGACCCGTTCGACGCCGTTGCCGCCGGTCACGTCCATGACGGCGGCGTACACATCTTCTTGGGCGGCGTTCAGGGCCAAATCGGCGCCGCTGCGCTGCGCTCGTTCCAGCCGGAAATCTGCCACGTCGGTCGCGATGACGGGCCGGCACCCGGCTGCTTTCAAGAATTGGACAACCATCTGGCCGACAACTCCTTGTCCGGCTACCAGAGCCGCCTGGCCGACTTCCGGCGGCGCGCGCCGCACTCCCGCTAAGGCCACCTGCGCGAGTACCGCAAGCGCGGCGCCATCAGACGGTACATTGGGCGGTAGACGATCGATCGCATCCGTCTCTACCGTTCGCAGGTAGTGACTGGTGTGGTTCGCCATGGTGAGGACGCGCTCGCCCGGCTGGTACGCCGTCACATTCGCGCCGACTTCCGCCACGATACCCACGTTCGCATAACCCGGCCGCACTGGGAACGGACGTTGCGGCACGCCGGAGTCGGCATACACATTCATATAGCGCTTGCGTTCCGTGCCTGCGCTTAGGCAACTGTACTCGGACTGCACCAAGACTTGCCCAGGGCCCGGGGGCACGATGGAGAAGTCTTCGAGTTCGGCTGCAAACTCATGTGGGAAGACGACGACTCTGCCGGTCGGCACGGGAAAACTCCTTCGCTGATTCAAAGGGTCTGGCTAGCAGATTTACACTGCTATATGACAAGACTCCTGCCCCCTGCAGTTTACCTATTATGAATCTGACCCTCGGCACGACAATGCGGGAGCAACTGGGATCCTCGTCACTACAGGAAGACCATATTGTTGCGGTGCACGGCTTCATCGCCGAAAGATTCAGGTAAGAGTTTGGTGATTTCGCTCGACTTCCTCCCCATGATCTTCCGCAGTTCGTCGGAAGGATAGTTCACCAGGCCGCAGGCAAAGGCATCTCCGCCGTCGGCGCGGATTTCCACGGTATCACCTCGACTAAATGTGCCCTCTACGGCGATGATGCCGGCAGGCAGGAGGCTGCGTCCGTTCTTCAAGAGCGCATTTGCCGCGCCGGCGTCGACGATGATGCGATGGCCGCGGGCGAGGTCCGAGGCCATCCAGGCATCGCGCAGACTCTTCGTGCGGCTGACCTTGCTTGCGAACCGCGTTCCTATCTCTTCCCCCGCGGCTACGGCAAGCATCGCGTCAGGAAGCGTGCCCCGGCAGATAACGACATCAGTGCCTGCCGCGGTAGCCATGCGGGCGGCTTTGATCTTGGTTGCCATACCACCCACACTGCTGGCGGAACCGGCGCCGCCCGCCATTGCCTCGACTTCGCGGGTAATGCTTGCCACCATTGGCACATGGGTGGCGGACGTATCGCTGCGCGGGTCCGCTGTGTAAAGACCCTTGATGTCGGTCAAGATTGCAAGTAGATCGGCATCCACCAGATTTGCAACGAGGGCAGAGAGCGTATCATTGTCGCCGATCTGCTGGAGTTCGGCCACGGCAACTACGTCGTTCTCGTTGCAGATCGGCAGCACGCCGGTTTCCAGTAGGCCGAGGAGCGTATTGCGCGCGTTCAGGTAGCCGTCGCGTTCCAATTCAGTCCGCGTAAAGAGAGCTTGGGCCACCGCTACGCCATAGGGGGCGAAGAGTTCCGCATACGTCCGCATGAGAAGCGGCTGACCGATGGCGGCCAGTATCTGCCGGACCGGAATGCCCTTGCCGCTGGGGGATGGCACACCGGCGTTTCTGCCGGCTGCTACGGCGCCAGAGGAGACTAACACCACCTGTTTTCCTTGATCTCGCAGGAGGGCGATCTGGCGCGCATAGTCAGCCATGCGTTCACGGTTAAGTTGCATCCCAGCCTGCGTGAGCAAGTTCGTGCCAACTTTGATGACAATGCGATGCAGTGGTGAAGACATGTCTTGCTTGCCGTAAACTAAAGGGGAAACAGTGCCGCTACATCAACAGGATACCAAGCCCGCTATGTTGCAGGAAAGCAGCCTATGTGGGCAAGATATCGCTAGCGTGGTAATCTCTGGCACAGACCGCGCGTGAAGCCGGCGACGGAGTGTGGGGGTTAGAGAAGTAGACTATGGCAATTCAAGTTATCGGTCTTATGCTTGCTGCCTACTTACTGGGAGCAGTTCCGTTTGTCTATCTATTGGGGCGCGTTGCCGGCGTCGACTTGCGGGATGAAGGCAGCCGTAATGTTGGTGGCACCAATTTGTGGCGCACAGTGGGGCCGTTCACGGGTATTCTCGGCGCGGTTCTGGATATTGGCAAAGGCGTGGCGCCAGTGCTTGTGGCGCGAGCGCTCGATCTCAATGACAGCGTGATTGGGCTGGCGGCAATTGCGGCAGTGGCCGGGCAATGCTGGCCCATCTTTCTCCGCTTCCACGGAGGGCGGGGTATCTCAGTGGTGGCTGGCGTCGTGATAGCTCTATCGCCAATGACCTTCTTCTGGGCCGTTATGCCGGCTGGCGCCGGTCTTGCGGCACATGTAGTCATGGGTCGCCGCAAGCAGCAGGCTACGGCCGCAGTCCTAGGTAAAGAGAGCAAGGACAGTCGCACCGTGCCCCTCTTCATGATGATCTCGATTGTAATCCTACCCTTCGCGGCCGTGGCGCTTGGTGATTCACCCGCCACGGTACTGACGTTTGCGGCGCTTTCTCTCATCCTTGTATTTCGCCGTCTCACCGCCGGACTGCGCCAAGACCGCGGTTCTCCACTAGCGCTCTCTGCCCGCTTGCGCAACCGGTTTCTCTATGACCGCGCTCAGGCGTAAGGACGTTTGAGGTTCTATCCCCCTCTAATATCCCATTGCTGCCGAGGTTGGGTAATACGGGTCGGCAGCGCCGATCAGTGACCCGTCTTGCCGCTGAATCGCGACTGGGCTCGCAAAGTAACGCGGCAGGAATGCTTCCTCCGCCACGATGATGTTGTGGCCCCGTCGCCTGAGTTCCGCGCAGACGGCAGGGTCTATGCGAATGCTCACAATCGGATTCAAGGTGCTGCAATCCATGCGCGGGGCGTTGATCGCGCCTTGAATGTCCAGATCGAAGTCAACTAAATTGATGGCAAGCTGAGCAACCGTGTTGATAATGCGCCGCCCGCCGGACGCGCCCAATGCTGCGAGTGCCTGGCCGTCACGCTCGAGGACGATCGGGCACATGTTGTTGAGCGGCTTCTTACCGCCTTCCGTCGAGTTGCTCGTGCCCGGCTCCGGGTTGTACCACATCATGCCGTTATTCATGAGTACGCCGGCGCCCGGCACGACCACCCGCGAACCCCACGCAGAGAGCAGCGTCTGCGTGAGTGCCACGGCATTCCCCGCGCCGTCCATAGCGGCGAGATGCGTAGTCGATTCTGCAGACGAACTGGGCAGCGGGCTTGAATCCGCAGCTCCGCTGCCGGACTGATACTGCCACGGATCGCCATGCGTGCGCTCCGCATGCGCTTTTTGGCGATCGATCGTCCGGGCCATGGCGGCGGCGTATTCCTTGGAGAGGAGGCCGTCCAGGGGAACCGGCACACGCGTCGGATCGGCCATGTAGGCAAAACGGTCGGCAAACGCCTGGCCGGAAGCTTCAATGAATGCGTGCAGGTAGTCGGCTGAGTTGTGGCCTAATGCTCGGACGTCGAAGTTATCCAGGATGTTGAGAATCTCCATCACGGTGGGCGCGCCCGTGCCGCCCCGCATTCCGATGACGTTTGCATCGCGGTACGTGCCCAGGACTGACTGCGCATGGACTGTAGCCTCATACTGGGCAAAGTCTTCGACGGAGAGGATCCCACCGTTTTCCTGAACGTGACGGGCAATCTGTTCCCCAACCCGTCCGCCGTAGAGCACCGAAGGGCCGTCCTCTGCAAGGGCGCGCAGCGTAGCGCCTAGTTCCGGCTGACGCAGCATGCCCGCTGCTCCCGGTTCTGTAAGAAACGGCAGCCGATGCGGATAGCCGTTGCTAAGGAAGGTGTCCGCAGTGGCGGGAAACCGGTTGAGCAGGGCAAGGTCTTGCGCTTGCCACATGGTCTCGAACCACGATAGCGCAAAGCCCTCTTCAGCCAGACGAATAGCCGGTGCTACGGCACTATCCAGCCCGATTGTGCCGAATTCCTCCAGCGCTGCCGCCATGCCGGCCACCATACCCGGTATGGCAATCGACGAATAGCCGTAGATGTTGGCATTGTCCTTGACCAATCGCCAGCCAAACAGCTCGTTATCGTAGCCCTCTACCAACTCCCACATGTCCGGGGATGCTGCCTGAGGCGCTTGCATGGGGAAAGCCACGACCACCCGTTGTTGTGATTCCTTAAGGAAGATGGACATATAGCCGCCACCACCGACGCCGCTCATGGGCGGCTCCACCACGCCGGCGGCGAAGGCCGTCGCGACTGCGGCATCTACGGCGTTCCCACCGGCTTGCAGCACTTCCAAACCGGCTTGAGCGGCGAGGCGGTGTTTCGCCGCCACCATGCCGGAGGGCGCCGTGGCTGCTTGCACGTGTGCTTCCCATTGCGTTTCCGTGGTCATGCTTTTCTCCCATCGCTCACGATGATTGTGTTCTGCTTGCAGTTCACCGGTGGAAAAGACCTGTGCGCCATCAGATTATCCTGGCACTCGTGCTGGACAGCGCGCAGTCTAAAGAGCCGCTACGGGAGCATCAAGTCTCCGCTGCCCTAGAGCGGCTGTACAGGCGCTCACTACGGATCTATCAAGTACAAGGCTTATGACGTGGCTGCAGACTGCACTTTCCAGATTTGGTTAGCCAATCCCAATGTTCACGTAGCCAAGTTCCCGCAGGATATATACTCCCGCGGCGGCGGCTATGGCGAGAAAGGCGAGTATCTGCACTAGTCTCACGATCGGTCGCAGCAGGGCGCTTACTATGTGCGAGATGATCGAGAAGACCACCAGGACGCCAATCGCGAGGATGACCCAAATGCCCCAGTCGGGAACTTGATCCAACTCCGCCGGTCCAATGCTCCGCAGCCACTGCGTGGCAGTGTCAAGCACCTCTTCGACGGCAGGCAGCCAATTCTCCGTATCCATGCTCTCATCCTTTCTTGCGACCACTTCACTTCATTGTCGAAGCGGCTCTGCCACTCTGTCAACACAAAGGCCAGGTAGCGGTCGGTGGCATAGCGTATCCCGCGTACCGAGGGCTGCATTGCGGTATCATAAAGTCCGGCCGATGATTAGTTAATAGTGAAAGAGGCAAGGTCGGCCAAGGCGATTAGGTATTGTTCGCAGATGAACTGTGAGGCGGCCTTGGAATCGAGCAGATGGCAATGAGAGCTTCACTTTAGGGAGTAATGGAATGTACACGATAGACTTGCGCGGCAAGCATGCACTTGTCATGGGAGTAGCCAATAAGGAGAGCGCGGCCTGGGCCATCGTGCAGGCGCTGGCCGGCGCCGGGGCGCGCATTGCCTTGAATTACCAGGTGGAACGTTTGGCCACGCGCGTGCAGGACCTCGCCGCTACACTTGACAACCCGTTGGTGGCGCCCTGCGACGTGACGCATCCTGAAGAGGTTGAATCACTGTTTTCCCTTGTGGAGCAAGAGTTCGGCAAGGTGGACATCTTGGTGCATAGCCTCGCATTCGCCAATCGGGAAGAATTCGCGAAAGAGTTTGTGGATACGTCGCGGGACGGTTTTCTGCAGGCGATAGAAATCAGCGCACACTCATTGATTACGCTTTCGCGGGCGGCACTGCCGCTCATGCAGAAGGCCGGAGGCGGCAGCATTATGGCTTTGACGTATCTGGGCGGTGAACGCGTGGTGGCGGGCTATAAGCTCATGGGCCCGGCCAAGGCCACGCTGGATGCCAACATGCGCTACCTGGCCGAGAATCTCGGACCCCATAACATTCGGGTAAACGCCATCTCCGCCGGCGCCATGCGCACCCTCTCTTTGGCAGGCATACCCGGCGGGCGCAACTTCCTGCTCGATCTGCCGGAGCGTACGCCTCTGCGCCGCAACATCACCCAAGCGGAAGTGGGTGATACCGCTCTCTACCTGGCCTCCTCACTCTCGTCCGGCGTGACGGGCGAGACCATCCACGTGGACGCGGGCTACCACATCATCGGTCTATAGGCTGAATCTGCAAGTGATCGCTTTGGAATCCCACTCACAGCCTATGTACCGAGCCGTGCAGACGGGGCTATCGGAGCAGTCTTACGGTCACTCGCCGCCTAAATTACGTTCGAGCTTTTCAATCTTGCGATCAGATACGGTGATGGAAATTTCGTGAGCGAGGGCAGCCGCTTCCCTGCGGTACTTACGAGGAATCTTCAACCGGACTCTGCCCTGTTTGGCGTTGGGAACATCCTCCACGAGCTCCATACTATTCATCTGGATAGCGATGTCTGTTCTCAGGAAGTTTGTCCGGAACTCTACGTCATCAATCTGCTCGAAGGGCAGAACGACCTTCTTTAAATCTGATTTGAAAGCGCCGGTAAAGACGTCCTTAATCTGATACTCGAGCACTATGGCATTGGAAGTGAGGACCAAGAGGCCTTCGGCTTCCGCAAACCCCTCATAGACTTCAGGGAAATGGAACGGAAGAGAACTCATTGACTCTAGCGACTACCCACAGATTCTATTGCTGTATCCGGCTCAAGTGTAAATTACTCAGGGAATTGGCCCGAAACAGCCAGGCTCTACGCTTTACCGCATCTAGCCAGTCACGACTCTGAGACTATGAAGACGCCGCCAAACTGCTACGCTGTTGGAGCTGGAACGCCGATGCCAAACACAGAAGCTACTATGGCGACTATGATTGTCATCACAACCCAACCGATGATTGCCGTTAGGATAGCCTTGCCGGTTCCCACGTCGAGCGCCTGACGGATAGCGATGAGGCCGGCGAGGAGCACCCAGATAAGCAGGGCGAGCCGCAGCAGGCCGCCGATCAAGGGGATTGCTCCCAGCACGCCCATGAAGACTAGGAGCACGTTTGGCGACTGGGCAAAGCCGAGCGTGCGCAGCATCTCCCCGTATGTGGCCGTGCCGCCAAGCAATTTGGCGCCAATGATGTAGGTAACGAGCGCCCAGGTCAGCCAGCCGAGTACTGCGACAAGAATGCCGCCCACGAGGCCCGATACGGCATCGATTGGATTCAAGGTTAGGAGTTTCCATAACGCGCCACCGATACCGCTGGCAAGAGCGACGATGAGTACCACTTGCACAGCTTGACTGGTAGCGTTACGGTCGTGCTCCACCTCCTCATACAGCCGAGGATCGAGCATAGCAGCTCGAATCATGCGGTTAACGAGCATGGCTTCTTCCTTTCTTTGTGCTTCTCGGACGAATATGACTGCTCCACCACCCAGAACTGGAAATCAAAACTCCAGTTATTGCCAAATTCTAGCATATTGCATTAGAACCTGCAAGCTTGGTATGCGAATTATTGAATCCTAGCCGATTTCCTCCCCGGTCATGGAACAATGCCGTGCAAGAGTCTCCTGGCTGCAACCTTCGCCGGTCGCGCGCCGCCCATTGTCGTCAATTGAGCGCTACGCAAGTTCCTTCACACGTTATCGATTTGGAAGTTCTCGGGAAAGAGCGCAAACGATACGGCTAAGAATATTACGATCATGGCGACTGCAATGATAACCGTAATGATCGTTGCCTTGCCGGTACTAATCCCCAGGGTCTGCCGCGTTGCGATGACGTCTACTATGAGGACCCAAAGTGCCGCCGCAAGACCCAAGAGTCCGCCCAGGACTGCCCCGGCAGTTGGAATGAAGACCAATGGCACGGAGAGTATGGAAATGACCGACGGCGATTGGGCAAAACCGATCGCGCGGAGCATTTGCAGGTAGCTGGCTGTGCCGCCAAAGACACCGGTTCCCAGCAGGTAGGCAAGGAACGCCCACAGCAGCCAGCCAAGGACTGCAGTGGCAACAGATGTCGCTATGTTGGTGGAAACACTAACCTCTACCCCAGACTCCGCCGGGGTATTGAGCAACTGCACGAGACTGCTGATGACGCCGATAACACCAACGATGATAACGACCTGCACTGCTTGGGTCATTGCATTGCGGTCTTCTTTGATCTCGTCGAACACCAGCGGATCGAGCATGGCGGCACGGAACATGCGGTCGGCAAGCATGGCAGATCCTTCTTCGTCCTAACTCCGGGAACCGTTAATGTCGCGCTGCGATTGCTCCACGAGAACATAGAAAACGACGTGCGACCGAAAAGCGGGAACTTGCGCCCCGCCTGGTGGCAGGAATGTCTTCTTTGCCAACCTGGCACTGCGATAGAAGACAGAACTGAACGCTCTCCACATGTGCCGGAAAGCCGGCCCCTATCAGGGAGCAGCGCAGAGGCGACACCGGTTGCACGGAAGGCAGGCCGGATGTGGATTTGCGCTTCTCGCGCTCTATATTGAAGCGGCTGCGCTTATTTGTCAATTGTTGGCCTGCAGGTACAATTCGAGTTGTGTATTGCCCACGCAATTTGTGATTGAATGCTTGCGCGCCTTGACAAGAGATTGGCGCCGCAGCAGCATAACAACTAGCACGTTTCGACAGACGCGATTCGTTCCTTTCGTATTCAAATCAGTCTAACCGAGGGGAGTCTGAAGTGATGAGTGTTGCCGTTGCAGAATCAGGAAAACTTTCCGTTGACGACGTGGAATTCTTTAACGAACACGGCTACCTGCGGCTGAAGCAGGTCTTCAGTCCGGACGAAGTCGGGGCGCTCAGCGAGGAGCTCGACCACATCATCCAGTACTTTGCCACCCACGGCAAAGGCTGGAGCGGCCCGTGGCGCAAGCAATTGATGGAAAAGGACGCGGATGACAAGAGCCTCTTGGTGACCATCCACGAGCTGCAGAGCTACAGCGAGGCCTGGGCGCGGGCGTTCGTGCAGGAGCGGTTGGTGCAGTCCATCGCCGACATCATCGGGCCGGACCTGGAATTCCACCACAGCACGCTCCACGCCAAAGGCCCGGACACCGGCACGCCGTTTCCCATGCACCAGGACTTCCCATTCTATCCCCACCAGGACGGCCGCTACCTCGACGCAATCGTGCACGTGGACGGCGCCGACGAGACCAGCGGCTGCTTGAAGTTCCTGGAAGGCAGCCACAAGCTGGGGCCGCTGGAGCACAGCCGCGAGGGCTCGCCACACCTCGATCAGAACGTGTACCGCCTGCAAGACGCCGTTTCCGTGCCGGCGGACCCGGGCGACGTAGTGCTCTTCAGCATCTGGACCATCCACGGCTCTGCCCTCAACGAGCAGCCCCGCTGGCGGCGCGTGGTGCGCTTCGGCTACCGCAACCCCCGCAACCTCCAGGTGAGCGGCCAGGCCATGGGCCGCCCCGGCATCATGGTGCGCAGCGTGCGCCCCAAGCTGGAAAACCAGACCATCGAGGTCTACGGCAACTGGGGCCCTCAAGCAGTAGCGCCGAGAGATGACGACTAGGGAGTTCAATACGAAAGCTATCGGTACTTCTGACGAATAGAGTCAACTTTCGCGGCGATGTAGAGATAGTTGGGAGTGGATTCTATGCGTAAGCCTGCAATCTGGGCTGTAGTGCTGCTGGCATTGGCCGCTGCTGTAGCAATATTGAGTTCTTGCGCAAGTCTTGGACCTGCGCCCGTCGCGCCGACGCCCTTTCCAAGACCATGGGAAACTGGGGAACTGCTCTGGTTCCATCAGATGGGTGGTGGGGCAACGGCGTCACCGACAATAAGCAATGGCGTAGCCTACTTCGGCGCCCGCGATGGCTACTTCTATGCGCTGGACATAGCTAGGGGCGAGGTGCTCTGGCGCTTCCGCGCGCGTGGACCAATTGCATCTCCGGTAGCGCGTGAGGGACTGGTCTACTTTGGCTCCTGGGATCATCACCTGTACGCATTGGATGCCACAACCGGGGAATTGCGCTGGGTCTATCAGACAGGCGGCTCCGCTGGAGCTGCTTTGAGAGTGGTGGATGGCGTCGTTTACGCAGGCTCTGCTGACGGCCACGTGTACGCCTTGAATGCTGCGACCGGGGAATTGCAGTGGCGCTACCAGGCTGACGGCTATAGAGGAAACTCTCCGCTAGTTGACGATGGGAAGGTCTACCTCTATGTCACGTCGTATGATGGCTCAGATGATCATTTTGTAGACGCGCTGGACTCTCGCACAGGTAGTTTGATATGGCGGTACAACTTTGCTGGAAGGATATTTGCACCGCAGGTGGCAAACGACTTGATATTCGTTAACTCTCTCTACGATCACGTGACAGCCCTAGACGCAGACACCGGGCAGCGTCGCTGGAGCTTAAGGATGGCCGAAGGTCTATTCACTTCTCTGGCTGTGGGAGACTACAGTCTATATGTGGCATCGTTCGGCGGAGTTCTTTACAGTCTTGACCCAGCCACCGGTGAAGCGCGCTGGCGGCATCGTACTGGTGAATCCCACTCGAGCCCTCCAGCGTTCCTTGACGGCCTAGTTTTTGTGGAATCGAAAGATGAAGGCGAGGCGTCGGTGGACGCGCTGAATGCGAAAACCGGAGAGCTGCTGTGGCGCAACCGGACGGGCGGCACGGTTAGAAGGTTTTCGCTGACAGAAGGTGTCGTCTACATGGGAACAAGCGTGGATTATGAGGATGGGAGTGCTTTCGTACATGCTATAGACGTCTCGACAGGTAAGGCATTATGGCAAGTCCGGGTAGATGAGTATGTACTTGATGCTCCGACGGTGGTTGCTGGCGCGGTCTATTTCACCTCGGTGAGTCTTTTCGATCCAGGAGATTCCTTAGTCTTTGCACTGGAGGCTGTTACCGGGGAGGAGCGCTGGCGTTTTAAGACCGGTAACGAATTGTCTGCCACGCCGCCGGAAAACTCTCGCTTGCTTTATCTTGGTTCGCCCCAAGGCATTGCGTACGCGCTGGATCCTGCGACCGGGGAGGCATTCTGGCGCTTCAAGGCGGATGGAAATGTCCGCGTCCTGCAAGAAGCGGTAAACGGCGTCGTCTACATTGGCTCAGACGATGGCCATGTGTATGCGCTTGAGGCACTAACCGGCGAAGTCTTGTGGCGCCATGACGTTGGTGGCGCCGTGTCGGTCCCCGCTGTGGACAACGAATTGGTCTATGTTTCCTCAATTAACTGGGATGAAGGCGCCAAAGCGAATCTCTACGCGTTGGACGTCGCGACTGGGGAGTCAATCTGGCACTACGACGCAGGTTACTTTCAGGAGTCCCAAGTGTATGCCGCTCCCGCGCTGAGCGGGAATTCCGTGTACTTTGGCGCTGGCGACGGCCGCATTTTTGCTTTGGACGCCGCGAGTGGAGAATTGCGCTGGAGTTACCAGATGGAGGACATCATGTACGCTGCTCCGGCGGCGTCTGGTGACAGTGTGTACGTCGGCTCGGCGCTGATAGCAGGCTGGGGCATAAGCGAGGTCTCCATTTATGCTCTAGAGGCCGAGACCGGAAATCTGCGCTGGCGGTCTGCATGCGCGCCGGGCGACAACAGCGCGAGTGGGCGATCTGCAGGGGGCCTGGCACATTGGCCCTCGATCCCCATCGTGGTGTCTTCTCCGACGATAGCTGACGGCTTGGTCTATCTTGGCGCTGATGATGCGCTCGTGCATGCTTTGGATGCCGTCACTGGGGAACCGCGCTGGTGCTTTCTCACGGACGGTACGGTAACACATTCCCCAACTGTACGGGGAGGCGTGGCATATGTGACATCGTCAGATGGCTTCGTGTACGCGCTGGATGCCTTGAGCGGCAAAGTGCAGTGGCACTATTCAGTGGGAAGAGGTGCGGCTTCTGCGCCAGTCGAAATAGAAGGTGTGGTCTACGTGAACGCGGAAAGTGGGTACGTGTATGCACTAAGTCAGCCGGGATTTTCTGATAGTGCGCCATAGGATTGCTGAAGTGATCGTGCATGGTGGAGTCGATTGTCGCGTGGCGAATTTACACATTTCCCGCTCTTTTTCAACTGTGTAGATGCAAGTGAAAGGAATTCAATGATTCGCTTTGGATACCGCACGCCGGGGTTGCGGGGGCTTTCGTTCCGACAGAAGGCGCAGCTTGCGGCAGACTTGGAGTTGCCTGCCATTGAGGTGGCGCGGACGGAGTTTGCGTCGTTGGCGGACTGCGATGAACTGAACGAGGCGTGCGCCGAATTGGGTGTAGAAGTGACATCCATGGGTGGCGCAATGGGCCTTTGCGACCCGACTCTCCGGGAAGAGATCCTGGAACAGCTCGACTTCGCGCTCGACGCGTGCGAGGTGTTGGACGTGGACATCTTCTTCACCCGCGTCATGTCGCCGGCGCCGGGCGTGCCCCAGGCCGATACGTGGGAGGCGTGCGCGGACATCACGCGTGCGGTCTGCGAGCGGTCTGCGGAGCGCGGTGTTCGCTTTGCGCTGGAGGCCGATCCGCCGTGTTTCGTGCACACGCTGGAGCGGGTCGAGCGGCTGATGGAACTGGTCGACCATCCGAACTTCTGGCTGAACTACGATCCCACCAACTACTACGTCGTCGGCAGCGATCCGCTGTTGGTTATCGAGCGTTACGCCGACCGCATCATCAACGGCCACGTGAAAGACGCCGTCTACCATGCCGACGCGAAGGAAGAACGTCCGGTGGGTGAGGGCGAGGTGCCGTATGCCGAGATCTTCCGCGCGATGCTCGACCGGGGCCTCGACGTCGCCATGCACATCGAGCACTGCAACACCGTGGAGTGCGTATCGAATGCGGCGGCCCACATCAAGAAGGTGATGGCGTCGCTGTAAAGGGTCGGCCCTGTGCTCTCCGTACGCGGCCGGCAGGGCGCGGCGGTTGCGCATGGCTACCCGCGCGCCGGTTGGTTTCCTCGCCACTTTTATTCGAGTGTTGTGATACTGGCTTTACGGCTTGTGGCGGGGGACGCAGGTTACAATCCTGCGCTACCGGAGGCCGTCCTCGTAAGCCATTCTCCGTGCGTTGCCGGCGGCTTGTTTGTATGTGACTGACCCGCCGTGGCTGGTCGTCTGCGGCCCTCACAGCGGGGGTGCTGCGGGCGTGGTACGATACCCTCTGCCTACAGCAGTACACGCGCGCCGTTCCACGCGGCGCGATTTCGTTTTGTAGAAGGCAAGCGCCCCGTGCAGACGACCCAAGACGCGATGGCGGTGACCGGCTATTTCCAGGCGTTGCGGCTCTTCAACCGCAACGTGCGGATCTTCATTCTCAGCGCGCTGCTCCTCGGGTTCGCCTTCTTCGGCATCTATGCCGTGCTCCTCAATCTCTACCTGCTCCGCCTCGGGTATGGACCTACGGTCGTCGGGTTGGTCAACGGCATGGGCTTTGTAGCGTATGCCGTGTTCAGCATACCGGCGGGCGCTCTAGGGGCGCGCTATGGCACGCGGCGCATGTTGCAGGTGGGGTTCGTGCTCGCCGCCTTGGGCACGGGCTTGCTCCCCGCCGCGCAATTCCTGGAAGGCTCCCAGCAGGTGGCGTGGATTGCCGCCACGTTCACCGTCACGTCCCTGGGTCTCGACGCCTATTTCGTGAACAGCAATCCGTTCATGTTGCAGTCAACCACGCCCCGCGAACGCATGTACCTTTATTCTCTGCGGGTCGGCATGAGCCCTATCGCGGCTTTTGTCGGTGCTTTGGTCGGTGGCTTTCTGCCGGGGACGTTGGCGAGACTGCTGCCCATCACCGACACGGCCTCTTTCGCGTTGGCGTTGCTGGTGGCGGCGGTCGCCTTGCTCGTCGGCGTCGTAGCGCTTTTCAAGACTACCGCGACTGCGTCACACGCCCAAGACTCAGAGCCGCCGGTGCGCACGAGCAGGTCCGCGTCGGGTCTGCCGGTACTCATCATTACGATGATGGGATTGGTCATCATGCTGCGCATCGCATCTGAGGGAGCCCAGCGCACGTTTTTCAACGTCTATCTAGATGAGATGTTGGCGATGCCCACGGCGCAGATCGGGATGTTGGCCGCGGTCGGTCAGCTTGTGGGCGGCTTTGCTGCACTCATGTCACCCTTTCTCGCGCGGCGGTGGGGTCTTGAACCGGTAATCGTGTGGGCCAGCCTGGGCATGGCGCTGAGCACCGTGGCATTTGCGCTCATCCCACATTGGGCCGGCGCGGCGGTAGGCTACGCCGGGCTGGTCAGTTTTACGTACATTCAGCGCCCGTGCAGCTTGCGCCACACGATGGAAGTCGTGCCCGCGCGCTGGCGGGAGACAGCCGCCGGCGTCGCCAATATGGTGGCGGGAATTGGCTGGGGCACCATGGGGTTCGCCGGCGGCTACCTGGTAGGCATCTACGGCTATCAGAGCTTCTTCTTGGCGAGCGCCGTCCTGACCGGCATTAGCGCTGTAATCTTCTTATGGTATTTTGGCCTGCCGAGCCGTGCTCAATCGAGAAGGCAAGGCGCCGGTGCGCGCGAGAGTAATTCAAATGGGTGATTGGGCACTGTCATCCGCTCGCTCTTAAATCAAGTTCGGGGCAGGCTCTGAGCCTGTCGAAGAGCCGCTCAAGGGAGCAGGAATTACGGTTCGCAACACCGTGCATGCTTCGGCACGGTCTTCGCAAAGCCCCCTCAGCACGATCGGTAGCCGCCTAACAACGGATGAGCCTTGGTTGAGGAACTACTGCAAATTAAACTCCGCGAAGGCGCAGAAATTCTTTTACATTAGCTGTGACCAGTCTTGGCCGTGTTCTCTGAATTGCTCTCTCAATGACGTTAGTACGGACGAGGGTAAAGGCCCGGCCGCGACCTGCGCGATATTGCTGCGCAGTTGGTCAAGACTGTCTATGCCGACGATGGCCGTATCGATGTAGTCGAATGAGTGGCAGAAGCGCAGCGCCAGCGCCACGCCGTCTGCCGGCGCGCCGTCCGGCAGCGTGAAGCGCTGCGCGCGCTGCCAGTATTCGTCGGCGTAGCTGTACGGCGAGGCAGGCCGGTTGAATGCAGCGTTGGCGATAGGGCGCTTGGCAATGATGCCCATGCCGGCGGCTTCAGCAGCGGGCAGAACCTCATCCAACCCACTCTGGTCGACCACATTGAACGACGTCAGCAGAGTGGCAAAGACACCCATGTCGATGGCTTCCACCGCCACCTCGTTGTCGCCGCTAAAGCCGATGTAGCGGGTCTTGCCGGCTGCTTGGGCGTCCTGCAGGGTGCGCACCACATCGCCTTGGCGCAGAACGTCACTCTCGCAGGTGTGGATGTGGACAAGGTCAAGATATTCTGTTCGCATGCGGCGCAGCGATTGGTCGATGCTCTGCGTCACCGCCTCTGCCGTCCACTCCGGCGCGGTGATGTCGCCTGCGACGTGCCCGCACTTGGTGGTGAGCCAATACTCATCGCGGCGGTGACTGATGAATTTGCCGAGGGTCTCCTCGCTTGCGCCGTAGCATTCCGCGGTGTCGATGTAGTTGACGCCGTTGTCGAGGAGCGCGTTGAGCAGGCGCTCGGCCTCCGCAGGCGAGCCCGTATCGGTGGCGATGCGCGCCGCGCCAAACCCCAGCAAACTCACGTCCATGTCGGTTTGGCCGAGTCTGCGCGTTTCCATGCTGATGCTCCCAGTCTCTTTTTTGTATGGCATGCGTGTGCCGCTTGTCGGAGTACGCTCAAGATTATACTGCTTCTCGCTCTTGGCCACTTTGCTTGGGGAATTTGAATGCTGGTGTTCCAGCTCCAACCAGTTCGTTCGAATTGCTTTCACCGAGATTCGGGGACAAGCCGTGGGTCTTGGAAAGAGAACGTGATGCCGAAAGCCAGCAGCGTGAGTACGAGAGTTACCGCAAAGAAGGGCAGGTATCCGGCAAGATCGATGATCGCTCCCGCCCCCACGGAGGAGAAGCCGAGGGCTGGCTGTGCAACTAAGTACACAACCATTGTGTACGTCCCTTTGTCACCGGCGGGGGCGAGGTCCATGGCCAGATTGATGCGCGCGATCATCATGGCAAAGAGGGCAGCGTTGCCGAGTATCCAGGCCGCGTAGAATGCCGGCTGCCAGGCAGGCAGCAGTAGAAGCAGGGAAACGAAATAGACTGTGAGCGCAATGCGCAGCAGAGCGCGATGGCCCCTTTTGTCCCCAACTGGGCCGCCGATCAGGGCGCCAAACGCGCTGGCGATAAAGCCTACGGCAGCCAGCACCCCCGCTGCAGCCAGCGGCACGGCTACCGCATCGAACGCATAGACGGAGTAGAAGTTGAGTACGGATTGAAGGAGACCGGTCAAAGCAGCCACCACCAACAGCCTGGTGAAGTCTCGGTTACGCGCAACTTGATCAACCAGGGCGCGTGTATAGTCGGGCAGAGACTTGAACGTCGTACGCGGCGTCGCGACCGGTTCTGCGATGCGCAATAGGATGAGATTGCTCAAAATGATTACAATGCCGCCGAGGACGAATGCCAGCGTGAAGTTCGCGGGCCAAGCCCAGGCCGCGAGTAGCCAGGTTGCGATAAGTCCGCCGACTACGCCGGATATGCGGTGCACGAAGAATTGCCAGCCGCTTACGGTGCCGTAGTGCCGGCCGAAGAGTATGCTGAACAGCTCGAACGCCGGGGCAATCACGGCGCCAAATGACAGCCACGTGAGGGCAAGCAGTGTGAACAACAGAAGGATGGCTGCCATCGGGTGCTGCCAAAGGAACCATACCACCACGCCCATAAGGGCGAACAAGAGCCCGATGGCGGCGTGTAAGCCGGCAATGAGTTGACGCCGTGTCCGGAGCCTCTGGTTCAGCATGGCGGCCGGTATCAGGGCCGGCAGTGATGCAACGTGAGCGAGGTATACCAAGCCGACGAGAGTGCGCGAATCAGTTAGCTGCAGGAGAAGCGCGTTGATGACCGGCGGCGCCACGAACGCAAGGCCGCATCCCCACATGCCTTCCCAGCTCAAGAGAACCAGGAGATTGCGGCGGAAGGTCCGCTCGGTTGACGGGACGTAGAAAAGCGAACCCAACGAGGATACGGCTCTTTTCACGGCACGCTACTTGCCGCGTAGAGAGTCTCAGCAAATGGACGTGGCTCCGCCCAGAACTCACTTGTCATCTTGCGGTATGGCGTGGGGGTAGTGGCCGCCACTATCATCAAACGGGCGGTGCTTTTCGGAGAGTTCGTAGCTCAAGATCTTTTCCATGGTGTTACCCCATACGCCCTGCTGGATGTCGGGCGGTACGCCGAGCACGTCCATGCAGTTGCGGTAGTCGTTCATCACGTCTTCCATGAGGAAGTACGGCACGTCGGTGCCAAAGATGATCTTTTCCCAGGCGTCGCGTCCCCAGGGATCGCGATACTGGCTGTCGCGGCGCCACCACAGGATCTTGCCCACGTCTTCCGGGTCCAGCATTTTCAACGTCGAGCCGGTGATGTCCATGTAAAGGTTGGGATTCCAGCGCAGTACCATGCCGCCTTCATACCACCAGGGGTTGCCAAGATGGGCGCCGATCATGACGAGTTCAGGAACCTGGCGGGCAATGTAGTCCAGATGCACCGGCATCATGCGACCGGAGTGAACGTCGTTCTCTATGTCATTGGCGTGCCGGGCGACGATACCTTGATGAAAGAGAATGGGCATTTCCAGGTCGGCGGCTTTCTGATAGGTGGGAATGTAGGAGCGGTCGTCATAGGCTTTGCGCGTCTTGATAAACTTTAGGCCTCTGAAGCCGCTGTCGTAGAGCTGCTGCACCGTATCCACGGCGTTGGAGTCTAGGGCCGGGTCCACCCAGCCGAATCCAACGAGTTCGTCCGGGTGTTTCTTGATAGCCTGCTCAATTCCCTCGTTGCTGCTGCCCGGCCCACTGGTGCTAGTCGCCAGCAGTACCGTCTTGTCTACGCCGAGCTTGGCCATCGTGTCGATGAGTTTGTCGGCGTAGTCTTTTTCCTGACCGAGATGATGATGGGCGTCTATGACCACGGGTGTTCCTCCCACGAGTTGAATGCTGATGTGTGTCGTCCCATGGCGATTATATATCCATCAAGCATGGAATGTAATTCTCGGACCGGGGTCGTGTCCGCTGAAAGCCGAGCGGATGGCGCGGGGCCTCGCGCTTCGACTAGCGAGGGTTTTGGTGTCATTAGCATTATTGACGCCGCCTGCCGGTTCTGCGTACTTGGTATCCGGCACGGCGCATGCTCGCGTCTTGTACAAGACATGCGTGATTGTGTGAAACGTGAACCTGTGATGATAGCATGTTCAATGCGAACAATTGGAGTTCTGAATGTCTCTTGAGCGAGATTTGTAAATGTTAACCTTGCATGGTATGATTCCTGGAGTGTCTTGGCAAAGGAATGCAAGGGACACCTGTTGGCTGCGATTGTCGTAGAAAACCTGCAAAAGTCCTATGGCGACCTCCGGGCGGTGGATGGGTTGAGCTTCGCCGTGGAAGCGGGTGAGGTCTTCGGCTTGCTGGGACCCAACGGCGCCGGCAAGACTACGACGGTGGAAATCCTCATCGGACTGCGCGAGCGCGACGGCGGCCGCGTGCAGGTGACGGGATACGACCCGGCGCAAGAGGGCGATGCGGTCAAGGCGCAAATCGGCGTCCAATTGCAGCAGACAGAACTCTTCCCGCTGCTGAGCGTAGAAGAGATTCTCCGTCTGTTTGCCAGCTTCTACAGCGATAGCAAGCCGGTTGCCGAACTCCTCGATTTAGTGGGGCTGCAGGAGCGGCGCAAGGCCAAGTACCGGCATCTCTCCGGCGGTCAGAAACAACGGCTCTCACTGGCGCTGACGCTCATCAACGATCCGGCCTTAGTCTTCCTGGATGAGCCCACAACCGGTCTTGACCCCCAGGCCCGCCGCGCCCTCTGGGATATCGTGGAGCAGATGCGCAATCAGGGCAAGACCGTGTTGCTGACAACACACTATATGGAAGAAGCCGAAGTCTTGTGCCAGCGTGTTGCCGTCATCGACCACGGCAAGATTCTCGCTCTTGGCACGCCTCGCGATCTGGTGGACGAATTTGTGCCGGAACGGGCAATTGAAGTCGCGCTCATGGATGGCGTGGACGCAAGCAGCCTGGCAGGACTGTCAGGCGTAACGCACGTCGACATGAAGCATGGCTCCGCCGCCATCTATACGACGAACATCCGTGAGACTATGGCGTCTCTCTTGCAGGTATCCGGCGAGTCCGCATTGAGTCTGGATAGCTTGCGCATTCAGCGCGGCACTTTGGAGGACGTATTCCTCCATCTCACCGGAAGGAAAATCCGCGAATGAGGGCCCTATGGACGCTCACGTACTACACCGGTCTGCAGTTCGGCCGTGACAAGGTAGCGCTCTTTTGGACCCTGGTATTCCCCATCGTGCTGATGGTCATTATCGGCTCCGCTTTCGGTGAGTCGGAGAGCGCCTCGATGCCGGTGGGATTGGTGGTGCGAGATCAAGGGCCGGCCGGGCAGACCATCGCGCAGGTGCTCGAAGAAATTGAGCTCTTCGATTTGACGATTGGTTCGGAAGAAGCTGAGCTGGCTGCGCTCGGCAGAGGCGATCGGCGCGCGGTCGTGATACTTCCCGAAGATCTCTCGGCTGCCTGGCAGCGGCGCGAAGTGGCCACAATCGGCGTCCATATGGACATAAGCCAGCAGCAGTCGGCCGGTACCGCGTTGACTATCTTGCAGCAGGTGATCGAAGGCGTACAACGGGAGTTTACCCAGCAACCGAGTCTGGTGACCGTAGAAACACATTCGGTGCAGGCGGAGAACTTCCGGCCCATCGACTATATCGCGCCCGGAATCCTGGCCCTCTCGGTGGCTCAGCTTGGGCTCTTTGGCGCCACCACCTTGGTGGAGCAGCGGCAACAGCGACTGCTGCGGCGGCTCCAGGCCACCCCGGTTTCGCGTTGGATGGTCTTGCTGAGCAACATTGTCGTCCGGCTCGCCATTGCATTAGTGCAGACGGGTATTTTGCTGGGTGTCGCGCTGGCGCTCTTCCGAATTCAGGTTGTGGGGTCGTGGCCCGCCATCATCGGCATCGTCGTTTTCGGCACGCTGGCGTTCATTGCGCTGGGCTTTCTCTTGGGTGCGTTGGCGCCCAGTGCGGAAGCGCTGATTGCCATCGTACAAATGGTGAACTTTCCCATGATGTTCCTTTCCGGCGCGCTCTTTCCGCTGGACTTCATGCCGGAATTCTTGCGTCCGGTCGCCGTTGTGCTCCCCCTCACCTACCTCGCTGACATTCTGCGGCAAGTTATGGTGGATGCCACGCCGTACGCGACCATGCTGCAAGGTATGGGTGTCTTATTGCTCTTCATGGTTGCCTCGGCGCTGCTCTCATGGCGCTTCTTCCGCTGGGAGTAGTTGAATCGCAGGATTCTCTTGCCGCGGCATTCGCCAAATTGCCGTATCGCGCGGTCAAGATTAAGGAGAGCGGTGCGGCGGAGAAATCCGCCGCACCGCTCCTATTTCTCGAGACGAAACCAGAGACCTACTCGCCTTTGACGAGACCAATCAAGGTGCCGTCCGGATCGGCAAACAACGCGAAAGTCACCATATCGGGGATTACGGTTGGCGGCAGGATGGTCTTCCCACCCAATTGCTCCGCCTTGTCAAGGTAGGCCTGCAGATCGTCAACCTCGATGTAGAGCTTCACTCCGGTGCGATCATCCTCCTCTTCCACGCCCAAGATGCCGCCGCCAATGCCGCGGTCACTCCCCGTATTCACCACCCCATAGTCCATCGGATTATCGGAGTCTATGGTCCAGTCAAAGAGCTCGGTGTAGAATTGTTGGGTCTTGGCGCTATCGGAACCGACAATTTCAAAATGCACGATCGGATTGGGCATAAAAGGCAATCTCCTCTTGATTGAAAGTTTGGTGTGTGCATTCGTACGGAATCCCGTTGTGCTGAGCGGAAAACAAGCCGTCAACGGGGCAATAAACCACGTCTATCCTGCGCGCTTTGCTTTACATTGACCCTCCTTTGTTCATTGGAATGCGGTACTTTGCTTATTCGCAGGGGTGACGATCCCCATTTGACTGGTGCCCGTTCGCAGCCAACCCTTCACCGATGCGTCGGGGCTGTCATTCCCTTGGGCTCTTGAGCCGGGGCCGGTCCGTGGCAACGAGCCGGAGAGTTCCCTTATGCAAGCTACATTCTCGCGAGCCGTCGGAACGCAACGAGACAACAAAAGAAAGCAAGTTCAAGCCAGAAAGAGAATGGCGAGTAACGGAGGGAGCGGGAGACGGGACTCGAACCCGCGACATCCAGCTTGGAAGGCTAGCGCTCTGCCAACTGAGCTACTCCCGCAACAAGCCCTGCTACCTTTAATTATAGACCAGCAGACCCTGAGGCGGAATGGGCGCTGGCACGCTTCAAGAGTTTTCTCGCGAACTGCCCCCTGAATTAGAGCCCTTCGCATCAATAGTCCCCGAGGGAGGCATTACGCACTGGTTGTCGCGATCCAATGCGGTATAATCAGACACTATGAAACGGCAATTGGCTGGACAGCGTGGTGCAGGCAAGTACGTGTGGCGACTTCTCACGGAACGTCCGCGGGAACTCATCGAGCCAACCATTGATGAAAGCCCGGTGCCGGGCTGGATCCTTATCTGGTCGCTGATTCTCATCAAGCTCTTCATTGGCGGCGCAATTCTCTTCTTCTTTAGTGCCGAGGAATCGCTCATCTTCGTCATCGGCACCCATTGGATGGCGCCTGCCGCGATAGTCGCGCTTCTCCTCCCGCTTGGGCTCTTCTGGGTGAGGCTCTGGCGGGTCAGGTTGCGGCGAGCAGAATTCCAGCGGGCAGAGTGGGACTTGGACAAACCTCGCAAGCGGTAGAGCGGTTTTCGTGCCTGGTCGAAGGCGCTTCTTTGCTGGGAATTCACTCCTCAATTGCGTACGCACATTAGATGTGAAAATCGCTCTTTAGGCACTTGACTACGGTATTAGCTTAGACTATCCTTGCACAGCAAGGATGGGGGATTCCCATTCGTGCATTTGTAGCGTGGAGCGCCCTAATGAGATAGGGACTGATCCTCTGTTTTCAGGGTTGAAAAGCCAACAGGGGAAGCGTATGCGGCAATAGGAGGTCGAGCATGCGAAAAGGTTTATCCCGCCGGACATTTCTCGGCGGAAGTGCGCTGGCTGGCGCGGGACTGCTCTTGGCAGCCTGCGGACAGGCGCAGATGGTGGAAGAGGCTCCGGCCGAAGAAGAGATGAAAGAGGAGCCGAAAGAGGCTGCCAAAGAAGCCGAGGCCATGGAGGCCAAGGTTGTCAATTACTTGCACGTCGACCTGGCCCAGAATGAAATCTGGCAGAACTCCTGGGGCAGCATTTTCGATACGTACAAGGCCAAGCATCCGGACCTGGAACTCACCGTAACGGGTACAAGTTTTGGCGAACTTCCCGCTAAGGCTGGTGCGGCGCAAGCGGGCGGTATCGCATTTGACGCCATTTACGGCTATTTTGCGTGGTTGGGCCCGTTTATCGAGTCTGAGATCATCACAAACATCGATCCCTACCTGGCTGCGGATGGGGACGTTTCACCTGATGACTTCTACGATGCCACCAAAGAGCGGTATCAGGGTAAGACCTACGGCTTGGCTTGGTTCAGCAACGGCAAAGAGATCTGGTTCAACAAGAATCTCTTCACCGAAGCCGGCCTTCAGAACCCGACCGAGATGGAAGCGGATGGCGCGTGGACCTGGGAAGCGCTCCTGGAGGCTGCAAAGCTGCTGACCAAGGTTGAAGGCGACGAGATCGTGCAGGGCGGCGTGCAGCTTTATGCTGGTTTCACTTCCTACCTCTGCATGTACGCCTGGGCGTATGGCGCCGATTTCTGGGATGAGGGCTGCACAATGCCCACCTTTACGACCGACTCCTTCCGCGACGCGGTACAGTTCCACGTGGACGTGGCGCTGAAACACAAGGTGATGGGCGGCTCCTATATCAAGGGCACCCAGGCTATGTTCAATACCGGCTCCTTTAACGTCCGCACGTTTGAAGCCAACATCACACCGGAGCAGCTCTTTGAGATCGGCATGGCGCCGATGCCGAGCGGCCCCGCCGGACGTCCCGTCGCATTGGCGAATAATGCCATGTATCTTGGCGGTTCCGGCGTGAACCCCGACGGCGGCTGGGAGTTCCTGAAGCACACGGTCAGCGCCGACGTTGTTGACGAGGTCGGAGCCATGGGCGGTGGGCGCTATGTGGCCAACAAGAACATTACGCCGGCCACAACCACCGACTATGAAGATGTCGACGTCTACCTGATGCAGGCTGCAAATAGCCGCATCACCCCCACTATCCTCAAGCAGGCTGATTTCAATGCTGCTTGGTCGGAGACGTGGGCAGAGTTGGTAGAGGGCAGCCTCACTGTGCCTGAAGCTTTGGATCGCACCCAGGGACAGTTGGAGAACTGGCTGGCCGAAGGCGGCTGCATCCAGTAGTCTGTTCGTACGTGCATATGATGGAGGCGGAGAATCCACATGGGATTCTCCGCCTCCGTAGCTTAAGTTGCGACTGGCGTATTCACGAGCCTAACACGCTGTTGTGAGGGGCCTTTCTAACATGTATGCGGCAACAGCACGCTGCCTGCACAAGGTCAAAGCGGTGCAGAATCCGGCCGGCTTGTGCCCAAACAATGGGTCTATGCCTGTTAGCAGTAGTAGCATTCTGTCTTAGGTGCTCTCCACGTGACAGCATTCACAATGTTCGCTATAATGCCCCAGTTGCCACCATAGCGGCGTTATTGCTAATGGCCGATTCTTGGATACTCCTAAACTAGAAGCGGCCTCGGTTGTCAGAGAGCTGATTCTAGCGGAATACATGGTGGTAAGGTACGCGAGCAGGAAGGGATACTGCCAGTGATTCCGGCCCCACGAAAAGCCGTCCAGGAGATGTCGCCCTATATTCCCGGGGAGCAGCCCCAGGGAACCGGGTGGACGAAGCTCAATACGAATGAGAACCCACACACCTCGCCCAAGGCACTGGCGGCGCTTGAAGGCCAAGCCAATCAGGCTCTTTCACGCTATCCTGATCCCTTGGCGCGCGACTTGCGCCACAAGCTGGCGGAGATTTACGAGCTTGACGTCGAGTGGATCTATGTAGATAACGGCTCGGACCAGATCCTCAATCTCATCTTTCGCGCTTACGTAGACCGGGGGCAGACCGTTGCGTACACCTTTCCTACGTATCCGTATTATGAAGTTTGGGCGCACATGCAAGATGCCGTCATCCAGACCGTAGAACCGGGACCCGACTTTGCGGTGCCGATTGACGAACTGGCAGGTTTGCAGGCAACGCTCACGGCTATCTCGAATCCTAATTCGCCGACGGGCACGTTTACGCCACCCGATCAGATCGAGCGACTGGCACAAAAGTGTGCGGGCTTGGTGGTCGTGGATGAGGCATACGTTGACTTTGCCTCGGCCTCTGCCTTGCCCCTGGTACAACAGTATGACAACATAATTGTGTCGCGAAGCATGTCCAAGTCTTTCGGGCTCGCGGGAGTTCGCGTCGGGTATGCCTTCGGACGGCCGGAACTGCTAGAGCCCATGTGGAAGCTCAGAGACTCTTACAGTGTCAGCCGACCGAGCCAGGCGATTGCGGTAGCAACGCTGGATGACTACGCGTGGATGCGGACAGTTTGTGCGGAGATCGGCGCCCGCCGCAAACGCGTAGCTCGCAGGTTGGCGCAGGAATTCCCCTGCAAAGTCTATCCCTCTGACGCGAACTTTCTCTTTGTTGAGCCGACGCAGCATGCGGCGGTTGACGTTTATGAAGCCTTAAGGGCGCAGAAGGTGTTGGTGCGTTACTTCCGTCAGCACGGTTTGGAGCGTTACCTGCGCATTACGATTGGAACGGAAGAAGAAATGGAAATATTCTTCAGCGCCTTGAGCGAGGTGTTGAAGCAGAGTGTCGTGCCAACGACGGGAGGTACACAGTAACGTGGAACTTGTCTGGGCAGTCCCCATAGCCTGTCTGATTTCTGTGATTTTCGCAATTTGGCTTGCGTACGATGTGTTGCGGCGTGATCGCGGTACCGAGCAGATGCGGGAAATCGCGGAGACGATTTTCGAAGGTGCAACCGCCTTCCTCAATCGGCAATACCGCACGATCGCAGTACTGGCGATTGTGGCGGCGATCGTGATTGGCGCTATCATCGGCTACTTTGCATCTGATGTCGAACTTGGCATCAAGACTTCGGTGGCCTTCTTGGTAGGGGCGATCTGTTCGGGTATCTCCGGCTTTGTCGGCATGTATATTGCGGTGCAGTCCAACGGACGCGCGGCCAACGCGGCGCGTTCGAGCTTGGAAGAGGCACTGAAGGTCTCGCTGCGCGGTGGCGCTGTATCCGGTTTTCTCGTGGTGGCGCTGAGTCTCATCGGTGTCGGCGCGATGTTGTTGGTCTATGGCGGAAATAACCTCACGCCGGATAATTCCCTTTCGGTTGTAAGCAGCATTGTCGGCTTTGGTTTTGGCGCCAGCTTTGTGGCGCTGTTCGCGCAGCTGGGCGGTGGTATCTATACGAAGGCCGCCGACGTCGGCGCGGACTTGGTGGGCAAGGTTGAGCAGGGCATTCCGGAAGATGACCCCCGTAATGCGGCGGTCATTGCTGACTTGGTGGGTGACAATGTCGGCGACTGTGCCGGCCGCGGCGCCGACCTCTTCGAGTCGACGGCTGCAGAGAATATCGGTGCGATGATTTTGGGCGCGAGCCTGGCGGTTGCAACCAACAATCTGGCATGGGTGCTCTTCCCGCTTATCGTGCGTGCGTTCGGACTGGTTGCGTCCATTGTCGGCGTTATGCTGGCCCGTGGCGCCAATCCGGCAAACCCAATGAATGCCCTCAACAAGGGTTACTACGTCATCACGGTCCTTTCAATCATCTTCATGTTCGTTTCGGTCTACTATCTGCTGGAAGACCTGATGTTCTTCTGGGCAGGCACCGTTGGCATTCTGACCAGTCTGGCTTTTGTGTACATTACCCAGTACTACACGTCCGGTAGCTGGCGTCCGGTGAAAGAGATTGCGGAAGCTTCCAAGACCGGCCCGGCCACGAATATCATCAGCGGCTTTGCGATTGGACTCGAAACAACCGCCACGTCGGTGCTGGCAATTGTCTTGGCGCTGGGTCTCTCGTTCTGGCTCGGCACACTGGCCGAGGTGGAGGGTGTCAGCTCGGCGGTGAAGGGCATCTACGCGACTGCGGTAGCGACCATGGGCATGCTCATGAGCGCGGCCTACGTGCTTTCCATGGATACCTTCGGTCCGATTACGGACAACGCCGGCGGAATCACCGAGATGTCGGATGCGCCGGAAGAGGCCCGTGTAATCACAGACCAGCTCGACTCGGTAGGCAACACGACCAAGGCCCTCACCAAGGGCTACGCGATCGGTTCCGCCGGTCTGGCGGCGTTCCTGCTCTTCCAGGCTTTTCTCGATGAGGTGCGGCACATGACGGGCCTGCCCCATGAGGCGATCCAGGTGGACTTGGTAAAGGTCGAGGTCTTTATCGGTGGATTCATTGGGGCTATGGTGGTCTTTCTCTTTAGCGCCCTGGCCATCCGCGCCGTGGGGCGTGCGGCCAGTGATATCATCGAGGAGGTCCGGCGCCAGTTCGCAGAGGAACCCGGCATCATGGAAGGCACCGTGCGGCCCGATTACGCGCGCTGCGTGGATATTACGACACGCTCGGCCCTCCGCGAAATGATCCTGCCCGGCCTGCTCGCGGTAGCGGCCCCGATTGCTGTCGGCGTTGTGCTCCGCTGGGAGGCGGAAGCGGCGTTTCTGATGGTGGGTACGATGTCCGGTATTATCCTGGCGACCATCCTCAATAACGGCGGCGGCGCGTGGGATAACGCGAAGAAGTTCATCGAGGCAGGCCATTTGAAAGATGCCGACGGTAATGTGATCGGCAAGAATACGGTGGCCCATCACGCGGCGGTGGTCGGTGATACGGTTGGCGATCCGCTCAAGGACACGGCGGGTCCGTCCCTCCACGTGCTTATCAAGCTCTTTTCCACGATTACGCTGGTACTGGCGCCGTTGTTCATCTAGACATGGATGGAGGCTAGAGCGGCGGAGCTAACAAGCATTGCCAGCCAATAGGGCTTGACGACAATAGGAATAGTATGATGTAGGGGCGGTTCGCGAACCGCCCCTACATTGCATTTGGAGACCGTTGCAAAATCAAGGCTGGCGACAGCCTAAGCGGGCGGTCGAAAGAGACCCCCTCTCCTTGGGGGAGAGGGCCGGGTTTGGGGTGTTCTTCGCGTTCCCCACCAATCTCTTTAGCGTTTCACAGAAAGGTGAAAGGGATTGACTTGGCAGTACTGGCGATTAGGAATTACTTGACAGGACTTCCACATGCCTGAACTGTACTTCTATGGTGGGTGTGAAGAGATAGGTGGCAATAAGATCCTGCTTGAGGATGGCCTAACCCGCCTCTTCTTTGACTTTGGCACCTCTTTCAAGGTGCAGGGGCGATTTTTCGAGGAGTTCCTCAAGCCGCGATCGGGTTTCGGTTTGCACGATTATTTTCAGACCGGACTATTGCCGCCCCTGCAAGGAATCTATCGACCCGACTTGGAGCCGGACAGAGGTTTTTGGGGGTTGTGGCAGTCAAAGCCGCTCTATCGCACGGTGGATCATGTGGACGGCGTGCTGTTGAGCCATGCGCATCTGGACCATACCGGTTCCGTATCATTCCTACGCCTCGACATTCCTGTCTACACTACTGCGCTGACGGCGCTGATTTCCAAAGCCGTTCAGGACAGTGGTAGGTCGGGCTTTGAAGCGGACACTACCTATGCGTCTCCGCGCGAGAGCAAAGACGGCGTACTGCAATCCATTCGCGGTGCACCGGCGTGGCAGCGTCCGCTGCGCCTGCTCGACGGGCAACTTTCCTTGAATGGAGAGCAGTTTTGGAACGAGATGCCGCAAGCGAGAAGAAAAATGGCGCCTGTGCCAGTGGAGGTAGCCGGCGACTCAATTGGCGCGGACAGCAAGCTGCGGTGGTTTCCAGTCGACCATTCCATCTATGGCGCGGCAGCGTTTGCTGTGGAGACATCCGCTGGATGGGTGGCATATACCGGAGATATTCGCTTGCACGGCCGGCGCGGTGACCAGACCCAGCACGCAGTGGATGCATTGGCGGCGCTCAAGCCGATTGTCCTGATCTGCGAAGGTACACGCGGCGCCGATGATGTTGTTGGCACTACAGAACAGGACGTGCACGAAAGGGCCGCCGAGCTCGTGAGTCTGGCAGAAGGGAAGCTTGTCTTTGCCGACTTTGGGCCTCGAAACGTGGAACGGCTTCTGATCTTCCACGCGATTGCACGAGAGACAGGAAGACGCCTCGCTATTCTCAACAAAGATGCGTACCTGTTGGAAGCGATGCACCGTGCGGCTCCCGACGAGGTGCCAGACCTAGGGTCGGAGGCAGACTTCGCGCTTTACCAAAAGGCACGCGCTCAGTCAGATACGTGGGAGAAAAAGCTTCTTGAGCGACATCACGCCATGGTGGTGAGTGCCGAAGAAATTCGTGAAAACCCCAGCCAGTATATTCTCTGCTTCTCTTTTTGGGATATTAATGAGTTGTCGAGCTTGGAAAACGTGCCGGCAGCGTACATCTACTCCAGCAGCGAGGCTTTCAACGAAGAAATGGAAATAGACCACCAACGGCTGCGCAATTGGCTAACGCACTTCAACATTGAAGCCCACGGTCTGGACAAAGCCTCAGACGTGAAGCTGCACGCCTCCGGCCACGCCAGCGGTGCCGAGCTAATCGACATAATCCGACAGATCCGACCGCAACAGCTCGTTCCAATTCACACTGAGAAGCCTCAGTTCTTCGAGGAGGGGCTTGAGTACGACGATATTGAGGTGGTTCTTCCTGCCCCTGGTCGTCCCTTGCGTTTCTGACTTGCGGTCAAAGGCCTGTGCGAAACGCGCGTATGTGCTAGCGAGGCAATCCCATACCCACAGTTACAATCGCTATTCCTAATCGACCGCAGCCACTTCATTGAATTGTTAGACTTTTGGTAAGTGCAAGTTTGCGCCCCAAGCGAGCCGGAGTATTGGAATTATGCCTGTTTGGCGCAGCCCTGAGGAGTTGGTCACAATCGGATTTGTGCGGTCCACGGTTGTGATGATGAATGAGGCCCATAGCGGTATTCAGCGGTGCATCCGTACGCGCGAGATTGGTCGGCGCATCTTACCTGCGGCCCATGAAGCCGGCGTGCGCCACCTCGCCATGGAGGCGCTGTGGCCTTACTCATTTGCCGATGAAGCGAATAAGGCGCGGCGCGTACCGACCGAATCTGAAGAGGGCTACTTAGCGCAACCGGAGATGCGGCGGTACATACAAGCAGCGCTCGACCTCGGCTGGACTTTGGTACCGTACGAAGCTGATTATGATGCCCACCCTGCGGAACTCGAGAAAACAGAGAGTATAGTCTGGGAAGAAGAGCAAGAGGGACCTACACTCAGCGACGTGGCTGCGGAAAGCATTAACTGGCGCGAAGAGCAGCAGGCGCGAAGTCTCGTCGACACTCTAAATGGGCTATCAACAGAAACGAAACTACTCGTTTGGTGCGGCAACAGCCACCACAGCAAAATAAGCAACGACTGGTTTGCTCCCATGGGACATCGGTTTCGCGAGCTAAGCGGAATCAACTACTTTGGCATCGACCAATGTGTCACCGTAGATTTCGCCTTGAGCACGGGCACGCAGGTAGGTCAGGGATTGGCCGCGCAATTCGCGGCGGAACTGGCGGCGCACGGCGGCACGGCAGGGATCCTCACGGAAGATGCGCCGGTTTCATGGCTGCGTAACCGGGCGGATCAAGACGCGTTCATTCTATCCACAGAGAATGAACTGGACTGAGCTCTGCATTGACCTTCTTGCTTACTTGCCGTGCACCCTGTGCCCACACTATTCTTGCCTGTATACTGGGCGAGACAGGTAGAACTCGTGCTTGTTTCGCGAACAGCAGGCAGAGAGTCTCACAATGGCGCTCATTCTCCACATTACGCAGCGTACCGCTTGGGAATCGGTACAGCAGGCAGGCATCTACACGGCTCCATCGCTTGCCAAACAGGGATTCATCCACTGCTCCCGACCTGACCTGGTTACAAGGGTGGCGGACTTTCTCTTTGGCGGTCAGCAAGACCTGGTGCTGCTCTGCATAGATTCGGACTGCTTGATTGCGCCGCTACGCTTCGAAAGCCCGTCGGGGAGCGAGAATGTCTTCCCGCACATCTACGGTCCACTCAATATAGATGCCGTGTTGGAGGTTATCGACTTCCCGCCGAATGAAGACGGTTCGTTCACCCTGCCGGAAGCACTGAGAGAGTTGGAAAGCTAATTGACCGCAGAATTCTAGAGAGCAGCGATCCTTCTCAGGGAGAAATCTCTGTTGCCCCTGACTTCACGTTGCGGCTACAAGCGCAGCTCTCGCCGGAAATGCGTGTTCAGACCAATCGAGTTTTCTAGCAATTTGACTTCATCCATTCAGCTTGCACCAAAATAACGAGCGCTATTGTGGGCTGCATTCGCCCAGAGGGTGGGCATATGATGCAAAACCACCCTACAGAGCTCATAGCTCGGAGTAGCTTTCTCTTTGGCGCAAAGAGGCGGGGGACAAGCCCCCGCGCTACAGTTCGCAGATGGGGGCGACCGTCAGCCGTCAAGCGCGCACTATCCGAGGCCCGTTTCTTAGCGTTTCAGCAAACAGTGTGCATCGCCAATTGATTTCTAGCTGCTGGGTCGGAAAGATGGACGCAGGTTGCAAACCTGCGCTACCGGATGAGGCGGAGGGCAATGATGGATGTGTTTGGGGGTCTCCAGCAGTCTGAACAACCCCACGGCAGCCATATGCTGCCTTAGACCTGCACCGGTCCCGCAATCACTTCTGCTGGCAGGAAGCTGGTCTTGGCGCTGGCGTGGACGTGAACGACGCCTTCGGTGGTGACCTGAGCCAGGGCGGTGTAGTAGGTGCTTTCGCCGCTGACGCCGCTGCGGTTGCCGCCGCCGTGGCCGCGCAGCCATTGGGGGTCGATGAGTTGCTCACCTTGCCAGATCCCCTGCGTGGCGAGCAGGTGGCCGAAGCGGGCGATGTCGGCGGCGCACATGACTGCCCAGCCGGGACCGCTCCGCACCACGTGGCCGTTGACGCGATACGGCGGATCGAGGTAGGTGTAGGAGTCCGGGATTGTGGGATAGAATGACTGCTGTGACTGCACCGTTTCGCCGGTGTACCAATCCCAGCTATCCGGCGCGATGCCGATTTTGCCGAAGAGCCGCTCGTCCAGCACGTCTTTGAGGTCGCGGTCCCAGACGTGGGTCAGCGCTTGTCCCATCCGCCAGAAGCCGGCGCTGCTGTAATGCTCCTGCGTGCCGGGCGCGGCGTGGGAGTAAAGATCGTAGAATGGATCACCTGTCCAATGCGCCCAGGCCGGACACACCTTGTCGGCCTCCTCTTGGCTGAGCCCCGCGCGTCCCTTGGCATACGCGCTGCCAATCTCCATGGGAAAGCCGCCCTGATGCGTGCGGCCGTATTTTTCGCCAATGATGTGCCGCCAGGTGAGATTCCTGTGATTGCCTTCGTTTAGGTGTTTGTGGGGGTGAGAGAGTTCGCCTTCACCCGTCCACGTCTCATGAATTGGCGCATCGACGTCCAGCAGACCGTCCTCCACCGCCAAGCCGAGTAGGACCCACATGAAGGCCTTGCCCATGGAAGCGGTTTGGAAGCGGTAGTGCGGATCGCCCCAGGTATGCACACAGTAGCCGCCCCGGGTGAGCATCATGCCCCACTTGTTGCCGGAGTGGTCCTCGCCGCCAAAGTTGGCGCCGTGAAAGCCCAAGGTGCGCAGCCACGCTTCAAACCTCCGGGAATCGAGGCCGGCCCCCGCAGGAGTGATGATCGTCCAGTCTTTTTCAGGGTAGGTGACCCAGGCGGGAGGACTGCTGCTCATCGTTGGATGGCTCCTTCGTTCAAAGAGCGTCTCTATTCGGGCAATCTTGATATGTTTGGCGTCCCATGCCCCTCCCGTAAGTGTCGCACAAGCGTTAGTCGCCGCGGCCTTGTCCGGACCACACTCCGGAACGGGAGTGGTGGCCGGCTGCGAGACCGTCATTCCGGCGGAAGCCGGAATCCGGGGTGTGGGCGGTGAAGATGGATTCCCGTTTTCACGGGAATGACGGAGTACTTTGCGCTGTACCCATGAGAGTTACCGTCACATGGCCATGACGTCCGATCATGATCGGTTCACGAGGATGGCCAATTACAAGTAGAGTTTAGGAGTGTAGTTCTACCTTGGCATCTCGCCTTTGCGCCGGTTGGGCCCAGGCCGGAAGTCGGGCACCTGCATGAGCGTGCTGCCCTGCGCGATAGACTCCGAAGCAAGGACGGCAGGAGCGGCCGTGTCCATCGCCTTGTAGACGTCGAACTCTTGGGGCACGTTGTGGAGCACCACATCGCGGAACGTAGCGTGGATGTAATAGTCGGTGTCGCTATGGCCGCTGCCGCGCGCTTCCGCGGGCGCGTCGGTGCGTTGCGGTTTCCAATCCACTTCAGCGTGATCGTGCATTTGGGCGTCCGCCAACCACAACTTAGGCGAATCCTTCAGTGAGCGCGCTAATTCGACTGATCCCTTGGTTCCCATGATGTGGCACCAGTGGTTGTCGCGGGGCGGCGTGGGCTGCGTGTAGGAGACCGCGAGGCGCATGAGCGTGTCTTTGGCGGTCTTCATGATGGCCAGTTGAATGTCCGGTTGCTGGATTTCGCTATGGATGTAACTCGGCGAACGGGTGCTCATGGCGGTGACTTCCGTGACGCGATCGTCGAGCACCATGAGGATGGGGCTAAGTTCATGAGGTAGGTAGTGAATGGGCGGCATGAGATTGATCCACGATGGCTCAGCATCGGGGTTATTCGCGACATCGTCAATTGGCACGAGCTGCGCCGAGCCGCGCAACCGATAGTACCGCGCCGGTTCCTTGTAGCCGATGTATTGACCTTCGCAGAAGGTAATCTTGCCCAGCTTCCCCTCTCGCACCAATTCGCGCCAGGCGGCGAACTCGCCGGAGTGGCGGCGCTGCTCGCCAAGCTGGTAGATCTTGCCGCTGCGCTCGGCTGCCAGCACAATACGCCAGCAGTCTTCCATCGTGTGCGCGGCCGGTACCTCGGAATTGACGTGCTTGCCGGCTTCCAGCGCCTGCGCCGCCAGCGCGCCCTGCTCCTTGCAGCGGACCGTCAGGGCTACGGCATCCACATTGTCATCGGCCAAAAAGTCTTCGTAATTGTCGTAGACCGCTATCGATTCCGGCTCTTTCAACGGCTCAAGCGACATTTCATGCAGCTCAGTGAGCGGGTCGCAGATCGCCGTCACGCGATAGCCGTTGAAGTTGTCCAACATCTTCAACCAGTGGCGGCCACGCGCGCCGAGTCCGGTTAGGCCGATACGAATTTCATCCACGACAGTTCTCCAATTCTCGCTTACATACGCTGTCTGTTGGTCAGCAGGGCAAATTCGATCACTATGCCACTCAGCATCGGCTCAATCCTTGCGACCGGCCACCTGCGTGAGCCTTTGGCCAACACGAGTGATACAAGCGTGCTTACAGAGCTATAGGTAGCACCTATGTCAATGACAAGCCGAGAGGTACAGTGAGTGCGTACAGTATACCAGCGCGGACGCGAAAGCTGGACTCTTGAAAATGGGAGATCCTGACCGAAGGACGTACACGCGACAAGACGCTAAGCGCGGGGTACGGCCAACAATGGCGGAAGGACTGCGCGCATGTGCGGGAGCTTTCGCAAGTGGGTCCCCTTGCATGGCTGAGCGCTACAAGCGACCGGGGGAATAATCCTTCGCCACGCGGTCCAATTCGCGCTGGGCGTCCTTGGCGGCCAAGGCCTGCCGCTTGTCGTAGAGTTTCTTGCCGCGCGCCACCGCAATCTCTACCTTGACCCGACCGTTGCGCAGGTAGAGCCGGATCGGGATGACCGTTTGTCCCTTCATTTGGGTATGCCGAAACAAGGTGCCGATTTGGTCTTTGTGGAGCAGGAGCTTGCGGGCCCGGGTCGGTTCGTGATTGACATAGCCGCCCCGCTGGTACGGTGAAATGTGCACATTCCAAAGCCACGCCTCGCGATTGATTATGCGCACAAAGCCTTCAGCCAAATTGACACGGCCAGCGCGGATTGACTTCACTTCAGTACCCAGAAGGTTAAGGCCGGCCTCGAATGTGGCGTCGATGTGGTAGTCGTGGAAAGCGCGGCGGTTCGTCGCCACCACCAGGTTGTTGGGGTCGCGGACTTTCTCCGCCCGTCGTGCTTTCTTGGTCTTTGCGGTAGCCATGAATACAGCATGCCACAGGATTGCCGAAGAGGGAAGATTGCGGCGGGGGCGGACGAGAGTCCCGGAGGTCGCAGGGCTGCAGCGCTGCACATTGCTGCTGAGGCTATTCAGCGAAGGCGAAATTCCTCAGATAGCGCCGGGCTTCTTGCGTGCGGGGGTAGCGATTTACAATGTCCCAGAAGCGCCGGTTGTGCCCCGGCTCAACGAGATGGGCCATCTCATGCATGAGCACGTAGTCACGCACCCATTCCGGGACTTCGGTGAGATGGTGCGAAAGGCGGATGGTCTTGCGACGCACGCTACAACTGCCGAAGCGGGAGTTTTGGTTGGTTACGTAGGTGACTGAGACAATCTCCAGCTTGCCCGCAAAGTACTGCGCATTGAGTTCAGCGGCGCGCTTGAGGAGCGGATCGCCGTCGTTGAGCATCTGCTGGGTCTCGCGGCGTTCAACCCGTTCGATGATTGTCGCGACGTAGTGTTCTTCTTGTTCCTTGCTTAGGCGTGCGGGTACGTGGACACGTAGCTTGCCATGCTTGAATTCACCGGAAACGGTCTTGCTGCGCTGGGCGCTGCGGACAATTTCGATGTCTTGAGGGTCAATCTTGAACATACGGATTACAAGATGGGTTGAGCGTCCCGGTTACCTCTAAATGGGGGAATTCTTGCTAAAGAAAACCGGTCTTAACGACGGAAGGCACGGGGTGTCCGGGGTCTGAAGTGGCCGATAATCCTACGGCAGAGCGGTCCCGGTCTTAGCCTTGATCATATCGGAAAACGTCATCTTGGCGGAGACCATTTCACCGAGGATGCGCTCCAGGGCCATACCGTGGCTGCACAGTCCATAGATCGTGAAGAAGTCGCAGTCACAGTGCCACTCCCCGTCCTTGAAGGAGACCTCGTGTTCGTTGTTGTCACCACGCACGCGCACCGTGAAAGCTGAAAAGCTAAAACGATCCCGTTCTTCGGTATATCGGTTAGCTTTCTCCACTTTGCCAATCAGACTGGAATACATTCAAGCCCCCTTGTTCTAGTGATCCGGACCGGCACACACTGTGAATTTAATGAGGCACCAGCGAATTGCGGCAAGCGTGCTGTGCGTGGGAGATTGCGCCGGTGAAGTGAGGAAATTGCAAGTAAACGTGGCGTCTGCGCAGTATCTTGCCCTTGAGTCTCAGTATACTCAGGGGGTTCTATAGGGTCAACGGTATTGTGAACGTGTTTGGTTCCAGCTAGAATACAGGCAAGAGGCAGGTTTTAGCATTGCCGGAGGTGAATGTTCCGTAGCTTAACCGCCAACAAAACGATGGTCAAGAACACGACCGGTTGCTGGTAAGTGTGGCCCGCAATGAACAGCATTAACAAGCGTGTTCTGGTATTGAATCTTGACTATCGACCGCTGAATATCTGCAACGTGCGGCGGGCGTTCGTGCTCTTGCTCACCGGCAAGGCGGAAGTAGTCGAACAGTACGCGGATGACTTAATATCAGCCGAAGCCCGCTATACACGCCCTTCAGTGATCAAACTGCATTACTTAGTCAAGCGGCCCCCCACCGGGCCTCGATTGGTCCGCCAGGAGGTCTTTCGCCGCGATAGCCATACGTGTCAGTACTGCGGGGTGCAAGCACGGGAACTCACGATAGACCACGTCATGCCTCGCCACCGTGGCGGCGGGCACACCTGGGAGAACCTCGTTTCCGCCTGTAAGGACTGCAACCACCGCAAAGGCGGCCGCACGGCCGAAGAAGCGCGCATGCGTCTGTTGGCGAGGCCAGGCAAGCCACGGCTCAACGGCTACCTTGCCCATCTCCGCTACGTGCCTTCACCGCCTCACGAGTCCTGGGTGCCGTTCCTGTATCCCGCCGGCAATCCCACCTAGCCCAAGGGATCTCTTTGGGTGCGCATTGCCCAAATTGGCAGCACACTGGCTGCGAGATGCCGCAGCTTGGAACGCACTTCCGGGATGCAGGTGCGATCTCTATCTAGACTAACACACGGTTCTTTGAGATTGGTCCCGCAAATCTGACCCTCACTTGCATTGAAGACGCTCGCAGATCCACTAAGTCTGTGACTTGTAGGCTTCAGTTGGCGGCAATTTCCTTTCAAAAAAATCTGCGCTTTGTCCAATCCCCCTTGACAAGCCGGAAGACTTTCCCTTTAATGACTATAGTTATCATTAACTTATTGATAACGCTTGTCGTTATGATTAGTGTTAACTTTGGGAGAGGCATAAAAGTGAACAGAAAGCAGCAGTTGACTCGCCGCGGTATTTTGGCCCTTGGCGCCATGGGAACCGGCGGCCTGCTCCTAGCCGCCTGCGGCGTTGGCACATCGCAGCCGGCAGAGACCGCAGTAGCTATGCCAGAAAAAGAGGCCGAGTCGACGTTCGCGCCGGTCACGATTGAGAATTGTGGCGTGAGCATAACGTACGAACAGCCGCCGCAACGCGCCGTAGCCATGGCACAACACGCCACTGAAGTGATGTTGACGTTGGGGTTGCAGGACCACATGGTCGGCACGGCGTACCTGGAAGACCCAATCTTGCCCAATCTCGCTGACGCTTACCAACAGATACCTGTGCTCTCGGAACTATACCCTTCCCGAGAGGTGTTCTTGGGAGTGGAACCAGACTTCCTCTACGCCGGTTGGGTGAGCGCCTTCCGCGATGAGGTGGCTGGCCCGCGCGAGGCCTTGTTGGAACTGAACATAAACTCATATGTTGCCCAGGCAAATTGCCTGGAACGCAAGGCCACCATCGAGGACGTATTTGTTGACTTCTTAAGTATTGGCAAAATCTTCGGTGTGTCGGAGCGTGCGGAAGCCTATGTAGCCGGCATCCGGGAGCGGTTGGCGGAAATCCACACGAAGACACAACCGGCGGATCCGAAGGTCACGGTTTTCGTCTTCGACAGCGACAACGAAGCGCCGTATACGGCCGCCGGTACAGGCATCGTGAATGCCCTGCTGGAAGAGGCCGGTGGCATCAACATCTTCGCGGACGTTGATGGCGACTTTGCTACGGTGAACTGGGAGTCCGTTATCGAACGAAATCCGGACGTCATCGTGCTGCACGACGCAACCTGGTCTACAGCGGACGAGAAGCGCGAGTTCCTCGCCAATTCCGAGGCGCTCGCATCGATCAAGGCTATCCAGGACCAGCGCTATGTCGTTGTGCCCTTTACGGCCACCCAGCCGGGGCCCCGCAGTATCGATGTCATTGAAACGTTGTTCAAGGGCTTCTACCCGGCATAAGCCGGCTAGGGCGTGTTTGCATTAGAGTAGGACACCGAGGACAAGGTGGTATGACTGTGAAGCCTGCTCGGGTCGCGCGCGTCGCTATCGCGCTCTTGTTGACTACCGGCTGCGGCGCTGGGACTATAGCCCCTACTAATGAATATTCGTCAGGCACCTGGTCCATTGTTGCTGTCGACGCAGAAGCTGCCGAAGTGGGTGTTGCGCTGGCCACCTGTGTGCCTGAGAACTCTCGATTGTTAGCGACAGCCGGCGGGTCCGGGGATGATGCGGGGCGAATGATATATCACGTATATATCGACTCCTCGCTTGGTGATATCGAACTGGCCCGCCTGCTGCCCGGACATGGTGCAATTGCAGCGCAGGCGCAAGGTGATCCGCAAAACACCGAGCGGATCGATAGGGTTGCGAGTAGCTTGCTGGCCGGCGCTTCACCTCAAGATGCGATTGCTGCAGCTAGCTCGGGTGATTCCTCTCCGGATACGAGGCAGTACGGCGTCGCCACGCTGGCTCACGGAGCGGCAAACTTCACCGGGAGCGGGAACCTTGACTGGGCCGGTGCGGTCAGTGGCCCATCCATCTCGGCCCAAGGGAACATTCTGGTGGGACCGGCAGTGGTCAGCGCGGCGTTGGAAGCGTTCGAAGAGGTGATGAAACAGCCTGACGCCGTCCTTGCTGATGGATTGCTCGCCGCTCTTGAGGCCGGCGCTGGGGAAGGCGGCGACAAACGGTGTCCCCGCGAGCAAACGGCCCTTACCGCATTCGTCGCGGTAGCGCGTACCAGCGAACAAGGAGACTCGTTAAGCCGGTGGCTGACTGTTCCAGCGCAACGTGCTGGGGAGCAGAACCCGGTGACCCTGCTACGCGAAGCTTACGATAGGGGAGACTCCTCGCCGGTTGAGGTCAACGGAATGAGAAGCGGATGGAATACAGCGCTGTTGGGGCTGCCTGCCTTGGCCTTGATCTTGGCCGTAGCCGGTGTCGTGTTTTGGATCGGGAAGAAAAGGGGTTGGGGGAGGTCTCCATAGCGGCGGGACCCGGCAACCCCCTTACATAACTGTGCAGCATCATCGAGATGCTTTGTGAAGAACAGACTATAGACGGAGAACAGCAATGGCCACAGTTGCGGAGAGACCGACGCGGTCGCCGACTGCGGCGGGCCCGGCACAAGAACGCGCGCCCGGTCGGCGGTGGGACGCGCGCTTTCCTGTCGTGGTGCTCGGCTTGCTGGTGGCGCTGCTGTTTTCACTCACACTCGCAGTTACCATCGGCCCGGTAGCCATCGCACCGTTGACGGTCTGGCAGATTGCCGTCTCCCGCCTGACGGGGCTGGCCTCCGGCGAATGGTCGGCCGCCCACGAAAACATCGTGTGGCTGATCCGGTTTCCCCGGGTGTTGCTGGCGGCCGTCGTCGGCGCAGGGCTCGCGGTTGTGGGGGTTGCCATGCAGGCGACGGTGCGCAATCCGCTGGCCGACCCGTATATATTGGGTGTCTCTTCCGGAGCCTCCGTGGGTGCCGTGCTCGTGATTCTGTTCGGCGTTTTCCAGTTCTTAGGTATCTATGCGCTGTCGGTTGCTGCTTTCCTGGGAGCGGTACTCACGTTCATCGTGGTACTCACGCTGGCGCAGCACCGGGGCACACTCTCGCCCGTGCGCCTCATCTTGGTAGGAGTTGCGTTGTCCTATGTCTTATCGGCTACGATGAGCTTCATGGTGTTTCGCGCCGACGAGGCTGAGGGCATTCGCTCGGTGCTCTTCTGGCTGATGGGGAGTGTGGCCGGCGCAAAATGGAGCTATCTCACGCTGCCGCTGCTGGTGCTCCTCATCGGTACCGTTTACTTGGTGTTGCAGGCGCGACCGTTGAATGCCCTCGTGGCGGGTGAGGAAACGGCCGTGAGCCTGGGTGTGGATACGAATCGTTTCCGGCGGGTGCTGATGGTGGTGGCGGCAATGATGACCGGCGTCATGGTGGCGTTGGCCGGCGCGATTGGCTTTGTGGGACTGATGATGCCCCATACCGTGCGCCTCTTTGTCGGTACGGACCACCGCCGCGTCTTGCCGGTGAGCCTGCTGGCCGGGGCGATCTTTCTGGTTTGGGTTGACGTGCTCGCACGCACGGTTGTGCAGCCGGAAGAGATGCCCCTTGGCGTCATTACGGCGTTTCTCGGCGGACCGTTCTTTCTATGGTTAATGCGGCGACGCAAAGATGCATTTGGAGGAGGCAGAACATGAACCTCCGTGTTGAAGATGTTAGTTGGAGCGTAGACTCGCAACCGATACTGCAAGAGGTCGGCGCCGAGGTCGGCGCCGGTGAATTCGTCGGTATCCTGGGCCCGAACGGCAGCGGCAAGTCGAGCTTGCTGCGGTCGATTTATCGCGCGCTCAAGCCGGATGCCGGCTACATTTCGCTCAACGGCGACGACGTTTGGAAGCTCGACCCGCGCGAGGCGGCCCGACGCACGGCGGCAGTGCTGCAGGAATCTCCCGGGGAGTTTGATTTTGTGGTGTGGGAGATGGTGCTCATGGGACGCACGCCTCACAAGAAGATGTTTTCCCGCGAAACCGATGAAGACCATGCCCTGGTGGAAAGCGCGCTGGCGCAGGTGGGCATGTTGGACTTTGCCGAACGCAGCTTCGCCACGCTCTCCGGCGGTGAAAAGCAACGCGTGTTGATTGCCCGCGCCCTGGCCCAGCAGGCCCGCTTCCTCGTGCTGGACGAGCCCACGAACCATCTGGACGTGCGCTATCAGCTTGAGATTCTGGATCTGGTGCGCGGCTTGCAGGTGACGACGTTCGCGGCGCTGCACGATCTCAATCTGGCCGCAGCCTACTGCGACCGCATCTACATCATTGCAGCAGGACGGATCGTAGCGGCAGACTCGCCGGAGGCGGTGTTGCAACCTGAGCTCATTCGCAACGTGTTTGGTGTAGATGCCGAGGTGCAGATACACCCCCGCACCGGCAAACTCCATATTGTCTACCTTCCCGCCCACGCCGCGGCGCCGGCAGCCACCAATGGGGCGCCGGCATCCAGCAACGGAGCGCCGGCAGCATCTGTGATGGTTGGTGTGGATTAGGTCCCTTGCGCAACGTGTATAGGTAGCGCGCCATGGCAGACCGCCACAGCGAACAAGATGGAGACGTCTTGTCCCCTGAGACCCAAACGGAGCCCAACGGCGTACCGTTTGACACGGTCGTTATCGTGGGCCGCGGCGGCTATGGCGCGGCCCCGCGCCAGGAACTGGAACGGCTGGTCGCATCGGTGGCCCGTGCCGGTAGCTTTCGCGCTGTGCGCTACGCGTTCCTGGAGCAGGGCAAGCCGGCGCTGTCGGCCGTGCTCGAACAGAGTCTCGCCGCAGGGGCCCGCCGCCTCCTGGTGGTGCCGGGTCTCGTGCCCATGGACCGCACGCTGCGCTGGTGGCTGCCCCTCGCGCTGCGCGACTGGCTGCGCGAACATGCGGATGCTGACGTGGAGGTCGCGCTCGCACCGCCATTGGGCGATAGCGCACACCTGGCAGACGCCTTTAGCGCTGCCGTCATGGATGCTCGCTCCTTTACGGATGTGCGTGAGGATCCCACGATAGAGGAGCGGCGGCGCTCCTGGAATCACTTACCCTCCCATCGGCATCATGTGCTCCTCTGCAGCGGACCGCGCTGCACGCTGGAGAATGCCCCAGCGCTGTGGGAGTATTTCGAGGCGAAGGTCAGGGAATGCCGGTTGCGAGGCAAGCAGCGCGTGATGATGGTCCGCACCGGCTGTCTCTATCCCTGCGATCTCGGCCCGATGATGGTGGTGCATCCCGACGGCACGTGGTACGGCGGCGTGGACGAGGCCGCGGTGGACCGCATCGTGGCTGAGCACATTGTGGATGGCGAAGTGGTGCAGGAGTATGCGTGCACTCCCGGCGCGCTGGCTCGGCGCAAGCCGGGGACGAAAGGCAGCTAGTATTCGCCGTCGGGCAGACGCCGTGAACCGAAAATCTAAAGCTATGGTTGATTACGACCGCTGAGGCAAACCGCCGGTAAACGGCTCGACTCTATGATCCAAGTGACGCCTTGTTCTCTAGGGAACAGGGCTTTTTTATTGTAATTTAGACTGATTGCTGCCTACGCCCGATGGCGGGGCCTTGCGCTAGGGATGCATCGCGAGGACGCCGAAGGTTGCGGCCCAATGGACCACGCTGCCAAGGGCACCGGCGCACTGCTCACCTGGCGCCATTGGACGCATAAGCAGCCTGCACTCTCGGCAAGAATCGGACTACTCCGGTTAGCATGGCGCGGCCCTTGACAAGGCATACCCACACCCTGTTTAATGTTAATGAAACGCATTCCCAATAAAGATGGGAGTGCGTGTGAGAAGCTCTCGTGTAGAATCGGAAAGGAAGTTGGAGATGATCTATTCTCAGCGCATGACTCGTCGTAGCCTTCTCGCCATCGGAGTGGCAGGCGCGGGTAGTCTCTTGCTGGCTGGTTGTGGCACGGTAGCCGTACCGCAACCGGTGGCGGAGCCGGCAGAACCGGCCCAAGAAGCCGAAACTGCTTTCACGCCGGTGACCATCGAAAACTGTGGCTTTACCATTACGTACGACCAGCCGCCGCAGCGCGCCATTAGTCTATCTCAGCAAACGACGGAATTGATGCTGGCGTTGGGTTTGGAAGACAGCATGGTTGGCACGGCGTTCCTCAGAGACTCGATGCCCCCTGATCTCCAGGCGGCATACGAGCAGATTCCGGTACTTGCCGAGAAATATCCTTCACATGAGGTCATTCTGGGAGCGGAGCCCGACTTCATTTACGCTGCCTTTGTAAGCGCCTTCACTCGTGAAGATGTGGCAGGGCCGCGCGATTCGCTTTTGGATCTCGGCATAGCGTCGTACATGACGGCCTCCAACTGCAAAGAGGGCAAGGTGACCGTTGAGGACGTGTTCGAGGACTTTGTGAAAATCGGGCAGATCTTTGGGATTACGGAGCGTGCTGAAGAGTACGTCTACGGGCTGCGGGCCCGCTTAGCGGACATCCGCGCCAAGACGGCGCCTGCCGATCCGAAGGTTTCAGTCTTCATCTATGACAGTGGTGATGATACGCCGTACGCCGCGGTTGGTTCGGGCATTGTGAATGCGATAGTCGAAGAGGCAGGTGGGGTCAACATATTTGCTGACGTTGAAGGTCTCTTCGGGTCAGTGAACTGGGAGACCGTGGTCGAGCGAGACCCCGACGTCATCGTGCTGCTCGATGCCCCAGGATGGTCTACGGCTGCAGAGAAGAGAGCGTACTTGGAGAGCACCGAGGCGCTTTCCTCCATCAAGGCAGTGCAGAACAAGCACTTCGTGGATGTGCTCTTCACGGCCACGCAGGCGGGCATTCGCACCGTTGACGCCATTGAAACGCTGGCGAACGGTTTCTATCCCGAGTAGACGAAGAAGAAGGTGCGTAGCCTACCGGGACTGCGACAGGGGAGAGTGGTTCAAGGTTGAAGCACGTACCGGTGCTTGAAACAAACCAACCGCCGGTACGTGCAATTCTTCCCACTGCCCACGGCCAAGTATTGCTCTGTCATTGGTCCCGCCGCAAAATGCAAGAATGACCCGGCGTTGTGGGAGTATTTCGAGGCGAAGGTCAGGGAGTGCCGGTTGTGGGGCAAGAGGCGTGTATTGATGGCGGCGCGCACGGGCTGTCTCAATCCCTGCGATCTCGGCCGATGATGGTGGTGCATCCCGATGGCACGTGGTACGGCGGCGTGGACGAGGCCGCCGTGGACCGCATCGTGGCAGAGCACATTGTGGATGGCGAAGTGGTGCAGGCGTATGCGTGCACCCCTGGAGCGCGCCAGCGCACCAAGCCGAGCTTTGAAAGCGGCTAGGTCTTCACCGCGCGCGCGTCCTATGCACTGCGAAACGTAGAGCTTCCCCTTTCTTTGCGCCTTGGCGACTGCTGCGCTTTCCTCTACCGTGATGGTTTCCGGCAGCGGAGGTGGAGGGAGCAGGCGATGACGCGGGTGGCGGCGAGGCTGGGATAGATTGCGATGGACTCGTCGCTGGCGTACGGCTCGGCGCTCTCTTCGATGACGAGTCCGGCTGTGAGTAGCATGTTCAACCATGTGCTCAAGGTGTGGAAGAAGCGCGGGATGCGGAATTTCTTGTAACGCTCCTTCAATTCGTCAGGGGCAGACCCAAATATCCACTCCTCGATGGTGCCTTGCTCCGTCTTGAAATAGTCACCGCACTCCATAGCGACGCGTCGCCCTGCTTCATCGAGCACCCATTTAAAGCGGGGTGTCATGAAGCAAGGGTGAAGAATCGAGAACTGGAAGAAGCCGCCCGGCTTCAAGACGCGCGCCACTTCGCGGACAGCTCGGTGCTGGTCCGGCACGTCCATCATGCTCATAGTGGCCATGACAAAGTCGAAGCCGGCGTCGGCCAGAGGCAAATCCACTGCGCTGGCGCGCAGATAGGTGATTCCTAATGGCTCTTCCGTCTCTCGCTCCTGGGCGTAGTCCACAAAGCGGCCGGAAATATCCAAGGCGGTTAGATGCGCGCCGCGTTGCGCGACCAGCCGCGTATTGTGGCCCTCGCCGCAGCCGACGTCAAGCCCCTGCAGCCCCACCACGTTGGGCAGCATCTCCATGTAGGCCGGCGTGTTGATGTGGTCGCGGTACTTGTCGTAGCCGAGGCGGGTGAGCGTGGTCCAGGCTTCGGCATTCTCGTCCCAGAGTTCGCCAACCGCGCGGTGGTCGAGGACTCTCTCGTTCTCGGACGTCATGGATTCTCCTCCAGGGCCGTGCCCCCACTGCGGTCAAGAAACACAGCGCGCGTTGAGCGCCGCTCTGCTCCGGTAACGCAGGTTTGAAACCTGCGTGAACCTGGTTGAGAGACACCTCAAGGTTGTGCCTTATTCTTGTGCGACCAGGCGGGGGACAAGCCCCCGCGCTACGCTGGATATTCTGTGGCAGGTAGGGGCGGTTCGCGAACCGCCTCTACTCGGTGCGCCGTGGGTAAGAACTGCGGTGGAAGCTCTTGCGGCAGGTGGGGGCGTTTCGCGAACCGCCTCTACTCGGTGCGCCGTGGGTAAGAACTGCGGTGGATGCTCTTGCGGCAGGTGGGGACGGTTCGCGAATTGCCCCTACACGCTGCACCGTCGGTAAGAACGAGACTTTTCCGACCAACTGTCGAGAGCGCTCTATTTGTGAGAACGGCGTCTTATACATGCAGCGAGGTGCGTCTTACGAGCATATCACAGGCGGGACACGGCGGCCGGGCAAGAGCGTAAGAGCCGGAGGAAGCAAGATACTCATTTTCCACTCACGTAGGGAAGGACTGCGGAGATTCATTCAGGGCTTCTCGTACTGATGCGGGGGCAAGTCCCCACGCTGCGGTAGATGCTATTGCGGCAGGTAGGGGCGGTTCGCGAACCGCCTCTACTCAATGCGCCGTCGGTAGGAACTGCGGTGGATGCCCTTGCGGCAGGTAAGGGCGGTTCGCGAACCGCCCCTACTCGCTGCACCGTCGGTAAGAACGAGACACTTCTAAGTTCGCGCGCCACGCAGGGCACTCCAGAAGCGTGCAATGTCTTCGCGCGGCAGGGCCCCGAGAGCGATTACCAGGCCAAGATAAGCGAATCCCGCTAACCCCATGCTCGGCAGTGCAGGGAGAGAACTCGTGAACCACGCAACAGCAAACATGCCAACGCCGGCCAGCAACGGTCGCCATCCAGTGCTGAGAATTGGGATCATGATCTCCCTGCGGCGCGCGATGACGAAGAAGGGCGCCAGGAGTACCAGCTCGGAGAGCACCGTCGTCACCGCCGCGGCCGCGTAACCGTGCTGTGGCACGAAGATGATGTTTGTTACCAGGTTGAAAGCGGTGGCGAGCGCAAAGGCGATAGCGATCCACTTCTGTTGGTCAAGGGCAATGAGGACGTACTGTGTGATCGCATTGACATAACTCAGCGGAAGGAACCAGATGAGTATGGCCAGCGCAGTTGCCCCATGGGGCAAGAACTTGTCGCCGCCGATCACCCAGACAAAGGAGGTGGCGTACCAGCTAAAGCACACGGCGCTGCCGACGGCGAGGACGAGCATGAATTGCAGCGCCTTGGTAAAGATACTCTGGAGAGCAGCACGGTCGGTGGGGGCGATCCGTGAGAGCGCCGGGAAGAGCGCCAACACGAGCGCCGAGGGCAGCAGGGCAAAGGCTTCAACATACTTATACGCCGCGCCGTAGTACCCAACTTCCGTAATATCCCGTGTCATCGTCAACACCTGTATGTCGATGCGGAAGAAAACGATGTTGAGCAACGCATTGAGCATCAGCGGCACGGACGCCAGCATGAGCGCGCGCGCCAGTTGCCCGTCCCAGGGCGCGCGGGAAGTGCCTTCGTGAGGGAGCGCCCGGAGCAGCACGAAAGCGGTGACGACGTTGGCGATGAGCGCTGTTACGGCTAGTCCCACGTAGCCCCAGCCGAGAGCGATTGCCACTATGCCCAAACCCACCGTGAAGAGTACCGTAGCGATCTGCACGAGTGCTGTGTAGTCCATGCGCTCGCGGGCGGCAAAGAGAGAACTGGCCGTACCGGCGGCGTTTGCCGGGATGAGCGCTACCGCGAGGAGACCCGCCGTCAGGATGGTGTTTGCCGGCACGATGTCCACAAACCAGATGCCTGCCATGATAAGGAGCACGACAGGGATAGCGGCAATTGAGAGCAACAAACGGATGCGCTGCACAACCACAAGATATGCCGAGGCAGCATCGGGACGGCGGCTTATTTCCCGCGTCAGCAGCACGCCCAAGCCGAAGTCCGTGAGCGGGCCGAAAAAGCCGATCAAGTTGACGGCATGGGCATAGTAGCCGTAGTTTTCCAGACCAAGCACACGGAGGTAGTACGCGGCGAAAACCCACATAAGGCCGCGCGCAATGACCATGGCCAGCAACGGTACGAGCGCGTTGCGGGCAATGCGGCGGAGAAATACCGGTCCCGCGTGGACTGCGGTTTCTGCCGAGACGGTACGTTCGGCCAGCCACCAGAACATGAGCAGCGCCAGCGACGTCAATGCCGCGCCACTGCCGAGAATGACCGCGAGGGGGATTTGCTGGATCATGAACCTGCAGGGTTCATTACTGTAAGAGCGCGTTGATCTTGCCTAGGACCTCGCTGACGACTTGAGCTCGTTCTCGGCAGGGACCGCGTAGCCCGGCACGCAAAGCGAGCACGCCTTGCCCGCCAGTTGAGGCTCTTGACTTGATCGGCGCGCACGACGCCGGTTACCCCACCTGTGGAGGGAAGAACGACTTCAAAGGAATATCCCTTGACTGTTGACGCAATAGGGCAAGACAGCGCAAGGCCGGTTTTCTCGTTGTAGGTCGCAGGGCTCAGAACCAGTACGGGACGGTGACCGGCCTGTTCGCGCCCGGATTGAGGAGTGAAGCGCAGCCAGACAATCTCCCCTCTGGCAGGAACATAGTCAGCACCTACCATTCCTCATTGCCTTGGATCGGGCCGATATTCTGTTCGGAGTGGAGATTGTCGTCCGTCACCTGATCCAGCATTTCGGTAAGGTTATAGGTCTCCTTGCGCAGGACAACGTGATCGCCACGCGAGATGATCTCGATTGCAGATCCCTCTCGAACGCCCCACTGTTGCGCAATTGCCTTAGGAATGCGAATGGCTAGACTGGTACCCCATTTGGATATGTGCGTGTTTCCGCTCATGGGTACACCTCGTCTCACATCTACATTACTCAGCCAATTCAGCGAATCGGCAACAGAAAATCCATTCGTATTTGGCAGACTTGCCGTGGTCCAAACCACTTCTCAAATGGGCATTGCCACCCCAAGCAGAGGAATTACAACAGAGGCTCAACCCCCTTGAGGGAGGCCTTCCTCGAGCGGATAGCCGTCTTGCTGCCAGCCAACGATGCCGGGTCCAAGGTTGTAGAGGTCCTCCAAACCCATGGCGGCGGCGATCTCGCAAGCAACCTGGCTACTCTGGCCGACTTCGCATACGAAGATAATCTTATCTTCGGCAAGGAACTCCCACGGCTTTTGCAAGAGTTCGGGCAACGGCGCCAAGGTGGAATCAGGAATGTGCGCTTTGGCGAATTGGTTGGGCATGCGCACATCGATTACCTGATAGTCGCCGCTATCGATCATCTGTTTGGCTTCCGCACTGTCGACTGTGCCAAAGGGAATATCGCTATCAATTTGCTGCGCCATCGAGAGCCTCCGGAAAGTGAAACGCTACCGCATACATTCTATACGAACCGGTGTAGTTTGACATCGGTTTCTCACTATGCTACTTAGTTAATATCTTATCTAAATAAAGTTACTTAGTAAAGTTTAGATTGCACGCGTACATTCGTGGTTGTTGCAGCGAGAGCAGGGCGTTCTAGTGGCGAGATTAGTAGCGCAAGACGTCGGCGACGTTTCCTCCCCAGAAGCACGGATCGTGCTCGAGGGCGCCTCAAAAGTGTTCGGCTCGCGGCACGGCGACACGGTGGCATTCCAGGACGTGAGCCTTTCTGTGCATGAGGGCGAGTTGCTCTGCGTGTTGGGGCCGAGTGGGTGTGGCAAGTCGACGCTCCTTAACATCGTTGCGGGACTAGATCAGCTTTCCCACGGGAGCGTCACTGTAGCGGGCGAACCGGTAGCAGGCCCGCATTACACACGAGGCATGGTCTTTCAAGACTATGCGCTCTTTCCTTGGTTGACGGTCGAGGAGAACATTCGTTTCGGTCTCGACGCGCGCAGGTTCAGGGGCGACAAGCAGACGATAGTTGCGGACCTGGTGGCACTCACCCGCTTGCAGGGATTCGAACGGGCGCGGCCGGCGCAGCTCTCCGGTGGCATGGCGCAACGCGTCGCATTGGCGCGCGCGCTCGCCAATCAGGTGGAGATCTTGCTTATGGATGAGCCCTTCGGCGCGCTCGACGCTTTCACGCGCATGGAAATGCAAGAGGAAATCGTGCGCATCGTAAAGGCGCAACGCGTGACCACTGTTTTCGTGACGCATGACATTGACGAAGCGTTATATGTTGGCGATCGTGTGGCAATCATGTCCGCGCATCCCGGCGAGTTGCGGCGGATCATCCCGGTGCCCATTGCTCACCCGCGCGATCGTGTTGACCCGCAGCTCGTGCGCTTGCGTGAGGAAGTCTTTACCGAGTTCAATCTCGCGCACACACGCGAACAGTACTATCACATCTAGGGACTTTCAAATAATGCCGTACACACCTCAGCCTACTCGCAAGCTCTATCAGGGAGTTGTCCAAGAACTCTGTTGTAAGTCTACTATTGCGGTCATGCACCGGAGAATACGTCCGTTGGGGAGCAGGTGACCTAATGGAATTCTGGTTCGGGAGGTCGCGAGTTCACTGACCGCAGCTACCGGGGCGATCTAGAGTACGAAGTTTTCTTGTTATAAAGAATAGACACAGACCCACTCTAAGGGAGAACTGAAAATGTCAAAGCAGATTACGCGGGCGCAATTCCTGAATACGCTTGGCGCCGTGGCTCTCGGCGCTGTTGCCAGTCCGCTGCTCGGCGCCTGCGGCGGTGACGAAGAAGAAAGCGCGAGTGGCGGGCCGGTGAGCCCCTCAAAGGTTGCGGACATACCCGTAAAAGTTGGCTACTTGCCGATTACGGACTCCACGCCGCTTACGCTTGGATATGCTGGCGACTACTTTGCCAATGAGGGCTTGAATGCTGAAAAACCCGCGCTCTTCCGCGGCTGGTCGCAGCTTGCCGAAGCGTTCATGGCGGACCAGGTGAATGTGGCGCACTTTCTGATGCCGATGACGGTATGGATGCGCTACGGCATAGGCTTTCCCGTCAAAGTGGTTGCCTGGGACCACATCAATGGCTCGGCGCTGACCGTGCATCAAGAGGGCGGTATTGATAGCATCAAGGACTTGGGTGGCAAGCAAATTGCCGTGCCGTTCTGGTATTCGATCCACAATGTCGTCTTGCAGATGGCACTGCGCCACCATAACCTAGAGGCCGTCATTCAAGACCGCAATCGAGAGCTCGCCGGCAATCAGGTGAATCTCTTCGTGATGGCGCCGCCGGACATGCCGACTGCGCTTGGTAACCGATCGATTGACGGCTATATCGTGGCGGAGCCATTCAACGCTGCCGGTGAGTTGCTCGCAAACGGGAAGATTATCCGCTTCACGGGTGACATCTGGAAGGACCATGCGTGCTGCGTGGCGGTGCTGAGCGAGAAATACATCAATGAGAACCCAGAGTGGGCGCAGCGTGTGCTGAACAGCATTGCCAAAGCTCAGCTTGGGGCGCTCAAGGACATTCCCGGTACGGCGCAGCTACTTTCGAAGGACGGCAGTGGACTCCTGCCGCAGGCCGCCAATGTAATCGAACGTGCCATGAGCAAGTACGATTTAGAGACCTATGGCCCGCAGGGCACGAATGCCATCCACCATCCGGAGTGGGGCGCGTCACGGATTGGCTTCCAGCCGTGGCCGTATCCGACCTATACCATAGAGCTTGTAAATCAAATCAAGCAGACGAAGGTAGAAGGCGACACCAGCTTCTTGGGCGATCTCTCAGGCGATCACGCGGCGGAAGATTTGGTAGAGTATACGCTGGTTAGAGAAGCCTATAACGCCGCCGGCGGCCCTGCCGCGTTCAACATTGCGGAAGAGCAAGCGTTCGAGCGCAAGGAGATCATCGGCATTGAGTGAGGCCATGCGCACGGAAGGACGGCTGGCCGAACCCGCTCGCGACGAAAAGCGCTCCGGCTCCGCGACGGCGAGGAGCGTTTCGGAGCCGGCTGCCAGCCGTTGGTGGGTGCAAGTACGCCGCATAGGCCTACCAGTCATAGGCTTCCTCGTCATCCTGCTCTTTTGGCAGGTGCTTACAGGCGGTCTGCTGACTGACTCCGGCATCGTGATGGCGTTCCAACCTCGCAACGCCTTTCGCGAGCTCGTGGGCTTCTTTGTCAGCGGTGTCATTTACTCCCACATCGTTGCAAGCTTAGAGCGCATTGGGTTGGGATTGGCTCTAGCGGTCGCAATTGGGGTGCCGATTGGCGTCATCATCGGCCACTACCGGACGGCCGAACGAGCTTCTACGCTCGCCTTCCAGTTCATCCGCATGATTTCGCCGTTGTCTTGGATGCCGATTGCGATTATCGCGTTTGGTGTAGGGAGCAATCCCGTCATCTTCCTGATTGCCATTGCTGCGGTGTGGCCGATGATAATCAATTCGGCTCATGGTGTGAGCAGTCTGGACCAGCGCTGGATTCGGGCAGCGCGCACCCTGGGCGCCAACGAGTGGAAGCTTGTGCGCATGGTCATCCTGCCTGCGATTGTCCCGGACATGCTTACCGGGCTCCGTTTGGCGGTGGGTCTCGCCTGGGTCGTCTTGGTTCCCGCGGAGATGTTGGGCGTTTCCGATGGCCTGGGCTACTACATTCTGGATACGCGCGACCGCTTCAACTACGGTGAGCTCATGGCCGTCATTCTCATTATTGGCGTCATCGGCTATGCGTTGGACCAGATCATCCGCTCGCTCCGCGTACACGTCTCGTGGGACCAGGAGGAACGCTAAACGCCTAGCCCGAGATGGTGTTTGATTGTTGCGCTAAAGAGCGGGGGACAAGCCCCCGCGCTACAAGTAGTCAATGAAGAATTCGCTGGCTCTGGCAAGCGAATTGCAATCAAGTCCGGTCGCGATTTGCCGTTTCCGGATGGTTCTGGCAGATAACTAAGCTCTGAGATTGTCCCCTCTCCCTCTGGGAGAGGGCTTGTATAGACCGGGTTGATGGGTAACGCTTGTTCGGGTTGATAGGTTACACCTATAGGCATGGAGAATCTTGCAGCGGGAGGATGACCATGTCGTGGAAGGTGGAAACGCTTATGTCTGCCCGGGAAGAGTTTATTGCTCTGGCCAATAGTGGCGCGGTGAGAATGAGCGAATTGTGCGGTCGGTTCAACATCAGCCGCAAGACTGGCTACAAGTGGTTGCGGCGGTACGCGTCGGGGGGAGCGCAGAGCCTGCGTGACCGTTCGCACCGCACGCACACGTGTCCGCACCGCACGCGCCCGGCGATGGAGGAACGCATCATCGCGCTGCGTCTGGCGCATCCTACGAAGGGCGCCCATGTGCTGCGCAGAATGCTGCAGGACCAGGGGCATACCGACGTGCCGGCCAAGAGCACCATCAATGCCATTCTCAAACGCCATGGGCTCATCGATCCAGCCCAGAGCGCCAAGCACACGCCCCATGTGCGCTTCGAACGACCCCAGCCCAACGAGCTGTGGCAGATGGACTTCAAGGGACATTTCGTCATGCAGCAGAACCGCTGCCATCCGCTTACCCTCCTGGACGATCATTCCCGCTTCAACCTAGGTTTACAGGCCTGCGCCAACGAGCGGGGAGAGACGGTTCAAGACCGCCTCACCACTGTCTTTCGGCGCTACGGCCTGCCCCAGGCCATGCTCATGGATAACGGCTCCCCCTGGGGCAACGACAGTGCCCAGCCTTTTACGCCCCTCACCGTCTGGCTCATGCAGCTGGGCATCAGCGTGCTCCACAGTAGACCCTATCATCCCCAGACACTCGGCAAGCTGGAACGCTTCCACCGCTCGCTCAAGAGCGAACTGCTGGCAGGAACCAGCTTCACCGACCTGGAGCACTGCCAGGGCGCCTTCGACACCTGGCGCGACTTCTACAACTTGGAACGCCCCCATCATGCCCTCGATCTCGACACACCCATCACCAGATACACGCCTAGTCCGCGCCCCTTCCCTGAGACGTTGCCTGCCCTCGACTACGCTCCTGACGACCACGTGCGCAGCGTCGATGTCTCCGGTCGCATCTCCTTCCAGGGCAGACGGCTCCGTGTGGGCAGGGCCTTCACCCACAAACAGGTCGCACTCAGGCCTGCCCAAACCGACGGCATCTGGAACGTGCACTTCTCAATACAACGCATCAAAACCATAGACCTCAGAGAACAAAATGTGTAACCTATCAACCCGAACACCTGTTACCTATCAGCCCAGTCTGTACAAGGGCTAGGGTGAGGGTCTTAATGGAAGTTCCACATGACATCTACACCACCGATGTCCTCGTAATCGGCGGCGGGTTGGCGGGTTGCTGGGCTGCGATTGCGGCCACGCGGCAGGGCAGCCGGGCGTTAGTGGTGGACAAGGGATTCGTGGGAGGGTCCGGCTGTAGCGTCTTCGCGGGTGGCGTGGTGCTCTACCTGACGCCGGATGACGATCCCGCAGACTTTGTGCGGGAACATTGCCGCGAGAGTGAGCTTCTTATAGATCCGGCGTGGGTGGAATGGTTGGTGCAGGCCAACTACGAGCGAATTACGGAATTAGATGGCTGGGGTGCCCCTTTTGACCGCCATGAAGACGGATCCCTTCACCGCCGCCTCATCTACGTAGGTTCACGGGAGACGGTCTGGCGGCTTGGCTTGGACAGCGTCGAGTTGATGAAACTCATGCGCAAGCAAGTCTTGCGCACCAAGCAGGCGAAAATCCTCGATCATGCCGCAATCGTGAAGCTTCTCGTACAGGACGGTCGAGTTGTCGGCGCGGTGGGCATCCGGCGGCAGGATGAGCGGCTCTGTCTGATTCAGGCAAAGTCCGTGGTGCTGGCAGCAGGAGGCTGTGCGTGGAAAGGGACGCATTTCGGCCACGACATGCTTTGTGGCGAGGCATATAAGCTCGCATGGGACGCCGGCGCGTCCCTAATGAATATGGAGTTTGCCAATGGCTACATTGCCACCAACACCCGCTTTGATAGCCATGGACAATGCATTCTCGCTGCCATAGGCGGCAAGTACTTGAATGGAGAGGGTGAACCGTTTCTCGGCAAGTATTCGGATAAGGTTCCCCCGGCAATACACGTCATCGCCCGCGGTATGGCATCCGAAATTCGGGCTGGGCGCGGGCCGATTCAGCTTGACCTCTCCGCAGTCCCCGGCACGGATCGAGAAATGTGGTTGCACGCTTTCAAGCACATCGCGGAACTCGCCCGTCGCAGCGGGCAGGACCTCTTTGCTGAGCGCACGCAATGGCATCCGGGATTCAACGGTTCCGTATCGGGCTCTGCGGGAATCCACATAACTGATACATCGCTAGCTACTCGCGTGCCGGGTCTGTACGTTGCGGGAGATGCGGCCACACGCGGCTACGTGGTAGGTGCATCCAGCGGCATCACGTTTCTCAATCTCGCTTGGGCGAACGCGAGCGGCTTTGCCGCGGGTGAGGGCGCGGGGAAGTTTGCACAGGGCGTTGCTGGGGAAGAGATTTCTGCTGCGAAAGCGGAGGATGCCCTGGCGGAGGCGCTGCGACCCATGGAGCGTGAGGACGGCCTGCTCCCCGATGTTGTTTACGGTCACCTGCAGACCCAGGCCATGCCAACGGAAGTAAATATCTTTCGGCACGGTGAGCGTATGCAGCGGGCGTTCGCCCACGTACGGGAATTGCAGCAGGAGGCGGTGCCGCGCTTGTTTGCGCCGGACTTTCATGAGCTGGTGAAGTGCTACGAAGTGGAAGCGACGGCATTGACGACGGCGTTGATGTACGAGGCAGCGCTCAAGCGGACGGAGAGCCGGGGGTGGCACTACCGTGAAGACTATCCTCAGCGAGACGACAATGGCTGGCTGCGGTGGATAATCGCAGAGCCGGATGCGGACAATGAGCCGACCTACCGGTATGCTGCAGTTCCCCGCGAGCGGCTGCAGAAGTTGGGTATACTCGAACCTGCGGCGATGTAGTTTTCTGAGTGTGGATAGTGTCGCCCGGGCGGCCTGCTAACCAGAGTGGCGCGGCAAAAGGTACTATGTGGACTTGAGAATGCTGACAAACGCATCTTGGATAACAAGGTATGCGCCCTGCCCTAGATGGTGTAAACCTAACCTGCCAAGAAGCGGGGGACAAGCCCCCGCGCTACGGCTTGTTGGACGGGGGTTTAGGCGTACTAGCGGTAAGATAATACTAACCGAATCCAGGTGACTTGTAGCATGCGGGGTCTGGGCATGCGGCTAAGGTCGCGTCGCGGACCCATATTGAGCGTAGTGGAGATATCTAGTAGTGGCAATTGAAAAAGTATACGAAGACCTGTGTATTGGCTGCACCCTTTGCGTGAAGGTCTGTCCTCTCGACGTTCTCCGCATGGATGACAAGAAGAAAGCCTTCATCCGTTACGTGGACGACTGCCAGTCTTGCTTATTGTGCGAGATCTATTGCCCAACGGACGCGATTTACGTTGGGCCGGAGAATCCCCGCGAGGTGCCGTTCAACGTTGTGGAATTAGCACAAGTAACCTAACGGCTTGCGCGACAGTCTTGAATTTGCGGGTCATTCCGGAGGCAGCGAGGATCTCAGACGTAGCGCGGGGGCTTGTCCCATGCTTGGGATAGTGTGCGCGGGCGAAAGGGGTGAAATCCGGGCCGCCGTGCGGAGGCGAGCTTGCGCGGAAATGATGGAGTCCGTCATGCTGTTTCGTAGCAGAGACGGAATTGAATGCCGGTTCTTTCTCCGGTCAATACGGAGCTGCTAAGCGACTAATTTCATTTAGAAAGAGAGCACTCCCATGAGCGATGTCTTTGACTTCGATACGTACGTGATGGCGTACTATGAAAAACACCCGCCTCTCATGCACTTTGCCGGCGAGAGTCGTGAGGAGTGGTACGTGTGGCAGAAGCAATTGCGGACGCGGCTGCTTGACCTCATGGAGCCGTTTCCGGAGCAGGTGCCGTTGGAGGCCCGCGTCGTCGAAGAGCGCGAGCAGTTCGGCGTGCGTTACGAGAAAGTGGTGTACACCTCTGCTGAAGACGTTCAGGTCCCGGCGTGGCTTTTGATTCCAGAGGGCGTGGACCAACCCGCACCGGGCATCATCTGTTTGCACGGTCATGGGGGGCCGTACGGCAAAGATCCCGTAGCACACGTGGACAATGGCGAAGAGGAACGCGCGGAGTTGATTAAGCGCTACAACTACGACTACGGCCTACAACTCGCCAAGCGCGGATTCATCACTCTCTGCCCCGACGCGCGTGGTTTTGGCGAACGCCGAGAAGACTTCCGGCGGTACGGCAACCGCGACGGCTGCAACGTAAACGGCATCAAGACCTTTCTCCTTGGCATGAACTTGATGGCCCTCAATACCTGGGACGACATGCGAGGTCTTGACTACCTGGCGAGCCGCCCGGAAGTAGACGCGGACCGGCTTGGTTGCATCGGGCTCTCGCTGGGCGGCACACGCGCAATGTACCTTGCGGCAGTGGATGAGCGGGTGAAAGCGGCTGACGTGGTGTGCTATTTGACGACCTTCAAGCAATATGCGCTCACCCAGGGCAATTTTTGCGGATCGCAGTTCGTACCCGGCATTCTCAAGTATGCGGAAGTGGCCGATGTTTGCGGCTTAGTAGCGCCGCGGGCGCTCCTCATCGAGTCCGGCATACAAGACGGAGGCTTTCCGATTGCGGCCGCGCGTGAGGCGTATGCACACTTGGAAACCATCTACGCGGCGGCGCAGGTATCGGAAAGCCTCTGGCTCGACGAATTCGACGGCGGGCACGAGTTCAGCGGCGCCAAAGCCTTCGACTTCTTCAACGCCTACCTTTGAGACGTAGGCCGCGTGAGACGTAGGCCGCGCGCGTTGTGGTGCAGCCGGTCACGGCGTACCAGCTGGCGCCGGTTCCCCAGACCCAGAATGCTAGGAGACGCGATTTCAGCGTAGACCGTCTCGTTGGTCTCCGTGTCTACGACAACGGCGCGCACTTTGCCCAATACGCGGTTGCACCGGTCGTAGACGCGCAACCCGCGCAGATCTTGAAACTGCGTATCCGGCCTGTCTGCTAACTCGCGCTCGAGGCGACGGAGGGGCATATATTGCCTTCCTTTCATCTGCTTCACTTTCTTCTCATATCCAGTATCTCCGAGGAAGATTAGAGCAACATGTAAGGAAGGTTGTCGCGAGATTAAGGCCGGTGATCAGAGCAGTCGGTGTGGCCGCGCAGCCGCGCGGACGGCAAGCGTTGGTTGAGGGAGCGCGCGCATACGCCCGCTGCGGCCGGGCCGATCCATTAGTGTGGTGAGAATGGCTTAGAGGGTGTGTGAAAGAGACGTCCGCTCACCCTTCGACAGGCTCAGGGCGAACGGATGGTGAGGTTAAGAGCTTCTCGCACATCTTTCTTAGACGGCTTGCGGAGTCTTGTCTGTGGGAGCAGTCTGTTCCGTCGCGTCGTCCACACGGAAGATGAACCAAGCGGCAATCACCATCATGGGTAGGAAGGCTGCAACCGCCACTGGGCGGCCCCAATCCAGACCGTTGACGATTAATGCCCAGATGAGCGGCCCGATAATGGCGGCAAAGCGTCCCACCATGGCATAAAGGCCGTAAAACTGGCCGATGTGCTCTGCTGGGGCGAGACGCAGCATCAGGGGCCGGTCGGCCGCCCACGTGGAACCGAGCGCATATCCCCCGAGCGGCGCAATTGCCCAGAATAAGACTGGGGCGAGGCTGAAGAGTGGTATGGAGAAGGTCAGGGTGATGACAAAAGACCACAGCCCGATCACCATCAGCAAGGAAGGCTTTGGGCCAATCCAATCTACGACAAAGCCCCACGACAACCCGCCCAAAGTGGCCCCGAGGATGCCTAGCAGCAAGGCTATCTGCACCTCTGAATCGCTAAAGCCCACCTCATTGGTCAAGTAGATACCCATGAAAATGATGAAGGTATTCGCGGCGTCAGTATAGAAGACGCGACCAATGAGAAAACGCCGCAGATTCGGTAGTTCAGCCAAGCGGGTGAGAGTCTGGCGGAGATCTTTGAGCGCGCGACCGGCAGCCTGTTTCCCCAGTATGACGCTGCCGACTCGTGGCTGCTCTCGCACCCAAAGAAAGCAGGGCACGGCAAAGATCAGGAAGAGTACCGCAGTCAACTTGAAGACGAGCGGTTTAGCGTCGGGATTGTTCTCCAAGACGATGAGGCCCATGATAACGCCGATGAACGATCCCATGTAGCCTATACCGACACCAATGCCGCCCACGCGCCCCCGGTTCTCCGGCGTGCTAACGACCGGGAGCAGCGCGTCGTAGAAGATGAGGCCGGATTGATAGAAGACGTTGGCGACGATGAATATCAGGAGCGCAATGAATATGCCCGTGATGCCCAGCAGGAAGGTCGCAAGGCAACACACAAGCGTCGTCGCAATGAGAAACGGCATCCTGCGAGGCGTCTGGTCCGAGAGCGCGCCCAAGAACGGTGCCACCAGGAAGACAACGAACATGGAGAAGCTATTGGCGAGTGCGTAATCGCTGTCCTTCCCGCCCATGTCGTTGACGATCCACAGCGAGAAATAGAGCGAAACGATATTAAAGGAAAATATCGTGTTGGCAAGGTCATAGAGCACCCAGCTTCCAACGGAGAGAAGCTTGGGACGTTCGGGCGCGGCGGCGGTCGCGGTGGCTGCCATAGGCACCTGACTTAATTGCTAGCTCTGCGGGAGAGCGGCGAAGGAGTTGAGACTACGTGAAGTGTTAGTCATGTCGACTTGCTGCTGGTTGGATGCGATGGCCTCTTGGCATCGAAGCCGGATTGCTGAACTGCCGAATTAGCCTTGGGGAGATCTTCGGCAAGAAGCTGTTTCTCGTCTTAGGACTTTGAATGCCAAGTTGATAGGAGTATAGCACTTGCGCGGACGGGAGTCATGGCGCCATCAATCGGGACAACGGCTATCTGAACGGAGCGTCTAGTCCCGAGAGCAGTCTCTCTGCCAAGGTGGCCATCGTCTTCACGTGGCTAACATGCTCGGCGAATGCGTCAAGCCCGACCCGGGTATCGATGTATTCCACGGCAAGAGGTCCCGAGTAACCGACCTGCACCAGCCCGCGGAGAAGTGCGGAAAAGTCCACGCATCCCTCGCCGGGGGGCACAAGGATTCTGTCAGGAGATGTGCCCGCGTCGCGAAGGTGGACGATGCGTGTATGGGGAAACGTAGCTGAGAAGTCGCGGCCCTGCCACGGGCCGGCGTAGAAATGCGAGGGGTCGAGGGCGAGGCCGAGATTCGGCACCGACTCGGCCACCCGCACCGCTACAGCCGGTAGTTCGGTGAGACAACCGATGTGCGTCTCGAGACAGAGCGTGACGCCGTAACGGTCGGCGAGAGCGGCAAGTAGTCGCAATTCTTTTATCGCTGTTCCCAAAGGCGTGCCGTTTGCAGGCGCATTGATGCAGATTGCTGGGAGACCGTGGGAGGCAGCGAGTGCAGCAACGGCTGCAGTCTGTTCTTCCAACGAGACGCTGGCAGCCCGCTCGAGACCCACATTCATCGCGCTGAGTGCCACGCCGGCTTGCTCCAGTCCCCGCTGCAGCGTGTCGCCAAAGCCTTCACCGGATTGCGCCAATTCCGTTGCGCTCGCGTGCGCCCAGGCCTGCACACCCAGATCGACATAACGAAAGCCTAGTTGTGCGATGCGCTTTAGCGCTTCATCAAGCGGCAACTGTGTGAAGCAAAGCGTCGAACACGCGACGTGCAGCATGGTTGATCTTGCATCCCCCTAGGCAGGGCCTATGTAATTTCTTCTCAATCGATCTACTGAAGACTACCGCTCAAGAGTTTAGCCGCGTAGCAGTGATCTTCTGTGATATGCAATCTAAGTTACCTAAACTTTGTGGATGGGAACTGGCCACCCGGCGGGCACAGGTTGCAAATCTATGCTATTCACTTGTCCGTGTGATTGCGAGCATCTCGTTAGCGCCTTTGAGAAACTCGTACGGCACCGTCCGCACCGTAGCATTGAAACCTTCGCGGCGGAGGGCATTGAGCGCCAGAGCGAGGTGGGGCGAAACCCGGCCATCCAGATCAAGTATAGGAAAGACGCGGACTTCAGTTGCGACGCGGCAGAGTTCGCGCAGGGCCGCTACATGAAAGGCTCCACTCAAGTGCTCGGAGTACAGAAAGAGAAAATTGGAACAGAGGGCAAGATCGAAGGCCTTGTCGGCAAAGGCGAGGTGGGGGAGCGCAGAGGCGACATAGCGGTTGCCGCGCTGGCTGCACCCAAAGTCGCGGATGAAAACTCCCATGGCGGTCTGCCGCATTTCACCGAGCGCCTCGATAGACGGTATTGTCTCCCATACGAAATTGTCGCGCTTCGCAGGCATCTGGGCCATCATCGTCGCGTACGTTTCGTCGAAGCGCAGCCGCAGTTCCTGAGTGCTGAAGACATAAACGGGATCGCAGGACACGACCTGATGGCCCCGAGCTGTCATCTCCGCGTTGAAGCTCGCGGGGCCGTCCGCACAGCCGAGGATGCGCTTTCCCAGGTCTTGCTGGCTAAGTGCAAACATGCCCACATACTCAGCCAGCGAGCGACCCCAGGGTACAACACGAGACAATTGCACGCCCATGAGTGCCCCTTTGCGGTTAGTGTGTGTGGGCAGTAGCCTCGCGCATGGCGCTTACGAGTTCCGTCAGGGCCGCAAAACGTCGATTTGCGGGGGTCTCGTCCAGCACATTAATCAGGGCGCTCGCGCTTACCACACCCTCGGCGATTTGCGCTATCGTGGCAACGTGCTCGGGCCGCGACACCCCAAAGCCCACGGCCAGCGGCAGGTCGGTGTGCTGGCGCACGCGGCCGAGAAAGTCAGGCAGCGTGGCGGAGAGTTGCTCGCGGGCACCGGTGACGCCGGTGAGCGATACGCAGTAGACGAAGCCACTGCCGGCGTTGACGTTGGCCGCGATGCGGGATTCCGTACTCGTAGGCGCCAGCAGCGGGATGAGGTCGAGTCCATGCGCCTGGGCAAGGCCCCCAAACTCCTGTCCTTCTTCCGGCGGCAAGTCCGGTACGATGAAGCCGTCGAGACCGATCTCGGCGGCTGCGTCCACAACGCGTTCCAAACCGAAATGGAGGAAGGGATTGTTGTACCCCATGAAGACAAGGGGGGTTGTGACTCCTTCCGCCCGCAGCTCGCGTACGATGTCAAACGACATGCGAAGCGTGGTGCCCTGTTCGAGAGCGACTTGCGATGCGTGTTGGATTGTTGCTCCGTCGGCAAGGGGATCGGAGAAGGGAATGCCGAGCTCGACGATATCCGAGCCGCCGGCAAGCAGCGCGCGCACGACGTCCGCAGAATGGGAAGGTGTGGGATACCCGACGGTAGCGTAGGTGATGAGCGCGGCTCGACTCTCTGCCTTCGCTTGGGCGAACGCTGCACTAATGCGACTCACAGCGCCACCCCCAGTCCTTCGGCGACGATGGTCATGTCTTTGTCCCCGCGGCCGGAGAGATTGACCAAGACAATGTTGTCCTTAGGCAGTTCACTCGCCAATTGCGCGGCGTGGTACATGGCGTGCGCAGGTTCCAACGCGGGAATGATGCCTTCGGCCCGGCAGAGGTGTTGGAAGCCTTCCAACGCTTGTTGATCTGTGACACCAACATAGCTTGCCCGGCCAATGTCCTTTAGGTAACTATGCTCCGGGCCGACACCGGGGTAGTCCAGACCGGCGGAGATGCTATGAGGTTCGTAGATCTGGCCCTCGTCGTCCTGCAGCAGGTAGCTCTTGGCACCGTGGAGCGTGCCTGGGCTACCCGCCACCAGAGTCGCCGCGTGCTCACCGCTTTCGATGCCGTGCCCGGCGGCTTCCACACCAACCAGACGCACCTCAGTGTCGTCAACGAATGGATGGAATATGCCAATGGCGTTACTGCCGCCGCCCACGCACGCTACCACGACGTCAGGCAAGCGCCCAAACTGTTTCAAGCATTGTTCCCGCGCTTCGCTGCCGATGACGCTCTGCAAGTCGCGTACGATGGTGGGATATGGATGTGGACCCACCACGGAGCCGATGATGTAGTGGGTGGTCTCTACGTTGGTGACCCAGTCACGGATCGTCTCATTGATGGCGTCCTTGAGCGTGCGGCTGCCGGACATGACCGGCACGACGGTCGCGCCGAGCAGTTTCATGCGGAAGACGTTGAGCGTTTGGCGGTGCACGTCAACCTCGCCCATGTAGACGATGCACTCGAGTCCGAGCATGGCGCACGCAGCGGCCGTGGCGACGCCATGCTGGCCGGCGCCGGTTTCGGCGATAATGCGAGTCCGCCCGATCCGCTTGGCGAGGAGCGCTTGTCCGAGAGCATTGTTGATCTTGTGGGCGCCCGTGTGCGCCAGGTCCTCGCGCTTTAGATACATTTGCGCGCCGCCGATCTCCGCGCTCAAGCGGGCGGCATGGTAGATCGGCGTGGGGCGTCCGACGTAACGGTCCAGCAAGCCATTAAGTTCCTGCTGGAAATCAGCGTCGTCACGTATGTCGGCGTAGGCTTCCTCCAATTCTTCCAAGGCCGGTATTACGGTTTCGGGAACGTAACGGCCCCCGTAGGGACCAAACTGTCCCCGCACGGTGAGTGGTGGTGAAGTTGCCACTTGATCGCTCCTATTGTTTAGTGCCGTCGAGCGCATCAGGCGCGTCGGGGCATTGCACTCTTACTGGTTCTCGATCTTCTGCGCCTAGCTAGTCACGGCCTGTGTAGCCAGCAGATTTGCGTAGTCTATGTACATGGCGGCGCGGACGTGGTCCATAGTCTCCCCGCCCACGGTGCGCGTTTGCGCGATGCCGCCCCGCAGCACTTCCTGCACGATAGCGGGATCATTTGCGAAGGCCTCGCGGCGTTCTCGAATTGGATCAAGCATCGCGTTGAGTGCGGCAACGAGCTTTCGTTTCACTTCCACGTCGCCGACGCGGCCCTTGCGATAGCGGTCTTTAAGTTCGTCTACTTCGGCGACGTCCGGATTGAAAGCATCGTGGTACATGAAGACCGGGTTGCCTTCCACGTGGCCGGGGTCAGTGGCCCGCAGCCGCGTGGGGTCGGTGTACATACTCATGACCTTCTTCTGCACGGTCTCCGTGTCGTCGCTGAGCAGAATCACGTTGCCCAAGCTCTTGCTCATCTTGGCCTGGCCGTCGGTGCCCATGAGGCGCGGCACTTCGCTCAGGCGGTGCGTGCACTCCAAGAAGACCCGGTCGTACGTGCGGTTGAACCACCCTGCGATGTCATTCGTAAGTTCGAGCAACGGCAATTGGTCTTCGCCCACCGGCACGCATAGTTCATCCCCGTCGGTATGTGGTGGCGGCGGCGTAAAGAGCAGCACGTCGGCGGCTTGCGAGACCGGATAGTTGTAGAAGCCGAGATTTCCGGCGCGCTCGCCGTACTGCGCCCGCTCACTTTTGATAGTGGGGTTGCGCTCCACGTACGCCATGGGCGTAAGCATGGAAAAGTAAGTGGTAAGCTCAGTCAGGTCTTGAACCTGACTCTGCAGCACAAAGAAGATATTCGACTGCTTGGTGGGATCGAGCCCAACGGCGAGCCAGTCGAGCACCATTTCGTGGACGGATTCGACAATACGCTGCGGATCGTCGAAGTGCGTGCTAAAAGCTTGCACGTCAGCGAGCAGGAAGTAACACTCATATTCGCCTTGCATGTCGACCCAGTTGCGCAGCGCGCCGGCGTAATGGCCGAGATGCGCGGCGCCGGTGGTGCGCATGCCGGTAAGAATGCGTTTTTGGGGTGGTCTTGGCACAGTTGAGTTTCCTCCTTGACTGGGATTATGTGATGACTTGGGAATTATCGTGTCTGTGTGCTAGCAGTCTTGTCCCTTTTCTACCGTGTATTCAACTGAAAGGTGGGATTTGACATTCCGGCACACACTGGTACCCGTAGGCCCTCTCTGTGACTCCGGCTCGCGCTGGAGTCCAGGGGGATGGATTCCCGCTTTCGCGGGAATGACGGGCTGGTACTCTTCTGTTCGTATCCTTGGCAAGCGCGCTTATTGCCAAATGACATTGTCGAATTCATCAGTCCCCCCGCCATTCGAGCGCTTTACGCTGGAGATCAAGTGAGGTATAGCGGTCGCGATAATCACGTAGTCCTCCAGCCCAGTTGAGACGGAGCTTGCCCTTGCGGCGCGGTTTGGCTTTCGTTTCTAGCAGAAAGCGCGCAAAGTCGTAGACTCCCTGCTGCAACTCCGGGGGCAACTCCTGAACCAACTCTTCAAGCCGTTTCATTGTGATTCCTCTCACGGTAACGAGGCGTCTCTTGCTTGGTGGATGAATGCGGCGATCCTGTCGGGGTCTTTGGCTCCATTGGTTTCAACGCCGCTGCTGACATCCACGCCCCAGGGCCGCGCCCGCGCGATGGCTTCTCCGACGTTTTCAGGGTTTAGCCCGCCTGCGATCAGAGTGGGGCGGTCGCGCGGCGCCGCGCTGGCAAGACCCCAATCCCAGGTTTGGCCGGTGCCGCCCGGCCCGTTGTCGGCGCCTTCCAACAGAAAGGCAGTGGCGTCGGCGTATCGATTCATCCGCTCGAAATCCCCGACCGAGTGCAGGTTGATAACCTTCCAATAGGGGACGCCCACTTCCGCGCAGTAGGCCGGGGACTCCTGTCCACAGAACTGCACGTACTGAAGACCGATTGCGGCGACAACGTCACGCACCACCGTGGGGTCTTCATTGAGAAAGAGACCTACAGTTGGCGGGCACGCGGATCCGAGCGACCGGATAATGTCCTGTGCCCTGTCCAATGTTAAGCACCGGCGTCTTCCCGTTACGAAGTTCAAGCCGAGAAAGTCCGCGCCGTGCGCTGCGGCCGCTTCCGCGTCGGCCGGCGCCATGATGCCGCAGATTTTGACTTTGGGCGAAAGGGAATTATCCGAATCGCTTAGTGTTTCAGGCTCTCGTGAGGTTGTCATACGCGATGCCTCTTCTGGATTCCGGCTTTCGCCGGAATGACGGCAGGTGAATCGCTAGACGGAGAAGTAACGCGCGGTGGTCTCGCGGCCTCAACAAGCGATGCAACTTTGGCGGCTGTGTTGGGAGCGGTAACCAACGCCTCGCCGATGAGCATGGCGTCTACGTTCCAGGCGTGCAGTTGCGCCACGTCGTTGGGTGTATGGATACCGCTTTCGCTGACCACTATGAGGTCGCTGGGAATGAGCGCGCGGAGTTCAGCCGTGGTTTCCAGATTAGTCTCGAACGTGTGCAGGTTGCGGTTGTTTATGCCGATGATTGCCGCGCCGACAGCTAAGGCTTGCTCGGCTTCTTCCGCCGTGTGCACTTCCACGATGGCGGCCATCCCCCACTCCTTCGCGCAGAGAAGCAGCGCCCGCAGGCGTGGCTGAGGCAGGGCACTGACAATGAGCAGCACGGCGTCGGCGCCCGCGGCACGGGCTTCTATGATGTGGTATTCGTCCGTGGTAAAGTCCTTGCGCAATGCGGGAATGTCCACGGCAGATCGCGCGGCCGTGAGATCGCTTAACGAACCTTGAAAGAACCGCTCGTCGGTGAGAACGGATAGCGCGCTCGCGCCGCCAGACTCATAGGTCTGTGCAAGTGCTGCCGGATCGAGGCCGGGCGCAAACACGCCTTTGGACGGCGAAGCGCGTTTGATCTCGGCGATCAAACGAATGCCGTCTTGGCGCAGCGCAGCCGCGAAATCGCGTGGCGGGGCCGCGGCTTCCGCCTCTTGTATCAGTGCGGCCAGCGGAACGGCAGCCTGCCTCTCCGCCAATTCGCGTTCTTTGTGCTGCAGGATGGTATCGAGAATCATGTGCCTGGCCCTAAGTACCTTTTCAACCGCAGACCTACTCTGACGCTTCACCCTCACCCTAACCCTCTCCATCAGGGAGAGGGGATAACCGCGGAGCCTTGTTTACTAGTGATTCCACATTCGTATTCGGTATCAGGCGAGACTTTGACTGAGGCTCGCAAACGCTTCCAGTTTGGCGGCGGCCTGGCCGTTGTCGATAGCGGCGGCAGCCTGCTCCGCGCCTGCTTTCCAGTCACTCGCTTTACCACTTACGACAAGACCGGCGGCGGCATTCATGACCACCACGTCGCGGCGCGGGCCCGGCTTGCCGGCCACCACGTCGCGGACGTATTGGGCGTTCATTGCTTCCGATCTGCCCAGTACCTCACCCACCGGCGCTGCGTTGAGCCCAAATTCCGCCGGTTCCAGGCGGTAGCTTCTCACGTTGCTGCCGTCCCATTCGGACACCAACGTAGGACCGCAGACGGAAATCTCATCAACTCCGTCCAATTCTCCATGCACCACAAGTGCGCGCTGCACACCGAGCATGCCAAGTACACGGGCCATGACCTCCACTAGACTGGCGTTGGCGACTCCAAGCACTTGAAAGCTGGCTCGGGCAGGATTAGTGAGGGGGCCGAGAATGTTGAAAATCGTGCGGATGCCAATTTCACGCCGCAGCGGCGCGGCAAATTTCATGGCAGGGTGAAAGCGTTGCGCGAACATGAAGCCCATTCCCACTTCTTCAATACAGCGCGCTACTTCTTCAGGGCCAAGATCGATCTTAACTCCTAGCGCCTCCAACACGTCCGCGCTGCCGCTCGTTCTCGTCATGGCACGGTTCCCATGCTTTGCCACGGGCTGCCCGGCGCCCGCCATGACAAAGGCAGTTGCAGTGGAGATGTTGAATGTGTCAACGCCGGTTCCCCCGGTGCCGCATGTGTCCGCTACTGGTTGACTAACCGCAACCGGCAACGCTTTTTCACGCATCACCTCGGCACACCCGGCAATCTCGTCAGCGGTTTCGCCCTTGGCACGGAGTGCCGTGACAAAAGCGCCGAATTGCGCCGGCGTGCAGGCCGCATCCATGATCTCGGTCATTACCTCAGCCGCTTCGTCGCGGGTGAGCGGCGCACCATCAGTGGCTTTGATCGTAGCTTCAACTATCATCCCTCTGCCCCCTTTTGCGCGGAAGCCGCCTGCGTTTTCCGCGAGTGGTGCTGCTCGACAATGTTGAGGAAATTCTGCAGGAGTTTCTTGCCTTCTGTGGTGAGGATGGACTCGGGATGAAACTGGACCCCATAGATCGGGTATTCCTGGTGGCGCACACTCATAATCGTTCCATCGTCTGCTCGTGCCGTCACGTCGAGGGCTGATGGAAACTGCAAGGGATCCACAATCAGGGAATGGTAGCGCGTCGCGACAAAGGGGTTATCCAGGTCTGCAAACAGGTCTCTACCGTGGTGGTGGATCATCGAGGTCTTGCCGTGCATCAGTCTGTCCGCGCGAATCACGTTGCCGCCAAAAACCTGGCCGATGCACTGGTGTCCAAGGCAGACACCAAGAAGCGGTATCTTGCCCGCAGCCTGCGTGATAAGGTCGTTTGAGATGCCGGCTTCATGGGGCGTACACGGGCCCGGCGAGATGACAATGCCATCCGGCCGGCTCGCCATCACTGCTTTCACAGTGGTCTTGTCGTTGCGCGCCACTTCCAGATCGGCGCCGAGTTCACCCATGTATTGCACCAGATTGTAGGTAAACGAATCGTAGTTATCCAGCATGAAGATCACGTTCCATCTCCTCCGCGACGTCAATCGCCCGCATGGTCGAGGCGGCCTTGTTGCACACCTCTTGGTACTCCTCTTCGGGATCGGAATCCGCCACGATACCGCCGCCGGCCTGGATGTAGGCCGTGTTGTCTTTCACGGTCATCGTGCGAATGGTGATTGCCATATCCATATTGCCGGAGTAGTCGAAATAGCCGACAGCACCGCCGTAAGGTCCCCGCGTTGTGCCTTCGAGTTCTGAGATTATCTCCATGGCGCGCACTTTGGGCGCGCCGGAGAGCGTGCCCGCCGGAAAACACGAGCGGAGGGCGTCAAATGCCGTCTTGCCCGGCAAGAGCTCCCCTTCCACTTTTGAGACGATGTGCATCACGTGGGAAAACTCTTCCACTACCATGAGCGTCGGGACATGCACGGAGCCGGGGCGGCAGACCCGTCCGAGGTCATTCCGTCCCAGGTCCACGAGCATGATGTGTTCCGCGCGTTCCTTTGCGCTGGCCAGCAATTCTGCGGCGAGTGCCGCGTCTTCTTCCGGCGTGCTTCCCCGTCGTCGGGTACCGGCGATGGGGCGCGTCGTGACGTGAGACCCCTCTACCCGCACCAGCATCTCCGGTGAGGCGCCGACGATTTGCATGTCATCAAGCTGCAAATAGTACATGTACGGCGACGGATTGATCATGCGCAACGCGCGATACACCGAGTACGGATGCACGCCCAACTGGCGCGTCCAGCGCAAACCCAAAACGGCTTGGATGATGTCGCCCGCTGCGATGTACTCTTTCGCTGCGCGCACCATGGCATGATGCTGCGCTTCGCTCTTTGTGGGCACGGCTGCGCCGGAGCTCGTCGTGTCGCGCACGAAGGGCACGGTACGTTGCAGACGCGCGTGGATGGTCTCGACACTTTCTACCGCGTCCTGGTAGTTCGCGGCGACATCTCCATGGGGTGGGACGTAGGAGATGATCGTGAGGCTGTGCTTGAAGTGGTCGAACATCACTAAGCTATCCGTGAACATGAATACCCCCTCGGGCACAGGCAAGGCATTCTCCGCCGGAAGCGGCACCCTGGGCTCGAAATAGCGAACGCTCTCATAGCCGAGATAACCGACGGCGCCGCCTTGAAAACGCGGCAGGCCGGGCATGGCGGCGAAATTGGTCTTGGCAAGCTCTTCTTGAAGCAACGCTAATGGGTCCGAATACGTGCGAGTTTCGCTTTCCCCGCCCTGTTTGCAGGTTGCCATGCCGTTGTCCATGCGCAGGACGGTAGACGGATTGGTTCCGATGAACGAGTACCGGCCCAGGCTCTCGCTGCCCTGAACACTCTCGAGCAGAAATGAGTAGTCGCCCTGGGCAATCTTGAGGTAGGCAGAGACCGGAGTTTCCAAATCCGCGGGGATAGTGAGTGAAATGGGCACTGTCAGCCCCTCTGCCGCGAGTGCGCGCACTGCGGCAAGGTCCGGCTGAATGCCGGCGAAAACTATGCCCGGTGCGGTTTGCATGACTGCCATGGTATTCCCTTGTTCAGGCTGTTCCTTAAAAAAAGAAATCTCGTCCCTCAAAGGGACGAGAAGTGTCTCGCGGTGCCACCCTTATTGGCTGCATGCGCAGCCCGCTTCATTCACTCAAGCACTCCTCGCCTGCGCGGTTGTATGCTTGCCCCAAAGTCTACGGTAGGGGTTCCGTTGACGCCTAGTCGGCAACTAAACCGGCCACATTTCGCTTTGACGCGTTTCCGGATCAGCTATCTTTCAGGTCACAGCTCCCAGGCCCATTCCGCTGGCCGCGCACCGCCGGGATCCCACCATTCCCCGGCTCTCTGAAGGCCGCCTTAACAGCGTACTCTTCCTGATCATCGCCTTTTTCATATTCAATTGTGAATCGTATTCTATGGTAGGTTCAGGCCTCTGTCAAGGGCTGGAGAGTACGATGGTTGGGGAAGGCTTCACAATAGTCGTGGGCGTTGGATTCACAATGGGGGTCGCAATGGTCGGTGGCGGATACAAGAGTTCAGAGACTTTTACGACCCGGTAACCCTGCTCCTTTAGTTCAGTCAAAATGTCTGGGAGCGCCTCCAGCGTATGCTTGCTGCCGAGATGAGCGAGAATGATGACGCCATTCTGGAGGCGGTCGCGGATGCGCTGCTTGACCAAGGCAGGCGTCGCGTCATCCCGCCAGTCAATCGTATCGATAGTCCAGTAGATGCTCTGATAGCCTTCACGGGCTACCACGCGGCGGACATGGTGATTGCGTGCGCCGTAGGGGAAGCGGAACCAGGGCTTGGTGCTTACTCCCGCTACGTCCTTTATGATTTCCTCTGTGCGGGTGAGCTCCGCGCGGATGACATCATCGTTCAGCTTGGTAAAGTCGGGGTGCGCATAGGAGTGGTTCCCAATTTCATGCCCGTCGGCGATCATCTCGAGGACGAGTTCAGGGTGGCGTTCGGCGAACTGTCCGGTGATGAAGATTGTAATGCGCACCCCGTGCTCGCGCAGAATTTCCAATATTTCAGGAGTGTAGGCGGCAATTGCCCCACCGTCGAGCGTGAACGCGACGGCAGGGATGTCCGGGCCGCCGCGCACAATCTCTTGGGCGAGAACCTCATAGGGAAGCCCGGTGAGGTCCGGTGTGGGGTAAGGGACTGCCGTGGACATGACAATTGCTGGCTCAGCGCCCGCGGTTGGTATGGGTGCCGGCACAGATGGCGTCGGCACTGCAGTGGCGGGCGGAATCGTGCGCCCAAACGTCATTTGATCGGAATCGGTTTGCGCACAGGCGGCAAAGAGGAAGACACACAAGACCGTCCATTGCAAGCCCATGGGTGTCAGAATCCGCGACAGCAAGGCGGAGCATGACGGAAAAGCGAGAGAGTTGATTGAAAGCTGTAGGAGTTCTCGAAGTGTCATTCTTGAGGAATGGCGAATAGCAATAGCGCCAAAACGCGCTGTAGAACGCAGCCAGAACCAATAAATGGGTCAAGACCGCAGACGCATGTTTAGCGCCTGCTCTAGTGTAATGCTAGACTGATTCTGAGCTCAAGAGGAGGTTTACAATTACGATTATACTACATGAAGCGTTCGTGATATACAGTTCTTGTCTGCCTTCCGGATTGAGGGCAACTGTATCCGGGCAGGGTAAGATCGTGCAAAGGAGTATGCAATGAGTCGTGCGGCGCTGCTAAGCGATCTGTGCGAGGCCAAGATAACCGCCGTGGTGCGCACCAAGACTACCAAGGAGGCGGTGCGGACTGCGCAGGCGCTGTATGCTGCCGGTATTCGGCTCGTTGAGATTACGTTTACGGTACCGGACGCCGCCGCCGTGATTGAAGTGGTTGCGAGGGAGAAACCACCGGTTGTCTGGTAGGCGCCGGTACGGTGACAACCGAGACCCAGGCAAGGGAGGCGCTGGCAGCCGGCGCGCAGTTTGTGGTCGGGCCCGTGAACCGGCCTGCGCTCGTGTCTCTGGCGCACGAGGCTGATGTGCCCTGCATCATGGCCGGTCTGACACCCACCGAGATTCTCGACGTGCATGAATCGGGTTCTGACATGGTGAAGGTCTTTCCAATTGATAGCGTCGGCGGGCCGGGGTACGTCAAGTCGGTGCTCGGACCGCTCCCCGGGATCCCCATCGTCGCCTCCGGGGGCATCGGCTTCGACAACTATCGCGCTTACCTGGAGGCGGGAGCGGCTAACGTGGCGCTGGGCTCGGGACTCATGCCGCCGTCGCTCATCACTGCCGGTGACTATGCCGGCCTTGCAGACTTTGCGCGGCGGTTTGTGGAAGAATCGCTCTAGTGTGACGCCACGCTGGGTAGATTACGTGATAGCCCGCAGCTCCACGTTCGTCTAAGGGATGTTCGGGCATGGTTCGACAGGCTCACCACGAACGGACATCATAGTGAAATGTGAAAATCAATAGACCCCGCAAGGGATGGTGTTGTCCCCAAGAGCCGGTTTACAATCTTCTTGTCCGGGCGCGCAACGTTCGCCCCCCGAATCGAGTACTGGGCAGGCTCTGAGCACTGCGACAGGCTCAGTACAGGCTTGTCGAAGGGTGAAGGGGGCCGCAATAAGCTGGCGAATGGCCGTTCGTACTTCGACCCTTCGGCGAGCTCAGGACAGGCAGAGGCTGCGCGAAGCCGGCTGCGTGCAGCTTTCAGCAAGAACGGCTCCCATGGCTATGCAAACTTCATCTCGGAAGATCGTAAGCAGGCTCTAAGAGGCAAAAATGCCTGATATTCTCTCCCTCGGCGAGTGCATGGTGGAGTTCTTTGCAGAGGAGCCGTTAGCAGAGGCGCACAAACTGCAGAAAGCCTTCGCCGGCGATGCGCTCAATCTCCTGGCGGCGGCGTCGCGTATGGGAAGCTCATGCGGCTTTCTCTCGCGGGTCGGCAACGATCCCTTTCAACCATTCTTGCTCGATGGCTGGGAGTCTTTGGGAATTGATACCTCACACGTGAAGCGCGTGGAGGGGCGGAACGGCATATACTTTATCTCCATCTACGGTCGGGGTGAACGGGAGTTTACCTACTACCGGGCCGGCAGCGCGCCCAGCACCATGACCCCTGAGGACCTGGATCCCGATTACATCGCGGAGGCCAGGGTGCTTCACATCAGCGGCATCGCCCAGGCCATCTCGGAGTCGGCGCGGGCGACCGCACTGGCGGCGGCGCGTATGGCGAATGAGGCGCATGTGTGCGTTTCGTTCGACCCCAATTTTCGGCCCGCACTGTGGTCGGTGGCGGAGGCGCGGGCCGCGGCGGAAGAGCTCCTGCCGCATGTGGACATCGCCCTGCCGAGCGGACCTGAGGAGTCAGAGCAGTTGTTCGGCTGCGCGTCCCCCCAGGAAACGGCAGAATACCTGCATGGATTTGGTGCCTATGCGGTAGCGGTCAAGCAAGGCGATGCCGGCGTTTACGTGAGCGCAGAAGGCGGAACGGGGACGGTACCAGCTTTCGCTGTCCCGCAGGTGGTCGACACGACCGGCGCCGGTGACGCCTTCGACGGCGCGTTCCTGCACGGGCTGGTGGAGAACATGGGTCCGCTGGAAGCAGCGCGATTGGGCGTGGTCACGGCCGGACTCAAGGTGCGCGGCAGAGGCGCGATCGCCAGCTTGCCGAGTCGAGAGGAAGTGAATCGAGCATTGCGCACGGGCCGGGCGGGTCTTGGCGGAGACCGTTAGTCAGATGGATTCCACTGCGGAGGACATGTTGCCGCGAGATAGTTTCTACTCTACTCTTGCATCGTCACGTTGGCCTGCAAATGTAATACACCCGGATTCTTTGGTGTGCGGCTTCAGTGAGACGCTTCTGGTCAATGAGGTGGTTCGTTGTGTCTGCCAATTCGCTAGGTTGTGTTAGCATTTCATGTCAAGCGCAAGCGCGTAGTTACGATTGAAAGAGGGGCTACAATTCAAGCTGCTTGAGCAGTTCTGAGACTCTCAGGCCGTGATGGGCCGCAACGCTTCTGAGAGTGTACGATAGTGTCTTTGCCTTGATGGGCGTATGTTGAGGAACACCTAATGATGTTCGCCATTCGTCTGCGTCGTGATCCGCACGTGAGAACCGCGTTGCCGGGTAGCCCTATACCCCAAACGCCGCAGCGCTTTCACTAAGCCCGCCCCGCTTACGTTGCGCGGCAATTTCATAGTGCAAGAACTTCGTCGCGGACGAAGTGAAGACGAATCAAGCCAGGTTGCTTCATGGACTCGTCGAAGTAGCAGTCAACGGCTTCTTTGACATTGTGGCGGAGCTCCTCAATCGTTTCGCCAGACGTGTGGATGCCATATCCAAACGCGCTGGCCGAATATCCACCGTCGACTTCATCCTCGCTGACTTCAAATATGATTTCGGAAATGATGTCGGCCATGATTACCTTCTCCTTCCGAGTACCTGAGGAACTACCGCTTTGGCTCCGTTCCATCATCCCTCAGCCATCAACCATCTCTCTTTCCAACCTCAGTATATCTGTCCATCTCTCCTCTGACGGGAGCGTCGCGTGAAGCTCTGGAACATCAAGTGCGATGCTTAGAGTACCGGTAGGCCTGCCAAAGAGAGAGTTTGCCACCAGTGGCCGGCGTCGAGCACGTGCAGCATGAACTTGGGCGTGCCCAGCGGCGCGATGGAGAGCGATGGGTCGGGCGGTGGAGACTTTGGATTGACAAAGAGCTCCGCGCCCGCCTGCAATAGGTTTTCTAGGGTTAGTGCTTGCTGCTCCGCTGCCACGAGCAACGGCTGGCCGAGGGCAATGAGCGCGGCAACATCTTCTCCGGGCCGTGGCGTGCCCCGCACGTGCGCGAAATATTCTGCGCCGTAGACAGTTTGCAAGTCGCCGTAGGGGTTGTCCGGGGGTCGGTATGCGGCGGCATAGAGCAGGGCGGGCGCCGGTACGTCTTCAACGTCTACGCCAAAGATGTCGCTCTTCACGTTGAGGTAGTACGTCTCGCGGCTGGAGAAGAGCCGCACTTCGCAGCCAGTCTCGGCTTCGCCATGACGCTGAGCGGCGGCTTGCCACGACTCGCCCGTCGCGCACATGCCGCCAATACCCCAAAGAGGAAGGACGAGCGCGCCATTCTCCCCTTCCTGTGCGTAGCTGGGATCGGGCAGCGTGAAGAGCAGCTTGTTGCGGCGCAAGCCTACGATCCCGGCAAAGCGTTGGCCGTCTGCGCCAAATTCACGGAGTCGCATGGGTTACGAGGCCCCTACTGAGTTCACGAGTGTACCCACTGCCTCACGTTCTTGAGTCTCCCTGTCTTGGAGAAGAGCCGATTCGGACCCTGGCTTTTGCAGTCTTGTATGAAGCAGCTCCAAGCACACCCTTGATGCATGATCCCTGCTTTTCTAAGCACTTTGCCCAAGATGGTGAGTGTTTCTTCCGCCAGGAAGCGGGGGACAAGCCCCCGCGCTACGGCTTGGTAGCGAGGATCGAGTTTAGATTGGCAAGGGAAGACTAATCTAGTCCGGGTCTCTGGTTCGTAGACCACGGACACTGAATTCCTAGATTCCTCACTGCGTTCGGAATGACGGATGAGCTACGACGCCACGATGGCACGGATGCGTGCTGCGACGAACTGCGGTTTGTCACCATCCAGGTTGAGCGGGTTGATAGTGATACTGCCTTCCAGGGAGCCGTACTGACTAACGGCAATGGCCGGATCGTCGTCAAACAAGCGGTTCACCAAGTCGATTGCCGATACGCCATGCACGGCGTCGTCCAGTGAGACTCGCAACGTGGGATAGGAAGCGCCGTCGCGTCCAACCACCTCGGTGGCGATTCCAGATACGCTGCTGAGATCGGCAGCGATGGATTCGAGGCGGCAGAGCCACTCTGCCCGCGCGGCGGCATGGTCGCGGCTGACGTACTTCTTTACCGCTGCCAGCAGACCGGCGATTTCCTCTTTGCCCACTTTCATAGGGCGGCCGATGCCTTGGAGCGGCGGGCCGAGCAGGCGGCCGCTTCCCAGCAGTTGATCGCGTAAGGTCCACGTCTCCACCATCACGTCCATGTCTTGATGCTGTAGTGCCACGGATTGGATGAGGTCGCGCCGACCGACCAGGATGCCGGAGGCTTGTGGGCCTTGTATCGCCTTGCCGCCGGAGAAAGAGACGAGGTCGGCGCCCGTGGCGATGTAGCCGCGCAGGTTTTCGGCGGGCGGCAAGCCACCGGCCGCGTCCACAATGACGGGAACGTCATGTTTGTGCGCGACGGCGACCGTGTCTTCTAAGCTCACAACCCCTTCCACAGGCATGGCGACCCAGTGAACGGCGACCGTGCGCTCGTTTATTGCAGTCTCGATATGCCACGGCTCGGTGTAACCTCCAGTCGGGTGACCGATGTGTCCGACCTCAACAAACTTCGCGCCCGCCGTGCGCAAAGCGTGGTCGTACGCATTCCGGTGGAGGCGTTGGATGACTACCTCGTTCGGTATGTTCGCTGTTTCAGGCAGGAGGTTCATCTTGTGGATATCTAAGCCCGCGATGCAGGCGGCGGTACCAACCAGCAGGCCTGCTGCCGCGCCGGCGGTTACGTAGCCGGCTTCCGCCCCGGTGACTTCGGCGAGGTAGTTCCCCGCTGCCTCCTGGAGTTCCTCGATGCGCACGCTCCATTGCGCGGCTTCGCGCATGGCGTCGAGCACGTCATCGTCCATCGGTGTGCCGCCAAGGCGAGTTAAGGTGCCGGCAGCATTGATCACACGCTTGACACCGAGATCTTGATAGAATTCACCCACTGCTCTCAATTCCTTTCAGTATTTCTTCGTTCAGTTTTCAAAGCGTTTGGCGAGAAACTGCCCTGCGACACTTCGGCACGCTCAGGACTGGCAGGTCCAGAGCGAATGGTACATGCAACAGACCATTCCTACTAAACTTCATTGCCAACGCGCGTTCTCATATCGTTTGCATCAAATTGCCACTCGTCCGTGGAGGGTTGCTTATCGCGGCGGCGTGGCGTCCGGCGAGAGCGGGCCAAGGGTGGCGTCGCTGCCATGGTCGAAATAGCCGCGCACCGGATACTTGTGTAGCTCGTTGCAGGCTAAGATGAGGCGTTCAACGGCGAGGTTAAAGATGCGTTCGCCTTTCTCCGCGCTGGCCACAAATGGATCGCCCATCACGCCCTCATCGGCTTCGCGGCGGCGTTCCGGCCACTTGGCGAATTTGCCCACCACCGGGTCGCGGACCATGGGCGCAAGGCCGTTAGGCGTCCGCTTATCCAGGTCGACCATGTGGCCCCGCAAGTAGAGTTGCAGGGAGGTCTCCCATTCGCCGCCGTGCCCGATGGTGTCGTCGCTGTCGCCCCACTCCTTGAGTTCGTCCTCCACCATGTGGAAGTACGTAATGTGCAGAGACCAGATGTCCTCCTGGGCGAGCTTGACGGAAGTCGTTTGCGTGGGAGCCACGTTGCCGCCGTGGCCATTGAGCATGATCATGCGCTCGAAGCCATTCGCCTTGATACTGCGGCAAACGTCGCAGAGGACGGCAATGTATGTCTCAAGCGCCACCGTGATCGTGCCGATGTGCCCCATGTTGAAGTGCGTAAAGCCCGTCCAAACCGGCGGTGCCACGATGATGGGATAGTCGTCCGTTCGGGTCGCGGCTTCAGCAGCGAGGTAGTAGGGGATGCTGATGTCGATGTCGGTGGGACTGTGGGGGCCGTGCTGCTCAATGGATCCAACGGGGATAATAACGACGGGGTCATGTTTCAAGGCTTCGTAGAGCTCGTGCCGCCACATCTCTTGCCAGAAGACTTTCTTGTTCGTGCCATTATAGGACCTGGTATACATCCATCTCGCCTCCCTGAATTGATGACAAAACTATTACTTCAAGTGTGATCGTAGTTAGAGTACCACTCTGTGCCGGTGTCGGTGAGCCCTGCCGAGCGCAGGGTCGTTGCCTAGGCGATGGCCTCTTCCCGCGAAAGACAAAGAAACTGTTCGTACTCCGTCTACGCTGACGTTCTGTTCAAGGAAAGTATTCTGTTGGGGGAAACAAGAATCTGCCACTGGCGCGAACGCTCCGTTCGTGCTGAGCACTTCGGCAAGCTCAGTACAGGCTTGTCGAAGTATGAACGGAGCGCGGCGTGTCGAATTGCCTATACGACACTATTCGGGCATGACCAGCATTCGTTGACACCCGGCGCTACTCCGGCGCCGCCACATCCACCCAGCCGCGGTCTTGCACCGACGTTCCGACCGCTTCCATGATCTCCTGCACGCGCAGACCGTCAACGAAGTCTGGTCTCATGGCCTCGCCGCTGCCCAGCGCTTCCAAGAAGTCCTTGACGATGTGGATGAAGGCTTCGCCATAGCCGATGCTGTGGGCGGCGGCAGGCCAGTAGCCGTGCATATAGTCGTGCTGGACAGAGTCCGAGGCATGGATGGTACGGAAGCCCGTAAGCGGTCCCGGATCGTCACCGCAGTAGTACTGCAATTCATTCAATCGCTCGAAGTAGAAACGGATCGACCCCTTGCTCCCGTTCACTTCAAAGCCGAAGTTATTCTTGTTGCCACGTGCCAGTTTGGTTACTTCCAGCATGCCTTGCGCGCCGTTGGTAAACTGCATGAGGACCTGCGCGCAATCATCAACGGTCACCGCGCCGCTGCCGCCCTCAGGCGTGGGACGCTCCTTAATGTAGGTTGCGAAGTTGCCGCAAACGCTGCGTACGTCGCCTAACAGGTAACGAGCAATGTCAAGCACGTGCGAACCAAGGTCACCGAAGACTCCAAAACCGGCGTATTCCTGCTGCATGCGCCAGCCGAGCGGCGTAGCCGGATCGGCGAAGCGTTCAGCCAGAAACCACCCGCGAAAGTGGTAGATGTCGCCAAGTTCGCCATCCTCGATCAGCTTCCTTGCGAGTCGAACCGCCGGGTAACGCCGAAAGTGAAAGCAAATGGTGTTGCTCACGCCTGCCTTCTTCACGGCTTCAACCATAGAGCGCGCTTCCGGTACGGTCACGGCAAGCGGCTTCTCGCAGATCACCTGCTTGCCGGCCTCTGCGGCGGCAATGGCCACGTCTGCGTGCAGGTGGTTTGGCGTAGCGACGTCCACGAGGTCAATGTCATCACGTGTGACGGCCTCTTGCCAGTCTGTGGATGATTCTTCCCAACCTAGTAGGTCCGCGGCTTCTTGCACCGACGCGGCGTCGCGCCCCGCTATCACTTTGAGGCGGGGCCGGTACGGCACCGACGGAAAAAAGAGGTTTACGTCACGATATGCATGGGTGTGTGCTTTGCCCATGAAGCGATGGCCCACCAGGGCAACATTGATGTCTTGCACAGGCTCATCCTTTCGTCAATTGGCGTTCGACTATGGTGCGGGGATTCAGCTTAGATTCTGTCGTCTGTATTGATTTCGTTGCTGCGTGTTCGGGCAGTGTCGTCTTGGTTTCTCATAGTGAAACAAAGGGGACGCCGGAGTGTCTGAATCTCTGGGAGCTAACCCGTTTGGGAGACACCCTTCATTGACGGGTGAAAGACAATTCTCGCCGCTTTGCTACGGCATTGAGCGTAACCGACACGGCGGCGAATGGTCAAGGAGAGTTGAATGGTGACCCAACGGATACCCCTGCATAGCTCGAATGGATGAGGGAGATTGGGTTCTATTGACGAGATTGCATTCTCATACCGGCCTTCTCTCCAGGAGACCACTAAATGACTCCGTCATTCCGGCGAATGCCGGAATCCAGAAGTATAGAGGGTAGCCTGCGATTGCTAGCTATGAAGCCAAGTTTCACCCCTCTCCACCCGGACTTTCCCATCGCGGGGGAAAGGGTTTTGCAGAGGCTCCCCAGGGAGTGCAGCCGGTCTGGTATTGCCAGCCGAAATCAACCAAGGGTCTCCTCATTGCAGAGTGACTCTGGCACAGCTGCTTCGGCAATGCGAGCGGTCCTCCAAGGGAAAAGCGTCATTAGTCACCACTATGAGCTTGTTACAGGATTGGGCGTATGGTCTAATGGGCTTAGTTACTGACGAAACGCCTCATGCGAGGAGTAATCGTTATGGCGAGTATCACCATCCAGTTGAGCGCGCCGAACCTCGAACTCGCCTCCGTGCTCAAGGACGTGACGGGGGGTGTACTGCACCAGAATGGTCCGTGGCTTACGATCGAGGGCAAGAGGCTTGAAATCACGCGCTCTCAGGTCGAACAGGCGTGGGGACGACCGCTGACTGAAGAAAAGTGGCGTTCGCTCACGCAGAGTCGCCGTGGGCATGTGGTTGAGGCTACCGATCAGGTGATTGTGGTTCAGGATCAGCCGGTGGCTCCACAGGCTACTGCCTCCACAGAGCGGTCGCTCAGTTTGACTCTGGAAGACGCCTGGCTGATGCAGCGGCTCGAGCAAGAAGCGAAACGCCGCGGCGTTAAGGTGAATCAGCTTGCAGCCCAGGCGATTGAGCGCTTCTTGCGTGGCGCGGAGACTAACGGATAGAGTATTCCGGGTAGGCCGCATTGCGCAGACGGCTGCCCCTTGCCGATGGTACCGCGTCGGAGAAGTCCTCGTACTGTACTGGCGTGGAAAGTCCGCACTCGGTACCGTCATTTCAGCGAAAGCTCGCCCCCGCACGGGGGCGCGGAATCCAAGTCTTCCGCGTGCGCTGGACTCCGGCGAAAGCCGGAGTGACGAGGAACGCGCGCCCTGGACTCCAAGGCCGTTCCATGCGCGGGCCTGCATTGCGCCAGCTTGTTGGCAGACTGGCCGGAGTGACAGAGAGTTTTGGATAGCCTCTAAGTACTTTGTCCGAGAGGATACTTACTTCTTTTGCAAAGAAGCGGGGGACAAGCCCCCGCGCTACGACTTGCTAACGAGGAGCGAGCGTAATTGGCAAGAGAACATCAGTCGAGCCCAAGTGCTAGAAGGATTCTCACAAATTGATTCGACATGGTGTTTTGTGCTTCGAGAAGGGCTTCGCGCAGCACTCAGCATGATCGGACTGTTGTTCTTCCCGTTCGCCCCCGTAGCAACTACGGGGCAGGCTCTGAGCCTGTCGCAGGGCGGGTCTGCGCAGAGCTGAATATCTATGAGATGAGTACGAGCAAGGAGTCGTAGCCGTGTCCCAAGAAGCCAATGTAGCCTCCCCGAACGCGGTAGAGTCGGTGCGCTGGGACCAGGCGGCGCAACTGGAGCGATACCTCGATAACCTTGCCATCCAGGCGTATGAGTGGCGGAGGGCAAAGTGGCACCGGGACTTTTCAAGCCTCCGGGCGTACTCGGAATCTGTAGCGCCTAACCGCGAGCACTGGCGCGATATGCTGGGTATATGGCCGGCGGCGGAAGAGCGCGTGTCGCTCGAGCCGGACCTCCACGTAGTGGCAGAGCGCAGCGATCATACCGTCTATGCGGTTACGTTTGGCACGCTGCCGGGAGTCCGCTCGTTTGCGCACCTCCTCGTCCCCAAGCGCCTGGCGGGACCGAGGCCGGCAGTCATTTGCCAGCACGGCATGGGCGGCACACCGCACTCCATCGCGGGTTTGGTGGAAGAGGATGACGCCTATCATAAGTATGGCCAGCGGTTGGCGGAACGCGGGTACGTGGTGCTGGCCCCGCACTGCATCAACTTTGTCGATTGGCGCAATCGCCTGCACAACAAGGCGTTACTCGTCGGGCGCACCCTTATGGGCCTGGAGATCTGGCGGGAGATCCGGGCGGTTGATTTGCTGGAATCGCTGCCTGAGGTAGACAACGAGCGCATCGGCTTCTACGGCCTCTCCCAAGGCGGCAAGATGGCGCTTTGGTTTCCGCCGCTCGAACCGCGCATCCGCGCCACCATCATCTCGGCCTTCTACAACGAGCGCACCAAGAAGCAACTCGTAGCATCGCCTCACTATCGACCCTTCATAAACACCAGCGAACAGTCGTACTTCGAGCCGGACTTCCTCACTGAGTTTTCAGACTACGATCTGGCATCGCTCATCTGCCCCCGGCCGGTGATGATCGAACACGGGCAGACGGATAGATCCTACTACATCGAGAGCGCCCGCGAGGAGTTCTACCCGCTCAAGGAGATTTACGAGCGCTTGGGCATCGGTGAGCGCTGCGAGTGGGGCGAGTTTGACGGACCGCACGAGATTCACGGTGTGGAGGCTTTTGACTTTCTCGATCGTTGGTTGAACGATGGGCAACCACCCAAGCGGCACGCCGCACCTGATGACGAGGAGGCTACACCCCCGCCGCCGGTGTATGTCAACGATGCAGCCCTCCAAGCCATGCGCGACGATACGAACGGGCAGCACGATCGCTACTTGGACGGTCTGGCCGATCAGGCATACGGGGTGCGGGAAGAGCGTTGGCAGCGAGACTATGCCAGCGCGGAGGCCTACACGGAGTCCGTAGCGGCGAACCGCGAAGCCTGGTTGGCGATGATGGGCGGGTTGCCGCCGGTAGAGGAACAGGTGCCGCTTGCCCCCGAACGCCGCGTGGTAGTGGAGCGTCCGGACCATACGGTCTATGCCGTAACGCTGGGCATGCTGCCGGGGGTGCGACTATTCGGCTACTTGTTGGTGCCCAAAGGCATCACCGCGCCGCGCGCTGCGGTGGTGACTCAACACGGGCTCGGTGGGGCGGTGCAAGCTGTCGCCGGCTTGCTGGATCAAGACGATGCCTACCACCGCTACGGTCAGCGCCTGGCGGAACGGGGCTACGTGGTCTTCGCGCCGCACTGCATCAATGGGACGCCGCGGCGCGTTCGTTTACATAACAAAGCTATCGTCGTTGGCAGGCGTTTGATGGGACTGGAGATCTGGCGCGAGATGAAGGTGATCGACTATCTGCAATCGCTGCCGGAGGTCGATCCGGAACGCATTGGCTTCTACGGACTCTCCCAGGGCGGGACCATGACGCTCTGGCTTACGCCGCTGGAACCCCGCATCAAGGTGGCGGTGGTCTCCGCATTCTTCAATGAACGCACCCGAAAACTCAATGTGGAGTCCGAGCACTACCGCGCGTACTTCACGACGGACGAATTCCATCAATACTATCTCGGCCAGCTCTTGGAGTTCTCCGACGCTGATCTTGGGTCGCTCATCTGCCCGCGCCCGCTGTTCATCGAACAGGGCACGCAAGACCGGGCGGTCTACTACAAAGAGGCGGAGGTAGAGTTCGCGCGTCTTCATACCCACTACGCACGGCTGGGTCTCGGCGACCGCTGTGTGCTGGGAGTCTTTGAAGGCAAGCACGAGATTTACGCCAAGGAGTCGTTTCCGTTCCTCGACAAGTGGCTGGAGCACACGCCTAGTGGTCCAACAACATTGTATTGATGGGTAGGTGTAAGCAACAGCGAGAGGAAACTGCGCAGGTTGAAAACCTACGCTACCAATCAAAACTAAAGTGCCGAACCACTAGGGCTTAGGGCCGTCGTCAGTTGCATTGTGTTCGCAAGCGACTGTTCTGGAATGTCCGGCAAGTAGTACTAGAATACTTAAGTGGCGAGCGCGGACATATAAGAATTCTAGTCAGTGAGAAATCCGACGGACCGTAGATGCTCCACGCTGCGGACGACACGCTCCTGGCGCTGCTCCAGAGTCGGTTCCGGCTCGCCCTTAATGCCCTCGATCTCCAAGCTATACGGGCCGAAGAAGCCTGCGTTGTTGGTTACTTCGGCGATGCGGGCGAAGTCTACGGCGCCGCCGTCTCCCATGGCCGTAAAGTACCAGTCCCGGTAGCCGCCGCGGCTGTCCTTGAGATGCATGTGCACTACGTAGTCCATAACGCGTTCAAGCTGTGCGTACACATCCGCGCCTTCGTTGTAGAAGAGGATGTTGCCCGTGTCGAAGTTGATGCGGATGGCGTCATGCTGCAGGGCCTGCATCGTGTCTAAGATTGCATCCGCGTTTTGGGTAATGCCCGGGTGGGTTTCAAGGGCAATGGTAAGCCCATGACTGGCCGCCACGTCGCCAATGGCCCCCATCTTGTCAAAGAAGTCTTTCCGGTCTTCTTCAGCCGGCTCGCCGCCCAAGCCGACAAAGTACTTGGCGCCAATGCCAGCCGCGAGGCGCATCCGTTCCGCAATACGGGCAAATCCATCCGGGTCCATGAGGTTATCTGACCCATTCGCGCTGATCACGGTGAGGCCGTTCGCGTCGAGCTCGCGCTTAAGGTTCTGAATCCCCTCGTCTCCGAGCTTTTCGCTGGCGACGACATCCTCGGGGATCTCCAAGACACCGCCGTGCTGTTTCATGGCGAGTTCGAGGTGGGTGATGCCGGCCTGCGGCGCGAGATCAATCGCCGCGCGCACGCCGTATCGGCCGTAACAATTCGTAAAGACTTCCAGTAAGTTGCTGGGCATGATGTGCTCCTTTGCTCTCCTCTGCTGATGCCTATTTGCTTCTCGGTCAGGCTAACGGTCTGTAGCCATTCAGTCTCTTGCCCTCCTCAGATAACCGTCACGTTACACCAAGCTGCCGAGCGCTCAATAAGCTACTGGCTTCGGCGTGCTTGAAGTTATTGTAGCGTTGTAGCTCTCAGTGCGCTTTGCCGCCTAGTGGCGAACGTCAACGTTACTGTATTCAGTGCGGAATCCGGCGTGATTGGTTGCCGTATTGCGGCGGTCGGCAGTGGTCTCGACCTGTGGGTCTCGCACCGGCAGATTGCCGTCTTCAAGGTAGGCTGAATCTCGTAATTGGTGCCTTTCGACGAGCTCGCCTTGCAGGTGCTGCTTCTTCGCCTGAAAGCGAGTTTCGTGGGCGAGATTGTGCAGCTCCGCCGGGTCTTCAGCGAGATTGAAGAGGTGTTCCGTGGGACCCTCGGGGTACCAAATGTACTTCCACTGCCCATCCGTGATCGCCAGGTAGACACACGGGATGCGCTCCGCCTGCGGCCAACGGGGACCGCTCATGCCTTCCAGATAGCGGCGCGGGTTCTCAAGTTTGCCACGTGCCAGCGCGACCAAGTCCTGGCCGTCCGTATCGTCCGGCGGCTTACCGCCTGCCACGGCAACCAGTGTCGGCAAGATGTCGGCATGGGTGATCGGTGTTTCCACCATCGTGCCATGGTGCCGGTTTTCCCAATTCTGCGGCATGCGCAAAATGAATGGCACGTGCGCTGACGGTTCGTAGAAGAAGGTCTTGGCTCCGTTGCGGTGATCGCCGAGCATTTCGCCGTGGTCGGAGGCAAACATGATGAAGGTGTCATTGAAGAGGCCGCAGTCCTCCAAGGCGCTGATGAGGCGGCCGATAACGTTGTCGATCTGGGTGATCAACCCGTAATAGACGGCGCGCGCCGCGTGAATAGTCTCGTCTGGGATAGAGTCGAAAGCGCGCCGTTGTGCTTGCCGGTCGAACGAAATGGGGCAGTCCGCATCGTCGCACCACGCCCCAACAGCCGGTTCAGGTATCGGCGAGTTCTGATACATGGAGTAGTAGGGCTCCGGGGCGTCGAGCGGCGGGTGTGGTTTGGCGAACGAACACCAGAGGAAGAACGGGAGGGTAGGATCGCGGCGGACGCGGATGTACTCCACGCATTGCTCAGCAATCCACGAGGTAAGCGTGAGGCTCTCCGGTACGGTAGCCAACGTAGGGTAGAGTTCATTCTGGCCGATCCCGTGGTGCATTGGTTGCCGCGCGCTGCCGGAATGGCGCATGTCACGGTAGTAGTCATCCGGCAGGATCATCTCTTCAAAGCCATGCCGCACCCGCTGTGGGCCGAAGTGCATCTTGCCAATGGCGGCAGTCTGATAGCCACACGCCCGCAGATGAGTCGGAAGCGTCCCCTCCCTTCCCATCACATTCGAGGTCTGGTCGTTGTTGGCCACGCCGTGGGTGTACACCTGCGTGCCCGTCATGATGCCGACGCGCGCCGGTACGCAGAGCGGGCAATCGGCGTAGGCACGGGTGAACTGCACGCCTTGGTAGCCCAGTAGGTCTATGTGGGGGGTGCGGAGAAACGGCGGTTTGGCGTCACCGACCGTATCGAACCGTTGTTGGTCAGTGGTGATAAGCAGGATGTTGGGTTGAGAAGCGGACATTTAAGCGGGACCCTCTTCTTTGCGGCGCAGCAGTGGATTGCTCCTACACAGCGTAACAGAGTTGCGTTCTGTTACACCGCTAATCTTACTTTAAAGCATTCAGCTTTGCGGTTTTGCGGCTGTGCCGCGCCAGGTAGCCTATGAGGAACCGTTGTATCCTTGCGAAACTGGAGTGTGCAAGAACGACAGGTCTGCTGAGCGGCTATATGGCAAGAGAAGCAACAGCGGGGCCGGATTCTTCCGGCCCCGCTGCACATTCTAAATAACGCAAACTGCGCTTCGCCCCGCTAGCCTCTGTTCGCGAAGTAATCGTCCATGATAGTAGTAATGACTTCTTGGAACCAGGTGGCATACTCGCGCGTGTCAAGCTGACCAAGCTGGTATTCCTGGCGATAGCGGGGACGTGCGAGGGCGGTGACCTCTTCCCAGGCACTATACTTGTACAGCCCCCAGCCGTGGGGTTGCGTATGCTGCGCTTGCAGGACAAACGCCTTGGGATCGATGCCAAGCTGGTTGCGGAATTCGGCCTGGGAGACCTCAGAATATGCCGGGTCCTGGAACGGTGAGACTACATGCCCCGCCGTACGTGGGAATCTACCGGCATTCTCTGGTGACATGAACCAGCGGAATACGGTCCACACGGCATCCTGAGTTTCCGCATTGCCCATCTGCAAACCGTGGTTCGAGATGCGCGCCGACATGCTTGGTCCTTCACCATCATAGGGCAGGGTGGCAACTGCCCAGTTGAAATTCGTGTCCTGATTGATGTAGGAGACCTGCATGCCGATCTTGCCGGTGACGAAGACGTTCATACGCTGGCCGCCGCGCAGGGCATCGCTTTCGTCAGGATTGGGCTGCACGTGATACTTGACCTCGGTCACGTCCCGCCAGAATTCGAGACCTTGGATGATGCCGGGTGAGTCGATAAATGCCTTCCGGGTGGCGTCGTCCCATGGGCCCTGGCCGAAGTACGTGCCCGTGGTCTCGCCCGCGGCATTACCGCCGCCCAAACTGCCGCCGAAGCCGAATTGCTCGTCGTTTGTCAGCTTCTGGGCGTAGTCGAGGAACGTATCCATGTTCCACCACTTGGCATTCACGTCAACCGGCGGTTCCTCGAGTCCGGCCTCGGCGAACATATCCTTGTTATATGCCATGGCATCGGCAGACGTGCTGATGGGCATGCCGCCCATGACTCCATCAAACACCCACTCGAACAAGGAGGACTCGATGAACAACTCTTCCGGCACGAGCTTATCGGCCTTGAAGAATTCGGTCTGGTCGACGATAGCGCCGGCTTGCCACATGCGGTCCCAAATCAACCAGCCGTTGTGCACGAAGTCAATCGGAATACCGCCGGCGTGCGACACCATTACCTTTTCATAGGTGCCACCCCAGCCACCGGCCTGACCGACGACCTCTACTTGAATGTCGGAATTCTGCTCGTTGAAATCGTCGAAAATGGCGATTTCCTTCTCTTGCCGTGCCGAGCTTTCCGGTGACAAGTACACGAGATTCACTACTTCCATGGTTTCAGGTTGCGCGGCCTCCGTGGATGTCTCTCCATCCGCGGGCGCTGCCTCACCTCCGGTCATCTGCGCCGTCCCGCACGCAGCGAGGAGACCGACTGCCCCAATCGTGGCGCCGGTACCCATGAGACGTCGTCGCGTTACATGTAAGTCCGCCATCGCTCCACCTCCTGATAGCACTTCAGCCGTGGACTCTTTACAGCAATAGAGTTGTAAATGCAATCACATCGCTGTTGTGGGCAGTATAGTCTTACAGCCAAACTCTTGTCAATAACAGAATTGTGAAATCTTTGTGAAGGAGCGGGTCAGGTCAAGATGTTTTACTCAGCCAGTCAAGGCGCCCTTGCCACAATAGGAAAGAGTGCGGCTATGGCGATTCGCCGGTTCCTATGTCGCCTTCCAGGAAGTCCACAAACTGGCGCGCCGTGCGACCGGAGAAGCCGTTCTGCTGCTGTGCCCACGTGATCGCGCGGGCGCGGAGATCCGCCTCCTGAATCAGGAGGCCACGTTGCTCGGTGAGGGCCGCCACGATTGCAAGGTAGTGCGCTTGCGTAGGTGAGACAAAGCTGATGCGGATGCCGAAACGATCGCTAAGGGAAAAAGTCTCTTGCAAGGTCTCTTTGGGATGTACTTCATCCTCGAGGATGCCGGCGCGATCGGAAAAGTTCTCACGAATGAGGTGGCTGCGGTTGGAGGTGGCGTAGATGACGACGTTGCGGGGTTGCGCCGCGACGCTGCCTTCCAGGATGGCTTTCAAGGCTTTGTAGTCAGTCTCATGGGGCTCAAATGAGAGATCGTCCACGAAGACAACAAAGGACTGCGGCCGCACCTGAAGTTTCACCAGGATGTCGGGAAAGTCATTGAGATGCTCCTTGGCAACTTCAATGAGGCGGAGCCCACGGTCACCGTAGCGGTGCAACAGCGCCTTGATGGTAGAGGACTTTCCGGTGCCGCGATCGCCGCAGAGCAACACGTTGTTGGCGCGGTACCCCGCGAGCAGGTGCTCAGTGTTTTGCATAAGAAGCCGGCGCTGGCGGTCGTCGCCGATGAGTTCCTCCAGACGAATGGGGTCTGGGTGCGGCACGCCCCGCAAGTTGCCGCCATGCGTTGAGCGCACCCAGCGAAAGGCACGGTAGCGGGCGAATTCGCCGGTGCCATGCCGGTGGTAGTGTGCCGCGAGCAGAGGGACGGCTTCTCGCCAGTTTTGCGATGCCATGAGCTTTTCGCGGATGTCTAGCTCATGCCTTTTACTATCGGTCGCGCCTGGCGACGTAAACTCATCCCACGCCAGATAGGGCGAAATTTCATCGGCTGCGAGCAGACCCGCTAGCGTCCGCCAGGCAACGGCGTTGAGATTGAACAACCGTTGGAGGATGGCAAGATCTTCTTCCGCGAGCGACCTCAGAGCATTACTCAAGCCGGTAGGGCCAGCCAATGCGGCCTTTTGCGTGAATGCGTTCTCGGCCTCGATTATGTGCTGTACGAGGAAGTCTTGCCAGGCATCGCCATGCACGCCCGCCGATTTGCGTTCACTGTGCTGCGCGAGCAAACCGCTCAGCTTGGCGGCGGCCGCCGCAAACCGATGTGGCGGGTCTCCCGCCGCCACGCAGCGTAGCATGGCGCAATAGCACTGAAATATGTCGTCATGTAGGACATGGGTATACAGCGCGAGCCGGTCGAGGCTGTCGAGTACGGATTGTGCTTCCTGTACGGAAATGGGAGTGCTTGCGGCAATATCCACGTTGGATGGTCTCGACCTCATTGCGCTACGTGAACGTGCAGTATTCCTGAACTCGCCCCGCGCCGCACGTCGTCTCATGTTCTTGTCTCGAAGCCAATGCCAGGCTCGTGTCCTTTGGGCGCGTAGCTACAGAATACTACGAAAGCGGCAGCCATTTCTCCGCCCAGCGCCACCAGGGATCCTGGGTCTCAACCATCCACACCCTAAGACGCCGTAGGAGTTCGTGGCGGATGTCTAGGTACGCCGGGTCGTCGCAGAGATTCTCCAGCTCGTAGGGATCGCGCTCCAAGTCATAGAGCTCATCTATGGCGTGCGGATTGTACACGAACTTGAACTGCCTATAGCGGATCAAGCGCGAGGTGAAGAGTCCGACTTCGTCGCCGTGGAATTCGCAGCCCAACATGTCGCGCCAGGCGTCGAGAGTTGGGTCGTGCCAAAGCGGCTGCAGAGCTTCACCGTGCAGATTGTCGGGCACGGGGAGATCGGCGGCCTGCAGAATGGTAGGCATGATATCGATGAGGCTGGTGAACTTTGTGGTGGTGACACCGGCAGGAATGCGCGCGGGCCAGCGCATGAGCAGCGGAATGTGATAGACCTCCTGGTAAAGCAACGGTCCTTTGTTGAATTGTCCGTGGCTGCCGGTAAAGTCGCCGTGGTCGGTATTGAAGATGATGAGGGTGTCATCGCGAATGCCGAGGTCGTCGAGCGTCTGCAAGAGTTTGGCAAAGAGGGAATCGAGAAAGCTGACGTAGCCGAAGTACTTAGCGACGGCGGGTTGCCAGTCCTCCCATGTGAAGTCCTGCACGCCCCGATGAAATTTGTGCCTCCGGTGGACCTGCGGCTTATTCTCGAATGTGTCGTGGAAGTTCGGCCATCGTGGGATTGCCTGCGGGTCGTAAAGCGAGGCCCAGGGCTCAGGCACCACGTAGGGATGGTGTGGGCCGTTGAAGTCCACGCGCAGGTAGAAAGGCTGATGTCCCTGGTATTCGCGGAGCAGGCGCATGCCCTCTTCGGCGAAGAAATACATGAGATTCCCCTCTTCCGGAAGCTGTTCCGTGCCGGAGATGAGGAATTGCTCGTTGGGATAACTGGCGTAGACAGCGTCCGGCGGCGGTGCTGGTTTGACGGGCAACCCCAAGTCCCGCCGGTAGTCGGCGATGCCTTGCGCGCCAACGTCATGAAAGCCGCGGGTCTTCGGCCCGTTTTCACGGCCGATGTGCCATTTGCCCACGTGCCCCAGGCGGTAGCCGGCCCCGTTCAAGAGTTCGCTGTAGGTTACTTCCTCCGCCGGCAACTCCACGAGGATGGAGTCTTCCTGGTGGCAGTTGTTGTAGATGCCGTGACTGTGGGAATAGCGCCCTGTGACCATAGATGCGCGGGCCGGCGAGCAGATGCCTGCCGGCGTGTAGGCCTCGGCATAGTTGATGCCGTCTTGGGCGAGCTGATCCAGCGTTGGCGTGCGGCAAATTGGACTCCCGTTTATGCCCACCACGTCAAACCGCATCTGATCGACCATGATGTGCAAGATGTTTGGGCGATGCACGTACGTCATGTTTCACACCTCAATTCAATTGCCAACTACGCACCAGGTACGTTTCCCATAAAAGCCAGGGAACTATCTTAGAGAGTTAGGTGATACAACTGTGGAAACTGGAAACTCAAATAACAACACTGGACGTAACCGAACGCAGAGCCTGCCCCGTACGTGATACGAGGTTGCAAGCCTGCGCTACCGGGAGGAAACGTCTGGAGCATATCGCACATGTGAAGTATCTAGTGGTTCGACACTCTTTCATTGATGGGTAGGAGCGCCGGTAGATGGGTAAGAGTTCCGTTAGCACAGGTCTATAACTTGTGCCCTGCCCCATGGTTTGATGTGCTCACTCCACGCTACGGTAAGGTGGCGCAGGTTGCAAACCTACGCTACCCATCAATACAATCGTGTCGGACTACTAGGGTACGAAGGCTTTATCGGAATTGCGGTACGTCCAGCCACACGCCCTCCTGCATGGCGGCGTCGTGGGCGACGATGCCGGGTGCGGTGAACTCCACTGCTCTTACGGCGTCTATGGGGGCCTTTGTGTTGTTGTCGATGGCGGCAATGAAGTCCTGCACCATGAAGTATTCAGACGTGCCGTGGCCGCCGTGCAGGGCTTCCGGCGGGGCATGGGGATCCACCAGAAGGCAGTCGATCTCTTCCGCCCCTGTCTGCTTGGACATGGTGTCTACATTGAAGTAGCGTCCGGTGGAAGCGCGGTTCTCGATGTGCCTACCGTTCTCGATGAAGCCTTTAGTGCCGTACAGCGTGTAGTAGACCGTGTGCGGGTGCCGGTGCGCCACCTGGCTGCGCAGGATTTTGACCACGTTGCCTTTTTCGGTTTGGAACAGCCCCACTTCCATGTCCAGGTGTCCCAAGTCCTTTTCTTCCGGATGCATGTTCCTGCCGGCGGACGCGCCGGTGGCTTTGACGATGCGGTCGTCCATCAGTGTGAGCACCGGGCCGAGCGTGTGCGCGCAATACCAGATCGGCGCGCGGGGCAGCCGCCACTTGGGCGTGCCGGTGGCCGGGTCGCGCAGCAAGTCGGCAATCTCGTGGACGTACTCCGCTTCCGCGTAAAAGAGCGTGCCGAGCGTGCCCTTGGCAACGAGATTGCGCCACTCCTTGATGTAGTGAAAGTAGCAGTAATTCTCCGCCATCATATAGACGTTGCCGGTGCGTTCCTGAGCGGCAATGACAGCCTCGCATTCGTCCAAGGTGTAGGCCACGGTCTGCTCGCAAAGCACGTGCTTGCCGTTTTCCAGGGCCGCTATGGACTGGGATGCGTGGAACTCGATGGGGGTCGCTATGACGATGACATCCAGAGGGGCATTGACGAAATCATCGAAAACCGTGAACAGCGCCTTTTCGGGGAGGCTAAAGTCCTTGCCCATGGTTGTTAGCGTGTCTTCGTTGAGATCGCACAGGGCGGCTACTTCCACTCTGGGATGCGCGGCCAACGCGCGCACCAATCCCCCGCCGCGGCGCAGACCAACAAAGCCGACTCTAAGCTTTTCCATAAAGGCTTACCTTTTGGCTACTTCACTTGGGTATCCCTTCGGTGCCTTTGTAGCACGCTAAGAAGGGCCTTGAATCTCACAGGATTTTCACTTACCCCCGTATCGAGTACGGGGCAGGTCCGCACAGTGCAGTGTACTTAGTGTGATGAGTTCTAGTAATTCGCTAACGGAACTGCGGCACGTCGAGCCAGACGCCGCCTTGCATGGCAGCCTCGTGGGCGACAATGCCGGGGGCTGTGAACTCCACGGCGCGCACGGCGTCGATGGGGGCCTTCGTGTTGTTGTCGATTGCGGCAATGAAGTCCTGCACCAGGAAGTACTCAGACGTACCATGGCCGCCAAGAAGAGCCTCCGGCGGTGCGTTGGGATCCACCAACGGGCAGTGAATCTCTTGCGCCCCGGTCTGTTTGGACATCGTATCCACATTAAAGTACCGTCCGGTTGAATACCGTCCGGTTGCAGCGCGGTTTTCAACGTAGCGACCGTTCTCGATGAACCCTTTGGTGCCGTAGAGCGAGGAAAAGGCCAACTGCGGACGCCGGAGCGCTACCTGGCTACGCTGAATCTTGATGACGCTGCCCTTCTCGGTGTGAAAGAGCCCAACTTCCATATCCAGGAAACCCAAGCCCTCTTCAGCGGGATTTATGTTTCTGCCGGCGGACGCGCCGGTCGCCTTCACGATGCAGTCGTCCATGAGCGTGAGTAACGGCCCGAGCGGGTGCGCGCAATACCAAATCGGCGGGCGCGTCAGCCGCCACTTGGGCGTGCCGGTGTCCGGGTCACGCAGCAGGTGCGCGATCTCGTGAATATAATCCGCCTCCGCATAGAAGAGTGTGCCGAGGTCCCCGCGCGCGATGAGCTTGCGCCACTCGCGGATGTAATGAAAATAGCAGTGATTCTCCACCATCATGTAGACATTGCCGGTGCGCTCTTGGGCGGCAATAACTGCCTCACACTCGTCCAAAGTGTAGGCTACGGTCTGTTCACAGAGCACATGCTTGCCGCTCTCCAAGGCGGCGATAGTCTGCGCCGCGTGAAACTCGATGGGCGTGGCGATTACGACGATATCCAGCGCAGCGTTGACGAATTCGTCGAATGCCGTGTAGAGGGCCTTATCAGGCAGGTTGAAGTCTCCGGCCAGAGTGGCGAGAGTCTCTTCCTTTAGATCACAAAGAGCTGCAACGTCAACGCGTGGATGCGCGGCCATGGCGCGCAAGAGCGCGCCGCCGCGGTGGAGACCTACGAAGCCGGCTTGCAGATTCTCCATCGCATCTGGCCCTGCTCTCTTCTCTTGCAGGTAGTTCGATACTACGCAGGCGGGTTACCGTTGGACCTGCCGTTCGCCTTGGCGTCGCGCAGCGCCATCACGATGCGCTCCGGTGTCATTGGCATGTTGTGCAAGGGAATGCCGAGGGCATCGCTGATAGCGCTGGTGATAGCTGCTCCCGGGGGGACGATGCTCGGCTCACCGACGATGCGGGTGCCTTTCCAGCCGTATTGGTTGTGCTTTTCTACGATGACGGCGTCCACGTCGGGCACATCTGCCGCAGTGGGGAGCCGGTAGTCCAGGAGGCCGGGATTGCGCACGCGGCCGTCGTCGTCATAGACAATCTCTTCCAGCAAGGCGTAGCCGACGCCCTGGATGGTGCCGCCCTGGATTTGGCCCTTCACCGAGAGCGGGTTGATGGCGAAACCGGCGTCCTGCACGCCTACGAGATTGAGGATGGTGACGAGGCCGGTCTCGGTATCAACCTCAACATCGGCAATCGTTCCGGCAAAGCCGGGGTTGCCGCGCGCGGGCTTGCCGTGTCCGGTGCCGATGATGGGACCGTTGGCTGAGCCAACTGCCTCATCCGCAATGCGGCGATAGGTGACGTAGCGGTCAGGATCGCTCTGCGCCCACATCTTGCCTTCGTCAAATTCAATGTCGTCAGCATCCACACCCAGACGCTGCGCCGCAACAGCCTTCATCTGACGGAGCACGTCGTGGGCGGCAGCAGCAGTCGAGAGGCTCATGGTGTACGTGACCTGACTGCCACCAGCCACAGGGCCAAACGGCGCCTCATTTGTATCGCCCTGGGTTACGCTCACGTATTCCATAGGCACGCGCAATTCCTCCGCGGCAACTTGCGCGATAGACGTTGTATTGCCGGTGAGGTTGATTGTGCCCACGAGAACGCTGAGCGAGCCGTCCGCTTCAAGCTTCATCGTTGCCGCGGACCCGCCCGCGCCGCCGGACCAGCAGCCGATAGCCGCACCGCGACCTCGCGGCTTGCCGTTGGCCCCTTGTTCCAGCGGTGTTCTCCAAACCGCATGGTCCTTCATGGCTTCCAGCACTTCCACCGCACCGACGTCGGGCAGCGGTTGTCCGTTCGGCCAGCGGCCGCCTTCTTCAATCACATTCTTGAGGCGGAAATCTACCGGGTCCATGCCGATTTCCTGCGCCACCCAATTCATCACATTCTCCACGGCATGCGCGGAATTCGGTGCGCCCGGCGCGCGGTATGCGCCCACGCTTACCTTATTTGTAAGCACCTCGAAGCCTTCGAGTTCCATGTTGGGAATCTCGTAGCAGCTTCCCAAGAGCATCGTAGCCGTCGACATGGGCGAGCCAGGATAGGCACCGGTATCCATGACAACGCGCCCTTGCAATGCCGTAAGTGTGCCGTCTTGTTTTGCGCCAACCTTCACGTCGATGACAGAACCCGGCGCTGGGTTGGCCGCCACCAGTTCTTCGCTTCTGCTCCACACGACCTTGACGGGCCGGCGGGCCTTCTTCGAAAGGATTGCGGGGATGGGTGCGAGCAACGTCATCTTACCGCCAAAGCCGCCGCCGATGGCGGTGCCTTGGACGATGACTTTGTGGGCCGGCAGTTTGAGCAGCCGCGCCACCGTATCCCGCACATAGAACTGGCCCTGAGAAGTCACCCACATGCGGAGATCACCGGCTGGCGAGTAGTCGGCCAGAGCGGCATGGGGCTCAAGATAGGTCTGGTGTACCATGGCCGCCGTAAAGCGGCCTTCCTTTATTACGTCCGCTTGCGCGAAGCCTTCTTCAATATCTCCGCGCCCAAACTGGACCTGAGAAGAGACATTTCCGGATTCATCCAGGTCCTCGGCGGATGAGGCAACGGAAGAGTGAAACGACATCTCGGTGCGATCAACCTCGCCGCCTTCGCCGTGGCGAATGACAGGCGAATCGGGTTCCATGGCTTTCAGTGGGTCGAGGACATGGGGCAAGGGTTCGTAGTCAACCTCGATGAGTTTCAGCGCTGCTTCGGCGTCCTCTTGCGTGACGGCGGCCACGGCAGCTACGGCCTCTCCGAGGTAGAGTGCAACTTCACCGGCAAACACATTATGCGGCCGTGAGGTCGGTTCCACCACGTCTTCGTCAAAGTCGGCAGCGGTAGCAACAGTTACAACGCCGGGCGCGTCCAGCGCCTTGGCATAGTCGATGTGCCTAATGCGGGCGTGAGCGTGGGGGCTGCGCAAAATCGCACCCCACAACATGCCGGGCATCGAGAAATCCGCGCCAAATTTCGTGGCCCCCGTAACATTCTCGATACCGTCGATGCGAATGACCGGTTTGTTGGCAACACGCAATGCGGTTTTCTCTTGTGGACGTTCGACCACTTTTGCCATGATCTCTCCTCCTCGCGAATTTTCTGTATACAGAGTGTGGAAGGTGTTTGGCCGCTTTGGGCCGCTCTTATTCCCCTTCGGGCTCCGGCACAAGTTCCTGAGGCTCCGGAGCCACCTCGATCAATTCCACCTTGCCGTCAATCACGGAATGCAATGCCGTCATGATGGTTTCGTAGCCGGTGCAGCGGCAGAGATTGCCCGCGACACCCATGCGCAACTCATCGTCGGTTGGGTTGGGATTGTCGCGCAAATAGGCGGTAGCCATGACGACGAACCCGGGAGTGCAGATGCCGCACTGGGTCGCGCCGGCCGAGACAAAGGCGGACTGGACTTCATTGAGCATATCACCGCTCGCCATTCCCTCGACGGTCGTCACCTCGGCGCCCTCGGCTTCAACGGTAAGGGTGAGGCAGGAGTGTTGGGGCTGGTCATCTATCAACACGGTGCAGGCACCGCAGTCGCCGGTGCCACACCCCTCTTTAGTGCCTGTGAGGCCCAGGTCCTCGCGCAGAAAGTCGAGAAGCCGAACCTGGGGCTCCACGACGCGCTTCACCGGTATGCCGTTTACCGTCAGTTGCAACGGATAGTCCATCGCTTGTGCTGCCTCCAAAGTACATTTCTTGCTGACTAATGTGATTTACTCGCCGCCCTGGCACGCTCAATAGCCGAGGTAAGGGCACGCCTGGTGTAAACGTCTACCATCATGCGCCGGTACGCTGCTGAAGCCCGCACGTCAGATATCGGCTGGGAGTCATTTGCCGCGGCTTCACCGGCATGGGCGAGCAGTCGCTCTGAAACCGGTTGGCCGCGCAGAACTTCCTCCGCAGTAATCGCATGGGGCCACGTGGGCGCTACGGCGGAAAGCACCACGCTGGCATCTTTGATAGTCTCCAAGTCTTCTTCCAAGGTTACAAGTGCCGCAATGCCTACAACGGCAATATCCATCTCTCGCCTCGGAACGTGACGCACGTAGCGCGAACCAGTGTGCACCTGCGGGGCGGGAACATTGAATGACTGAATTAATTCACCGGGTTCCAGCGCAAGCTGCCCCGGGCCGGTCATGAGATCACCAACCAAAACGTCGCGCGTGCCTTTGGTACCCACAATGCAGGCAGTGGCATGGGCGGCGACCAGAGGCGGCGCGGCGTCGGCGCTTGGCGCCGCATTGCCAACATTGCCGCCTAGCGTGCCGCGGTTGCGAATCTGAATTGAACCGAGCAACTCCGCACCCTCACTGATAAAGAGGGCTTGGCTTTGCACGAGTGGACTGTGGTTCACCTCATCACCGGTAGCCATCGCGCCGATTGTGAGTGAACCGTCCGCATTCTGGGCTATTCCCTTAAAACCATCAAGATTGCGTAAGCTAACGACGAGGGGAACCCTGCGGTCGCGCTCCCTCATCTGCACAATGAGGTCTGTGCCGCCTGCCAAAGCACGCGCATCGTCGCCGCGGTCGGCCAGCAATGCACAGGCCTCAAAGACTTCGGTTGGTGCAGCATAGTCAAATCTTCTCACGCGTCGTGTCTCCTCCAGATAAATGGTCTGACAAGGCACCTGAGGTACTACAAACCAGTGTATTCGGTTGAATTACGTAGATACCATACCATAGTGGGTGTGCAGCGTAAACGAGTTTGCGCATGGCCATGGCGAGCCCTCTATTCGCGTAGAATTCTCGTGTGCTTCGCCAAGAGTTTGGCAAGAATGGAGCCATTGGCGAAAATCTTGGAGGTTTTGTATTATGTTTCCTAGCACAGTGTTGTGGATAGCGGTGAATTCTCACCGCTTGGTTGGAGTATCAATGGGAGGATTTGATGGGTTTCTATAAGGCAGAATACATCTGGGTGGACGGGTCGGAGCCAACAGCCAAGCTGCGCTCAAAAGGGAAGGTCGTCCCCGTAGGTGAAGAGCCGCCAATTTGGGGTTTCGACGGTTCCAGCACGAATCAAGCGACCGGCGATGACTCGGACTGTGTCCTGAATCCGGTGTATTCGGCACCCGATCCCATTCGTGGCGGCAACAGTAGGTTGGTCATGTGTGAAGTTCTGTTGCCGGACCTATCCCCGCACCCTACGAATACCAGAGCTGCTTGCGCGAAAGCCGCTGAAAAGTACGCGGACTTCGACATGTGGTTCGGCATTGAGCAAGAATACACCTTCTTTGCCGGAGTCAGGCCACTGGGATGGCCCGAAAACGGTTTTCCGGCGCCTCAAGGAGGGTATTACTGCGGCGTAGGCTCTGACGAAGTGTTCGGGCGGCCGGTCGTTGAGGAACACATGGATGCGTGCCTAGCAGCGGGGTTCGACTTTTCCGGAATCAATGCGGAAGTGATGCCGGCGCAATGGGAGTTTCAGATCGGCCCGGTAGGTGCGCCCGAGGTTGCCGACCAGGTGTGGCTCGCCCGCTGGCTGCTCTACCGCATTGGTGAGAAATTCGACGTAAGCGCACGGTTGGATCCCAAGCCCGTTCTCGGCGACTGGAATGGCGCGGGCGCCCACACAAACTTCTCCACCCGGCAAATGCGGGAAAACTATGACGCATGCATTGCGGCCGCTGAAGCGCTGGGCCGCAACCATGATGAGCATATTGTCAACTATGGCGATCGCATTGAATTGCGTCTGACCGGTCTGCACGAAACGTGCTCCTACAAGGAATTCCGCTACGGGGTTTCCGATAGAGGCGCCTCGGTGCGCATTCCTTGGCAGGTAGATGTTGATCAGAAGGGCTATATCGAGGACCGTCGCCCGAACGCCAATATGGATCCGTATTTGGTAACGGGGTTGATCCTGAACACGGTTTGTGGAGACGCTTCCTAATTCGGATGAACCGGATGGAAGAACTCGTGTATTCAGGTTAGGTTGCCTCCATACGATGGAAACCAAGAACGGGTGGGCCAAGCAGCGGTCCACCCGTTCATTGAACACAGGGCAGGTGTCGAAAGTGGTTCTTAAGGCGCCTGCAGGCTCTTTCCGCACGGCAGACCATGGTATTCGTGAAAGTAAGGAAGACGTATGCCAATCTATGAATACCAATGCCAAGACTGCAAGCAACCTTCGACACACTTCTTTCGCAGTTTCTCGCAAGTGGAGGATCCTGCGTGTCCCCACTGTGCTTCTACGTCCTTGGAGCGCCTGATTTCGCGGGTGGCCGTGCACGGGGGCGGTGTATCGTTCGACGATCCTGCATCCATGGATGGCTTTGATGAGAGCGACCCGCGTGCACTGGGACGTTTGGCGCGCGCGATGGGTGAGGAGACCGGTGAAGACCTGCCCGGGGAATATGAAGACATGGTGCGCGATTTGGAGTCGGGAAAGATTCCCGATGATGACGATGGAGCCGGCGCCGGTGCTGACGAATTTCTACCGCATTGACGATGCATGATGTACGCCAATATGAAGACTCCCAACCCAATCACAACCCCGTATCGTCTGATCGCCCTCGACGTGGATGGTACATTGCTCGACAAGCAGGGCGGCGTGACGCCAGACACGAAAGCAACGCTGCAGCGCTTGGCCGGGCAGGGCGTTTACGTGGCGTTAGCAACCGGCAGGCGTTACATCATCGCGAATTTCCTTCCCAAACTGCTGGACATTTCTCTCTATATGATTCTGAGCAACGGCGCCGTTATCCGCGACCATACCGGCGAGATTACCTACGAGAGCTATTTGCCGAGCGAATGGGCATGGCGCGCGGTGGAAGAAGCGCGCCGTCTAAACTTGCGCTCGACTGTCTATGAGAATGCCGCAGCGGGAGACCGCATGTTATTCGACGGTGACTGGCATGCCCATCGGGGTCCGCAGGGACAGCTCAAGCGGCGTCCCGAGCTCGAATCGCTCTTTGTCGATCTCAATACGGTCACCGACCTCCCCGATCCAATTGAAATAGTGCTCTGGGGTGAAGAGGAGGAGTTGCGAGAATTGGCCGATGCGCTGGTGTCAACCGGACACGATTACACGCTGGTATTCTGGCGAGGCCGCGAGTCCAGTTCCTTCGTGCGTGACGGGCAGAGCGCCTTGGAAATTCTAGGTCCCAATACCTCCAAGGCTACGGCTCTCACGTGGCTCTGCGCGCATCTGGCAATTGAACCGGCCCAGGTTGTGGCCTTCGGCGATGATGTAAATGACATTGAAATGCTACAGTTTGCAGGACTGGGTGTAGCCGTGGGAAACGCGACGCAAGCTGCCCGCGATGCTGCCGATGAATATACCCACAATGACGACCACGAGGCTGTTGCGAGGACGTTGCAGCGGCTCTATCTCGATGACTAGCCTTCCAGGACGGCGTGCCTTGAGCCAGGGTCGGTGTGTGCCGGCGGTTGCATCGGCGCCAGCGCTGGCTCAATTCGCCGCAGACTGAGGCCTTGGGCGATCTGCCGGACTTTCATATCGTGACGTAGGGAAGACTGGCGGTCTTTTGCGTCACATGTTGTCGGATGATTTAGTAGCAAGCTCGAATGCTTGCCAAAGGAGTGGGAGACCGTGGAACCGATTCGCGTTGCGCAAATGGGATTGGGGGCAGTGGGGTGCGGCATTGTGCAAACTGCTTTGGGGCGTTCCCAGTTGCACGTGGTCGGCGCGGTCGACGTAGATCCCGCGAAGGTCGGCAGAGATCTGGGGGAGATTCTCGGCGCAAATGAGACGCTGGAAATTCCGGTTATGGCCTCACTCGGCGACGTGCTGGATTCACAGTCAGTTGACGTTGTATTGCAGGCGACAGGATCGCACATTCCGGACGTAGTCGGTCAGCTCACGGAAATTGCGGCGGCCGGCTGCAATGTAGTGAGTACGTGTGAAGAGCTGGCATTCCCTTGGCTGCGCCACCCGGAGTTGGCCAGAGAAATCGACGCCAAGGCCCGAGAATGCGGGGTAACGATCCTTGGCACCGGCGTCAATCCGGGCTTTGTCATGGATACGCTGGTGCTCGTGGCAACGGCGGTGTGCAGCGATGTCCGGCGCGTTGTTTCCACTCGGGTCGTTGCTGCCCGGGAGCGGCGCTTGGCGCTCCAGCAGAAGATCGGTTCCGGCATGGAAGAGGCTGACTTTCTTCAATTGGCGTCTCAGGGAGGAATTGGACACGTGGGGTTGCGAGAGTCCTTCCATTTAATTGCCGCCGGTTTGGGCTGGGAGATTGCGGATGCGCGTGAGTCAATCGACCCAGTGTGCGCAGAGGAAAGCATTGTGACCGAACAGTTCGACATTGCTGCCGGGCAAGTGGCCGGCATTCATCAAACAATCGAAGGCAGCAGTCACGGCCGCGAGCTCGTCTTGGATCTCACCATGAGCATGGCCGCCGCAGCAGGCAGGGACAGCATCAGCATTGAAGCCAACCCGCCGATGCACTTGGAAGTAGTGGGCGGCACCCACGGCGACCAGGCGACGTGGTCCATGATTGCGAACATGGCGCCGCGCGTGGCAGAGGCGCCAGCGGGACTGTTGACAATGCTGGACGTGGGATTACCCCGCGCAATTGGATAGGTTTGGACGATGGCACGCCCGTTGCGCCGATTGTCTCCGAGTAGTATCCGCACGTATGAGCGGTGCCCGTATATGTACCATCTGCGGTACACGGAACGGGTTCGTGTCCCGAGCACGGCTGCGCAGTTGCTTGGCCGCGCCGTACACACGGTCATCGAGATGTTCTATAAGCAGAAACGAGATGGAAGGATACTCGACACAGAAGAGGCGTTCGACGTTCTCGATGACGCTCTCGACGCCACCTTGCACGAATTGGATGATGAGGGGCGCGCCGAAGTAGAAGAATTACGCGAGCTGGGGTATGACCTGGTCGAATACTACGTCGAAGAGGTTGCCCCGCACATCCGACCGCATCTGATCGAAGAACGGTTCGACTTCAGTGTGCCGGGAGTGGACGTGCCCATAGTTGGCTATGTTGACCTAGTCGACCAGGAAGGCACGGTTATAGACCATAAGACGGCAGCTTCGCCCTTTCCCGCCGATTACTTGGCACACGACATACAATTATTAACGTATAGTCTTGGCTACAATGCTTTGCGGCTGGGGGCGCGCCAGCGCCCCGGACAACTGCCACTTGTCAGCATGCTGCCTCCCGTTCGCCTCGATGTCCTGGTGAAAGGCGAGGAAATCACGTATCAGCGGCTCGATTTTCGCTATCAGCAGGAGCACCTCGAGCACTACGTGGCACGTGTGAACGCCGTTGCCGCAGGTATCCGGTCTGCGGACTTCCGTCCATTCTGGCAGTTGCGGCAACCGGATCCGAAAGTTTGCAGCTATTGTGATTTCAATAGTGTCTGTACGTACCGGTTACCTTCCGACACTGAAGAGTCGCCTGAAGAAGGGACGTCAGATTCTGCAGCAGCACAAGACGAATGACGGATTTAATTTCTACAAGCCCCTTGCCTCGACCAGCGGCCCCACCTTGGCGAGCAACTTGGGACAGGCGGCACCTATGCAGCTCAGAGTGCAACGCAGGGTTAAGCTTGTCCGTTTCTCGTTTAAACCACGCAAGAGCCACGATCCTGCCCTTATAGATTCTTAGAGCGAGATAAGAATCACGTGGTAGCTTCTTGCCATTGGCGCGTACCGTGAGTACTATGTGGCTAAGGTGCGAGCGGTGTGCGCTGAGGCATTTGCCGAAGCCGGCACGCCGCAGTCATGGGGGAAGCAACAATTCAGGCAGATGCGGAATCTCTTCCGTTGTTGGCCTTAGGATATGAGAGGCCCCGGCTGAGGGGTCCCTGTCGCGCTTATGCAACGCGTGCGGTTGCGTTATTCCCTCTTGGCGATGAAGTACGCCTGATGCGAGTTTAAGCAGAGTGCGCTAGGCGTGGTGCTTAGTCATATCCAGGAACAGGGAAGCCAGTGCGATGCAGGTATTTAGGTCGCGTCCAGAGAATCGACCGATGTTGCCGCATTCGTTGCGAAGACAGATGCACGGACTCAGCGGCCGCCTTCCCGGTTACGTCCTCCTTATTGGCACCATCCTGCGACGTCGGAGCATGCCTGTAGCATATTCTCAGGCACTGGCACAAGAGGCCGGCTTTGGGCGGCTGCCGGTACGCGTTCCGGGCAGGATGCTGCCGGGATTTCGCCGTCTTGGCAGCGTTGCCATTCTGGGCGTGATCTTGCACCTCTTATTGCGACAGAAAGGCTCGGGAGATGGCAAGGGCGGCTTGATTGCTACCGGAATTGACGTGAATGAGGTTCGTGACGACGCATTGGCAGTAGTAGCCTTTGTTCGCTGGGTGCTCGCCGGTATAACGGGAAGGCGAGCGCGACTGCGGTCTGAAGTTTAGGCAGTAGCGACCCCGCAGCAATGCACTGACGCTTAATTCTGTATACATTATATGGGGCATTCTTGCTCGATAGATTAGTCAGGTAAGTGGGAGACACAACTCGTGGCCATAGCAGAGGAACGTCTCGGCCAGGAAATCTGGTCTGACCTGCAAAGTAATGTGCAGGAGCGAATACATGGCGCGATCTTGATGTTGAGTGAGCGCGAGAAGCAAATTGCGCTGACTGATTTGGCGCGCATGGTCGCCACACCAAATCAATACAGCGTGTTGGAGCGCGTTTCGGTGGGGAAAGCCCTCTCTTTTCTTGGTGATCCGAGAATTCACGCGCGAGAACCCAAGATGGCGCGCATTCCGGCTGGCGTCTTCACAATGGGTACAGCGAGCGATACAGTAGACCAGATTCTGGAAGGAGCCCCCGCAGGCACCGAGGATGATGAGGAGTCTCACCGTACGCAGCGGGGTGCGTTGCTCATGGAAACGCCGGCGCGATCGGTTGAGCTCCCAACATTCTTCATTGGGAGATATCTAGTCACGAATATGGAATTTCGCTCTTTTGCGCTTGCCGGCGGCGCGCCGCCCCGCGACTACTGGGATGGCACTACCGTTGATCCCTGGATCCTGAACCAGCCGGTGAGGGACGTGAATTGGGAAGAAGCGGTAGGGTACTGCGATTGGCTGGCGGGAGAGACGGGGAATGCCTATCGTTTACCTACGGAGGAGGAGTGGGAAAAAGCGGCACGCGGCACGGATGGTAGGGTGTTTCCTTGGGGAGAGACGTTTTCCTACACTTGTGGCAATGTTTGGGAAGGCGGTGTCGCGGCGCCCACGCCCGTTGGAGTCTATCCGGATGGCACCAGTCCCTATGGCGTCTTGGATATGGCCGGGAATGTTGCGGAATGGACGGCATCATTCATAGGAAACTATCCCGAATCCGAGGGCGGTGACGTGATCGCGTCCCAAGTAGCAGAATACGGTCGGTACCGTGTAGTGCGCGGCGGCTGCTGGCAGGATCCCACGCAATTTTCGCGGTGTGCCAGCCGGGGGAGTCCAGAAAGACAAGACCCGCAAGCCATCGGATTCCGAGTTGCTCTCGACGCCAAGAGTTAGGTAAGGAATACTGTCAGTTGTGAAGCCTATTAGGTAACTTCCATTACTTGACGATGGTGAAAATCGTGTGCTAGGGTACACTGTAATATGGTGCGTGGGGTGGCTGGGTGAGTTGACTATGGTGAAACAGGAACGTAATTCTAAGACTCCAAGCCCTTTGGCTTTTGGTAAATCGCTCGTAGCGTGAAGGTGGAATTTGATGAGCATCCTGGAGAGAACAATTCGTAGGCTTCAGGCAGCAGGCAGAGTGCCGAGCGCATTGCGCAATCTGCGGGTTTGGTCTGTCTGGATCAATATTGGTCTCGCGGTGATGCTGCTGACCATCTCAATTCCCACCGCCACGTCTGCTGCAGTCTATACCCAGCAGAACCAGCAGCAAGACAATGCGGAGGAAGAGGACGCAGAGGAGGGGGAGGGCACTTTTATCACACACGCCACTGGTGTGATCGAAGTGAAGCTAGAAGACAACTACGCAGAGACGCTTGAGCAATATGCAAAAGACGGCTACGAGTGGGTTGAGGACATCGAGATCCCAATCGACCACACGGATATTATTCGTTTCCGCGGACAGGACCCGGAAATCCTAAGTGAGCTCGGGGGCAAGACGGGCGAGATAATCAACTGGCAGGAAGAGACCGAGTGGATGGAGTGGAGATTTACGGTGCCCAAGACCGGTCTCTACAACATTGAGCTTGAGTACTATCCCTTGGCTGGCAAGCGCGCCTCCATCCAACGGCGCATACAAATTGATGGAGAGTATCCATTCCAGGAGGCCCGGCGGCTCGTCTTTGTGCGTTTCTGGCAAGACAAGGGGTTGCCGACCACTGACAATCAGGGCAACGACCGACGTCCCGGTCAACTGGAAGACCCGCGATGGGAGACGGTGCGCATCATCGATGGCGATGGCATGTATCCCTGGCCCTTTGACTTTTACTTGACGGAAGGCGAGCACGTGCTGCGCATGATAACGGTGCGCGAACCGATCGCTATTCGCAGCCTGCGTCTTGTTTCGCCGTCACGGCCGCCGACATATGCTGAAGTCCTGAAGATGTACGAAGAGAAGGGCTACCAGAGCGCGGGCGAGACCTTGATTCGCCACCAGGCAGAACTGCCGGTTGAACGGACTGAGGCCACGATTCGCATGGAATACACGTCCGGTCCTTTGGTAGACCCATTTTCTGCCGGCTACGTGCGCCTGAATGCTTACGGCTCGTTCCGCTGGCGCCGCGCGTTGCAAGCGGCAACGTGGGATTTCGAGGTACCGGAAGACGGTCTATACAAGATTGCCTGGCGACGCTGGCAGGCGTATGCAAGCTTCTTGCCCTCTGCCCGGCGCATTCTGATTGACGGCAAGGTTCCGTTCCAGGAACTCAATAGTTTCTTGTTTACGCCGGACAACGACCGAGATTGGCGTATTGTGACCTTTGGAGAAAATGCAGGCGAGGGAGAGCCCTACCTATTCTATCTCACGAAAGGGAGGCATACCCTTACGATGGAGGTCACCGTCGGCCCCTCTGCCGAGACGATTCGGGCCATCAACAAGGTTGTGACCGACCTATCGATTATGGTGCGTGAGATTACGATGATTACGGGTGTTAATCCCGACCCATACATGGAATTCGATCTCACCTCCCGTATTCCGACTCTCGTGCCCCGCTTGGTGACGAATTACACGTTGCTGAGAGAGCAAGTCGGCCATATGACCATGGTCAACAACGGCGTGAAGCCGAACGTGGCCAATGTTTTGGGCGAAGTCGCCTTCCAGTTGGAAGACATGGCAAGTGACCCCGAAAGTATGTCCCGTCGCTTGAGCGACCTTAGTGCAAGTCAGGGGCGGCTTTCGCAGTGGCTTCTCTATCTGCGCGAACACCCGCTCTGGCTCGACTATCTCTTGGTCACCAATCCTGAAATGGAATTGCCGCGCGGCAAAGCTAACATCTTCCAAAAGGGTTGGACCGGATTTATGAACTTCTTGAGTTCGTTTGTCCGGAACTATTACGGCATCGGCTCGATTTACGGCGATGATGACAACACCATTACCGTGTGGGTGGCCCGTGGCCGCGAGTGGGGCATGATCATGAAGGACATGACCGAGGATGACTTTACGCCGGCGAGCGGCATCGCCGTTAACCTCCAGGTATTTCCACCGGCACAATTGAGTGCGGGCTCGGTAAACGTGTTGCTCCTCTCGGTGGCGAGCGGTGTGACTCCTGACGTGGCGACCGGTGTTCTGCCGGACGTTCCCGTGGAGTTTGCCATCCGCAACGGCGTTGCCAACATGAATAAGTTCTTGGACTATCAGGAGGTGGCAACGCGATTCCGTCCTGGGGCGCTCTTGCCCTTCCGTTGGGAAGGCGGAGACTACGCAATACCGGAAACGCAGGACTTCTTGATGATGTTCTACCGTACGGACATCTTCAATGAGTTGGGTCTGAATCCGCCCGACACGTGGCAGGACTTATATAACATGATCTGGCTGCTTCAGCAGCGCGGCATGGACTTCTTCTTCCCGCCGGTTGGCGTGTCCGCGGGTGGGGGCATCTACGGTTTGGCTGAGTCCCTTGTGCCGGGGTTCCTGCCTTTCCTCTACCAAAACGGGGGAGACTTCTATACTGAAAAAGGTTTGAGCGCTCTGGACTCTCCCGAAGCACTGGCCGGCTTCCGCGAGTGGACGGAACTCTATACGAACTATAAGATTACGCAACAGGCTGACTTCTATAACCGCATGCGGACCGGCGAGATGCCGATTGGCGTCTCCGGCTTCTTTACCTACGTTCTCTTGTCCGTTGCGGCGCCGGAGCTTGAAGGCCGCTGGGAAATGCGCCCGCTTCCCGGAAAACGCCGACCAGACGGACAAGTAGACCGGACCTCAGGCGGCTATGGTCAAGCCGTGGTGATCATGGATAATTCAGATAAACAAGACAAGGCCTGGGAGTGGGCGAAATGGTGGACGTCGGTGGGTGCCCAGGCGCGCTTCGGTGAAGAGCTCGAGGCCCTGATCGGCACGGAGGCGCGCTGGAATACTGCCAATGTTAAGGCCTTGAACCAACTTCCCTTCCCGCAGAAAGATATCGAGTCTATCCAAGAACAGTGGCGTTGGTTCAAGGAGCAACCGGTTACCTTGGGCGGTTACTTTACGCCTCGCCACATTATCAATGCTTGGAACCGCGTGGTGCTTCAGGGGTGGAACGCACGTGAAGCCCTGGAAGAAGCAGTAAAGCAGATCGACCGCGAACTGATTCGCAAGCGCGAGGAATTCGGGCTTGACGTTGATCTCAGTAAGACGAAAGGGGGTCTGGAGTAATGGCCGAAGTAAAGAGTAGCGGCCCGGGAGCAGATACCACGGCACAGCCGCGAGCGGTTGCAGCACCAAAAACGGGCTTGCAGAGAATTCTTGCCCAATATGGTGTGTCGTACGCGTTCTTGCTGCCCTACATGATCTTCTTTTTTGCTTTCCTAATCATCCCTGTAGGGGTGGCTATCTGGCTAAGCTTTACCTATTTCAATATGCTGGAACCGCCTCGGGTGATCGGCTGGTCCAATTATCGCTTACTGTTCCTTGAGGACGACATCTTTGTGCTGTCGATTCGTAATACGCTTTTCTTCGCGGTTATTACGGGACCGGTCAGCCTTACTGCATCTTTCCTGCTTGCTTGGTTCATTAACCAGATTCGTGTGCGCACGATTTACGCGTTGGCGTTCTATGCGCCTTCGCTCACGAGTGCAATTGCCATGGCGGTTGTATGGCGGATCGTCTTTTCCGGCGACCGTTACGGGTACATGAATTACTTCCTGATGCGCATGGGTTTCATTCAGGAACCATTCCTGTGGCTCATCGACCAGCGGACAATGTTGCCAGTAATCATGTTCGTCATGCTATGGATGAGCATGGGCAACAATTTCTTGGTCTTCCTTGCCGGTTTGCAGACGGTAAATACCGAACTGTATGAGGCAGGGAAAGTGGACGGCATCTCACATCCGCTTCAAGAGATGTGGTACATTACGCTGCCCTCCATGAAACCGCAAGTGCTGTTTGGTGTTATCAATGCGGTGGTGCTTATGTTCTCGGCCGGGTTCGAGATTTCCCTCTCATTGGCCGGCCTCCCAAGTCCGCTCTATGCGGCGCATATGATACTCTCGCACCTGTACGACTATGCATTTATCCGGTTTGAAATGGGTTATGCGGCTGCAATTGCCGTGATACTCTTCATCATTACCTTTGGTGTCGGGCAAGGTGCGTTGCGCCTGCTCTCCACCAAGGATGAATAAGCAAGGAAGGGGAAGCGGTAAATGGTAATTCGAGTTGGACGATTCAAGATGACGAGCGGTGAATTTACGACCATCGCGGCGTTGACTATTCTCGCTGCGTTTATGTCGTTGCCACTGATCTTCGTCGTATCACACGCACTGAAGCCGATCGATGAGCTCTTTCTCTTTCCGCCCCGCTTCATCGTGCGAAATCCCACCCTGCGAAACTTTCAGGATCTCTTGATTGCGACATACTCACTCAACGTCCCGTTTATTCGGTACATCTTCAATAGTGTGTTTGTGGCCTTCTGCACGGTAGTTGGCGGGGTGTTGCTGGCGAGTTTGGCAGCCTATCCCTTGGCGAAGCATAACTTCCCGGGACGCCATGCGATGTTTATCGTGGTCATTGCGGCGCTGATGTTTACACCGCAAGTGACGGCGATTCCTAGATACCTGGTTGTCTACCAACTCGGTATCATCGACACGTACTTTGCACTGGTTCTGCCCAATCTCGCTATTCCGTATGCGCTCTTCTTGATGAAGCAGTTTATGGAGCAGATCCCCGCGGCACTCATTGAATCGGCCAAAATAGACGGGGCAACGGAGTGGACAGTCTTCTGGCGTGTAGTCATGCCTTTGGTAACTCCGGCATGGGCCACGCTGGTGATCATTATCTTCGTAGGAACGTGGAACGATATCTGGGCGCCTCTGGTATTCACGCGGACGGAATCGATGCGGACCCTGCCAATCGCATTGCAGACCTTGATCAGCCAGGGCTCGGTGGCCCGGCAAGGTGCATATGCGGCGGCAACATTCATCATGATCACGCCGCCAGTGGTACTATTCACGTTAGTGCAACGGCGCGTGATTGCCACCATGGCACACTCGGGAATCAAGGCATAATACAGTATCGCAGCGTGATGGTACCGATTAGCGGGTAAGGGAATGGGAAAAATGTTTGGACACAAAGGATCAAGAATAAAGGCGGCGCTGGCGGGCCTTGCGGCGGTTTGGCTAATCCTGGCGTCTGCCGGCACGGCGTCTGCTTTGGAGCTTGATCCAAAGCTGTCTTATACCATTGACCCCCGCAACCAACGGGTGCCATCGCCACTCCCCTACATCTTTGAGAAAGAAATCAACGGCATTCATTTGCCGACCGGCGCATTCAAGGAGCCGTCGGACCTCTTCCTCGACCACGAGGAAAACCTTTGGCTGGCTGACACAGGCAACGACCGGGTGCTCAAATTCTCTCAGGAGGGCGCGTACCTCATGGAGATTAGCAACCTGAGTAAGCCTGAGGGTGTCTATGTTGATCCGGACGGTAATATCTTTGTGGCAGATACCGGCAATAACCGTATTCTGCGGCTGGATCCGGAGGGGAACTTTGTCGATGAGTTCTTCAAACCTTCAACAACTCTAATCCCCATCGACCATACGTTCGCTCCCAGTAAGCTTGTGGTGGACCGGAGTGGGCGTATCTACACCTTGGAGGCTGGCAGCAATCTCGGCATCATTGTGCTGGATGGCGAGGGTAACTTCCGTGGCTTCTTTGGGGCTACTCGATTAGATTTCAGTCTGCGCAGACTGATTGTGAGTATGTTTGCAACGCAGGAACAGCGGCGCAAGATCTTCTTGCCCCAGCCCACGCCGCACTCCAATCTGTACCTCTCCGAAGATGGTTTCCTCTACACGGTCGTGGCGACTGCGGTCAAGGACCAGCTTCAGAAGCTGAGTCCGGTGGGTGTAAATGTCTATCCGCATTCGACGTCTGTAGCCATTTACATGCGCTTCTTCAAATCGGATTCGCTGAAGTTCTATGGCGAGCGAGAAGGAGCAGGTAGGCGGACCCAATTCCCACGCTTCTCCGATGTTAACGTCAATGAAGCGGGAATTATTACGGTTGTTGATGCCAATTCGGCTAAAGTCTATCAATATGATCAGGATGGTGAGCCGCTGCTGGCGTTCGGTGGCCGAGGAGTGCAGCAAGGCCAACTTGGATACCCAACGAGTGTGGTGACGGATGCGGCAGGGTCGCTTTATATCCTGGATGCCATTCGCAACAACATTCAGGTGTACCGGCCTACGCTCTTTGCCAGATTGGTCCACTCTGCGAGCAAGTTCTATTGGGACGGACGCTACGATGAGGCAGCCAACCTGTGGCAGCAAGTCCTCAAGCTTGACGCGAACATGTACCTTGCGCATAGCGCCCTTGGCAAAGCGCTTTACCGCCAAGAACGCTACCAAGACGCGATGGTTGAGTACTTTAGAGGCTACGACAAGGATGAGTATGCCAAGGCTTACTCAGAAGCGCGCTACCTCTGGATGCGTGCGAATTTCGGTCTCTTCATGCTCTACCTGTTCTTGGGGATAGGCGCCATCATCGTAATTCCGCGAGGCACGCGCCGCGTGTTTGCGTATGGCTTCCAGCGGGGCATCCTCAAACAGGAGAGTACGTGGTACAAGATCTATCGTCAGGCCGTTGGCGTCTTGCGTGACCCGATGGAGACCTTCTGGGCTTTGCGTGAGGACTCTACATGGTGGACTGTATGGACGATTCTCGGTCTTGCCATCATCGTGCGAATGCTCACGCTGAATACAGTGAGCTTTCACTACTCTGCAATTGATCCCGAGGATATCAACTTTGTCCTTGAGGTCTCGCGGATCCTTGTGCCCTTCTTGGTCTGGGTGGTCGCCAATTACGGCGTGAGTGCGATCTTCTATGGCGAAGGTTCGCCGAAAGTAGTGGCAGCCACGACTGCATACTGTCTGCAACCGTACATCATTATCGCGTTACCGCTAGCGCTCGTGTCGAACGTGCTCACGAAGGATGAGAGTGCGCTCTATGGCTTCGCGCAGGGCTTTATGTATTGGTGGATGGGAGCACTCATTTATCTGCAAGTCAAGGTAGTACACGACTTTGAGTTCAAGCGGGCTGCAGGTGTGAGCTTCCTCAATATAATGGGCATGGTTGCAATCTTTGGTATTTCGGCTCTTAGTTACTTCATGTCTTCGCGGGTGATCCGCTTCCTCTGGGAGGTTGTTTATGAAGTTGTCACTCGCTAGAGGGTGGCGAATCGCACGGTATTTTGTGCCGCTGGTCCTACTATTAACTATTTTGCCCATCGTGCCGGCTACGGCCGCGCCTGCCTTTGATGCGGCTAAAGAGCTGGGTCCGGAATTCGAGCAAGTTAGTCAGGTGGAGCATCTGTCGCTCTTCCTCAATAAATCGAATTCACAGCTTGCGGTGTTTGACGACCGCGAGAATGGTCGGCTGTGGCGCAGTTCACCGATTCTTGAAAACCCCGAGGCCGTCTCGGACTCTATCAAGGCGCGGCTGAATTCGGTGGTTATCGTTGAGTATACCGATAGAGTGCGCACTCAGACCCGCGTTGCCGACATAATCTCAGATCAGCCTTCGATGACGTTCGACCCCATCGATGGCGGTATTCGGGTGGACTATCTATTCGACGAACTGAATATTGGATTCGCAATCAGATATTGGTTGGAAGATGACCGGCTGGTTGTTGGTGTCGATGAGGATAGCATCCGGGAAACTGAGGAACGCTTGCTGGTCACATTGGACATTATGCCGTTCCTCGGCGCTGCTACTAACGAAGAGACGGGCTATCTGTTTGTGCCGGACGGTCCCGGGGCAATTGTGCACTTCCGCCCCGAGCAGCCTGAATACCGGCACAATTTCCTCGCCGAGGTATACGGCCCGGCGCTCTTCTCATTTGAACCGGAGCAGCAGCAGGGTCCAATTCCTGTGCCAGTCTTTGGATTGGTGCGCGGGAGTACGGCGTTCTCCGGCATCGTCACTAAAGGTGACATGGACGTGAACATCAGTGCGGCGCTCAGCTACACCGCATTGGGCTATAATCGGATTTCCGGCCAATTTATCTTCCGGCGCAAGGCGCCATTCCCGCTGCGACGGGCATCATTTGTCACGCGGTTCGAACAAGAACGCGTAGAAGGAGACCGCGAGGTCAAGTATGCCTTCCTGCGTGGCTACGATGCCACGTACGTCGGGATGGCTAAGAACTATCGCGAATTCCTGATGAGTGAGCGCGGCCTGCAGCAGCTTGAAGAGGCAAATCCATTCCTGCATCTTCGTATTTTCATGGCCATGCAACGTCAAGCTTTTCCGCGCGATCAGTTCATTACCATGACTACGTTCGATGAGGCGCTGGATATGCTCAAGTCGCTCAAGGAAGAGCGAGGTCTTGATAATCTGCGCGTAACGCTAGTGGGCTGGAACCAGGACGGTTATGACTGGTCTTTGCCAAAGCGGCTGCCGGCCGAAGGGAAACTTGGTGGGGATGAAGGACTGCGGGCGGTCTCAAACTACGGCAATGCCAATAATATCCCCATCTACCTAGAGGACAACTACCTGTTCGGCTTCAGGAATATTGATTCCTTCTTCCGGTTCAACCCATTGACGGATGTAATTCGTGGAGCAAACCGGTTGCCGATCACAACCAATTATGTGGGATTCAAACGTAAGGAAGATGAGCCGCACACAGAGGTCCAGCTCCTTCGACCGGAGATAGCACGAGACCGGTACGCGGCAGGCGATATCGCGAAGATGGGTGAATATGGAATTTCCGGCGTAGAGTTCAGATTCTTTGGCAAGGTGGCTCTAAACCACTATCCCATCCTCTTTTCCGGTCGGTCAGGATTCACCACAGGCCTCAGGTTCCTGGGCTTGGGGGGAATTGTGTTCTTAGGACTCTATATTGTCCTGGTCGGAACGCGCCGAGCTGGTGATTCAATGTTTGGCCAATTTAGCGGGGGCCCTCTGTGGCGGCCAATCGCCACGGGTGCGCTTTTAATCGTGCTGGTAGCGGGCCTAATAAATGAAGTGCGGACCGCCCAGCAGCCCGTCGACACTGAGCAGGGCGGCACAAAACTGAGTCGACAGGAATTTGTGGGCGTATGGAAAGACATTATAGACATTAGTAAGCAGGAAACGGGTACGGCTGTCGTACAAGGTGCGAATGCCTACATGCTTGATACCACTGACTTCTTCACGCGGATTCCTCTGGATCGCTACAACTATGTGTTTAGCGAAGAGACAGTGCCATTCTTCCCGTTGGCAGTCCACGGTCTTGTGCGCTACACAGGGGATGAGAGTAATCTTCGCAGCGACCGCGATGAATTTCTGCGGGCCATCGAGTATGGCGCGTTACCTACGTTTGAGCTTACTTCCAATCCAAGCGTGCTCCTTACCCGGACTCAGTACAATCGTCTATATTCATCTCGCTTTGCTGACTGGGAACCCCAGATTGTTGATGAATACGAGCTATTTGTCAAGCAGTTGGGCTATACGGTAAATCAGCTAATGGAGGACCATCGACAGATTGCTGACGGTGTCTATGAGACCGTGTATGAAGACGGCACACGGGTAATAGTCAACTACAAGACTCGTCGCTATACTGACGGCGAAAACGCGGTCGAGGGTCAGAACTATCTCATAATACCGCCGCGGAGGTAACTGCCATGCAATTTGAAGATAATTTTACATGGGTCGCATTGCTCACGGGGCTAGCGTTTGTGGTTCCCGCGTGCATCTTGTCAATCCGCGTTGTCCTGTCGGCGGTCGGAGTGCGGCTAACGTACAAATTCCAACGAGCTATGGACGGGTATTTCTATATCAGCACGTGGATCACTGGCTTCTTAATTTTCCTGGCATGGCCGTTGTTTCAGTCGCTTTACGTCAGTTTTCACAACGTCAAGATTACGAGCTCTGAGCTCAAATTGACGTTCATTGGCTGGGAGAATTACGCAGAACCCTTCTTAGAAGATATTCACTTCCTGCCCTTATTCACCAAGACGGTGGCGAACCTCTTATCGGACCTGCCCATCATCCTCGTCTTCTCACTCTTTGTTTCCATTCTTGTGGTGCAAGAGATGCCTGGACGAGGCGTGTTCCGCATGCTTCTCTTTATGCCGGTAGTGATTGGCTCCGCGATTGTTATTCGCCGTCTTTTCGGTGAGGGAGTAAGCACGGAAGCCATTGGAGTGAGCGTACAGACGTTGAGCGAAGTTGTCTTTACCTATCTTCAGGGGACGATTGCAGACTGGGTGCTTGACCTGGTGAATCGGGTTACGTTAGTGCTCTGGCGCACCGGTGTGCAGATCCTCATCTTTGTGGCAGGCTTGCATAGTGTCCCGCTTACGATGCGTGAGGCCGCAAAGACTGATGGCGCTTCCGGTTGGCAGATTTTCTGGCGCATTACATTGCCTATGCTTTCCCCGGTGATCCTGGTCAATGTGGTCTACACCATTGTCGATTCGTTCACCGATCCATTCAATGAAGTTCTTACCTACATTCAGACCGTGGGCCTGACCCGAGATTTCCGGCTTGGCTATGCGGCGGCTTTGGGCTGGATGTATTTTGCCTCGATTTTCCTATTTATGGCGCTTGCCTTGGTGATTTCAAGCCGCTTTGTATTCTACGCTGGTGAACGGTAGGGAGTACCTGGCATGGCTGATTCGGTATTTGTCATAAGACAGCGCCAAGGTGTACTGGGTGCAATAACCTCGCGCAAATGGTGGGAAAAATTCTTCCTGCGCATCGCCACCTATATCATCTTGATCAATGTATGCTTCGTATTCCTCTTTCCAGTCATCTATATGTTCTCGACGTCGCTGAAGACGGTTGCGGACTTGGCTGACCTCACGGTGTTGTGGATTCCACGAACCATTTTCTGGAGAAATTACGAGCTTGCGATTAGTGGCATGCTTTACTGGCAGGCGGCGCGCAATAGCATTATCATCTCTCTCGGCTCAGGTATATTGCAGACCGTAGCCTGCTCGTTTGTTGCTTACGGCTTCGCCCGCATTCCGTTCCCGGGACGCGATGTTCTCTTCTTGCTTGTCCTCTTTACTTTCTTGGTGCCGCCACAGACGATCATCGTGCCTCTTTTCATTCTTTACCGAAACCTTGGCTTCATGGACACGTATTTCCCCTTCCTGATCCCTGCGCTGTTTGGGCACGGTCTCAGAGGGGCACTATTTATCCTGGTGTTTCGCCAGTTCTTCAGAAACCTGCCGTATGAGTTGGAGGATGCAGCCCGTATTGACGGTGCTGGGCCCTTCAGTGTGTATTGGCGTATTATGCTTCCTTTGGCAACACCGGCGATTATTGTTGTATTTCTCTTTTCTCTGGTGTGGCACTGGAACGACTTCTTCGAACCGACAATCTATCTCTTCGACCAGAATAACTTTACTCTGCCATTACGGCTCTCCATTCTAAGTGCGGCGTTGCTGCAGATGTTAGCCGGGCAAGGCGCGGGGGATGAGTTCAATGAAGCGGTTATTATGGCTGCGTCATTCCTTGTGGTTATGCCGCCACTCATCGTCTATCTGTTTACGCAACGCTATTTTGTGGAGAGTGTGGACCGCACGGGCCTTGTTGAATAGCCCGGTCCGGGGCAAAGGGGTTCTTGGGAATCCATTGAGATCCTGGTTACGTCTGTGTAGGCGCGTGTGGCCTGAGTTGGCTGGTCTGGGCTCCTGAGGTCTCTATGCAAGCAAATGCAGACTCTCATTGTCTGCGTCTTGCCTGAGGGATCTTGGCGCCATGTCTGCTAATGTCTCCCTAATGTGGGGGATCAAGTCTGGTAATTCGAATTGTCAGAATGTGTTGCCGCTGTGCAATTGCTACAGCGGCAACATTTCAGTGCTGAGGTGCGTGCCTTCCTAACCTTAAGGCATGCAGCAATACAGTCTTGCAGTTGCACACTGTCTTGATGGTACGTTGAGGGTGGACTCAGAGTTGCCTGGCTACTCTGTCAACGGGTAGCTCACGCAAGTCAGCCGGGCCTTTACGCGCGATCAAGCAGAGAGTGTGACGTTCTGGATTGAGAACGTAGATCGACTCGGATGGAACCGTATAGGTATCAACCGCCGACCCCACGGTCCCCTCGGCGACCCGCTTTCCGCATTTGGATTATTGCCATGGTGGTGGTCTTGGGGGGCGTGGCGCTGCTCTCGCGTCTTACCCCGGAGCCAGCTGGACCAATTATCACTGAGGCCGTGAGTACCCCCATTGCCGCTGCAAAGATTGTGGCGACGATTTCTCCACTTCGCCCCCATTTCTCGTACGCGTGGTTGGAAGAGAATCCTGCACCGGCACTCAGCAACTTCTCGGCAGAGTCTGCCATTCTTGTAGATCTCTCAAATAACTCTGTCGTGTATGCGAGAAATGAACACGAACAGCGGGCACCCGCAAGCACCACGAAGATTCTTACGGCAATAATCGCCTTGGAGCACAGCGAGCCGGGCCTTAAGGTATTGGTGTCAGAACGGGCGGGGAGTGCTGAACCAAACGTAATGGGACTGAGAACCGGCGAAGTGGTAACCCTGGAAATACTGCTCTACGGGATGATGTTGGATTCCGGCAACGACGCCGCAATTGCCGTTGCTGAGGGCACACTCGGCTATGATGAGTTCGTTCAAGCCATGAACGCAAAAGTTCAGGAGCTAGGATTGCAGAATACAAAGTTTAGCAATCCCACCGGCTTTGATGAAGATACACTGCCTCATTACTCGTCCGCCCACGACCTAGCGGCGTTGGCTGATTACGCGCTTGACCGGACGCCTGGGATTATAGAGTATGCCAGCGAAGTGCACATCCAGTTTACGGCTACGGAAGAGCACGGGTGGTACGGTCCGCAGAATCTCAATAAGCTGCTCTCGACGTATGCCGGCACGTATGGCCTCAAACCCGGCTGGACTCCGGATGCGGGATACTGTTTGGTGGCCGTTGCGGAACGTAATGGGCGTCACTTGTTGGCGGTCGTCCTGGGGTCTACACAGCACTTTACGGATGCAGCCATCCTGTTGGACTATGGATTCGCGCAGGTGGTGCCTTAGGGGAGAGGACATGCCGGCCGGCAGGGTACCCAAGACAGGTTCTATTCGGTTTACTGCGTGGAGTTGCTTTGCCCCTGGCTGATCCTTTGCCAAGCTGATTTACGCAGCGGAAGGCAAGAAGCTGCGTAGAGCATAAAGTAGAAAGCTAGAGTGAGGCGCTTCACTGACTGCTCATCGTGCTCAGTAGCAAAAACACCTCAGGAAGAGGCGCTCTCTTCAGAGAAATGAATGCGGATGCTGCCGCCACTACTGCGCAGTTGTAAGCTGGCGGTACCCGCGCCCAAGGTCCCAGTGTACTGACCCGTGCCATACCGGTTACGGGCCTCGCCAGATGCACCGGGGAGATTAGCATCGACGCCTCCACCAGACGCCGCGGCCTCGATGGAGACTGCAGAGGCAGGATCCAGCACCAGGATTACGCCACCTCCGGCGCTTTCAACATGATGGTCTCCGTCGCTGAGCAGGGCGTGGTTGATGCTCACACTGCCACCGGCAGACTTAACATCGAGCTGCTGTGCCTTGCCCAGTAGCGAGATCGCCCCGCCGGCGGTAACTGCCTGGAGGGAAGGGACATTGCCTAAGACACCAATGGACCCTCCGGCTGCATTCAACTTCAGTTCTCCGGCAACGTCTGTAAGCTGGATTGACCCCCCAGCGATTGAAGAATCCAGAGGCGACGTGAGGTTGCGTCCGGACATGCTGCTGCCGGATACCCGGCAGGTCAGGGATTGCACAGGCGGAACGCGGAGAGAGACATTCGGCACGCCGGCCCAAACGGCGTTCGCATAGACGGACAGCACGAAGGTGTCCCCCAGCCTCAGTACAGACCATTCCCAATCGTGGCCTTCCCGGTCGAAGCTCACGTGGGCGTCTCCCGGGGCTTCCTCAAGGGTGAGACCGCTGCCTTCAATGTCAACCTCCACGTGAGCATCGGGGGGAAGGGCGAATGACTGGTCGTGCAGTTCAACGGGCTCGTAGCCCTGTTCTTCTCGTTGTCGTTTCCGCTTAAGACCGCGCAGGGGCACGCGGATACTTCCCCGTGGTAGGTCCGTGACCGCACGTGAGATGCGGTCCTCTACTTTGGAGAGTGTTTCGCCAAGTGAGCGTTCAACTTCCTCCCACCAGTTGCTCTCCAGTATGGAAGAGACTCCGCGAACGGATCTCTCACTCCCGTTCCGGACCGCACCGAGCAGGCGCTCCGCATCTTCTACGGAGATTTTTCCTTCGCGCAGCATTTCAAGTATCAATCGTTCTTCTGCGCCCATCTTGCTACTCCCTGTTTGCCAACCGGCGTAAGGCCTCTTCAACGCTGAGTGATCCGCTTTCCACTTCTTGAAGCGTGCCGAGACGTTCGGCCTGTATGGCGGCTTCATCGGAAGCCGGCTCATGGCCAAGTTGGCTGATAATTTCCTCTAGGCGCGCCCGCACTGTAGGGTATGAGACGCCCAATTCCTTCTGCACCTCACTCATGTTGCCGCGGGCGACAAGGAATTTCTCGACGAAGCGTTGCTGTTCCGCGGAGAGACGATTAAATGGATTGAGGTGAAACTCCCCCTCTAGAGCGACACTGCACGAAGAACAACTCAGACGCTGTACGGTGAGCTCACTTTCACATACGGGGCAGCGCCCAAGCACTTCTGGCGTTTGGGAACTACCCAAGATATTCCGCATGGAATGCCTCCCCGTCTAAAGTTAAGGTATTCTAATCTTCACCTTTAGAAAATATATCAGAATGATCAGAAGTTGTCAACAGAAAGAGGCATATGGCAGAAAAATGTATAGTGCGGTTGCGCATGGGGGCCGGAAGGATTAGAATTTTGCACGCCATGTAGAGGAAGAACGCCCCGTACCGCACACTCTCCGGTCGCAGCCAGTCCCTCGACATCGCGAAGGTTCAGTCGGTGAGAAGGTCGACCGACCAATCAGCCGGCGGGAACCTACATGTCAGCAGAAGGACACGGATCGCACCAATGCCCTTCGGGGTGGCGCACTCAGAGTAATCTGGGAGATCGCGTACAACCAGTACCGGTATGCGAGAAGAACGCCCTCTTTCTGAGAGAATCCGATAAAATCTCTGCCGAAGCCGCTCGAAGTTGCTTTCTCGCGTTGGGAAGTGGGCCCGGAGTAGAGGGTAGTCGGCTCTTTAACGGCCCAGTGCCAACTGCACTGCAGAGTTGCCCAAGGACTTTCTGCAGGGACTGCATCGACGATGGCGGTGCAAGCTTGGCTGCAATGGAGGGGACTAGCCGCCAATCTGAGACATCGTGCGGTTCGCCCGTTGAAAGAACTCACCCTCGTTGATGCGGTGCTTGAGTTCTTTCTGCCAGATGGCCGCGCGAATGATGTGCTCGAGCTCGTCGTCACTGGCACCATCGCGCAGCGGCAGGCGCAAATCGGTCTCACGCACGGAGAAGAGGCACGTGCGCAACATGCCCTCTGCCGTGAGGCGAATGCGGTTGCAGGAGGCACAGAATGGTTCGCTCACGGGATTAATGAAGCCTACTTCACCATTGCCGTCGGCAAACTGATAAACGCGGGATGTTGACGAAGGATCGGTGGGAATGGGCACGAGCGGTACGGGCATCGCATCGTTGATAATGTCCAAGATCTCACCGCCAGTGAGCACCTTCTCTTCACGCCAGATGCCATCTGCGTCTAGGGGCATGAATTCAATAAAGCGGACGACGTAGGGCTTGCGGCGGGCGAGCTCCGCGAATGCGACAACCTCGCTCTCCGTGAAGCCACGTATGCCCACGCAGTTTAGCTTGATTGGGCTAATGGAAGGATGCTTTTCAAGCTCCTCCAAGCCTTCCATCACGGCGTTGAGCGCATTCCGACGCGTAATGTACGTAAATTGCTCAGGCACGAGGGTATCCAGACTCACGTTGATGCGGGTAAGTCCCGCCTCGGCCAGTGGCTCTGCCAGCGACTTGAGACGAAAGCCGTTGGTGGTGATCGAGAGGCTCTCCAGGTGTTCAATCATCCGTAAGCGGCTGATGAGATAGGGGAGGTCCTTGCGCACGGTGGGCTCGCCGCCGGTGATGCGAATGTCCCGAATTCCCAGCCGGACGAAGAGCTTTGAGAGCCGCTCGATTTCCTCGTAGGTAAGGATTTCATCACGCGGCACCCATTGCATCATCTCTTCGGGCATGCAGTAGCGGCAACGAAAGTTGCAGCGGTCAGTAATTGAGATGCGTAGGTTCTCGATCTGCCGGCCAAAACTGTCGATCAGCGGCTGCATTCAGTACTACCCCTATCGCGTCACTATCCGTTAGCCAGGCGTACGCTCGTGGTTCCACCGGCAAGAAGACCGCTCTAATTGCCAATCCATGTGCGAGCCAAGGACACGCTCAACAGGGTGGGAGACCCGCTAGGCATACTGCACTGTGTCTTCCCGCCTTAATTCTCATTATAGCGCAGCACCGCCGCTCACGTGGAGAGCGTTGCCAGAGCCTGCCGAACGGCCTGGTCTTCATTGGATAAGACGGTGCGGGGATCAAGCACTACGGCATCGTCTTCGATGCGAACTATAAGGGCCGGCGTCTGAGAGCGGAGCTGTTTGGCTAGCCAATCCGGAGAGTTCTCGGATGAAGAGACACGAAGCACCCACGTTGGCAGCATTTCACCCGGGAGAGCGCCGCCTCCAATAGCGGATTCGCCGACCGCTACTGTGGTCGTAAGCGTTTGTCCGGAAGCTGTGGAGGCCGCGCGTTGCCACGCCCGCGCTCGCCGCTTGAGCTGGTTGGGTCGCGCGGAAATCATCTGCCAGACCGGGATGTGGGTAGACGCCTCCTGCTTGCGGTAGTGGTCCAGAGTGGCTTCTAGTCCTGCAATGGTGGTCTTATCCAATCGGAGCGCGCGGGCGAGCGGATGTCGCTTCATCTCGGCAATTATAGGGCTTTGGCCGACAATCAGCCCTCCTTGCGGTCCCCCCAGCAGTTTGTCTCCGGAGAAACTCACAACGGCACAGCCTGCGGCAACAGTCTCTTGCACTGTTGGCTCCCGGTGCAGGCCGTACGTTGCTGTGTCAAGCAATGAACCACTCCCCAGGTCATAGATCACGGGAATGTCGCGCTGCCGAGCTTCTGCCACAAGCGCGTCCAGTGCCGGCTCATGGGTGAAGCCGACTACCCGGAAGTTGCTTGAATGGACGCGTAAGATGGCGGCGGTTGACGGCGTGATTGCGCGAATATAGTCTTCCACGTACGTGCGGTTGGTCGTGCCAACTTCCACGAGATGCGCACCGCTTTGCGCGAGGACATCGGGTATGCGGAAACCGCCGCCTATTTCCACCGACTCGCCACGAGAGACGATGACCTCCCTACCGGCTGCGACAGTGCTCAGCACGAGGAAGATCGCAGCGGCGTTGTTGTTTACGGCCAGCGCGTCTTCCGCACCGCTGAGGTATGTGAGTGCGTTGACGAGATGCGTGTAGCGCGATCCGCGCATGCCGGCATCGAGATCGAATTCAAGGTTGCTATAGCCGGCACTTGCCGCCAGCATCGCCTGGATCGCATCCTCGCTCAGAGGTGCGCGCCCCAGGTTGGTGTGAAGGATAACGCCAGTTGCGTTGATTACCGGGCGCAGAGAGGGAAGGAAGCGGCGCCCAGCGGCGCCTCGCATGCTCTGTGCAAGCTCGTCCAGAGACGGCACAACTCCGCCATTGAGAATGCCCGCTCGCGCCTCTTTCAGCACATCCCGCGCAAGTTCCACTTGCATGTGATGTGGAAGGTCAAGTTTCAGGGACTGGACGGAAGGCGCCAGGAGCAAGCGGTCTACACTTGGTAGTTGGCGGAGACTCTGCCTAAGCGCCGTACTTGGCGAGCTTTTGCGCATGGCCCATTGCAAGCTGCATTGCGTCTTGTGCTGGGAAGCGGCCGAGGCTGCCTCGCACAAGCGCGCGTTCTGTGAACTCGGAGATGTCGTCGCTAATGCACGTATTGCTATAGAGGGCAAATGGCACGGGATGCCAAGAGTGCCCACTGAGAGCCGAGGGCGAGGAGTGGTCTCCGGTGATGACGAAGACGTCCGGCTGCAGGCGAAGCAGGGCGGGAATCAGACTGTCTATCTCTTCAAGAACCTGCACCTTCCGGTTGAAGTCTCCGTCTTCGCCTGCGGTGTCCGTGGCCTTAACATGGAAGTAGAAGAAGTCGTACTCTTCCCAGTTCTGCTGCAGTGTTTCAAATTCGTCCCAGATTGAGTCTCCAGTTTCCAACACCTCCATGCCAACCAGCTTCGCAAGGCCGCGGTACATGGGGTAGGTGGCAATCGCTGCCGGGGATAGCTTGTAGACCTGCGGCATCGTTGGAATATCGGGCAGGCTGGCCGCACCGCGCAGAAGAAGCGCATTGGCGGGCTCTTGTCCCTGCAGCACCATGGCGGCCTCGGCGAGAAAGGTGTTGACTATCTGCGCCATAGGCACTGCTTCCTCTTGGGTTGGCGCGGAGGAGCTGGGTGGGACGCCGGTGTGTTGCGGGTCCGTGTCCGTTACATAGTCAGAGAGTCCCTCGCCGCGGAATACCACGAGAGCGCGGTGCCCGGACTCTGTCTCGACGAAAACCTCAACTTCGGGCAGATGTATGTGCCGCAACAACGCACAGAGTTCGCGATTTATCTCAGTTGCCAGCCGGCCGGCGCGGCGGTCGGTGATATTGCCGTCTGCATCGACTGTGGCAAAGTTTGCTCGGAAGCAGACGTCGTTCGGGCCGATAGGGAAGTCTATGCCAAGCGCAGAGAGCACACCCCTGCCAATATCGAATCTAATCGGGTTGTACCCAAAGAGCGCCAGATGTGACGGCCCGCTACCCGGCGTTATCCCGGGTGCAATGGGATCGGTGACGCCGCAGATAGATAGTCTGGCAAAGCGGTCCAGGTTTGGGATACGCGCGCCCTCAAGCTCAGATTTCCCAACTTCCGGGTGCGGCATACCGCCCAAGCCGTCAAGGACGAGAAAGAGTATCTTAGACGGAGTCTGCTCTGATAGGTTTTCGATAAGGGCTAAGGGTACCAAGGGCGTTACCTACCTGACGGTTCGCTATACTTCAACGGCAATGCTATCAGGTAGGGGCAGCGCTGTCCATTGGTGAGATGAAGCTTCGCGGAGACAATGCGACGTGTGCGTATTGCCCGCCAAGCACTGCCAAACCGGGCCATGCGCTGAAATCTCGCAAGAATGGTCGCCGCGTGTGTGCAGAAGGGCCTCTACCGAGTTAGCTGCCGGTTCACAACGGGCAAGAGCTTTCTATCAAAAATATAGCGGTACTTCCAAGAACCGCGAGACCCCCGCTCCCAAGAGGCGGTGGACAAACCCCCGCGTGCCAGAGGCGGGGGACAAGCCCCCGCGCTACAGTAAGAGGTCGTTCCAAGCGACTAATGCAGCCATCCTCGTGAGACCTCAGGGATGCCTACCTATGCGAGCGAGGGATCTAGAGGAATTGCGTTACGAGCACTGCTGCAGGGCAGCGAAATTGTCTTTCTCGTCACGCGGATCGAGCGGCTCGTTGACGGTCTTGCCTTGAATCACACCGTTCTTATCGATAATGAAGGTGCCGCGTGTGGCAACGCCTAGCGGGTCAAAGAAGACGCCGTACTGCTGAGCCACGGCGCCATGCGGCCAGAAATCGGCAAGGAATGTAGCGGGAAAGCCGTTTGCCTCTTTGTACTGCTTGAGCGTCCACTTGGTATCCGTGGATACACCAATCACCGCCGCGTCGCTGGCGTCGTAACGACCGGCATTCGCGGTTAAGCCACGAAACTCGCCGTCGCAGATGCTGCTGAATGCGCCGACATAGAAGACGAGCACGACGTTCTGCTTGCCGCGATAGTCAGACAGGCTGACCTGATCACCTTCTTGGTTTTCTAAGGTAAAGTCCGGCGCTTCTTGGCCGACTTCAGTTCCTACTGTTGCCATGAGAGATTCCTCCTCAGAGAATGACCGTACAGTTTAGCGCTCAGAGGTTCATCTTAGAACGAAAGCTGCTTCGTGACAACCAAGTCCTGCGCACTCAGTGAGGTGCGTATCGCGGCTGCACAATAGTCCTCCTCACGAGCGTGTTGAGGTAAAGGGAAGCTCGCAGACCGCAACTGATGCAGTTAGCCTGTGAAGTCAACGAACACCGGGCTCGACCACGCCATTTCCATATCAGTTTGAATAACACGCACCCAATACGGATTCACGCCCGGTTGCGGGGTGGGGTCGGTGAACGTGAACGAAGCACTCTCCGGTCCGGATTCGCTTGGCGCGAGGGAGACGGTCACCTTGCGGTCAAGAGGCCCCAGAGCGAACTCTCGAGGCCCTTCTGTGAGGTCTTGCACAGGGATGCTAAAGGCGAGAGATTCCGCGGGGGCGTGCGCGAGAATCTGCGGACCGGACGAGCCGTACGCACCGAAGCGCGGACGGCTGATAAGCGACGAATTGACGGCAAGATCGAGGATAGCGTTCGTGCTGTCGTCCAGGGTCAAAACGACGCCGCTGCGGTAGCCGCACGTCACCGAATGCCAGCGCAGGCTGCGGTCGGTAACATCCAAGAGATGGGATCGGGGACTATCGAATCGGATAGTCTCGACTGCAGTTGCCTTGCTCCCCGAGACTCTCACGGTGCCGTCCCACACGACGCCGGAATAGCTGGACTTGCGACTCGCGCCTTGCCAAAGGATTCGCACACGTCCGGGGTCTTGCGCGTCCTCAATGCTATGGGAGTATATCCGCTCTAATCCGCGGAAAAGCTCTATGCTCTCAAGCGGAGCCGTGCCGGTGACGGAAACACCAATGGTGGGCGGTGTGGGCGTGCCAAAGGCTGCACCCATGGGCCGGCCGTCCGCGGCTACGTGCATGACAATTCTTGCGCCGGTAGTCGCATAGCATCTGCGCGCCTTGAGCGCCTCAAAAAACGCTTCTAGAGTGAGACCGGCCGCATAGATGCCAGTGAGCCCGGCGCGCGCATAACGCCGCGGCTGGAAGCCGGGAGCGTCCGTGCCGGGCCTGCCGGTGTGACTGTCGCTGCCGCCGACGAAGCCGACGGTGTAGCGATTTTGCAGCGCTTCTTCGAGAAACCACTCAAATGAACCGTGGGTAGACGTAATCTCGATGGCGGGCTCAATTGAGGGTTCGTGATAGTCCAAGTCCGCGTGCGCGCCGCCGACGTGGGGCGTGATGAGCACGTCGCTGTGGCGATACGCCGCGTAGAGATCGCGCACGTGGGGGAGATCGGTAGCGACGTCCGACTTGTCGGCAACTTGCGCGTGGCTGTTGCGCCGGATTGGTTGATTATGCCGCCGGAAATAGACGTTGTGATGACCGCCCCGCGCTGTTTCCGGCGACCATTCGAATCCCGGTAACGGAACAAAGCGACCGGGGTCTGAGAAGGCGGCTTCGGCTTCCTGCTGCAGCCGCCAGTCTTCTGCAGAGACCATGTGATCATTGCGTTGATAGCCGACAAAGTCCAAGGCTGCAACGTCACGGGCAAAGCGGAAGAAGCCGGGAATCTTCGCCGCCAGGGCGACTTGGCCGCCGTGGGGATCGGCCCAGTAGAGATTGTGCTCCGGCTGTCGTTCGGTGGCGAGAATTGGATTGCTGCGTGCAACGAGATTGCAATGCGAGTCTACAGCGTGAATGCGCTGCGTGCCGGCGCTGGTGGCAGAACACTCCTCAATCGCCTGCACACCGTGATCGCTAGGAAGAAACGTCAGATGTCGATCCTGCTCCGAAAGCTCTATGCCCTCCGCAGTGATCGCGATTGTGCCCGCGTATGCGTTGGCGGGATTACCCCACGCATCTTCGGCACGAATGAGTGTGCGGAATGGTTCGCCTACGACGACTGTCGAGGGCGCTACAACTGCCAGCTTCACGGCTTGGCCGCCCACGACGGAAAGGTACGGCGAGTTTGGCAAGGTTGTGAAGTCGCCGATTCCGCTCGCATCAACTGCCACCCAGAAGTATCGCCTTTCCTCCAGGAAGGTCTGAGCGCGCGATCCGGGCCCGCCTCCGGCTTGATCACCGTATGTCACCACGACGCATTCTCCTGCCCGCAGGTCGCGTCCCTGGACACGAAGTCTAATCGACTTAATATCCTCAACCAGAACGTCAAGGCCTGAATCCGATGGGGCAGCCACGGTCATGTACTCAGCTTGGGTAGGGTTGGTTAGCTGTGGTACTCCCCAGTCAGTGTCCGAATCCGTATAGATCCTGATGGCGCCACCGGTAGCGATGCCTTGGGCGCCAACCGTGTAGCGGAGCCGCCAGGAGCCATAGGCGCCCGCAATGGCGTAGCCGGCCGGTTCAAGTGTCGCAGTTCCAAACTGCTCGTGCGTTTCTTCCGCGGACATGGCTGCCAAAGTGCTCCTATCGTTGTAAAGTGCTGGGGAAGATGCCTATTTCGAAGTGCGGCGATTTGGCATCAACACTTCATCTCATTGCCGCTGGTAGTGTACACCGAATTGAACCACCGTGTCAGGAATGTTCAATTGGATTTTGAGTCCATCGCACTCTCCAACCTAACACGTGGCAAGTCCATTGAGGCAGGCCAGGGAACGCAAAGTTGCCTTGAGGCCGGCGCCGTGCAAGGGCAGTTTTGTAGTCTGCCCTACTGCAAGCTGTCGGTCTAAGCGGCTACTTTACATAGAGGAGAAAGAGCGTTCCGTCTAAATGCTGCCGCTGTGACCATGCACTGGTCCGGCTTCGGCATAGAGACAAATCTCTAAGTCAATGGAACAGGAGGTGGCGCAGGGCTCGGCATTTGAAGATTCGGTGGGTGTTGGATAGACTGAGAATAAAGCGGGGTAAACGTAAACACACGTGTCGCAAGGCTTCTCGGAGCCTTGCAAGTTAGACATGAAGGGAGCCAGTATGGCCCGGGAGATGCCTTGGTACGATCAGTTCATTCGCTTTGGACAGGTAGTGCTCCATGAGGCTGATCCACAACACGTGGACGTTGATTGGTGGCAGGAGCGTTGGCGTGAGAATGGGTTCGGCGGCGTAGCTCTGAGCGCGGGTGGTATTTTGGCGTTCTATCCTACGGAAGTGCCGTTTCATCGCCGCAGCCCCTCGCTCGGCGAGCGCGATGTATTCGGGGAAATGGTGGAGGCGGCAAAGGACCAAGACCTGGTTGTGCTCGCTCGCATCGACCCCAGTATGGGCCACGAGGACCTCTACTATGCCCACCCCGATTGGTTCATGGTGGACCACGAAGGTAAGCCGCGCCGCGCGAACGGCCTCTACTACACCTGTATCAACTCACCGTATTACCGGGAATACTTGCCTGCGATTGTCCGTGAGATCGCCGGCCGATACCCCGTGGATGGCTTTCTCGGGCATAACTGGCAAGGAAACCGCCAGATTTGCTACTGCACCTACTGCGAGAAACGGTACGCTCGGGAAGCAGAGATGCGGCTTCCCAGACCAGTTCGCCGGTCGCCGGCGAGTTCGGAAGAGGAACGTTCGCATCGGAGTTGGCAACGCTGGCGGCGAGAAGTGGATGAAGAACTCTGGAGCTTCCTGGACCGGATTACTAAGGAGGCACGCGCCAATACCTTGTGGGTTGGGGACACGACCCAGGGCCGGGTAGCTTCGCTGGCGGAATTCGTCGTGGGCCAGCATGAAGCCGGTGGGGGGCAGCACCCACTCTGGACGGCAGGCTTGGTGAGTCGCAAGGCGAGAGGCGTTGCAGGCAGAGGAAAAGCGGCCTATGTCACGGTCAACGTGGGCAGCGGCGCCTCGGACGCGATTTCTCCGGCAACAATCCCGGTAACGTTAGCTGAGATTCTTGCACATGGCGCCTGGCCCTGGACCAGTTTCGCGGCAGTGCCGCGCGATCGCAGAATATTCCAGCAGATGGCTCCCGCTCTTTCATGGCAGAGTCAGCATGAGCAGATTCTGGGAGGACGCATTCCCGGCGCGACAGTGGGAGTGCTCTATGCCAACAGCACGGATGCCGATGCCATATGTGGCTTCAACAGTCACGTAATGGGCGCATGCTTAGCCCTGCTGCGGGCGCGCATTCCATTCGATTTGGTGGAGCTAGATCGCATCCAAGCAGGGGCGCTGCAGGACTATCAGTTGATCCTGCTCCCAAACATCAGTGAACTCTCGGATAGCCACTCCCAGCAGATTAGGAGTTTCGTGAGCAGCGGCCGCAGCCTGGTGGCGACGTTTGAGACCTCGCGGCGAGACACCTCAGGGGAATACCGCACCGACTTTGCACTGGCAGACGTGCTGGGCGTTACCGCTTCAGGCCGCGAGCCGATTGCAGGTCTGGACCACGCGCAGTATCAGATCGGCGGTGATCATCCGATCGTTCAGCCGTATACCGATACAATCGTCTTGCCGGCGGCCACGCGGCTTAGCCTTGTGCAACCCTTGGCGAGGACGGATACGCCCTTAGTGCTGGTGCCGCCGGCGCCTGCAGAACCGGTCGAATACGCGATGTCGGAGCTACCTCAGATCTCCCGTCCGGTCCTGTTCGCGCGCGAACAGGAACAGAGCCGGATCGTTTACTTCCCAGGAGACATCGCCCACGCCATTTGGGAACAGAATAATACTGATCTCTCCGGCCTGCTCGCACATGCGGTGCGCTGGGCCCATGGCAGCGAATTGCCGGTTACCGTGGAGGGACCGGGCCTAGTAGACATTGGCGTGCTTGTCCTTGGCAACATGCTCCAGGTGCACCTCGTGAATCTCACCAGTGCGGATGCGTGGCGAGGGTCGGTGGATGAAGTCGTGAATGTCGGCGCCCAGGAAGTACGGGTGGTGTTGCAACCTGGCAATGCAGTGCAAGATGCGCGACTAATGGTAAGTGGAACCGATGCCGAATATAGCGTCAGCGACAATGTGCTGAGTGTGACAGTACCGCAACTTGGCACTCACGAACTCGTTACTGTCCGCTTTGTAGCGGAAGCTACCTAGCCTACGTAGCATCGATAGGTGGCAGGTAGCTACTCAAATGTAAAGAGATCCGCGTATCGCTCAGCTAGGGGAGGGACGCGGCCATAGGCTCCTCAGACAACGGACCCTCTGAAGGGGACGGCACGCAGCAAGGAGAGCACCAGCACGCTCCCAAAGTAGTGCTGGTGACGCCACCTCCCAATCCCAAGGGGTACGAGCGACGGCGGAAATTCGGCTCTTCATTTGTCCTTGCGGGAGGATTTGCCGCCCTCATCGCCTTGGGAACGTTGCTGCTTATGTTGCCCGCGGCCACTAAGCCCGGCAATAGCACCTCTCTGATCGATGCCCTTTTCACTGCCACGTCAGCCGTGTGCGTAACCGGGTTGGTAGTGGTAGATACCGGAGACCACTGGACGACGTTCGGCCACGTCGTGATTCTTGCGCTCATACAGTTGGGCGGCTTTGGTTTCATGACTAGCTCAATCCTCTTGTTCATGGTGCTAGGACAAAGGATTCGGCTGCGCCAGCAGGTTCTCATGCGTGAGGCGCTCAACCTAACCGGAATTGGGGGCATCGTTAGTATCGCCCGAAACATCGCAATCTGGACGATCATGGTCCAGGCTGTTGGTGTCCTGGCGCTGTCGCTCTACTTTGCGCAGAGCAATGAGCCGTCCAGGGCGTTTTGGATGGGATTATTTCACGGCATATCGGCATTTAACAACGCTGGATTCGATCTCATGGGAGGCTTTACCAGCTTGACAGGCTTTCGCCGGGAGGAGTTTTTGCTTGTCGTAATTGGGGCGCTGGTCGTGTTTGGCAGTACGGGCTACGTGCTGTTTCAGGATGTTGTAATGTCGCGGCGCTGGGTGCGCTTTAGCCTGGAAACCAAGCTGATATTGATCGTCACGAGCTCACTGTGGTTAATTGGCGGGTTGGCATTCTTCTGGCGGGAACGCACCAATCCGCTTACACTGGCCGGAGAAGTGTGGCACGTGCAACTGGTAGACACGTTCTTCCATAGCATCGCTGCCCGCACGGCCGGCTTTGTGACGCTTCCTGTCGGTAATATGACGGAGGACACAACCTTCCTGACGATGGTGCTCATGCTCATAGGCGGCGCGCCAGGTTCGACTGCAGGTGGAATAAAGGTGACCACATTTGCTATTCTCAGTGTCACAATCTTGGCCGTGATGCGCGGGCGGACGCGAACTTCGATACTGCGCCGGCGAATTCCGCAGGGAGTGGTATTCCGGTCACTCGCCATTGTCTCGTTGGCTACCTTGCTGCTCATTGCGGTGAGCTGGCTGCTTGCTGACTTCGAGCCCGTGGGCTTCCTTCCGGTTCTCTTCGAAGCTGCATCGGCGCTTGGCACGGTTGGTATGTCCTATGGTATTACGCCGCAACTGCACGACGCGAGTCGCCTACTCTTGGTACTTGCAATGTTTGTGGGGCGACTTGGCCCACTTACCCTGGTGCTGCTGCTTGCACAGAAGAGTCATCGCGAATTCTTGGAGTATCCTAGTGAATCGGTACGCGTGGGATAGGAGATAGCGAATGCAAAACCAGCAGATTGCCGTCATTGGTCTGGGGCGCTTTGGTAGAAGCGCCGCTATTCAGCTTGCCAGCCTGGGGTACGATGTGTTGGGCGTGGACAAGAATGAAGACCTTGTGGAGAACATGTCGGATGACCTCACCCACGTAGTGCGGGCTGATACGTCAAATGAAGGAGCCTTGGAGGAGCTGGGCATTCGCAATTTCGACGTGGTGGTTGTCGGCATTAGTTCGGACGTTCAGAGCAGCATTGTCACCACTCTGATTCTCAAACATCTTGACGTGCCATATGTGATTGCAAAGGCACGTGATGAACTTCATGGTGAGATACTGGATCGAATTGGCGCCGATCAGGTGATCTATCCTGAACATGAAGCCGGCCTGCGCATTTCACATACGTTCATTTCGCGTGCCATACTCGACTATGTGGAGGTGGTCCCAGGCTATGGTGTCAGCAAGATCCGCGTTCCCGATCGTTTTGTCGGCCGGTCGCTGCAGGTCTTGGGTTTTGATGAAGAGAGCGGACTGCGAGTCCTGATGATTGGACGCAATAAGAGTGTCATCTATGATCCGTACCCCAGCGAGCGCCTACAAGACGGCGACGTCTTGATGCTGGTGGGAGAAGACCGCTACTTGAGCGAGATGGAGCTGTAGAGCCGGTGTAACGCAGTTCTTGGCGTCCACGTATCGATGGAACGGACCAGAATAGTGTACGTGTAAGCCGCCGGCGTGCGGCAGCGCCAAGGGTGTTCTCTTTCTCCAAGACTAATCAATTCATTCTGCAGCAAATCGGTTCCGAACGCTTGACAAATTCTATGAATTGTGGTTAATTTGAACTAAGGAGGGTGTGAACCCTCGGTACTGCACGAAAGGAGGGAGGTGAGCCATGAAAGGAATGCGCTTGCCGCTCGATAATCCGAGAGTGCTGTATTGTGTTTGGCAAGTGGACAGGTAACCCTCCATCCGCGGGATTGAAAACTACGACTGATGCGGGTGGGGGGCCACAAAACAGGGCGTTGGGTTCCGCCTCTTGACGGGTAGTTTCGGCGACGCGCTGATGTGAGCGAGCCAACCTCGAGCCAGTGCCCGAGGTTAGGGCGATGAATAGGCGGAATTACTGCCCGACCCAGCAATGGAAGTGAACGCACCCCGACAACGTCGGGGTGCGTTCTTGATTGCCTGGCGAGAGCGCGATTGGGTGCGGTTGACTTCTCAAAGCGCCGTGCCAATCCATACGTGGCAGTCCGGGGCCAGGTGCCTTTCGGACTATTCAGCGCAGGACGTAACACGTAGTAACGGAAGAATTCACATGCGGAGCAAGATATGAGGGACATTCGGGCACGAACGCCCGCGATGATATCACGCGGCGAGGACAGCCGCGAACTCAGGGTCGAGTGGCGAGATGGGCACATTAGCCGCTACGATTGGGAGGACTTGCGCCGCTCGTGTCCATGTGCTCTTTGCGCCGGTGAAATGGACATTCCCGGGTCGATGCATGCCGGCATAATTCTGACGGCAGCTCAGACGTTCCTGGAGTCAATTGAGCAAGTGGGGAGCTATGCGGTCCGGATGCACTGGGAAGACGGCCACAACACGGGCATTTACACTTTCGATGGATTGCGCGAAGGTTGTCCCTGTTGTGTGGAGAAAGAGTAGCTGGACAAGCATCTAAAACTGGCACCTAATTATTGTGTGTGCCTAGATGCTATAGATTCCGCCTGGCCTGCAAATGTGGGGTAGAGGACTGCCGGATCCGATCTAACCGTTGAGATAGAGTGCCGCGCTTGGGCAAAGGTCCTGTAACGGGCATTCGCCACAGGCAGGCTTGCGAGCGGTGCAGAGCGCCCGGCCGTGGTGAATTAGCAGGTGTCCAATGTCTATCCAATCAGACTGAGGCACAATCTGCATGAGATCTCGCTCGATCTTGGTGGGCTCTTTTTCGCGGGTCAGCCGCAGGCGCTGAGAGAGGCGCGAAACGTGGGTGTCGACTACAACCCCGTCGGCAACCTGAAAAGCCACGCCGAGCACAACATTGGCGGTCTTCCGCGCTACGCCGGGCAACTCGAGGAGTTCCGCCATCGTGTTAGGCACAGCGCCCCCGAATCTCTCCAGCAGCACGTGCGCGGCGCCCTGAATATTCTTGGCTTTATTGCGAAAGAAGCCGGTTGTCCTGATGGCTGTTTCCAGCTCTTCACGCGGCGCCGCTGCAAAGGCTTCCACTGTTGGAAAGCGCTCAAAGAGGGCCGGAGTGACCATGTTTACGCGCTTGTCCGTGCACTGCGCGGAGAGGATGGTGGCAACCAATAGTTCCCACACGCTACGATATTCAAGAGCGCATTCGGCTTCAGGATAGGTTGCGCGGAGGCAAGAGACGATCTGTCCTAGACGCTCGCGGAGAGCGCGCTTTGATTCCCTGCCTCGCTTGCGCTTTGGCGGGCTTGCGGACTTCTGTGCAGGCATGACAGTGGCAGCGGCAGGGCTAGGAGGATTGGTCGGCGCCGACGAGGTCACCCCGCCCGCGCAGGCTCTCTAAGTTCTGCGTGTGCACGTGATTGCCAGGCGCAATATCCTGCGTGGCAGCCCCAATCGATTCGCCGTATTTGATGACGTGTTCGCCATTGCCGATGGCTTTCACGGCAACCTTGTGACCGAAGGGAATGTCGTCGAGAATCGTGACTTCCTGCGCGCCGTCCGGTCCTGTGAAAGAGACCTTGGCGCCTGGGGTAAGGTCAGCCAGTGCGATTGCGGTGTTGTCCTTGTCGTCGATAATGTGGAGCACCTGTTTCATGTGCGCTTTCCTCAGCAGCAGGTGTGGGTTCTTGCTCAAGCCTATTGTAGGCGTGCGGCGAGGCCGGCCGCACGGTAGATATCAGCATACCGTAAGGTGATGACATTTGCCACCGCAGGTTACACGAGGTCGAGAGCCTGAATTTGGTCTGCCTCAGTATGTTGTCACTTGCTTGCGCCAATCTTTGCAGCGCCAGAGTCTGTGAAGTGTTTGACCGACTCTAGTGCCTGTGATTTAATCAACGGGCACTAGGCAAGCTACAACGACTTCGCGCGACTCGGCAACCTTGGTTGCAGGCAGTGCAGGGGCTCACGGTTCTACTCCGTTGAGGTGTGAGAGCGAATAAACGGTTGTGGCTCCCAATATTGTATCTCGACATAACGTGAAAACTCTGTCTTAGCACCGTGAGGAAAACCTCGAGAGAGCGAAGAACATGATCAATGAGAGAATAGCCGCACTAAGCGCTCGTGCAGACGAACTTCGGAGGCGCCTTTGACCTGGCGGCGTGGGACGTAGAGATTGCCGAACTGGAGGAACAATCGCTTGACCCGGGACTATGGAATACACCGGTAGACGCACAGCGCGTGATGCAGCGGCTCGCGGCGGTGCGCCGCATGGCGGATGATTGGAATGGGTTCTTCGCGGAAGTCGAGGCGTTGCAGGAGTTTGCCGCGCTCGACGATCCAGCGCTCGAAACAGAGCTTGACTCCGAGGTGGGCCGGCTGGAAGCCGATGGCGAGAAGCGCGAGATACAGACGCTCTTTCAAGGCACGTACGATGAGCGTGACGCGCTCCTTTCCTTGCATGCGGGCGCAGGCGGAACTGATTCGCAGGACTGGGTCGAGATGCTCCTCCGCATGTACATCCGCTGGGCGGAGACGCACGAGCACAGGCCGGAGATTTTGGATAGCACCCCCGGTGAAGAGGCCGGCATCAAGAGCGTGACGTTGCAGGTGAGCGGGCCATTTGCCTACGGCCGGCTTAAGTCCGAGCACGGCGTGCACCGTCTTGTGCGACTGTCGCCGTTTGATGCCAACCACCGCCGGCACACGTCTTTCGCACTCGTAGAGGCGCTTCCCGTGATCGATGATGACGTCACGGTTGAGATCAACCCCGACGACGTGCGTCTCGATACGTTTCGCGCCAGTGGGGCGGGCGGGCAGCATGTAAACAAGACCAACTCGGCGGTGCGCATTACACATGCGCCCAGCGGCATTGTCGTCTCGTGCCAAAATGAACGCTCGCAACTGCAAAACCGCGAGGCAGCCATGCGCATTCTGCGCGCACGCCTTTTGGAGCGGAAGCTGCAAGAGCAGCAGGCCGAACAGGCGGCTCTCAAGGGTGAGCATACCAGCGCTGAATGGGGCAACCAAATTCGTTCGTATGTGTTGCATCCCTACACCATGGTCAAAGACCTCCGCACCGGAGTTGAAACCGGGAATACGCGCGCTGTGATGGATGGCGCTATCGATGACTTCGTTGAGGCCTTTCTCAGGCAGCAAGCTGAGAATCGCCGGCAGGGAGCGCGAGGAAAAACCTAGAGCGTACGTGAAGAGGGTATCCGTTCATCCTTCCGTCCTGCGACATGCTCACGACAGGCATACCCATGACAGGTAGGCTCAGGATGAACGAACACCGACTTTATTAACGAAATTCTACTGACGAATTCTCGTTTCTTCCCTTCGTGGTGAGCACTTCGACAAGCTCAGTACAGGCTTGTCGAACCATAAACGTTGCTCCGCTGACAACTTCACCCACACCCATTTAGGAAACAGGAGTCGCATGACTTGCTTGGGTATAGCGACCAAGGCATTCTTGCTTGGCTTTGCTCTTTCCATCGTGACGCTGCCGGATGCAGAGGCAGACCGGCGCAGGCAACGAGCTAGGGAGTCCGTGTCGTGATCCCCGTGGTTTGCATAGTCGGAAAGCATAATGCGGGGAAGACGACGCTCCTGGAAAAACTCATCCCGTGCCTGCAGGAGCGTGGACGGCGGGTCGCGGTGATTAAACATGCCGCGCATGGCTTTACGTTGGACCGAGAGGGCAGCGACTCCTGGCGCCTGGCACATTCTGGCGCAGAAACGGTGGTGCTTAGCGGGCCTGGGGACGCCGTCATTTTCTGCAAAGTGTCTCATGACGCTTCACTCCCACAGCTCGTGGGATTGCTGCCAATGTTGGGGTATGACTTCGTATTGGTTGAAGGCTACAAGCGGTCGAAAAACCCAAAGATAGAGGTGCACCGTAGCGATCTAGGGCCGGATCTGCTGCTTGCGGAAGAGCAACTTGTGGCCGTCGTGAGCGACGGCGAAATGACACTCTCTATTCCTACGTACCGGTCTAACGACTCGCATGGATTAGCGGCATTCCTGGTCGAGCGCTATGCGTGCCCGGACCCGGAACGCGACGCGATTCGGCTCACGGTCGATGGTGAGGAGGTCCCGATTAATGCCTTTGCCAGCGCGGTAATATCCGGCGGCATCCAAGGTATGCTGTCCGCGCTCAAAGGAGTGGAGAAGCCGGGAGACGTACGCATCGAAATTCGCCGGGGGCGCGGGCCAGACGGCACATAGCACTTTAGATCGTCGCGCGCATGATTCATGATGTGACAACAAATCGCCGCACGCAGACACGGTCAAGAATTGATCGGATTTTGTAGATATAGACTTGTAGACTTTGCAGGCTCATTCGCGTCATTCCGAACGCAGCGTCGAACAGGGTTCGCGGAAACACGAAGAGCGCCCGATTCTAGACTCTTCGTCGCTGCGCTCCTCAGAATTGTAAATGTCAGGTAATACGTTGACAGATTAGGTAGAAGAAACATGGGAGCAGAACTCTGTGCTTGCCTACATACATGTCATTCCGAACGGAGCGTAGCGGAGTGAGGAATCTAGAGTGCTGAGGCCGTGGAAGTGCGTTGAGCAGGGACCCTAGATTCCTCGCTACGCTCGGAATGACAGGGCCTTGTAGCGCTTTCTACGGGAAAGCGAATTCTATCAACGAATTACCTAACACTTACAAGAATGACAGTTGGTAGGTGGCTCAGACCTGCAGACGATCACACGTCTTACTTCTTTCCAACCGAAGCCTAAAGCTACTCATTACCAAAAAGATATCTGAAAGAGAAAGAGCGGAGGCGGGATCCATTTGACCCGCCTCCGCTTTGGCTGTAGAGCTATGTGGCGATGCTTCGTTGGTCGCTCAAACGAAAGTTTGGCTTACGAGTGTGACCCGGCAGCAGCCACCGGCGTCGCGTCTGCCTGCGCTTCAGCGACACTTTGCGCAGAGATATGCTTGTTGAGGGCATTCATGTATGCCTTGGCGCTGGCGACAATGATGTCCGTATCAGCGCCGTAGCCGGTCACAGACACACCCTCACTCTCAAGACGAATGCTCACCTCACCTTGCGCATCGATACCTTCGGTAACGGCCTGAACACGGAATTCAGTGAGTTCAGCCGGTACGTTGACGATGCGATTGATGGCCTTGCAGACCGCATCCACCGGTCCATCGCCCAATGCCGCATCTTCCAAGACACGGTCCTCTTCATCGATGATGCGTACGGTAGCGGTCGGGATGCTCTTATCGCCGCAACTCACCTGAATGTGATCAAGGTGAAAGTACTCTTTGGCGTGGAGCACATCGCTTGAGAGCAGCGCCTCGATGTCTCGCTCCGTGACGTTGCGGCGCTTGTCGGCCAGGTCCTTGAAGCGATCAAAGGCTTCCTGAAACTCCTCTTCACTGAGGTGATAGCCCATCTTCGCAAGCTGGTCGCGGAAGGCGTGCCGACCGCTGGTCTTGCCGAGGACGATCCGGCTACTGCCCATGCCCACACTCTGGGGTGTCATAATCTCATACGTTTGCCGGTCCTTCAGCATGCCGTCCTGATGCAGGCCGGAAGAGTGCGCGAATGCGTTTGCGCCCACGACAGCCTTGTTAGGCTGCACCGGCATGTTCATCAAGTCGCTCACCATCCGGCTCGTGCGGTAGATTTCCTCTGTGTTGATGCCGTGCGTTACTTTGAAAAAGTCTTTGCGCACGGTGGTATTCATCACTACCTCTTCAAGAGATGCATTTCCGGCGCGTTCCCCAACGCCATTGATCGTGCATTCGATTTGATCCACGCCGTTGATGATGGCGATCAGCGAATTGGAGTTGGCCTGTCCGAGGTCGTTATGGCAATGGACGGAGATTGTTACGTTGTCGATACCGGGTGTGTTCGCTCGCAGGTACTGCAGGAGTTCAGCGAATTCATCCGGCTGGGTGTATCCCATCGTATCGGGCACGTTTACGACCTTGGCCCCTGCTGCAATAGCATCGCCAAATAGCTGACATAAGTAGTCCCAATCGCTGCGCGTGGCATCCATCGCCGAGAACTCGACATTGGAGCAATATCCCACCGCCTGTTCGACGCACGCGATTGCTGCCTCTCTGACTTCCTGGCGAGTCATTCGCAATTGTCGTTCCAGGTGGATATCGCTCGATGAGATGAAGACATGGATGCGGGGTGCTTCACCTTCTTTGATAGCGCCCCAAGCGGCCTCGACCTGGTCCGGCTTAAAGCCGGAAAGCGCGCAAATCTGGACGTCACGCAGTTTCTTTGCCAAGAGTTGCACGGCCTGGAAATCGCCGGGAGAAGTGCGGGGAAAGCCGGCCTCAAGAATGTCTACGCCGAGTCGTTCCAGTTGCTGGCCGAGGTACAGCTTTTCATCTACCGTCAAAGACCCACCCGCTGCTTGCTCACCATCACGCAGCGTAGTATCGAATATCTGTAGTGTTCGCATGCTGGATAAAGTCCTCTAATTCACGAAAGTACACAGTGTGCCAAAAGCACGTCGATGCGAGGCGGCGGGTGTGGCAAGTGAGCAGGCCCGCCAGCTTACCAGGGCAGCTATGCCTTGGCGCCGGGTGGGCCTGAGACCACGCTCCTTTTTGATTAGAGATGGCAGAGGGAAGACTGATGGATACAGCGGGATTCCCATTGAATGCGTATCCTCGAAGGTACCTACTTGGGATCGAGCCACGGCATCATGGCCCGCAGGTTCTTGCCGACGGTTTCAATCTGGTGCGTCTTGTCCATTTCACGGTAGGCGTTGAAAGCCGGGCGTCCGGCCATGTTCTCAAGAATCCACTCACGGGCGAATTCTCCGTTCTGGATCTCATTTAGGATCTCGTGCATTTTCTCCTTGACGTGGTCGTCCACCACACGGGGTCCGCGGCTGTAGTCGCCGTATTCGGCGGTTTCGCTCACCGAGTACCGCATATAGTTGAGGCCGCCCTGGTAGAAGAGGTCCACAATGAGCTTGAGCTCGTGCATGCACTCAAAATATGCGACTTCCGGTTGGTAGCCGGCATCCACCAGGATTTCGAAGGCCGCCTTCACCAATGCGCTCACACCGCCGCAGAGGACGGTCTGTTCGCCGAAGAGATCGGTCTCCGTCTCTTCCTTGAATGTCGTATTCAGCACACCAGCGCGGGTGCAGCCAATGCCACGGGCATAGGCCAGCGTTACTTCCCGGGCGTTGCCACTGGCATCCTGCTGGATAGCCAGCAATCCAGGCACGCCGTTGCCTTCTTCGAATGTGGCGCGCATGCGGTGGCCTGGGGCTTTAGGAGCAACCATGCTCACATCTACAGTGGCGGGGGGAACGATTTGCTGAAAGTGGATGTTAAAACCATGGGCGAAGAGGAGCACCTGACCGGAACGCAAGTGGGGGGCAATTGACTCCTGATAGAGGCTGGGCTGCACCGTATCCGGCGTGAGCATCATGATGAGGTCGGCCTGCCGCGCCACCTCGTCAGTTGTGCCAACTTGAAGACCGTCGCTCTCTACTTTGGACCACGAGCGACTGCCTTCGTACAGTCCCACCATGACAGTGCAACCGCTGTCGCGCAGGTTGAGCGCGTGGGCGTGCCCCTGGCTGCCGTAGCCAATGATGCCAATTGTCTTGTCATTGAGCAGATCGATGTTTGCGTCTTCGTCGTAGTAGACCTGAACCACAGTACCCTCTCTTCGCTCCCAATACTTGTTTGATCTCTTCAAGCAGTGGGCCGCCTCGCAATTATGAGGCGGCCCACATGTAGGCTAAGCCAGTGCTACGCCGCCGGGCCCTCTTCCGCCACAACTGTCGGCGTGGGCATAGCGCGTCCTCGTACCATGGCGACCTCCCCGGTGCGGCTCAATTCAAGAATGCCGTACGGGCGAATGATCTCCACAAACGAGTCGATCTTGTCTTCGTCTCCCGTAATCTCGAGTATGATGCTGCCGGGCGACACGTCTACCACTTGGGCGCGGTAGACATTGGCAAGTTGCAAGATTTCAGTGCGCTTCATCTCGGGAGCGGCTATCTTGGCCAGAGCCATTTCACGAGAAACGTGGCGGTGCTCCGTAACATCGGTGACCGAAAGCACCTCGATCAATTTGTCCAGCTGCTTGGCCACTTGAATTGCTTCTTTGTGTTCTTCCGCCACGACAATTGTCATGCGCGAGATGCCCGGCCGGTGCGAGTGGCCGACGGCCAGGCTCTCGATGTTGTATGCACGTTTACGGAAGAGGCTGGCTATGCGGTTGAGAACGCCGGGATGGTCTTCGACGTCTGCGATTAGGACGTGTCTCATGCGTACCTCGCCTCTTCCACTTCGTCACCCTCGATCGTCTCGGCGAGGCTCGAACCTGCCGGCACCATCGGGTAGACCTTCTCGACTTCGTCCACAACCAGATCGAGCACCACCGGACCGGGGATCTTTTCCGCCTCTTTCAGCACTTTGACCACGTCGCTCTTCGTAGAAGCGCGAAGGCCGGGCAGACCGTAAGCCTCGGCCAGCTTCACGAAGTCCGGGTTTTCCAACTTGGCGCTCATAAAGCGGCTATCGTAGAAGAGGGTCTGCCATTGCCGGATCATGCCGAGATGGTTGTTGTTGATGATGGCAATCTTCACGTCGATGTTGTGCTCTTTGACGACGGCAAGGTCTTGCAGCGTCATCTGGAAGCCGCCGTCACCGATAATGCACCAGACCTGCTCATTAGGACGTGCATACTTGACGCCGATTGATGCGGGGAAGGCGTATCCCATTGCGCCGAGGCCGCCCGACGAGAAGAAGGTATTGCGCCGGTCGTACCAGAAGTGCTGCGCGGCCCACATTTGCGCTTGCCCGACGTCGGTGACTACCACGGCCTCGCCATTAGTGATGTGGTAGATCTGGCGAATAACCCACTGCGGCAGCACGATCTCGGTCTCGCGGATTGCGAGGCTGGGATGGTCCTCACGCCACTGGCAGATCTGCTTTACCCAAGGGCTGTGGTCGAGTTGGCCGATTTCATCGATGAGCGCGCGAATGGTGGGCTTGAGATCAGCCACGATGCCAACGTCTGTGTTCACGTTCTTGCCGATTTCCGCCGGGTCGATGTCCACGTGGATGATGCGCGCCTCTGTCGCAAAATCCTCAAGGCGGCCTGTTACGCGGTCATCGAAGCGCATACCCAAGGAGATGAGGAGGTCTGCGCGGTCCACGGCCCAGTTGGCGTAGATATTGCCGTGCATGCCAACCATGCCAAACGAAAGATCATGGCTTTCCGGGAAAGACGAGACGCCGTGGAGTGTCGTGATGACGGGAATATTTGCTTTCTCGGCAAATGCCAGCAATTCATCGTAGGCGCCGGAATAGTGTATGCCGTGGCCCGCCAGGATGATTGGCTTCTCTGATCCGTGGATCACTTCTGCTGCTTCGCGCACAAGTGTTGGATCAGGTTGCATGCCCTCATCCGGGTTGTAACCGGGAATGTTGGGCGGCGGAAAGTTGTCGAACTCAACTTCCTCCAGGAAGACGTCCTTGGGAACGTCCACCTGCACCGGGCCCTTGCGTCCTGTGTTGGCAATGTGGAAGGCCTCTTCCATTACGCGGGGAAGCTCTTCGGCATTCATAACAAGCCAGTTGTGCTTCGTAATCGGTAGCATGACGCCGGTAGCGTCGGTTTCCTGGAAGCCGTCTGTGCCGAGCAGATTGCGCGGTACCTGGCCGGTGAGGGCAACCACAGGCACGGAATCCATGTGGGCTCCCGCGATACCGGTAACGAGATTGGTAACACCCGGTCCGCTGGTTGCGATACACACGCCGACGTCAGCACTGGCGCGGGCATAGCCGTCGGCTGCGAAGGCGGCACCTTGCTCATGGCGCACAAGGATGTGGTTGATTCTGTCCTGGTAATGGTAGAGGGCATCATACAAAGGCAGGCACGCGCCTCCGGGATACCCAAATACGGTGTGCACGCCGTGTGCCACCAAGCTATCCAAGATGATCTCTGCACCTGTCCGTTTCATTTGCTCCCGACCTCTTTCTTCAATCTTTTTACTCGTCTTGGTTTTACGGTTGACCTACTGGCCGTATCAACGTTTTTCGTGCCGCTCTGGCGCCGAAAGGTGAGATACTGCCCCGCACGACGTCGTCCGCCCCATAGGCCTGGAGCACGATGTCCTGCAGTAGAATGCCTCCATTGCTGATAGCATACCGATCCACTTCATGATTCTAGCCAAGCCACCTATTGTCAAGCAATTGCTTTTGCTCTTTAGTATTTACTTACACTGCGGCTGCGCCAAATTTTGCTAACACACGGCGCAAGATGAGAAACAGCGCCACGAGCACCCAAGCTATCGCAAGTTCTGCGGCAAGCAAGATTGGACTGATGCGCCGTAGTTGCGTGAGCGCCCGTTCGGTTGCTTGCCAGCTGCCTTCCATCAACCCAGTGATCAGCGCAATTGGAATTCCTAAGAGCAATAGCGCGAAAACTCCAAAGATAAGAATCGCAGCGGAAAAGGCAAGAAATCCCGTGATCACGGCCCGCCTACCCCAGCGATACCCTATATAGAGCCGGTCCGGCTCAAATTGCATGTCTGCGGAAGTCTCTTGAAACTCACCTAGCATTATTGTGCGTATCCAATTGTCTTCGACTCTGTGCTAACAAAAAACCCGTCCCTTGGTTGGGGACGGGCATCCTAACTTCGCACTTCAACTCGAACAATAAGTCTCGCTTTGTCGCTCCGGGAGCGCGGTCGGCGCCAAGATTTCTGGATCACTATTCCGGCGACCGCGTTCTCGCTCGTGCATCACATCTCTTTGTTCGGTACTGGGGAATGCTGCCGTCCCACTGGTAATGGTATATGTGTGTTCAATCTTGCGCCGCCTAAGCGGCTACAAGGAATACTAACACTGGCGGCCACAACACATTCGTGTGACCGCCGCGAAGCGCAAGGCTATTGGGGTTCGCAGCGTCGCTCATGGATGCTCAAATCGTCTCTTAATTCGGTACGAGTCAGCGCTCTGCTTGTATCTTATATCACGAATTCCGCGGCGTCGTCAAGAGGGTCCGTTAGAGTTAGTTGACAACTATTCGCAGTTTCTGATAGCTTGAATGTAGATTACTGCGCTTTGGTTGCGGCTGACGCATGTCCTTAACTGGCATTTGTGGGTGGTCGCGCAGTCGTTGGCGAATAGTTTGTGAATGTAAGCTACATAACGAGAGTCCGAAGCTTTAACAGAGGACTAGGTGATGAGGGATTTTCGCAGTCGTCCCGATCTAAAGATGGTGCCCACGTTGGAAGGCGGTCAGGAACTTCTGCAAATGATGGCCGGCGTGCTCTTTGTGTGCGAAGCCTGCTGCTGCGGTAATGGATATACTCACCCCCGACTCGAAAAGGCCCACTACTTGCGCGAGGCACGTCGCCGGGGGATCTCAGAGCACGTGAACATCGTGTTCACGGCTGATGACGGCGGTGGCTGCCTGGGTCCATGCAGTCTGGGTAACAATGTCTTCATGTACCTCTATGGCAGCGGGCTGTGGTTCCAGCGGATGAACTCCAGGTCAGACATTGATGCGCTCTTCAGCTACGTTGAGGAGAGCATCCGCCTCGGAGAGCCGGCGCCGATTGAGGGCAGCCTGACTGAGCGCGTTTACACCAGGGTGCAAGGCGAGAAGGTACCCGTCGCTGCCACGTAGGCACGAATCTCCGGTCACGCAGCATGCTGTTTCGGTTGCTGCCGGTGCATAGAGCCGGTCGGATGATTCGCAGTGTTGCCTAGAGTCCAAGGCTGTTCATGCCAGTCGCTTGAACGGCCGCACCCGAGCATCTTCCCGCCGCCGAAATTGCACGTCGCGAGTCTGCTTCCCACACCCTTCCACAGTGCCGTCAGGGTCGAGGATGATTGCGCCATTCTTGAAGAGCAGTCGAACGCTGACTTCCCGTGGGAACATCCCACAAAAGCAGCCCCACTTTGGATGCCGGAACCCAAGGCCGTGCCAGCCGGGATAGGCAATCTCTGGGGCGTCCGGTACAGTTTCACGCGCCAGACTGCGTAAACGAGCGGCCAACTCTTGCACGAGGGGGGCTGTGCCTGATCAGGAAGTGTTCCGGAGAGACTGTGCCACTCTTGCGGGTTGATTACTCTATAACCGCAAGAGAACTAACCTGCGGCGGGATCCGGCTGCATCATCCCAAAGATGTTGCCCTCCGTGTCTTTGGCGTATCCAACCCAGCCAACCCCGGGCACTGGGGACTTCGGCAGGGCAATAAGGCCCCCCTCCGCCGTGATCTTTTCTAGGGTCGCGTCGAGGTCTTCGACTTGGACGACACAGGCGTAACTATTGAGGGCAGCGGATTCCTCCGGCGAGTCGCCTCTCCGCCTGGCCAGGCCGCCATTGATGCCGGGCTCGTCATCAGACCCGGTAACGATGAGCCAATAGTCCGCGTCTCCGCCTTCCCATTGATGGAACTGCCACCCAAAGACGCCGGCATAGAAGCCTATGGCGCGCTGCGGGTCAGAGGCGTGTATCTCGAAGTGTACGATTCGTGACATAGGAACTTCCCTTCATTCACCTAGCGGTTGCCAAAGAAGTGTGTGCATGCACATTAGTGTAGCCTAGTTCAGCGATCAGGAGAGTCCCAGAACTAGCTTATTCTGGTGATTAGCCTAATCGCAAGATGAGCCTGGCCGCAGCCGCTTCTGAGGCAAGGTTGGAGGGACGACAGCTCAGCGAAATCGGACCACCTATGCGCTTGCAAATGCTTTAGTTGCCACTTCTCTGGCAGCAACTGCGCGGCGATGCCTGCAGCCCGCGAAGCATGATTGCCGCTAGGATGCGTTCAATAGCCGCGTCACCGTGTTCCACGTGCGCGTTGTAATATCTTTGCCGAACTGTTTCTCAAGGTGAGCCATGAGATCAATTGTGCTGCGCCCTTGGGCCAGCGTGAGAACGCTGCAGACTTCCCTTACGGTAGCGCCCACGATAGTGTAACCGTCAGGAAGAGGGGTTGAGGCGCCCCTGCCGCCGTTACCTCTCTCGGGGAGAAAAGTGACATAAAGTTTTGTTTGTGCAGTGGTCGCCACTGCTTTGAAGGGGTTAGTGTCGAGCAGCGCCTGCAATTCCGTAAGTGGCCGGATGATCACGCCGATACTGTGCCCGAAGTCCTGCAATAGGCGTTGTTTGATTGCCGTGCGGGCTTCAGCTTCATCGGCTCCCGGCGCGTCGAAGCGGACGTTGCCGCTCGCAAGCACCGTTTTGACGTTTTCAAAGCCCAACTCGGTGAACGACGCTCTCAAATCGGCCATTTTGATTTTCCGGCGCCCTCCCACGTTGATGCCCCGGAGGAATGCCGCGTAGGAAAGTGGCTGCTTGTCAGGGTCTTGGTCGTTTGCCATTGCATTGCGCCTCCAAGTTTATCCGGCAGATTTTGGGAATCTCTACATTACATAAAACTGTGCACGCTAGTCGTTGGATGGGTTGATTTCAAAATCCGGCCGGTCAATGGGGGCGGGCCCACGGAGCGAGGATGATCCACTTTGTGGACATCCTGGTCTTGGTCGTCTTAGTCTGGTTTCCTTAGCCGGCTCCCTTTGAGTTAAATTGGCTTGCGTGCCTGAAACAGCTCGCTTGAGCCTACATGCACAGCTATGCGCAGATGAGTCCTCATAGACAGCATTCATGCCCCATCCCGTCCACTTTGATTCAGACGCGTCAAGCAGTTTGCACTGCAAGTCTTTGGTCGACCAACTCCATGCGCTGCATGCCGAGCCAATCACGACTGCTACTCAACTTAGAGTTTGGGGGAGATGCAGAAACTGCGGCGTCGGCAGGATCTGAGACGGTGATCAGGCTAATCTGCTTTAGGTCGGCGAGGGCCGGTAGTTGCCAAAGCTCCACTCGTGTCCTTCCGGATCAAGCGCGCGGTATCTGCGGGACCCCCATTCCGAGTCTTCAGGAGGGAAGACAATGTTTGCTCCGGCAGACGCGGCGCATCGATAGTGGGCATCCACATCGGTGACGAACACATAAATGCCTTGTTCCAACGCTGCAAGTCGGTTGCTCCCCCCGGGTTGTGCGGGGATTGAGGTCCCGAGCATGATCGCGCCGTTGCCGAGACTCATTTCCGCATGCACAACGTTGCCATCCGGGTCGCGGAAGTCGATGATCGTGGTGAAACCAAAGGCATCGCTTAGCCATTTGAGGGCTGCTGCCGCGTCGCGGTAGCTCAGATACGGGAAGAGCGTTGGCAGTGATTCGTTGGACTCCCGATCCATGATTTCAGGCTCCTAAATGTTGGATGGATGCCTGGGAGAGGGAATCTGTGAGCCGGAGAGGTCAAGCGGGCAATCAGGGGGCATGCAGATGACACAACATGAGCAGGAGCAGACCACAAGTGCGTTCCTGCTAGATACGCAAGCGTTGGCAGGGCTAATTGCAGATTAGTGGATCAAACTGAGCTCAAATCCCGCTTTGGCGGGCCGAGAAGAACTGCTCGAGCGCTGGGCGCCAAACTGGAAACATCTACTGCTCATGTCCAAGTGTCTCAATGTTCAAGGTGTATCCATTTGGCGTGTGTACTTGCATTTCCCAGGCGTCTCTCTCTTCCCAATACTGGCGAGGCTTGGAGTGCTTGATGTTTCGTGCCTGACATATGGCTATGATTTTGTTGAGGTTGTCGGCTTCCATTTGCCAGGAAAAGCTATCGTTGACTTTCGATGCATCGACGTTAGCTCGCTCTTCCAAACCGAATTCAATACCACCGTTTCTTAGAGCTACAAACCCTGGAAATTCGTCGCCTTGATATGAAATCTCAAAGCCCAAGCTCATATAGAATTCTGTCTCTGACTCAATGTTTTTCACGAAGAGAATTGGAATCAGACGAACGAACTCAGGCTTAGAGTTTTCCATGTTTTCTCGCATGCCTGCCGTACAATCCTGATACACCCAGGCTGGCCGGCCGTATTTCTTGCTTTAGAGAACGTGGCGGAGAGGGTGGGATTCGAACCCACGACGCCCTTTTGGGGCGTAATCGTTTTCGAGACGATCTCCTTCGACCACTCGGACACCTCTCCAAGGGTGGATAATTTATACGATAGCGAAACCAAGCCCACCGTACAACTAGCCGTGGAGTTTCTGATGCGATTGTTCGATGCTGGCGCGGGAGGGCATCTTGGCCGGAATTGTGCTGGGCTCTGTTGGAGGAAGGTGGGCAACGGCGCTGGTGCGAAAGACTGAATGTTCTAGAATCAGGCCGTGAAGTGCCTTGAATTCTAAGTTTCAGCTTTCCCTATAGCGTGCGATCGCTGCTCCGTCCAGATATGCTCTTTCCCTTGTCTGATTGAGTCAGAAGCAGAATGCAGCTATGGGCTGGATGAATAGGGTCGTGGCTTGATTGGCAGCGTACAATTGTTGAGGCACTGCCGACGCGGTCTCAGTTGTTGAGACTACGGCACAAGAGGCCAAGTTTCAGCGGGTCATCATGTCGTGGGAGGTCTAGCTACCGGAATAAGGCTGCTGGGGTGGCTGCTCTTGTGATTGCTGCCACTCGCCCGACTCGGCCTGGCGCATGAGGGTGCTGATCGTCTCGTCGGGTTCTTCTTGTGAAGGGTGCCAGCGAGAGAGCACGCCATCGCTCATCGTGAATGTCTCGTCGGCGATGTCACGTACCGAGAGGTCATGGGTTGCCATGACTACCGTAACGCCTTCCTGGCGCACAATACGCGAAAAGAGGAGCATCATCTGAAGTCCGGTCACGCTATCCAGGTCGCCGGTTGGCTCGTCAGCGAGGAGCAGCGCCGGTTGGTTGGCGAGGGCACGGGCAATGGCCACACGGCCCTGCTCGCCGCCGGAGAGTTCGAAAGGACGGTGACTAGCTCGCTTGGTCAGCCCCACCAGGTCAAGGAGTTCTAACGCGCGCTGATGGCGCTTGCGTGCTCCCATGCCCGCAATACGCATCGGCAATTCAACATTCTCGTATGCAGAAAGCACGGGCAGCAGGGCAAAGGCTTGGAAGATGAAGCCAATCTTGTGTCGCCGCAGCATAGTGAGTTCACGGTCGCTCATCTGCCGGGTATCGTTGTCCATTATGCGTATAATGCCGGCTGAAGGACGATCCAATCCTCCGACAAGGTTGAGGAGTGTGGTCTTGCCGCTGCCGGAGCGTCCTTGCAGCGCAATAAGGCGGCCGGGAACGATTTGCCAGTTCGCCTGCCGCACGGCGTACACATCCTCACGGCCGACATGGTAGACGCGAGATACCTCTTCGGCGATTGCAATGGGTTGTGCCATGTCTTCCATCTACCTCTACTGGTCTCTGAACGGTTTGCACTATCACGAGGAGGGCCGAAAAGGCGGCGATCTACCGGCGCAGTAGGCCGCGTAGCCCCTTTTTCTCCTCCTCCTCATCGGAGGAAGAATACGCCGGTTTCACGACAATGCCATCGTCTGACATTTCTACTATGGCGCGGTCGCGAATGCCAAATTGCTCTAGGTACTCCTGCGGAATCTGAAGACGACCGGCGGAATCAAGCACGACGTACTCATCGTGGCTGATGGCTTCTTGGCCTTCCTCCAGGCTAATGCGGCGCACTGTCTCGGTACTGGTGCGGCCATCGCGAATGGCAACGACCCGGTCTACGCGATAGGCCACGTTTGGGTCGTGGCTAACGATGATAATCGTGGTGCCGAATTCCTCGTTGATACGGCGAAACGTATCATAGATCGTGCTGGCGGTCTGGGTATCAACCTCACCTGTGGGTTCATCTGCAAGCAAGAGCGGCGGAGAGAGCGCCAGCGAGATGGAGATGGCGACACGCTGCTGCTCGCCGCCGGACAGCTGTCCCACGCGATGCCGCAACCGGTGCCCTAAGCCCACGGCCTCGAGCAACTCGGTCGCTCTCGCTTCGCGCTTCTTGGTTGGCATACCTGAAATAATCAAAGGCATTTGGACGTTCTCTAGCGCTGTTAGATATGAGATTAGGTTGCGGGAGCTCTGCTGCCACACGAAGCCCACCATGTGCCGCTTATACCAGACGAGGTCGTTGTCCGACATCTTGATGAGGTTGAGGCTACCGATTGTGAGGCTGCCGGCGCTTGGCCGGTCAAGTCCTCCCAGTGTATTGAGGAGCGTTGATTTGCCGCTACCGGAGTTGCCAATGATCGCCATGATTTCGCCGCGGCCCACTTCCAAATCAAGGCCCTGCAAGGCAACAACCTCCAGGTCCGCGACTTTATAGATCTTGACCAGATTGTCACAGATGATGAATGGCTCGCCACGTTCGGGTAGCGGCGGTATCTTTTTCATCCCTGTTCTTCCCCAAACTTAATTGCTTCGTGAATGCGCATACGGGAGAGCATGGAGATGATCACAGGCACCGCGATGGCAAGAATTACCGCCAGAATTAGGTAGATCTTCGCAATGTCGGCCCAAGCAGTGATCACGACAAATGATGGGATATTGGCATGTTCGCCGGTCTTGATCTGAAGGAAGGGTATAAAGATGCGTCCCGCTGTCACCCCGAAAACGGTGCCGATGGCAACTCCCATGACTATGAGGAAGCCCTGCTCAAAGATATACAGGCTGATCAATTGCCGTATGGAGAGTCCCATGGCGCGTAAAATGCCAAAGTCCTGCATTCGACGTTGGAACGAAAGCAACGAATACGTAAGAAAGCCAAGAATAGTAAGCAGAATAGCGATCAAGAATCCCACGGTCAGCATACCAAACACGCCGGTTCGGCGGGGATCATCGCGCTGGGATATGACTCTCTCGCGGGTATCTTGCGTCCGCACGACAATGAATTCCAGGTCGCGGAGCTTTTCTTCCATGGCCTCGATGTCGGCACCCGCCTCAGTCTTCACCCAAGCGTCATATGGGCCAAGGCCGATATTGTCAAATATGTAGTCCAGGTTTGCAACGGCGAAGTAATCGGTGTCCGGGAACTGGGTGGGAAAATAGTCTACCCAGTCAACAATCACAAAGTCGATCTGTTGCTGCCGCAAATTGATGCGGACCCGGTCGCCGACCTTAAGCTTATGGTCGATCATGAAGTTGGCGCTGGCCAGAAGTGCGTCCGGCTGCGCGGCAAGCTCATTCATTAATGTAACCAGCGACCGATGGGCAAAGTCAGGACGCCAGTACATTACGTTTACGGCATCCCATGGATCTATGGCGACAATTTGAATTTCAGGCGTGGCGCGGTCCGGCAGAATGGCGTTACCCTTGCTATCCCAAACGCGGGCGGCTGCCTTGACTTCATCGAGCAGCAAGTGATCGGAGAAGGGAGCAATATACCACTGTTCCAGCTCCTCGTCATAGTCGCCGGATTCGTAAAATGCCATATCGGCGCCAATGCGATAGTAGACGGAGTCGGAATGATTCCGCGTAAGGGTCGCTGCTACGGAAGCACTAAACGTCCCAATAGCCAGCGTCAGTACCAGCAGCAAGAGCAAGCTGTTGTATTGACCCGCAGAGCGAGAGATGTGGCGCAACCCTAAGAGAATGGATACGCCCCACAGTCGATTCCCGAGTCGCGTTACCAACTCGACGATATAGGGGAAGAGCCGCACGAACAATAGCGCCATCCCGAACATGAAGACCGAGGGCACGATAAGCAGAAGGGGATTTGAAAAGACGTTGCCCTCTTCACCTAGTACGACGACCTGGCGCTGATCTTGTAACAAGCGATAGCCGTAGACCGATAGCCCCAAGAGAAGGATATCCAAGAAGAAGCGTTGCCACCAAGGCCTGCGTAACTTGCGCGAGGCTTCCTGCTTAAATGTGACGATGCTGTGCCTTGCCGTGGCAGCCGCAGGCATGAGCGCCGCGCCAATGGAGAGCGCGATAGCGGCCAGCGCGTAATTGAAGGTACTGGTCGTGATGGTGATGGGCAATGGGTCGCGACCGATGAACGTGAGGAACGTGTATGTTCGCGCGATGAGTTGGGCCAGATACACTCCCAAGACCGGTCCAACCACGAGCGCCAAGATTCCGATCATGCCCCCTTCGAGCAAGTAAATGCCGATTATTTGCCAGGTGCTCGCGCCCCGGCTCTTGAGCACCGCAATTTCGTTGCGCTGGCGGTCAACGACCATCGAAGAGGCGATGCCTATGTAGTAAAGCACAATGCCAATCACGGGCGCGGAAAGAATGAAGAGCAGAATCTTAAGGAAGAAAAGGTCGCGTAAGTACCGCAACAGGATGTCTTCGGGGGAAATATCGATCTTCACTTTGCCGAGTATCGTGCCCAGATTGGAACGAATCTCGCTGATTCCGGTAATAATCGACCTGGCATTGCTCGCATTGATGGCGTCGACATCAAAGACCGAAAACCAGGTGTACTCATAGCCGATCTCTTCCCAGTCGGTGAGGATCACGCCAACGAAGGTCTCGTCCGGAACCATGAGACCTTCCTTAAAGTATTGCGGGTGGTAGAACCAATAGATTTCGTTAGGATCGTTGGGAAACCACCGGCCCACAATCTTTATTTCAATTGGTTCCGGTTCACCACCGGGGCCACGGTAGACGGTGATCAGATGGTCGCCAACTTCTGCGCCGATGGCATCCATCTTTTCCGTCATGATTATTGCTTCGATATACGGATCGCCGGACTGAGCAGGTTCTGCGTAGCGTCCCTCCAGAATGCGGATGTGCTTATCGAAGTCAGTGGCAAAGGCGATAAAGCCCCAATCGGCGAACTGGCGCGATGTCAAGTCAATGTCATCGCCTTTTGTGAGGATGGGCATGTGCTCGGTCTGCCCATAGCGGGTTGAGAGAAGGAGCGGGATGCCCATCTCTGTAGGCGCCGTTACCCGCATGTACTCGTCGGCCTGTTGGTATTGCAGGAGCGAGATGTTCGTCTCGTTCTTCTGCTCAAATTTGCGGATGAGAAGACTGGCCCGGGGTTGCGCCTGGCGCGACTCAGTATCGCGCAGCGCGCGGTGCAAGAGCATTTCGCTCATGCCTTCTGAGTAAAGCGGCACGCTCGACACCAGCGTCACCGTGACCACCAAGCCGAGAATGGTGGAGAAGACGATATTGATGTTATTGAGCAGACGCTTGGTGACTAGGACCAGGATAGAGTAGGTCAACTGGTTCCCCCTGGAATTGGAGAAATTCTCGTCACTGAGGCATTCATAGGAATCATGGTTCGATCTCTTGCGCGCGTCTCAAATTGCATCCGAAACTCTCAAGCAGATACCCTGGAGCCTGAGGCCAGAGAATGGTGGTCTGAGCTCCTTGCAACTCTCGAAATCTACTGGCCTTGCAGGATTACGAAGCCTTCTTCGAGACCGCTAAGTATTTCCACCTCTGTCTCGGTCTGGATCCCAATCTCGACGTTCTTGGCGCGTTTGATGTCGCCATCCATGAATTCGACGAACGTACGTCTGCCGGAGCGCTTTACTGACTCAATTGGCACCTTGAGCACGTCGTCCTTATGCTGCACGGTGATTGTAACGCGCGCGAGCATGCCAATTTCCGCGCCTGCTTGCGGCCAATTCACATCCATGCGAATCGAGCGGTCCTGAATTACGCCCTGTGTGGTAACGAGGGACGTGGGGAGCTTGGTAATAATGCCTTTCAGCACCACGGACGGGAATGCATCCAGGGTGAGGTCTGCCACTTGGTCCAAGGCAACTTTCGGCGTGTCATCTTCCGAAAGGTCTGCAGTGACGATGAGTATGGTGGGGTCTGCAAGCCCGATGATGGGACCGTAGGCGCTGACCGGCTCGCCCGCCTTCCCTGAGATGAATTGGATAACACCATCAAACGGCGCCACGAGCCGCGCATCCTCGAGCCGTTCGAGCAGTAACTCGTGATTTGCCCGGGCACGCTTGAGGTCATTCTCCAGCTTCGTAACGTTGCCGGCGTCTGAGGCATTGATCAAGGCTTGCTCATGGGCCGCCTGGGCCTTTATGAGGGCCGCTTCCTTGCTGGCAACGCTGATTTCGGCGTTTCGCACTTTTTCAGGATCGAGACCTGATTGCACAATATCCCACGCTTCCTGGGCGATATCCAAGTCAGCCTTGGCCTTATTCACCGCAGCCTGGGAAGCATTGAAATTCAATTCCGCAGAGTGGTATATGCTTGCCAGATCTTGCTCAATGTTTTCAAGCGCCTCCCGCGCTTGCTCCAACTCGAAGCGGGCCCTGTCCAGCCCGGACTGCGCGACAGGCACAGACTCGCTCGCCTGCGATTTCTCTTGGTCCAAAGCAAGTTGCGCAGACTGTAGATCCAGCTTGGCTTTTTCGCGACTTGTCCACAGGATCGCCATTTCTGTGCCTTGCGGCGGCGGGGAGAAGAGTTGCAGAGTGAGTGTGTCGACTTCCTCTTCTACTTCCGCTCTTAGCTCCCCATATACATCTAGTTCTTCCTGCGCCGCATTGAGCCTGGATTTGGTGGTTGACAGACTGCTGCCAGCTGCCTTTGCTTGCAGAAGGCCCATCCGCACTATCTCAAAAGCCTGACGGGCGAGTTCCGCGCCTAAGAGTCCTTCTTCCAAGATCGGCGCTTCCTCGCCGGCCTCATCCGGCGCGGTATCAGATTCAAGCGCATCTACGATAGCCATGAGATCAAGCTGATCGAGGAAAGCCTCCAGCTCCTGCTGGTGTTGCGCCTCGTCTATATCCTCAACCATCGCGTCGCGGAGGTCACTTTGCACCTGATCAAGCTCGTCCAGCAAGGCATCAAACGCATCCCGGGCGCCTGGGGCCCGTCTTCCCAAATGTTTAATGGCGTCGAACAATTCGTCAAGCTCATCTTCGATGTCATTTGATGTCTCGATGAGATCGTTTCGATATGATTTTAGCTCAGCATCTATTTCATCCTTCAGTCTCTTCCGTTCTCTTTCTACAGCTTGGTTGGCTGTCTCCAACGCCTGCTCTCTCGCCCTAAGACTTGCCGTTTGGGACAAGACTTGGGTATCGGGATTGCCGGACTGAAGCTGTTCAAGGCGCGTCTGTGCGGCGCGAACAGCTTCTTCTGCATTGCTCAGCGCCAGTTCCCGCTGCACTTTGAGGTCTACCGGAGCGCCGCCAAAGTAATCTAGGAGATCCTGCTCCGCTCGCTCTAATTCGGCTTGGGCGATTTTAAGGGCGTTCTCCAGGGCGGCAACGTCGGCGGCCGCCTTGGTGTAGGTGGTCTGTGCCTGGGCGAACTCCAGGGCGGTGGGACCTCCCTGGGCCTCGACGAGAGCTTCGCGAGCATCTTCGAGGTCACGCTCTGCCTGATCTACGGCAATTTTCGCGAGCGTAACGTCCGCTTGGCCCGTTGCGGCTTGCGTGCGCGCCGTGATGAGGTTGCGTTCCGTGTCCTGCAAGGAGAGTTCTGAATTCTGAATCTGAGTCTCCAGGTCGCCGGTTTCCAAGTCCGCAAGTAACGTGCCTTGTACGACCTCCTGATTGTATTGGACATAAATGCCCTTCAGGCGACCGTTCTGTTTAAAGAAGAGGCTCTCTTCACTCTCGGCCACCACACGTCCGAGCACGCGAACCGCATCGATGATCGAGCCGCGCTCTACCGTGACCGTGGGTCGTTCCAGGCTTGTGACCGGTCGCGCGACAACTACCTCTTCCTCGCCATCACCCGAAATGAACGGCAGCGAAGGAACGCACGCCGTGAACAACAACATGCTGCTCAACAACACTGCTAATGTAGATCTGATTTTCACGCGGCTCATTCCTCATGTTGATTGCTACATAGCTGGCGAATTAAGAAAAGCCGCTATGCCCTGCGATACTTCACGCAGCCAATTGCAGCAGGAAGTTACATAATAGCAGTCTACTCACAACGTGCAACCCTTGTCCATCGCTGCATTAGCTGTCTAGAGAAATCTTATAGGATTCTTAGACATGTGGGAGGGGCTTGAAAATCCCATGTGTAGCAACTGAGAGTCGGTTCGTATGCCATCGGAAAGCATAGGTCAGCCCATTGACGTGTCCGCTTACAACTCTTAGCGTCGACGAGGAGTTGCGCCAGCGGGAGCAGTTGGGAACTTGCTCCCCCACAAACAATGGTGATATTCTCTATCGAGTGTCCCAGGACACTTAGTGGACATGGTTGTATAGTCTCTTAGTGAAGCACTATGATTAGGCCAATACAGGTGCTTACTCTACAGCTGGAGGAACTGGAGATGACACAGAGCGACCTGATAAAGGAAGTTGCGTCACGGACAGGAACAACGCAAAAGGCGGCAAAGGAATTCTTGGACGCCTTTGTAGAGTCGGTGCAAGACTCGCTCAAGCGTGGTGAAAGTGTCGCGATTCCGGGATTTGGAACCTTCCGCGTCGCGCAGCGTGCGGCCCGGTCCGGGCGTAATCCAAGGACTGGCGAACCCCTTGAGGTTGCTGCTCGTAAAGCGCCTGTCTTCTCTGCGGGCACGGCACTCCGCAAGTCTGTAGACGTTTAGAGGACCACTCCTCACATTTGACGGCCCATTCAAAGTCGGCCCGCTTGGCGATGGCTGTCGGTCGAGCATTTGCGCTGCTAGCTTTTCTGCTGGCCTGTAGCCCCGTACAACAGACCGCAATTCAGGGCCCTACTCGCCTCATCGTTACCCCGGATGACGGCTCACTCCCGCTTTTCGCACTGTTGCGTCGCGCTGAATACTCAATAGACGTTGTGGCGTACCTTCTCTCCAGCCAGGAAGTGTTGGAGGAATTGGCAGCGGCGCAAGGCCGTGGAGTCCGGGTGCGGGTGTTGCTGGAGCAAGAGCCGGTTGGCGGCGGAGAGAGCAATCGCGAGGCAGCACAATGGCTCACCGCAGCCGGAGTGACAGTGCGTTGGGCAGATCCGGCCTTTCGTTTCACGCACGCCAAGGTCATTCTCGTCGACGGCATGCGGGCGGCCATAATGACCCTAAACCTAACGGCGAGTTCATTTCAATCGAATCGCGAGTTTGCCGCAATCGTAGAAGATCCCTCGCTAGTGCACGCTCTCATCGAGCTCTTTGAGAGCGATTGGGAGCGCATGCCGCCTCCGGCCCTCGATCTCCCTCTCGTGGTAAGCCCGGGGAATGCTCGTCGTGAACTGCATGGATTGATTGTCTCCGCGCGGCAGAGCTTGGAGATATATGTCCTTTCATTAGAGGATGACTCAATTGCAGCCGCGCTGGCGGCAGCGGCTGATCGTGGTGTGCGCGTCCGCATCATTACGAATCCACCTATGGGTAGCGATGGCTATGCCGATGAACGGGCTTTGGTGCGCGCACACGGTGGATTTATTGGATTCTTAGAGTACCCAAACATTCACGCAAAGGTAGTGATCGTCGACGGCGCCCGTGCCTTCGTGGGCAGCCAAAACTTTACCGCAACTTCCCTGGATCAGAATCGAGAGGTGGGCATACTCATCGCGGATCCTGAGGTGCTCCTGCGTCTCCAGCGCACGTTTGAATCCGACTGGTCCCAAGTAACACTCGAGACATTGCTCCCGCAAGTCTTAGCCAGCGTCGCCTAGCAACATGAGGACTTTCGGATCTTAACTTACGAAAGACTCTGGGAGGCAAGAAGGCAGCAAGAGGAGAGGTTTCGCTCCACGGTCACGATTGCCAACTTAGAGCTGCTTGCGAACGATTTCTTGCAGGCCCTTGTCTCTGATCGGTTCAGGACACGTGAGTTGGCCAACGCGTATGCCGAAGCACATCGGTGCGTAGTGCAGCGAGAGTCTACATGCGCCGGGGTCTCACGTAGAAATGGTGAGACGGCAGACGCCGAGACGTGCCCGCGAGAGGGCTTGTCCCTCGCCTTGACGCTATTGAGAAGGGCGTGCTACGCTAATTCCTAGAAAGCGGCTAGGGTATTGGGCTTGAAACCCAACGTGGGATGTAGGATGCTAGGGATCTCGACAAAAGGGCACTATGGTCTCGTGATCATGACTGCCTTGGCGCTGGTGGCTGAAGGGACGCCCCTTTCCTTGGCGCGAATTGCGGAGGAAACCGGCATTTCTCTCGGCTACCTAGAGCAAATCGTGGCCACACTCAAGGAAAACGGACTGGTTGAAAGTGTTCGCGGTGCCAAGGGCGGGTATGTGTTGGGCAGAGAGCCGTCCGAGATTACGGCGCACCAGATTATCTTGGCAACCGAGCGTGAGATTGCACCGATTTCGTGCTCGCTGCAGCCTGATGAAGGCGTTTGCTGTCACCGGGTGAACTACTGCCCGACGGTCTTTCTCTGGGGACGATTGGAACAGCAGCTCAGCCTGGCGCTAGGGGACACGACACTTGAGGATCTGGCGCGCCATAGCGTGAAAAACAAGCGTGGCACGAACAGCCAGTCGTCTGTGGTAGCACAGCTACGTGCTGGGGCGCTGAGGTAAGGGCAATCCGGGCCGGCTCCGGGAATGCGAAGTGAGATACTTGGGGATGAAGCTGCCCAAAGTACGTGAGGCAAAGTTAGAGTGATGTTGCACAACCGGTTTACGAAGAGAGAAGGGTAGAGAACTGAGCAAGATGGCTACTGAGCAATCGTTTTTCCTTATCGATGATCTCCATGTCGAGATTGAAGGGAACGAAATCCTGCGCGGAGTGGACCTATCAGTCAAGCGCGGTGAAATACATGCAATCATGGGACCGAATGGGTCCGGCAAGAGCACCCTCGCCCACACGCTTATGGGGCATCCAAGCTACGAGGCAACTGCGGGGCAGGTGCTTTACAACGGCGAGGATATCTTGGAGAAGGACCCAAATGATCGTGCCAAACTCGGCATATTCCTCGCGTTCCAGTATCCGCTGGCGATCCCCGGTGTGAGCACCTTGAATTTCCTGCGTACGTCCCTGAAGGCAGTGAAACAGGCGGAAATCAGCGCGCGAGAGTTTCGCAAACACTTGCTTGAGAAGATGGACATGCTCAAGATCAGCCGCGAATTCGCGGGGCGCTACTTGAACGACGGCTTTTCGGGCGGCGAGAAGAAGCGGATGGAGATCCTGCAGATGGCGGTTCTCGAACCGCAACTCGCAGTTTTGGACGAGATCGACTCCGGCCTCGATATTGACGCCATTCGCGCAGTGGGCGAAGGCATCTCTTCAATCATGCACCCGGAGATGTCTATTGTGATAATTACCCACTACCCGCGCATCCTCCACTTTGTAAAGCCGGACTACGTGCACATTATGGTGGATGGAAAGATTCGGCAGTCGGGTGGCTTCGAGTTGGCAGAGGAGCTTGAAGCCAAAGGATACGACGTACTGCTTAAAGAGGTCATGCTAGCTTCGTCATAGACGCAGGAAGCTTAGGAAGGTAGGTTCGGAGATGGCGGTTACCGAGAAGGATATTCAAGAGAGTAAGAAGGTCTATAAAGAGAAATACGGTTTTGCCGACCCGGATCAGGCAATCTACAAAGCGCCGAAAGGGCTTGACCCGGAGCGCGTAATCGAGATTTCCAACATGAAGGATGAGCCGGAGTGGATGCTCAAATTCCGGCTGAAGTCGCTTGAGATATTCAATAAGAAGCCGGTGCCGACCTGGGGCGCCGACCTCTCCAAGATTCCTTTCGAGGATCTCTCGTACTTCGTGCGGACCACGGAGAAACAGGGCCAGACATGGGAAGATGTGCCGGAGTATATCAAGGATACCTTCGATAAGCTCGGCATCCCGGAGGCGGAGCGCAAGTTCCTGGCGGGAGTGTCTGCGCAGTACGAATCGGAAGTGGTCTATCACTCCATCCAAAAGGACCTGGAAGAAAAAGGCGTGATCTTTCTCAGCACTGAGGAAGGGCTAGAACAGCATCCCGAGCTCTTTCGGCAGTACTTTGGCACCGTCATCCCATCGGCAGACAACAAGTTTGCCGCAATGAACGGCGCCTTCTGGAGCGGCGGGTCATTTGTCTATGTGCCGCCGGGCGTCCAGGTTACCATTCCGCTCCAGGCCTATTTTCGCATCAACGCCGAACAGATGGGTCAGTTCGAGCGGACGCTCATCATTGTGGATGAAGGCGCCTACGTGCATTACGTTGAGGGCTGCACCGCTCCTGTCTATTCGACCGACTCCTTCCATAGCGGCGTGATCGAAATCATCGTTAAGAAGAACGCGCGCTGCCGGTACACCACCATTCAGAATTGGTCGACCAATGTGTACAACCTGGTGACCCAGCGCTCTGCGGTCTATGAAGGCGGCGTGATGGAATGGGTGGATGCCAACTTGGGCTCCAATATTACGATGAAGTATCCCAGTGTCTATTTGATGGAACCGGGTGCCAAGGGTGACATTCTTTCAATTGCCTACGCCGGTGATGGCCAGGTCTTGGATGCAGGTGGCAAGGCGGTTCACGTCGCCCCCAATACGTCATCCAAGATAATCTCCAAGTCAATCAGCCAGCATGGTGGACGCACGTCGTTCCGGGGTCTGCTCAAGATCTATAAGGGCGCGGAAAAGTCCAAGTCGGCCATGCGTTGCGATGCCCTCATACTGGACGCAGCATCACGCTCCGATACCTACCCCACCATCGAGATTGAAGAAGAGCAGGTAAGTCTCGGCCACGAGGCCGTGGTAAGCAGGATTGGCGAGGACCAATTGTTCTACCTCATGAGCCGCGGCCTCAGCGAGTCTGAAGCGGCGGGCATGATCGTGAGCGGCTTCATTGAGCCGATCGTCAAGGAACTGCCGATGGAGTATGCCGTGGAAATGAATCGCCTCATCCATTTGCAGATGGATAAGGCGGTGGGATAGGTAAGACGCAAGCCGAGCCAGCCAGATCGCAGGAAGCCCGGCGCAAAGCGCCAGACAAGGATGCATGGCGAACTGTGCCTCCTGTCTGGCGCGATTGCTGTACATCGCCTCGTGTTTGGATGTGAGTTTTATGGGCAAACTGCCCAGCATTGCAGAAGTCAGGAATGGGAAGCGTGAGTCAATCGTCAGTTGAACAAGCACCGTTAACTGCCTTGCAAGGAATTACGGCGGAGGCATGGCAGGAGATTTCCCGTGCGTGCGAAGACCCGGACTGGGTGCGCGACCTGCGCCAGGAGTCGTGGGAGGCGTATGCGGATACGCCCATGCCCACGCTGAGAGATGAAGATTGGCGGCGCACGGACTATCGCGAGCTTCTATTGGACAATTTACTGCTCTACATGCCATCAGGCATGAGAGCGGAATGTGAAGCTGACTTGCCGGAATTGCTCCAACCGCACATCGATTCCGGTGATGTCTGGGGTGGCGTGGCAGTACAGGTCAATTCGGAAATAGCTCTTACGAGGCTAGACAAGTCATTGGAGGATCTTGGCGTAGTTCTCGCGCCTCTGGGTCAAGCAGTGCGCACACATCCCGAGCTTGTGCAGCCGCACCTTGGCAAGATCGTAACTCCGGACATTGGAAAGTTCCCGGCGCTGCACGGCGCCTTCTTCGCGGGAGGGGTTTTCTGCTATGTGCCACCGGATGTGACGGTAGAACTACCGATCCAAACGCTTTTTTGGATGAATGCCGAGAACATCGCCGTCTTTCCCCACGTGCTCTTAGTGGCCGATCGCGGTAGCCAGGTAACGTTCGTGGAGCGTTACGCGAGCCCGACTCTTGAGGCCCAGTCGTTTTCGTGCCCGGCGACAGAGGTAGTCGCAATGGACGGCGCGCAGGTGCGCCACGTTACCATTCAGGATTGGGGGCGACACGTAATCGAGTTAGGCTACCAGCGGCTCCGCGTTGATAACGACGGGCATCTGCATACAATTCTGGCTGCCACCGGAGGCAAACTGGTCAAGAACTACGTTGACAACAGCTTCGCGGGATCAGGCGTAGAGTCTTTTCACCGGGGCTTTTTCTTCACCGACGGCACGCAGCACATGGACTATAAGACCATCCAGGACCACCTGGCCCCATTCAGTACCAGTGATCTGCTGATAAAGGGCGCCCTGCGCGACCGCTCGCGCGCCGTCTTCACTGGGGTGATCAATGTCCGGAAGGGATCGAAGCGAACCGACGCGTACCAGGAGAACCGCAATCTACTCCTCAGCAAGCGCGCGCGGTCAGACTCAATTCCAATCCTGGAGATTGATAACGATGACGTGCGGTGCACCCATGGGTCGGCGACCGGGCAGGTTGACCAGGAAGAGCTTTTCTACGTGATGGCACATGGGCTGAACAAGCACGATGCGGCCCGAATGTTGGTAGAGGGATTTTTCAGCGAGGTGATTCAGCATACGCCGCTCGACGGCGTGCAGACCCAGCTCGCGAGCAAGATTCACGAAAAGATGGCCGGATGGCAAGTAGAGGATTGATACGTGGCGAATTTTGTCAGAGCGGCGTCGCTTGACGATATTCCGGAAGGACGGGCAATCGTCGTTGACATTGAGGGCGATAGCCTTGCGCTCGCCCGCGTCGATGGCGATGTCTATTGCATTGATAACGTCTGTACGCATGACGGCGGCCCTCTGGGAGAGGGCGAGCTGGACGGTACCGCGCTGGAGTGCCCACGACACGGGGCCCGCTTCGACGTCTGCACTGGCCGCGCGCTGAGCTTTCCAGCGGTTGTGCCGGTTAATGCGTATGATGTGAAAATTGAAGGCCAGGACGTCTTGGTGGATTTGGGATAGTCCGCCCTGCGTAATGGCGCACTACAACTTGGATAGGACAGTGCACAATGGAAAATGGCTTTGATGTGCACGCCGTAAGGCAGGACTTCCCAATCTTGGGGACTCAGGTACACGGCAAGCAGTTAGTGTACTTGGACAATGCCGCAACATCGCAAAAGCCGCAGGCGGTCATTGACAGCCTCGTGCAATACTACTCGCGGTACAATGCCAACGTTCACCGCGGCATTTACACGTTAAGTGAACAAGCGACCGCGGCGTATGAGAATGCACGGGCTAAGGTCGCGGCCTTCATCAACGCCCCTTCCCCGGAGTGCATCATCTTCACCCGCAATACCACTGAGGCCATTAATATGGTGCGGTATGCGTGGGGCACTGACAACGTGCGTGCAGATGACGAGATACTTATTTCGGAAATGGAGCATCACTCTAATCTGGTGCCATGGCAGTTGCTGGCGCAGGAAAAGGGAGCGGAGCTGCGCTTTCTGCGGGTCAATAATGAAGGCCGGCTCATGTTGGACGGCCTCGACGTCTTGATTACGGAAAAGACGCGGCTGATTGCGGTCACGCACGTGTCTAATGTTCTGGGCACCATCAACCCGGTAAAGGGAATCATCAAGAAAGCGCACAAATATGGGGCGCTCGTGTTGCTTGACGCCGCGCAGAGCGTTCCCCACATGCCGGTGGACGTACAAGAGTTGGATTGCGACTTCCTGGCGTTTTCCGGTCACAAGATGATGGGGCCGACCGGCGTAGGCGTGCTCTTTGCCAAACCCCATCTGCTCGAGGCAATGCGGCCCTTTATGGGTGGCGGCAGCATGATACGCAAGGTCATGCTCACGGATTCGACCTGGGCTGACGTGCCGCAGAAATTTGAAGCGGGCACCCCCAATATTGCGGATGTGATTGCCCTAGGTGCGGCAGTTGACTATCTGAATGATCTTGGCATGGACAATGTTCGCGAGCATGAAATAGAGATAACCCAGTATGCCCTAGACGCATTGCGTGAGGTTTCCGGCATCAAGCTGTTTGGGCCATGGGAAGTGCAGACTCGCGCCGGTGTTGTGTCGTTTGTCTTGGATGGCGTGCACCCGCACGACATTGCGCAAATTCTCGATAGTGATGCGGTGGCGGTGCGCGCAGGACACCATTGCTGTCAACCGCTCATGCGACGGTTCAATGTGCCGGCCACGGCTCGGGCGAGCTTCTATGCATATACCACCGAGGAAGAGGTCGACGCGCTGATTGAGGGCTTACACAAATCGCAAAGGGTATTTGGGCATGCAGTTGAACGATCTTTATAAAGAAATCATCCTCGACCACTACCAGAGCCCGCACAATCGGGGCAGGCCGCCGCATGCCCACATTGAAGCCGAGGGTAGCAACCCGCTATGCGGAGACGAGATAGAGGTCTACGTTTTGCTCGATGGCGATCGCTTGAAAGAGTTGCGATTCGACGGCGCCGGGTGCGCCATCAGCCTAGCGGCGGCATCTATGATGAGCGAGGTGCTGGAGGGAAAGTCTAAGGAAGAGGCCGGCATCATTAGTGATCTCTTCACGGCCTTGATGCATGGCGAAGACGTTTCGCTGCCCGAAGAGATGGAAGACCTGGAGTCCCTAAAGGGTGTTGCCAACTTCCCTCTGCGCGTCAAGTGCGCCTTGCTGCCTTGGGCCACCCTCGCACACGGACTGGCCAACGAAAACGCTGGCCGCAAGGTATCGATCGAGGTAGAGTAAGGGCCCTATTTGCTAGAGGTTCCCCGCATAATCCCTTTGACTGCCATCATGATGGCGAGACAGGTCAATATGGCGATCATGGGGGCGACCACGAAGGGTAGCCCTGAAAAGAATCCCCAAACCACAAACCCGATCAGCCGCAGCACGAAGTCCAGCATCTGCACGATCCTCCAATAGTCTCGATCATAGCGGGCGAAAGTGAAAGCAGTCCTATGGTACACCAATCGACTGTGGAGTGCATCACCGGCGCCTCACTCCGTTAGCCACTTGGGCTGATGCGCCTGCACCTTGGCGCGGCCAGCGGTTTGTCCGTTGGGCAGTTTCTTCCTCGAGAGCAATGGATTCAGAGTCTAGGAGCAACGACATCATGGCGGCAAAGATTGGATGTCAGGCAAGACTTTGGTTGCGGGAGACTCAGGATCTAGGCGGTATACTGCCGAGAATCGGCAGGGACCTGGGAGCGGCAGGCTTCGAGGGTGTGGAGATTGGCTACGCCTACGTCAAGAACCCTGACGATGTTGCAGCCTACCGTCGCGCCGTGGACGGGAATGGACTCAAGACGGCCGGTATCCACGTAGGAGGAGCGTGGCACGACCCGCTGACTGTGCAAGAGAAGGCTATGCCTCAGGCACGCGCAGCTGCGGAATTTGCCGGGGCGGTGGGCGCCGAGTATCTCGTCATCAGCACGGGACGGAAACAGGGCGGGCAATTGACCCGCGAAGAGAGTGAAATGCAAGTGGCGCATCTCAGTGAATTATGCTCGTACGCCGCTGCACAGGGCGTGATGCCGCTGCTCCACAACCACCAGCATGAGTTTGCGCACGGCGCGCGGGTCTTTCGCGAAATCATGTCTGCGATTGACGCAGACGCGCTTGGCCTGTGTCTGGACATCAATTGGGCAATGTGGGCGGGAGCCGACGGCGTGGCGGTGCTGAAGGAACATTATGCGCGCTTACGCATGGTGCACGTTCGCGACACGGTGAAAAATGCGGCTTGCGTGGAGGTGATGGGCGAGGGAGACGTGGCGCTCGGTGAGATATTCTCCGAACTCCGCGCCCGGGAATTCCCGCATTGGGTCCTCTACGAGTGGTCGACCTGCGAGCCGACAACGGACCGCCCGACGGCTGAGGTTGGTCGTTTGAACCGGGAGTATCTCGGCAAAGCGCTGAACTGACGAAGTGGCTGGCCGGCGGTAATGGTACTGAGAATTTCGCCTCTCAGCGCTGGCCGACTATTGCGGGTGCTACAGGAGCGCGCCGGGCTGACGGCACTTGCTACACACGCCAAGAATTCACCTCATGAGTACTTTGCCCTGGGCAAAACTGCCCTACGACAAGCTCAGGGCGAACGGAAAAGCGATATATCCTTTCGTGTTGAGCTTGCCGAAGCACAATTTCGCGTGTCGACAGCATGCCGATGTGCTTATTCGTTCATGCGCCGGTGTCAAGAAGGCGCAAGAGTGGATACAAAGGTCAGGCCGCGACAAGTGAACTCAATCTATTCCATACCGAGTCCGGCGGAGGCGCATGGGAGTCGAACCCACCCAGGACGGGAGTAGCCCGCCCCGCAGACGGTTTTGAAGACCGCGAGGCCCACCGGGACCCGAGCGCCTCCACATTCCAGTCTAGCAGTCCCGCGCGTCCCACGAAAATCCAAAGCTCTCCCGTAAATGCATGTGTGGCGGCGCAACAATGAGGCACTCCAATTCCCATCGTGTAAGTCTATGCGCCCTACGCACCAGAGCATTCTTGGGCAACGACTGCTGATTGAAGCCTGCATCGGGTGTGGGCACTCTTGAGTGCTTACAATCCCTACCGCTCACTTGACAGGGTCATTCTCATTTCGGTATCTAAGGAATGGGGAGGACGGTATGCACTTGGCATTGTGATACGTTGTACCACAGTGAACCAATGAAAGTGTCCCGTGCAGCAACAGGTTGGTGATGAAATCGGCATGGGAAGCACGAAGGCTAAGTCCCACATCTGATAGGTCTTCGCAATACAGTGAGCGTGTGGTGTAGTTTATGCGTGTCGGATTCAATCCTCGTTTGCAGCCGTTTCGGCGCATGAGCGTGGCTGAACAACTGCAGGAGACCTTGCATACGGGGCAACGATTAGAGTTTGCCGTGGTAGAAGTGAGTGTGGATGAGGTGCTCTACCGCAAGGGGTTGTGGGACACGTTTACCCAGGATGTGCTGAAGATAATCACGCATGCGCCGTTGCAGTTCCAGTTAAACATTTTTGCGGATGAAGGATTTGAAGAGGCGCCGAGCGATGTCACGCCGATTCCCCGGTCGGTCTATTTGCGGAGGCTTGTCCAAACGATCGAATTCTTTGAAGCGTATGCGCCGATGTCGCTCTATGTAGTGCACGCAGGTAGGCGCAAGAGGCAGATCGACGATCATCTTCAGGCGCTCTATGAGGCATTTCAGGCGTTGCTTGTACTTTTTCCCGGCGTGCCGCTCGCCATTGAGAACGGCGGCCGCGAGTCGGTGTTGCACTTCCCGGATGACTTTCTTACCTTTCTCGATTCCTTTCCTTCGTTGCGCTTTGTGATGCACACCGGACGGGCATTTCAATCGGTAATGTGGGACAACGAACAGTTGGCACGTTACGTGCGGAAGGCTTCGCGCTTTGTCGATCGTCTTGCCGCAATTCGCTGGACTAATGCCAATCCGGTCACAGACCCTGATCGCCCGCTCCAACTCGAGCTTGATCGAGCGCCCGACTTTCCCTTGATCATGCAGGGTCTGGGCCGAAACCCCGCCTTGGTGCATTTGCTGGATGCCGTCGGCAGCAGGCCGGCTGCCTTGGCGCGCGAACGCCGGGCGCTTCACGCCCAAGTCAACCGCTGGACCGTGTGACGAAGCGTCGCGCCGTCCGCATTTGCTGCTGGGCCGCAGGTGGGGTGGAGTCTCATCCAAAGGAGACCTTTGTGCATCTCAAGCGGTAGCGAAATAGTTCCCTCTCCCTCGACGGGAGAGGTCTAGAGCCTGCCCCGTACGTGATACGGGGGTGAGGGTGGATCTCCTGAAATCTCTCCATATGCACACCGATTCTGGCCTTATACGTCTTGACACTGCCCAGGATGAAGGGCCATCGTAGCAAAAAGACCCCCTCACCCCAACCCTCTCCCCCAGGAGAGGGAGTGCCCCTGCTTGAATGTGGGGTTATGCAATGGTCTCCAAAGGGAAAGACGGTAAACGGCTTGCAGCACTCGCTGGCGCAGCGTTTTCACACTAGCTGAGTGCCGCTGCGGTATAATTTTGGGGTCGCGAATGCGCTGCATCTCGCATTGACACGGTGACAGGTGTGTGGAGCGGTGTATTGTCGGTGGGAGTGCACCATAGGAGAATCATGAGCGAAGCAACGATATCTATGAGTGAGAGTGCGACAGATTCTGCTCTTGAGCGGCTCGAATTCGATGCCCAGGGGCTAGTCCCTGCTGTGGTCCAGGACGCGAACACGAAGCAGGTGCTCATGTTGGGCTTTATGACAAAAGCGATGTTGGCGAAGACTCTGGCGTCGGGACAGGTGTGGTTTTGGAGTCGGAGCCGACAGGAGCCTTGGCACAAAGGTGCAACGAGCGGCAATTACCTAAATGTGGTGCAAGTGTACCGCAATTGTGAAGAAAACTCGCTGCTGATCCTGGCTCGGCCCGAAGGTCCAACGTGCCACACCGGTAGTGTTTCTTGTTATTACCGTACGCTTGAAGAGGAATAGCCATGGCCGCAGACAAGCCGCCCGCTGCAACGTCGGCGTCGGTACTCGATGAGGTGTTTGAGACTATTCGTGAGCGGCAACGGCTGCTGCCCGAGGGTTCGTATGTCACGCACTTGCTAAGCGGTGGAATTGATCGCATTGCCCGCAAAGTTGGCGAAGAGTCGATCGAGGTGGTGCTGGCGGCCAAGAATGAGACACCGGATGAACTGACGGCGGAGTTGGCTGATCTCTGGTTTCACTGTTTGGTGTTGCTGGCACAGAGCGGGGGCGTACCGGAGGATATTTACCAAGAACTCGCCAAGCGGCACGGCAAGCGCCCAAGTTTTCAAGTCAAAGCCGAGGCGCAGTCGAGGTTGCCATCTATCAAGGATACGTAGTTAGGTCGCCGGGCCGGACGATTCGGTCCACGAGCCAGAATTCAAATTGGCCGCCACTACGCGTTGTGGCAATCCTTCTTGTATCCCTTGGCTGACCGCACGTAAATCAGGTCTAGGAAGCGCTCACATTAGACGGCGCTTGCCAGCCCGTTTCAGTAAGCAAGTCAATGAGTGCCCCGTGCGCTTTGGCAAAGAGATCGTGCCCGGTATAGCCAAAAGAGCGCCCGGCAACCTGCAGGTGCGGCTCGAGCGAGTAAAAGCCGTCGTACCCATCCGCTTTGAGGGCGCCCAAGAGTTCCCGCCACTCTGCGCTTCCCTCGCCGGCAACTACGACTTTTCCATCAGGCGACTCTTTGTCTTTTACGTGCACGTAGTGCAGCCAGGGTTTCAGCGCCGGGTAGGCCTCAGTAAACGGTTTCACACCGCATGCGACAAAGTTTGCGGGGTCGAGCGTGAAACGGAAGTTCTCAGCCCCTACTGATTCAAAGATGTCCTTGCAGCGCGAGGGCGTATCGCCATAGATGTCGCTCTCGTTCTCGTGCAAGAGAAGAATATCGGACCGATGTTGGCGGGCTGCCTGGCAGAGGGTGTTCAGGCGGCGCATCACCTCATCGCGGTGCTGGGCCGGGTCCTCGCCCTCCGGCATGAAGAATGAAAACATCCGGATGTAGGAGGTTTCAAGGATATCAGCGGCACGAAGCGCGCCCTTGAAGCGTTCCATGTGGGCATCGAAATCATCAGTAGTCGAAATCTTGCCAATGGGTGAGCCAATGGCCGAAACGCGCATGCCGCGGTTGTCGAGTTCACGCTTAGCCGCGTGCAAGTCATCTTCGGTGAGGTCAACGATAACGGCTTTCGGCTTGCCGTTGACGGCAAGATTACGCACTTCGATGTGTTTGATGCCGAGTTCTTGCATGGCGTCGAGTTGCTCGGCAAAGTCGTCGACGATTTCATCACTAAAGCCGCTGATCTTCTCGTACATGATTCAGTCTCCTCGCAAGCTTCCGGGCAGGTCCGTTACGGCCTTTCGCAATGCCCAACCCTCGTTTTTCTATTGACTTGGTACTAAAGCAAGCCGCGACGTTTCAAGTTTCTTGTTCTAGCATAGCGGCTCATCCTGCGCCGTACAATTTCAGATGGTATGCGTGCGAGGATTGCGGTGTCTAGATGACGAAGAAGAACCTGCGCGGGTATGATGAGTGCTGACAAACTGGTATAGACCGGAGTATGAATTCCGGAGCGGTCGCTCTGCTTCCAAATGAGAATAGAGTTGGCGCACGCAGAGGCTCCGCTAGCTTGAACATACCCATTGGAGACCTTTGCATAACCCTCGCCACAGCGCGGATGTCCCCTCTCCCTCGATGGGAGAGGGTTAGGGTGAGGGTGAATCTTCTGAAATCTCTCCATTTGCACACCAAACCTGCCCTGATACGTCTTGACACTGCCCAGCGTAAAGGGCCATCGTAGCAAAAAGACCCCCTCACCCCAACCCTCTCCCCCAGAGGGTGTCTCAAAAATAGATCTACTGGATATATACTGGTGTGAAGAGAAGCAAGGTGAGGTGGTGGGATAGTTTGTAGAGAGGTAGTGACGATGCCGTTGAGACCGTTTAGTCGTGAACAGGCCTGGCTGTTGCCGCCGACGCTGGACGAACTGATCCCGGACGACCATCCTGTCAGGTTTGCGGCAGCGTTCGTGGACAGCCTCGATGCTGCGGCCTGGGAGGCGATGGAGATTGACCTGCAAGGCGATCCGCGTGGCGCCGGGGCCTACCATCCGCGCGCGCTGCTGGGCGTATGGGTCTACGGCTTCATGACCGGCGTGCGCTCGAGCCGCAAGCTGGAGGCAGCCTGCCGGGATCAGGTACCGTACCTGTGGCTGGTGGGGATGCAGCAGCCGGACCACAACACGCTGTGGCGCTTCTACAAGGCGCACCGCGACCGGATGCGGACGCTGCTCAAGCGCACGGTGCGCACGGCGGTGCGAGCCGGCCTGGTGGAGTTGGCAATCCAGGCGGTGGACGGCACCAGGATCGCGGCCAACGCCGGGACGCGGCATACCCACGACGCGCAGGGGCTGCAGCGGCTGTTGTCCCGCACCGAGCAAGCGATCGCGGACCTGGAGGCGCAGAACGCCACGGGGGGCGACGCGCCGCCAGCGACTTTGCCGCAGGAACTTGCCGATGCCCAGGCCCTGCGGCGGCGGGTGGACGACGCGCTCGCCCGCGTCGCGGCTGAGGACGGGCCGCGCTACACGAACCTGACTGATGCGGACGCGGCCCTGCTCAAGACTGGCATGGGTGGCTTCATCACCGGCTACAACGCCCAGGCGCTGGTCTCCCCTCTTGCGTCCCCGGACGAGGGCGCAGGGGGGAGGTTGATCACAGCCGTGGACGTGAGCGCCAGTGCCGACGACCATCCCCACCTGGCGCCGCTGATCGAGGCGGCGCAGGAGAACATCGACGCCGCGCGGGACGTGGTGACCGTTGCGGACGCCGGCTACCATTCGGGGGCCAACCTCGCCACGTGCCACGCCGGCGGCCACACGGTATTGATGCCCACGACCCACGAGCGCAGACGCCGCAACCCCTACCATAAAGACCACTTCACCTACCGTCCAGAGACCGACACCTACCTGTGTCCCCAGCAAAAGGTGCTCACCTACACGCACCGCTTGACCCACAGCAACGGCTACCGGGTCAAGCGGTACCAAGCCAACGGCCGGGACTGCAGAACCTGTCCGGCCTTCGGCGTCTGCACCTCCTCCCAGAGGGGCCGCTCCATAAAGATCAGCGCCTACGAGCCAATACTGCAACGGCACAGGCAGTTGATGGCCACCGCGCCTGCCAAGCAGGTGTACCGCCGCCGGAGTACCATCGTCGAGCCGGTCTTTGGCCTGCTCAAGGAGTGGCACAGTGCCAGGCGCTTCCTGCTCAGAGGCCGCAGCCACGTGACGTCCGAATGGCACCTGCTGGCCACCGCGTTCAATCTCAAGAGCCTCCACGCCCTGTGGCGGTCTGGGTGTAGTCCAGCGTCGCCCCGGGGACGAGTCTCTCACTGGCACCGTCTTGTTCATACCACCCGCCATCTGTCTGTCCTTCTCACCCCATTCACCGTGCCCCGCACCAAAATATTGAGACAGCCTCCCCAGGAGAGGGAGTGCCCCTGCTTGAAAGTGGGGTCTTGCAAAGGTCTCCATTGGAGGAAGTGCGGCAAGGATAGGTCTCTACTGCTGCGCGGAAGTTGGTATAATGTAGCCAGCAATACACTTAGCAAAGGAACCTCGAAAGCAGGCGTGGCGTCGGTTCGGTCGGTAAAGTTCAAGGTCGGTAGGACGCGCGCGCAACTGCAGGTCAATGCTTTAGACAGATTCGTCAGAGGGACAGGTAGGAACATTAAGGAGAACGCCACACAGTGCAACAGTACCTGCAAGTAATCCAGATAATTCTGTCGGTCGCGCTCGTTGCCGCGGTGCTCTTGCAAGCGCGAGGTGCTGCACTGGGCTCGGCATTTGGCGGATCGGACACCATTCATAACACCCGGCGCGGTGTCGATCGTTTACTCTTCAATGTCACGATCGGGATCGCGACGCTCTTCATCATCGTATCCGTTGTCCTTGTGCGCATTTAGAGCGCCGCAGGGGTAGAGTATGACAGATCGGTTGGCGTCGAACTCGTCGCAATCGTCGAACTCGTCGCAATCGTCGACATCGATGCAGTCGCCGTCTTCGACGCAGGCGCCGTCTACGACGCAATCCCCCACTTCCTCTCGCGTATCCGGGATAGTGATTGTTGGCGGCATTGGCGCGCTGTTGGCGGCGGCGCTGCTGGCATACTTCGCGTATGCTGCTACCGTCGTAGACGTTCCGGATTATGGTGGCACGTACATCGAGGGAACGCTGGGCCCCCCTGCATCGCTGGTGCCGATGCTCGCTAATGACCAGACGGCGCGCACTCTCTCGGGACTGATCTTCAACGGCCTTACGCGATTTGCTGCTGACGGAACGATAGTGCCTGACTTAGCGACGCGATGGGAGATTGACCCTCAGAGTCGTTCCTACGTATTTCATCTCCGGGAGGGTGTCAGGTGGCATGATGGCACGCTGTTCACGGTGGACGATGTGCTTTTTACATACGCCTTGTTGACGAGCCCCACACGCAATGACCCGGTTTGGAGCAACGTACGGGCAGAACGTGAGGGTAACCGCAGCGTACGCATCTTCTTGCTGAATAATGTGTACGTTCCGCTGCTCGAATATGCGATGATTGGGATTCTCCCGCAACATCTCTTGGAGGGCGTAAGCGCCGATCAAATCTTGCTCACTCCCTTCAACCTGGCGCCAGTGGGTACAGGGCCTTACCGTGTTGAAGAGGTGACTGAAGAGTTCGCGCTGCTCAGGGCAAATGAGGACTATTTCGGCGAGTTACCCCGCATCCGCTTCCTAAAATTCAAATTCTACCCAAACGCGGGCGCTACCATAACAGCCCTTGAGCGCGGCGAAGTGGAAGGCGTGAGCTACTTGCCGCCTGCGGAAATAGACAGGGTGAGAGAGATTGCGGATGTAGAGACGTACAGCGCGTCGTTGGCAGGCTATACAGTTCTCTACTTCAACTTGCGTCGTCCTCCGTTTTTCGATCGCAGAGTGCGACACGCCATCGCCCATGCCATAGACCGTGAATATCTGGCCGAAGAGGTGCAAGGTGGCATAGCAGACCCGCTTGAAGGACCGATTTTGCCGGTTTCCCAAGTACACTCCGCCGATGTTGTACGCTATCCGTACGACCCAGCTCGCAGCAAGTATCTACTGGAGGAGACGGGCTGGATCGTGGGCCCGGACGGTGTTCGAATAAAAGGCGAGGGGCGCCTCGCTCTTACCTTGCTTGCCACGGACTTGCCAGGCCACGTTGAACTCGCGGAAGCCATTTCTGAACAGTTGCGACAAGTCGGGTTTGAGGTGGACATACAAGTTGCCGGGCCCTCCGGACTGCTCAATGACTTCTTGCTCACCCATGAATTCGACATTGCGTTGTACACGTGGTTGCTGAACGGCTTAGAACCCGATCCTTACCTGACCTGGCATTCCAGCCAGATTGAAGGTTGGAATTTCTCCGGCTTCATTGACCCCCGAGTCGATGAGGCGCTGCAGAATGCCCGCAATACCTTGGACCAGAATGAACGAAAACGGATGTACGTAGACTTTCAACGGGCATTTGCGGAGGAAGTTCCCAGTCTGATGCTACTGAGCCCGCGCTACAGTTTCGCGGTCAGGACGACGGTGCGCGGCGTAACGGTTCCGACAGTCCTACCAACTGTTGACTCCCGCCTCTCCGAGATTGGCAGTTGGTATATCAAGACAAAGAAGAACGTCCTGAACGTGCGTGGGCCCTTGGAAGGTTGGCGAATTCCTTTCTTTTCCTAATGGGAGTGTGTGAATCGTGGCAGAGCCTAAAGTACCTACCGTGCAAATTGTTGCAGTCGGCACCGAACTCGTGCTGGGTCGGATTCAGGACACCAACTCGTTCTGGCTCTCGCAGCAGCTTTCAGAGTTGGGCGCGGAGGTGCGGCGCATCACGGTGATTCCGGATACCTTCGATGAGGTGATCCCGGTGCTGCAGGGAGCGGCCGACGACGGCACAGAGTTCGTGGTGGTTACCGGCGGGCTCGGACCGACGCCGGATGACCTCACGGTTGAAGCTTTTGCCAAACTGCTCAACGAGGGCACCTACCAAGACCGTAGTCTACTGGAAGACTACATGCGCCGACGGCAAATTGGCGAGGATGAACTGAGCGATGGGCTGCGCAAGATGGCAACCGTGCCGGAAAGCGCGGTGGTGTGGGCGAGTCCCGCAGGCTGGGCGCCGTGCATTCAGGTCAAGAAGGCGAAGACTACCTACTTTGTTTTGCCGGGTCCCCCACGCGAGATGGAAGCACTCTTCGACCGGTACGTCGCGACTGCCATTTCGGAATCGCTTGAGATTAGAAGCGCCGCCCGGCGCGTCTTCGTGAACATGAGCGAATCCGAAGTATCACCACTGATCGAAGTCGCAATGGAGCAGTTGCCCGGACTCTACGCCAAGGCCTACGTCGCCTTGCGCACCGATACGCACATGCCTGTCGATTTTGTGGCGCGCGCTGCCTCCGATCGCGAGGCCCGCAGGATGCTTAGCGACGCCATCGACCAGTTTTCATTGGGCGTAAAGGCAATGGGTAAGGACATACACTACTAGCCCCTTTCCCGCCTCGCTTTGTCGCGTATAGCGCTCTCCTAGGCGGCTTGGCTCTTTTCCAAAGCCTCTCTGGCGGCAAGAAAGTTTGCATTCAGTTCGATGGCCGCAATGAAGTCGCTGCGCGCCCCCGCGAGATCTCCGGTCATTTCCCGCGCGCGCCCTCGCCAATAGTGCCACTCCTCCGAGGAAGACTCCCCTAAGTGGGAATTAGCAAGTGCAATCACGTCGTCGTATCGCCCTTGCACCCAATAGGCTTCAAACGGGCCGAACTGATACCACATCATGCGCCAAGGCAGGCCTAAGTGCCGTGCCCAATCGAAGGCTTGGGCCGCCAGGTGGGTGTCGCCGAGTTGGAGCGCGTTCGTACCCAGATTGAACCAGGCGAAAGCGTTGTTTTCGTCTTGGGAAAGCTCCTGCTGGGCGACGTGCAGCGCCCGCTCCCACATTTGCCTGCCTCTGTTACTCTCGGTGAGGACCGACTCCACAGCAGCTTGGCTCTCTGAAGGGTAGATGACCACATAGGTGCGATTGAAGACCTGCCATTCTAAGTCAAGATCTGTGTAGGATACCGTGACACTTGGTCCCACGTAGGAGTCGTGAGCGTGGAACACTTTCGACTGATCATCGTAGCCGTAGAGCACGCGGTAATGACCCATGCCATCATTTGGCTCCGGTTCAAACCAGAACTCGACAATGACGGGGAAGCCAGCGGACAAAAGTCGTTTCAAGAGGTTTAGATCGCCTCCCACGCCGACGTGCGCCTGAAAGCCAATGTTCTCGACGTAGGCTGTGAACTCATGCGGGCTGACGTTCTTGTCATTGGGATCGGACTTGAGGAAGGGAACGACGTCCGCCTGCGCTTCCGTGCGGCCGTAGTAGCTTAGTACCATGCCTAAAGAGCTTGGCGCGCAGTTGTTCCACCCCTGATACTCGTGCCGTACGCCCTGCAAGAGTGTGAAGCTTGGCAGTGGAGCCGAAGCCAAAGGCGAAGGGGATTCAGGTTCCGAAGCGATGGCGATTGGCTTCGTTGGCGCGGCGCCCGCTTGGTTGCTGCTTGAGGAATCTAGGGGAGGCTCGGCCGGTTGCGGTACCGGTTGGCGCTGTTGCCCGGATTGCAGGCTCGTCGTCTGAAACTGCGGGGTGTCTCGCTCAAATGAGGTGAAAAACCACCCACCGCTTGCGGAAGCGGCGAAGGTCCCAATCAGCACGCCGAGCACAATGAGCAAGGCGGCAAGAGGCAACCTGGAAGGCCTCCTGCGCCTCCGTGGAGGGCGGGGGATTACCCTAATTCGTACCGGCCTGCCAGGCTCTTGCATTGCAGCACACTCCGGTCCGCTCTCAATCTAGCTTCATCATACTTCACCCTAGTGGAATTGAGAACCGCCTAGCTGGGTTTCTCCAGGTCTTGAGCCTTTAATCTGGACGAGGCCGCAAGCACGGGACCGTCGGCGCAGCGCCTTCTATGAGTGTGGTAACGCGGAAACGAACGGTGTTCCAATCTCAATTCCATGCCTGTCAATCGATAGCTAATGTTGACGGCTCACCCTTGGCGCGCTATCGTGCCAAAGGAAAACTCTACACATACTTTGGAGCAAGCCGATGAAACTTTGTCTCTTGACTTACAACATGGCGCGTCATTGGGAGCTTTCGGAACTCATCAAGGTAGCGCGTTTGGGGGGCTTCAGCGGGCTGGAACTGCGCGCGGAGGCCGGGCATAAACACGGTGTGGAATTGGAAACGAGCGCGGAGGAACGCCAGGCGATACGTTACCAGGTGCAGGATGCGTGCCTGGAAGTAGCCGGTATCAGTACCAGTTCGCGTTTCGACACACCGGACGCTACGAAGCGGCGGGAAGTAGTCGAGCGCAGCAAGCGCTACATCGAGCTCGCGGCCGATCTAGATGCAGGCCAGATTCGGGTTTTTGGCAACGACATGCCCAAGGAGGGCGTGGATGGAGGCCCGCCGCCGCCGCGCGAAGACGTGATGCGCTATGTCGGCGACTCCCTCCGTGAGCTGGGCGAGTTTGCAGAACCGCACGGCGTCAATGTGATGCTGGAGATGCACGGACAATTCAACTTCTGGCACTTCGCCATGACCGCAGTAGAGCACGCCGACCATCCGCAAGTGGGGATTCTCTATAACTGCGACAACCGCGACCTCGTGGGCGGCTCTGTGGCGTCTACCTACAACCGTGTAGCACATCATATAGGCCACGTGCACATGCACGACTTTGTGAATGGCTTTCCGTATGCTGAACTCTTTGGGCTGCTCCAGCGCGACGGCTATGATGGATACCTTTCCTCAGAGATTGGCAAAACCGAACCGACACATGAGGACTACTTCCTCATGTATGCGCAGCTCTTCCGCGCCTGGAACGGCCTGGCCGCAGCCGCCGGAGAGAGCGCCCTCCCGTACTACGCCGCTGCTGCCGGTACCGTGGCGACTGCTGCGGACTGAGCGGCCTTTACTTGGTTCTTGCAGGGGTTCGGCGGCTGGATCAACTCGGGCAGGCAAGCGGACCTCCACATAGGCGGGCGGCGGGCAGCGCATCGTCCAGGTGGGAGCGTGCTCCTCTCACGTACGTTGTTCCGTCTGCTAGGCACAGGGCGCGGTTCTGGTTATACCCTTGAGTGAGAGACGGGACCAGTCCCTTTCATCAGCCAGGAACTGAGCGTGCGCGCCCACGTGAAAAGAACATGTGGCTAGACAAGATTTTGCAACCATAGGGAGTGAGTCTCATGGCGTTTCGTCCCCCTGATAAACTGGTTGTCTTTGGAATCGACGGCCCAATTTTGCCTACCTTGCAGCGCCTCATGCAGGCGGGCCGCATGCCGCTCATGCAAAAGCTCGTCGCAGGCGGCACATGGGCGGATAACTGCTTGGTGCCGTATCCCACGATAACGCCGCCAAACTGGACGACCATAGCAACCGGCGCTTCGGCTGGGCGCACCGGCTTCACCGATTTTAACGTCCACTGGAAAGGGGAGCCGATTGGTACAACCCACGCGGCATTCGACTCGCGGTGGCACACAGCCGAGTACCTGTGGGAAGCAGCCGAGAAGGTGGGAAAACGGTCTATCGTCATAAACTGGCCTTCTACCTGGCCGGCGCGTATGCAAGACGGTTGGCAGATCGCCGGGTACGGCCTCTCGGTCAACGAATGGCACGATCATCCTACGTTTCACCACGCGTACACCTTCTCCGGCGATGCCCTTTTCTCTACCGAAGACCATGTGGAAGGCACACTGGTGGAGGTGGAAATTGCGGAAGGCTGGCAGGGGCACGAGGCAGATGTTGAATACTTGGAGGCTGAGTTACAGTGGCGCTTCCGGTACCCCAAGTACACGATGGAACCGCTTACGTGGCATGCGCTCTTGGAACCGGATGCACAGGGCGACTATACGACGGTGCACATTTGCGAGGACCGCGACCGCGCAACCGCCATGTGTTCGCTGAAGGTAGGCGAGTGGTCGGACTACATCGTTCGCGAATTCACGAGCGAAGAGTTGGGGAAGACCGAGGCGATCTTCCGCATCAAGCTGCTTGAGTTGTCGGCAGACGGCGAGACGGTAACGCTCTTCGTTACGCCGCTCTGCCAAATCGACGGCTGGACCTTTCCGCAGGGCTTAGACCGCGAGATCTTCGAGAATGGGCAATGCCGCGGGCTGCCTGCGCCGTACCTGGGGTTGCGCACGTTCCGTATGGGCTGGTTCGACGCCGATACGTTTATCGAGCTGTGCGACATGCACCACCAGTGGTTTGCCGATGCTGCAAGGCACCTGATGAATGACAAGCCCTGGGACCTCTTCTTCATTCACATCCATACGCCTGACTACTTTTATCATCTCTTTGCCAGCGAGGTCGATCCGGCGCTCAACCGCAACCCTGCAAACCTTAGACACTGGCAGGAAGTTGAGGCTCGCATGTACGAGAGCCTGGACCTGGCCTTTGCAGACATAGCGGACGCCGCGCCCCGGAGGACGCTCTACGCCTACGTCTCGGATCACGGCGCGAAGGCGAATGGATACAAGTGCAACCCCGGCCAGATCCTGATTGACGCGGGACTCACCGTGCTCGCTGAAGAGGAAGATCCCGATGCCGTGGCGCACTTTGCCATGTATACGGGACGCAAGCAGGTGGACTGGTCCAAGACTCGGGCGGCCGCCAGCGGATCATCGTACGTCTGGGTCAACTTGAAGGGGCGTGACCCTGATGGCATCGTCGAGCCGGAAGACTACGTTGACGTGCAGAATGAGGTCATCAAGGCCTTGTACGACTATACCGACCCGAAGACCGGGCTAAAGCCCATTGGCTTTGCATTCAAGAAACAGAACGCCCGCATGCTGGATCTCTACGGCGACTCTACCGGTGACGTGGTGTTCTGCTACGCCGATGAATACGGCTCCCAACACGGACCGCAGTTTCCATCCGCTACCGATGGTATGGGCGATATGCGCGGTCTCTTCGCGCTCTCCGGGCCGGGTGTAAAGAGAGGGCACGTGCTGGAGCGCAACGTCAGCCTGAAAGACCTTGTGCCTACGGTCTGTTATCTCATGGAGTTGCCTGTGCCCGCCGCCTGCGAAGGCGCTGTGGTCTACCAGGCGCTTGCCGACCCGGACGCTCCACTCAAGGAACGCATGCGCCTCCAGCGCCACGTGGACGTGCTCTCTGGGGTGGCTGAATCCGAGGCGGCGATGACGCATACCTACCACAAGGCGGAGGGATAAGGAATGAGCAACGAAAGCGGTAATGGTGACCGAGGCCGCCTGGCGGGCAAGGTGGCGGTGATTGCCGGGGCCGGGGGCGGCATGGGGAGCGCGACTCCGCTGCGCTTTGCCCGCGAGGGCGCAAGAGTCCTGCTGGTCGCACGGCGCGCAGAGCCGCTGGAAGTGCTGAAAAGGGAGATCGAGGGGCGTGGTGGTGAGGCTGCCGTAGCTACAGGTGACCTGGCAACGCCTGCGGGCGCTGCGGCAATGGCCCAAGCCGCTCTTGATCGTTGGGGGCGTATCGACGTGCTCTTCGACAATCTCGGCGACTACGCCTACGGCGGCCAGAGGCTGCACGAAACGGCACCGAAGGAGTGGCGATACTTGCTAAACATAAATGTAGATACCGCCTACTATTGTGCTCATGCAGTGTTGCCCGCGATGATGGAACAAGGCAGCGGATCTATCCTCCTTGTCGCGGCGGCTTCACGCACGCGCCGGGAGGCTAACGTGGGGTATGCGGCGGGTAAAGAGGCGCTGGTCGGTCTGACCCGCACCTTGGCGCGGGAGTACCGCGAAAACGGTATCCGCGTGAATTGTATTTGCCCCGGCGCTATTGGCGACTCGCGGGGCCCGGAAGACGCCGGCTTGCCGCCGGCAGCGCTTGACCGCGACGGCCATCCGGCCGACGTAGCGCATTCAGCAGTGTACTTGGCCTCAGACGAAGCGGCGTGGGTCACCGGCCAGTGCTTGGACGTCGACGGCGGAGATTCGCTCTAAGTGACGATGGCCCGCCCAAAGCGCGCGGCAAATTCAATCGCGCTGCTGCTATGGGGCAGTCTGAGCGAGAATGCGTTCCACTTGATAGCCAAGTCCGGTACCGGTTAGTGTTCCCGTATGCGCCACGCCGTTGCGTACGTTGGCGATGCGAGGGTGGACGGCAGCGACCGCCCCATTCGAGGCGGGGAAGAACTGGCGAGAGTTGCATTCCACGCCCTTCATCGGATCGATGCGCGCGGCAAAACTCACCGAGTGAATGAGCGATAGGTCAGGATTGGTGAGGTCCTGCACGGTGTACGGCAGGCCGTCGTGGGTTGCCAGCGCCGTAAAGAGCAGGCTGTGCGAGTGTCCCTTGCAGACTTTCAGGGCGATGCCGGACCACCCAAGCTCCTTGGCGCGTTCGTACTGGCGGTGATTGTAGAGGCTCTCGTCCATAATGACGGGCTTGAGCTTGTCGATACCGTCCATGCGGAAGGGCGCTCTATCCAGGTCGCGGTGCGTGGGCTGTTCCACGTAGAGCAGGGTATCGTAGGCTGCGGGCGATAGTTCACGCACCCGCTCGAGGTACTCGACCATATAGTCGGGTGTATCGCAGATTTCGTTCGTGTCGGCAGTGAGATAGATTTCCTCCCTACCTTGCTTTGCGAGCGCTTCTTTGCCGATGGCATAGACGTCCAATGTGCGCTGCACGTCCCAGTCCATGTCATTGCCCAAGAGCTTGATCTTCAGGCAGTAGACGCCGTCCCGGGCGATCCATTGGTCGAGCGAGACCGGTTCGCCGTCGTCAGGATCGTCAGGGGTGATCTCGTGCTCCCACAGCTTGTCGAGGCCGCCGACGAGGTGGAAGACGGGAAGCTCGGCAACATAGGCGCGGCGAACGTAGTCGTCGAGGAACTGTCCTTTGAATTCCGGACCGAGGTATGCGCTGAGGTCTTCCGCCATGAATTCGTCGGAGTAGCCGTCATAGCTTGAAATGCCGTTTACGTTGCCAAATGCGTCATGAAGCGCGCCGTCAAAGGGCGAGCCGCACACAAGCGAGGCCAAGACCGGCATCGGCTCCGCTAGCTGCATGGCGCGGCTGGTCTCGGTGGCGTTGCTAAGGAGGGTGGGCTCGGTCTTGAGCGCAATGTCGATGGGGTGGGCGTAACTCGTGTGGCTTTCCAGGGCTTTGGCATAACGTTCCACCACCTGTCGCATCGCGGCGTCGCGGGCCAGCGCGTCAACGGCGTCAGTCGGCCAGGCCCAGCCAATGGCGAGGAACATGCTGCCCCAACCTTCCGCCACCTGTCCGGCGCGATTCTCCACGGAAATACGCACCCGTACGTGGGTGGCTCCCTCCATGGTGACACCGCCGAACTTGAGCGGCGTGCGCGCGACCTCGTCGGTGAAATACGTTTGAACTTCCCGGATGCGAATATCAGATAGCAACTGCGCCGCCATGCTTCAGTAACCTTTCACCACAATTCTGCCCTGATGTTTCACTCTCACCCTAGCCCTTGCCTTCAGAAGTCCTCTGCGTAACTTCGGCCGGAGGCGCAAGAACTACTCCCTCTCCCTGGGGAGTGTACAGACCGGGGACATAGGTAACAGATGTTCGGGTAGATAGGTTACACATTTTGTGCTCTGAGGTCTATGGTTTTTACTCTTTGGATCGAGAAGTACACGTCCCAGACACCGTCCGTTCGGGTGGGTCGCAGGGCGACTTGCTTGTGCGTGAAGGCCCTGCCCACACGGAGCCGTCTGCCTTGGAAGGAGATGCGGCCGGAGACATCGACGCTGCGTACGCGGTCGTCGGGAGCGTAGGCGAGGGCAGGCAAGGTCTCTGGGAAAGGGCGAGGACTAGGCGTGTATCTGGTAATGGGAGTGTCGAGATCGAGGGCATGGTGTGGGCGTTCCAAGTTGTAGAAGTGGCGCCAGGTGTCAAAGGCGCGCTGGCAATGGTCCAGGTCGGTAAAGGTGGTCCCTGCCAGCAGTTCGCTCTTGAGGGAGCGGTGGAAGCGTTCCAGCTTGCCGAGTGTCTGGGGATGGTAGGGTCGGCTGTGCAGGACGTTGATGCCCAGCTGCATGAGCCAGACGGTGAGGGGCGTGAAGGGCTGGGCACTGTCGTTACCCCAGGGAGAGCCGTTGTCCATGAGCATGGCCTGGGGCAAGCCGTAGCGGCGAAAGACAGCGGTGAGGCGGTCTTGGACCGTCTCTCCCCGCTCGTTGGCACAGGCCTGTAACCCGAGGTTGAAGCGGGAGTGATCGTCTAGGAGGGTGAGAGGATGACAGCGGTTCTGCTGCATGACGAAATGTCCCTTGAAGTCCATCTGCCACAGCTCGTTGGGCTGGGGTCGTTCGAAGCGCACATGGGGCGTGTGCTTGGCGCTCTGGGCTGGATCGATGAGCCCATGGCGTTTGAGAATGGCATTGATGGTGCTCTTGGCCGGCACGTCGGTGACCCCCTGGTCCTGCAGCATCCGGCGCAGCACGTGTGCGCCTTTCTTCGGATGCGCCAGGCGCAAGGCGATGATGCGCTCCTCCAGCGCCGGGCGCGTGCGGTGCGGACACGTGTGCGGCCGCCGCGACCGGTCGTGCAAACCGTCTTCGCCAGCTTTCGCATACCGCTCCAGCGTCTTGTACGCCGTCTTGCGACTGATCTCCAGACGGCGACACAGCTCGCTGATGTTGGCCCCTTCCATCAGTGCCAGTGCAATGAACTCCTTGCGTTCAGACACAACCGTACTCTCCTTCCAAGGCATGGCGCTCCTCCATCTGTAAGAATCTCCATGCCTTAAGGTGTAACCTATGTGCCCGAACATGTGTAACCCATGTACCCGGTCTATACAGGGAGAGGTCCGGGGTGAGGGGATTTCTGCTTACCCCGTCCTCATTACCTGCAAATCCTATATAAAAGTGTGCAAATTCATCATAAAGGCTCCCGGATTGCGGGTATTTCACCCTCACCCCCGTATCACGTACGAGGCAGGCTCTAACCTTCTCCCACCGGGAGAGGGGACTTTCACGCCTCGGCAAGGGTGATGCAAAGGTCTCCTCAGGGAGAAGGAACACGGGCGGGGCCCTGTTAAACCGGGCCCACCACTCTCTGTATCCTTAACTGACTCCCAATTCGATTGTGCGGGGCGCCTCGATCATGTCCTCGCGGAATACGACCTTGCCGCCCACGATAGTTAGCTTCACGTTGGCCATAGCTTTGATGTCTGCGAGTGGATCCCCATCCACCGCGATGACATCGGCAACTTTTCCTGCCTCCAGGGTGCCTCGTTCGTCAAGAACTCCCAGACCCTTGGCGGGATTGCGGGTGGCCATGAGGAGCACTTCTTTCGCGGGAATGCCGATCAACTCGACGGCGCAACGCAGCGAGATGTGGTAGTCGTCGAATGGCGTATACCGTACCCCCGCGTCACTAGAGATGATGAGGTTCACACCTGATTGCCAGATCTTGCGAAACTGCTCTACGCGTTCATCTTCCAGCGGGCCCTGTATGTTCATGGCCGCGCGCATTTCATCACTAAGCGGCATGTCGGCAAGGTAACCCCGAAAGACGCCGGCGAGTGTAATGGAAACGGTAAGGTCCTTTGCTACTGCCGTTGCCATGGCTGTCGCATCGTAATCGTAGCCGCCATCGGCGCCAAGCCAGACACAATGTTCGATGCTATCGATACCGGCCTCGATGCAGTTGCGGATGCTATCAGCGGGAATGGCGTGTGCCGCCACCGGTGTACCAAGTTTGTGGGCCTCCTCCACCACAACGCGCAATTGCTGGGCGCTGTATTGGACCATGAGGGGGTTGGACTCGGCAGTCATGTTGCCGCCGCTGGCGCAAATCTTAATGACATCGGCGCCTTCTTTGATGAGCGTACGCACGGCCTTGCGCAGTTCCCACTCCTCATTGGCTTCCCAGCCGACAAAGTGAATGTGTCCGCCGGTAACCGTAATGGGGACGTTGCAGGAGAGAATGCGCGGGCCGACAATCCTGCCGCGGTTGATGGCGTCGCGCACCGTGGGCACCACGTCGCGGCGGCCGCCAAGATCGCGCACGGTCGTCAATCCCGCTCGCAAGCACTTCTGGGCATTTGCCGCGGTGCGTAGCACTTGCTGCATGTCGGTCTCGCGGCTAATCTCGTCAACGACTTCCTCGTGGTGGCGGCCTGCGGTAAAGCTCAAGTGCGTGTGCCCGTCGAGCAACCCGGGCATCAATGTATGGCCGGGGAAATCCTCGACAATCGCGCCTTCCAGGTGGCTCTGGTTAAGTTCAGCAGCCGGCCCCACGAATGCGATGCGGTCGTCGGTAAGGACCACTGCCGCTTGCGCGATGGGGTCGGCGCCGGTGGCGGTAAAGGCCCTATCGGCTTTGAGAACTCTCTTCTGGCTCACGAGGCATCCCTTTCTGGATAGAGCACACACTCCCCTGGTGAGAGGACGAGCGGTTGCACGCTCCCTCCCTCTGCTTTGAGCGCGTCGGCAAAGTCGGCAGGATCTGCCATGTTGTTCGCAAACATGTTGTAGTGCGTGGGTACGGCGGTCTGGGCGCGCAGCACGGTTGCAAGGTGGGCGGCCTCCGCCGCCGACATGTTCCCCCAGCGCCCATTGATGCAAATAAAGGCAAGGTTTGGTTGCAGGCTGGCAATGCCTTCCATCCGTTCGTGGTAGAGGGTATCGCCGCTGATGTACACCCGCAGGCCACCAAAATCGATCACATATCCCACGGCATCTGGCGCGTCATCAGGATCATCCCAGACGTGGTTTGCAAACGTGGCGTGAATGCGGACGTGGCCGCTATGGAGCGCGTCGTCGTGATTGAGCGTATACGTCTGGCTGGAGGGGATGCCAAGTTCGCGCATGGCGTTGGTGCACGACGATGGGCCGATGAGCAGTGCCGTCGCATTGTAACGCGCGATAACGGGAAAGGCGTCAGGGTCAAGGTGGTCGGCGTGATTGTGTGTGGCGAGGACAAAGTCTGCCTGCACGTCTGCCGCCTCGACCGGGGGCGCGATGAGGCGTTCCAAACCGTAGAGCTGATTGCAAGCGTCGCCAAGGTAGGGATCTACGTACACAATCGTGCCCTGGCTTGACTTGAAAACACACCCGGCTTGCCCGAGGCTCCACATGGCAATAGTATGCTGCGGCACGCACGTACCCTTGATCTCTGCTGCGATACTCACGGCTACAGCTTCTCCTCGTCAATCTGGCCCCTGTGATGTCCGTGTCATTGTAGCAGCCGTGCAGCTTGACTGCTACGTTAGGCTGGCATGGGAGGCAAGATGCCGTGGGTAAAACCATGATGGCGCCACGCGCCGGGGGTAGTGATGCCCGCCACATGGTGGGATGGGGTTGAAACAACAGTTTGAGACAGAGGACCCAATTCGGACGCGTGGATGTTGGGACTCTTTTCGAGCATAAAGTGAAGAGGCGCAGGATCGTTCCCTGCGCCTCTCTCTTTCCCAGTTGTAAGCAATATTGCTTCGCGGCCGGTTGCCGCGAGTATCCCCTACCTGGCTGCCAGCGATGCCTTGGCTGCCTGGTACCGCTCGTTTACGGCGTCCCAGTCAACATTCTTGAGGAGTGCCGTGATGTAGGACGGGCGATCGCTGCCGTAGTCCATGAAGTAGGCGTGCTCATACGTATCAATCGTCCACAATGGGACTGTGCCCCAAACGCCGCCCTGGTTGTGCACGTCGCACAGGAAGTTGTGGATCTTGCCGTCCGTGGGATCGAGTGCGGTTACCATCCAGCCGCGCGCGGCCATGGCACAAGCACGGGCGTCCTCGATGAAAGCATCCCAGGAGCCGAAGTCCTCGGCAATCTTGTCCGCCAGATCGCCGCCGGCTTCACCATTACCGCCCAGCGTATCGAAATAAAGTTCGTGTAGAATTTGGCCGTCTGCGGCGAAGGTCTCTTCCAGCTTAAGCGCGCGGTAGGCGCTGTAGGCCTGGTTTGCCGTGGATCGGTCGACGTTCTTAAGACCATCTTCGATCTCGTTGCGTTTGTTTACATAACCCGCATAAAGCGTATCGTGGTGGACGGTTAGTGTCTTTTCCGATATGCCTTCAAGGGCGTCTTTGCCGAATTTGAGGCCCTTCACAGTAAATGCCATAGTAGGTGCTCCCTCTTAAATTTGACCGTGTGCAGTATGCGGCAATGCTCAATACGACGAATAGCAGTCGCGTTCGCAGTTAAACTACCACACTTCCGGCGAATAGTGAAGGAATTGGTGCGGGCGTACTATGCGCTCTCCGAATAGGTCGCGGGCGTGGGCTGATACTCTTGCTTTGAGGCTACCTCAGTGTCGTTCGTTCATGCTTCGACAGGCTCAGCACCAACGGGGGATGGAGTCTGCAGCTGCAGGCACAGCACGAACGGGAGATGGGGTTTGCTGCGGCAGGCTCAGCGGGAACGGTACACCAAACCGACCGTGATGCCGCTTGATCTTGATGGTCGCAACGCGTTGTGCGAGGGCCTACGATTCGCTTTCATCGCCGGCATTGGCGCCGTAGAGTCTCCGCTTTACCAGGTTCAGATACTCGGCGCTGATTGCACCGCCATACGAGAAGGCGTAGAGGTAGACGGTGGGATCGTAGTCATCGAGACCTGATGTTGTAACGATGCGGGCGGTGCTCATTCCTTGCGCCTTGAGCCAGTGCAGCGCGTGACCAAGCAGCGCCGAGCCGATGCGGCGTCCGCCGTAATCGCGGCGTACCAGAAGCCCCCAATCGAACGTCGTGTCATCGGCCACGGCCTTGGCGTCGCAGAGTCCTACCACTTCGCCATTGAACCGTGCGGCAAAGAGAGTCTGCGGCGCGCCTGCACCAAATGAAGCAACGCGCGCTTCTATGCGAGCGCGCATCTCATGCGCCAGTTCCTCGCTTGGCGGCGCTTCCGGCTCAGCGGGATATTCGACGCGGTGCCAGCGAGTGTCTTCCTTGTACTCTTTCCACCAGCGCCAATACGGCTGGTAACTATTGAGAACAAACTCTGTGAAGAACGCCGGGTCCGGGGAGGATTGCTCTTCAATGGAGAACTCCTGGCTGGACTCTAGCTGGTCGAGCGTGCGGAGGTTCCACGTGAGTAGCACCATCTTGCGAGCTGCCCAGTAGCCGCGCTCATAGAACGGCACGGTGGCGCCTTCACCGTCGCGCACGATGGCGTCGATCTTCGTTACCCCTGAGGCTTTCAGGTGCTCTTCGGCAGCGGCGATCAAGTCCTCTTCGATTCCCTGGCGAGCGTAGTCTTCGTGCACTGAGAGATCGGCAATCAGGCCGTGCTGACGGCGGGCATCTTGCCGCAAGGCCAGGCGTACCGCCCCCGCAATTTCCAATCCGTCTTTGGCGAGCAGGATTTCGCTGGGGCCGTACGTGAGCATATTGAACTCTTCACGGGTGCCGAGTACATGGTCGGGCACGGGCGTGAGCGCTTCGATGGTGTATGCCGCATTCTTCATAGCAAAACAATCAGGAGAGGCTCTAGGACAGCAGTCACTGGCTCAGGAGTTCCAGTTGAACTTCAAAACGACCGGTTGTAAAGGGCGACATTTGTATAAACGCGGCTTCGCTGAGGTCGATCCACATGAAGCCGGGGGATGGAGCACGGTCCTTAACGATTACGACAATGACCGCTCCGGTGGAAAGTCGGGTCACCCGTACCACGGTACCCAAGGGAAAGAAGGGGCTGGCGGCAATGATGGGGTCGAAGCGGCTATACGGCTCACCATTCGCCATCGTGCCGCCATGGAGAGAAGGATGGTAGTAGGTTGCGTTCCCGTACTCGACACGCGTAACCGTATATTCCGAATGCTCGCGCAAGAAAGCAGGAGGCCGAAAGCGCGTCAAGTTCGTCAGTGAGCCGTCTTCCTCCTCAACGACAAACGAGAATGCCGCGGCCGGCGTTGCCGTTACCAGGCACACCGCGAACATGAGGAGCAATTGTATACCAAGTCTTTTTGCCATAGTGCTCAAATACCTTTCTGCCACTCCGACTTCTTATAGCGCATGGGGGGTGTGGTCGTCAACATGGCTTGGCCCATAAGATAGTGAAAACACTGGTAACAGAACGCTCGAGGGGGGCCCAATCTGGAAGGAAACTGACTTGCCGGTTTGACCGTCGCGCAAGGCCTACGCTACAATCGAAATTAGGTGGCGCGAGTGTAATAGTGGGCAATACGCCCACAGTGGAGATCGAGCAAGACCATGTCCACTCGCTGTTCAGACAAAGAAGCTGAGTGCGCGATTGCGCGTACCGCCTCGTTGATTTGCGGTCGGTGGACAATGCTGATTTTGCGAGACCTTGCTGAGAGTCCGCAGCGCTTCTGCACATTGGAGCGCTCTCTGGAGGGCATTAGCCCCAATACATTGGTCGAGCGGCTCCGCACCCTGGAAGAAGAGCAGATCATCACGCGCCGGGCCTTTGCGGAAATTCCGCCGCGCGTGGAATACACCCTGACGGAGAAGGGCAGCGCGCTCGTTCCGGTACTTGAGATCATGCGAGAGTACGGTGAACGGTGGCTCAGTCCCGATGAGGAAGAGTTGGTAGCTACATCCGCCGGTGCGCACACAGTCGCAGTGAAATAGAGAACAAAGACAACGGTTTGCCAAAGAGACGACCGCATCTCGATGGCAAATTTTCTATTTAAGGGGCTTCATACGCACGATTCGGCAGTGGGTCTTCCATTTGGCAATGAATCGACCAAGGGCTCTGTGGCAAGCACCACAGAGCCCTTTGCTTTAGTTTCATCCGTCTACGCACCACACGATGAGGTTAGCGATCAGGTCTATCAGCCTTCGGAATCTTCATACTGTCCGCGCAAGCTCTCTACCACGTTCGCGTCGAGCAGCGTGGTCGTATCGCCCAGCGCACGACCTTCGGCGACGTCGCGCAAGAGGCGGCGCATGATCTTGCCGCTGCGGGTCTTGGGCAGGTCTGCAGTGAAGAATATGTCGTCGGGTCGCGCGATGGGACCAATCTTCTGTGCGACGTGTTTCTTGAGTTCATCGAGAAGCGTGTCGCCTGGGTCTATGCCTTCTTTAAGAAGCACGAACGCAGAGACTGCTTGGCCTTTGAGTTCGTGGGTCTTGCCAATAACGGCCGCTTCTGCCACCGATTGATGGTCAACGAGCGCGCTTTCGATCTCCATGGTTGAGAGACGGTGGCCCGCCACGTTCATCACGTCGTCGACGCGGCCGAGCACCCAGTAATACCCGTCTGAATCAATTTTGGCGCCGTCGCCTGTGAAGTAAATCCCAGGGTAGCGGCTCCAGTACTGCTCCTTGAAGCGCTCCGGATCGCCGTAAATTGTCCGCAGCATGGAGGGCCAAGGACGCTGAATTACCAGGTAGCCGCCGCCTTCCGGCACCTCATTCCCGGCCTCATCCAATATCGCCGCGGTGATGCCGGGGATGGGCCTGGTGGCCGAACCCGGCTTCGTGGTTGTGTAGCCTGGCAGTGGTGAGATGAGGATCGCGCCGGTCTCGGTCTGCCACCAGGTGTCCACGATCGGACAGCGTTCGCCGCCGATGTTCTCGTGGTACCAAATCCAGGCTTCGGGATTAATCGGTTCGCCAACGGAGCCCAGCAAGCGCAGGCTCGACATGTCGTGCATTGCAGGATACTTATCGCCCCAGCGCATAAAAGCGCGAATGGCGGTCGGCGCGGTATAGAGAATGGTGACACCGTACTTTTCCACGACGTCCCAGAAGCGGTCACGGCCGGGGAAGTCCGGTGCGCCCTCGTACATGACGGTCGTGGCGCCGTTCTGCAGCGGACCGTAGATGATGTACGAGTGACCCGTGACCCAGCCGATGTCGGCCGTACACCAGTACACGTCGTCATCTTTCATGTCGAAGACCCACTTCGTCGTGAGATAGGTCTGTGTGGAATAGCCGCCGGTAGTGTGCACAATGCCCTTGGGCTTGCCGGTAGTTCCGCTGGTATAGAGGATATAGAGCATGTCCTCGGCGTCCATTTCCTCAGGCTCGCAGCGCAGATCGGCAGAGTCCATGAGGTCGTGCCACCAGTGGTCGCGCCCCTCCTTCATTTCAATATCGGCTTCGTCACCGATGCGTTTCACCACGATCACGCTCTCGATGGTGGGGCAGCGATCCACAGCGTCATCGGCCATGCGCTTGAGCGGCACAATGCTGCCGCGCCGCCAACCGCCGTCGCAGGTGACGAGCACGTTTCCCTGGGCGTCATTGATGCGGTCGGCAAGGGCCTCCGCGCTAAAACCGCCGAATACGATGCTGTGCGGGGCGCCAATGCGGGCACACGCTAGCATGGCGATTGCCAGCTCAGGCACCATGCCCATGTAAAGGGTCACGCGGTCGCCGCGCTTCACGCCAAGACCCTTGAGAGCGTTCGCGAACTTGCTCACTTCTCGCCACAAGTCGTAGTACGTAAGCACGACTTGGTCGCCGGGCTCGCCTTCCCATATGATGGCGGCCTTGTTGCGCCTCCAAGAATTCAGATGGCGGTCCAGGCAGTTATACGTGATGTTCAGCTTGCCGCCTACGAACCACTTGAAGAATGGCGGATCGGATTCGTCCAGCACCTGATCCCATTTCTTGAACCAGTGCAGTTCTTCCGCGACGGATGCCCAAAAGGCTTCGGGATCTGCAGCGGCTTGCGAAAACACCGCATCATCATTGACGTAGGCGTTCTTTGCGAATTCATCGGGCGAAGCAAAGAGCCGTTGCTCCTCCAAAAGGGCTTCAATAGTACTGCCGGATTCTGATGCCATCGTGTCCTCCTGCATACAACAGAGCGTAGCTCTCTTGCCAAGTTCGGTGCATGTTTGGGTGCCATAATAGCATAGCGTTTCAGGCGCTTCAATCACGGCTGCGTTTACGCATATGCGGTTGTCAGGTAAGATTGAGGCAGGTAGCGATGCACATTCGGGGCAGGCTGCGACCGTTCTTACTACGTTCGTACGCCGGCGAATGTGCGCTGGAAATCATGATGTTCGAGAGGCATCCGCCGATGTAGCTGCCCTCGTTTAGGCCGCCGTCGGCTGCAATTCGGCCGCAGCAACCTGCGATAGGAAGCACCAATCAGCGAGGCGACCTTGTCGAAGACAGCATCTTCATCTGCGGATTACTCTGAGCAGGGCGCAGCCTCGGCGTCGATCTACGCCCACCAACTAACGCGATTCGGCCGGCGGTTGCGGCTGCTCGCGGTGCTGCTGCGAGGTGTGCGAGCCCTATGGGTGACAGCGCTGCTGTACGTCGGCTTCTCTCTCGTTGGGTCACTCCTCGTCCCGCAGTTTCCTGTCTTTGCGATTAGTCTTGTCATAGCCCTTGTCGGGTTCTTGGCCTTGGTGGTCCCTATCTTGTTGCGGCGGCTGAGCACGCTTGACATTGCCAAAGCCTACGACTCTCGATTGGCGCTGTCGGAACGTCTTGCCACGGCGGTGGAAGTGATGGGCCGTGCTCCGGAGAGCCCCTTCAAAGCAGTCTTGCTCGATGACGCATGGCAACATGCGCAGAAGATCCGGCCCAGACAGGTGTTCCCAATCCGCATTCCGCAAAGAGACGTGCTGCTTCTCGTCTTAAGCGCTGTGGCGCTGTTTCTTTGGGAGGTCTTTCCCTATATGGCCGGTCAACTCGCGCCGCTTGCCCCTCTCGCGTATCAGGTAGCGGCGGTGCGAGAGGGAACGCTGCTGGAGCGCACGACTCCGGACGCATTCGTGGTGGGTGAAGAGGTACAGGGCCCTGCGGTGAACGAGGACCTTGCCCAGCCTGAAGGAGCGCAGGCGGCGGAACAACAGAACCAGAATCAGCCGTTGCTCACGCAGGCGGACCTCGATCAGCAACAGAATCTGGCGCAACAAGGCCAAGCAGCAGAAGAAGGAGAAACCGCCCAGGGCAACGAAGGGGAGGCGAGCTTCGCCGATCTTGCCCAGCAGCTAGAAGAGTCGCGGAACCCCCATGTCGACCAGCAAGCAACCGCGCTCGCTGACGTGGGACGAGAGCTTGCACAGGCACGACCTTCTCGCGAAGCCGGGCAGAATCTGGAACGTGGCAACTACGATCAGGCTTCGCAAGCGCTTGAAGAGTTGGCGCGACAGGTGCGCGACCTTTCACGGGAGGACCGCAATGACATGACTGACGCGTTCGCCAAGGCTGCGGAGCGCGCTCAACAGGCCGATCCGAGACTAGCCCAGGAGTTGGCAGACGTGAGCCGGGAGGTCGCCTCGTACAATGACCGGGCAACGGAGCGTGAGCTGCAGGAACTTGGCGATGCCATTCAGGAACGGGGGCAGCGCATCCAGGCACAGCAGCAGTTGGAACAGCAAACCGAGCAACTCCGAGCCGGCGCCGGTGGAGAAGATTCAGGAGGTCAACAGGGGGATGCGCAGCGGCAAGGAACGCAAGGCCAGCAGGCGTTTAATACTTCAGGCGTAACGGAGCAATCGGGCCCGGCGCAGCAGCAGGATTCGTGGCAACTCCAGGCGGCGCCGGGCGGCCCAAGCCAGGGTGGCGGCAATCGCGGCGAAGAGTCATTCCAACCTGGGCCGGAAGCTCCGCGCCTGCAGATTGAACAGAGGCCATCGGTTGTCTTGGCGGACAGAGGTGTTGGACCGTCTCTTTGGTCGCCGCAACGCGCACCGGTAACTATTCCCGGTCCTGGAACGGCTCCCGCCCAATTTGGCGTAACCGATGCCGGCAACGCGATCATTTCCACTGGCGGCGCCAGTCACTTTGTGCCCTGGACGGTCGCCGACTACGTGCAGAAGTACTTCAACGCCCTCTCAAATGCTATGGAGCAGTCACAATGATCTCACGGCCGACCGAAGAACGGATCGAACACTTCCAGACGCTCAGCCAAGACATCCGCGCCGAGCTGGGGAAAGTAATCGTTGGTCAGCAAGCAGTCGTCGACAATGTGTTGATTTGTCTGCTTGCCGGCGGACACGCCCTGCTTGAAGGTGTACCCGGTTTGGGCAAGACAGAGTTGGTCAAAACCCTTGGGGAAGTTCTCGATCTGCGGTACGGTAGGGTTCAATTCACGCCTGATCTCATGCCGGCTGACATCACCGGCACGACAGTTATCACCGAGGACCAGCAAGATAACCGCTATTTCCGCTTTGAACAGGGACCGATTTTCAACAACCTGGTCTTGGCGGATGAGATCAACCGAGCCACGCCCAAGACACAGTCGGCGCTGCTGGAAGCCATGCACGAGCGCACGGTTACTGTAGGGAACTCACTGCATGACCTGCCGATCCCGTTCTTTGTGATGGCGACCCAGAATCCCATCGAAATGGAAGGCACCTATCCGCTGCCGGAAGCGCAGCTCGACCGGTTCTTTTTCAAGATCATCGTGGACTACCCCGATGCGTCGGAATTGGAGGAAATCGTGCTGCGCACTACCACAGATGAGGTGCCCGCGGTGCGCAAGGTGGCCACGACGCAAGACATACTGGCGCTGCAAGTGCTCGTCCGGCAGGTGCCGATCGCCTCTCACGTCTTGCGCTACGCCGTGCGTCTGATTACGGCTACGGACCCAGACTCTTCTGAGGCGCCGCAGATTACGCGCAACTACGTGCGCTACGGCGCGTCGCCACGCGGTGCGCAGACCCTAGTGCTGGCGGGCAAGGTGCGGGCGTTATTCGATGAACGCTATAACGTATCCTTTGATGACATTCGCGAGGTAGCGCACCAGACGCTGCGCCACAGGCTCATCCTAAACTTCGAGGCCGAAGCGGAAGGAATTACTGCGGATACGGTCATCGATGAGCTGGTAATGACGATCTCACCGGAAAGTGAAGAATGAAGCCGAGTCCTTCGGCAGCAATTGACCATGCGTTCTTGCGGCGGCTGGACCGGCTGCAACTCATCAGCCGGCGCGGCTACGGCATGGTGACCGGCGGCGGCAGGCGGAGTCGGCAGTTCGGCTCTTCAATCGAATTCGCCGACTATCGCAACTATAGCCCCGGCGATGACTTTCGCCACATCGACTGGAACGTCTTTGGCCGCTCAAACCGCCTCTACATCAAGCTGCGCGAAGCGGAGGAACATCTCGCCGTTCACGTACTCGTTGACGGGAGCCGGTCCATGGATTGGGGCCGGCAGAATAAATTCTCGTATGCAAAGTCTTTGGCCGGGAGTCTGGGATACATTGCGCTCAACCGTGACGACGTGCTCTCCGGTGCGATATTCGGCGAATCGACTGAACAGTATTTTCCGCCCGCTCAAGGAAGAGCATTCATTCTGCGCTACTTTGACTTTCTCGAACAGGCGCAACCGGTAGGCGGCACTACGTCGCTTGTCTCCGCCACTCGCAACTATGTCGCGCGGAACGCCCAACGCGGCCTGGTGATCCTGATCTCGGACATGATGACCGAAGACGCGTACCGCGGCATTACGGCGATTCAGGAGGCCGGGAATGAGCTTGTCTTGCTCCACGTGCTTGATTGGGCCGAGATCGACCCGGAAATGAGCGGCGAATTGAGTCTGGTCGACCGCGAGACAGGCCGGACTATCAACATCGCGGCAGACGCAGAGACGCTCAATCAATACCGTGAGCACGTACTCGACTGGGCAGACCAGCTCGAGACGTTTTGCGGGCGGCGCAATGCGCGCTACGTGCGACTTGAGACGTCTTGGCCGCTGGAAGAGGTGGTGTTCCAGCGACTGTTGCGGAGAGTCGTTCTATGAGCTTGCTGGTCCCATTGGCTCTCGCGTGGGGAGCGCTCGCGGGGCTAGTGCTGCTCTTCTACATTTTGCGGCCGCGAAGTCTGCGGGTTGAAGTGCCGAGCATCTTCCTCTGGCGCGACTTGGTACAGCGCGAGCAGGCGCTCACGTTGTGGCAGCGGCTCCGGCGTCACTTGCTCCTATTCCTGCAGCTCCTCGCAATCCTTTTGCTGGCCCTTGTGCTGGCGCGTCCCGAGCGTACGGCGGACACCCTGCCGCAACGGCACGTGGTACACGTTATCGATGCCTCGGCTAGTATGAGCGTAGCAAGCGGCGACACGACGCGGCTGGAAGCGGCCAAAGCAGCCGCACTCGAGCAGGTGTCTATCACCGAGCCGGGCGACCGGTTGACTGTGGTAAGTTTCGGCAGCCAGCCGGCAATTCTGGCCTACCAGACCCGGGATACGCGGTCTGCGCGCGATGCCGTCAGTGCTATAGAGCAGACTGCTACGGTGGGCGACAGCGAGCGCGCTCTGCAACTGGCAGTATCATTGGCAGAGTCTTTGCCGGGCAGCGAGGTCTATCTGTATACGGACGGCAGCTTCCCTGCGCCAAACGTACCTGAATCACTGAATGCGACGGTTCATTTCGTACGGGTGGGTATCCCGGCAGACAACCAAGGTATCAGCGCATTCGCCATCCGCCGTCACCTCGATAGCCTGCAGGCATTTGTCCAGGTGCAGAACTTCAGCGCTCAGTCAGTAACCGTGCCTCTCGTTATTTTGGCAGACGGTCAGCCGCTAGAGCGACGCGACATCAATCTGGTGCCGTTTCCAGATTCCGGCTCATCGCTGGATCTCGTCTTTGGTGAGTTTCCTGCGGGCGTCTCACGAGTTGATGCTGTGCTCGTTCACCAAGATGCGTTGGCGGCGGACGACCGCACGGCAGCCATTCTGATGCCGCCGCCGGTATTGCGAGCCCTCTTGGTATCGGATACGCCATTCTTCCTAAACACAGTATTTGCGCCATTGCCATTTCTGGCGCTCGATCACGTGCGTCCGGTAGAATTTCGCCCGGCAGAGGTGTACGACCTCTATATCTTCGATGGCTGGCTCCCGTCCGAGCTCCCTCCCGGCAACTGGCTCATATTCAATCCGCCCGCGGGCTCGCCGTTCTTGCCGGTAAGCGGAGAAATCGTGGCGCCGCCGCTTGACTACCTGGCGCAAGACCATCCGCTCATGCAATTCGTGGAGATTCGTGATCTGCGCGTTGCGCGCGCACAGCGTATGGAACTGCCGCCATGGGCAGATGAGCTTATCGGCAGCACCAGAGGGCCGTTGCTCTTCAGTGGCACGTTGGATGGGCGGCGCATGGTGGTATTCTCATTCTCCTTGATGCAGAGTAATCTCCCATTGCGCACGGCGTTTCCGGTCTTGATTGGCAACATCTACCAATGGCTCAACCCGTACCGCATCCAAGAAACTGTCTCACACGTTCAACCCCAGGACGTGATAGAGCTGGGTTTGCACCCGCATGCCGATCGCCTGGTTGTGGATAAGCCGGGTGGCGGACGCGTATCGTTTGCCGGTAGACAGCGCATTCCCTATTCAGACACTGAGGAGCTCGGCGTTTACCGCGTGGTGCACTTCGCGGGGGCACAAGAGATCTACAGCGAAGTGTTCATTGTGAGTCTCCAGGAAGTGGCGGAAACGAATGTAGGGAATCAGATTGCCGCGCTCGAAAGTAGCAGGGCAGCGGTGCCTCCAATCGATCTGCCGGTCTTCCAGGAAATCTGGAGATTCCTGGCTCTGGTAGTGCTGTTTGTCTTGCTCTTTGAATGGGTGTGGTACCACCGCGTGCGGACGTAGCGATGTTTGCTTTTTTCACACAGCCGTGGCTGCTGATTTTGCTCCCTCTCGCGTGGGGGGTCGTAATACTCGTTGCCCGGCATGGCGTGATGCAGCTTTCGCGGCGTACGCTCGTCCTGGCAACGACGCTGCGTCTGTGCGCAGTCACGCTGCTCATCGTGGCGCTGGCCGGGTTGCGGCTGCCGTTGGCGGGTGGGCCGGTCAATACGATCTTCTTGTTGGATACCTCTGCCAGCGTGACACCGGCTACTCAGTCTGCCGCACGTCAATGGATTGATAGGGCGGCTGAGACGCGCTCTCCTGATGACACGTTTGCGCTCTTGACTTTTGGGACGGACACACGTATTGAACTCCCGTTTGGTCGCAGCGACCTCGTTGAGGGTGATGACCTTGCAGGTGTCGATGAGCGCACGAACATTGCTGATGCGCTGGAGGTAGCCGCGTCTCTCTTTCCGCCGGACGCGCCGAAACGCATCGTGCTCATATCCGACGGCAATCAAACGGCTGGCGACGTCATGCGTGCTGCGGAAGTAGTAGCGGCGCAGGGCGTGCAGATAGACGTTGTACCGCTCTTGGCTCAGCCGGGTGTAGACGCAGCCGTCGTCGAGGTGGCGCCTCCCACCGCCCTGCGGGCGGAAGAGAGCTTTGAGGTGCGGGTTACGGTGGCATCCACAACGCAAGGGGAGGCGCTGTTGCGTCTCTTCATGAACGAGACGCTTGTCAGCGAGGGGCCGGTTGCGCTTGTGTATGGGCAGAACACATTTACGATCCAGCAGCCCGGTGTGGAAGAAGGCTTCTACTCATTCCGCGCCCAGGTGGTGGCGCCGGACGATCAGCGTCCGCAGAACAACGACGCCTATGGCTACTCGCAGGTGGGACCAAAGGGCGTAGTCCTGGTGGTGGAAAACACGATTGGCGATGCCATAATCCTCACGCAGGCCCTCCAGGCCGCAGGAATTCAAGCCCGGAATGTAGGACCGGCCCAGCTTCCCGGCCGACCGGAGGACTTGGACGGTGTATCGAGTGTCGTCCTCGTCAACGTGCCGGCCTCTCAACTTACGACACAACAGATGTCCGCGCTTCAGGAATACGTGCAGCGCTTTGGCGGCGGGCTTGTCGCCCTTGGCGGCGCGGCAGCCTTCGGCATGGGCGATTACGGCGGCACGCCCTTGGAACACGCCCTGCCCGTCATTTCACAGCCGCCGGACCATGAGGAACTGCCAACTCTGGCTCTGGCCTTGCTCATCGACAAGTCGGGCAGCATGAACGAAGGATCCCCGGTATCCAAGATTGCCATGGCGCGCGAGGCTGCAGCGCAAGCAGTTGAAATATTGGAGACCGGCGACGTGCTTGGCGTGTTGGCATTCGAGTACTCACCACAATGGGTCGTGCGTCCCGCGCCGGTGAATAATGCCGACGACGCCAGGAACGTCGTGCGGCGCGTGGCTACTATTGAAGCCGGCGGCGGCACCGACATCTATAACGCGCTGCAACTCGCCTACGATACACTCCGCCGCACCCCGGCGCAGGTGAAGCACATCATTCTGGTAACAGACGGCCAGTCAACGTCGGCCCCTGGCCTCTGGGAAACATTGATGACCCGCATGCGGCGGGATCACATCACCCTTTCGGCAGTGGCGATCGGGGCTGATGCGGACCAGAATCTGCTACAACGTCTCGTGAGGTTGGGCGACGGCAGGTACTACTATGCCGACGTGCCGGAGAATATCCCTCAGGTTGTTACCAAGGAGAGCCAGCGCGCCAGCCGCACGCTGGTTATGAGTCGCCTCTTTCAGCCGCGTGTCGTGACTGCCAGCCCCATCCTCCGCGCCATCCTGCCGGATTCCCTGCCAAATCTCACTGCTTTCGTGCGCACGGAGCCAAAGCCCGCAGCCGAGACTCCGCTACTGTCCGACACCAGTGAGGTGATCCTGGCGCAATGGCAATACGGGTTAGGACGCGCAGTGGCCTGGACGAGTGACGCCGGACAGGATTGGGCGGCAGACTGGGGTGAATGGCCCCAGAATCAACGCTTCTGGGCGCAAATGGTGCGTTGGACGATGCCAAGCCCGCTCAATCCGCAATTTGCGACGCAGGTGCGGGTGGACGGTAGTGACGTAACGGTTGCCGTAGACTCGGTAGATGAGCAGGGAAACATCCGCAATTTGCTCAATACGCAGGTAGAGGTAGCCGGTCCGGAACAGCGGGCGTTCTCACTCACTTTGCCGCAGACAGCGCCGGGACGTTATGAGGGCACGCTTACCGCGGATAAGCCTGGCGTGTACGCGCTCCGAATCACGCAGTACGATGAAGATACGCCCGTTGTCGAGCAGATCACCGGTGCGGTGGTGCCCGTGGCAGCTGAATTCTTGAGTTTCGAGACTGACTTTCGGCTGCTGCGTCGTCTCGCGGTTGTGACCGGCGGTCAGGTCCTTACAGATGCGCCGGAAGCCTTTCGGCATGACCGACCACCCCCCGAAGGGTATAACCGGCCTTTTTGGCAGCCGCTTGTGGTCGTCGCGCTGCTTCTCTTTGTCGCAGACATTGGTGTGCGCCGTCTCCGATTCACGTGGTATGAGCTCGGACTCTTCGGTGCTGTGCTGCGGTCTGTGCGCATTCCACAGTTAGGAATAGCGGCTGAGAATGTGCTGCGCAGCCCACTGCAGTACCTATCTCGTCTGTCTTGGATTAAGCGGGGCCGGTTTCTGAGAGGCCGAGTGTCAAGGCGGTCCTAGACCTAAGCGGCAACCCATGCAAGAGTGCATAGACATAATTGTCGCACTTGCCAACCCGCAGATGCGGACAAGGCTAGTTGAGGCTCTCCAAACGCAAGACAAAACCGCGCGTACTCCCCGCGATCTGCCGGACCTCTTGAGCCTTCTTGTAAACTGGGAAGTAGATGAGCCCCAACCGCCAAGAGTGCTCGTCCTCGATGAAGCGTTCATCTATCCCCACGTGTACGAAGAGTGCGTACGCATAAAGTCCATGTCACGAGTGTTGCTGACGGTGGTACTGCTCGTCGAACCTCGTACGCGCACGCGCTCGGATTGGATGGGTGTAGATCGGGTTCTTAGGCTGCCTATGAGAGTAGAAGAGATTGCGGAAAATGCTGTTCGCGTGCTAGAGGCGCAGCACTGAGGAGGTATCGTCAGGAGTAGGCCCTGGACGGGCGTGGGCCAAATGCTTTGAAGGCAGATTGATCCGAAGAGACTCCAATACTATGGATTATTTGGTTGCCGTCATTGCAGTAGACCGCGTAATAGACAACCACTGAAAGGGAGGCAGGCTGTGGCAGCAAAGGGTGCGACAGAGTGTGAGAGCGTGCGAAAAGTGTCTCCTCTTACGAGCATCGAAACGCATCTCGCGCTCGAGTTCGTTCGTGTAACGGAAGAAGGAGCGATAGCTGCCGCCCGCACGATGGGTCAAGGAAGCCCGGATGGCGCGGACGATGCGGCAGTGAAGGCCATGCGCGCCGCTCTACAGAGAATTACGATGGACGGGACTGTAGTCATCGGTGAAGGCGAACGAGATGAAGCGCCAATGCTCTATATCGGCGAGCAACTTGGCAGCGACGGCGGCCCGGCCGTAGACATCGCCGTAGACCCCTTGGAAGGCACCAACTTAGTCGCCAGGGGGCTAAACAACGCCATAGCCGTAATTGCCGCCAGCGAGCGCGGGGGTCTGTTGCACGCGCCGGACATCTATATGGAGAAGCTCATCGTCGGGCCTCCGGCGGCGGGGAAAGTGAACATCGACTTTCCGGTCTTGGCGAATCTTCAGATAATTGCCGACGCCTTGCAACGCCGTGTGGAAGACCTCACCGTCGTAATCCTCGACCGTGACCGGCATAGTGAATTGATAGATGAGGTGCGCAAAGCCGGGGCGCGGATTCGTCTCATTACCGACGGTGACGTGACACCGGCGGTGGCATGCGCCATTTCAGGCACGGGTGTGCATGCGGTCATGGGTATTGGCGGGGCGCCGGAAGGCGTTCTTGCCGCCGCCGCGCTGCGTTGCCTCGGGGGCGGCATGGTGGGCCGCTTCTGGTACCGCAACGATGAGGAACGCGAGCGGGTTCGGTCCATGGGCATTTCTGATCCCGACCGCGTATTCAGCATCGATGATCTGGCGGGCGGCAAGCAGATTATCTTTGTTGCTACTGCCGTAACGGACGGCGACATGCTGCGGGGCGTGCGGTTTTTCGGCGGAGGGGTCCGCACCCACACACTTGTCATGACCGGCCAGCGCCTCGTCGCGCGCTTTATCGATAGCACGCATATTTTTGACAGCCAGCAAGTCGGCCGCATACGAATCTAACTAAGAATACGTGAGCAGATTTTGCTTTGTTGGGAATCTCGGTTTTCCCCCAAGGTGTTGCCGGCACGTATGAGACTCTGCTGCCCTAACCCCAGTCTCAGACGGCGACTCCCTCTTAGTTCTAAGGGGCAGGCGTGGCCATCCAGTCCGATGCAAAACTTTGGCGGGCACGAGGATTGCGGGTGGCAAGGTGAAGACACTGCCTTACCACAGCCCCCTCCTTAGGAGGCCCTTGCCTAACCCCAGCCGGTGGCGCAAGATCCACTCCCTCTCCACTAGAGCTTGTCTCAGAAGTTCATTGCTCAAAGTAGACTTGCCCTTCGACAGGCTCAGGGCGAACGGCAAAAGCAAATCCCGTTCGTGCTGAGCCTGTCGAAGCACAGCTTTGCTTATCGAGTCGACCTATGAGACAGCCTCCCCGGAGAGGGAATGCCCCTGCTTGAATGTGGGGCTATGCAAAGGTATCCTCCGGGAGAGGGGATTTTCCCGCCCCAGCAAGTGTAATTCAAAGGTCTCCCTAAGGAGAGGGAGTATTTTTTTGCCGCAGGCCGTGGTTGTGCGAAGGAGTCCTAATAGGTCTTGGACGATCCGTACGCACCATTGCGCTTTGGCGATTCTCTATCCCCCGCGCGCGAGCACCGCACCCCAGACCCAGGGCGCGCCGCCTTCCTGTACGAGCTCTTGCGCGCAGGTAACCAGGGTTGCCCCGGTTGTCGCTACGTCGTCAAGTAGCAATATGCCGCCGTGTTGGAATGCGCCGCGACGTGCCGAGAATGCCCCGGCCACGTTGCGGAGACGTTGCTCGCGCGATAATCCCACCTGCGGTGGGGTATCCACAATGCGAACGATTCCGTCACTGAGGACGGGTAGGTGCAAACGCTCGCCGACCGCCAGTGCCAACAGCGAAGCTTGGTTGAAACCTCGCTCGGCCTCTCGTTTGGGATGAATCGGTACCGGGACGATCGCCGCGCATGGGGGAATCTCTGCATCCATGACAAGCCGGCTCAGCAACTCGCCGAGGTCCTGCGCCAGACTTGTGCGGTTCTGGTACTTGTAGTGGTGGATTGCATGGCGCAACGGGCCGGAGAACGCGCCTATTGTCGCAATTCCGCGCAGCTTAGGATGGGTCAATCTACACTGGCGGCAGATTGCATACTGCTTGGCGACGGCGGCGTTGCAAAGAGGACAGCGCAACGTCGGCAATTCGGCTATGCCCCCAATACATGACCGGCAGAGGTTTTCGCCAAGTGTACGGCAACTCACACACCGCTGCGGCAATAACAGGTCGAGGACGTGGTGCAGCGCTCTCTGCACAGGTCAGCCAATTGGAACTTCTGCCGGCTGGATTTCGACGTCGTCTCCGGCTGCGTTGAGGATGACAATCCAGTGCGACCGGGACTCGTCACTCAGGCGCAGGTCAGTTAGGGGGTCTTCAAGCAAGGTGGTGATAAGGCGGCGCAGGGGCCGCGCGCCTTGCAGGGTGCCGCAGCGCTTCGCAAGGTGTTCGATCACAGCATCGTCTACGTCGAGCGTAATGCCCTCCGTGGCAAGATGCGCTGTACACTCCCGAATGAGCCGTTCGGCAATGTTGTGAATGTTCTCCTCTGTGAGGGGATGAAAGGCACAAACAGTATCCACGCGATTCAGGAATTCGGGGCGGAGGTTGCGCTCAAGCGCCTTGAGCGCCGCCCTCTTGATGCGTGTGTAGTCAACAACAACATTGTCTGCGTTGAAGCCTATGCCAACCCGATTCGGATCTTCGTCGAAGAAGTTCGAAGTGAAGATCAGCACAGCGTTGCGGAAGCTCACAACGCGGCCCTGACCATCGGTAAGCTGACCGTGGTCGAGGATTTGCAGCAGGGCGTCAAGTACAGCAGGATGCGCTTTGTCGATGTCATCGAGCAGGATGACTGCATACGCCCGACGCCGCACGGCTTCCGTGAGCTGTCCGGCTTCGTCGTAACCTACGTAACCGGGTGGCGAACCGATCAAACGTGAGACCGTGTGATACTCATCGTACTCGGACATGTCGATGCGGACCATTTGCTGCTCATCGCCCAACGTAAACTCCGCGATTGCTTTCGCAAGCTCCGTCTTGCCAACACCCGGACTGCCAATGAAAAGAAAGGAACCGATGGGACGCGTAGGATCCTTGACCCCGGCGAGCGCACGGCGCAACGCCTGAGCGACATCGCGGGCAGGTTCCTGCTGGCCGACTATGCGCCGGGAGATTTCAGACTCCATCTTGAGCAGTCTCCGGGCCTCATTGGAGTCGACCGTGCTGCTGGGCACTCCTGTCCATTGTGCAATTACTGCGGCGATCTCTCGCTCGCCGATCTCAGCCCTGCGCTCCGCGAGTTCCCTGCGCCATCCTGTTTCGATGTCACGCAGTTGCTTATGCAAGTTCTCAATCTCAGTGTTTACGCGCGTAATCCAGTCGTAGTTGCCCTCTTCCCGGGCCTCCTTGGCTTCTGTTTGGAGTAAATCCAGCCGATGTTTGAGCTTACGCATCTCGGATGGCGCCGTGAGGCGCGAGACTTTGATCTTCGCAGCCGCTTCATCAATGAGGTCGATGGATTTATCGGGGAAGAACCTGCCCGGCAGATAGCGCTGGGCCAGCCGCACCGAACTCACTAACGCTTCATCCGTAATTGTGACGCCGTGGAAGGTCTCATAGACTTTCCGAATCCCTGCCAGAATCTCGACAGTCTCCTCGAACGCCGGTTCTTCTACCGCGATCGGCTGGAAGCGCCGCACCAATGTACCGTCGCGCTCGATGTAGCGCCGGTATTCATCCCACGTCGTCGCACCGATCATGCGCAATTCGCCGCGCGAGAGCACCGGTTTTAGCATGTTTGCGGCATCCATTGCCCCGGCAGCGGCACCCGCGCCGAGCATCATATGCACTTCATCGACGAATAGGATGAGATTGTCGCTACTCTTTACTTCCTCGATGAGTCGCTTGAGACGCTCTTCGAACTCGCCCCGGAACTTCGTCCCTGCAATGAGACCGGCGAGATCAAGTTGCACGACCCTCATGTCGTGCATCACAGTGGCAGCTTCCTTTGAAACGATGCGTTCCGCCAGTCCCTCAACTACGGCGGTCTTGCCGACGCCAGCAGGGCCCACGAGCACCGGATTGTTCTTACGGCGGCGCAAGAGGACCTCGCACATGCGTTCGACCTCATTCTGGCGGCCGACGACGGGGTCCAGGTCTTCTTGGCGGGCCAGTTGTGTAAGGTCTCGCCCGTATTGCTCGAGGATTGAAGTTCGTTCCTGGCGACGAGAACGCTCGCGGCCACGCTGCCGACCTACTTCCGGGCTCTTGCGCGACCAACGATTGGCCATGCGCCGCATTACATCTATTTGCACACCCAGGCGGTTTATCAGCACGTGTGACGCCAGGCCTTCTTCTTCGCTGAGAAGTCCCAGGAGCAAGTGCTCGGTGCCAATGTACTCGGTGGATAGCGCTCGCGATTCTTCATCGGCAAGCTCAAGCACGCGCAAGCCGGAAGAGGATAGGCGTGGACTGGCAAAGGCTTCGCGTGATTGGCCGAAGTCAATGGCGGCGACGATTTCCCGCACGATCACGTGCAGATCCAGCCCTAACTCACGTAGCAGGCGCGCTGCGAGACATTCGGGCAACGCCACGAGCGCGAGGAGTATGTGCTCAGGCCGGATTTGTTGGTGCTGGAAGAAGAGCGCCTCGTTGCGCGCAAGCTGTAAGGCTTGCTTGCCCATGTCCGTAAGGCGATTGACGATATCCGCCACTTGGCTGCTCTTCCGGGAGTGAAAGAATTGGGTCTTGTTCTAGTCGCATTATATCATGGTAGTTGCGCTGCCAGGCTGAAGGAGCACCATGCCGGTACTGCTGCTCACGTGCAATGCTGCGGTTCCTCTTCAGGGCCTTTACCGGCCCATGCTCCGGCCAGCTGCCGCACTTCGTCTATCCGGACGTCCGTGCGTTCGGTAAGCGCCTGCGAAGCCGGACTCTTCTCCTGAAGAAGCCCAAAGAGCAGGTGCTCGGTGCCGATGTACTCGGCGGCAAGCGACCATGACTCCTCTGCAGCGAGTTCGATCACGCGCAAGCTTGTAGCGGAGAGTGACGGATTCAGGATGTTCTTGCGAGTTGGGCCAAAGTGAGTGACCGTAACGACTTCACGCGTGACGAGGTGCAAGTCTAGTCCGAGTCGGCGTAGCAATTGCGCGGCATGACAATGAGGGAGACTAAGAATTGCGGTTAGTATGTCCTCCGGCAGAATCTGGTCATGCTGAAAGAACAACGCTTCAGCGCGTGACCGGGCAAGCGTCCGCTTGGCCGCTTCAGACATTGGGTTCGCGCCCACAACCACGCTACTTTCGCGACCCGGTAATCTCTACTTAGCAATTAGTAGCTTTAGGCTTGGGTTGGCAAGAGATAAGACTTGTGATCGTCTTTAGGTCTGAACCAACTTCCAACTGTAATTCTGAGGAGCGCAGCGACGAAGAATCTAGAATCGGGAGCTATCTTAGATTCCGCGAACCCTGTTCGACGCTGCGCTCGGAATGACATGAACGCTGCCCGCAAAGACTACAAGCCTATATCTACTAATTCCGCTCTACTTTCCCCATGACACGCTTCGCGAGAAAATTCTGTGACGAAAAGGCTAGAACTTGTCTCTAGAATATATCGCTCTGTTAGACTTGCCCTTCGACAGGCTCAGGGCGAACGGAAAAGGCAAGAATCCGTTCGTGCCTCGACAAGGGCTTCGCGCAGCACTCAGCACGAATCGGCTATCGAACCTATTTATGAGATAGTTTCTAAGCAGATTCTAGCCCGTCCTCCCAGTCGCGTACGACCTGGTAGAGGAGACGCGCGCCATAGCCGCTGCTGCCTTTTGGTATGTACGGTCGATCCAAGTCCGTGAAATCCACTCCGGCAATGTCCAGGTGGACCCAGGGCTTGTCATCGACGAACAGCTTGAGGAGCGCCGCGCCGGTGATGCTTCCCGCTGCCCGTCCGCCGGTGTTCTTTACATCGGCGATGGGGCTTTTCACCTGTTCCTCGTACTCCGGCCACAGCGGTAGTTCCCAGACACGCTCGCCGGTCACGTCTCCCGCCGCCTTGACTCTTTCCGCCAGCCCGGCGTGGTTGGTCATCAGTCCCGCGGCGTGCTGGCCCAAGGCAACGATGACGGCGCCGGTCAGCGTGGCCATATCTATGATGGCAGACGGATTGTACCGCTGCGCATAGCTCAGCGCATCGGCCAAGACCAGCCTCCCTTCGGCGTCGGTGTTGTCGATCTCTATGGTCTTGCCGTTGGCGGCCCGCAGGACATCGCCGGGCTTGAACGCATTGGCGCCGGGCATGTTTTCCGATGCAGGCACCAGGCCGATGACGCGCACGCTGGGCTTGAAGTGGCCTACCAGGCGCATTGCACCCATCACGCCGGCTCCCCCGGCCATATCAGATTCCATGTGCCGCATGGAATCGCCGGGTTTGAGGTTGAGGCCGCCCGTATCGAACGTGATACCTTTGCCGACCAGCACAATGGTCTGGTCGGTGGCTGCGTCAGGCGTGTAATCGAGCACGATGAAGCGACATGGCTGGTCGCTACCTCGCGAAACACCCAATATGACGTTCATGTTCTCCGCAGCGATCTCTTCCGGCCCGAGAATGGTGCACTTCAGGCCGAATTCTTGCGCCATTGCACTGGCCGCTTCAGCAAGCGCTGCAGGCGGGAGGTCGCTCCCGGGCGTGGTGGATAGGTCGCGGGTGAAGTTCTGGGCGTCGCCAATGGCGATGCCTTCATTGACGCCCGTAGAGACGGCGGCAAACTTCTCGGAATCGGCTTCGACGAAGGTGACGGAATCCAGTGCTTTATCGTCCTTGTCGGACTTGTAGCGCTCATAGCGATAGAGGCCGAGCACAGTGCCTTCGGCCGCGGCGCGTGCCGCGTCAACAGGGGAGAGTCCACCGATTCCGGCCCCATGCACAATGCTTGCCACTTGTTTCGCGCTAAGGTCGCGGGAGGTGCGCGCTGCCTTTGCTGCTACCTGGCGGGCGCGGTCCAGTGTGAAGTCATCTTGCTTGCCAAGGCCGATGATGAGGACACGCCGGGCCGAAATTGCTCCTTGCGTATACAAGTAGAGGGATTCGTTAAGTTTGCCTTCAAAGTCACCGGCAGCGATCAGATCGCTAATCTGACCGTCAAGAGCGCGGTCTACTGCACCAGTGGCTCCGCCGGGTGCGGTCACACCCTCAAAGAGGTTGACGACAATGAGGTCTGCATCCTGTTCCAGGATGTTTCCTTGGGCTGCCAAGAAGTTCATAGGCATCTCCTGTCCATTTTAAAGCTGTCATAGATTTCGGTAGTAGCGTTGTGTTAGAGAACACACTGCGCCCGGCTGGTCCCACTCTCGCAAGGAGCGGACAAAGATCATTGCCCTTGCCGCTAGGGGTTGAAACGGAGCAAAATGCGGCTGACGTGCCCCTCTCGGCCAAACCGGTTCACACCCTTTGCCATAATCTGATTCTTGCCGGGGCGCAGATGCCAGGTAAACTCAGGTGTTGTCTCACGCCACTCTTCATCATTAAGGCGTACAAGGAGCTTATCGAGGTTGGGCATGCTGTGGTCGAGCGACACGGACAGCACGGCTTTTCTCCGCTCCCAGGCTGCTTGATCTACTTTGAGGTTAACTTGCACTTGATCAACGGACCAGTAGAGATCGACTTCGTTGCTGGTAAAGTGGCTGCTGTTGGCCCGGTTGTAGGCGATGAGTCGCGGCGCTGTCCAGGGGTCAATCCACTCCAGCGCGGCCTCGTACTCGTTGGACGAATGTTGGGTGTTACGCATCGGCAACACGATGTGGTAGTAATAGTCTCCCACATTGTGCCAACCAAAGATCTGGAATTCGGCGTCCTGATTGTCTTTGTTTACGAATGTTGTGCCCGCGCCGGATTCCACCTTGTCGGTAACACGGAAAGGGGTCGGCCCTGTTACCATGCTCACTTCATCCCAGCGGCGCGTGACCCAGGCAGTGTGAATTTCCAGGACGCTGAGCGGGATACTGTCGCGTTCGTAGTGCACGTTCAGGTCGGGATCGAGCAGTATCCACTTGTGGTAATCGTGTGACCAGAATTCGACGATTGAATGACCGATGTTGCCCTCGTCGGCGGACATCCAATCGCTTTCCGTTTTGCAGATGCTCAAGTTTCGCGCGACGAATCCAAGAGACATGAGGCACTGCATCAAGGTCACCGCAAAGTACCCGCAGTTGAAATCCTTGCCCTGCTCCACCGCAGCCAATATCTCAAGCGCGTTGCGGGGCTCGGGCACACGAGTCCAGCCGTGCTTCCAGCGGGTGTGCACCCACTCGCGCAACAGGAGCACTTGATCGAATTCGGTCTGTCCGGATGAAATTACTTCATCTAGTTGGTAGCGCCGACGCAGTTCCGACAGCATGGTGTCGGGGCCCTGATAGCTAAACGGAAACGCGCTCTTGACCAGGCGTTCATTCTGGTACTCTATGACGCGTAATTCGGGAGCTATTGCCTCTTCCCCGGCCGACTCTGCTTCCAGTTCCGCAAGCGTTACGCGGTCAATGGTGGTTGCCATGGGTTTTGCCTCCACATTCGAATTATCTTAAGCCGGCAACATCGCTTCAGAAAGCGGCAGGGCCTCTTCAAGCGCCTCATGAATCATGGGGAATGAAGCCGGTACGAGCTCCAGCCCCTCTCTTTCAGTCGCTTCCTGGATGTACTCCAGGACATAATCGACATTCGGGATATTGACTTTCTCAGAGTTGTGCGTGGCGCCAACGATCGCCCGCACCGGCGTCTGAATGAGACCGGAAAGCTCTAGGTTCCAGTCGATGATGGTGCGGTAGAGTTCGCGGCTCTCCTCGCTTACGGGCTCTTCAGAGCGCAGGTCGCGGGGGCGTGCCCAGCGGCCGCCGCTCATTTCACCACTGCAGGAAATCACGCAGATTGGCAGAGCTCCGCCCAGCACGTGGTGCTGCGCGCTGCCCCAATGGGGGTACGGGTAGTCGCCTTCCGTGCAGCGGTCCGGCCGGTCCGGGAAATAGCGGCCCGGCGCGGGCGCAATATATTGCCTGTAGCCTGCTTCATACAGTAGGCGCAGCGTGACCGGGCTCTTCGAGCCGCAGCATGCACAATACGTATCCGAGCGGAAACCTAGTGCTGTCTCGAAGTCTTCCGTGGCTTCGGCGATGATCTGGCGTTGCGTCGCCTCGTCATACTCTCCGAGGTCGTTTTCGTACTTGGGATAGCGAAAGCCGGGGACATTGGGTTGGATTCCTATGTTCACGCCATCGCTGTGCCACTCCCGCATCATGTCGGCGTGGGCCTTGGCTGCTTCGGGCGTGAGGTTAAAGGTGACCGCGGGCAGCAGGCCGTGCGATTCGAAGGACTGGCGAATGGCGCGCACGGTGCGCTCGCTCACTTCCCACGAGGCGGGGCCGCCGCAGCGGGGCGACTTGGCCGCCAGCGGCTCGCAGTCGACGAAATAGGAGAAGAATACCTTGTTCGACACAGCCATGGAGTGCTCCTTACCCGGATTGTGCACAGATTGGAAACGCTCTGTCTTTAGATGCACCGGTTTTGTTTCTCGGCGTAGTTTACCAATGCGATTATATACCCACAAGCATTCGTTGGAAATGGACGGGACAAGCGGGAGAGTCTTAGGCATCGCCGCAAGGCAGTTGGCGTCTTCTCTGGCTTGTCTAGTCAAAGTGCAGGGAACAGAGGCAATGACGAGACGCTTAGCAGAGACTCCCGTCGGCGTAGTGTTGCGAGCGAGCGGCGAGAGCACGTGCGGCTGCGCATTGACGGCGATTTCTGACGGTTAGCGGGCGGCAAGTCCGACAAGAAGTGTTGATTGAACTATCAAGTCGATGTTAGGGGGCAAGTGTTTTGAAGACGAAAGTAGGGGCACGACATGTCGTGCCCCTACTCGTCATTCTCCAAGCATGGAGATCAGTTTCGCGTACCCAAAGGGTCGGGCTTATCCTTCCCGATACTCTTCGGGGCGGCGATCGAGGACCTCGTTGAGAATGTCAGCGGACTGGCGCAGACCCTCGGCCACGGTGATTTCACCGCTTAGGGCTTGATACCAGGGCGCGTTAGACGGGCCAAAGGCTTCGCTGAATTCCAGCACACGCGGGAACGGGCGGCCGCCGGCGGCCCAACCGTTCACAACCTGCTCTACCTGCGTGCCTTCGTAGCGTGCTGCCCACTTCGGGAACAGGCCGTGCCGGATGACCGGCGGCCAGGCAATGTAGCCGAAGTAGTCGGTTTCCTCGGCGCCCTCGTCGCTGTGGATGTACTTGAGGAAGCTCCAAGCGGTTTCCTGGTCCGGCGAGAGAGTCATGAGAGAATAGCCATTCCCAACCAGGGTAGCAGTCTGGTTCTGGTCCCGCGGCGGCATGGCAATATCCAACGCGTCCTCCAAGTGCGACTTGGCGGCGTTGTAACGGAACATGCCGTTGAACTCCATGGCAAGGGCTCTTACCTCGAGAATGCCGATGCCGGACCTACCGGCAGTAACCTTCTGGATGTCTTCGCTGGAAGGTGTGTACCGGTGCTTGAGGTGAAGGTCCACATTAAACTGAGCGCCGCGCAGCGACAATGGGTCTTCACCGTAGAGCGCCTTGGTGTCGTTCTCGTTCATGATGGCCCCGCCATGGTTGAGCAGGAAGGTGCCGCCCATGTACCAGAGGCTATTCTGGCCCACTTGCATCGCCCAGCGGCCGTCGTCCGGCTTATGGAGCCGCTCGGCCATGGCGAGCAGGTCGTCGTAAGTCCAATCACCGCCGGGGTAGTTCAGGCCGGCTTCGTCGAAGTACTCCTTGTTGAAGAGCACCACTTCGCCGCCGGACTGCATGGGTACGGCGTAGAGCTTATTCTGCCAGGTCCAAGATCGCAGGTCGGCTTGAAAGTAATCTTCCAACGAAATCTTGTCGCGCTGGAAGTAAGGGATGTGGTCCGGGAAAATGCCCCGCAAGCCACCATAGCCGTACCAGTTGATCTGGTTGATAGAGAGGTCCACGTCGGCCTGTCCGGCCGCATGGTTCGTCTGCCGTCGTTCCCAAATCGTGCCGTACTCGCCGGGGACGACCTCGGTCTTGATGCCCAGCGCTTCCTCGGCCTGCGCCAAGGTATTCCGGAACGCCTGATAGCGACCATCGGATTCGACGAAGGTCTCGTCAATCCGCATGATCTTCTCTTCCATCGCCACCTCTTCTTTGGCCTCAGGCTCTGGCTCTTTGTCTTCGGCCATCTCGCCAGTCTGCGCAACCGGAACTGCGCCGCAAGCTGCCAAGAAGACTACACCACCGAGACCGCCTGCGCCCACCAAGATTCCGCGGCGGGAAAAGACGTGTCGCTTCTCTTCCATTATCTAAACTCCTAATTCAGCCACTTCCCCGTGAAGTGACACTTAACGGGACTATACTGATGGAACTCTCTGGCCCGTAGGGCGGAATAGCCTCCTTTCCCCCTATTTTCACGCTTGTTCGGGTAGCAGTAGTATCGCACAAGGAGTTTTCGTCGTCAATACTGCTCTCTACGGCTCAGCATTCGAAGAAAAATCGCTGATTCTAAGGACGGAAACAGCATTCTGGCCGGGGCTAAAGGCTTGCGTTTGCGCCAATGGACACTCCAGTCAGCCGCTAAAGTAGAGTCTTCCACTGTTCGCAGGGGGCAATGAATCCAAGAGAGCGCACTATTCATGAGGCAGAGAAAGTTCTAGTCGAGTTCCTCCACGGTGATGTTATCGAACCAGGCAGTACCCGCAGAACCAGGCTGAGCTGAGAGCACGACGCGGCAGCAGTAGACATAAGGTGGTAAGGGCGGCGTGCAAACCTGGAGTCGCGTCCAACCATGCGTCCCGGTAAGTGGTTGCGATTGCACGCGATCAATGAACCCCATGTCGCCGCTCCACTCAAGCGAGATTGTCATGCCGCCGCGCACATCTTCTGTGCGCACCCAGGCTTCGAGCGCGTAGCGCTTGCCGGCAGCATCTGCCAAGAGCTTGCCGTCGTCCTTGAGCACGCGGCGAATCGCCGGGACAACGGGTGCTTCACCGGACCGGTGCCAGCGAATGCTTTGTTCACTGGAGCGTGTCGTCGCCGTATCGCGTGAGAATTGGTTTCGCGGCAATATCCAGCGCGCCGCCCCTTCCGTCATGCCGGCGACCACTGTGCCTGCTGGAGGGAGATCGGGGAAGGAATACTGTGGGCTGGCGGCAGGAAGTGGAGCGAGCGCCGCTTCAGGTTTGCTCAATGTCAGTGTGTCGAACAGATTGCCAACGGAATCTATGGCACGTACCTGACACTCATCGGGCGCCACCGAGGTCAGCAGAATATGGTTCGTGGGCTTTGCCAGCGCAGAGACGGGGTGCAGGTGGTCCCAGAGTTCGCTTGGCGACAGCCTCATGTCGTAGCCGCCGCCGCCGGACACGAAATAGACAACGCCGCCCTGGCTGGCGTACTGCCCATTGCGCAGCGGATGAAACCGCTCGTAAATCGTCGCATGGGCGGTGTAGACGATATCCACGCCGTAGCGTTCGAACAAGGGGCAGAGCACACGGGTCGCCGGAATCTCGCAGTTGTTCGAACAAAACGGCGGATGATGGAAAACGACGAACTTCCAGCGCGCATTCTGAAAGGTCTTGAGGTCGTGCTCCAGCCAGTGCCACTGCTCGGAGCCCGGCCGGTAGTCCATGTTGCTATTGAGCACAGTGAAGTGCGCCGCGCCGTAGTTGAAGGAATACCAATAGTGGGGTTCTGGAAAATTGAAATAACGAAAGTACCCTTCATTGGGCGAGTCGTGATTTCCCATCGCCGCGAACCACGGGGCGTACGGCAGCAGGTTTTCTGTACAGGCGAAGAAGTCGCCAAAGCGCGCTATCTCATCCTGAGCATGGTCTCCGGCGCCGACACAGATGTCCGCCCGATAGGCGCGGGCAAGGTCGGCATTGCGGCGGTGGGCGTCATTGACGCGCAGACTGTCGCCGTAGGTGGCGAAGGAGAAAGGCGAGTCCTCGCGCACGGCCGTGCGAAAGCTGGCGCCGGCTGAGGTGACTGTTACGCTACCGGGAGAGCGATTCGCATACTCCCGGCCGGCAGGGGAGGAGACCCCCTCACCCCGGCCCTCTCCCCAGGGAGAGGGAGTGGACGGCGTGCCCGGGGGAGAGGGAGTGGACGGCGCGCCCGAGAGAGAGGGAGTGGATGGCGCAGCGCTCGCTTGGTTGCGGCTTCTTGGCTGAGTTTCGCAAAGGTCTTCGGGGAAAGAGGAAGAGACCCGGTAGAAGTAGCCCTGTTCGGGCTCCAAGCCCGTGAGACGCACGGCGTGAACCGTGCGCAGTGCGTGGTCTGCCTCGCGGCACGGATACGTTGGCTGCGGTCTGCCAGCATAGGCGCTCCAGCCAAGTCTGGCGCTCTTCTCGTATTCCACAAGGGACGTGGCGGGCTCGTCGGTCTGCCACATGATTGTGATGGCGTCCCTCGCCACATTCTGCAGGTAGGGGCCGGCAGTGATTCTCATGGGTCTTACCGCTGGTATGACCACACGTCGTTGTAGAGGGTGTCGCCAAAGCCGCCTATCACCCACAGCTTGTCGCGGTATGTGAGGCAGACCGGCGCGTGGCGAATGGGCCAGATGGGGTCGCCCACGGCTTCCGTCCACTGCGCGCCGTCCGGGGAGAACCACACGTCGTTGCGGTTGCCGTTATGGTGGCCCCCGATGACCCACATCTTGTCGTCATACACGGCGGATGCGTGGAAGCGCCGCTCCTGCCAGGCTGCGGTCACTGCCACCATATCCCACGATGTGCCGTCGGTCGTACACCAGACGTCGTTGTGGTTGACAACGGTGTTATTGGGGTAGTTCGTGTTGTATACACCGCCGCCCATGAACCACATCTTGTCATTGAAGACGACGGAGGTCTGCATGCTGCGGGCGCTCCATGGCGCGTGCTCTTCCACCAGGTCCCAGTGCTTGCCGTCGGTCGAGGTCCAAACGTCCTGATAGTGGTGAGACTTCTCGATGTCGAATCCGCCGAATAGCCACATTCTGCCGTCGAATACGACTGCTGAAGCGGCACTCCGTTTGCCCCACGGCGCGTCTAGCGTTGCGGCCTCCCAATGCTTGCCGTCGCCCGAACACCAGACATCGCTAAGTGAGACGTGCGGGTTATCCGCACCGGCGAAGATCCAGAGCTTGTCAGCGTAAACGAGCGTACAGGGCAGGTTGCGCTTGGGCCAAGGCGCGGCGGGCGTCACCTCTTCCCAATTGACGCCGTCGCCAGACGACCAGACGTCATTGACTCGAGTGGGGATAAAGCCGCCCAGGAACCACATCTTGTCTTGGAAGACGGCCCAGCCCATCGAGTCACGTTTAGTCCAAGGGGCTTCGGCTAATTCTTGATTCCAAGCGATCGCAATCGCTTGGCCTGCTGAAACCGATTGCATCTGCTACCTCGTTTCTGCGCTTTGCGGTTTGGGACCTGCTGGTTGTGAATACAATAGCAGACAAGAGGGGCTTGAAGTGCCTGGGTGCGTGGTTGACCATGTTCCAGGATTAAGGAAAGCAAAGCACACGAGCCGAATGTCTCGCTCCGCGCACTCTGTGTGTGTTTTCCGATTCATGGTCTATTCGACCAGCGCGGCTGCCTCAGGTACTGCAAGCGCTGCCACGGTAACGGGGCAGAGACCACGTTCGCCGCTGTGCCAGGAGGCAGTCGGGGTGCCAAGTCTTGGCAAATGCCCTGCGCCCTCGGATCTTTGCATCCGCTGCCAGCGCACACGAGGGAAAACTCGTCTTGCCCTAGTGGGAGATTGTCTCTGTGCGTGCCTATGCGGCCTCGGTCTTGGCTATGCCTTGATCAAACGCTTCTTGCACCTTGGCAGACGGAGCTTTGGTTACGAGCGTGAACAGCACGGCTATCGGCAATATGCCGAGCGTAAGTACGCCAAAGACGATGAACCTGACATCCATGAACGCACACACCAGGGTCAAGAGCCCGCCGGCAAAGAGCGCGGCCATTGCGCCATAGAGGTTGAACCGGCGCCAAAAGAGTGATAGAAAGACTACCGGCCCGAACGTACAGCTCGTGCCCAACCAGGCATAAACCAAAAAGGTGACGATTGAGTTGGGCTGGCTCAATGCGAGCAGCCAGGCCGCGACACCGATGAGAATCAGCATCAGGCGTCCAATCCAGACACGCATGTAAGCGCCTAGGACGAATTCAAAGCGCTTGCGCTGCGCATACCTGCGTACGAGCGGCAGGTCGGAAGTGGCGACACTTGCGCCAATGAGCATCTGCGAGTCGATCGTGCTCATCACCGCAGCGACAACGGCGGTGAGGGCAATAGCGCCCAGGATGGGACTATCAATGAGATCAGCCAACCAGTAGAAGAACTGAATCCCATTCTCACTGGCAGAACCGCCGGACAAAACCAGGCGAATTCCCCCTTGCGGCAAGGCGTTCTCGGCGAAAAGTCCGAGAACGACGCTGAAGGCAAAGATGATGAAGATCCATAGCGTGCTTAGCCGGCGACTGGTATCCATGATGGCTTCGCTCTCGGCTGCCATGAAGCGCTGCAACAGCCGCTGCGCGCCAAACGCTCCTTGCACTGTTGCCACCAAAAAGAGCACAAAGAGGAATACATTTACTCTATCGCCAATGGTACCGAAGGTATCGCCGAAGGAGTCTGCAATGCCTGCAGTCGGGTTGTCAGTGACCACGTACACGGCGACGGCCAGGACCACCACGCCAAGCAACGTAATGAGGCTTTGAAAGACATCCGTGCGCGCGACCACCACGTAGCCACCGATGAAAATGTATGCCAGCACGACGAGTACTGTTATGAGTCCACCAACTGTGGTGCTCACACCGAACGCAATACTGAAGAGAATGCCGCCGGCCATGATACCCGCGCTCACATAGAATAGTACGAACAGCAGCGTTAGGATGGCCGCAAGTACGCGTAAGACACCGGTGCGGTCATTGAAGCGCCGCTCCAAGAATTCCGGCAGAGTGAGCGCATTTTGAGCAGCGTATGTAAAGCGGCGCAGCCGGGGCCCGATCAACTTCCAGGTTGCCCACAAGCCGAGAATAATCGCGATTGCCATTCCCACTACCAAAAAGCGCAAACCGAAGGCAATCGCGGGCAGTATAAACAGCGCCCAACCGCGCTCCAATGACGAGCTCGCGCTCAGACCGGTTGTGATTGCGCCCACACGCCTGCCTGCAAGCACGTGGTCCGCCATCTCTTGCGTTTGGTTGGTGCGGTAAAGCGAAATCCCTATGACTACTAAGACATAGACAATGAAGAATATGAGGAGCGATTGGTCTAACTGTGACACGGCATTTCCTCTTTCCTTGTACTACGTTGTATCACGAAAAGATGTGTATAGGGTACGGGGAGTTGGAGCGGCTGTCAAACTCTTTTCCGATCCCATTTCGAGTGCTGCCACGCGGCCTTCCCGTCTGCTGGGTAGCAACGGGATCTCGCAAAAAGTCATTGGCAGATGAGAGTTGCGTGACTCCGGCTGTGAGGGGCGACAGAGCAACTCAACTCATCTCGCGCAGCACATGAATAGGAGTCTCGAGCCAAGCGCCGGCCCATGTCTGCAAAGCAGAAGTCGCGCAGGATCACGAGCCGCTGCGGATGATTGGTAAGACTCTGCTACTGGGTGCATGCCGCAACGCGCTGGGTTGTCTTACGGTTTCCACACTTTTTGCAGCGACCTTGCTGACATACCAATGAAGCGCCCGCATTTTCAGCCATGGGTGCCTAGCCTCCGCGGACCTGCCGGATGGATTGACCGCAATGCAGAGGCACAGAGACGCCGCTTCCGGCGCCGGCAAGACGTGAGACTCGGGCACCTGCCCCGTGCTTGTGGGTGCCGCGCCTTCAGTCTAAGGTAGACGTATTGGGCGAGGCGGCCTCTGTACGCAAGCAGCCCTTTCATTTTGCCTCGCTGAAGTGGAGAATCGTGTTTACTTACACGCCACATGACCGGGAGCGCTTCCGGCCTGAAGAAGCCAAGGTCGCCGACGAGCGCGAAGAGTTCGAACGCGACCGCGCCCGCATAATTCACAGCGCCGCTTTCCGGCGGCTGCAAGGCAAGACGCAGGTGTTCGGCGTGCGGTACGGCGATTTCTTTCGCACCCGGCTAACCCATTCATTGGAGGTGGCCCAAATCGGCAAAGGGCTGGCGATGCGGTTAGGCGTTGATTCGACGTTGGTGGAAGCGATTTGCCTGGCTCACGACATCGGTCATCCACCGTTCGGCCATTACGGTGAGCAAGTCTTGCGTGCAGGTATGGCAGCGCATGGCAGCTTTGAGGCGAACGCGCAAAACTTGCGTGTTCTCACCCAGCTCGAAGTGAAATCGGACCGCTACGTGGGCCTCAATCTCACCCGCAGCGTATTGGATGGTCTCCTGAAGTACAAAGCGCTCCACGGCTCGCAACCCAATCTGAGCAAGTCCTGCTACGCCGAGGATGCGCCCTTGCTCGCGTGGGTCTGCGCAAACGGCTCGCCGGTGGAGCGTTCATTTGAGTGCCAGATCATGAATTGGGCCGATGATGTGGCGTATTCAGCGCACGATCTGGAAGACGGTATTCACGTCGGGATGATTACGTTGCAACACCTGCGGCGGCCTTCGAACCAAGATGCGGTCATTCAACGCGTGCGGGAAAGTGCCGAGGAACGCGGACACGCATGGTCGCCTGATGATGTAGTGCGAGAACTAGACTGGCTGGCTGCCCGCCTGATCGAGTTGGAAGGATTGCCCACGCCGCGGCACGCGCGTGCCGCGCTCAAGGGCTTGACCTCAGGCTTGATCAACGAGTTTGTACGCTGCGCTCAGGGCGCGCCCCGGTTGGGATGGACAGACGGCCAGTCGGAGCGATATCGCTACGGCCTCATGGTCCCGGACGCTCAGGAACGGCGCTGCGAAGTGCTCAAGCAGGTCGCCTTTGTCTTGGTGTTTGCCGAACCTCGGGTGACAACGCTGGCCTACAGAGCTCGCCACATGGTCGAACGGCTTTTTGCCGTCTTTCAGGATGAGGCGAGCGCGGCCATGTATCCCCTGGAGTTTCAGGATAGTTTTGCCGCGGCCAGAGACGATGCTCAGCGTCGGCGCGTGGCCTGCGACTATATTGCTACAATGACCGACTTTCAGGCGGAACGGACCTATCAACGCCTCTTTGTGCCCGGATACGAGAGCATTCTCGACCCGCTGGTGTGAACAGCTATGGCCAACTGCGTTAGAATTGGGTGCCTGCGTAGGGGCGGTTCGCGAACCGCCCCTACGTTGGCTGTCAGATTTTGAGCATGGTCGGGTGCTGATTGCCGATATGACTTGATCGGTCGAGATATGTAGGGGCACGACATGTCGTGCCCCTACCGTATTCGCGATGCATAGACTGCTGGGAGTGTGTATTGCACGTAGGGGCGGTTCGCGAACCGCCCCTACCAAAATGCCGTGCTCTACCAGACCTCGTCCGTCCTACGCCAGACCAGCTGGGGCCGCACGTTCTCAAGGGGCAAATCGGCGATTATGCCGTAGTCTTCACCGTGGTAGGCGGCGATAATGGCCTCCATCGACTTCTTCGACTCGACGCCGTCGGTAAGCGGGGTCTTATCGTTTACGATGCAGTCGATAAAGTGCTCGCATTCGCCGGCGAAGTTCTTGCGCGCGCTGAAGGCATCCATGAGGTCGGCCTTGCTCGGGTCATCTTCAACCAGGAGCGTGCCTTCCTTGTCGCCGGCTTGCCAGAGCATCAAGCGGCGGACGCCATCAGGATCGTAGCTGAGGATCAGCTCGCCGCCTTCAAGGTAAACCGCGAAGCGCAGATGGCAGTCGCTGTGCTTGGTGCCCCATGACGCTACGTAGTTGCCCAATGCGCCGCTGGCAAAGCGGTAGATGGAGACTGCCGTATCCTCACGGCCAAGGGTGTCCTTGCGGAAGCGATCGTCGCTCAGGCACGTAGCTTGCACCACGTCGCCGAGGTTCCAGACCATTTGATCGACATAATGGCAACCGTGGCTGAGCAGGCAGCCCATGGGAAAGGTCTTCCACGACTTGCGCCACCCTGCCGGATTTGCCATGTTGTCTTCGGTGCGTACCTGCACCATGTACGGCTGACCGTACTCACCGCCGGTCACCAGCTCGTTGAGTTTCTGCCAGATGGGCTGGTAGCGCGTCACATACGCCACCATCAACTTGACGTCCTTTTCGTCGGCCACGCGAATCATCTCGTCCGCGTCCTCAAGCGTCGTCGCCATGACTTTCTCCGTGAGGACGTGCTTACTGCGATGCATGGCGGCCAGGCTCATTGCGGCATGTAGATGCGGCGGCGTGCAAATATCGACAGCATCTACCTCATCGAGGATCGAGTCATAGTCCGTCGACCACTTTGAACCCGTGCGCTCCGCCTCGGCTTTGGCCTTTTCTTCGTCGATGTCCACGCAGTAGGCCAACTCAACGGCTTCACTCATGCGGGCATAGGCATTGATGTGACCGGTACTAATGCCGCCGCATCCGACTACGGCCATGCGAATTTTGCTTTCGTTCACGTTCACACACTCCTCTCAGTGCGGTGAAATAATTCTATGGTTGTTAACGTGCATTCTAAACTAGCTATCCAGCACATAGTTTGCAAACGGTTTCGCCGTGGGAAGTCTTGGGAGTGTGTGGCACAGCACATCCAGCATGTGGCGCGGTTTGGCGGCAGGCGCTTGCAAGCTCTGTGGCTAGAAAAGCCGGCCGAGAAGCTCCAGGGCGCATTGCTCCATGGCAGGCCCGGTACCGACCCCGCCCAGAGACGAGTATCCCGCCCAGGTCTCGTAGCCGCCGTGCTCGGTCAGGGCTTTGTCCGTGCAGACGTAGCCAATATAGCCGTTGGCCAGGCTCACGACGAACTGCGGAGACGCGGGGGACTGCTGCTTAATGTTTAGGCCGAATTCGACAAAGATTTCACCGGGCAAGGCCACGATGGAGGCGTCGCCGAGCCGCAGGGCTTGCACCGGCGCGGTGTGCGTGAGCGGCATTTGCGCCAAGCGCTGGCATTCAGCCGCGTAGACATCCGAAAGCGGATGCGGCAACGGCTGGCCGACCACCCAGCTAAACGGCCCTGAATCATAGTCATTGTACGTTCCCGCAGGCACGGCGAGAATCTTCTCAGCCATGGCAAGGTCCTCGTCCGTAATGTCCTTGCGCTGGAAGTCAAACGTGCCCACTGCCGCCCCTAGCACCAATTCGTCCTGCATCTCCATGAGCTGGATCTCGGTGATGAGGTGGCCGGCCAACACGTTTGCCATTTTGATGGCTTGGGTGTGACCGCTTGCAGTCCATTGGCGCTCGCCGCTGTAGTCCTGGTTATTGATGTCGCCTGAGGTGCCGTTCCAGAGCATACCGACACACTGCGGATCGAGGTAGCGTTGAATCAGCCGGTGGAAGTGCCCAAAGTAGTCGGCGGATATAGCGGTTCCGTTGTCCGTGCCAACGTAGTGCAGCACGAAATTAGAAACGGCGGCGATGGGGCGGCCGTCAGTCCCTTCCACGTAAAGCATAGTGACTTCAGGGTCTATGGGATAGGTAGGCTTAACAAGATCGGGATTTCCCGCGCCGGGATTCATGCGCACCGTACCGTCACGCATATGCCAGCGGCGGTTGAACGAAATGCGGTCCTCATGGGCTGTGGCAAAACCAACACGCGCAGTCCGCAAATGTTGCGTGGCAATTTCCACGGCATCCGCCATTTTGAGCGGCGCCCACTCGACATACGCCTTGTCCTCGCCCGTACCGAGGAGATCGGCAACCCCGGCGGCCGTATGGGTATGCGTGGCATTGATCATGACGTTTTCGGGAGGAATGTCACAGCGCGCGGCAATGCGTTCTTTGGCCCGGTCCGCCATTCCTTGGGGCATCACGATGAGGTCGCACGTGACAAGCGCAATGCGCATTTCACCGTTGTCGATAACTAGCGCTTTCGCGAGGAGCTCGTCGTCGACGTCTTCGGCGTAGCGCGTGCGATGGCCTCCCGGAACCTCGATGCCAAGCCATGGGGTGATATTCGCCGTGGCTGCGCCAGCCTGCAGTGATGTACTCACGAGCGTCACTCCTTCGTGTGGGCCTTGTACAAATTCAGTCTTTTCAGACGCAAGTATAGCGCAACATGTTGTCAAACGGAAGCATATTGGATCACGGCGACACCTGGTATTGCTCGTCATAGGCACAACGGCTGAAGATCAGGTGAACAAGCAGGTAGCGAAGCTTAGAATTCAGGGCAACAATGCAATGGGCTGAAGCCTAGGTTTCCACCAAAATGCGATCAATCACATTTGGCCGGATACGCTTACCATTGACAACGGCTGCACCAACGTCTTACGATATTTGCAAACCCTACAGTGTAGTAAGGAATGAAGTCAATGCTAAGATTTGCCGAAGAAATCATGCTCCTCTTGCTTGACGATGAGAGCGGTGAATTCGCTCACATCCCCGAATGGTCGCTCCGCTATGCTCTTGCGGGCGCAGTGCTGATGGACATTGCGTTGGAGAATAGGATCGACACCGATCCCAAGCGGCTATCCTTGTTGGATTCTACGCCTATTGGCGACGACTTGCTGGACCCAACTCTGGAGAGTATTTCAAAATCAACTGATCAGCACGACATCTGCCATTGGATCGAGCACACAGCCGAGAATGCCTATTCCATTCGCGATAAAGCGATGAAGCGGCTCATCACCCATGGAATCTTGGAGAGCCGGGATGATCGCTTCCTGTGGGTGTTTCGTTCGCGGCGCTACCCTGTTGTAGATGGGAAGGCCGAGCGCGAAGTGAAGCTGCGGATCATGGAGGTGCTCTTTAGCGATGTCATTCCCGACCCGCGCGACATTGTAATAATTTGCCTTGCAGACGCATGCGGCATTTTCCGCACGCTGCTCTCCAAGCAAGAACTTAGGCAAGCGGCCGGACGCATCGAGCAAGTGCGCAAGCTGGACCTCATCGGCCAGGCTGTCTCGCAGGTCGTGTGGAACATCGAGGCGTCGCTGGCGCTTTCCATGCACCCCATGGCGTAGCGCCCAGGAATTGCACGCGCAACTCCCAGCCTCTTAGCGGCATTCGCGAACTCTGCGATGCTCGCTGCTTGACCGATTGTGCAGCGCTCGCTTAGGAGCATGTGCGAAGGTCGTGTCGCCCACTGCAGGCGTTTGCTCCGCATGTGCCCTGCTCTCATCAGCCTAGATGAGTGGGCGGTTTGCTGTTTCTCCCTTGTCGACTCGGCTTGCTGCGGGTTTGCGCGGTGCCCCTTGATGCTGCGTAGTCCTATCCCCTCAACTTAGAGCCGGAGGCCGACAAGCTGCTGACCGGCAACTTGTGCGAGTCGCTCGGCCGTGCCGGCTGCGGCGATGGAATGAGGCGAGGCCCAGGTCTCATAGCCGCCCTGTCGTTCCAGCGCCTCTTGCGGGCAGATATAGCCGAGATAGTCGTTGGCAAGCTCGGCGATGAGTGTAGGGTGAAATGGGCTCTGTGCCTTGATGGCTAGTCCGGTCTCGGCGAAGACTTCGCCCGGGAGCGCTACCAAACCGGCATCACCCACCCGCAGAGACTGTACGCGCGTGTTTAATTCCAGAGGTAGGGCGGCGAGATCGATGCATGCTTGGGCATAGACGTGCAAGAACTGTCGATGCACCGGTTGGCCGACAACCCAGCTAAACGGACCAGAATCGTACGAAAAAGCGGCGGGATCGCGCAGAATCTGCCGGGCCACAGAGACGTCTTCCGCCAGGATTGTCTTGCGGGTATAGGTAACGGTTTCCAATACGGCGCTAAGCGGGCAGGTGTCATGCAAGTCCAGCAGTTGGCTCTCGCTTAGCACGTGTCCCGCGAGCACCGAGGCCATGCGCTTGGCTTGGGCGTGGCCGGTCTTGTTCCACGACCGCTTACCGCTATAGTCATTGTTGTTGATATCGCCGGACGTGCCGTTTACGAGAATCGGCAGGCACTGCGTCCCGAGCATGCGCTGCACTTCCGTCGTGAAATGTCCGTAGTAATCAGCAGAGAGCGCCGTCGGCGAGTCGGTGCCAACGTAGTGGAGCACAAATGAGGCAAGGACCGCGAGAGGTTTGCCTGTCGCGTCCTCCAGGTACAGGAAGCTCAACGCAGGATCGGTAGGGCCGGAAGGGCGAACGGGGTCTGGGTTTTCGCTGGCCGGATTCATGTGAACGGTACCGTCGCGCATCCACCACCGGCGGTTGAAGCTGATGCGGTCTTCCCGCGCTCCTGCCCAGCCGATGCGCGCAGGCTGCAGTTGTTTGACCGCCAGTTGGACGGCATCTGCAATCTTGGCAGGAACCTGCTCCACATACATTGGGTCTTCACGCACGCCGAGGGCTGTGCGAACTGCCGGCCCGCTGTGCGTATGCGTAGCGCAGACCAGCAAGTGGCTGGGGGGTATTCCGCAAGCCTGAGCCACGCGCTCCTTTACGGCGTCCGCAATGCGCCGGGGCATACAGACGAAGTCACAAACTACGATCCCGATGCGGGTCTCACCATTGTCAAGCACCAATGCCTTGGCATGAATATCGTCATGCACGTCTGTGGCCTGCCGCTGGGCAAAGCCGCCGCAGAGCGCAATTCCCAGCCAGGGTGTCAAGTTGGCAGAAGCGGCTCCTGCGTTTAGTCGATTTTCCATGGAAATACCACCTCTCGATGGCGTCATTGAGGTGACGGGTTCGACGGCCAACGGCTCACTCGTTAACGCGAAATGTGAAAGCCAAGCAACCGCACTCTAGGTTTGAATTCGGATACCCTCAAGGGCAATGGCAAAGTGCTATTTGGCGATGCCATAGAACTGCCCGGCGTTACCGCCGAAGACATTCGCAAGGCCCACCTCATCTAGTCCCCGGTCCAGTGTCTCTTCCAAGGCTCCAATTACGTCGTCGTAGCGTGCCGCCAGGAGACTGACGGGCCAATCGCTGCCGTACATCACGCGCTCCGGTCCGAAACACTCGACGGTGTGCGATACGTACGGCTTGAGGTCCGCCGGCGTCCAGTTGGCGTGATCGGCTTCGGTGACCATGCCGGAGAGCTTGCAGTAAACGTTTTCATGCTGCGCAATCGCAGTGAGATTTGACGCCCACGGCTCGAATTGTTGCGCTTTGATGTCAGGCTTGGCGATATGGTCAATAACGGAGCGCAGGTTTGGTACTTTCTCAAGTACTTGCAATACATAGGGCAAGTGCTGGGGGCGCACCAGGAAGTCAAACGGAAAGTCGCATTCTGCGAGCAGCGTGAGATTCTCAAGCACTGCAGGCTGAGTCACCCACGCGTTATCGGACAGGTCATGCAGCATAGGCCGGATTCCCACAAACGCAGGCTGTTGGCGGTATTCCTCGAATAGATGCGGAAACTTGGGGTCGGCCATGTCGAGCCAGCCGACGACGCCACCGATAGAGTCGTTCTCAGCGGCGAGCGAGAGCATGTAGTCCGTCTCCGCCGTGGTGGGAGCCGCCTGCACGAGCACTGTCTTGTCGATCCTGTGCCGTTCAAGGCTTGGTTCGAGATCGGCGGGGAGGTAGTCGCGGTAGAGAACGCCCATGTCCGGCGTGAGCCAGCCGTAGTCCCCGCGGCTTAGTTTCCAGTAGTGCTGGTGGGCGTCGATGCGCATGACCCTCTCTTTGTTGTCGATTGACCCCTTGGCTAGTAGTCCCAACTCTTCTTCCTGACTCGTTGGAAGGGATCACTTGTATCTACCACTTCGGCATCCACGATATCGGCGACGCGCAGGCAGGCCTGGCGGGCGCGATAAACCTGGTCGGGGTCTCGAAACTCCGCGCGGATTTGCGCCACGCCGCGTTCCACATCAACTCCAACCGATTCGAAGCGCAATCCAAAAAGGTACGAATCGTCTTCAAGCACCTTCGCGAGAGCCATACTCTTGCGGAACCAGGCGGCCTGTCCTGTGATCTTGCCCAGAATGTACTTGTGGGCAATCTCCCAATACGCCCAGAAGAGAAAGCCGGAGAGTATCCAGACTGGAAAGGCCTGAAACGCTAACGCCCAACCATTCTGTATTGAGACGTTGAGGGCTACCAGAAGGCCTACGGGCACGGCAATGAAGGACAAGACTTGGTGCGGGCCAAAGTATCCGGAGACGATTGGCCCTAAGGTAATGCGCCAGTAAGCGTCGCGATCAGCCTGAAAACGACGCAAGAGCGCCATGAACGCGCCCAGAATACCCGCGCCAAGAGTAATAGGCGACGTGTTCAAGATCAACGACACTATGGTGAGTACACCTCCAAAAATCATGCCCAGGCTAATTGGAGGAGACCCGGGCTCCGCAGACCGCACAGTTAGCAATCCGACTAAAATGACAGCCAGCAGGATGAGCCCCGTTGCAATCTCGAGAATCTTGAGGGTGCGCAGGCGTTCCCAAAAGCCGGAGAGAATCACCAACGGAGTGAGGACAATGGCAAAGAGCAAGGCGCCCGCCATCAGCGCCAACATGAAGGCGTTGAATATGGGCCATAGGACGACGGCAAGTCCGATCGGTATGATAAACGCCAACGGCGCCAGCCCGCCGCCGATGAAGCCTGCCAGGAGTGTTACCCGCAGGCTGGCAATCATTACCAGCGCATCCGCCACCGTGGCGGAGACTATCTCACGGCGCGAGAGGAAGCGCGCGTCATCACCAGCGCCGCCAAGGCTGTTCGGCTGTGCCACTTCTTCACCTGAAGCTATGTTCTCGCCGGAATTGCGGCCAAGGATCGACCTGCGCTGTGTTGTTGGCTCAAGGACTCGTCATTGGAGTCTTGCGTCGTTCTCGGTTCGAGAGAAGCAAAAGGCAGACTGACGGTCATGAGACCTCCACGCAACGCTGGTTCCCATTTTGGCATACACGCTGGGAGGTTCCTGCAGGAGCGTGCTCCCGTCAGACGACCAAGGAACGTACGCCGGTGGCGGTGTACTCATCCCACATATCATCCTGCAAGTCCCATGAGAGCGTTTCCACTTCCACCTCGCGGATGCCGACGATGCGGCGAGCCACTTGATGCGCTCGCTTCACCTGTTCCGGCGTGCGGAACCAGCCCTGAATGTGCGCCTTGTGACCGTCTTCGCTCACGGCAAGATCGGCGATGATGCAGCCGAAGAGGTCGCTATCGTTGTGCAGAACGTACGAGAGGCTCAGTGTGCGGCGGAACCAGACCGCTGAACCCACCCACGATTGGAGCATGCCTTGAAACCAGATATTCCAGTACTGGTCGTAGACCAAACCAGAGAGGAGCCACACGAACAAGAGGTATACGACCATGATCGGGAACTCTTTCCACACCGCAAGCCCCAAGAAGAGCAGCGGCACCCCGATGAGGCTGAGGAGCAAGCCGGGTAGCGTGTCCCACCGCGAGTGAAGGGGCATTGGGCGCAGGCGACGCTCCACACTGCGAAGATTGAGACGGGCCTTGGCCAAGCCGAGAAAGCCGCTTAACAGGAGGGCAGGCCAAAGGTCCATGAGAATTGCGACCCAGCCAAAAGTGTGGGAAAGGACGAGCGAAACGACACCCACGAGGTTGAGGGTAAACAGCATGACCATGATCGGCCATATGGCGATCAGGATCATGATCACAGCAAAGAGACCGGCAAATACGCCCGCCCCGGCTATGAATCCGGCGATGAGCGGGATGCGCCTGTCGGCGACGAGCAGCGTTGTTTCATGGGTTGTACCGGTCGCCCACTCCTCGCGGCGGAGCGCTCGCGGCTGTGTCCACCCATGCGGGTCCCACCACGGCAATTGAATGGTGCGCATAGCCTGCCTTCCCCAACTGCTCGAGACTGCACCTTCTCGCTCATGATACTACGTTGTGGCGTAAAGATGTACTCTGCCCGTGGTTTACATGAAGAACTTCGCTCAGGCGCCACCGATCGCGTGTCTCTTAGCCAGGGCGCGGATCCGATGTCCGGTTGCGGAATATCCACGTGGCCACCGGCATGGCAATCACGATTATGCCGGTGCACCAGAAGAGCGCCAGCCAGCCGCTATTGCCAATGGGCGTGCCGACCATCCAGGCGCGCATGGCTTCGATGACGTGGGTAACGGGTTGGTTTTCAGCAAAGACGCGCAGCACGGTCGGCATGCTGGCGGTAGGCACGAAGGCGCTGCTGGCAAATGTGAGCGGCATCAGCACCATGAAACCTGACCACTGTGCGGCCTCCAGCGACTTGACGACCATGCCCAGAATGGCCGAAACCCAGGAAATCGCGAGTGTAAAGAGGAGCAATAGGCCGAGTACCAGTAGCCACTCGGAAAGATCTGCCGTGGGGCGAAATCCAACGAGAAAACTCGCAACAAGCATTATCAACGCCGAAATCGTATTTCGCACCAAATCGGCAATGACGTGCGCCGCGAGCAGAGCCGAGCTCGCCATCGGCAGCGCGCGGAAACGATCGACTATGCCCCGCTGCAGATCGACGAGCACGCTGAAGGTGGTCGTATTGGCCCCGAAGGCAGCCGTCTGCACCAGGATACCGGCCACCAGAAAGTTGACGTAACTCGTGTCCCCTGTGTTGATCGCGCCGCCAAAGACGTAGCGAAAGAGCAACAAGAACATCACGGGCATCAGGAAGGTTGAGAGCAACTGATCGATGTTGCGAATGATGTGTTTAAGGCTGCGCTTGGTAAGCACCCAGGAGTTGTCGAGCGTCCAGAAGATCTCCGGACGGGCCTCTGGTTGCGTATTGGCAAGCAAAGACATTGATTCTTTCATTCCCTCTCCTTCTCCTGGCCCTCTTCCGGTTGATCGTCGGATTGGGGTGTAGTCGCGGTTCCCGTTAGCGTGAGAAAGACATCATCCAGGGTGGGACGATGCAGCGAGACGTTCTCCACTTCTATGTCGGCTTCTTCTAAGCGCTGCAGCACCTCTCTCAGCTCGTGGACGCCGTGCTGGCTGGCAATGCTCAGCAAGCGCCGCTTGCTATCCAGGTGCAGGGCTTGGCCGTCCAGCGCTTGCTCAGCCCTTCCGAAATCACTGGATGCGGCAATTGTGAGATCCAAGCGTGCGGCGCCGATGCGGGACTTTAGCTCGTCTGCCGTGCCGGCGGCAATCACACTGCCGTGATCGATGACAACGATCTGGTCTGCCAATTGGTCGGCTTCTTCCATATATTGCGTCGTCAGCAGGATGGTGACGTCGCTGGCCGAGAGGCGCTTGATCATCTCCCACAGCGACAGACGGCTTCTCGGATCGAGGCCGGTGGTGGGCTCATCCAAGAACAGCACAGGTGGGGATGCAATGAGGCTCATCGCCAAGTCGAGGCGGCGGCGCATTCCGCCGGAATAGGTCTTCACCGTGCGCCCGGCGGCATCGGTGAGTTCGAATAGCTCCAAAAGGTCGCGGGTACGGCGCTTCGTATCGGCAATGCTGAGGCGATAGAGCCTGCCCAGCATCAGCAAGTTCTCTTCCCCGGTGAGATACTCGTCCACCGCCGCGTACTGTCCGGTGAGCCCAATGCTCTTGCGCACCTGGCCCCCTTCCCGGGACACGTCGAAGCCGTTTACAAGCGCCTGGCCGCCATCAGGTGGCAGCAATGTGCTCAATATGCGAATGATTGTAGTCTTGCCGGCGCCGTTAGGACCAAGCAACGCCAGAATGCTCCCTCGTGCGACCGTGAGGTCGATCCCCTTGAGCACTTCTAAGTCCTTGAAGGACTTGCGTAATCCGGCGACTACAATTGCGCTATTTTTAGTTTCATTTGCATCCATCTCAGCCGATGCGGGCAAGGTCTTTGTCATCAAGACTCCCTTAGTGCGATAAATGCTAATTCACTGGTTTACGTGTTGATTCCAATTCGACTCAGCCCGCCAAACGCAACGGCCGCGAGGAAGCCCATCTGTTGGCTCAATATTCTCTCACACCCCAGAGCGGGCAATTTTGGCTCGAGGCCCAATCAATCGTTGCAGGTTGCTCTTGCTCGCAATCCAAAGTGTCAACGTGCATGCTACGCTCTGCCGGCGCCGGCTTAGCCGTATTTGAAGGTCTTGTTCTGCGCAGTCTTCTTGAGAAAGAAGCCCAGACGTTTCTTGAATTCCGCGGGTCTGTTGCGTGCGCTCTCGATGAACGCTACGCGGATGCGTTGATAGTCTTCCGGGAAATCCTGAAAGTGCTGCCAGGTTTGCGGGTCCGCTCTTAGCGCAGACTCGATGTCCGGCGCGATGACAAATGGTTCATCCAACGCCACGCCCTGTGCGGCGGCCAACCCGGCGGACGTCATCTTGCCTTGGGCGATGAGGTGGCGCAGGCGCGCTTTGTTCGATTCCGACCAATTGCTGCCCGGCTTGCGTGGCGAAAACCGCTGTGCAAATCGCTCCTCATCGATGCCCTTTTGCTGGCTGTCTATCCAGCCAAAGCAGAGGGCTTCCTCAACGGCATCATTGTATGCAACACGGGGTTTGCCTGTGGCTTTGCGGTAATAGACCAGCCAAATTTCCTTGGCGTGGGCGTGGTGCTCGTGAAGCCATGCCCGCCATTCTTGCCTATCCTTGGCGTAATACGTATCCATATTCTCAGATTCCCTGCGAGGAATGTCGTCTACAAGAGGAGCTCTGGCGAACGAAAGAGCGATGTAGGCTGCACTCTGTTCAAAGAGCGGGGGAAAGCCCACGCGCTACGAACAGCTCCAGTTCTCAGATAAGGTGTCTCACAAAGTGATCGGTACACCTAGTGAGATATTCTTTGAAAGTCGATTAGTTGAGTCCAAGTTAAATAATAGCATGTGGGAGCTTGTGAGGGGCAGAATACCAGAGCATTCTTCTGACTTGCATCGCCGGTACATGAACGAGCGACGTGTGCTGAGCGCGAAGCACCCAGCGTGCCTCGAATGCGCCCTACTCCACGTCGTCAGTTAGTGGTTCCGGAGCGGGTTCGATTAGAGCAAGCGGCTGGCCGTATTCAACCGGCTGCCGGGATTCCACAAGAAAGCGCTCAAGAGTACCGGCAAAGGGTGCGTGGACTTCATTGAGCACGTTAAGCACCTCGATGTAGCCGAGCAACTGTCCTTCCTCTATCTCCGCGCCCTCGTCGATGACGGGTAGTTGCTCCTGTCGCCGGCTGCGGGAAAACACTCCTACCCTACCCGCGTGCACGACGTGCAATTGCGGCTCTGCTTCTTCCACTTCGGGCGGAGGAGACGACGAGACGACCGACATCATGTGGGGGGTGCGCTTGATTGCCACGCGAATGCCGTCATGCTCAAGCGACAGTTCCTCTACGTCAGAATTGCTGATGAGTTCGAGCAACGGCTTCAAACGCTCGTGAATTACCTGGGAGAGGGGAGTAGTCTCTCGGGAAGATGGCAGCTCCGTCTGTTCGCCTTGATCGCTCACGATGATCGCACCCGCTCGATATAGCTGCTCGTTCGTGTATCCACACGAATTGTCTCTCCCACGTTAACGAAGAGCGGAACATTGACGACCAGCCCCGTTTCGACTGTAGCGGGCTTGGTGCCACCCGCGGCCGTGTCGCCCTTAAAGCCGGGCGCAGTGTCCGCGACATCAAGTTCTACGGATGGAGGCAGTGTGGAGTCTAATACTCGTTCGCCATGCATTTCAAGCTCGATGGAAGCGCCATCCTTGAGGAAGTTTTCGGCATTGCCAAGCAGAGCGCCGTCCACAAGGATTTCGTCGTACGATTCCGTATCCATGAAGTGAAAGACGTCACCGTCGCGATAGAGGAATTGGGCCGGGCGTTGCTCAAGACGGATCCGGCGAAAGCGGGCGCCGGCATCGCAGGTGCGGTCGATGATGTGGCCTTCTTGCACGTGCCGCAGCTTAAGCCGCACCACCGCGCCGCCGCGGCCCATCTTGATGTGCTTCACGTCTTCCAAGCGATAAATCGTGTCTTCGTACTCGATTACGACGCCACGTCGTAGGTTGCCAGTTTCGATCAACGCGTAATGCCTCCTGCAATGTCACTTCTACTAAAAGGTAATCTTTGGCGATCCGGTGAGTGTCTCTGCGCCGTCCTTGCGGAGCAAGACCAAGTCTTCAATGCGCACACCGCCCACGCCGGGCAGGTAAATGCCGGGTTCGATAGAAACAACTGCGCCCTCCGGCAGAGGCGTATCACCAGCCAGGGGCGAAAGGCGGGGAGCCTCATGAATTTCCAGACCTACCCCATGGCCCAAACCATGGCCGAAGTGGTCGCCGTGTCCCGCGCCCACAATAATTTCGCGAGCCAAGGCATCGGCCTCTACGCCGGTCATGCCCGCGCGCACGTGCGCCGCCGCCTGCTCTTGTGCTTTGAAGACAATTCTGTAAATTGCTTGCATCTCGGGAGAGGGATTGCCGAGGACCACAGTGCGGGTCATGTCGGAGCAGTACCCATTGGCGACGCAACCAAAGTCCATAACAACGAACGTGTCTCGGGGGATAACGTCGTTTCCCGGCCTGTGGTGCGGCATCGCGCCGTTCGGGCCGGCCGCGACGATAGAGGGGAATGAGAGTCCCTCGGCGCCGGCCTCCCGCATCAGTACCTCCAGGCGCCACGCTGCGTCTTTCTCGGTAACACCGGGATGCAACCACGTGAGAAGCTCAGCGAGGGCCTCATCGGCAATAGTTATGGCGCGCTGGAGCGCTGCCACCTCGTCCGGCTCCTTGGAAACGCGAAGTTTCTCAATTGATCCTTGATACCCTATGAGTTCGACTTCGCCGGCAAACGCCTCACGGTATGTATCATGTGTGGCAACACTGACGTGCTCCGATTCGAAGGCTAACCGTCCAATGCCGTGTTGCTTGCTGAGGTCCATAAGCAGGGGAGCAATCTGCCCCGACTGCGGCACCACCGTAAAGTCCTGGGCCTGTCTTCCCGCCTGTTCGGTGTAGCGGGAATCTGTGATCAAGAGAGCATCGGTAGCGCTAATCAGCAGCCAACCGGAAGACCCGGTGAATCCGGAGACGTAGCGACGGTTGTAGTCGTTGCTTACGAGGAGCGCGTCCGCCTCAGACTCTGAGAGCCAATCGCGGACTCGCTGCAGGCGCTTTGCGGTTGAAGATGGCGGTGAATTCATCGTTCCAACGTTTGCGATAGCTGACGAAACCGTATCTTTTCAATTGTAGCACGCAATCCGGCCCAGAGTTCTGCTATGGCTGAGGTATGGTGATGATTGCACTGAGGCCAATCAGCCAGCGGGCAATCTGGCCGGTCACGTTCACCTCCACCCAAGCGGCAATCACGATAAGAGGGATTACGAGGAAGACATACCCTTTGATGACGTTGATCGCGGCCCAAGCAACACTCTCAAAGAAGCTGAGGGAAGGCACCGGTCGCAAGAAGGACCACGCGAGGCGCAGAGAGAGGGCACTGCCGATCATGATTGCAGGTATTTCGAACACACCATGAGGCAGCACGAGCACGAGCCCAATGAGCAACTGGAATGGACCGGCAAAGTCCACTTGCACCGCCAACATGCCCAGGAGCACACCGGGCAGTGTGACGACGATTAGCGGGTAGAGCCCGAGCGTGAGCGTGGCAAATATAGGACTGAGAAGCAGAATGCGCAGGTTGTTGCCGAGAATTGCTGCGGTGGAAATAGAATCGATATCACCGAGACGCTCGACTTGCTCGGCATAAACGCGTAGAAGGGACTCAGTCGCAAGAGGGTACAGCTGCCCAAGAGCAGCTCCGGCAACGATGCCGACAAAGAAAAAACCGGTGGTGAAAAGCATCAACCACCGGTTGTATTTCAATAGGGCTGGGATATCTTGCGCGTAGACACGAATCAGAGTGAATTTGCTATTCGCGTCACGGGGGGCGCCATGTGAGTCACAGACGGCAGTCCCAAGCCAGCTAAGCCGCTGCCGCTTGAGCACAATGTGCTAGCTTTTCTTGGATTCGCCCTCGCTGCTTGCAGCCTGGTCCGAATCCTCCTTCTTCTCGCCATCTTCCTTCTTTGAATCCGCGGTATCAGTTGCTTTCTTTTCGTCATCTGACTCGCTGGGTTCGTCCTCTTCCTTCATCGCCGTGCGGAATTCGCGGATGCTCTTGCCCAGCGAACCGCCAAGACCTGCGATCCGGCTTCCCCCGAAGAGGATGACGATAATCACAAGGATTATGAGGAGCTCTGTCCACCCAAATGTCCCAAGCATTCCCGTTTACCCTTTCATGCCATTGGTCACTTATAATCTGAACTCCATAATACGCGTCCAGCAACAGAGAATCAAATTGGCGAGTCGACATCCAGGGGGGATGCAATTCCCGATTTAGAGACGGCGGACGCCCGTATGAAATGTGCAATACAGGACTTTCGATAAGCCAGTACCCGATCTTGTCTTTGATGCCCCTTGAGCGGCACCGTGGTGAAGAAAGGACGCGCCTGCGGCACGAAATTCGTCTCGACCATGGCAAGTAAGGGGCCCGCGCCTGCGGTTGAAAGGCGGTTGTTTCTCGCATAGTGCTATGCTATCGTGAAGGTAACGCATGGTGCTGCGAAACACTAGGAATAACCAGGTCGGATGCCACCCTAAATTGAGGCTTGACCCATGAAGCGCAAGCATTTCCTAGCGATTGTCCTATCGTTCTCGCTGGTTGTGACGGTTGGCTCAGGGGCCTTTGCCGCTGGCTTTGCGGCAGGGGGCAAAGGGGGGCCATTGCAGCCATTGGCCGCAGTCCTGTCTGGTGTCCTCCCCGGCGTCTTGCCTGCTTCGCCGCCCGTCGGGCAGGACGAACAGTGGGAACTTTTCTTACAGGTCTGGGAGATTGTATCGCAAGAGTTCTATAAGCAGCCGATAGACCAGGATGCCATGATGCGCGGAGCTATTCGCGGCATGTTGGACTCTCTTGGAGATCCCCATACGACTCTGCTTGATCCCTCCGTAAGCCAGCGCGCACGGGAGCAAACCCGACAAAAGTTCCAGGGTATCGGCGCGCGAATCGATGAACGAGACGGCCAGATATTGATTCATTCGGTATTCAATGATTCACCCGCACAGAACGCCGGCCTAAAGTCCGGAGACGTAATCGTTGCAGTGGATGGAACCCTAATAGAGGGCGACACGGTGGAACACACGGCGCTGCGCATTCGCGGCCAAGCCGGAACTGATGTCGTGCTCACGATTAAGCGTGGAGATGACGAGCCGTTCGATGTGACAATCACCCGTGCCGAAGTGGTAATTCCTTCGCTAACGACGGAAACGCTGTCAGGAAACGTGGGCTACATTCGGCTGTGGAGCTTTGGCGCCCTTACGGCTGACGAACTGCACACGACCTTGGAATCACTGATCGATGACGAGGCGCCCGGCCTGATCCTTGATCTGCGCGATAATCCCGGTGGTCTGCTGGGTACGGCAATACGCGTGACGAGCGAATTCTTGGACCGCGGCACAGTGGTCCTCTATGAAGAGCAGGCGCAGCAGCAACGCCCGTATCGAGTGCGCAGTAGCGGTGTGGCCCGCAACATTCCCCTTGTAGTTCTGGTAAACGAGCGCAGCGCGAGCGCATCGGAAATCGTTGCCGGCGCCCTGTCCCATTACGGCCGGGCAGTAATCATTGGGCAGCGAACGTATGGCAAGGGTACGGTGCAGCTTCCCCACGACCTGAGCGATGGCTCCCAACTTCGTGTAACGATCGCGCGTTGGCTTACACCGGGAAGGGAGTCAATCTCCGAAATCGGGATTGCTCCTGACATTGAAATTGAAGCCGATATTATGGATTCCCTCGAAGAGGATGCGGCGGTACAGCGTGCCCTGAAAGAGCTTGCGCAGATCGCTTCTTTACCCAACGTTGCCTAACGGGTGCAATCAATGAAAGAGCAGGCTTTGCGTAGGCGCACCCTGCCCAATGGGCTGCGGGTGGTTGTATTGCCAATGCCCCATACCCGTGCCGCAACCGTCAGCCTCTTCTGTGGGGCCGGGTCTCGCTACGAACCTTTCGACCTCATGGGGCTCTCCCACTTCCTGGAGCACATGCTATTTAAAGGCACTTTGCGGCGGCCTGATCCCCAGGAGATAGCGGAAGCAATCGAACGCACCGGCGGTCTCCTGAACGCGAGCACCGGACGGGAGGCAACGGTCTTTTGGGCGAAAGTGGCGTCTCAGCATCTTCCGATTGCGTTTGATATTCTCGCCGATATTGCCCTTAATCCCGCGCTGAATCCCGATGACGTCGAGCGCGAGCGTGGTGTAATTCTTGAAGAGCTTGAGCTCTACCAGGACACGCCAACCGACTGGGTGCACGTGCTCATGTCGCGTCTGTTGTGGCCGGGCCATCCGCTCGGAGAAGATATTGGCGGTCGTCCAGAGTCCATCATGAACATCACCCGAGACGATCTGTCTAAGCATGTGGAAGACTTCTACCGCGCCAACAATATGGTGCTAGTGGTTGCGGGAGGTGTGGAAGCCGATGATGCCTTTGCGCATGCGGAACAGGCATTTGGTGGTCTGCGCAAAGGAACCGGCCCTGCTTGGCTGCCTGCCGTCGCAACGCAAACCGTCGATCGCGTTATCACGCAGGCTGAGGACCATAGCCACGTGCAGCTCTGTATTGGCGGCAAAGGTCTCTCTCACGCTGACCCCGATCGCCATGCTCTGGAACTCCTAAACGCTGCGTTGGGAGACGGTTTGAGTTCACGCTTGGCGGTGGAAGTACGCGAACGGCTTGGATTGGCGTACGACATTTTTACGTACGCAGAGCAGTACTTCGACACGGGCGCATTCGTCATTACCGCCGGGGTAGATGATGGGCACTTGGGGAGCGCCCTGGCTGCCATTTGGGAGCAGGTGGATCGTATTCGGCAAGAGAAACTCCCGGCAGAGGAAATGGACAAGGTGCGCGAATTCACCAAGGGCCGGTTGCTGCTGAGCATGGAAGATAGCTGGAACGTTGCAAGCTGGTACGGCAGCCAAGAGGTGCTGATGCACACGACGATTACGTTGGACGAAATGCTCGCTATCATCGACGCCATTACGGCGGATGATGTCTTGCGTGTGGCGCAACGCATCTTCATTCCCGGTTGGGCTCACGTGGCGCTGGTAGGGCCGGGGCTTGATCGCGCAGCTATGGAAGACCTCGTGAGCATGTGGAATTAGGTCGTGGCTTTAGTGGGCAGCCGGCAGTTACAGGCGCGGGGAGAGCAACCGAAATGGCGCAGCGGAGTGTATCCTAAGATGCGATGGACTAGCAGACCGAGATGCCCGTGCCGCAGTCCGTAGGTGCGTGAAATCTGGGATCCCAGAGAATACGGTGAGCAAGGCTGACGAGATCGGGCGATCGGCACTGTGGCACTGTTGGCCGGTGGTGAGCTCGCACCACTGCTGAGGAACATAGGAGCACATGAAACTAAGAGATTTCCTGCAATGGGGAGAACAGGCGCTAGCGCTGAATCACTTTGCGCTTGCGGAAGAGATAGCCCGCTATTTGCTCAAGCAGTCCCCGAGTAACCTGGCGGCGCGAACCCTGCTCGGGCAAGTCTACTTAGAAACTGATCAGCCTGCGCAAGCGGAAGAGCAGTTGCTACAGGCGCTTGACATTGACCCGGAAAGTGCCCCCATTCTCATGAGATTCGCAGAAGTCTTGGAGACTCTAGGGAGAGACAGCGAACGGCTCGTTGTGATTCGTCGCGCGTTTGAGAGTGATCCCACCCGCACAGACGTGAAACAACGCATGCTGGTCCTCGGGCGCGAGGGTCACGGCGATTCGAACGGAAACGGGCTCTTGACCCGGGCCGGCCTCGCGCGAATACACCTGCGCAGCGGGCTGCTGGAGCATGCAATTGCGGAGTTTCGGCGTTTATTGGAAGAGACCGAGATTCACTGGAGTGCGCAAGTCGCCTTGATGGAAGCGCATTGGCTCAATGGGGACAGGCAGGCGGCCAGTAGACTCGCCGACGAGATCGTCCGTGAGCATCCAAACTGTCTAAAGGCGATCTTGTTGTCGGCTGACGTACGGGCGCACATGGGTCTCATCGATCAAGCGCGGCAACTCTTGGAGCGATCTCGCCAGATAGACCCGGATTTCGCGCTGGCGCGCGCACTCTACCCCGCAAATGGCCCTTCACGCTTACCCTTGCCGAGCGACGATGCCGAAATTGAAGTGCCGATTGACTTCCTGCAACGAATCGAAGCAACGCTGGCTGCCAAGAAAGAATCGGAAGCGCCTGACGCACGCAAACGTGCAGCGGCCCGCCTAAGCGCGCGCGCCGCAGCAGAAGCGCAAGAAGGTCAAAAGCGAATCCTTGTTACACCAGCCCAAAGCACCGAAACCGAGAAGGAAGAAACGGCAGTAGCGGTACCAGCGACGACGTCGGGGACTGCTCCTGACGATGGTGATCGCGGGGAGAGTTCCGAGACCTGGGAGACTCTGCTGCACAGACTGGAGCGGGAAGGTGCCCAGATGGATGAGGACACGCTCAGTGCTTTGGCACAAGAACTTGAGGCGATTGCGGCCTCCTCCCCCAATAAGCTGCAGGCGTGGCAGCGGCTCGGTGACGTCTATCAGGGCATAGAACAGACCGACCGCGCCATGCGGGCCTACATGCGCGCGTTGGACAGTAGCCGAGCTCCGTAGCCATAGCGCGACTGTACTGATGTGGTGTTCTTCACACATGTGCTTGGCTTGATCCATACTCCCGCTGCACTGATTGCGATGCATGGCAGCAAGAGAGTGACACGCTAGCGCAGCGGTTGGACACCGACGCATCAAGATGTGCATCTCACGAGTCGGAGGTAGGTCACATGAAAAGAACCCTATTGCTCTTGGGAGCGGTGATTGCGGCCCTTGCCGGGGCAGTGCTTGTCGGCATTTTCGCGTTTTCTTCATTTGCAGGCGTTACCCAGGAAACGATGTTCTTGGGAGCCAGTTCTGAATACGCGGAAGAATCCATGGCTGCTGCGGATAGCGAAGCAGCGGAACGGCAAGAAATGGCACCGGCGGCAGAGGCTGCGCCTCAAGTGGTAAGTAGCTCACAGAAGCTAGCAATGGCTGCCCCGGTTTCGGCCGCGAGTTTTGCCACCGATGCCAAGGTTATTCGCAATGGCGCCCTCACCCTCGTCGTGGGCAATCCCGCAACTGCCGTAAACGAAGTCGAGCAGATAATTGCAGGGATTCCGGGAGCGTTCGTTGCCACTGCTGAAGTACGGCAGGCCGGGGACCTGCAGCCGACCTCGCTGACGTTGCGGGTGCCGGCAGAGGCCTTCGACCAGGCCATGGCTGCCTTGCGGGCACTTGCCCAGGAAGTTTTGGCCGAGCAAACCGCTGCCCGCGACGTTACTGAAGAATACACTGACCTCGATGCGCGTCTCCGCAACCTGCAGGCAGCTGAGACACAGCTCCTTACGCTGGTGGAACAGGCCGACACGGTAGACGACTTGCTGAAGGTTGAAAAACGTCTGGCGGAGGTGCGGGGAGAGATCGAGCTACTCCAGGGGCGCTTCAATGTCCTTGAAAATCGCATAGCACTTGCGACAATCATTGTATTGCTCCATGCGCCACCGGACATTTCCGTAGCACTTGCCGCTCAAGATCTGCCCGCCGCCCACGCCATTACCACCTTTGCTCTGACTTATCGCAATGACGGAAGTGTCTCGGCACGTGACGGGATCTTGGTGCTGCGCGTACCGGAACTCCTCAGCATGATCGATGTAGGCCAGGGGGGCATTTACCTTCCGCTCGCCCGTGAGATCCGTTGGAATCTCTCAGACGTCGCAGCCGGCTCTGTGAATACTGTTTTTGCCCGCATGCGTGTGGAGTCTACGGAAGACGACATACTGCTGCAGGCTCACATCCAATCGGCAAGCGCTGAGGCGAATGACGCAAACAATGCAGCCAACTTAACACTGTCATTCGCACCGGACCTCACGTTGCAGGTCGAAGGCCCGGCTTCCGGCGCCCAGGGGAGCGACCTACCCATCTGGATTTACTTTACGAATGCCGGTACCGGTGATGCCACCGATGTCACTGTTCGAACGACACTGCCGCCGGGTTTGACCTTCGTCCGAGCGGATTCTGGAGGCAGCTTCGATCGTGATACAGGCACTGTGGAGTGGAAGCTCGGACTCCTGCAAGCAGGCGCCAGCAATGAGGTCCTCATGCACGCTCGGGTAGACGTAGCGGAGGGTCGCTTGCAGATCCCCATTTCCATCGCTGCCGAGCAAGTTGATGCCGTTGCATTCAACAACCAGGCCGAAATGGTCCTTACGGCGTTGCGAGAGGATGTCTCTACGCGGTCCGTGTGGCAGCCCGGGCAGACCGTTGAATCAAGCATCGCCGCACTCATCGTCGTGGCTCAGGCTACGGTCAACGTGTCGATTTGGGTGCTCGTATTCGGCATTCCATTGGTAATCGTCGGTTTGCTTGGTCTCGGTATGTGGTCGGGCATTCGCCGCATGCGACGCAAGCGGGGAGGATAGGCTCAACGCCAAGCCAGCGGGTCGAAGCCGCGACCGACTTCCTTTTTGTGGCACATGACATCGATCTTGCTGACAATGCGCATCGTGGGACATTGCTTGAACTGAACCCCAATCTTACAGACTGAGGTTTCTGGTGCGCACTTGGAGGCTATTGCAAACTCAGCCGGCGACACGGAACGTCGCCGTAGACTTAATGCTCCTGGAGAGTTGCAAGTGAGCATAATTGCTTCCGGCGCCCACCAATCGAGAGTGGCGTTAGACGGCTGCGTTACATAAAGCTCCAAGCCCGCTGCCTAAGAGAAAGCGAGCAGTTCGCCGTGGACAATTCGGCACGTCAAAGTTCGATTGATGGCGGGGCGTAAGCTGATGCAAGATTCGTGTCTGTACCACTGGCGGAACGCCGCGCCAGTGCAAGATTGCCGCGAGGTTTGTCAGTCTCAAGTGCTCTGCCATAAATGAACTCGTCTGTCTCCACCGACGCGATCCTGGCTCGTGCCGCGGTGGTGTTGCTGCTCGGCAACGTGCTTAGCCGCATTCTCGGGTTGGTTCGCGAACAGATAGTTGCCTACCTTTTTGGTGCAAGTGCTGCCACCGATTCGTTTGTGGCGGCGTCCCAAGTGCCGACGATGGTTTACGACCTTTTACTTGGTGGCGCCGTTACCGCGGTCTTGGTCCCCGTATTTGCCGACTACGCGAAAAACAACCGTGAGCTGTCGGCTCTGTTCGGTGCCATGCTCGCATTGGCGGGCATCGTTCTCGGTATTTCGGTCGTTGTGCTCGTCCTGCTGGCTGAGCCGCTCGTCCGCATATTGGTTCCTGGTTTCTCTCCTGAATCTCTCGAGCAGACGGTCAGTCTGACGCGGCTCGCATCTCCTGCCGTTGCCTTTCTTGGTCTGTCGGGTGTAGTCAATGCTGCGCTCTACGCTGGGCACAGACCCTACTATCCTGCCTTTTGTGCGGCGGTCTACAACCTTGGCATTATCCTTATGGCGTTGCTTTTCGTTAGCCGCTTTGGGGTTGTGAGTCTTGTCATCGGCGTATTGGTGGGATCTGTGGGGCAGTTGGTACTTCAGGCTCCTGGACTGTGGCGCATGGGGATTCGTCCACGCGCCGTGCTCAGTCATCCGGGCGTACGCCAAATCCTGAGACTCTATGCGCCGGTTTTTGCGGGGCTTATCATCACGCAACTCGCAATATTGCTGGATCGCAACCTCGCATCTCGAACAGGAGAAGGCAGCATCGCCGCGATGAACTATGCGACCCGGCTGGTGCAGCTTCCCATTGGTTTGGTTGGCTCTGCGATTGCCCTTGCCGTGCTCCCATTGCTGGCCGCTGAGGGACGCAACCTCGACACGGCGAACTTTCGGCGCATCCTCAACCAAGGTGTGCGTCTCATTGTGCTGCTGATGTTGCCGGTCTTCGCCTTGATGCTGATCTGGCACCGACCCATCGTTGAGCTCGTCTATCAGCGCGGCGCGTTCGATGCCGCCGACGCCAGCGCTACGGGGCTGGCGCTCTTTCTCTATAGCCTGCAACTCCCGCTCACCGGCTTGGACCAGCTCTTCATTTTTGCCTTCTACGCCCGCCAGAACACGCGTACTCCTGTGTTGGTCGGCCTCTTGGGTATCGGATTCTATCTGGCGGTTGCCCTGCCGTTGCTGCAGCCACTTGGAATGCCGGGGCTTGTGCTGGCGAACACGGTACAGAACTCCGGCCATGCGCTTGTAATGCTGTGGCTGCTCAGCCGCATGCTAGGGGGCGTGGGCGGTGAAGGTATCGGCCGATTCATAGCTACCATTGGCGCTACTACACTTCTCATTGCACTTGCGGCCGGCGGCATGCTCTACGTGCAGCGGGTGATGACGGAGGGTGGCGGTACCGTGGGCCTCTTGGCATTGGTCGTGGGCGGCGGTGGGGTGTTGCTCTTGGCATACCTGGGAGTGTTGCGCCTGCTCAAGCTGCCGGAACTCGCACTCTTGGCCGAGATGGTGCCCGCTCCGCTGCGCGCAGCCGTGCGTCGTTAGGACTGATCTCATAGATGCCTGGCCCTGTGCAAATGTGTCCTTCGACAGGCTCAGAGCCTGCCCCGTACTTGACACGGGGGCGAACGGTAAAGGCAACCATCCGTTTCGGGCTGAGTGCTGCGTGAAGTCTGCTGCGCGAAGCCTCCTACGCGAAGCCTGCTGCGCGAAGCCTGCTGCGCGAAGCCTGCTGCGCGAAGACCTTGCCTGTCCTGAGCTTGCCGAAGGATCGAAGCACGAAACGGCATGGCGAATCAAACTGTGAGATTGCTTCTCGTCAATGTCTCTCGATTCGACGTGGCTAAGCTTGAGAAGCAGCCGGCGGCTTTGCAGTCAAGGGAGCCACGACCATACGCGAATGACTTGCGTAACGGGCTTACAATTGTTGTGCGGTCATTTGGCTTGCAAGTGTGGCATCATTAGTTTGAACGCTCTCCCCTGCGTACCTAACTGTGTCGCCGGGTGTGCGAGACCGGACTGCGAGTCTTCCTCTAGACGAAAGTACCTTCATGCGAAGTGAGTAGCAAAGTGATTGCAGAGTAGACGATGGAGATGGAACCGAGACAGACTGTTTTGCGACGGGTGCCAATCGAGCAACTCCGCGAGGACGTAAACTTTCTTGGCAGTGTGCTTGGTAAGGTGCTGCGTGAGCAGCATGGTCAGTCACTGCTGGACTTGGTGGAGGATATACGCCTCCGCGCGATTTGGCAGCGGACCACAACGGCGACGGTCTCGCTGCAGCCGCTTGCAGAATCCGTAGCAGGTCTGCGGCAAGAAGAGATGTTCGCGGTAGCCCGGGCATTCTCGCTCTACTTCTATCTCATTAATGCGGCGGAAGAGCAGCACCGCCTGCGCCGCATGCGTGAGAATGAGCGAGCCAGCTATCCCAAGCCGCGGTATGAGTCGATTGCGGCCGCTATGGTGAACCTAAAGGGTGAGGGCGTCACATCGGAGGAACTTGCGCCAATTCTGGCGCTACTCTCCATACGGCCGGTCTTCACGCGGCATCCCACGGAAGTGCGGCGTCGGACCCTGTTGGTGTTCCTTGAATTGTTGCGGGCGTGTTTGGCCGAACGTGAAGGCAAGCGCCAGGATGTTTCAATAGATCGCCGCACCGACGAGAAGATCCTTGAGATCGTGACGATCCTGGCGCAAACCGACATTACACCCTGGGAGCGTCCGACGGTCTTGGGAGAGGTCGATGACGGGCTCTATTACTTTGATCATGTGCTGCTCAATGTAATTCCGAGGCTCTATCACGAACTCGAAGATGCACTACAGCAATTCGCGGATGACTACACGTTTTCGATGCCGCGATTCCTGACCTTTGGCTCGTGGATGGGCGGCGATCGGGATGGCAATCCCTTTGTAACGCCAGCCGTTACCGAAGAGACCCTGCGAATGCATCGGTCGCTGATTCTCGACCGCTATTCTCGAGACCTCGACGAGTTGTGGCGCTTGCTCAGCCCCTCGGTACACTACGCATCTGTTTCACAGGAGTTGCTGGACTCGATTGCGCGAGACCGCGCTTCTCTACCGGGCGCCGGTGTTGGTCGCAAGACAGACATCATGGAACCCTATCGGACGAAGATTGTGATGATGCAGAAGCGCCTGGAACGCACCAGAAGGCGCTATGCCGGTGGCGGCGCTGCCGCTTCAGGGGCTTACCAGGAACCCAACGCCATGCTTGACGACCTCCTGCTCATACGAGACAGTTTGGAAGAGAACGGTGGCGCCCGCATAGCCCGCGGTCTCCTGCGGGACGTGATTCGACGGGTGCAGGTGTTTGGGTTCCACCTGGTGGATCTCGACGTGCGGGAGCACAGCGGGGTACATGCAGCTGCACTGGACGAATTCCTTGCCGCCGCCGGCGTCACATCGGCTTACAGCGATCTCGTAGAAGCGGACAAGGTCGCGTTGCTCACGCGCCTTATCGCGGATCCGGCCAACATAGGCTTCCAAGACCTCTCTGTCGCTTCCACTGCCAGCGCGGCCTTCCAAACTTTTGTCAGCATCTCCCGTATGCAGACCGAAGTGGGGATGGCAGCCTGCAACACCTACGTCATAAGCTTTACTGAAGCCGTGAGTGACGTGCTCGAGGTGGCGTTACTGGCCAAAGAGGCGGGACTCTGGCACGTGGATGCCCAGGGTGAGGTAAGCGAGAGTCGCCTCAAAATCGTGCCCTTGCTCGAGACCATCGGGGACTTGCGCGGCGGTTATGATCTCATTCATGCGCTGCTTTCGATCCCGGTCTTCCGGTCCCACGTGGGGTGCTGGGACGACCGTTTCGAAGTGATGCTCGGGTATTCTGACAGCAACAAAGATGGCGGTTTCCTGACGGCTACCTGGGAACTCTATTGTGCGCAGCGGCAAGTCGTTGCCGCATGCCGCGCACATCACGTGATCGTGCAGCTCTTCCACGGACGTGGCGGGGCGCTCGGCCGGGGTGGCGGTCCGACAAACCGCGCTATCATGGCGCAGCCACCCGATTCTCTGGCCGGCGGCATGAAGTTGACGGAGCAGGGAGAGGTGATCTTCTCGCGCTACGGGAGGCAGGCCGTGGCGCATCGCAATCTGGAGCAGGTCATTCACGCCATGCTCCTGGCAAGGCTAAGCCCGAGTGTTTTGAAGTCGCGCGCCTCCCTGGAGCCGGACTGGGAGGGCACCATGGCGACGCTATCGCAAACCGCATTTCGTGCGTATAGATCGCTCATCTATGAGACACCGGAACTGCGCACATATTACCAACAAGCGACGCCGATCGAGCACATTAGTCGCATGAATGTGGGCTCGCGGCCGTCGTCACGCAAAGGCGGCGACCGCGTGGAAGATTTGCGGGCGATACCGTGGGTCTTCGCGTGGACACAGAGTCGACATAACTTACCCGGCTGGTATGGTGTGGGCAGTGCTTTGCAGTCATTCATCGAGGAGCAGGAGAGCAACCTGGAGCGCTTGCGAGCGATGTATAAGGGCTGGGTGTTCTTCCGGTCGCTTGTGGACAACGCTCAATTGAGCATCGGCACCGCCGACATGTCGGTTGCCAAGCTCTACGCGGGGCTCGTGGTTGATGAAGCGGTGCGTGACAAGGTCTATTCTGCCATTGCGGAGGAATATGAGCGGACGCGGCAGGCGCTTCTGCAGATTACAGAACAAGAGCAACTCATGGAATCGTCTCCGGTCCTCCAACGGTCAATCCTGCTGCGCAATCCCTATGTTGATCCGCTTCACAGCTTGCAGGTGCGAATGATGAAGGAGTGGCGCACGAGTTTCGCTGCAGAGGTAGCTACGCCACTGGATGAACTATCGGCAGAGGCGCGCCGATTGCTGGAAGGCATATTTCAGACCATCAACGGCATCGCGGCCGGGGTACAGTCGTCGGGTTGAGGCCGTGTCCGGGCAGCAAGCGCCGGAGCCGTGAGATTAGTTACCTTGGGCAAATCATGGTGAAAATTCACCCGGAGTGGGCGGCCCTGCAAGAACGGAAACGGCTCGTTCTCGATGGGAACGTTGCTGGCAATCTCCGGCACAATAGATGAAACGTAATTGCCTGCCAACAGATAGCGGAGTGCCCGCGCAGATCGTAGCATGGGTTTGGGGGCAGCAGGCACGTGTAAAGCAGATGCACAATTGTAGTCGCCGTACGTAGGCAGTCGCGAAGAATGGGAGGCTTTGACAGGTGGCAATGAGAACGACGGTACTACCGGATTCATTGACGTCGAATGGCAACGCCTTCGACCTCTCCAACGAGACCTTTGGCGAATTGCGGGATGCCAACAGCTTGCTCGGGGATGTGAACGCCATTCATGAGCGGCTTGCCGAGGACGGCTACTTGCTCTTCCGAAACTATCTCGACAAGAAAAAGGTGCTGGCGGCGCGCCGTGAGCTCATCGCAAAGCTCGACGAAATCGGCCTGATCGATCGCGGTAAGCCCTTTATGGACGCCGTCTTTTCGGGCGATACCAGCGGCATAAGCGCCTCGGACCGCAAGGAATTTGCCCGCGAGCTCCGCTCCGGCCCCGCGCTGAAGGAGATTTGCTTCTCCGGCAGGATCATGAGCTTCTTCGAGGAATTCTTCGGGGACGAAGTGCTCCACCTCAATTACATTTGGGTGCGGAACAGACGACGCGGAGCTGCTACGCCCTGTCACTTCGACTGGGTGTATATGGGTCGCGGCACGCGCAACGTTATGACGGCTTGGATTCCCCAGGGAGCAGTACCCTTGTGTGACGGACCTCTGGCGATTCTGCACGGGTCCCACAAGTGGCAGGAATTGCAGCAGACTTACGGCGCGATTGACGTAGACAAGGATAAGGACAAGAATCCGTACGGCGGCGGCTCGCTGACGAAAGACCCAAGTCAGCCGCAGCAACGCTATGGCGGGCGCTGGCTCACGACTGAGTTTGAACCAGGAGACCTGCTCATGTTCGGTATGTTCACACTACACTGCTCACTGGACAACGAAAGCCCTGAGAACCGCATACGCCTCTCCACCGATACGCGCTACCAGCTTGCCAGCGAACCGGCCGACGAACGCTGGATCGGGGACGATCCCTTCGGCCACGGCATGATGTAGGCGCTGACCTTTGGGCAGCCGACCCGCAGGAATCCGGGCGCTAGCGGTATTGGTTAGGGCATTGGTGTACTTGAATCCACCTAGTGGCCGCAGCAGGAGCAGCTACGATTTCCGGGTTCGCTCGTGAGTCTTACTCAAGCCTTTCATCGGCGTCGAAGCTAGTTTCCGGCTGGGCTTGGCTGACGACGCATGTCAGCCGGCAAGGCCCTGCGGCTCTTGGGCCAAAGTGGCGCCTCTGTTGTGTTGTCCTGCTTTTCACCCCGCCAGATTACCTGATGAAGAGATCGTTTAGTTGGTGCGTGCCGCCGGATTGCGGTGGCTGTGCGCAAAATGTAGTATTGATCTAGCTGCGGCATACGCCAATTCACGCTAACGACCAGGAGCGGCTCCGCAGTTTTGTGGCAGCTACGCACAGCGGGAGGGTTGGCAAGGTGGCGATGAAGACGACGGTCCTACCGGATACCTTAACGTCCAATGGTAATGCCTTCGACCTCTCGAATGAGACGTTTGGGGAGTTGCGAGACTCTAAGAGTTTGTTAGGCGACACTGCCGCCCTCCACGAGCGGTTCGCAGAGGACGGCTATCTGCTCCTGCGCGGTTATTTGGACAAGGAGAAGGTGCTGGCGGCGCGCCGAGAACTGATCGGCAAGCTCGATGAGATCGGCCTGATTGATCGTTCCGAACCCTTCATGGAATCCATATTTTCGGGTGATACCAGCGGCATCAGCGCGACGGATCGTCAGGAGTTCGCACGAAACTTGCGTTCAGGCCCGGCGCTCAGTGAGGTCTGCTTCTCCGGCCGGGTCATGGAGTTCTTCGAGCAGTTCTTTGGTGATGAGGTGCTGCATCTTGATTACGTTTGGGTGAGGAACGTGAGGCGCGGGGCGGCTACCGGCTGCCACTTCGACTGGGTGTACATGGGACGCGGCACGCCGAAACTCATGACCGCGTGGATACCGCAGGGTGCGGTGCCGTTGGCTGACGGTCCCCTGGCGATACTGCAGGGCTCCCACAAATGGCACGAGTTACAGAATACTTACGGCAAGATCGACGTGGACAGGGATAAGGATAAGAATCCCTACGGCGGCGGTTGGCTGACAAAGAACCCGAATCAGCCGCAGCAGCGGTACGGGGGGCGCTGGCTTACTACGGAGTTCGAGCCGGGGGATCTGCTCGTCTTTGGTATGTTCACGCTCCACTGCGCTATCGATAACGAAAGCCCGGAGAACCGCATCCGCCTCTCCACCGACACCCGCTACCAACTTGCCAGCGAACCCGCCGACGAACGCTGGATCGGCGACGACCCCTTCGGCCACGGGATGATGTAAGCGGTCTGGTGAAGGAGTCCGGTAGGGGTTGACAAGCGCGACATGGGTGCTTGGCGTCTACCGCAATGTGGCAACTGTACACAAGGCTGTCAGGCCACCGGGTTCCGCAATGCGCTGTCTTGCCAAGTGGGCAAATCCACCAGCATGCGGCAACCCGCAGTCATGTGGCCTTCGTTGGTACCCCGTGAGCGACTCGAACGCTCGACCCCTGGCTCCGCAAGCCAGTGCTCTATCCACTGAGCTAACGGGGCATGCTATGTGCTGTCTCTAGTATAGCACTCCGCGTGGGAATGCCGGGAACCGGCCAGCGGGCCTGACCGGATGCTCCACGAGCGCCGCGGGGTTTTCCAGCTACTCCTATCCCTTTGGGTGGTGATTGCGAAGCGATTCCTCAACATAGGCTGGATTCCGGCTTTCGCCGGAATGACGGCTGCCTCCTGTGGCGACACTCAGGTTGTGTTGCATAGGAAGAGGGCTGCCGGTCATGCGACCGGCAGCCCTCTTGTCGTCTACTCTGTTGCAACGCTCGTGCCCGTTACTCGTCTTCTTCAAGCGTTGGGCTCAGCACCGGCGGCGCCGTTCCCACGTCTCGCTGCGGTGAAGGATCGACGAGATACTTGAAGAACTCGCTGTCCGGCGAAATCACAAGTATGTCGCCTTCCTGCAACACCTTGACGTAGGCTTCAAGTCGGCGTCGGAAGGCGAAGAATTCAGGGTCTTGGTTGAGGGCATTGGCGTAGATGGCGATAGCTTCAGCGTCGCCTTCCCCCCGTATTTGCGCCGCTTCTTCTTCGGCTTCCGCGACGATTACGATGCGCTCGCGGTCTGCCGAAGCCATGATTTCAGCGCCTTGCTCCTCACCCTCGGCGCGGTAGCGGTTGGCTTCCCGCGTGCGCTCGGCCTTCATGCGCTCGAAGACGCTCTCCTCGACCTCTTCCGGCAGGTCGGCGCGCTTGAAGCGTACATCGATTACCTCGATGCCGAAGTCCAAGGCGCGCACACGGCTGGCAATCGTGACGGCCTCCATGATATTCTCGCGCTCGCCGGCGATCATAACGTCGAAGTTAAATGTCGCCAGCGTGCGTCGCAGCTCTGAGAACACCACGTCGTCCAAGCGTGCCCGGGCACCGTTCTCATTCTGTACGCTAATAAAAAACTTGAGCGGATCAACGATGCGCCAGCGTGTAACGTGGTCCACGCGCACACGCTTCTTGTCAAGAGTCAAATACTCCTGTGGTTCAGCGTCACTGGAGAGCAAGCGTCGATCGAAGTACACAGCATCCTGGACAAAGGGCAGCTTGAAGTACAGCCCCGGGTCCCTGGCTGTGTACTGATATTCGCCAAGTTGCAGGATGATGGCTTGATTGGTCTCGGTGACGACAAACGTCACCTGCGAGAATGTGAACAAGGCCAGTGCCCCGAGGGCAACAATAACAGTTAGCGTGCGTCCCATGCGGCACCTCCTTTATTGGCTAATGCTTGATGGTTGGGAACCAGATTGTAGACTACGTAGCGGGAGGAAAGGCAGGACGCCGCTATCGGACTGCGAAATCAATACCTTCTCCACTCTCGCCATGGCGAGCTCGACCGCCTCGATGTACATGCGTTCGCGGGTCACTTCAGGAGCGCGCCGGTATTCCTCCAGAATTGAGAGGAAGCGCTCGCTCTCACCGCGTGCGCTGCGCACACGTTCTTCCTGGTAAGCCAGGGCTTGCTGCAGAATGCGTTCCGCTTCACCGCGTGCCCGCGGCACCACGTCCTCGCGGTAGGCCTGGGCCTCATTTACCTTGCGCTCACGGTCCTCACGCGCACGCACTACCTCGTGGAAGGCATCACGCACTTGATCGGGCGCGTCTGCCACTTGCAGGCGTACGTCGGTGATCAGGATGCCCGCATCGTATTCGTCGATGAGTTCCTGGAGATATGCGCGCGTATTTTCTTGAACTTCCGCGCGTCGTTCGGTAATCACGCCGTCAATCGGCATCTTGCCTACGGCGCTACGCAGGGCTACTTCCGTAGTGGTGTGCAGTACGGCCTCCGGATTGTTCACGTTGAATACGAACGCCGCAGCGTCTTTCACGCGATACTGCACGAGCATTCCGACCTCGACGATGTTCTCGTCAGCCGTAAGCATGAGCGCTTCCTCGAGGATGCGCCGCGTCTCTTGACCTTCGACGCTGCGGAAGCCGATTTCGGCACGGCGCACGTTCGCAATATCGACGATCACCACGTTCTGGATCGGCCAGGGCAGGTGATAGTTCACGCCAGGCGAAGAGGTATTCACGTGCCGTCCGAATTGGAGCACGACGCCCTGTTCGGCGGGGTCCACGATGTACACGCCCGACCCTACCCAGAGCACCACCGCGACGATAACGCCGAGAAAAATGAAGCGCTGTAACCGTCGGGCCCGTTCTCGGGTTTGACGGAGCATTTCTCCGAAATCTTCATTGTCTTCATCATCCGGCGGCCCGCCCTGCGGCCCGCCGCGATCATAGACTGACATGCCTCTGCCTCCTTGTGGCCTGCCTTACGCCTTTGCTTTACTTGCCGGTGCTGCCTGCGCTAGCGGCAACAGCCCGGACGATTCATTACATCTCTGTCTACTACTACCGTACCATTCTCCGCCCTGTTTGTAGAGTGCCGGCCCTGCCGATCCGGCCACGTGGCAGCAGGTCGAACCGCGGAGCACGGAGATTGGTCAATTCGTAAGCTATATATACTTAGCTAGATTTCTGGAATTCAAGGTTTTACAGGTTGCCGCGACTGAGTTACCGAGATCAGGACTCTCTTCGCTACAGAGCTTGTCGAGCTCGGTAGTTTTCTCCAATTGCGGTGGATTCTCCCAAGTGCGGCAGGAGACAGGGATCCACTAGAATTGCCTTCAGCTCGCACAGCCAAGAGTAATTCCATTGGGATGATGTTGTCGGTTAGTTCTCAAGTATAATGAGATGGAACGGTTACCAATTTGGGGGCATTCCCGCAGATTAGAAGAGGATCTGACGATGATTTCGGAGAAGATCGAAGCAGCGTACAACAAGCAGATTACAGCCGAACTCTACGCCTCGAATCTCTATTTGGCAATGGGAGCATACTTTGATTCGTTGGCCTTTCGCGGCTTTGGACACTGGCTGCGTTTGCAGAGCGATGAGGAGCGTCAACATGCGCTGCGCATCATAGGTATTGTCGTGGACCGGGGTGGCGCTGTAGAGATTCAGGACATTGAAGCGCCAGGCTCATTCGAGTCCCCATTGGCGGTGTTTGAGCAGGTTTTGGCGCAAGAACAAAAGGTCACGCGCATGTTCCACAATCTCTCAGACCTGGCCGAAAAAGAGAGCGACCACACGACGCTCGTGGAGCTCGAGTGGTTCCTCCTCGAACAAGTGGAAGAAGAGCGCGTTTCCCGTGACCTTCTGAAGAAAGTCAGGCTCCTTCAAGATTCGCCAAGCGGCATGTTCGAACTCGACCGCGACCTTGCAGGACGCACGGCAGAAGAAGGTCAGCCGGAAGAGAACCCACAAGAATAGCCTCGTTGCCTGAGCGACATTGGGACGCGCGAAGAAATTCAGATTTGGAGCGGGCAATGGGATTCGAACCCACGGTCTCAACCTTGGGAAGGTCGCGTGTTGCCACTACACCATGCCCGCGCGAGTGCATACTACCGTCTACTGTAGGTAAATTCTGTGGCTCAGTCAAGCTTATCCAATTCTATGCAAGCCCAATTTGATCGCTGCCCTTCAAGTGTCTGCGTCTCAATGGCCACGGAAGAAATCAGGAGATGGGAGACACTGACTCATGAGAATCGGGTTTCTCGGCAAGGATTAGTACAATTGGAGAGAGTTGCATGTCAGACTTGCTCGCCGGACGCCGTGTGCTCATTACAGGAGGCGGGCGCGGCATCGGCCGCTCTATTGCGCTCGCCTGTGCCAATGAAGGAGCGCAGGTTGCAATTACTGCCCGTTCTGAAGACCAGCTAACTGCTGTAGCCAAGGAGATGCACGCGGCCGGCGGCGTTGCCGTGTCCTATGTGTGCGATGTTGGGGACACGAGTCAAGTTGAACGCATGGTGCACGAAGCGACGGCGGCATTGGGCGGCATCGACATCTTGGTCAACAATGCCGGAGGCGGCACCGAGAACGCTCCGGTTGCGGAAAGCACGCCGGACCTCTGGGTCGATTGCATTTCCGCCAACTTAGTGGGCACGTACGCTTGTACGCGCTTTGTCTTGCCGGGAATGATCGCAGGCGGCGGTGGCAAGATTATCAATATCGGTTCCGGCATGGGTCACGAGGCGCGTGCCGGGAGCTCCTCGTACAACACGGCCAAGGCGGCGGTGTGGATGTTCACAAAGTGCCTCTCCATGGAAGTATGGGAACACGGCATAGACGTAAACGAAATTGTGCCTGGGCCGGTGCTTACGCCCCTTACGGCCGACAGATTCACGTTGGACGGACCGCCGCCCTTTGCGCCGAGCGAGCGCGTGAAGCTGCCCGAGGAAGTGGCGGATCTCACCGTATGGCTGGCCTCGCAGCCGCCGGGCGGGCCCACCGGACAGAGTTTTAGTCTTGCTCGCCGCCCTCCTGGCAGTTGATCAAAGACCCTCAAGCCTTTTTGGATACCTCAAGACTGCGCACCACCAACCCGGCAGGCGCCAGCATATTTCCTTCAATTTGATTGAAGCAGGAAGTACCGGTTGCGTCACCCATATCGTCGAATAAACTCGTCCCATTGGACGGTTCTTTCCGGTGCTTGGTTGCATAGAGAGAGTCGCGCTTGCTGACTGTGTCTTGGAGCTGCAGTGTGCGAGCGCCACTCCTATCAGGAAGATTCCATAGTAGGGCGTGGTGCAGGAGATGTTAAGGCCGCAATTTGACTCATCTTGCACAGTATTGAGTTTTGGTTCTCCACCAATCTCGGGAGCGATGAAATGGGTGGGTTTATTGGGCCACATTGGACCGATGATTCGCTACGTCGTCCGTGATTGCCCCACAACCAGGTGGATTCACCATTTGCAGCGCGCCCTTCCATTCTATGTTGCTGGTGGACTGAGGGGATGACCTAGGGACAAGAATGTTTCCGCATATTGTCAGTGCTTGGGTCAACAATGGCTCTTCCAAATCAAGGCTTAGTCCGCCGGACCGTGATCCGGTTCGAATACCAACTCCGGTACCACAACTTCCCACTCTTCGCAGCGCAGGTTGTCTTGAAACTGCGTCTCGGAGGCCTCTTTGCTCCACTTAGCAACCGCCAAAACTGTGGCAATTACGCAGCGCATACCTTCGGGCGGCGTAAAGCTGCTCGCGAGCTGGCCGACGACCGTTCCCTTGCGATCCAAAAGCTCCCAGCGTCTTGGGCCAGATCGCACACCCAGCGAGTCACCGGGCGAGAGGGCAGCAATGGCGCGATGTACTTGATCGCCCGCACGCCTGTATCCGGCAAAGCTGAGAAAGACGTCGCGCAGGCTCAGTCGACGATAGCTGCGCGCCAATTCCGGCCTTGCCGGCGGCAGGCCGGCAGGTTGTTCGCGATTCTGCACTGAGAGGATGTCAGAAAGGGCGACCTGGAACGGGTGCGACTCTGACAGTCGCGCCAGAGCGAGAGTCTGCCGGGCGCGGGTCATTGCCACATAGTAAAGCCGACGCGGTGCGTCGTTATCCTCCTCACGGCCAACGCGATCCCAGCCGCCGTCCAGCACGACGACGTGATTGAATTCCAAGCCTTTGGCGCGGTGAGCGGTCAGCAACAGCAAGCCGCGCTGGCGGCGGCGCACGTCTCGTGCCCACTCCGCCAGCCATTCGATGCAGTGGTCCACTGAAGTTTCGGAGCCGCTGGTTTCCAACGCGAATTCATCGAATGCTTCAAGCAAGAGTTCAATCCAAGGGCCGAAGGGTTGCTCGGCGACCCAGGCTTTCAGGTCAGCGCTTGAGACTAGGCGGGACTCTCTCCCGCGCAGCCAGCTTATGAGCGTTTGCGTTTCCCGTAAGAACCAGACCCCCGTGAACTCTTCGTTCGCCATCTGCACCGGTATATCTTCGAGTTCGCAAAGGCTCCGCACCGGATCAAGGTAGCTCCATTCGCGGGCGACTACTGCGCACGTAGACCAATCCCAGTCTGGCGCGAAACTGGACATGCGCTTGAGCTCAGCAACGACCGTTTGGGCTTGGGAGACCGGCGTTTCTCCAGCTTGCAGTATCTGGACACGACCTTTGGTGATGGGATCCACCTGAGCCCACACACCGCCGGCTGGCGCGCGCGCCCGCGCCCGGTCAACGCGGATCGGATGACCGGCTTTCATCCGCTGGCGCGCCGCCTCAATGACCTTGTTGGACGCCTCAATCACGTTACCAGTAGAGCGATAGTTGTCTGTAAGGTATATGGGTCGTGCCGCGTAGTCCTTTTCAAAGCGGCGAATAAACTCGACGGATGAGCCATTGAACGCGTAGATGTTCTGATCGTCGTCTCCCACCGCGAACAGGCTTATTTTGTCGTCTTCCTCGGACAGTGTCCTGCCAGCCAGTGCGGATATGAGCGCATATTGGTCCGGCCCAATGTCCTGGTACTCGTCGACGAGAATCCAGCGGAAGCCCGCGAGCAACCGGGTGCGGTATTCGTCAGCTTCATCGGGCTCCAGACCTTCACCGCGGAGCAGTTCTACGGCTTGTCGTAGGATTACTTGAAAGTCTTCTTCGTTCAGTCGGTTCGCGCGTCCCGTGAAGCTCGCGCCTACCAGCCGCATGGCGAGCGCGTGGCAGGTAAGTAAAATTACTCCTCGGGCGTCATCGCCAATGAGTTTTGCAAGCCGGCGACGAACCTCAACCGCCGCGTGTCGGTTGTACGCGAGCGCCAGGATGCCGCGGGGGTTCTCACGCTTCGCGCGTATCAAGAAGGCAATGCGATGCACCAGCACGCGTGTCTTGCCCGAGCCGGGGCCGGCGAGCACCAAGACATTTGTCTGCTCCCGTTCATCAGCAACGATACGGCGCTGGATTGGGTTCTTGAGGCTCTCGACGATGGTCTGCCACGATTCCGGTGTAGTTTGACGGGAAATCTCCCGGTCACGGTCGGGTAGCCAGCGCTGCAGAAACTCCTCCCGGCGCAGGCTGAAGTAATCCATTGCCAGGCGCAGTGCATCCGCCATGGCTTGCAGACCCTGCTGCACATATTCCGCCATCACGTGAATCTGAAGAATCTGTTCGTCGTAGTGGAGCTTGAGGGACCCGTAATCAGCCTGGGCGAAACCGCGCCGCTCCGGTTTCAAATGAATCGTCATGGCTGGGCGAAAGACGGTGAGTCCCCGGTTGAGCCGAATTACTTCCTGTTCGTGGAGCCATAGGAGAGCGCGATCAGTGAGCTTGACGGGACTCTTAACTTCACTCGCTAGGGCCATGTCAGAACTAACTGCCCCCAGCAACTTTCCGAGTGTCGTTTCAACCAGCAAGTCTGTGCCACGCGTACCAGGCGGAAGGCCGGCCAAGAGATCGTCTAGCAAACGCCCAGCGGCCGCGCGACGCAACTCGGCAGTCTTACTCAACGAATTCCAGTCACGCTGCAACGTCACGTACAGGGTCTCCGCATCGCGCCCCCGCACTCCCAGGCTTCCTCCACTTCCACCCTCCCCCCGTCCGTCGGCGGCAATGCTGCGGATAATCCGCCGCACGAGTTCAGGCAGCGCATGCGAGTGGCCGTCGTCCCTGAGCCGTTGGGTTACTTGCCGGAGATGCAGCGGCCACGAATCTCCCTTTTCCGTCACTTGGTCGGTCTCCTGCAGGAGCTTAATCAGGGCTTGTTCGAGGTCTGCTGCCCGTTCGAAGCGTTGACGCGATTGACGCTGTACTCCTGAGTGCACAAAGGCAGTCAACACTGTGTCGTTGCTGGCAATCCCCAATCGCTCCAGGTCATATATTGCGGCGCGCACGCCCTCTGAGTCTAGACCGGAAGCGGCCATAAGTTCGTCTGTGGAGATCCCCTCGTCGGCGTCCGCATCTATCAGGGCCTCCGCAATAGTCTGCAACTTACCCCGGTAGAATGGGGTGATCTTTGCCTTCTGCAGCTTGGCACTCGCCTCGCTGACAGAGTTTACACGCAGAGACGATGGGAAGATCTGCACACGGTTTTCTTCTCGGTTCAATAGCTCTGCTTCCTCCAGCCAGGCCACCGCTGTCCGCGTGCGAGTGTCATCGGTGGCGGAATCCCGTTGGAACACCTTCTCATCGTCCTCGCCAAGGATTTCACCGGAAGTGGCCACCACATTGCCTTCCAAGCGTCTCTTGCGGTCTAGATTGCGCAGGGCCCGCAGCACGCCGTAGATCTCCTGTCGAGTGAGTCGCGAGCGGGCCGACAGGCTGAATTGGCGTTCCACGTCCTCTAGTGTGTAGAGAAGCACGCAGCGGGCTGATTGTTGATCGCGTCCGGCTCGGCCTGCCTCTTGAAGATAGTTTTCGAGTGAACTTGGCATGTCGGCGTGGATGACAAGCCGGACATTTGGCTTATCAATCCCCATGCCGAAGGCATTGGTAGCAACGATGACATGCAGTTCACCCTGGATGAAGTTTCGTTGAACGTCCTTTTTCGTTTCGGGGGATAGTCCCGCGTGAAAGTAGTCCGCCTTGACCTCTTTTGCCTGTAAGAACTCAGCAATTTCCTCAGCATTTCGCTGCGTCGCGCAGTAGACGATGGCTCCTCCCCCTTCTTCCGAGAGATCGTCCGTCAGGATGTGGTGGATGTGCGCGAATTTTTCACCGACGCTCGTCTGTACCACCACGAATTCCAGGTTGGTGCGTTGAGCGCCGCCGTCAAAGACTTGCATCGTGATGCCGAGTTCTTCTCGGAAATATGCTACGAGTTCAGCCATGACATCCGGCTTGGCAGTGGCGGTCAGGCATAGCACCGGCGGCACTGGCTCTTCCCCGGCACGCTGGCGGATGAAGCGTCCCACGTAGCGGTAGTCAGGACGGAAATCATGCCCCCACTTGGAGAGGCAATGGGCCTCGTCCAGCACCCAGGCGCCAATCTCGCGTTGCTCTAAGACTCGGCGCACGCTGACGCTGCGCAACTGCTCAGGGGAAATCAGGAGAATGCTTGCATCACCAAGCCGCACACGTTCAAGCGCATCGCTCCGCTCAGGCATGGACAAGATACTGTTGATAGTGACGCAGGAGCCAATACCCCGCGCCTCAAGTCCTGCCACCTGGTCGGCCATGAGCGCGACCAATGGAGAGATTACCACCGTCAGCGCGCCGGTCTTGTCATAGCGGGAGAGAGCAGGAATCTGATAGCACACCGACTTACCGGTGCCGGTGGGCAAAATCCCAAGCACATGCTCTCCCGCCATCGCAGTCTCGACGATGGACTGCTGCATCGGCCTACCGTCTTCGTCGGCCGGCTCCGGGCGAAAGTTGGGAAAGCCAAACCAGCGCGCAAGCTCCTTGCCGGCGTCGTGCCGTTCCCGGCACCATTCACAGGCGGGATCGGCGCAGGCAGTGTCGCGCAAGCGGCGCACCAGGAGTCCTGCAGCGGGAAACTGGTGTCGTACCCAGGGAGGCATCACTGAATTGCCTCCGGCCACCGATAACCAGGCCAACGCATAGGCCAACGGCCAACTCAGGTGGGACGCATCAGCTATGGTTTCATTCGTATGAGTTGCACAGGCGTTGCCAGCTAGTATTCTGCAGATTGCCTCGTGCGCCTCAGAATCGGTCGGCCTTCCGGTCTGCCGGAGCAACGTGAATACCCAATCAAAGCCTGTGCCATCTTGTACGCTTGTCAGCCAATGCCAGGCTAGTTGCAGGTCGGTCGGCGCAGCGCGTAGAGCCTTCTGCTGGTCGCTAAACACCTCCAGCGTAAGCCGCGCATCCAGCTCCGGATCGTTAATCTTGCCGCGCCGCAGTTGCCCGTCCTGGTAGTGCTTAACCAGGTGGTGATAGGGATTGCGCGGGAAGGCGAGGGGATTGAGCCGAAGTGTGTCCACGGCCGGCAGCCGCAGAAGCCGAAGGCTAGGATTAGCAGCTTGCAGTCTGGGCAAATCAAAGGCGATTAGATTGTGGCCGAGCAGAAAGTCCGCCCCGTCACTGAGATTGTCCAGTTGAGACAATGCGGCGGACAATCCATGGCCGCCTGCGGGGAAGACTACAGACTTGCCGATGTCCGGGCGCACTCCCGCTAACGCGAAGATGCGGTCGTCGCGAGTGTTAACTTCCAAGTCTAAACTGAGGCAACGGAGGAAGAGCCGGCCTGTTTCGTCAGTCACCACCCTGAATCCCTCCGGTGTCTATACAAGCTCGGATTCACTCGACGTCACACTGGCTTCGAAGAGGATACCCACTTTCCCTATGGATAGTATAGTACAAGACAAACCAAAGGATGTACGGACGCAATTCTTGCTCTGTTGGTTGGCGCCTTGCGCGTATTCCTCAGCGGGAAACTACATAGATGCCGTACGAAGCTGAGGTGCTTTTTGGCTTCACAGAGAGATAACGTGATCTTAGGAATTTTCCTTGGCGGAGCGCATTAGCACCCTATCGGAATGTCTTCAAATCAGACGAGGTTGTGTCGCTACGGACTCAAGAGAAGAATGCGCTGACGGACTAGGTTGAGGTAAAGAGCAGTATGAACGAGGACTTTGACTACATGCTAGCCGGCGCGAACTACGACACGCTGGCGCCGGATGGTTCGGAAATCCGACTACTGTCGGCAACCAGCCGCGGCAGCATGGTCCACTGCACGCTAAACCCCGGGGAGGTATCCATGGCCGTCGCGCACAGGACGGTTGAGGAGGTCTGGTACTTCTTGGAGGGTACGGGCCACGTGTGGCGGCGAGAAGGAAATCGGGAGCGGATTGTAAACGTGGCTCCAGGCGCGAGCCTCTCGCTCCCGGTTGGCACGCACTTCCAATTCAGGACAACCGGGAACAGGCCGTTGCGTTTCATCATTGTAACGATGCCTCCTTGGCCGGGCGAGGACGAGGCCTATCCTGTTCCCGGCCATTGGCCGGTGAATGGGGGAGAGGGGCGAAGCGGGACGTAAGTGTTCATGCGCAATGCGGTACAGCCACCCGAGCAGGCATGGCGTACGGTGCCACGCCTAACGGCTCATGATGCGGCAGTCCCGTAGCCTCTCGTTCGTTTTGTGCCTTCCGCAAGGATGATTCTCACAGAGGCTGAGTACAGCGGGAAGTCTATTGCGAAAGACGATGCGACCTGAGGTTAGGCCTGCAACACCCGTGTCCTGTCGGCTACACCAGGGTTGCCTCATCCACCAGTTTTGCGGCCTTCTCGCGGTCTTCGGCGGCGAGCGCCACGATGGTGAAGCCGGCTTTGCGCTCGAGAATGTGCAGACTCTGTATATTGACGCCAGCCTGCTTGAACCGCTCAGCCACCTTGGCGAGAGCGCCCGGTTCGTCCGGCAGCCGGAGCACTAGAGACTCGTCGGTGACTGCTTTGAAGCCGGCATTTTTGAGTTCGCGCAGGGCAGCGTCTTGGGCGTCGGTTGTGAGTGTAATGGTGCCGCGTTCTTTGAGCCCCTCGGCGCTGATGGTCTCTATGTTGATCCCCGCATCGGCCAGCGCCCGGCTGATGTCGGCAATGACGCCGATTTCGTTTTTTGCTAAGACAGTTATCCTATTCATCCCTGTGTCCTTTCGAGTGGCTGCTGTTCCAGGCAGTCGGCGATGACCAGATCGATAGTCTCTCGAGTCACGTGGGGCATGGTAATGAGGTGGGCGATGTCCTCGTATGGTGCGAGTTGCCATTTGCGCACCACGGCTGCCGGCGGCTTTGGAAAGACAACCGTGACCGAGTTCTTGTTTCGCCACGCCGGGATGCCGCGGTCATTGAAACTGCCGACCGCATACGCGGCCACTGCCAGGCACTCAGCTACGATTTCGCGATAGCCGTCCAGACCGTGCTGCTGCAGAGCGTACCACAGCATGAGCGGTGTGAAGGCGTTACGCGATCCTGCCAGGGTTGTATCCAGCACGCCGACGTATTCGATCGAGCGGGCGATGCGCGCCACGTAATCGGCCCGCGTCAGGGCGACTCCACAAGGCAACGGCGAGCCAATCATCTTGTGGCCGCTGATCGAAACGCTATCGAACCCGGCAGCGAACCCGTAGGGCTGCGGATCGTCCACAAACGGCAGGATCATTCCGCTGAGGGCCGCGTCCGCGTGAATGTGGTAGCCCGTGATCGCTAGGTCGTCCAAAATCCCGCGCACCTTGCCCACGTCGTCCACGGCGCCTTTCATCGTGGTGCCGACGTTCGCCAAAACGATGACGGGCGCGTCGCGGTTGATGCGGATGGTCTCGCGCAGGTCGTCGTAGTCAATCTCGCCGTTGTCCTGGCTCTTGATCATGATATTGCGCGCCTTGAGGACGCGGAGGATCTTGACCACGCTGTAGTGCGTATCCTGTGAGAAGTAGACCACGCCATCGGGAAACATCTCGCGGGCCAGGTAGAGCCCATACATGTTGCCCTCGGTGCCGCCGGAGGTGACATAGCCCCAGGCCTCGTCGCGCGGCAGATGCATCAGGTCCGCGAACGTCCTGATGACCTCCCTTTCCAATTCATGCGAGTTGCTTTGAAAGTTGCTGTCGTGAAAGGGATCGCCCACGTTGTTGGCGCTGAAGCTGAGGAAGGGCAGCAAGGCGCTGTAGTCGAAGTCCAGATTGCAGGGATAGCCTACCGCGCGTTCTCGCAAATCGGCAAAGTCGCGCAAGAGGTCGTCGAGCCGCTCTTGTGTCTTGGTTATGGTCCGCATTGCTGACTCCTGGCTGCAGTGTTCCAGATTCGAGCATAGTGCAAGCGGGCCAATAAATCCAATGCACGCGCCGGCTGGATTAATAGGCGAGAGCCCACAGTTGCCAGAGAGCAAAGATACGCACGCAGTGAAGGGAGCCACAGCCCGCGTGGCTGTGGCTCCCTTCTTCCTTGTCTCGTGCTTCGGCCGGGTTCCGCACCGGGGGATCCGGCGGGGAGTGAACTGTCCCACCCCCAGCTCAAGAGCCGCAAGCAATGGTACCGCTGCTCTCAAGTCCCGCATCCCGCCGCGGTATTCCAGGATCGTAGGCTAGACGACCGGCCGGCGTGCACTTCCCGCGCCGTCACAGGCGGCCAGGTAGACCCGGTCAATGCTGGCAGTCATCATTGTGCCCGATTGGCTCGATGCCCTCAATGCCGCTCATCATCCCGAAGTCGGGCGCTGAGACGGTGATGCTTTGCTGGGTCGAACTCGGGCATTCCGTGTGCCTGAGACTCTCGTCGGCATACGCCGGCCTCGCGATGAACGGACCGATCAGAATGACTGCGAGCACTGCGACTGCTATGGCGATTGCAACCTCTGCGATGATTTGTCTCTTCCGCGAATGAATGGCGACTTTGCCTTTGGCGATCATCACACGCCTCCTTGCGTTGCTGATGACGGATGAAACTGCGTCCTAAGGATTTCGTTGGACCTGCAAACCCACGGGGGCGAAGGCCGGTCTCGCTGAGGAGTCGTCCACACGTGCGCCGTACCGGTGCGCGTGCGGACGCCTATAGGATGCCGACGAGGCGCACTCCGTCGGTGAAGGAGGCAAAGATTGCCTGCGGGCGTGGGTCAATCACCATGCGCAGCAGGGTGAAACTGTGCCCGATATAGGGCGTACACGTGCTGCGCGTTGTGGGCTTATAGGAGGGACTGAACGCGGCAGCCAACCCAAGCAGCACCACAGCCACGTGCGCAGCCAGAGACTCGGCCCTGTGCAGCGCCCGAGACTGTGCGGTCCGGCGACCGCGCCGCTCGTTGCGCTGACCGGGATACTCACGAGTCTCGCGCAGAATGCTGCCAATTCTGTCTACGTATTGACTGAATTGGTCGCGGTCCTGGCGCGAATTGGTCGCATCTCCGTTTAAGCACTGACCGAGATTGGTCCTGTACCTGCGCATGATGCCGCTCTTCCTAGGCGGTTGAGAGGGTCGCCCGCCGTTGCGGTACATGGTTCACATACTCACACTCAGTCCCTCTACGTCCAGCGTACGGGACTATGCAAAGAAAGTGTGTAGAAGTTCAGGGAAATCATAGGAAGGTCTTAGCGGGCTTTAAGGGAATGTCCCGCGCAGGCCGTCATTCCGGCGCAAGCCGGAATCCAGAGGCAATAATGATTTCGTAATTTGCGTAGCCTCAAGCCTTTTACAACCTTCAATCTAACCGTTAGCCAAGGTAGATCAAGGCGATTCGCATAGGCCCTCAGGGAGATAGGGTTGAATAGTGTAGCGGCATTCCAACGGAAGTGGAGGGGCCTTCAACCTAGCTTGTGCGAACTTTCAATATGGTAGGACCTGCTACAGCAGCTGATACCACGTACAATAGTACTGTTGAACTTCTTGGGAATTGCAGGGGCGGACTGAGGGAGCTGCAGCAGAGATGGCGCGTCAGACCGAGCCAAGTGTCAACAACGCAATGGAAAGTGTGCTGCAAGGCATGCTCTCCCGCAGTCACGTGCGCGCTGAGAGTACGCAGGCGATTACGGGGCATCCGGGTCTGCGGCCCGACATAATCATCGAGGATCCCGGCCGCGCGCCGGTGGTGATCGAGGCGGAGTATGTGCCCGGCGCGACCGTGGAGGATGAAGCCAAGTCGCGTTTGGGTTTGGAGGTAGCGGCGAGCGCACGGCGCATCGGGGCCGCCATCGCGCTTCGGTATCCCGATGAGATTGCTGATGCTGACGATCTCCCTTCCGCTCTGCGGCAGGCCCGTCTGTCTTACTGTGTCTTTACGGAAGAGAAGAGGGGCGTCAGTCGCTTTCCGGCGTCCGGCTGGCTGGAGGGTGGACCTGAGGACGTAGCCGATCTGGCACGCTTGGTCTCCGTGCCGCAGCGGGCCGTGGATGATGCCACCGACACGCTGCAGGAGGGTATCAACGCGGCGGCAAAGATCCTGGACGAGATGGACACCAACCGCCAGGCAATCACCATGGATATCGCCCGTCTCCTCGGCATGAGCAACGTGCCGCAGACGCGCCGCATGGCCTGCGCCATCATCGCCAACGCTCTGGTCTTCCACGAGCGCATCTACGGCATGCATTCTGGGGTAAAGTCCCTGAACATGGTCTGCGGCGATGACGTTGCCAATCCGCAGGGTGAGGTGCTCGCGGCGTGGCAGGACATTCTGGAGATCAACTATTGGGCGATCTTTGCCGTCGCCAGGGACATTCTGATGCATTTGCCCGCGGCTGAGGCGGCGCGCATATTGCGGCGCTTGCGGGATACGGCCCAGGCGGTGAGGTCTATGGGCGTGGAGAATTCCCACGACTTGACCGGCCGCATCTTCCAGCGCCTCATTGCCGACCGCAAGTATCTGGCGACGTTCTACACGCTGCCCGCGTCGGCGGCGCTGCTGGCGCGGCTGGCCGTGGCCAAGCTGCCAGGCGTGGACTGGGCGGATGCCGGCGCCATCGGCAAGCTGCGCATCGCCGATTTTGCCTGCGGCACGGGCGCGCTACTCTCGGCGGTGTACGAGCAGATCGCCGCCAAACACGAGCGCGCCGGCGGCAATCCGGCCGCCCTGCACCGCGCCATGATGGAAGATGTGCTCTATGGCTGCGACGTGATGCCCTCGGCCATCCACATCACCGGCTCCACCCTCTCCGGCGTGGAACCTGGGGAAGCCTTTGGCAGCTCCCGCCTTTACACCATGCCCTACGGCCGCCAGCCCGACGGCACGGTAAAGATCGGCTCCCTGGAACTTCTGCAGCGATCAGACGTCCAAACCCTCTTCAACACCAGCGACCCCGCCCTCCGCACCGGCAGCGCGGGTGAGGAAACCGCGGCCCAAATTACCGTGGATGTCCCGGATGAGGGGTTTGACATGGTGATCATGAACCCGCCATTCACTCGAAATACAAACAAAGAGGCGGGGTACGCGGGGACTTTCGCTGGCGCGTTTGCTGCATTCAACGCAAGCAAAGAAGACCAGAGGGAAATGGCGAAACGCATGGCCGTCTTTAGGAAGGGAACCTGCTATCACGGTCACGCGGGAATGGCCTCAGCTTTTGCTGCATTGGCTGACCGCAAATTGAAGCCTGGCGGAATCCTGGCACTAGTTTTACCTTTATCTACGGCCTCTGGTCTGTCATGGCAAGGGTTTCGACAGATGATTGAGCATCGCTATGGAGACCTGACAGTATTGAGTATTTCAACTACCGGTAGTGAAATGTCATTTTCATCCGACACAGGAATGGCAGACTGTCTGTTGGTCGCGCGCAAAGGTAAGGAGGCTGCGAGTGGGGCCTCTGCTCATGCAAGATCTCAATTTGCTTCGCTGCGTTTGCGCCCAAAGGGACTTGCGGAGGCGAGCGCAACTGCAAAAGCTTTAGAAGAGCCTGGCGATATCCGGCAATTGGAGGATGGACCCTATGGGGGCACGAGCTTAGCGATTGGCACCGACTTTGCGGGAGAGACTATAGAGGCACCCATTGAAGTGAATGGGGCAGCTTGGGGATCCGTACGCTTGTCTGACTACTCGCTTGCTCAGACCTGCTACGCGCTGTCAAAGGGACAACTATGGCTACCTGGCAGCCCAAACATCTTGAATTTGAGGCAAGTGCGGCTTGGAACCATTGCTAGTATGGGATTTCATCATCTGGACATTACCGGTTGGCCATCTAGTGGGCCTCCCCAAGGGCCTTTTGACAAAGCCCAACCAAGCCTAACAGCGACCTATCCTGCTCTTTGGAATCATGATGCCAAGAACGAAACCCGGATTCTGTGCCAGCCGGATTCTCAATTGCTAGTAAGGCAAGGAATGGAGCAGAAGGCCAACGCAGTTTGGGCTAGAGCCAGCCGGGCCCACCTGAATCTCGAATATACTTTTGGCTCTCAGCCACTCGCCGTTTCCTTTACGGAAAGGGAATCAATCGGAGGTCGAGTTTGGCCTAACGTGGCATTTGAGGAAAGTAGGTTCGAATACGCTTTTGCGGTTTGGGGCAACAGTACATTGGGGTTGCTTTGCTATTGGTGGCACGCCAACCGACAGCAGTCGAGCAAGGCTGGAATAACTATCCGCTCCGCTGAATCTCTTCCCGTCCTCGACTTCCGCGCCCTCAGCGACAATCAACTGAACGAGGCGGAAGAAATCTTCGACGAATTCCGCGACAAAAAGTTGCAGCCCGCCTACCTCGCCGACGCCGACCCCAACCGCGCCCTCCTCGACCGCCGCGTCATCCGTGACCTCTTGAACTTCGACGAACAAACCTACACAGCCGTCCGCCGCCTCGCCGCCAAATGGTGCGCCGAACCCTCCGTCCACGGCGGAAAGTCCCGTCCCAAGAACGTAAAACTGTTCACCTAAACGCATTTGTCAGCTAGATCATATGCAAGGGAATGATCCTTGCGGCCTATACCCGCATCACGTACCTCCCAATGGCCAATTGGAAATGAGGGTGAATTTTGGTTCGCCAGTTGAATTCTGCCTACCAGTTGGCCGCCGGCTGGTGGATCAGATCGTGCTCAAGTAGGAACCCAAAACATTTATTGACGGCCTCATCTGTGAATCCATCATCAAAATGCATCACATTGTAAAGGAATTCCAGCTTGTCTTGCTCTCGCTTCTTGTTTATAGCGTACGTCGGAACGTGAGCCATGAAATTGGAAAGTATTTCGTTGATGTGGTCGTCTCCGAATGAGTAGCCAATGAAAAACGCAGCCTTCGCTCTTTCTGCTATTGACCTTAAATGTCTATGAAAAGCGATAAACGGCTCTTCTCTTGGTTCTCCCTTATGCCCAGGGTATAGGACTATGTGGTTTTGATGGACCTCAGTAAACCGTGGCGGGCCCATGACAATTTCACCTCTGCTGCCACGTTGCCAATCTACTGATCCATGTAGTTTCGTCAAGAGTCCCCGTTCTTCTTGCGTGTTTATTAGCTCATTCTGAGTATCCCAATAATCCAGGTCTAGCCGAGTTCTGAACCCGTCGCTATCCCTACCAGTGGCGATTTCCTTGTCTAGTCCAGCTTCACTGATGGCGCTCTCAATAACAAGATCATAGTTAGTCGTGAAAATCTGAACTACCTGAGGCGCTTCTGTGAGCAACCTTAACAGCCTCGTCCAATTGTGCAGTTTCTTCGGGTCAGGAACTTCCGCATAGAATCTATAGACTTGAGCGTTAATCTCATCTCGCAGTCTCTCGATTGAAACTTGATCCTCCCTTAGTGTGTCTACAAGTATCCTATGGTGCCCACTTTCTAAATTGGACCGGCTTTGGGGGTTTACTTTTCTTAGGCGATCATAACCTGGCTGCAACATCCGTCCTGAAATTGTGTTTGGGTCAACTGATTTCTTACAGAACTCTTCCATTTCGCTCAGAACACCAAGTAGCTTCTCAATGTCCTTAGGCTCTCCATTAGCTGAAGTGTCCAGGAATTGAGAAGCTGCGGCAAACCATGGTTTCTTTGTTATTTCTTCAGGAAGACGCCTAAAGAACTCAACCGTGGTGGGATACTGTTTGCAATCAACTGCATATGAAGCTCCGGCACCTGCAAATACGAGAATCACAGTCTCCACTCCATTATTTAGGCTTCCTACGCTTCACGCGAGGTGGCATTAGTTCTTCCGTCCGGGCTTCCGCGGCGAGAAGCAAGTCTTTCAGGTTCGGTTTGTTAGACTTCTCCAGCTTTCGCCAGTGCTCGATGGGAACGAGGACGGCAGTCTCTACGCCGTGCTGGGTCACGATTTGGGGTCCAGCGGATTCACACGCTTGGAGGAACTCGGTGAAACGCAAGCGCGCTTGCTGTGCCGACCATCTGTTCCTCATGGGCCGCTCCATTCTTGCCCTGACTCGACCACGTTTCAGACTAGGCGATGCCTCTTGAATTGGCAAGACTGACTTAGTCTGTAGGCCGGCCTGTTCATTTCCCCTCATCCTAACCCTCTCCCCGGGGAGAGGGGACAAGATGACGCAATCACGGCGCTTATGACCATGGTCATGACTATGGTACAATTAACCAAATTCCTCCAGACCAGAATGGCGGGGCATGGCAGACGACAACAGCATTAACACCGGTGGGGTGCGGGTGGTGAAGGCGTCGGAGTTTAAGGCGAAGTGCTTGCAGCTTATGGACGAGGTGGCGGCGAGTGGTGAGGAGATCATCATCACCAAGCGCGGCCGGCCGGTCTCGCGGCTGGCGCCGTATCGGGAGCGGCCGCAGACTGTGTTCGGCCGCAATCGAGAGAATATCGAAATCCTCGGTGAGATTGTGGAACCGATGCCGGCAGAGTGGTTCGATGACGGCGAAATGGGAGAAGACCTGTTTTGATGCTCTTGGATACGCACGTGCTGGTGTGGCAGGAGCAAGGCGACCGGCGGCTGGGGCCGCACGCCCGCCGCGCCGTGGCACGGGCGCTGGCAGAGGGGCAGGCGGCGGTTTCGGCCATTTCGTTCTGGGAGGTCGGCATGCGCATGCAGAAGGGTCAGCTTGCCCTGCGTTTTGAGCTCGCTGCCTGGCGGCGTGATCTGCTCGATCAGGGTGTGATCGAGATTCCTGTGGATGGACGTGTGGCAACTCGCGCTGGCCTACTGCCGGACATGCACGGAGATCCCGCCGACCGGCTCATCGTCGCCACGGCTTTGGAGGGCCACACGCTCATCACCGCCGACGAGCGCATGCTCGCCTGGCCGGGCAAATTGGACCGCCTACGCGCTACGGAATGAGGGCGGAGCAAGAGAGGCAGCCGGGAAAATAGGCGCAGACGCAGGTTGCAAACCTGCGCTACCCGGGAGAATAGGCGGCGGGCGCAGTGAGTCAGCAATCGAAACAGGCGGCGGGGGACGCAGGTTGCAAACCTGCGCTACCGGCAGGAGAGACGGCGGGCGCAGTAAATCAGCAATCGAAACAGACGGCGAGGGACGCAGGTTGCAAACCTGCGCTACCGGAAGGAGAGGCGGCGTGGGCAGTATTTCAGCAATCGAGACTATCGGCGGGGGACGCAGGTTGCAAACCTGCGCTACCGGGCCGGACTCGCGCTTACCGGCTATGGGTAGGAAGGCGCTTTAGCACTCCCCAGCGCGTGTGCCGGACGCCAGATACCACTTGACACACCGCAATACGTGTGTCATATATTGGCATGTCTAGGTGTGTGCTTTAGCGCAGTTGCGCAATTCTAGAAGTGTTGCGGCACCCTTTACAGATCAAACCAAAGGAGGTTTGGCGGCATGGCAATTCTGCACAAAGTTGTGGCAGTGTACCTATTTGTCGTTGGATTCTGCGCGTGGGGCCTGCTCATTGCGACGCCGTTGTACCACGACGGGTCGCCGGACTACCCCCACTGGAAGATTCTCAACTACTTCATGGCGGCAGCGGTACTGATCTTGCTCGTCAAGGGCTTCCTGATGCGGCGCGCACATGCGCACCAGGATGGCGCGTGCCCCGATACGCTGGAGCATCTGCGGGTCAGCATCGCCTTTTACGGGACGATAGTCCTGTCAACGTTGTTCTACTGGGGGTGGCTCTGGACCCACAATCCTGAGAGCGAGACCGGGGACGCGGTGACCTCACACCTCATCTACTTTCCGATTGTCGACTCGCTCTTCCTCGTGCTTTGCCTCTTGATCGGGCGCCGCTTCTGGCAAGAGGGCAGCGCGTAGGGTAGCCGGGTGCGACAAGACAGCACATCAATGGCACCGTAAATCAAGAGGGTCGAGACCGATTGCATTGGTCTCGACCCTTCACTTTGCAAGACGAAGTGTGATAGTGCCTAGAGCGACCTGCCCGAATGGGGTTTTGCCTCTGGCGCCCAAGAGCGGGGGACAAGCCCCCGCGCTACGGCAAGACGACCCTTCACTTTGCAAGACGAAGTGTGATAGCGCCTAGAGCGACCTGCCCGAATGGGGTCTTGCCTTTGGCGCCCAAGAGCGGGGGACAAGCCCCCGCGCTACGGCAAGACGACCCTTCACTTTGCAAGACGAAGTGTGATAGTGCCTAGAGCGACCTGCCCGAATGGGGTCTTGCCTTTGGCGCCTAAGGGCGGGGGACAAGCCCCCGCGCTACGGCTAGTACGGAGGATTCATCTTGTTCCAGTGCAACCTGACTTACTACGTCAAAGAGACTAGTACAGGCTGTCCTTATTGGTGGAGTAGCACCACTGTGAGGTCAGCAGGAAGTGCACCAGCGCATCCTGTGCCTCCTGCGTGCCGATACGCTGCAGCGCGTGGACGGCTTTGCCGCGCACGTAGCGGTTTTCGTCATTCAGGGCGTGCGCGAGGGCAGGCGTGGCCTCTTCCGCTTTTTCGCCAATTCGCGATAGCGCCAGGGCCGCTCCGCGACGCATAAACTCGTCTTCATCGCCGAGGGCCTCGATGAGGGCCGGCACGCCGTTGGCGGAGTCTTGCAGAGAGATGCCGAGCGCATCCACGGCATGACGGCGCACCTCGATCGACTCGTCGTTGAGCGCCGCTGTCAGGGCCGGCATGACTTCATCGCCGAGATAGCCCAGGTCGGCCAGGGTCTCCACCGCCATGCAACGCGCGCCCTCGCCCTCATCTTGGCAGGCATCCAGCAGGGCGGGCACGGCAGCCTTGCCGATGGTGCTCAGGGCATAGCTGGCGTTGCGGCGCACGGCTTCATTCTCGTGTTGGAACGCATCGATCAAGGCGGGCACAGCCACCTCACCCATCGAGCCCAACGCATAGGCAGACGCCAGGCAGGTGGTTTCGTCGTCCACCTTGATATTCGCGATTAACTCCGGTATCGAGCCGTTGCCATTGGCGGATGGGGAGCCGTTGTTGGCCGCGCCGGTGTACCAGCGCCACGTATGACTCCACACGCCGTTCAAAGCGCTATCACCATCGGTGGTCCACTCGCTGTCCTGGTTATCCCAACTCGGCTCCTGCGGCTCCTCGATGCGGGCGAACATGAACTTCATCATGTAGCGCTTCTTGTCGGTTGAGTTGCCCATGCCCCGGTGCCAGAGGTCGTAGTGGACCATCAATACGGTACCGGCCTCCACCACCACGGGGACCTCGCCCTCGGTGGTGTCCAGCCGCATGTTGAGGCCGATGGGGCCTACGAGCCAGTTGTAATAGTGGGTGCCCGGCAGCACGCCGGTCGGGCCCATCTCGACGGTCGTATCCTGAGGATAGTACATCGCCAGCAGCCAACGGGTGCGGTGGCGGCGTCGGGTAAACGAGTCGCGGTGAATCTGCTGGCCCTCGCTGTGCGGCGGCCGGTAGTGGCAGTGGCGGTGGGGATGGACGAAGTAGTTGTTGCCGAGCACGCCCGCCAGCGCGCCGTCTACGGCCGGATCATCAAGAATCTCGCGTATGGCGGGGACTCTGGCCATGAGGTTGTTGCCGGGATTGCCATCCTCCTCGAAGAGGGCCTCCGTCTGGTTCCAAACGTCCTGATGGAACTCGCGGGGATGCCCGGTCTTGACCGCGACATACCCATTGCGGATGAAGTCGCGCATCTGTTCGTCGGTTAGCCGTATCATTGCCGTTCATGCCCTCCTATAGTGCGGTTGGCGGCTGATATTGTGTCTGCGCTTCAGCGCTCTGCGCATCGGTTCTAGGGTGTCAATTGGTAGGAAGAAAATCCGATGAAGTGAGGATTTCTCTGACTCTAGTACGGTGTGCGTCTGCTGTCAATGACGGCACAACTGGGGCGGCGCGAAAGGCCACGTCCTTGCCTGCGGGGGTAGCTCAATGACGATGCTCCAGCATCATTGAGATGAAAGAAAGTGGGTAGGTTGCGTAGGAGCTAGCGAAACGTCGGCTTACTAGTCGAAGTCCAGTCTACTAAAATGGAGTGGCCACCGTACAGCACGAACGTGAGGTAACGTGAGGTGGAACAGTGTGCCTATCGCATGCGACGCGCCACCGAAGCCGACAGTCCGTGCATGGCAATGGCACATCGCGTCTCAATCCAATCGCTTAGTAGCCCGCTTTATTCCCCAGAAGTCATCGCCAACGCCGTGATCTTCTTGGTATCGGAGCAAGGAGGCTGGTTGACGGGACAATTGCTCTACGTTGGTGGTGGGTACCGCATGCACCAGTAATGTCAGGGATGGAACCGATTAAGTGCAGGTCGGAAGGAACACCGGGTTGCAGTGAAGATGGATTCCGACGAATGCCGGAATGACGGACTGACTTCCTCAACGACAAAACCGCAGCAGTCCAAGAACCGCAAACGCTTTGCCGCGAGCGATTGCGACTTCTCTGCACTTTGAAGGTTCGGACGTCCCAAACTATCATAACCGTAGCACTGGAAACAGATGCCAGCCCCCAACTCTACATAAGGAGAAAGAGCATGTATATCATCGTCGCGCCGATCAAGATCAAGGAAGGCTACAGGGATGCCTTCATCGAAGCGATGTTGGGTGATGCGAAGGGTTCGGTGAATGACGAGCCTGGCTGCCTGCGGTTCGACGTGGTCCAGGACGGCGGCGACCCAAACCGCATCTGGCTCTACGAGGTCTACGTGGACGAGGCCGCGTTCCAAGCGCATCTGCAGACGCCCCACTTCATCAAGTGGCGGGATACCGTCAAGGACTGGACGGAAGAGCGGCCCGAGGGAGCCGGCGCCGGAGCGGGAAGCACCAACATTTGGCCGACGGACGACGAGTGGAAATAGGTCTCATGGTTTAAGCCTGGCAACTCCGATTTGATGCGTTGGCTTTTGCGTTTCATGTCATTCCGAGCAAAGCGAGGAATCTAGAGTGCTTTTTGACTCTAGATTCCTCGTCGCTACGCTCCTCAGAATGACAGTATTAGCAGCTGGGTTGTGCCTAGGCACAGCCGTGCGCTATAGGCGACTGATCTAAGCCTAAGATGTTATTCCGTCCTGACTCTTGACCTCAGGAGTTCATGGATACACTTCTTGCCAATAGAGGTTTCACAGTTCTCTTACGTGAAGAAGTGCACGTCCTCTAGTGTTTTTTTATCCATCATCTGCCACGTTGAGCTTAGCGTACAGATGGTGTTTTTCCCATGTGGCATTTAGCCTGGCCCCCCTTTCGTCATGCACGTGAACTTCTGATCCCTCATTGCGGATTCCGCACAAAAACGAAGTTCTTAAGTGGCAGAGAACAGGACGATAGGTACGGACAAAGGTCCCGGCATCATGAAGGTCGCGTGTGTGCTCATTACCCACCTGCGTGCTAAGTGCGAGTTGCTGCGGCAGCCGGACTTGGTGGCAGCGCCGGCTGTGATCGTTGATCGCTCAGAGGGTAGCCCTACGGTCATTGACGTTTTCCCGGCTGCCACCGGGGTGGCGGTGGGCATGTCGCTGGAAGAAGCGCTCTCTCACAATGCCGACACCGTTGTCATCGAGGCCAATGAACCGGTCTACCGGCGGGTCTTCCGGCAGGTTCTTACTGCCTTGCAGGCAGTGAGCGACCGGGTGGAGCAGGCGGCGCTGGGTGTCGCGTACGTGCGCCTGGACGGGCTTGAGACCCTCTACGGCGGTGAAGAGCGGCTCGTCAACGCTTTGCGAAACGCCATTCCTCAATACCTCGCGCCGCGCGTGGGCGTGGCGGACGCCAAATTCACCGCTTTCGTCGCGGCCCGGACCGGCCGGGCGGGAGAGGTAACGCGGGCGCCTGCGTATGCGGCGGCGTTCTTGGCGCCGCATCCCGTGACGCTGCTGCCGCTTGAACCCGCGGTACATGAGTGCCTGCAGCGTTTCGGCTTGCGTACCTTGGGCGACGTGGCGGCCATGCGCGTGGACCAACTCAGCGACCAGTTCGGCGCTGACGGCACCCGGGCCTGGCAACTCTGCCACGGCATTGACGACGAGCCGCTTATCCCGCTGAAACATGAGGAGTCCGTCACCGCGCACGTCACGCTGCCCTTTGTTTCCACCTCTCTGGAACTCTTCCTGGTGACGCTGGACGGTCTGCTGAAAAGCGCGTACGCGCAGCCGCAGATGCGGGGACGCTATGCCGAACAGGCCACCATACAGTGCGGTCTTTTCCGATCTCCGCCATGGGAGAGAGTGATCAACTTCAAGCACGGCGTGGGCTGCGAGCGGGCCGCCCGCATCATCAGAAACCGTCTGGAGGCCGACTATCCGCCTGCGCCCGTGGAGGAAGTGACGCTCACTCTGGCTAACCTCACAGGTGAGTCCGCCACGCAGATGGGGTTGCTCCGCGACGTCCGCAGGGAAAAAAGTGACCGCTTGGTGGAGGCGGACAGGCAGCTCCAGGCCCGCATGCAGGGCAAGAGATCTTTGTTCCGCGTGGTGGATATTGCCCCCTGGCATCCCGCGCCGGAGTTGCGCGCGCTGCAGGTGCCTATCGATCCGGCAGTGAAGGACAGCATGAAGCCGCTCGCCACGCCCACGGCAGCCGAGGTGCGGGCAGGTGAGGATAACCGGCCCGTAGCGGTACGCCTGAAGAACCGCTGGCACCGGGTGGCCGGCATCGACGACCAGTGGTGCTTCGATCTTTGGTGGCTGGCCGCGCCGCTGACGCGCACCTACTACCGGGTGCGGCGGGCGGATGGCATCCCGCTTACGCTGTTCCACGACCAACGGGACGGCTGCTGGTACCGGCAGGCCGCGTAGGGATAGCCCGATGCCTTCGATACAGTCACCGTCTTCGCCCCAAGCACGGTCTTCGATGCAGTCGCCGTCCGGCGGATACGTTGAGCTGCACGCCAAGAGCTTTTATTCCTTCGGGATTGGAGCCTCCCACACCCACGAGTTGCTCGCCCAGGCCAAGGCATTCGGGTACGCTGCGCTCGCCTTGACCGATACCAACCTCTGCGGGGCGTTGGATTTTGCCCGTCTCGCCAATAGCCTGGAAATTCGTCCCATCACGGGAGGGGAGCTCACCCTGTTGGACGGTGCGCGTATCGTCCTCTTAGCCAAGACACGCGAGGGCTATGCCAACCTAGCGCGGCTCTTCACCTTGGCGAACGCCGTCGACCGCAGAGAGCCGCGGCTGGATCCGGCACATCTCCCCACGCATGCCGCGGGCCTGATTTTGCTCACCGGCGGCCGTGACGGGCCGCCGGCGCGCTTGGTCGAGGCCGGACGCTACCCCACGGCCATGACGCTGCTGCAAGAGTACGTGGCGTGGTACGGTCATGAGTCCGTGTACGTGGAACTGCAGCAGAACTTGCTGCGCGGTGATACGAAGCGCAATGGTGAACTGGCGCGGCTTGCCCAGGACGCGGGAGTGCCCGTGGTCGCCACTAACGACGTGCACTATCACGCGCCGGAGCGCTACCGGCTGCAGCACGCGCTCGAGGCTGCCAAGCGCAATATCACCATCGATCAGGCGCTGCCCCACCTCAAACCCAACCATCACCTGCACCTGAAGTCCCACGCCCAGATGGCGCATTTTTTGCAAGACTATCCAGCGGCTATAGCCAATACCATAAAAATCGCCGAGCACTGCACTTTCGATCTCAGCACCGATCTGGGCTACACGCTGCCTGATCCCGCCGTGCCGGAGGGCTTCACGCTCACACAGTATTTGCGCACGCTCTGCGAAGCAGCGGCAGTGCGGCGCTATGACGGGATGACGGTACAAGTGAAAGAAAGGCTGGACGAAGAGTTCGACCTGATCGAGAGGCACAACCTCGCGGGCTTCCTGTTGCTCTACCGGGAAATCGTAGGCATCGCGCAGCAGATCATGGTCGAGCGGGGATTGATGGACCCCGCAACGCCGCTGGAGGAACGGCCGCCGGGACGCGGGCGCGGCTCATCGGTGGCGCTCTTGGTCGGCTACCTCATCGGCATCAGCCACGTGGACCCGCTCAAGTGGAATCTCACCCTGGAGCGCTTCATCTCAGTGGATATGACCATGTTGCCCGACATCGATCTGGACTTTCCGCGCGAGCTCAGAGATCCGTTGCTCGAGCGCGTGCACCGCCACTTTGGGCCGGAATATGCCGTGCTGGCCGGCGCCATCGCGACCTATGCGGTGAAGGGCATTATCCAAGACCTGGGGAAAGCGCTGGGGTTGCCCAAGGAAGACCTGTCACTCCTTTCCAAGCAGCTCCACTCGCACCATGCCGTCAATCTCAAGGAAGAGATGCTAGGATTGCCCGCGTTCAGAGATAAAGTGACGGCTCCAGGCTGGCGCGATCTCATCGCGCTCGGACCCGCGCTCATGGATGCGCCCAAGGGGATCGGCCAGCACGTCGGCGGCATGATTCTCAGCGATAAGCCCATTTCGGCGCTGGTGCCCATCCGTGCCGGCGCCATGGAAGGCCGCTTCATCATGGACTGGAACAAGGACTCCGTGGCGGATGCCAACTTTGCGAAGATCGACCTGCTCTCGTTGCCCGTCCTCGACCAGATCGAGGAGGCGCTCGACCTGATTGAAGCGAGAGAAGGCACACGCCCCGACCTGAGCCGGATCGATCCTGAAGACCCGCAGGTGTACGACATGATCAACGCGGGGCGCTCTATCGGCATCTTCCTGCTCCAGTCGCCGGCGCAGCTCAAGATGGGGCAGCGCCTGCGCTCGCGGACTCTGCTTGACTTAGCCTACCAAGTGGCACTCATCCGACCCGGCGTCGGCGTGCAGGGCAGCGCGGTCTCGCAGTTCGTCGAGCGCTACCGGCACGGCGTTGCCTGGGACTACGATCATCCCTTGGAGCAGCGCGCGCTGGAGCGGGGCTACGGCATCATCGTGTGGCAGGAGCAGGTGGTCCAACTCATCATGGACGTGGGCGGCATGACGGCGGCGCAGGCCGATGAAGTGCGGCGGGCGTTCGGCAAGCCCAATAACGCGCACCTGATCGCCATGCACTGGCAGCAGTTTTGGAAAGGCGCGCAACGTAAGGGAGTGCCTGAGGCAGTTGCGGAGAAGATTTTCTCCAAGATCAACGGTCACTACATGTTTCCGGAGAGCCACAGCCATGCCTTTGCCATCACGGCCTATCAGGCCGCGTGGCTGAAGCGTTACTATCCGCTGGAATTCTTCATCGGCCTGATGAACAACCAGCCCATGGGCTTCTATCCGCTGGAAACGCTTAAGCAGGACGCGCAGAGCTTCGGCGTGCCGTTTCGGAATCCGTGCATAAACCGCAGCCAGGTGCGCTGCACGTCCGCGGAGGGCGCGGTGCTGCTGGGATTACGGTTCGTCAGGGACATCGGGGAAGAGGTGGCGCATAACATCGTGGTCGAGCGAGAGAGCGGCGGCCCGTACACCGGCGCGAGCGATTTCGTGCGGCGCACGGGTGTGAAGCCCAAAGCGGTGCAATCGCTCGTGCAGGCGGGAGCCTTTGACGAGATCGCCTCGACATCGTCGGAGACGCCAACATCATTGAGGACAACGACTTCGCAGGATGCGCCGACTTCGCAGGATGCGCCGACTTCGCAGGATGCGCCGAATCCGCAGGATTCGCAGAATCGGAGAGAAGCGCTCTGGGATGCCGGTCTCGCCATTCGTCCCGGCGAGCACGGGCAGCGCGCCTTTGCGGTGGCGACAGCGGAGAACGTGCCCCGGTTGACGGACTTCAACGACTTCGAGTGCATGGTGGGGGAGTACGCCGTCATGGGCATTCATCCCAAGGGGCATCTGATGGAGCACTTCCGCCCCTCGTTGGGTCCTGAGGTGTTGCCCACCACTGCGATCGAGGACGTGAAAGAGGGCGAGCGGATCCAGGTAACCGGCTGGCCGGTGGCGCGGCAGCACCCGCGCGGCAGGGACGGCACAGTGTTCGTTACCATTGAGGATGAGGTGGGCAGCGTCCAGCTCATCCTCTGGCCGCGGGTCTTTGCCCGCCATCGTCGCGCGCTCGGCAGCCAGGTGATTCTGGCCACCGGCGAGGTCTCCCGCTGGGACGGCACTACCAACGTCATTGTCTCGGCCGTGCGGGCGCTCGACGCCGCGGTGCCTATGCCCGCTTCCCACGACTGGCACTAGACATAAACCCAACCCTGTGGCGGACAGCGCGTGTATGGGATAATGGCACGCAAGAAGGTCCAAACGTGTCGCACCGACCGGAGGGAACTATGTGTGGCAGATATAGCCTGAAAGCAGACATATCCCAGCTCGCCATGCGGTTCGAGTTCGCCGCCGACGACATTGAGCACCAACCGGCCTACAACATCGCGCCCACGCAGCAGGTGCTTACCGTCACCAACGACGGCGAACGGCACGCCGAGTACATGCGCTGGGGGTTGATTCCATTCTGGGCCAAGGATATGAAGATCGGCTACCGCATGATCAACGCCCGCGGCGAGACCGTGGCGGAGAAGCCCAGCTTTCGCACCGCGCTGCGCAAGCGGCGCTGCCTGATTCTGGCCGACGGCTTCTACGAGTGGCAAAAACTCGGCGGCAAGCAGAAGCGGCCCATGCGGATCACGCTCAAGTCGGACGAGCCCTTCGCCTTTGCCGGTCTCTGGGAGACATGGAAAGACCCGGAAGGCGAGTTGATCAATTCCTGCACCATCATCACCACGTCGGCGAATGAGATTCTGAGTCCCATCCACGAACGCATGCCGGTGATACTACCGCAAGAGCAGGAGTCGTTCTGGCTGGATAAGGACGTGGAAGACCCCTTAGCGCTGGCGAGCGCGATCGCGCCGTATCCCGACGATGCCATGGATGCGTTTGAGGTCTCGACATTGGTTAACAATACGCGGAATAAGGGCCCTGAGGTGATGGACCCAGTTGCGCGATTGGTCTAGGCGCGGGCCAGAGCAACGAGCTATTTCCCTTGTCGCGAGCGTCCGAATGCTCAACACCGGACGGAAACTGGACACTTCATGAATCAGTCTTGTCAGCCTCGCGGCGATGACGTAGAACCCGCAGGCCAGGGCGGATTGCCTCGACGGACGGACTATGTCGGGCAGTTCATCACGCTTTCGCCGGTGAATCCCCATGCAGACGTGGTACAACTGTTCGCAGCCACACACGGCACCGCAACCAGGGAGCAGGTGTGGGCCTACATGGGGTACGGGCCCTTTGAGACAGAAGAACAAATGCTGGGCTGGCTCGAGGAGAGTGCGGAATCCGAAGATCCGCTCTTCTTTGCCGTGCACCACCATGAAACCCGGCGGCACGTGGGGATGACCAGTTTCCTTAACATTGTCACGGACATGCGACGCCTGGAGTTAGGGCATATCTGGTACGCCCTGGATGCCCAGCGAACGCAAGCAAACACCGAGGCCGTGTACCTCATGCTGTGCGAGGCCTTTGATGGACTAAAGCACCGGCGGGTCGAGTGGAAGTGCGACGCCCTCAACGCCCGTTCACGGTCGGCGGCTTTGCGCCTCGGTTTCACCTTCGAGGGCATCTTTCGACAGCACATGATCGTGAAGGAACGCAATCGCGATACCGCCTGGTTCGCGCTGCTGGATAGCGAATGGCCATCTATCAAGGGGAATTTTGAGCGGTGGCTCTATCAAAACCCGGACTGGAAGCTATCGCTTGCCGAGCTCAATTGCGGTCGGCTCTAGTCCGAAGGCACAGACCGTCTGGCTTGCTCGGCGTGCTATTGGCGACTAAGTCTAGCGGATTTCGCTCCTGCCAAGCGTCTTTTCTGCGGAATTGCGGCCGAATCTGAATGACGACTCCCTCCCCCGGGTGAGACCGACCCATCCGTCATTCCGGCGAAAGCCGGAATCCAGGGGGTGTACTTCCTTCATTGACCCAAGTAGATGCCATCAATATGAGGAAATGCCTTGCGTTGATTAGCCGTCAGCCTGCCACCGCAGTAAGTTTTGCGAGCGCGCGGCCTACCTCTTTCCTGGTTGCCAGTTTGGCCCAGTGCTGGCCGACGAGGGCGGGGAAGAGGTGTTTACTGGTCTCATTGCCATAGAGGATGCAGTCCTCCAGCCAGACTCGCTGCTGGAATCCGAATTCCCTGCTCTGAATGAGAGAATAGAAGACACAGGCGCTGCCGTACTGGCCGCACAGCACCACGTTTTCGATGCTGGCTTGGTGCAATAGATATTCCAGGCCTGTGCCCGTAAAGACGGAGCCGGACGTCTTGCGGATGAGAATCTCTCCGGGTTGCGGCGCCAACTGGTCGATTACCGACATGCCAGGAGTATCGAACAGATCGTAGTCCCGTTCACGCATGTGGAGCGGAGCATCCCGCTTGTCAAGCGTCCACCTGGCGCAGACGGCGTGAACCACGAGTGCGCCGGCCTCGCGGAATATGCGGAGCGCGTCGGTGACGTTGGGAATCACGTAGTCGAGCTCGCGGGCAAACCACTCGGCCCTTTCGTGGTCGCCTTGGGCCAGCCACACGGGATTGCAGAACCGGTTCATCATGTCAATGATGATGAGGGCGGTCTTCTCCGGTTCGAGAGTTTCGTCTTTTGCGATGCGTTGCGTAACGAAGTCGTTGGTGTCGATAAGCATGCGGCAATCTCCTTTGCAGTCAATCTGAAAGAGGTATTGGGTACATTGAAGCGGATTCCTAAACGACTGGGAAGAGTAGGAAGGTAGATCTGGACTTCAGTCATGCACTATTCTTTCGCCCTCACCCTAGCCCTCTCCCCCGGAGGCTGTCTCAATATTTTGGTGCGGGGCACGGTGAATGGGGTGAGAAGGACAGACAGATGGCGGGTGGTATGAACAAGACGGTGCCAGTGAGAGACTCGTCCCCGGGGCGACGCTGGACTACACCCAGACCGCCACAGGGCGTGGAGGCTCTTGAGATTGAACGCGGTGGCCAGCAGGTGCCATTCGGACGTCACGTGGCTGCGGCCTCTGAGCAGGAAGCGCCTGGCACTGTGCCACTCCTTGAGCAGGCCAAAGACCGGCTCGACGATGGTACTCCGGCGGCGGTACACCTGCTTGGCAGGCGCGGTGGCCATCAACTGCCTGTGCCGTTGCAGTATTGGCTCGTAGGCGCTGATCTTTATGGAGCGGCCCCTCTGGGAGGAGGTGCAGACGCCGAAGGCCGGACAGGTTCTGCAGTCCCGGCCGTTGGCTTGGTACCGCTTGACCCGGTAGCCGTTGCTGTGGGTCAAGCGGTGCGTGTAGGTGAGCACCTTTTGCTGGGGACACAGGTAGGTGTCGGTCTCTGGACGGTAGGTGAAGTGGTCTTTATGGTAGGGGTTGCGGCGTCTGCGCTCGTGGGTCGTGGGCATCAATACCGTGTGGCCGCCGGCGTGGCACGTGGCGAGGTTGGCCCCCGAATGGTAGCCGGCGTCCGCAACGGTCACCACGTCCCGCGCGGCGTCGATGTTCTCCTGCGCCGCCTCGATCAGCGGCGCCAGGTGGGGATGGTCGTCGGCACTGGCGCTCACGTCCACGGCTGTGATCAACCTCCCCCCTGCGCCCTCGTCCGGGGACGCAAGAGGGGAGACCAGCGCCTGGGCGTTGTAGCCGGTGATGAAGCCACCCATGCCAGTCTTGAGCAGGGCCGCGTCCGCATCAGTCAGGTTCGTGTAGCGCGGCCCGTCCTCAGCCGCGACGCGGGCGAGCGCGTCGTCCACCCGCCGCCGCAGGGCCTGGGCATCGGCAAGTTCCTGCGGCAAAGTCGCTGGCGGCGCGTCGCCCCCCGTGGCGTTCTGCGCCTCCAGGTCCGCGATCGCTTGCTCGGTGCGGGACAACAGCCGCTTGCAGCCCCTGCGCGTCGTGGGTATGCCGCGTCCCGGCGTTGGCCGCGATCCTGGTGCCGTCCACCGCCTGGATTGCCAACTCCACCAGGCCGGCTCGCACCGCCGTGCGCACCGTGCGCTTGAGCAGCATCCGCATCCGGTCGCGGTGCGCCTTGTAGAAGCGCCACAGCGTGTTGTGGTCCGGCTGCTGCATCCCCACCAGCCACAGGTACGGTACCTGATCCCGGCAGGCTGCCTCCAGCTTGCGGCTCGAGCGCACGCCGGTCATGAAGCCGTAGACCCATACGCCCAGCAGCGCGCGCGGATGGTAGGCCCCGGCGCCACGCGGATCGCCTTGCAGGTCAATCTCCATCGCCTCCCAGGCCGCAGCATCGAGGCTGTCCACGAACGCTGCCGCAAACCTGACAGGATGGTCGTCCGGGATCAGTTCGTCCAGCGTCGGCGGCAACAGCCAGGCCTGTTCACGACTAAACGGTCTCAACGGCATCGTCACTACCTCTCTACAAACTATCCCACCACCTCACCTTGCTTCTCTTCACACCAGTATATATCCAGTAGATCTATTTTTGAGACACCCTCCCCAGGAGAGGGGACAAGAGTGGAGCCTGAGACAACGGAGGGGACAAAAGTGGGGCCGCTAATAACGGAGGGGACAAGAGTGGGGCCGCTGACAACGGAGGGGACTAGAGTGGGGCCGCTGACAACGGAGGGGACTAGAACGGAGACTCTCACAGCAGAGGGACAAGAGTGGAGTTGCTGACAACAGGAGGGAGGCCAGAAGCGGAGTCTTCGACAGCAGAAGTAGCAGAATTGGAATGTCCAATTAAGTGAGGGCAAACTTGGTTTCTCCCATAGGAGGCAGAACAGAGTCGAAGTCTCCCAAGGCTCCCAATCCAGGACTGGTCGGCGCTAGGCTTCCACCTTGGTAGGCCGCTCACCCGACTCTTGACCCGAATGATCGACCCAATAGCCGTAGTCTAAGAGTTCTTCGTAGGTATCCGGCCGGCGGTGGTTCCAAGCGTCTTCGCGGAAGCTTGCCAGGCCGGTGCTGCCGCCTCGGTAGACCATGCGGGGGCGGTCGAGATCGAGTGAGGCAACGGCCACGCCCCAGTAGCGGCCGCGGTCCGCCAGTGCAATGCCGTCCGGCCCGATCACGCTGCTCCGGTTGAGGCACATGCCCGGCATCCAGGGCTCATTGTCCGTGAAGCCGTAGTTCACCGGACAGACGTAGACGCAGTTATCGATGGCGCGGGACTGGATCACCGCTTCCCAACCCACCTCACCGTACATGCTGTACATGGTGGGATGGAAGATGATGTCGGCGCCTTTGAGGGCAAGAATACGGAAACCCTCAGGGAAGAATACATCGTAACAGATGGTGATGCCGATCTTGCCGAAATCCAGATCAAAGACCGGCCAGGAATCACCGGCGGTGAGGCCCCATGCTTCATCCTCCGTAACGGTGAGATGGACCTTGTGGTAACCGCCGATGTAGTCACCGTCGCGGCCGATGACCATTGCCACATTGCGGTGAACCCCGTCTTCCACGCCAACTATTGGCGCAACGACATACATGGCGCGCTGCCGGGCGATAGCCGCCATGCGTTGATAGGTTTCCCCACCGGGAACCGGTTCGCGCCAGCGGTGATTGGTCCCGCCGTCGCTGATGCCGCGAATGGTAAATGCCTCCGGCAGGCAAGCAATGTCCGCCCCCTGCGCGGCGGCCTCGTGGAGCAGTTCTTCGGCCTTCCTCAAATTGAACTCGTACCGCTCCTCATCGCTCTCGCCAACCACCGTATTCGGCGTGGAACAGACGGCTACTTTCGCCAGTCGAGCCATGTTTCACCTCTTCCCTATCTCAGCACACCAGGCAGGTTGAACGTGTTTCTGGCGCCTAGCAAGCGCACAGGAATTTCCAGTGCTTGCATTGTACAAAAAAGAGCCGGGGGAGCAGGTCATGCTCCCCCGGGCTTGGTAGACAGGTCTACCAGAGACAACCGCGGTCGTCCAGCCAGCCTTGGACTTGATCTTGCGTCTTCTGTAGCGCTTCCGGCACCGTTATGGCGCCTTCCAAGATCGCCGGCCAAGTCTCGTTGCGCCAAATGTCGTTAAAGTCGCCCTGCTGGATGAGCGTTGGCGTGGCGTTGGCGATTTCCGCCATCTTCTTGTAGACGCTGGCGTCCTCAAATTCCTTGGTCGTGATCGGCTCCCGGCGCAAGTCCGCCGGATACCGGCCGCCGCCCTGCGGGATCCAGATCTCCTGCAGGTCGCCGATCACCGTGTGCTTGATGAACTCCCAGCCGCCTTCGGCGTTCTCCGCCTGCGAACCGAGGTGGATGGCGACCACGGCATAGGCGGCCTTGCGGCCACCCGGTCCATTGGGAGTTGGCGCCATGCCTACCTCAAACAGGTTTGTCGGCGTGACCTGCTCGTTGATGCGCCGGATCTGGAAGTGCCCGGTGTGATAGATGGCCGTGTTGCCCTCAAAGTAGTTGCCGCCCTGCACTCGGTGCTTGGTAAAGGTATCCGCTTGGAATTGCACCGCATCGCGGAAGGCATCGCTGCCAAAGCCGGCCTGCGTGCAATCCGGATTCCAAAAGTCGGCCCCCCAGGCCCAGGAGTAGTACGTCAACACAGAAGGAACGTGTGGTTGGGTGCCCAAACCGCCTTGGACGACTTCATCACCTTCGACCTTGGTCAGCTTAATGGCCGCTTCCAGAGCGGAATCCCAGGTCCAATTGCCCTCGGCCTCGAGCTCAGTCGGGGTCTTGAGACCGGCATTGACGATGAGGCTCTTGTTGTACCAAATCTCACGTGAGTTGATCCACCACGCCACGCCGTAGTTCTGGCCCTTATGGATCCACTTGGCGGCTTCGTGGAAGTTAGCAGGATCGATTTCCGCGTCTGTGGCAATGATGGGATCGAGAGGCTGGACAATGTTGCCAGCTACAAAGGTACCGACCCACCCAAAGTAGCCGTAGATGATGTCAAATTTGATCCCGCCCGCTTGGGCCGCCGCCGCTTTGGTCGGCAATTCGCCAAACGCAGAGTCGGCAATCTCTATTTTGTGACCGGGATTCTTCGCCTCAAATGTCTCTACTACTTCTGCCCAGCCGTTTTGCCAGGTCTCATTCTGGCCTTCCAACACGTGGAGGAAGTTAATTGCCTTGGGGCCTTCATCCTTGGGCGCTTCCGCCGCCTTGGGCGCATCAGGGGCTTTTTCCGTCTCCGCCGGCGTTACCGGTACAGCGCCACAGGCTGCTGAAATCGCAACCGCGCCGCCCATCAGCGCGCCGCGTAGAATGGTTCGCCGAGATAGTGTATCCGCCATGGTTTCCCTCCCTTTAGAGGAAGACACTGACTATGGGACTCCCTGAACATAGTGCGGCCGACGCAATCTTTTACCTCTCCTTCCTTTGCTCCATCAAACCGCTTAGACACTACCATAGCAGGAGTCTGCTTTTGTTTGCAATTGTCAAGGACTTGACTTACTTCAAAACTGAAAGAAATTGCAGCCGGCCACAGACAACAGATGGTGTGTGCTATCCTCCGTTCAGACTGACTACGTGAGTCTCAATGAACGAATACCTCGGCCCTTTGTGGAGAAGGATCACGGATGAAACGACTTTCAAAGACGGCATTTCAACAATCCATAGCATACGTAAAGGAGCAGGGCAGGGACCTAGACCGAGCGCTTCTCCGCTATTACTTTGAGGGTGGATCTGCCGAAGACGTCCTTACCGCGCTCGCGGCCTATCAGAACGACGACGGCGGATTCGGTCACGGTCTGGAGCCCGATCTGAGAACGCCGGCGTCGTCAGCGATTGCGACGACAGTGGCGTTTCAAAGTTTTCGCTCTCTTGGCATTGCTGCCGACCATCCGCTGGTGTGCAGGGGCCTTGATTACCTGCTCGCAACCTACGATGAGTCCCGGCAGGTGTGGCCGATCATTCCGCCCGAGGTTGAAGACGCGCCCCACGCCCCGTGGTGGGACTATGCGGCGAGTGAGGCAGGCTTTGGTGGATTTCTCATAAACCCGCGGGTGGAGATAGTCGGCTACTTGCACGACTACAGGGCCGCGGTGCCGGTGGACCTTCTGCAGTCAACAACGCAAGCGGTTTTCGTGCACCTGGATTCGCTGCCCGACGAGATGGAGATGCACGACCTCATTTGCTTTGTCAGCCTCGCGGAGACTGAAGCGTTGCCTCAGGAGTTGAAGGACCGTATCTGGATGAAACTTGCCAAGGCGGCGGAACACGGCGTCGCGCGCGAGCCGGAGCAATTGACCGGCTATGTTCTGAAGCCCTTGTATGTGGTTTCTTCGCCGGACGCTCCACTGGCGGACGCATTGGCGGATGAAGTGGCAATGAACCTGGATTTCGAGATCGAGCAACAGGGCGCGGATGGCGCGTGGTCGCCGAACTTCTCATGGGGCGAACAGCATCCTGAGGCCTGGGAGATCGCCAAGCGGGAATGGCAGGCACGGACTACCTTGAAGAATCTACGGGTGCTTCGAGATTTCGGCCGCATTGAGACTGGTTGAGAATAGGCAGCGGTAGGGGGAGAGAAGAGACTAGTAATAGGTGGACAGATATCCTCCTCTCTTTGATTTGGGAGCGGGATGTCTCTGAGGTTATATGTGAGTCGATTGCACGCGCTTCTTCTTGATTTGGATGAAACACTGCTGGACGGCAGCACATTCCCGCAGTCCATCGCGCAAACCTGCGAGGAGCTTGCGTTGCTGCGGTCGGAGCTAGAGGCAAAGCGACTGCAAGCGGCCAATCACGCAGTGTTCAGTACCTATGGGCCAGAGAGGCATGACGCTTGGACGCTCGGCAGAATGAGCGGCGCAGATCTCACTCTTGAAACTTGGCGCAGAACACTTCAGGTATGTGGCTACAATGACGAATCACTCGCTCAATATGCAGCTAAGACTCATTTGCGCTTGGCCTGGGACTCTTATCAGCCATTCGCTGACGTAGCGGGACTCATTAGTGCAGTGCGGCAGGCACGCGTCCCAGCAGCTCTGGTGACGAATGGCGCCTCCGACACACAGCGACATAAGATTGAGGCAATGGGTATTGCCAGTTGGTTTAACGCATTTTCAATCTCTGGGGAGACTGGCGCGGCCAAACCGGATAAACGTGCGTTTACTGTTGTGCTCAAGGCTCTTGGCGTATCCGGCAAGAAAGTATGGCACGTCGGAGATAGCCTGGCGGCTGACGTTGCTGGAGCGAATGCGGCCGGTCTTAGCTCGGTGTGGCTGAATCGGGACGGTACCGTACGCACTAAGAGTGATGCCCAACCTGATCTGGAAATCACATCACTTTCTGAATTAGCTCCCTATCTCTTACCATGAGTGCGAAGGCTGGCTATCTCTGACGCGACGTTGACCCCAGTCAGTAAACACTGAACGGACTGAACACACAGCGAGTGCTTCACAGCCCGAAGATGCTGTACGTCACACCGTCTAGCTCATCCGTCCCTAAGGCACGTCCATGGTGCGCAGACGATACAGCGCCAGCAGGAAGAAGGCCACAATCACGACTCCCGTGCCAACCATAGCGGCCGGGAACTCGATCACGCGCTCCTCAAATGCTGCAAAGCTGGTCTCATCCATGCCATTCAGCAGCGCGAGCGTGTAGCCCCGGATGCTGAGGTAGCCAATGCCGCTGAGGATCGTGCTGAGCAGCCCTTCCCACACCAACACGTACACCAGGCCGTAGGCCAGCGCGCGTGGGGTCAAGAGGCCCGCCAAAGTGAAGATCGAGGCGTAGGCAGTCACACCCGCGGCCAGGGCGATAGCGACAATGCCCATTTGTCGTGCCTCCGCGTTCACGAGTGCGGAAGCCACGACGCCACTCGCTATCACCAGCGGCAGCGCCACAATCAGGACTGCAAGCAGTTTCGCGAGCACGATAGAGATTCGCGGCACCGGCTTCAAAACAAGATAGTACAGCGTTTTGTCTTCCAGTTCGTTGCCGAAGGCTGCGGTGGCAAGCGTCATTGTCACGATTGGCATGATGCCGCCTGTGATCATAGCGTCAATGATGACGCCAACGAACTCGCCGTGGAAGCCAATATTGCCCTCACCGAGGAGTCTGATAAGAAGCACCAGTAACGACGGCAGCGCAGCGAGAATTAGAATTACAAGCACACGCCACCTGCCGAGAAGCTGCTTGAGCGAGAGCAGGAATATCTCCGCCATCTAACCCTCCACAATGTAACTGAAGACGCTCTCAAGCGAATCGTCCAGTGGCTCCACACGCTCGAGGCGAATGCCGCGGTCCTTGGCGATGTGGGCGAGCGACCGTTGCAGCACCGCCACGTTTGTGCTCAGGACGATCACTTCATTGTCTCCACCCAGCGAGACCGATTCAATACTTTCCAACTCAATGAGTGCCGCCGCCATAGTGCGAGGGTCGTTAGAGACAATGCGTACAGCATAGGGCTGCTCGTCAAGCTTCGCCCGAATCGCACGGTAGTCGCCGGAGGCTGCCAACTTGCCGCTCACCATGAGGAGAATGCGGTCGGCAAGCGTTTCAACTTCCTCAAGTATGTGAGATGAGATGAGAATCGTCCGCCCTTCGTCGGCGAGATGGCGCATGAGATCGTGAAACTCAATGCGCTGGCGCGGATCCGTGCCGTTCAGAGGCTCGTCGAGGATGATTGCCTGCGGCTCGTGTACGATAGCTGCTGCCAGTCGCATGCGTTGGCGCATGCCGCGCGAGTACGTCCCGAGCGGCCGGTGTTGGGCGTCGGCCAGACCGACCCGCTCGATTGCCTGCGCGGTTGCCTCCGCGGTGGCGGTGACACCGTGCAGCCTGGCGGAGAAATCTACAAACTGCTTGCCGGATTGAAAGCCATACACGGCTTCGTGTTCCGACATCACCCCAACACGCCGAAAGAGGTTGGGATTATTGCGCGGCGTTTCGCCAAAGATAGTTACGGTGCCGTCCGAGGGTGCGGCCAGCCCCTCCATCATCTTGAGGAGTGTCGTCTTGCCGGCGCCGTTTGGGCCCAGCAAACCGATTATACCTGGTGTAATCGAGAGTGAGACATCGTTGACGGCCACCACGCTGCCAAACCATTTGGAGACGTTTTCCACAGCGATGACGGGAACAGCAGCCTCGTTCATATCTTTATGCTCCAGTACCGCCACAGCAACACCGCGCCCGGCCCAACCACCAGCAGTCCGTACCAGGCGATGGGAACGGCTAGTGGCAATTCAGCGGCAAGTTGTGCGAAGTCGTCCGATTCATCGTCGTCGAAAATCAGGTCGCCCAGGTGCGTGGGTGCGCGGCCGACGTCGAGCAGCACGAACCACTTGGCGTAATCACCGGTGAACCGCCGGCACTCGACAGAGAAGGCGGCTTCCCCGCCCCGTCTTGGTCCTGCGCGGACGGCAAGTGGTTCCTCTTCAACCACCGCGCTGTTGCTTGCATCCAAAGGAAGGACAGGCGAACAATCCTCAAACGTCAGCAGTCCTGACATGGGCGTGGTGATCACAAAGAGCGCGATGACGAAGGCTGCCGCGTAGGCCCGACGTTCGGTGAAGGCAGACACTGCCATAGGGATGGTGGTGACGAACACGGCAATAATGGCGCCGGCGAGGATAAAGCGTGGAATGTCAAGCCAATTCTCGCGCAAGAATTCGCCGGGCGCCGGCGCCAGCAAGAGGTTGGCGGCGAGCACGATGACTTGCGACAACAAGGTCACCGCGAGCACGATCGTCAGAAAGGCCGACCAGCGCGCCAGCACGTAGTCGAAGGCTGTAAGCGGCCGTACCAAGTAGAGGGTCGTGACACTGTTGCGGCGATCTGGAATGAGCAATTCCGGCGCCATGATGGCCGAAAAGAGCAGCAGTAGGATGGCAAGGGCCTCGTAGAAGTCGGCGTGGCTGGCCTGTTGGCCTACTCTGATCACTGCGGAAATAACCAGAAAGACCGTGGGCGGGGCGATGACGAACAACGTCATCAGCGCCGGCAGGATCTTCGCGCGTGCGCCGCGCCCCAGTCCGAGTGTCGTGCGAAAGCTGTTTACCCACAATGATTGAAAGGCCTGCGACCTGCCGCCCCGCGGGCCGTCGTAGTGTTGGTACCCGAGATCGTAGATTTCACCTTGGGCTTGGTTCACTCGGTGTTCCTCCGAAAGATGTCCGACAATTCGCCGCGGCTAGGCGCGAGTCTGCGCAGGCGGGCGCCTGACTCTGCAAGCGCGTCGCGGATAACGTCGAGCTGGTCGTCGTCGCGCAACATTACCACAACTGAAGCCCCGCTGATCCGCGTTTTCAGGCCGCTGCTTTGGAGCACAGTAACCAGTTCTTCCCTCCGGTCGTCCACATCTATGTAGAACGTCTCCGTCTCTTGGGTAAAGTCAGCAACATCGCCTTGTTCGATGATTGCCCCCCCTTCAATGACGATGATGCGGTCGCAGGTGCTTTCCACATCGCCCATGAGGTGTGAAGAGAGCATAAGATTGATGCCGAATTCCCGGCCGGTACGCCGCACGAGCTCCAGCATCTCTTCACGTCCGGCAGGATCAAGACCGGCCGTCGGTTCATCAAGCAACACCAGCACCGGGTCATGCACGAGAGCCTGCGCCAGCTTCACGCGCTGCTTCATGCCGGTTGAGTATTCCTTTATGTGGCGGTAACGCTCTTCATCCAGGCCCACGTGCCTGAGCATGTCCGCCGCGCGCGTGCGGGCATGCTTGAGTGGAATGCCACTCACTTGCGCCATGTGACTGAGAAATTCAGATGCCGTGACAAAGTCGGGCAAGCAATCGTGCTCCGGCATGTATCCGAGGCGCGTGCGCACGGCGATGTTCTCGTAGGGCCTTTCTCCCAGCACGGTAGCCGTGCCCGCTGTAGGTTGGAGCAACCCCAGGAAGAGCTTCATGGCAGTGCTCTTGCCGCGCCGTTGGGTCCCAGCAGGCCGGTAATGCCGTTGCTGACCTGCATGTCAACATCGTGCAGCGCGATAGTTTGGCCGTAATGCTTGGTGAGGCCTTGCGCTTCGATTAGGGGTTTGCCTACCGCCACCTCGTTCACGACTCCGTTCTTGCGTTTGGTTCTCTCATCCATCTTGGAGAGTTGCGCGCTTTCATCATTCATAAACATATTGTTTAAGAGTGTACACTTGAGCTGTAGCAGAGTTAAGCAACACTGAATGCATTGTTCGAAACCTTGATAGGGAAATCAGATCTACTCTTGACTCTGAATGGGCGGAAGCATCAAATTGCGCACGTCAAGATGCTACTTCGGAAATGTGGGAGTAGACCGGACCTCGCATCGCCCCTGACGCCCTATCACCCGGAGATACCTCAAGAATCGCCGGAGTGACAGCCTTAGCGTCGCGCGGAGGCTTGTCGCCCGCTTCTGGATCCGGGGGGCGAGTGTAAGACGATCTCAACTGCGCTTGGGCTGACTTGCACGTGCCAAGCGGTGAATTGTGTAGACTGAATGACCTGTCTACTGATACCAACTCGCCTGCATATTGTAGAGTGCGGCATAGCGCCCGTTGGCCGCCATGAGTTCCTGATGGGAACCGCCCTCTATGATGGCGCCGTCTTCCAAGACAAGGATGTTGTCCGCCATGCGCACCGTAGAGAAACGGTGAGAGATGTTGAGGGACGTCTTGTCGGCTACCAACTCTCTGAAACGCTGGAAGAGATGGTACTCGGCCTCGGCGTCCAAGGCAGCGGTTGGTTCATCAAGAATGACGAAGGCCGCGTCACGCATGAAGCCGCGCGCCAGTGCTACCCTCTGCCACTCGCCGCCGGAGAGTTCCCTGCCGCCAAACTGCCGCCCTACTTGGGTTGCGATGCCGTTAGGCAGTTGAGCGTTAGCCTCGTCAGCGCCGGATTGGGCGGCAGCAGCTGCGATGCGCACGTCGTCGTGCAGCGTCTCCGGCGCCCACCGCAAGAAGAGCCTGTCACGCGGGGTATGCGTTTCTATCTATGAGCCCTTCAGTCACGGGGACGCGGTAATACAAACAGTAGAGGAGTACTGCCATTGCCTTGAACCCGGAAAAGCTCGCTTATACCACAAGCTCGATGAGAGTGAAGACTATGGCGCCAGGAGAAGTGGCGTTGTGCCCTCTGAAGGGAATCTCGCCGATTCGCTGGGTGCGGACGGGACTCTATTGCACGGAAAGCGCTAGACCCTGGGCTGCGGCAGCGCGCGCAAGTTGAGCATCGAGAGTGGCGAGTGCTCCACTGCGTCGTTGCGCCAGTTCGAGATAGAGCGCATCGGAGAAGGAGAGGCCGTGCCCGCGAGCCAGCGCGAAAGCGGCCGCGAGGCCCGGCGTTGTGTCAGTTTGGATGGGCAGTTCGCTCAAGGCGTCGAGCAACTCTTCTGTCTCATCCATTGAAATGCGACCGCGCCGTTCCGCGACAAGCAGCACATTGCGTATCTCTAAGTGCCAGAGTTGCGGTACGAATGCGCCATCTTCTGCCAGGCGCGCGAGGACTGCATCCGCGCGCGGCTCGGTCTCGTCGCTGAAGAGCCAGGCCGCGGCGACAGACGCATCGAGAATCAGCACACTCAAGAGCGATGACCCTCGTGCCGCGCGGCCAGGATCTCTTCTGTTGTCATAGCGACGCGCTGCCACCCCGCGCGGCGTTGCCGAAAGCGTTCTATCGCCTGCTTGCGGGAGTCGCTTTCATGCACATGGGCCGGCACCAGATGGGCAACCGTCTTGCCGTGGCGGGTAATAGTAATGGTCTCGCCGCGTTCGACCATGCGCAGCAGGTCCGCGAGATGTGCCTTGGCCACGGTGGCTTGAATTTTCTTCACAGCAATATCCAACCGGTTAGTATAACCGGTTGGATATTATCATGGATGTCTGACTTTGGCAAGGGTAGCCGCAGCATCGCTGCAATAGAGCGGAATTCAGCGAGCATGGACATGGCGAGAGCGCCTTGGCCGAACTTACAGCAGCCCATCCGGCGGGTTCTTGGTCGCCTGGCGGCCAATCTCATAGAGTCCGACGGCGGCGCCGCCGGCAAGAATGCCCAGCACCAACCCCGCATACCAGTCGGCGCCCGTGACATTGCCGCCGACACTCCCGGCGATTGCGCCGAGTACAACGGCTGTGAGGGGAGCAAAGCGTTTCGGCAATCCGGCTTGCTTGAGCGCGGATACCAAAATACGCACGCCTACGGTGATGCCGCCGAGGCCGGCTAATTCCATACCTGTCATGTGGTGTCTCCTAAGTCATTGAATGAGGTTTCAGTCTCTTGCGCTTAGTCTCTTAGCTACACAGAGAGAGGCCAGGGTGAGCACAACTGTTGCATGTGGCAGAAAGACGCAGTGAAAGCCTATTAGATTTTCCCAGCCCACTTCTCATTGAGTTCGCGCAGCCGCTCATCCCTTTGCATGCCGCCGAGATCGTTGGGATGCCGGGCGCCGTTGGCGATGCGTATCGCGTACGCCAGGTCGGCGCGGTCTGACATTAGTTCCCCATACATCTGCTCCACTATGGCATCCCGCTGGGCGATCAGTTGCTGTCTTTCCAACGTGCATTGGGCATGAGTGCCGGCGTCTAACGGCAAGTGCGCTTGTATTGCGTTCACGATGCCCTGGGCAAACCGGTCAGGGTGCTGCTGAAGCTGTAGGGCATCGCTCTCATGATCGAGAAACGCCAATTCGAGCAGCGCGTCGTTGGCGAGTCGCGAGAAGGTGTACCAGTTTGTGCGCGTGGCGGAGCTGCCTGCTTTCAGGCCCCGATTTGGTACGAGGTTCAGATCGCAGATTCCCTTCTCCAACGCTGCGGCAAATGCCCGTGAAGATTCATCGCCATCCTGGTACCAGACCTCGCAACCGGTGCCGCCGCCGGCATTGGCGTGAATGCTAATGTAGGCGTCTACCTGCTCTGCCAGCGCCATGCCGGTGCGTGCGTGCAGCGGGACCTCCAAGTCGGTTTCGCGGGTCAAGAGTACTGTGTAGCCGAGTCCACGCAGAGCCGCGGCGGCGGACAGCGCCACCGCGAGCGTGACATCCTTTTCCTGGATTCGCTCGCTCGAAGCAGTTTCGGAGGCTGGGTTAGCTTGCGGCACGCCAACGGCCCCAGGATCGCGGCCGCCGTGGCCAGGGTCTAAGAGGATTTTCATTTCTCGGAGCTCCTTGAGCAACTCAACTGAAAACAAGGTTCGTGAAAGAACGTGGATCGTCACCGGGGTGGGCTTCCTAATTCAAGAGTCGTGGGTCCGACCCTTGCAGCGATGTGTAGGGAGTGCAGATGCCGTCACACACTGCGGGCGCACGGGCAACCATTTGGAAGGACGCCTATAACGCCGGAAAGACAGCGACGCTTCTTGCCCGACAATGCTAGACATTCAGGACTAGACACTGAGCGCAAAGTCCCTGCGGGCTAAAGCACGAAAGAGGATGTCGAGCGAATTACGGCGCACAATTCAGCAAAATGCGACGTCTATCGCGCGTGCCCTTCTTAGGTCTCTTATACGTTTGCGACATTGACATTCTTAGCAAGAACTTAGGGTTTCGAAGTCACTTTAGCTACACGAGGGAAAAAAATTCGAGTATATTTTAATTGTGAGCAATTTCACAAAACAATCCACCGGGAGGTTGCCTTGATCAGTTTTGTCACAGGTCTCGCGCTGCGCCGCCGTTCGGTTACGGTGCTCGCCGTCATTTTGGTGCTCGCTTCGGGCATATTTACCTACACCAGACTGCCGGTAGAGCTCTTTCCGGAAGTGGACTTTCCAATTGTCACGGTTACGACGTTCTACCCTTCTTCCAATCCAGTCTCGGTCGCAGAAAACGTTACGATCCCGATAGAAGATGCGATTGCGGGGATTGACGGCTTAGACACCGTCCAATCCATTTCTACAGAGAACCTGTCTGTCATCATTGCCTCTTTCAAGTTCGGCACTGACATGGAAGAGGCGGAAAACATCGTTAACTCCAAAGTAAGTGGGATCTCTTTTCCCGATGTTGTGAATGACCCCGATGTTGGGCGCATAGACCCGGACTCGATTCCTTCTATGCGCATTAGCGTCACTGGCGAGAGGGAAATTGTAGAGTTACAGGAAATACTCGAGACCAGTGTCCTCCCCAAGATCTCCGGTATCGACGGCATTGCGATCGTTGAGGTCACCGGAGACGTGCAGCAACAGGTTCTCATCACGGTAGATCCTGATCGTCTCTTGGAGGAGCGTATTTCGCTGTTTCAGGTCTCGCAGGCGCTGCGTGAGAACAACATCACGTTTCCCGGTGGGGCGATAACGCGCAACGGCCAGGTTCTGCCGGTGAAGACAACCAACCGATTCGGGACGTTGGACGAGCTCCGGCAGTTGGTGATTCCACGTACGCTCGTCGGGCCACCATCACAGACTGGCGCCCCGCCGCAGCCGTTGCGGTTGGCTGATGTCGCTGACGTGCAGCTCGGCGCGAGCACTGCGCGCAGTATCTCGCGAACGAATGGCAAGCCCAGCATTGATATTTCCGTATTCAAAGAGCCGGACGCCAACACGGTAGACGTCACAACTGCCGTGGAAGAGGCTCTGACGGCATTGGACATTCTGCCGCCGGATGTGGAAGTGATCATCGTCTACAACGACGGCCCCCAAATCCAAGCGCAGATTGATACATTGGAGCGGGAAGCGGTATTGGGTCTGACCCTTGCAACGATCGTCGTCTTTGCCTTCTTCCTTACCCTGCGCCCAAATGCCTTTCGGGGCGTCTTTCGGACCCTACGCCCGACTTTGGTGATAGTTCTTTCGATCCCTCTCAGCATCTTTGCCGGCGTTCTGCTCATGGACTGGCAGGGCTTGACGCTGAACTTCATGACGTTGGGGGGATTAGCCATATCCGTGGGACGTGTGGTGGACGACAGCATCGTGGTGCTGGAGAATGTCTACCGGAATATCGAGGGCGGTAGGGAGCGCTGGCGCGCCGCCCTAGACGCAACGGTGGAAGTTGGCCCCGCCATTACGGCCTCCACGCTGGCGACAATTGTGATATTTGCGCCGCTGGCCTTTATTCAGGGTCTCGTAGGGGCGTTCTTCTTCCCCTTTGCGTTGGCGGTCAGCTTTGCCTTGATCGCATCGCTCTTGGTGGCCTTGACTGCCGTGCCCGTGCTGGGAGCGTACTTGCTGCGGCCCGGCGACTTGCCCGAGGGCGCCGGCGAAGAAGATGAGATACCGGAGACGAATAACTGGATGCAGCGCATTTATGTGCCCATGCTGCGCTGGTCGCTGAGTCACAAGACGCTTACTCTGCTGGCGGCCATCGTCATTGCCGGGGGCAGCCTGGGGCTGCTGCGCTTCATTCCCATAAACCTCTTCTCATCTGGTGGGACCGAGTTCGTTACCATCAACATGGAATTGCCGCCGGGCACGCGCGCTGAAGAAACCCTGGCCGAGGTCATCGCTCTAGAGGAGCAAATTAGCGAGTTTTCGGATATCTATAGCACGACTGCCGGCGCCGCTGCCGGCGCCTCCGCGCAAAGTTTCACGACCGGATTCAATCAAGCTTCCACATTCGTCCAACTAAAGGAGGATGTACCGGAAAACATCGTTGACATTCTGAGGCAAAGGCTGCCCACCACGGCAGACCGCAGGATTACGATCGTCGATGTCGGCGGCGGACCTCCTGCCGCCGGCTTGGAAATCAGTATCACAGGGAATGACTATGACGAGATTGCGTCTATCGCGCTGCTGCTCGCGAGCGAGTTGGCAACCATCGACGGCCTTGAGGATGTCACGAGCGACGTGAGCGAGGCCCGGGAGGAGGTGGTCGTCAACGTTGACCCTGCACGGGCGGCGGCGCTCGGCTTGAGCACCCAGACGGTCGCCTTCCAAATCAACCAGATTCTTGTAGGTCAGACTGTCACCCAGATTGACGTGGGCGACGGACCGATTGACGTAATCCTGAGTGGGCCGGCGGGTACCATCAACAGCGTCCAGACGATTAGTTCACTCATGATTGCCGGTCCAGGGGGGATTGCTCCCCTGAGTGACATTGCAACGGTTCAGGTGGTAGAAGGTCCAGTTGCAATTAATCGCACCGACCGTTTGCGTTCGGCGGGAATCAGCGGTGACATAACCGCAGACGACACCCAAGCTGTAGGGCTCCTGATCCAGGAGAAGATCGATGCCCTCGATCTGCCTCCCGGCGTGACTGTTACGAATGCCGGAGTCTTTGCGCAAATCGCGGAAGGCTTTGAGGATATCTTCCTTGCCATGGCGATCGGTATCATCATGGTGTACTTGGTCATGGTTGCCAGCCTCGGTTCGCTGCGAAATCCGTTCGTGATTGTCACCAGCTTGCCGCTCGCCTTGATTGGCGCTTTGGCAGCGCTGGCAATCACCGGACGCTCACTCGGCCTACCGGGGATGATGGGCATTCTGCTGCTGATCGGTATTGTCGTTACCAACGCAGTGGTGCTCGTGTCGTTTGTCGAGCAACTGCGGGAGCGTGGCTTCACCGTCTACGAAGCCCTCATGCACGGTGGGCGCATTCGGTTGCGGCCTATCTTGATGACGGCCATCACCACGAGTTTTGCTTTGGTTCCCTTGGCCGCCTTTTCAGAAGACTCGGGCGGAATCTTGGGCGCTGAACTCGCAACCGTGGTGATCGGCGGCTTGGTGAGCTCGACGTTCCTGACCCTGCTCGTGGTGCCAGTCGTCTATACCCTGGCCAACCAGAGCATTCCCGGCCTGTTCCGTCGCGAGCCGCGTCGGCGGCCTGCGATCGAGCGCGTCGCAGTGCCCGATGAGTTTTCACAACCAGAGGGCGTTTCGTGACCGGGCGAGCATTGGCTGGGACGACTGAAGTCTTTTCGTTGCCGTGATGAGACTGTAGCATTGCGGTTCACGGCGCTGCCGGACGTGACAAACCGACATGTGAGACGACCTTCCTCGCCGAGGAAGGGCGTTTTTCTATTGAGCTTGAGAAAGAACTTGAAGTGAGGTGAGACTCTCTCGCCAGGAGGATGCTCGAATTATTGCTCGAGCAATGGGTTTATGCCCCGCACGTTGATGCCGTACTCGTAGACCAGGTCGCCACCGGTCATTCCCGAAACCGTCAAGGCTGCGATGCCAAGCAAAACAAAGACGAGGTAAAGGGGATTCGCTCCCACGTCGCGCTTGCGCCAGCGGGAGATCCCTCGCCACATTGTCACGGCAATGAAGAGGGCAGTAGCCCCAAAGCTCCAGCGTAGATGGACGTCAATGACGCTGTGTACTTCCAGCTCTTCGTATGGAAAGTGTGAGATCAGTCCGGTAATCGTCGAGACTACAGCGCCAATTGTCCCCAGCCACAGCATAAACCACGTAGCGTGCTGCAATGAAGGACTGGTTCTAGTGAAGAGGAACGCGCTCAATCCAGCGCTGACTACGAGGAGCCCAATCGGGAAATGAACGGCAATTGCATGCAGGTCTTGGATGGTGTTGGCAAACAGTTCCAAAGTGTGCCTCCCTATCGCACGACGTAAATTGTCGAGGAAATTGCGGTGCGGGTTGTTTTTTGTGGGCGATTGAAGAGTGTGGCAATCAGGCCGCACGTGACCCCCGCATTAGCCATTAGGACGCTATGAGCCCTGCATTCGCCTCTACAATGCTCCGCTATGATGCTCGCAAATTGTGAATTAACTATGAAGGTTCCGGCGGTCTGGGGTCAATCTATCCCCCAAGGATGAAGTTTTTGGGTAGTCGAGAGTGGGAATAGCGGCACTCAATGGGTTGCCGCGAGCTTGCGTTCGAAATTCCTTGACAATCCCTCAGTACGATCGAATGAGAGGCGGACAGAGCAATTCTAATCACGGGAGGTAAAGTATGCGAAAAAGACATTGGCTCATTGGTCTATGTGCGTTACTTGCACTGGCAGTGGGTGTTGGCGGCGGCACCGCATTGGCACAGGAGAGTGGCAACGGGGAAGACCAATCCGTACGCGGGTTGATTACCCGAGTCGCCGACATTCTTGGGTTGGATGAACAGCGCGTCCAAGACGCCTTCGATCAGGCGCGGCAGGAGATGCGCGACGAACGATTCGAGGAGATGGTCGGGCAGCGGCTCGATGCTCTGGTGGAGAGCGGCCAGATCACTGAGGATCAGGCTGAGGAACTCCGCGATTGGTACGCGGCTCGGCCGGACTCCTTCTGGCTTGCCGGCGACTCAGTTGGCGGCAAGAGAGGTGAATGGGATCGGCGTGGCACGTCTAGTGGTCGCGGCCATTTCTCCTCAAAAGGGCAGATGGGCATGATGACCGGCATGACCGAGGAGAGTTTGACCCAGTATCTTGACACGCTTGTCGGCAGCGGCCGTATCACCCAAGAGCAGGCAGACGAGATTCGCGAGCGGTACGCCGGCCAACTTAATGTTATCCAAAAGCGCGGTCGATTCGATCGCGGCGGAAACCATGGCTGGCAGCGGGGAAACGGGTCATCCTTCCAAAATGGGCTCTTTAACTTCAGAGGATATCATCAGGATAAGAATGAACTGACACCGGCAATGCCCACGCTTACGCCTGGCCCAGCTACCCCCACGTCTACTCCCACAGATTCTTCGGACGACAACTAGAGTGGCGGACTGAAGCACCGTCACCCGCCTCGCATCGTACGGTGCATTGGAACACGTACCACCATGAGCAACTCCTGGCAGGCTTGCCGATCCGGCGCTTGCCAGGAGTTGCTCGCTGCCGTAGAACCTTCATAATTCCTTCACAGTTGTTGTTATGCTTAAAAGGAGATAGCAAATCAAAGACCGTGCCAAGACTTTACCGCTCTCTAGCACCGGATTGCAGGAGTGTATCCCACGGGGAATGAGAAGAACAAAAGCCGAATGTCGTGCGGGTGGAGAAAGACCAACATGGTCCGGCTCGCCTTTCGCTCTTGTCAGGACCGAATTGGCTGCAGGAGAAGAGGCGCGGTCCGCAAAGTCCATTTAGATACGGAGAAAGTCTCACATGGCGAGTACAGTACTCATAGTTGAAGATGATCCGGATACCGTAAAGCTGGTCAGCCTCTATCTGCAGCGTGATGGGCACAAGGTACTGTATGCGCACGACGGCATCAAAGGCTTGCAGCTCGCCAGGAGTGCCCAGCCGGACCTGGTGGTTTTGGATCTCATGCTCCCAAAACTTAACGGAATCGAGGTGTGCCGGGCGTTGCGGCAGGAGTCTATGGTGCCGATTGTCATGGTGACGGCCCGCGTCGAGGAGGAAGACCGCTTGAAGGGACTGGACTTGGGCGCCGATGACTACGTGACCAAGCCGTTTAGTCCCCGAGAACTGGCAGCGCGCATTCGGGCGGTGCTCCGCCGTAGCGTCAAAGATGAACTGGAGGGCGGCCCGGCGGAGGTTGCGCACAGCGGTGTTACTGTTGACTTGCATCGTCGGAAAGTCTACGCGGATGACCAAAAAGCAGACCTGACGCCAACCGAGTTCGGGATCCTCGTCATGCTTATCAAGGAACCGGAGCGGACGTTTTCGCGCGAACAGATCATAGATCGCGTGCTTGGTTTTGACTTTCAGGGCTTTGACCGGACAGTAGACGCACACATTGCCAACATCAGGCGGAAGATCAGGCCACTGAGCGGCCCCGATCACATCCAGACCGTGTACGGCGTGGGCTATAGATTTAGCAATGACTAGGTGGTTCTTCAGCCTCCAGTTTCGCCTCATCGTCGCGTTCGCCTTCGTACTCATGTTGGCGCTTGCGGCGGTTGGGCTCATCAGCGGACTTGCGGCGGAAAGGGAAGTTGAGGACTTGCGGGCCGCTACCAATGAGGCCGACCTAGCCAGAATTCATGAAGCGTTCACAGAATTCTATGAGCTTAGAGGCAGTTGGACGGGCGTTGGAGCCATTGTTGAACGCGCGAGTTACCTGACAGGCCGCGACATCCGCATTCTCAACGAGGACGACGAAGTTCTCTATGCTCCAAAGCAAGCGAGCAATGGCAGACGCTCCCTTGAGAATAAGAACTACACCGCCGTGCCCGTAGTCGTGGATAACGTAGACGTTGGTTCCGTGCATGTCGGCCCGGTAGCTTCACGCCCCACGTTCAGACGGTCTCGAGGTCCGGGAAGGGTGGCTGCCGCAGACGAGACTTTGGCGGAAATCACGGAACCCTCTCTGCGGCAATTTGCCGATACGACGTTTCGTTCGCTCCTGTGGTCGGGACTTGGTGCGGGCTTGGGTGGAATTCTGCTGGTGTCATTGCTGTCGCGGAGGATGCTCCGTTCGGTGCGCAGGCTGACGTCCGCGGCGCAAGAGCTGGGAAAAGGCGATCTTACACAACGGGTAACTGTCTCCGGGCGCGATGAAATTGGCGAACTGACGAGCACATTCAATGCCATGGCCGAGGGACTTGAAAACGCCGAACGGCAGCGCCGCAATATGGTTGCCGATGTGGCGCATGAACTGCGCACACCACTTACGAACATCCGGGGCTATGTCGAGGCGGTTCGCGATGGCATTTTAGATGCGGACGAGGCCACAATTGCGCACATACACCAGCAAACGATGTACCTCTCGAAGCTGGTGGAGGACCTCCGTGTGCTGGCAGAGACCGAATCCGCTGACTTTAAGCTAGATCTTGAGCAAGCGATTCTTGCCGAGGTGATTACACGGACGGTGGAGAGTTTTCGACAGCAGGCACAGAGTAGGGGCATTGAATTGACAGGTGACTCTAGGCCTGACGAGGCGGCGGCAGGTCGCCTCGTCAATATCGATCGCACGCGTATTGAGCAGGTCATGAACAATCTGCTGCAGAATGCGGTGACGCACACGCCTGAGGGCGGATCGATTGGCGTCTCTATTGAACAGCATCCTGAGAAGCTATCGGTGACGGTCGCCGATAGCGGCGAGGGCATCCCCAATGAAGACCTGCCTTACGTCTTTGATAGGCTGTATCGTGTCGATCCTTCACGTACCCGCAGCACCGGCGGCGCCGGCCTCGGACTAACCATCGCGAAGCAGTTGGTCGAGGCCCACGGCGGCACAATCCGGGCTGAGAGCACTCTGGGTGAAGGTAGCCGCTTTACATTCACCTTGCCACGCTCCTGAAGGCGCTTTCCCAATCTCGCAAGACAGGATTCCCTTAGCTTTGCGAAGCGTTCGTGCTGAGCCTGTCGAAGCACAAATCCACTAACCTACCTGCATTCGCCTAGGAAAGTCCTGCAAAATTCTGGCGGACAGAGACGCCTTCTTGGCAGTAATTCTCTGTACACAAAGGCAGGTTTGGAGCACCATCTGCGAGGTACTCTGAATCGCCGTCTTCGCTTGCTGCAGGGAATCTAGTGTCTTGCACCGCTTCCTGAATCCTCTTGACTGCATCCACATAGCGGTACATACTCGAATATGGGGGTTTCTCCAATCACGGAGAAATGTGTGCAATTCAGGAGGTCCCGCATGACTGCGACGAGACTTCGGAGTCTGCCATTTCTGCCGACTCTTGCCAGGAAAGTCACGAGGCGAACTTGGCTTGGCTACGCTCTTCTTGGCGCTCAGGCGGTCGCCCTGGCTGCCTGCGGCGGCGATGATGATGAGGACGACGCCCAGCAGCCGCGGACCGCACCGGAGGCCCCGCAGGCTTCCGTGCCCAAGCCGGCGCGAGAAACGACGACGCTAACGCTAGCCTCAATGTTGGTTGAATTCGGCTCTGTGGTTGGTAAAGCCGTTGATGAGTGGAACAGGGGCGAGTTTCCCGGCGCGTCTGAGGAAATCCTGCTAGAGCGCCTCACGATTCAGATTTCCTCCCGGCAGGGGCCGCTGGAGAGTCTCGAGCATATACAAGAGCGCGTTCAAGCATTCTTGGCCGAGCGGGAGTCTGCCGGCACGCCGTTGGATGTGCTCATGGTCAATCGCCTCTTCGATTTCCCCTGGGCCTTCCGCAGCGGCATCATCCAGCCGCTTGATCGCCTTTTGCAGCAAGACGGCAACGATCCCTTAGCGAAGTTCTTGCCGCCGGCCTTGGATTTGGTGCGCTTTAGAGGCCAGATGATGGCATTGCCCGTTTCCTTGGGCGCCGGCGTCGCGCGGTACAACCCCAGGCACTTCGCAGATGCGGACTTGCCTGTGCCCGAGAACGGCTGGACTCGTGAGGGCTTCATTGCCGCTGCACAGCGACTCACGCAAGACACCGACAACGACGGCAAAGTCGATTCCTGGGGTTTTCGTCCTATAGACAACTTTGTGAACTGGCTGCCGTTCGTCATGCAGGAGACGGATAGGGACGTCGTAGACCTGAATACCGGCGAAGTGCGCCTCACGGATCCAGCGGCCCTGCGCGGCCTGCAGTTCTGGGATGACTTGGGGAGAGTGCATGGCATTATGCCCCATGGCGCCGATGTGACAGCGGATCTCTACAGTTTTCAATTTTGGAATCGGCATCCCAGCACATTCTTCTATTACTTTGCGTCCCCCGCCAGCATCTCTACGGGAAAACAAGCTCCACTTCCCACCGGACCGCGCGACGTTACGCCATTGTATTTGGGCGCTTCCTTGGCTATACCCGCTAGCGCCCGCGATGCCGCCCAGTCGTACGCGGCGCTGGTCCCACTGGCAAGCTACCTCGGGGAGCGCTTCTTACTCCCGCCTGTTATTTCCGGACAAGAGTATATTGAGAAACCACAGTCCGGCTACATCAATCTCATGCTGCCGGAACATGACCGGCAGCTTGCGTTCCACGCACTGCAAACTGCCCGCCCATCGCCACTGGCCAGTAGTACTATGATGCAGTTTCAACTGTTCGAGAAGCTAACACTGCCGCTGGCGCGCGGTGAGATGGCGGTAGAGCAAGCCGCGCAAGAGGCACAGAACTGGCTGCAAGCCTATGTGAACGAGTAGATGAGGGTGCTGCCAATTGGCGCTAATTCACTTGGGAAAGAGTACAGGGGTAGGAGGTGATTGCCTCAATGTGAAAGCGCCATATCCAAGTCGTAAGCGGTCAAACTATGCCATTGAAGCTCCAGTGATTCTGCCGGTTGTCTGCGGCTTCAAATTGAGTTATGGGGGGAGCCTCTCGTGAAGAGACGTGAGATACTCGGCAGTGCTTTGCTTGGTGCGCAGGTGCTCCTCGTGGCTGCGTGCGGTGGCGACGATGAGGACGACGCGGAGCAGCCGCGCGCCGAGCCGGAGGCGCCGCAAGCCTCAGTGCCGCAAGTTGCCCGCGAGCCCGTAACGCTGAAGGTTGCCGCTGTGCTGGACCGGCACGGCAATACCGTCGGCGATGCCATCGAGCGCTGGAATGAGGGCGGGGTCCCGGGCGCTCCTGAGGATGTCCGGCTACAACGCGTCAAGATTGGCATTCCGTGGTCGCCCGAGCCGCTGGCACTCATCGAACGCGCGCAGGTCACATTGAGGGCGTTCCTGAGCGAACAAGAGTCTGCCGGCATACCACCGGACCTGGTCATGGTCAACACTTTCTTTGACTTTCCCTGGGTATATGGGAGCGGCCTGGTTCAGCCGCTCGACCGGTACCTGCAGCAAGATCGCACCGAACCGTTAGGGAAGTTTCTCCCCGCTGCGCTTGAGTTGGTGCGCTATCAAAGCCAGACCATGGCGCTGCCGGTTGCGCTGGATGCCGGCGTGGCGCGGTACGTCCCGAAGCACTTCTCCAGTGCCGGCATTCCCCTGCCGGACAAGGGCTGGAGCCGTGAGCAATTCATCGCTGCTGCCCAGCAGTTTACAAAGGATACAGATAGTGACGGGATTGTGGATGCGTGGGGGTTCAATCCGGCGAAATTGTTTTCAGGTTGGTTGCCGTTCCTGTTGCAGGAGCTGGACGAAGACGTGATAAACCTTGATACCGGCGCAGTGCGCTTGACGGAGTCCGCGGCGCTACGCGGCCTTCAGTTCTGGGATGAATTGGGGCGCGTGCACGGCATCATGCCGCATGGCTCAACCGTGACCGCGGACCACTTTGATGCGGACTTCACCACTTTGTTATCCGGCATGCTCTTCTGGACATATCTACCTCCCAGCAACATGCTGCCGGGCCAACAAGCCCCGCTGCCGGCCGGGCCGCGGGACGTGACGCCGCTCGCGGTCTCGCAGGCAGTGGCAATCCCTACTGTCGCGGGCGACCCTGCCCTTTCCTACGAGGTGTTGCAGCCGTTTGCGCTTCACCTTGGCGAGCACCTCCTCATGCCGCCCGTCATTGCGGGACAGCAGCACATTGAGAAACCCTCTACTGAATACTTGGAACTCATGCTGCCTCCCCAGGACAGGGAACTCGTGTTTCATCTGGTCGATACCGCCCGGGCATCACCGTTGGCGACCAGCCTCGTGATGACGATTCGGCTATTTGAGCGGCTGACGCTGCCGCTGGCGCGTGGTGAGATTAGCGTGGAACAAGCCGCGCAGCACGGGCAAGACTGGCTGGAATCTTACTTGAAGGAATGATCTTGTTCATTCCTAATTCCGAGTGCGAAACTTAGCGACTCCGGTGGAAATGGGGTAGCATAGGCACAGTAGGGATGCAGTGCGTTAACTGTGTGGAGGTCGCGTGATATGCGTGATTTCAATAGGCGGGAGCTTGTAGCAGCCACTGAGGACGATGTCCTCATTATGGTGGCAGACATCCGCTCGACTCTGATTGCAGGATTTGTCGGGGGTATAGGCATAATAAGCGCCTTTATTGGCTTGGCCGTGGTGCTCGCCAGCCTCTGGGAGCTCTTGCGTCCCTTCTACTTTGGCATTCTCATTGCCGCCGTGGGGCTTGTAATCTTTATTGCGTTTCTTGGCATCACGAGCTACTTCATTCCAGAGTTGCTGTCGGCGAGGGTCGTTGGAATTTTCATTGCCGTGATGCTTGTGCTGGCTTTTGCCGTGACGTCGCTGACGGCAGATACCACGGGCGCTTCCGTGCTGACTAACGCCGGCGGACTCTTGCTCAGTATGGCGCTTGGCATCCCGGTCCTCATCGGACGTCTTTGGGTTGTCGTGATCGCGGGAGGAATTCTGGGGACTGTGGTGGCTGCGGTCCAACGGGACGCACTGCAGCACGAGAAGCGCATGCGCCTCTACTTCACGTCGATATTCACACTAGATGTCGAACCTCATACCTTTCTGGCGATCATGGGCGGCAATGTGTTGGCGATTAGTGCAATCACTGCTGCCTTTTCGCCGCCGCTCATTGCCGGTCTCTCAGCCTCCGTCGTGCTAACGCCCGTGTGGGTCCAGGCCGGTTTTCTCTTCCAAACGTACTGGCGTCCGCTCATGGTACGCGTACTTGACCGCCGCGTGGGCCAGCAAGTCTGGTTCCGGCGGAACATCGGACTGATGGAACTGCTGCAGGGCGAAGACTCGGACCTCACGGGAGCCACCTTCATGTCGGCGGGTGTGGATTCAGAGAGAATGGTGGCGCAGGTGAAGGGCTACTTCCGGCACCCAGACCAGATGAGGCGTGTGCAAGAAAGCGCCATGCGCATTCGGGGGTTGACGGCGGTTGAGGTGGAAGACCTCGCCGTCACAGAAGCCGAGGAGGACTTGGTACTCGAAGACATGGAGGTCGGCGGGTTGCGCTGTCCTCGCTGCCGTACTCCGGTTTACGACGGGCGCTTGTTCTGTACAGAGTGCAAGACGTTTGTTCAGAATGAAGACCTCGGCCACCGCGCCCACTTTTTCCCACGGTTTCTTGCGGCGTCGTTGGACTTCGCCGTGCCGGTGGGTCTTATACTGCTGTTCGGACTGACTGGCTTCAATCCAGCGGATGGCTACAACTTTCTCACCATATTCTGGCAATATCTCTTCATGCCGATCGTCTACGGCATATTCTTTGTCTCTTTCTTGGTTCGCGGCACCACGCCAGGAAAGTCGTTGTTCGGTTTGGAGGTGGTACAACTGTCGCAGCATAGATACCCCGGTTTCAAGACCATGCTGCGGCGTGAGGTGGTCGGCAAATTCGTCAGCCTCCTGCCCCTGACGTGGGGGTTCTTGTCCGCCTTCTGGGACAAGAACGGCCAGACCTGGCACGACAAGATGGTCGGCACAGTCGTCGTCCGCGATCCGGACGTCTGGTAGGGAACAGTTTGTTAGGATTGAATGCGGCCACCCTGCGGTGGCGGAGGTGCTTGTCAGAATCAAGAGTCTGGCAATAGAGGCGAGAGGCGCCGGCATGCCAGTTTACCCCAGCACAAACGCCTGTGAGGCAGATATCCGGTACTAGCTCACGAATTGCTCCGTTCTGAAATGGGCTGCGCCCCTTTGGCAGGCTGAAGTTGCAGGAAATTGTGCTTGCGCCGCGCCGTGAGATGCGTCAAACTTAATGGAGTACTCGTGCCGTGAATCAAGGTGGTTACAACACCCCATGATCCCTCGACGTGTATCCAAACAGCTGAAGATCGGCGATGTCACGATTGGCGGCGGCGCGCCGATTCGCGTGCAATCCATGACCACCGCCTTTACGCGGGACGTGGAGGCAAGCGTGGCGGAAATTCTCGGTCTGGCCGAGGCCGGGTGCGAGATCGTGCGCGTGGCTGTGCCCCACAAGGAAGACGCCGACGCGCTGCCGGAGATTCGCAAACGTTCCCCGATTCCGGTTATTGCCGACATTCACTTCGATTACCGCCTGGCGCTGCGAGCCTTGGAAGCGGGCGTGGATGGTCTGCGCCTGAATCCCGGTAATATCGGCAGCCGAGAGAAGACCCGCATGGTGGTGAAAGAAGCCAAGGACCGCCAGGTGCCGATGCGGATCGGCGTCAATGTCGGCTCTTTGGAATCGCGGCTCATCCCAGAATTGATGATGCTCGAAGGCGATGAGAAGGTCGAAAAGACGGCGGCGGCGATGGTGGAGTCCGCCCTCGATCACGTTAAGATCCTGGAAGACATGGACTTTACCGACATCAAGATTTCTCTTAAGGCCTCGGACGTACCGACCACGATCCTCGCATACCAACTCATCGCCGACCGTGTTGAATACCCGCTCCACCTGGGCATCACTGAGGCCGGCACGCTAAAGGCCGGCATGGTGAAAAGCGCCGTAGGACTTGGCGTCCTGCTCTATCAGGGCATCGGCGATACGTTGCGCGTTTCGTTGGCGGCGGAGTCTACCGAGGAAGTCTTTGCCGGCTATGAGATTCTCAAGTCGCTGGGACTCCGCGAGCACGGCCCTACGCTTATCGCTTGCCCAACCTGCGGTCGCTGCGAGATCGAACTCATCGAGCTGGCGGAGCGCGTCGAGAGCTTCCTGCAAAGCGTCAAGGAACCGGTCAAAGTCGCGGTGATGGGCTGCGTGGTGAATGGACCCGGCGAGGCGCGGGACGCCGACGTCGGCATCGCCGGCGGGCGCGGCAAGGGCGCCCTCTTCCGCAAGGGCAAGCCGGTGCGAAGCTGCAGGGAAGATGAACTCTTCGATCTGCTCATCGAGGAAGTCGATGAGATTGTGGCCCAGAAGCAGGCAGAGCGGGCCGTCGCGACATAACCGGCCGCGTGGACGTGACCGATGGCAGTCTTTGACTCGCGCAGAGCGTTCGAAAGGCTGACCTCGGCTGGATTCGATAGGGAGAAGGCAGAGGCCATTCTGGATACCTTGGGCGAAACTGGAGAGTCACTGGCCACCAAGTCTAATCTCAGAGACTTGGAACAGCGTCTGACCATTCGCCTGGAGGGGCTTGTGGCGGCAGGCACTGCAATCTTGGCAGTGCTGAATGTCTTCACGCAATAGGTGCAACGGAGTGCCGAGAGTTCTTGCCAGTTAAGTGACGAGATTACTGCTGAAAATGCATGAGGTGCATGCCATGGCGGAGCAAATCTATGTCGGTACAGAGCAGGGCATCTTTCGGCTTACACGGGAAGGTGACGATTGGGTTCGGCGGACGTCCGGTCTCGGCGACAATGAAATCGAAGCGGTAGCCGCCCATCCAGACGGACAGCACGCCATCGCGGGCACTCATGGCGCCGGTCTCTTTTCAACCGCCGATGGGGGAGAAAACTGGGAACCTATCGCGGCCTGGGAGGGCAGTCCCTACATCCGCTCGGTTTCTTACCATCCCCACGACCCGCACGTCGTGCGTGTCGGCACAGAACCGGCTCGAGTTTCTTGCAGCCGCGACGGCGGCGCGACGTGGGCGGAAGAGAGTGGATTTACGGCGCTTCCCGGGTGTGCCGAGTGGTTTCTGCCCTATTCGCCCCGCGCTGGCGCGGTGCGGAAGATTATCATGCTGGAGGGCGCTGATCCGGCCGTATGGGCTGCAATCGAGGTCGGTGGCTTAGCCGACAGCCGCAATGACGGCGCGACGTGGGGAATCTCGGAGAAGATCGGTCAATGGGAGTTTCCTGCAAACGGCTTACACCCGGACGTCCACAGTATCGACATACATCCCGCCAAACCGGAAACTATCGTAGCGGCCACGGGGGGCGGCGTGTTCCGTTCCGTTGACCGCGGACAGTCTTGGCAACACCTCATCGATGACTACACTCGCGGCGTGTGCATAAAGGCGGACGATCCCGCAACTGTCGTGGTTGGGCCGTCCCGCCGCGTCGGGCGTCTCGGACGCATGATGGTGACGCACGATGGCGGCGACACCTGGCAGGACGCCGAGCAAAACCTCACATTCCCTCTCGACCGCATGTGCGAACATATCATCTGCGACGCGCAGGACGTCTTTGCGGTTGTGCTAGATGACGCGGTCTATCACGCGGAATTTGCTGACCTCGCCTGGAATCCGGTAGGAAACGGTCTTCCGTCTCCCACGTGCGCCGCAATTGTATCCTGATCTCTCCCGATTCATAGCGAACTACGGGTTCGCCGGGAGAGTTCCCTCTGGCTGAGAGCTGGAGTCAACGATTCCCCCCTGGAAGAAGCCATTCACCACCTCCAGGAATTGCTGGGGATATTCCTCGTGAGGACAGTGTCCGCACTTAGGGAAGACAACCAATTGAGCGTTGGCTATGTCCTGCTGAAAGCGGTAACCCCAATGCATAGGGATCACGGCATCATACTGTCCCCAGATGATAAGGGTCGGGGCGGCTACCTCTTTGAGGCGATGGGCGAGGCTGGTCTGCCCAAAGTCACGTGCCAGTTGTGGCACCACGCCGCCCAATCCCGGCGTCAGGAGCGGCAGGAAGTAGCCATCTATCATTTCGGGTGTACAGATGCCGTCAGGATCGTAGAAACAACTGCGCAAATACCACTCGATGGATTTTCGCTGGCGCAACACGAATGCTACAAATGCGCTCCCAAGGGATGTACTGGCGAACCGAACAATCAGTGGCATGACGTGGTAGTTGAGCGGGTAACCTGCCGCACTGATGAGCACCAATTGCTGGACACGCAGGGGATGCCTGATTGCCAATGCGGTCCCCACCGCGCCGCCCATGGATAAGCCTATGATCTTGGCGGATTCTACATCTAATGCATCCATGAAGCGTGCCACCAGGTCGGCCATGCCGAAAGGTGAGTAGTCGCCGGAGTTAGGCTTATCGGAGAGACCGTGACCCTTCAGATCAAGCGCATACACTGTGTGATTCTCAGCGAACTGATCAAAGACAAGACGCCAGGCAAAGAGACTTGCGCCGATGCCGTGGATGAGAATCAATGGCGGGCCCGCACCGGCCATACGGTAGTGAATCCGCAAGCCCTCTACAGTTATGAACTTACCGTCGGTGCGGAGTGACTCCACAGGAATAGGTCGTGGCCGAAAGCGCGTATAGGCCACATAGGCAGTCACGGCGGTAACTCCTAAGATAAAGCCGCGTTTCAACCACTTGAGCATTGCGCTATTCCTTGAAACTCACTGCGATGTTTTGCACATCTATCGCTATCGAGAACGGCCATGAGATCGCTGAGGGCCAAACCATATCGGGCCTCTCGGCGAACGCCAGCTTAATGGTACACTAAAGCCGCCATAGGCAGGTTTTTCTCCCCACGTTCCCTTCGTCGAGAGTGCTCTCAATGGCAGCTAGTTTTCCGGTGTTCGGTGTGCGGGTGCCGGCCACTACCGCAAATCTGGGACCAGGCTTCGATGCGTTTGGCATGGCACTTACGCTTTACAATGAGTTCACCGTAGGCCCGGCAGAGCATGGCCCCAATGTCACAATCGAGGGTGAAGGGACGGCAGAACTTGCAGGCGATGAAGACAATCTCTTCACGCAGGCATTTGCCCGTGCATTTGAATTAGTTGGGGATACATTCCCCCCAATCAGTCTGCACATGCAAAACAGCATACCGCTCTTTCGAGGGCTGGGCAGCAGCGCCAGTGCGACGGTGGGTGGACTGGTGGCGGCCAATTACATTCTCGAAAACGCGCTCTCATCTGAAAAGTTGCTGCAACTTGCATGTAATATAGAGGGCCACCCCGACAACGTGGCCGCCGCTTTGTTTGGGGGCCTCATTGTTTGTGCAGCAGACGGCGATGAATTGCCGACCTACGCGCGAGTCCCTGTGCCGGCAAACCTCCACGCGGTAGTCTGTATTCCCGATCAGCACTTGCCTACGGAACTCGCCCGCGGAGTGGTTCCCAAAGAGGTGCCTCTTAGCGACGCGGTCTACAACATCGGACATGCAGCCCTCTTGCTTACGGGGATCACGCAAGCTGACGGAGCATTGATCCGTGTGGGCATGAACGACCGTCTGCATCAACCCCATCGCGCTACCATATTTCCCGCCATGGAACCGATCATGGATGCGGCCCTCGCGGCGGGGGCGTGCGGCAGCGCCCTTTCCGGCGCCGGATCGTCGATTCTGGCGCTGACCTTCTGCAATCCCGATGGTATTGCCGCTGCTATGCTCGCCGCTGCCGAGTCCCACAAGTCTCCCGCCCGCACTCGTATACTGTCCTGCGCAGAGCAGGGGGCCGTTGCAAAGTGACCTGTACCCGGTTTGCGAGCCGGATGCCGTTCGGATTGGTACAGAGCGCGCGGCAAGCTAGATTCCCGTCGAGAGTGACCGCGGCGACCTGACTACTTTACGAGGAGTGGTACCGGCGCAAAGGCATCCACATCCACCAAGCCGCGATTCGTAATCTTTAGTTGTGGGATGACGGGCAAGGCAAGAAACGAGAGCAAGTGAAAGACGTTCTTGCTCGTTGTGCCGGTCTGCTTGGCGGCTGCCAGAAGTAAGCGGTATTGCGGCACGACCGAGTCTATCGTCGCTGTTGACATAAGGCCACAGATCTCTAGTTGTAGCGAGGTCAACTCATTTCCCAACGCTACCGCCATGCCTCCCCCGATTGCTACCAAGTGGTTGGCTGCTGCCGCCATGGCGGTCTCGTCTACGCCGGCCACTATGAGATTGTGGCTGTCGTGCCCCACGGTGGAAGCAACAGCCCCACGTTGCATGCCAAGGCCGCTGACGAAACCTACGGCGTGCAGGCCGGTGTTGTGATGGCGCTCGATCACGGCAATCTTCACAACATCCTGCACAGGGTCGGCCTGAATTTCCCCGTTGCCTGCCGGCAGACGAAGGACTTTGAGTTTCGTCGCTAGGCTGCCGTCTTCAGCGCCAATGACGCGCACGGTTGCCTCTGTTCCCTGTCCGCTAAAGGGTACGGCGAAATCGGATGCTGCTACCGGCCTTTCGACTCTTACCGATTGCAGGAGTTGCCCGTAATCGCCGGGGTGCTCGCGTCGCGCTACCTCACCGCCGGCGACGACGACCTCGCCGCGATGGATTACGGTCGAGCTCTCAAGGCAATCCAAAGAGTTTAGAATAGCGAGATTGGCAACTCTGCCGGGGATGATTGCTCCCATTTCAGAATAGCCGTGGTGGCGAAAGAAGCGAGAGAAGTAGCGCGCCGGGTGTAAGGTCGCCATCCTGATCGCCTGGATTGTGGCTTGCTCAGTGTTCAAACCCGCATGTCGTACCAGGATGTCGCGCGCCCGGCGCACGATCCGGTCAACATGACCGTGAGTGTGCAGCTCCTCCGCATCGAGATCGTCGCTGCAGAGCATGAATCCATCCAGACTTTCCGCTTGCTCCGCCAGGAAGGGCAGGATTTGATCCAGGTCCTTCGTGGCGCTGCCATAGCGCATGGCGACGGTCATGCCTGCCCGGCGCTTCTCCAGGGCCTCCGTCCCTGTGCGAGACTCGTGGTCCGACATAATCCTGACCGTGCCGTCGTCTTTGCCGTTGGTGACATAAAGCGCAAGATCGCGTCCCGTTACGCCCGGCGCATGGCCGTCAACGACTTTGCCCAGGTCGAAGGCACTCTCCACTTTGGCGCGGGCGTCTCCCAGGTTATGGATGATGCCGGGAAAATTCATCATCTCGGCAAGCCCGTAGACGCGGGGATGCGGCAAGAGCTCCTCAATGTCGGCGAGAGTGAGCGCTGCTCCGGTGTCCTCGAAAGCCGTGGCCGGCACGCACGAGGGGACACCGATGAAGATGTCGAGGGGAGCGACTTCGGCATGTCGCAGGAAGAGGGCGATGCCGTCGTTGCCGGCCACGTTGGCAATCTCGTGCGGGTCCACAAAGACGGCCGTGGTGCCACGCTGCACGGCGGCCTGTGCGAATTCGAGCGGACTGAGGAGGCTGCTTTCGATGTGCAGGTGCGGGTCGATGAATCCCGGAATGACGTATTGCCCTGCAATGTCGCGCGTCTCGGTTGCCTCAACCGAGGCGGGCGTGCGCGCGATGCTATGGATCAAACCATCTTTGATGAGAACATCGCCAGCGTAGCAGCGCTTTGCTACGACGTCGACGATGGTGCCGCCCCGCAATACCAGATCGACGCTCATCACTCGTCGCTTGTCGCATAGAGCTGCTCGCGCACGGTGACGATGTACGGCAGCATGCGAAAGTCCTCGCTCGCGTCGGTGCCGTAGCCGGCAACCCAGCGGTCAGGGACCTCAAAGCCGACGTAATCGAGGGTCAAGGCGGAGCGATTGCGCTCCACAAATGTCGAAGGCAGTTCGATGCGCTTGGAAAGGAGAACGCACGTGCGTACTGAGCGGACACCTGCCTCGAGGACGCGTTGCTTGAGGGCGGTCAGCGTAAAGCCTTGGTCAATCAGGTCTTCAACCAGCAGCACGTCTTTGCCCGCCAGGTCTGCGGGCAGCCTTGCTACGCTCACCTCACGCGCCTCTTCGTTCTCTTGCTTGATGGTATTGCCGTAGACGCTGGTGCGAATGAACTCATAGCGGAACTCCAAGCCACCGAGCCGTGAGATTGCGCGGCCGAGATCCGCGGCAAACACGAACGCGCCCTTTAATGCCACGAGCAAGACAAGCTCGCGGCAATTGGCGCAACCATCGTGGATCTGTTGCGCCAGGCCTGCAACACGGTCTTGCAGGACCCATTCGGGTATGAGAATACAGTCAACCCTGTCGGCCATGCCCGCCGGTAAAAGATCGTCATGCTCGGTGGCCAGACCACCTTCAGGCACCACGATAGTTTGATCGAACCGAATGTCCTTCAGACTTACTGCCTCCAGGCAACGTGGGGTGGGATTCCCATGCTATGCATTCGCCCCTGTGGTCTGGCGAGCGAGTTCCACGGCGGTGTCCACAAAGAGAGTTTCGGCGTCGCCGGAGTAGCCCGCCGGTGATTGCGCGCCGTGGCGATAGGCCATGACTTCGTAACCGCCGTGCGGGATTGCGTCTGCCGTGGGCACGTAGCCTATCATGCCGTTGGCGAGTTCGACGTGCAGGGCCTCCAGACCCAATTCGGACTTTACGCGCTCTTGCACCGCCAGACCGTATTCGAGGAATACCTCGCCGGGGAAGCTGGCGAAGATGAGGTTGCCGACGCGGATAACCTGGATTTCCGCTTTGGGTTCAAGGAGCAAGTTGTCGGTTTCGTAATCTGAAACGCGGTTTCGTACCCACTTGAGCGAGTCGCGGTTAATGCGTTCCTGTGTATCAGGCCAGGTTTCCGTTTCAAGCGCCTCCTTGTAAAAGGAGACATCAGGAACTTCTCGCAGAGGCACTGTCACCAGACGCTGCGCCACGGCGACGCCATCCAGCGGCGCGCAATCGATCGACTCCCGCACGCTCACGACTTCAGCGCCAAGGCCCCGCCAGACGCTTTCCAACTCGTCGAAGGTGGCGGAGCGGAAGCGGCTGCCGTCGCTGGTGAAGTTGGGCCGCGTGTTGCCGCAGCAGCCCAGCAAGAACGCCGTAGTGTGGCCGCCTCCGTAAGTCTTTTCGACAAAGGCCTTTGCACCGCCGGAATAGTCGGCGCTAAACGCGTAATTCGATGCGCCCATGCTCGTTGAGTGGCAGGCATAGTGGAAGGCTGTGGCCAATGGCGTGCCGTCTGCCTTGTCGAAGCGGAGCACCGCAACGGTGTGGTCCACCACCCCATCCGGATTGGCGCGCATTTCGGTTACGCCGTCCGTGGTGAGGCGGCGGTTTACGGCCAGCGGGAATGAGCCCGCACCCAGACCGCCGACAGCAGGCTGCAGGTGTTGGTTCGCTACCTGCACGCCTCCCGCCAGCTTGCGCTCGAGCTCGCGCATGTAGGAATTGTTGAATGGGGCATCGTAGCGCCACTCCCGCGTTGTCGGCCCGGAGTGCGTGTGGGAGCAGGTTATCATCACGTGGCTGCCGGGGATGTCCGTTTGCTCCTCGACCAGGCTGCGCACTGCGGCAGTGCTCTCTTCGGTAATGCCGACGAGATCGCAGGTGACGATGGCGGCCTTTGTCTCACCATCGGAGAAAACTAAGATCTTGGCATAGAGGTCGTCGTGTATGTCCGTCGCGCCGTGGTCGCGGGCGCTGTAGCCGCCCATCCAGGTGCCTACGGAAGGGGTGATGTTGATGCTCGCCGTTCCCAACTGAACCGGGTTTGCCATGATACACTCCTCGGGTCTGTGGTTTTTCTCATTCGACTTGCTGCATATCCAATCTTGTTCCTAGTTTGCAGGAATCGCTTCCGCAGTGCTAGTGTACGCAAGCTCCAGGCGAGAGTCGAAGAAACTGGCCACGTCAACGGCGCGTTTCTCTATCGCGGCGTACTGGTATCTGGTGAGCTTGCCGAAGAGCTCGATAGTAACCTGCAGCACCCCGCCCCGGCGCGCCTGCGACCACACGCCGGCGACACGCCCGTTGACTAGCACTACCGGGGATATCCAACCCGCAGCGCGATACACGCGCTTGTAATGACTTTCCGCAACGAGATGCGTCTTGCTGCGGTGGGCGAGCAGGTAGACGTCGAAGTGAGGCAGAAGATGCACAGCTTCTGCAACGGACTTCGTCTCCTGAAGAGTTGGGAGGTCGCTCTTGAGGACGGTAGCAGGCTTCTCTTCAACGGTCACATCCTGCATCTCGCTCTGCAGTCTGCGCCAAATCCGGCTGGCATCTTTCACCGACATGCCCGCCCAGAAGGAAAAGTCTTGCACGGTGGCCGGCCCGTAAGCCTGTAAGTAGCGCTTCAAGAGCAGGACTTCAGCCTCCTCTCCAGGCACGTCTTCCCAATTGTCTAACCACATGTCTCGCCGTACAAATGTTGCTTCCTGACCTTGATTGGGGCCGAGGCACAAGTCGCCCTGCAGGCAAACATATTTCCCTAGTCCGCCCCAACCGTGCTCGACCAACTCCATCACCTGCGGAGCATGCTTGTGAAGTTCAGCCGTCAGTCTCAGAGAGAGTTGGCGGCGAGTTAGAGGGATCTCGCCAAGGGCCGCGAGGATGGCCTCTGTCATTGCCTGAATGGCTGCAGCGTCTACGCCGTACCGCGCCATCCAGCGTTGTTCTTGCGTGAGACGATAGGGCTTGAGTGCTGCTACGTAGACGGGAAGTTCGTGTGCAGGCAGCAGGTGCAGCGTGCCGCGCATACACCACACCTTTACCAGGTCTCGGTCCTGCCAGAGTGCGCGCTCGATCGCAGCCACGGATAGGCCGAGACTCCTGACCCGTAACGCCAACTGTGCCGCAGACATTACCTGCGCTTGGATGCCACACGTATCACTTACGACATCTTGAATTTTTCCCGGCTGAGCAGGACTCTCAAGATGGTGACGTTTGAGCCGGAATACATGTACTTGCGCGTGAGTGAAGCCATTCATTTCCAGGCCCCTTGAAAGCCGTAAGCAGATGCGATTCTGCGGCGCTTAAACACTGAGCTACGTGCCGACAAAGCGGCACGTAGCTCTTTAGTTTGCCGGGGTCAAGGTTTAAAGCAGGGCTGTAATCGGCAGCAACCAGCTACGCATCGACGTATCGCCACACAGTGCCGCCAAGCGACACGGCCCATACCGCGTGATCTTCAGCATAGTTTGGTGAGACCAGCAGAGAGACAATCGCCTTGTTGTCCAGCCCTTCGTTGATGTTCTGCCATGTCAGCCCTTCGTCTGAGGACTTGTACACGCCCCGGCTGGTACCGGCGTAGATGGTGGTATCGCTTTCGTATTCGGGCGAGATAGCCAGGCAGACCACGGCCGCTGTCGCTTCGCCAATGGCATCACCTACCCAGAGATTCTTGCCGCGCCACATCGGGCGGAAGAATCGAGTCGCCGTGGCAATGAAGAAGTTGCTATAGTCCTCTTCCGAGCCGGAATAGTTTGGCGGCATGGCGAAACTGATCCACTGTGCTCCCGTGGCATGGACGAGGATTCGTTTCCAAATCTCACCGCCGTCAGCAGAGCGCCATACGGTAATGGTACTGGCGTAATCGCCTTGAGAAGCACGGAAAGTGCCGAGCAAGAGCGTGTTGTCATCGGCGAAATTCGGGGAAAGCGCTATACCGATCACGTCTTCCTCGCCGAACGTCTCTTCGGACCGTTCCCAGGACTGACCGGCGTCACGGCTAAAGTACAGTGCGCCGCCCGGCCCCCCGGCCGCGACCAAACGATCTTCCGCGTACGTGTGAGAAACTGCCAAGACGCGGAGGTCTAACGTCTCTTCATCGATGCCCTCGTTACTGGCCTGCCAGCTCCTGCCGCCATCTGCGGTAATTGCAACGCCCTGATGAGTTGCCGCAAAGACGGTGGAGTCGTTTGCATAGTCCGGCGAGATTAAGAGTGATGCGACTTGCATCTCTTCGAGGCCTGCACCGGCTGCTTCCCACGTCAACCCTTCATCGGCAGAACGCAGGACTCCGTCTTCGAGACTAGTCGCAAAGAGCGTACCGTCCTGATGGCAATTTGGAGAAAGTGCCGTGCCAAGAAGCGAGCGTGCGGCAAGGCCTTCTACGGCCGGTTCCCAATCAGTAGCGCCGCCATTGGCGCGCAGAGCGCCTTCCCGGTGCACACCTGCCAAGACAATGTCATCCTCGCCGGTTCCGGTTGTCAGCAAGCAGAGTACCGACGAATCTTGATCGATAACGCTTTCCCAGGTACTGCCGCCGTCGGACGAACGGTAAACCGATCCTTCTGCCGTACCCGCGTATGCCAGGCTGTCACTGGCAAACTCCGGCGAGAGGCAGAGCGCGTTGATCGAGACACTGTCCAGGCCGCTGTTCGCTTCCTGCCAGTTCGTGCCGCCGTCGGTAGACTTGAAGACACCCATATCTTCCGTGCCGACAAGCACCGTTCGGTCCTCTGCAAAATCTGGCGAAACGGCAATTGCCTGGATGGCCATGCTATCCAGCCCTCTGTCTACCAGCCGCCAAGCACGGCCTTCGTCAAGCGTTCGATAGAGGCCGTCGCCACCAGCTAAGAATGCGGTCTGATCCTCTTCAAAGTCCGGCGAGATGGCAATGGCTTGAATACTGAGTTCCATAATGCCGAAGTTGGCCGAATTCCACGTACGGCCGCGGTTGGTTGACTTGAAGACGCCATCTTCCTGGGTGCCGGCGAGCATCACTCCATCATCGGAAAAGCTCGGTGACACCGCCAGGCACGTGACTGAGGCCGCTCCTTGCCAAAAGTCAAGCTGCTGCCAGGTCTTGCCGCCATTGTCAGAGCGATAGACGCCACCTTCCAAAGCACCGGCAAACGCTACCTCATGGTTCGCAACGTTGGGTGCAAATGCAAGCGCCTGGATATAGGGGCTCGTAATGCCTTCATTGGAAATCTTCCAGGTCTTGCCCTTATCTTCGGAGCAAAACACTCCCGCCATGGTTCCGGCGAGCACTAGGTTGTTCTCGCTAAAGCTCGGTGAAACGGCCAGTGACGCAACTGTACCACCGAGACGTTGGCCTGCCACCTCCCATGCTTGCTTTTCCATCACTGTTGATCCGGAATTACTCATCGATTCTCCTTCCTGAACCAGTCAATCTTATAGTTGATTGCGTAATGAGTTCTTAGTCCACTTGACCTCGATTTGGACACCCCAATACCAATACACTACGTATTGAATGGGAGTATACAGAGTGCAATGTGCAATGCGCAAATGGCAGGACACATTTAACCCGCACCCGCCGTACGTGGGCGCGAAAGATATTCTTTCGTATGCTACTGTAATGCTACCAGACCGACAAGACAATTACGAATGTGGCTGCCAGGCTACCCCACGCATTGCTAAACTGCCAGCAGTTGTGGCATGTTTGTGCCGGTACTCCTTTAGTACCGAATAGTTACGGCTTTGCTTGCATTTTGCGCCGGGTCTATAGTCCCCGTATAGGCAAGGGCTGCAAGCTGTGCTTCGCGGTGGAGGTGGAGATGCCGGCCATGATTATGGCTGCCACGCTTGGAGGGCTGGATAGCGCCCATGCAGAGGTAGGAGTTGATTGTGCTGACGGCCTGCCGATTACGGCGGTTGGTGGCGTGCCCGCTGGCTGGGTATGGGGCTTGATAGTGCAGCCTGGAAACGCACGGGCAGAAATTGCTAAGAGTGAGGGGCCGGCCCTACCGGCGTTCAATCAGCCGTGCGAACATGGCGAGCACGGCATGCACGGGTTCGAATTGCGTGAGTCCCGTTCTTTGCCGGGCTTCAGCAGCCTGCCCGGGGCACTGCACGCAGGTGCTATCGGGCGGATGAGCCGCACTCCGGAATGATCTAGCGTCCATGATGCAAAGTGTAAATCAACCTGGATGGTCCATTTTCGAGCGGACCACGGGAGCGCCAACGTGAAGGTATCCAACGTCAACACCACCGACATAAAGTCGGCGATCAAACTTGGTTGCCGGACGATGTCGAGCGTGTTCAACGCCGACGACAACGACATCCCGTTCTTCAGTTCAGAGGTCCTTCCCAACCCCCGGCTCAGCTTCAGCAACGTCCACTCTGAGTCGCATGTGCCGGGCAGGCACCTGAACGCCCTGTTGAATGCCGAAGACGCGGCTGGAGTCTCGATCTCGGAGGAGGCGGTCGAAAAACACGCCGCAGCGGCCTTCTTCTCTTACTCCGGCCCCGTGCCTTTGCCCATGAACCGCGACCGCGTGGACGGACCAATCGAGAACTTCAACGATCACAACGTGCGTGAGGGAATGCATGCACTTTACGCCCTCGTCAAGTTTCGAAATTCAGACACGGCGAGGGAAGTGGCCGAATCCAGCATTGAGTTCATACTCGATGCGTGGGACCCGGTGGACGGCTGGGACCGCGAGAGGATTACGGCGGCCCACGGCATTCGGTGGACCCGGCAGAATACATTCATTACGGGAGTCGCCCGCGCCATCGGCCCGCTGGTTAAGTACTTCAGGGCCACCGGCTCGGGCAAAGCGCTTGAATTGGCGTCTCTCCTGGCCGAGAAGGCCACGTCTGAGTTCTTCTTGCCGGACGGGTCGTATGACCGTGAGAAGTTCGGGGTGCACACGCACTCGACGACCTGTGTCATGTCCTCGCTGGCGCAGCTTGGGGACCTGACCGGCGACGCCGCACTCCTGGAGCGAGTACGGGCCTTTGCCGACAACGGGCTGTGGGCGATCCGCGACGAACTGGGCTGGGTGATCGAGAGCAGCGCCGACGACAGCCCGGCCGACAAGGGCGAGGGCAACAACACCGGCGATATCGTCGAAACAGACCTGATACTCGGCCGGCACGGATATCCCGGGCGCTTCCAAGACGCCGAAAGGATTCTACGCGGGCACCTGTTGCCGTCCCAACTTCGCGATGCAGATTTCATTCCCGAACCTGCCAATCCGGCAGGCGAAGATGGTCTGAGAAGTGTGAGAGAACGGCATCGGGGAGCGTTTGGGTTTCCAGCGCCGTACGGCCACCACCCGCTTGGTCTCGAACGGATCAGCTTCAATATGGATATAGTCGGCGGAGTAGTCGGGACCCTCTGCGAAGTGCTCAGGGAGGGCGTCGTGACAGGGCCCGATGGCGTACGGGTGAACCTGTTGTTGGACCAGGACACGCCGGACGCGCGTGTGCAGGCGGGCGAATCGTCAGGCCGAGTGAGCGTGACGACCAGGCACGCGGCGCCACTTTGGATCAGATTGCCGCGGTGGGCCGACAGGTCTGCCTTGCAGGTCAGTGGAACCGCAGACTACCGGGTATTGGGAGATCACCTGTACATTGCCCAACCTGATCCGGGTAAACCGGTTTCATTGGAGTACCCGGCGGCACGGACTGAAATTACGCTCGCTCACCGCACGCGCAACATCCGGACGGCTCTTGAAGGAGACGCGGTGGCGGCGATGGATAATTTCGGCGCCGATCTGACGTTTTTCGATCCGCTTCGCTGACTGTGACACGTTGGCTTCGGCTGCAGGCCGAAAGCGCGTAACATTCCTTCGGCGAAATAAATGTTTGATGTGTGCCGGAGACGGCGGCTTCCGCCGTTTGGGGGCGAATTCGCTTCTCGTTGGACAGGCGCGGCCCGCGAAGGGACTATGCACCATTGACATCGGCGATATGCGGCAGAGAGCGCCGACGCAGCCATTTGCTGCATTCCTTTCTTACGTGTACAAGTCTCCGTACCTTCTGTGATGCATGTGTAAGACCGATTTAGCTGGACACTAGGATTCGGTATGCTGGCCAAGATTATGGCTGCCACGCTGGTCGGGCTGGATAGCGCCCAGGTTGAGGTAGAAGTTGATCTTGCCGACGGGCTGCCCTCATTCGTCATCGTCGGCTTACCGGATACGGCGGTGCAGGAAGCCCGTGAGCGTGTGCGCGCGGCAATTCGAGACGCGGGCTTTGTCTTTCCCCAGAAGCGGGTTACCGTCAATCTTGCGCCTGCTGACGTGGCGAAGGAAGGTACGAGCCTCGACGTACCGATTGCCATCGGCATTCTCGTCGCCAGCGGTCAGTTGGCGGCGGAAGGGCTGGAAGAATCGCTCTTTCTCGGCGAGTTGGCGCTTGAAGGGGCGCTACGGCCTACGAACGGAATTCTGCCGCTCGTGTCCAATGCACTCCGCTGGGGTATACGCTCCGTTTACGTGCCCGTGTCAAACGGCGCGGAGGCGGCAATCATATCAGGTTTGGCAGTCTACCCCGCAATGCACTTGAGGCAACTGGTCTTGCACCTCAGTGACATGGAATCCCTCGCCAGAGCCCGCCCGCCGAATGCCGCCGAAAACGATACCATAGCCTACGATGTTGATCTGGCCGACGTAAAAGGCCAGGAGCACGCCAAGCGGGCGCTAGAAGTGGCATGCAGCGGCGGTCACAACGTGTTGTTTTCGGGTCCACCGGGTACCGGCAAGTCCCTCCTGGCCCAGGCCGTGTCTTCAATTCTGCCGCCGCTCTCGCTGGATGAAGCAATAGAGGTGAGCAAGATCTATAGTGTCTGTGGGCTCTTGCAGGCGGACGAGCCTTTGGTATTGAAGCGCCCGTTTCGTTCTCCCCACCATACCGTCTCTCACGCGGGGCTCGTAGGCGGCGGCCGCTTTCCGCGCCCGGGTGAGATTAGCCAGGCGCATCGCGGCGTCTTGTTTCTCGACGAAATACCTGAATTTCCGACAAATCTCCTTGATATGCTCCGGCAGCCGCTTGAGTCTGGCGCAGTTACGATTTCGCGCGCTTCGGGCTCGCTGACGTTTCCGGCGCAGTTCTTGCTCATTGGCGCGATGAATCCTTGCCCGTGCGGTTGGTATGGTGATCCGGTTCGCAATTGTACGTGCAATCCCGCCATCGTCACGCGCTACCAAAGGAAGTTGTCCGGTCCACTGCTGGACCGCATTGACATATACGTTGAAGTGCCGCGCGTTGAATACGAAAAACTGACCGAAGATCGCCAAGGCGAGCCATCAGCAAGTGTGCGGGAGCGTGTGGTGCGTGCCCGGCAAGTCCAGCAGGAGCGCTTTGCTGCGCTTCCCTTCAAGACAAACGGAGAAATAGGCCCTCGACACGTGCGGGAGTTCTGTACACTGCAGTCGGATGCTCAGAATCTGATGCGGACGGCGATGGACCGCATGCAATTGACGGCGCGCAGCTTCCATCGCGTGCTGAAGCTCGCCCGCACGATTGCGGACATGGATGAGGCCGATATCATAGCCGTCCAACACCTCGCTGAAGCCCTGCAGTATCGTCCCAAGCTCAACAATTAACCATGTCGCAGGCAGGACTATGCAGCCGGCTGCTGCAAAGTGTTGAACCCCTGTTATGTGCGTGACAGAATACGTGTGTTCCAGGCAATACATCGTTCTACGCAGAGGCTCTCAATCGGTCCGGGAATCCGCATGCACATTGCAGAATCCTCGTGCCGGACTGTCACACTCTCGTGTGCCGAGACTGCTATGATGCGGTGCGCTATAGTATTAATAACGCCCCGCGGAAGCCCCCGGCCAGGTGCTGCACCCTAATCAGGAGACAATTTACGACATGCTGAGGACTCAGCAGTGAAAAACGATATTTCAGACACGGATCAACACGGTGCTCGCCCATCCTCCCCAGGGCATGGACGGTTTCGAGTCCTTGGTCTCTTCCAGGAATTTGCCCATGCGCAGGCATCCAGTGGGATAGTCCTGCTGGCCTGCGTAATCGTGGCAATTGTGTGGGCCAATTCTCCTTTTGGCTCTTCGTACTATGACCTCTGGCACCTCCACTTTGCCGTGAGAATTGGCGACTTCGTATTCGACAAGCCGCTCGAATACTGGATCAACGATGGCTTGATGGTAATTTTCTTCTTTGTGGTCGGCTTAGAAATCAAGCGTGAGGTAATTGCCGGAGAACTCGCTTCACCAAGGCGTGCCATGCTCCCCATCATGGCGGCGATCGGTGGCATGCTCGTTCCCGCTGCCATCTTTCTGTGGTTTAACTGGGGCGAGCCGGGGCAACGCGGTTGGGGCATCCCCATGGCAACCGACATCGCGTTTACGCTGGGCGTGATGGCGGTCCTTGGCAGCCGAGTGCCCACGCCCATCAAGGTCTTTCTTACGGCTCTGGCGATAGTGGATGACATTGGGGCGGTGCTAGTCATTGCCATCTTCTATACGAGCGGCATTTCGCTCTTGGCGTTGGGAATCGCCGCGGTTTTTGTGGTATTGCTTATCGCTGCCAATCGCTTGGGGATTCGCAGCACGCTCGTGTATATCCTCTTGGCCGCCTGCGGTCTGTGGCCGGCCTTCATCTTATCGGGAGTGCACCCGACGGTGGCGGGGGTAATTGCGGCGTTTACGATTCCGGTCCGTCGGCGTATCGATAGCGCTGAATTCACCAACCTGAGCCGCGTCTACATTGACGAATTTGCCCAGGCATCTGCTGAAGGTGAGAGTGTGTTGGCGAATGAAGAGCAAGTATCCCTGATGCGTTCTATAGAGCGGACGGCCTTGGGGGCGCAGTCGCCACTACAGCGTTTCGAAAACACGCTCCATCCCTGGACGGTCTTTGGCATCATGCCGTTGTTTGCACTGGCCAATGCTGGCGTTGCAATTGACGCCGATCTTACCGGTTTTGTAGAGGAACCGCTGGCGCGTGGTGTGGCCCTGGGGCTGCTCGTCGGCAAGCCGCTTGGAATTGTGCTCTTTTCCGTAGTCGCGGTGCGTCTCGGTCTCGCCGCCCTTCCCAGTCGCGTAAACTGGTTCCACGTACTTGGCGCCGGGTGCTTAGCAGGTATCGGCTTCACGATGTCGCTCTTTATCGCAAACTTGGCCCTTGGCGGAACGGAATTGCTGGAGTCGGCTAAGATGAGCATCTTAGTTGGGTCATTGTTGGCCACCATTCTCGGCTGGCTAGTCTTTCAGTTCGCCCCCACTAATGGCCGCGGCCGCAGTGGCGAATAGGGCTCACTATGCCCAGATGCAACGTTGGTAAGAGACAGAGTGTTTCACCATTCGAACGAATGGGCTCAAGGGTGTGACGTGGCTAGCGAGGAACTAGCTACCGCAATCCCCGGGAGCAAGCCGTGGCACGCAACGAGTTCCATCCAGGGTTAAGCGGGCTGTGCAATTGCGGCACCTGCTGCGGGTGTCAGCAGTGTGGCACTTGCGCCGGCTCGTGAGTTGCGGTGGGATTTGGCCCTTCCCCAAGCCAAGCAATCAACATGGTGCCGGGGTTAGCCAAAGAAGCGCATGAGATTGCGGGGAATCTTGCCGGAAGCCAGCGACTTCATCATAGATTGCATTTGACGGAAATTGCCGAGGAGCTGGTTGACTTCTGCAGGCGTCGTTCCGCTGCCGGCCGCAATCCGCCGCCGCCGCGAACCGTCGATGATGGCTGGATTGTGGCGCTCAGCCAACGTCATCGAGTATATGATCGCCTCTACGCGCGCAAATTGCCGTTCGTCCAAGGCCGCAGCCATCGCGGGATTGCGCATGAATTGATTCATGCCGGGCACCATCTCAAGGACTTGGCCCAATGAGCCCATCTTCTTGATCTGCTGCAACTGATCGACAAAGTCATCTAGGGTAAAGCTGGCGGTGCGTATCTTCTTCTCCAGCTCGGCGGCTTGCTCCGCGTCGATGGTCTCTTCTGCTCGTTCGATGAGGCTGAGCACGTCACCCATACCGAGAATGCGCGAGGCCAAGCGGTCCGGATAGAAGGGGTCGAGCGGCTCGATCTTCTCACCGCTTCCCAGGAACCTGATAGGAATTCCGGTCACGCTGCGTACCGAGAGCGCTGCGCCACCGCGGGCGTCTCCGTCGGTCTTGGTGAGGATCAGGCCCGTGAGCGTCACCTGCTCGTGGAAGGCCTGCGCAACATTGACGGCTTCTTGGCCGGTCATGGCATCGGCAACCAGCAACACTTCTTGCGGCTCGACAGCTTCTGCGATTTCGTGAATCTCAGCCATCATATCCGCGTCAATTTGAAGACGCCCCGCCGTATCGACGATCACCGTCCCCAGGCGCTCATTGCGCGCTCTCTCAATGGCTGTCTTGGCAATTTTCGCCGGTGGCTGGGAAGTACCCATGGAATGCACAGGCACGTCTACCTGTCGGCCAATGGTCTCGAGCTGTTCAATTGCGGCGGGACGGTAGATATCTGCCGCAACCAGCAGGCATTGCTGTCCCTGCTTGCGCAGCGCGAGGGCAAGCTTGCCCGCGGCAGTGGTCTTGCCTGAGCCTTGTAAGCCTACGAGCATGATGACGTGCGGGGGAGAGCCCAAGAGGGTGAGCGGAGCGGGTTCGCCGAGCAGGCTGATGAGTTCCTCGTGTACGATCTTGATAACCTGCTGACCCGGCGTCAGACTCTCCCTCACCTCGGCGCCTACCGCCCGCTCGCGCAGCGACTTGAGAAAGCCACGCACGACCCTGAAATTCACGTCTGCTTCCAGGAGCGCCAACCGGACTTCCCGCAGGGCCGCGTCCACGTCGGCCTCGCTTAGCTTGCCGCGTCCCCGCAGCTTATGGAATACGCCCTGTAGGCGATCGGAAAGCGTTTCAAACATGACCTATGTGTTCCATTACATTTTCAACTTATTCGCACCATGCGTGGCCACGAGGGTTTGAGACTCTAGGTACGTCTCGAAAGACTCTCCGCAATCCGCCCAAAAGCCCTCAAGGATATCGTACTCCAGGTTGCCTTCCTGGAGATAGTGGGTGTTGACGTCGGTTATCTCTAGTTCGCCGCGCCCCGACGGCCGGAGGCTGGAGACGACGTCGAACACATGCTCGTCATAGAAATATATCCCAGTCTGCACGAGGTTCGATTTTGGATCGGCAGGCTTTTCCGTAATGCTTTTGATGCGGCCGACTTCGTCGCACGCGCCATCCTCGATCTCCACCACGCCGTAGCTTGAGGGATTTTCCACTCGGGTCAGCATGACACGCGCGCCCCGATCTTGCGCCTCAAAGTTGCGGCGGGCCGCGAGCAGGTTTCCTTCGATGATGTTATCCCCCAACATGAGCAGCAGAGAGTCACCTTCCGCGAAGTCACGGGTCAGTCCCAATGCGTGGGCGATGCCTGCGGGGCGGTCTTGGTACGTATAGTGAAGGCGCTTGAGACCGAAATCACTGCCGTTGCCAAGCAAGCGCAGGAAGTCGCCGGCGTTGCTGCCGCCGGTGACGAGCATTATGTCGGTTATGCCGGCGTTCACGAGCGCCTGAATGGGATAGAACACCATCGGCTTGTCATAAACTGGCAATAGATGCTTGTTCGTAACGCGAGTCAGTGGGTCGAGGCGACTGCCGCTTCCTCCGACCAGGATTACGCCTTTCACGTTGGTTCCGTTCCTTTCCACCAACTCCGCCAGCAATGGACTGCTCGTCTATCAACGCGTAGATGAGTCTATGTGGGCACAGACTCGCTCAGCAAGGCACGCACGAAGCGCTGGCTGTCAAAAGCATCCATGTCGTTCAATTGCTCGCCTGTGCCGACCAATTTGATAGGTAGCTGCAACTCGCGAGCGATGCCGAACACGCTCCCGCCCCGCGCCGTACTATCTAGCTTGGTAAGGACAACTCCAGTGACTTGGACGGATTCACAAAAGATCTTCGCCTGATTGAGCACGTTCTGACCCGTTATCGCGTCGATGACGAGCAAAGTCTCAACTGCGGCAGCGCCAACGCGGTTTGTAGCAATGCGCTGTACCTTGCGCAGTTCGTCCATGAGGTTGGCCTTTGTGTGGAGACGGCCTGCGGTATCCACGATGAGATGGGAAACATTGCGCGAAGTGGCAGAGTCGATGGCGTCGAATACGACGGCGCCTGGGTCCGAACCCGGTTGCTGCGCAATGACAGGCACATCTATACGCTCTGCCCACACACGGAGTTGATCGATGGCAGCGGCGCGAAACGTGTCCGCCGCCGCCAACATGCACGTGTGGCCCTGCTCTTTCAACCAATAGGCAAGTTTCGCCGTCATCGTGGTTTTGCCGGAGCCATTCACGCCAACCATCAATATCACGGTGAGCGGTTGGCCGGAAATGACTTGTGCAGAATCGGGGCCAAGGTGTGCGACGAGAAGCTCCTCGATGAGGCCGTGGGCCTCCGCTGCCGAGTCCAATTGAGTCTGCGCAATCGTCTCGCGCGCGCTCTCGACGAGCTCCCCTGCCAGGTAGGGTCCGACATCAGCCATGATGAGCGTATCTTCCAGTTCTTCCCAGAAGTCTTCATCAAGCCGTACGCCGGGTCTAAAGAGATCCCGCAGCGCCGAAAAGGCGCCACCGCGACTCTTTGCAACACTTTCTTCGAGCGATGTCCCACCAAGAAGCTGCTTGAATTGCTTCACAGAGTTGCTTTCTCTCTAGATTTTGCAATCGAATGCTGAGGGGTTCTCTACTGTCTGCGCAGATTTCAACATGCCCGAGGTACGCTCGGTACGCTCAGCGGGATCGATGAGGCTTGTACGAAGACTTCACTGTGTGAGATAGACCCCGACCTCCGCCAGTGAGATATAATCGGTACTTCCATGGTTACTGAGGATCACGAGCTTTATATACCAAGTGGGCCGTGTCTCGTATGTAAATCGCTGCAGGAGAGGGCTATCTGCCAGGGTGAAGGTGCCAACCTCTTCCCAAGGCCCCTCTGCTGATTCAGTGCTTACAAATACGCGGAATTCCCGCACCCACGTATCGGGAGGGCTCTGTTCGCTGGTTTGAAGCGTTACTGTATTGGAGAATGCCTGACCGCCGGCAAGGACTTGCCGCTCGATGGCGAAGACGAGTTCCTGGGGCAGGCTTGCAGTCTCAGAGCGCCAGTCCGGCACTCTCGAATCTGCCCACCCATCGACGAGGCGCTTCGCGACGTGATCGTCTGTTTCCCGTTCGCTGGTGGCGGCTACAACCTCTCCCCCAACGATCGTCTCAACGAGGTTGAGCCCCTCTGTCGTCTGCAGCGTACCGCGGAAGGCGCGTGCCACTCGCGCGGCTTCTTCCGGTTCCAGCGTTACGGAGGCAAGCTGTCTGCCGAAGAAAGCGCCAACTACCACAATCAAGAGGAGGAACGAGAGCGTAACCACGACAGAGGCCCGGCTGGGCGCAAAGTCCATGAGCTTCTGGCGCAGCGGACGTTGGCGGCGCGCCTGGATGGCATCGACCTCAGTAGCGCAATGATTGCAAAGTTCTCGCTTGCCCCGTGCTGTCAAGCACTCATTGCAAAACACGGTGCCACAGCGATCGCACCGATCGGTGGTCTTGCGATGCGGGTGGTTGTAGCACGTGTACTGCTCACGCAGGAGAATCCTTGCCATAGCAACTGTCCAGGAACGCAATGCCGAGGGTGCCCGTATCTGCGCCGTATGCCAGGTGCGCTATCCGATGAGAGCAACGGACAACACTAGCGAACGGGGCGCGGCTCCCGCTCAGCATCGGTGACTCGTTCGTTTACGTAGACATCCCCATTGCGAATTTTCAAATTGAAGAAACAGTCCGGATTTGTGCATACCCAGGCTTTGAACATCACAGATGCCCCTTGTCCGCCGAAGTCGGAAAACGGCACCAGTACGCCCGTATGACATTTCTGGCACTGGGGAAAGTTGATCATAGTTTCCATCGGTTCTCTCTTCCTGCATCGTCAGCCGCCTAGCCGGTACATCCTTGCGAGGTAGAAGTCGGCTGAGATCCTCATTCATTATACCATTGGGCATTCAGGCACTACTACGGCAGGCAGCGCCGCCAGCGCGAGGGCGCATGCTACCATGCTTGGGTCCTGGCTGTCCGATGAGAGTACGTCTCAGCAGCGGCACGCCACGAGGCCGTGAAATTCTCCGGCGGCGGCAACCGCGCACGCCTTAAATGATCAAGGAGTCTGCAGGGCCTGCGGGTTAAATGTGTACCGTGCGGCCACCATCTACGACAAAGCCGGCGCCGGTAATGTATGAGGCGTCGTCCGAGGCCAGGAACGTCACGGTATTGGCAATGTCGCGCCCCTTACCCACACGCCGTAACGGGGTCTTCTGCATGGATTGGGCGGTACCCTCTTCAAAAGTGAGGCCGTCTTCCGCCAGGTTCTCCCGCATCATGTCAGTGTCTATCGCGCCGGGCAGCACACAATTGACTCGGATCTTCTCATCGCCAAACTCAGTTGCCATCGCTTTTGTAAGCGCCACAACCGCACCTTTGGTGGCGGTGTACGCCGTGGTGCGCGCCGTGGTGGCGATGGCACGAGCGGACGCAATGTTCACGATACTACCGCCGCCATTCTCCATCATGGCGGGAACACAATACTTGCTGCAGAGGAAGATTCCCGTCAAGTTCACCGCGAGTACGTGGTTCCATTGCTCCAAAGTCGTCTCTACCAGCGGCGTGTAGAGACCGATGCCGGCATTGTTGACCAGTACGTCAATGCGGCCATAGCTTTCAAGGGCTGCTTGGGCAAGTTTCTCGGCGCTTGCTTCGCTGGAGACGTCTATCTGTACACCAAGAGCCGTCCCGCCCGCAGCATCAATTACACTGGCGACTGCCGCCGCGCTCTCATCATTGAGATCGGCCACCACAACCCGCGCGCCAGCTTCCGCCAAGCGCTCAGCTGTGGCCCGCCCAATTCCGCGTCCGGACCCTGTGACAATCGCCACTCTGTTCGTAAGTTGCATCACGATCCTTCCTTGCGAATGCGAAGAAACATTCCCTATAGGGCGTGTGCAAAGGCGTTTCCTCCAATGGAAACCTTCGCCCTCGTATCGAGAACGAGGCAGGCTCTGAGCCAGTCGAAGGGCCGTTCATGCTTCGCCGGGCTCAGCACGATCGGCTTTCGTGGCTTTGCAGACACTCCCCTAGCGAAACGTCAGACTTGCCCACTCATCTGCGCTCTTGACCGCACAGTCTGGATTGCTGCTACTGCGGGCGATATGGCCTTCTTCTTTACGCAGGGTAGGCTGCCGCGCATCTTGATAGCGCCAGTCGAAACTCCAACGGATTTCTTTGCTAAGGTTCGGCTGGCCCCGGTGGAAGAGGAGGTTCTGAAAGAGCACAACGTCCCCGGGATCGAGTTCGACGTCCACAGCCGATTCCACGTAGGGGTCCAGGGATTCACGCGCGATTTCCAAGTAGTATTCGCGGCTCTCGTGGGGCACGGCGCCAAGCTTATGGGTGCCCGGCACAAACTGCATACAGCCGTTTGCCGCGCGGGCGGGAACCAGCGGCGTCCAGACATTCACCATCCGCTGCAACTCCACGCTCTCAACATCCTCTGCGACTTGCTCCGTGTAGCCGCCGTCCTGGTGCCAGAGGACTTCAGTCCCTTTCCAATCGGGGAATTTGGGGCGGGCGGTGTAGTTTGGATAGAGGCGAACTTCCGGCCCAATGAGGACTTCTACGACATCGAGCAGGGCCGGGTTGAAGAAGAGTTCGAAAAGCCCTGATAGGTGCAACTCTCTGCGAAACGACTTCGGGGCGTCGTCCAGGTGTTCTTCGTAGAGTCGAAAGAAGCGTGTTTCAAATGGCTCTGCGTGCATCGGACTGGCGATTTTGCCGGCTGCCACAAGCTGCTGGGCTCGCTGTTCTACTAACGCTTCCATGGCAGTGCGTGCTTGGGCTACGACACTGGAATCGAGAAAGCCCTTGAGCTTCACATAGCCCTGGTCGTCAAACTGTTGGCGCAAGTCGTTTCGATTCATTGGATCTTCCCCGCTACTCAGATACAAGGGTCGGCGTTTCCACGCAGGTAATTGAGGTTCTTGCAGTCATCTTGTCAGGTGCATAGTAGCATAGTGAACGCAAGTCCCGGCTGCTCGGTATTGTATTGCCAAGGTCGCTCCCTACGCTATGAAAGCAACTAGCGCTCCTGATTCGCGCTGTTGCTAGAAGGCGCATCGTACTTCGGCTATACTTGACACGATGCACAACTCCCGGACTTTGAATCGCTTATCGAGTTAACTGGGCTCGAAGAGTTCGTGGCTTGTGTAAGATGTTCGTTTTGTTTGCATTGGAGAGGTAAGTGGAGAACATGCGTAAGATCGGCATTGTGGATTTCGATACGTCCCACGTGGTGCAGTTCACGAAGCGGCTCAACCACATTGACATTGATGAGGATCAATGGGTGGACGGCGGAAACGTCGTCATGGGGTACCCGGGAGAGTCGCGGGTTTCGCCTGAGCGAGTCCCTGGATACACGGAAGAGCTCAGAGAAATGGGCGTGCAGATTGTTGATAGTCCAAATGAAATGATCGGTGCCGTTGACGCTGTGTTTATCGAATCAAATGAGGGCGGCGTTCATCTTGGACATGCCAAGCCCTTCCTGGAGGCCGGCCTGCCGCTCTTCATCGACAAGCCCTATGCTGCTACCACGGCGCAGGCGCGCGCCATTGCCGATTTGGCGTCACAGCACGGTGTGCCCATCTTTTCCGCCTCCTCACTTCGTTATACGGAGACAGTGATGGAAGTCCAAGCATCGCTGGCAGATGAGGGCGGCGCGGTGGGGGCATTTGTGCATAGTCCGGGCTCCGAACACTACGCAAATCCGGGACTGCTCAATTACGGCATTCACGGCGTTGAGGTGCTCTATTCTCTGATGGGACCCGGTTGCCAAGAGGTGTGGGCCGCTCGCACCGACGGCGCGGATCATGTGACGGGGCGTTGGGATGGCGGCCGCTTGGGTACTGTGCGTGCAATCCGGAGTGGGAGCGCAGGCTATGGGTTGACGGTATATTCTGAGAAGCAGACCGTTACCACCAGTATCGACGCCAGCAACAACTACCGGAATCTCTTGCGGGAGATCATGAAAATGCTCGAAAGCGGCACTCCGCCGCTGGCAATCGAAGAGACCATTGAGATAATTTCGTTCATCGAAGCTGCGTATCGGTCCAGTCAGAATGGCGGCGCGGCAACAAGGCTGGAAACAGCATCATAGACTGCTGGGGCTAAGATCGTCCCTGTTCCTTCTGCCGCTTCCGGCTGGATTACTAAGGGAACTGCCGCATGGTCTAGCGTCACCGAGAAGCTATGGCGCGATTCGCTGAAAGGAGATTGAGTGTAACGGCACTCAATCTCCTTCTTGTCTTTCCTGGGAGACATTCGCACATCCCTTGTTAGTGGCGCTGAGTCGTTTTGCCACCGAGAGGAGACCTTTGCATAACCCTCGCCACAGCGCGGATGTCCCCTCTCCCTCGACGGGAGAGGGCTAGGGTGAGGGTGAATCTCCTGAAATCTCTCCATATGCACACCGATTCTGCCCTGATACGTCTTGACACTGCCTAAAGTAAAGGGCAATAGAAGCATAAGGACCCCCTCACCCCAACCCTCTCCCCTGTATAGACCGGGTACATGGGTTACACATGTTCGGGCACATAGGTTACACCATAGAACGAGGGGATTTTCGTAGTATGCGATGTCCTTGCCTTGAAAGTTAGATCCGCTCAATATCCTTATGCACACAGTTTGTTTCTCTGGCACAAGCTGACAGGCTGAAAGTGAGTGCACTGTGTCGCCAGTCTCTTATCAAACCCGGACCAACCCAATGCTCTCGTAGGTGTCAATCAGTAAAATGTGTAACCCATGTCCCCGAACAACTGTTACCTATGTCCCCGGTCTGTACATCCCCCAGGAGAGGGAGTGCCCCTGCTTGAAAGTGGGATTATGCAAAGGTCTCCGAGAGGGAGTGCCGGAGCCTGTCCCATACGCGATACGGGACGACGGCGTGGCCTCGTCCAAATCACCAAATGCCGTGTGGTCTCTCGAGTTACACTACCGTTTGAAGAGGGTGAATAGTCTACTCAACTTCTCAGTCGAGCAAATGGTCGTGACGCCCCTAAGAACAAAAGTCAATACGCACTTACACGGCAAGTATTTACATGGCACTAATTTAAAGGTGCTACCATGGAGTGAGGCAAATGCATATGAAGATTAAAGACTATTCGAGGAGCCAGAGGTGGCAGAGCGCGTCTTACTCTATACCGGCAAAGGAGGGGTAGGCAAAACCACGTGTGCTGCCGCCACCGCGTTGCGGTGCGCAGAGCTCGGCTACCGCACGGTTGTCCTCAGCACGGATTCTGCGCACAGCCTGGGTGATTCTCTCGACATCGAGCTGGGGCCGGAACCCAAGAATATTGCACCAAATCTATGGGCGCAGGAGACTGATGTCTACTACAACTTGCGCAAACACTGGGGCACGGTACAGGCATGGCTGAGCGCACTCTTGGCATGGCGCGGCATAGATGAGACGCTCGCCGAGGAAATGGCAATTCTGCCCGGCATGGAGGAGTTGTCGAGCCTGCTCTGGGTGAATATGCACCATGAGTCAAATGAGTTCGACGCCGTGGTGGTTGACTGCGCGCCTACCGCTGAGACACTGCGACTGCTGGCTTTTCCGGAGGATGCCCGCTGGTGGCTGGAGCGCATTCTGCCCCTCAAAAGGCGTGTGGCACGGGTAGTGAATCCAGTCCTTGAATCGGTTTTGGGGGTCCCCACGCCAGGCAGTGAGGTCTTCAATCAGGCTGAAGACCTGGTGCGGCAGTTGGGAAGGCTGCGCGACCTCTTGGCCGACCGGCAACGTGCTTCGGTGCGCTTGGTATTGAATCCGGAGCGTATGGTAATCCGCGAGGCGCAGCGGACGCTTACCTACCTGACTCTTTACGGCTACGGCACTGACCTCGTCATCTGCAACCGGGTGCTGCCGGATAGCGTGCAGGATTCCTACTTCACGGCGTGGCATGAGGCCCAGAAGAAGCACTTGCAGTTCATCCATGAGGCTTTCTCACCGCTGCCGACACGGCGGGTGCCCCTCTTTGCTCAAGAGGCCGTGGGACTTGAGATGTTGAAGCAGACGGCATCCGTGCTCTTTGCGGAAGATGACCCGCTGAAGCTCTATTATGACGGACAAAGCCATACCGTACAGCGGGAAGACGGGGGCTATGTCTTGGACATTGATTTACCCTTTGGTCAGAAAGGGAACATTGACGTGGTGAAGAGGGGAGATGAACTCACAGTGCGCATAGGCGTGTATCGCCGCAACATTGTGCTTCCAACGGTCCTTGCCCGGCTCTCTCCAGGCACGGCACGGCTGGAGGACCAAACCTTGCGTATTCCCTTTGCTGAACACGTGGAAACCGCAGTTTAGCGCCCTGTCAAGCTCGCTCCGGCAGTTCTCGACTTGGATTGACGAAGGGTCAGTGTGACGAAAAGTCGGCGAGAAGGCACATGAGAAAGGCGGCGATCATCTCATCGTCGAGATGGACTTGCAGATCGTTCCCTTCAGAGTAAATTGTATTGAAAGGTCTTAACGAGCGCGTGGCCTCATGTGCTCACTTGCAGCCATAGATTAAGGAGACGGCACATGGATCTTGAGTTAAGCGGCAAAACAGCTATCGTGTCCGCGGGAAGCAAGGGTCTTGGCAAGGCAATCGCCCTGGGCTTGGCCAAGGAAGGGGCGCGGGTTGCAATCTGTTCACGCAGTCCGGACAACCTTTCGCAGGCGGCCCAGGAAATTCAAGCCGTAGCCGAATTTGAGGTGCTGGCCGTTCCCGTAGACGTCATGAAACCCGATGCAATTGAGAATTTCGTTAATACTATCGTGCAGCGGCAGGGCAAGATCGACATTCTGGTGAATAATGCCGGCGGTCCGCCGGTGGGTACATTTGCAGACTTCGAAGACGAGGACTGGGAAAACGCATTCAATCTTACATTCATGAGCGTCGTACGCTTTGTACGGGCAGTGCTGCCTCATATGCGAAAAACCGATGGTGGGAGGATCATCAATGTCACCTCAACCTCGGTAAAACAACCCCTGGAAAATCTTTTGCTTTCAAATTCAATTCGTCCTGCCGTCATTGGCTTAGCCAAGTCTCTAGCGAATGAACTGGCGGCTGACGGCATTCTTGTAAACAACATCTGCCCCGGCAGCATCTATACAGACCGGATCAAGGACAATGTGGCCGCCCAGGTGAAGGCGACCGGCCAGTCCGAAGAAAGCATCATGCAAGAGTATGAGGCCAAGATTCCCCTGAGTCGTCTGGGTAAACCGGTGGAGCTGGCGGATCTGGCGGTCTTTCTGGCTTCCCCGCGGGCAAGCTACATAACTGGGGCTACTCTTCAGGTAGACGGCGGGCTCGTTCGCTCCATCATGTAGCGGCCGGCCGCACAGGGCATCTTAGGTAGCCGGAATCCCGGCGCGCTGAGGTAGCGCCGCTCCAATGATGTCCTGTATGCTCGCCAACCCTTCTCTCGCGCCGTAGTCTCTAAGTCCTGCAATGATATCCAAGGGCGCACGATGGTTATAGAAGTTTGCCGTGCCTACCTGAACGGCTGTCGCTCCCGCCATGAGGAACATGAGGGCATCATCGGTGGTACCGATACCGCCAATTCCAATGATTGGTATGTCTACCAGAGGCGCGACGGCGTAGACGAGGCAGAGTGCAATGCTGCGCACCGCCGGGCCGGATAGACCACCGGTTGTCGTAGCCAGCGCGGGACGCTTCTGCTCTACGTCAATGGCAAGTCCGGTTACGGTATTCATGATTGCCAAAGCATGCGCTCCGGCATCGGCTACGGCGGCGGCAACCGGCCGTATGTCCGTAATATTCGGCGTTAGTTTGACGATCAAGGGCAGGGAAGAGCGCTCGCTGACGGCTTGCGTAAGCGCGCCGGCCATGGCCGGCTCGGTGCCGAAGTCGAGACCGTGGGCAACGTTCGGGCACGATATATTGAGTTCGAGTGCGGCGATTCCCGGCACGCCGTCCAACATTTCGGCGATGGTAACGTACTCTTCCAATGAGGCTCCCGCCACATTGGCAATTACCGGCACATCCCATTTCTCCCAGAGCGGCGCCTTTTCGCGGATCAATGCCTCAACGCCGATATTCTGCAAGCCGATGGCATTCAGCATGCCGCCCGGCACCTCTACGATACGGGGCATAGAATTGCCGCTACGCGGCTTTAGCGTGACAGCTTTAGCAGAAATGGCGCCGAGGCGGTTCACGTCGTAGATGGGCGCGTATTCCGTGCCGTAGCCAAACGTGCCGGAGGCCGTAATCACGGGATTCTTGAGTATGAGTCCTGTCGGGTGGCGCGGCGCAATGTTCACTTCCAATTGCGGCATCATAACCTGCCTGACAGTGCGAACTCTCGAGGGTGGAAGTAGCCCGCGGATAGTGGGTCTCGCTGTGTCTACTCCCGCTGTCCCTGGCGCGAAACACGGGCTGGTGAACGGCGCATTTACTGTACCATATGACAAGCATGGGGTATACTGTTAGCACATATGATCCTCGCCGCTGCCTGCCCTTGACCAGGGAATAGGAAGCACGCGATTCAAGTGCATGGCGAGAGAATTCGCTTCCTATATTGAGAGAACAAGCTGTTGAAGAGGAAGAGAAAATGAAAGCTGATATTCATCCAACCTATCACGAGCAAGCATCAATCGTTTGCAGTTGCGGCAACACGTTTACAACCGGATCAACTGCGGAGTCGCTGCGCGTCGACCTCTGTTCGAAGTGTCACCCCTTTTACACCGGCCAGCAGAAACTGGTAGATACAGAGGGTCAAGTTGACCGCTTCATGCAGAGGATGAGACGTTCGAAGCGGCTACAGAAGTAGCGTTGGCCGTTTCCCTGCACGCACAATCCAAAGTCTCGCTCCTGTGCTGACGTTGCAAAGTGTTGTTAATCGTCTTGACCTTGCAGAAGGTGAGATGGGTGTACTCAAGGCGGGAGTAACTGCCAAGTGAGGTTGGTTGTAGCGCTGGATGGATGAGCGCCACCCGGTTTGGGAAGCATGGCACGGTCCCTTTATGGCGGACAAGCGGTTTTGGAAGGTGTGATGATGCGCGGTCATCGCCACGTGGCGGTGGCCGTTCGGCATCCTGAGGGGCACATCGTGACGTGCGCCGAGGCCCTTCCCCAGCGACTTTACGGAGGAAGGACAAGCAAGATTCCGTTTGTGCGAGGCATGGCCCTACTGTGGGATGCTTTGGCGTTGGGCACCCGGGCGCTTTCGTTTTCTGCTCAGGTGGCAGAGGCCGACGAGCGTGATGAGGACGAACCGGAGCGTTTACCTTCCGCCGCCTCAGTGCGCGTGCCTATGCTCAATTCCTTGGCGATAGGAATTAGTCTCTTCTTCGTCATGCCGATGATTGTCGCCGGCTTTATGCACGATTTGATTGGAAGTGCCGTAGGAACCAATCTCATCGAGGGGCTGATACGGCTTCTCACGTTCATTGGCTATCTATGGCTCATTGGAAGTGCGCCGAAGATCGCGCGGGTATTTGCGTACCACGGTGCCGAGCACAAAGCAGTCCACGCGCAGGAACAGGGCATTGAGTTGAAGCCTGAATCCGTGCAGACCTGCTCCACTGCCCATCCACGCTGCGGCACGGCCCTTCTACTGGTAGTGGTAGCATTGAGTGTGATCTTGTTTGCGTCCTTGGGGCATCCGCCACTGTGGTTGCGGGTGCTCTCCCGTATTCTGCTGGTCCCGGTACTCATCGGTGTCTCTTACGAATGGCTGCGCTTTTCGGCAGCTCACTTTCAGCAGCTACTTGTGCGCGTGCTCGTGTGGCCCGGTCTGCTCATGCAGTCTCTGACAACACGTGAGCCGGATGGCGATCAAGTTGCCGTTGCCATTGCCGCCTTGCAGGCTGTAATGGCGGCAGATGAGCGGGCGCGAAATGAATCTTTGCCTGCAGCGAGTAGTGCGTGAGGAATTGTAATGAACGATGTTAGAAAAACTGGCTGAAATTGAAGCGCGCTACCAGGAACTCAATCTGCTCATGGTCGAGCATAGCAACAACATTCCTCAAATCACTGCATTCGCCAAGGAACAGGCCTCTTTGGAAAAGGTAGTTGTCCTCTATAACAACCTCCGGCGGGTGGATAGAGAAATCAGCGGTGCTGAAGAGTTGTTGGCTGAAGAGGATGACGACGAGCTCCTAGAGATGGCGCGGCTCGAAATACAGCAACTTGAGACGGAAAAAGAGTCGCTCATGGAGCGTACCCGGGCTGCCTTGGTGCCGAAAGATCCAAACGACGACCGCAATGTCATCATGGAGATACGCGCCGGCACGGGTGGCGATGAAGCGGGACTCTTTGCTGCCGACCTCTTTCGCCTGTATAACCTCTTTGCGGAAAAGCAGGGCTGGAAGACGGAGTTCTTGTCATCCAGTCCGACGGGCATTGGCGGTTTCAAAGAGATCATCTTTCTCGTGAAAGGGCAAGGCGCCTATAGCCGGCTCAAATTTGAAGGCGGTGTGCACCGTGTGCAGCGCGTTCCCGTGACTGAGACGAGCGGCCGCATCCATACCTCCACTGCCACGGTCGCCGTATTGCCCGAAGCGCAGGATATCGACGTCAGCATCAGCCCGGACGATCTCTCAATTGACGTCTATCGCGCGAGCGGTCACGGCGGCCAGAGCGTGAACACTACCGACTCAGCCGTGCGCATTACCCATCTCCCAACCGGTCTGGTGGTGACATGCCAAGATGAACGATCGCAGCAGCAGAACCGGATGCGTGCGTTGGCAGTCTTGCGGGCGCGCCTGCTTGAATTGGAGCAGCGCAAGCAGCGGGAGGAAGAGTCGGCCATGCGTCGGAGCTTGGTGGGTACGGGAGAGCGGAGCGAGAAGATCCGCACCTACAACTTTCCACAGAACCGCGTGACCGATCATCGCATCAACCTTACCGTCTATAACCTGGACCAGTTGATGGACGGCAACGTAGAAGGCATCGTGGACGCTCTCACAACCACGTACGAGTCAGAGCGATTGGCTGCCGCCGGCTCGAAGAGCTAAGCCATTGGAGCGCCACTGTGCTCGTATCTTCAGCAACAGGAGCTCCCACATCCGGGAATGAAGCAGCCGTTGCTTCTTCGCGGGCATGCTCCCCAAGTGTGAACGCTGTCGCGACGGCGAGCAGTGGTCACCAATCATCTTGCCTGCAGGACGTACTCCACTGGGCCTCACAACAGCTCAAAGGGCGTGGCATTGACTCCCACGCCCGGGATGCGCGCTTGCTTCTTAGGCATGTGTTGGACTGCACTGAAGTAGCCTTGGCCGGAGGAAACGTCCAATCGCTTTCGCCCGCGCAGGTGGCGTCGTTTCACGGCCATGTACAGCGCCGTCAGCAAGGTGAACCCGTCGCCTATATCGTTGGCAGGAAAGAGTTTATGGGACTGGACTTCGCCGTAGACCGGCGCGTCCTTATACCTCGACCGGAAACGGAACTGCTGGTTGAGAAGGCGCTTGATCTGTTCGACTGCGATAGCAGCAACAGTTACCATTTGCTCAGTCCGCCGTATTGCCACGGTATATCTCACCCGCTCATCGCCGACATTGGCACGGGCAGCGGCGCGATTGCCGTGAGTATCGCCAAGGCGCTGCCGCGAGCCACTGTTTACGCCACAGACATTTCTGCCGAAGCGCTGGTATCGGCGCGGCGGAATGGAGTTGCTCACGGGGTTTCGGACAGGCTCGTCTTGCTGCAGGGAAGTTACCTACAGGCATTGCCTGAATCTGTCCACGTCATCATCTGCAACCCGCCCTACATCCCACGAGAAGAGGTAGCGGGCCTAGACCGCGACGTGCGGGACTATGAGCCTACCATTGCACTTGCCGGCGGCGAGGACGGCCTAGATGCCTATCGGGCCTTATTTCCTGAACTTTCAACCTATCTCCTGCCCGGTGGTCACGCGCTCTTTGAAATAGGATTCGATATGGCAGAGCGCTTGACCGCGCTGGCAGCAAAACACCTACCGGACGCTCGCGCAGACGTTTACCAGGATCTGGCAGGGTTTGACAGGATACTCTGTATCTCCCAAATTGCACCGAATGCCTGACGTGGCGGCAAGCGACGGCCGCTTACCGTGGCATAGACTCGGGACGCGCCCTCTTGAGGAGTTTCACTCATGCGCATCACAGACGTACGCGCTATCTGTACCGCGCCGGCAGGCCTTGCGCTTGTCGTCGTCAAAGTCGAGACGAGCACGCCCGGTCTCCACGGCTTGGGCTGTGCCACGTTCAGGCAACGCCCACTGACCGTTGTAACTGCTGTCAACGACTACTTGCGCCCCTTCCTGGTCGGCAAGGACCCGTCCGCCATCGAGGACATCTGGCAGTCGGCCTACGTGAGTTCCTACTGGCGCAGCGGACCGGTGCTGAATAACGCCCTGGCGGGAGTGGATGCGGCGCTGTGGGACATAAAGGGCAAGTGCGCAAACGTGCCCCTGTACCAGCTCTTTGGCGGCAAATGCCGGGACTATGTCCCGCTCTATGCCGCCGCCGGCGGCGACGATGTGCACGCGGTGGAAGAGTCCGTGCGCGGGCTTATGGAACAGGGGTACCGCTATGTGAAATGTTCAACGTCGGAGCCGGGATTGGCGAGATACAGCGCCGGCAGCAACGCCACCGGTTGGCAGCGCTCGGCCCAAGGCGAACCGGGCAGCCAAGATGGGCATGCCGGCACACCCGATGACGAAGTGCTCGGAGTGGATCATGGAGCTCTAGAGGGTGCTTGGGAGCCAACGCCGTACGTGCGGAAGGTGCCCCGTCTCTTTGAGCACCTGCGCGACCAATTAGGTGATAGTGTGGAACTGCTCCACGACGTGCACGAGCGCATTCCGCCGGTGCAGGCGCTTGGCCTGGCGAAGGCGCTAGAACCCTTCAATCTATTCTTCCTGGAGGACCCGCTGGCGCCGGAGGATAACGGCTACTTTCGCATCATGCGCCAGCAGACCACGACCCCAATTGCCATGGGCGAACTCTTTGTCAATCAGGCCGAGTATGTGCCCCTGATTCAAGAACGGCTTATCGACTTTATCAGGGTCCACATCTCCGACATTGGCGGCATTTCGGTGGCCCGCAAGCTGGCGGCTTTTTGTGAATTCTACGGCGTGCGCACGGCATGGCACGGCCCGGCAGATGTTTCTCCTGTGGGACATGCAGCCAACATGCATCTAGATTTTGCCTGCCACAACTTTGGCATTCAGGAGCAGCACGTGTTCAACCAGGCTGCACAGGACGTGTTTCCCGGTACGCCTGAGATTCGCAACGGGGCAATGTGGTCGAGCGAACGACCTGGCCTCGGCGTTGAGCTCGACGAAGAGTTGGCGGCGCGTTTCCCCTTGCCGGAAATGCCATATGGCGGTGGTTGGGCGCCCCTGCGCCGCGACGATGGCACTGTCGTTAGCCCCTAACAGTGAAAGTGGGACGCCCTGCTCCAGCAACCAAGCCGTTGGGTTGTTATTTCGAGCGCAGCGTTGAACGACGTTTGCGGAATCTAGAGTCCCTGCGGGAAACCAACAGCGAGAGACATGGCTGAAGCCTAGTCTTGCTGTTCAGTATTGGTAGTCTGCTGCCGGCCTTTCCAGTCTTATTTGACTCCGAGACTCCTCCCGTACCCCTGTTATACTGGTAAGAGAACGCCATGCGCCTGTAGCTCAGTGGACAGAGCATCGGTCTTCGGAACCGAGGGTCGGGGGTTCGAATCCCTCCAGGCGTGCCAATCCTATCGTCGAATTTCGCCGACCTGAAGAGATCGGCTCCTCAGTATCATGCGGACTGTCTGCTGCGGTCTAGGGCTGTCTGTCTGTTTGAAGTCGGAACAAAGGAGTAGGGGTGAGCGGCTCGAGCAACCGAATTGTCATTCGCGCAACCGACATTTCCAAACGGTTTGGCGAAACCGTCGCAGTGGACGGAGTCTCTTTCGAGGTTAGCCGCGGCGAGACCTACGGCCTGCTCGGTCCGAACGGCGCGGGCAAGACCACTACCATGCGCATGGTAAGCGGATTATCTCCTTTGACTGCAGGGGAACTGACCGTTGCAGGCATCGACGTGTCCCGGCAGGCGAGAGAAGTCCGCAACATCCTCGGTGTCGTTACCCAGGAGGACGGTCTCGATACTGATCTTGATGCCAAGAGTAACCTCATTACGTATGGCTTCATCGCTGGGCTTTCACGCAAGGAAGCTGAAAAGCGAGCGGACGCCGTGCTGATGTTCTTCGACTTGACCGACAAGGCGGATGGGGAAATCGACTATCTTTCGGGTGGCATGAAGCGGCGTCTCGCGATTGCCAGGGCATTCATGACGAACCCGCAAGTAATCGTGCTCGACGAGCCCACAACCGGACTCGACCCGCAAGGCCGCAATCGCGTCTGGCAAGAACTGGATACCATGAAGCAGGCAGGCGTGACTATTCTCATGTCCACGCATTACATGGATGAAGCCACGGCCTTGTGCGACCGGCTCGCCATCATGCACCACGGCAAGATCCTCGCTGAGGGCGCGCCGGACGAAGTCGTAAACAAGCACGCGGGGCCGGAGGTGGCGCAGGTACGGGTGTCTAATGGCGTACGGCAAGACGTTGTGGGCTGGATCGAAAGCGCCGGATTCGACTATCGGGAAGCCGGTGCGATAATCACTGTCACATCCCGTAACGGTGAGCGTCCCGATCTCTCCGGCTTGGAAGGCGTACGCGTCTCCTACCGGTCTTCGAATCTCGAGGACGTTTTCTTGGCCATGGCGGGCAGGAAGCTGACGGACGAGTGAACGTTGCCGCACCCAACACATACCTCGCCGGCGTCAGGCTGCGCAGCATTACCGGGATTTGGTACCGGCACGCCCTGGTGCTCAGGCGCAACTTGCTTACATCTTTATCGTGGTATTTCGTAGAGCCATTCGTCATCCTCATGGCCATTGGCATCGGTGTTGGCACGTTGGTGGATAGTGTCGATGGGGTACCGTACGCAAAGTTCGTTACTCCCGGAGTCATCATTGGCTCTGCCATGTTCCATGCTATTTTCGAGTGCTCTTGGGGAGGGTTCATGCGCATTCAGAAGGGTGTGTATGAAACAACGCTGACCGCACCGGTGAGCACGCGGGAGATCGCTATGGGCGACATAGCCTGGTCCATGACCAGGACGGTCCTCACCGCTGTGTGCATAGGGACGGTGGCGGCACTGTTTGGGTGGATTGACAACGTGTCCGGCGTGGGCGTCCTGCTGGCAGCGGCGCTGGTTGGCATGCAGTTTGGGGCGCTGGGTCTCATATTCGCCGCGCTCTCTCCGAACGTGCACATTCTGTCGCTGACCTTCACTGTAGTAGCAAGTCCTCTTTACTTCTTCAGCGGCGCGTTCTTCCCGATTGCCGTCATGCCGGATTGGGTAGAGCCGATAGCGTGGGCTGCGCCCCTCACCTCCTCTGTGCACTTGGCGCGGGGATTCGTGACCGGGGAGTTGGGGATTTCGCATCTATTTGCCCTACTCTATGTATTCGCTCTGACCGCCGCGCTATTCCCCATCGCCACCACGCTATTGCACCGGCGACTGGTCAAGTGAGCACCGCCCTCCAGCCATGGGAAGAGTGGCCCGCTGGGAAGGGGAATGCGCGTGATGGCACGTACCGTCGCGTAGTTTTTCAAGGGATTTGCTTTGCGTCGGTTGCCTGATTTTCACGGAGCGCCAACAACCCGGAGAAGCTGTAAGCGAATCTACACTAGCGCCGCAGCCAAAGTGCTACAGTTGAAATAAATGTGAGAGAGAGGCTACGAGGCGGCTGAATGTGGCCTCATAACGACTAGGGCCAAGTAAGTCTTGTTTCAAGAATTCACAGGCGACTTCTTGAGACTCTTCCAAGGAGGAAGAAGTATGCGATTCTTTCGGATTCCTGCAACCAGGGCGGTGCAATGCAGGCACGGCATTCCAGCGTCGCAGACAGGCGGAATTGTGCGAGCAAGGCTGCGGCCACGAAGCTTCGTGCTCGCCTTTTTGGCGCTCGTCGCGGTGCTGATCGTATCTTCATGCGGCGTCTACACCACGGTTCAGCCTACCGAGCAGCCCGATCAAGTCGAAACTATTGCCGATCACGATTATGAGACAATCGTCGCCGAACTCAAGGAAAGTGCCGAGGGGTTTGCGTACACCATCGGCACGCATGGCGGGCAGATTACCTACTCTACAATTGGCGAACCGCTGACCTTTAATCTGGCGCTTGCCAATGATTCTTCGTCATCCGGGTACCTCGGTTATCTCTTCGAAGGTCTCACCGAGACATCGTGGTTGACCAATGAGGTGGAACCGGCTTTGGCTGAGTCGTGGGAGCGCTCCGAGGACGGCATGACCTGGATTTTCTACCTGCGCAAAGACGTGACCTGGCACGACGGCGAGCCGTTCACCGCCCAGGATGTGGACTTCACCTTCAATCGCATCATCTACAACGACGACATTCCCACTACGACGCGCGCCGCCTTCACCTTCCGTTACATAGATGCAGAGAGCGGCGAGTGGACGGAAGGCCGCATGACCGTGCGCGCGCTAGATGAGTACACCATCGAGTGCGTGCTGCCGGTCTCCTTTGCGCCGTTCCTGCGCTCCATGGGTACGGCAATCTATCCGAAGCACATCCTGGAACCCCACGTGAACGACGGCACGTTCGCTTCCCTGTGGGATATCGAGACAGACCCGCGTGAAGTCATCGGCACCGGCCCGTTCACCATCGAGCGCTACGACGTCGATGAACGCGTGGTGCTGCGGCACAATCCCAATTACTGGCTCCAGGACGCACAAGGCAATGCGCTGCCGTACTTGGATACGATCGTCTATCACATCGTGGACGACTTAGAGACCGAGCTTGCCCTGTTCAAAGCCGGTGAGACGGACGTCCACGGCGTCTTGGGCGAGGAGTACGCAGACCTGAAAACGCTGGAAGCGGAGGGCAACTTTACCATTCACCGCCGTGGCCCGGCGTTCGGCACCACGTTCCTCGGCTTCAACCTGAACCCCGGCGCGAACGCGGAGACCGGCGCGCCCTACGTGCCGCCGGAGAAACTGGCCTGGTTCCAGAATACGCAGTTCCGCCAGGCCGTCGCTCACAGCATCGATAAGGACGCTATCGTCAGGGACATCCTGCACGGGCTCGGCTACCCGCAGTGGGCCTCCATCAGCCCGGCGGCCGGCGATTTTCATAATCCGGACGTGCGCCGGTATCCCTACGACATCGCCCAGGCCAACGCTATCCTGGATAGCCTCGGCTGGCTGGATACCAACGGCGACGGCATTCGCGAGGATAAAGACGGCAACACCATTGAGTTTACGCTGGTGACGAACGGCGACAACTCCGTGCGCGGGGCCGTCACGCAGCACATCGCGGACGGGATGAAGGAGATCGGCGTCAAGGCGGAGTATGAGTCAATCGAGTTTGGCGATCTCGTCGACCGTTTGATTACTTCCTACGAGTGGGAGGCCATGGTGGTCGGCTTCTCCGGCGGCTCGGACCCCTACAGCGGTATCAGCTTCTGGCATAGCAGCGAGGCCTTCCACCTCTGGTACCCCAACCAGCCGGAGCCCGCCACCGAGTGGGAGGCTTTGGTCGATCACCTCTACATCCAGGCCAGCCAGGAACTCGACCACGATATGCGCGTGGAACTCTACCACTACGCCCAAGAAATCATCGCCGAAAACCTCCCCATCATCTACACTACCCAGTCCGAACGCCTCACCGCCACCCGCAACGAGTTCGGGAATACGACGCCAACACTATATGGGCTGTGGGATATTCGGTATCTGTACCGGTTGGATCAATAGGGTAGTTTAGGCAGCTAATTCACGGAGCGACGCTGACGGTTTCTTCTGTTGGCGTCGCTCGGCTATGTGTCTCGCAAGCTGGGCAAGAATCGGCCAAAGTAATCGACAAGGCTGCTGCTACCTCCAGATGCATTCCCATATCTTGCCATATAATGGGTATGGTCCAGGAAAAACTGACTGCAGAACGAGACTAGCAATTGTCGACTAACCCTGACACCACTGAGAAGAATGATCCAGAACTCCTCAAAGCACGCATTCTGGCGTCCCTTGAGAAGCAAGGTTTTGTGCTGCGGGACAACCAGTTCTACTTGCCCAATGACTTGGACAAGGACACGATAAGATCCCTGCATTCTGAAGCGGTTCACCATAGACTGAGTCAGCGCAGGAAAGGACTTCTCAAGCACGAACCCTCACTATTACAACGTTTTGCTTCTGGGAGAGACATTGATATTGATGAAATCAACCCCAAGCTGGTCGAAGTCCATCCGAATACGAATGACGAACTGTTATTCCGATATGCAAGTCTGCACTGGAGCATCCCGGTGTCTTCGGGATATGGGCGAAGATTGAGATTTCTCGTAGTGGATCAATACTCGGACAAGCTGATGGGCCTTTTCGGCTTGGGGGATCCTGTCTTTAGCCTAAAGAACCGGGACCAGTGGATCGGTTGGGAAAAGGAGGGTCGAATTGAGAGGCTTCACCATGTTGTAGATGCTTACGTGTTGGGAGCGGTTCCCCCATATTCATTCTTGCTAGGAGGCAAGCTCATTGCTTTGCTGGCCGCAAGCAATGAAGTACGAGAGGCATTTAGGGTCAAATATGAAGGAAGGGCATCCTTAATTCAGCAAAGAGAGCTAACCGGGCAGATTGCTCTGGTTACCACTACCTCTGCCTTGGGTAGGTCGTCGCTCTACAATCGATTGAGATTCAATGATCGATTGGTGTTTAGGTCGGTAGGGTTCACTCGTGGGTTTGGTGAATTCCACATCTCCAACGGGATTTACGAGTCTATGGTGGAATTTGCTAGAATAAACTCAAGGGCTACTGCTAAGCATCAAGCGTGGGGAAATGGTTTCAGGAACAGAAGGGAAGTCCTTCAAAAAGTGCTCATTGCATTGGGGTTGCCGCAGGAATGGCGGAATCATGGAATCAATCGAGAGATATTCGTTTCTCCGTTAGCGGAGAATGCTCGCCAATTCCTAAGTGGTGGTGCTTCGAAGCTGGACTACTATGATCAACCTGTAAGCGAACTCTTCGGTTGGTATCGTGAAAGATGGCTGATGCCACGTAGTCAACGTGAGAAACGGCACATTGACTGGAGCCCTCAAGAGTTGCAGCTATGGTCAAACGGAGAAGGCAATGGACGAACAGTCTAGCTTTAGGGAATTGCCAAAGTCGCTTGTTGACGAGGTGCTTAACCGAACAAAGGGAATAGGGAAAGAACTATTGGAGTCCTTTGAGGAGTTACGCAAGAAAAAGCAAGAGTGGCGCGACCAGCTAATTGACTCTGGCAAGGCAAGACGTGACTCCAGCCTGCCACGAGTGCAAAGCCCCACCACTTGTGGTGTAGACGGGTCTTATGCCGTTGAAAGACTGCTCGCCACGGATTTGGTCGTAGCGGGCGCGGTAGCGGTCGAAGGTTTGACTCCTCCTTCTGAGAAACGGTTCTGGCCCGAGCCCACTCACTTTGTTCATGTCGAGACTGAAGCCCATAATCCTGATACTGGGTCTGTCTTGCGCGCAGGGATGATTGGTATGGAATTGCACTTGGCCGCAGACGCCCCTCACGAGCTTGTACTTTTGGATGGGTCATTTACCACGCCAGCCATATACTTCAATCAAGGATTCAACAAAGCTAAAGAGTATCCAAACCTCAAGACCGTTGAAGAATACTTAATCAGGAGAGTCAGGTTTTTCTTGGATGCTTACTGTACTGTGTTAGCAGCCCAGCGTAGTGACCGTCAGTGGGTAGCGGTGCCAAAGTACACTACTCGTCGAGAAATAGGTAGTGAATTGGGCTGGCCCGAGTCATATGATGACCGTGGACTACTTAGCTCTGTCTTGGAAGCAGGCGAATACACGTCACCTACTCAACTATTGCAACCTTCTCAGCCATGGCACATCGACACTTCAGTGGTCGATGGAATTGTCGAAAACGCTGAACGAGATGAAATAAACAAACTGGTCGACCAAGTCACTAGTCTCTTGGGCGACATCTATGTTCTCTACTATCGTCCCCACTCCTATATGCCAGCTTTGCGGTTGGAGATGAGCCGAGCCATTGCCAGTAATCAAGGTCGGCTGAGCATAGCGTTGCAGGGCATCAAGGACCAGTGCGGCACTGCGGCCATTATGGAACCATACCCGCTTTATCTGGCGGACAGAATGGTCAAGCACTTGCCCCAAGCTGTTCCTGCATTTCGCCAAATTGCCAGTCAGTATCTTGCGGAAGACTACCAAGGCAACATTGATGATGTATTCGTTGGCCTTCATAGCTATCGGACAGAGGCAGGAAGGTAACAATGTCGATTCAAGTAATGAGCAAGTTGGTTGATCAGTCCGAGAGAATAGGCGTCATTGGTTCTCCGTCTTCTACATCGGAACTTGCGCTTGACATTTTGGCTAGTGCTGTCAACAAAAAGCTAATAGGCGAACTGGCTTTGTTTCGTTACCTACAAGATAACTCTGACCATTACGCGCTCGGACAGATTACTGAAATAGCACTGCGAAACATCTGGCATGAAGACCCTACAATGCGGAGCCTGATTCGCCAGCGAGGCACGGTCGATGCTGTGAGCGAACGTCAGGATACCCACCAAGGTGAGATGGGAGTCAGCGCAGTCTTTTCTGACCAGAATGGAAAGTACCGCCCCAGCAGTCTTGGGACGGTACCGGCTACAGGAACGTACGTACATCTAGTTGATGATCAGGTCTTGGAAGTCTTGCTCGAACCATACAAGGAACAGATCTTTTACTTGGGTCATGTCTACGGCTCAAAGCCTAAGCTACCGCTGTGGTTCAAGCACTTCGATACCGGTGCTGATGGAGCAGGAGAAGCCTATCACCTTGGGATTTTCGGCAAGACGGGTTCGGGAAAGTCAGTCTTAGCAAGAATGATCATGCTGGCTTACGCCCGTTACAAGAGAATGGGCATTCTAGTAATCGACCCAAAAGGTGAATTCTCGCAGGATGTTTCGGGTTCGGGAGCTATGGGGAGTTTTCAGCTTCCGGTCAAGGAAGTATTGGCTGGGATCAAGAAAACGACGAGGGTCATAAGCGTGCAGAATCTAGTTCTTGATAGGTGGGACTTGTTTGCCCAAGTCCTTAGCGAGTCCTCGTTTTTTGATAGGCTCAGCGTATCTAAAGGCGGGAAGCAAGAAGCAGCTGCCGGTGTCTTGAGTGACAATCTGCAGAAGAAGAGGGTCAAACTGACAGACCTGCACAAACGGGAGTCTTTCGAAAAGGCTTGGGGTATTCTTGGCCAAGAGAGTGTGCAGGAACTGTTCTACCTTGGGGCTGAATCTCGAAATCGCTTTAATTCGCAGTATGTCGATGCTGACCCCGATGAATTCTATGAGTATTGGCAACCAATTACTCGCCTATTTGACAAGAGTCGATCCGGAACACAATCGGTGGGGTCAATCCTGAGCAGCTTGTTCAATCCCCAAGACAAACCTCTGATCATAGTGGACCTAGCAGCTCAGAGTAGTGAAAGTTTGTTTTGGAACGAGACAATTCAGGCACTCATTATTAGGCGGCTCTTGGAAGGAATTCGTGTCTCTGCTGAGCACGCTTATGCCAATAAGAAGAGTCTCAATACGTTAGTCTTAATGGATGAAGCACATCGTTTAGCCCCATCTGGAAGTCTTGACAATGAGACTATCAAGCAAGTCCGGAGAATCTTTATAGACTCGGTGCGGACAACCCGAAAGTATGGGGTTGGTTGGATGTTCATTTCACCTACGCTGTCAAGTCTGGACCGCGCAATTGCAGATCAATTGCGTATCTACTTCTTCGGTTTTGGTCTGTCGATGGGTAGTGAATTTCAGGCTCTGCGTGATCTAGTTGGTGGCCGCAGCAAAGCCCTAGAACTCTATCAACTCTTCCGTGATCCGCAATCATCGTTCGACCTAGCCTCTCGGGAGTACTCGTTCATGACCATAGGCCCCGTTTCTCCTCTTTCATTTGCCGGTACTCCCCTCTTCTTGAATGCCTTTACAGCCCCCGAGGACTTCTTGAAGGCAAACGACTCCTTAGAGTCGTCGTAAATGGATTGGAGCTAGGCAGCCAAGAGGCAAGCGACGGGCTAATCCAGGCTGCTGAAGCGGTTGGAGAGGATTTCGTCGATGATGGCGACGGAGAAGAGCAGGGCGAAGGGGATGGCGAGCATGAGGAAGATCACGACGAGCGAGATGAAGAAGAGCATGGTGTCCACGGTGCTGAGCGTCGACATCCACTGGATCAACATGTGTGGCTTCCTCTGGCGACGCGGGCTAGAGTAGCGGTGACTCAAGTTCAATCATCGGCATTGTCCAGAACGACACCGCTAAGTGGAGTGCAAATCTGCATCAAATGACATTGCCCCGCATTGTTGGGTAGAGTGTAGCAGAGCAGCGGACAAGGGACAATCGCTAGCAGGTGACAGGCATCTCGACGAATTCGCTGGAGTGAGTCTACCGAGGCAGCAGTTCCAAGGCGGCTAAGACGCCAATGACTACGATGGCTACGCCATAGAGATGCAATCTCATACGCAATTCTAGTTCGCGAAGGTCGGTCTTTACCGTGCCTATGTCTGTTTTGGTGGCAAGCGCCTCGTTGGAATCACCGAGGGTATCCAGTAATGTCTTTGCCTGAGAATCCGTGAATCCTCCCGCCGTAAGCGCCTCATAGGCCTTGTGTGTATCGAAAACTGCCAACGCCATGCTCCTTCTTTCGGGAGGCCTTCAATAGCCTAAACCAAGTGTACCAAATGGCAGACTTGGAGACAATTGCCGGGGGAGAAAGCTTCCATAGAGTTTTGATACTTGTACGATTGCGCGATGGAACACTCCCACTCTTGCATTGTCACGCCTCTTCCGGCCAGTCGAGCATCTGCACGGTGACGTCGCTGCCGGGCTCGACATAAGTGGTGTGCTCGGAGATGATGGCGAGGCCGTTGGCTTTGGCGAGGGACGTGAGAAGCTGCGAGCCCTGCTCGCCGGTGAGACGCGCGGTGTAGCCGTGGTCGTCGCGCTCGACGATCACGCGCACGAACTGGCGGCGGCCGTGGTTTTCCATGCTGTCGAGGAAGCGGGCCGTGACGGTGGTCTTGTGCAGGTGTGTGTGGCCCTGCATGACGAGCAGCGCCGGGCGGACGAATTCCTCGAAGGTGACATAAGCCGAGACCGGATTGCCGGGCAGGCCGACCACGGGGACGCGGCGGCTGGGAGCATCGGAAGTAAGATGGATTCCCGCTTTCGCGGGAATGACAGAATCAGAGACAATTGCGGGAATGACGGAATCTGAGGCATTCGCGGGAGTGATGGGACCAGAAACCTCCGCGGGAAATGCCCCCTCACTCTGACCCTCTCCCCCAGGAGAGGGAAGTATTCCCGATTGCGCGGGAGTGTCGGACGTACCTGCATACTCTTCGGTTGCGCTCGTGGGCTTGACGGATGCGACCGGGTCTTCTGGTGAGCAGGGCGAAGACTGGATTCCGGCTTGCGCCGGAATGACGGAGGTGTCCGCTACTCTATCTGGTCGTGCGCTGGCATCAGCGGCACGTGCTGGTCCCTCAATGTGTCCGAAAGCCAACGGCTTGCCGGGGCGCATGCGGATGCGCCAGAAATCTATTTCGCCTTCCGCGCCCAGCACGTTGCGCACGAGGTCATAGTCGCCCATGGAGACCCCGCCGATCGTCACGATCAGGTCACAATCGAGGCAGGAGAGCAGCGCCGCGCGGGTCTCTTCAACTGTGTCACCGACCACGGGCAGTCGTCGAGGAATGCCGCCATAGCGAGTGACAAGCGCTTCCAAGGCGTGGGCCGCGCTATTGCGCACTTGCCCCGGCTGCAAAGGCTGGTCAATCTCGATCACCTCGTCACCGGTGGGGATCACGGCCACCACGGGCCGCCGGTAGACTGCGACCTGTGACTTTCCCAAAGAGGCCATCACACCAATTTCGGCAGGACGCAGGCGTTGTCCTTGCAAGAGCACGGTCTCGTCGGCTTTGATGTCTTCCGCGCGAAAACGCACGTTGTCCTGGTACTCCGGCGCCAGCAGGATGCCGACGGTGGCAGGATCGCCGCTTGCGCCGGGGGGCGTGCCGAATTTCGCCCAGTCGGTGCGGTCGGTATCCTCAAACGGCACCACAGCGTCGCTCCCCGGCGGTACCGGCGCGCCGGTCATGATGCGCACGGCCTCGCCAGCCCCCAGTGGGTTAGAAGGAACTGAACCGGCGGCCAGGTCGCCAACCACGCGCAAGGGTACCGGCTGCGCCTCGCTCGCCGCCTTGGTGTCGGCAAAGCGCACGGCGTAGCCGTCCATTGCCGAGTTATCGAAAGCCGGAACGTCTTCGGCGCTCACCACGTCCTCCGCCAGCACGCGGCCGAGCGTGTCCATTAGGGGCACTGTCTCCGTTTCAAGTACGGAGAACTGGGAGACGATGCGCGCGAACGCTTCTTCTACGCTGAGCATGCGGTCTTTGGGCATGATGATTGCTTACCTAGTATCGCTTAGGCTGAGTGTGTAGGAGTATCTCAGAGTGCCTCTTCTGTGCATCACGCTTGGTCCTTAGCACTTTCGACCAAAGTGCGATCACGTGAGTGAATCCGTAGGGTCGCCAATACCAAGGGGCGGGGGACAAGCCCCCGCGCTACGGCTATGCATCCGGACCGAAAGGGTCTAACTCTAATGCTACGAAGCAGCCTCCAAGCAGGCGGGGGACAAGCCCCCGCGCTACTGAAGACAGCCTCGTCGGGATCGCCTCACTCGAGGTCAACCAAGCTCGTTCGTTGGCTGTCACTGAGTGCGCAGGCACACAGCCTATCCTTGCAGGTTGAAGACCACCAGCTTCAGGTCGGTCATCTCTTCGATGACGAATTTGGGACCCTCGCGACCCATGCCGCTTTCTTTCACGCCGCCGAACGGCATCTGGTCGGCGCGGTAGCGTGAGGTATCGTTGATCATGAGTGCGCCGATGTGCACCTGCTTGGCGGCTTTCCAGGCGGTCTCCAGGTCATTGGTGAAGATGCCGCCCTGCAGCCCGTAGCGCGATTCGTTCGCCAGGGCAATCGCCTCGTCGATGTCGTCGAATACTGTCACGGTGACCGCGGGACCGAATAGTTCTTCCTTGAAAATGCGCATATCAGAGCGCACGCCACTCAGCACGGCAGGCGTAACGAACTGCCCATCGCGCTCGCCGCCGCAGAGCACGTTCGCGCCGTCTGCAGCCGCTTCCTTGAACCACGCTTCCACGCGCTCGGCGGCGCTCAATGTGACCATGGGGCCAACATCGGTACTGTCTTCGAAGGATGGCCCAACGTGCATCTTCTCAACGTGCGGCACCAATGCTGCGATGAACTCCGCTTCGACGTCGCGATGTACCAGGATGCGCTGGGCGGATGTGCACACCTGACCGGCGTTCATGTAGCCGCCTTGGGCCACACCTTCCGCGGCTGCCTGCACGTCAGCAGTCTTGTCCACGATCACGGGTGAGTTGGCGCCCAATTCCAGCGTGGCGCGGCGGAGACCGATGCTATTGCGCAGATGTCTGCCGACCTCCGGTGAGCCGGTGAACGAATACATGGCGAAGCGCTCGTCCTGAATCAGCCATTCGCCGACAGTTGCGCCGCCACCGACCACCAGGTTGAGGTGACCCGCCGGCAGCCCGGCATCGAGGAACGCCTGGCAAATCTTCGCCGCCGTGACCGGCGTGGCGCTGGCGGGCTTGAGTACCACGGTATTGCCGGCAGCAATCGCCGGCGCGATCTTGTGCGCAACGAGAATGGCGGGAAAGTTGAAGGGCGAGATGCAGCAGATTACGCCGATGGGCTGGCGCAACGTGAACGCCAGGCGCTTCTCCGAGCCCACGGCAGCCTCCACCGGAATCTGCTCGCCGTGGATACGCTTGGCCTCTTCGGCTGCAACGAGAATCGTGCTGGCTGCGCGCGCTACCTCCATCCTCGCCTCTTTGATCGGCTTACCGCCCTCCATGCTCATGTGGAAGGCGATATCTTCGACGCGCTCCGTAAGAAGCTGAGACGCTTTGTAGAGAATTTCGTAGCGCTGGTAGGCTGAAAGCTCTTGTTTGTCGAAGGCGCGTTGCGCCGCCTCGATTGCCGCGTCTAAATCCGCTTGCGTCGCCTCCGGCAGTGTGGCAAATACCTGACCGTCATTGGGGCTGCGTACCTCTAACACCTTGCCGTCGCGTCGTTCGATCCACTCTCCGTCAATGAGCAGTCCGAAGTGCTTCGGTTCTGTTGAAACCGCCATTATTTCAATCTCCTTGTCTCAGTTATCTCATGTGCAATTTATATCACCATAGCATAGGCATTAGTATTCGTACACGTATGTCGTGACTTGCCACAGAGCCTTGTCATGTTGTAACTGCGGTCTCGCATTCGCTACCAATCCCTCGGACATTCCGCGGTAGGCAAGTGTTATTCCCTCACCCAGTCCCTCTTCAGAAGGAGACCTCCATTTCGGGGTATGAAGCGAGCACTGGGGATCTCTGACACTCAGGTGAAATTGGGCTGGTGCGGTGCAGGCTGCCGCTCTCTTCGGTCCTCTCTCCAAGGAGAGGCACCCCTCTTCTCCTACCCGGTACCGGATAGGAGAGAATATCGCCAGTGGGAAGTGGCATGCCGGCTTCGGACTTGGATCTAACCACACTCTCCAACGAGTAGACTCTCTCGTGCGTTTGAGAGCGAATGCTATGATGGGCAGTGACGATGTGCTGCAAAGGCGTACAAGATCCAGGATATTGTCCATTCGAGTAACAGCCAGATCTGAAGCGAATACGAGAGAGGAATTGAACAGTGCCACTGCTGTCATACAAGGGTGTGATGCCCCGTGTTGGCAAGAACGTGTTCATTGCGGAGAACGCCTACGTCATTGGCGACGTGGAGATCCACGACTATGCCAGCGTGTGGTATGGAGCCGTGTTGCGCGGCGACTTTGCGCCGATTGTCATTGGCTCGCACACCAGCATTCAAGAGAATTGCGTCGTGCACACCGACCACAACTTTCCATCTACGGTTGGGTCGCACGTCACGACAGGTCACACCGCCGTCATTCACGGAGCGAGTGTGGGCAACCACTGCATCGTCGGCATGGGCGCGCTGCTGCTCAACGGTGCAACTGTGGGACCGGAAAGCATCGTCGGCGCGGGAGCAGTGCTCGCGGAGGGGAAAGAGTTCGCGCCGCGATCGCTGATTCTTGGTGTCCCGGGCAAAGTGCTGCGCGAGGTTACCGAGCAGGAGATTGAACGCATTTATAGCAACGCGGAAACATACTTGGGCTACGCGCGGGAGTACTTGGTGGCACGCGGTGAATACGTAGAAGACTGAAAACTGGCATTGATGCCTAGCTCTATCCGTTTGCCCTGAATCCCGTACGGACGCGTTAGCACCTGCGCCGTGTGGCGGTGGGAAATCTATGAAAGTCTAGTACCAATTTCGCGCTTGATGCTAGCAACAGTACGTCGGGCAAATCCTCAAGCGTTCTATTCTGTTTCAGCTTCGTGGATGGGTTCGCCACAGTGAGGGCAGACTTCCGGCTCTGCACGACGTTTCCCCATTTCTCGCGCGAAGCCGGATGCCAGGATACCGGCTGGCAGGGCGAACATGCCTACACCCATGATGGCCACGATCGCGCCGAGAAAGCGGCCAATCGGGGTCACAGGGTACACGTCACCATAGCCGACGGTCGTGAGGGTTGCTACGCCCCACCACATGGCTGCCGGAATGCTGGAAAACACGTCCGGCTGCGCATCGTGTTCCACAAGATAGAGGAAGCTGGAGCCGATGATGAGCAGCACGCCTGCGACGAAGAGCGCCACCATCAATTCGGCACGTTCGCTGCGCAGGACTTTGCCAAAAATGCGCATCGATTCGGAATAGCGGCTCAGCTTCAAGAAACGCAGGAGGCGGAAGAAGCGCAGGGCACGCAAGATTCGTAAGTCAATGGGCAGGAACATCGGGAGAAAGAACGGCAAAACTGCCAACAGATCGATTACGGCATGCCACGAACCGGCAAAGCGGAGGCGTCCTAAGACTGGTTGGGCATACTTGCGGTCCGTGACACACGTCCATAGGCGCAACACATATTCCACCGTAAACACCGCGACCGAGAAGACCTCGAAGTACAGGAAGACGGTAGCGTATTGAGTCTTCACGTCATCAACGGTCTCCACAATCACCGCGATGACGTTGAGGGCAATCAATATAAAGAGAAAGAGGTCGGTGAAACGGCTGGCGGTGTCGTCAGGGTGGGCGACCTCCAGAAGTTCGTAGATTCTTTGCTGAATGCGTTTCACGGTTAAGCTGTTTCCCTAGATGTTTACTGTTCTCGTCTTGATGATAACAAGCGCCTGTTCATCGCTTGGCACTAAGTGCCACAAAGGTCGGTACGTCTGAGAAGTGCCTTATGCGTACTTGTGACGTGTTCGTACTTCACAGTCGTGTAGACTTTCCCTTGGATGCCTCCAAGAATCTGTCGATTGCCAAAGTCTTTCTGCAGGGGCTTGTCGTTTGTAAACAGTAAGCGTGCTCCGCTTACTTCCGCGAGAGCAACCACGTGCTCATCGTCGGATGTGCAGATCTGTTTTTGCTGCAACTCTTTGGCCGCGATTTCCACCTCTTCGTCAGGAACCCGTTGTGCCCTACCAAACTGAAGTGCAGTCTGAAGCCAAGTATTAAATGCCGTAGACTGGCTAAGTTCCTGCAGGAGCTTGCCGCCTACGACAAGCTTCAGATTCTTCATATCACTGTTTAGCTGGTCGAAAAGGTATTCCCCCGCTTTCGGTCGGCTGTCACCAAAGACCTGGTCTCTCACGTTAGCGTCGATAATCGTACACATTTAGATTCCGATAGAGCGTCGTGTTTCATCCATGAAAAACTGCCCGTATCCCGGCGGCGCATCCAGGACATTGCCTTCTTGGTCCAGACGCAGTGAATGAATGGTGACGTCAAGCTCGCCGGCTTCGAAGAAGAGGATCGAAACGTCTTCCGGTTTGAGATCTGTCTTCTTGTCGCGAACATCCATGCGGACGCGGTCAAGGATATAGTTGCTGTGAGTCTCTACAATGAGTTGAAATTCCGAGCCGGCAAGTTTGCAAAATAGGCTGCCGAGGGCGGCTTGGGCGCTGGGATGGAGGTGAACTTCTGGTTGTTGCATCAAGTACATGGAAGACGCATCTTCACGAAGTAGCTCGGTAAGTAGCGGCAACGCTTGGCTCACGCCGTAGCCAACGTCTATAAGATTGCGCTTGACGCCTTTCAATCGTCCGCCAAACTTTCGAACTTGAACTTGGAATGGTGATCCTTCAGTCTTGCCAAGTAGCTTAATGTCAATCTCATCAAACAGTCCTGATTCTCGCCCGAATTCTTCGAGCGCGTCTCGAAGAACTATCCAGTCTTTCTTTTTACGGCCAGAGATGCTTGCTAGAAATGTGGGCACGTATTCACCTTCAGGATCCCTTGTAGGGCGAGATGGATCGTACGTACGGCGTGGGCGCGAACGGATCGGTGCACTCGCAACAGGTCGTTTTCCTTCGATTACTGAACTCAATGACTCATGTAGGATTTCGGTCAATTCCTTTAGCTCATCGCCTCTGTCACGTCTAGCGAATTCTGAAATTAAATGCTTTAGAGGAAATACGAACATTTCATCTTGCAAGAATATTCCGTGGTCTACAGCTACCTCTCTACTGGAATCAGGTGCGCCAAGACGCAGGAGGTAGCTCCCATCCTCCTGCTTGGCTGCTTGGAACTCTACATTGTTCCCGGTGATGGAGTGCATGATCGGATAGGGGACAGAATTGCGTTCAATAAATGAGACGTGAAATGAAATGCCTCTTTTTGTCTTGATTGGAGTTTGTTTTTCTCTGTAGTTGAATCCTGCATCGAAAGATGTTGCTTGGCTACCTCTACCGCCGCGATTGTGAGCGATGTCTTGAAACGTACCAAGGTCGAATGGATCCTCTCGAAAGTCCGGTACTCTGTCCAAGAAGGCGGTGTCCCATAACGCGCGGACTAGCGCCAAGAAAGATGTCTTTCCCGTACTATTGTTGCCAACAAGAAGGGTCAGCGGGGCCAAACGCGCTGATTGCTTCTCTCGGAAACAGCGGAAGTTCTCAAGGGTGATGCGGTCCATGGTTGGATTCTAGCAATCGTACGACAGACTAACAAGGTTCGTAGTAAGAGTAGCAGCCTTGACCTTGACGAGTCGCTATGCAACGATAGTAGGCGTCCCCTTTAGTGTTTGCAATTCCCTCCCTTTGTCAATGTCGTTTCAAGAGACACCCTCCGAGCCGCCGCTCAAGCTCTTTACGCTGCAAGAAGCCAATGCCATCTTGCCGCGCGTGAGCGAAGCTATCGCCCGTCTACAAGAGATCTACGCTCAATTCAGACAGTATGCCGAGGGAGAGGAATATCCTGCCTCGCTGCAGCGCAGCAACGGACATCCCAGGTCGAAGTCCGCATCGTCTTTGCCGCACTTGCGCGAAATCCAAGCCTTGCGCGATGAGGCCGAGTCTTTGATCAAGGAGATCGTGGGAACGGGCGCAGTGCTGAAGGACGTTGAGCAAGGTCTGGTGGACTTCCCCGCGGAGCGCGATGGACGGGTCATTTATCTTTGCTGGAAGCAGGGGGAGGACGACATACGCTTCTGGCATGAATTGCATACCGGCTTTGCAGGCAGACAACCCCTTTAGAAAGATGGCATAGGCCGCCATATGGAGATTCTTCGTCGACTCATCGCTGCATCGTTCCGGCACCGTGGCTTTGCCTTCCTGGCGTATGGCTCGTGGCTCATAAGTACGGCGCTGAGCTTGGTCGCACCTACGCTCTTCAAGGAAGTCATCGACAATGGCCTGGAGAAGAAAGACCTACAATTCATTGGGGTCATGAGCGGCGCAATAATTTCAGTGGCGATTCTTGCGGCGCTCTTTCTCTTTGGCAAGGCATTCTTCACCGCCGCCACGTCCCAAAAGACGGGGTATGATCTGCGCTCGCAGCTCTACGACCACCTGCAACATCTTTCATTTGGTTTTCACGACAAGATTCAGGCAGGTGAGATGATATCCGTCGCCTTGAGCGATATCGAGCTGGTGCAGGGATTCGGCACCCAAGCCATCATAAATATCCTCGATACCTTCCTGCGCTATGCAATCGTGCTCTCTATCATGTTCTGGCTCAGTGGCGAGCTTGCTCTCTGGTCGCTGCCGCTTCTCCCCATCTTGAGCGTGACCGCGTGGGTCTACCACAAGCGTGTGCGTCCCGCTTACGGTTGGATTCGGCAACAGCGTGAGCGTGTCGTTGTAACGTTGGAAGAAGCTATCAACGGCGCGCGCGTGGTAAAGGCCTTTGCGCGGGAATCCCACGAAAAGGCGAAGTTTGAGCGGGAGGGGCGCGAACTGGTGCGTCTCATGATGCGGGCAGTTAATCTCAATTCGACGTTCGGCCCGCTCATGAATATGGTTGCGGTTTCCGGTATTGTCATCGTCCTATGGCTTGGCGGTCGGCTCGTCATTGGAGGCGAACTGTCAATTGGCGCGCTCGTGGCATTCATCACCTACTTTCAGATGCTTGTGCAGCCGACCCAGCAACTCCCCGGCATCATGGATAGTATCGCATCCAGTATGACGAGCGGAGAGCGCCTTTTTGGCGTGATCGACACACGTTCGCCTGTGCGGGACCGGACCGGTGCCCATGAGCTTCCGCCCATCAACGGGCAAGTAACGCTGGAAGATGTCTCATTCGCATATGAGCGCGGCCACTCCGTGCTGCATGAAGTCAATCTTGAAGCCGCGTCAGGCAAGATGATTGCCATCGTGGGACCCACCGGCAGTGGCAAGAGCACGCTCCTTTACCTGATTGCGCGGTTCTACGACGTGCAGGAGGGTGCGGTCAAAGTTGACGGCCACGACGTGCGCGACGTTACGCAGGAGTCCCTGAGGGAGCAGATTGGGATCGCGCTCCAAGAGCCACTCCTCTATGCGGACACGCTGGCGAACAACATCGCTTACGGCCGGCCTGATGCCAGCATGGATGAGATCGTGGCTGCGGCCACAGCCGCCCAAGCCCATGATTTTATCACTGAGTTTGCAGAAGGCTATCAACACCGCGTTGGCGAGCGTGGGGCCGGCCTGTCCGGCGGTCAGCGGCAACGTACCGCGCTCGCGCGTACGCTGCTGCTGCGGCGGCCGATTCTCATCTTGGACGACGCCACCGCCAGCGTCGACACGGAGACGGAATACCGGATCTATGAGGGCCTAAAGGAATACGCCAAAGACTGCACGATGTTCGTAGTGGCGCAACGCATCTCCACGATCAAGGATGCGGACCTCATCCTCGTCATAGAGGATGGCCGAATTGTCGACCGAGGCACGCACGAGGAACTCATCCAACGAGAGGGATTCTACGCGCGCATTTATGATATCCAGCTCAAGGATCAAGAGCGCATGGCCGCGCTTGCACGCGAGGCCGGCTGGGTCCAGAGTGATGACGGGACAGCACATGACTGAGCGTGCCAAACAGCCGCCGCCTTCCGCGAACGAAAACCGCAAGGCGCCCAACAAGCCCTCTGCAGAGCCGGTGGACGAGGAGGAGCAGGTTAAGGGTGAGATCGACTTCAAGATCATTGCCCGCCTCTTCGGTTATACGGCAGGATTCCGCTGGCAAATAGCAGGCGGGGTTATCGTCACTTTCATCTATACGGTAGCGAGCGTGCTACGTCCCTTCTTGCTCAAGCTGGCCATCGACGGTCCGCTCGCCAGTGGCGATTTGCGCGGACTTGATATTCTCGCCGTACTCTATCTCGCCGCCGGACTAGTGCTCTTTGGCGCCATGGGAGCACGGGGCTGGATCATAAGCTGGCTGGGCCAGCAGTTGCTCTTCTCACTGCGCCAGGGCCTCTTTGAGCACCTCCAACGTCTCTCGCTGGGCTTCTACGACCGCAACCGCGCCGGGCGGATCATCACACGTGTAACAAGCGACGTGCGGGACATCAACCGTCTCGTTACGGAAGGCATCGTGAACACCGCTACGGATCTCTTCATCTTGGTGGGCATCCTTTTTGTCATGTTATACATGCACTGGCAACTGGCGCTCTTCACGTTCATTGTCTTCCCCGGCCTCATCGCCGTGGCTTTCTTTTTCAAAGGCAAGACTCGCAACGCGTGGCGCGAGGCCCGTGAAGAACGCAGCGTAATGAATGGGTATTTTGCGGAGAGCATCCTGGGCGTACGCGTGACCCAAGCGTACTCTCGTCAAGTTGAGAATTTGCGCAGGTTCACGGGTTTGAGCGATCGGTACGTGAGATCTACGTTAAAGGCAAACGGACTCGCCGCGGCTTTTTCGCCAACCGTAAGCATCATAAATTCGGTCGCTATCGTAATCATCATCTGGTTTGGTGGCGTGGCAGTCGTCCAGGGCACCCTCACTCTCGGGATCCTTGTTGCCTTCCTGAGTTATGTGCAACGGTTCTTCCAGCCCCTGCAGAGCATCTCTGCGCGCTTCAACCAGATGCAGTCGGCTATGGCTGCCAGCGAGCGGGTATTTGCACTGCTGGACCAGAAGCCGGACATTGTGAACGCGCCGGATGCCCGGGCCCTGCCGGCAGTGCGCGGCCACGTCCGCTTCGAAAACGTTGTCTTTGAATACGTCGAGGATACGCCTGTGCTCCACGGCATTTCGCTGGACGCGAAACCGGGAGAGATCTTCGCCATCGTCGGACACACCGGCGCGGGGAAGACGTCCATTATCAATGTTCTCTGCCGCTTCTATGACATTCGGTCGGGCACGGTGACGGTCGACGGCTACAATATTGGCAGCGTCACCGTCGAGAGCTTGCGCGACCAGATTGGACTCGTTCTGCAGGAACCGTTTCTGTTTTCGGGCACCGTTAGTGAGAATATCCGTTACGGTAAGCTCGATGCTTCCGATGAGGAGATCGTAGCGGTTGCCAAGGCGGTGCGTCTCCATGACTTTCTAGAGGCGCAGCCCTTTCGCTATGAAACGATGGTTGGCGAACGCGGCACGCAACTCTCAATCGGTCAGCGGCAATTGCTCTCGTTTGCGCGGGCACTCCTCGCCGACCCACGCATTCTCGTGCTCGATGAGGCTACGTCCAACGTGGATACCGAAACTGAGCAGCAGATACAGGAAGCCTTGAAAGTGCTTATGCGCGGACGGACGAGTTTCGTAATCGCCCACCGCTTGTCCACCATCCAGAATGCCAGCCAGGTGATCGTAATGGATAGGGGCAAGATTGTAGAGCAAGGCACCCACGAGGAATTGCTCCGGCGGAGAGGCAGCTACTTCCAACTCTACACGATGCAGTTTGCCGACCAGGCGTAAGCGATTTGTGTGAGGTATTCTGGGCAGTGTCCTAGCGCAAGGTCATTGCTGGAACCGCGCGGAAGTGTCGGGTGACTTGGTGTTCTCTCGACTTTAGCGGATACGCCTTTCGAAGCGTCAGAGGAATCAGTCTCAACCCTTCCGAAGTTCGAAGAGTGAACCGGACAGCCGCAATAGGCGTTGGCATAGACCGTGGCGCGAATCGTGAAGTCTCTTGCCGTGCGGCACGCAATTCCATCTCCCATTCCTGGGGAGCTCACGCCGCCGATTCCACACCCTCGCGTTCTTGTCTTCGCAGCAGCCCGAAGACCAGCACTGCCAGCAACGTCAGCGGCACGAGGCCGGTGATGCCAAGCGGCGCCCGAATGAGAGAATCTGTGTCTAGCAGAAGGAGCAGCGGAAGTCCGGCGACGGCGTTTAGGAGGCCGTGACCGAAAGCGGCAGCCAGCACGCTGTGTGTCACCTGGCGGAGCCATGTAAAGATGACGCTCCACCCAATCGCGAACCAGACCATGAAGAGGGCGCCCATCAACGGGTGTCCGGGATAGTTGTAGCCCATGAAGATGGCCGGCGCATGCCACACTCCCCAGATTACGCCGATAAGTAAACTCGCGCGGCTCATGCCGAGCGGCGCCAACTTTGCCAGCAGGTAGCCGCGCCAGCCAAGTTCCTCACCGAGCGCAAAGAGGCTGTTGATCAGAGCCGCCAGGGTAAAAGCGGTTATGATGTTGATGAACACCACCAGAATCGGATCGTTGAAGGGGTACTGTTGGTCTGCAATTTCGCTGCTCAGCGGTTCAAGGGTGGCATTGACCTCCTGAAGGCCTAGTCCAACACTCAGGCCCATCGCGGCGATGAGAAAGAGAATTACGAAGAAGTAGATGCTGGCGTAGCGCTCCAGGAAGCCGCGCTGCAGGCCGAGGTCGCGTTTGGACATGGGCGTTATGTACCGGCTGCAGAAAATGGCGGCTACGCCCGGTCCCCACATCGCAAGCAGAGACCCCACCGTAAAGACAAGCAAGTTCCCAAGGCCGCCCAGCAGGAAGACGATCCCCCACACTCCCCATGTCACACCGAAAGCACAACCCAAGAAAACCCCAATGCCGCGCCATTCCAGCGGGGGCTTGGGGCTGTCGTGCTCAGACTGCTGCAGAGAAGGCGGTGTTGACTGCAATGCGTCGCGTCCTATCGCTGGAGGATGGCAGGCCGTTCAATCGTCTTGCCTTGCCATTCCACTGAGATCATCGGCCAATCGGCAGAAGCGGCGGTGAGGACATCGATCCCGTTCGCGGTTACGAGGGTTGTGTCCTCGCTCTTTACGCCCGCGATGCTCGGGTTCCACGCAAAGGCTTGATTCTCAAGAATTACCTCTTGGCTCACAGGCGACGCCTTGTAGTCGCGTGACTCGTAGCCGCACGCCCCGCCCTGGTGGTGATACCGCCATTCGTCCGCATACCCGGCCTTGGCGTACTCGTTTACGGCCTCGGCAAAGACATCGCGTGCCGGGCGGCCCGGCACCGAACCGAGGACAAAGGCTGCGTCTACCTGCGCGCAGGCGGCTGACTTTGTCCGAATCTCATTGGGAATTTCCCCAAAATGCACAAAGCGCGTCACTGAACAGATGAGGCCGTGTTGGCGTGCACACAGTACAAGCATGGCGTACTTATCCAGCGACTTTGCCGTAGGGATAGGGTGCCGGTACTTGAAGATGCGCTCATCGGTCGCTACGAGCGTTAATGCCGCCTGGAGACCCTGGGCGATAGCTTTACCGGCAATTGCGCCGGCAATTGCATGTTCTGTCATGCCGGGCGCGATCTCGTGGGCGACTAACTCGAGCACGTGTGCGGCCGCCCGGCCCAGCGCGCGATATCGCTTGATCTCTTCAGGCAGCAGTTGATAGCGCAGTCGCGCGATATCACCGGGGAGCTTCTGCGCGCCCGGGATGTCGGTGTCTGCGCCGGTACGCTTGCCTTGGGCCACCGTGTTCCAGTGGACCATTTGGGCCCGGTCGGCGTGCCAGTACGGTGCTATCGGCGTCCACTCAGGTGGCATGAGACCTTCTTCGCCTTGAAATCGCGGCATCTCAATGCGATCCGCCACCAGGGCTTTCTCATCAGCAGTGTAGATCAGGTGCGCCGCGGCATGTTCGGTGGCAACCATGATGAAGCCGTCGCGTCCGCCTGTCGCCCAGGCAAAGTTCGCCACACGCCCGAGGACGAGAGCGTCGAGACTCTGTCCCGCGAGAAATTGGGCGATGCGCTCATGTTTGGCTTCTAACTCTTCTGACATTGTTTTTCCTCTCGGTCGAAGTCTTTCTGCGGCTTGCGTTAGCTCCGTGTGTCCGGCCCGGCCGCCCGCATGGGATTCCCTCACGGCGCCTCGGCTTCTACAGCATATTGTCGTATGAATGCCCGTGCTTTCACAAGGGCGCGGGAACGGTGGCTGATCCGATTCTTTTCGTCGGCCGAGAGTTCGGCCATGGTCCGGTTCCGTTCCGGCAGGAAAAAGAGTGGGTCGTAGCCAAAGCCCCCGCTGCCGCGGGGCTCGTTCGCGATTATCCCTGCACACTCCCCGGTCGCAGTAAACAGTACCTTATCGGCAGATGCCAACGCCAGGACACACCGAAAGCGGGCCTTACGTAGTTGCCAAGGTACGTTCTTGAGTTCAGCCAGCAACTTGTCGTTGTTGGCTTCTGCATCTCCTTCGGGGCCGCTGTAGCGCTTTGAGTGTACACCGGGTCTTCCATCAAGCGCGTCAACTTCGAGCCCTGAATCCTCACCCAGCACGAAGAGGTCAGTCTGCCGCGCGACAAACAGCGCTTTGTGCGCTGCGTTTTCCCGAAAGGTTGCGTACGGTTCCTCCGCAGGCAATGCTAGTCCCAGGCCGGTGGCGGTTACAGGGGCTATGAGAACGTCCTGCAGGAGGTGCCGGAGTTCAACAACCTTATTGGAGTTCCCGGTCGCAAGAACCAGGAGTGGGGGTTTGGGGTTCAAAGACGTGCCTCGCCTTGCGGATTGATGGAGCCTGATGCGGAGGGCCGATAGCTTGGATCTAGATTCGCCTTAGGTCTTTGCAAGTGAGATCTGACTTTTCCAGGGCTGCTATCGTGGCACCGTGGATCGATGAAGGCGGGCCGCCGTGACAACGGCAGACTGCCCGGGTGGAGGAATTGCATCGCACTGGCTTTCGGGGGCGGCGACATGTAGGAGAGGACGGGGACAGTCTCGGGCAGGGTCCGGTTGCCTGGCTAGGAAGAATAGCTGCTGAGAAGTCGCGCCATTGAGGACAACCTGGTCGTGTCATTGCTTCAGGAATGGAACCGGCAGTAGTCGGTCTTGCCGGCACAGCAGCATTCTACCGAGCGGGCCGCAAGATATGCCACACGCTCGCAATCTCTTGCTCCAGTTCAGTGCTCTGTTCGAGTTCTTTGCCAATTTTGTCGCAGCCGTACATCACGGTGGTGTGATCCCGGCCGCCAAGTACTCTGCCGACTTCCGGCAACGAAAGCTTGGTTTCTTCCCGCATTATATACATAGCAATCTGGCGTGGACGGACAATCGTCTTGTCGCGCTTGGGACCGATAAGGTCCGTCACCGGTACTCGATAGTGCGTCGCAACGGCATCGAGGATCTGTTCAGGTGAAAAGGCGTCTTTCCGGACATTGAAGAGTAGACCGTCCAGGACTTCCATCGCTAAGTCCCGCGTTGGCTCTTGTCTGTTTAACTTCGCAAACGCCAAGAGGCGGGTTAGCGAGCCCTCCAACTCTCTGACGTTGCTCACGAGGTGGTTGGCTAAGAACTCAAGGACATCATCCGAGACTTTCACATGTTCTTCCTCGGCTCTCTCGCTGAGGATTGCAATGCGGGTTTCCAGGTCTGGGGGCTGGATGTCGGCAATGAGACCCCACACAAAGCGGCTCCGCAAGCGTTCGGTAAGAGTCTCGATGCTCTTTGGCGGCCTATCGCTCGAAAGCACAATCTGCTTGCCGAATTCATGGTAAGCGTTGAATGTATGGAAGAATTCTTCTTGGGTCTGCTCTTTGCCGGCGAGGAATTGTACGTCGTCAATCAGGATAATGTCGGCGCTGCGGTAGCGGTCGCGAAATTCATCGATGCGTTTGTATTGAATCGCCCGGATGAACTCGTTCGTAAAGGTCTCGCACGTGACGTAGACGATGTGGCGCTCAGTCTGCGAGTGCATTACATAATTGCTAATAGCATGGAGCAGGTGGGTCTTCCCCAGACCTGCGCCACCGTAGAGGAAGAGCGGATTGTATGCCTCCGCCGGACGTTCCGCCACGGCCTGTGCCCCGGCGGCGGCCAATCGATTCCCCGCGCCGATAACAAAGCGGTCAAACGTGAATCTCTCGTTCACCATGCTTTGTGTGCCGCTACCTCGCCGCAGTTGTGTCTGCTCTAATTCCTGGGAGTCTGGCGTAGCAGACTTCACACTGGCTGCAGGAGTGTCTTGACCCAAGGCCTCCGGTACGGATGAGGATACCTCGTACACGACCGTGACCTCCCGGTTGCAAAGGCGTGCCAGTATCTGCTGCACCAGAGCGTGGTAATTCCGCTCTACCACCTCTTTGGCAAAGGTATGCGGCACACCAACTCTAACTGGAGAGTTATTGGCATCGATGAGATGCGTATTTCGGAGCCAGGCAGTGAACTGGCCGCGGGGCACTTCGAGTTCAAGTTCCCCGAGAACAGTTTGCCAAAGGGTTCGTAAGTCTAAGGTAGACATTGAGCTAGGCGAGAGGAAAGGGGGTTATATTTCTAGGTCACCATGCTACCAAATCTGCTGTGTAGGGGCAAGCAAACGTCAAGCTGAATCTTTTTCGTCGTCGTAGCGAAAGTGCGTGTACTATGTTGCCTGACGAACGGCCACCTCCTGCTACGTGCGGGGTGAATGGAGCGAGACAATTTAGCTCACAGGCAACCGTGGATGCGATTTGCACTCTGCATGTCCAACGTCTTCAACCGGGCACACATTTGGTACCGGAGAACATGCTCGGTGCGAACATAAACAGGTTGAAATTCGCTAGGGTCTCTGTCATAGTGAAACTAGTGGAAAAGCGACTGCGGTCCTAGACGAGACAAGAAAGAGGAAGCAATGGCTGAGCCAATTACCGTGACGGATGATAGCTTTACAAGTGACGTTACAGAGTCCGCTCTGCCTGTTGTCGTAGACTTTTGGGCATCCTGGTGCGGTCCCTGCAAAATGGTAGAACCGATCGTCAAAGAGTTGGCAAATGAGCTTGAAGGCAAGGTAGTCTTTGCCAAGGTCAACACGGACGATAATTTGGAAACGCCAACGCGGCTAGGTGTTCAAGGAATACCGACTCTCATCTTCTTCAGCGGCGGCCAAGAGGTTGGGAGAGTCGTGGGGTTCCGCCCCAAAGCGCAATTGCTCAAGGCTATCGAAGCCGACCTCTTGCAGACTGCTTCTTAGGTAAGCTTCTCGCAAGAGATGCACCGAATAGGAAGAAGCCAGCTGACTCGCATTTGTCAGCTGGCTTCTTTGATTCAGTGGCACGGCGGGAAAACTTGATTCTGCTTGGCCGCATAGAGAACTGATGCGCGCTAAGCCGTTAGTCTACTCACCCTGCGCAACGTCGAGGATCATGGTGTGGATCAATTGCTCAACCGGAGCCAAATCGTCGGTGAAGGTCTGGGTATCTACCGTCGTGAGTTCCCGGTAGTGCTCGGATGCCACGGAGAGTACAATGCGCAGCCGGTCGTCCACGTCCTGGCTGACAAGAAGTGGCTGTATGTTTTCCAGGTAGTCTTGCGGCGAGCTTGCCTGATTCGTGGCAACTACAATACTGTTGATTGTCCCCGGAATGTCGATTATATAGACGTTTGGGAAGACTGCCTTCATCGTGCCGGCAATTGTGTGCACCAAACGAAAGTCAGTCGACGTACGCCCGACATTGATAACGGCGACACCGTTCGGAGTCAGCCGGTCCCGCACATGTTCGAAGTACTCTTTCGTAGTCATTTGAAACGGGATGTACGGCTGCTGGTAGGCATCGGTGCCGATCAGGTCATATTTGCGGTCGTCCGTCATGAGAAAGTAGCGGCCGTCCTGCGCCACCACTTCGAGGTTTGGTTCCGTCATGTCAAAGAACTTGCGCCCGATCTCCACGATTTCGGGATCGATCTCAACGCCGACGATCTTAATCGGCCCGTAAATCTGCGTAATTTGCTTGGGCACTGTGCCCGCGCCAAGCCCAATCATGAGAACGTGCTGCAGGTCGGCGGGTGCGACGTTGGGTGCGAAGTACGGCGCGACCAAGTAGTAGTCCCACGGTCCGCCCGTGAGCAGCCGTTCAGGATGATAAATCGAGTGCGTCGCTTGCCCTTCATTCAGCTCGAGCAAGCGCGTGGTGTCTGCAAGCTCGATTACGCGAATGTAGTTGTATGCCGATTCAGTTTCTTCTATTACAACCCCTTCGTCCGCAGGCTTAATTGTCACTTGAGGCACAATTGCCAGCCCAACAAGCACGAGCACGAAGATAAGCGGATAGAGTCTCCTTCTACCTAAGGCGACGATTGAGAGGATGAGCAGCGTGAAGGCAAACGCCAGAAACGTGTTGCGCGTGCCGATGTTTGGGACCAGCACGAGCGTGGGCAAGAATGCGCCGAGCAAACTGCCGACGGTCGAGATTGCATAGAGCTGGCCGGCCACGCTGCCTGATTGCCGCACGTCGCCATCTTCCAAGGACAACCGGATCGCAAAGGGCGAAACACAACCGAGCAACGTAATGGGAACCGCCAGCAGGAGCAACACTACTAAGAGTGAACCCCAAAAGACGCCGAGAGAATACGTGGCGAATGCAACCTGGGAGTATTGCAGGATGGGGCGGGAGACAAACGGCAGCACACCAATCAGTACCGCTGCCACCGCAGTCAATTGGTAAAGCACTTCCTCGCGAGGATAGCGGTCGGCCAAACGGCCGCCGAGGTAGTAGCCTAATGTCAGGTAAAGAAGCGTAAACCCGATGACGTTTGCCCAAACGAAGAGCGATGTGCCGAAGAACGGGGCGATGAGCCGGGACAAAGCAATCTCCGTCCCTAAACTTGATATGCCGCCCACAAAGACAATGAGGATAAGAAGAGTGCGTGAAGTTCTCGACATGTCTGCGTCTGTGGCTCCTCCCTGGCCGCAGGCCAGAATTAAGCTGTTTGCTCGTCTCTATTCCGACTTTCCTGACGTAGCCAAACTGCCAGCAAGATGCCGGCGGCGGCGACGATGATGCCGGTTACTTGTGCTTGTTTCAGTTCCCAAATGACGATCTCATTCAGCCGCCAAATGAAAATGATGATCTGAGCGATGGAATATCCTACCAGATAGAGGGCAAATACCATCCCGGGCGTGCGGAGACGATGTCGCAGCGGCCAGAGAATAGCGAAGATTAGCACATTGCCCAGCAATTCATAGATGGCTGCAGGATGGTAAGTAACTGAAGTACTAGGGGCAAACGTTGCTGGATGCGTGTATTGAACGGCCCAAGGTAATTCCGCCGGATAGCCGATCACATCACCGTTGACGATGTTGCCGATGCGGCCGATTCCTTGCGCGGGAAGCGCCAGCAGCGCGGCAGCATCGAGTACGCGCCAGTGTGAGATTTTGGTCCGCCAGCACGTAATCAACAGCGCAAGCACCACACCAAAGATGCAGCCATAAAACGCCATGCCGCCTTCCCAGGTGGCAAGAATGCGCCAAGGTTGCTGCAAATACGGGCCGAGGGGTTGCTGGATGACATAGTAGATTCGCCCACCCAGAAATCCTGCTATAGCCGCCGGCCAGAAGAGCGTATTGATCTGATCGTCATTGATACCGCATTGGTTGGCGTACTTGCGAATGATCCAGACACCTGCCATGATCCCCAGCACGTACATCAAGCCGTACCAGCGGAGCGCAATCGGTCCAAGCTGGACCAATACGGGATCCATGTGGATGGTGATGACTGAGGGTATGAGCATGTTTATTCAATCAGGTTGAGCGTTGACTGTGTTGGGATCATTCAAGTTGTGGCAGCGGCTTCGCTTGCGACGCGTGCCAGAGAACCGCCTTCGCGCGCGCGGCGCAGCTCGTGCAAGGTATCCTCTACTGCGGCAACTGACTGCGCAACGTCGTCTTCCGTGTGAGAATAAGTTATGAAGTTCACACCGCCGCGACGAATGAGTAAGCCGCGTTGGGCGCAACCGGCGAGGAGGAAATGCCACATAAGGGCATCTTCTTCAGCGTCTTTGGCGTCGAGAAATCTCTCGCCGCCGATAGGGGCCAGACCGTAGGCTTCCAGGGCCACGCCGGCGCGTCGTGCTGCTTCGTTTATGCCGTCCCGCAGCAGCTCGCCGGTCCGGTAGAGATGCTCGTGCACATTCTTTTCACGCATGACATTCATTGTCGCCATCGCCCCGGCGAGTGACAGCGCTTCGCCGCCGTAGGTAATGCTAATCATGCAGTCCGCCGCCGTTTGCATTACCTCTCTGCTGCCGACCACAGCAGCGAGCGGCATGCCGTTCGCCATGGCTTTCGCGAAAGTAGCCAGATCCGGCGTTACGCCAAAGTACTCTTGCGCTCCGCCCATGGCAAGGCGAAAACCGGTCACGATTTCATCATAGATGACGAGTGCGCCGTTGCTGTGGGCCAGGTCGTTCAGCCCCTGCAGATACCCGGGTTCAGGCTCTTTGCCAAGGGAAGCTGCATCCAAGACAACTGCCGCAACCTTGTTATCGTAGGCCAGAAAGAGATCCGCGAGGTGGTTGAGATCGTTGTAGCGGAATGACTTCACGTACGGCTCCAGCGCGACTGGAATACCGCCATCATTGCGATCGGCATTCCAACCGTCCGACCAGCCGCGATAGCCGCTGTTGAGGATGATCTCGCGCTTGGTGTGCGCGCGGGCGATCCGTGCAGCAGCGTTGTTCGCCTCGGCGCCGCCTTTGAGAAAGCGGACTGCCTCCGCGGCAGGAACGGCATCGATAAGGCTATCAGCTACTGCCACTTCCAGTGGCGACAGCAATCCGTAGATGATGCCTTTGTTGAGTTGCTCGGCGATGGCGGCGTCTACTTCCGGGTAGCAGTAACCCAGAACAATGGGGCCGAGCCCATTCACGAAGTCAATGTATTCGTTGCCGTCAACGTCCCAAATGTGGGAGCCGCGAGCGCGCGATGCGTAAATTGGATAGGAGCCAAAGGCATATGCGCCCGGTCGCTTGCTTGACGTCTGAGAGCCTCCGGCAATTACGTCCTGGGCGCGGGCAAAGAGGTCCAGGGATTCAGTAAAGCGTACTGCAGTTTGTTGTGCCATGACCGACTACTCCTTATCCGTTGCTTGGACAACAGCGGCTGTCTCGCGCGGGTAACCGTTCTCTACCCAATGGCCGTGTTCTGAGAGTTTTCCGTATGTCTCGGGCCGACGGTGTTCCCACATCTTCTCCCGGAAATTTGCTTCACCGGACGCCCCCATGCTCCGAACAATGCGTGGTCGGTCCAAGTCAATCTCGGCGACCGCCATGCCCCAATAGCGACCCAAATCCGCCAGAAACACGCCGTCCGGGCCGATAACACTGCTCCGATTGAGGCACATGCCGGGCATCCAGGGCGCGTCATCTTCAATGCCGTTGTTTACGGGACAAACGTACACACAGTTGTCTATTGCACGTGCCTTGATGACCGCTTCCCAACCGACCTCGCCATACATGCCGTAGACGGTAGGATGAAAGATGATCTCGGCGCCCTGCAGGGCAAGAATGCGAAATCCCTCAGGGAAGTTCACGTCATAGCAAATCGTGATCCCAATCTTGCCGAAGTCAAGATCGAATACCGGCCAATCGCGTCCCGGTATGATGCCCCACTCGTCACTCTCAACTTCTGTGAGATGCACTTTTTGGTAGCCGCCGACGTATGCACCTGTTCGGTCAAAGACCATCGCTAAGTTACGGCGTTCACCCTCCTCGATGGCCAAGATGGGCGCCACGACGTTGATGTTGTACCGCTGAGCAATCTGGGACATGCGGCTGAAGGTTGGGCCACCCGGCACGTCCTCAAACCACTTCCCGGCCTCGCCGGCCCTACTGATGCCTTTCACGTGGAAGACTTCGGGAAGGCAGGCAATATCAGCCTGACGCTCTGCTGCGCGGACGATGAGTTCTTCTGCAGTCTCGAGGTTGTACGCGAGCTTTTCGGCGTCAGAGCCGTCAGGTACGCGGAGTGGCGTGGAACAGACAGCCACTCGGACAAATCGCGACATCCAAGTCTCCCGGAAAACAGTGCATGCACTCATCTACAGTACTAGAGAGCGCCTCTCTTGTCACCTTCTGCCTCCGTTCGCAATAGTGAGCTTCAGTCTGCTTGACGACTGGCTGGCCGTTTGTCACCATCGTCCTATCTACCCAGCCGGAAATCAACCCCGTGAAGAATTGACATAAAAAGTTAGGTAGCGCCGTTTGGTGAGCAAAGAGAGACGTCTTCGTGAGGTAGTATCCTACTTCTTCGTGCTCGGGTGCGTTGCCTTTGGCGGGCCGGCCGCGCATGTGGCGCTGATGCACCGCGAGTTAGTCGATCGCAAAAAGTGGCTCACGGAGCAACAGTTTGTTGACCTGTGGGCGGCCACGAACCTCATCCCCGGACCCAATTCCACTGAGATGGCGATCCACATCTCTTCGCTTCGCGGAGGCTGGCGCGGTCTCATTGGCGGCGGCATCGCATTCATCCTGCCGGCGGCGGCCATGGTAACCGCTCTGGCGTGGGGCTACACGACATTCGGCCACTTGCCGCAAGCTTCGTGGATTCTCTATGGGGTCAAGCCGGTTGTCATTGCGATCGTCATCCACGCGTTGATTGGTCTCTTAGGCACGGCATGGCGCAACATACCGCTGGGGGCGCTTGGGCTGGCCGCGGGAGCACTCGCGCTGTTCGGCATTAATGAGCTTATCGTGCTTTTTGGGTGCGGCGTGCTGGCGGCAATTGTTGTGTCAACGCAGCGCAGACTGCCGAGCATCAGAGGCAGATTCGGTCAGTTAGCGGTACCGTTCGCGGCTCTCGGCGCGGCCTCGCCATTTGCTAAGCCTCTCCTGGCTTTCCCAAGCTTGGTGCTCGCCCCGGTTGCGGCGCCGTTCGGTCTCGTCCAGCTCTTCCTCACGTTTCTCAAGATCGGCGCCGTGTTGTATGGCAGTGGTTACGTGCTGCTGGCATTCCTACATGGTGACTTTGTCGAGGGTCTCGGCTGGCTGAGTGAGGAGCAGTTGCTCGACGCGGTGGCTGTAGGACAGCTCACGCCCGGCCCGCTCTTCACGACCGCCTCCTTTGTTGGGTATGTCGTTGGACTTGAGTATCTTGGCTCCATCCAAGGGGCATTGTTGGCGGGTGGACTGGCTACCGTGGGCATATTTTTGCCGTCATTTCTGTTCGTAGCGGCAGTGAATCCCTGGATTCCGCGACTGCGAGAGTCGTTGTTCTTTAGCTCCGTCCTCGACGGTGTCGTCAGTGCGGCGATGGGACTCATGGCCGCCGTGGCAGTTTTCCTCGGGCAGGCCGCACTCATTGACATTCCCACCGTCGCCGCTGCGGGCGTCGCCCTCGTGCTGCTGTGGCGCACAAAGATCAACTCAATCTGGCTAATTGTCGGTGGGGCGTCGTTCGGCATTGTGGTGCAATTGGCGCTGCCATACGTCGTACCGTAGGCGCCGGCAGTCAAGCAGCGAAAGGCATTGAGTGGTAGAATGGATGCGAATTCGCATTAAGAGAGGAGTCGACCATCATGCAGCAAGTTGTACTCGGAAATTCCGGAATCGAAGTCTCCCGGCTATGCATCGGCACTGGTACGGTAGGCTGGAATGGTTCGTCGAATCAGACGCGGCAGCTTGGCTCGGAAGGGTTGATAGACCTCCTCTGCTATGCCTATGACTCCGGCGTCCGGTTTTGGGACACGGCCGATCAATACGGTTCCCATCCCCACGTCCGTGGGGCTTTGCGCGTGCTGCCTCGCGATCAGGTGGTCGTTACGACAAAGACCACGTCGCGAACTCCGGATGGGGTTAGGAGCGACGTGGAGCGCTTTCTGCGTGAGTTGGGCACCGACTATGCTGACATCGTGCTGCTGCACTGCCTTACGGAGCACGACTGGACGACGCGCTATGAGGACTCCATGGAGGCGCTCAGCAAGTGCCGGGAGCAAGGCATGGTGCGGGCAGTCGGCGTCTCTTGCCACGACTTCGCAGCCTTCAAGCTCGCAGCCGTTTCGCCGTGGGTAGAAGTTGTGCTTGCCCGGATCAACTATGACGGCGTGTCCATGGATGCGTCACCCGAAGAGGTGATTCCCGTGATGGACGAGATGTCTGCGCGCGGCAAAGGCATCTACGGCATGAAAGTCTACGGGGCAGGCAAGCTCCTGCACGATCGGCGACGGGCGCTTGGGTACGTGCTCGATCTTCCCAGCGTAGACGCGGTTGTGCTGGGCATGGAAAATAAGGCAGAGGTTGACGAGAATGTCGAGCTCGTCGAAGAGCTCGCCGGCGTACCCGTTTGACGAGCGGCCTGCCGACCGCAAGTGCCGGCTAGGCAACTCCTAAGACACCTACTTAGCTGGAATTTCCGTTAGCGCGTAGCCGCTCAAGCGTTGCTATAACGTCCGGTGCTGCTATGTTTTCTTGCGAGCTCGACCCCAGGTCCCGCAGCAAGATCTGACCTTCCGCCAGCTCATCGTCGCCGACTATCACGGCATATTCTGCTTGGAAGTTTCCCGCTTGGCGGAGTTGAGCCTTGAGGCTGCGCGGCTTATAGGATGTGAGCGCGCGAATTCCCCGCTGCCGCAAGTCGTCAACCAAGCCGGTGCCGTAGGTTCCGGCCTGCTCGCCAAGTGTTGCTACATAGACACTGAATTGCTTTTCGTCTGTTGGTGCTATGCCCTGGCGCTGCAGGTTGAGAATTATCCGCTCGATGCCTGTGCCAAAGCCGATGCCGGGCAGGTCGCGCTTGCCGATTTGTCTCGCCAAGCCATCGTAGCGGCCGCCGCCGCCCAAGGCGCTCTGCCGGCCCACCATTTCCGGCCAGACCTCAAAGACTGTGCGCGTGTAGTAGTCGAGACCCCGCACGAGCGTGTGATTCAGTGTATAGCTGATCTTCATAGCCTCCAGCGACCGCTTCAGGGTGCCAAAGTGGGTATCGCAGTCTGCGCAGAGACTGTCCAAGGTGTGCGGCGCCTCTGCGATGAATGGTTGGCAAGAGTCTTCCTTGCAGTCTAAGAGGCGTAGCGGATTGCGTTCCAAGCGGGTCTGGCAGTTCTCGCAGAGAGCATGCACGTGCGAGCGGTAGTACGCCGCGAGGTCTGCGATGTACTGTGGGCGGCAAGCCGCATCGCCAATGCTGTTTAGTTGGAGTGAAACTTCGGTCAGCCCAATGCTGCGGTAGAGACTCAAGAGCAAGCTGATGACTTCGGCGTCGATGGCGGCGGACTCTTCTCCCAGCGCCTCCACGCCGAACTGGTGGTGCTGCCGCAACCGTCCCGCCTGGGGACGATCGTAGCGAAAAATCGAGGCAATGTAACTAAGCTTTACGGGTTGGGGCAAGCGATGCATGCCGTGTTCGAGGTAGGCCCGCACCACCGGCGCCGTACCCTCGGGACGTAAGGTGAGACTGTCGCCGCCCCGATCTGAGAACGTGTACATCTCTTTTTCAACGATATCCGTGCCTTCCCCCACGGTCCTCTGGAAGAGCCGCGTGTCCTCGAAGACCGGCGTGCGGATTTCGCCATAGCCGTAGGAGTTGCAAATGCTCTTGAAGTGAGCGGTTACGTAGCTCCAGTACGCTTGGTCGCTGGGAAGGACATCGGTTGTGCCTCGCGGGGTCTGCAGCACGTCTTACTCTCCCGTCTGTAATGCGTTGATACAGCGCGATATAGTAGCAGCCCCAACGCCTTCTACAGCTACCACCTTGCGTCGCGACGAAACTCCCTGGCGAAGTGTGACGGCAGCCATTGGCACCCCAAGCTTGTCAGCGAGAAACCGCAGCAACTCTTCGTTGGCTTTGCCATCCGCCGGAGGGGCCTGCAATCGAACGCATAGCGCACCGTCGTGAATACCTGCGAACTCCGTGCGGCGCGCTCGTGGTTTGGCAAGTACAGCCAGCCGGCAGCCACTAGAGGAATCTCTTATGTCCAGAATCGGGGGCGACATCCGTCAACTGCAAATCAAAGAGACCAAGACTCGCTGCAGAATTTGAAGCAGGATCAGGGCAATCAACGGAGACAAGTCAATCATGCCGGTACTTGGCATGAGCCGCCGTATCGGCCCCACAATCGGCTCGGTAATGTCGTGGAGCATCGCAACAATTGGGTTGCTCGAATCCTGAACGAACCATGATGCGAGCGCTCGCGCGATGATCGCAAAGATCAGTGCTAAGGTGAGGAACTGTATGAAGGTGCAAACTATCGGGGTCATACGATCTGAATTCCCAACTACGTTCCCTGCAAAACTTTCTTTGGTTCGTAACGTGACTGAGGCAGCGGACGTTCACCGAATATGGCCCGCCCAACTCGCACGATTGTAGCCCCCTCTTCGATGGCAATGGGATAGTCGTTTGTCATGCCCATCGAGAGCTCTCGGCACGGGTGGTCGGGGACGATAGACTTAAGCCTGTCGCGAAGTTGCCGCAGCGCGCGAAATTCCGCGCGCAGCGTTACCTCATCTTCGGTAAAGGACGCAATTGCCATCAGGCCGTCAATACGAATACCCGTACACGCCGCGATGCTGCGGGCAACCGCCGGTACGTCGGTGGGAGGGAGCCCAAACTGGCTTTCCTTCCCGGTTACGTTCACTTGGATGAGTATCGGTATGCAGCGGCCCTGGTCTGCTGCGTGCCGTGCGAGCGCGCTGGCTAATCGGACACTATCCACGGAGTGAATGCGGTCGAAAAGCGCTTCAGCTTGCTTGGCCTTGTTGGATTGCACGTGCCCGAGCATGTGCCATTCCAGGGACGAAGGAAGCACTGAAATCTTCTCTGCCGCCTCCTGCACGCGGTTTTCGCCAAAGACTGAGAGTCCGGCAGCGGCAGCCTGCTCGATGGTCTCAACGCCAAAGCCCTTTGAGACCGCTACCAAGGTAACGTCAGACGGCTCCCGCCCTGCTCTCTCCGCCGCCTCTGCGATGCGCCGGCAAACGTGAACTATGTTGTCTGCAATGCTCATGATGGCAGGTTCTTGCGCTCTCAGCACTAACAAAAGCCACGCGAAGATTGTCTCAACGCTTCTACTGTAGCAAATTCCCAGCAACTGTGCATACTGGCTGCCGTACGGGGCTTGGCCGGTGAGCGCCATGGCTCGTTGACGTAGTCAAGGAGCAATGACTGGAGTATAATTAATGATGAAACGAAACTTACGTATCGTCGCACATCGTTTACTGACCTCCCTACGTCTGGCTATGGCCATTCGAAATTTGAAAGATTCAAGTAAGAATTCACAACATTCTTAAGGAGATTCTTGATGAAGCAAAAGTGGATCGGGGATGGTGGACTGCAGATTCGCATGCTCATCACGATCTTCCTCCTTGGTGCCGTCTACGTCTTCTTCTTGGCGGCACTTTGGTCGCTGGGAGCGGGCGCCATGACTATGCTCGCTTTTGCCGGCGCCATGATGGCAGCGCAGTACTTTTTCAGTGACAGAATGATTCTGTGGTCCATGGGCGCAAAGGACGTGACTCCGGAACAAGCGCCGGATCTTCACGCCATGGTAGAACGCTTGGCGGCTATGGCGGATATGCCAAAACCGCGCATCGCGATGGTTGAACATTCCATGGCGAATGCCTTTGCTACCGGCAGGGACCCCAAGCACGCCGTCGTGGCGGTGACGACCGGCCTGATCCACCAACTGAATCGCGACGAATTGGAGGCCGTGCTGGCTCACGAACTCAGCCACGTTAAGAACCGTGATGTCATGGTGATTACGCTGGCGAGCTTCTTTTCCACTCTGGCATTTATGATCATGCGCTTTGGCATGTATATGGGTCTCTTTGGCGGTTTTGGCGGCCGGGGCCGGGACAACCAGGGAAGCGCGATCATCCTCGTATATTTCGTGGCTGTGCTCGTCTGGATCGTTAGCTTTCTATTGATCCGGGCGCTGTCTCGCTATCGCGAATACTCCGCTGACCGCGGCGCCGCTGTGCTTACGGGCTCTCCATCACATCTTTCATCTGCCCTGCTGAAGATCAGCGGTCGCATGCAACGTATTCCGAAAGATGACTTGCGTCAGGTGGAAGGTGCGAACGCATTCTTCATCATGCCTGCCGTAGGCAAGAATTCGCTGATGGAACTGATCTCAACCCACCCTTCCCTTGAAAATCGCCTCAAGCGTCTTGCTGCGCTGGAGCAGCAGATGGAGCAAGCGTAGTGAAGTTCCTGGACGCGCTACTGGGCCGCAGTCGCCCGGTTCGCTCCCACTTGGAACGTCTGATGAGCATTTCCACCGCCGCGTTGGCCTTTGCCGCATCCAATGGCTTACAGAGCAAGGGCAGCGCCGGTATTTGCTTTCGCTCTCTATCGTCAAGCCAATTCTCAAGCCTCCAGCGTGAACTCTCCGAACTGCTGGCAGTGAGCGGCAAGGAGACCGGCACGGATACCCTGATCAAGGAAGACTCGTTTGGCTATCATTGGGTCGTGCTCGAAGACCCCGACTTCGAGGATTTGGTCACCACCATTCATATGGTCAGTCTTACTCTTTCCGAACACGGTTTCCGAGATCAGCTTCTAGCTGCGGCATTCCACTTCGAGGATATGACGGGCACGGGGATGTATTGGATCTACAATTACAAGCGTGGATCCTTCTATCCGTTTGCTCCTAACGGCTCCCGCACGCGGGACAATGCGCTTGAATTACGCATGCAGGCGGTGGCTGATCGCGAACTGCCATTGGAAGCCGACCAGTCCAAGTGGTACGCGCTGTGGGAATTGCCAGTCTAGCCCTCGTCATTGCTCCACCGGGATTGCCGCGCTGAATGGCAGCCTTGGGTTCTCCCACCTCCAACCTGCAATCACGTACCGCCGGTCTAGGGCTGAGCACTCTTAAGTATTGCTTGCAGGAATAAGGCTGTGTAGCGATTCCGTTCGCGGCACCACTGCGAGAAGCTCTTCTCAGCCCTTTGCACCTATTTGCAGGACTAGGTCGCTGGAAGCTTATTACTAAGTCAGCGCAATCTGCACCAGAATCCAAAGAGGAGCCAGAATTTCTCCTGGCTCCTCTCTCAAGTTTCTTCCGGACATTCCCGATTAAGGGAGCATTTCTGCGGGACTAATAGCGTCTCTTTAGAAGATCGACTCTTGCGTCCGCATGTCGAAGGCGTGGCAATTATCTACGTCAACCACCATCTCGATGTCGCGGCCAACGATCGCCTCAGCGCGCGGGTCGAGCCGGGCAACAAAGTCGATGTCGCCTGCAAGGCAGTAGACGTACATTTCAGAACCGAGGGTCTCAACCACGTCTACGCGGGCAGTCATGGAGTTGCCTTGCGACACGTCCAGGGCGGCGGGGCGGAAGCGTGGGTCGAACATATCCTCAGGCCGCCAGCCGAAGTAGATCTTGTCCGTGTCGACCTTTGCCAGAGCGGCTGCCTTGTCAGGCGGCCAGCGGAGCTTGAAACCGCCGGTTTCCACCCACATCTCGTCAGCATCGCCAGAGAGCGTGGCCTCTTGGAAGTTCATGGCCGGGCTGCCGATGAAACCGGCCACGAACATGTTGGAAGGATGGTCATAGATGTTCTGCGGCGTATCGAGTTGCTGCAGAACCCCGTCTCGCATCACCGCAATGCGGTGACCCATCGTCATGGCCTCTACCTGGTCGTGAGTCACGTAGATGGTAGTGGTTTCCAAGCGCCGGTGTAGTTTGATGAGCTCGGCGCGCGTCGTAACACGCAGCTTGGCGTCCAGGTTTGAAAGAGGCTCATCCATTAGGAAGACGGCGGGGTCGCGTACAATGGCGCGTCCCAGCGCTACACGCTGCCGCTGGCCACCGGAGAGCTGCCGCGGCTTGCGGTTGAGGAGCTCGCCAATGCCAAGCATTTCCGCACTCTCACGCACGCGGCGGTCGATCTCTTTCTTAGGAGTACGGCGCAGGCGCAAACCAAACGCCAAGTTGTCATACACCGACATGTGCGGATAGAGCGCGTAGGACTGGAACACCATGGCGATGTCACGGTCCTTCGGCGGCACGTCATTGACCAACCGGTCACCAATGAAGAGACTACCTTCCGTAATCTCCTCCAGGCCGGCAATCATGCGCAATGTCGTCGACTTGCCACAGCCGGAAGGCCCAACGAGGACGAGGAATTCCTTGTCCTTGACTTCCAGGTTCATGTTGCTTACCGCAACAACCTCGCCAAAGCGCTTAGAGACGGATTCAAGAGTTACACTAGCCACTTGCAGCAACTCCTTCTGTGTAATTCACTACTTTCACCAGCTTTGTGTGGCATGGCCACACGACTGAACTTACTCTACTACAATTGCGTGCATGGTTCAACGATAAACTACCCCTACCCATGCATCGCATAGTACAGATGAAGTCTACGTCAAAAGTGAGTGGTCGTCAAGTGTGCCCTGCTCATCTGCCACTCCCCGGTTTCGCTAGAATTCACGAACGTCTGCCGGCGCGCTATTGCGGGAGAACGGCAAAGGCCAGCACGATAAGGATCGCAATCACACTCACTCCGACGATCAGCAGATTTACCGGCGTCCAAAATCCAGCGGTATCCGCGTCTTGCTCTGGGTGAGGTTCTTCTGAGAATTCGATATGGCATTCACGGTGAAAGGCGGCATAGGTGCGCGGGGCAGTATATCCTACCGGCGCTATCTGGGCGGGAGCGCCCATGTCATCTACCGCGACAACCAGGTCTTCCTTCTCCGTAATAGCGCCCCCGCACCACTGGCAGATTGGGAATCCTTCTGGAGTTTCATCAATGGTTGAAGCTGCCTCTAACGCGTCATCTTGCTGCCGCTGCGCTTCTTCTGGCGAGGACAAGCTGCGATCGTCACTCATGACGTGCCCAATACCCCTTGGCCTTCATGCTCTGAGATGATTTGGTTCTAGCTTCTCGCTCGATTGTCTCTAATGCGATACCAACTGGCAATGATCTCTCCCCCGCATCGTAGCTAGATTGTCAAATACGCCTCGCTGGCGGCGAAGAGCTCATAAGTCATGGCGCGCACGTCTTCCAGCGAACACCGGGTTGTCGTGAGCGGGTCCAATGCGATTGCCTCGTGCACGTGGCGCCGATCTTGTTCCAGAATCGCCTGAACAGTGAGTTCTTGGACATTGACGTTTGTCCGATTTATGCCCGCGCACTGAGCAGGTAACTTGCCGACATAGCAGGGATGAAGACCCGCGCTGTCCACCAAGACCGGCACTTCCACGTTGCAGCCAGAGGGAAGATTGGAAATCAGGTCGGTGTTCGGCACGTTGCCGTTGAAGCGATAGGGTGTATTTGTTTCGACAGCATGGAGAATGTACGAGCAGTATTCGTGCGTGCGATTGAAGGGAAGTGGGTCGGGGCTCTCCAGGTCTTTTTGTTGATTCGCAAAGTAGTCTTCGCGCCGCTCCTGTCGGGCGTACATGAAGGATTCCCGAATTTGCGCTTCTTCATCCAAAATCCGCCCCTCGCTGTCTCGCTCGACGTTGTTCTCCTCCGCCCAGCGCTTCAAGTGTTCAGGCATGTAGCGCGCACGGTCGGCCGCGGTACGGCGAAACCACGGCGTGTATTCCGACATGTGGTGGCTCGACTCGGTGACAAAGTAGCCGAAGTGGCGTAAGACCTCGAAGCGAACGTTGTCTCTGGCGTAGGTTTCTGGGTCATCCATTGCCGCCCGCAGTCGTGGGTATAGGTCCTGCCCGCGAAATGTATTGTGGTGGAACTGAAGAAACCACGCTTGATGGTTGATGCCGGCCACCCAATAAGACACGTCGTCCGGCTCCATGCCCAAATACTGGGCCAGCCTTGCGGCCGTGCCTTGAACGCTATGGCACAGGCCAACAGCGCGTATGTTGCTTGTAGCGCCAATCAGCCACATGTTGATATTCATCGGGTTGGCATAGTTGATGAGCAGGGCATCGGGGCAAAGTGACTCCATGTCATGTGCGATAGCCGCGAGTGCAGGAGCAGTGCGCAGACCTCGAAAGACCCCGCCCGGTCCAATCGTATCGGCCACCGTTTGATAGACGCCGAACTGGGCGGGAATCTGCCAGTCTTTCATGCGAAGTGGCTGCCCGCCGACGTCTATCGCCGTGATGACATAGTCAGCACCGGCGAGCGCCTCTTGCCGGTCTTGCGTGGTGGTGACGGTGGCGCCGAGCCCCTGCTCTGCGATGAGCCGCTTCACGAATTTTCCGGTCATTTGTAGCGTTTCGCCATCGATGTCCATCAGCGCCAGCGAACTCTCGCTATGCTCGGGCCACGTCAGGATATCGGTGAGAATGCGGCGCGCAAATGTCACGCTCCCTGCGCCGATGAAGGCGATTCTTGCCATGTGTTTCTGCTCCTCGACCACTTCCTATGTCTTTGCGCGCATGGTAATTTACCCCGCACGAGCGGTCAAGCAGTGATGGCTGCGCACAGGGGGATTTAGCGGGCGAGACTGCGGCGAAGCTGCCGGAAACGGGGAATGATACGGGTGAGCACGTCGTATCCGGGGCGGTTGAGTACGTGGTCATACGCTCCGAGACGGCGCACATAGCCCGCGCCGAAACCGCTCTTGAATCGGTACACTCCCCACAGCGGGTCTCGCTCGTCCATCACGGAAGGCGCACCCCACAGGTCGTACCAGCGATAGCCGCGGTCGATCAGCCATTGGATAGTGTGCCATTGCAGGAGATAATTCGGCATTTTGTCGCGATGCCGCTGCGAGGAAGCGCCGGTGTAGAACCAGCCCGTGTTGCCGGTGTGCATGAGGAATAGCCCTGCCACGGGCTCACGGTCGACACATGCCAAGAAGCCTTCACCCTGGCCGGACTGTTGGAATGAAGACCACAGGGCATGATAGTAGCCTGCTTCCCGGATCGGGAAGCCGTCACGAGTCGCTGTCTCCCCATAGAGATTGAAGAGGGTCTGCCAGTCGGTTGTCTGTTGTACTTCGACCCCGCGGCGGGCCGCGAGGCGAATGTTATAGCGGGTCTTTGGCTTCATTGCCGCGAGCAGCGCATCTTGCCCCAGACCTAAGTCAAGCGTGGCGGTGTGGGGAAACTGGATCTGCTCATCACTAGCGTGCCATCCGTGCTCGTTGTAGGTCTGCGCCACGCATTCGTTCTCCTCGGAAAAGTCAGGATCGATCTTTACATAAATTGCACGTGATGCTCTCGCAGCAGCGACGATTTCATCTAACACAGCACCAAACAACGACGTATCTGCATAGTCAAGCAATGGACCCTTCGGCACATAGCCAATAACCCACGGCAACAGAGGAACACGGCGGGTCAGCAAGGTGAAAGCAGCCACAGTCTGACCGTCTAGCTCACACAAGTAACGCTCGGCTTGCCAGCCAAACCGCTCCTTGAGCTCGCCCCACTCCCAGGTTTGGAGAAAGTGCTGACCGGGCAACGCCTGCAATGCCTGCGACCAGGCTGCGTGCGAGACATTCGAGATGCAGTTTAGGGCAACAGATGACAATGCACCCCACCCGCCAAAGGAATTGTGTACGAGATGATTTCAGAATCCGGGCAAGAGTCTGCGTGCCAGTGGTGCCAGTTGCCGCCAGATCCAAAAGCGGCGGGAATCCAGCGCTGCCACCACTGTGGGCGCGTAGCTGACAACTCTTGGCGCAAACCCTCGCTTGAACCTGTAGACCCCTGCTAAGGGGTCGGTTGGGCTCGGTGTAGCCGGCATCCCCCACAGGTCGTAGGTGTGGCAGCCATTATTCTTCGCCCAGCACATAGCGTGCCACTGCAGTCCGTGCCCGACGCGCAGGTCCCGTTCCTGTGTAGCGCTAGCGCCAAAGAGGTAAGAGGCTGTGCCGCTGTACGAAGTGAGCAGGAGGCCCCCTACAGGCTTGCCACCGTATTCGGCCACAAACAGCGCAGCAACATCTGTAGTCTCGAGGGTAGCGCGCATCTCTGCAAAGTACGGCCAGGTGTGAATGCCAAAGTTGTCGCGGGCCGCAGTCTCGGTGAGCAGCGCATAAAAAGCCCGCCAATCTGCTTCCGTCCGCCCGTGGCGTACTTCAAGACCCCGACGATCGGCCAAGCGGATGTTGCGCCGCATACTGCTTTGGAAGCCGGCGAGCACATCCTCGCTCGGCGGACGAAGGTCTATGAGACCGGTTGCCGGCGGCTGAATGTAGTTTGGTGTGGCGACGAATGCGGCGGGAAGCGCCGGACCTTGGCCCGCCTCCCAGGGAGGCTCTACCCAGAGCGCAAATGCACCTGCGCGGCGTGCTTCCTCCGCGACTCGCCGGATCAGGGCGAGTGACGCTTCTCGATCACAACTCGCTCCCACCGGCCCCCGCGGCACATAAGCGAGCGCACCCAACAGTGGCACACGTCGCAGCAACCATTGAGCGGCGGCGATGGGTTGACCATCACGCAGGCAGAGTAGACGAGATGTCTCCCAACCTGTGCGTGACTTAAAGTCTCCCCAAGCCCAGCTTTGGAGTAACTCTCCATCCCAAGCACTTACCGGCGTGTCCCACTCGCTTTGCGTTGACGGAGTTGCAAAATCCAGAACAGTCGCCGTAGAATTTGCTGACTTCGTCACAGACGCGGCGACTCCTCCATTCCGCACTGACTATCCCTCAGCAGGCTGCGATGTGCCACGAACCGGCTCATGCCGCAGCCGACCTATCGCCATCATCAATCCGCCAAAACCAAGAATCACCACGACAAGGGGTACCCAAGGCCCGGCGTAAGGAATGAACGAGAAACCAAAGAGAATGAGCAACCCGATTAGCAGCCCAAAGAATTGAACGAGGCGTCGCTTACCGTCGGCAAAGAAGCTTAGGATTAACCGGCCGATAGTCAAGCTGACGAACACCTGTGCTGAAAAGAGTGCGATGCCGTTGAGAAGGAGTGAAATCAGCCCGAGTGGAATGCCAACGACCGTGATCATCACGAGAATGGCAGCAATCGGTACGACTATCAGGAAGACAATTCCCATCGCGATACTCATGAACGGACTCTGAAGGAGTTGATTGGACGCTGTGACCGTTAGCCGGGGGAATGCGAGCAGCAGCACAGTTCCATAGATTGCGCTCGTGATAAGGCCGACGATTCCTATAATGATCGGGTCAAACGCAATGCCGAGATCGATGTCGATCGCCTCTTCAACCATCTCGCCTGCAATTTCGCCACCAATTTCGGCGCCACTAGCAATCTCAGCTGCTTTCTCGGAGCGATAGATGAGATCCCCGCCGATGCTTGCGTCATCGGTGATAACTAAATCCTCTACACTGATGTCAACCTCTGCGCCAACACTCCCGTTGTGTGTGACCTTCTCGGCAACACCGGCAACGCGGCGTTCCACGGTACCGTCAAGTGTCAATGTGGATATTGTCAATATCAAGTCGCGGCCAACTACTCCGTCACTGCTGATGGCAATTGAATTGCCTATGATCAAGAGATCTTCATCCACCGAACCCGACATCAAGAAGAAGCTGTTGGCGACCACCCGCGCGCCTTGCGAGACCGTGCCGCTGATTGTGACGTCCTGACCGGCAAGATGCACGTTTCCATTCACGGTGCCGTTTATTTCAATTGTGTTCCCAGCGGCGAGGACATCACCGTTCACCGTGCCGTTGATTATGATTGTCGTGCCCAACAGGTAGAGATCGTCTTCGATGACTTCGCCTGCACCTATCGTGACTGTGGTGTCGGTGCGAAAGTCAGCCGCGGAGGCGGTAGATACACCGAGAAGCGTAAGCATGAACGCGAGCATGAACGCAAGACCAAGACGTTGTTTCATTTGAGGGCTTCTCCTTGTGGACGGGGGGGCGATCACTCCGCTACCGTTGCTCTTAGGGTACCTTATTTGCAATGTGTACTGCTACTGTGCCCAGCCCAAGGTAGCGATAAGAGACCTCAGCAAACCCGGACTCTCGCATTGCTGCGGCCAAAGTCGGCGCATCGGGGAATGCCTGTAGCGACGTAGGCAAATAGGTGTACGCCTCTTGGTGACGCACTAGCAATTTTCCCAGCAGCGGAACGACATTGTTGAAGTACAATTCAAAGGCGCCGCGAAACCCAGGGTATGGTGGATGGGTGATTTCCAGTGTGATGAATCGACCGCCCGGACGCAGCACGCGGTGGCACTCGGCGAAGAACTCGCCAAGGTTTACGAGGTTGCGCAGCAAGAACGCATTGGTAACAACGTCAACGCTGGAGTCAGGCAACGGCAAGGCAAGCACGTCCGCCCGCATGAATGCTATTGGGAAGCGATGTTCAGTAAGTTGCTCGTGCTTTTCTTGTGCCAGCGACAGCATTGGCGGAGAAAAGTCAGCGCCCAGAATCGTACAGGGCGCCATGGCTTCCTGCATCACTGCGAAGCTTAGGTCGCCGGTGCCGCATGCTAGGTCCAAGACAATCCGAGGGTCATCCGCGACGATTTGGCGTGCCGTGGTACGTCTCCAGAGATGATGCGCGCCCGCGGTCATGACCGTGTTCATGAAGTCATACGTGGGCGCAATGGCGTCGAACATGCGCCGCACGTACTTCGGTTTTTCTTGTTGTGAATCCATAGTTCCTTAACGTGCATTGTGCGCAAATTGGGCCCCGCAAGAGATGCAGGACCGCCCTCCGGCGAGCTAGCCGGCGCGCAAGGTGGCGACCACGTTCTCATCCAATGGATAGATGGGGCGCACGCAGTGTTCGTAGGGCAGCGACTCGAGATTGAGGCTCGCGGAACCGGGTGTGTCCAGGTGGACAATACGGGATGCAATCGATTCATACCATGTGCGGAACCCATTGGGGGACTTTGCAACGATCAGTGAGAAGTCTTGCGGTTCCAGGCCGAATGCTTGAAAGACCCTGCGGCCTACAAATAAGATCAGACGTTCCGTGGTGAGCACGACGATGTTACCAATAGCGAGCACCGCCGTGCGGCCGGCTTGCTCGACTACACCGTTTTCATAGGCGAACTCACCGTCATGCAAGCTCTTTACATAAACTGAAACCGAAAACGGTGTGTGGCGTCCGGGATCCATGGTTCCACCCAATTGAAGGGTAACGGTGCTCCCGATCCCGGCTTGGAATGCGGCGGCCACGGCAGGAGCGTCAATCAGCGGTATGAGCGCCCGTCTATCGTATTTTTGTGCCAGCAATTCTTTCAGCACGGCATTGCTGTCACCCGGCGCGCCGGAGGACGTAGCGTCGGCGGCATCGGAAAATACGGTGAGGCCGGGAGTTTCCTGTGCTTGGGCAACCGCTTCGGGAAGCGGCGTCAGTTCAGCCGTCCACAATTCTCGATTCTCCCACATAAATGCGGCAATTCGTTCGGCTTCCGCTTTGGCCCGCGCCACATCGTTGTCCGTTGACACTATGGCGTAAGACTGAAGATCGGGCACGTCGGTGAAGGGATTGGAAAGGTAAATGTTGCCCACTAGTCCCCCCGGTGAGTCTTCGAGCGCCTGGCACATGCGAATGGCATCGCCAAAGCGGCCGGAATCCGTAAGCAGTTCATCGCCCCGGGCCATCAGCGGGATCTTCACTCGGGCGGTGGTCGGGACGGCGTTCTCTTTCAACAGGCGCATGAGGTTTCGTGCCGCCCGCACTCCCGTCTCGTAAAAATCCGTATGCGGGTAAGTATGGTAGCCAACCATAATGTCGGCCGTTCGGAGCATGCGATCGGTGATGACTGCATGGAAGTCCAGAGAAGCGACAATAGGGATGGCTCCCACGCACGCCCGCACCTCTTCCAACAGCCTGCCTTCCGGATCGAACTCAGTCTCGCCGGCCATGGCGCCGTGCAGCACGAGGAACACGGCGTCTACATCGCTATTCTGCTTTACTTCGTTGATGATCTCCTGAATCAGCCGATCGAGTACGGCATCGGCGACCGGCCCATGGGGCACGGCCCAGGCCGCCATAGTTGGGACTAATTCGACGTCGCCGTGTTCGGCAAAGACATCGAGCGCACCTGCAATCTCGGTATTCGTGCCCTGTAGTTCTTCCAGGATTGCGGCGCCGCGCACGACGCGAAAGTCCTCATATTGGGTAAGATGCGGATTGAAGGTCGCCGTCTCTTGCTGGAGTTCCGCGATCAGCACGCGCGCCATGTGAAACCCTTTCACTCTGGGCGTTGTTGGTTCACTGTCGTCGTTCTACCACGTAGTCAATGAGCATGTCGAGAGAATCGCGACTAACGCCGGACGGCAAGTCAATGAGCGCGGAGCGCGCATGTTGGCCAAACTGCCTTGCCTTGGTATACGCCAAGTCTATCGCGCCGGACGTGCGTATTGCTTCAACTGCTTCCCACACAAGCGTGTCATTGTCGGCCTCTTGTTTCAGCAAAGTAGTCAAGGCGGCATGCTTTGGGTTGCTTCGCAAGAAGAAAACGATGGGGAGCGTTATAGTTCCTTCACGCAGGTCCCCGCCGACGGGCTTTCCCAGCTCCGCCTCGGTGCCTGCAATGTCGAGAATGTCGTCGACGATTTGAAACGCAATACCCAGGTTCTCACCGTACGTGCGAAGAGCGCGCTGTTCTTCCTCAGAAGCACCTCCAACCAGGCCCCCGCCGTCGCAACACAGCTCGAGCAGAGACGCCGTCTTGCCTTGCACTTTCCGGTAATATTCGTCTTCCAGCCGCTCAACGTACGCAATGTCCGAGAATTGTGTCGTTTCACTCTCCACCATGCGCATTACGGTACGTGCCAGAATGCGCACCAATGCCGGATCGCCCAACTGTGCCACGACGTGGGAACACTTGGCAAAGAGGTAGTCGCCAGAGAGCACGGCAAGGTTGTTGGACCACATTGAATTGGCCGTAGGTAGGCCTCGTCGTACATACGCGTGGTCGATAACGTCATCGTGGATGAGCGTTGCCGCGTGCAGAATCTCAATAGCAGCGGCCACTTTCACAGCACGGGAGTCCACGGGTGAATGTACTGACGCGCACAGCAGCGTGAGCAGCGGTCGGAGCTTCTTGCCCCCGGCCGCGAGGATGTGGCGCACCAGGCGCGAGAGCGCTGGGTTTGGCGTCTCTTCCCACACGGACGCGAGAAACTCCTCAACTTGAGCCAGTTCGTCCGCCACAGGCGCACTTATTCGACCAATTGAGGCCTGTTCCTCATTTGGTTGCGTCGTGGGTGGGGAGTTTGAAGAACGTCTGGGCATTCCAATCAGTTATTTCTTCCAGGTCTTCTGGCGCGATGCCGCGCCTCCGGGCAATAGATTCCAATGTACAACGTACGTAAGCTGGCTCATTCCGCTTGCCTCGGTACGGCCCTGGCGCAAGGTAGGGGCAATCGGTCTCGATCAATAGCCTATCCGATGGTACCATCTTTGCAACTTGATGCAACTTTGCCGCAGAGCGAAACGTCACCGGACCCGCAAGGGATATCATGCACCCGAGATCAAGGAGTGCCGTCGCTTGCACGCTATCACCGGAGAAGCAATGCATCACCGCTTGCTGCATGGGCGAAGCTTGCGTGAGCATACGGTGCACGTCAGCGTAGGCATCCCGCATGTGAACCACTATGGGTAATTGGGACTGCGACGCGAGTGCGAGTTGTCTGGTAAAGGCGTCCTGCTGAGCACGCTTGGAGGCGTAATTGCGATAGTAATCAAGGCCGGTCTCACCGATAGCCACCACCTTTGGCGCCTGCGCAAGCGCTTCCAAGTCGCGCCAGGTAGCCGGAGTACAGGAATCTGCTTCGTGTGGGTGCACGCCAACCGTCGCCCAGCAATTTGGATAGCGCTCGGCAATGGCTACGGCCGCATGGCTCGAGGAAATGTCCACCCCGACGACGATTATGGCAGTGAGATTGGCTGCGATTGCACGGTCGACAACTGCGGATAGGTCCTCAGCAAAGCGAGGCGAGTTGATATGGGCGTGGGTATCCGTCATGCGCGAACCAGCAGCAGCCTGCTACGTGCTTTCCGAGAACTCGGGTACTTCTAAGCGGGGAAAGAGCGGCTTGCCGGTAGATATGTTTCGGTCTGAGGTTAAGCCCCCCCACCCAAGGCCGCGCTCCCAGGCACCGGCGTCAAGCGGAGGTTCGCCAAGGCGCTCCAGTATGGTATCCGCCGTCTGCGGGACATACGGTCCGAGCAAAACGGCCAGGATGCGCACGGCTTCGGTCACGTTGTAGAGCACGGATCCAAGACGTTCCCGCTGGTCGGCGTCTTTGGCAAGTACCCAGGGCGCGTTTTCCTCAATGTATTGGTTCGCACGAGTAACAAGCGTCCAGACACTATCTAATGCAGCGTCGAGGTCCCATGACTCAAGTCCGCGCTCCGCACCTTCAACCGCTTGCTGCGCCACTTCCCTTAAGGATTCGTCGAGGGAGGTTGCGTCACCGGGGGCCGGCAGCACCCCGTCAAAGTAACGCGAAACCATAGATGTGGTGCGTTGCACAAGGTTGCCAAGATCGTTCGCTAAGTCGGCGTTGTATCGGTTATAGAAACTCTCCCACGAGAATACGCCGTCCTGGTCGAAGGGGATTTCCCGCACCAAGTAGTAGCGCACCGCATCGGCTCCAAACTCGTCCACCATCTCGAAGGGGTCTACGCCTGTGCCGCGGGACTTGCTCATCTTCAGGCCCCGGAACATGATCCAGCCGTGCGCCCAAACCGTCTTCGGCAATTGCACCCCGGCAGACATCAGCATCGCCGGCCAGTAGACGCAGTGAAAGCGAATGATGTCTTTGCCGATGACGTGCACATCCGCCGGCCAGTAGCGGGCAAACAATTCGTCATCTTGCCCATAGCCAACGCCGGTGATGTAGTTTGTGAGCGCATCGAACCAAACGTAGATGACCTGCTCTTCGTCGAAGGGTACGGGAATTCCCCACGTCTTGTTGGCGCGGGAAATGCTGAAGTCCCGCAGTTCGCCGCGCACCATATTCACGACTTCATTGCGCCGAAAGTCTGGCAAAACCGACTCCGGATGCTCGTCATAGAATGCCAGCAACCGGTCCTGGTACTTGGAGAGGGCAAAGAAGTAGTTGTCTTCTTCCGTCCACTCCGGCTCTGCATCGTGCACCGGGCACTTGCCGTCTACCAAGTCGTCATCGGCGTAGAAGGCCTCGCAAGGGAGGCAGTACCACCCGGCATAGGTCCCTTTGTAGATGTCGCCGGCGTCGTAGCACTTCTGCAATAAGAGTCGTGCCGCGTGCTTGTGGTGCTCTTCAGTCGTGCGGATGAAGCCGTCATTGGAGATGTTTAGCTTGTCCCAAAGATCGCGGAAGAACTCCGCCATTTCGTCGCAATAGTCCTGCGGGTCCTTGCCCTGGCTTCTGGCCTGGCGCTCCACATTGAGGCTGTTCTCATCGAGACCCGTGAGAAAGAACGTATCGAAGCCCTTCAAGCGGCGATAGCGTGCCTGTACGTCACAGCCGATAGTACAAAATGCCGTGCCAATATGGGGCTTGGCATTAGGGTAGTAAATCGGAGTTGTAAGGTAATACGTTGCCACGACTGTACTTTAGAGCGAAAATGGGGATCTAAGGCGATTTGATTTGGTGATTTCCGTTTCACCATCATACCATGCAGGGTAGCAAGACCCAACTTGCTCGGCGGTCGCAATCGCCTCTCCAGCGGCGCGTGGGTACAGCCGAAATAGGGCCGACCTGTGCTACACTGCCTCACGTATGAATTCCATGCATTGCCGGCCCAGATTGCGAATTAGTCAATGAAAGCATTAGGAGGTACGCATTGTGTCAATTGTTCGGACCCTGGTTGATGCCAAAGTGCCGATGCGGGATGGCGTGGCTTTGTCCGCAGATGTGTTCCTGCCTGCACGTACAGGGCCTGCGCCCACCGTTCTCGTACGCACGCCGTACGGCAACAACACCGACCTCTTGATCGAAAAGGGTCGATACCTCGCGGCCAGGGGCTACGCCGCTGTCATTCAGGACGTGCGGGGCAGGTGGGACTCTGACGGCGCCTACTATCCAGTGGTGAATGAAGCCGATGACGGACACGACACGGTGGAGTGGATTGCGGAGCAGCCATGGAGCACCGGCAAGATTGGTATGGCAGGTGGGTCTTACTTGGGCATAACGCAGTGGACGGCCGCGTGGCGTGGCAGCCCGCATCTGACCAGTATCGTGCCGCGTGTCGCCCCGTGCGACTTCTACGACTCGCCCGGATATACCCAGGGCGCTCTCCAAATCGGCGTGCTGGCGACATGGGGCTCGCGTACGCACGGTCGCACTGCCCAGAACATCGAGTATGAAGACTGGGGCCGCGCGTTTCGTACGTTACCGGTGGATAAGATCCCCAGCGCGATCGGGCGCGACCTAGACTTTTGGAAGGACTGGGTTCGCCATCCTCACTACGACGAGTATTGGGAGCAATCCGGCAACAGCGGAAAGTGGCAGGACATAAGCGCTCCCGCATACAACATGGGCGGCTGGTTTGATCTTTACTCCAAGGCCACGTTTGACAATTGGAATGAGCTGCGGCTGCATGGGGGCTCCGCGGAGGCGCGGCAGAGCCAACTTATCATGGGCCCCTGGCCGCATGCGCTTTCCCTTTCACGGGTCACGGGCCAAGTAGACTTTGGCGCGGATTCGATGGTCGATTTGGATGGTGAGGAACTGCGCTGGTTCGACTATTGGTTAAAGGGAGAACAAAACGGAATCCTCGATGAACCGCCGCTACGGCTCTTCATAATGGGGCGCAATGAGTGGCGCAACGAGCATGAGTGGCCGCTTGCCCGCACCGACTGGCAGCCTTGGTACTTCCATTCCCGGGGCGCTGCGAATACGCTTAACGGCGACGGCGGACTTTCCATAGAACTGCCTGCAGATGAACCCTCCGATGGCTTCACCTATGACCCCATCGCGCCGGTACCGACACTGGGCGGAAACAACTGCTGCTCGCCGCACATTGTGCCGTGGGGGCCCTACGACCAGCAGAATATCGAGATGCGCCAGGACGTGTTGTGCTACACAAGTGAGCCGCTGCAGAGCGAACTTGAGGTAACGGGACCGATAAAGGTGACGCTCTATGCCGTCACCGACCAGCCGGACACCGACTGGACGGCTAAGTTGGTAGATGTGCACCCGGATGGCCGTGCCCTGAGCCTCTGCGACGGCATCGTGCGCGCACGGTTCCGTGAGGGTCGGGAAACCTCGTCTCTCCTTCAGCCTGGGAAGGTTTACGAATACGAGATCGATCTTTGGGTCATTGGCAACGTCTTTCATGCCGGTCATCGCATCCGCGTGGAAATCTCATCAAGTAACTTTCCGCGCTTCGACCGCAACCTAAATACCGGCGCCGAGAACAATGCTCTGGAGGACAATTGGCAGGTCGCGCGACAGACGGTCCACCATGACCGGGTATATCCTTCCCACATCTTACTGCCCGTCATTCCAACCTCGTGATGCGACCGCCCCGGACGTGGAATCGCAGAACACTCAAGACTTGGAATGCGCTTCGACCGATTGGCGCAATGGCGGCGCGGGACGCCTCTCGGCAATGCGGGGCAGACGAAGAGTGGACACGCTGAGGGAGCCTGATTGGGTAGTACGAGACCGCCACGCGTGTGGCCGGGATTGGGAAAGTAGCAGGCACAATAACAAAGAGGGCGGAGAGAATACCTCTTCGCCCTCTTTGCTGCTTTCGTGGCGCGTGCGGAAGAACCGTCAGCGGTCCTGGCGGTTCATGCGTTTCCGCAAGAAAGTCGGCACCTCAAGGTCGTGCTCCGCATCGACTTCGTCGATTTCTTCTGTTCCAATTGGAATGACAGAAGGCCGATCCCCGGAATCTGGGCTACGAGGCTCCACAGCGCCCCGCATACCCGGGCGGCGAATGTCTTGTTCGTCAAAGCCGGTGGCAATGACAGTAATCTGAATGTCGGAGCTCATAGATTCTTCGATAACGGATCCGAAGATGATCTGGGCATCAGGATCGGCGGCATTGGAAATGATCTCGGCTGCTTGCGAGACTTCGTGCAGGCTCATATCCGGCCCGCCGGTGAAGTTGAGCAAAATGCCCTTAGCGCCGTCTATGGACATTTCAAGCAACGGATTGGCCAAAGCGTCTCGCATTGCGTCCGCAGCGCGGTTCTCACCACTTCCGTACCCAATTGCCATATAGGCAGTACCGGAATTCTGCATTATCGCCTTGACGTCATTGAAGTCAAGGTTAATGAGTCCAGGTTGTGTAATGAGATCTGAAATGCCCTGCACAGCCTGGCGCAGCACCTCATCTGCCAAACGAAATGCTTCCGTAATCGGCGTATTCTTAGGGGCAATCTCTAGAATTCGATCATTCGGGATGGTGATGAGCGTGTCTACATGCTCTCGAATATTGCGAATGCCTTCTTCGCTTATGCGTTTGCGCGGTACGCCTTCCCATGTAAACGGTCGTGTCACGACACCGACCGTAAGGGCTGCGATGTTTCGGGAGATTTCGCCAATGACGGGCGCAGAACCAGTACCGGTTCCACCTCCCATGCCAACGGCAATGAATACCATATCCGAGCCGCGCAGGGCATCCTGCAACTCTTCGTAGGCTTCTTCCGCTGCCTTTTCGCCTACTGAGGGTTGTCCGCCGGCTCCCAGACCCTTCGTGAGTTTGTCGCCAATGCGGATTCGTCTTTCGGCCTGGGAACTCATCAAAGTCTGCGCATCGGTGTTCACGGCAATAAACTCAACGCCACTTACACCGCTCTGAATCATGCGGTCTACTGCGTTGCCGCCTGCCCCGCCTGCGCCTACAACCTTGATGTGGGCCCAGGATTCTTGGCGCTGTCTGGGGTCCAATCGTCCCGATTCATCACTCGAACTTGAGGGAAGTCGAGAAATGCGGTTTTCTGCACCACTTGCCATGCGCACCACCCTACGTAAAGTTAACTCATCGGAATAAGAGATCGCATGAGCGACCCAAGTCTCTCTGCCACTATACCAAGTGCAGCGCTCATGGGGCGCCGCACCCGTGCCCGCTGAAGTTTAGCGGCATACAATATCTGGCCGACACTGGTGGCAAACTCCGGTCGACAAATGTCCTCATTCAATCCCCGCATTAGGGGGACTACTCCCTGCCGCACAGGTAGACCCAGAACTGCTGTTGCTAACTCCTCAAGACCGTGTAACTCCGAGCCGCCGCCTGTAAACACAACACCGGCCGGCAAGACATCGAAGTATCCTGTGCGACGGATCTCATCCTTAACCAACTCTAAGAGCTCCTCCATGCGAGCCATTACTATCATGGCAAGGTCCCGCTGCTGGAGCACCGTCCACTTACCTGGATAGAAGCCAGGCGCATCGATTTCAGATTCGTCGTCAAGTGCCTCTTCAACTACCGTAGCGTACTGCAACTTGAGTTCTTCCGCAACATCCTGGGGCAATTTTAGGCCATATGAGATGTCCTTGGTAATATTAATGCCGCCAAGCGGGATACTTGCGGTATGCCATGGTACGCCATCGGTATAGAGCACCATGTCAGTTGTGCCGCCGCCAATGTCGACGAGGACGACGCCAAGCTGCTTTTCCTGGTCCGACAGTACGGCCTCTGCCGCGGCGAGGGCCTGGGCGGTGATTTCTCCGTCCACAGCAAGTTCTGCAGCATTGACGCAGGACGTCAGATTACGAATTGGCCCCACGCTGGCCGTAATCATGTGGACTTCCGCGCCGAGCACGTTTCCATACATGCCGATGGGATCACGAATTCCCTCAGTGCCGTCGAGCATAAACCCAACGGGGAATGCCGTGACTATTTGACGATCCTCTGGTATCGAGGCCCTGTGCGCCAACTCCAAGACATGGTCGATTTCCGCATGGGTAATCGCACCTTTGGATTGCTTCACCACAGTCTCAACTCGCACAATTTGCGAACTGATATTGCAGCCACTAACGCTCAAATGTGTAGCGAGTGGTGTTTGCCCGAGAGACTGTTGGAGATACCCCAGGCACGTACGGATTGACCCAGTGGTGGCATCCATGTCTACCACGGCGCCACGAGTCACGCCGTGTGTCGGCGCAATACCTAAGCCCACAATTCTCGGGAGACCATCAGACGCAGTATCACATGCGATCGCACGTGTCTTGGTCGTTCCAACGTCAAGGCTGACGATGAGATTGTTCTTGCTCAATTCCCTTTACCTACCTTGCGGGAAGAGAATGGTTAGATTATACCTGGGATTCTGCCATTCAGCAATTCCCAAATCGGTGGCTGTCAAGTACCATTATCAACTGTTGCAGTTATGTTCGAAATGTCGGACTCCGGCTTGGTTGCAGGTCTATGACGTCTAGCAAGATTTGCTGATCTTGCGCAACCTGGAGGACTGTCAGTAGTTCCTGAGTTTTTTCAACTATGCGATCTCCGCTGCCGTATTGTGCGATCCATCCCTCCGCTGCTTCGACGGACAGACCCTCTCGAGTTGAATACCTGAAAGCATTGATGCTAATTCCGGAGCGCGACAAGAGATCCTGTAAGAGGAATGCCGTCTCCACGGCGCTGGCGTCAACAAGGTCTCCGGTATGGAGCGGCGCACCGGTGGTGTCGATGAAGGTCAGCGTGAGATCCGGAGCATCGCCGCTCCCTATGATTACTCCCTCTCGCGAAATCAGGAAGATATGGCCATTGGCAATCCAACGCGCTTCCGGTTGCCGTTCTGCCATCTCGACTATCGCTCGGCTCGGTAGTACGAGAAAGAGCCTTGCGGCTGCCACCGCAGGCAATTGGGTAATCTGATTCGTTACCTGATGAGGATCGAGCAAGAAGATGGATTGTCCCACGAGCCCCGTAAAAGACTGAATCTTCACGAGTGAGTTATCCCCGGCAAGCGTTGGTGGTGTGATGCGCCGAATTGCAACTATAGACACGTGAAACTCCGGTGCGGTGAGAGCTCCCCACAGTGCGATCGAAACGGAACACAGGATCATCAGTGAGAACCAGCGATGGCCGAATGTGCGCACCCCTCGACCTATGAGGCGAAAGGGCCCTCCCACATTGCTGACCTTGCCGGGTGTCTCAAGTTTCTGCACTCGTGCTGACATCGGTCTATTGCTCCCAAGCGCCGAAGAATTCGATTTCCCGCTGCAATGTAATGTGCAGGCGAGCCTTCACCGCTTCTTCGATTTCTCGAATTAAGGCGAAAACTTCTGCTGCGGTTGCCGAGCCGCTGTTGATGATGAAATTGGCGTGCAACGGGGAGACGTGCGCACCCCCTCTCTCCCGTCCGCGCATACCTGCCTCGTCAATGAGCTTCCAGGCGCTAAGCCCGTCAGGATTACGGAAGACCGAACCGGAGCTTGGAGCAGTAGGTTGAGTGCGCTGCCGCGTTTGCAACCGCTCTTGTATTGTGGATAGAATTCGACTTGCGTCACCCGGCGCCAACCGCATTTCGGCTCCCAACACCACGGCATGTCCAGGACACTCTTTGATAATGCTGGTTCGATAGCCATACCGCATTTCGTCGGCGGGTATCCAGCGTTCACCATGGCGGTCCAATACCTTAATGCGTGTGACCGATTCCGCTGTTGTCCACCCATACGCGCCGGCATTGTTGACTACCGCTCCACCCACTGTTCCGGGAATAGTTGCCGCGCCTTCAAGCCCGGATAGCCCCAAGCTCGCTGCCCAACGTGCTGTGCTGATAAGAGAGCATCCCGCTTCTGCCCAAATTGAAACGCCGTCAGCACATTGACTGCGACTGCCGCCATGGTTTCGGATCACTAACCCGCGTATTCCGGCATCGGCGGCAATGAGATTCGTCCCGTCTCCAATCACACGAAATGGAAGAGACTGCTTGTAGGCCACTGCCGCCAATGCGCGCAGTGCCCCTTCGGAGCGTACACGAATAAGGAGGTCGGCCGGGCCGCCCACGCGCACCGACGTGTGCCTTGCCAGAGGCTCGTGCCACGCCGGCTTCAAGTTGAGCGGCGATCGTACGGCGACGGCAGCAATACCGGCCAATCCTTGTGCAGCCGGTTCCTCAGTGGGCGGACGTTTGCATTGCATTGAAGTAGGGCTCACGACGGTGATTCCATTGGCATGCGATTCTGCAAATGCTCGAGAAGCGGGTCGCACAGCTCAGTAATATCTCCCGCTCCCATGACGATTATGAGATCGCCAGATTCGATCAATCGCATCACTTGGGTGAGGGCGTCTCTCAGTGTTGCCGCGTACCGCGCATTTCCTGGTCTGGTTACAGCTTCTGCAAGGTCTGCACTCGAGAGAGGCAACGGGTCTTCTCGCCCGGTCGGCTGATAGATTTCGGCAAGTATGAGCTCGTCAGCGCCGCGAAATGCCTCGGCGAACTCGTCAAAGAGATCGGCAGTTCGACTGCGTAAGTGCGGTTGGAAGACGCAAACTATGCGGCCCTCGTGCCAATCTCTTGCAGCGCGCAATGTTGCCCGGACTTCCGTAGGATGGTGGGCGTAGTCATCCACCAACGTAACCCCGTTCTCTCGTCCCCTCACTTCAAAGCGCCGCCTGACCCCTTGAAAGTGGCTGAGTGCCAATACAACCGAGCTTGCAGGAACGCCCACAGCATCGAGCGCCGTCACGCAGGCTAAGGCATTCAGGACGTTGTGGACACCTGGTATGCGCAGCGAGAGGCTAAGACGCTCCCCAGTGACACTTTGAATCGTCGCTTCATATCCGTTGCCCTTGCGAGGCGTGAGCTCTGTACAGACCCATTGGGCTCTACCGCGTAAGGACCAGGTTCTCAGCCGACTGTCAGCTACCGCGGCAACGCGGCGGCAGGTGACGCTGTCCGCGTGTGTTGCAACCGTGCCGTCAGCGGGCAGCTTGTGTACAAGGTCTCGGAATGCGCTTTCCAGGTTCTCTAACGAACCGTATGTATCGAGGTGGTCGGCTTCGACCGCGGTAATGACGACGACATTTGGGAATAGTTCGAGGAAGGCGTGGTCAAACTCATCTGCCTCAATCACCATGATCGATCCGGTGCCCCAATGAGAGCTGTGAGGGAAATTCTGTGGGTCACCGCCAATCATGTATGAAGGGTCCTGCCTGTTGGCGCGCAGCGCGTGCGTGATCATGGTGCTTGTCGTTGTCTTGCCGTGGGTACCTGCGACGGCGATTGTGGTCTTTTCAAGTGACAGCGCACCTTGGAGCACAGCACGATTGACCGTAGGTATACCATCTTGCTCAGATGCAGCCAACTCGGGGTTGTCGGGCAAAATTGCGGAGCTGAACACGGTGAGATCCGAGCCGGCGACATTGGCAGCCGCATGCCCAAGGTGCACAGTAGCGCCCAAATCGCGCAGTGTGTCGAGGTTGTCGGAGGCAGCCACATCTGAACCGCTGATCTGATGTCCTTGTATCGTAAGTATGCGCGCGAGTCCAGACATAGCGGCGCCGCCCACCCCAATGAGATGGACGTTGCGAGGTTGGGTCCCCAGAAATTGTTGTAACTCGTGCGCATTCACCCCGTAACCCTTACACTTGGCGACCACCGTCGGGCCTGGAATTCCAGGTTTGACGGTTCTTTTTCCTAGTAACTTGCGTTGTTTGAGTCGAAATATTGAGCAGTATGCCCATTGCAATTGAGCTGGCGAGAAGCGACGAACCGCCGGCACTGACGAAAGGGAGTGGAATGCCGGTAAAAGGCAGCATGCCGGTTACGACCGCCATGTTGAGGATCGCCTGGCCGAAGAGTCCGCACGTTAGTCCTAGGGCAAGCAACTGTCCAAACAAATCCGGCGCTCTGACGGCAACGCCAAACCCTCGCCAAGCCAGTAGTACAAAGAGAGAGAGCACCGCCAGTGTCCCGATAAGGCCCAACTCTTCGCCGATGACGGCAAAGATTGTGTCGGTGTGGGGCTCGGGCATGTAGAAGAACTTCTGCATCCCCCGACCAAGGCCAACGCCGGTTATCTTTCCCGATGCAAAGGCGTAAAGGGCCTGGACGTTGTGGTGCGCAACGTTGTCTTGATATTGGGGGTTGAAGGGGTCAAGGTACGCAGTGAGCCGTTGCAGCCGATAGGGATGCAGCACAATAGCGTACCAAGCGGCGAACGATCCGGCGACAATAAAGCCGGCAAGATAGAGAAGCGGAATGCGAGCCGCAACGAGAATCGACATGCCGATGAGCAAAATCATAATTGCAGTGCCGAGGTCCGGTTGCTGAGCGATGATTGCGGCAATCAGCCCCACCAGCAGAGTGGGTGCCAGAAAATACACGAGCCTGTTGGCTCCCTTATCGCGCCTCGCAAGGACCTGGGCGAGATAGAGAGCAATTACGGGCTTTGCTAATTCGCTGGGTTGCAAGCTCAACGGGCCCCATCGGATCCAGCGTACGGACCCCCGAGACAAGTGGCCAATGTCTGTCACCGCCATTAGCACCAGTACTGCGACTGCGGCTGCCAGGAGCCAGAAGGAAAGGTTGATTCCGAGAAATTGAATGCGGCCAAACCAATGATAGTCAATCCGCATCATGGTGAATGCTGCCGCAAAGCCCACGACGAGGAACAAGAGCTGGCGACGAAAGTAGAAGTGTGGATCACCAGTCTCTGCATAGGCAACGGCAATACTGGCACTATAGATGGCAATCAAACCAATGAGAGGCAATGCCAGCATTAATACGGTCAGCGGAACGTCCGGCCAGCGCGCGTGTTGTTCATCGTCATCCCTGATCGCAGGAATAGTCCTGGGTAGAATTCGCAGCATTGCTGTCAGCTTGAACCTTCCTGCACAAGGGTTTGCTGGGGAGTTGACGGCGGAATGTGGTAATAGCGGAACAATTCGGAAGCAACTTCGCGAAACACCGGCGCGGCGACCAGTGATCCCCAGGGCTCTACGGTCGGGTGATCTATCTTGACTAAGATCGCGAATCTGGGACTCTCTACAGGGCCAAATCCTACGTATGAAGCGATGGTCAACTCTGCGTGATAGCCACCGGTCTCTAGAGGAATAGAAGCTGTGCCGGTCTTTCCGGCAACATCGTACCCATCAACGATGTGCATCTTGCTCTCTGAGCGCTGGCTTGCTTCCACAAGCATCGAAACGAGGGTGCGGGCAGAGTCCCTACGCACGACGCGGCGCACCGCTCTGGGCTCGATGCGTTGCACACCCGCTTCCGTGTGGACTTCCTGTACGACATAGGGCTGCATGAGTACGCCGTCATTGATGAGGGCCGATACGGCGGTGATGAGTTGGAGCGGCGTTACGGCAATGCCTTGGCCGAAAGCGTTGGTTGCAAGACTAGACGGATACCAGTATCGCGAATTCGGATCAGGAACAAGACCATTCACCTCGCCCCAAAGATCTACGCCTGTCGGCGCACCAAAGCCAAAGGCGGTGACGTACTCGTAAAAGAGGTCTTTACCCAACTGGTCTCCTACCCACACGGCGCCAACGTTGCTAGAGCGAGCAATGAGATCGGTCATATTGCTTTCGCCATGACCCTTTTCATCCCAGTTCTTTATCTCCACGCCCCAGTACTCCATACTTCCGACATCGTTGAACTTGACTTCAGGCGTGATTATGCCGGCGTCTAGAGCTCCGGCCAGTGTAAAGACTTTGAACGTAGAGCCCGGTTCATACAACAGGCTGATGGCGGGGTTGGCGTACGCATCTTCATTCGGGCTGTGAAACTCCTGATACTTGTTGGAGTCGTACGTTGGGCGGCTCGCCATGGCAATAATGGCCCCGGTATACGGTTCCATGACAATAATCGTGCCGGCCGACGCGCCGTAGCGTTCTAATGCGGCTTCGAGTTCTCTCTCTACAATGTGCTGCACTGCGCCGTCCAGCGTAAGGACCAGATCTGCACCGGGTTCGGCGGGCTGCAGCACCCAAGTTGCCTCTCCTGCCTCACCGCCGAATGGCGCGCTGGAGCTCAACCGCCGTCCCGGAGCTCCTTGCAGCAAGTCCTCGTAGAATCCTTCAACTCCGTATTGCCCGCTGCCGCTCTGGCTGTAAAAGCCCACTACGTGGGCGGCAAGCATGCCGAGCGGATACGTGCGATAAGGCACGGCGCTAAGTGTGATTCCGGGTACTTCGCCGGATCGCACAAGTTGCTCGATGCGTTCGCTTGTGTCCGGAGCTACGCCCCTTGCCAAGAGAGCGTATCGCTTGTCAGGCTGATCAATTAGGGCGGCAATTTGCTCTTGAGGCATGCCGAGGAGTACCGTCAACTCACTGGCAATTTCATTCGCCGAAATGCCACTGCCCTGCACGACATTGGGTGCTACTTCCACGTCGTTTAGGTATTCTGCAGTTGCCAGTAGTGTGCGATTTGCGTCAAGAATGCTGCCCCGCTGGGGCACGATCTGGGTATCACGTTGGTACTGTTCCTGCGCGAGGGATGCCAGGCTTTCGCTTTCCAGGACATGCAACCAGATCAGCGCGCCAGCAATGACGAACGCCCCCATCAGCGAGAATACCTGGATTATGCGAATACGTGCGGCACTGATGGGTTCACCAGGCATTGAGAGACTCCTCGCCGAAGAGCGCGTTGAATTGCTCGCGAACAAGGTCCCATCGGGTGCTGAACGGCCAGTTCTTCTCACTTGCTTCCGCATCTTGAGTCAGCACCAGCTGCTTTGCTCGTTCAGGCACCTGCACAAAATGCACCCGGCTTGCCGGCACCATGCCGAGCCGCCCTCTGGCGATAGATTCTATGGTGCGCAGATCGCTGGCTTGGGCAATCTGAGTCCTCAATAGCTGGTTTTCCCGTTCGACTTGCTCAATGGTGCGTTCCAATGCCTGAATCCGAAAGCCGGCGTCAGCGACTTGACCCGTGGGCATCAGATAGAGCAATCCGACAAGAAACAGCACGAGAATGCCCATGTCCACTGCTACTAACGGGCTAAGTTCGTAATACCACGGCTTGCGCTCAGGACTGTCCGCACGTGCGTTCGGTCGAGGTAGAATTGCGTCTTGTTGTGCCATCTGCCGCTCCTAAGCAGTCAAACACGTTCAGCGATGCGAAGGCGCGCACTGCGACTGCGTGGATTATTCGCGATTTCCGCCTCGTCAGCCCGTACGGGCTTCCGTGTCAGCACGCGAAGCGTAACGCGCGGACCGCAAACACACTGTGGAATGTTTCCAGGACAGATGCACTGCCCCGCTGCGCGCTGCAGGAACCCCTTCACAATGCGGTCCTCCAGGCTGTGAAAAGCAATGACAACCAGGCGACCACCGCAAACGAGGAGATCACGGGCCTGCTCCAAAGCGCTCTGCAGGTGATCCAATTCACCGTTTACGGCAATGCGCAGGGCCTGGAATGTCCTTGTGGCTGGGTGAATGCGGTGTCTTCCGCCCCCATAGGCAGCCTGCACGATTCTTGCCAGGTCGCTGACCACGGTCAGTGGACGATCGCGTCGTTGGGCGACGATGCGCCGCGCGATGCGCCGCGCATGTCGCTCTTCGCCGAACTCCCAGATCAGGTTTCCCAGGGCCTCTTGATCCCACGTATTGACTATTGTGGCTGCGGTGAGACCTTGCGTCGGGTCCATGCGCATGTCTAAGGGACCTTCTTGTTGCCAAGAAAACCCGCGTTCGGGATTTGCGATTTGCAGGGACGACATGCCGAGATCGAAGAGAATGCCGTTCGCCTTGCAGAATCCGCTGTGTTCTGCCTCGGCAAGCAAATGGGCGAAGTTGCACTGCTTAAGCAATGCCCGTTTGCCGAAGCCCTGCAGTCGTGCCGTGCAGCGAACTAGTGCTTGGCGGTCGACGTCCAACCCCAGCAAGAGACCACCGGGAGTGCTTTCAGATAGTATCCCTGCGGCGTGGCCGCCTCCGTTAACGGTGCAATCGATGAATCGTCCACCGTTGCTCGCCCGTAGACCCTCCAATACTTGGGGTAGCAGGACGGGCACATGCATTGCAACGGTCTGTGCGGCCATGGGGCAGTTCCTGACGATTCAAGTCCAAAGTCAAGTCCAATTAACCTGGATTTAGTCGCAAAATGCGTGAAGCATTCCCATTGAGTTAAATGCCAAGATCAGCCAGCTGTTCTGCGAGACTGCCGCCTGCAGCTTCAGTTGTGGTCTTGACCGCGTTCCAATCCTCAAGACACCAGACTTCAATGCGCTGGTATAATCCGATAACCGCCACATTCGCTGTGATTCCGGCATATTCGCGCAGGTATTGTGGAAGAATTGTCCGGCCTTGACCGTCCAGTGAGAGGTCTACAGCACCTGAAAAGAGCAGACGGCTCAGGGTTCGCACATTTGGTTGGGTTTGCGGTAGCCGGCTGACTTTTTCTGCAAGTGTTTCCCACTCAATGCGCGGGTAGATGACTAAGCACTTATCAAGGCCACGCGTGACCACGGCGCCGTCCGCAAGCTCTTCACGAAACTTTGCCGGGATAGCGAGACGTCCCTTTTGATCCACGGTGTGTTGAAACTCGCCAAGGAACAAGGTCACCTGCCCACTTAGGGGGACTTATCCACACTTCCCCCCACTTATCCCCACTTCTATCCACAAGCGCAATTATAGCCGCAGCCAATAGTGGGGGTCAAGACGATCCGGCAGTTTTTGTGGAAAGCAATAGCAATGTTTTTGTGTCGGGATTCTTGGCAATCCTAACCACGGAGCGGCTCCCAAGATTTGCCGAAAATTCTCGGGGAGTGAGCCAGGCTGCGCCTTGCAGTCCAATGGACCTCGGCTTAGTGCCAGTGTCAGCTCAACTCGCCTGTTGCGGTTGGAATGAGAGAAGAGAAGCTGGTCGCGCAACGCGTACACATAGTCGGGAGCGATGAGGCATACGTGCGCTTGCGGGAATTGTGGGATTCAGGCTGCAATGGCTGCGCACGACCCGCGCCGGAGGGACATCTAAGGTTACACGGAAGTTCCCTTTGCGTCTGAGCTACACTAAGGGTAAGCGGCATTACACGAGTCTCTCAATGCAATCAAGATGTGATGGCAGAACGAAGGTTCACTGGCGCAATCATGACCATTACCGAAGAAATCAAGCAGCGTGCGGCCGCACTCGGCTTCCGCCCGGTGGGCATCGCGCCCGCGCATCCATTTACCGAGACCCGTGCTGCCGCCCGAGCCCGTCTGAAGGCCGGCTATCTCGATGGTATGGCTTGGTATACCTCGGAACGAGTCGAGCGCGGCACACGGCCTGATTGGCTGCTCTCGAATGCCCGGTCAATCATCTCGCTTGCTCTTCCCTATTACGTTGGCGAGCAGCGGACAGATTCGCCGCGCGCTCGCGGTCCCAGCGGCGTCGTGTCACGCTACGCGTGGGGCAGGGACTACCACAACGTGCTTCGGAAAAAGCTGAAGAAGCTGGTGTCATTTTTGGAATCGAAACACGCCTCTGCACGCTTCTTCGCAGACACAGGACCTATCCTCGATCGCGCCGCAGCATTTCGCGCCGGTGTTGGCTGGTACGGCAAGAGCACCATGATCTTGACGGAGGAGCAAGGTACATGGGTCTTTCTCGCCGAAGTGATTACCGATCTGCAATTGGAATACACAAAGCCTCTAAAGAAGAATTGCGGGAGCTGTACCCGGTGCATTGACGCCTGTCCCACCGGCGCAATCGTGGCTCCCTACCAGGTTGATTCGCGCCGCTGTATTTCCTATCTCACCATCGAGAATCGCGGCGGCATACCTCGCGAACTCCGATCACTTATGGGTACACGTGTCTTTGGCTGTGACATCTGTCAGGATGTGTGCCCGGTCAATCGCTACCCGACTGCCGATGCCGATGACGACTTCCTTCCGCGGCCCGGCGTCGGGCCCACCATGCCCCTGCTTCCTCTGCTAGAGATCACAGATGAGGAGTTCAAGGATCGCTTTCAGGGCACGCCGCTCATGCGCACGAAGCGTCTGGGATTGAGGCGAAATGCCATCGTTGCGTTGGGCAATGCGGGCGACCCGGTGGCAATTCCCGCGCTTCGTCGTATTCTCATGGACGAAAGTGAGCCCAACATGCTGCGGGAGCACGCGGCTTGGGCGCTAGGCTGCTTCAGTGAGGTGGCTGCAAGCGAGGCTTTGGGCCATGCCTTGGAGCAGTTGCTTCCACCTGTGGTGCGAGCGGAAGTTGAGGATGCTCTCCAAGGTCGAAACTCGTCTGAAGCCGCCGGCGACTTCGCTCACGCTGCGGCAGAAGAGACTTCAGTCTCGCCGTCATCTGTGTGAGGGAACCAGGCCGCGAATAGACTATTCACATGGCGACCGTAAGTAATGGGCCGCCTCGTCCCAATTAATCAAGAGTCTATTTCATCGTTCCAGCGAACTGTGGCGAAGGGATCAAACGCAAAGTGATCAACCGTCTGGCCCTTTTCCAAGTGTTCAGTCACGATCGTGCGCACGTCCCGCGGGAGGATGTTGCAATACAGCGTGCCTTCGGGATAGACCTGCATAACCGGCGCCCGTAGGCAGTGGCTGAGGCACGTCGCCGTGTACACGTGTGTGCGATTTGTGAGGTCTTGTCGCTCAATCTGTTTCTTAAGCTCGGTTAAGATGCCTCGGCTCTTTTGGTCGGAGCAAGACGAGCCAATACATACGAAGACTCGCCGCGGCCGACTATCCGCGTCCCCATTTTTGCTATCAGGTTCAGCAGGAGTATCTCGCGTCTCACCCGAGGTTCCTTTGCCTCTCGATGCTGCGTGATACTTTCTCCGCTTGCGCGATTCTCGTTTCGGCATGTCCCTCTGCCCTTCGGTGGTCCCTCTAGAACTGCGGCTGAACCAGCGAAATCTACAAGCGATCTAGATTGCCGATCTATCGCATGCTGGCGTGACGCTGCTCTACAGGTTGAACGAAGATTCAGTTCGCCGCTTGCTAGCTGATGCCGACCGTCTGATCACCAACGCGCAGCTCGATAGCGCCGGCAGATTGCGCAATTTGGGCAACCGTGGCTATCACACCAGGAACGATGCCATTGCGGTGAAAGAATTCCAGGAGACGACTATCCTGTTCCGTCTGCTCTGTAATATCTTCCACCACAAGCACGTCGCCCTGGCTGGCCACGTCGAGGTAGAAACCCGATTCCAGGTTGGGAGTTCCGGATCCAGGAATGGGATTGCTATGCGGACACGTGGCGGGGTCGCCCAAGAGAGCGGCAAGCTTGGCTTCCACACTGGGCGATATAGCATGATCGAGGCGGCTCGCCTCCTCATGCACGTCATACCAGGGAACACCATGCATGTCTGTTTGCAGCCGATCCGATAGCCGGTGACGACGTACTATGCGTTTCGTAATCTCCCGGTCTTTGGGCGTTAACTCAATCTCTCTGCGCTGGCTAAGTGCTACGTATCCTTCCCTGACCAAACGGCGGAGCGCTTCGGTAACGGTGGATGCAGCTACGCCCAAGTGCTCTGCGAACCTTGCCGCGATGTCATCGCGGCCTTCATCTCCCAAGGCGTAGATTGCTTCCAAGTAACGCTCGATGCCCGCCGTAGTGGGTCGAGCCTTCGATGCTTGCGCTTCTCCGCTCATAACGACGCGAATCCTCGTAAGAAACTCTAGTAATGCAGTACCCTAGCAAAGGGCACAGGCTGGGATTTAGTATACGGTGCACCCAATGCTCTGTAAACAGTCCATTTGAGTCGGAATAGAGGTCGTAGCGCACCTCTTCTCGTTCGGCAAAGCGGCTACAGAAATCGCTCTTTCTCGGTCCGTTTGAAGCTTTGCTTTGCTCAGTTGAGGACAGCACCAGGGTCAAGTATCTTAGAGTGCAGCATTCATCTGCAGTCGAAATTGGCGGTAGAAACATAGTTAGCTACGACTACATCATTATCGGCAGCGGTATTGCCGGACTCTACGCCGCGCACTACGCACGCCAATTTGGTTCCGTGCTGATCTTGACCAAGGGTCGACTGTCACAATCAAATACACGATATGCGCAGGGCGGGGTAGCGGCCGCAGTTGCCTCTGACGATAGCGCCGCCCTACACTGGGAAGACACTATGGTTGCCGGCGCGGGGTTGTGCGACCCGGAAGCCGTGATGGCTATGGCCTCCGAGGGCCCCGCCTGTGTCCGCGAGTTGATGACCCTTGGTGTAAACTTCGACACCTTGCATGGTGAGATCAACTTGGCTATAGAAGGGGCGCACTCCGTGCCCCGCGTGCTTCATGCGCGCGGTGACGCGACCGGCGCTGAGATCGAGAGTGCGCTCTCGCGCTATACGCGCCGCTCCGCGGTAACTATTCGCGAAAATCATCTCGCCACGAAATTGCTTGTGCAAGGCCAGCGCTGTGTCGGAGTCGAGGCGCTAAATGTGCGAGACGGCACATTCCACGCATATCGCTCCCGCAATGTCGTATTGTGCTCCGGTGGCGGCGGACAACTCTTTGCCTATACCACGAACCCGAGTATCGCAACGGGGGACGGCGTTGCGCTGGCGTTTCAGGCCGGTGCGGGCATTGCGGACATGGAGTTCTTTCAATTTCATCCCACCGCGTTGCGAAAATCGGGTGCGCCGTCGTTCTTGATCTCCGAGGCCGTGCGCGGTGCGGGAGCGCACCTGCGCAATAGCTGCGGTGAACGGTACATGGGCCGCTACCATGAGCGTGACGAACTAGCTCCTCGCGACGTGGTCGCGCGTGCCGCCGTAACGGAGATGGCCCGTTCAAAGAGTGGCTGCGTCTACTTGGACATGCGGCACTTGGATGCAGAGGAATCGAGGACGCACTTTCCCACGATCTATTCACGTTGCCAACGATATGATATTGACATAACTTCCCAGCTCATTCCCGTGGCCCCGGCGGCCCACTACATGACGGGTGGGGTGCTCACCGATCTACATGGACGGACATCATTGCTCGGCCTTTATGCGTGCGGGGAGGTTGCGTGCAGCGGTGTACATGGCGCTAATCGTCTGGCGAGCAACTCTCTGCTTGAAGCGTTAGTATTCGCGAGGCGTATTGTATTGGACACGCAAGGCGTGTCCGTACCGGAATACGGTATGCCGGCAAGGTATCAGCCGGCACTCGCGCCGAACTCACACGTACGCATTCCACTTCCCCCCGTGTCAACAGGCCGCAGGCGCGCAGGAAGTGCCCTGCCAGCGCTCAAGCAACTGATGTGGCACAATACGGGCATCGTGCGAGAGGAGCGGGGCCTGCGAGAGGCGGAAGGCCAATTGCAGGAGTGGCTTGCGCGGACGCCGGTAGGCAAGAGTCGGCGTCAATGTGAATACCGCTCATCGTTGGTGATGGGACTGCTCACGACGACTGCAGCTCGCTTGCGAACAGAGAGCCGAGGTGCGCACTATCGCCGAGATTTTCCCGATTCGAGTGATGCATGGCGCCACCGCATCGTAATCTATCCGGGCACGTGAAATATCCCTTAAACAGTCTCTGGCAAGTAATTGTGGCGTATTGACAGAACAACCATGAATAATGCTCAATTGCCCATTTCATCAAATGTCATCGACGATTTCGTCCGGCGAGCCTTAGCGGAGGACGTAGGCGCAGGCGACGTTACAACACAAGCCCTCGTCCCTGCAAGCCAAGTAGGTGTGGCGGTCGCTCATGCCAAGCAATCCGGTGTACTGGCGGGAAATCCGATCGCCGCAAGGGTCTTCACTCATCTGGATCATGCCGTACGCGCAACTTTGCTGCACGCGGACGGAGAATGCCTCAAGCCTGGTGAGACCTTCCTGCGTGTGGAGGGACCGCTGCAAGCAATTCTTACAGGCGAGCGTGTCGCCCTCAACATCCTCCGACACCTTTCGGGTGTGGCCACGTTGACGAGGGCTTTCGTCGAGGCTGTGGCGGAAACGAATGCCACTATTGTCGATACCCGCAAGACCACGCCGGGCCTGCGACTGCTGGAAAAGTACGCTGTCCGTATTGGCGGTGGCCATAACCATCGCATTGGACTCTTTGACGGCGTCCTCATCAAAGATAATCACATCGCTGCGTGCGGCTCATTAACTGCGGCAGTGAAGAGAGCGCGGTCTTCAGTTCATCATCTGCTTAAGATTCAGATTGAGGCCAAGACCTTGAATCAGGTTGCCAAGGCACTGGAGGCAGGTGCGGATGGCATCCTGCTCGACAACATGCCGCCCGCAAAGATGGCACAGGCGGTTGCAATGGTGAAGGGCAGAGCATTCACGGAGGCTTCGGGTGGCATTACCCTCGAGTCGGTGAGAGATGCAGCCCTCGCCGGTGTAGACCTTGTCTCAGTGGGCATGCTTACGCATTCGGCAGCGGCATTAGATATTAGTCTTGACATTGAAGGATAGGTAAATGACCCCGGCGCTTGTATTTGAAAGACAGTACCGCACTCCCTCATCTGAAGGCTATCGAGTGCACAAGAATGGTGAGCAGCTTGCGCAGATTGAACTTCACTATGCGCACACGGTCGTCTATTGTACCTTGGTCCTGTTCCAAGACCTCTCCGAGCACGAGCAATTCGGCGTTATCGAGGAAATCGACAATCATCTCGTTCTTTCGGCCGAAGTTCCGCGCGAAGACCTAATGGTAACCGTCTATCGGGGAGAAGAAGCCGGGTTCTATAACGACGACATGTTCAGCCACATGCGTGGGGAGGAAGAGATGCAGAGCGCGCCAACCCAAGAAATGGATGACTCAAAGCCGTACGGAATCTGAGGGGCGTTCGTGAGGTCGAGGGCAGCTACTTGAGTTGCACCAAATTGACCGATCCCTCAAGCGCTAACAGACGTTCTTTCCACGGCAGTCCGCGCGTGTACCCCCCGTAGCTGCCGTCGCTCGCAATCACGCGATGGCAGGGCACGAAGACGGGCAGCGGATTCTGTCCCAGCGCATTGCCAACCGCCCGATACGCCTGGGGCTTGCCGATTCGTCTTGCTATTTCCTGATAAGTAGCGAGCTTTCCGTACGCGATGGCGCTCGTCTCTTCCCACACGGCACGTTGGAACGCCGTACCGGCCAGGGAGATGGGTACGCTAAACGTGATTCCCTCCCCCGCGAAAAACGCATGTAGTTCTTGCTCGGCGGCTTTGGCAATATGCTCAGCGTCGTCATTGGCTCCGACGGGCGCGCCGAGTCTCTCTTCCAGTGCCTTACCTGCTTCCAGCATGTTTTCGTGCCCAAATGTGGCCTCGCAGATGCCCGTAGCCGTCGCCGCAACCGCAAACCATCCCCACTGCTCTCCGGCGTCTGCCAAGCGTACCGCACACCTGCGTTGGGTTGAACGGAGCAAGTTCCGTTTCTTGGGTACTTGCGCACTGGTACGAGCCATTACTGTCCTTTCGGGCCTGATGACTCTGTGTAGGGCTATGAGTCGAGGAATATCGACCGGCGTTACACCCTGGCTCCGGGCACCGGCACGGACTCCAGCAGTTCCAGGACAACGTCGTTAGTACTTGTATTCCGTACTCCCGCTCCGGGACTGACGATCAAGCGGTGAGCGAGAGTCGGTACAGCCATGTATTTCACGTCGTCCGGCGTGGCGTAATCGCGTCCCATAAGGGTCGCTCGCGCCTGAGCCGTGTGGTCGAGCGCCAAACTGCCTCGCGGACTTGCGCCCAAGTACACATCAGGATGCTGACGGGTCGCGTTCACGAGTTCCACGATGTACTCGCGCACGAGGCGATCGACATACACTTCCCGCGTGCGCTGTTGCATTTCGACCAATTCGCGCACTTCCACGACTTGGCTAATTTCATCAAGCGGTTGGGCACGCTGTTGAGTCTCGAGAACGGTCATCTCATCGGCCCGACGAGGGTAGCCAAGCTCAATGCGCATGAGAAAGCGGTCGAGCTGCGCTTCAGGCAAGGGGAAGGTGCCTTCGTATTCGATTGGGTTCTGCGTTGCCAGCACGAGGAAGGGATTTGGCAGGGGAAAGGTCTGCCCTTCAACCGTGATGTTGTGCTCCTCCATGGCTTCGAGCAATGCTGATTGCGTCTTTGGTGTGGCGCGATTAATCTCGTCTGCGAGCACGATCTGCGCCATGATCGGCCCCGGTCGAAACTCGAATTCGTTTGTCTTTTGGTTGTAGATGAAGACACCGGTAATGTCGCTGGGCAACATGTCGGGAGTGAATTGGAGTCGCTTGAAGCTGCATCCAATGGAGCGCGCTACGGCTTTGGCGAGCGAGGTCTTGCCCACGCCGGGCACGTCTTCAACCAAGACATGTCCCCCACAGAGCAGGGCAATGAGGGATAGCTCTACTTCCGCATGCTTACCAATGATGACTCTCTCGACGTTCTCGATCACGCGTTCAGCAAAGTCTTGGATTCCTTCCATAGTGGTGACCTCACCCTTCTCGGACCGCTACTGGAGAATATGACTCAAGTATACACGCTGCTCCCGTTGCACTAATGACGCAAGCTGATTGCTGGTGCAATGTGCGCCGTTCTGCGGCGGGAAGGCACGGAACCCCGAGATAATACATCTCGCTTGCCTAGCTTCATTTTAGCTACTATGCTGAATAAAACCTGAGACAAGCCAAAGGAGTAGGGCAGTGACCGTTGCGCAAATCGGACTGCGGGGTAGAATCGCGCAAAATGAAACACTCTATGGAGTCTTCGTAGATGCGCCTACCGTTTCGCATGTGGAGACCCTTGCCATCGCTGGATTTGATTTTGTCATTCTTGATCAGGAGCATGGCCACATTAATGCCGAGAGCCTCGTGCATCTCGTGAGCGCGTGCGATCACTTTGGCATTGCTTCCCTGGTTCGTATTCCCACGCTGGCATCCTGGCTGATTGGCCCAGCGCTCGATTGTGGTTCGTCCGGTGTGCAGGTGCCTTTTGTATCGAGTGCAGAAGAGGCAAGAACCGCGGTTGCTGCCGCTCGATTTGCGCCGGATGGGGAGCGTGGCGTGCACATCTTCCTGCGCGGCGGTCAGTACGGCGCGCTGGGTGCAGAGGGCTATTTTCAAGTTTGCAATGAGAATCAAGCCGTTGTGCTCCAGGTTGAAGGTACGCGCGGTGTGGAGAACCTGGAGGCTATTGCCGCGGTGCCGGGCTATGACTCGATTTTCATTGGACCATACGATCTCTCTCAATCTCTCGGTGTAGCCGGCCAAACAGGTCATCCTCAGGTGGTCGACGTTATCGAGCGAACTGTGAACCTTTGCCGGCAGCACGGCAAGGTGGTCGGTACATTTGTAAACACGCCGGAGGATGCGGCCAAATGGGCCAAGCGCGGCGTGAAGATGGTCTCCGTTTCCTGCGACACGAACATCTTCTATCGCGCTTGTACCGACTTGCGCCGCGCCATTGACGACGCTGCAGAAGGGTAGTTAGCGACAATCTGAAAGGTGCTCACGATCGTGCAGGCTGGAGATTCCATCCTTGTGCTCCGGGTTGATCAAGGTGCGCGGCTGTTGCGGTCGGTCTATCTTGAAAGTCCCTCGTGGACCGTACGCAACTCTGCCTAGAGTTGCACGTGCATGAACTCTCTGCCCAGAATGATTTCGCCGCTGAACTGGGAGGCGACTTCCGCAATAACGCGTTCCGCTTGCCCTGGCGCCGGCTCGCCCAGAGTTTCGGCGCCAATGGCACGTGTATGATGCACTAAGACGAGGCGGTTCACTCGCGCTTCTTGAGCGACACGACCTGCGGAGATCGTCCCCAAATTCGAGTCACGCTCTTCCTCTCGCACCTGCGAGCGAGCCATATGACACATGGCCACCATGGTGTCTGCATCTTTGGCAAGCTCGATCAAGCTCCGTCCCGGTCCGGCATCGCCCGTAAAGACAATTGACCCATCGTTGCTGTTGAGACGAAAAGCCAGCGAATTGAGCCAGGGCTGAACGTGCTTGGTGGCGGCGCAGACAACCTCCCAGTCATCGCTCCGGCACACCTGTCCTGGCCCAACATTCCTTACATTTACCTGGGGTGGAGTGCGCGGCAGCACTCCGCCGCGCTGTTGGAAGCCCTGTACGCTCACCGGATGGTTCATTCTTGCCTTGATATCAGGTGCAAATGCGCCGGTATCGGGGTCAATGAGCCGGGCCGTAAACTGCGCTGTGTCATTCGGGCCATACACCTGCAAATTGGCTACGTTGCCATAACCCGTATCCCAGCGGGAGAGCAGAAATCCCGGGTAGTCCGCAGTGTGATCGTAATGATGGTGGGTGAAGAAGAGATAGCCGATCTCCGCAGGAGCCATTCCCATCTTGAGTAGTTTATAGGTTGTTGCCGGCCCGCAGTCGAACATGAAGCTTTCATTGCCTACGCTCGCCACATATGATGATCCATACTGTGTGGCGCTCAAGCCGGGTGTGCCTGATCCCAAAATCATCAATCGCATTTCAGCCTCCTGGGATATTCATGCAAACTTCCTTGTATGTCGCCCATACCGCTATTCATCGGGAGGAGAAGCCCCACCTTGACCTGTTGGTTTGAGTCGAAGAATTCATTGGGCCGTAGCGCCGGCACGAGTGTGTAGACACAGCAGGCAAAAGGAGATTCTGTGAGGTCAAATTCGTGGAAGGTACACTTGGCAAGTGATTCTTAGTGGTCCGCGCTTGGAAATGAGCGCAAGAGGCCAATTCCCTCGGTCAGTCCTTCCACCACACGGTCCAGAAGTCGTCCCGCTCGGCCGGGAAGGCAACCCGCGCGGTCACGCCGCCGCTGGGTACATTTTCAATCTGGAATGTGCCGGACAACTCGTGACTGACCAGTTGCTCAACGATACTTAGGCCGAGCCCCGCATGCGTCTGCAGAGCAAAGCCTTTCGGCATCCCCTTCCCGCTGTCCCAAACGTCCACCGCGATCATTTCCTCATCCTGGGTTACCGAAATTCGGATGCTGCCCTCGGCTCGGTCAGCAAAGCCGTGCGTAACGGCATTTGAAACCAGTTCATTGAGAGCAATTGCGAACAGTGTCGCTTGCTTGGAGCCGAGTTTGATGGGCGCGGGAGCTATCGAGAAGGCGATCTTCAAGCTAGGTGGCACGAGGTCGCTTAGAACAATATCCATAATGCGATTGGCAATCTCTCCTACTGTTGCCAGGCCAATATCCTCTTCCGAAAAGAGTTCGTGAACGGCTGCGATGCTCTGTACTCGTCCTGCGCTCAGGGCAAGAAGACCGGCTGCTTCTGAAGACTCTGCCCGTCGCTTCTGCAATGAGAGCAGGGAGGCTACAGTTTGGAGATTGTTCTTAACCCGGTGCTGCATTTCGCGCATGAGCACGGCCTGCGTTTCTAGCGCTCTCTGTGCTTCCTGATAGAGGCGTGCGTTTTCAATTGCAAGGGCGGCATCGTAGGCAAAGGTTGAAACAAGCTGGACTTGCTCCTCGCTAAACTCACGCCGTTCCACAGCAAACACGCTAATCCCGCCGAGTACCCGATCACGAGCGATGAGCGGTACGCAAAACATGGAACGGACACCTTCAGCCGCGAGTTGGGGATACGCAGTGGCCATGTGAGGATCTTCGAGCAAATCCTCAACACCTATCGGAGTACTCTCGGCAACGGATCGTCCAATCGCGCCTTCTCCCACCTTGACACGCATAGTCTTGTACTGTTCGCTTAGGTTGTATCCCGCGATGACAAAGAGATCGTAGGACGTTTCATCCAATTTAAAGATTGCCGCTTTATCAGCTTTCGATAGCTCCGTGGCGTGGCGTGCAATCATGTCGAGCACCTGACTGAGGTCGAGACTTGAACCAATCGAAGCTGAGACGCGCTGCAGTGTTGTGAGCTGGCTCACTTTCTCCCGTAGTTTCTCGTCAGTCTGCTCATAGAGGCGGGCATTCTCAATAGCTATGGCAACCTGCCCGCACACAGTCTCAGCGAACCCAATTTCCTCGCTCGAAAATCTTCTAGTATTGCGAGTCAGTAAACTGAGAACGCCAATGAGCTTGTTTACCGTGTAGAGAATGATGGGAACAGTGAGCATTCCGCGAAAAGGTTTGTCCTCTAGCTCCGGATGATGAAGGTATCGCGGGTCCTCCCAAGCGTTTTCCAAAGTCACCGGCTCGCCGTGCTGCGCCGCCCACCCGGCAACACCTTGCCCAAGATCGAAGTGCACGCGTCCGATTGCATGGGGGTCAAGGCCTGTGGTGGCGCGCAACGTAAGTGAATTCAAGCTCTCATCAAACAGATAGATGCTGCAGTCATCGAGATTGAGCACGTCCGTCACTGCCCGCACGGTCAAGTCCAACACTTGCTCGAGGTCTAGCGTGGAATTCACGACATTGTTGACCCGCTGGATTGCGGTGAGATGGCCTACCCGGACCTGCAGTTCTTCCGCCGTGGACACTTCTTGCGCCTGCGAACACTCGTGTAAACGTGCCAACAGTGCGCCATTTACTCTCTGCAAGAAATCGAGCAACTTGGATGAGTCGTGCTCCGAATAAAGGGCGAACTGGGGAGCGAGCTGTAGAATGCGTCCGCCGATGGTCTGCAATGCATTTGTCACCGTGGCAGAATCACGGAGACTATCAATAGAGGAAACAATATGCAGCGATTCGTAAGGGTCCGGCTCTTCGCACAATATCCGCGCAATTGTGCCCCTCTCTTTGTCGGAGAGCACAAATTCGCCATCTAGGAGCCAGCGAACGAGATCACTTGTCCGGTACTGCAATGCCATTTCACGCTTCCCAAAGATGGTAAGCAACGTTCAGACGAAAGCACTTGCGAAAGCCCGCGAACAGCTCAAGCGGCGGGAATGAGCATTGGGTCAATGCCACTCGTGATCGTAGAGGGCAGGCGGTCAACGTCACTGAAACACCCGAATCTGATACTATCATGCCAGTGCGCGGCAGGGGTGTCACGCACGTACTGCGGCAAGTCTGCCATCTTCCACAACGTAGTCGAGGGACCTATGTCGGATCGAGGCTTTGCCTGGGAACCGTATGGTGACTATCTCGCACGCTCCCGAGTACGAGAGTTTATGGACTGTCATGGCATCCCGACGTGGCAGGAGCTCATTAAACGCTCGCAGGGGGACATTGCCTGGTTCTGGGACGCAGCCTTGAGACACCTTGGCGTCGAGTGGACAACACCCTATGAAGCTGTGTACGACGATTCCAACGGCATGCCGTGGACTCAGTGGTTCCCAGGCGGCACTCTGAACGTCACCCACAATTGCATAGATCGGCACATCCGGGACCAACGCGGAGCGGAGACGGCGCTCGTTTGGGAAAGTGACTCTGGAGAAACTCGAACTCTAACGTACCAAGAACTTCACGCGAGTGTGTGCCAGGTGGCGGCTGCCATGCGGAGCTTGGGCATCGAATCGGGCGACGTGATCGGCTTGTGTGCACCGGTCTCGCCAGAATCTGTGGCCGTCATGTTTGCCGCCATGAAAGTCGGTGCAGTCTGCGTGCAAATCGCCGCGCGGGCGGTGCCGCAGGACGTTGCAGAGTCTCTCAATCGCGGACGTGCCAAGCTTCTCTTTATGGTCGATGCATATCCACGCGCCGGAAAGTGGACCGACTGTCGGCCGACGCTTCGCGCCGTAGCGCAAGACGTGCCTACGCTCAAACACGTCGTGTTGATCCGAAGACTCGAAACGCCCAGCAAGGTGGCGGAGGACGTTCTTTGGTGGCCGGACTTTGTCGCCTTAGGGAAGCGTCAACCGGTCTGTGCGACTGTGCCGGTAGATTCCGAGCATCCAAGCCTCATCCTTTTCACCTCCGGCACGACCGGCAAGTCGAAGGCCATCGTGCACACCCACGGCGGGTCGATGGCTCAGATCACTAAAGAGGTAGGCTATGCCTTCGACTGCCAAAGTGATGATCGCTTCTTTTGGTTTACGAATTTTGGCTGGATGATGGCGCCATGGGAACTCATTGGCGTGCTCTTCTTCGGCGGCACGGTAGTGCTCTATGAAGGCACGCACGTCTACCCGACGCCCCACCGACTCTTTGAATTGATAGAGAGGCATCGCATCACGATCTTTGGTCTGGTGCCGACCGCAATCCGTCATCTTGCCGCCGTCAACGAAGACTTCACCATCCATGATAGGTCGACTTTGCGTATCCTCGGGTCGACCGGTGAGATTCTAGATAGCCAGGCGTGGTCTTGGTATTTCAGCATCTTCGGTGAGGGCCGTTGCCCAATTATGAACATTTCCGGGGGCACCGAAGTGATCGGCTGCCTGCTGTCGCCGCTTCCGATAATGCCGCTAAAGCCCGGGACCTTGGGCGGAGCAGGGCTGGGCATGGATCTGGCGATCGTAGACGACGAGGGTCTTCCGGTTTCTGGTGGGCCGGGCAACCTTGCGTGCCGGCAGCCGTTTCCGTCCATGACGCGCGGTTTCCTTGGCGAACCGGAACGATACCTCGAAACTTACTTCTCACGCGGCAACGATTTGTGGCTCCACGCCGACCGGGTTGAGGTCGATGCCGATGACATGTGGTACATTCTCGGTCGCAGCGATGACCTCATAATCCGCGGCAGCATCAACCATGATCCCGGCAAGATCGAACAGGCTTTGCTTGCTTACCCTTATTCGCCGCGTGTGATCGAGGCGGCAGCCATCGGTCCGCACGACGACAAACTTGGTCAGCGCATTGTGTGCTTTGTGGTGCTCGAACGCCCCCTCGGTGCGATTGAACCGGAGGCTTTTGTTCAGGACTTGCGGGAGCACATGGGCGTCGCATATGACATTGCCGGCAGACCGGACGAAATCTATGTGGTTTACGCCCTGCCGAGGAATTTGGCGGCAAAGACTCCGCGCGGATTGATCAAGCGAGCCTACGAAGGGGAGCCTTTGGGAGACCTGTCCAAGATCGACAATCTGCAGGCGCTCGTAGCAATTCAATCAAGACATAACTAGAGGAGAACTGGGGAGTGCAAGCTGACGCAATTCGTAAGGCCACCGTTGTGGGCGCCGGTCTCATGGGCGCCGACATCGCCGTGGTCCTCTCACTGGCAGGTGTTGCCGTAACGCTCGTAGACATATGTGAAAGCCAATTAGAGCTTGCACAAGCGCGCATGCGGGCAAGCATAGATTCGCTGATTGAATGCCAGCTGGCGACACAATCACAAGCCGAGGAGGCGCTCCGCATTGTAAGCGGGACAACCAACCGGGCAACTGCGGTGGAGCACACAGAATTCGTCGTCGAGTCTGTGCCGGAAGACCTTTCACTGAAGCAAGAGATCTTTGCCGCATTGGATGCTGAATCGCCGCCAGAGGCGATTTTGACCAGCAACACGTCTTCCCTGTCGATCACAGCGATGGCTGCCGCTACGGGACGCCCGGAGCGTGTGGTTGGCAGCCACTTCATCTTGCCCGGGACAGTGCTTCCGCTGGTGGAAGTCGTTCGCGGCGACCAGACGAGTGACGAAACGATGCAGACAACCTACGGCCTGTGGCAACGCGCAGGAAAGCAGCCGGTAATGGTGCAGAAAGACATACCGGGGTTTATACACAACCGGCTGCAGCACGCGCTGAGCCGCGAAGCAGTAGCGCTTTGGGCAAACGGGGTGGCCTCTGCAGAAGAGATCGACGCGGTTGTCGTCAACGGCTTTGGTCTGCGCCTGGGCCGGGTCGGGCCGCTGGCACAGCGTGACTTGGGCGGCATGCTGATGAACGTCGCAATTGCCGCAGCTCTCTACCCTTCGCTCAGCACGCTCGATGACGCGCCACAGGCCATGAAAGAGCTTGTTGCGCAAGGAGCACTCGGTCTGGAGTCAGGGCGCGGCTTCCATGACTGGAGCGGGACCGATCCCCAAGCAAAGCGTCGCGACGTTGAGCGCGCGCTGTTGGCAGACATCCTGCACCGCCAACGTACTCTGGGGGACACTGATCGTTAGCCTGCCCACAAGTATGTGCCTGTTGCCCACCTGATGGCCGAGTCGCTTCCGACTGAAACGACAATCCTCCTGCCGCAAGCTGAAGGTCGCCGTATCTATTTGCCTGTCGCAAACTCAGGTCAATGGAGCGGAAGGCCGGCACTTTCGGTGATTGCGCACGTCTACGCGTTGATGAGCGCGGCGACGCCTGGGAGTGTTCGTCCCTCCAAGAACTCAAGCGTTGCACCGCCCCCGGTGGACACATGAGTAATCTTGGCTGCCACGTCGCACGCCTCAATCGCAGCTACCGTTTCGCCTCCCCCAACAATGGACACCGCCTGAGATTTTGCGAGTGCGCGGGCTATGGCAAAAGTGCTGCCGGCGAAGCGTTCTTGCTCGAAGAGGCCGAGCGGCCCATTCCAAAGCACTGTCCGCGCTGATGCCAGGACAGCTTCAATCGCCTTCACAGTCTCCGGGCCGAGATCGCCAATCATCGTGTTCGGGGGCACGTAGTTTGTGTCGACAATGTCAGTCGCCCCCGCGGACTCGCTAATGTTGCCGGTCACGGCGTCGGTAGGGAGTAGCACCTCCACGCCGGCATCGCGTGCACTTAGGAGGAATTCTTCGGCCACCGAAAGCTGCGCATCCTCGACCAGGCTCTTTCCGACCGCCTTGCCTTGGGCTTTGAGGAGCGTATTTGCAATGCCGCCGCCGGCTATGAGGACGTCGATGCTCTGCAAAAGGTGCGTGAGCACGCCAATCTTCGTCGAGATTTTGGCGCCACCGATCAGTGCAGCGAAGGGCCTTTCCGGTGCCTGCAGCAACTGAGCAAGCGTGGAAATCTCCAGATCCATCAGCAGTCCGGCTACGCTAGGTAAGAACTCCGTCACCCCAACCGTTGAAGCATGGGCGCGGTGGGCGGCGCCGAAGGCGTCGTTTACGAATACATCGGCGAGTGATGCCAATTGCCGTGCAAATCCCGGGTCGTTTTCTTCTTCCTCCGCGTGAAAGCGTACGTTCTCTAACAGCAGCACGTCTCCCGGTCGCAATGCCTTTACGGCTGCTTCTGCTGCCGGGCCGACACAGTCGGGAGGAGAGTGAACCGGAATGTCTAGCAGTTCTGAAAGGCGCGCGGCTACTGGCGCCAATCGAAGTGTGTCTACTGTTACACCTTTTGGCCGACCCAGATGGGAAACGAGGACTGTCTTGGCCCCGTGCTCACGCAGAAGGTCTATTGTGGGCACTGTTGCTCGCAGCCGTGAGTCGTCGGCAACCCTCCCTTGTGCTAAGGGCACGTTGAAGTCTACACGTACCAACACTGTCTTGTTTGCTGCGTCAATGTCGCGAACTGTCTTCTTCATCAATGCTCTTCCTGAGGAGCGAAGTGGCGTACTTTGTGCACAATTTACATAAAAGAAACCGTGGGTGCACAACCCACGGCCCTTTCATACGAAGCCAGCACGTCAGTCTATCGTCGGGACAATTAGACAGCCGCCTCTTGGGGGATTGTTTGAGCTACGCGGGCGGTTAAGTCGGCAATGCGGCACGCATAACCCCACTCGTTATCGTACCAGGAGAGCACTTTCACCAGCTTGCCGGAAACCTGGGTTGACGGTAAGTCTATAATCGAACTCCGGGAGTCTCCCTTGAAGTCCATACTGACGAGCTCTTCGCTAGAGCAGCCAAGAATACCGTTCAAGCGTCCCTGGGCGGCTGCCTCGAACGCGTCGTTCACGTCTTCGACCGTCACGTCATCGGCAACTTCGCACGTGAAATCAACGACGGATACGGTGGGCGTCGGCACACGAAGTGCAAACCCGTCGAGCTTGCCCTTAAGATCGGGAATCACTTGCACTACAGCCCTTGCCGCTCCCGTAGTTGTGGGGATGATGTTGAGTGCAGCGGCGCGCGCTCGGCGCATGTCGCTCTGTTCAAGGTCGAGAATGCGCTGGTCGTTGGTATACGAGTGGATCGTGTTCATGAGCCCTTGTCGGATGGTGAACGCATCGTGAAGGACTTTGACCACGGGCGCGAGGCAATTCGTCGTGCAGGAAGCATTGGATACGATGTGGTGTTCAGCCGGATCGTAGGCTTCATCATTTACGCCCAGGACCAGTGTCACGTCTTCTTCCTTGGCCGGGGCCGAAATGATCACCTTCTTTGCTCCCGCTGCTAGATGCTTTGCGGCAGAAGCGCGATCGGTGCCGACACCTGTTGCCTCGATGACAACATCGACGTCCAAGTCACCCCACGGCAGAGCAGTCCAGTCACGTTGTGAAAGGGCGTGAAGGTGTCGCCCGTCGATTGTTAGCCCTTGGTCGCTTGCGTCAATCTCGCCGTTAAAGCGTCCGTAGTTGCTGTCGTACTTGAAGAGATGCGCGTTCGTCTCCGCGCTTGCAAGGTCGTTCACCGCAACTGGGTCTAAGTCCGGCGCCCGCTCCAAAATTGCCCGCAGAGCCAATCTACCAATGCGGCCAAATCCGTTGATTGCCACTCGTGCCATAAGTCTCTAGTTCCCCTCTCCGCTCCCGGGTGTAGTAGCCACAGGGCGCGCGCAACGTATGTCTGTATCTCCGTTAGGCGACCTCAATCGATTCTGCTTCAGCTCGCTTGCGTTCTCGCTTCGTTGGTCCATAGTCACTATACACCTGCATCACGGCCTGGGCGAGCTTTACCGCACTGTGCTGATAGGGAATCTCTACGTCAATTACGTCGGCCGTGACGATCGATACCCCATCGATTTCGCGCTCTTCCGCGGGCAGTTGCACGAGTTCATAGGTACCATTCGCCGATTGGAGGGACGTCTGGTCATTCGCGAGCACGAGCTTACAAACATCAAACGGCGCATGCTGTTTGAGCGCCTCCAGGTGCTCTGCCACACCATAGTGACTCGTCTCACCAGGCTCCGTTGCAACGTTGCAGATGTAGAGCTTCAGGGCTTTAGACTTGGCGACCGCCTGAGAGATCTCCGGCACCAGTAAGTTGGGGAGCAGGCTCGTATAGAGACTGCCTGGGGCAAGAATAATGTAGTCTGCATCCAGGATTGCCTGGCTGGCTTCACTGAAGGCAGTGGGATGCTGCCGATCAAGATAGACTCGCTTGATGGTCGATCCCGCGTCGCCAACTGCGGATTCACCGGAAATGGTGCGACCGTCTTCGAGTTCGGCGCAAAGCTTGACGCTCTCGAGCGTTGAAGGCAGAATTTGCCCGCGAACGGCAAGCACCCGTGAGAGTTCTCGTATCCCCGATTCGAAGTTTCCCGTCAGGTCGGCCATGGCAAGCATCATGAGGTTGCCGAGGCTGTGCCCTTCCAAGCCGTTGCCCTTGCTAAACCGGTAATTGAGCATCCGCGTCATCAGAGGTTCTGCAACAGCCAGCGCGCCGATGCATTGACGCACGTCACCCGGTGGCAGGGCGCCAAACTCGCGCCGCAGGCGACCGGACGATCCGCCGTCATCAACCACCGTCACAATTGCCGTAAGGTTGTTCGTAAACTCCTTTAGACCGCGCAAGAGCACCGCTTGGCCGGTGCCTCCCCCAATCGTAACGATCCTGGGACCCGTCTTGAGCAGTCGACGAGCGTACACAAGGTCTACCAACCTCTCACTTCTGCGAGGTTCAGCAACAACCTCCATCAGCGAGGCATTGAGTTTCCAAATTGCCAAGACAATGAGAACTAAGCCTACGGAGCCTACCAGAAGCTCTCGAAACGGGTGGGGTATGAACTGAAGAGTTACGGCTTGCACCGGATCGGTGAAAGGCTCAGGAACTGCGACATTCCTGTATATCCAGGCGAGCGCCATGGCGCCGGATAGAGCGAAGGCCATAAAGCCCGCGATCAGCAGCACAATCCACCGTTTTACGTGCATTCCAGGGTAGAGCCACTTACGTGAAGGAAACATCTTGCTATTGGCCTTTAGTAGAACTGGGGCACGAGAGCGTCGACGACCTCGCGCCTATGGGTGAGACTACGGCCCGTCGCTGCTGATAAGGGCAGCGGCAAGTCTGGTGCGATTGTTGCTGGGATGCGATCCCTGAGGAGCAAGAAGAAGCCGGAAGGGGAGTAGGAACGGGGGTTAGTCTTGCCATGCTGCAAAGCTGAGCATGGAAATGTAGAGCGTGAACTCATTTCGTTTTTCATCGTACGTTGACGAGAAACAATACTACCCAAGAATGCTTGCAAGACTACCAATTCACCATGAGGTATATGCACGTGTGCCTGGCGCTTGCAGCTGTTCTCCGCCAACTAGGACCAATCGGGGACGATTGCAGTGTTTTTGCGAGAAGGACTAAGGCTAGGATAATGCAATAGCTTGAATGCGGAAACGACTGTCAGGACATATCCCTATTGAGCAGTCGAGCGCGGTCTCATTTGAAGCGATACCGGCTTCGGCTCCGCTTCGTTTTCGCAAGCGCGATCAATCGGAACGTCTGGTTCCTTGTCACTTTGTTCGACGTAGTTGTGTTCGATCAGCCACGCTTCAACTTCTTCACCGGACACATCGATCAACACGTGGTCATCAATCACAACACAAGGTTGCATCGTCTGGCCGGTGCGCTTTACCATTTCGGCAAAGTGCGTGGCGTTATTGATAATGTCGCGATCATCGAATGTGAGGCCGTACTTTAGAAACACGGCACGTACCCCGTTGCTCCAACCACAAAACGGCTTCATCCAGGCAACTATGGCTGGGTTCTCGGAGCTACTGTCTCGGGGTTCCACTTGTGCTTGGGCCATCACCTGTCTCCTCAGACCGTCAATTACTCATTGCCATAGTACCGGTAACTGCGTGCCAAATCAGTATACAGCAAATAGAAGCTGAGTGCCACTCTCGAAAAAAGAGTCTACGTCACCGCATCCTCAATCCAGACGGGGCTCGACCACGCCGCATTGCCGTCCCTCTGAATGACACGTACGTAGTAATAGCATGGTGCTCCCGGTGAGCAATCTTGCCACGTGAACTCGCAAGTTGTGCCTTCACCGGTGATGGAATAGACCTCTTGGCCGTCGCGGATGATGTCAACGCGGGCAATCTCGTCGGTGCCAATCACCGCAACCGCTAGCAAGAATGCTGCGGCCAATGCCGTGGTGCTGCCCATGCACGCGCCATTGACGGCAACGTCGAGCAGGATGTGTTGGCCGGTTGTGGCATATGTGCGGCGGGCAAGCATAGCTTCCCACAATGATTCACGTGTGCACTCGCTTGCCAGCACCGCGGTCAGACCGCCTACCGGCCTCAGCCGGAAGTTGATGCCACCCATGGTATCCATGCTCGAGCCCGGATGGCCGCGGTGGTTGTCGGTGCCGCCGACAAAGCCGAGGCGCAGCCCTTTCGCCAGGGCGCTGCGCGCCGACGACCCATTGCCGCCCAAAACTACTGGCGCACCCACTTCTTCAACCTCAAACGAGCCGCGCAATTGGCAGATCTCAACGTGCCGCTGAAACTCCGGGTGGTGCACGTCCCAGTCTGTCGGCTGCCAGCGGCCGAAGGTCGTCCCTCCTTCCGAGTGCGTATTCGGATGGTGCGGTATGACCAGCGCGCGACCGGGCGGCAGCTGGGACCATAGTTCGTTCGGATCGTCGGGCGTAGGACAGGGCCTGTCGTCGTCTAGATAGTAGACGTTGCGGTGTCCGTAGGACCCGGCCCTACTGTACTCATAGGCAAGAAACGTCGCAAATTTACCGGGCACGTAGTATTTCCTGGCGCACTTCTTGCTGCGCTCCCAGTCCTTGCCGCCCTCATGGTCGGTAATCGCCACGAAGTCCAACCCGCTGATGTGCCGTGCGTACCAGTAGGCGTCGTCAATGTCGCGCACGCCGTCTCCGGAGAGATTAGTGTGATTGTGAATGTCGCCCCAATAGATGTTGTATCCGGCTGGACGAAAGTGGGGAGCAATCGGCCAGCTCTTGCCGATGATGCCGCTGGCTTCGTCCCGTGCCCGCACAAGATAGACTCCATCCCGCGCCGGGACGTCAATGCTTGCGTCCGCTAGTCCCCGTTCTTCTGTTGTCGCATCCGCTTCAGCTTCCAACTTGCCGTCACTGCCGCCGACGGTCTCAAGCTTGAGCGCCCCCTGAAAACTATCGCACACGTTGCCAAATTCGTCCCTGGCATGGACAAAGACCTGCGCCGGACCTTTACCGGCCTCAAACTGCGGCACCACTAGGCCGAGCGCCGCCGGCGCAGCGGGCACGACATCTATTGCCGGTTGCCGCCGGAGTGGAAAGTGGCGGCCACCGCCTCGCACCGGATAGTCCGGATTGCTATAGTCGGTGTTTCCTTCTATATCCACTCCCACCTCAAAGAACGTGTCTACGCTGACGATGTCTTGCGCCTGTGCCGGTTGACGAAAGCCGGACACGTAATTGCCCGGATGGCCGAGCGTGACGGTAAGGGTATCCCCGCCTCGCAATGGCTTACCCTCGACCATGGCATAGATTACGGGATATTGGGAGTGGTGATAGGAGAGCGGGTGGCCGTTTACGACGTTTACCCGCACGCTTGTGCCGGGAACATCCGTAGTTGCAACCACACTACCCACGTCCCACCGCTGTTTCTCGCGGTGCGGCGGGGCAATCCGCACGCCGCCGCCGATGGCAATGCCCTGCGCGCCAACGGTCACGGCGATATCCCACGTGCCGTACTGACCTACCATGACGGGGCCAGCCGGATCAATGTGCACGGTGTAGTCAGCCGGCGCTAGTCCGGCGGCCTGTTCATGAATGGAGTCTGATTTCACTGAATCTCACTCTTCATTGTTGCAGTACTAGTCTCAACTGTTCAGGTCGATCTTGCTCTCTCTACTCGGCGGCCAATACGCGCTCTTCACTACTGTTCCACCAAGAATGCAGGCGCGCCACGCGGCAACTAGCACCAATCTCAGTGCTTTCAAAGCCCGGAGACATTTCCCCACATGGTTGTTTGCGCGATTGGCTTACTCGGGTTCTTCACACCTGGGAATTACTGGCAAGACGATGTGCGAGGGTCGTCCCGGCTCGTGGAAGACTGTGTTATGCGCCTCTTCCAGCCGCGTGTGGCGGCCCAGTGATTCCCCGGTGTTTGGATTCACGTCGAAGCGCGGGAAGTTACTGCTGGAGACATCCAGCCGGATGCGATGGCCCTGCGCAAAGACGTTGCTTGTCGGATACATCTCGATGGCGATTGCCGTCGGTACGTTTGGCTCAAGCAATTCTGCCTGTTCCCGGCTATTGCGGTAGCGGGCGCGCTGTATGCTGTCCGTGACATTCATGGCAAAGCCCTGGGGGTAGTCGCCATTTGGTGGATGCACATCGAGCAGCTTGACCGTAAAGTCGGTATCCACGGCGGTAGATTTGATCCAGAGTTTCACCGTGAGCGGGCCCGTCACCTCTATGTCTTCTTCAAGCGGCGGGGTCTGGAAAACCAGAACGTCAGGCCGGGCCGCCAGCGGCAGGCTGCCGGTATACCCAAAAAAGCGCTCGTCGCCGCGCTGGTCGTAAGCGCCCGCAACAAGGACTGGATCACCCGCCGAGAGGTTGCCGCCGATGGTTGGGACGGGATTTGCCGGGTCGAACGTAAATGAACTCTGCCTCTGTTGCTTGGTCGGCGAGGGTGTATCTAAGCTCAGACCGCCGTCGGCGTGCAAGTAGTAAGGAGTCCACGCGGTGCGCGCGAGCGGCCACTCGTCTTCCGCGCGCCAGTGTCCGCCGTGGTCCAGCCGGCCGTCGCTGTTGCGCGTGCCGCTGCCGCCGCCCATGACGAAGATCTGCACCGGCTTGGTTTGCCCCACGCCGGTCTCTTTTCCCTTGAGCCAGTAGTCGTACCAATGCAGCCGCAACTCGTTCATGTCGTAAATGGCGGCATCGCGGCCAAAGTCGACGTCACCTGCGTGGGAGACCTCGGCACTGCCGGTGCCGTGGGTGAAGGGGCCCATGATGAGCGTCTGCGGCGATTCTTTGCGCTCGCTAAGCTCGACATAATTTGTGCAGGTCGAGCGCGCATAGGAATCGTACCAGCCGCCGAAGTAGACGGTCGGCACGTCGGCGTGTTCATCGTAGAAGAGCTCCGGGCCGTAGCCGGGACGGTGCCAGTATTCGTCCAGGTCGCCGTGAGTGAGGACGTCCAGGTGCCATTGCTCGTAGCTGGGCAGCTCGGCTAGCGGCGATACGCCCTTCTTCAGGGGCGCATTTTCCACCCATTGCGCCACGTTGGCGAAGGCGCTATCCAGGCTCTGGCGCAGGCGCGGGTCGCTGAGCGCCTCTTTGCTGGTGGTCGCCATGCGGAAGGCATAGATCATGAAGCGCATCTCGCAGGCGCCGTTGTGCCGCATGGAAGCGGTGTGGTAATTCCACGGCCCTTCCTCCACGAACATGCCGGCCAGGCCGGGCGGGTTGAGCGACGCGAGGGCGCTTTGCGTACAGCCGGCGTAACTGCAACCCGTGGTAGCGATCTTGCCGTTCGACCATGGCTGCTCCACGATCCAGGCGCAAGTGTCGTATCCGTCCGGCCCTTCATCGCCAAAGGCGTACCACTCGCCCTCAGACGTAAACCGTCCCCGCACGTCCTGGATCACCACCACGTACCCCCGCCGCGCATAATAGTGCCCCTTCCGCCGCAATCCAAGTCCCGTCTTGTCATACGGCGTGCGCTCGAGAATAACGGGAAACGCACCCTCTACGGCTTCCAGGTCGTCTTGCGTTAGCCCGATGCTACCCGCGCTGCCGTCGGCAGGAAGCGCCGGACGATACACATCTGTGCCGAGCTTGACGCCATCACGGGCCGTCATCATGACATTTCTAGCGACCACAACGCCGTATTGTTGTGGTGAACTCTGTTCTTCAGCCACGGCAAAACCCCTTTTTCTATCCATCGTATCGACGAGACCAACAGCGCGATCAAAACTGTATAGTTCGTCTACAGTGTGCCAGAAACTGCCGAGGCTGTGTGAGGAAAGGACTTCTATGCCTATCTGGAAGACCACGCAAGACGGTCTGCAGCAAATAGCAGAAACAACGCTCGATCAGCAGCAATTCTTAGAAGAGCACTTGGAGGACTGGATAATTGCTAATCCGGAGTTCCTGGATGAACCGCTACTTGTCATTGGACGCCAAGTGTTGATACCAGACGTAAAGGATCGAATCGACATTCTTGCGCTTGATCTTGAAGGAAACGGCGTGATCATTGAGTTGAAGCGCGACCAACTTTCGGATCCCGTCGACATGCAAGCCCTGCGCTATGCGAGTTACGTTTCACGTTGGCACACTGCAGACTTTGAACGGTAAGCACAACGTTTCTTCAAAGAGGGCGGCGAGACTGAATTTAGCCTCGATGATGTGTTTGCACAGTTCTGCGCTGACAATGACACCGGGGACGTGCCAGCATTGAATGCCGACCAGCGCACAATCCTAGTTGGCTCCGCTATTCGCGACAAGCTGGGCAGCGTGGCGCTCTGGCTGCGAGAGCATGGTATCGACATTAAGGCGATTGAAGTGGAGGTGTATCGGGAAGGGGATGCCACACTCTTGCAACCGCGACTCATCGTCCCATTGCCGGTTGACCGTTTTCAGGGTGTTGGTATCGGAGACGGCGGTGGTCCACGCCCTTGGATCAACAATGGCAGAAAGTGGCATTTAGAAGAGCGGTGCGGTCCTAGGTCGAGTGAAATGCTAATTCAACTGACCAGTCTCATAGACGAAACGATTGAGGATGCTGAAGGCCCGCACTGGAACCAGAAGTTTTACGTCTCGTACGGGATCAAAAACCGCCGATGGCTATACATAAATGCACGTACATCCTCATTGGTTATGGATTTTCGCATGGGAATTGGCACATTTACCCAAGCGAATCTGGCCCAAAGGTTGGGAGTAGCCGAGTACTCGACTGACGCCACACTGGCGGAGAAGCTTAGACTGCCTAGTTCAATCTCAATCGACCCACAGAACCCGTGGGGCAGGCTTTACATCAAGCAAGACTACACCCTGGATTCGGAAGTGTTCCGTGACTTTCTCAAGGAGGCCCATGCGGCTTTTCCAAGGCGTAACGTTGCGAGCAGTTCCAATTAGGGGCCACGGTGAATGGTCACTATTTTTCGTACTGTTCAAGGAGCGTGCGCACCCGTTCTTTAAGCTTCGGTAGCTCATGCTCGACGACTGCCCACGTGAGTTGAAGGTCTACCAGTCCGTAGGCGTGGATCAGTCGATTGCGCATTGCAATGATACGGACCCAAGGAATCTCTGGGTGGGCGGCAGTAGTTTCCGCAGGGAGATGACGCGTTGCTTCACCAATGATTTCCAATCTGCGTATCACGGCGTCCTGCTTCTCCTGCGAGGCTAAAAACTCTGACCGTGTGAGGTTTCTTGTATACACCTCGATGAGGTTTATACTCTCTAGGATGTCTTGAAGGTAGACGGTAGGGTCTGTGGGCATTGGTCTAGAGAACGACAATTTGCTCTGCGAGGATGCTCTCGCGGAGGCGCGGATGGATTGAGTTATAGGTCAGAATATCAACATTGCGGCCCAACGCCTGTTCCAGGTCCAGGCCGAGGCCGGCAAGATCCAAAAGACTGGCCCCCTCTGGTAATTCCACCACCAAGTCAATGTCACTCTCAGGCCTAAGGTTACCGTGTATGAGAGATCCAAAGAGGCCTGCCCGCTTTGCCCCATATCGTCTAAGAATTGGTACCACAACACTCTCTACGGTGGCGGTGGACAGAGGAGGCTCTTGCTTTGCGTCTTGACTCATGAGAGTAGCCTTACGGTTTCACTTCAAGACCTGAATGTTGGGATGCGGCACGCATTCTCGCATCACAACTCCAATACTACACTGCGATCATAGCGTGGCTTTTGCAGCCATGTCCATGATTTTAGGCTGTCGTCACCCATATGGGACTGCTCCAGGCCTGGGCGACGCGGCCGTGGACGAGGTCGCGTTGGCGGACGCGGACGTAGTAGATTGCGCGGGCTGGTGGACTTTCGTCGGTCCAATCTAGGGTGAAGTCCAATGGCGCGCTGCTGCCGGGGAACCACTCTTGATGGACGACGGAGAAGCCTGTCTTCGGCTGGTCGAGGTCGCCGCGTAAGATGTGGATCCAACGAAGCGGGCCGGTGCCCAGCGCTTCAACATGCACGGCGACTGGCTGCTCGGCGGCAACGGTCGTTTCGCCGCCCATCGGCTCGCCATTGACTGTGAATTCCAGGTAGATGCGGGAGCCTGTGCTGCCATACGTACGTCGGTTGCGGATGGCGTCAAAGGCCGCTTCACGGGTCAGTTCCGGCGCCCAGACCGCCATGGTGCCAAAGCCCTCTTTCCCAGGCTGCGATCCGTGGTTGTCCGACGAGCCGATCGTGCCGAGTTTGAGTCCCGCCAGCCACGCGTCCACCGTGTAGTTGCCGGGATCGCCGGGGCCGTTGAAGGTAAAGTCGGAAACGTCCATCGAAATGGGATGGTCCGGCGCGTACTCCTCGCTAAGGCCGTGAGACGAGTAAATCTCAATGCTTGGGCGAAACCGCGGGTCGTGAATGCTCCAGTCGTGCTTCACGCCGCCTCCCGGACGGGCGAAGCCGCCGGTATGATGGGGGATGGTGAACATCTCGCCAGCTAAATTTCCGCGCTCTCCCCGTTGCCAAATCTCCTCCGGGTTTTCCTCGTCATGGTAGTAAAGCCGCCCCTCGCCGCCGCGATAGTAGACGTTGTGGTGGCCGTAGGGCGCGCCAAAGCTCGCCTCGTAACCAAGAATCGTGGCGAACACTCCCGGCTCGTGCCACTTTTTCGTGTAGGCGACGTTTTGCTGCCAGTCTTCCTGGCTCATGCTGCGTCTATCGTTGTGGTCAGTGGCGCTGTAAACGTCAAGCAGCGAGGCGTAGCGCGCGTAGCGGAAGTGATCGTCCCGTGTGCCCGTGCCGTCCCAAGAGTAATTGCTGTGTGAGTGAATGTCGCCCCAAAAAAGACCGTCGCTAGCCGCATCCGGTCCACTCGCTGAAGCGGCAAGCACTTTGCACGGATTGGAAAAACTGTACAGTATCCCGTCCTGGGTTGTGCCCCGCAGACGGAGGACTCCCTCTTCGGTCGGGGTTAGCGAAAACTCCCTGCAACCCCACGTGCTTGCGTCACTGAGTTTTACTGGGTTTTCTCGTATGGTGGCCGCCCCCGTTTCGACGACCAGATACACAACAGTGTCTGGAGCTGGGACTGGATTATGGAATTCATCCAGTGCCACCATGCGTACACGCGTACTCCGGCCCACGACACCGCAAGAGTCAAGTACGATGGACAATTCTACCGGTGGCCCCGGCTCGCTATGCAGCCACGGCAGGGCCGCGTCCGGCAAGAGCGTAAATGTCCCAGCGCCTGAATGATCCACGGCAGCGCGCACGCGCTCCGGCGATCCCGTCCATAGGGGCGGCGTGAAGCCGCGACCGCCATGACTCATGTCACCGTAGATCACGGTGATGGTGTCACCCGCCTGCAGCGCGCCTTCCACAACGTTTACCTGCACCGTCCAGGCATACCGGCTCCCAGTCGGGTAGCCTACATTGCGCCGGTACGTTTTTGCGTACTCACCCTCGGTCGCGTCGAGCACCTCACAACCCAGATGCACGCTAGGGCGGTCCGCATGCGCAGTGACGAAGAAAGGGGCAGTGGGATCTACGCTCTGCACGCGGCGGGCGGAGTTGCGCCACCACTGGTGCCAGCGTTGCGGGAGGGCGACTTGCAGGCCACCGCCGATCGCAATGCCCGCCGCGCCCACCGTGTAGGTCACGACCCACGTACCCCAGGTGCCGGCACGGCCGGAATCCGGCGTAATTGCTACGGTCCCGGTTTCTGACGCGTCTTCAGATCTAGGCATAGTTACTCACTTTCAGTAGGTAAATTAGATTCATTGTTTACAAAAGAGACCAGCAGCCCTGGCTGCAACTCGCAGCACCGAATCAATGCGGTATTCAATTTCGGAATCACAGTCGGACAATGTAACTACCCAGTTCTCTGGAGTATAGGATCTGCGGCAATAAACATAAATCCGGCTTAACCTCGTCTCTCTTCTTACCTGATTTGACATTCACAGTCCACATTGCACAATAACAACTGTCAGACGTTCGGACAATGTTGCTGTTGCAAACAGAACAATCCAAGGGAAAGGCGATGCCATGACCGAGAATACACCGAAAGCACTCGTCGCTGAGTTCATTGGGACATTTTGTTTTTTCTTCATTGGCGCAGGCGCCATTGTCACGGATGCGTTCATCGTTTCGCGCGGGGGAGACGGTCCCGGTTTGGTCGCAATCGCGCTCGCCCACGGTCTGGCGCTTGCGATTATGGTAACGGCATTCGGCCACATTTCCGGCGGACACTTTAACCCGGCTGTTACCGTAGCAGCATTTGTGGGACGGCAGATCGATATTCTACACGGTGCACTTTACATAGTGGCGCAGCTGGTTGCCGCGGTGTTGGCCGGCTTTGCCTTGCGTGCAGTTTTCCCCACCGATGTCTGGCAATCCGTCAACCTCGGCACACCAGCGGTGGCAGCGGAGATTTCATTTGGCACCGCCGTTCTCATTGAAGCAATTCTCACTTTCATTCTCGTTATTGTCGTATTCGGCACCGCCATGGACCCACGCGCTGCCAAGGTTGGCGGCTTTGCCATCGGTCTAACCATTGCGGCGGATATCCTCATCGGCGGTCCGCTCACCGGCGCGTCAATGAACCCGGCACGTACGTTCGGTCCGGCCGTAGCCGCGAATTTCTGGGAGAACCACCTCGTCTATTGGATTGGCCCTCTGTGCGGTGCGATTGTCGCCGGCTTAGTCTATGGTTGGTATCTCATGGGCTCCAAGCAGGACGAAGAAATGACGTAATCAGACGTGGCTCTTGTGGTAGAATTCAGTCGAGTAACATTGTGAAACACTGCACAAATGGCTTGGATAGGATTGTTCCTTGGCTAGAACAGTGACTGAGCGATCGGCATCTCAACTAGCGCAGTCGGAGCGTCACACTGTCGTTTACGATACGACTCTTCGTGACGGCGCTCAGGCTGAAGGACTCTCATTCGCCGCCGCCGACAAACTCAAGATTGCCCGTCGGCTAGATGAACTGGGTGTGCACTACGTGGAAGGCGGCTACCCGGGCTCAAACCCTAAAGATCAAGAGTTCTTCCGCTTGGCACAGGACATTGATTGGAAGAATATCACCATTACGGCGTTTGGCAGTACCCGGCACAAGTCAACGAGCGTTGAGAATGATGCTGGCGTGCGGGCGCTCATTGGCACGGGCACTCGCGCGGTGTGCATCGTGGGTAAGGCGTGGGACCACCACGTTTCGGCCGTTCTCGATACGACGCTGGAAAACAACCTGGCAATGATTAGCGAGACTATTGCCTACCTCAAGCGCCATGGTCTCGAGGTGTTCTTCGATGCGGAACACTTCTTCGATGGGTATCGCGCAAGTCCGGAGTACGCAATGGCTGCTCTGCGCGCTGCTCAGGAAGCCGGCGCTGACTGCCTGGTGCTGTGCGATACGAATGGCGGTAGCGTGCCGAACGACGTTAGAAGCGTGACTCGGCGAGTTGTCGCCGAGTTCGACGTGCCCATCGGCATCCACGCGCACAACGATGCTGATCTTGCCACTGCCAATACCCTGACAGCGGTAGAGAGTGGTGCGTCACACGTACAGGGCACGGTAAACGGCGTTGGCGAGCGCTGCGGCAATGCAAACCTGTGCACCGTGATTCCCAACCTGCAGCTGAAGCTTGGCCACTCGGCTATCAAGTCAGACCAGCTGCAGCATCTCTCCGATGTGGCGCGGTTCGTGAGCGAGATTGCCAATATGGCGCTCAATCCCTTCATGCCCTATGTGGGACACTCCGCATTTGCCCACAAGGCCGGGTACCATGCCGACGGCATGGCGAAGAGTCAGATTGCTTACCAACACATTGATCCCGCGCTTGTGGGGAACGAAATGCGGGTGCTTATTTCAGAATTGAGCGGACGCAGCAGCGTGCTATCGCGGGCCGAGCGCTTGGGTCTGCGCCTCTCCCGCCAGAGTGAAGACCTGCACGGTTTGGTGGAAGAGATCAAGGACCTGGAGCAGCGCGGATTTCAGTTTGAAGGCGCCGAAGCTTCATTTGAGTTGCTCATCAAGCGTCGCCAGCCCAATTACACGCCGCCATTTTCGCTGTTGGACTTTCTAGTACTAGTCGAAACGCGCGGCGGCAGGAGTATTCTCTCGGAAGCCACCGTCAAGATCCAGGTGGGCGATGAGGTGCAGCACACGGCTGCAGAGGGGAACGGTCCGGTGAACGCTCTGGACACGGCTATGCGTAAGGCCCTCGTTTCCGCCTATCCCCAGCTTGAACGGGTGCGGCTGATGGACTACAAGGTGCGCGTACTCGATGAAAGCAGCGCTACCAGGGCCGGCGTGCGGGTGATGATCGAAAGCACCAACGGCCACTCCGAATGGAGTACGGTGGGTAGCTCCACGAACATCATCGAAGCCAGTTACTCCGCGCTTGCGGACTCCTTGGAGTACGCAATCCTCGTGACAGATGGGTAGCCAGACTGTTGAGACATGCTAATGGCGCCAGCAGCCATTCGGTGTTGCATATTTGATCTTGTCGGCACATTGGTCGACGTCCGCCCCGCCGTTCTCGAAGCCACGTTTGCCGCATTGGAACAATGGGCTCCAGGCAAGTTTTCGCGCGAAGATCTTGCCGAGCAGTTCTCCGGCCCGCTTGAAGACCCCTTTGTTGCCGCCGCCGAAGGACGCGAGCCCGTGGCAAATGAATTGCGCCGGGTCTTCTTGGAGCACTGGGAAAGCCGCCGGCATGAGTCCATCGTGCCGTTTCCCGGCGTCCCGGAAATGCTGGCCGCGCTGGTTGATCTGGGAACGACCGTCGTTGTCCTCTCCGGCAGCACGCGGGCGGCAGGAAGTAAGGACATGGAAGCCAGCGGGCTGGCATCCTTCGTGAGCGCTGTAGTTTTCCAAGACGATATAGAACGGCCCAAGCCCTTTGCCGATGCCGCAACCAGAGCCTTGGAAGTGAGTGGCGCATCCGCCCAAGAAGCGCTCCTCATTGGAGAGAGCGACACAGACATCCAGTGCGGCCGCTTGGCAGGAGTAAGCACCGGTGCTGCGCTCTGGGGGGCGGTGGATCAAGAGGCGTTGCTCGGGGAAAAGCCGGACTTTGCATTTGCGCAGCCGTCAGAGGTAGGGGACGTCGTGCGCAAGAGCGAGGACTAGCAGGTAGTGACGTTGTAAAGTGCGGCCGTGTGCAGAACTACTGCTCGGTTGGCAGCCCCAAGATTCCAAGTCGCGCACCTATGGGTTCGGTGCGCTACGAACTCCCTGCATGCGCGCCACCCACTCATCGGGCGCATTGATCTCATCCAGCGTCGGCATGGCGTGCTCTGATTCCCAGACGCGGTTGAGAAAGGACATGTCTTCACTATCCACAACCTGGCGCACAAAGCGCTCACCGAGGCGATATTGCGCGAGCTTAAGGTCAAAACCAAGCAGCCGCATAACGGCCCGCTCGAGCGAACCGCGTTTGCGTTCTTCCAGCCGTTTCCGCATGGTGGGAAATCCGGTAATGAGCTGCTCGCCCAAAGCGTCCATGATGTAGTTGCTGTAGCCCTCCACAAGGCTCATCACACCTTGCACGCGCGCAAGCATGTCTCGTTGTTCCGGCGTCGTGAGGAGACTGACTAACCCACCGAGGCGCTCGCGATCCTCTGTAGCTTCAGCCCCGGGCAAGAGCATCGCGCGCAACGGGTGGGAAGACTCGCGGAGTAACTCGCGGAAGCTCTCTACGTACGACTCGATAAGGCTTCCGAGATGCCCTGCAAGCCAAGGTGCCACCTGAAACTGAATGGCATGGGTGGTCTCATGAAGCGCGATCCAGAGCCGGAACGCGTCCGGCGGGATGTCGAGACGTTGCTGCAGACGGCGAATGTTGGGTTCAACAAAGTAGATTCTGCTTGACTGATCAAGAGCCGCACTCTCCTTGGAGGCGGGCGGCGCCAAGAACGGCATGTCGAATTGACCTAATACGTTTCGCGAAAGAAAGCCCAACACGATACCCATCTGCGCAGACATAGTGAGTTGCATGCTCCCGTGCGCAAGTCGGAACAACGTGTTGCTATTTGACCCAACACTCTCCAGGTACACGTCTTCCAAGGGCTGCAACAGGCGTTGCACAGTGGTGAGATTGCGTTGGACCCATAGGGGACGGTCCAGCACTTCTACTTCATGGCTGCGGGGGGCAGTGTCAAGCTGAATGAAGGGTGTAATCTGATCGTGGCTGAGCTGCACCAGCGCCTGATAGTCCGTGAGGAGTGATTCTCGCGTTCCGCTTGGGAGAACGCCCTCCGGGTTGCGCGCGGCAATGCGCATGGCGATGCGCTCTGTGCGCTGCCAGTCGATGATGTTCGGCTGCACACGTGTGGCAACTCTGCGGGCAACCAGATACCCTCCGCTTAGAAGAAGACCGAGGACGGCGCCGAATAGCGCAGCATTTTTTTGATCGCGCGTCACTGGCAGATCGCAAGCGGCGCAGGCAATACTTGCCAGTTGACTCTGTTACTCGATTGCAATCAAGATCTCCTATTCTGTTGTGCTCCCAAGAATATAACATACCCGCGCTTGGCGCGGGTATGTAAGTTTGCTTGCAAACATCGCCTCTAGGTGCGATCGGCCGGCAAGACTCGGCGGATAGCTGAGCTAAGAGTCCCGACAATGATTGCGGTTCACGTGGGTGTTGCCACGGTCTCCTTGCCGGAAGTGGCCTTTACCTTGGCTGCCAGCTCGTTATCCGTACCGGCTTCGACGGCGATTTGCTTGAACTCTTCCGAGCTCATGCCCAGATCGCGCAGCACCTGCTGATCCATGGGGCATGGGTAGATGTACTCGCCGATGTAGCCGCCATGCTGGGCACGTGCCTTATCGGCCATCCGACCTACCCACTCCAGGCCATCAATTACCAGCTCGCGTTCCCGCGGCTTCCATTCCTCTGCCATCGTTTTATCCTTCCTCATTGCTTCAATGAGATCGACCCGTGTACAAAGACTGTGGCGACGAGTGAGCGTACCAACTCTCCGGGTGTCGTGGGGGCCAAAGGAGTGAGCGCCAACTTCACTGCCTGGTCTAGTTTTCGACCCAGCAAGTTGCTCGGGGAACTTGGCACTCCCAGCTTCCCGTCGAGAAGCAACCGCAATACCTCGCTCCACACTAACAAGTGATGCATGTCCAACTGTGGAATTTCAATGCACCCACTATCAACGTACCACTGCGGTTCGCCATGGGTCAAGAGGGTCTGAAACGGCTGTGTCGTCGCGCCGGCCGCCACGGCGGCGGCATACTGCGCCAGCCGCGCTTCCGGCCAATCGAGGCCGACGACTGCAAAGTCCACAAACCGTATCTCGGAACCGTCAACAAGCACGTTGCGCGGCGTGCAGTCGCGACCGCCGAACGTCGTTTTGCCGCTGCACATAGATTCTGCTACTGCTGTCCATGCCTTACGCAGGGCTGATGTCCAGCCCTGCGGTATCGCGAGACCGCAGAAGTCCGCAAGTCGCTCGTACGTCTCAGGCGCGTGACGGCACCTCGCCCGGACCTCCGTGCGGCGGCGTTCTTGCTCACCTGTTGAGCCAAACGGCATCCGCGCGGCTAGCCCCTGAAAAGCAGTCTCAAGAGCGGTGCAACTCTGAACTAAGCCATGGGTCAAACGGCGCAGTTCGTGAGACTGCGATTCCCGGTGTTGGCCGGTTTCCTGGATCGCCGCGGCAAGTGTGCGAGACCCTGTCCACTCCGTAATAAGTGTGCGCGCCTCCGGTTGCCAAAGTAGTGGGCGCGCAACCGGGGCGCCAAGCCGGTAGAGCATTTCCAGCACACCGTACTCAACATCTCCCGCTCCGGGGTGTGCATGTTGCTTGATTGCAACGTGCGTGCCTGAAGCCAAGACACCCTGCCAAACTCTCGCTCCTTGAGCGCCACCTCCGGTAACGGGACGCAACAAGCGAACCGGCCCGATGGGAGGCTCGATTTGGGTCATGTGCAGTTGCATTGCGTCGAATTCGAGAGTTCTTGACACCGTTGCAGGACGTCCTCTTCTTAGGTTTGACGGTAGTAATTGCCGAAACGAGATTCCCGGGAATCCCCTGCCTCATTGGATGCGGCAGAAAGCTCAGGCAGGCAGCCCCCAGGTTTTTGTTCGCAGTATTTGGGCTATGGTATCATCACAGTGATTGGTGGGTCGGAGGCGGATAGGCACGAATCGAGTTTAGGTAGTACGCCATGGACACACGTGAACTCGTTGAGCGCTTGCAGGCCATTGTTGGACCGGAGCACGTCGTTCATCTTCCGGAAGACCTCATAGTCTTCGAGCGCGACGCATCAATTGACGCCCAACTACCCGCCGCCGTAGCTTTTCCACGCACCACGGCTGAAGTCAGTGAGATACTGGTTGTCGCTAATGAATTGAAGGTACCGGTGGTACCGAAGGGCGCCGGAACGGGCCTCTCTGGCGGCGCCGTGCCGGAAGAAAACGGCATACTGCTTTCTGTCAGCCGCATGCGGGACATTCTTGAGATCGACGAAGAGAATCGCACCGCGCTCGTGGAACCTGGGGTGGTAAACCTCGAACTCTCCGACGAAGTTAAGCACTTGGGGCTGTATTATGCTCCGGACCCGTCTAGTCAATATGCATGCACACTCGGGGGCAATGTCGCCGAAAACTCCGGCGGTGCCCATTGCCTGCGCTATGGCTGCACGATTAATCATGTTATGGGCCTGGAGGTGGTCTTTCCAGGCGGTGAAGTGGCATGGCTTGGCGGCAAGGCGCCGGACGCACCGGGCTATGACCTCCTATGCGCAATTATCGGCTCCGAAGGCACCATGGGTGTGGTGACTAAGATCCTTGTCAAGCTGCTGCCAATTCCGGAAGCAGTTGAGACCTACCTTGCGATTTTCGAGAGTGTCCCAGACTCGTGCCAGGCAGTTTCATCCATCATTGGCAATGGCATTATTCCTGCCGCACTGGAGATTATGGACCAGGTCGTCACCCAAGCAATTGAAGAAGCGCATCATGTCGGCTACCCCTCCGATGCCGGTGGTGTGCTTATCATCGAAATCGACGGCATGCAGGAGGAACTCGACGAACAGCGGGAAGCAATTCTAAACCTCTGCCGTGAGGCAGGTGCCCGTGAAATCCGAGTGGCGCAGACTGCCGCTGAGCGGGAGGCGGTTTGGAAGGGACGCAAGGGGGCCATCGGCGCATTGGGTCGGCTGGCGCCAAACTACTATATCCAGGATTGTGTCGTACCCCGCACAAAACTACCGGAGATTATGCGCTTTGTTGAAGACGTGGCCGCGCGCTACGACATCATTATCGCCAATGTATTTCATGCCGGTGACGGCAACCTGCATCCCAATCTGCTCTTTGACGTGCGCGATAGCGACCAGGTGCAACGGGTTATTGCAGCGGGTGAGGAGATTATTCGCGCGTGCATTGACGCCGGCGGCTCACTCTCGGGGGAACACGGCATCGGCACCGAAAAGCAAGAGTACATGGACTGGCTCTATAGCGAAGAAGACTTGGAGTCTATGCGCAAGCTCAAGCGCGCTTTCGATCCTTACTGGTTGTTCAACCCCACAAAAATATTCCCCACCGGTGAAGGTCCACATGCAGCGAAAATCCACATCGGCAAGTCCCCGGTCCACTCTACTACTACTGCGGTCTGGAAGTAGGATGCAGATACGCGTTGCTGACTGAGACACTCCACACCCAGCTCGCTCAGATCGTCTCGCATGATGCGGTCACTACCGAGAGTCCTACTATAGACGGCAAGCAGCCGTCGTTGTGTGTGGCGCCTCGTGCTATTGCAGAATTGGCTGAGGTCGTTGGGGAACTAAACGCCGCCGGGGCTTCAACCACCCCCATAGGCGGCGGCACCATGCTCGATCTTGGCGCGCCCCCAACTGATACCTGCGTGGCACTCTCCACCGCGGGACTTAATGCGATATCGGGATACGAACCTGCCGACCTCATTGTGACGGCAGAGGCGGGCGTGACCGTGGCCGTCTTGCAAGAGACTCTGCGCGAACATGGCCAGACTCTGCCGCTTGAGGTGCCCCGCCCAGAGAGAGCCACAATTGGCGGAGCCGTGGCGGTGAACGCGCACGGGCCGCTCCGGTTTGCATTCGGTACTGCCAAGGACCTGGTTATGGGCATGCAATTCGTCCAAGGTGACGGCACCCTTGTCAAGAGCGGCGGCGAGGTGGTAAAGAACGTGGCCGGGTTCGGTCTTCACAAGCTGCAGGTCGGCGCCCTCGGTACGTTGGGGGTTATCGCCACAGCCACATTCAAGGTGTATCCTTTGCCAAAGGCTGATCAAACCCTCATTCTCGCATTTAAGGAATTCGGCGCGGCCTTTGCGGCAGCATCCGCCATACGCGCGTACCATCCGGCGGCGGCCGTGGTCGGTAATGCAGCCGCTCAACAGTGTTTGTTTGGCGCAGTCCGTGGCGGCCATGTGCTTCTTGTCCGCTTCATGGGCGCACAAGGAGCTGTGGCACGGCAGGTCCGCGACGCCTCGGCGGCAGGAACTGCAGGGGGCGGGATTGACGCAGAGGTAGTTTGCGAAGAGGACGGGGTGTCCCTGTGGCAAGCATGCGTGGACGTGGGGTCGGTTGGTGGCCCAACGGATGTCTTGCTAAAGGCGAGCGCCGTACCAACAGAAGTGCGGCACGTCTATGCAGACCTCTTGCGCTCGGCAGCGCCCGTTGAGGGAGCAGTGGGAGTTCTAGCCGATCCTCTCAGCGGCTCACTAAAGTGTGGAATTCGGTCGGCGGACGGGCAAGAGCAAGACCCCTCTGTCCATTCGGCTACATCGGCCAAGCTTCTCAGCTTCTTGCAGCATGCCCGAGCAGTGAGCCAGGAACATGGGGGTAGTTTGATCTTGCAACGAGGCTCGCCGGCGCTCAAGGCCGCCTTTGACGTCTGGGGACCGAGTCCTCAGGGACTAAGCGTCATGCGCAGCCTCAAGCAGACCTTCGATCCACGCAACATTCTAAATCCAGGCCGATTCGTAGCGAAGATTTAGCACCATTTCACTCTAGATAAGGCGAGCAAGTCCAACGTGAATACCGATGTCGGCAAGCCAGGGCTCGTTATTCCAGATTCTGACAATGAACGCGTACGCTTTGAAGGCCTTACGGATGAGGACCTTGCCCAATGCGTGCACTGCGGACTTTGTCTCAATGCGTGTCCCACGTACCGGGAAACGGGCCTCGAGATGGAGAGTCCGCGGGGCCGCATCTATCTCGTCAAAGCGGCCAAAGAAGAGCGCATTCCAATCAATGAGACGTTTCTGCAACATATATTCCTTTGTTTGGATTGCCGGGCCTGCGAGACTGCCTGTCCATCGGGAGTACAGTATGGCAAGATCATCGAGGCAGCGCGCGGCGAGGCGATTCAAGCGAAGCCCGGTGGGATGGTCCCACGCTTCCTGCGCTGGCTCGTGTTCAAACAGACATTTCCATTTCCCCGCAGACTGAGTCTGGTTGCCAACATCCTCCGTTTCTACCAATCCTCCGGGTTGCAGAAGTTAGTGCGAGGCAGCGGTGTCTTGAAGCTCTTTGGGCAGTTCGGTCATGCCGAAACGATGCTGCCTAAGTTGTCTGACGAATTCTATGCCGCGCCCGACGTGGAGGTAGTCCCAGCTCGTGGTGAGACGAAACGCCGGGTGGGGTTTGTGACCGGTTGCATCATGCCATACTTTTTCGGTGAAACGAATCGGGCAACCGTGAGCGTCCTTTCACGCAATGGGTGCGAGGTGGTGATACCCAAGAGCCAACGCTGCTGCGGCGCTTTAGGTGTCCATGCCGGGGACCGTGAGACAGCCAAAGACCTGGCCCGGCAGAACATTGACGCCTTTGAATCCTATGACTTGGACGTCATCATCAGCAACGCGGCCGGCTGCGGTACTGCGCTCAAGGAGTACGACATTCTGCTTGAGCTTGATCCCAAATATGCCCTCCGCGCCCGCGACTTTTCAGAGAAGGTGAAAGACGTTAGCGAATTCTTGGCCGATATTGAGGTAGACACGTCGTTTGGGCCGGTAAACAAGCGCGTAACGTATCAAGATGCTTGCCACCTGGCGCACGGACAGCGGGTGCGAGCACAGCCGCGCGCCCTGCTGCAAGCAATTCCGGGACTTGAATTTGTAGAGATGAAGAACTCCGATCACTGTTGCGGCAGCGCGGGCGTATATAACGTTGTGCAGGCCGACATGGCGCAGCGCATTGTAGCGCCGAAAGTCAAGAATATCGCGGCAACGGACGCTGAACTCGTCGTTGTTGGCAATCCGGGTTGTATGCTGCAAATGGACAGTGCCCTGGCTGCAAGCGGAGAAGCAACGCGATCAATTCACACAATGGAACTGCTTGAAAAAGCCTATCAGGCAGCGGAGAGCAATGAGCACGATAATTCTAACGCATGAGCCATTCTTGTATCCTATAGCTGTGGGGAGCGGAAGCGACGTGATACTGGATGCACGAATGATGGAGCGAGCAATTACCGAGGGTTAGAGACACTGCTGGAAGGAGCACTGTGAAATGGTGGAGAACGGGGGAGATGGCGTAAAGGACCTTACGATTATTGGAGGTGGCCCTACGGGGTTGTTTGGGCTTTTCTACGCCGGAGTGCGCCATCTCGATACACAGCTTGTGGAAGCAATGGATGAAATAGGCGGCGCCCTTTCAGCCCTATACGCGGTGAAGAACGTCTACGATATGGCTGGCTTCCCGGCGATTCTCGCCAAGGATCTGGTTGCGGCTTTGCATGAGCAAGCAGACCAGTGGCAATATCCCATAATTCTTTCACAGAAAATAACGGAACTTGAAGAGCGCGACGGCGTCTACGTGCTTCATTCGCAAAGCGGCGAGGAATTCAAGAGCAAGACCGTACTCATTGCCAACGGCAATGGCTCGCTGGCGCCGCGCAAATTGAAGATTCCCGGCATCGAGCCCCTGGAAGACAAGCAGGTCTTCTATACAGTGAAGAACCTGGAAACGTTCCGCGACAAGCGTGTGCTGATCATTGGTGGGGGAGACTCGGCACTCGACTGGGCGCTTGAACTTGAGAAAGTCGCAAAGATGGCGACGCTCATTCACCGCCTGCCGGTCTGGCAGGCGCACGAGGCTACAGTTCGCCAACTCATTTACTCGGAGGTGGACGTGCATTTCCCCCGGCATGAAGCCAGTGAGTTGCACTTAACTGACGGCAAGCTCACGGGAGTCACCATCACGAATCTCACTTCGAAAGAGACTTTCGATCTTGAAGTGGACATAATCCTGATTTGCATTGGATTCCTGATGGACACGACTGTCATACGAAAGTGGGGGGTTGACCTTGAAGGCAGGAAGGGCATCAAGGTAGATCCCGCGACGATGGTTACGAGCCGGCCCGGTGTCTATGCTGCAGGCGATATTGCCGCTTACGAGGGGAAGATCAATCTGATTGCGTGCGGTGCGTCCGAGGCGGCTATGGCAGTGAATCAAGCAGTGCGGTATATTAACCCCGATGCTCGGCTCGCTCCGGGTCACAGTAGTGATATGGATATCTTTACCAAACGCGATAAGCCGGAGACATAGCCGCCACCACGTGAACAAAGCGGAGGACAGCCATTGGCCACGCCACCGAGAGAAGTCGAAAGCGTTGATGCCGCTAAATACGCCGCATTAGCGCGCGAGATTGAGGAGTGCAAGCAAGAGCCGGGCTCGACGCTCGATATGCTTCACGCTGTGCAACGGCAATTCGGTTATCTGGAACCCACAGCCGTGGGCATGGTGGCGGAGGCCCTGGGGCAGACAAAGGCGCAGCTATTTGGCGTCGCGACATTCTACACAATGTTCTTCTTTGAGCCGAAGCCGCCCGTTATCGCGCGCGTGTGCGTGAATCTCTCGTGTCACCTGCGCGGCGCGCAGGAGGTGCTGCATACGTTGGAAGAGGCAGCCGCAGCGCAGCCAGACGCATTTGAAGTGGAAGAGGTTATGTGCCTGGGACTTTGTGAGCAGGCGCCGGCGCTATTGATCAACGAGGTTGCAGTGGGGCAGGTGACTGGATCAGAAGCTCTCGAAAAGGTTCAGGCTAAAGTTGCAGCCAGCAGTGAAAGTGGTTAGTGCGCAGATGTAGCCCGACGGCCGCGAGGAGCGAACAGCATGGAGCAGGTCTGCCTGCGGCGAATACACAATGAGAATTCTCAGGACATCGAGTCTTACATGGCGCACGATGGCTATGCCGCTCTGCGCAAAGCACTGACTGAGATGACCCCTTCAGCCGTGCACGATGAGGTGCGCGCCGCAAACATGGGTGGTCGTGGCGGGGCCGGATTTCCCACGGCAATGAAGTGGAATTTCCTGGTGGGAGCTCGGGGTGAGCCCAAGTACGTCCTGTGCAATTTCGATGAAAGTGAACCCGGTACTTTTTCCAACCGTGTCATTGGCGAGGAAGACCCCCATCTCTTGGTGGAGGGCTGTTTGCTGGCAGCCTACGCTACCGGATGTTCCATCATCTTCATTTATATCCGGGGTGAATACTTCTTAGCATATGAACGAGTCAAGCACGCCATAGAACAGGCCTACGAGCGCGGCCTCATCGGCAAGAACATACTCGGCACCGACTTCTCCGTGGAATTGTACTTACGGCGTGGCGCGGGAGCGTACATCGTCGGCGAAGAAACCGCCATTATGAACTCCCTTGAAGGGAAGAGAGGCTACCCACGCGCACGACCGCCCTTCCCTGCCAATGAAGGTCTATTCGGCAAACCCACGCTCATTAATAATGTGGAGACTCTCTCCAATCTCTCCGATATTGTCCTCAATGGCGGTGAGAGGTGGAGTAACCTGGGAGTTAACGAGGGGTCCGGTTTAAATATCTACTGCGTTTCCGGCCACGTTGAGCGCCCGGGGGTTTACGAACTGCCGATGGGAACCACCGCGCGGGAACTGATCTATGAGCACGCCGGCGGTGTTTGGCAGGGGCGCGAGCTCAAGGCCTGGAAGCCCGGCGGTGCATCCAGCGCAATTCTACCTGCCGACATGATCGATCTTGTCCTTGACTTCAAACCGGTGCAGGCGGCCGGAACTATCCTCGGTACGGCGGGCGTCATCGTTATGGACGACCACTCCTGCGTTGTCGACGCGGCAATTCGAGATGCAACGTTTTTTGAGGAAGAGTCCTGCGGCTTCTGCTTCCCTTGCCGCGACGGTACCCGGGTCCTCCGCATGTTGGTCGAGCGTGTCCGCCACGGCGTGGCTGCGCCCGATACCATTGATCTCATTGAACATGCTTCCACCGATATGATGGGCGCATCGTTCTGCGGACTCGGCCAGTTTGCCCCTTGGCCGGTGGTGAGCACCGTGCGTAACTTCCGCCAAGAGTACGATGCTCACATTATAGAAAAAGTGTGCCCGGCAGGCGTGTGTCCCATGGACGGCACAGAGCCGAACGAGCACGTCGACCGTCGCACTCTCCAAGAGATGCTCGTGGCGCAAAAGGGCGGAGTGCTGGCATAGTTTAGGGTCACGTCTCTAAGCCGGCACTATTAGAGTTCGAGCTGTTTGCGCTGCCCATTGCCTTGGCTTCCTGGACTCTCCCAGCCTTGATCGCAATTGTGTGCCACGAAAACGACTGGTCAAATCCAGTTTGCGATCGCGGTATTCTATCTGAGCAGGGCTATCCCCGCTAGTCTCACGCGTCCGTCTCTGCATCTCGCTCCTCTACGGAGACATTCGGTACCTTCAGCATAATTCCCGCGCTCAGTGCGAAGAATCCCGCCATCATGATGAAGACGGCGGTGTAGCCCAGCAGCGGTTGTATGCCGTTGAAGGTGTCCAGCACGACCCCCGCGCTGAGGCTCCCGAGTGCGTCCCCGCCGGCAGTCGCCAAGTTGGTGAGGCCCATGTACAGGCCGGGCGCTCTGGGATCGGGGATGAGGTCAATCGCCAATGCCCAGTCCGCGGCAGTGAACATTCCAACAGCCCCACCGAGCACGGCAAATCCAACGAGAAGGGTTGCGAAATTTGTCGTAAAGAGCAGAATCAAGGATGCAACCAACCCTACACTGCAGGCGGCGAAAACCAGGCTGCGCCGGTCTATGCGATCTGAAATCCAGCCTGCCGGTACTGTGACCAGTCCCGCCACTACGATGAGCACCCCAAGCGCCATGGTCACAGAGAGGCCGGCATTCTCGCTCATGCCAAGGCGTTCGCGCACAAAGAAGAGCAGAATCTGGTCTGCAGCCAGCAGTCCCATGAAAAAGAACAAACGGGAGAGCAGGATCCAAGTGAACCCCGGCCTCGAACGCAACTCCGCAAGGCGCGTGCGAAATTCATGTGCTATACCCGCAAACTCCGGTTTTGCTTCCAACGGGTCTTCTTGAATGGTCAGCGCCGAGACAATTGCTACGAATGCGAGCACTCCTGCAGCAACCAACAGATAGTTGCCCGGTTGGCCCCGGTCAAGGAATTGCCCGGCCACGAGCGCACCCAGCAGGACGCCAAGATTGTTGGCTAAGCCAAAGAAGCCCGATGCGCGGCCCCGCTGGTTCCGCGGAATCAGATCGGGGATGATGCCTTGATACGGCCCATGTGCACTATTGGCTGAGACCTGCAGCAGGATCACCACCGCGAAAAGCAGTGCATAGGTGCTGACCGCAGCCATCAGCAAGAGAAAGAGAGCGCTCAAGAGCGAGCCCAAGAGCATGTACGGCTTGCGGCGGCCCCATCGCGAAGTCGTGCGGTCGCTCACCGCGCCCATAACTGGCTGGACGACAATGGCAACCATGAGGCCGACGGAAACTAGGACGCCCAGGTAGGTGCCCTTGTGCGCCGTGCCCACCAGTGCTTCAACGCGGTCAGGTAGGTAGACAACATTCAGACCCGCCCAAACAGTTGAGAGTCCCAGCCAGAAGACACTGATCCGGGCTAGGTACGGAAGGGAAACACGTTCTCGGTTGCTACGCGACATTACCTCTCCTCACTCGCGGCAAAGTGTGCAGGGACTGGTATAGGAAGAGCGAAATTCTGCCTGCCGTGACCGCGCCTCGCCGGTACCGACCGGCACACTGGCGCATGTCTTCTACTGCACGCCGATTGTCTTGGTGCCCCCCTCGTCCACCTCCCCATCTCGGCGATCCTGCAGAAGCCGCCCGCCCCTGTAGAAGAGATAGCACGCGCCGATCTGGATGACGTGATACAAGTCATTGTGATTGAAGTGGCGGTGAAGCTTGATCTTGCGTATCTGAACGAATGCGGCGAGCAGCGAAATGAAGACACCGCTCAGCAAATACCGTGAGTCTCCGGCGCCTCTACGGAAAACGTAAGGCACATGAAACGCCGCGACACCCGCCATGGCGGATCCGTAGTCGATGATTACGTAGAGAAACTTGCCGCGGGATGCCATCCAACCGCAGTATGCCAACAGCTTCAGTAGCGTGCCCAAGAGCAGTCTCCCCTTGAGGGGCTGCGACGCGGAGGCTACCACCGTGCTCGCAAACATGCCTGCGCTCGTGAACCCGGTGGCCAGGGTCGTCCCTTTCCACAGCTTGCGCCGCAACGCAGGCGACTGGTCCCCCACGGCATGCGACGTGCCGCCAAGCACTGCCGCAACTGCTGCGGCCAGGAATCCTATGCCCCATGTGATCTGGGAGAACTGGCGCTGCGAGATTCCTTGCCGCAGCAGAGCGATACCCCACTTGGCATTGCAAATGGCAAGCAACAAGTCGGTCAAGACTGTCATCGGTTCATTGATCTTGATGGAGCACTACTCCTCGCTGGGCGTTAGTTCGCATAGCCGGACGTATCTTGGACCCTACGCCAAATGGGACATCAGCACCGTAAACATTCACAGTGTTAGACGCAGCGCTCGTGCAGACGTAAGAATTGCCACACCCTAACTTAACGTTGACTACGTGACAACGCGTCACGTAGTGCATGTCTTCGGACAACATTACGCTTGGAGCGTCTTAGCATACAACTGTCGACGGACACGGCTGCCGCCTCCGACCCTAAACCACTGGTGAATGGTGACAGTACTTAGCCCATCGAGTCAGCAAACATCGCGGCGTAGTGGCGATACCAGTCGCTTTGGAATCGCTCGCCCGGATCGTAGCGCCGCTTCAGTTGGAGAAACTCCGGTAACTGTGGATAGCACTCCTCCACCTGCGCGCGGGTGGCGTGCTTGTGGTATGTCAGGTAGTAGCTGCCGTCGTACTGGATTGCCCGGTCAATCAGGCGGCGGAACGCTGCCGCGGCGCTTGCCTGACTTTCCGGTGTATGGGACAAATGAAGATTGAAGATGACGCAGGCAAAGCTCTCTCGCGCCCAGGCCAGAAAGCTCTCCTCATCACGTTCCACAAGACGGATGGTGCCATAGACGACTTCAGTCTTGTGTTGCCGGAAATCCTCGCGAACGTCACGCATAAAAGCCGCCAGGGATTGGCGCGGCACATAGACTTCGGTAATTACTTCCGTTGCCGGCGCCGCAGCGCCGACGTATTGGTCGAGCATGCGGTGGTAGTTTTCCTCGTAGTAGCCGAGCTGATGCAGGTCCGACCAATATATCTGGCCGTTGGTCGCGAGGTAGTGCGCAACGTACTGCTCAAATGCCTGCGGCTTATTCACGTGGGCAAAGAGAATCAAGCGCCGCCAATCGTCAACGGAAAGCTCCCGCTGCTCCGCCGGAATTGGCGTATCCGGCGCGACCGGACGGTAGCAGGAAAACACACCCTTCGTCAGATAGCCTTCAGACGATTCGTCAATTGAGTATTGGAAGTCGCCGTAGAGGAAACCTTCCTCGATCCGTTGCGCAAATGCCGGCATGAGTTCATCAATATCGATTACAGTGACGGCGCGCCGGAGCTTCTGTCGCGGCACAAGCCGCAGCGTTACGCTATAGACCACGCCGAAAAGCCCGTATCCTCCAACTACCAGTCGAAAGAGTTCACTGTTTTCTGAGCGGCTGCAATTCAAGGCATTCCCGGTGGCATCAACCAGAACGAACGATTCAACGTCAGCGATTATCGGTCGCATGCGGAGACCACGGCCGTGCACGTTAGCTGCCAGCGCACCGCCCATGCTCATCCGGTCTCCCCCGGTCTGCTTCTGAGCGATAGCCCATTGCGTCGGATGCGCCGGCGCTGCTTGGCGAATGGCTGCGATGAGCTCCGGCCAGTAGATGCCCGCTTCTACTGTGATTAATCCTGCATCGGCGTCGAAGTCCAGCACCCGATTCAGCGGCACCGTATCAATGAGAATTGTGTCGCTGCCGAACTGTTGCGCTCCCATCGCATGCCGCCCACCGGCAATGGAGAGCGACTTCCCTTCACTCTGCGCAGTGGCGATGGCAGACTGGATTGCTTGCAACGAGTCAACTGGTACGACCCGATCAACGGTGGTGGGATTGAGTTGTGAGTGGATGTCGTTGACGTCGACGCCGGACATTTGTGCATGTGCTCCTTTTGCTAGGTGCCGCGCAAGACGGTGGGGGCGAAATTTGGAATATCGGTAGCGATTGGAAAATAAGGACGCGGCGCCTTGTGATAGGTAAAGTGCCGCAGTGTCGGCGGCGTGGCGCCGGGCGTATCCAGGACGAATTCGCCTTGCGCAAATTCACCATAGGTTTGGCTATAGTTCATCGGATTCTTGGCGACGATGAATTTTGCGCCTTCGATATCCATGTCCAGTGCGCGGAATTGCTCGTCCCGCCACTCATACGTGCCGTACGTCGTAATCAAGATCTGAGCACTGCCACACTCCAGTACCACCGTTGGCCCCATGGTCGCCCACTCGCCTGCCCAGATGCCGCCAGTATACTGAAACTTTCCATCACTTAGGGATCTGACGACACCGGAGATGGTCTGCGGACTGCCCCACTGGGGATCGATCTTGTGCCCCAGTGCCACCGTGACCGTACCGCCTTCACCGGCTTCATGACAGAGTGCTGCGGCTTCAGGGTCGACTACCGGCACGATCGCAAATCCCTCGCTCAATCCCGTTAGCACGGGGACCGTAAACACGCTGTCTCCGGCAGCTCCGCCGCCGACGCAGTCAGCGCACTCGATCAAGATGACGGGACCCCCTGGAATCTTGAGGCCCGCTTCAACCGCCACTTCAGGAGCGAGCGTATCCGGCTCCAGGGCGAAGCGCTTCTCCCACATGAGGTTGGCAATCTGTAGAGCCAGGTCCACTGCCCGCGCTTCATCGCCGTCCGTAATCACCAGGCCGCCCCCGCCCAGTTCCGGCACATCAATTGTCGCGTGGGCGTGCAACGCGCTGGTGGACAGGATTCCCGGTTGCTCTTCAAATGACTTTGCCAGGCGCATCACGTTGGCAAAGGGGCCGTCACCCACCGTGCTCGCATTGATGGCGCTGGCAAAAATAGGCACTTTGGCCATAGCCATGGCGGGTTTAAATGCGCCGTCGAGTGTTCCAAGTAAGAGCCGTGCCCCGCGCACACCGGTAGTGTATGGGTCAACGTGTGGATATGTCTCCCACGCCACGAGACCGTCGGCGTGACGCATCATCTGGGTTGTCACGTTGGCGTGCAGGTCAAGCGTCCCGACGATTGGCACATCCGGCCCTACGATCTTCCGCGCGGCTGTGATGAGGTCGCCCTCCACGTCATCGACTTCCGTCGAGACCGCCGCCCCGTGCAGCGCCAGCAGCACGCCGTCCACGGGCAGGGCATTGCTGAGATCTTCCAGCAGGTCTGTCTTGAGCCGGTCATAGCAATCGTGCGCAATCGGCCCACCGGGGTAGGCGCTCGCCACGACGAGCGGCACAATGTCGGCGTTCTGATCCTTTAGCGTCTGCAACATGCCGCCAACAGCGCCGCCAGCGATTGACATAACTTCATTTCCGCGCGCGAGTTGGCTGCGGGCGAACTCGGCCCGCTCGATCAACTTACCGCCGAACTGGTTGCATTCGGTCAAGATCGAGCCTACGGCAACCCGATGCGATTGCTTCATAATGGTTTCCTCTGTTCTCTCACAGTGCAATTACATCCGCCAAAGCGGAAATGCTCGGCTGCTCCAAGTGAGGCGCAGCAGGCACAAGTTGGTTGATTACGTCAGGCCACTTTACCCCACTGCCGGTAATGACACAGACGACAGTTTCACCGGCTTTGAAGTATCCTTCACCGTGGAGCCGCACAAGACTGGCGATAGTCGCGAGCGAGGCGCTCTCGAAGAAGTACCCGCGACTGGCCATGCGGCGGATTGCCAGGCGCAACTCATCTTCTGAAACCGCGGTTGCCGTACCGCCCGATGCGCGGAGAGCGCCCAGAGCGTGCATGCCACAGCGTCCCTCGATGATTGACGTTGCAAGGGAGTCTGGCTCGGGCTGTACTTCGACTTCAGTCCGATTGTGCGTAAGTGCATGGAGCAGCGGATGAGTCGCCTCGGTCTGACAGCCCACTATGCGCGGCAGGCGGTCGATAAGGCCCATTTCGTGCAAGTCGATCAAGCCGCGCCAGATGCCGTAGAGGCTATCTCCACCGCCAGTGGGCACCAGGATGGCGTCCGGGGCCGCGCCGAGCGCGCTAGCAACCTCATAGCCGATTGTCTTGTACCCTGTCACGCCGTAGGGACTGGCGAGCGGGTTTGGATCGGATGAGCCGACCGGCAGCCAGCCATGGTCTTCCACAAGCTGCCGCATCATCGTACCGATCTCCGACTTTGGCATAGTTACTACCGACGCGCCGTGAATTTGCATGACCCGGCGCAACAGTTCGGATGAGGTAGGGTATCCGATGATCAACGACCGCAATCCGGCAAGCGCCGCGTACGCCGCCACAGCTTGGCCGGCGTTGCCGGTGGAAGATGCCACCACCTTGGAATAGCCAAGTTGGCGCGCCATGGAGATATTCACCGCAGCGTGGCGGTCCTTGAACGACCACGTCGGATTCATGGTCTCGTTCTTGACGTAGACGTTTAGGCCAAGCTCATCGCTCAACTCATCTAGGTGAGTCAGCGGCGTGCCGCCTTCGTCGAGGCTCAGGGGATGCTCTGCTGCCGGGAGCATGTCCCCATAGCGCCAGATATTGTGCTGCGGCCCGGCATCCCATGCCGCTTGAAAGTTGGCGGGAATGCCGTCTGCTAAGTTAACTCTAAAGTCCAGCGGACCTTGCCGGCCCTCTTGAAAACAGCGGGGGCACCCGAACACATGTGCCCCAATGGCAAGTTGCTCATCGCAGCGCACGCACTGCAACCACTGAACGTTGGTATCAACTGCCGTCACTCGATTGCCCTTTCTTCACTCACCTCGCCGCAAAATTCACTTACAAGGATACTACCCTCGCGCCAAGCGAAGGAAGGACTCTCGGCCCTCGCGAAAGAGCTGCTGCATGCGCTGCCGGTGGGAAGCCTCGTCAAATCGTCCCTCTTCCGTGATCCACTTGAGAGACCGCTCGATCTGCGCGACAAAGAACTGTGCCGACTCTCTGGCGGCGGGGGCTCTACTGCCGGTTCTAAGGTACACCGGACTCGTATGGGCCCATTGGGCATGGCCGTAGCTATCCCGGCTCTTGCCGGAGCAACGGGCCGCAATCCAGCCGTCGTGCGGCGCGGCCAGTGTCGCGCTCAAGACCCCTTCTCTGCTGCCGTTGGAGTCGCGCTCACCTGCTTCCACGCTGCCATTAATGACAATCTCAACGCTTTCGATGGTTCGATGTGCCTGCCACCGCACCTCAACACGGACCTGTTTTGGATGTCTTGCGCGAAGGTCGAGACTTGCTCCCGGCGGCTGGCCCTCAACGGTAAGTTCCAGCACCGGCCCGTTCGTGATAAAGGAGCGACCGTCCTTGAGCGTCTCCAGCCAGCCATCGTAGGAAAAGGACTGCTCCAGGTGTGTGTACACGCGGTTTGCCGAACAGATGAACCAGTCTGAGCCCGTGCTGGCCGGTAGCTTGAAGCCGCAATTCAATAAGTGATACCAGAGATCGTACTCGGTGTCGAGCCAATACGGGTCGAAGAGATTGAGCGCGTCTATCCGCTGCAGCGAGGCCGCAATGGGCGCTTCCATGCCCCAGCCATTATGGCACCAGATTACTACCCCGCCTTGTGCCTGGGCCGAATCGCACGCATCCATTAGTGGTGGATAGTCGGGATCGGAGTCATCCACCAGCACACCGCGACTCAAGGGATCAACCTGCTCCTGCAGCCGCACGAGCATCACGTGGCCGTAGCCGGAGCTACTATCGCCGAGTATTTTGTTGTGTCGCGTCTCTTCCCCCACGTCCAGCACCCAGTGAGGTCTGGTTGGATGTTCCATACGTCCCACAGGGTAGCGGTTGGTGGCGTACGCGAATTCTTGCTGTTGGAGCACGCTGATTACGGTAACGGTGAGGTCTTCGACTTCGGAATCAAAGCGGAGGCGTTCCTCTGGCCGGGATTCGAATTCACGGTAGTGGATATGGGTGTTGCCCGGGTACCAGCCCTGGCTATCCAGGCGGATCCACCGCTGCAGCGGCAGCGAGAGGTTCACTGTGCCTTTCAGCGGCACCGACACGGTCACGTGCAGGGGCACATACTCCGTGCCGCGTTCTACGCGGACGTCCGCCTGGCCGCGAGGAAGGTCAACCGCAAACGATCCATCTGCATAGAAGTAGGGATTGGTTGTCCCAACAGTTGCGATAGAGCCTTCAGGGGCGTGAAAGAGTCCGCCGTTGCCTTGCACAGAAACTTTGGCTGCAAGTTTGTTGCCGCTCTGCCCATCTACGATTGTGCCTGCGATGGAGCCCATGTTCCCTGCAATTCGGTTCAGTCCTGTCGGGCAACCTGATAGCTACTCCGGCCGGTAGCGCAAGTACTCATCGTGCGCCCAATTTGCCGAAAGCAAGATGGAAAAAGAACCGAAGCAGCATAGGCGAAACCGACTCGATATCTGAAGCTTGCTTTTTGCTCAGATTGGGTCTAGGCAGCCAAGACTGTCTGGTTGATATCCTGGTTTGTTGCCACCCAACAGCCGCCGGGCTTGTCGAGAGCGCGGCGCAGCACGGTGTCAAGCATATCACAGTGGGGATCGCGGGCCGCGAGATATGAGGGATGCGCGAGGAGGCTCAGAATTTGGCCGTTTTCGTACGCGTGATCAACCGCTATCGTTGCATGGTGAATGTACTCCCAACGGTCCAAGTCTAGCGAACGAAAAGCAATGGCGTCGCTCAGACCCATCATTGGAATCTCGGGTAGGCCGCTGGGATAGCGATAGGGCTGGAGCGAATCAAGGCTCAGACGCACGGCGGCTTCCATTTCGGTACGGGGAGGGTGCCACGTGCGTTCCGTAGGACACTTGTAGTGCGCCGAGGCAAACTGGAAACCCTCCTCTTGGAGCAGTGCTTGCACTTCAGGGATGTCCTCCAAGCCATTGGCGAACGCGCCGGGTGTGCGGAAGCCGCGCGTTTCAACACCCAGCCGCTCGAGGAGTCCCCTGCTGGTCTGCCTAATCTCGTGACGTAAGCACTCGAGGGGGGTGAGACTTCCGGCCCGCCAGGGCGCACGCCGATACGACTGATGCAGGTCTTCAACACGCTTCGCTTTTACATTCACGTGCCGATACGTGTGATTGTCGAGGGCATGCCCCTCTGCTACCAACCGCTTGAGGTAGTCCACGTCTGGGTCTTCCAAGGCGCTGCCAACGATAAAGAACTGTAACTTGACGTCGTATTTCTTGGCGACATCAAGCATTGTGTGGACGTATTGCTTCACATGAGGATCGATTGCGCCGTAGTCAGCGTAATCGGATGCCCAGTAGGGAAAGTTATAGGACATCTCAATGTCGAACGTCATGCTAAGGCAGAATTGCGCGCCGTTTGAATACATGAGACTTGGCCCCCTGCCTAACTCAGGCTGTTCTTGGTTGCTTTCCAGTCTACTGGAGCCAAAAGACTGCTACTGGGCCCACAAGACTGTTCCGTTCGGCCTGAGCTTGTCGAAGGCTGAACGGAACAGGTTCATCCGAGGTTTTTCGCAAGCTTCCGGCAGCCGTTCATGTTTCGACCAGGGCTTCATGAAGCCCACTCGGCACGAACGGCTGCCGAGTCTCAGTCCAAGAGAGCGCGGAACTCGAAACTCTTGACTCTACGCCCGGTAGCGATCCGTCACCTTGGCCAAGATCGTCGCCATGTCTTCCACGTCTTGGTCGGTATATTTATCCGTCCAATTCCAGCGGATGGTCGTGTCCACGTGCTCCTTGGCGATGGGCACCATGTCGGCGCTGTATTCGATGTCCTTGGCAAACTCGTTCATCGGATGGTCCCATGGCCATTGCGATTCACCGGCCACAGTTGTCTTGGAGTGCAGGAACGTGTGGCTGTCGGGCACCAGTTGCCAGGGTCCGGGCTCAGCTTTCAGGCCCTCGGCCAAGAGGGCGTCGGAGAGGTCCCACAAGCCACAGGTAAAGGCATCCGGGTCCACGCGCAGGTAGTAATACCAGTAGATGTGGTCGGCCCCCTCGGGGATGTAGGGCGGGATCAGACCGGGAATGTCTTCTTCAACCCGCTGACTTAGTGCAGCGGTGGTCTCGCGGCGCCGCTGGTTCTGCTCCTCGAGAATATGAAGCATGCCGAGCACAAAGGCCGCTTCCAGCTCGCCGAAGCGCATGTTCAGGCCAAAGCGCACGTGCTTGCGACCGTAGCGTTCCACGGGCACGCCGCCGCGCGCGACGCCGAAGAGATGGACGCGGTCGGCGATGTCTTGGTTGTCCGTCAGCAGCGCGCCGCCGTGGCCGCCGGAAAGGTGTTTCTCGGCGTCAAACGAAAAGGCGCCCACGTCGCCCAACGTTCCCGCGTTCATTCCCTTGTATTTTGCCAATGGCGCCTGACACACGTCCTCGATCAGAAGGATGTTGTGCTTCTTGGCCAGCGCCACGATGTCGTCCATGGGACAGAGCAGCCCGTACCAATGGACCGCGATGATGGCCGCGGTGCGTTCCGAGATGACCGCCGCGATGGTCTCGGCAGTGACGTTGCCGGTGCGAATGTCCACGTCCGGAAAGATGGGTATCGCGCCCTGGGCCATAATGCCGGCCACCGAGCCAAGGTCGGTGATTGGGTTCACAATGACTTCCTTGCCCGGCCCAATGTCCATCGCCGCAATGATGGTATGCAAAGTAGCGGTACAATTGGCGAGAGCGACGCAGTACTTCGCGTCATTGACCTCGGCGAACTCCTGCTCAAAGCGCGGCAAGTAGCCGGAAGACAAGCCCTTTTCCAAAACTTCTCGAATGTTGTCGTAGGACTCTTGCGGCACGTCGCGGGGAAAGATTCCCGGCAGGGGGTCGTCCGCCGACCGCACCGGCGTGCCGCCTTCAATGGCGAGCCGTGTATCAACGGGGGTCTTGATTGCCATGGCTGCTGCTCCTTTTTGACCATACAGGTGACAGCCGCCCACTACCGTGGCGCCTGTCACCACACTCGTCACTTAGATTTTCTGATGGCAGCTTAGCAGATGCAGCCGCCTTCTTGCAGCGCGATCGCGGAAACCTGTTGGGCCTCAGCTACGGCCTCTGCAACGGTCTTTTCGCCCGCTTCCATCTGTCCCCAAAGCTCTGACCATGCGCCGTTGATGTCGGACTGTTTTACCGCCTGGCGCAGAGGGATACTGACATCGGCAATCGCCTTGTACGTCTCCACATTCTCGAAAGGATACTGCACGGCCGGCGTGTAGGTGCGGTTGGGCGGGAAGCGGCCGCCGCCCAGGTTCGCCCAGTCCGGCTGCACCTCTTCACTGATGAGGTACTTGTAGAAGTCCCACGTCGCATCGGGCTGCGGCGAACTCCTGGCGATCCAGAAGGCATTAATTAACAACGGTGTGCCGCGACCGCCGGGACCCAGCGGCACATTCGCCAGATCGACGTTGAATGGCGTTTGCCCCTCAACAATCTCTTGGTTGATGGTTCGCGTGTACCAGGGACCGGTCAGGACCATGCCAAGTTTTTGCTCGGTAAAGTTCGGTGCAACGTCGGTTTCCTTCCGGTTGAGCGGCGGGTGCACCTGATGCTTGGTAACGTGGTCCAGCACGGTTTGCACGGCGTCGGCTGCTGCGGGGGAATCAATGGCTGGAGCGGTAAAGTCCTCATTCCACCAGCCGGCGCCCCATGACTTCAACGCGATCACGATGCTGGAATGGGCGTTTCCATTGAAACTCAGTCCCCAGCGTGTCACGTTCGCGCCCTCGCGGGTAGTCAGTTTTGTTGCCAAATCGGTAAGGGTGTCCCAATTCAGGTTGCCGGCGGCATCCAGGTCGGCGGGAGACGTCAGTCCCTCATTGGTCATGATATCGTCGTTGTACCAAATCGACCGAGCGCCCAGGAACCAGGCGATGCCATACAAATTGCCGCCGATCCGCTCGAGGGCGCCTTCGTAGAACTCGGACAGGTCCACGTCGGCATCCTTCGCGATGAAGGGATCGAGCGGCTGGATGATGTCCGCAGTTGCAAACTGGCTGATGTAGCCAAACCAGCCGTAGTACATGTCATATGAGATGCCGGCGGCGCTAGCCGCGACCGCTTTCACCGCCACGTCCGTCAGAGGCCACGTTACGATATCGAGTTCAACCTGCACGTCCGGATTGCGCTCAACGTAGCGGTCGATGACCGCGCCATAGGTGTTGTCCCACACCTCCTGTTGGGTGGTGAAGTGCATGTACTTGATAATCGTCGGCTCCATGGCCTCCGGCGCCGCCGTCGGCTCCGGCTGTGCCTCCTCAACTGGTTCTGGAGCATCTGCGGGAGCCGTAGCTACTTGACCGCAGGCGGCCAGGGCCGCGGCGCCAAAGCCCAGACTTGCCATGCCGGTCATTATGGATCGGCGGGAAAACTTGCGAACTGCATCCATTGCGGTCTCCTTGCCTTGCAATACTCACTATTGCCAGCATCGTACTCCCCCACTCTATTCTCTGTCAAGCCCAATGACTAGGCATGTCTCACAGAATTATTGCGATAGGCCACATCTATCGGATATTCGGTCAATCCGGACATGCATTATCTCCTTCAGTGACTACAGAGACCGGGGCTTGCGGGAATAGTGAAGAATTCAAGAGCAGGCCTGCCTGGAGTCAATTGCGAGTCGCTGTGAGTGTAAAGAATTCGACTCTTGGGTGGCGTTCGAGGCGCTGTTTATCTTCGCAGAAGGTTCGATTTGCGGTATACTGAGAGAGTGAAACGCGCCTCTCTCGCCCCCATCGTCTAGTGGACCAGGACGCAGGCCTTTCAAGCCTGTAACGAGGGTTCGATTCCCTCTGGGGGCGCCTTTCTTTGCAAGCGGCAGATGATCAGGTGCTAATTCGCTGCGCAACAGTGCAAGGCGAAGCTGCAATCCACGGTCGGTACTTTCAAGAGCTTCCTTGAAGAGGACGGCTGCGGTGAAGTGGGGCGGCATCATGCGCCACGTTGAGGTGGGTTCTCGTTCAGCGCGCGAGCCCCTGATGCCAGGGCGGGATTCGTCACCGTTGCGCTTGCGGAACTTGCGGGGGTTTACACGCCGACAAGCTAGAGAAGACTCACGAGCAGCATTGTGCCACCGCGCGGCCTTACTCCAGCCCTTCTACACTCTCCATCGCCTTCCGCATGAGAGAAATCAGGCGCTTCTTCTCGTTAGTGCTTAGGGCCGCCATGTGGCTAGTCCCTTGCGCCTTCACTTCCTCACGGAGCTCCGCTACGAGATCGTGACCTTCATCTGTCAACTCCACGTGCACGACCCGCCGGTCTTCTCTACTGCGGCGAGTTTGCAGCAGGCCCGCGGCGCGTAACCCCTCCACGCGGCGACTTACGGCCGAGGAGTCGAACGGTAGGATCCGCGCAATGCCCGACACGGAGTCGGCCTCCTTCCGCGAGCACACGTCGAGAATCAGGAACTGGATTGGCTTAAGGCCGTATGGGCTCACCACTTCCCGAATGTACTCGGTGACCACCCCGCTTAACAGGATTGACAAATACCCCACGGTCTCCGTGTTCTGCTGTCTCTTTGCACCCGGAGAATATTGTCCTTGGGTTTCTTGGCTCATGTCCGGAGTACCCGCGATGGGAACATAGGGATCTACTCAACCTTCACTCGTGTTCATCCTACACAACCGCTAGTCAGAGCAGCCACAGATTACCGCACTCTGAGAGCGTATGTAATACGTCTTGTGCCCATATTGACAAGTGGGCCGGGGCACAGGCCTTTCTAGCTTGCAACGAGGGTTCGATTCCCTCTGGGTGCGCCACTCAGCGTGGGCAACGGCCGACCGGGAAGTATATCGCTGCCTCCGAACGGCCTTCTACCGCTCTTCTGCGCCCTCCACAACTTTCCGCATGAGGGCTATCAAGCGCTTCTGCTCCCGCTGGGTGAGGACCGCCATGTGCCTGACCCCTTCCGCCCTCACGCCCTCGAGGAGCCGCTCTACCAACGCATGGCCTTCTTCGGTTAACTCCACGTGCACCACCCGCCGGTCCGCTCTACTGCGGCGCGTTTGCAACAAGCCCTTGCCGCGCAACTCCTCCACGCGCCGGCTTACGGCCGAGGAGTCGAAGGGAATGATGTGCGCAATGCCTGTCACGGTATCCGCTTCCCCGCGGAAGCACACGTCGAGGATCAAGAACTGGATGGGGCTGAAGCCGTGAGGGGATACCACCCGCCGCACGTAGCCGAAAACGATGCCGCTCAGGAGGATGGCCCAGTAACCAACCGCATCAGGACGTTGAGGACTCCTTCCATTGGGAGCTTCCGGCTGTGCCTGGTTTTCTAGGTTCATTTACGGAGTATTATCATTGACGACGTTGTGATACCTCACTTCACTCAGGCACTGCTCATTCTACGCTGCCGCAAGGAATGTCTACCCCTGCACCGCTTTCGAGTATATGCCCCCGCATAGTGGAGAAGCAAGCAGCCGGGGGCATGCAGCCGCTTTCCCTTCGTCCCGATCCTCTCCTCAGGAGGCAGTCTTATACATCCATTGCTCCGTATGGACTTGCCCTGCGACGCGAAGCCTGCTACGCGAAGCCTGCTGCGCGAGGCCTGCTGCGCGGGGCCTGCTGCGCGAGGCCCCTTTTTTCAGAGCACTTCCACAAGCCTGTGCTGAGCTTGTCGAAGTGCTCAGCACAGGCTTGCCGAAAGGTCGAAGCGCGATTTGACTATGATACACAACCTCCCAGGGAGAGGGAGCCGGCGAGGCAGGAGTTTCGCCTGCCCCGCTCAGGCTCGCCGCTCTCCGGGAGGTGGCAACCAAGGCGCCGTCAAAGCCTTCCGTTGCCGCTAGTCTCGTCATCGCAGTCATCTAGGTCCTATGAGCTCCAGTCTGTATTGGCTTCAGTCCCCGAAACTCGTGCCCGCGTCGTTGCGGGTGCGGAGTTGCGGTAGGCCGACGGCAACTTTGTCACTGTCACCCTCCCCGTCGGTGTTGCCGATGCCGGCTGCAGACCAGGGACCGACGTCCCCGCCTCGCACGCGGATCCGCACGCTGTACCTCTCGCCCGGCTCCAAAGCCGAGAGTTCGATCCAGGTCAGATTCGTGCGGGCATAGTCAATCCAGTCCCTGCCCGGCGCACGGTACTGCACGTCATAGCGCGTACCGTTACCGGACGGGCCGTCCCAGGCCACGTCAAGCGCGTGCATGGGATCGGAGTCCGACCGGGTTACCCGTGGCGCAGCCGGCGCGCGACGGCGGCGTCTCCTCCACAAGAAAGGCAGCAACAAGAAGCCCAACAGTGAGAAGAGAGCGAGAGGTCCGGTCCCGCTCGGAAGCAGCGACTGCACCGTCAATTGCAGCGCGCGCCGCGTTTCGCCCATGAGTGCCTCGAGAATGCTGAGCAAGCCGAAGTACTGTGCGGCGAGTGTCGTAAAGAGAATTCCGAGCAGTCCCACACCCACTATGGCGGGAATGGCATTCGGGTCGTTGACGATCCCAGTGAGACTACTTCTCGCGTTATCGCTCGAAGTCGTCTGCGCTGGGGGCGGGGCCGGCGGCCCGGCGTCGTCGCTGGGATTGGTGTTGGACGGTGGCGTGATGGGCCCAACCACCTTCGGCGGTACCGGCGTCGGTGTCGAATCCGGCGCTGGCGTAGCCGTTATTCCGGGCACTGGCGTCGCCTGCGGTGTCGTTGGCTGTGAAGATTCAGGCTGCGGCGCAGGTGTCGAATCCGGCGCTGGTGTAACCGTTGGGTCTGGCGTTGGCACAGCCGTTGGTACGGGAATCGGCGTCGGCTGCTGAATCACTTCAGGCTGTGGCTCCGGCGTCGGCTCCGGCGTTTGCTCAGGCTCCGGCGTTGGCTCGGGCTCCGGCGTCGGTTCCGGCGTGGGTACCGGCGCCAGTGGCGGCGTGGACGCGCAGTTCGACGTGTCCTCCCCGCCCAACTGATACTGGCTCCACCCGGCGCGTGTCTGACCGTCGCCGCGGGCGCGTACCCGGACGTTGTAGCGGGTATTCTGGTCCAGCCCACCACGCATGGCGGTCGTGCCGATTACGAATTCGTCCTGCCAGCCGCTGCCGATCCAGATGCCGAATTCATAGCCGTCGGCGCCTTCAACCGCGTTCCAACTCACCGTGATGGTGACGGGATCCGCGCACTGGGCGCTAAGTCCGCCAGGCGCATCCGGTGGGTCTAACAAGACCGGTGTCGGTATCGGTGTGGGCGCCGGCGTGACCACTGTCGTTTCGGACTTTTGAATAGCAGTCTTCCCCGTGCCCAAATCCGACCAGGGGCCATTGCCCTCGACATTGAATGCGCGCACTTGCACTCTATAGGATGTGTCTGGCACCAGACCGCTCAGAGTGGTTGACGTGCCGGCTCCACTGAAGTCGGACGCTGTCCAGTCCGTGTCCTCAAACATACGGTACCGCACGTTATACCCGTCGATTGGCTCGTTGTCCGTGGGCGCTTCCCAACTCACGTCCAGCGCTTTCGTGGGGTTCCCTGAAGATTGCGCTGCCTTTGGCGCATCGGGCCTGCCGGGCGGATCCACGTCGGTAATCTTGATGGTGAGGGGAATTGAAAAGGCGGTTTGTGACTTGACCTTGTAAGCTATCTGCCCGCTGTAGGAATCCTGGGTCTCGTAGTCGAGGTTCGCGCCTGCCTTTACACTGAACCAACCCTTGGACGAGATGGTGAAGGCTGTCGCTACGTCTCCGGTCAGGACAGGGATTAGCTCATTTCCGCCCGCGGGGTACCACGGCATCCGATTGCCCACTGTTGTGCCCGCGGGGGAGTTCTCCGCGATTTTGCGCGTCTCGCCCTTGGAGGGGACAAAATAGGTCGTCGTCAATTCAGCGTACCCGCCGTAGTCGTCCCGGGCGCCGTAGGTCATTTTGGATTGGCCGTTAGCATTGGGAGTCACGTTCAACTTTGCTCCATTGATCGTGACATTGATCACGTTGGCATTGGCCGCGCTGGCCGAGTAGGTCAGCGTGTCGCTGTCGGGGTCAGGAAAGTGGATTGTAATGTCACGATTGACGGCGTGACCCCACCGAATCGTCGTGCTCGAGATATAGCCAAGGGTGCGCGGCGGGTTGTTGGCTTTGCCTGATCCGGTGTCGGACCAGGGGCCCTCGCCCCCGTCGCTGTTGACGGCCCGCACTTGCACCTCATAGGTGGCGCCGGCTGTCAGATTCGGTAGGTTGACGCTCGTTGTCGTCACCGCGCTGGTGTTTGAAGTCCAGCCCGCCGCGCCCTGCTTCCGGTATCGCACCTTGTAGTTGGAGATGTTCAGGTCGGCAGCCGTGGGGGCCGTCCAGGACACGTCCAAAGCCGGGTTGGACGGCTGGCTGAACGTGGTGCGAGCGAGCGTCGGCGTGCCCGGCTTCAATTCGGCGTCGGTGTATTCATCGTCGTCCATGATAGTAATGTCGGCGCTGCCGACGTTCAGGCTGGGGGCAGTGCCCGACACGGTGATGGTCTTGTCTCTTTCCACAACATTGTCATCCACGCCGTCGAAGGTCAGGGTCGTGTCTCCGCTGGTAGCACCTGCCGCGATCGTAATCGACTTCGTGCCGGACATGGTGTAGTCGGTGGTAGCGGTGGCCGTGCCCCCCAGCGAGAGGGTAACGGTCACCGCGCCGGACGTGCCGGTGCGGGTGGCCGTAACCACAATATCGACATCCTGATCGGGCTCGTCAAACGAACTCGGGCTCACGCTCAGAGTGATGTCGAGCGCTTTGTCGTTGTCAGTAATGGTGATTTCGGTGCCGCGGACGGTCTTGCCGGTGGCCGTCCCCACCACGGTAACAGTCTCGTTTCCCTCCACCTCCGTGTCGTCCACGGCGGTGAAGGTCAGGTTCGCCGTACCGGAGGTACTGCCATCAGCGATCGTCACCGTTTGAGAGGTCCACGCCGTATAGTCGGCGCCGGCGGTGGCCGTGCCTCCCTGGGTCGATAGGTTTACGGTCACCGCGCCGGACGTGCCGGTGCGGGTTGCCGTAACCGCGACGCTGGCGGCATTAGCGCTCTCGTCGAAAGTGCTCGGACTTACGCTCAGGGTGATGTCGGTCTTTGCCGCCGTGGTGGCTGAGAGGGTCGTCCATGGGCCCGGTCCAGCCTTGTTCTTGGCGCGCACTTGGACCTCGTATGTCGTGTTTGGCTTCAGATCTACGTGTGATCCCCGTAACCCTACGCGTGTGCGGTCCGCAGAGGCATCAACGTCAATCCAAATATAATGTAGTTGACCTGGAGGTCTGTACTGTACGTTGTAACTGGTCACCGGATGCTTGCCGGTCATGTCGGGCGGAGTCCAAGTCAGGAGGAGCGCGGCAGTGGGTTCGCTTGGGGACTGGGTCAGCGCTGCGGCGAGTTTGGGCGGCTTCGCCTTCGAGTCGAACACCTTGATCGTGAGGCTAACGCTTGCCGACTGGCCCTGCACGGTCCAGTTCACACTGCCCGAGTAGGAGGGCTTGGTCGCAGCGTTCAGCTTGGCTCCTGTTTTCACGCTGATCTGGCCGGTGGAAGAGTCGATTACGAAGGCGTTGGCGGCTTCTCCCGTCAGAGAGTAGCTCAACGCCTGGCCCCCGTAGGGCCGCCCCGTCACCGGCGCGCCCACTTTTGTGCCCGCGACGGAGCCAGGCGGCACGCTGCGGGTCGCGGACGCCGTGGCCGATACTCGTAAGGAGGAGTAGGCGTAGCCGCCATACGCGTCACGCGCGCTGTAGGTAACCGTCGTTGCGCTCGGATTATACGCCTGAACCGAGAGCGAACCGCTGGATGCGCTGGCCCAGAGTATGCCCAGGTGTTCCACAGAGGCGCCATACGTCAAGGTGTCGCCGTCGTTGTCGGTGAACACCTCTGAGAGGGCGCTGCCGATCGTGGAAGTGCCGCCAACGCCAATACTCTGATTGGAAATGGCATTGTTGATAATGATGGTGGGCTGCTGATTGGCCCGGCCCGATCCGGTGTCTGACCACGGGCCCTCGCCCCCGCCGCTGATGAGGGCGCGTACTTGCGCCTCATAAGTGGCGCCGTATTCCAGGCCCGTAATGGTGAGACTTGTGGTCGTTGCGGACAAGGCGCCGCTGTATGCCGTCCACGCTGTGGCCCCTTGTTTGCGGTACTGCGCCTCGTACCCGGAGATGTTCGTATTCGTCGGGGCTGTCCAACTGACGTCTAGACCCGGTTTCGAACTCTGGCTATACGTCGTGCGGGTGAGCGTCGGAGTGCCCGGCGTAAATACGGAAGCGTCCTCGTTGTCGATGAGGGTAACCACAGTGCCTTTCACGGTGTTGTCAGCGGCCGTCCCCTCTATGGTGATGGTCTCGTCCCCTTCAACGAGCGTGTCGTCCACGCCGTCGAAGGTCAAGGTCGTTGTCTCGCTGGTTAAGCCCGTGTCGATGGTAATCGAGTGCCTGCCGGACACGGAATAATCCGTGTCATCGGTGGCGGTGCCCGCCAGCGAGAGGGAAATCCTCACCGCATCGCTTTCATCGGCGCCGCTGGCGCGGGTGGCCGTGACCACAATTTGGATGTCCTCATCGGCCTCGCCAAATGAGGACCGGCTCACGCTGAGGGTAATATCGGGCACCGCGACGTCATTGTCGATGATTTTAGTGGAGGTACTGCCGACGACCAGACCGGTGGCCGTGCCCAACACGGTGATTGTTTCGTCTCCTTCCACGAGATTGTCATCCTGGACGAGAAATTTCAGGGTTGCCGTTCCAGAGGTACTGCCGTCAGCGATTGTCATCGTTGGAAAAGACCACGTGGTAAAGTCGGAAACATCGGTAGCCGTGCCTCCCGAAGTTGACACTTTGACTGCCACCGCGCCAGACGTGCCGGCGCGTTTAGCCGTAACCGTAACGCTGGCGGTAGAAGCACCCTCGTTGAATGAGCTCGGGCTTACGCTCAGGGTAATGTCGGCCGGCGGCCCTGCTGTCACATTGACCGTGAGGTCAACGGATACCGACACACTATTCACGGTATAGTTCACCGTCCCCGTTACCGTGCCGACCTCCAGTAGTCCACCCGAGGAGACAGTGATTTGGCCGGTTGTCGAGTCGATGTCGAAAAGCCCAGCCGCATCACCTGATAGGGAATAGCTCAGCGTCTCGCCGCTATAGGGATTTCCGGTCACTGTCCCCACCACGGTGCCTGCGGCCGCATTCTCCGCGACGCTCAGGGTACTGTGCCCGCTAATTTTGACGGAGACAGTGTACGTGACTTTCCCGAAGTAGTAGCCGTCATCGGCCGTAATAGTCAGTTGCGATGTGCCGGGATTGCGGTAGTTCAAACTGAGGGTAGAACCTGACACGCTGGCGCCGAGCAGGCCGGGGTGCTGGGCAGAGACCGTGTAGGTCAGGTCGTCGCCATTGTCATCCGTGAAGATTTTATCGAGATCAAAAGTGGAATTGCCTCCCCACGACGCGGGATTTGGAGGGGTCAAGTCGCCGGTGCGCCGCGGCGTTGTGTTGCCGATGGTGGATCTAGAGGTGACAGGGGGAGGATCCGAAACAGCCGTGGCCTCGGACCAGGCAACGGTCACCGAGCCCGACGAAAGTGAAACGCCGGAAGCATAGGAGACCACGACTCTAAACGTCCAAACTTCAGGGGCTGCGGCCTGATAGCTAAAGGTAGCGCCGCCTCCCCAGGAAATCCAGCCGCCACCGTTTTTCATCTGCCATCTGTATGAAGGACTGGAGTCTGCGGGAGCGTTTGCGATGAACGCAGACAGGGTCACTGCTTGGCCGACCCGCGGATTGGTGCGATTGGCTGCGACGGCGACCTGTAGCGACCCATCGTTCTGCTGCTCTTGTTCATTTTCCGGTTCCGGCGTTGGTTCCGGCGTAGATTCGGGAGTAGGCTCAGGTGTGGGTTCCGGTGTGGGGGCCGGCGCGACGGTGAATCTCTGCGCGGCGGCCGATCCGCAGCCTGCGGCGTTACAGGCTTCCACGCGCACCACCCAGTCGCTATAACCGGCGACGCTGATGCTGGTGCTGGTGGATCGGGTTCCCGATCCGGCATTGAGCGTATTGCCGGCGCCGGCTTTGCGCCAGCGGACTGAGTAACGGCTTGCGCCGGAGACTTCGCTCCAAGACACGGACGCGCTCAGCGAACCGCGGCTGGTGGAGACGCTTAATCCGCTGGGCGCGCCCGGGACGGTAACCTGCGGCTCCGGCGTGGGTTCCGGTGTAGGTTCCGGCGTTGCCTCAGGAGTTGGTTGCGGAGTTGGTTCCGGTGTAGGTTCTGGTGTGGCCTCAGGTGTGGGTTCAGGTGTAGGTTCAGGAGTCGCGTCCGACGCCTGCGTCGATTCCACGGTTGACGCCGACGGCGCTTGCGCCGAGACTGCGCTGGCCTGCAGCACGAGCGACAGCGCCAGCATGACTACGATGGCGGATCCGTAGATCGCCGCCTTTCCTCGCATGATCCGTTGCTTGATGTGCTTCAACCTACTCAACATAAACCCTTTCACTACGCCTTGCTACTTGGGATGTCTTTGCCCTTGCCTTACTCTAAGCAGATACAATATATGATATAGCAACGATTGTAAAGAGGATTTCTGCTATTTTTAGTGTTTTTGGGACAAGAATTATGGAACACATCTAATGTATACCCATCTGATGTAGATACAGACGATATGAAAAGCATCTAATGCGAGAACATCAGATGATGATACAGACTGTATTGGGAGCATCTAATGCACAGATCAATAAATGAGGACGCATGAGGGCAGTGACTCGCGTTCGACGCCCGTACCGGTGCGGGTCGCGGTATTCTCCGGCCGGCGCCGCCCTTTAGGGTCGAATAACGGGAGAAAACCTAGCGGAGCGCGCTCGCGGAGACTTTGGCACAACCATCGCCGCAGCGAGAGAGCTTGTTCTCTCTTGACGGAAACCCATTGCGAAACTCTAGTGGCAGTAAGGAAATACCATCTCCTTTAAAGGAAGCTCTTGCACAGCCTTTGCGGAAGCGAGAGGCTTCACTCTCCCTAGACGGAGACCATTGCGTATCTAATTCCTGAAGTAAATCTGTCTTTCCCTCTCCATGGGGAGACCTTGGTATAACCACGGCCGGAGGTGCAAGAACTTCTCCCTCTCCCGCCGGAGACCTTTGCGCAACTCAAGCGGTAGCGAAATAGTTCCCTCTCCCTCGACGGGAGAGGGCTAGGGTGAGGGTGAATCTCCTGAAATCTCTCCACATGCACACCGATTCTGCCCTGATACGTCTTGACACTGCACAACGCAAAGGGCCATCGTAGCAAAAAGGCCCCCTCACCCCAACCCTCTCCCCCAGGAGAGGGAGTGCCCCTGCTTGAAAGTGGGGTTATGCAAAGGTCTCCGTCGAGGGAGAGGGAGCACTCTCGCTTTCGTTTGGGTTTCGCAACGTTCTCCGCCGGGAGAGGGGACTTTCTCGCGCTGGCGTGGGTTATGCAAAGGTCTCCGAGGGGAGAGGAAGTACTCCCACCTGTTGGCTCGGTACTTCTACTGGTGTCCGACTAACATTAGACTCCTCGCTGCGCTCGGAGTGACAAAAGGCGTCGGCGCACCACAAGTAGCAGTCCCGGCAGGCGGAGATCTGCAGCCAAGCTTCCTTGTTCCAACCGCGCCCGGCTGACCGTTGACCGGCGACAGTTGAACCTGTTATTATTGGGGTGACTGGAAAAGAGCGACCAGTGGATAGCCTCTTTTCCGTCATATTCTTTTATAGGAGGGTGTGGTCATGGCGGAGCAGCATATGCTGACGCCTGAAGGCAGAGACAAGCTTCGCCAAGAGCTAGCGCAACTTAGGACCGTACGACGTCCTGAAATCGTCCTGCGGATCCATGAGGCGATGGAATTTGGCGGAGATCTCTCCGATATGGGCGAATACAACGAGGCCAAGCAAGAGCAGGCCTTCGTGGAAGGCCGCATTATAGAGATCGAGCACATTCTCCGCGATGCGGTGGTCTCTGAACACCATGCCAGTGCCGAGGTTGATTTGGGAGCAACGGTCATCGTCACGGATGGTGACGGCAATAGCGAGACATTTACCATTGTCGGTGCACCGGAATCCGATCCCCTGGAAAACCGCATATCAAATGAGAGCCCGGTAGGCCATGCCTTGATGGGTCACCGTATCGGTGATCGGGTAACCGTCGAAGTGCCCGCCGGCACGCTGACTTATACGATTCAAGAGGTAAAATAGCTACGGAATCGTCAGACTTCGTTAAAGACGCGGATCGCTCACGCCAGTCGCCAGTTGACTTCCGCCTCCGCAAGCTCAATGCCTTGCGCGAAAAGGGCATTGATCCGTATCCCCTGCGCTTTCATCGCACCCACACGGCGCACGCTGCACTCGACTCCTTTGAATCGCTCTCTACAGCAAAGGAGACTGTTCGCCTCGCGGGTCGCATCCATACGGTGCGCAAGATGGGTAAGGCGGCGTTTGCTCACATCAACGACGCTTCCGGCAGCATCCAGCTCTATCTCCGCCTCAACATCCTTGGCGATGAGTCTTATGCGACGGTCGTAGACCAGTATGACCTCGGCGACATTATCGGCGCAGAAGGCGTGCTGTTCCGCACCCGCACCGGCGAGGCGACCCTAGAGGTCCACCGCATCGTCATGCTTGCCAAGGCACTGCAAAACCCACCGGAAAAGTATCATGGTCTACGGGATACTGAGACACGCCTGCGCCAGCGCTATTTGGACCTGGCCGCCAATCCTGAAGTGCGGCACACGTTCAAGCAGCGCAGCCACGTGGTGCGGGAGGTGCGCGCATTCTTTGACGCGCGCGACTACCTGGAAGTAGAGACTCCGGTGCTCCAGCCGCTCTACGGCGGCGCTTTTGCCCGCCCGTTCATCACGCACCACAACGCCCTCGACCAGGACTTCTACCTGCGAATCGCCACGGAGCTTTATCTCAAGCGCTGCCTCATAGGCGGATTCGAGCGCGTCTATGAAATTGGCCGCACGTTTCGCAATGAGGGCATGGACCGCGACCACAACCCCGAGTTCACCATGTTGGAAGCGTACCAGGCATATGCCGACTATTCCGACATGATGTCACTCCTTGAAGAGCTCTACTACCGAGTTGCCCTGGCCGTCCATGGTTCGCCACAGATGCCATACGGTAATGAAACACTGGACTTTACGCGGCCGTGGCAGCGCATCAAACTGCATGAGGCCATCGAGTCCGCAACCGGCATCGACATTTACGCGTACCCTGACACCGATGCGCTGCTTGCGCAGGTACAATCACGCGGCATCGGCGTGCCGGAGCGCATTACGTGGTCTACACTTGTAGATGAACTCTTGGCCGAATGTGTGGAGCCAACACTCATGCAGCCAACCTTGCTGCTGGATTATCCCGTAGCGCTTTCGCCGCTGGCCAAGCGCAGAGAAGACGATCCCCGCCTTGTCGAACGATTCGAGGCGTTTGTAGGCGGCCTGGAAATTGCCAATGCCTTCAGCGAACTCAATGATCCCCTTGACCAACGCCAGCGACTTGAAGAGCAAGTGAAGGAGCGCGCAGCCGGGGATGAAGAGGCGCAGCCCCTCGATGAAGACTTTCTCACGGCGTTGGAGTACGGCATGCCCCCAACCGGCGGCATTGGTATCGGCATCGACCGCATGGCCATGCTCTTTACGAACAGCGCCTCGATTCGTGATGTCATACTCTTTCCACCTGTCCGCACCCAGGAGGCTGAGTGATGCTGAACATTCGCCGCATTCGTGAGCAGACAGAAGATGTGAAGTCCGGCCTTGCGCGGCGCGGTGAAGATCCCAGCGTCATCGATCAGCTTGTGGCATGGGATGGCGAGCGCCGTGCATTGCTCCAGGAGAGCGAATCATTGAAGGCCGAGCGTAATCGGACATCCAAGACTATCGGCGCCGCCAAGGATAGAGAAGCAATGAGTGCTCTGAGAGAGCAAATGCGCGCAGTCGGCCAGCGGATCAAGAGTCTCGATAACGACGTGGCGGAAATCGAAGAGCGCATTTCGGCATCGATTCTTGAGATTCCTAATGTTCCGCACAGCAGTGTGCCTTCCGGGACAACGGAAGAAGAGAACTTCGTGCATGCGGAGTGGGGCGACCGGCCGCAGTTTGGCTTTGAACCCAAGGCTCATTGGGACATCGGCGCGGCATTGGATATTCTCGATTTTCCGCGAGGCGCAAAGATTGCAGGGGCGCAATTCCCGCTCTTCAAGGGTGATGGATCGCGCTTATTGCGGTCGCTGGCGAATTGGATGTTGGACTTACACGTCCAGAAGCACGGGTACGAGGAAGTCTGGCCGCCGTTTGTGGTGCGGCGCGAGGTGATGACGGGCACCGGTCAGCTTCCCAAGTTCGAAGACGATATGTACCGTACCGATCCCGATGATCTCTTCCTCGTGCCCACGGCTGAGGTGCCGGTGACGAACATTCACCGCGATGAGATCCTCGACGCCGCGCAACTGCCCCTTAAGTACACCGCGTACACGCCCTGTTTTCGACGGGAAGCAGGCGCTGCGGGCAAGGATACGCGCGGTCTGCTACGTTTGCATCAATTCGAAAAAGTCGAGATGGTAAAGTTCGTCGCGCCGGAGACCTCCTACGACGAACTGGAGACGCTCCGAGCCGACGCCGAGGCAGTCTTGCAGCAGCTCGAACTGCCGTATCGCGTATTGGAACTGTGCGGCGGCGAGCTTGGCTTTGCTGCGACAAAATGCTACGACCTGGAGGTCTGGTGCCCGGGCATCGAGAAGTGGCAGGAAGTCTCTTCGTGCTCGAATTTCGAGGACTTTCAAGCCCGCCGCATCAACGTGCGCTATCGCCCTAGCGCGCAGGCACGGCCCGAATTCGTGCACACGCTCAACGGCTCCGGCTTGGCCTTTTCCGCTCGCCTCTACGCTGCAGTTCTGGAAAACAACCAGCAGCCCGATGGCAGCGTGATCATCCCCGAGGTACTTCGGCCCTACCTGGGCGGCATGGAGCGGATTGCCCCAATCGGATAGTTTTGGTGGCAAATGTCATGTGGGTCGATTGCTTGAACTCACAGTGGCGGCGACCGGCGGCCGGCCAAGCGTTCCCCCTAGTACCAAGCGGATTTCAACGATTAGTGGACTGTAATTCCTGTAAGTGTTGAGTATAATTCGTTGACAGAATCCGCTCTCAATTCTGAGGAGTTGACGGTGAATGTCATTCCGAGCGGAGCGTCGAACCCTGTTCGCGGAATCTAGGGTCCCTGCTCAACGCACTTTAACGACTTCAGCACACTAGATTCCGCGCTAAGAGCGACTCTTCGCTGCGCTTCGTTCGGAATGACATGTGTATTAGTCATGTCTAGCACTGCGAAAGGTTGCTTTTGTTCTCAAATCTGTCAGCGAATTTCCTGATATTTACAATCCCGCGCCAACCCTAGACTCCGGCTTTCGCCGGAGTGACGGAAAGACGCGCATCCGTTAACGTCATTCCCGCGCGACTCCGCCTGTTACTCTCGCGCTGCCCCGCCCGTCATTCTTGCACACCTTTGTCCGTCATTCCCGCGAAAGTTCGCCCGTGCGGGGGCGGGGAATCCATCCTCTCTCCTTCCTTGCTTAACAGTCACTCGGCCAGCGGCGCAATGCTACCCTGTCTTCCTCCGTGTCCAAAGCTGCCAGTTCTCTCATGTAGCGCTCGTGCAGCCGTTGGGCAACGTCCGGATGGTCGGCAATCACGTTCTGTTCCTCGCCTGGATCGGCTGCCAGGTTGTAGAGTTCCGCTCCCCCGATACCGCGCTTGCCGGGATCCATGAGCGTCCATTCGCCATCATTGACCGTGCTGTAGACCAGCGCGTCTTCTGCTTTGGGTAGCAGCGGTGAACTGATAGCAGCATCGCGGTGCGAGTCGGTTTCGCCGCGTAACACGGGCAACAGTGAACGACTGTGGAGGCCGCCCGGCACCGGCGCTCCGGCCAGGTCCAACACCGTTGGCATCACGTCAATTGCCTGCACCAGGGCATCGGTACGGCGCGGCGCCACGCCCGGCACGTGTACGAGCAGCGGCACACGGGAAACTTCGCGGTACATGGGCCAGCCTTGCTTCGGTTCAAGCACGGTATGCTTGCCGATGTAGCCGTGCTCACCGATGTAGAAGCCGTGGTCGGCGTTGAAGACGATCATGGTGTCGTCCCACAGGTCCAGGTGCTTGACCCGCTCGATGAAGTGGCCAAACCACGTATCCACCAGCGAGACAGAACCGGCATAGAGCGCGCGGGCGTGCCGTAGTTCCGGCTCAGTCAGATAGTCGCAGCGGTCATACCGCGGCCAGAAGATCTTCTCGCCTACGTAACCGGGATCGTACATGTCCGTGTAGTGCTGCGGCGGATCCCACGGCTCGTGCGGCGTGAAGGTATCGATGTAGAGGAAGAATTTCTCGTGGGTGTAGTTGCGTTCCAGCCAGTCCGCTGCCTGGGAAAACGTCTGCGCCACGAAGTGATCGCGCTCGTGCGTCCGGTAGTAGACGTTTTTCATGTAGCGCACCGCCGCCTCAGGCATGCGAATCTTCTCGGGCGCACACGGCAGTTCGACCGGCACCGGATCAGTGACATACGGCTCTCCAGCCTGGCCGCGTATCGCCTGCCAGCCGTGGAATCCGCGATGGAAGTTCATGCCGGGGGCAAAGAGTTGCACGTGATCGACCACCATTTGATTGACATAACCCTCCTTACCGAGCAGGGGGGCTAATGTTTCCTCCCCTGGCGGCAGGGGCGCCCAACCCCGATTCTGATAGACATAATGTCCAGTGAGCAGGTCTGTGCGGTGCGGCACAGTCGGGAATGAACCCACATAGGCGTTGTCGAAATTGACGCACTGCGCGGCGAAGGCGTCGAGGTGCGGCGTACGAATCACCGGATTGCCATTGGCGCCAATGTGGTCGTAACGAAACGTGTCGGAGACGATGAGAATGACATTCATGAGCTGTTCCCCATTGGATTTATGGACTGTGTGCGAGCGGCTGTACGAACACAGTGCCCGCCTGCGCATGTCATGCACAAGGAGCATTGCCCCAACTGATAGCTATCGTAATTCATGGTATCCTAGGGCCGTTGAACACTCAATGCAATAGTTGGGCGTGCAATCTCGCTTGTGGAGAGTTCATGTAACGCAGCCGGCCAACGTTTTCTTCAGTTCAACAGATCGGAAACCGGACTTGGGCACAAGCTGAAGATTCTTGCAGCCACCAATGGGTCCGTTGACCCCGCGAGGTTGTTTACATTTGCGCGCGGCCTTTCCTCCGGTTCCCTGCTCCGACGCGGGCGGAGTACAGGCATGAGAGTGTTTATGGTCTAATCGTCCGCTGCGATGGGAGAGGTGATTCAATGGCCGAGATACAGATAGGCATTCAGGCCAATGCCTGGCTCCGCGAGTTTCCGATTGCGGAAAACCTCGACACCGTACTGCAACAGATAGCGGCAGCCGGCTATGGCGGTGTGGAAATCGGCTATCATTTTCTCGCCGGTGGCAGGTTTAACGCCCTGCGTCCCGGCGGCGCGCCACCAGCTGGCGACAGCGAAACTACCACCATGCCCGATCCGGCGGAGGTCGGCGCGCTCATCGCCGACCACGGTCTGACTTTGGCGGCGCTGCATACGGGCGGCGTCTTCTATGCGGACGACGTTGCCAGCGAGCAAACGTTACCCAATCTGCAGATCATTGCCGCTTTTGCCCAGGCTATCGGCTGCAGCACCGTCTTGATTAGCCCGGCCGCAAAGAAGGGCGGGGCCAAAACTGATGAGGAATTGGCGGTGCAAAACAAGCAACTCCAAGACGCGTGTGCCCTTTTTGCCGACCACGGCGCACACTGCTTCCATCATACCCACGGGCCAGAGTTGGAAGACGAGTTCCGTGAAATGCGCCGCATTCTCGAGCTTGATCCTGGGCATATCAGCTTGGCGTACGACATTGCCAATGCCGCGCGCGTTATCGGCACGGCTGACGCAGTAAGCTTCATTGACTCGTTTCGCACCCGCATCGGGTACGTGCATTACAAGGACTGCCGGCCCGACGGCGTGCTCGTGGAGGCAATCGGAGACGGCGCTATCGATTGGCATGCCGTAGCCGGATCGCTCAGGAGTTCGGATTACGGCGGCTGGGTGGTGGTCGAGATCGAGCCAGGGCATGGCATGGAAGCCCATCGCTCGGTTAAGGAAGATGCCGTCTTGAGCCGCCAGTGTATTCGTGAAACTCTCGGTGTGTAGCAGGAGACTCCGCAATGGCGTACCGACGTTTCATCGACGCACACGTCCACTATCCGCAGACGGCCTTCGATCCGACGGGTTCGCAAGTTCCCATCGAGCGCCAGCTCGATGATCTTCTCAGCATGGAGCGCGCGCTTGGCTGCCGGCGGCTGTGTTTGCTTTCCACCGGCGATCCGCCCGTACATGATGCTGTAGCGAAACTCATCAAAGACCAACCCGACTTAATCATAGGTTTTGGCTATATTCGCCTTGGAGTTGATGAACCGACCATTGTCGATGAGCTTGGCGACATGGGGTTTCGTGGCCTCAAGACGATTCGCCCATTGGAAAACTACGACAGTAAGTCGTACTATCCGCTCTACGAGCGGGCGGAAGCCCGCAATATGCCAATTCTCTTTCACACGGGGCAGCTTTTCCGCGCACCGGGCAGCGGATCGCGGTCAGAGGATGTGAGCACCGCCCGCATGATGCCCTGGATGCTTGATCCGATTGCGCGGGCGTTTCCGAAGCTCACGCTCATTGGGGCGCACCTTGGCTCACCTTCATTTGCTGAAGCCGCGTGGGTAGCCCGTTGGAATGAGAACGTCTATTGGGACCTCAGCGGGCCGATCACTATTCGCTACGGCAATCGCAAAGTCGTGCACGAGATGATGTACAACGCGGTGGCTGGCGCAGGGATTACCCACAAGCTGGTGTTCGGCTCCGATGTAACGGCACCGGAGATTCCGGACGTTGTCACCGCTTACGATGCGTTCTTGGACCGCCTCGGCGCGGATTCGCTGGACAAAGACCAGGTGTTCTATGGCAACATGGCCCGCATTCTTGGCATTCTTTAGGCAATACTGCAATGTCTGAATACGCTTTTTCCGCTATCCCCATGCTGAAGCGTCCCGCTAAGCCGCGGACGTCCGGTCAAACAATGATGATTGACTTTGGCATCGGGCTTAGCCAGCAAGAGGACATTCTTCGGCTCGCGAGCGCATATATCGATTCCGCCAAACTTGCCGTGGGGGTGGCGCGATTGTTGCCGCGTGAGTTGGTAATGCAAAAAATCAGCCTCTACCAGCAGTTTGACGTGGCGCCCTATCCTGGCGGGCAATTCCTCGAGTACGCTGTGCTCTGTGGGAAGGTGAACGAGTATTTTGGAGAAACACGAGCGATCGGATTTCATGCTGTAGAGGTCTCTGACAACTTACTCTCAATTTCCCTGGACGAAAAGAAGGCGCTAATCGCCAAGGCGCGAGCGACGTACGGCCTCGAGGTCTATGGCGAAGTGGGTAAGAAAGAGGGATTGGCCGTCACGGTAAGTCTCGAAGAGGACATCCAAGCGTGCCTGGAGGCCGGCAGCAGCAAGGTGCTTGTGGAGGCGGCGGAAATATTCGGCCATGGGCGAGATAAGACCCTGGCCGCACAGCTCACTAAGGCGGCGCCACTCGAGAACCTTATGTTCGAGCTTACGGGCCCGTGGATTGAAGGCACCACCTACTCAGAGCCGGATACCCTCGCGCGCTGGCTCATGCAGACTTTCGGCCCCAACGTAAACATTGGCAATGTTTTGCCGGATAGCTTGCTCCGCATTGAAACCGCTCGCAGAGGGTTGGGCGTCAATGCGGGCGGAGAACTTCCCAGTGGGCTCATGCGCGATGAAGACTTGGGGGGAAGTTGCGGATGACGGCATGCGCTTGAATGTGGACCCAGTATGACGCGGCCATCGTTTGCGTTGTGGTCACGAGCTCACCTGGTTCAATAGACCGGGAAGTTCCGCAAGAGTCGTAATAGAAAGCACTCCGTCCTGTGTAGGCGCCCCATCGCGGTTGAGCCACACCGCGTGGAGGCCCGCCTGGCGTGCGCCGTGGTAATCGTTGTGCAAGTCGTCTCCGACGTAGATCGCCTGCTCGGGTTGCATCCCAAGCTGCTTGATTGCCGCATGGAAGATAATTGGATCCGGCTTAGTGACGCCCACGTCGGCTGAGCACACAACCACGCTGAACCACTCTCTTAGGTCGAGTTGTGCCAGGTAGTCACCGAGCATTGCATTGAAATTGCTTACCACGCCGAGCGCTAGTCTGCGTTGTTGCAGGTGACCAAGCGCCGGATTCACGTCGGAAAAGACCTCAAGGCGAAAGAGATCAAGCAGGTGCTGGCGCATTCGTTCGCGCGGAAACTGTTTGATTGCCAGCTCCGCCAACATGACATCGCTAGCTGCAAGCTCTAGTTGTCCTAGTTCCTGCTGGTCGCGAATATAGGGAAACCGCTCGCGGTATAGTCTGATTTCCGCAAAAAGTGCTCTCTCTGCACTCTTTGGGTCAATGTGCACGCCATCTGCCGCCAGCAACTGGCAAAGGCGGACTACCGGTGAGCCAAAGGAAACCGGCGCGAATAGCGTGCCGTATGCGTCCAATAGCACAAGCGCGGGCCGTTTGCAAAATGCCGGGCTTTGCGGGTGGGCATTGTTCACGGCCTTGCCCATGGCCGCCGCATTCGTCGTTCTCATGGCTCCGCTCCCCCGCTTAGTCTGAGCACTGAGGATTCCACGCCCAAAAACTGGGGAGCGAACCCTCCTGTTCCACGTTCCGGCGGCTGGACCACCGAAGCGCGGGACTGACTGGATGCTGCCGTGGCGGACCATCACGGAGTAGCGCGCCTAGGCCCCTTTTCCTCGAAATTGGATTGCGTGCTTTGGCAGCCAGCGTTGAGTGGCAAGCGCACAGAGTAGAGATGTAGCATAGTGAGAGGCAGGCAGGTCTAACCTTACACACCCGGTTCTCTTCCATGGCTGCGCTGCAATCGTACCCGATGGTCATGCCAGAGTCTATTGAGTCGGGAGAGGCCTTACGGAACTGTACGGGGTCAAAATCCCAAGTCACACAACGTGCTGCAGTTGCTTTCCTGTGGGGTTGCTCACACATTGCTTTCACATAGGGTATGTATAGCTTTGTATGAAAGGAATGGGTTTCGTATGATACAATGGCTGCAGATAGTTTTCCTGCCATTAATTATTCGTAGAAAGTACAAGCGCTTTGAGCCAAGCATCACAAAAGGAAGAGATTTGGGGACCGACGCCCGACTATCTCGGGGTCTATGTCTCCGGCCTGGCAAATGCGGTAACAAAGGGCATTGCGATGCAACTCATGCCCTTTGGCGTTTCTCCGATAGAGTTCATCATTCTCGGCGTTTGCTTCCGTTCCGGGACAACTACGGTTTCCCAATTAGCGAAAGTGGTGCCGGTTGATGCCGGCAGCGTCAGCCGTACCGTGAACAAGCTCTTCGAACAGGGAATGCTAACGAGGAGGCGTCTGCGGGGGGACCGGCGGGTGGTGAGTCTTGGATTGACAGAAGAAGGGCTCCGTCTGGTTCCAACACTCATTGAACGGGTTCAGGAGCACAATGCCATGCTGGCGGACGGCATTACACCGGAAGAACGGGCCGTATTCATCGCGGTTTCCCATAGAATAGTGTCGAACTTCTCGCGGAAGTGGGAAGAGGGAGAGGCCGACCAAGGGTTGGATTAGGTAGAGGCGGCGAGTGCCCGGGGCGACTCCTCGAATGCGGAACCTTCAGCCCCTGGGCGAGACGACAGAGTCATTGTATGCTACACGCCGCGACTGCGTAGACGTCACCCTTAGCCCCGCGCGCACCGGTGTAACGTACGCGAGCGGCGGGCGGGCCAGAGTTCCACGCTACCACCAACGCCACGGCATGGGGTTTTCGTAGTAATGTACCGGTACATTGGGCAGCCTTGCCTGGAGCTCTTGGGCAAAGATGGCAAGTCCGGGGTTCTCACTCACTTCGTGGCTAGTCTCGATCATCGGCACTCCGGAGTCTAACGCAAAGTGCATGCCGTAGTTGTCGCTCTCCCCTGCAATGAACACGTCACAGTCGTACTTGAGAATTGACTGCATGTAGCCGACATTGACGAAGAGGCCCAGGCCACCCCAGGGCAACCCCGCCCGCCGCACCGTCGCCGTCGGATCGTATGGTGTCGCTCGCACCGCCTCCATGCCGAGTGCGGATTTTACGTGCTCTACGAGCGCCCCATAGGTCGTGCCCGGAGGCAGGTCGTAGGCCTTAAGGTAAGGTCCTTCGTCTACCGCCGGCTTGCCGAGGCTAAGCTTCTCGGCGAAGGCAGTAAAGATGCAGTGACGATCCAGCATCCCGTGGGCGCGAATGACCGCAAAACCGCTCTCCGCAAGCAATCCGATGCGCCGCTGGTTTACACGCCAGCTTAGATACTCCACCGATGTTGTGCTGTGCGGAGGTCGCCACGACGGAAAGTACAGGTCCTCATGGGCAATGATGAGGTTGGCGCCAGCTTCTTTCGCATGTTCAATGGCATCGAGGCTCGCCATCCAGCACACTTGGATACCGCCAACTTCCTGCTCTCGGTCGCCAAAAAGAATCCCTTCATCGCCGCCCTGAGGGCCGCAGGAGTCTACAATTTCCCGGAGTACTTCGGACGTACGCATTTTTGCACCCTTCTCCTGGCATGACTTGCATGAATGAACTCACTGCATCATGATAGCGAATAGTAACGAGAGGGAGCAGCAAATGAAGAATTGGCTGATGCGGGAAGACGAGGTGCTGCCAGAACGTGCCCCGCTGTGGGCGGGAGCGGCCAAAACGCAGATCACACCGGCAATTGGAGGCTTGCTCCAAAGCGGCATGACGGTGACATCAACGGGTGTGCTTGACGACCTCTATAGCACCGCCGTTGTTTTGGATGATGGATCGACAAAAGTCGCGCTGGTCGGTAATGACCTCATTTACATGGAAGCCTCGCTGGCCTCCGCGATACGGGCGCGCATTGCCAAACAGACCGACATCCCCGGTGATAACGTCCTGCTGAATGCTTCCCACACGCATTCCGGCCCCAGCATCTCTGTGCTTTCGCCGGACCCCGTGGACTTGGAATACCGTGAGTGGGTCATCCAGCGCATCACCGATACCGTGGTGCGTGCCAATGCAGCTCTTGAGCCAGCTTCGCTTGCCATTGGTGAGGCGGAGGGCTTGTTTGCCATCAATCGCAGGAAAGTAGTTGATGGCACCTCGAGCATGCTGCCCAACTATGAGGATACGGTGGATAACCGCGCGCGAGTCATACGCGTCGATCGCCTGGACGGCTCGGTGCTCGCCATCGTCTTTTCGGCGGCTTGTCACGGGACGGGCATTGACTATCGCGGTAATCCCCTAATTGGGGGTGATTACATTTCTCCGGCCAAAGACGAGATTGAGCGCTCATTTGCTGCGGAAGGCGCGCCGATTGCGGTCTTTCTGACCGGCTGTGGCGGCAACATCCGTCCAAGAGTGCTGACACCGGCAGGCGATCGCTTTCATCCCTGCACGGCGGCGGAGATTCAGGCGCTTGGCCGCGGCGCCGGCGCTGTGGCGGTGCGCGCGGCGCGCGAGAGCCATATGGCCGTGGGCTATCCGATCACCGTCGCCAGAGAGCAACTCCCGCTCCCCTTCCAAGATCCCCCCACAATAGAAGAGCTCAAGTTGTATCGAACGGAATCCGGCCGCAATCGCTGGCTCACGTGGGCAGACTACCTCATCGAGAAGCTGGAGAACGGCGAGCAACTACCCACAACAGTAGATATGGAAGTCCAAGTTGTGAGGCTCGGCGGTGTTTGCATCGTCGCCATGGGCGGTGAGGTGTTTGTGGAAATCGGGCTGGCAATCGAGCGGGCGCTGCAGGACAGCCACCGGGCACAGATGGCGCTCACTCTCGGCTACAGCAACTCGGAAGTAGGCTACGTCTGTACTGCCAAGTCCTATCCTGAAGGCGGCTCCGAACCGGCTGACTTCTACCGCTGGTTCTGGTATCCGGCGCCATTCCGGCCGGAGACCGAGCAGTTCGTGGTGAGTCGCGCCTTGGCTCTCGCAGAGCAGGTTTCTCAACCGGCAGACTAGATTTCGCAATTCACTGATTCCACCGATATTCGGCACCTGAGAAGCAAGAAAGGCAGATGATGTCTGGTAGCGTCCGCATGGGTGCGGCGAAAGTAAACATAACTCCGCCGGTGGGTACGCATCTCGGCGGCTATGGCAATCGCCAGCAGCCTTCTGATGACATTCACGACGAACTCTACGCCGCTGCCTATGTATTTGACGATGGAGACACCACTGTTGCCGTAGTCGGCGCCGATCTCGTTGACATTTCTTTGCAGCGCACGCATGCAGTCCGCAAGAAGATCACCGCGTTAACAGGCATACCGGGCTCGCACGTCATGTTAGGCATGACCCATGCCCACAGCGGCCCCAACACGAAAGACTGGGGCGCCGGGCTGCCGGGCGCAAGCGTACCGCACCCGGGTGGCATTCCTGATGAAGAACTCACGTACGCGCTGCCAATTCTCGACCATGACTACCTCGATGAGCTGGAAAACAAGCTCGCGGGCGCCGTAGCCATGGCGATGCAAGGGTTTCAGAACGTGCACGGTGGCATTGGCACTGGGCAGTACGGTCTCGCCATCAACCGACGCGGCGAGCGCAACGGTGAAGTGGTCAATTGTCCCCGCCCCGACGGCCTCGTGGACCATTCGCTGCCGGTGCTGCGCTTTGATAACGATGCCGGCGAACCGGCAGGCATCATCTTCAATTATGCTTGCCATCCAACGAGTATGAGCGACAACTTTGCCATCAGTGCCGACTATCCCGGCCCAGCGCGGTCGTTTGTAGAGGATGTGTATGGCGATGACTGCGTGGTGGGCTTCTTGCTGGGCTGCCACGGCGATATTCGCCCGAACTACACCAACGAATCGGGCGGCTTCCGCTCGGCAGTCTTTGCCGAGCTTGAACGTGAAGGGCGCATCATGGGCGCGGAGGTGGTGAAAGTGCGGGAGAGTACGAGCCCACGTCCTCTGGACGGCGTGGCCGCAGCCAGCACGTCCATCGTCGCTCCATTCGCCGAGCCGCCTACCGCCGACTATCTGCGGGAAGCACTTGAAACAGGTGCGTTTCCTGACAGTGGGAGACGCCTCCCGTTTTGCAAAGCGCGGTGGGCGCAGCGCATTCTCCGGCAGCTTGAAGCCGGCACGCTGGCCGACGGCTTGGTGACCGAACTCCAGGTTATTCGCGTTGGTCACCTGGTGTTTGTCGGCTTTCCTGGGGAATTCTTCCTGGAGTACGGCATGGAAACGCGAAAGCGGGTGAAGGAAGAATTCGGCCTTGATGTAGTCCACGTGAGCATGGCAAATGACATGATCGGCTACGTTGCGTCGGACCGGGAGATTCCACGCGGCGGCTATGAAGTCGGCTCCTACCAGGATGACGAACTCGCTCCGGCCCATTACCGCACAGGCACCCAGGGCCTCTTTGTTGGCCGAGCGCTTGAACTCGTGGGCTCGATATTGCCAGGCGCTTAGGTTGCCGGCAGACTGCTACTTTGTAGAGGGAATTGCAATCAGGAAATTGGGCTCGCCATTGCGCCGCCAACGGATTTTTTCGTGTGTACAGGAGAAGTCCTCAAACTTGACTGGGTACGCGATGAACGGACTCACGCACCCCGATTTGCCAATACGGTCGACCCATCAGTAAGCTCTTGAGACTCTCTGTACTGTTCTGGATGAGTACCGCATGCAATCTCCAATTGAACCGGGCATTTTTCTTCCCACGCTGGAACTCTGGCTTGATTCGCGGAGAGTGAAAGCCGAAGGATACATCTCTCACGCGCACAGCGACCACCTTGCCTCGCATCATCACGTGCTTGCGACTGCGGAAACTATCGCTTTGGCTGCCCAACGCATGAAGATCAAGCAAGCGCAGCCGCTGCGGTTCGGTGAGCCGCTGGAGCGCGACGATTACACGCTAACGCTCTTTCCGGCCGGTCACTGTCTGGGCGCCGCCCAGGTCGCCATCGACGTGCATGCAACCGGAGAACGAATTGTGTATACGGGCGATCTGCACCTCGGGCAGGATCTCTTTGGGCAACCGGCTCAGCCCTTACCGTGCGATACGCTCATCATTGATGCGACTTTCGGACACCCGGACTACGTCTTTCCGACTCGTGCGAGCGTCGTCAGCCAACTGTGCGAGTGGGTCATCGATACACTCGATGAGGGAGCAGTGCCCATCGTGCTTGCCTATAGCCTGGGCAAGGGGCAAGAGGCTTTGCATATCCTGCTGGACGCGGGTTTTGACGTTCAGGTGGACGAATCAACGTATGCGATGTCGGCGGTCTACTTACAGATGGGCGCCAGGTTTCCGGGCAAACTGGTCCGCTGGCGCGGCAGGCGTGAGGAAGGTACGGTCGTCTTGATGCCGCCTCATGTGCGTCGGCGCTCCGAGACGTTCGCGCTCACTCCCTATCGCACTGTGCTTCTTAGCGGCTGGGCCGTCGATCCCTCATGCAAGTATCGCATGCGTGTTGATGAGGCGCTGCCGCTAAGCGACCACTGCGACTGGAATCAACTTAATGCGTATGTTGAACGGGCCAAGCCGAAACGGGTTTTCACGATGTTCGGCCCGCAACAATTCTCCGCTCACTTGCGCGATAGAGGCTTTGACGCTTGGCCTCTTGAAGCCCGCCAGCCGGCACTCTTCTAGTCGTCTGCGTCAAAACGACCGGGTAGTGCTTTCGTCCAAACTTCCGTTCTTGTTTCTTTCCTAAACTATGCCTATCGGCGATAATGCATAAAACGTGCAAGGGTCGGCCGTGCACGCTTGGGGGCACAAGGCGCGACGCCGGCATGGTGATTTTGTGAACCCGCTATTACGGTCTTGACGCAAGCGGCAACATGGACTGGGATTCAATTCTATTGTTTAACAACAGACCCATGGAGGTGCAATGATGGCAGAGGTGAAGACGGTGGTGACTGAAGAGGAGCAAGCATTCTACGCGGACAACGGCTATCTCCTCATCAAGGGTTTGGTATCGGCTGAGGGCATAGCGGAACTGAAAGAGCGGCTCGAAGAGTACATGTATGATCGCCTGCCCATACCGGAAGGGGTCAAGATCCAGGTTGAGCCCCGTGTGGAACGCGGCGAGGTGCCGTGGCCGGAGCGACGCGGCGATGCATTTCGCAAGATCGATCGGCTCGTCGTTCACGACGACCGCTTTCGCGGGCTAGGCACAATGCCGGAGGTCGTGAAGCGCATGCAGGCTCTCATCGGCAGCGAGAATCTGAAGCTCTTTCGTGACTCAGTGCTGATGAAACCGGCGCAGGTTGGCTCGGCCAAGGGGATGCATCAAGATTCTCCCTACTGGCCGATTGAACCGATGGAATTGAGCTCATGCTGGATGCCCTTTGAACCTGCTACCCCGGAGAACGGCTGCATTACCGCCATTCCCGGCAGCCACAAACGCGGCCCCGTACCCCATGAGCGGGTGCCGGACGACTATATCATCAACGAATCTAACTATGATCCGGCTGACGTGATCACGGTCCCAATGGAAGCGGGCGATGGGCTCTTCTTCCATAGCCTCCTGCTCCACGGGACGGCGCCAAATCTCACGACGCAGTCGCGGCGGGCGATTACGATGAGCTACATGGCCGCGGAGTTCCAGTACACAGGTGACGCGCCTAAGCCGGACTACCTGCGCATCTGCGGTCAGGACGTTCCAGGAGGCGTCTAAGGCGCGTCTGGCAGATTGCCCACGTGCCCTTGCAGTGAGTGCGTTGGTATAGGCTAGGTCGCGCGTAGTTAGGAGGCCCTGCTTGGCGTCAGCCCGCTTAGGCGAGAACATCCGTTACGAACCGGACGAGCCTTGTTCGTTGTTTACGGCGGTAGTCGTGGGAGCGCAGGGCGTCTTGATTGTCGTGGCGCCTGCCGTGCTTATTGTGGCCATCACGGCCGTAGCCTCCGGTCAGGACGAGCGCTATCTCACGTGGGCCGTGTTTGCGTCGCTCATCGTCGGCGGGGCGATCACGGCGCTGCAGGCGGCCGGCATTGGCTGGCTCGGCACGCGCCACCTTCTCATTACCGGCACCACACCGAACTATGTTGCGGTCTCGGTCTTGGCACTTGCGGAGGGCGGGCCCGCCACACTCGCGAGTCTGATAATCCTGTCGGCGCTGTTCTATCTGGCAATTGCGGCGTGGCTGCCGCGCTTGCGCCGCATCATTACACCGGCCGTTTCCGGTACCGTGCTCATGCTGATCGCAACGATGATTCTGCCGGTGGCCTTCGACCGCCTGAATGAAGTTCCTGCAGGCACGCCCGCAATTGCCGGTCCGGGCGTGGCGCTGGTTACGCTGGTAGTAACGACCATTCTGGCATTGCGCGCGCCTGTATCCTGGCGGCTGTGGTCACCGCTTCTCGGTATTGGCGCAGGCTGTGTGGCGGCGGCATTCTTCGGCATGTATGAATTGGATCGGCTGCGTGAAGCGGCGTGGGTTGGGCTCCCTTCAGGCGGTTTTCCGGGGCTGGAATTGACGCCGACCGCCGGGTTTTGGGCACTGCTGCCGATGTTTCTGGTAGTAACCCTCGTGCAGGCAATTAAGACCATTGGTGACGCCGTAGTAGTGCAGCAGGTCTCACAGCGCCGGCAACGAGCAATTGACTTTCGCAAGATTCAGGGCGCACTCTATGCCAACGGGGTAGGCATCTTGTTGTCTGGTCTCGCCGGTACACCGCCCACGAGCGCCTATTCGTCTTCCACGGTCTCCCTCATCAATCTCACTGGGGTAGCCGCCCGCAGGGTTGCCTACGCCATGGGGGTGATTTTCCTAATCCTGGCGCTGTTTCCCAAAGTAACCGGCTTGCTTCTCACTATCCCCAACCCGATTATGGGCGCATTCTTGTTAGTGGCAATTGGGATTCTCTTTTTCGAGGGCATACGCACTGTCTCGCGCTCGGGGCTTGGTTACCAAGACGCTCTAGTTGTCGGGCTGTCGTTCTCAATTGGGGTTGGCTTACAGCACCAGAACATCTTTGAGGGCGTTTTGCGCGCGCCATGGGATGGATTGCTGGGCAACGGCATAACCATCGGCGCAGCAATAGCCATCGCGTTAACGGTACTCCTAGACATAACGGGACCGCGACGCCGGCGCTTGCAGGTGCGTCTGGCCAACTCCGACCTGCCCCAGATTGACGCTTTTCTGCAGGAAGTCGCTGCCAAGCTGGGTTGGAACGAAGAGTCTATTGACCGCCTGCGCTCTGCGGGTGAAGAAACTCTCGCGAGCCTGCTGCGACCGGAAAGTGCGCACCCCTCGGACAAAGTGCCGCGCTTGATAATTGCCACACGCCCGGAAGGCAATGCGCTGGAATTGGAATTCTCGGCGGTGTTCGCGGAAGAAAATCTGGAAGACCGGCTGGCACATCTCGACGAACAGAGCGAAGCAGACGATGATAGAGAAGTGTCGTTTCGGCTGCTACGGCACTATGCGACTGCGGTGCGGCACCAAAAGTACCACGGCATGGACATCGTAACGGTGCGTGTCGAGAGAGCACAATAGACCAGCGAGTTCCTCAGCGTTGCATCCCCCACTGCTGAGGCGGACCGAGACGCTCTCACGATCTCTTTCGCTCCCCGCCCGCGCAATTGGGCTCGTCCAACCCCCCACAGGCACGCCGTGCGGGACTATCCTCCTGGGTCCCGGTCTGATTGTGCCTCACACGTTCAGGGGTGCGGTTCCGCCCCCGCCAACCGACCCTAACGAAACATGCTGCTCTAGTCAGACGCATGCTCAGCAATGAATTTCCGCACGATGTCCGCGCACTCCTCCGGTTTTTCCAGTGAGAGGAAGTGTGTCGCATCGGGCAGGAAGTCATAGTCCACGCTCAGGATGTCACTGAGATCCAGGGTTGGCAGATAGGAATATGGCAAGGTGGGGTCAGCTCCAATGACCTTAATGGGACAGTGAAACTTTCGAAAGTCCACAAGTACGGCATAAGGACTGGCATAGTCGACAATCTGCGCTTCGTATTCGGGAGGGCAGCATAGCTCAAAGCCCGTTCCACCCTCACTATCCCTCAACGTCGCTTGTGCCACGAGTTCGATAGTTCCGGGCACCGTATGCTGAAAAATCGGTGAGAAGCCAAGTAATTCCACAAAGTCCTCCCTGGAGTTGAAGTGGAAGGTGCGGCGGCGTGCCATGCCGGCTGCACGTGTGGCTGCGGTATCGAATTCCTCAAAGCTGGCGCCAGGCTTGCACAGCGGGGGATCGAAGAGAATGAGCGATGCGTGGCGGCTGCCCTTGGTGGGAGAGACCAGAGTTGTCAGCGCGGAGACCGAGTGGTAGACGCCGCTGATGGGCTTCTTCCCGAAGTTTATCTCAATGGCATCAAGCAGGATGTCATGGTCAGACGCAAAGGTAGCAATAGTGTGCTCCCTCGCCGAAGTCACTGCATTCCAGCCATGGTTCCTCAGATCGTGGACTATCACGTCGAATTCGCTTGTCAAGTGCGACCAAAAGGGATAATAGAGGTCAATCGCAAGGCCGTTGCCATGGCTTAACACCAGCCGCGGCCCGTTGGAATTACCGTGGCGCCGCAGCCTAATTGTGGTATCGCTATCTACCCGCACGTCCAACGTGGCGTGGGGCTCGGGTACCTCCCATACCGTCTTTGAATTCGCCATGAATTGTACTGTTCTTGTTACTTGTGGCTTCAGTCTATCTCAAAGGCAACGGCAGCCGCGAACTCTTCGTTTCCAAGGTCTTGAACGTGCCATGAAACACCGGGAAACTGGGACAATTCCATTGAGCCCTGCTGAGTACCCCGCAGCATGGACTCAGGAAGCCGGATGCTGGCAGCGTCCAGATGGATGCCCTCGCCCTGGGCCTTCATCAGGGCTTCCTTCATCGTCCAGAGCCCGTAGAAGAGGTGGACGCGCCCAGGTCCCTGTTGCGACCGTATTGCCGCCTCTTCGTCGCACGTAAACACGGTGTCTATAAGCACGTCAAGGTTGCGGTGCCCATCGCGCTCTTCAACGTCCACGCCCAGCCTTCCGGTTGGTGCGTAGGCTACCAGCCCGTGATCGCCGCTGTGGCTGACGTTGAAGCTGACTGCGGCCGGCGCGTCTCTTTGTCGGGCGATTGGTTTGCCAAAAGGAGAGCTGGCAAAGAAGAGGTCTTCGTTCTCACACCTCAACTGATCGCAGAGGATGGCCCGCAGGGCGGAACGACATAGGGCAAACCTGCGTCGTGGGCCGTCAAAAGCGAAGCGCTGAAACCGATCTTGTTCCCCTTCGTCTAGCCATCGATACGCAGCCGCTTCTGCCTCCGGTTGAGGTCGCAGGTTAACATGGGCAACGCGGACGGCGCCAATTGTCTTGAAATGGGTCCACCAGCGCAAGTCTATGGCGGTCATAGGCATCGCACGCTCATTGAGCCGACACATCACGGACTAACTAGCCCAGCTAAGAATTTCGCCGCTCCTGCAGGAGCGGCGATTTGTCACAAATATCAAGAACTGCCCAGAATCTACATTGCCGGCAATTGGGACGCGACCTACCCCTCGCGGGCATCAATGGCGTCGACCAACTCTTGAAGGTTGTTGAGCGTTGGGCAATTCTCGCGCGTGATCTCTACATTGAACTCCTGGGCGACTACCTTCGCAAATGCAACGATGTCCATGGATGAAACACCGGCATCGGCGAGACTGGCGCCGAGGTCGAAGTCAGGACCCAACGGCTTGCCATCCACCTCTAGGTTCGACGCAACAAGCTGCTTCATGCGCTCTGCGGTCGCTGCCATATGAACAATCCTCCCACAAGAAATCCCATGTTAAACTCTGCTGCAACCATAGCAAGTGACGACCACTTAGTCAATGAGAGAGCCCCACGTGGGCTGACTCTGCGTTTGCACCCAATTGTGTGGCATGCACACTCCTTACTTGCCCTGGACTTAGCTGGACGTTACCGAATTGCGCGCATTTACCCAATGTCGGCGGCGTTGGAAAGGATAGCTTGGCAGAGAGATGCGTCTGCGCATCTCTCCGGCAAACAGTCCCGCAAAGGAGACCTGGAGTCCTGCTTCGTACGCGTCCGCAACGGCCCTGGTGAATTGGCAGTCAGGCGCCGGCGACAATCCTTCACTGTCAGCGCGCGCCAATGACTCAATGTAGACAAGCTTTCGGTCGGACGTCACTGTTCCTGCCGGGCTCCGCCACCGCTCAGCGACCCGGGAATCTCCCTCTGCGCCTAATTCGATTGACACGAGCAGGTCGACAGCCAACTCAGCCAGAGCCTCGACGCAGCCCGCTGCTGCAGGCGAGCCGGCGCTTTCGTTCCAATACGCCGCTTCAGGCCGGTTACCGGGGTTTACCACCCGTCCCGTTGCGCCGCTCACCATGGTGATTGAGGGTGCGTTTGCTACTGCCGCGATTGCCTCTCCCAGCCCAGGTGAAACATCTGGCTGTGATGCGTTGAGAGAGTCACCCGCCATTTGCGCACCCCACTCGGCAGCGATGCGCAAGCCGTCCTCAAGACTGAGCGCTCCCGCGGCTTGTGCCGACGCGAGTTCGCCCACACCGCACCCCGTTACAACACTCGGCCGAATGCCGACACTCGCCCAGAGCGCCGTAAGCGCACACTCCAAAGCGTAAACTGCCGGCTGATACCAAGCCGGATCGTGGTTGGCGCTAGCCGAATCACCGTTCTTACCGAACAACACGTCCAAAATGGAGGATGCTCGTTCCTCGCGGAGAATAGCATCGCAGCGGTCCAGCACTGCGCGGGCGACGGGTTCTCGCTTGTAAAGGGACTTGCTCATGGCGGCCACCCCGTGTACCGAGCCACCAAAGGCAAAGGCAGTATTCGCGACCGGTAGCGGTTCAGGTTCGTCGGAATCCTCACGTACTGCAGCGAGCCCCTGCAGCTTCTCTCGCAGTTCCGCATACGTTTGGAAGGCCAATCCCGCGCGGTGGGAGAAGTGACTGCGCCCCACGCCGGCCGTGCACGCCATATCCGCAAGCACGGAGTCTTCTAAGGCATCTGTGGAGTCAGAGTCTGCGTGCGTATCATCGAGCCAGGCTAAGTAGCGTTCCGCTAGCTGGCGCCGTGCTTGGTGGGTCTTGCCGGAGAGAGGCAGCAGACGCGTGGTGCGTTGTGCTAGGTTCATATCTGACGTTTCGGCGAAGTCCGCACCATCGGGCAGCGCAACCTCTACGAGGCGCGCGGCGCCCGCCGGCCACCGGCTGCCGTTCCCGCTGCTCTCCTCTTCATCGTGCGCGGGGCAGCCTTCGACAACGACATGCGCGTTCGCGCCTGAGATGCTAAAGACATTCACACTCGCAAAAGGCGGTCGATTGGTAGCGGACGGCCATGCGACCGCTTCTGATGTCACGCGCACCGGCAAGCGATCCCAATCGATATCGGGATTTGGGTTTCGGAAGTTGAGATGTTGAGGAATGGCGCCTTGCTGCATTGCAAGCACCGTCTTCATGAGGCTTGCGACTCCCCCAGCCGCTTCCAGGTGGCCGATATTCGTCTTGACAGAGCCAATGAGCAGTGGGTTCTTGGCATCGCGATCTCGACCGTAGACGTTAGCCACAGCGTTCAGTTCCACCGCATCGCCGACGGCAGTACCCGGGCCATGTGCCTCGACGTAGTCGATCTCGGCGGGCGCGACGTCTGCCTGCGACAGTGCTTCTCTCATGGCGCGTTCCTGGGCGGGACCGTTCGGCAGTGTCAGGCCCAAACCGGCGCCGTTCTGGTTGACGGCAGTGCCGCGGATCACGGCCCAGATGCGATCACCGTCTGCCTCGGCTTCGCTCAGGCGCTTCAACACCACCAAGCCGCACCCTTCGCCGCGCACATATCCATCTGCGGCGGCATCAAACGTCCAGCACTGGCCGCTTAGCGAGAGCATCCCCGCATCCGCGAGAAATCGCATAACGGACTGGGAAAGGACCGCATTGACCCCTCCGGCCAGCGCCATATCGATTTCGCCGCGCTGTAAACTGGCTACGGCCTGGTGAACCGCAACCAAGGAAGCGGCACAGGCCAGTTCTATCGGTACGGCCGGGCCCTCAAGCCCCAATGTAAAGGCGACCCGACCCACCGCCACGCCACCGGCAGTTCCCAGATAGTCGTCGTCCCTACCGCTCTCCATGATTACTCTGCGGTACTCGCTGCCGCCAATGCCGGCATAGACCCCGGTGCGACTCCCCCGCAGACTTTCGGGATCTATGCCGGCATCTTCGAAAGCCTGCCAGGAAGTTTCCAACAGAAGCCGCTGTTGCGGATCCATCATCTGTGCTTCAATCGGGGCAATCTTGAAGAAACGAGAATCAAACTCGTCTATCCCCTGCAGATATGCCCCGTGCCGATAGGCAGCACTGTCAGCCGCGGGATCCCCGGCTATGCCACTCCAAGAGCCAGCGTCTTGACGTCCGTCGGTTACCATGTTCTGGCCTGTTTCTAAGAGACTCCAGAAGCCTTCAGGGTCTTCAGCACCCGGTATCCGGCAGGCCATGCCGACAATGGCAATGCTATCCTCGGCGACGTCGATTGATGGCGGCTCTGGGGCGGGCAGGGATTCGGCCGCTGGAGACTCCTCGCCATCCCCAAGCTCAGTTGCCAAATGGCGGGCGAGGCCTGCGATGCTGGGATAGTCGAAGACTACCGTGTTCGATGCCACATACTCTCCGGCAAAGCCGCGGTTGACGCGGTTGCGCATCTCTACAGCCATGAGCGAATCCATTCCGAGGTCGGCAAACTCAACCGACAAGGCGGGTTCCGTTGGCAGCCGCATCACCGCCTGGAGTTCCTCTTGCAGGAATGAAGCGAGCACCTGTTCCCGCTCCGCGGCGGTCGCACTCCGCAGGCGAGACATCAAGTCTTGTGGGGCCTCAGCCGACTCCTCGTCTCCCTCCGATGTTTTAGTGACGACATTCTCGAACAGTGGTGGATTGTCTTCGTGACTCTGCGAAAGAACGTCCCAGTCTACGGCCGCGACCAAGCCTGCTGTAACATCCTGCCGCATGAGCATTTCGAAGGCTTTCAAGCCTTGCTGCGGGGTCATCCAGCCCGTTCCCGACGCCTCCAACTGCCTGGCGATGCGCTCTCGCTGTTCCTCGGCCTCGCCGAGACCCGACCATGCGCCCCAGGCAATCGATTGACCAGCGAGACCACGTGCCCGCCGGTGGCCGGCAAGTTGGTCCAGGAACGCGTTCGCCGCCCCGTGGTTCGCCTGGCCCGCGTTGCCCAGCACGCCGGTCACGCTGGAGAAGAGGACAAAGAGGTCAAGATCCCGGTCCAGTGTCGCGCGATGCAGGTGCCATGCGCCTAGCATCTTAGGCCACAGCACGTTCTCAAAACTCTCCCAGCTCTGGTTGGTGAGGGCTGCGTCCGACAGAACGCCAACGCTGTGAATTATGCCTCCGAGCGGCGGCTGCGTGGCATCGATGCGCGCTAACATCGCGTTGACCGCATCGCCGTCAGTTACGTCGGCCAATTCCACGTGCACGTTAACGCCACTTGCTTGCAGTGCGTTGATGGCCGCGACGGCTTCGGGATCAGGGTCGCGCCGTCCGTTCAGCACAATAGCTCCGGCGCCACGTTCAGCCAGCCAACCGGCCAAAGCGCATCCGATTCCACCGAGACCGCCCGTTACGAGATACGTCCGGTCGTCGCGCAGCGTTCCTGTTTCTATTGGCGAGACTGAAAAGACGATCTTGCCGATGTGACGAGCAGAACGCATGAAGTCCATGGCGGCCCCGGCTTGATTGAGCGCCCACCTGCTGTGAATGAGCGGGGTAATCTCACCCAGGTCTAGTTGTGCCATCGTGCGCCGCAAGGCGTCTCCCGGGCGCGCCGGATCGTGCTCCTTGAGCGTATCCAATTCCAGGATGTCGTAGGTCACATCCGGCCGTGCCGCGGCCATCTCTTCTTCGCTGTAAATGCCCACGCGCGCCAATTCCACGAACCGGCCGCCTTGCGCAAGGCAGGATAAGCTTGACTCGATGAAGCCCTCACTTGTCAGGCTATTCAAGATGACGTGAACACCTTCGCCGTTGGTGGCTTCGAGGATTTGCCGGCCGAAGTCAGTTCGCCGGCTGTCGTAGATGTGCTCAACACCCAGTGAGCGGAGATATGCTTGCTTGGGTGCGCTCGCCGTTGTGTGCACTTCCGCGCCCAAGGCCTGCGCCAATTGGATGGCTGCCAATCCCACGCCGCCGGCGCCAGCATGGATCAACACACGCTCGCCAGCCCTCAATGCGGCAATGTCATACGCGAGCGCGGCCGAAACAAACACCGTTGGCATGGTGGCAAGTGCTGTGGCCGTGTAGCCCGGCGGAGCCAGCGCAACCATCTCTTCCCGCGTAATCGCCTCAGGCCCAAACGTACCAAACGCGAGACCGACGATGCGGTCGCCGACCGCAACAGACGTAACGTCGGCTGCGACCTCAAGCACCCGGCCGCAGAATTCGCCACCCAGGAGACCTTCGTCGATGAGCCCAAGCGAGCGGAAGACATCCCAGAAATTAAGCCCGGTGGCATCGACGGCTACGCGCACTTCCCGCGGCTGCAAAGGCCTGGCAGGGAACGGCCCAACATGGATGCCCTCCAGCGCACCGCCTGCGTCCGGTTCCAGCAGCCAACTTGAGTTATCGGGCAGCGTCAAGCGCTCGGGCACGGCGCCGATGCGTTCGAGGCGTGCCGCCTGGCGCAGACTTCCACGATAGGCAACGTGATTTTCGGAATCCGGATACAGCAGTTCATTTGCCAGGTCGGCGATGGGAACTACCCGTCCCGGTTCCACGTCGAGCATTCGCGGCTGCAAGTCGCCTGCTTCGCGCGCCACCACTTTGCCGAAACCCCAGAGCGCCGCTCCGAAGAGTTCTCCGCGACTCTCCTTTTCCAGCACCTGACCGCCACGTGTGATGAACCATGTTCCCTTGCTTGGGGTTACGTCTGCATCGCCCATGCCCTGCACCAATGCCAATGCACTCGCCGTGGCATGCTGTGCGTCGTCCGCCAGCTCTGCGGTCGTAGACTCCGGGCCGCTGCCGTCTAAAGCGGCGAGATGAACTACGCCCTCCAGCGGTACGTCACTGGGTAGGCTCATGAAGAGATTTTGCCAAGATTCGCGATCACAGAGTGCGACAGGCGTGCGGATAATCTTGGAATCCAACTCGGCCTGATGCGCGTCCGGTTGCTGCTCGCAGCTTGCCAGCACTACGGTCTGATTGCGAGCCGCCAACGCCGCCGCTAGCCTTTCCGCGAAGCCGTTGCGATCCGGTGTCAATACCCAGGCTCTTGCAGGCTCCAAGACCTGGGAAGGCCCCTGCGCCAGGATGACGCCCCGGTCAGGTTCCCTGCCGGTTTCAGTCCGATCCACACCAAGGACTTCCACTTCCCCGAAACCTGCGTCGTGCAGTGCCTGACTCCAGACTTCCGGGCTCGCGAGGGCATGGTGCGGTCGGTAGTGGTCGGCAAAACGCCACCAGCCGTCCAACTGACCGAAGGTCAGGTCCAGCCAGCCTTGACCGCGGAGATTCTCAAGGGCAATTAGCTGGCCGGACGGCGCCAGCAGTTCCCGGCAATGGCCGAGAGTCTCTCGCAGATATCGTGTAGCGTGCAGGACGTTGGACGCAACGACCAGGTCATAGCCATGGGGGTCAAACCCCTGTGAAATCGGGTCTTTCTCAACGTCCAAGACCCGGTATTCAATAGCGGCCTCAGTGCCGCCGAAGCGCGCTTCGGCTTCCGCAAAGAAGCCTGCGGAAATGTCAGTGTAAACGTAGTCAAACCGACCTTCCGGGAGTTCCGGCAACACCGAAGCCGTTGCCGAGCCAGTACCGGCGCCGACTTCTATGACCCTTAGTCGCCGATCTGCCGGCATGTCGCTGAGAAGCGCGGCAACGGCGTCGCTCAGCATCTTGTTGGCGGCCCGTGCTACAGGCGCTTTGCGGTACAAGTCTGCTGCGCTCGGTTCGCCGCTGCTAAAGAGAAGCGTAAGTGGGTCTGCCTCGCCGCGCAGCACGTCGGCCAATGCGCCTGCGCTGCGCCGAAAGAGGCCGACCTCGTTGGTACCGTGGGCGTAGCGTGACTCCATCTGGATGGAGAATGCGTCAGGATCGCTTGGCACCTCATCCGGCAACGGGTCGTCGGGACCCAATTGCACGACAAAGTCCTCTCCGGCCTCCGCCAGGACGCTGGCGCGTACCTGCATTTCGAGCATGCGGCGAAAGAGCTTGCAATGCTCGTCCAAGACTCCCAACTCTTGGCGCAACGCCTCTGGGTCTATCGCTTGGCCGACTGCGCGCTCCCACCCGAGTTCTTCCAGGGCCGCGAGCGCGCAACGCCACGATAGGTGTTCCAAGTCGGAGAGCAACGCGTCTCTATCGTCGGCTTCAACGCCCTCAGCCGCCAGATACTCCGGGAAAGTCTTAGATTCGGCGGCGACAGCCGTAGGACTCGCGAGGAAGTCCGCAGACGGCATTCCTTGCGGCAGGGGTCGGTCACGCCAGACAACCTCGTACAGGAGGTCTTCTACGTTTTCAGTAGCCGACAGCAGCGCGGCGCGCGTGGCGCGCTTGACGGTGTAGCCGTCCAATCCCCCAATCTCTCGCCCCTCCGGCGTATAGAGGCGCAGATCACCCGATATGACTTCAGGTGTAGCTTCCGCAACGCCTTCTGCCTCGGACTCGCGATTTCTCTCTCGCATGCGCGCATGGCAGATGAGCCGGTTTGGTAGCTGCTCCGTAAGCCACAGCCGTTCCCAACCGAACGGCAGATATGCATCACCATCTTCACTTGCTGACTGCCGGCGCGCGGCCGCCATTACCTGAAAGCAGCCATCCAGCGCGATCGGGTGCACTTCTGCGGTGCTTTGCTCTATCTCAGGAGAGAGGGAAATCTCACCCACGGCCTCGCCATCTCCGGTCCAAAGCCACTGCAATGTGCGAAATTGCGGCCCGAGATTCACATTGACGTCGGCCCTCGCACGATAGAACGCTGCTACATCTTCCGCTGCCAGGCCCTGCTTCAAGGCTTCCACATCGATTGACCCGCCGGTTTGTTGTGCCCCGGTGGCAACCCGGCCTTCCACGTGTAGAGTCCAGCCATCTTCTTCGCTGCCTTTGCTGAACACCTCAACCCGTTGGGCAGACGGCGTTTCGCTCTTGCTGAGCACGAGCTGGAGTTTCCGACTTTGCGGCTCAGCATCCTCTTCTTGATCTCGCTCCGGCAAGACTATTGGATTGTGGAGCTGGAAATCCTCAACGACTACAGTGCCTTCACAGTCCGGCCAAGCCGCCGATACCGCCATGGCTCCGCAGAGCGCTGCCGGCACGACGTGGCGGCCAAACACGAGGTGGTCGTCTAACCATGCTGGATCGGCGGCCGATATTTCAGTCTCGAAATGGATTTCGCCGCGTGGCGATTCATGACGTAAACCCAATAGGGGATGGTCTGTGCCGGACCGGCGGCGTGTCGGCCTATCAACCCAATGACGGCGGCGCTGGAAGGGATAGTCCGGCAACGAAATGCGGCAGCGACTCTCACCTGCAAACAGGCCTTGCCAAGAGACTTCAAGACCCGCCGTATAGCCCGCGGCGACTGCGTCTACAAAGCTGGACTCAGGTTCCCGCGTGGTACTCTCTCTGTCGGGTCGGCGCAAACTGGCGATAACTGCCGGGCCCTCGTCCACCTTTCCTGCCGGTGATTCGGGCCAGGCCATTGTCGCCATGGGTCCTAACACGGCGTGTGGGCCAAGCTCGATCACCATATCTACGCCTAATTCGGCGAGCGTTGCAACACCTTGCCTGAATGCCACCGGACGACGCATGTGCCGACGCCAGTACGCCCCGTCGAGGGACTCCCCCGGCGCCACCAACCGGCCGCTGACATTGCTGATCAAATCAACTGACGGCGACGCAACTTCGATATCTTCCAGGGCGGCTTCGATATCGTCCAAAGCGGGTTCCACCAAAGCGCTGTGAAACGCCTGGCTTGTGTTCAAGCGCCGCACGCGGACGTCTTGCGATTCGAAGCGGTCCACGATTGCTTCAACGCTAGACACCGGGCCGCTGACAACCTGGTGTGCTCCGTTATAGGCCGCGATGCTAACCTCAGCGCCGTCGGCCGCGGCATTTACCTCTTCCATCGCGGCAATCACCTGCGCCTCGGTGGCAAAAATGGCCGCCATTGCCCCTGCATCGGCCAGCGTCGCCAGCGATGCGCCACGCCTGGACACAAAGCGCATGCCGGCTTCCAAACTAAACACACCGGCAGCGTGCGCGGCGGCAAATTCGCCAAGACTGTGTCCGATTACCACGCTGGGGTAGATGCCGACACTGGCCCAGAGCGCCGTCAAGCCGCACTCCAGCGCGTAGATGGCCGGTTGCGCCCAAGCGGTGTCATTCAAGTCCCCGACCGCCTCAGGTTTTCCGAACATGACGTCGAGCAAAGACGCCGACCGCTCTACCCGAAACACCGCCTCACAACGGTCCAAGACCGCCCGGAACACCGGCTCATTGTCGTACAGGGTCTCTCCCATACCAAGCCACTGGCTACCTTGTCCGGTGTACATAAACGCAATCTTGCGTGGGGTGGCATTCTCCGTACCCGGCGGCGAGTCCACCACCTGCCCTAGCTGCTCGCGCAGTGAAGCAATATCGCGGAAAGGCAGCGCTGCGCGGTGGGAGAAATGGCTGCGCCCAATGCCCGCAGTCCACGCCAAGTCGGATAGCAACGGGTTCACGGCCGGTTCACTTGAAGCAAGCTCTTTAGACTGCGTTGCGAGCCACTCGAGAAAGCGGCCTGCCGCATCCTTGAGCGCTTGTTTGGTCTTGCCGGAAACTGGCAGCAGCCGTGTCTGGCGTGGGGTGAGATCTTCCCCTCGAGTCGGCTCAGAGACATCATGTGGCAGCGACGGCGCAATCGGGTAGGGAGCGCCTGTCGGCCAGGCCTGGATGTCTGTGCCTTGGGATCCGGCATCGAGTTCGGCGTAACCCTCCACGATGACGTGGGCGTTAGTTCCCGACCAGCCAAATCCGCTCACGCCGGCGAGTGGCAGGCGGTCTGCATTGCGCGGCCAGGCCGTTGGCTCCGAGGCTACGTGCAACGGGAGATTTACCCAATCGATTTCTGGGTTTGGCGTGCTGAAGTTGCGATGCTTGGGTATGACACCGTGGTTCATCGCCAGGACTACCTTCAAGACACCGGCCACGCCTGCCGCGGATTCCAGGTGGCCCACGTTAGTCTTTACGGAGCCGATGAGCAACGGCCGGCCTGGATCGCGCCCGATCCCATAGGCGGTGCCGGTCGCTTGCGCCTCGATGGGATCGCCCACCGGCGTACCTGTGCCGTGGGTCTCTACATAATCCACCTCTGTAGGCGAAATTCCGGCGCTCAGCAACGCGTCGGCAATCACACTTTCTTGCGCTTCACCGTTTGGCACGGTCAGTCCTTGGCTCGCGCCGTCCTGGTTGATGGCCGAACCTCGGATGACCGCCCAAATGCGGTCGCCGTCCGCTTCGGCGTCGCTGAGTCGCTTGAGTACAATGAGGCCGCACCCTTCTCCGCGCACGTACCCGTTTGCCGCCGCGTCGAATGTCTTGCATTGTCCATCGGGCGCCAACATGCCGGCGTTGCCGCGCAGTTCCAGCAATCGGCCGGACAGTATCGTGTGCACGCCGCCGGCAAGAGCCAGGTTCGCTTCGCGTCTCTGTAAGCCGACCACCGCTTGATGGATTGCTACCAAAGAAGACGAACAGGCGGTATCCAAAGCAATTGCCGGACCCTGAAGGCCCAACGCAAAGCAAACGCGGCCGATGGCGGTGTTGAAGGAGGTGCCACTGACAGAGTAGAGGCTTGTCGCGGGTTCAGCCGTATGGCTGGAGTCCAAGACGAGGTCGCGGTATTCCATGTTGCTGATGCCCGCGAATACGCCGGTGCGGCTGCCCTTAAGACTTTCTGGATCGATGCCGGCGTCTTCGAGGGCCCGCCAGCTCGTTTCCAGCATGAGCCGCTGTTGCGGGTCCAGCAGTTGGGCCTCGACTGGCGAAATGCGGAAGAACTCGGCATCAAACTGGTCGACTTCGTCAAGATACGCCCCAAAGAGACACGCCTCGTTCTGTACCGCAGCGTCCGGGAAGAGTTGGCCCACACGTCCTGCACCGGACCCCGGCACGCCTTGAATAACCGCAGTCTTGCCCGCTGCCAGCAGATCCCAGAATGCCGCCACATCTGGCGCTTGCGGAAACCGGCACGCCATGCCGACAATTGCTATCGGTTCTGCGGATTGGCGCAGAAAGGGTTGAGAGTCTTCCAGGGGAGAACTCGTGCTCACGGAAACATCGCCTTTCCAAGCTGACGTCATTGTCAACCTCTTTCAATTCTGAGTGCAGTGTGGGCGAGAGCGCATCCTCGTCTCTGCAAGTGGCCGTCTGAGGCTAGCCATTCCTGGTATGCGCCCCAACGGAAACGGTGCGAATACCTAAAGTCCATAGTACACCGACCGGCATGCCGAGACGCGGCAGGGCTTGGAGCGAGGCAGGGCTCGCAACGAACACGACAATTTCCGCGATGCAACCGAGAATCAATCGCGGTGCGGTTGCATGTTCCAAGCGGACTCAGCGATGAGCGGCTGCAGCTACTGTCGGACAATCTATCCTCCACGTGCCCGATCATCCAACGGCATTTGGCTACAGGCCGCAGGCCAGCTTGTCAGAGCTCATCTGAGTGTAGGGTGACGGATTGCTTGTCCCCAGTTCCGTACAAGGCAATGCCATGGGTGGACCAACCAGAGAGTCACACGAGCCGGTTCTGCGAAAGAACCGGCTCGTGCGTATTTTGCTTGGTCCGAATCCAACCCAGAATTCAATTTACTCGTTGTAGAATTCCTGGATGGCCGGCTCTTGGAGCACGACGTCCCAACGAGCCGCAACGTTATCTAGCGCGTCACGGGCGTCGAGTTCACCAGCGCCGGCTTTCGCCAACTCTTCCAGAATGATGGGGCGCATCTTGTCCCAACCTGGGATGGGCTGGCGACCAAGACCAACACTCTGCAGATTGTTCAACAAGCCGGACAAGAAACCGTTTTCCTGCACGTAGGGAGCCTTGGCAGCCACCGACACACGCGGCGGCAAGAAGAACGTCAACTCGTCATAGGCGATGAGCACGTCGTCTTCATGTACCGTGAGCAAGAGGTCCCATGTGACGTCTGGGTTCTTGGTGGCGGCGCCCATGCCCAGCCAGTCGTTGAAGGAAAGGCTGACGGCCCGCTGGTCGCCCATAGGCTCCGGCGCGACGTAGATTTCGTCGACGTCTTCCGGAGAATCTGTTGCAACGCGGCGGCCGATGGCGGCGTTACCCCAAATCATGGAGACATAGCCGCCGGCAAAGCCCGCACCGTAGCCACTGAATTCCGGCCCGACGTAGGACGAGCCATGAGGATTGAAGCCCCGCTTGCGGCGCAACTGAAATTCCAGTCCCGCGATAGCTTCAGGGCTGTTGACGAACCCGGATGCCTTACCATTGGTGACCCATTGCACGCCATTCGACTCGACAATGCCGTTCAATTCGGCTTCCTCGGGATCACGACCGAGATTGCCAGGGCTGAACCCATAGCGCTCGACTTCTTTGCCCAGTACCTTCCACTTTGTCATGGTGGTTGCAAAATCGGCCTGATCATCCATGGTCCACGCGGTGGGCGGCGTCAAACCGGCCTCGGACATGTGGTCATCGCGGAGCCAGTACGAGCGATTGGCCGCCATCATGGGCATGCCCTGCAATTGCCCTTTGACGCGGACGGTATCCAGCGTGCTGGGCAGGAAGTCCGGCTCCATGCCCCAGGTGGCAAAGTAGGGGTTGAGCGGTACTGACAGCCCCGCCATGTAGATTGAAGGCGCAATTGCCTGCCCCATCTTGAAGAGATCGGGCATCTGGCCGGCCGCCAAGCCAACCGAAAGTTCCACAAAGGTATGGGCTTGTCCCCCCGTGCGGGGCGTGAAGACGACCTCACCGTTGGGATACTTTGCCTGGAAACGCTCATTCAGGATGCCTTCCGCCCACTCTTGCCAGCGGCCGCCATCCTGCACGCTAAGCTTGACTTCCTCTGTCTTTGGCCCTGCTTCCGCAGCCGGTTCCGCAGCCTTCGGCTGGTCGCCGTCCATCTCGCCGGTCTGTGTCTCTACTTGTCCGCAGGCTGCCAGCAAGCCAAGTGCGCCAATCGCAGCGCCGGAAGCCAGCAAACTACGCCGAGTCATGTGCGAAATTCGCATAGTCCTCTCCCTCTTCAAGGTGGTGCTTTGATACGAACCAAGACTACCCCGGCGGCGTACACACGCTTTGCCGCCATAGCTGCCTTGTGAGCAATATACATAAGCATTCGCGGGTTAGTCAAGCAGCCCCAAGTCTTGGATTGGAAGCCAGGGCGTTGCGGGCGGACTGCATCGACGTGCAACGTTTTGCCGCTCCGAACTGCACACACTTGAAGAGCTCAAGTGAACGGCACTTCCGGGCTCCTCACGACCGCAGGCGTTCTGACCGGCAGTTTGCCACGTCGAAATCGCCCTGCTACACTCATGCCAGCATTTTGCATTACAGCAAGAGGAGCGCGTACATATGGCGGTTCACGCCTTTCAAGTGTCTACCCAGGTGCTCAGCGGCACTGGGACCATAGCAGAGATTGGCCCCGCGCTTGCGGCGCAGAATCACACGTGTGTTCTCGTCGTCACGGACCAAGGCATCGTAAACGCCGGCTTGCTCGCTCCGGTTACCCAATCGCTGCAAGATGCCGGGATAGCACATGCAATCTTCGCTGAGGTGCAAGCCGACCCGGAAGAGAGCATCGTGGAGGCCGTAGTTTTAGCCTATCAAGAGGCGGGCTGTGACGGTCTGCTGGCAGTCGGCGGCGGCAGTTCATTGGACGTGGCCAAGGCCGCTGGTGTCGTAGTCTCTAATGGCGGCGCGGTGGCCGATTACGAGGGCTTTGACGCATTTGAGAACGACCTGCCGCCGCTCTACGCTGTGCCAACCACGGTAGGGACCGGCTCCGAGGTCACGTTTGCCGCGGTGATCACCCTACCCAGCCAGCAGTTCAAGATGTCTATCTTGAGCACGCGTCTGGCGCCGCGCATAGCTTTTCTCGATCCCGCCATGCTCACCACGTTGCCGTCGCATGTCGTGGCGCATTCGGGCATGGATGCCCTGACCCACGCGGTGGAGGGCATGACGTCGCCGCTTTCGACTCCCTTTACCAATGCCTTCAATCTCCACGCGATTCATCTAATCAGCCAGAACCTCCGTGCCGCGGTTGCCAACAGCGGCAACATGGCCGCCATTGGCGAGATGCAGGCGGCGGCGTGCATCGCAGGCATTGGCTTTGCCCACTCGCGACTTGGCATAGTTCACGCCATGGCCCATCCTGTTGGCGCGTACCATCACCTGCCGCACGGGCTGAGCAATGCGCTCCTGCTTCCCCACTGCCTTGACTTCAACCGCATCGGATGCGAACCGCAATTGGCGGCAGTGGCCCGCGAATTCGATGCGACCTTTCCCGGTCAAGCCGAACGAGAAGCCGCACTCGCGGCTATCGACGCGATCAGAGATTTGGAGTCCGACATTGGCATTCCTGCATCGATGGGTGAAGCGGGTGTATCTGACGAGCACTTCGATGCCATTGTCAAGGACACCTTCCGCAGCCGCAACGTCGGCATCAATCCACGCAAAGTAACTGAAGATGACATCCTACAGATTCTTTACAAGGCGCTGTAGGGACATCTCACTTTAGAATGCTGCCAGCCTGCCCACCGTGACTGCCAAGGAATCTTGCAACGCCTATCAAATTGCCGTTTGTGGAAAGGCGGCGCGCGTACTTGACCATTTCAGTTGGCCCTACGACGACTGTTTTTCCCTCGCGCGCCTTGAATTTGGAATGGCACGAAGTCTATTCAAGCCGCCACTTGAGAGAGCGTGCGACGATAGCTAACGAGCCTAAGCCGAATACCGCCAGGATTGCCAGGTCTCTCAGCAAGGTGGCAGTGATTTCCGGCTGCAGGGCGGCGCGAAAGGCCTGGGCGGCGTAGGTTGGCGGTAAGACCATGCCGGTGTACTGCAGGATGGCGGGAAGGCGGTCGAAGGGAATCATTACCGGCGCAAAGAACATGATGAAGAACATCGTTGCTTGCGCCACAAGGCCCGCGACGCGCCAGTTGGGAATGCCCAGGCCGATCGCGGCCCCCACGCCCGCGAGCGAAATGGCGCTGAGCGGTACGACAGCGAATATGAGCGGGTTGAATGCCAGTGGAAAGCCAAAGTACCAGCTACCCACCAGCAGCGTAATTATCATGCCAGGAATGGCGGCGATGCCATTGCCCGTGACCACCGCCAGAATGAAGGCCGTCTTGCTGATGGGCAGCGAAGCGTAGTAAAGAATGGCGCCGTTGCGCCTTGATTGGGCCATGTCTTGGGCCACCATCATGATCCCTAGCGTGACCAGCGACATAACGGCTGCGCCTGATACAAAGTACCGGCCTAACTCCGGTTCCCGCGATCCGGAGATAAATGAAAATGCAAAGACCATACCAAGATTGAGCAGTACTGAAATTGAGAGAATCATCGTCAGCCACTGCCGAAATTCCAATATGATCACGGCAGACAAATGAACGTAGTTTTGCCAGAAGTGCTTCAGGCTCGTCCACGCCGCATGTAGTTGCATACTGCTAGTGCTTGTCATAAAGATGCTTTCACACTACAACCGTTCAGCGCCCACAGGGTCCGGCTCGGACACTTCTGCCGGTTCTTCACCCTCCGTGTCTTCCAGGGATCGACCGACAACCTCTACGTAGACGTCCTCGAGAGAAGCCGTTGCCAAGCGAAAGTCCTCCACCGCATCGGCGCCGATTTCAGCCAAGACCTGGTCTATGGTCTGCCCTACCCGCGCTTGCGGCACACGCAAGAGTACGTGCTGCGGTCGGGGGAGATGCAGCGCGCCGAGAGTGCTCAGTTTTTCTTCCTGAGCTCGAGAGAGCGCAGCGCCGTCTCGCAGCCAGAGTTCGAGTCGGATTGTATCGCCCAGGCGGCCCTTCATTGCGCCGGGCGTACCCTCGGCGAGTACCCGACCTTCGTCGATCAGGGCAACCTTGTCCACTACCCGCTCGGCTTCGAGCACGTTATGCGTTACCAAGAGACAGGCGGCGCCATCATAGACTATTGCACGGCGGATAGCATCCCAAACTGCCCGACGCCGCAACGGATCGAGATCGTTCGTCGGTTCGTCGAGCACCAGCAACGGCGGGCTGCCAAGCAGGGCCATGATGAAGCCCGTCATGCGTTGCATGCCGCCTGAGAGCTGGTTTATCGGCTTGCGCCGGATTTCATCGACCTCAAACTGCTCGATATACACGTCTCGCTGGCGTAGTGCCTCCTTGTGCGGGAGACCCTTAAGGCGTCCGGTAAAATAAATGGCTTCTTCCCCCAGCAAGTCGCGCATTGCAAACGACGTCTGCGGCAAATAGCCAATCATGCGCTTGACGCGCTCAGGTTCATGCTCCGCGTCTACGCCAAATACCCAGACGTTCCCCGAGGTAGGCCGAACGAGACCCATGACCTGCTGGACGAATGTGCTCTTGCCTGCCCCGTTTGGGCCGAGCAAGCCGTAAACTTGGCCACGAGGCACGGCAACGTCCAGTCGGTCATTTGCCAGCACGCCATTGCGGTAGACTTTGGTCAGTTCCGTAGCCTCGACAGCAAGTCCAGGGGTTTTCAAGTGCGGGCTCCTCAATAGTGATCGCGTAATTTCGCCCTGTCTCTTTAACCACTGTACCGTCTTGTGCCATCACACTCCAAGTCGAGGAAGACCCAGACTCTGCCGGTTGAACGTTGCATAGGGCTAAGTGTGGCCGATTACTTGACTGAAATTGGATGGGGCAGCGGTTGGTTGAAGAGATAGCCCTTCTCATTGAAGGGAGTCTTGTCAGGCTGGGTATTCCCGGCCGTGTCCGTCGCCCGGGTCATGAGGGTGTGCGTTCCTGCCTGCGCATCCCAGGCGAATTCGAAACGCGCCCAAGAGTGCTGGATCTGCGGTTCAAGTACCCTGGTCTCATTCCAGGTTGCGCCGGCATCGACACTCCAGTCCACGCGTGCTATCGCGCCAAACGGCGAGTGCGCGTAGCCGTGCAAACGGTGCGGCCTTGCGTCCAATTCAGCAGGCCACGGGAGCGCCAGTGCGCTCTTGATCACCTGGGTGGTGAGCACTTTGCCCAGCGCTTCTCCCTCACCTGGATACGCGTCGCCAATGAGCACGTAGGAGGTCGTGTTGTTGCGCGTCCAGAATTGGCTAGCAGAGACTACAATGCGGCTCAGCCACTTGACGCTGGCACTTCCCACCCAGCCGGGCACGAGCGCCCGCAGCGGATAACCGTGGTCCCGGGGCAAGTCTTCGCCATTCAATCCGTAGGCCAGCAGAGTGTCGGGATCCCGGGCCTTTTCAATGGGCAAGGCACGACGCCAGCCTTCCTCCGGCGACTCGATGTCCAGACCGATGAGCAGCACACTGGCTGCATCCGAGGTGACCCCCGCCAACTCAAGCACGTCCCCCAGGGAAACACCGGTCCAAGCGCCGTTCCCTACGGCGCCGGTCATCCATTGGGTGCCCTGTGCCGCCTGTCCCATCACCAGATCGAACATCGCCCGCTGGTTACCGGCGCACTCGAGATAGGAAATCACCGTCCGACTGGGCAGGCGCTGGATGTCTTTGAAAGAGAATTCCCGTGGGCGGGTCACCGCATCGCCTTCTACGGAGAGCCGCCAGCCGTCAACGTTGACGTCGATACTGGCAGAGTTGTTGCGTACGAAGAATAGGCGCCTTGGTGTTATGAATCCCTGCATGTTCTCCAGACGGGACTCCAAGCCATTCTCCCCATGCCTGAGAAAGGGCGCGGTTTCTTTGAAATAGGCCGCTGGTTTGTCCGAAGCTGCGTTGGATGAACCCTCTATTGAACGTGTCGACCCTTCCGGCGCGTGCTCAGCGTCAGCGGGGACGCGAATCTCAGCGCACGCCATGAGAACCGCTGCCAATCCTCCGGTTCCCAACAGATGCAGGAGCGTACGGCGGTCGACGCCTCGCTCTCGGGCCAGTGAAGTAAGCCAATCCGGCAGTTCAGAAACGGATTGCATCATTGAGCTTCTCGTTGAGAGTGACTTTCACATCTGGCAATCTACGCGCCGGCACGATCGGCTACAAGAAAAAACCCCCATGCACGGGGGCAAAGCAAGTGTAGGTGCATACCGCGTTACGGGTCTCGTGCCCACCTGGCGAGGGCCTTTTGCGGCGAGGCGAGTTCCTCGATCGCAGAGTAATAGTAATCCTGCCACCCCTCTTCGGGTAGGCCCGTGAAGAGCATGAGGTTCAAGGGGTACATGCCGCTGTCGGTCGCGGTGCGCAGATCATCCCGATAGAGAAATGTCGGCTTGCCCAATGCAATGGCCATGCCTAACTCGACCATTACGCCATCATCCGGGGGAACGCCATTGACGACGGCAAAGATGGCATCAGCCGCCGCAACGTCGCGGTAGTCCGCCTGGCCGATTTGATACGCCCAACCGGGCGCCGAAAAGTCCACCTGGTTGTTGCGCTCGAAAGGCTCCCACACTTCCAGATCGAGACTCTCCAGCGCGGCAATCAACGGAGGAAGCAGCAAGGCTTTCTGCTGGGCAGAGAACCCATAGGGATTGGCGAGGTAGATGGTCTTTGCCAATGCGCGCCTCTTTCGCCGAGAGTGACTGCGGCAACGATCCTATTCGGACGGATCGAGCAGAAGCGAAATCGACGTAGGAATAAACATTAGCGCAAGCGCTATGTCGATGATGATCCAGAGCTGGGTATCGCTATTAGCCGGATCCGACCAATGCACGCCAAACCAGTTCCACAGGTGTGCGATGAGCACTGCTGCCGCGCAAAAGAAGAGGACGTTGGCCTCCAAGTACTTCCGAGTCACCGGCGAGTCGCTCCCTTCAGCGCTAGCATTGCGCTTGCGTTCAATTGCCACGAGAAGAACTGCGATCACGCCAATGATCTGAAGTGGATTCAATACTTGCCAAACCGGAAGTGACGCATCGGACCAGGTTGGATCGTAAAACTGGGTGGCAAGGAAGTGCAAGGTAACTGCAACACCTACCACGAGCAAGTAAACGCCTGCCAAACGCTTGAGCGCAGCCATGCTGAACCCTCCCTACAGCATAGAGACACAACTGAGCACATGGTCTGAAGAAGCTGGCAATTTGGTAGCGGGGGAGGGATTCGAACCCTCGACCTTCAGGTTATGAGCCTGACGAGCTGCCACTGCTCCACCCCGCGTCACATACGCACTGTAAATGCGTCCGCATCGCAGATGAGTACACATCTCTGGTGCGTGTTGAGTAGACCGATAAGCCCCATTCTGTCGCGGACAGCCATCTATCTTGGGCAGCAGCTTGCGCCGCGCCTCTTTGCGGCCTACCCGGGACTCCGCGAGCCGCCTCAACGTCCCTCTCTTGGCCTTGCTCCAGGTAGAGGTTACCCTTTTCACTCCGGTCGTAATCGCATGTAACGATGCCAACCGGCCGTAGTCTCTGTGGCCCTATTCCTCGCCTCACGGCGGACGGGTGTTACCCGCTACCCTGCTCTCTGGAGTGGGGACTTTCCTCACTCTGTCCACAACGTAAAGTGTGGACTATGCGCGGCTGTCTGGTCTACTCAGCATTAGGCAGTATAGCACGGCAAACCGTGCCTTACAACCGTGCGGCGCTTGAGCATGGCTACTAAAGCCGAGTGGAATCGCACCAGTCTCTCTTGGATAGATTCTCTAGCTCAAGCGTTATGGTGCGTCAGTTACCAGGATACGAGGCGAGCTTCAATGTGGGTGAGGGCTTTTTCACCCGTAGGCTTTCCTATGAGATAGGTGAGCGATGAATCCACTCTGGCCGTTCTTCCGCAATTCTTGCCAGCACGGCGTGCACATTGGCAACGATGGGTTCCGCGTGTGACAGCAAGAGCGTCTCAACTCTTAGTTCCTCCAGCAGCTTCGGGAGAAGCGTACAGAACTCATGGCTCCCAATCCAGATTTGACCATCAGGAGTGCCCCACAGCGCGTCTGCGACTATGAGTGTTCGCGCAGAAGTGAGGTAATAGGCTACTTCCGGATGTGGCGATGTGATGGAAAACGTCTGCACCTCTCCAGCCAGTAGCTCTCCATTGCGAAAGAAGTGCGTCGGCTGGCAGTTGAGAGCTCCCTGTGGCATGGCTTCATGAATCAAGATTCTGGCGCCATGCTGTTGCGCATAGCGATCGTAGACAGCCTGGGCGCTGCGATCGTGCCAGTCGGTGCTGAGGAGCACAGTCACCGGCAATCGTCCCTCTTGTACCCTAGCGTCTAATGACTGCCAGAATCGCGGGCCAGCCGGACTGTTGTGGGGAGGCGCGAGTGGGTCGATCAGTACGATCTCGGTCGGTGTCTCATAGCAGACACTGTAGACCTCCTGCGACCAAGCAAATCCAGCTTGGATCTTGGGATCCCAGGGAGACCAGTCCGGATGGGGCGCGGCCCAATGCCACACTCTTGGACGCACGGCTTGCATGGCGATCGCGAGAGACATCAAGATTCCCTTCGTGTCTACTATGGACGCCATTCCTTCGGAGGTTTCGTTGTGTCGGGATGCAAGGCACATGCAGTCTCGCCGCACAGGCTAGGCAGGTCGGTGATTTGATCGCTCGTACGGGACCAGCCCACTTGTGAAAGGAGAGCATCGGTAAGCAAGGAGACAAACAAAGACCCCTCCTCATGGAGGGGGTTTCATTCGTTGGAGTAAGTGTAGGAGTGAGGCGGGTATTAGCAGGTGGAGGGTGATGAAGGGGGGTGTTTGTAAGGAGAGAGTATGTGAACAAGGGATAGGCGGGAATGGGTAAAAAACCCTAGAAAGGAGGTGATCCAGCCGCAGCTTCCGCTACGGCTACCTTGTTACGACTTCACCCCCATCATCAGCCCCACCCTCACGACGTGCGTCCCTTACGGGTTTGCGGAAGCCGCTTCAGGTGTTGCCGACTTTGGTGGTGTGACGGGCGGTGTGTACAAGGCCCGAGAACGTATTCACCGCGGTATGCTGACCCACGGTTACTAGCAACTCCGACATTCAGAGAGGCGAGTTGCAGCCTCTCATCCGTACTACCGGACGGTTTTGAGGGATCCGCTCACGCTCGCGCGCTTGCATCCCGTTGTACCGCCCATTGTAGCGTGTGTGTAGCCCAGGACAATAAAGGCCATGCGGACTTGACGTCATCCCCACCTTCCTCCGCGTTGCTCGCGGCAGTCCGACTAGAGATATAACTAGTCGCAGGGGTTGCGCTCGTTGCGGGACTTAACCCAACACCTCACGGCACGAGCTGACGACAGCCATGCAGCACCGGTGGACGCTCTTCTCGGTTTCCCGAGGAGTCCCGCACCTTTCGGATTGGTACCACGTCCATGTCAAATCCTGGTAAGGTTTTTCGCGTAGCCTCGAATTGAACCACACGCTCCGCTGCTTGTGCGGGCCCCCGTCAATTCCTTTGAGTTTCAGCCTTGCGGCCGTACTCCCCAGGCGGGGTGCTTAGCGGGTTACCTTGGGCACTGAGGGCGGAGAAAAGTCCGACCCCAACACCCAGCACCCATCGTTTACGGCGAGGACTACCGGGGTATCTAATCCCGTTCGCTCCCCTCGCTATCGCGCCTGAGCGTCAGAACAGGGCCAGGTCGCCGCCTTCGCCACGGGTATTCCTGGCGATATCTACGTATTTCACCACTCCACCGCCAGTTCTGCGACCCTCTCCCTGCCTCGAGCGGAGCCGTCCCGCTTGGCATCTCCTGGTTGAGCCAGGAGCTTCCACAAGCGGCTAGCGCCGCCGCCTACGCGCCCTTTACGCCCAGTAAATCCGGATAACGCTTGCCCCCTCCGTATTACCGCGGCTGCTGGCACGGAGTTAGCCGGGGCTTATTCCTTGGGTACCGTCTTAATTCTTCCCCGAGAAAAGGAGTTTACACCGCGAACGGCGTCATCCTCCACGCGGCGTCGCTGCGTCAGGCTTTCGCCCATTGCGCAAGATTCCTTCATGCTAAACCCCGTAGGGCTCTGGACCATGTCTAAGTCCCAGTGTGGCCGACCATCCTCTCAGACCGGCTATCCGTCAAAGCCTTGGTGAGCCGTTACCTCACCAACGAGCTGATAGACCGCAGACCCCTCCTTGTGCGCCCCGAAAGGCTTTCACCCCTGGTCCTATGACCGGAGGCATTATGCGGTATTAGCCCAAGTTTCCCCAGGTTATTCCCCACACGAGGGTAGGTTATCTACGTGATACGCACCCGCACGCCGCTCGTGGTCCCACCGATGCAAGCATCGGAGGGCACGCGCACGACTCGCATTGATCAAGCACGCCGCCAGCGTTCATCCTGAGCCAGGATCAAACTCTCCATGACAAAGCGATAACAGAAAAAAAGTACCGCCGTATCCCGAAATGTTCGCGCCTAACTCTCCTACGATAAACACTCTTACCTTCATCACTCTTCACCTGTTAAGGAGCCGCCTGTGTAAAAACAGGCAAAGATCATAGTAACACCCCTGAACCTTTTGAGTCAACTGTGGCCTGCCACTCCACTGCCGGCTCCACTGGAGATGACCCTTGCCCCCGGCTGCAAACAATTGCCTGCGACAGAGCACAGGAGCCATTTGCCAGTCACGTCTTACCGCCATGGGCATAGTGCACGACCCGCTTGGCAGCGCGAGTCTGCATGCGGTTGACGGAGAGGCCACCCGCAGTTTGGGATCTGCTGCCGAAGCCAATTGAACGATCGCGTGCTGCAGACGTATTCTTGACTACAGGATGTGTGCATAATTGGTGCACAAGTGAGTAGGCTTTCCATCTGCTTGCCATATACTGCTAGGGACGAAGAAATACCCAACTAAGAGAGGGAAACAGGATGACTGCGGAGACGAAAGCAAAGCTACGTCTGCGTGGTAGGCACTGGCGAACGCGGACGCTGGCCACCGCCGACTGGGAAGAGGAAGATGTTGCACTGGACCCCAAAGAGACGGGCTTTGTGGCCTTGCATCTTTGGAATGTCGGCGATGTCAACGGCCCGCCGGTCCCCGAGTACTTTTCTGTGGACATGGGGAAGCCGGAAACCCAAGCGGAATCTGTACGGATAGCCGCAGAGTTCATCCGGCCGGCGATTGATGCGGCGCGCGCTGCGGGCATAGCGATCTTCCACGTTGAGCCCCGCAACATCGCCCTGAAGTATGATTCCGTCCATCACATGTTGGAGGACGACGACCTCAACCCGCCGCGGCCGGCACCGGGTCCTCCCGAGGTCAACCCCGGCTGGCGCAAAGTGCGGGCGGAGCGGACTCACGGCCACGGGTACATGGAGTGGGATGGCTGGCAGCAGATGCGCATACTCTCGTCGTGCGAGGCAGAGCCGGGCGATCAGGTCATTCTCACCAGTGCGCAGTTCGACCGCATCTGCCGCAGCCGGGGCATTAAGAACCTCATCTATTCGGGTTTTGCAACGAACATGTGCATACAGGGGTCGGAAGGGGCCACCAGACCGATGTTGGCCTACGGGTACCGGATTTTCCTCATTCGCGAGGCCACGCTGGGGACTGAGATCCCAGAGACGTTCCAGGACCGGCTGATTACGAAGATAGCCCTCATCGAGTTTCAGAAGCACGTGGGCGACACGATCGGCTTCGATCAGTTCATGACGGCGTGTCGCGCCGTAGCTGCAGCGCGCGTAGACGTATAAACCAAACGTAGGACTGGGATTGCATGTTTCCAAATGGCGCGGAGTTTTGTCTCAGTTTGCGGCCCGCGGTTGAGATGTGCACGAATTTCCCCTACTGGACATCACAATGGAACCATCTAAAGGGCGCGCTGGATGCGGACAGCAAGCAGTACGTGCTGAAGATGCACGAGGTAGCACGCTCGTTCGGGGTGCATCTCTATTGCCTGCTGGTGGGCAGTTCGTTCGAGGACCCGGACATCGACTATCTGAAAGAGCTCGTTGCAGCAGGTCACGAGGTGGGCAACCACACGTACACCCACCTCAACGTCAAAGCAAAGACCGTCGAGAGCTTGCAGGTTGTGTATGCCGGCACGCCGTGGCTGGCCAACGGGCGCGCGCCGCTGCAGATCATCTGCGACGAAGTGCGTGCCACGAATGCCGCAATACGGGAGCGGCTCGGCGTTACCGCTACCGGCTTTGGTACGCCGGGCGCGTTCAGCACGGGGCTGCACGACGTGCCCGAGGTCCAGGCGCTGCTCAAAGACGAAGGCTTCACCCACGTCACCTCGCACTACCTTAGCCCGGCCCCGCGGGGAGCCAAGCGCCCGCCGCTCGATCACGTCGAAGCCGCCATGTGCAAGAACATTAACCAGCTCCAGCCATATCGCTATCCAAACGGCTTGCTGGAGATCGCGCCTATGGCTCTGACTGATATCGCGGCGTTTCGAGTTCTCGATCTGGACCGTTGGGAGTACGTCAGATTGCTTAAAACGGCGATTGACCACGCCCACGCGAACCGCTACATCCTGAGTCTTGCCTTCCATCCGCCCGCTATGGCCGCCCGCGACCCTCACTGCGACATACTCGATACCGTGATCCGCTATGCGCTAGAGAAGCCCGGCGGCTGTTGGATTGCGACAAACAGCGAGATTACGGCGCATTTGGGAGCAGCGTGACCGAAGTTTCCGGCGGGCGGCCCCTAGTCCAGGCTGGGTACAAGAGTTGGCACGTGCCCGGCCAAGTGCGAAACTAGCGCCTAGTCTCCAGCTAAGACCTGAAATGTGCGAACGACGATAGCGTCCCACCATTGCCTTGGTTGCCCTGCTGCTCGTCTCATTGACGAGGGACCGATTAGCTTGCTAGACTGAGCAAAGATTGGCCGTGCATGGTGGCTGTAGCTCAACAGGTTAGAGCTCTGGACTGTGGCTCCAGCGGTTGGGGGTTCGAGTCCCCTCAGCCACCCCCTTTTCTCAATTCACCGTTTATTCCTGTCAAAGGCGACTCATCGCAACCAACCTGCCTCTGTTGGCTGCATTTACGCCTCTCACTCACCCGTCTCCGGCGCGACTGTCCGATTCACGAATCTAAATGGTACTTGCAACTGATATAAGAAAGGCATGCCATTCGTGATTCCTGCGATCGATCCGAACGTTGACTACAAGGCATTGGTAAAAGAAGCATATGACACGTGTGCAGCAGCGTACGATGCATTTCGCAAGACTGAGCCAGGGACTGAGATGCGGGAACTACTGAGTCGACTGGACGACGGTGACACGGTGCTCGACATTGGCTGTGGCGCCGGAGTACCGATCGCCGCGTCCCTGGCCGCACGCTACCGTGTAACCGGAGTGGACATTTCACCGGAGATGATCCAACGCGCACAGGAGAATGTGCCAGCTGGCAAATTCGTATGTGCTGACATCATGTCGGCCACGTTTCCTCCCTCCAGCTTCGACGCAGTGGTGGCATTCTACTCCGTATTCCATCTTCCCAGACAGGAACATGCGGAACTCTTTCGGCGGATCCAGCAGTGGCTCAAACCAGGCGGATACCTGCTATGCACTTTGAGTCATTACAGCGAGGCGGGCTACACGGAGGACGAATTCTTTGGAGAGACGATGTATTGGAGCAATTATAGCCTCAGCGAATACGCGAGAATCTTGAATGAAGCTGGACTTGCACTGCTGGAGTCAAATTCGACGGGTTCCGGCTATGAAGAGGCAATGCAGGAAGTCAGCGAAAACCACCCGCTGGTACTCGCGCGAAAGCGTTGACAGCGGCCGGGTGTGCAATGGCGGTTCCTGCCTGACGACTGTGGCAAGTGGAATCGCGACTATCGGCGCTTTGCCAGTTGGATGGAACGAGGAATCTGGGAGCGCATGCATCAGTGCTTCAGCACAGACCTCCACATGGCGCACCTCACCCTAGACCGCACCATCGTCCGTGCCAATCCTTCCGCTGCCGGTGCACCCAAGTAGACAGTGGGCATGCGTCCCAGGGTCTAGAACGGAGCCGTGGCGGGTTCAGCACCAAGACCCATTCGAGTGTCGCTGCGCTCGGCAACCCCTTGCGCTATCCGTTGAAAAGATCAGACGCACACGATGTGACCCAAGCGCGCAGGGGCGCAGCGCCGGTTTCAAGAGCGTATGTGATCGCAGATCGCGCGTACAATTCCGGCCTCTTTCTCGGAGATGTAATCCAGCGTGGGGCGCTCCGAGTGATACCGCCGCGCGCGCGTCGCAGCAAGCCACACGCCTATGCTGCGAAACTCCACCTAGTACGACATCTGTTAGAGTGCTGCATCGGCAAGATCAAGCAATTCTGTCGCATCGTCTCCCGCTTTGACAAGCAGGTGAGGAGACACCTTGCTTTCCTCGTCTCGTCGGCACTCTTATCTGGTTGCGCTAAAATTCCCTTCCAATCTAGTACCCGTTCCTTCGCCTCACCCCGGCGAAGGCACCGCCATGTGTCGCGCCCAGCAAACTGTCGATCAGGTCCGAAAGACACTGCCGACCATGCTTTGCAGGCGCGTCAATGCGCCTCCGGTGCGCTCTTCACCGTGCGTCTGAGAAAATTGTAACTTTTCGCGATGAAATGCAGTATTTGTGGTCTTGACTTATTGACTTGAGTGAAAATGAAAACTAGAATGTCGCTAGCTTGAGAAAGCTAGGGTTCTTGTTGCGTAGCCGGCCCTCTGGGAGCGTTACCAGAAAGCAGGGCCGAGCGGTGCTGAGGTGACAGGAAATGTCCAAGTACGCGGAGCTGAAGACCCGCCTTGAGAGCGGCGACGTGATCATCTTGGATGGTGCAATTGGGACGGAGCTGCAGGCGATGGGAGTGCCTATGGACCCCGCCTCTTGGTGTGGTCCAGCCAACTATACGCATACGGCTACAGTCCGCAAGATGCACGAGCGTTACATACGAGCGGGAGCGGAAATTATCACCACGAACACGTTCAATACGCTGCGTCCCGCCTTGGAGGCATCTGGCTACGGGGAATTGGTACGGGAAGTAAACACACGGGCCGTGGATGCGGCGCTGGATGCCAGGTACCGTGCTGCCGGCGAGAAACCCGTGTATATTGCCGGCTCGATCTCGTGCCGTATTCCAGTTCGCGATGGCAGAACCGGAAGGCTCCTCGGAGGCACGGGCTACGGCTACGGCGCCAGTCTCTCGGTTGAGGAGTTGCGGTTCCACGCCCGGGAGCAAGCGGACATCCTGGCTGAGTCCGGCGTGGACTTCTTCCTCATCGAGACTCTGTGGGCGGACAACGAATCTCGGGCAATTGCCACGGAAGCGGCGAAGAGCACGGGACTGCCGGTGTGGGTGGCATTTACGGCTTCGCTGGGCGAGGATGGGCAGACCGTACGCATGGACTTCGCGGCCGATCGGAATTACAGCGTTGGCATAGGGCTGCCGATGTGGACGTCCACCTGGCGACCAGTCGACAATGAGAAGACCCTGGCCGTCGCGGCTAGCGAGATTGCGGCGATTGGGCCTGACGTCCTTGGTGTGTTCCATAGTCGTTTGCATGACACCACGAAAGCGCTGCAGGTGGTCTTGGACGAGTGGTCCGGTCCCGTCATGGCCTATCCGGACGCGGGCCGGCAAGACTATCTCGACGTCAAGCAAGACGCCAGTGCCGTAAATGAAGAATCCGCGCAGGACTTGCAGCGGGAGGCCGGCGCATGGGTCGGCATGGGAGTCCAGGTTATTGGCACGTGCTGTGGATTCGGTCCGGGATACATCAATGGGCTGGACGGCGCACTGCCGGGCCGAATCTCCGCGCCGCGAGTGAGCACGCAGGCCGTCGCGGAAGAGGGAGTAGCTCTCCCAAGCACCTAAATCTAGTAACTAGCCTCCGATGTGGCAAGAGGGGCAAGCATGGAAACAAAACCGCTGGTAGTTGTGGGAGCGGGTACTGCCGGCACGGCTGCTGCCATTGAAGCCGCCAGAGCCGGCGTGCAGGTCACACTTATCGACGAGAATCCCATCGGCAAGTCCATGATGGACTTAGACGTACCACTTTTCTTTGGCAAGCGGGCCACATCCTCACTCGCGAATAAGAATGCAATGCTGGAGAGGGTGACCGCGGCAAACCCTACGCTCAGTGAGGCGGAGGCAGCCGGTGTCGAGGTTCAGCTTGGCACGTGCGTCTGGGGTGCCTTCCGCAACACGGAAACCAGCCGGAGACTCGATGGTCCGCAACTCGGCTTGGCCGACGACAAGCAATCGTGGGTCATAAAGTACGACCGGCTCATTGTGGCGGCCGGCGCCCGAGACTTGAGCTTCTCGTTTGCCGGTTCAGACCTGGCGGGAGCGATGGGAGCCAACGGCGCTCACGCGCTGCTACATCGCTACCAGGCATTGACTTCGCGGCGTATGGTGATCATGGGCTCCGGCAACGTGGGACTCCACACTGCCAGAATGGCACTCGCCAATGGCATTGAGGTAGTCGCCATTGTTGACGTGTCCTCATCCGTGCGCGGCGACGATTCCCTCGCGAGAGATCTGCAGCAAGACGGCGTTGACCTTTACACCTCACATACCTTAAAGGAGGCCGTCGGCGGCGAAGACGGTATCGAGTCCGTCGTGCTCGTGGCGGTAGACGATAGCAACGAGCCGGTCAGCGGTTCAGAGAAGACGATCGCCGCCGATACAGTGTGCCAAGCCATCGGCCTCGTGCCCAATATAGAGCTTCTCAGTCTTCTGGACTGCGACGTAACCTTCAAGTCTGAGCTTGGTGGATACGTGCCGGACCATGATGAGTGCATGCGAACCAGCGTAGAGAACGTGTTTGTCGCGGGTGATGTTGCAGGATTCCACGATGGCATGACCCTGGACGACAATGTCGCCCGCAATCAAGGCCGCCTCGCCGGCATTGGCGCTGCCGAATCGCTCGGCGCTATCGATAGCGCGCAGGCCCGCGCCCGGCGCGCCGAGATTCAGGCTGAGGCAGTCGCTGCCAGCCCGGCCGCCGTTCATTCAGTTTGGATTCAATGGCTGCAGTCACTTGTCAATGTAGGCGGGCTGGATGTGCTTGTCTGCGAGTGCGAGGAAGTTACCCGCGGGGAACTCATAGACTTGGACCCGCCCCGTTACTTGGATTGGCGGTCGAAGCAGATGAACAGTCGGAGCCTGCAAACCCAATTGCAGGATGGGCCAGTCGATCCAGACCAAGTCAGGCGCCTCACGCGGGTGGGAATGGGCCAGTGTCAGGGCAGGCGCTGCCGCGAGCAGGCATCGCTGCTGCTGGCTGCGGAGTCCGGTACCGATATTTCAGAAGTGCCTTATATGTCCTACCGGCCACCCGTGCGACCGCTGCCGCTGAGTGTGATGTGGCCCCACGATGAGACTGAGGAGATGCGCGAGAATTGGGTCAAGTGGTTCATTCCCGTGAGTAGAGTGTTGGGGTAGGCAGTGATCTATAGATCAGCGGAGAGGCAATATGCCTAGTAACAGAGCAGACGTCGTCATCATTGGGGGCGGCATTTCGGGCCTCAGCACTGCCTACCATCTTGCCAAGGCAGGCAAGGACGTCGTCGTTGTTGAAAAAGGGGTCGTGGGAGCCGAGGCTTCCGGGCGCAACGGCGGGATGATTAGCGAGCGCACCGACGAGCCGGCTTTGGTGCCGTTGGCGGTGGAGTCTGTGCGACTGTGGCCGACACTGGATGATGAGTTGGGGTATCCTACCGAATTCGTGCAAAAGGGCAGGCTCCAAGTCGCCGTATCGGAAGCGGAAATGGGCCGCTACGTGACCGAGCGCGAAGTCGGGGAGCGGTCCGGCGTGCAGGTGGACGTGTTGGACCCATCCGACATACAGGACATGGCGCCCTGTGTCACCGATAGGTCCCTCGGCGGCATTTTTTTCCCCATGGGTGCTCACGCCAACCCACAGCGGTCGGTCCAGGCATTTGCCTGGGCATTTCAAGATAGGGGTGGCAGGCTTTACCAGCACACTGCTGCCACCGGCTTCAAGCTCACCGGCGGGAGGGTCTCGGCGGTTGAGACGTCTGCCGGCGACATCGAAGCAGACGCAGTGGTTTGTGCTGCCGGGCCACAGACGGCATTGTTCCTAGAGATGGTTGGCGTGCGCGTACCGCTAGCGACAGCACGGGCGGAGATTATTGCCACTGCCCCCCTAGAACCACTCTTTCAGTGCGCCCTGGTGGGCAACGGACTCTACGGGCGCCAGGCCAAGAAGGGCAATCTGCTCTACGGTGGCGGTCCCCACGAGTGGATTGATGTGGATCTGACCTCTGATCCCAGCAAACCAAACACGCCCCTCATACGGAATATTGCCAGACGACTTGCGGACCTGTTTCCAGTAGCGGCGGATGTACCGGTAATTCGGAGTTGGGCCGGTGTGATTGAACAGGCCCCGGACTCCCTGCCGATCTTTGACATCCTGGACCACCCGAGCAACTTTGTGTTTGTTTCCGCGTCGGCGCATGGCTTCGCCATCGCAGCCGCCACGGGCAAGGTTGTGAGCGAATTGGTCTTGCACGGCGAGTCCAGCGTTGACATAAGCGGACTGCGCATGGACAGGTTTGGCGACGTCGCGCCGAATTGGCAGGAAGAGCTTGGCTGGATGCCGGTTCTCGCACGAGCCTGACGTTTTCGTCCGCGCTCTGAACGCGGTGCTTACTCACAGAATATTCGCGAGGCATTGGCGTCAAGGGCGGGTTTCTGTTGAAGTCCAAACACAAAGCGCCATTGTTTCATCCGCGGCTACCTAGGTCCGGTCTAGAACCACGGCGTGCTCATTGATTCCAGACACACTTGCAAGAATTCTTGAATCCACCTCATTCTAGGGTTTTGTAGAAATGAACGGCGCCGCTGGTTTTTTTGTAAGGCCGGCTTCTTTAGATGATGTGCAGACTGTCATAGACCTATCGCGGCTGTGGGCAGAAGAAGGCTGTACAGACGGCTATGTCATGTGTACGGCTGAGCATCTTCGGTCCTGGCTCGACGGTGGTTACTTCCTCGTGGGCGAGTTTCAGGGCGAGGTCGTAGCTTACGCTGCGGGCGTCGTGAAACTTGGTAAGGGCTACATCTTTAGGCACGAGGGTGAGCAGTACTTGAACGTTGATGAGGTCTTTGTGCATGCCGACCACCGCGATCAGAGCCTTGGAACGCGACTCGTGCAGGCTCTCTTGGACAGAGCGGAAGCGGAAGGAATCGTGCGCTCAATGGTTGGCTCGAACAACGTGGACTGGTTAGCCACCTTTCAGTTCTACGAGCGGCATGGCTATCGGATGCATTCGATCCTGATGTACAGGTAACGTCAACCGGTTCTCTCTCCGACACTTTCCTGACTGTCCCTGCATTTGCGATACTAGTCTCCATTGCGGTCATATGAACCGTCTGGCTTGCGGCTACGGTCAGCATGACTGCCATGTGGGATACTCAGCGCTGGGCGGTATCGCAACCACAGAGGAGAAACTGTGTGAAAGCATCGATTCGCTTGGACGTCGACCGCCACGTCGGCGAGATTGACCGGCGCATCTTCAGCGGATTCGTCGAGCACATGGGCAGGGCAGTGTACGAGGGGATCTATGATCCTGCTAGTCCGCTAAGCAATGCTAATGGTTTTCGCACCGACGTGGGTGAAGCGTTGCGGCGGCTGGGAATGCCGTACATGCGGTATCCCGGCGGCAACTTTGTCAGCAACTACGATTGGCGTGATGGTGTGGGGCCGCAAGACCGGCGTCCTGTGCGGCCGGACTTTGCGTGGAAGAGCATTGAGCCGAACACGTTTGGCGTAGACGAATTTGTGGGCTGGTGCCGCTGGATGGACTTAGAGCCCATGATGGCGGTCAATCTGGGCACGCTGGGGCCGCGCGAAGCAGCAGAACTCGTCGAGTACTGCAACTTTCCGGGCGGCACGCATTGGTCCGACGCACGACGACAGAACGGCAACTCCGAACCCTACGGCATTGACCTCTGGTGCCTGGGCAATGAGATGGACGGACCGTGGCAGGCGGGCCATTGCTCGGCAGAAGCGTACGCGGGAAAGGCGCAGCAGGCTGCCCGTCTAATGCACGGGATTGACCCTGCCATAGAGCTCGTGGCGTGCGGCTCCTCCGGTCGCTATATGGAATCCTACTTGGAGTGGGACCGCGTGGTGCTGGAAACCTGCTGGGAGGACGTCGCGTATATCTCCGCCCACCGCTACAGCCGCAATTCCGAGGATGACAGCGCGTGGTTCCTGGCGGAGGGCGTGGAGATAGACCGGGTCTTGAACGACTACGCCGGTCTTCTGGCCTATGTGCGTGGCGTCAAGAGAAGCGACAGACAGGTCTACGTTGCCTTTGATGAGTGGAATGTCTGGTACAAGGACCGCATGATAGATGGCGCTTGGACTCACGCTCCGCACTTGATCGAGGAGGTCTATAACCTGGAGGACGCCCTCGTCTGCGCTCAATTCTTGAATAGCTTCTTGCGGCACGCCGATATCGTGAAGATCGCCTGCCTCGCCCAAATCGTCAATGTCATCGCACCCATTCTCACAAAGCCTGACGGCATGCTCATTCAGAGCATCTACTATCCATTTCAGCTATTCTCACAGCACGCGTGCGGCATGTCGCTCGCGCCAATTGTGGATAGCCCCACGTATACGGCTGGGTCCAGAGGGGAAGTACCGGTGTTGGACGTGTCGGCAAGCTATCACGCAGAAAGCGATTCCGTCTGCGTCTTTCTCGTCAACAGAAGCTTGACAGACGATGTTGAAGTCCAGGTTTCATTCGGAGATCGTCGAGCAACCGCCGACCTGAAGACTGCGGTGCTCACCGGCGGCGACCCCAAGGCACACAACACTTGGGAAGAGCCAAATGTAGTCAGGCCGAATTCTGGTTCTTCCACCGTGGATGCCAGCGGACAGATAGACGTGGTTGCACCGTCACTTGGGCTGACCGTCGTGCGCGTGCGGCTTGAAGAGAAGAACTAACTCTTTGGGTCATTCGCCACCAAGATTGAAGTCAGGTTTTGGCAAGTTGAGAAAATCTACTTACTTGCCAATTGGCTCTTGCACGTGTTAGAGAATGAGAGCGAGTGGATGGAGACCCGGCCAAGTGAGTGCCCTATGACAAAACGTATTCGCATCCGTTGCGGCGAATTGGAAGCAGCAGCGAATCTGAATGAGACAAACACTGCCCAAGCGATCTGGGAAGCGCTGCCTATCAAAGGCAGCGCCAACGTGTGGGGTGACGAGATATACTTTCGCATCCCGATGGCGCTTACGGAAGACAACGCTCAGGAAGTAGTAGAGCTGGGCGATCTCGGCTACTGGCCGCCCGGCAGCGCTTTTTGCATCTTCTTTGGGCCGACTCCCAAGAGCCACGGCGACGAGATTAGACCCGCCTCACCCGTAAACGTCTTTGGACGGGTGGACGGTGATGCGGGCGCTTTCAAACGAGTGACCAGCGGAACACAGGTCGTCATCGAGAAAAGTGAGTGAACCTCATTCAAAAGCAGTCGAATTGATTGATATCGAGGAGAATTGGGAATGGCATACGCATTGGAAGACGAGTTTGGTGACATCATTGGCAAGGCGCGGCGAGGGTTGGGATTGAGCGTTGACGCGGTGGCGGAGCAAGTGGGTGTCAGCTCGAGCGATGTTGAGAAGATGGAGGACTATACACTTACGCCCGATCAGGCCGTAGTTGGCCGACTTGCCGCCGCACTTGGGCTGCAGGAGGACCGGCTAGGGGCAATTGCACGCGAAGAATGGGAACCCGCATCATGCGGCTTCACGGCCGGTGACTATATTGACATCGAGCACTTTCTCGTTGCAGAGTACAATGCAAACGTCTACCTGCTGGTCAATAACGAGACAAAGACTGCCTTGCTAATCGATGCTGGTGGGCTGGGGAGTGAGGTTGTGCAGCGCGTCAATCAGGCTGGACTCCGCTTGCTCGCAATTCTCTTCACGCACGGACACAGCGACCACACGGAAGCGGCGGACACGATTCAGCAGGAGACCGGCGCAGCCGTCCACGTCCACACTGCCGACGAAAACCTTGCAAGAGGAGCTTTTAGTGGAGGCATACGGATACTGAAAGACAACGAGACGGTGGAGTTTGAAGGTTTCTCCGTCCTGGTCGTCCCTACTCCGGGCCATACCGCGGGGAGCGTTACTTACGTCGTCGAGAATGCCGCCTTCACCGGAGACACGTTGTTTGCCGGCTCGATGGGAAGATGCAGTCTAGCTTTCCCCAAGATGCTGCAGACTATTCGAGAGCACGTTCTCACGTTGCCGCACGCGACAAGTCTCTTGCCAGGGCACGGTCCGGCCACGACCGTGCAGGAGGAGCGAGACCACAACCCGTTCTTCAGCTAGGCAACTGCGAGACTTTCGGGCCAGGCTACTTCCCGCGCTGAAGGACCCCTCTTCGGTCCGTTAAGTTGGCGCCGTGCTCCTGCATTGGAGATCTTTCCTGTGGCGCAGCGTGCCGGCAGACCGTCAACTTTGGGATCTGAAGAATTACCTTTCGAGTCTTCCCCATTGCCTGGCTAACGCCGCTAACGTCCGGCATCGGCAAGTCTGCGCACGAGGTGCGAGTGCGAAAACCCTCATCGCTGCCGTAATGTAGTCTCGCGTACAAAACGGTGCTTGAGAGCATGATATGCTCTCAACTAGGGACAGAGATCGGCTCCAGGTCAGTGCAATTCGCTGCCGCCCTGCAAATGGAAGTAGCCGCATGAGAAACTACCGAGTATCCTCTCGATCAAAGGAACTGCGGACAAGCCTACGGCAGAACGGTCGATTGGGACTTTACAACCATACGCTTTCCTGCATCTCCAAGATTGAAATCTTCGCCGACCTTCTGCCGCATGAAATTAGTAAGATAGACCATTCCAGCGCGACGGTGCACATAAACAAGGGAGGGGTAATTCACACGCCCGAAGATAACCGAGAGATGCTCTTTCTTATCAAAGAGGGCCGCGTTCAGCTCTACCGCATATCATTTGAAGGCCGCAAGCTCGTGCTGGCAATGCTGGGGCCGGATACATTCTTCGGAGAAATGCCGCTCTTTGGGCAGGCGATGGGAGATTCGGTGGCCCAAGCAGTGGATGACGTAACATTGTGCACACTGGGCCGCACTGAGGTGGAACGCATCCTCGTCACCTATCCCAGGATCGGCTTGCGCCTCATTCAAGTGCTCAACGAGCGACTTCAAGAAGCCGAAGAGCGCCTGCACGAGAGCGCATTCTTGACCATGCCGGCCCGCACGGCGGCTTTGCTTTTGCGGCTCGCAGAGGATTCCGATGAGATTCAGGGGCTTACGCATCAGGACTTGGCGGACATGCTCGGCGTCTATCGCGAGACCGTAACGGCGACGTTGGACAAGCTGAAGCATGAGAATTATCTCGAAATTGGACGTAAACGGATTACTCTGACAGACCGTTCTGCGCTAGAGAATATCGTCCATGGCGCGCAACAGGACACGTGAATAGGAGAAGTCAGCCAGTGAACAGGACCCCGCGCAACCTCTTGAGTCGACGCAACATTCTGCTAGCGGCCGGCACCGCATCGGTCGCTATCGTAGCCGCAGTGGCCTGCGGACAGATGCCGGAGGACACGATCGTAGAGGAAGTCGAGCCCGCCGTTACTCCTGAAGCAGAGGCTGTGCAACCCTCTCCCTCACCGGAGCTTCCCGCTAATCTCCAGTTCTCCACATTTGGGTGGAAGACTGACTTTTCCAAGCATAGCGTGCCGCTCAGCGAAATCAGCTCCGGCGGTCCCGGCAAAGATGGCATCCCCCCAATTGACGATCCGGCCTTCATCACGTCCGATGAAGCCGCGGCATACCTTGATGATCGCAAACCCGTTGTAGTGGTTGAAGTCAACGGAGAGGCGAAGGCCTATCCGATTGAAATTCTGGTTTGGCACGAGATTGTGAACGACACTATCGGCGGGATGCCGGTCACGGTGACGTTCTGCCCGCTCTGCAATACCGCGATTGCTTTCGACCGGCGCCTGGATGGCACCACGTATGACTTTGGTGTTAGCGGCAATTTGCGCTACAGCGACTTGATCATGTACGACCGTCAGACGGAGAGTTGGTGGCAGCAGATTACGGGAACGGCCATCGTGGGTGAACTTACCGGCAAGAAACTAACCACGGTGCCGGCGTCGATAGTTTCTTTCGCAGACTTCCGCAGCACGCATCCTGAAGGTCAGGTGCTCTCGCGTGAAACCGGCTATCCTCGATCGTATGGCAGAAACCCGTATCCCGGCTATGACGACATTTCTTCATCGCCCTTCCTCTTCTTCGAGGAGGTCGACGGTCGCCTGCCCGCCATGGAACGAGTGGTCACGGTGTCGCTGAATGGCGAAGATGCCGCCTATCCCTTCAACGTGCTGGCAGAGCAGCGGGTAGTGGAAGATTCCGTCGGCGGCGAGCCGATTGTGGTAATTCACCAACCCGGCGCGATATCTCCATTCTCAGGTGCAGACATTGGCGCCGCCGGTGTTTTCGCGCCGGTGGTCGACGGCGCAACGCTGAAGTTTCAAGTGAATGACGACGGTGAAATCTTGGATACGGAAACCCAATCGCAGTGGAACGTTCTCGGTCGCGCGATCGCAGGACCGCTGACCGGCAAGCAACTGCAGTCCATCGTAAACGGCAACCACTTCTGGTTTGCTTGGGCTGTCTTCAAGCCCGACACCCGCGTTTTTGGCTTGCCCGACTAAACCAACCAGACTACACTCCCAAGTTCATTGACGCCATGACGGCCGTGTATTGTCACGGCCGTCATGTGCTTAATTTGTCAAGACCGTCTGAATCTTGATGCTTTTGGCTTAGTAAAGTCATTGAATTCGCAGGCATGCCTTTCATGGATGGGAATATGCGGCTAGTGTACCTATAGCCACTACCTGATGGAGTGCCTGCTGATACCCCACAGTATTTTCACAAGTAAAGTACGTATATATCACATAGTTTATGGAGTTGACAATACAATAAGACCAATGATAGAGTCACGTAACTAGCAACATGTATGTATTGGACAAGTAAGAAACTATCAGTATCGACCTGTCAGGCTGAACCAAGCAGTGCGGTGAAGAGGACGACAGGTGCTGGCCTGGACAGGAAGCGGCAGGCACAGTCACTGAACCGAATTGAGGGTTAGGGCAAAGCGCTACGGCTCGTTTTCGCGCGTTGCTCCGCACAATTTCGCTTTGGATCTCGATTGAACGCATATTACCCGGTGCTCGGCGGTCTAGGATAGGGTTTGGGCTGGTGGTGTTGTTGAGCCTGGTGTATGCGGTAGCGACCCAGGCGCAGTCGAGCGGGCCGTCGCTGACGATCGCGTCGTCGCAGGCGACGGTGGCGCAGGGCGAGGAGGCGATCTTCACCATCACGGCAAGCAGCGCGCCGAGCGCGGACATCCTGGTGAACTTCCGGGTGGAGACGCGGGGATCTTCGGTGGATGAGACGGCGACGGCGGCCATACCGTTGGCGGCGGAAGTGATGGCATAGGTCAAGAGCGCCATCACCCACGAATCAAGGAATCCACGGTTATTAAAGAGGGCTTTAGAAAATATAAGTGCTCTCCCACCCCATTTGACATCATGGCAACCACTGCACTGTATCAGTCCATACCTTAAAGAGAGTTCTGCGATAATGGCACGCACATCGCTGCCGCGTCTCGGAGTCTTGGCAGTGCTAACACTGGTTCTCGTTGGCTGCCAGCAGCAGCCTGCCAACCTTCGGCCAGTAATTGTGGGACCGACGAGTACGCCAACGGTGGTACCCTCGCCGACCCCAGGTGAAAGGGTTTTCGATGTCGAGAGGAGCTATTCATGCGGACCGTTCGGTTGGATTGATTATAACCTTGGTATGGATAGGCTCGTGCTCGCTTGGACACTGGATGGAGCGCATTTGGTGTTCAATTACCGGCCAGCGGACTACTACGGGTCGGGGGAAATTCCGTATCATACGGCTTTCTGGCGGGTGGATGCTGCGGGCAGCCACGTAATCCTGATCGTTGACGCTAACCCCGGTCAGGGTTCCATGTTCGGAAACCACGCAGACATTTCGCCGGACGGTACCCAGCTTGTGTATGCAAGCTGCGAATTCTCCTACAGAAAGCAAGTTCCGGAGCGGGAGGATTTTGACTATGAAGTGGTCGTTGTCACTCTAGAAGGCTCGAGGCAGCAGCGGCTCACGGAGAACCGGAGCCTCGACCACTATCCGGTCTGGTCTCCCGACGGTAACCGCATCGCCTTCCTTGAGCCCCATTATGAGTATCTGAGGCTCAGTGTCATGGCGGGGGATGGCTCAGAAAAACAGCGCGTGACACAGCCCCACCCGCATGGGTTGACCCTGGCGCCGCCGGTGTGGTCGGCGGACGGAGAACGGTTGGCATTCCAAGTGAATACCGCAGACCCCTACTACCTCCAGAGGGACTTGTACGCGGTGAAGGTCGACGGCACGGAGATGACTCTGCTGGCGAAAGAGGTGGTCAGTGTGCCCGCTTGGTCGCCGGATGGCACGCGGCTGGCGGTAGCAAAGTATACTGACGACTTCGTGGGACTCTTCACCCTAGCGGCTGATGGTACCGACCACCAACTCGTCACGAACATCTTCGAGCGGGAAGTTATGAAGGCTGGGCCTCCCTTCTCGGAAACAATACCCACTGTGAATTGGTCGCCGGACGGCACGCGACTGGTTTACTCCTGCAAGCATGGGGTATGCCTTATTGACTTGGCGAGCGGAGAGGTAACGGCATTGGTGGAAGATAGTCCATTTATTTGGTTCTTTCCGTACGCTGCGGCGTGGTCGCCGGACGGCTCCCGGATTGCAATCTACAGGCCTGATCCGGAACCACATCTCTACACCTTGGCCCCGGACGGTACTGACCGGCGCGACCTGATACGCCTGGACGATGACGGCAACTTAGTGCCAGCGAACCCGCCACAGGAGGGGCCGTGATGAGTTATAGCTCCTTCAACCCGTGCCCCAATACGAATGATGATTACAACTATCCCAAGAGCTCGTTGGTGCATGAAGCGGGTCATGCCATCGGGCTTCGTGCAGCTTCTAAGAAGGCGGCAGACCCCGAATTCCAGGGTCATCCCTCAATCGCTGACTCCGTTATGAATTACAATCGGAAGCTTATGCTGGTCAATGAGAAGGATTGTTCCCCGCATCCGTTGGACATTATGGCGATCTTTGCAATTTATCAGATCGGATCCTAACGAAAGGGATGCAACCATGATGCTACGAGGCAGGTTGGCACAATTGAGGCTCTTAGCGGTGCTGGTACTGTGGCTTGTCGGCTGTCAGCAGCAGCCGGGGGCTATGCGGTCAACGAAGGAGGCGGATATGATCAGTACGCCAACGGTGGCGCCCTCGCCTACCCCGGAAGACTTCATATCCGACATTGGCAGCTATCCCTGTGGTCCGTTGGGGTTTTCGATCAACCTTGGTGAAGGTAAGATCTCTCTCGCCTGGACGCCGGATGGCGCGCACTTGGTATTCAACTACTTTGCAGGAGGAAGTCAGAGATACTGGAACATCTTCACCGGTATCTGGCTGGTGGACTCAGCAGGCAGCCGCTTGGAGTTGCTCGTCGACGCTAATCCCAGTCGCGAGTCCCAGTACGGTCACCATGCTGACGTATCGCCGGACGGCACACAGCTTGTCTATGCAAGCTGTGAGTATCCCTTCCCGCCACATCAACAGAATCCAGAGCAGATAGATTTCAACTTCGAAGTGGCCATCATCGGTATAGACGGCACAGGGCAGCGTCGGCTCACCAGGAATCCACGCCTCGACCACTATCCCGTGTGGTCGCCGGACGGCAGCCGTGTCGCCTTCCTCTCCACGCGGGAGTACTACTATGCACCAGAGGGAATGGCGCTCTACACCATGGCGGCGGACGGCTCGGACGTGCACCGTGTGGTGCCGCCCGGCAAGCATGGGATGACCCTGGCGCCGCCGGTCTGGTCGCCAGATGGGGAGCGCTTAGCCTTCCAAGTTAATACCGATCACTTCAGTATCTTCATGAGGGACTTGTATTTGGTGAAAGCCGACGGCTCAGAGATGACCTTACTTGCGGAGGAAGTGGCTAGTGTGCCCGCCTGGTCGCCGGACGGGCAACGGCTGGCGGTGGCGAAGATTGCCGGGGATGATGTAGGGCTTTACACCCTGGCGGCAGACGGTTCCGACCTGCAGTTCATCACTACCATTATCAGTCTGGCTTGGCTTCGCTGGGGACTTCCCTTCAATGGTTCGGTACCCGTCCTCGCGTGGTCGCCGGATGGGACGCAGATACTCTATTCCTGTGAGGATGGTGCTGCATGTATCATCGACTGGGCGAGCGGAGAGGTAGTGTTGATCGAAAGTGAAGTCGCATGGATCACCCCCCACGCTGCGGCGTGGTCTCCTGACGGCACGCGTGTCGCAATCTTTACACCAGGCGATGTCCCCCCACCGCAACTCTATACTGTTACTCCTGACGGCGCGGACCGCCGCGACCTGATACGCCTGGACGATGACGGCAACTTAGCGCCCGCCAACCCGCCACAAGAGGGGTCGTGATGAATTATAGCTCCTTCAACCCGTGCCCCAATACGAATGACAATTACAACAATCCCTATAGCTCTCTAGTGCATGAAGCGGGCCATGCACTTGGGATTCGTGCAGCATCTAAGAAGGCGGCAGACTCCAGACTTCAAGGTCATCCTTCCATTACTGACTCGATCATGAATTACTCCACGGTAACCGGCGTAGTTGAACCGGACTGCTCCCCGCACCCATTGGACATCATGGCGATCTATACAATCTATCAAACAGGACCCTAGTGGAGAACAAGGACTATGCCACGGCGTATCTTGACATTACTTGGTCTAATGGCACTGACTTTGGGTCTTACCGGATGCGGGTCATTGCCTTCGGATGGAGTCTCTGATGGACAAAGCCTTTGCTCGGTTCATTCTCGCAACTATAGCGCGTTTTACCCCCACCATTTCCTCCACTGGACGCCGGACAGCTCCCATCTCGTATTCGATAACCAATCAGCAGTTTACGCGGTGGACGCGCAGGGAACCCAGTTGTGGGAGCTTGCAACCCCCGACCCCCTAGGTGCAATATTTGGCTTTTACGCGGACGTGTCGCCGGATAGCACTCAGGTCGTCTATGCCACGTGCGAGTTTACCGTGCTGAGGGCGGGGAAGCCCGTGCACGAATATGAGATCGCCGTCATCAATTTGGACGGTACCGGGCAACAACGGCTCACAAAGGACTCCGGCACAAATAGTGTGCCGTCATGGTCGCCCGACGGCAGCCGCATTGCATTCATTAGTGAAGGTTACAGTAGTGTGCTCTACACGATGTCAGCGGTCGAATCGAACAAGCAGGGGTTGGTAATGGCATCCACGCTGCGGGAGAGTTCGAACGAGACGAAGGAAGTGGGCGGAATTCACTTAGCGCCGCCGGTGTGGTCACCGGATGGAGAACGCTTGGCGTTTCTGGTCGGCGAAGGCGTGAAGAGGGTAGGCTATCGCCGCGTATTGTATACAGTGCGCACAGATGGGACGGAGTTGACGCGCATTGCCGAGGCGGTTGTCCCGCCGGTGTGGTCGCCGGACGGGGAGTTTCTCACGTTTGCGCGGGCGAGCGAAATCGATGCTGAATCAGGCGAATGGGAAGAAGACGGCGCAAAAGATAAGGCAATCGGGATCTACACGGTACGGGCTGACGGTACGGATATGCAACAGGTGCTGGCGCCACAATCAGCAGAATGGAACGTCACACAGATCGCGCTGTCTCCGGACGGTTCAGAGTTACTCATCGTTTCCGGAGAGCAGGCTCTAATTGTTCAAGCGGACGGCACAGGTTTGCGCAGTTTCGAGTTTGCGGGGCACCCGGAGGCTTGGCGCCAAGTAGCCTGGTCGCCGGACGGCTCGCGGATTGCAGTGTTCGTCAGCAGGAGATTCTCCAACCGTGAGCCACCTCAGCTTTACACAATTGCCCGTGACGGCACGGACCGCCGCGACCTGATTCGCTTGGACGATGACGGCAACTTAGCGCCCGCCAACCCGCCACAGGAGGGGTCGTGATGAATTTTGGCTCCTTCAACCCGTGCCCCAATACGAATGATGATTACAACTATTCCTACAGCTCGTTGGTGCATGAAGCGGGTCATGCTCTGGGGGTTCGAACTGGTAATGATGGAGCCGGGCAGCTTATTCACCACCCCACAATCGCGGGATCCGTTATGAGTTATGAAGGTAGACCCCAGCCAGACGAGACAGTCTTGCATGATGATCCCGACTGTTCCCCTCACCCGGCGGACATCTTGGCGATATTTGCGCTCTATCAGACTCGGTAGACACGGGAGGTAGAACATGTGGGTCGGCATGAGACGGATGTGGTCGGCGACGGCAGGGCTATTGGCGGTGGTGCTTCTTCTAGCAACTGCCGGTTGCAGTGAAGATGGTCAGTCAGTTGTTGCCGAGTACGATTATCAGTGCGGTCCATCCTTTGATCCTTTTGACTCTGGGCATCAGGAACTTTTCCTGGAGTGGACACCGGACGGCAACCAGCTAGTGTTCAACTATGTGCCAGTAGCATTCCTCCCGGATCAGTATGGTCTTTTAAGAGGGCAAGGAATCTGGGCAGCAGATAGCGAGGGCCGTTGGGTCCATATGCTCGTAGACGCTAATCCTAGACACGCAGCACGGTTCAGTTTCCACGCCGACGTATCACCGGACGGCACACGCATCGTCTACTCCACCTGCGAGTTCTCAACGGAAAGTATAGACATAGATCCGGAGTATGAATTTGAACGTAAGAGATTTCGTTACGAGATTGCCACAATCAATTTGGACGGCACGGGGAAACTGAGGCTCACGGAAAATGAGCATCTAGACCACTACCCGGTGTGGTCTCCTGACGGCAGTAGAATCGCATTCATTGCGAATCCCCGCGGTCGAGGCAGTGTTCATCTTAAGGAACTCTACATTATGGCAGCAGATGAATCAGACACGCGCTTGGCCGCCTCCACGTTGATTAGGGAAGGCACAGATACAGAAGGATTCTACTACTGGCGAACGAACGCGTTCTACACGGCACGTGGGGAAAAGGACAAGGATTCCAAAGAGGCATGGCTGGGAGCACTAGCTTTCTCGCCGCCGGTGTGGTCTCCGGATGGAGAGCGCTTGGTGTTCCTGGTGAGTGAAGGCCAGCACTTACCGTTTCGTCACATTCTGTACTCGGTTCGAGCCGATGGTTCAGAGATGACGCGGATCGGGGAGACGATCGGTGTGCCGAGTCTACCGCAACTCTACCAGAAAATCTTCATCCCATTGGTATTGCCGTCGTGGTCGCCGGACAGCGAGTTCCTTGCATTTGTGATGGCTAATGAGGAAGGCAAGTCTGCCGGTGTCTACACCGTCCGTCCCGACGGCTCCGATTTAGAGCAATTGCTGAAACCGCAGGGGCCAGAATGGGAAGCATCCCATCTCTCATGGTCTCCGGATGGAGCAGAGATACTGGTCGCTTCCCAGCAAGGGCTTCACTTCGTCCAACTGAACGGCAGTGGTCTGCGCACGGTGGACCAAAAGGCTCCGTTTACTGACGACGATTATAGTACAGGGATCGTTGTGGCGTGGTCGCCGGACGGTACAAGAGTCGCTCTGTACATGCCAGGCGATGCCTCTCGCAACATACCGCCTCAGCTTTACACAATTGCCCGAGACGGCACAGACCGGCGCGACCTGATAACTCTGGACGCCAATGGGCATCTGGCACCAGCCAACCCGCCTGAGGAGGGCCAGTGATTAACTTTGGGATGCCACATACTGCCCTGAAACGAGATGCGGTTGTAAACACGTACATCAACACTAGAGACACACATAACATCCCGTATGGTTGGCTGGTGCATGAATTGGGTCATGACTTTGGAATTCGTGATGGCATAGATGACATGGGCCAAGAAGTACACCATCCGAATGAGGATATACATAGCGCAATCATGAGCTATGGTGGAAGGTTGCCCAAGTGTTCGCCGCACCCGCTGGACATCATGGCGATCTTCGCGCTCTATCAGACGCAGTAGCTTATAGGATTGACAATGCACACACTTGTGCATCGAGTGCAACTCATGTTTCTGGGGATAGCTTTGTTGGCGTTGGCACTAGGTCTTGTTGGCTGTGAGACTACTGATGAGGTTACGAAAGGGAAGTTTGGGCTTATTAGAGAGTCGGACGGCCCTTGCGGTCCAATGCTTGAAGGGTACAGCCAGTACGTGTTCGAGCAGGTTATTCATTGGACGCCGGACGGCACGTATCTGCTATTCGATTACGTAGGGACAATACAGGTGGTCGATCGTGAAGGAACCCAACTGCGCACGCTCGTGGACGCAGATCCTCGATATCCGATTGAGAATCGAATTCCTCGGTCTAACTTTCCGTACGGCTTTTACTTTGATGTCTCGCCGGACGGCACGAGGGTGGTCTATACGTCATGCGAGTTTCGACCGGAAGGCCCGCATGTAGATCCGAAACGCGAGAACCACTATGGTTACGAGATTGCCGTCATCAACCTGGATGGCACTAGGAAGCAACGGCTTACGCGGAATGATAGTTTTGACGACTATCCAGTATGGTCTCCTGATGGGAAGCGCATCGCCTTCTCCTCGTCAGCTAGTGGACCGTTTGGGTGGGGTGAGATTTATACGATGGCGGTGGATGGATCCGATGTACGACAGGGGGTAGCGTTAACGACACCTGCACTAAGAGAGGAAAGCGAATTCTATGTTGCCATTGAGGCGGACGGGTCCGATCTGGAGCAGGGCGCAGCAACAATAACACCTACATTAAAAGAGAAAACCTACCACGTCGCCGTTGGGAATGTGCCGCCACTGTGGTCGCCGGACGGGAAATACTTGGCGCTCTTGGCATCCTATCAGGGGAGTTTTCTTTATGTAATCCGGGCCGACGGGAGTGAGTGGACGCGGGTCGCCGGACCGGTCTCTACATACCTACCTCATCTGCAGATGATTTTCATGTCATTCTGGACACCGGTCTTACCGGCGTGGTCACCGGACGGAGAGTTTCTGGCCTTTGTGATGGCCGATGAGGAGGGCGAGCCCGTTGGCGTCTACACGGTGCGTATTGACAGTACTGACCTTACACAGGTTCTGGAATCGCAAGGGATGAGCTGGAAAGTCTCTCACGTCTCGTGGTCGCCGGACGGGTTGGAACTGCTGGTTGGCTCTGACAGTCACTTCTTCATTGTCCGGCGAGACGGCAGCAGTGTGCGCCGTGTTGAACTTGGAAGTCGCCTTGACAAAGCATGGCGCGTTGGGGCGTGGTCGCCGGACGGTTCCCGCATTGCTCTGTACGTTCCAGGCAATCAGGACGATAACATACCGCCTGAAATCTATACCGTGAACCGTGACGGATCGGACTTGTGCGCGCTAGTACGAGTGGACGACGACGGCAAGCTTGCGCCAGCCAACTCGCCACAGGAGACACCGTGATGTGGTGGAGCGTGGCACGTTGGCCCACAAGATTTAGGAGAGAGTTAGGACAAGCTACTATGGCCTCTTGGTTGATGCCCCTTTGCACGTTCGCGCAGCGTAACGCCATTACGAGCGTAGTATCCGGCGCTGGTCGGCTCGGTGTTGCACTGCTGCTGGCAGTCTTGCTGAGCGCGGTGTGCGGGGCTGGGGCCCAAGCTCATGGGCTACCGCCAACAGGCACCGTGGAAGAAGTGCTGGAGAAGGGGCTGCGCTTAGCGGAGGCCTTCCCGGTGCACCTAGCCGTGCGCGGCACGGGTGTCACCAACTCTGTCCGCTGTGACTGGCGGGGCATCGCGCGGACGTTGGCGCAACGGGAGGCGGCCGTCCGCTTCTGGCTGGGGCTGTCGTCCACCGACACGCTGCCGTCGGCGTCGTTTCTCGAGATTCTGTTCACGGTGACGCTGGACACTCTGAATCCAGAGTACAAGGAGACCGCCAAGTCGAACTTCCTCGCCATCGCGCGGGGCGGGCTTTCTACTGAGTATCTCTTCCTGACCTGCTACGTGGATTACACGGCGAGCGAGTACCTGCTGGGGGCGGGGCCGAGCACGCTCACGCTGGCCTTCGACCGTATGGGGATTTTCCCCAAGAAAATCTGAGGAACAACGAGATCGTAAGGTATGACGATTCTGCTGCGCACATCGTGGCACTCGAAGTCAACATCCACTTTTTACAACTCTCCGGATTTGTCGCCGTTAGCGCTTGTGGAGTTGATGGTCTAATGTGCGCAAACGAAAGAGAGTACGAGGAGACGTTTCTTGAATTCATCATTACAAAGTGCTTCTATACAAGAGACATTTTGATTAGGCGCAGCGCGTATGAGATACGCACATTGAGCATACCAACGGTAAGCTTCAATACGTGCAGCACGACGGAAGAAGGGATTACTGAAGACTTGGTTCACGAGGCCGGACATGTTTTGGGAATTGTGCATCCTCACTTAAGTGAGACTGTGATGAACTACGACGCAGGAACTTTCGACATTGCTCCGGGGAATTATAGCCATCTACATGATGAGAACGACTGTTCACCGCATCCAATGGACATCTTAGCAATCTACGCGCAATATCAGACACTTGTCGACTGAGAAATAGGAGTGTTGCCGTGCGACGATTGTGGCCGATACTCTTGGTGCTCGCCTTGGGCCTTGTCGCTTGCGCGCAGCAGGATACATTGAATTCCTTTGAGGGAAATTTAGGAAAGCAGGAAGAGAATCGCAGCAGTTGTAGTAGACGTCGGATGTCCGATTACCCTAGCGTGTATTACAAGCACTTTCTCGCGTGGACGCCAGATGGCAACCATCTCATATTCGATGGGAGAGGCCCAACAATGTGGGAGGTGAATACTGAAGGAACCGCGGCGCGCATGCTTGTTGACTTGGAACCCAAGCACGTATTACCGTACGGTTTCCATGCTGACATTTCGCCGGATGGGTACCGGATCGTCAACGCCGCCTGCGAGTTTTTTGTTGGAGCATCGGGGTACGATTATGACATTGCCGTATTCGATCTGTACGGTGGCTGGCAAGAGCGTCTCACGATCTCGGGCTACTTCGACCATTACCCGGTGTGGTCGCCGGACGGCAACCAGATCGCCTTCGTCAGGGGCCCTAACAACCACTCAAATGAATTGGGTGCGCGACTCTACACGATGGCAGCTGACGGGTCGAACTTGCGGCACGTGGTTCCTACGCTTCCAATACTTAATCAATCACAAGTTCAGCTTAAGGGGGAGGAAGATGACGCGATACTAAGACTCAGAGGCGTTGCGCTCTTCCCGCCGGCTTGGTCACCGGATGGCGAGAAGTTGGCATTTCTAGTATACGAAGGGGCGTTCTTACCGTTTCGGAAGATACTCTACACGGTGAGGAGAGACGGGACGGAATTGACGCTGATAGCAGAGGACGTGGTAAGCGTGGCCTCATGGTCGCCGAATGGGCAGAGACTTGTGGTGGCAAAATACGTTGGGTATGCAAAGGTTAGGGTAGCGCTCTTCACGGTGGCAGCCGACGGCTCTGACTTGAAAGAGATTACTACCATCACCGACAACATCAGGGCATTCCAAAGTAATTATAGGTCCAAAGTACACACGGTGGCGTGGTCGCCGGACGGCACCCAGATACTCTACTCCTGTGAAGAAGGTGCGTGTGTGGTCAGCCTAGAGGATGGGGAGGTGACCGCGTTGTCAACGGAACTGAATGTGAAGGATGGCGTACCGTACATAGCTGCGTGGTCGCCCAACGGCACCCGCATCGCCGTATTCACCCTTTTTGCACCCAGAACCAACTATACCAGGGACATGATGCCCCCCGCGCTCTTCACGGTTGCCCGTGACGGATCGGACAGACGAGACTTGATACGCCAAGATGCCGACGGCAACCTGGTGCCAGCCAACCCGTCACAGGATCGAGCGCGATGGATGACGTCGCAGCTGCTCGGACAATCCTGTGACAGTTGGCATGTAACGACCGAATGGGATGTAGATGTTTCGCAGGAATGGGATAAAGCTGGGAGCGACTATAATGGCGCCGTTCATTGTGCGATCAAGAAGCTTCTTGCGGCACAGAATGTTTCGTAATGTTGCCCAGTATGGCAGTTGATTGGCCGTCGCACTGGTGATGGCAGTTCTGTTTGGCATGGTCTTTTGGGCCGGAGCGCAAGCAGAGACGACGTCGGCGGCTGAGAGGCAAACTGCCACGGCAACACCGACACCAACTTCCACCCCTGCGGCTACGCCGACGCCAACGCCCACGCCAACAAGCGCTGTTGCCACCGTCGAAGAGGTGCTGGAGAAGGGGTTGCGTCTAGCGGAGGCGTCGCCGGTGCACCTAGCCGTGCGCGGGACGGGTGTCAACAACTCTGCCCGCTGCGACTGGCAGGGCGTGGCAAGAACTGCCGCACAACGAGAACAGGCGGTCAGGTTCTGGTTGGAGCTCGCTGCTGCTGATCCGCTGCCGACGGTCTAGATTGTCGCTTGTGATCAACTCGCCGATGTTCCAAAGCGGGTGGGGATCCAATGGTCAATGGGGCGGCTGGTCTTGCCGGTAGTCACGAGATCCTTGACAATCTCAGCGGTGATGGGCGCTTGTTGAATGCCTAGCTTGTGGTGGCCGACGGCGTAGTAATAGCCAGGGAGCGCGGAAGGTCCGACCAAGGGATAGCCATCGGGACTGAAGGGACGGAATCCCGACCACAGTTCCTCGATCGTCCCTGCCGCTAGCGCCGGGATAGCCTCGATGGCGGCGTGAAGCATGCCCTGGATCGCTCCCGCCGTGTTGCGCCTGTCGTAGCCCACCTTCTCGGTAGTCGCACCAAGGACGATACGTCCGCTCCTGCGCGGGATGATAATGAATTGCGGCAGGTTGATGAGGAGTCTGAGCGCAACGGTATCCGCGTGGAGGGAGAGCATTTGCCCACGTTCCGGCTGCACCGGAATGTGCTCAGGTGCTCCTTGCAGCGTGCCGCCCCAACTGCCCACCGCATTTACGACCGCTCCGGCATGGAAGTCTTGGTTTGCCGTGCGCACGCCAGTGACCTTGCCGCCTTCAACCTGGAGTGCCCGGACGTCGCAGCCGGTGAGAATGTCGACTCCCGCCTTGCGCGCGCCGACTTCCAAGGCACGCAGCAAGCGGCGGTTCTCGATGTTCGCGCACGACGTCACCATGCCGAGGGCCACCGGCAGCGTAATCTCTGGCTGGCGTGCCTGAACCTCCTCCGAGCTGATGTACTCACAGCCAAGGCATGCCCCTTCTAACTGCGGTTGTAGCGCCCGCATGTTGGCTTCATCTTCCGCAGTAAGGGCAAGATGGAGAGCAGGGTGGCGCACGGCCTCGATATCGATGCCAGTCTCATCTGCAAGCACGGGACCCAAAGCCAGCAGCATCTCGCTGCCTTCCACCCGCAGCCTAAAGTCGACAATGCTCTCGTAGGGATAGGGTCTGCTCATGAGCACGCCTGCAGACGCCCACGACGCCTCTTTGCCGACCTCGCTCCGCTCTAGGAGCGCCACTGTCAGCCCGGCAGCGCGTAATTCGCGCGCAATCATGAGCCCGATAATGCCGGCGCCGATGACGGCGACGTCGTATGCTCTCATCTTGTTGCTCTTCCCCTAAGCAAGTCTCAAAACATGATGCGCTCTCTGGTCTTCCATTCTACTCTACCCGTGCCATCGAGTTACTCACGTGAAGCCTACTTACGCGTCTGTTGTGTAGCCGCTGGCTCAAGATTGGGCAGTGTGTGGCCCGGCACGGGACTTGTGACACCGGCAGCCTTGAGGAGCAGCGCTCCTCGGCATGAATGCTGTCCTATCCCTGAAGTTCGACTGTGGCATAATCGAACATGCCGCGATGCAGCAGGCACGGCGGTCTGAGCGCGACGGAGCCTACCCAGAGGTCCCATTAATGCAAGAAAAAGTGCTGTTCGATACCGACATTGGCACCGACATAGACGACGCGGTGTGTCTGGCCTATCTGCTTGCCCAGCCCGCATGCGAGTTGCTTGGCATTACCACCGTAAGCGGTGAATCAACCAGACGCGCTATGTTGGCCAGCGCCCTGTGCCGGGCAGCAGGCAAGGACGTTCCCATCTATCCTGGAGCAGAGAGTCCCTTGCTGATAGAACAGAGGCAGCCCAAGGCACAGCAGGCGGATGTGTTGGGCGATTGGCCGCATAACAAGGACTTCCTACAGGGCGCTGCAATCGAGTTTCTGCGCCAAACGGTGCGAGCGCACCCGGGTGAAGTCACATTGCTTGCCGTCGGCCCACTGACCAATGTCGCACTGCTCTTCCGCGCAGACCCAGAGATCCCCGGATTGCTAAAGGGCCTTGCGCTCATGTGCGGACAGTTCTTTGGGCGCGCGGCGGGACGAGGGCCGGTGGAGTGGAACGCCTCGTGCGATCCTCACGCAGCGGCGATCGTCTACCAGAGTTCAGCCGCCAACCATCGCTCGCACGGTCTCGACGTTACACGGCAGGTCACCATGTCCGCCAAAGACGTGCGCGCTCGTTTTCAGTTACCGTTACTCCAGCCGGTGGCTGCATTTGCCGAGGTGTTCTTTCAGCGGCGAGACGAAATCACCTTCCATGATCCTCTCGCCGCCACGACAGTCTTCGACGACCGTATCTGTTCCTTTGCCTCCGGCAACGTACGAGTGGAGCTCGAGAGCCAGCCACTCGCAGGCTTCACGCACTGGCAGAAAGATGACGCCGCCGGTTGCCATCAGGTGGCGGAAACGGTTGACGCCGATCGGTTCTTCGCACACTATTTCTCAGTTTTCGAGTAAGGAGAGTAGCATGTTCCAAGGGAAAGTCCTCAGCATCTATACCGCCCCGGCCCGCCGGGAACCAATGGTCTCACAGCAGGAAGTGCGTGTGGTGCCGGGTAAGGGAATTGAAGGCGACCGCTACTTCATTGGTAACGCTACGTATTCGGATAGAGCGGGACCGCACCGGGAGTTAACACTGATCGAGAGCGAAAGCCTCGATGCGCTGGAGCGGGAGTATGGATACCGTCTCGAACCGGAAAAGTCCCGCCGGAACGTGCTGGTTTCCGGGGTGCCGCTCAATCATCTCATCGACAGGGAGTTCACTGTTGGCGACGTGCGCCTGCGGGGGTTGCTGCTCTGCGAGCCGTGCGCGATCCTCGCTGAAACCAGCGGACATTCCCACATTGTTAACCACCTAATGCACCGCGGCGGCCTGCGCGCTGAGATATTGACCGAGGGGACAATCAGCGTTGGTGCTGAGATCTTGCCCGGTGGCGACGAATAGCGCCTACGGGGAACGAATTGCTCCGCCCATAGGCAGCATAATCCTCACCTTTACAGGTGTTGCTACCCAGTCTTGTATCCGAGCGTACCGCCGCCATCGGCATAGAGTTCGGTTCCCGTAAAGTATGACGATTCATCCGAGACGAGAAAGAGCGCGGCGTCGGCCATCTGTTTCGGTGAAGAGATATAGCCCAGTGGGGCCCGCGCCGCAACGCCGGCACGCGCTTCGTCCGGGTCGGGCTGCACATTGAGGAAGCTTTCGAAGAGCGGGGTGGCAACGCTTGACGGGCAGAGCGAGTTCGCCCGTACGCCATATTGGGCACAATCCAGGGCAAGCGCTCGAGTAAATGTGATTACCGCCCCTTTCGAGGCACAGTAGGCAATCGAGTGCGGTTGTGCGTGCACGCCTACCATCGAGGCAATGTTGAGAATTACTCCTTTTGTCTCTTTCAGGGATGGCAGAGCGTACTTACAGGTCCAAAGGAGGCTCTTGACGTTGACATTCATGATGCGGTCCCATTCGTCCTCCGTTGTGCCTTCGATGTCCTTGTCCACGTAGATACCGGCATTGTTCACAAGAATGTCCAACGGGCCGAATTGGTCTTGGGTTTCAGCGAGCATGGCACGCACGTCGTTCTCGCTTGCAACATCGGCCGCAATGGCATGCGCCCGCCCTCCCGCTTCTTGTATGGCGGATACTACTCGTTCCGCGCCCTTCTGATTTAGGTCCACAATTGCGGTGGCTGCGCCCTCGGCGGCAAAGCGCAATGCCATCGCTTCCCCTATGCCGCTCCCGCCCCCCGTAATGAGCGCGACTTTGCCCTGCAACCTCATGCCAAAACCCCCTATTTACCTGTAAGTCTGTAATCTTCGCAAAAGCTCTCATGCAATTATACCGACTGCCGGTCTGAAACGAGGTTGCCGGGATTATTGTGGCGCCAGCCCAAATTGACGGTTGATTCGGTAGACAGTAGCATGCACTGAGAGCAGCAAGCTTCACACACGGCGTACCGCAGCAAAATTGCCGGGACGGCCTGCGCTGTGACGGAAATCATTGGCGTAGGCACGCACTCCAGGCAACCGATCATCATCAAGGCTCGCTTAGATCCTGCAACCTACGATTGCCATGCAAGCACTATGAGTGGAACCTTAGTTGTCGGACAATCAGGTGGATCAACCGCCACGCTGAGTACCACGCTTGCGGGCGTGCTCGACGCCGCGCTGCAGAGTGATGCCGTGGACCGTGTCTACGGTATGTGTAACGGCGTAGAAGGCTTGCTGCAAGAACGGTTCATAGACCTGAGCAGTGTCTCAACAAAGCTCCTCAGCGCGCTCAGGCAGACACCGTCGGCCGCCCTGGGTTCGTGTCGCTACGGCCTGCTGGAGTCGGACGCCGCAAGGGCACTGGGTGTGCTGCAGGCACATGGAGTCCGCTATTTCATTTACATTGGCGGCAATGGCTCGGCGCTCACGGTGCAGGCGGTCAACCGGTGGGCCGAGGCGAGCGACTACGACATCAATGCAATTGCCGTGCCGAAGACAATCGACAATGATCTGTGGGGCACTGACCATACGCCGGGCTACGGGAGCGTGGCGCGGTTTGCGGCGCTGGCCGCCATGGACGGGGGTTCAGATTCCTGGGCGCTGCGCACGCACGACCAGGTGAAAGTACTGGAGACGTTTGGCAGAAACACCGGCTGGGTAACTGCCGCCACTGCGCTGGCAAAGCGGGAGGAAGCAGATCCGCCGCACCTTATTTTCGTTCCGGAACGCCCGCTTACCCAGGAAAGTTTCTTGCAGGCTGTGCAAGACGCTTACGACCAATACGGGTATGTACACGTCGCCGTGTGCGAGGGGTTGCGTCGACCGGACGGAGACTTGCTCTTTGCTTCAGACCGCGCTGTTGACCGAGATGCCTTCGGCAGAGGACAACTCGGCGGCGTGAGCACGCTACTCGCGGAATTGGTGGCGAGTGAGTTGGGGCTGAAGAGCCGCACAGACAAGCCTGGCACGATGCAGCGCGCATGCGTTTCCCTCGCTTCAACGGTAGACCTCGACGAGTCTTACCGCGTCGGCCAAGCGGCAGTGGCAGCGGCAGTGGGCGGAGAGACCGGCAAGATAGTTACGTTGGAGCGCGTTCCTGGGGAGGACTATGCGGTAAACACCGGTCTCATTAGCGTTGATGAGGTGGCGGGCAAAGAGCGACCGCTCCCTGATGCTTTCCTCAATGAGGCAGGGGATTCCGTTACTCCAGCATTCCTAGACTATGTCCGCCCATTGATTGGTGAGCCGTTGCCTGAATACGTGCGGCTGCGTACACCCACCGTACCCAAGCAGACGTAGGCTTTGGGTACGCCTTGCAAGTCTCCTCTGGTTATATGGCGCTTTGTGTTGCCAACTTGCGGATCTCGATAACAAGAAAGTTACCACTGCGTGAAGGCATTGAGAAGTCTAGCGAAGCCGGCGGCGGGAATGCCGCGCACCGTCATTGTTCTAAGTACGGGCTTCTTCTTTGTCTTCATGGGCGCGAGCGCTTTTCAGCAGTTCTTGATCCCCTATCTCACCGACAAGGGGGCTACGAACGCTTTCCAGGCTTCTACTGTACTTGCGGTGGTATACATCTCGTTTCTCGTCTGGCGCGCAGTGGTGGCGTATACCCTCTACTACCTGGGAGAGTATTGGAGCACCGTGCTGGGAGCGGCGACGTACTCGCTTTTTGCCGTGGCCGCATTCGCCCTGAATCGCTTTGAGCTCTTGCTCATTGCCGCGGGGATGTGGGGGTGGGGCGCCGCGGCCATGTGGATATCAAGCACAACGCAACTCCTGGATGCGACCGCCGACACGCATTACGGACGCGCCAGCGGATTGCTTTACACGGCGACAACGGGCGGGCAAGCGATTGGCGTGCTTCTGCTCGGGGTGCTCATGAGTGTTACCAACGTTGAGTTTGGCCCGCTGGTGGCGGCCGCTATTACGGCAATTGGCGTCGCGACATTCCTCTTCTTGCCCTACCAGCACACAAAACGCGTAAAGCCGCGCCTGGCGCCGATATTCCAGGTGTTAACCGTACCGCGCACCGGTCTGGCTGCGCTCTTTCTCTTTCTTTCGTCACTCGCTTTCGGTCTCATTCTGGGCAGCTTCAGCCAGATTATTGGCGGCGAACAAGGTCATGGCGCGCTGGCGCTTATCACCGCGGGGTACTGGGTCACGCGCATCTTTGGCAGCTACCTTGGCGGATTCGTTGCCGACTGGCTTGGCCGTGAGCACATTCTCATTCTCTCCTTTGGCGTAGCGGGTTTGGGTCTGCTCATACCGACATTTGTTGGTGGGGTTCTGACCATGGGAATTGCCGCGCTTGCCATGGGCCTGCTGAACAGCACCGTGCCGGTGGCGACCAATGCCATGATCGGCGATCTCACCACTTTCAGCAATCGTCACCTTGCGATCGCGTCGCTCTTTGTGTGGCGCGACCTAGGCGTCGGCATAGCAATCCTTGCAGGAGCAGCCATCATCGCCCTTTTAGGTAGTGAACAGTTGATCTTTGGGATCTTTGGCGTGGCATTCCTGTTTTCAGCCGGGTTCGCCTATTGGCTCAAAGGACAGCCGATTGTTAAGATGACATAAATTAATTCCAATGCTCATGAATTTGCGAGGTTGCACTTGTAGGTGGGCTACTCGACAAGCGCAGCAGCATGGCAATCATGAGGGCAATTGAAGAAGGACAGGGTGGCTTTTGTATGCCACGCTGTCCTTCCAGTCAACCGCTATAGAATTGCCTAACAGTGAGCAGTGTGTCCACGACGGACACGAAGGCGTCAATCCTTCTTAGCTGGCGCAGACTTCGATTCTCCACCAGAGTCCGATTTGGCCGTGCCCGCTGCTTTCGACTCGGCAGAATCCTTTGCCGTAGCTTCCTTGGGTTTTGGACTGCCGTTCTTCTCACTCTTGCCATTATTCGTGCGGTTATCGGTGACGTACCATCCACTTCCCTTGAAGATCACACTCGCAGGATGGAATACCTTACGCACTGCACCATCGCACTCAGGGCAATTTGTCACCGGAGGATCACTGAACCGCTGCTGCCGTTCAAAGCGATGGCTGCAATCACCACATTCATATTCGTACAACGGCATTGAACCCACATCCCTCCACAATTATTCTGGCAGGTCAATTGTTAGTCGAGAGTCTTTGGCGAACCCCTGCCATCTAGTCTAATCAAAGGTGGAACACTCGTGTCTTACACTACTTGCACACTGCAGGACTTTGAGCCTACCGCATTCCTGCAACTTCCTCGTTCCTGTTATTGCAGTGAAGCAATTGCCGTCCGACCCCTAAGATTGTACGCAACCACCAAGTTCCAAGTATACCACTCACGGCTGAACGTAGTAATGCGTCTCACGGCGCTTCTGGCAGGTGCAGCACAAGTGTTTCTAAGGCGAGACGTGCATTTACGTTTGCTCTCACCCACTCGCGCGCTTCGTCGACCCGCTTGATCGCGCTCACAACTTCCTGGGGAGAGATGCTGAGGTCGGCAACATTGCCGAGAGCATGGCTGTCAGTAGCGGTGCCATCCGGGACTCCCACTTGGAGCAGGAGGAATGAGCGCCACCACTCACACCACAGGTCGAACAGGCGTTCAAGATCTGATACTTGATCAATGAGCCGATCCACGATCTCTGTTCTCGATGCCCGGTCGGCTTGGAGGGTCTGCACAAGGGATTGTACGATGAGATCCTCTTGCTCACGTAAATCCGGCTGCGCGCTTGCACGGATTGCCCACCCCAATCGCCCCAAGCTCGCCGCCGCAAGGAATGCGGCGTCTTCCTCCGGCACCCCGCGCTGTTCTAATTCAGCCTGCACAACTCGACGAGGGAGTCCCGCGAGACGCCACACCTGGCAACGCGACAGTAGGGTCTGTGGCAGGAGTTGCGTGGATGTTGCAGTGAGGATAAGGGTGTTGTGCGCGGGTGGCTCCTCGAGCGTCTTAAGCAGGCGCTGACTTGCTTCAGGTTGGAGAATGTGCGCATCGAGGATCAGGGAGACGCGCTGCGCTGCTTGGAAGGGACGTAATGCGACCGCTCGCTGCAGTTCCGCAACTTGCTCCATACGGATTGATTTGCGGCCTTCTTCCAACTCCACCATGTGAAGGTCGGCGTGCTCTTGACGCAGAACCCCTTTGCACTGAACGCACTCCCAGCACGGATCGCTTGGCTGGACATCGCAGAGTAGGGCGGCAGTCAGGTCGATGGCGAGAGTCCGCTTGCCGACCGACTGTGGGCCGGCAAACAGAATTGCATGTCCTAGAGAGTTTTGGGCGATCGCGCGCTGCAGGAAACGCAACACCCGACCATGACCTACTGTTCGCCACATCCGCGGTTATGTCCTACGTGCAGTGGATCTCTGCAAGAAAGTCCGCCCAGCTTGCCGATCGTTGAGACTCCACCACGTATCCATTCAATATCTCTTCATACGATTTCGCATTGTATGTGCCCTCAGAGCCCCAGAGCGCCTGCCAAAGCGCTGCCTCAACACGCAGGCCGTTTGAAACCAGCTCTCGACACGTATCACGGGATTGTTCAAAAGGAACTGAAGAGAGTGTTTGGGCTTCCAGATAGGTAGCGAGGTGGGCGAGCACCGCTGCGACTGCTTCATAGCGTGCATCCTTTAGCGCGGGATGCAAGTATATCAAGACCCAGTTTCCGACGCGCAACGCCGCAGTGTCCAGCAGATCAGGCGCATATCCGACTATGACGTGTTCTAAGTAGGGCACGAGATGCGCCGTAGCCGGTTGTTCGGCGAGTAGGGTACGTATTTGGGCCAGCAAGGCATCGCTCGGCCTATCGAATGGGTTTGGCTCCGGTCGAAACGCTTCAATCGGAATGAGATTGGCATCTTTGTAGAGGTCTCCGGCAAAGACCCGTGTCACGGAGCCAGGAACCGGCTGGCCGGGCACAGATTCAACCCAGCGTTGGAATGCCGCCCTTTGAAATCGCTGCACGACGAATGGGCCGATTTTCTCAGGCCGTGACATTGGCAGGCCATACAGCACGATAGAGGCTTCAAGATTGCCCGGGTCCAGCGGATTTTGCAGAAAGAGATCGGCGATCCCTTGATCGGTCAGCCAGGAGAGCCGAATAGCCCGGGACTCCTCAAATGTGGATCCACCGTCGTCCTTGATCGCCCGGGGAATGCCACGGTGGAAGAGCCATAACTCAAGCCCGACGTTGTCGAGGAGTTCAAAGGTGTTGGCGACAGAAGTTTGGCCGGTAGCGCTATGCCAAACCAATACCGCACGTTGCAGAACCAGATACATGTCTCCCGTAGTTGTGTCTGTGAAGTGAGAGGCCACGGGATAGCCGAGAGAGTCTGCGCCGCCAAGGGCTTGAAACAGGGTGAAGAATTCTGGGCCGTCGGGAATATCCTGAATGACATAGCCGAACCCTTCACCGTATCCGGACACCTCACTAAAGAACGCCTGATTTGGCGGATCAGTGGTGGCACTTAGGTCACCGTTTACGCTTGCTAGTGCCGGCGAGATTCCGATGTGGGACAGCCAAAGGGCAAGTAGCAGGCTGAAAGCGCAATGCCGCCAGCTACCCGACAAGCGAATTCTTGGCATTGGGGTCATCGTTAAACACTACACCCAGGACGTTTGCATCGATCTGTGTCAGCATGGCCTTAGCTCTTTGCACCTGGTCGCGCCGCGTTTGATTGGCGCGCACAACGAGGAGCACACCGTCAACGCAACGAGCCAGTGCGGCGGCGTCGGCCGCCATGAGAAGCGGTGGTGTATCTAATATAACGTGGTCGCATTGTTGTGCAAGGTCCGCAATGAATTTCGCCATGCGTTGTGAAGCGAGCAGTTCAGGGGCATTCTCTGGAACAGCGCCTGCTGGCAGCAAATTCAGCCCTTCTGTCCCGCAGTCTTGGTGGTACGCTGCGTTCTCCATGCCACTAAGGTAGTCTGCGAGCCCCGGTTCTTGAGAAACGTCAAAAGCGGTGTGCAAGGCGGGCGTGCGCAAATTCGCATCGATGAGCATGACTCGCAGGCCCAATTGCGCCAATGAAGACGCAAGGTTTGCTGCCACCAGACTCTTGCCTTCCTGCGGCCCGGCGCTCGTCACTAATAGAGTCTTCTGAGCATGCTCATCTGCTTGAAAACGTATCGTCGTGCGGAGGGCGCGAAACGCCTCGGAAGCAGGACTATTCGCCTGGTGAATTGTCGGGAGTTGCACAGAGGGTAAAGTCATTGTAATCATTGCCTCATTTAGTCAAATGCCGGTGAAGCGTCTACGCAGCTTGCTAACTCTCAGCATCGGACCCGGATACAGGTGGGACGCAGACAAGAGTGGGCGCACCGAGCAGTTGCTGGGCCTCCTGCCGCAAACGGACGCGCGCGTCGAGAAATTCAGCCGCCAGTGCCAATACAATGCCGGCAATTGCACCAAGGACAAGGGCAACCGCCACATTGAATCTCAAGCGCGGGCTTATCTGGGCCGCGCTACTCGCTCTGTCTAGGACTTTTGCCCGCAAGAAGATGTCACCGCCTGGGCCACTGCTTTGCTCCGACTGAGCTAGTTGCTCAAGCTCCTCAGCAAAGCCATTTGCGACATGAACCGCTTGTTGCGCAGAGGAACTCTCCGCCTGAATAAACACCTTGTAGCTGGCTGGGACGACTACCATGCGCAGGCCGCCAAGCACATTGCCAGGCGAGTCATCTAGTTCTTTGCGATCGACCACGCGTTGTGCCGCCTCCCAGGTGCGCACACGCTCTACATACGTGTTGAGCAACCGCTCTACGGCTTGAATCGTCCAGTAGTCAATGACATTTGGTGTTACCAAGACACTTACCCCCGCTTGGTACACCGGCTGTTGACGGCTGCTGTAAAGATAGGCAGATAAAACGGCGACCAGAGCAAGAACGAGCACAATCCAGAATCGGCGTCGAATGACGCCAGTATAATCCTGTAGCCGTAGCGATGCGAATTCAAGCATTCAGCGCGCCTTGCTTTCGACCGACTCTCCATCTGAATTCTCCGCAGGCGCCACTTCCTGCCCGGCGATCGGCGGGATAGTTGTGAGTATCGGAACGCGAAGCACTTCCTCAATGTCTTCCCGCGAACGACTCACTCCTGCAACCACCTCTAGGACAAACGCGACTCCGGTAATTAGGAGAAACGCAACCAGAGTGCGAGCGAAAACATCAAGACCAAGACGCAGCAGTGAGGTTGCCTCCGGATCGCTAGCGGGATCAATAATCTTTACGCTAACGAGTCCTTCCTTCACACTTTGAAAGTACTCTTTTGACTCTGTTTCAAATACAGTTTGGGCGGCATCTGCGAGAGCTTGGGCAACCCTCGCCTCACCACTGACTAGGGTGATCTCCAAGACTCGATGACTGTGATCGCTGGTGAGCGATTCTTCGATCACCTTTGGGGCAAGCTGCAGCCCATACCTTTCAGCAACGACTTCAGAAATGCTTGTGGCAAACGCGCGTCCGCGGACAATCTCAGAAAAGTCTTCAATGTTGTACTGGGCAATAATCTGACGATAGTACTCTTGTGAGTAATAGAAGCCAGCCCCTTGTTCTGCTGGTGGTGGCACCGGCTGGACATGCACCCGAACCGTTGACTCATATGCGTTCGGCCAGAGCAGCGCTAAGAGCACACTGCCGAGGAAGGCCACGAGCGTAACGCCGAGAATGAGCTTCTTTCTGGCCCCGAGAATTCTGAGATAGGATTGGATGCTCATATGGTGTGTTGGTGATTGCTGGATACCACCCCATCATAGCAGATTCCTTGGCTACGTCAGCGAAGACTGAGAGCCAGGGTCTTGGGGAAGATATGGGTGCCCTGGTGTACTCTCAACAAGCGCCTCAATTCTCTCCTGGAAAACGCTCTTGTCGAAGGTCGTGGCATGGGCGGTAATTCGCTCCACGCTGAAATCCATAGTCGCGAAACGCTCCACGGCATCGCAGAGAGCGCCCAACTCTTGCGTGTGAAAGAAAAGACCTGTTTCGCCTTCAATTACCGTGTCGAGCGCTCCTCCGGCAGCGTAGGCAATGACCGGACGACCGGAAGCTTGGGTTTCAACTGGTACGAGACCGAAGTCCTCTTCGCCGGGGAATATCAGCGCTCGGCACCTGGAGAGGTGGCGCATTCGCTCCTCATCATCTACATAGCCAAGGAATTGGACGTTAGCTTGTGCCATTGCTTCTAAGCGACCGCGGTCGCGTCCATCGCCAATGATCCGTAGTGGTAGTCCAAGGCGATTGAAGGCCCTTACTGCAAGGTCCACCCTTTTGTATGGGACCAGGCGTGAAACCACCAGAAAGTAGTCGTCCATCTGATCGGAAGGAGTGAAGAGCGTTGTATCGACGGGAGGAAAGAGAATTGTAGACTCGCGCCTGTAGAGCTTCTGGATTCTGGCAGCAACCACGCGGGAAATTGCGATAAAGTCGTCTACGCGCGCGCTCGCAGCCACGTCCCAGGCGCGAATCCAGGTGAGCGTCAATGGAAGGATCCTGCGCGCAAACCAGCCAAAGCGCTCTCCGGCGAGGTATTCGTGGGTGTTCCAGGCAAAACGCATGGGTGAGAGGCAGTAACAAATGTGCCGGGTGTCCTCACGAGTAATGACACCCTTGCACCAAGCGCTGCTGTTACTGATGACAATGTCGTACTCACGGAGGTCTAGTTGCTCAAAGGCGACCGGATAGAGCGGTAGCAGCTTCTGATGACGGGGATAGCGAGTAAGGGGTCCTAGTTTCTGCAAGAAGGTCGTGCGTATATCGAGTGAGCGGAACGCCGCCGGCATGGCTTCGGGACGATAGAGTGACGTGTAAATGGGCGCCTCAGGAAAGATCTCGTGAAGCGTGAGCAGTACGTTTTCAGCGCCCCCCATTTGGTTGAGATAGTCATGGATAATGGCAATTCGCATTGTAGTAGGAGGCATTCTTCGCTGCTGAGAGAGTAATCGGGCTTTGCTTAGTGGCTTAAGTGGCAGCGGCCAATGGCTGCCGGCAACTGATAGCAAGAGCTATTCTTTATGGACCCATCGAGTCTTGGCACATTGCTTGAACGAAAGCGATTGTAGGCCGTCAACTTGCCTGCTGAAGTGAACCAACTGTACACGTCTGCACACAACCAACCCATCAATTCCTCTTCAATGAGAAGTGCATTTGTGCACGACGTTGAAGAGGATATGGTTGCGCCAACGTCGTTGGCACCGTTCGCCATTGCGGAGTGCTGGCAGAACCGTTCGTCGCCACAAGAGACAGTCAATAAGCGCCGTCACGACGCAGGACCGCTGGAACTGTGCGAATTGCCAGATTGATGTCAAGTCCAATCGTCCAGTTTTCTATGTAGTAGATATCCATCATCACCATCTCTTCGAAGGGGACGTTGCTTCTTCCATTCACCTGCCACAGCCCCGTAAGACCGGGTCTGACACTGAGCCGCTTCTTTTGCCATTCCTCGTATTGGTCCACCTCATCGGCTAGCGGAGCACGTGGGCCCACCAGGCTCATGTTGCCTCGCAATATGTTCCAGAATTGCGGCAGCTCATCCAGCGAGAGTTTGCGCAGCCAAGCGCCTATTCGCGTGCGCCGGGGATCATTTGCCATCTTGAAGAGCGGACCGTCGGCCTGATTGTGGCCGGCGAGTGAAGCGAGCAGCTTGTCCGCGTCCTCGCGCATCGAGCGAAACTTGTACATTCTAAAGGGCTTGCCTTCTTGACCAACGCGGTCTGCCGCGTAGATCACCGGGCCTGACGACTCCAGTTTGATGGCGAGCGCAATGATGAGGAAAACGGGGCTACCCAGGACGAGCACGGCAGTGGATACGACGATATCAAGCAGGCGCTTCAGGAAGAGGTCCCAGCCAGCGATCCCACCATCTTTCAGGCCGATGATGGGGATGCCTCCTATTGAGTCGATGTCTACCGTGTTGAGTTGGATCTCAAAGAGGTCCGGTATGAGGTGAAAGCCAACACCTTGAACCTTGCACTGATCGATTAAGTCTGCGATACGTCGATGCTCGGTGGCCGGCAACGCAATAATCACACGTTCCACGCCATGGGCCTGCACCGCGTCTGCCAGACGATCAACCGGCCCCAATACCTTGATGCGGCCAAAGTGCGCTCCCCGAGAGTGGTGGCCGTCGTCCAAGAAACCAACGAGCCGGTAGCCCAAATTGGGCTGCGTAACCACTTGTTGCATGATCATCTTGCCATGCATGCCTCCGCCAACGACGACTAACTGCTCGAGCAGGCGGCCACGACGTCTCAGCATATCGACCCCTATGCGCAGCAGCAGGCGGCTGACGCCTACAATCAACGGGGTGCTCAACCCGACGTACGTAAAGACAAGCCGCGAGTAAACCGTGGGTTGATACATGGAAAATATAACTATGAGGAAAAAGACGGCCAGTGCAGAGCCCAGGATGATCCGCCCTAATTCACCCAGCAGGCCGGTTGAACGCCGCAGCCGGTAGACACGCGTAACCTGAAAGGCGACAAATATGAGGGCTAGGTAGCTACCAAAGACAGGCAGATAGAATTCAATCGGCAAGTATTGAAATTCGTTCAGATCCGGTCCTACCTCCAACTCGTAGCGCAGCCACCAGGAGGCGTAGAAGGCGAGAGCGGCAAGAGCCAAGTCAAGCAATCCAAGGAGCACCTTTCCGGTTACGTGCTTTCTGCGCTTGACTTTTGGCGGCGAAACCATTGAGGCAATCATCATGACCTCCCAGGCGGCGCGAGAGAGCCGAGAGACTGGTAAATGTCCAAGCACGTATGCACCGAGTCTACCCAGTTGAATTTGGTAGCTTGCTCGAGGCCGCGCGATCGCAATTTGCCTGCTAATTCGCTATCAGTGAGAATGCCAGCCATGGCAGCGGCGAGTTGGCTTACGTCCCGGGGCGGCACTAGTACGCCGGCATCACCTACGACCTCAGGCAGTGACGAAGTGTTTGAAACTATCACTGGCGTACCTGAAGCCATCGCTTCCAACGCGGGATAGCCAAATCCTTCATATGTTGAAGGATAGACAAAGAGATCAGCACTACTATACCAGTGGGGCAGTTCCTCCCGTGCCACGTACCCCGGCATGAGCACACGATCACCGACACCGGCGTCCTCTATCGCTTGCTGAATCGCCTGCGTCATCCAGCCTTTTCCACCTATCAACACCAGCTTATGTTGTAGCCCTTCTTCGCGTAGAACTTTCCCGAACGCTCGGATCAACACGTCAACGTTCTTGCGTGGCTCCAATGTCCCTACATAGAGGATATACCGGGTCGTTAGTCCTTTTGATGCACGGAAAGTGTTGCACTCATCCTGAGAGCGCAAACAGAAGTCGGCGTCCGCGGCATGATAGATCACATGCACCCGGTCCTTCGGCACTCCAAGCATCTCCACAACATCGTCCCGGGTGCTTGCAGAGACCGTCATAACGGCATTCGCATTGCGCGCAGACATACGAGTGAACAGCTGCAGATAGCGTTGTTTGAACCGCGGAAAGAGCTGGGGATAGCGTAAGAAAGCAAGATCGTGGATAGTCAATACGGTGGGACAGGCTGCCGCCATTGGGATTACGTTCAGCGGACAGTGTAGTAGATCTAGTTTACCACGCGTTGTATGCCAAGCCAATAGCGTCTGTTCCCATAGGATCCGCGGCACCGGCCGAGCGGTAGGAAGCCAACTCGTGACAATTCTGGGGGCATATCGCGTTTGCTCCTGCCATTGTGGCATGAGATTGTTCGTAAAGAGGGTGTAGTCATTCCTGCCGTCGTGATCAAGCAGGTGCGTGGTCAACTGGCGAATGTAGTGACTAATGCCGGCATTGCGATAATCCTGCGAGGTGTAGAGCTTCAGGGCATTTATCCCAATTTTCACGGCCACACCTCGGACTGCATCACAGGTTCTCGGCTAATCGCTCTGCCCAAGTGTTATTGTAGCGTGCGAAAGTATGACCCGCCCACTCCAAGTTGCAATGCGTTTGCAGCGTTATCACGTGATTGCAAGCTCTGAAATCTGGCTCGCGCCCAACTTGAAGTGAAGGAGTCATGTCGAACGAGCACTGGCGGTAGACATGAAGTATGTCATACCGATTGTCATGCACCAAGGGTAATGAGATGGCAAGAGCAATCCAGGTGTCTTCCTATAGTCTGTTTGAATACCTCGCGAACTATGGCAGTGACTGTCTTTCACCAAGAATTCTGCTAGCATGAGTGCACAGGGTAATCGCGCCACGTCTTGAGGAGCTAGAGCGTTATGCGGCTTGGAATTGTGACCTACAACATTGCAGCAGACTGGGACATTCCCTCGATGCTTGCAAATTGCGAAGAGGTTGGAATCTATGGAGTAGAACTCCGCACAACCCACGCCCACGGCGTTGAACCCACTCTCTCAGTGCAAGAACGCCGCGAAATTAGATCACAATTCGCAGACTCACCAGTCACCATTGTCGGACTGGGAACCACGTGTGAGTTTCATGACGTCGATAAGGAGACAGTACGCGAGAATATCGAGACTGCCAAGGAATTCGCGCAACTTGCCCATGACCTAGGGGCAGCCGGGATAAAGGTGCGTCCAAACGGCTTGCAGTTGGAGGCCGGAGTACCGAGAGAGCAGACGCTTGAGCAGATTGGCGAAGCGCTCAATGAGGTCGGCGCTGCGGCCCAGGACGTGAATGTTGAAGTCTGGCTGGAAATGCACGGCCGCGACACCGCTGAACCGCAAAACATCCGCCACATAATGGATACCGCAAGCCACCCCAGCGTATCCCTGTGTTGGAATTCAAACCCGCAGGACGTGGATTCGGGCTCAATTGCGCAGAGCTATGCTCTCGTCCGGGATAGAGTGCGGCATGTCCATATCAATCGACTCTACAGCGACTATCCGTACGGTGAGCTCTTTGGGCTCTTGAAGGAGGACGGTTACCAGGGCTGGCTCTGTGCGGAAATCCAGGAATCTTCCGATCCAATCACGATTCTGCAGTACTATCGCACGGCGTTCCACAGTCTAGGTGGGTAGGCATCCGCCCGGAATGGTAAATTCTCCGGGCCATCCAATGCCGAAACCATTGAGACCCTGTATAATTGGGATTGGTTCCGCAGGGCAGCCAGCCTTATTCAGATCGTGGGCGGTCGCTGCTCGGATGCTTGAGAGGCGATGCGGACCGGGGTATCGCACTCGTACGGTTAGTTCGATACTTGAGATCCTGCAGACCATGAACAGTCGATGAAGATCGGTTAATTTCAGAGAGAGCCCTGAGAACATGGCGCGAAAGCGACGAAGATCGAACAGCCAGCGGCGGAAACCGGCACGATCCCGCAGTGCAACGAGGGAGCCGCGTTCGCCAAACGCCATTCGGCCCCCGCAAGACGGGGACGGACTGGCAGCGAGGGGCAGTGAGGCTGCCACCGCTGTGGCCGCAGAGTCCTCTATGGGACCATCTGAAGCGAATGAAGTTGCGCTGGATTCCGCGCAATCGCCGGGATCTACTGCTGCTGCGAGTTCGGCTTGGCCTACTCGCCGCAAGCGATCACAAATTGTCGACCTGCCCGTTGAGGAACTTGATCACATTCGAGGAGACCTGACGCGGATCGGCTTGCTCTCTTTGGGTATGGTGGTGATTTTGGTAGCTCTGACTATTGTGCTGCGATGATTGATGTGATTCACCTCACGGCGGAATTTGGACTTGCCCCCCAGGCCCCAACTGCATGCGGGATGCCCACTACAGGGTGCGCAATTCTTCGATTAGATTATGTTTGATCAAGGCACCACACTCTCTCAGATTATTGGCACGTCTCTCGCCAGCTTCTTGCTGGCGCTGCTGTATCTGCGCATCTACCTGCCATTTGCCCCAAAACGACCGGGAAAACCCTTGGGGAAAATCCGTCTTGGCATTCGCGAAAAAGTGCTCGTCTTTCGCCCCACGCTAATCCCCCTTCTCCTTCTTCTCTTCGTAAACCAGATACCCATTTCGGGGATTCAGTTCTCATTCATGCTTCCGGGCACTGAGTTGATGATCATGTTGGCAGTCGTAATTGCCGCTATCGTGCCCATAGCCTACATTTTTACGACCGAGGGGTATTCGCTTAGCAACGGTCAGGCCCACAAGTGGGAAAACTATCGCCGCTACGAATTTGAGAACGGCACCGTCCTCCTTGAAGGGAAGGGAGAGCGCCCCCTAAAGCAGAAGCTGTACATCCCTTCCGAAAAGGAAAACGCGCTACGCACGGTATTGAAGCGATTTGTTCGCTAGGCCATCCAACGGTCCCTTACTCCCATTTATCCGCTAACGCCACCCTGTGCACAGAAGCGAGTCGTGGAGGTAGGCGCAAAGAGCAATGAAACGACGGCCGCCCCAGGAGAATCTTCACCCGTCGCTCTTTGCGGAAGCGAATACCGGCAAAGAAACGGCATCTCCTCGTACAAGTTCAAGCTCTGCTACTGTGCCCCTGGCCACGCGCATGCGTCCGTTGACGTTAGACGAATACGTGGGACAGGCTCACCTTCTTGGTGAGAATGGCGTGCTCAGGCAGGCGATCACGGTGGACCGTATCCCATCGATGATTCTTTGGGGGCCGCCGGGATCAGGCAAGACCTCTTTGGCAGCTATCATCGGCCGTACCGCCAGGGCCAAGATCTCCGGCATCAGTGCGGTGAGCGCCGGAGTCGCCGACTTGCGCAAAGTCGTGGAGGAAGCCCAGGCGCGGCTTGAACTCACCGGCCAGCGCACGATCCTCTTTATCGATGAGATTCACCGCTTTTCCAAGAGCCAGCAGGATGCCATCCTGCCCTTCGTAGAGGACGGCACGGTTACGCTGATTGGAGCGACGACGGAAAACCCATCATTCGAGGTCAACGCTCCCCTCCTCTCGCGCGCACGGGTCTACAAGCTCGAACCCCTCACCGATGGTGAGATCATGACCCTGTTGACTCGGAGCTTGGAAGACACGACCCGTGGACTTGGCAAGCAGCAAGCGGCTGCGCAACCGGAAGCCCTCGCGTATCTTGTGCGCATGGCGAATGGCGACGCCCGCGTGGCTCTGGATACCCTCGAACTCGCCGTTACGCTTGCCAAGGCGGACGACGGCGGCCAGCTTACTATCACTGAAGGCGACATTGCGAGCGCGTTGCAGCGGCGGGTGCTCCCCCATGACAAGAAGGGGGACTTTCACTACGATCTTATTTCAGCGTACATCAAAAGCGTTCGCGGCAGCGATCCCCATGCAGCAGTCTACTGGCTCGCACGCATGCTAGAGGGTGGTGAAGAACCGCATTTCGTCGCGAGGCGGATAGTGATCCTGGCATCGGAAGACATTGGGCTCGCCGATCCCAATGCGCTCAGCGTCGCTGTGGCTGCTCAGCAAGCCGTCCACTTCATCGGCATGCCGGAAGGGATCTACCCACTCACTCAGGCTACGCTCTATCTCGCCACGGCGCCCAAGAGCAACTCGGCGTTGCGGGCGTATGCTGCGGCGCGGGAGGCTGTTCAGGAGACAGGGAACCTCAGCGTGCCGCTCCATTTGCGCAATGCGCCAACAGGGCTGATGGCTGCCTTTGGCCATGGTAAAGACTACAGGTACCCCCACTCGTACGATGAGAGTTGGGTAGCGGAAGTGTACCTGCCTACGCCTTTAGAGGGCCAACGCTACTATGAGCCCGGCACTGTTGGTTTTGAGCAAGAGCTTTGCGACCGAATGCGGGAACAGCCAGCACGCACCGCTCAGGCAATGCCTGATGCCGAGGAGAGTGAGCAAACCCCGGAGGGCTGAACTTTGATCGCACGGAATTGCAAGAGGTCTAGAAGAGGCCTCGCAGGGGCTGAGCATACCCTGTGAGTTCTGCATAACCGTAGCCCTCAGCGTCCCCGCTTACGCGCACGGCGCCTTCCCAGTACGTCACGCTGCTCAAGACCTCCTGATCTGCGAGAAGCGGTTCCAGCACGAGTTGCAAGGGCTTGTTATCGAAGTCTATCGTAATTTCCCATCCAGCAGGATACGTTGCGCCACTGCGACTGCTCCGCCAACTGCCGATCGGCCTGATGGTGAACGCTTCCGATGGCAGGAAACGAGTCTGCCCGTTCGGCATGACCAGCAAGCCGCCAAATAAGGGCTCAACACTGCCGTCTTGCCGCCGAATTTGGCCCACCATGATATCGCGGCCGTCGCTAAGGTGCACGGCAAACCAGTCCCAGCCTACGGACCCCACGCTCAGTGCGCTGGTGCCGAACTCGCGGTCCATCCAGCTCATGCCGCTAACCGCGAACTCTTCGTTGCCGATTGCCACCGTGCCGGTCGTTTCGATGCGTGTCAGGGAATAGTAGTAGCTTGCATTACCGGGCTCGGGCCCCTTTTGGCTCAGGCCATTGTCGCCATGCAGGGCGGGCGACTTTGCAGTCGTGAGCAGCAGGTCGATGGCATAGCCGTTTGCCTTGGCTCGAATGTTCATTTGCGCCGCAGAATCATCTGCTGCAGTCACCGTCCAGTCGTCCAGCCAAACCTGGAAGCGCGGTAGTGACTCTGCGCCGGCAAGGCCGATCGCCCCGCGGCTAAACCGCTCTTCCTGGTAGAATGTGCCGTCTGCCACATCACTTACCGTGAAGTGCGCCATGAAGACCTGGTTCGTGTTCCATTCAGACCGCGAATCTCGCAGGGTGGGGGTCAGGGCTCGGCGGAAAATGGTGAATTGGTACCCGAATCGTCGACCCTCGGCCGTTGTCAGATTTCCCGTGTAGTACCACCATTCCGTCTGGAACGTCGGATGCGGCCCGTGGTCCCGTGGGAAGTCCCACTGCCACGGTCCCACGGCACGCGCGAAGCCGTCGGCATCGAGACGAGGTGGAAGCAAAACGGTCTCTGCGCCAATGGGGTCAACCGGCCTGGTTGAAACTCGCGCTATGACAAAGGCGAGCAGCGCGAGCACAGCAGTTAGAAGGAAAAACCAAACCAATTTGTTCTTGACATAAGATCTAATCATTGCGAATTGCCTCTGCCGGAGTGAGACGGGCAACGCGCCATGCCGGGTATGCTCCCGCCAGCAAAGCCGCTGTCATGGCAATGAATACCGCTTGCAGCAGAGAACCCGCCGGAACAAGATATGCAAATGTCCAACCAAACGCGCGCACATTTATAACGTCGATGAGCATCTTTGCCAGCAGCAAGCCGATTGGAAGCGCAAAGAGACCCGCAGCGAGTCCCATCAGCCCTGTTTCCAGCAGTGTAAGCCTCCATAGTTGTCCCCCCGTGAGGCCGAGGGCTCGCATCGTGCCGAATGTGCGCTTCTGGTCCATTTGCAGGGCCATGAGGGCGCTCAGAATGCCGATGAAGGCAACAACAGCAGCCAGGCTGCGCAAGGCGGCAGTGATGCTGAATGCACGGTCGAAGATGGCGAAGACTTGAGTCCGCAACTCGCGCGTGCTCTGAACGGTCAGACCTTGTTCAGCAACCACCAGGCGAACGCTCTCCTCAACGTTCTCGCTGCGTGCATTGGGCGTCAGAAAAAGCGCGAAGGTTGACACCCACGGGTCGGCATAGAGTTTGCGATAGACGGACGCTGCCATGAGCACAATCCCTTGATCGGATCCATAGTGCTGGTACACGCCAACTACAGGGAAGCTTTGAGGACCGGCGTCGGTGAGGAGCGTGAGCGTGCTCTTCTCAGGTGTAATGCCGCGGCGGTAGGCGAACGACTCCGTAACGACAATGGCCCCATCTTCCATGGCATCCCAGACGTCTTCCCTTGGCATTAAAAGCCACAGATACCGGCGCGAGCGGTCGGCCAGGTCCTCACTTACCGCGACAAGATTTACCGGCGGCAGGTCAGGGTAGTCCGGTGCGAGCACCGGTACGTCGCGCGCCGTTAGGACTCTGGCTACGCCAGGCACACGTTGGAGTTGCTCCGCCAGCCCTGGATCGAGATTTATTGTTTCGAGCAAGCCGCTTGTTGGCGCGGAAATGAAGACATCGGCGGTCAATGCGCCGTCGAGCCAGGTCGTTACCGTCCCTCGGAAACTTGTAATCATCACACTAACACCGACAATTACGCTCACTGCCAGCGCCAATGCCGCCACCGCAACACCGGTCCGGCTCAGCGATCGGTTGATGGATCGCGGCGCCATAGCCCCAAGTGTGCCGAATAGGCGGCCTGTAATGGGCTGCACAGCGCGCATGCACACGAAGAGAGCCGCCGGCGTGAAGAGAATGCTGCCCATGAGGACCAAGAAGAGCGCGCCAAAGCCAAAATACAGACTCTGCGTCTGCAACTTGGTCAGAATGAAGCCGGCAGCCAATACGACAAGACCGGTAGCCGCGGCAAAATCAACGCGATAGCGCGTCGCCTGCTCGGCGTCGATGCTGCGGAGAGCGCTCGCGGCCGATATGCGAGTGGCATTTAGGGCGGGGAGCAGTGCCGCGCCCAAGCTCGCAACTAGCCCCGTGATCACGCCTTTGGCGACCGTGAACGACGAGAGTGTCAGTACCTGGACCTCAACTCGATAGTAGACGTCGGTGATGGTGCGGGCAACCGCTCCAACTAAGAGTCCACCCAGCAGATAGCCAACAGCCAGACCGAGCACCGTGCCAAGCATGCCGAAGACGAGCGCCTCAATGAGGACGGTTGCGAAGATCTGTCGGCGCGTGGCGCCAATCGCGCGCAGCATACCGATTTGCACGCGCCGCTGTACAACACTGAATGACATAATGTTATAGACAAGAAACATGCCGACGACGAGTGCGAGCAGACTGAGCGCCTGTAGATTGAGTGTGAAACTGCCGCTTAGCTGCTCTAGGTTGTTCTGGTTGCTTGCTACTGTCCTCACGACAGTTCCCGGTGGCAACGAATCTTGAATGCGGGAGAGCGTTTGAGGGTCGGAGAGCATCAGATCGATACGGGTTAGTGCTCCCGGACTTCCTACGATGTCTTGCGCAGTGGCAATGTCAGAGACAATCAAGAAGGCGAGCGCCTGCTCGCTCAGCTCATTCCAGGGTCGAATGACGCCCACAAGGGTGACACTCCGCCACCCCTGCGCCGTGTGGATCTCGAGCTGATCTCCAGGTTCAATGTCAAGCCGTGCAGCTACGGATTGTGAGACCAGTACGGTGTTTGCCTCGGTCAAGAGTCGAAGCAACGCCAGACTCTCAACGCTGTCAGCGTCCGACGTGGACGCGCCGACGAGGAACTGACGAAAATGAGATTCTGCGAAAGGATCGATGCCCAGCAGCGTGAGCGCGGCGTCATTTTCGCCCACGCGAACAGTGCCTTGCACGACCGGCGCAGCAGTGCGGATGCCAAGATCGACTCGCAGGTCGCGGTAGAGCGCGGAAGGAACCCCGCTGGGACCTCCCACGATTTCGTGGGTTGCGCTGCCCTGGAGACTGGCAACGCTTAGCGAGAACGCACGTCGCGACGACTCGGCGGCGACGTCAACGCCCACCACTAACGCGACGCCGGCCACAATACTAAAGACAAACAACGCACTCTGCAGCACGCGCCGTTCCATCGCTCGATAGGCGAGACGGCAGACGATCGCAAGATTCATGGCTTAGAATGCGGCAGTCACGGTGGAATGAAGAGTGAGCGCACCGGCGTGAAGCCGGCAGACACGGGAGGCCTGACGCGCAATCTCATGGTCGTGCGTGGCCATCAGCAATGTGCGTCCGGCTTCTTGGGTCAGTTGGAGCAAGAGTGAAAGCACGCGCGCACTGTTCTCAGCGTCGAGATTGCCAGTTGGCTCATCGGCAAGCACGACGAGCGGCTGGTGCGCCAGCGCGCGCACAATGGCCACGCGTTGCTGCTCGCCGCCGCTCAAACGGTCCGGGAATGTATTCTTGCGGTCGGCGAGACCCACGCGCTCAAGCAATGCCCTTGCCTGGCCTTTGAGCTTGGCGTCGACTGCGCCTTCAAGCTCGGCCGGCAGGAGCACGTTCTCCCATACGGTGAGCGTGGGAATCAGATTGAAAAGCTGGAATACCATGCCAACGTGACGCCGGCGAAAGCGCGTGCGGCCGGTATCGCTGAGAGCGGTGAGCTCGTTTCCTTCAATGGTGATAGAGCCGCTATCGGGTGTATCAATCCCGCCGATAAGGTGCAGAAGGGTTGTCTTGCCGCTGCCGCTACTTCCCAGGACGGCGACGAATTCGCCGCCGCTGACCTCCAAACTCACGTTATTCAATACAACGCGCTGCTCGCCTTGGTCGAAATAGGACTTGCTGATTTCGTGGACTGAGACGATGTTCTTGTGTTTCTGGCTCATTTCCTATCACAAAACGTCTACGGAGGAGAAGCGAAGGTGAAGCTTGGAAAGGGCACACTGACCTGACGATTACTTCGCTGCTTCACACACTGAATTGCCGTTGTCCGGTTGCATCTCGGCAAGTTGAGCCAATGCCGAGAGTCGTGGACGCTCTTCAAGGAACTGTCGAATCTTACCTGCACACTCCTGAGGAGAACATCGTGAAGTATCGACTTCAATGTCATAGATGCCCGGAATGTGGACTTCACGCTGCCAGCGTTGAATGAGCTCGTCCAGTCCCCGACTTGGGTCCCACGTCTTTTGTCGTCGCTCCACGATCACGTCAACAGGACAACGAACTCCCACAAACAAGACGGGCAAGCCGCTTAGACGCCGTGCGCTAGCAAAAAGGATGCCGCGTGGCTCCGCATACGCGTCGTGATGGCCAACGTCCACAACGACGTTTACGCCCAGCCGGCTGTGGGCAGCGATAGACTCGTACATGGCCGCATACAGCACCGGAACGAGAGGTTCGATCGTTGTTGACAGTACTCCACCGGGACGAAGGCCAATGCCCGGACTGTAGCGCTGGGATGTTTGCTGCTTGAAGCAATCTACGCCAAGGTTGATCCACACTCCATCAAATGTGTCCATGACCACCTGGACGATGCTCGACTTGCCCGATCGCGGCGCGCCGTTCAGGATGATGATTTGCCCTGGTTCGGCTGCATTCACGATGCACCCCGCTTTCACGCATAGAAGGCAAGTTTCGCCTCGGTACTGGAAGGTAGTCAGCCTTCTAGGTCAAGAGAAAATGCGTGCATGTACCTGGCACTCTAGATGGATGTCTTGGTACCCCCAGGGCGACTCGAACGCCCGCTCCTGGCTCCGGAGGCCAGTGCTCTATCCACTGAGCTATGGGGGCTCGTGTGTCTTCTATGATACCAGACGATGCGCGGCTGCCACGTGCCATGAGGCTCAAACAGTGGTGGGCCAGACCAGAGGCATCCGGGAGTGAGGAGGCTCGTAGTCTAGCGTGACAGTGCCAGCTTGCCGACCTCTTCAAAGGCGGCTTGCGCCCACTCGATGGCTCCGGCGGGATAGATGCCGAGCACAAGCGTGCCAATGATGCCCACGGCAACCACTGCGCCAATGGCGGTGGAAGATGGAACGGGAAGCAAGCGGGGTTGCCCATCAACCATGTACATGTTAACGACAACGCGCAGGTAGTAGTACGCCGATACCGTGCTTGTCAGCACAAGGACGACAGCCACCCAAATCAAGCCGCCGTTAACGGCTACTTGCAGCAAGTACAGCTTGCCAAAGAATCCCGCGGCCGGTGGGATGCCGGTAAGCGAGATCATGAACACCACCATAGCAGCAGCCAGCAAAGGCGAAGAACGACCGAGGTTTTGGAAGTTCTCCATTTCCGTGCCGCCGGTGCGCCGTTCCACAGCGAAAGTGACGGCAAATGCACCAAGCGTCATCAAGGCATACACCGCGGCGTAGAACAGAATCGCCGCCACGGCGTCTCGCATGAGTCCGCCAGCATCGGATTGTGCATGCACTACCGCGATGGCAACAAGCATATATCCGGTGTGCGCAATCGACGAGTACGCGAGCAAGCGCTTCACGTCTCGTTGCCAGATGGCCACAAAGTTGCCGACGATCATACTTGCGACGGCTAGCGCGATCACGATGGGCACTACCATGTCCTGCCAGGGCCCGAGTCCGTGCACAACTACCCGCAAAAGGCCCGCCATAGCGCCCATTTTGGCGCCGGCCGCCAGGAATGCCGTGGACGGGGTGGGCGCCCCTTGGTAGGCGTCAGGCGTCCACATGTGGAACGGAACGGCAGCAACTTTGAACGCTAAACCGGCAAGCAGGAGGCCGAGTCCAAGCATGAACCAGGGATTGTCCGCACCTTGGCTCTGCACGTACAGTGCCATATTCGCCAGATTCGTTGTGCCCGTCAGGCCAAAGAGCCAGGCAATACCATAGAGCATAACTCCGGAGGCAAACGCGCCAAGCAGGAAATACTTGAGTGCGCCTTCCGTCGCGCGGAATCGATCGCGTTTGATGGCAACGAGCACGTAGACAGGAATAGACGTGAGCTCAATGCCAAGATACAGCGTGATCAGATCTCCCGTTGCGCCCAGCAGAAGCATGCCGACTGTCGCGAACAGAATGAGCGCCGCAAGCTCTGCAAACGGAACGTCTTTCGACTGCGCAAACGCCAGCACGATGCTGAGAGCGGCAATGGCGAGAAAGAGCACTTTGAAGAATACCGCGTAGCCATCTGTCAGCAGGGTACCGCTAAACGCAGTTGCGCCGTCAGCGCGCACGAAGACTGTGACGAGGATCGCGACTACACTCCCAACCACAATCAGACCCAACAAGCCGCGATGAGTCCGCCGGCCGCCGAACGCGTCCACCATGAGTACGCAAGCGGCAACCACCGTGATGATGATTTCGGGCAGGATGCTGATGAGGTCTTCTATTTGCACTAGCTATGTCCTCACTCGTGCCCCGGATAGACCGGGCCAATAGGAGCTATCTTGTCAGAGCGCTCGTAACTCCGGATGCTGCAATTGCTTCTACAATCCCGCTCGTGTCGGCAGTGAAGAGCTCGATGAATCCCTGGGGTTGCACGCCTGCCCACACTATTACCAACGCGAGAGCGGCAAGTACCGCAGTCTCAAGTCGTGTAAGATCCTCTAGCTTGCGATGCGCTTCCCGCAATGAACCCAGCATCACCCGCCAATACATCCAAAGCATGTAAGCCGCGGAAAGAATGATGCCAAGCACGGCCAGCACACCGAAGATGCGCGTGCCGGTCATGAAGGCCCCGAGCAGCACCATGAACTCGCCGACAAACCCCGATAGTCCCGGTAAGCCGATTGAGGCGAGCGAGAAGAAGAGAAAGAGCACGGCATAGACCGGCCACCGATGGGCAAGCCCGCCAAGGTTGGCAATGAGCCGGTCGTGCGTGCGCTCGTAGAGTTGCCCCACACAGAGGAAGAGCGCTCCCGTCACCAAGCCGTGGCTAAACATCTGCATGATGGCCCCGTCGAGGCCCTGCTGCGTAAAGGAGAAAATGCCCAGCGTCACAAAGCCCATGTGGCTGACTGAGGAGTAGGCAATGAGCTTTTTAAGGTCCGTCTGCATCAATGCGACCAAAGCGCCATAGAGAATCGCGATGACGGAGAGCACGAGAATGGCTGTCTGTGCTGTCTGGCTTGCGCTGGGGAAAAGGGGCAGGCTAAAGCGAATAAAGCCGTAGCCACCCATCTTGAGCAGGATACCGGCCAGAATGACGCTGCCGGTAGTCGGCGCCTCCACGTGGGCATCCGGCAACCATGTGTGGAACGGCACCATGGGTACCTTGATGGCAAACGCGAGGAAGAAGGCCAGGAACGCCCAAAGCTGGAAGCGTTCACCATAGGTACCTTGCGTGAGTTCGAGAATGTCGAACGTGTATACGCCCGTCGTATTACCGTGCACAAAATAGAGCGCCAGAATAGCAACCAGCATGAGAAGACTGCCAAAGAGCGTGTACAGCACGAACTTAACCGTCGCATACACCCGGCGTTCTCCGCCCCACACGCCAATCAGCACGTACATGGGAATAAGCATGATTTCCCAGAAGACATAGAAGAGCACGAAGTCCAGCGCCAGAAATACTCCCGTTATGCCCACTTCCAAGAGGAGCATGGTAAAGAGGTATTCTTTCACGCGATCGTGAACCGATGCCCATGCATAGACGATGCAGAGGAAGAACAGGAACGTATTCAGGAGCACCATCAGAAGGCTTATGCCGTCTACGCCAAGCGCATACTGAATGCCAAGGGCAGGCAGCCAATCGAACGTCTCGCGGAATTGCATGCCTGCGCCTGGAGCAAAGCTCGCCCATACCAAAACGCTCAGCACGAGCGAAAGCAGGGCCCCTGCTAGGGACACCGCAAACATCGCGCGGCGATCGGAAAGGAACAGCACGATTACGGCTGCAATGAGCGGCAACCAGAGAATGAGGGAGAGAATGGGGAATGACTCCACAGGGATTTCCTCAGCGCACCATTATGATGTAGAAAGCGAGCACAAGCGCCGTACCGAGGACAACGCTAAAGGCATAGTTTTCCAAGCGGCCGGTCTGCATGCGGCGGAGGCCGCCGCCAACGCCGTTGACAATCAAGCCAATGAGATTTACCAGTCCATCCACGACGTTCAAGTCGAACCAGGCGAAGAGCCAGCCTACGCCCTTCGTTCCGCCCGTCAGGACCGTGTCGTAGAAGTCGTCCAGGTAGTACTTGTTGACCAGGAGGGCATGGATGAACGGGGTCGCGCCGGCGACAGCCTCCGGCGACGGAGATCTGCGTATGTGGATGCTGTAGGTGATGAGGATTCCAAACACCGCTATGAGTGTAGATACACCCATCAACGCGAGCACAAATGCCGTTGACGGCTTGTGGACCAATCCGGCAAGCTCAGCCGACAAGAACGTGTCGTGGAGGTAGTTGTGAATTAGCCCGTGCTCCGGCGGAATGCCAACAATACCGGCTCCTATTGCGCCCACTGCCAGGACGATGAGCGGAATCGTCATCACCCGGGGCGATTCGTGAACATGCGAATGACGCTCCGTCTCCATGCGGGTCTTGCCAAAGAAGGTAAGGAATATCATACGGAACGTGTATACGGCTGTCAGGAATGAGGCCGAGGCCCCCAAGAAGAAGAGAAGATAGCCAAGTTGACCGGAAAGTAACGTGGCTCCCAGCAATTCGTCCTTGCTCCAGAAGCCCGCCAGCGGGATGATACCGGACAGCGCCAGGCCGCCAATGATGTACGTGGTTCCAGTGACAGGCATCTTTCCAAAGAGGCCGCCCATACGCTGCATGTTCTGTTCCTCATTGGTACCGTGAATCACGGAACCTGAGCCAAGGAACAGGAGACCTTTGAAGAAGGCGTGCGTAGCCAGGTGGAAGATTGCCGCGGTGAAGGCCCCCACGCCGAGAGCCATGAACATGAGACCGAGCTGGCTGACCGTAGAAAACGCAAGGACTCGTTTGATGTCGTTCTGGGCCAGGCTGATCGTAGCCGCAAAGAGGGCAGTGAATGCGCCGACAAGTGCTACCACCATCATTGCGTTCGGTGTCAGCACGTAGAGCGGATTGAAGCGGGCTACCATATAGACGCCTGCCGTCACCATTGTGGCGGCGTGGATCAAGGCGCTCACCGGTGTCGGACCTTCCATTGCATCGGGCAGCCAGACGTGCAGCGGAAATTGCGCCGACTTGCCCATGGCTCCCACGAAAAGCAAGAGACATATGAGGGTGAGCATGCCCGGCATCGCAGCCGCAATCGCCGGAGCTTGCGCGAAGATCTCGTCATAGTCCAGCGTCCCAAAGACATGCCATGCCAATATGAGACCGATCAGGAAGCCCACATCGCCGATGCGGTTCGTAAGGAAGGCCTTGATGGCTGCCGCGGAAGCCGACTGGCGTTCGAACCCAAAGCCAATCAGCAGGTAGGAGCACAAGCCGACGGCTTCCCAGAAAACGAACAGGACGAGCAAGTTTGTCGCCATCACGAGCATGATCATTGCAAAGACGAATAGCGGCAGATAGGTGAAGAACCGCCAAAAACCGGGGTCGTTGGCCATGTAGCCAATCGAGTAGACGTGAACCATGAACGACACGCTCGTGACCACCAAGAGCATGACAAGCGTCAGGGCGTCCACGCGCAATGCGATGTCCAAGGCAAAGTCGCCGGAAACGGCCCACGTCCACAGTGAAACCGTGGCCGGTTCCGCATGGTCCAAGTGGGTGATGAAGAGGGCCACGGTTACGACAAGTGCCCCCAGCACACCCGCGTTGGCAATGAGACCGGTGTGCTTCTTTAGGTAAGCGCGTCCAAAGAGGCCATTTATCGCAAACGCGACTAACGGCAGGAGCGGAATTAGCCAGGCAACATCGGTCATTGCTTCTGCGCGCCTTTACCCCTTGAGAGTGTCAATTTCATCAACATTGAGCGAATCCCTGTGGCGCGACAACGCCACGATTGTGGCGAGCCCAACCGCCGCTTCAGCAGCGGCTACGGTCAAGGAAAATATGACGAAGGCTTGCCCCAGCATGTTGTTCAGAGCTACGGCAAATCCAACAAATGTGACGTTTGCTCCCAATAAAATGAGTTCAATCGACATAAATACAATCAGTAAATTGCGCCGCACCAGCACACCGAGCAGACCGATGATAAAGAGTGCCGCACCCAGCACCAAGTAATACTCCAAGGCCGGGATGATCATTTAGGTCGACTAGCTCCTCAACGCGGCTTGGCCGGATCTTGTTCTCGTTGTTTTGCTTTCTCGTACCGTTCCGCCATCCACTCCCCCACACCCATCTGCGAGGATGAGCGGGGTCGTCTCGGCTTCTGTCTTGCCAAGACTATCGCGCCGACTACGGCAGCAGTCAGCAAGACCGAAGCTACCTCGAAGGGAAGCAAATAGTCGCGGAAGAGCACTTGCCCCAAGGCTTGCACGTTGCCGCCCTGTCCAACCACCCAGGCCGGCGTGTGGGGACCCGAGGCTCCCACCGTAATAGTAGCCCCGGTGAGGACTATGAACTCCAGAAAGAGAATTGCGCCAATCACAATTGCGAGAGGCGCTTGGACGTGGAACTGACGCGCACGCTCAACTACACCAAGATTCAGCAGCATCATGGTGAAGAGGAAGAGCACGATTATGGCGCCGGCGTAAATAATAATATGTGCTACGGCAAGAAATTCGGCGCGAAGCAGGATAAAGATTCCCGCAAGATGGAATACAACACCAACAAGTGCCAGCGCGCATTGGACCGGATTGCGCAGCATGATCACGAGCACGGCTAGCGCGACGCACGCCACTGCAAGGTACGCAAAAATCAACGTAAGCAAGGTTTCGCTATTCAAGCGTAGCTACCTCCTTGCCTTGCTTGTCCACCAAGTCCATCAGGCGATCAACGTCGTAGATGAGTGTACTGCGGTCATCCGTAGAGAAATTGTACGCGTTCGTCATTTCCAATGCCTCCACCGGACAGGCTTCGACACACAGTCCACAGAAGAGGCAGCGACCGATGTCAAGCGTATATGACGTTACCACTTTATCGGTAGGTTGTGCGGGATTCGACTCCGTCGTGATGGTAATGCACTCGTTCGGACACGCAGTCTCGCAAAGGCCGCAGCCCACGCACTTCGGCCGACCGTCCGGCCTGCGCCGCATGCCAACAGCACCGCGAAAGATCGCAGAGAGGGGCCGTTTCTCCTCCGGATAGCGGATTGTTACCGGCTGCCGGAAGAACTCACGGAGGGTAACACTGAGCCCTCTCGCTATTGGCAGCAGCGAGTCGATCCGAAAACTCATAGCGGCTCCTTTCCGGAAGTTAGGTTCAGGCGTAAACAGTCAGTTTTAGCACTGTTGCGACTGCAAGGTTCACCAGTCCCAGCGGCAAAAGCACTTTCCAGCAAAAGTTCATCATTTGATCGTAGCGAAACCGCGGCAACGTGGCGCGGATCCAAAAGTAAAAGAAAAGAAAGAGCAGGACTTTGCCCATCATGATGCCAACAGCAAGCAAGGTTGTGAAGAGATGGCCGATATATGGCTCCAGCAACTGGGCCGGCCATCCTCCGCCCAAGAACACCGCACTCACCAAGAAGGAGACGAGCACCATATTTGCATACTCGGCCAGGAAGAAGAACATGAACCGCGCGCCGGAGTACTCTACGTGATAGCCGGACACAAGCTCGGTTTCCGCTTCCGGTAAGTCAAAGGGGGCGCGGTTGGTTTCCGCCAACGCGGCGCAAACAAAGACAAATGCGCCGATAAACAGCGGTATAGCGTATGGCACCTGCTGCTGTCGCACAATCTCCGGCAAGGAGAGCGACCCGGCGAGCACCACAACACCGACGAGCGCCAAGCCAAGCATAATCTCATAGCTAATCATCTGTGCGCTCGACCGGAGGCTACCCAACAAGGCGTACTTGCTATTGGACGCCCAGCCGGCCATAACGATGCCGTATACCGCAACGGACGTTAGCGCCACGATGTAGAGCACGCCGACGTTAAGATCAGTGGGATAGAGGCCGATGACTCGTCCAAAGATGTGCAGCTCGGTGCCAATCGGCACCACAGACCAAGCCATAAACGACGGAACCAAGAGCAGAAACGGCGCGAGAATGAAGAGCGCACGATCTGCACCTGCCGGAATCATGTCTTCTTTGCCCAAGAGCTTGACGGCATCGGCCAGCGTTTGGAATAGGCCAAAGGGGCCGACGCGGTTGGGGCCAACTCGTGACTGGATGCGGCCCAGAATGCGACGTTCTGCCCAAATCAGGGGCGGCACGGCCAGCAGCGGAACCAGGAAGGCGATGAACGACTTGAAGATTACGGCAATGACAAGCTCAGTCATGAATCAGTTCCTAATTCACCTCTGTCCCGGCGTCGTCGGCTTCGACGCCGCCGCTGTAGATGACGTAACTGCGGCTCGCACTGATACCGCCACCGCGGCTTCCGCTCCTAGCAATGCGCCCACCGGCGCATCCGGGAAGCCAACGGGAACATAGACAATGTCTTCCGCCAATCGGTCATTGGCTTTCGCAGTAACTACCAGATCGGCGCCGTTCGCCTGAATGCCTACCTTTTCGCCGTCTCGAACGCCGATGCGGTCTAACTGTGCCGGATGCAATTCAGCTATCGGCTCTGCGACCATCCGGCGCAAGTTGCTACTGTAGCGTCCGGTAATTCCCGGCACGAAGAGGTGGTCTTGGGTTACCAAGAGCAGCTTGCCGTCTCCATTCACGCTTGGGAGCGTGGGGAGATCCTGCCAGCCGAAGCCCTGCGTGCTGTGCGTAATGGGGATGTCAGCCAACACTGCAGCAATTTCCTGCGCAACCGAGTCCGAATTCCGATATGTCCACTGCGCGCCAAGCTGTAGCGCAAGTTCAGTCAATATTTGCCAATCGGGTTTCGCTTCGCCTACGGGCGGGATTGCCGCTTGGGCTCGTTGAGACCGCCCCTCCAAATTGGTGTACGTCCCGGTCTTCTCCGCAAAGCTGACGGCAGGCAAAACGACGTCGGCGTGTTCCGCCGCCGTGCTACTTACGAAGATGTCTTGCACTACTACAAAGTCAGCTTGCTCAAGAGTTGCTTGCGCTTGGTTGCGATTGCGGGCACTCGCGGCTAAATCCTCTCCAATTACGAAGAGCACAGCAACATCGGCGCCGGCCAAGAGATCGTCAACTGTTAGTCCCTGAGAATCTGGCAGCACCACGTCCCACAGCCTGCCCAGCGCGCTGCGAGCCTGGGCGTCATCAACGCTGCGGAAATTCGGCAGTATGTCTGCTCCCGCGCCCATTTGCACCAAGCCTCTGGAGTTTGCCTTATTGGCCAGCGGGAAGAGGTCTGCACTTGGCAAGGCTAACTTGAGATTGGCCGCCGCTTGAGCAAAGCTCTCGGCGCTGCCAATCAGCCAATTGCCGAGGGCCCAGACTATGCCGACGTTGCCAGCCTGCGCGAGTAATTCTGCAACCTGGCCGATCTCCTCCGCAGCGATACCGGTATCTGTGGCAGCGCTCTCCAGAGTATAGCCACGCAATTCCTCCGGCGCGTTATCGTTCTCTGATCGGCGCAAAATATCACCGGCTAGTCCTTGAACCAGGTGCTCTTCCGATCCCGGGCGCACACGCAACACATGGCTAGCGAAGCGGTTGTCCTGTCTGCTCGGCAAGCTACTGACCTGGATAAGCGATTTTCCTTGGTCGCGTACCCACTGCCGCATGCGCATACCAAGCACATCATGGCTTTCCATAATGTCGCCACCGACGACCAAGAAAGCATCCATGTGCTGCATCTGGTCGATACTGAAGTTGAAGGCGGCAGGTCCTAAGGTGCTGAGGGTGGGTATGAACGTCCAGCGCTCAGTGCTGTCTACGTTGTTGGTACCGATGACGTCCCGCATGAGACGCGACACGAGATAGTTTTCTTCATCTGAGAGCCGCCCGGAGGTAATGGCCGCTACGGAATCGGGTCCACTCTGCGCTTTTGCTTCCGTGATTTGCGCCGCGACCAAACTGAGCGCTTCGTCCCAGCTTGCGGCTTCAAGTTGACCGTCTCTGCGCACCAGCGGTTGAGTCACGCGCGCGTCATCATGAATGTAGTCGTAGCCAAAGCGTCCGCGCGTGCAGAGCATGCCGTCTCCAGGGCCCCGGTCTCGCGTGTTTACCGGAGTTTGGTCGCGGAGCGCCGGATTCGCTTTTGTGCGCAGCACCTCGCCCATGCGCGTCTCCACGTGCATCTGGCAGCCAACGCTGCAGTGGTTGCAGATAGACTCGCTCTGGTGCACCTGCCATGCGCGGCCGCTGTGCATGAAGGGCCGGCTCAGCAGAGCGCCAACCGGACAGACCTCAATACACTCTCCGCACTCGACGCAGTCCAGCGGCTCATCGAACTGCGTGCCGATATAGCTGTGGAAGCCGCGCAGATTAAAGGTAAGGGCGCTATCTCCGACTCTTTCATCGCAGACTCGCACGCACTTGCCGCAATAGATGCAGCGGTTTGGGTCCCACTCGATTAGAGGGCTGAATTCGTGGTCCGGTTCGTTTGGATTGTCGCTGCCCAACTTGCTGCGGTATACGCCCACCTCATAAGCGGTGTGCTGCAAGTCGCAGACACCGGACTTGTCGCAATACGGGCAGTCGAGCGGGTGGTGCTGTAGGGTCATCTCCATGATGCCTTGCTGCGCATGCACCACCGGGTCGGTCTTGGTGCTCACCACCATGCCGTCCATGGCCATGGTATTGCAGGAAGAGAGCGGCTTAGGGGCCCGTTCGACCTCAACCACGCACATGCGGCAGGCGCCGTACGGCTTGAGGAAGGTATCAAAACAGAGTGTAGGAATGTAGATACCAGCCTTGCGCGCGGCATCGAGGATTGTCGACCCGTCAGGTACCGTTACCTCTTGACCGTCAACTGTCAGTGTTACCGGCATCTTTCCCTCTTCTCACCCACCGCAGAATTTTGAGACCACTCGTCCACTAGGCAAATCGTTGCTAACGATCAATCTCTCCAAGCACAATGTCAATGCTTCCAATTACCGCAACCACGTCTGCCAGCAGCCGTCCCTTAACCAGATACGGCAGCGACTGCAGATTTACAAAAGACGGCGAGCGCACGTGCATACGGTACGGTTTGCCGCTGCCGTCGCTGACAACATAGAAAGCCAGTTCGCCCTTTGGCGCCTCGATAGCTGCGTACGTCTCACCGCGTGGCACCGGGAAGCCGTGGATGTACATCCAGAAGTGATTGATCATTGCTTCCATATCGGTATAGAGGCGGGGCGTGTCGGGTCGGGCGACGCGCGCGTCATCCGTCATGACCGGGCCCGGTGGCAAGTGTTCGATTACTTGCCGCAAAATGCGCACACTCTGGCGCATTTCCTCAAGGCGCAGCAGATAGCGGCTATAGACATCGCCTTTGCCGGTTCCGATTGGGACGTCAAACTCCACCTTATCGTAAGCGGCATAGGGTTCCGCTTTGCGGATGTCCCACTCCACCCCCGAGCCGCGCAAGCAAGCGCCGGAAAGACCCATCGCAATCGCGTCATCGGCGGAAATGACGCCCACGTCCACAGTACGTCCCAGCCAGAGCTCATTCTTGCTGAGCAGTTTGTCGAATTGATTGATTTCCTTAATGAAGTAGTCCAGTGAACTCTCAAGCTTTTCGTAGAAGGTCTCGCTCGGCTCTTCCAGGAAGCCGCCGGGCCGCATGACGCTGTGGGTCATCCGCGCACCGCAAAGCTCTTCGAAGAGTTCGAGCACGCGTTCACGGGCACGGAAGGCATAGAGGAAGACCGACATGGCGCCGATATCCAGCGCGTGGGTGCCGATCCAGACCAGATGTCCTGCCAGACGTCCCAACTCACCAACAATGCAGCGCAGCCATTGCGCGCGTTCCGGCACTTCTATTCCTGCAAGCGTTTCTACGGCCACCAACCAGCCAAGGTTACTGGACGCCGCTGCGGTGTAATCCATGCGGTCCGTGTAGCCGAGAATTTGCGTATACGTTTCACTCTCGGCAATCTTCTCAGTGCCGCGATGCAGGTAGCCGATGATGGGTACGGCTTCCTCGATGTATTCACCATCCATCTTCAAGATGACGCGCAGCACACCATGCGTACTGGGATGCTGCGGCCCCATATTCAGGATCAGTCCTGAATCGCCTTCACCTGCGATGCGTTCAACTTCGACAGTCGCCATCTGACGCTCTCACTACTCCTTACGGAGCCGCCCTATCAATCAGAGACCTTCCCGGGGGAAGTCTTTGCGCAGTGGGTGATATTCGTAGTCTTCATCCATTAGGATGCGCCGGAGATCCGGATGGTTTTCGAACTTTATGCCCATTAGATCGTAGACTTCACGCTCCGGCCAGTCGGCGCCGGGCCAGACCTGTGCCATAGATTCTATCGACTCGCTCGCGGCAATGCGCGTCTTGACGCGAATGCTGCGATTATCCGGAATCGAGCGCAGGTGGTAGACGACTTCATATTCCTGCGTCTCGCCCGGCCAGTGTACCGCCGTCACGTCACCAAAGTAATTGAAGCGAAGCTCCAGGTCATCCCGCAATACCGTTGCGACCGCCAGAAGGTCCGCCGCCGCAATCTCTATCGTCAGAAAATTGCGTTGGGTATTTGCAGCAATGACCTTATCGTCCAGGACCGCTTGCACACGTTCCTGAATAGTATCCGCGGCAACCGGCGGCGGAATGCTCACGACTCCACTCACTCCTTGGCCGCCGCAGCGGCACGGGCGGTGAGCAGGGCTTCCTCAGAGCCTGCCCATTCGCCTTGCTTGATCTTTTGCTGCAATAACATCAGTCCTTCAAGCAGCGCCTCCGGCCGCGGCGGACAACCGGGCACGTAGATGTCAACAGGAACCGCAAGGTCTACGCCTTGGAGCACACTATAGGAGCGGTACGGACCTCCACACGTCGCGCAATTGCCATGGGCAATCACCCAACACGGCCGCGCCATTTGTTCCCAAAGGTTGCGAATGATGGGCGCCATCTTCTTGGTCACCGTGCCTGCCACAATCATCACATCGGACTGTCTCGGCGTTGCCCGCGGTGCCATGCCGAAGCGGTCCATATCATAGTGTGAGGCAAACAGCGCCATCATCTCAATTGCGCAGCACGCCAGGCCAAACGTCATTGGCCACAACGCATTTGCCCGTCCCCAGTTCAAGACTTGATCAGCGGAAGCGAGTACAAAGCCGGAAGCGCCGGTTTTCTGCCCAGCGGTCTGCGCAGTCGGCAGGGTAAGTGTATCTTCTACAACCCCCAATCGAACGCTCCTTTCTTCCATGCGTAAACGTAGCCCACGAGCAAGATAGCAATGAATATCGCCATTTCAATCAGACCAAACAGGCCGAGCGATGCCAAGATAACGGCCCATGGGAAGAGAAACGCAAGCTCCAGGTCGAAGACGACGTACACAATCGCCACCAAGTAGAAGTGCACGCCGTGACGACCGCGCGTATCGCCCACCAAGCCACTGGGGCCAATCCCGGATTCGTAAGGGATTGTGCGCAGTGGTCCCGGCTTGAATTTCGGTCGTAGTACGGAAGCAAGAGCCAGCGCGATGATGCCGAATGCAGACGCAGCGACGAAGAGCACCAAGAACGGGATGTATCCAACGTAATACTCCATGCCTAACGCCCTACCCTACTCTATGACTGTTGCCAGCGCACTCCGGTCTTATAATGGACGAATCGTTCACCATTTACAACCGTACTCCAGCGCGCCTCAAGTCCGGTTGCGCGGTCTAATCGTCTGAACATGTGCTGCCCGATGCTTGGTCTTCCGCCACACTTTCCCTCAGCAGGTATGAGAGATACTCTACTTCGATTGAAAGGTCTACACTGGCCAAGTAAACGTCGGGAGGCACCTTAAGCGAGATTGGGGCGAAATTGAGCACGCAGCGCACGCCGGCATCGACGAGCTGTTGGGTTACTGCCTGTGCGGCTTTTGCCGGCACGGCTAAAAGCGCCATGACGATCTTGCGCGCCTGAACGGTCTCCCGGATCTCGTCCATCGGCTTTACGACCACGTCGCGGATCACAGTGCCGACCCGGCGGGGATCAGAGTCGAAGGCCTCTACAATGCGAAAGCCCTGGCGTGGAAACCCATCATACGCCAGCAGGGCGGAGCCCAGATTGCCGACACCGACGAGCGCCATGGGCCATCCTTCGCCAATTCCCAAGATTTCCTGCATGTGCACGAGCAGCGATTGTACGTCGTACCCGACCCCGCGCCTCCCAAAGTTTCCAAAGTAAGCGAGATCGCGGCGGACCTGGGCGGCAGTGGAGCCAGTCAGATTGGAGAGGTGTTCAGAGGATATGCTCTCAACTTCCTGTTCCCGTAGCGCGGCCAATGTACGATAGTACATAGAGAGGCGTCTAATCGCCATTTGCGGCGCTTTTCCCCTCGGCGACCCAGACATTGGCGCTCCTCATATCAGAAGCTTTTGCCACGTGAAACATATCACAAGCTTCTGGCACACGCAACCAATTAACGCCGCGCCTGGGCGAATATTCTCCCGACTAATCCGTCAACTGTTTGAATGAGGCGTGCTGCCAATTCGGTCAGAATCAAATGACGACCACATTCACTCTTGCTGCGACGAGATTGTACATGAATGAGGGACCTTGGCGCCCAAGACTTTGCCCATACAAGGCCCACTTTGTAAGCTCGTACACACGGGCAATGCGGCAGCTGTTACTACAAGTCCAGTCGTGGAGAGTCGTCAAACTCCCCACGTCAACGACTTGGCGTGCGAAGAGCCGTGAAGGTTATTGCAGAATTCATACTGGCCATCTACGCCTAGAAGAGTCGTAATGCAACTGAGTGTCGCACTTTGCAAGGAAGAGTTGGCTGAGCCCAGAGTGGACGGAAAGGGCTAACCTCGTAGACAGCCGTTGTGGTGCGGCGAATGGAAAATCCCGCACCTACTCACCATTGGTTCAGTGAATGGCTGCGGGGATCGAGTGGCACATCCAGGCGCAGGTGCGGTGAGGCTATTTGCTTATCCCGGCAGTTGTGGAGCAGAATCCGGTTGTTCCCCCGGCGGCACAATCTTCGTGCCAACGAGCCAGCGCTCCCGCCACGGCCGGTAGCGGCTGCGAAATTGATCGTACTGGGAATCTCCGGCTACCACAATTTCTCGATGTATCTCGGCATCTACGCCGTCCACCGCCCATTCCACCTGCAAGCGTTCGCCCAGCGGGAGATCAGGGTCTACTTTGTCCGGCAGGGGTGGACCGTGTTTCACCCAGTTCTTGGCGACAGCGGGAAGCATGCGCACCCACCGATCAGGACTGCGACCATGGAAAACAAACTTGAGCTCCATGGCTTCTTTGTCAACATGCGTTTGGATGAGGATGGGGTGTTCCGAATCGTTGACAAACTTGAGATCGACACCCGGGTCATAGACTGCGGCATCGAAGCCCGGCGGGCTCCCGTCTCGCTCATAGTATCCAACTCTGTAAGAGTGTTGATTGCGTTCCGTGATTGGCAGTCCGGCCCAGAATGCCGCCCGGAACATGGTTGTGGATACCTGACACACCCCCCCGCCGACACCCGGAACTGTCTGATCGCCAAAAATTATCAGGCTGGACTGGTAGCCGCCCCCACGCGTGATCGGCCCGAGTACGCTCAGGAAGGAGAACGTCTCTCCAGGTGGGATCACATAGCCATGAAGCTTCGACGCTGCCAAGGCAATGTTGTGGGCGCGCTCAGGCGGCGAACCGGCGAACAATGAGGTGCCCTCAGCAATGACTTCCTCGAAGCCCCAATTATGCATGTTGTCCGCGGTATAGACCGGTTCTCGTACCTCAGCGGGGAGATAGAGGGCCGTTACGCCTTGCTCGATGGCGGCCTGTGCTGTGGCAATGAGGACATCTGAGTCGGTCTGATAGCCTTGCTTGGCAGGCACGTCCAGGTGCACACGCTTCTCCCGGACGGTAAATCGGGCGTTCAATGGAGGCCGAGTAGCCTCGACGGCAACTCGGGCTAACCAGTTCTGTAGCATCTCCTGCTCACCCATGATCGCCAAACGGCCCTGCTCCGGGTCTTGATAGATTTGTATCCAGGACTTTAGCATGCTCCCCGGCACTTCCCAACCATCTCCATCAAGCTCAAATCGCAAACCTTGGGTAACGAGCTTTTCAAAGACTGACTTTGTTCTTTCTGCCATTTGTAAGGTGATCGGTGGCGTTAGTGATACGACAGGCAATTCTATTACCTGGAGCTGCGGTGGGTCTGTGGGCAGCTTCATCAAGCCAAGCGTAGCTTCACGGTCTAGCCGCTTGCCTTCGGCGCCGGGGACAACACGGACACGATCGGCCTGGCGTTCCAGCAGAGAGTTGATGGGCGGTCGGTCTATATGACTTGCAACCGCACCCAGGAATCCTAAGGCTACCGTAGAATCCAAGAAGATTGGCAGATCTACCTGGTTGCGTGAGCTCAATCCCAAGAACCACAGCCACATGCGCCGCCGTTCTAATGCGAATGCGGTGCGAATTGCCTTCTTGATCTGCACGATGAGTCCAATTTCCGTTGCTGAGGGCGCCCAAGTGGCTTCTTCATGGCCGAAAACCACTGGGTTGCGCAGATAGCCTTGCCACTGAGCCTCGACTTGCGCGCTTGCCTCATCGACCGACATTCCGGAAATGTCTACAGAACCGATGAATGTCCCAGGCAACGCGTATCTGCCTAATTGAGAGCGAATCACGCCATAGGCCGACCCGGTTGCCATGCCCACAACGGGTACAGCAGCGACTTTCAGGACCAGCCGCCGGGAAATACTGCGAGAACTAGCTTTCCATGCGTAACGCGATTGCATCGGCATGCTAGGACTCCAAAGTGGATTCTAGGTCTTCTATGTCCATGGCAACCTACGCACAACTAAGTTGAATGACTCCGCAACTGTATGACTTTGCCCGACGGCATGCATCGTATCGACTTCACATTTGATTCAAGTGCGTTGTACCGAGCATTGTGAGGTGTTTCGCTGCAGGACTGTGCTGAGAGTCTTCCACCTATCAGTTTCTGTGCAGAAATTCCAAGTAATCTGGAGCTGATAGGTACCGAAAAGGGGGTTCTTGGGGAAGTTGGCAAGAGAAGGCCACCGGCGCCCAATTTATCGAAAAGTTGGTCTCTTACCAGGGAATCCGCAGGTGCGTCATTCGTAGAGATCAACCGACACGTGGTGAACTGCAGCGCAAGCAATGCTGCAAGCGGACTTGGGGGTACGCTGGGATCACCAGCGGTGCGGTCTCTCTGGCTGCTCGTAATTGAAAGCAAGGTATTCCGAACCTGCCACGTCATGTTGACATTCCTCATCATTGAGGCTACGTGGATTCCTCACTTTCCAACCTATTATAGCACCTCATGAAAAAGAAGTGTCTTACCCGACAATTGATTTTGTAAAGTAAAGACTACGCGCTATAGAACTTCCTGGACTACCGCATCTGCGCGTGTGGCTAGCTTAAGGCACAGTTCTCCCCGTGACAGTCCAAAGCCAAGCCCTTTAATTGGGCTGTAAAATTGGGGGAACTCGGGATAATTCACTAATCGTTCGAGTAGTGAATTACTGAAAACTGAGAGAATCGGTTCGGCTCCGAGGCCGGCGGGTATGCAATCGCGCGTCAGATTTCGAAGAGCACTTCCGCGCAGAGCATGAGTCCTTGCAACGCATGGCATTCCTCGAAGCATTGCCTCTTCTCAATTGAGTTCGGTAGGCAGAACGCAATCTTCTAGTCAAACACCGCGATTGCGTCTATCTCCACCAACCAGTCCTCACCTGAGAGCGAGCCGATCTGCACCATGGTGGCAGTGGGATATGGGGGCTCGAAGATCTCATTGCGGATACCGGTGACGACGGCGCGGAAGCGGATGTCGGTTACGTACATGTTGAGGTGCGCCACGTTGGCTAGTGAGCCGCCCGCCGCTTCGCACAGCGCCTCGATGTTGGCATAGACCTTGCGCGCCTGCGCCTCGATGTCACCCTTGCCTACGAGTTCTCCGTTTTCGTCGAGCGGAAACTGTCCGGCGATGAAGAGGACGCGCCTTATGCCATCGATCATGAGGCCCTGGGAAAAGTTGCTGAAGGGCGGGCACACGCCCGCGCCGAGAACTGTTTCTCTTTTCATTGAACTGCTCCTTGGATTGCTTGTGGTCTGACTCTAGATTTCTCGCTACGCTCGAAATGACATTAAGTGAGGAAGCGCGAATGACATCAAGTGAGGAAGCGCAAGTGACATAAGGTGAGGAAGCCCAATTGAATTGGGAAAACTGCAAGTGCCCGTTTGTCGCTGCAATGAGCATTCGCCCCCTCGTTTTGGAGGGGGCGAATGTCTGACCAAGACTACACGAAAAGAAGGTATGCTCAACTCTTATTGGCGTAATACTCGTCGATCATGGCTTGCATGATCTTGCCGGCGCTCTGCATGGCGTCCGCGACAGTCATCTCCTGATTCCACACCATGCGCATGTGGTCCAAGTAGACACCACGGATCTCCCCATAGTTGGGGTAGAGCTGTGTCATGAAGCCGTTGCCCTCGCCAATCGGCTCCGTAATCGGGGTCAATTCGCGCGGCGGACGCGCCTTCTGTTCCGCCAGGCGCGGGTCATCCCACGCCGCTCTGACCACGGGCATGCCGTAGTTCAGCAGTGTGGTGACGCCTACCTGCACCTCAAGATCGGTGCTGAGGAACTTCATCAGTTCCCAGGTGGCGTCCGGATGCTTGGTGCCGGACCACATGTACTGCACCGGCGTGTAGCTGCCCACGGCGTTCGAGTTTTCGCTCTGCACGGTGTGGGCCGGGAAGCGCCGCGCCTTGACCGGCAGTTCCTCAACGCCCGGCACGTTCCAGGCAGACTCGGCATTGAACCAGGTATGGTACACCGCCGCCCGCTGCTGGGTAAACGGTGAATCACGCCGCTGCCCTTCCGGAATGGTCTCATTGAGAGCACCAATGTCATCCGAGGTCGGCTTCACGCGGTACTTGAACTCGAGGTCATAGAGAAACTGAATGACATCGATGAATTCAGGTTCGTGCAGCCGGAAGCGGGCATAGTCGTCGGTCACGAAGTTTGTGCCGTTCTGGATCAGCATCGTTGGCACTTCGGTCGTGGAGTCGTTGCGGCTCCAGAATCCCCAGATCGGCTCCTGATCGGCGCTGGAGCGCTGCGTGATTTCCTGCGCCGTCTCCAGCAGCTCGCCGCCATCGCTTGGATTCCAGGTTTTCGGCGGTTCGTTGATGCCGAACTTATCGAGAATGGCCGTGTTGTAGATCTGAATGGTTGCCAGCACGCCGTACGGGAACGTCCACAGTTTGCCTTCCGGATCCTGCAGCCAGTCGATACCTACTACGTCTGCGAGCACTGCCGCATCGCGCTGGACAAAGGGTGTGAGGTCTGTCACGTAACCTGCGTCCCGATACTGAGGGTAGCGGGTAGGTTCTGGACCCAGGATGTCCGGAGACGATCCGGCAGCAAGTTCTACAACCTGCTTTTCCATGAGGTTCCGGTAGCCCAAGGACTGCCAATTGACCGTGATGTTGGGGTGCAGTTCCTTGAACGGGCCGAGCACGAGGTCCTCGAAAGCCCCGGCGTTCTCGGCGATGTTCACGACCCAGTTAACGTTGACGGTTGCCTCTTCCATCTGGGGCATGTCGTCGGACTGCGGCGCATCGTCGCTTGCTTCAGGCATCGCCGCCGGCGCCTGCACCTGACCGCAGGCGGCCAGTACTGCCAGGGAGCCCATGCCCCCTGTCGTTGCCAAGAGCCCTCGACGCGTCATTAGAGTTCGTTGTTCAGTCATTTTCTGCTGCCTCCGTCCTCTAATCAATACAATATTCGTGTGCCCATAGCGCAACCCTCGACAACTATGGGCGTAAATTACCTCACGGCTCCTCTTACCTCCTCTCAAGCCAGCGTCCGCCGTCCAAGGCAGACGATTGACATCCCCGATTGCATTGTAATACAAGCGAAGGCTGATGCCAATCGTCCTCTTGACAATTCTCTACTACTTATTGGCCCAATACTCGTCAATCACCGCCTGCGTGTGTTTGCTGGCGTTCTGCATGGCTTCCTCAACGGTGAGCTCCTGCTTCCACACCAGACTTTTCTGTTCATTGAAGAAGCCCAGGTGTTCCCGCCAACCGGGGAAGATTTGGGTGATAAAGCCGCGGCCTTCACGGAGCGGCGTGGCAATGGAGTCTATCTCGCGGGGCGGACGGGTCTTAGTCGCCACCAGACGGGGATCGTCCCACGCATTTGCATTCGCCGACAGACCGTAGTTGAGCAGCGTCGTCACCGCCACACCGAACTCGATGTCCGACATGGCGAACTTCATGAACTCCCACACTGCATCCGGGTGCTTAGCGCCGGACCACATGTACTGGACCGCCGTCCAACCGGCAACCTTATCGGAAGTTGGCCCTCCCTTGCTGTTCTCCAGCATGGGCACCGCCTTCATGGGCAAGTTATCCACGTCCGGGTGGGTCCACCCGCTCTCGGCGTTGAACCAGGTATTGTTCATCGCCGCGCGCCCGTGCACGAACAGCGCGTCGCGGTGCCGGCCCTCGCCCAAGGTCTCTTGGAACGCAGCCTTCGCTTCAGCGGTCGGGGCCACACGGTACTTGAACTCCAGGTCATACATGAACTGTATGGCCTCGATGAACTCAGGCTCGTGCATGGTGGCCCGCGTCAGGTCGTCGGAGAGGAAATTGGCGCCGTTCTGAACGATGTAGGTACTCATTTCGGTCGTGTAGTCAGCGCCTGTGTAAATCCCCCAAATCGGGTCTGGTTCGCTGCTGGACCTACTCGTTATCTCCCGAGCGACGTCCAGATACTCGCCGCCGCCGGAGGGATTCCATTGCCTTGGCGGCCCGCTGATTCCATACTTGTCGAAGATGGAGGTATTGTAGATATGGATGGTGCCGAGCGCCGTATAGGGCATGGACCAGAAGCGCCCCTGCGGGTCAATGATCCAATCAAGCGCTACGGTGTCTCCGAGTTGACTCTGGTCGCGCTTGTAGAGGTCGGTGACTTCCCGCACAAACCCTTTGTCCGTCCACTCAATCCACCGGGTGGGGTCGGGGGTGAGAATGTCAATCGCCTCATTGGCGGCCAGTTCGGCCAGCATCTTCTCATAATGCGCTCCGTAAGGTGAGGCCTCGTAATTGAGGTCAATGTCGGGGTGCATTTCCCTGAACCGGTTAATGACCCCGTCCTCAAAGGCTTGCGCGTTCTCCGCGACGTTGACAATCCAGCGCACGTTGATAGTTGCGGCCTCCATCGTGGGGGCTTCTTCAGCCTGCGGCGCCTCATCGGCTTCCGGTGCTGCGGCCGGAGCCTGGACCACGCCACAGGCGGCCAAGAGACTGGCTCCGCTGAGGCCTACTGCTGCGGCGAGAAAGCGTCGTCGACTCAGACTACTGAGTGTAGTACTCATGTCTATCCTCCTGAGACATTCCTTGCATCAGACTGTTCCCCATGCACTCTCTGAAGCGATTGCACTTACAACCCCCTTCCGTTTCAAAGCATGTCTATTTGGGTGAGAGTGCCTCTCTGAAATCTTCACCAGTGGCGGTGGGCGCACCGCCAATCTCCAACCAGTGGATGAATGCCTTGGTTATCAGGTTCTCGTCGGTAGACCACGCCGTCTCCGAGGCTGCGGTACAGTCCCGCAGTACAATGGCGCGGTAGCGGTTGCGGGTCTGCAGGATGCCGCCGGGCTTCATGAGCAGGCAGAAGTTCAAAAGGAAACCTACGTAGACGAGATTGAGTATCTTGCGTTCTTTGAGGAAACGCTCTATTTGTTGAGGCTGGGAGAATAGAAAGTCGCGCGGGTCCGGTTTGACGCAGTCGGCAAAGTCGTAATTGTCACGGATGGCGCGCCATGGTTCCTCACAGCCGGGCCCAAAAACCGTGCTATAGTACTCGGCCAACAGTTCTCTGCGGAATTCAGGCGGCGGCCAGTCGGGGTTGTCGCTATTGGACTTTCTTGACGGTTCCGGCGGCTCATGCCAAGGATAGCGCGCGAGAATCTGGGGCGGTTCGTTGTGAATTACCGGCACGCCGGCCTCGCGCGCCGCTGCCAGCACGGGAACAATTTCTTCTTTCATGATCGTTCCTGCCCGCTTGGCCACGCCGTGCCCGCCCATGTAGTTGTACTCCCAGTATTTGTCCACGCCGGGAATGATGGGTTCGCCGTCGCCGCCGAGGTTCCACATATCTATGGCGACTACGGCTGTGTTAGAGGTATCAAGCTCTACGGACTTGTGCACGTGGCCGTAATTGTGGTCGTCGTACGCCTGACCGGGCAGCGGGTAGACCCGATAGGAGCGCACCGGCAATTGAAATGTGGCCATAGTTGATTCACCGTACGATAAGCTTGTTCAGTTAGAGCTTTTTGCCGTTTTTCTTTGTGCGATCGCTTTGGCCGGTGTACGTTCACCCTTCGACAAGCTCAGGGCGAACGGTTTGGCGGGTCCCTTGGGTCAATTGCGTTCCCAAGTCTCGTAGGCCCCACTTTTCATTCGTGCGGAGCCTATCTCCGTTCCCGCAGAATTCGCCAACCGCTAGATCTGAGCACTCTATCCGTTCGTGCTGAGTGGGCTTCGCGAAGCCCTTGTCGAAGCACCTCTTGGCCTGCTGAGCGGGAATACGAGTCTTACATTAATAGGGTCGATTGAACGGCACTGTTGCCTCAGCCACTTCCTCCGACACGCGTCCGGCATCCCGCGCGCGCCGCAGGTCAAGGAGGGTATCCTCCACCGCTTCCAGCGTTTCCGCCACGTCCTCGTCGCTGTGGGCGTAGAGCACGTTGTTCCAACTACCCTTCAGCATCACGCCGCGCTTGGCAAGGCCGGTATAGAAGAACGTTCCGGCCTCGGCAGGCAGCGGCTCATCGCCGCCAATGAAGCGGATCCCAAAGAGCGCCGGCGGGCCGAACGACTCCATGGGGATGCCCACGCGATGCGAGACCTCTTCCACGCCGTCCATTACCGCCTGCGAAATTCGGTTGATGTGCCCCGCCACGTCCTCGTCGCGGCAGATTTGGAGCGTGGCGATGCTCGCGACAAGGGAAAGCGTCTCCCCGCCAAACGTCAGACTGATCAAACAGTCGGCAGTCTTTTCCATAATGTCGCGCCTGCCGGCCACCGCGCCCAGCGACATGCCGTTGGCCATGCCCTTGGCGTAGGTGGCAATGTCCGGCTCCACGCCGTAGTACTCCTGCGCGCCGCCCAGGGCGAACCGAAATCCCGTCATGCACTCGTCGTAGATGACAAGGGCCTCATGTCGGTGCGCTAAGTCCTTTAAGTCTTCTAGGAAACCCGGCTCCGGCTCCTTGGCCGGTTCCGCGCAATCGAAGGAGACGGCGGCGACCTTACCGTCGTTGAGCTTGAAGAGTTCCTCCAGGTGGTTGAGGTCGTTAAAGCGGAACTGTTGATTTAGCGTGTGAAAGGCCGCCGGCATGCCGCCGTCGTTACGCCAGTAGTTCCATTCGTCCGCCCAGCCGCGATAGCCGTTGTTCAAAATGATCTCGCGTTTGGTGTACGCGCGCGCAATGCGCGTTGCGCAGAGATTAACGTCCACCCCGCCTTTGAGGAAGCGCACCATCTCGGAGCAGGGCACGACCTCGTTCACGAGCTTGGCGCACTCGATCTCCGGCTCCGAGGGCGTGCTAAAAAGCATGCCCTTCTCAAGTTGCTCCGCTACGGCCCGGTCGACATCCGGGTGACAGTACCCCAGCAAGACGCCGCCGGACGCGCCATAGTAGTCAATGTAGCTGTTCCCGTTCACGTCCCAGAGACGGGAACCCCTGCCGTGGGACATGAATATCGGCATGGCGCCGTACAAGGTAGGACTTGGGCGCTTGCCTTTGGTCTGCGAGCCGCCCGGCATGAGGCGCACGGCCTCTTCATACAGTTCAACCGAACGTGTAACGTCGAGCTTGGTTGCGCTGGCCATAGAGCACTCCCTTTACAGTGCAAACAGTCGTGTCGCGTTAGCGGAGAGCATCACTTCTTTTTCTTGGTCGGAAATCTCCGCGTGTTCGATGCTGAGCTTGGCAGATTCGGGATAGAAGATGGGGCAATTCGTACCGAAGAGCAGGTGGTCGGCTCCTACTTGGGCGCAGAGTTGCTCGATGTCGTCAACCGGTCCCTGCACGCGGGAAACGTCAAAGTACACGTTTTCATTCTTGTAGGCGCGCTTCCAGATATCCGCTATATGGACATAGCGGCCGGTGCACACGAGAAAGCGCAGGTCAGGGAACGTGCAGATGGCTTCTACGGCATCGGTAGTAGTGACGGGTGGCACCTTCACGTGCCAGTGGTGCCAACGGGAGTCTTCTAGTGTAAGAGTGAGGAGCACGACGAGATCGTGGGTCTTGGCGCACTCGAGTAGTGCCAGGGCATTGCCGGTGAGCATGTGATACTGCGCATACGCTTCCAGGCTGGCATCCATGACGCGCGTCGTGTGCGGTTCCAGCAGCGTGAATTGATGGTAGTTGGGGTGGATGCGCAGGTTGCGCATGCCATATTCCTCTACGCACCGCTTAAAGTCCAGCTCCCAACACGGCATGGCGGAATTGATGGTGTAAGCCGGCACCAGGCGGTCCGGGTGCTCTTGCACGATACTGTGCAATTCTCGATTGCCGACCATCACGTCTTTATAAAAGACGTTTTCCAGCCGTGAGACCACTGCTTTCTCGATGCCGAGAGCGTCCATCTTGCGCAGTAGGGCGTCCGGCGCCGCGTGATTCAGGCGGCGGAAGGGCCACTCTCCGATGTATGCGTTTGCGTCTATCACTGACTTCGCTCCAACTGCTTTGGTGGGCTCTAGTCTCATGAGTGACAAGAGAAAACTGTCCGTCATTCCCGCGAAAGCGGGAATCCATCTCTTCTTTGGGCCTCCTGGACTCCGGCGAAAGCCGGAGTGACGGATGCCCGTGCTCCGGCTCCTAGTGACCGGCCGCCTCCCTATGCCGGTCAAACTGGCTCCAAGCCACGCTCTGCCGCGAAAAGATGCCGTAGGCATTGCGCCAAAGTATCAGGTCTTTCTCTTCATCGGAAATGGCTGCGCCGTACACTTTCGCCAGTTGCGACATGAACGAGCGGGGTGCGTTGAGATCGCTGCCATAGACCACGCGGTCGGCTCCGGCGTGTTCCACAAGCGTTTCCGTATAACCATTAGTGGCGTCGCCGCCACCGATGTCCATGAAGAGGTTTGGCACGCCTTGGGCGGCCTTGGCGCCGTATTCCATGTCACTGCCGGAGTGACCGAAGAAGAAGGGAACGTCCGGATGGCGCAGCCCGGCCTCGCGCATGTCGAAGGGATTGGTCTCGCCGGGCATGTTGCCGGTCACCGCCATATAGGTGTGTTGAAGAACCGGCAGATTGTGTTCAGCAAGAACTTGATAGATGCCTTCTAAACGCGAGTCGTTGGCTTTCACACCGGTCCAGAGCTTCGCGCCCTGATGGCCGTCCCAGGCCTTGACACGCCGCAGCAATTCGGCCTGCATTTCCTGCGGGTGGTAGGGGTTGAGATACCACATGGGTATCACGCAGTCGGGATTAGCGGAGGCTACCTTTAAGGTAAGGTCGTTGCAGGCGGCAACATACTCTGGCGTGGGCAGCGTTGGCGGATAATTGTTGTTGGCGTTGAGGACGTTGATGCACAGGATGACGCCGTGCCGCCGCGCCTTGCGCAACGAAACCGTGATCTCGTGGTCGTTCTTGACGTGGGAATGTACGTCAATGATCACGCTGGCACCCTCTCCCAACCGGCCCACCCTCACAAACGCCTCGCCGCCAGCATATATGATCTTGACGTGCAAAGTCAATAAACTAGCCTGCTAGTCTCCTATGTTGGCGAGCGCTGCCTCAATGCTACCGATTGCCTCACGGTCCGCCTGCAGTGCGTCGCCGATTAGCCTACGCGCCTCAGCACGGTCCTGTGCAGGCCATGCCTGCCGCTCACAGGCCGTGTCACAGAGATCGTGCAGAGGATGCAACACAGCCATTTCGTGATCGTAGTGAGTCGCGGCTGTTTCGAGCGATTCAGCGGCAGCGGGAAAGAAGCCGGCAAGTTCCCGCAGATAGGTAGCGGCGGCAACCCGCCGCCACATGAGCATCTCGAGATGATGGTGGGTGGTATTCGCTTGGACTTCCTCCGACTCGAACGCTTCGCGCCAGACTTCGTAGGCAGCGAAACCATGTGGCGTTGCTCGTCTATTGGCGTTGCGGGAGTCGTCCGCCGCAAATCTGGTCGAATGCGCGATTGCCACGGCCGTTTGCAGCGCTGTCAGGTGCGTTGTCCTTTCATCTGCGGTGCACGGGCCGCAATATACCTTCATATAAATGGACTCAATGTCCTCAAACTGTCCAACCTCGTCATAGCGAACGGTGTAGGTCTGTTCCACAAACGGGTGACGAATGGTGTATGTCTTTTCCGTCTCGCTGTAACCGACGATCAACCCCCAGCAGACACCATGGTGGTGGCTATCACTCATCGCATGGCTCATCGGAGACCAAGCGAGCGTGGGGGCGCCGCGTTCCAAAGCATCAAGAACGGCCGCTCTCGCTTCGCGCTTGAGTGCAGGAAAGTCGACATTCTTGTCATTCTCTTCGGCCATGATCGTACGAAACTGTGCGATTCGCGGGAGGATGTCCACAGCGGGGCCCCAGTCGAGGTGGTCATGGTTGACGTGTTGGCCCCCCTCTTTCATATCAAACTGAAACGCATGCCCCAAGACACCTTGCAGCCGAGCCATGGTCCACTCCGGACGGCCGACGGCTGCCATCAGCGGGCAAAGACAGGATGCAAGGGTCGTGCCCTGATGTGGCATGGTGGGGCTGACATCGACCATGACGTTTATTTCTTGGTCTCGTTCCGGCACACTAATTCTCCTTTAGAACAGAGACATCCGTTGGATGTTGTTGAAAACAGGTTAGGTTTCGGTCTCTAGCAAAATCATCCCCGGACTTGCATCGGAGGGGCATAAACAAGAAAGGAAGGCCCATAACTATCCAATTGCTGCATCCCCACAGTTGTCGGCTGGTCAAGACTTCCCACCAGCCGCCTTGCCTGGGACCATCGCTAACCATCGAGAGCGGTGAGTGCCGCCGCGATGCCGGAGACCGCCTGTCGATCTGCCCGCAATGCGTCGCCGATTGCCTTCCTCGCTTTGACTCGTTCATGCGGATGCCACGCATCTCTATCGCAGGCCGCATTGCAGAGCTCGTGAATGACATGCAGCGGCTCCAATTCATGCTCGTAATGCGCCGCTGCGGCCTCAAGTTTCGCAGCCGCCTTGGGAAAGAGCGTTTTAACTTCTCGCAAATACCTGGCAGCCGCCAGGCGCCGCGGTAAGAGTACCTCGATGTGGTGACGTGACTTGAACGTAGGGACGTCTTCCGTGGCGAACGCCTTCTGCCAGAGTTCGTAGGCTGCGAAGCCATGCGGCGCTGCCCGCCGCCTCGCATTGCGCTCATCGTCCGCCGCAAAGCGAGTGGCATGCGCAAAACCTACCGCGTTTCGCAGCGCCGTCACGTGAATTTCCCTTTCATCTGCTGTGCTCGGCCCTGCATAGGCTAGAATACTGAAAAGCTCGGCCGGATCGGCATGTCCGATCAAGTCGAAGCGAACGGTGTAGGTGCCGTCAACGAATGGGTGACGGACCGTGTAGGACTCCTCCGGTTCGTTATATCCGACTATGAGTCCCCAACAGTACGCGTGGTGGGCAGGGTGGTCGCTCGCCTTTTGCTCGGGACTCATCGGTTGCCACACCAGCGTTGGAAAGCCGAGTTCAAGCCCGGCGCGGACGGCATCTCTCGCATCCTGCTTGAGCGTGGGTAGATCGACGTCAGTATCGTGTTTTGTGGCTTTGAAAGAACGAAACTGCGCGAACTGTGGGAGGAAGTCCAAGGCAGGACCCCAGTCGATGTTGTCGTGCATGACGTTGCCGCCGCCGGCTACCATCTCAAAGTGGAAGGCATGGCCCATAACGCCCTGCAGCCGCGCCATCGACCACTCCGGCCCGCCGGCAGTTGCCATTAGCGGGTTCAGGCAGGATGCGAGGGTGGTGCCAGCGTGCGGTTGCGCTGGCGTGACATCGACTGCAACCTGTATCGACTGGCCCATATTGGAATTTTACTCCACATAACTGGGAAAGGCGCTTGGCTTCTCGTTGCTAGCCAGAGCACAGTGCTGCAGGAGTCAACCTTAATGCCCGACGGCAATACCACCTAATCCTGGAAACATAGATTAGGCTGTTGCTCGCTTGGGCAAGACCGGGACCGGCGGTACCTGCTGCTGGGTCCCGGTGAACCCGGCTTCCGTGGCGCAGAGGGTGGCCTGCATGCTTTGCACCGCATCCTGCGTGCTCACGATTGGTTGATGGCCCGCGCAGGCGGTGCGCACAAAGTTGGCAAAGATGTCTTGTTGCTGCGGTAGCTCGGAAAGTTCCTGAGAGTCGTCCCAGCGATACAGCCATACTCTGCCGTCATGCGTGACTTCCGCCTGCCCCTCGGTGCCGAGGATTTTGAGGCGGTTGTCCATGCGACCCAGGCTCGGCGGCACCAGGCGGTGGTGCTCCATGACGGCGCTTACGCCGCCGTCCATGCGGAAGAGCACCTGCCCGACGTTATGGTAGTGGGCATCGTCCGGGCGGCCGATATTGGCTTCCGTGCCGATTACGCTCTGATGCTCTCGGCCGGTGATCCAGCGCACGATGTCGATGTCGTGGATGAGCAAGTCGAGCACCGGCCCGGCGGAAAGCCGCCGGTCAAAGAACCACTCCGGCCGCACGCCGCGCCGCTCGGTGGCGGCAATGAGGGCGTATGCCAGCGCCACCTCGCCGATTTGGCCGCTCTGCACCACGTCACGGACTGCGCGGTATACGGGATTTCCCCGCCGGCTAAAGAGTTGGCCCATGTGGAGCGAGGAGTTTTGCTGCAGGATTGCGATAACCCGGTCCAGTTCTTTCTGGCTGGTCACCATCGGCTTCTCCGCAAGTACCGGGAAACCGGCTTCCAACGCAGCAATTACCGTCTCACCTTGGTGCACGGGCAACTGGAAGCTCGCGACCACGTCTATATCGTCTCGCGCCAACAGAGCGTGATAATCATCATGCATGTCGGCACGGTACTTGCTCGCAAGTGCTGCGGCTTGCTCACCAGCGTTGGCAACCGCTGCAAGCACGATCTCGGGATCATTATCCACGGCGCCAAACACTCGTTCGACGTGCTGTTCAAGTCCGATCAAACCCACACGATACGTCATGGCGGCCTCCTGTTTTCCCCTAATTGTGCGCACAGGCACAGCAAGACAACATCTCCACAAAAGGCGGGTTTAGACATGTCCGGCGGCAGGTGCTGAAGTCGCCCTAGCTTTTGGAGGAGCGGCTTTCCGCTACAAGTCGAATTCGGCGGCTATTTGTCGCACATAGGCAATGTCCTCCTGAAGCTGCGCGATTAGTTCAGCATACGAGAGTTCACGCCAACTCCACGCGCCTTGATATTCGGTGTGAAACGAGGCAGAGCCGCTGTAGCCTATCTGCTTGAGGTACTGTAATGCCTCGCGGTACGGGGTAATCCCTTCCTTTAAAGGTACAAACTTGCTTTCCCAGGTTACGATGCCGCTTTCCGGGTCCGTCTGGCCAAAGAGACCCACGTTCTTAAGGGAGAGCATGATAATGCGATCAGCAATGAGGTCCAGGCTTTGCACCCAGCCACCATAGGCGCCTTCCAGTCCCATGTGCCCAAAGTCGGCGTAGATGCCCAACGCAGCCGGGTTGAAGTCGGTCAGCAGGCGCTCCACTTGCATCGCTTCCGCGGACAAGCAGTAGCCGGCATGAACATGGACGCCTGCTTGAATTCCGTACTCAAGGCAGAGGTGCTCAATGCTCTCCAGATCGCGCCGCATATCGTCGAGTTGCTGCCGCAGATGACCGAAGCCCCGGTAGTGATGGTAGCCAAGCTTGAGTTGGTTAATGCCGCAATCGCTCGCGACTGCGAAGACGTCACGGGCAAAAGGTGACTCGGCACTGGTAATATCCGTCGCAATCCAGCCGACTTCAAGCCCGTGCGCGCGGCAAGCTTCGACCGCCTTGGGCAGATCAAAGCGCACACGATCGGGAGTAACATGGCCGGCTGTGCCCGCGGCCGCCTCCGGCAGGTTGTGGCCGGCACTGCGCACGGTGAGTTCAACGCCGTCCAGGCCCAAGTCGGCTACAGTAGCGGTCATGTCTTCCAATGTAAGGTGTTCAAGTCGCTTAGAAAATACCAGGTACTTCATCCGTCAATCCTCATAAACTTCACATGCAACGTTGGCCCCGGGAAGAGTCTCTGTCAACTTCACACTTTGCCATCTTGGCAAGTATTCCGGCCCAATTACCACTCTTTGGATTTAGTGTGACTATACGCTACTGTCCTGCCTATACACAAAGCCTCATTCATAGATCGAAACAGACAACACAAACTCGGCGATGCCTCGAAGTACAGTTGCAGAGCCTTTTTCGGGTGTGAGGGTCCAACTCTAGGTCTTAGCAAATGGGCAATGGCAACTAGTCTCTTCTCAATCCCCGCCGAATTGAATTGTTGCCTTTGCCGTTGCCCACACGCCACCGGGCGGAGTACCATTGGGATGAGCGACAGACTCGCAAAGGAGTACTGATGGCACTCTCTGCAAACCGAACTCGTGCCTTGGTTCTCAGCTTGCTCACCGTTGTGGGCCTAATTTTGGTATTAGGCTTTGCCGGAGTGCTCTACGACCGGATTCGCGGTGTCCCGGACTATCCGTCGCCCGAAATTGAAATGAGTGAAGAAGGAGACCCGGTTGTTAGCGTGCTCCCGAGTCGCGCCGAGCTTGGCGGGACCGTCTTCATCACCGGAGCACACTGGCCGGAGGGTGCCCTCATCCGGCTCCAACTTACCTATCCCAACGGAGATACGGCGGTTACGGTCGGCCACACGTGGGCGGATGCCTTCGGCACGTTTCGGATCCCGTTCGTACTTCCGGTAGACCTCCCGCTGCTTGGCGAAAACGCATTGGTATTGCAGGCCCGCGGTGAAACCCCGCGCGGCCGCGAGATCGATCTTGCACTCCCACTGCAGGTAACACGAACCGGTTGGCCGCTGGTAGTGGCAGTAACGGCCGGCAATGACGAGCCGCTCACCGGCGCACACGTTACCCTCTACGATGCCGTCGGTCAGCTTCTCGCCGAGGCGTTCACGCGGGATGACGGCAAGGCGACCATCCCGGAGGTGCCGTTAGGTTCTTACATCGTTGGCGTTCGTAAGATCGACTTTGCATTGGTGCGCGCCGAAGTAGAAGTGTCGCGGCGTGAAACGGAGCTACCGGTCACCTTGCGCCCAAGTGCCGGGGGCCGTCTGTTTGTCGGCGGCATAGACAACTCACTTACACTCATTGATACTGCCAGCAACTTGCCTATCGCGCGCCTCGAGGATGTTTCACGCACTTACAGCCTCGTCCGTAGCGTGGACGGACGTTATCTCTACAGCGGCCGCTACGGAGGTGCGATAGTTCGCTTTGACGCTACCACGGGCACTGAAGATGAAAGCTTCGAGATAAAGAGCGACTACGTTCAACCGACATTCTTAGTGCTGCGCCCTCGGGACGAGAATACGATGTACGGCCTCATGCGGTTCCAGGGAGACAATGATGATCGGATCTATCGTATTGTGGCAATCGACATGGAATCCAAGCGGGTTACGTCGAGTGCGACCAATATCCCTTCCTATGGGCAGCTCATCCTAACTCCGGATGGATCTCGCCTCATTCACGTCGGACACTTGAGTAAGTCAATTACCGTTTTGAGCACGGACCCGCTAGCCGTGCTGCGCACAATTGACGTTAAGGAGAATCCGGGACGGAGTGTCATGGCCCCGGATGGCGCGCGCTTATTCACGACTCTGATCGACTCCGGAGTCCTGGCAATCGTCAATATTCGCGAAGGAACAGTGGAGCAAGGCGCGACGACGAGCGCCGGCTCCGTCGCGCTTGCACTGCATCCCAGCGCAGAATACCTCTACGTGCTCAATGGAGTGCTGGGATACTGTCAGGTGCTCGATCCGGAGACCCTTCAGGTAATGGATACTTTTCCGGTGGGACAGCGGCCCCGGACAATGGCGCTCTCCAGCAATGGGCAATACCTCTACATCGCTGAAGAGAGCAACCCAACCATTCACGTAATCGACACGACAACCTACCAACAGGTTGATGCCATTGCGCTCTCAAGCAGGGCACGGACGTTGGAGGTCCCGAATTGAGAGCCGGCGGTCTCGCCATCCCAAGTCGCCGGTGAGACCCATTTCCACGGACAGGATCCTGCTCCCCATCATTACTTTGCAGAAATCTAGCCAAGAGCTTGCAAGCTAAATCTCGCCGTGCTATACTAGTCCCGTAAGACCTCTCTACGTTCGTTTGTTCCCTTTCAATCTTGCCTTTGCCGTATTTTACCTCGGCGAAAGACGTATGCGGTCTATTCGCGTCTCTATTTTCTCAACCCTGCTGATCTTCGTTGTTACCGCGTTAGGATTACCCAGCAGCTTTGTACAAGCGGCGGGTCCACTCGCCGGTAAAGCCATAGTTATCGACCCTGGACATGGCGGCGAAGACCCGGGAGCAGTAGTCAATGGCTTTAGAGAAAAAGACGTCAATATCCAGATTGCCCTCAAGCTCAAGTCGCTCTTGGAGTCGGCAGGCGCAACCACAATCTATACCCGAGTTGATGACTCAACTTTGGGAACTAGCGCGAACCATCGCAGATCAGACTTGGAAGCCCGCTTGCAGATTGCGAACGAGTCAAATGGAGACATCTTCGTTTCAATCCATGCGGACTCACTGGCGGATGCCTCACGTACGGGAGTGGTGGTTTTCTTTGGGCCGGAGAGTGGCTACCTCTACCCCCACACACGACCGCCAGAACTAATCGCCCAAAGTAGAAACCTTGCACGTAGAATTCGAGACAATCTTCAACTGATCACCCAAGCAGATGACCGCGGCGTACGGTCCATTCCGTACTACATCCTTGGCAAGATAGACTTGCCGGCAGTGATCGCGGAGGTTGGTACGTTGACCAACTACGCAGAAGCAATCAAGCTCAATGACCCGAGCTACCAACAGAAGGTTGCAAGTTCGCTCTATAGAGGCATTCTCTCATACTTCAGCGACCCGGACGGACGATTTGTAGAAGACTTGACAATTCCGGACGGCACGGCAGTGCTCCCAGGCAGCAATTTCATCAAAACCTGGAAAGTAATGAACACCGGCGGTGTGCCGTGGGACGGAGACTTTCGGTTGGTTTTCAAAGGCAGAAATCGGTTGGGAGGGCCTGTGAGCGTGCCATTGCCCTACCTCATGCCAGGACAGACCGGCGCAGTGAGTGTTGAGCTTCGGGCCCCAACGGTATGCGGCGACTGCATGGGAGTTTGGTCCATGCAAGGTCCCGGTGGAATGAACCTTGGCGACGATCTTTGGGTGAGCATCGGCTTGCGAGACAAGCTTCCCACTGACCCAGTGCCAAGAATTGAAGGTCCGGATGTGACGTACTTCAATCAAACAGGGCACAACATCTTTGGTGGGTTTCGCAGGTTCTTTGAGGCGTACGGTGGAGTCGATATCTTTGGCTTTCCCCGCACCGAAGAAATGACGGATGAAGGCATGACGGTCCAGTATTTCCAGCGGGCACGGTTTGAGTATCATCCGAAATTCGCCGGCACCCCCTATGAAGTTCAGCTGACACTGCTTGGCAATGAAATTCGCAGAGGTGACCCTGCTGCCGTTACGGTGGCGCCGATGCCGACTACAGAGACCCAACAGTACTTCCCCGAGACAGGACACTCAGTTCACTTCGCCTTCCTAAAGTTTTTCCGCGAGAATGGCGGAATCTACATCTTTGGTTATCCCATTTCACAAGAAATTGTTGAGGATGGTCGAATCGTGCAGTATTTCCAACGTGCTCGCTTCGAATACCATCCACAACATGCCGGTACACGCTATGAAGTGCAGCTAGGACTTTTGGGCGACGCAATTCTTCGCCAAAGGGCATTGCTCTTCGACTGAGATCCCTGCCTTCGTGTATTCATCAAATTGAATGTACGTATATGTTGCCCACAAACATATACGCACCGATCCTTCCTCCATTTTTCCTGATGACAAGCCGCTCGTACGCCCGGGCGGCTTGTCATTTAACGGATACAGGCCTAAGGCGTACAATTCATGCTGTGATCATATGCTGTCATCGAGCAGAGCCACCATTGGTTTCGATGGCGCAAACTTAGCTAGTATTTGGTGGGAAAGTGAGCATTGTGAATTCCGACGGCTTTTTTTGGGGAACTCACGAAAAGCGCGAATGTTTTGCCATATCTCATATGGCTGTGTATGATAAGGGTATATGCGTTGATGCAGTTTAGTTGACACGGAGACACTCAAGCTGTAAGATGAGTTTAGTGAAGCATTCCTGTGGGAATAGATGAGGACACATTGGCATGGCCAAGCTGCCTGAAGAAGGACAACAGTTGGACGAGGACTCGGCACAGCAAACACTTGTGCGCCTGCCAGTGGTAGTACTTACGGATTCCGTTGTGTTTCCACACATGACGGTGCCTTTGCGCCTGGAAGATGAGGCTGCATTCCGAGCAGTATCGGCGGCGACTGAGGGCGATCATAAGGTGCTGCTTCTCACGCCAGACAAGGAGTTCAACCTTAAGCGACCGAAGCGTGAGCATGCCGGCACAGTGGGCACCATTGCCGGCGTAGGTCAGCTCATTCGACTCCCAGACGGCAAACATCAGGCGCTCTTCCAGGGCCAACAACGGGGCCGCTTGAACGACATTTGGAAGAAGAAGCACTTGATCGCTGAGGTCGAAGCTGTTGATGAGGTGGTCGAGTCTACTTTGGAAACTGAAGCCTTGGTGCGGAGCGTAATCAACCAAATTGAAGCATACGTTGAAAAAGAGCCCCAGGTGCCGCGCGACGCGGTAGCGGTGGCGCGGGGCATGGATGATCCCGGTCGCCTTGCTGACCTGTTTGGCTACGCTCCGGAGCTGACTCTCGATGAACGGCGTGTACTGCTCGGCATCATAGACCCCGTGGAACGGCTGCAGCGTGTCTACCGCATTATGGCCCGTCAACTGCAAATCTCTGAGGTCAAGTCGCGCATCCAAGGCGAGATCCAGCAGGGCATGGAGAAAGCCCAGCGCGAGTACTACCTCCGAGAACAGCTTAAGGCGATCCACCGTGAACTGGGAGAGGCCAACCCACAACTGGCCGAGATCGAAGAAATCAAAAAGGCCATCGAAGACTCGAACATGCCGGACGAGGTAAAGGACAAGGCGCGGCACGAGGCCGGACGTTTGGGCAACATGCCATCGGCGTCACCTGAAGTCGGCATTGTGCGCACCTACCTTGAGTGGCTCCTTGGGCTGCCGTGGGCAAGTAGCTCAGATGAAGAAATTGACATAAGCCAAGTCAAGACGATCCTGGATCAAGATCACTATGGTCTCGACAAAGTTAAAGATCGCATTCTCGAGTACCTGGCCGTGCGCAGCCTCGCCAAGCATGCACGGACCCCCATACTCTGTCTCATAGGTCCACCTGGTGTAGGCAAGACGTCGCTCGGTCGTTCGATAGCACGAGCCTTGGACCGCAAGTTCGTTCGAATTAGTTTGGGCGGCGTACGGGATGAAGGGGAGATCAGAGGTCATCGCCGCACGTACATTGGCGCACTACCCGGCAGGATAATACAGGGAATGCGACAAGGCGGAGTAAATAATCCGGTCTTCGTGCTGGATGAGATTGATAAGCTCGGCTACGACTTCCGCGGCGATCCTTCGAGCGCCATGCTCGAAGTGCTCGACCCGGAACAGAACTTTAGCTTTTCCGATCACTATCTAGAGGTTCCCTACGATCTCTCTAACGTCCTCTTTGTAGCGACGGGAAACTTGATGGAGACTATTCCGCCCGCCCTTCTTGATCGCATGGAAGTCATCAATATTTCGGGCTATACAGAGGAAGAGAAACTCCATATTGCTCGGGGGTACTTGGTACCGAGGCAACTCAAGCAGCATGGGCTCACACGGTCGCAATGCAAAATGACGGACGACGGTTTGCGCAGAATAGTCCGCGGCTACACGGCAGAAGCCGGTGTGCGGAACTTGGAACGGCAGATCGCCACCATCGACCGGAAAGTCGCGCGCTTGGTAGCCGCAGGCGAACAGAAGTCGGTTCGCATCGGTCCCCGCCGCGTGCAGGAATTGCTGGGTCCGGAGAAGCTCAACACGAAGCTCGACAAGCGGCAGAATGAGGTCGGCGTGGTTACCGGTTTAGCTTGGACCGCCGCAGGCGGCGAGATCAGCACGGTAGAAGCTGCACTCATGAAAGGCAAGGGCAATCTGATCTTGACAGGCCAACTGGGCGAAGTCATGCAAGAGTCCGCAGTGACGGCACTTTCCTTTGCGCGCGCTAAGGCACGGGCATTCAACATCGCGGCGGACGTCATTGAAAAGAACGACCTCCATGTGCACGTGCCCGCTGGCGCCGTGCCAAAGGAAGGACCCTCCGCGGGGGTGGCGATGGCAACGTCGATTATCTCCATCTTCACCCAACGTCCCGTGAGCAAAGACGTTGCGATGACCGGTGAGGTCACCTTGCGCGGTCGGGTGCTGCCGGTGAGCGGGCTCAAAGAGAAGCTGCTCGCGGCCCACCGAGCGGGCATGCAAGCCGTGGTTCTTCCCAGCAAGAACAAGCATAGCTTGGAGGATGTTCCCAAGGAAGCGCTCGATCAATTAAAGATCATTTGGGCCGACACAATGGATGAAGTGCTTGACGCCGCATTATTGAAGACCGTTTTGAGTAACAAGAGCAGGACAAAATTCCCGACAAGAAAGCGGAGACTTCCGGCGCCACCGCCAGAGAGTCACCCGGTTGTTACACCGATCAGTCCAACGATAGCTGAGGAGGCATAACGAGTATGGGCAAAATCATTGGTATAGACCTAGGCACGACCAACTCTGTGGTCGCAGTGATGGAGGGTGGTGACCCCGTAGTCATCCCAACTTCGGAAGGTGGAGACCTCTGCCCTTCTGTGGTGGCTTTCACCAAGGGTGAAGAGCGCCTGGTAGGCCAATTGGCACGACGCCAAGCCGTGCTGAATCCGGAAAATACGGTATCTTCTATCAAGCGTTTCATGGGCCATCGCCAAGATGAAGTGCAGAACGAAAACCGACTGGTTGCTTACACGATTACGAAGGGCCCAAAAGGGGAAGCGCGAGTTGCGGTTCCGGCTCTGGGCAGGGACTTTACGCCGGAAGAAATCGCCGCGATGATCCTGCAGAAGCTCAAGGGCGACGCCGAGAAATATCTCGGTGAGGAGGTCACGCAGGCCGTAATCACCGTGCCGGCGTACTTCAATGACAGCCAGCGGCAGGCCACGAAAAATGCGGGCCAGATTGCCGGCCTTGAGGTGCTGCGCATTATCAATGAGCCCACCGCCGCATCTCTCGCGTATGGTCTGGAGAAGAAAACTACAGAGACTATTCTGGTCTGGGACTTGGGCGGAGGAACGTTTGACGTCTCGATTCTTGAAGTTGGCGATGGCGTGTTTGAGGTCAAGTCTACGGCGGGGGATACCCATCTCGGCGGTGACGACTACGACGACAAGATCGTCAGCCATCTCGCAGAGCAGTTTCAGAGCGATGAAGGAATTGACCTGCGCAAGGACCGGCAGGCACTGCAACGTTTGATCGAAGCTGCGGAGAAGGCCAAGGTTGAGCTTTCCACAATGGTCCAGACAGAGATCAATCTGCCATACATCACCGCCGACCAGAATGGTCCAAAGCACTTGTCCCACACCCTAACGCGCGCCCGGTTCGAAGACCTGACCGCTTCGCTGACGGAGCGTACCCAGAGGCCCTTTCAGCAGGCATTGAGTGATGCCGCGCTTGGCCCCAATGACATTGATGAAGTGGTGCTCGTGGGTGGCGCAACTCGCATGCCGGTGATTCAAGAACTGGTCAAGAAGCTGATCGGCAAAGACCCCCACCAAGGCGTCAATCCGGATGAAGTTGTGGCCGTTGGCGCGGCTATCCAGGCCGGCGTGCTCGGTGGCGAGGTGCAGGACGTCGTCCTACTTGACGTAACACCATTAAGTCTTGGTGTCGAGACGCTCGGAGGAGTCTTTACGAAGATGATCGAGCGCAACACTACTGTGCCGACCCGGAAGGGCGAGATTTTCTCGACCGCGCAAGACGGTCAGAATGCCGTAGACATCATGGTCTTCCAGGGCGAACGCCCAATGGCGAAAGACAACATGCTGTTAGGCCAGTTCCGCCTGGAGGGTATCCCGCCTGCGCCGCGCGGCGTACCACAGGTTGAAGTCACGTTTGATATCGACGCCAATGGCATTTTGAACGTAACGGCCAAGGACTTGGGCAGCGGCAAAGAGCAAAATGTGACTATCCACGCCTCCACCACGCTCAGCAAGGAGCAGGTGGACCAGATGGTCAAGGAAGCCGAAGAGCATGCCGACGACGACCGCGCCCGGGCAGAGGAAGTAGAATTGCGAAACCGCGCGGACACGCTCCTGTATCAAACGGAACGAACGCTCAAGGACCTCGGCGACGAGGTGCCGGAGGAAGACCGCACGGCTGTCGAGGAAGCGCTGGAAAGACTGCGCGAGGCACTGAAGGGCGATGATGCAACCAGCATCAACGCGGCGGTGGAAGAGGTGGAGCAAGCGTCTTTGAAGATTGGTGAGGCCATGTATGCCAAGGCCGGCGCCGCGCAAGGTGAAGACGGCGATCCGGTTGGCGCTGCCGCAAGTGCGCAAGAAGGCAGCACCGAAACTACGGACGACAGTGTCGTCGATGCTGAATTCCGTGCCACAGATGAATCGGAAGCTGACGGTAAGGCGGAAGCGTCAGACAGTGAGAAGCGGTAGCACAGCGGCGCCTTAATCAGCCACCGCTCTCTGGGAGGTAGGAATCTCGTGGCACAGTCTCAACAAAGCGAACAGTCAGGTAGGGGAACCCCGGAAGTCTGCGCTGCTTCTCCGGGGTGGGATGAGGAAGTTCAGGGCTCGCCAGCCTGTGAAGCCGATGAAGATGTCCCAATAGAAGAACCCAGCTCAGAGACAACGTTGGAAGAGCAACTTGCTGCTGCGACGCAGGAAGCCGAAATGTACAAGGATAGGTTCCTGCGTGCGCGGGCCGATTTAGAGAATTACCGCAGGAGATCTGTCCAATTCATCGCAGAGGGTGTCCGCGACGGTCAGAAGCAGATTTTCTACGCTATCCTGCCAGTTGTCGACAACCTTGAGAGAGCAGTTGCATATCAGGAGCAGCATCAGGTTAATACTGTTGAAGACTTACTCACCGGAGTTCGCATGACCCTCGTGCAGCTTCACGATGCGCTGGAGAGTCAGGAAGTAAAGCGAATTTCGGCGGTGGGAGAGCTCTTCGATCCACGTTTTCACGAAGCTGTAGAAGTGCAGCCGGTACAGGGCGACGAGGGTGCAGATATGGTCGTTGGCGAAATCCAGACCGGCTATCTGTTTGGCGACGCGGTACTGCGTCCCGCGAGAGTCCGGGTGGCGCAGACTCGCCAAGCGGATGAGGACTCGATGGAGACAACATAGACGGCGCCAGGTTTTGCAGCTTAGCGTTGCACCCTGCGCTGTAAAGAGAGTGCAATGGAGTTCAAGGACTACTACAAGGTACTGGGCGTTACGCCAAAGTCCTCGACGAAGGAAATAAAGGAGACCTATCGGCGGCTTGCCCGCAAGTATCATCCGGACGTGAACCCTGGTGACGTTGGCGCAGAGAACCGCTTCAAAGAGATAAATGAAGCGTATGAGGCGCTCCGGGATGAGAAGAAGCGGGCGCGCTACGATCAGGTGCGGACAGCACATCAGTCTGGTCGTTCCTGGCAAACGCATGCCCGGACCGGCGCTGGTGACGGTTTCCCCTTTGACCTAGGTGGGCTCGGCGGCATCGACTTCGATCGCTTCGGTCGCGGCAACGTTGGGCCCGGCGGTTTCTCAGACTTTTTCGAGTCGCTCTTCGGTCGTGCACAGCGTTCAGGTGATCAACTAGGCCGAGACTTAGAACAAGAGATCGAGGTCACGCTCGCAGAAGCCTACGCCGGCACCAACCGCACTTTTACCCTGCAAGTCCCGGTTCAATGTCCCATGTGTTCCGGTCTCGGGCGCACGGAGAATATGGTGTGCACGGAGTGCCGGGGTAGTGGCACACGAGTGAGGCAGCGCCGGCTCGACGTAAAGATCCCGGCCGGTGTGCGTGAAGGCTCTCGTATCCGAGTCGCGGGAGAAGGACATCCTGGAAAGAATGGAGTACGCGGCAACCTGTATTTGATTGTGAAGATTGCCGTGGACCCTCGCTTTGAATTGAAATCGGACGACTTGCACGTGAATGTACAAGTGGACCTGGTTGACGCGGTCCTGGGCGCTGAAGTAGAGGTTCCGATGCCAGACGGCAACAGCGTCGTAATGCGCATTCCGGTTGAGACTCAAAACAGTCAGATATTTCGTCTTGCCGGCCAAGGCATGCCACGACTAAAGAGCGGCGAGCGCGGCAGTCTATACGTACGGGTGCAGGTTCGCTTGCCAAAGGGACTAACTCCTCGCGAAAAAGAGCTCTTTGCAGAATTAGCGCAACTTCGCAAGGGTAGCCCGGTAACTGCCTAAGTGGTACGTGTGGGAATGGCGGCAAGGCTGCTCTGAGAGATTGAGGGATTTCATGAACATCCGCTTCGAAGGCGAGGGGCCATTCTTTGCAATCGGTGTCGTAGCTGAAGTGCTGCGTGTCCATCCCCAAACGCTGCGACACTACGAGCGTCTCGGATTAGTTAAACCTCGTCGCTCGAAGGGCAATGTACGGCTGTACTCACACGCCGACTTGGAGAGAATGGAGCAGATCCAGCGCCTCGTAAATGACCTTGGCGTTAATCTCGCCGGGGTAGAGGTAATCCTCAATATCACCGAGCGCATGGAAAGACTCCAGCAAGAAATGGATGAGAAACTCGCCGCACAGCGAGAACAGTATGAAGCAGAGATTGCTCGGCTAAAGGGTTTGTTGCAACGAGTGACGCGAAACTACTAGAAGCAACGAGGCAAAGAGCTAAACTCCCCTTTGACGGCGCCTGTTTCCTTTAGAAAGGCGCAAGCAATCCTCGGAGAGAACTATCGCTTCCCAATGCAATTGAGGAGGCGGAACGAAAAGGACGATGAATCATGGCGTGGAATGACCGTTTCACGACAAAGGCGCAAGAAGCGCTTGCAAAAGCCCAAGAGACAATGCTCCAGCATAACCACAATCAGCTTGACACTGAACACATCATGCTGGCGCTTCTCAGACAACAAGACGGCCTCGTACCCCAGATGCTGGGCACGTTAGGTGTGGATGTCGCGCAACTTGAGCAAGGCTTGGAAATGTCGTTGCGGCCGCGGCCGCACGTGTCATTCGGGCAAGGCGGACAAGCGCAGTACTATCTGACGCCGCGTGCCCAGCGCGTGCTTGAGTTGGCTGAGAAAGAAGCAGTCCGCCTCAAAGATGAATACGTCGGGACCGAGCATCTCTTGATCGCGATATCCGGCATTGAGGAAGGAGATGCCTACCGTATCTTGCGGGAAGCCGGCATCGATCGCGAGAAAATCTATCAGGCAATGGTGAAGGTGCGCGGTTCTCATCGAGTTACAGATCCCGAGGCAGAGTCTAAGTACCGTATGCTCGAACGCTATGGCTTGGACCTGACACAATTTGCGCGGGATGAAAACCTCGATCCCGTCATTGGCAGGGATGAAGAGATTCGTCGCGTGATGCAGGTCCTTTCCCGGCGCACCAAGAATAACCCCGTTCTCATGGGGGAGCCCGGCGTCGGCAAGACGGCAATTGTGGAAGGGCTGGCCCAACGCATCGTAAACGGAGATGTCCCGGAGCAATTGCGGGATAAACGTGTCATCGCTTTGGACATGGCCGCGCTGCTCGCAGGCGCGAAGTTTCGAGGCGAGTTCGAAGAACGTCTCAAAGGTGTCGTCGATGAAGTGCAGAAGGCCAAGCGCGAGGTCATCCTGTTCATCGACGAACTTCACACCGTGGTCGGCGCGGGCGGTGCTGAAGGCGCTATTGACGCGGCAAACATCCTCAAGCCCACTCTAGCGCGGGGTGAACTGCAGGTTGTCGGCGCGACGACCTTGGATGAGTACCGTCGCCATATCGAAAAAGACTCCGCTCTCGAGCGGCGCTTCCAGCCGGTCTATGTTGAAGAACCTTCTGTTGAGGACACAATCGCGATCTTGCAGGGCCTACGAGACAAGTACGAAGAACACCACGGGCTGAAAGTGGAAGACAGCGCTTTGACCGCTGCGGCGAAGCTATCGCATCGGTATCTTACTGAACGTTTCTTGCCGGACAAAGCGATCGACCTCATTGACGAAGCGGCGGCAAAAGTGCGCATGGAAATCTTCAGCATGCCGGCAGATATCAAGGAGCTGGAGAATAGACTGAAGCAGTGTGAACAGGAAGAGGAAACGGCCTGGCAGAATCGGGACTACGAGAAGGCTGCCAACTATCGTACTGAGCACCTGCGGCAGCGAGAAGCGTACGAGACGGCTCGCAAAGAGTGGCTCGGCAGCCAGGCGATACGCGATGACGTTGGCGCAAAAGACGTCGCAGAGGTGCTGGCAAAATGGACGGGAATCCCGGTGGCCCAGCTTTTTCAGGAGGAAACTGAGAAACTCCTGCAGATGGAACAGGAGCTCCATACGCGCATCGTCAATCAGGAAGAGGCGATCGTGGCCGTATCCGAAGCAATTCGTCGTTCTCGCTCCGGCCTGGCGAATCCCAAGCGTCCTATCGGAAGCTTTCTCTTTGTGGGCCCCACGGGAGTTGGCAAGACCGAACTCGCCCGCGCGCTCGCCGAATTCATGTTTGATGATGAAGACGCCTTGGTGCGCATCGACATGTCAGAGTATCGAGAGCGCCACAGTGTGAGCCGCCTCATTGGCGCGCCTCCGGGCTATGTTGGGTTTGAAGAGGGTGGTCAGCTGACGGAAGCGGTCCGACGGCGTCCCTATCGGGTGGTGCTCTTCGATGAGATTGAGAAGGCACACACCGACGTCTACAATACCTTGCTGCAAGTTATGGAAGATGGGCGCTTGACGGACGGCCATGGGCATGTTGTCGACTTCCGCAACACCGTTATCATAATGACGTCCAACGTCGGTGCGAATTTGCTCAGCACCAACGGAGTGCTGGGCTTCCAACCCGGCGGCAAAGACGAGGAACGGGAAGACTTTGCATCCATCAAAGCGAAACTGCACAGAGAGCTCCGGCAGACGTTCCGGCCTGAGTTCCTCAATCGTATCGATGAGACTATTGTCTTCCACTACTTGAATAAGCTGCAGTTGCGGGAAGTAGTCGAGCGTATGCTCATTGAAGTTCGCCAGCGCTTGGATGAACGCGATGTCACACTGGACGTGAGCCCGGCTGCCAAAGACCTACTGGTTGAGAATGGGTACGATCACGACTATGGTGCCCGGCCCTTGCGCAGGTATGTGCAGCGCGAAATCGAAAACAAGCTGGCCAAGATGCTACTCAACGGCGACCTCGTTGAAGGCTCTGTTGTAATCGTGGATGTACAGGGAGAGAGTCTCCATTTTGCAGCGCAGCCGCGGCAAGCTCATTTAGAGAATGCCGTCGAAGCCGTTGTTTCTTAATAGGCCTACCAATTCATCAAATGCCACGGTGCTTGCATGAGACGTGAAAGCGAGGTGTACCGAGCATTGCCCCGTAGCTGTAGCTACCGGGGCAGCGGCAGTAATGCGCTGCCGGTACCTCCGCCGGACGGGTACGTCTGCGGCTTGCCTGCATGTGGTGTAAACCCGGTTAGGTGACGGAGACTTCATCCGCTAGATGTGCAAGCCTGCCGGCCGTCTCTGCATGCGCACTGCTTACCCGCTTGGGCCGGGCGGAATTTTAACTTTGAGAACTACCAGGGTTGTCTCTGAATGAGGCAGCCCCTTTACCCTTACCAAGGAGCATACTTTCGTGAGCAAACCATGGAAACGCACCCATACGTGTGGCGAGTTACGGGAAGAACACGTCGCGCAGACGGTTACGTTGAACGGGTGGGTGCATCGGCGCCGGGATCACGGCGGCGTGGTGTTTATAGACGTTCGTGATCGCTACGGCATCACCCAGGTTGTCATAGACCCGCAAGCATCGACAGACGTTCAATCGATCGTCTCCAGAATCCGCAATGAATTCGTGCTCAGTCTCAATGGCGCGGTGCAGATGCGTCCCAATGGCACGCGAAATTCTACCTTGCCGACCGGTGACATCGAGGTGCACGCTACCGACGTGCAAATCCTATCCGCAACCCAGACTCCCCCGTTCGACCTCAATAACCCTGACCTAGAGGTGGATGAGGCAATTCGGTTGCGCTACCGCTATCTGGACCTGCGCCGCGAAGAGATGCAGCGCACAATGAAACTGCGGCATCAACTCATCAAGGCTATTCGTGACTTTATGGATGCCGAGGGCTTCTGGGAAATTGAGACCCCAATTCTGCTCAAGAGCACCCCGGAAGGCGCGCGCGACTACCTGGTGCCTAGTCGTGTTCACCCAGGCAGGTTCTACGCATTGCCGCAATCACCCCAGCAACTCAAGCAACTGCTTATGGTTTCCGGGATGGACCGCTATTTTCAGATCGCGCGCTGCTTTCGGGATGAAGACCCGCGGGCAGATCGCCAACCTGAGTTTACTCAGCTTGACATAGAGATGTCATTTGTTGATCGCGATGACGTGATGGGTTTGATCGAGCGTCTCTACTTGGAACTCGCCGACACACTCAGCGCAAAGACGGTTCAACAGCGGCCTGTTCCTCGCATTCCTTTTGCGGAGGCGATGGAGAAGTACGGCACTGACTGCCCCGACCTGCGCTTTGGCCTGGAGCTTGTCGACGTTTCCAATCTGGCGCGAGAAACCGACTTCCGCGTATTCAAGGACGTGCTGGCCAAGGGTGGCGTTGTAAAGGGCGTGCGGGCGCCCGGCTGCGCGCACTACTCGCGCAAGCAAGTGGATGAGCTCACGAACATCGTCCGCTCACTGGGCGGCAAAGGGCTTGTCACCATAGCCGTTGAAGACTCCGGCCTGCGTTCGCCGGTATTGCAGCATCTTGGCGAGGAGGCAACGGCACAAATTGCCGTGGAGCTTGCCGCGGAAGCTGGTGACCTGGTGCTAATTGTGGCGGACCAGCCGGACGTGGCGAATGCCGTGCTCGCCCGATTGCGACTTGAAATTGGAGACCGTCTTGGTCTCCGCAATCCAAGTAAGCTCGCCTTCTGCTGGATCGTGGACTTCCCTCTGTTCGAATGGGATGAAGATGAAGGCCGCTGGAGCTTTGTCCATAATCCCTTCTGTGGACCGTTCCCGGAGGATGAAGATCTCGTCACGGCCGACCCCGGTAGCGCCCGGTCGCTGCAATATGACCTGGTGTGCAACGGTTGGGAAGTCGGCGGCGGCAGCGTCCGCGCGCACAAGCGAGACCTCCTTGAGCAGATCTGGCTGACTATGGGACATACAAAAGAGCAAATCCACGAACAGATCGGACACATGCTTGAGGCATTCTCGTACGGTGTGCCTCCCCACGGCGGTATCGCCATGGGCCTCGACCGCACCATCGCAATATTCGGTGATGTGGAGAGCATTCGTGAGACGATTGCTTTCCCCAAGAACCAGCAGGCGGTAGATCTCATGACACAGGCGCCGTCGCCTGTATCCGAGGCTCAGTTGGTAGAGGTTAACCTGGCATTGCGCCAAAGCAAGGAATAGCTACTCTTAGAACACGTGCAGCCAGAGAAACACCGCTACAAGGATTACACGTAGAGGCGTTTCTCGTTTAATCGAGACTGGGGAGACGTGCTAAGACCTTTCCTACCGGGAACTGCAACTTTATCCTGGATTCCGTGCAAGTTCTTTGGTAGGCTAACTGCAATAGCATGGGTTATTGAAACAGCTGCAACCGTCCCCAAACCAGCAGTTGCCAACGTATGGAGGCACGCACATGAAAATTTACATAATGACAGACATGGAAGCGGTTGCAGGTGTTGTCGATTCAGACAACTATTGCAACAAGAGTTCCCGCTACTATGAGCGGGGCCGGGAACTCACAACACTGGAAACCAACGCCGCAATCGAGGCGTGTCTTGAAGCAGGGGCTACTGAAATCCTCGTCGTGGATGGCCACGGCCACGAAGCCATTGACCCAATTCTGCTGCACCCGGAGGCCAAGCTCCTGGCGGGTCGGCCCATCGGCTACCCCTTTGGATGCGACGATAGCTTTGACGCCGCGCTCAGCATTGGACAACATGCCAAGTCAAACACCGACGGCGGTCATCTTGCCCATACCGGCTCGTTCAATGTTGAAGAGCTCACCATCAATGGCGTTTCCGTCGGCGAAATGGGATGCAACTTTCTCTTTGCCTCTTACTTTGGCGTACCGTCAATCTTCTTGAGCGGAGATCAAGCGGCCGCTGACGAAGCCAAAGCGCTAGTGCCCAACATTGAAACCGCCGCTGTGAAGGCGGGATTGCAGCGGGGTCCTGCGGCCGGGATTTCCGGCGATGACAATAGAAAATTCAACGGCGCGGCAATCCACCTCCATCCAACGAAGGCTCGCAAGCTCATCAAAGCAGGCGTGCAGCGCGCGCTGGCAAATCGGAGTGCGATCAAGCCGTTCTGGCTGGAACCGCCATACGAGCTTCTCAGCGTGTCGCGTCCTGACAATGGAGTGCCGGCCAGAACGGCACGCGCGACTGCTGACGACCTCCTTGAATTACTCAGAGCGCCGCGGACCTACGTCGAATCTCACGCGGTACCGGCGCGTTAAGCCAAGTCTGGTTGCCCCACAATTCAGGTTGCTTAGAGAACAGGAATTAAGAACTCAATGGCTTCTCGCGATCGACCAAGCGTGAAACCTGGATTCTTTTGCACAACATAGGGCATTCAATAGGTGCTGTGCTCAGGCCGTGCGACCGCAGCGATCTACCTGCGGTACAATTGGGAATTGAGAGCACGATAGAGAGACAGCAAGAACCGGTTGGCTTTTGGCAGTGTCCGGAGCTCCAGTGGCACAAGTAGAATTGACGAACTGGGATAAGGTTGCATGCAAATCCTTGTCGTAGACGACGACCAGAAGATCACTGCACTTCTTTACCGAGCACTTTCCCACCAAGGATACGAGGTTGAGATTGCTCACGATGGCTTTCAAGCACTCTCGCTGGTGTCGCAGAACCAGCCTGATCTGATAGTCTTGGATATCCTCATGCCGGGGCTTGACGGCTTGCGCGTATGCAAACGCATTCGCCAGGAAAGCGCCGTACCCATACTCATGCTCACTGCCAAGGATGAGTTGTCCGACCGTGTCGTGGGTTTGGATAGCGGCGCGGATGACTACTTAGTCAAGCCATTTGAGCTAGAAGAGCTCTTCGCCCGCATTCGCGCCCTGCTGCGCCGCAGCACATCCGCGGAAGACGAAGTGCTTCACTTCGCAGACCTCACGCTCGATACCGCCGGACGGCGTGCGCAGCGCAGCAATAAGACTTTCGACCTGACTGCTACAGAATATGAACTCCTCCTCCTCTTCATGCAGAACCCACGACGTGTGCTGCCACGGCACTACATTATGGAGAAAGTGTGGGGCTACGACTTTGAGGGAGAGTCTAATGTCTTGGAAGTATATGTCGGCTACTTGCGGCAAAAGCTCGAGGCAGACGGAGGCTCCCGCATAATCTATACGGTGCGCGGTGTCGGATACGTATTACGCGAGACTTAGCTCATGTCATTGCGTCTCCGCCTTACGTTCCTGGCAGGGAGCGTACTTGCAATTACGCTCGTTGTATACTATGCTCTGACGTACATTCTCATTTCTCGCGCGATCTATGGCGAGATCGATCAAGCCCTCGAGACTCAGACGCGTGAGGCACTACTCTTTACGCAAACGCGCTCCACGCAGCAAGGCTTGCAGATCGTGCTGCGGCCGGAATACAGCGACGCATTCGCTCATTCCGGCATATTCCTACAGGTGGTTGGTAGCGACGGCAAGGTCCTCTCTCGGTCCACAAACCTTAGCGATGAGCAGCTCCCAAGTGGCAACGACATTCTGGAACGAGCTCGCAAGGGTCAGCCTTTCATCGAAACTGCATCAATTCGTGGAACTCCCCTGCGCATTTACCACCACCCCTATGTCGTCCAAGGGCGGCTGGTCAGCATGCTCCAGCTCGCCCGTTCGCTTACCGACGTGGAAACAAGTTTGCGCGAACTGCGCCTGATCATCCTCGTTGGTGGCGGCGCCAGCATTGTCGCCGCAATGGGCTTGGCATACCTCATTGCGCACGCTGGCCTGCTGCCATTAGAACGCCTCGCGCTGGCTGCCCAGGTGATTGGGCAGACGCAAGACCTCAGTAAGCGGGTGCCGCAAGCCGGCGCACGTGATGAAGTAGGCCGACTTGCGGAAACCTTCAACACCATGCTTGTCCGGCTTCAGAGCAGTTACGCTCGGGTAGCGGAGGCGCTTGCGGCCAAGCGGCGCCTCGTGGCCGACGCCTCGCACGAACTCCGGACTCCTTTGACGGTGATTCGGGGCAATGTGGCGCTGCTGCGGGATATACCAGACCTAACGGAGGAGGAACGTCATGCCGCGCTCAACGACATAGCCGTAGAATCGGAACGCATGAGCCGCCTGGTCTCAGACATGCTGGCCTTGGCGCGGGCCGATGCGGGACAGACCGTGCGACGCGAACGAGTGGACATAAATGAGATTGCTGCGGACGTGAGTCGTCAAGCGCCGTACTTCAATGCCATGGTAGCAGTTCGATTGAACGCGACCGGTGAAGATGTCAGCATAATGGGTGACCCGGACTTACTCCGCCAATTGGTGCTCATCTTGCTTGACAATGCGCTAAAGTATACTCCGGCAGGGGGCACGGTCACCATCGACACAGCGAGCGAATTGCACGCGGTGCGTTTAATTGTGAAAGACTCCGGCATCGGCATGCGAGAGTCGGACATCGCAAGCGCATTCGACCGCTTTTTCCAAGCGGACAGTACCCGACACTCAGGCGGGTTTGGACTTGGACTCTCTATTGCAAAATGGATTGTGGAGGCCCATGGTGCTAGCCTTGACATAAAGAGTGCGCCGGATCAGGGAACTACCGTGACGGTCAGAATGCCTCGCAACATGTCCGTCTTGGGAGGGGAAGGAGCAGCGCCGACGAAGGCTGAAACGGAAGCAGACGATTAGAACGGCGCGCACAGTACGCATTCGCCCCGCCGCGAACCGCCGAATAACCCCCCCAGCGAACTGTTTGCATTCCGCTTTCAACAGTTAGCCTATCAGGAAATACTTAACTAGCTCCGATATAATTGAGTTAGAAGACGTTCAATACCCAGGAGGCGCGGCGATGGCTATGTCTTCGTTCCCCGACAATCAAAGAGACGAAGCCAACGACGCTGGCACGCAGGGTCCGAGAGGACTGGCCGGCGTTGTCATCCTTTGTGCGGTAGTCGCCTTGCTAACGGGAATCGTTGCCGGAGGTCTCACGGCTTGGCTAGTCTTGCGCAATGCGCAATCTGACCCAGCACCGGTTACACAGACGCCGCAAATCACTTACGTTGAAGAGGCAGAGGCAAACGCTGCCGCAGTCTATCAGGCGGTTGCCCCGAGCGTAGTAACCGTTTTGATCTTGGATGAGAATGAAGACGGATCCCGCAGGTTTGGTGGCGGAACCGGCATCATCGTGGATGGAGAAGGTCATATTCTCACGAACAATCACGTCATCAGCGAGGCCGATAGAGTGCGGGTGCAGTTACTTGACGGGAGCACCCTATTTGCAGAAGTCGTTGGCAGTGATCCAGGGACGGACCTCGCCGTCATTCAGGCAGAGTTTCCGCCAGGAGCCCTGCAGATTGCACGGTTCGGTGATTCAGGGGCGGTAAAGCCGGGGGACCCAGTCTTCGCAATCGGTGCGCCATATGGATTCGGTCACAGCATCACGGCGGGAATCGTGAGCGCGGTGGGAAGAACCTACCCCGAAAGGGGACGCCAACTCGGCGGTCTCATACAGAGCGACACTGAGATAAACCCCGGCAATTCCGGCGGACCGCTCCTCAATGTCAATGGCGAGGTGATCGGCATTACGACGGCCATTCAAACGAACAATGAGCGCTTTCAGGGTATCGGCTTGAGCATTCCGTCGAATTTGGTGCAACAGCTCTTGCCACGACTGATACGGGGTGAGGAGATCCGTCGCGCATTCTTGGGCGTAAGCATGGCCACAATTACACCGCAGATCGCTCGCGACAGAAACTTCGACATCCTTTACGGAGTTTGGGTTCGACGTGTAACGCCGGGCGGACCCGCACAAGAGGCAGGTATGCGTGGCTCGGTGGGGAATCCCCGCAATGCGGATATCATTACAGCCATCGACGGCGTTCCGATGAAAACTGTAGACGACCTCATCGCCTACATCCAATCAAAGAGTGTTGGTGACGAAATCACGATTACGACTCACCGCAACGGTGAGAACTTGGAATTCACCGCGAAACTCGGCGCTTGGCCGGAGAACTAGCTGCAGCTTGTGGCGGTTCCCTCTCGCTAGCAATCGCTGTCGGCAGAGTTTGAAGTCTTGACTGGTACCCATTGATCGGGTACGATGGCCGTAGAGGCAATTCTGTGGCTCGCTCCGGAGAAGCTTCGATGGGGATGCCACCGCCGACAGATGAATTACCGGATGCCAGTTACGCGGACGCAGTTTTCACCGTCGTCACCCTACGCACGGCGGCTGTGACCGGCCTGGCGGCCGGTGCAATTGTTCCGTTCATTCCCCTTGCACTTCTCGTTCTGGTCGGCCTATTTGGCACGTTACTCTTCAATCGTGGCACGGTATACACGACCATGTCACATGCAATTTCACCGGCAAACCTCCAGATTGCGGCGGAGAACTACGTGCTGGTGCTCCTCGGGAGCATTGTCCTGGGGGCCGTCATGGGAGCGGTACGGCGCTGGTGCGTCCGGCGGTATATTTCCTGGTCGTTGCTCGTGGGGCACCACTTTTCGTCCCATCCGGGACCGCAAACGGCCATAGCAGCCTTTGTGGTGCCCCTGCTTATAGCTGCCGCTCTGCACAACATCAGCCTCGAAGTTGGCTTTCTCGTAAGCATTGCGCCCGTGCTTGTTTTCATGTTTCCTCTCTGGTCACTTAGCGGCTTTGTATACGAGGCGTTGTGGGAACCAATTGTCTTCCTTATCCTGCGCGTCGCCGTGGGCGAGCCATTGACCTGGCTCAGACGAGAAGCAGCGCTCGTACGCCTGTTGAAAGATGATTCCGAATTGTTCGGTTGCCGCCTCCATGCGGTCCGGATTGATGCTGAGACCGGTGTGGCACACATTCGCGGCGAATTTCGCACGCCCGATCACTTCCGCCGGGCACGAGAAGTCGGCATGCGCGTAAGCGGTGTACGCGCAGTTGAGGCAGAAGGTCTGACCATCCTTGAAAAGCAAGTCGATAGACCTACCTCAATGCCGGACAACCAGGAATTCGGCAATGACTTCCCTCTGCATGGGCTCTGCGGAGAGCAGAAAGCGGAGAACGGAGAGTCATTGTGAGTTGGCGCACCAGCGTGGGATTCAGGCGGCGCAAGACTTCTCGCTGGCGCTGGTGTTCACCTCTTTCCACGCGCCCCACTACGTCGGCCTCAACCAAAAGGGACGATAGTCCGTGATTGGCATGAATCCTCTGGGCCCTTCACAGAGTTCGACGATGCCGCAGTTGCCGGGCGACCTGCCCGATGCGCTTGACGCAGACACTGTTCTCACGGTCGTCAGCGTGCGCACCGTAATGGCGGCAGGCTTTGCTGCCGGCGCGCTGTTACCGTGCATTCCCCTGGTGCTCCTTGGTGCTGTTGGTGTAGTCGCTACTCTTCTCTTTAATCGTGGCACGATAGGCTTAACAGCCGTCACTAGTTCTGCAAGCGGCGTCACGCCGTTGGCCGTATTCACGCTCTTGCTTGTTGTCCTCGCCAGCGGAGTTTTGGGCGCCATTATGGGTGCGGTACGCCGTTGGAGCGTGCGTCGAGGGATCACCTGGAGTCTGCTGGTCGGCTCCTATTTTTCGTCGCATCCGGGCCCGCAATCGGTCATTGCTCTTGCGGTAGTACCCATTCTGGCTGCAGCCACCTTGCACGCAGTGGGTGTCGCTGCGGGCTATAGGCTAAGCTTTGCGCCGATATTCTTTCTTGTTTTCCCACCCGCCTGGCTACTCTCAGGTTTGATGTACGAATCGGCGTGGGAAGCCCTTGTCTTACCCATGTTGCGCTCAAATGCCGCAGAACCTATGCGGTGGCTCATGCGCGAGGCCGCGCTTTTTCGCTTGTTGAAGGATGATTCCTACCTCTTTGAATGCCGCTTGGATGCCGTGCGCATCGATGCCGAGTCGGGTGTGGCGCACGTTCAGGGCGACTTCCGCACACCGGACCATCTGCGACGTGTGCGGGACATTGGCCTACGAGTGATCGGTGTCGAAGAGGTGGAGGCATCAGCACTGCCCACCCGCTACACTGAGAATGCCCAGACTAGCCGGTAGCTGATTCAATCTTGCGTACTGCCATAATTGACCCAAGCCCCCCAGACCGAGAGGAGAAATTGCAACATGACCCGACGCAAACTTCTCGGTGGCGCGCTGATTGGAGCAAGCGTCTCATTGCTACTGAGTTGTGGTGGTGGTGACGAGGAAGATCGGCCGCCACAAGATGAGCCTGGCTCCCGGGTTGGAGTCGGCGTTGATGCGGCTAAGGAGGTACAGCAGTTCGCGCTGGCTGTCCTGGACCATCCCCTCATGGTTACGCCCGGACAGAAAGCCATACAGGAGTGGACAAGGGGTAATGTACCCGGCGCACCCCCGGGGACGTCGCTGCAACTATTGCTGATTCCAACGGAGGGAGGGGCTAGAGATTTTCTTGCCACGCAGTCGGCAGGAGGAGTCTCTGCAGACTTCATTTGGCTGCAGCATCAGGAGGATGTCCCGGACATATACAAGACCGGGCTGCTCGCGCCGCTCGACCGCTGGCTGCAAGCGGACGACCAGAGGCCCCTCGAGGTCTTTGCCGAAGAAACCCGCCGTCTGGTGCGATTTCGGGCGCAGACCTTGGCGTTGCCGATTGCAGTCGCGCCGGGTGTGCTGGCCCACAATTCACTCCGATTTGAGCGCGCCGCTGTGGCAGCACCCACGCACGAGTGGACGTGGGAAGACTTCATAGAGGCGGCCAAACGCTTAACGGAGGACTTAGACGGCGATGGTTCTCCCGACCGCTGGGGCTTTGTCGCTGCGGCGTACTTTCCGGATTGGCTGCCGCTCCTGCTGCAAGAAGGCGGCACGGTTGCCGACCTAGACACGGGGAAGATTGGGATGGATGAACCGGCGAGCCTACGCGCGCTTAGCGCTTGGGATGAGCTGGGAAGAGTGCACGGCATACTACCCTATGGACCTGAGGTCACCACAAGAGCGCTTCAGGGCTACCACGACCTCTTTCAAAGAGGGATGTTTTTCTCAATTTTCTTTCAATACTTGCCCGAGCATTGGCGGCTCGTTACTCCAATGCCCGCTGGTGCCAGTAATACGACCCCCCTCGTTCTCATGGAAGCGCTGGCTATTCCGGATGCAGCCCAGGGAGAGCGCGCCTACGAGGTACTCGTGCCATTAGCGAGTTGGCTTGGCGAACGCCGCGTTTTGCCGTCTGTTACGGCAGGCTGGCAATTCATCAAGCGTCCCGATCGTGACCACTTTGACCTGGTGTTTTCCGATTCGACGCAAGACACTGTTTTGCAGGCCCTGGCCAATGCCAAGGCTTCCCACGTTGCGAGCAGCCCAGCCATGACCAACGCCCTGTTCAATATCGTTACGTATCGTCTGGCTCGGGATGAGGTGGGAGTCGAGCAAGCGGTCACGCAGGCAACAGAGTGGCTCACCAACTACGTTAACGAATAGCTTTGTCTCTTGAGGACCGCTACTAAACGAACGCGCAATTGCAAAAAAGGTGAGAGTTTTCCAGCCTGACTTTTTCCCGGTTCACCCAGTTCACCACATAGAGAAATGGCGGCAGGCCGTCAGTAAGCGAATGTACGGTTGTACTGAGCTCGGGAGAGTCCGGATGGTTGCACCTCTGCAGTTATCCAACGGGGACGTATAGCCCCTATCGAAGCGCGCCCACCGCCACACTCGTGCAATGCAAGTGACTATACTTTACATAAAAGCGCCTGTCGCTCATGCGACAGGCGCTTTTCCCTTGCTTTGACTATTGAGGCCAATCTACTCCACCGGGTTTACTCCGAGCGGCCTGGAACAAACCCTTCAGCGCCAAGGAGCTTCTGAGCTTCTTCCATTGTTTCATCCGGAGGCGGTAGAATTACGTCTGAGGGCACTATCTCGTCATCCGGCAGCGGCGTGCCCTTTTGGGTAATCAAGTCGTGCATCTGCTGGAGCAACTCACGAAAAGACCCGTCATCGGTACCTGTTACAGCCTGCTCGATGGCGTCATCAAAGCGCTGCAAATCGGATATGATAGCGTCGTCAAGGCGGTATTGACCCACAGTGGCGATGCGAACTATCATGCGTGGTCCTCCAACTGCTTCTTGTCTTTGTCCTCTAGCTGTCGCTTGAGCATTTCCAACTCTTCATCCACGCCGCTTTCGGTACTGAGCTTATTCAACTCTCTATCCACAAAGTCAGAGCGTGATCCTGTGGAATCCTCCAGCACCCCGGTATCCACTAGTTCATCAACCGCCAATGCCCGGGCCTGCAAGGACTCCGTGCGCTCTTCAGCTCGCTCGACGAGCAACGAGACGTCCGCCATTTCCTCAGAAAGTCCCGATACCGATTCACTAATTCGTGTCTGTGCCTCAGCCGCGCTGTATTGGGCCTTGATAACTTCCTTACGTGTGCGGAAGTTCTCTACTTTCGCTACAAGCTTCTGCTCGGTGAGCGCCAGCCGCTCCTGATCCTGCTCCAGAGCTTGGATCTGCTGTCGGAGCCCATCTGCCTGGGTCACTATGAGTTGCTTGCGTTGCAGCGCGATGCGGGCAAGGTCTTCGCGGCCTGCCTGGATGGCACGCTGAGCCTGGTCTGAAAGTTTTGCTTCGTTGCCTTCCAACTTTGCGGCCTGCATTTCGAGGCGCCGCTTGGATGTTACAACTTCAACAATGCCGCGCTTGACCTTGTGCAGTTGTTCAAGCTGTCGTTCGTAAGCGTAGTCAAGCGTCTCAGCCGGGTCCTCGCTTCGGTCTAACAGCGCATTGATTTTGGCGCTGAGCACAGCGCCCATCCGCGAAAAGGCTCCCATTCACACTCCTCCGGTTTGGTGACCGCTGGGGTCTCCTTCAACCGTACTTGACACTTTCTCAAGTATCCCACAGGTATACGGCTTGGTCAAACAACTCTAAATGGCAGTGCAGTTCCCGTCAATTGTACTTTAAAAGATACTCGGGAGAGCATGCATGAGCTTGAGTTGCACTGTACATAATGACAGATTATACTGGAAGTGATATACTTGACAAATAATCTCACTGTGGTTACGCAGGCAGACGGTCGAGACACTTTTCGCCACTGCAGCGCGCTTGCGCGAGCGACTGAGGGGGACGCTAATGGGGTCTCGGATTACAAGAAGCCTCCATTTGCAAGCATGGAAGGAGCAAGGACCGTGACGCGACGCGATTGGTTGGGAATTGCAGTGTTCAGCGGTGCAGTAGCGCTGCTGGCAAGTTGTGGTGGTGATGAGGATGATGAGCAATCGTCACGGATGGAACCGAGTCCCCGCGCGGCAGACATTGAAAAGTCCGCCAAGGAGCCGCGGCAGTATACGTTGGCGTACCTGGAACATCAGTTTATTCGAAACCCGCCCAAGCCAAGCATTCTCGGCCGGGAAGTGGTCACAGGGTGGAATAGTGGCGAGATGCCGGGCACGCCCGAGGGCGCAACGCTCGAGTTCGTCGCCATGCCGAGGAAGACCGACGATAACAACCGTTTTCTGGGTGCCGAGTCAGTGCTTGATTACCTGAACACGACGGCGGCAGGCGGGGTTTCCGCAGGGGATGTGGTTTGGCTTCCCTCCTATGCACAAATCACGGAGATCCTTAGATCCAGGTTTTTCCTTCCACTTGATCGCTGGTTGCAGGGGGATACGCAGAGTCCGCTGGACGCGTTTTCGGATGAGGCCATGCGCCTCGTGCGGTATAGAGGCCAGACCCTCGGCTTGCCTATCGCGGTGGCGCCAGGCGTGCTCGGCTACGCCGCAGACCGCTTTCAGCGTGCCAATGTGGCCCCGCCGGATGCCGAATGGACCTGGTCGGACTTCATCGAGGCAGGCCAGCACCTGACTCTGGACGCCAATGAAGACGGCAAGCCCGAACAGTGGGGCCTTACGGCGAACTGGGACTTCCCGGACTGGCTGCCCTTCCTGCTGCAGGAGGGCGGTGAAATCGTAGACTTGGATACAGGCGTCATACATCTGGAAGGACCGGCCGCCGAGCGCGCGCTCACGGCCTGGGATGAACTGGGGAGAGTGCATGGCATCCTTCCCTATGGGCCCGACATCGCAGACTCTGACTTGCGGGGTTACGAGGACGTTGTCCCAAGCGCCATGCGCTTTTCGCGTTTCGTGAAGACACCATGGGGCTACTGGCCAAGCTTCTCTCCAATGCCGCAGGGACCAAAGAAAGCGACGCCGCTGTCGCTGGAGGAAGTGCTGGCGGTGCCGGCCGCTGCGGACGCGGAAAGCGCGTACGAAGCGCTCATTCCTCTCGCTCACTGGATTGGCGAGCGCCGGGTCTTGCCCGCGGTGACGGCCGGCTGGCAATACCTTGAAAAACCGGATACCGGCCACTTCGACTTGATACTCCCAGAATCGATGCGAGAAACCGCGCTGCAGAGTTTACCCAATGCTAAAGCCTCCCACGCGGCCAGTAGCTCAGCAATCTCGCATAGTCTCTTTTACGAGGTCACGCTGCCCTTGGCGCGTGGCGAGATTGTCGTCGGGCAAGCGATTGATCAGGCGGTCAATGTGTGCCAGAGCTATCTTGCTGAATGAAAACTGGAAATAAGTTCCGAGAAGATACATTCTCGGAACTTAACTTGGATTTCGGAACCAATCTTGGTTTGATGCTTCAGTAGCCTATTTCTGGTCGTCAGCCGACTCATGGGCTCAGAGATGGGCAGTGCTTGTCTCACTTAAGTTGGCTGTCGCTGAAGAAGCACAATGGCTGCGATCAGCCGCCTCGTGAACTGCCTGCGACTCCGGCTTGCAAAGCATGTGCAATTGGGGCCGCGCCAACCAAGTAAATGAATCTGAAAACAGTGCTAAGGGCCGCGCCCTACGGGCTTGCGCGAATATTCCCCTGCAACTGGAACTACGAAATCCGAACTCAATGACTTTGTATCGTTCTAGAGCGTGTAAGCCGTATAGCCGTTCGCGCAGGGATTACCGTAGCTGACGTGGAGTCGTCCCTGGAGCGGCTCCATCACGTAAGAGGCCACGGTTTCGATGCTCTCCGGCGTGCCATCGTTATGTCTACAAATACTGTGGGGATGGCCGGCATGGTCAGACATCATCTGCATCACGTCGCTTGCGGAAACACGGTCTACACTTGAGACCAACTGGTCCGCCCGGGCACAGCGCGGCTCTGAATCCGGCAATTGACTGCGGAATGTGTCAAACTGTTCGAGCTCAGGCGAACGGATATTGTTCGTGTGTGCGAGCGTACCCTCGGTCGCCTCTATCACCCCCACTCCGTGAGGGGCCGCAATCTCGGCATCCACCAAGCGGCTCTCGCCATCTACCATCAGGTAATTGCCAGCAGAAGAGAATGTCGTTTCATTCATTATGTCAAGAACTTCCGCAAGATTGCGGCACTCCAAGATCCGCCGCTTGAGAGGGTAATGTGAGACTCCGACCCGCCATCCCTCCGTATAGAGTTGGTTTTGCACGAATGCAACACCGTGCTCATTGAAACCCGGGTACCCAATCACACCCGCCCACGTAAACATGATGAATGCCGGTTTCTCGTCTGGCGACACCTTCAACACCACGCCCACTTCCTTCATCCACTCCCCTACGTCCTGATTTTGGGCAATGATTGTATTCTCGTTGTCCGTACGGCTCGTTAGGAAGCCGAGCGAACTGCATCCGTCGCTCAAACCGGCGTCGCCCAAGGTAAGCTCAGTTCGCACATTCAACAACACGACCTCAGACAGGGAGACATTTGCGCCTGCCGCGATGCCTTTCATCTCTGATATTGCATCGGGAATGAACCCTTGGATGGAAGGCACAAACGACTCTGCCCGCGCTCGCAACGTTGCGGGACCTTGCTGTTTGTACTCTCCAATCGACTGATACGAGTGATCCAGGAAACTGCGAACTTGTTCACGACACGCCTCTCCGTGCTGGCGACCCAACTCATACGGCGCGCCACGTACGTCAAAGAATGGATAGGATTGGCTTTGCGTCACCGGCCTACTCCCTCTGTAATGTAAAGATAAGTGCGCCTTCCCGGGCGGTCTTGGCAGTCTGCACTACTAGCGTTATCGTACGCTTGTCATCATGCGACGGCAAGCATTCGAATTGCCAATCCAAGACTGCCATAATGTCACCAAGTCAACGTATTTGCGGTCGAGCAATTCTCAATGCCGGTTTGCTGTTTCTCGCCAAACACTTGGTGAAAAACGCAGATCGAAGGGGTACTCTGTCGTATTCAGGCCTGGTACACTCCATCGCATGAGAGAGCTGGCATTCGCCCCGTTGCAAAGAAAACCGTAGCCACCACAATAGGTGTTAAGACCATGGAATCCCTTGATGTTGTTTTCCTTGCCAAAGACTCTGTTGCTGTTCAGCGGTATCCCGTACCGGACATTCAGTCGGCTCAAATCCTGGTGCGACTGCGGCGTTCACTCATCAGCACTGGTACAGAGTGCATCTGCTTGCAACGCAACTTTGCGCCAGGCACGCACTGGGACGAGTGGGTGAAGTATCCCTTCCGGCCTGGGTACAGCGCGGTTGGGGAGGTGCTTGAGACCGCCGCCGGGGTTACCAGTGTTGTTTCAGGAGACCGCGTTGCAATGCCCGCGAAGCACGGGCAGTACGCGATCAGCGACGCGGGGCGCGCCATAAAGATTCCGGAGGGCGTCACTGATCAGGCTGCCGCCTGGTTCTACTTGGCGTGCATTGCGCAGAATGCCGTCCGGCGCGCGGAGCACCGGCTTGGCGACGACGTGGTGGTGATAGGCGCCGGCATATTGGGTCAGTTAGTGGTGCAATTCGTGCGTTTGCTCGGAGCCAATCGGGTGATAGTCATCGATCCGGCACCGGCGCGACTAGCACTGGCAGCATCCCACGGTGCGACCCACACTTTGCCAATCTCATCTGCTGATGCTGAGGAGACAATCGCGTCGCTTACGCATGGGAAGCTGGCTGACGTCGTCTACGACATTACCGGCAACGCGGCGGTATTGCCCACGGCACTGCCACTGGCGCGGCGCTTCGGGAAAGTCCTGCTGCTCGGTGACACCGGCACACCTTCAAATCAACGGCTCACCGGCGACATCATCCGCCGCGGCGTGACGCTCGTAGGCGCCCACAGCTCCAACCCGCCTCCCACCGCTACCGACTACGCCCACTGGACCCATAAGCACATGACGGAGCTCTTCTTCACCTATGTGGAACGCGGCCAAATGCAGGTTGAGGACCTCATCACGCACCAATACGACCCACGCGAAGCCCCCGATGCGTACTCCATGCTCACGCAAGACCGTTCCCAAGCCATAGGCGTGCAATTCGATTGGACGCGCCTGAGCTAGAGGATTGTAGTCGACAACTTCAACGCCAGACGACCTGATCAATCGATCCGCAATGGCAAGTCCACACCCAATTAATCGCGGTGCAAGATTCTTCAGATGCAATCGTCACGTTAGCGCTATGCCCGAGCTCTCTACATTCAATCGAGTCGAGACGATCTCAGCTAAACTGCGCTACTCGCGAGTCGGCTGATACCGAGGCCCAGCAGGACGAAAGCAATTCCCAGCACATTGCTGAGGATGAGATTGACGAGCGCCAAGCGCAGTTCGCCGGCGCGCACGAGATTCACGCTTTCGATGCCGTAGGTTGAAAACGTCGTAAATGCGCCGAGTACGCCAATCAGGAAAAAGGTGCGAATCTGTGGGGAAAGTGCCGTATGCGCGAGTGGTTCCCACAACAGTCCCACCGCGAAGCAGCCGATGAGATTGACCCCCAGAGTTCCCGTTGGGAATGAGGTCTCGAAGTAGCGATTGATGAATCCTGAGAGCAAGTAGCGCAGGGTCGCGCCGAAGGCGCCGCCAAGGGCTACAAATAGCACGCTCGTCATTAGCTCCCCCAGGATATTAATCGTGACTTTCGCACAGACTCAACTGCCACGACATCAGCTTGGGCCGGACAACTCATGCCAAGAAGTGGGGACCTACCTGCAATTGGAAATTAGAACCACCCAGCACAGTATTGTGCAATCTGGTCATGGCTATCTCTCAGACAGGGCTTGCGCTCCGCGCCCAGGGAAAGTGAGCGAATCAAGAGCGACGGGAGGTACTAACCTCACCAATGCAAATGCTGGCGCAGCTAGCTTGGTGCCGAAGGCGGGAGTCGAACCCGCACGGGTGTTACCCCACTGGTTTTTGAGACCAGCGCGTCTTCCGTTCCGCCACTTCGGCAAGTCTAGAACGATTCTAGGGAATAGTGATCGCAGCGGTCAAGCGGGAGCGCTTATGTCAATTTCGCTGCTTGAGTTGTGGTGCGTCGGCGAAGATCCGCTGAGCGACTTCCTGTCCCAGCCGGATGCTATAATTTATGCCCCGATCTTCGGGATAGATGAGTGTTGTGTTTGCCAGATAGAGCCGTGGGATCGGCGTGCGCAATTCCGGCTTCTTGCGCTGGTAGCCAACTTCGATGAGAGGCTGGGCGAACGGATCGCCGCCCGACCACATATTCTTGACCATCTCCCTCGAAAAATCTGGATACATTTGCTGCAGGAACGGCAAGTAGTGTTCAAATAGCGCCGTGGTTTCCATCCGCATCAACGGGTCTCCCGGCGACATGTAGCGCGCTACGTATAGTAAGTGGCTCCCACCATAGGCTTCCGGCGACACGAGATTCGTTTGCTCCACCAAAGCCGTAAACGGTAGCTCCTCCGCGCTGATATTGAGCCAATAGAACGGCGACATCCGGCGGTCGAGTTCCAGAAGCAGGCAAGACGCTCCCTTATACTCGATTCTGCCCAGTCTTTCACGATATTCTGCCGGAAGATCGGGCGTGAGAAAGAGAAAGATGGGCGTGTGCACAGCCGCCAGCACAAGATCGAAATCGTGCCGCTCACCGCCAGTCACAATACCGCGCGCCTGTCCGTCTTCTATGACTATCCGCTCGGCGGCCGCCTCCAGGTGAATGTGACCTCCCAGTTCTTCAATGCGGCGCCCAAACGCATCCACCAGTGTGCGAAACGAGTTATTGAAGTAGCCCAATTGCTCTTTTGCCATGCCCTTCGAACGCGAGGCCGCCCGCACGTGGATGCGGGCCCAGAGCCAAGACATGCTCACACGGTGCCAGTCTTCGCCAAACTTTGCCTTGAGCAAGCCGCCCCACACCGTGTCAAATACACGGTCGCCACAGAAGCGTCGCATCCAGTCTGCAGCGCTTATGTCCTGGTATGGCTGCCAATTTTTCCGTCGCTGCAAGTAGAGCACTGACAAACCGAGCCGAAAGCGCTGCAACGGACTGAGCGGCTCAAATCTCAGGACGTCTGCCGGGCCGTTAAAGGGGAGCAACCGGCCCTTCCAATAGAATCCCATCGTGGAATCGACCCAGGTTAGCTGGTCTTTTACGCCGAGGCGGTCGGCCGAGGCGAGAAGGTGATGGTCGCTGCTAAAGCAATGGTGGTAGTAATACTCGACAAATGTGCTTCCAATCGCGCGTGTGGCGACCTCACCTCCAAGCTGCGACTGTTTCTCGAAGATGTGGACCTGGGCGCCTTGAGCCAGCAAAGCTTCGGCGGCAGCCAGACCGCTAAAGCCACCGCCAACGACGGCTATACGTAGCGGAGCATCCGGATCGGCGTTCTTCGGCATAGCATCCATATGATTTTCCAGGTTGGCTCTACGTTGTAGTTTGGCCCAGCGGAGACTGCGGCGAATCCACCGAAGTTGGCCACCAGCGCTCGCGGCGCCTCCAAGCGAGCGCGCCACCAAGCACTACCACAGGCAGCAGGAGAAGTACGTGCATCAGGAGAAGGTAGGCAACCGCCATTTCTGCCGCAATGCCAAACTGCGTTAGCACGAGCTTTCCCGCAAACTCGAACGGTCCAATATACCCGGGAGAAGACGGAATCGCGGAGAAGATATTGATGACACCCATCGTCAAGAGAAACACCAGGACCGATTCGTCAATGCCCATGCTTCGCGCGATCAAGTAATACGATAGCCCTTCGACAATCCAAGATGCCATGCTCAGCCCAGCCATTTCCGCAAGTCGCTGGGGCGAACGGAGGCTCTGAAGACCTTCAACAAATGACCTCGCCATAGAGATTATCCGATAGCCCAGCCTGCCAGGCAGTAAGAGTGAGAGACGCAAGGGCAGCGAAATCAAATAGCCGCGGGCGACGGTAGCGGCAACGAACGTTGCGAGCAAGAATACAATGCCTGCGCCGGCTAAAGGCAGCAAGAGAGTATCGGGGATCCACTGTCCAAGCTCAGCAAAGGCCGTCCCGAGCAAGACAGCCAGCAGTGCCGAGAGCGCAAGGGCTCTCCACACAGTTCGTGCCGGGCCGACGCCATCCTGCAAGCGCTGAGACTGGTGAGTGGCGACAAGAATTAAGACTCCAGCCGCTACAATCGCCAATACTGCGGCAACACGTAGGGCCGTAAGAATCGGCGACGGCCAAGGGAGCACAAGCGTGCACGCCACGATTATGGCAAGTATGGCCAGCAGGTCCAAGAGGCGCTCCAGGACAACAGTTGCCAGAGAAGCGCTCTTGCGAATCCCTGTCTCCCGTGCAAGCAAAAAGACGCGCATGACGTCCCCCATGCGCGCCGGCACAATGTTGTTCACGGTGTAACCGACGATAAGGAGCGCAATCGCCTGCCGGGCAGGTATGCGCTCAACCGGCAACAAGAGTCGCTGCCAGCGGAGACCCCGAATCGCAACACCAAGAAAGTAGACAAACACTGCGGGCGCCAGGTACCAATAGTTGGTGTTGCTGAGCGCAGCCCAAGTCTGCCTTAGGTCAAGTCCCCGCAGCACTAGCCACAGGAGAACTATACTGATAATAATGCCTGCTATTGCCTGGAACGCGCGCAAGCGTCCAGGTCGCCAGCGTGACTGCAAGCGCAACAACATTACCTTCCCAATGGCTCGATGTTGTTTGTCAGAGTTCTTCGCCAATGACTTTCTCCCGCACCCGTCAAAGTGGCTATGGGTCGAAACCCACTTTCATCATACGGGAGCTTCCTCTGCCAGATGACCGGGAGTGCCTCTAGCGTATTGGAACTAGGTTTACCGGTCAATCACCCCCTTCTCATCTCACACCGGGATAAGCCTGGCGTCTCGATCGCAAAGGAGAGAGGAAAGCGGTAGCGCAAGGAACGGCGAGAAACGACCTGTTGCCAAGCTAGCTTGTGGAGCGTAGTCGGCATGGCTTTTGGACGTCTTGCTGAGGCTGGTCCTTGTGTTGTGCGAGAGTCGCCGCAAGCGCAGATCTGTTAGAGTCCGGCAATGTCTCGCAAGTATTCCGCTGCTGACTTTGCAGCCTCTTCCGGGTCAGGCAAGAGGTGCCAATAGGCTCGCGGCATGCCTTTGAACGGATTAACGTATTCATACAGCACGTAGCCGTCGAAGCCGCCCTGTCGCAGTTCAGCGAGCACTGCCTTCCAATCGACATCTCCATCCGGGAGCTTCGTCCACTCGTAGCCGTACACGTTCTTTGGCAGATAGTCTAGCTCTCCCGGCCGGCGGCGGCGTACGTTCTTCACATGGAGCATAGCAATGTGCGGGGCTAACTGACGCGCTGCACCCAGCACGTCCATGCCCTCCATGTAGAGATTGGCGCCGTCCATCACGATATCGAGGTCGGGCCCTACTGCGTCGCGCACGGCCAAGAGTTCATCGGCATTGGACGTGGTCGTATTCTCATTAGTTTCTACGATCAGACGAATGCCACGCTCTTTGGCATACGGCATGAGCTCTCTGAGTGCAGCCACGTGATGGTCCTGGGCTTCTTCGAACGAAAGCGCTACTCCCGGCACGGGGTCAAGGACGTTGCCGATGCTGCGGAGCCAATACACGTCAAGAGCGGCGGCCAAGTCGATGTAGGCCCGGTTGAGTGACAGACTCTGCGCGCGGAGTTCTCCCGGGGGATAGGTCAACGGGCAATAGCAGGAAAGACAGGCGATTTCGAGCTTCTTGGCCCTGAGAACGCGGCGAAACTCGTTTCTCCCTGCCTCATTTACGAGGCGCGGACTGATCATATCGTAGCCCACAGCGTTGTAGTGGCGTTCCAATCGCTGTGGAACGTCGAGCGTATAGCCCCGCAGACTTATGCCGTGATAGCCATACTTCCCAGCCCACGCGAGGACTTTCGCCAGCCCAAACGGGTGTTGCCAGCCAATACCTCCATAGAGTGCCAGTTTCATCTCGTGTGAACCTCAGATTCACAACATTGACTCATGGCTAACGTGCTATAACCAGCCGAAGAGACCCGCTCAAGAGTGTATGACACATGACAGCTCAAAGTCTGCTCTTTCTTCTGTATTTCCAGCCCTTTGTCACACGCGCTTGAGACCTTGCACCGCCCGAGCCGGCTGGCGAGGGAGCTTCCTAGCCCTGGGAGAGGGCCGGTTAAGGGGGAGTAGTCACCGACCCGACTCAAATCCCAATAGCTAGGCTAAGTTACGCAAGAGTCTCCAATTGGGATGTGAGCTTGCCCCGTGGCGGCCTTTGCTCCACCTGTAACCAATGCCAGGGAGAGAGCCAAAGACCGGAGCTAGGCCGGCCTGCAAAGGAGAAGACCCTACCTGCACAGCCAAGTGATGGGCATTCCTTGGAACGCCAAGAACAATTTCAAGCAAGCCCGACGAGGCTGTTCACTGTCCGCTCGGATAGTAAGAGTTGGCCAACCAAAATGAGACCCATGATTCTGCTGCAGAGGGCCCCTGGCTGGTGCTTGGCAGGAGCGGAGGGATTCGAACCCCCGACCGCTGGTTTTGGAGACCAGTGCTCTTCCAGCTGAGCTACGCTCCTCCGACGAATGGCGCAGTTGCACCGTAATTCTATGCTACTGGAAGGCTAATGAGCCGTCAACGATTGTGTCTATAATCGGGAATTTGCGTGCCTACATCCGTAGGGAAGGGCAGCAGGAGGTGCAAACCAAACTCACAATCTCCATTAAGACGAAGCACATGTGGACACACGCTGCCGGCCACTGTATGCTGTAGCGAACTAAGCGTGAGTGGGCTTGACTTGGCGCGACCTTCCAGCATGCCGGCAGCGTGAGCTCATTGACGAAGGGCCTTGCCGCCAAGCAGAGTTTCCGATCTGACAGTCTACCGCCAGCGTTTGCACCGACCAGAAGGCTTCTGCACTATGTCACAAAACGTCTCGCCAATTCTAGTCATTTGGGATAGCCAGAGCAATGCGCGTCTTGCAGGGTACATTACAGAGATTCTGCATATTGAAGGCTTCAATTGGTTTACAGTTCACGATCTCGCTATGGCGAGCATCTCTCCCGAACAGCTTGCTCAGCATCCTGTTGTGGTGCTGACCCATGTCGATATACCTGCTGAATCATCGGGCACGTTGCTGACTTATGTCGAGCAAGGCGGCGCTTTGATTGCGCTGCGACCACCTGAACAACTGGCGTCCGCGCTGGGTCTTGCTCCGTTCGGTCGTGACCTCGCGGATCGCTACATCGCGCTAAATAAGCTCTGCGCCCTGAATGACGGCATTAGCCTGCCTCCTATGCAGTTTCACGGCCGCGCCGAACTCTATACCTGGCATGGTAATCCCGCAAACGTGCTGGCATACTTTGCCGCACATCCTGACTACGTAACCAATCACCCCGCAATTGCGGTTGGCAGCCGGGGCCCGGGCACATGGGCGGTTTTTGCCTATGACCTTGCCGAGAGCACAGTACTCCTCCACCAGGGGCGTGCTGACCAGGCGAGTACCGGATCCAATCCCGATCTTGACGGTGACCGCATGTACAAGCCCAATGATTTCTTCGTCGGCTACCTTGATCCCGCGCTTTGCCCTCTGCCCCAAGCTGATCTCCAGCAAGACATACTGGTGCGAATCCTCGAATGGATGGCGGCCTTCGTTCAGCCGCTGCCGCGTCTATGGCACTTTCCCGAAGCGGCGCATGCCGTAGCATTTGTCAACGGCGACGGCGACAGTATGGCGTTAGAAGACCTGATGAATACGATAGCGACCGCGGACCGCTTCCAGGTGCCGTATACCACGTATCTCATGATGCAAGACCATCCAAAAGTCGAACCGGCCTACGAGAGCGCCCTGCGTCAGCAGGGGCACGACTTCGGTCAACATGCGTTTGCCGGGGGTAGACCTTCACTGGAGGAAATGCGCAGTGGCCTGCGGGCGGAAATGGACGCCTTCCGCACCCGGTACGGCCACGAGTCCGTGACCTACCGTGGACACAGTGTCATCTGGGCCGGCTGGACCGAAACGGCAAAGTACCTGCGCGAGAACAAAGTGCGGCTCGATACCAACTTTGCCCCCGGCCGCTTTCACTTTGCCGGATACGTCAATGGGAGCGGTCTGCCGGTCAAGTTTATGGATGAAGAAGGCAGGCTGCTCGACATCTATGAGCAAACGACGATGTCCACCGACGACGGTTGGACCGCGGATAAAATCTTCGGCACGCCACTAAGTACTGAGGAGTGTATCGCGCTCTCGAAGGAACAGGCGGACGCGGCCATCGATCAATTCCACACGGTCTACCACCCGTATTTCCACCCCCTCCGTACCCGCGCGGGCCCAACCTCGTCCCAGCACTGGTTGGAGGCGGTATTAGGCTACTGTCGCGATCGCGAATTTCACTTTGTTAGCGGGGTGGACTGGGTGAATTTCAACGATGCCAGGCGCTCGCTTCAGATCACCGCCTACGAGTTTCAGCCGGAGACTCTTACATTGCGATTCAGTCTAGAAGCGGCGCATCCGGTGCATGCCCTTTCTCTCGCGTTGCCCTACGCGTATCGAGGCGCGCCAATGCAAAGCGCAAAGGTAAATGGGGAGCACGTTCCAGTACAAGCATCCGCCCTGGAGGGCAGACCCCAAGTACTTCTACCTGCCGACTACGCGGCAGGGCATGCGTATACGTGGGAAATCCAATGGGGATCTGGCAATAGCAAGCGCTGAACTTGGTGACCCGGCTGGGGCTCGAACCCAGGACACCCTGATTAAAAGTCAGGTGCTCTGCCAACTGAGCTACCGGGTCGTATACTCAGTCTAGCAAACCCTGCTGGATGACCTCAATATTCTTGGTGTCTTGCCGCTACCGCCCAGGGCACTTGAATTCGTTCTTGCTCCACGTATCGCTGCCTCGCCTTCTCGTTCTTCTCTAGCCCGGGACTCTACCAGTACAGCAGTCCCGCAATTGCGCCCGTCATGCACGTTGCCATTGTGCCGGCCAGGATGGACTTGAGACCGAGGTTTGCAATCTCCAGCCGTCGCTCCGGGACGATGGCGCCTATGCCGCCAATCATGATGCCCAGGCTGGCAAAGTTTGCAAAACCGCAGATGCTGTAAGCCATGATCAACGCGCTGCGCTCACTCAAGCTGCCGGGGGGAAGTTGCGACATCTGGACGTAAGCTAGAAGCTCGTTGAGGATTACTTTCGTGCCAAGCAGTTGCCCGGCAGTAAATGATTCTGCCCAGGGGACGCCCAGCGCCCACACTACCGGCGAGAGAGTCCAGCCGAGAATTCTCTGTAGAGTCAGCGGTTCGCCTGCGATCAGCGGCGCAAGTTCCAAAATGATGTTCGCCAATTCAACAAATGCCACCAGCACAATCAACATGCCGATGATGTAAGCGAACAGCCGCAGGCCATCAATAGTGCCGCGGGTCAGGGCATCAGCGCCGTTTTCGTATATGCGTTCAAATTCAACTCTAGAGTCGTCAACTTCCTCGCCTGTCCGCGGAACGAGTATGAGCGCAATCATGATGGCGGCAGGGGCACTGATGATGGACGCAGTGAGTACGTGGCCTGCCGGATCGGGAATGATGCCATCCAAAAGGGTAACGTAGAGGGCGAACACAGTCCCCGCGACGGTGGCCATGCCACCCGTCATCACGATGAAGAGTTCCGAGCGGCTCATGCGTTCAAGGTACGGTCGCACGAGCAAGGGCGCTTCAACCATACCGATAAAGATATTGGCAGCAGTGGCAAAGCTTGTCGCCCCGCCAATTTTCAGCGTCTTTCTGAGGACCCAAGCAAATCCTCTCACCACCCAGGGCAGAATCCGATAGTGGTACAGGATTGCCGAAAGCGCGCCAATTACAACGACGAGCGGCAGCGAGCGAAAAGCAAACGCGAACGACGCGCCCGGAAAAGTCTCCTCAAATGGTGGCGGCCCGCCGCCTAGGAATCCGAACACGAACAATGTGCCGGCCTCAGTCGCCCTGACCAGCGCACTCACACCGTTGCCAATCCAGACAAATACAATTTGTGAGTTAGGGACCTTCAAAAGCAATAGGGCGAGCCCGAATTGCACGACCAGCCCAGCCACAGCCGTTCGCCATGGAAATACCCGGCGGTTTTCGCTGATTGCCCACGCCAGCGCGATGAGCCCCAAGATCCCAATTACTGGCTGAAACACTGCTATCGGTAGCATTCCTCTCTCCAATGCTCCCTTCGCTTCAACTCAAATACGAGCTGGTCATTGTCTTGTCCACAGTCTAGCAAGTCCTATTCCAAGCCACAAAGTCTCAACCGTGACAGAGGGTTACAGGATTGCCTGGTCAACCATGCGGAAACCTCCAGGCGACGAAAGGTGCCTATCGCTCGATAGGGCGAAGCGGGCTATCCCACTCGCCTTGAAATGCAGAAGGAAATCTCTCTGTAGTGCACTAGCAGAATCTACGTGGTGTAGGTAAGCTGGTAAGGACAGATGCTCGAGCGAGAAAGGCGTCTTAGGTGAAAGCCCCGCCGGCCCGAGAGGTCGAACACTTCGATCGCGACGCGGCCAACTTCGAAGAATATCTGCAGAGTCCCCTCGGACGATTGCGGACCGAACTGGTCTGGTCCGGGCTTGCACATCACTTGCAGCAGGCAGACTCACCCCACTACGTGCTCGACGTTGGTGGAGGCACAGGTGCATTCGCCCTTCGTCTCGCTGCCCAAGGACATCGCGTGGTGTTGCTAGACCCGGCTCAGGGCATGCTAGACCTGGCAACTGCAAAGGCAAAGCGTGACCTCGCGAAGGACATGCGCAAGAATCTCCGCGTACAGCAAGGCACAGTTTTGGATTTCCGGGCCCGACACCTAAGGAGCAAGTTTTCCGCTGTTCTTTGCCACAATATTTTGGAATACGCTGTTGGGCCGCAAGAAATTCTGCAACGCATTCGCCAACTCATCCAAGACGATGGGGTTGTTTCCGTGGCTGTAGCAAACCGGGACGCAGAGCCGCTGCGCACGGTAGTAAACCAACAGAACCCACAAGCGGCGCTGCAAATGCTCGACAAGACAGTTCACCCGGCGACACTCTTTGGCGGCTATCGTCGCGTGTATTCGTTGCAAGAGCTGGTGGCGATGCTCGACAAAGCAGGTCTTCACAGTGTGGCAGTTCGAGGTGTGCGCGTAGCATGTGACTACCTATCTCAAGATTGTCTCGAACAGCAGGAGGGATGGGAGGCCGCCTACGCTTTGGAGCAGACTCTTATAACACGCACACCGCACAAGTATCTTGCTCGTTATCTTCATCTACTCGCTCGACCTCAAGCCTAACCTCACCCCTTGTGCCCAATGATCCTCAAGAGACTCACCCAACTGCTTTTACATCTCGCAATCGTAGCTCTGTTTACCATGTCTGCTCCAGCAAGAGTGCAAGCAGACGTGAAGGATGTTCGCGATTGGGCGATTCCAAAGGGTCACTTCTACACCCAGACCAACGGCACTGATGACAGCCAAGAGCTTGGCTACACAGTCATCGATGATAGAGAGGCGCTTTTCTGGTCGTCGTATCGCAGACTCGGTGGTTTCCAGGCCCTTGGCTACCCGGTATCACAGCGATTCCCCTACAAAGGCCTGGTGGCACAGGCATTTCAGAAGGGCATATTGCTTTGGGATGAGACTACCCAGAGCGTGAGCCTGATGAATCTCTTCGACGAACTATCTGCCGCCGGAGCAGACACGTTCCTAGAGACCCGCCGGTTTATCCCGAGATCCAACACCTGGGCAGAGGACTTTGGACAACCCTGGCCCGTGATCGTTACCAATCACCTCGCCCTGCTTGATGAAAACGCAGCCATCAAGGCTGCATACTTCGCAGTACGCCAACAGGGACTGGACCCAATCACGTTCAATGGACTACCGATGAGCATCCGGGACTATGGATTCGTGCTAGTCCTCCGCGCGCAACGGCGGGCGTTTCAACTTTGGAAGACCGAACAACCGTGGGCGAGCGAAGGGGAAGTGGTAGTCGTCAACGGGGGCGATTTGGCGAAAGAACTGAATCTCATCCCTGCCCCCGCCCAAGCGCCGGTGCCGGCTCCGGTACCTCCGTTTGGATACGGCAGTCCGGTGGAGGGAGAATCCGTATACCGTACCGCTGGGTGCGTTCTCTGTCACGGACTCCAAGCTGATGGCGGCATCGGCCCGACTCTCGCCGGCACGCGTCTCGACTTTGCTGAGTTTCTCAATGCAGTACGTGAGCCATCAGACGTTATGCCGCCCTATCTACCAGAACAGATCACAGACCAGGAAGTCCGGGACATCCTTGCATTCACACAGTCTCTTGGAGCTGCGCCCTAATCGGCCTAGTCTTCACTCTGTGAGCGGCGTCGGGTCACCGGACCGGTGATACGGGACAACAGGATGCCAACTTCATACAGAAGATACATTGGAACGGCAACGAGCGCTTGGTTAAAGGGGTCCGGCGTCGGCGTAATAACGGCAGCTACTATGGCAACGATTACGACAACAAATGGCCGCCAGCGCGAGAGCTTCCGTGTATCGACTATGCCTATTGCCGACAGAAAGTAGATGAATATGGGTGTCTGGAAGACTATCCCCAGCGCAAGCAACATGCGCGTTACGAAGTTCACATACAGCGAGACTGATGGGAAACTCTCCACCTGATCGGATATCCAGCTATTCGTCCCAAGCAGAAATCCCAACGCAAACCGCAGTACCACGAAGTAGCAGAATGCCAGTCCCACCAGAAATGCAAATGACGACGTCGGAACAAGCATATAAAGATACCGGCGCTCGCGTCGGGTCAGACCGGGCAATACATAAGCACCGATCTGATAGATGAGCATCGGCATCGCGCATGCGACGCCCACCATGATGGCGACGCGCATGAACGTGAAAATGCCCTCCGTCGGGGAGAATTGGTAGAGCGTCGTCACGTTATCCGGCGCCGGAGCAATGAGAAGGTCCATGATTGGCCTGATGAAGATAAAGCCAATCACGGTAAAGAAGAGCACGGAAAGCACCGCAATGAGCAGGCGACGCCTCAACTCGGTGAGGTGCTCCCCGAGCGTCATTTCCATGTCGAGGTCGGCTACGTCATCGGGATGTCTTCCATCCGGCATCACCTCTTGAGTTTCGTCCGAAACCCCTGGGTTTTCTGTTGCCATGCGCTAAGTTGCTTTCTTGGAGTTTGTGCTTCTTTGATTAACGCTACACCGCACATGGGATTCACTTCAAGCAAGTGTCCCTTTGAGCGCTGGCAGCGAACAGAGGAAGAGTCAAAGTTGTGTCACACAGTCGTGTGACACGATCATACTCTCATGCTACCATCGCAGGCTCTTCCCTGCATTGGCCTGCAGGGTTCGGCATGCTGGAACCGATACGAAGATTCGATTGATCGGGATGTTTGATTGCAAATCTAGCACTTTGGGCAAGAATGAAAATTGCACTCACTGCCCTTCATTTCGATTGGGCAGTGAGTGCAGGCTCAGACCAGTCTTCACTAGACATCTTCGAACTGGTGGCAACGTGGCCGCCGCTAAATCGTCAAGCGATACTGCAAACTACGGTTTCCCAGGTGGCACAATCAATTGGCGGCCATCACTGGCCCACCACGCAGCGTCGGGACACAAAGTGGGACCGCCACGCAAGAGGCGACTTTCAGGAATAGTTCGATTGGCTTAGCCGGCCTTGGTTAGGACCTCCGCGAGTCGCGGCCCCTGCTCAACCACCTTGCGGAAGGCTGCAGCATTCTGCTCAATCCACTCATCGCTGGGATCAACCGGCGTTGAGAGCCAGAAACAGGAGTCGTGCACACGTTCGCTGACCGGCAATGAACCGCGCTGCAACGGCTTGCGCGCGTTTGACGGCAAGTCGCCCCAAGGGCCACCTAAGTCTTCAAACGAAAAGTCATTGAACAGCGGTTCCAGGTGCATCACACCATAACCGAACGGTGTGATCGCCGGGGTCGTGCTGACCCCTTCTGCAACGAGGGCCTTGAGCACGCTGTTCACGGGCGCGCCGATTGCCACGGGATCGATCACCCCTGCGTAAAGCAGGAGGCCGCCGCGCACAGCCGCGGGATAGGTTTTCTGGGGATGGATGCCCGGAATCTCCCCTAAGAGATCATCCAGCTTCTTGAACCACGACAGGCGCATTTCGTTCAATTCCGATAGGCGCTCTAGCTGCGCGCGTGCCATTGCCATCCCAAACGGGTTGGCGCGATACTTTACGCCTAGTCCAATGTTGTGGAGCGATTTGAACGCGTCCGTCTGCCACATACGCTCGGTTCGGCCGTAATGCCCCAAAGCAAGCATGCGGTCATAGAGGTCAGGACAGTTCGTAGTCGCGACACCGGCTTCTATGCCGGTTACGGCCTTGCTGCCCTGCAGGCTGAAGCAGCCTATGTCACCTAGCGAACCGACTTGCTGCCCATTCCAAGTCCCGCCGTGAGCGTGGGAAGCATCTTCGATCAGCGTGATGTCCGTGCCATCAACCATCTCGCGGAAGGAGTCCATGTCCGCCGGGTTGCCGTAGACGTGAGTGACTATTATCGCGCACGTATTCGGCGTGATCTTGCGACGCACGTCTTCCGGGTCGGCGCAAAACGTCTCCGGATCGATGTCGCAAAAGACCGGCGTGGCGCCGCAGTGTAGGATTGGCGTAATGCTCGCGTGCCACGTCACCGACGGCACGATCACCTCTTTACCCAGACGGGCGCCGGAAGCAAATACCGCCGCGTGAATTGTAGACGTGCCATTGCAGTGTGCCAAGGCGTAGCGGGTGCCGACAAAGTCTCGGAACTGCTCTTCGAACTTTTCAATCTCGTCATAAGCACTGCCGTAGTCGTCGAGCACTGCATTCACATACTGCTTCTCCAATGGACTGACTCGTTCCCACGTATCACTGGTCGAAGCAGTAACGGCCTTTGGTCCACCTTCCAGCGCCAACGCTTCTCTGCTTACTACCTTCGCCATCGCACACTCCTTTGAAATAGGCCACTACGTATTCAAAGCACGTTTAGGTGTGCTTACAGTTAGCCTAGACAAGTGTATCACGCTTTGCTCTGATCTTAAAGGTACGTCAAACCCATTCCGAGATAGGGGAAGAGCTGCGCAATCTTCTCCCCCTATTCTTCTTCTCCTACTGTTACGCTCTGATAAAGTGCCCGGCTACGCTCTGATAAAGTGCGCGGCTACGCTCTGATAAAGTGCGCGGCTACGCTCTGACAAAGTGCACGGCCACTCCCATCAAATCCGTTTCCACGTCTTGATTTCCAGCCTGGCGGCCGGGTTGCGCCAGTCGTGTTGCGCGGGATCAAGTCCTCCGTCGCCGTGGATGCCTGCATGAACGTGGACAAAGCCTTCAGCAGTTGCTGTGTCTCTGGCGTTGTGGCTGTTGCAGGGAGGCCCCGGAACGAAATCGCAGCTTTCACTGTTGCCTTCACTGCCTGCGTCGTAGACATTCAGGTAGACAACCTTAGATGAGGAAAGGTCGAGGCTGTTTGCGCCGATAAAGCCGTCATTTTTAGACACCAACATGCTGGCGAGGGAGAGCAATTGCTTCCCATCGCTAACATTGAACGATATGGTAACGCTCTGGCCGGGCCGAATCAGGCCGCCTGCTGTTCGGGCTTCGGCGACACTGCTATTCTCGTCCGGGTCCCATGCCCCAAGCAGACCGGAGGCGCTGCCATCCTCCGCCATGGATGCCAACCCGTCGCTGGCAGGCTGTCCCAACGTGTAGAGCGGAGCGGCGCTCCCGTCGTGCCGCGCGACAAAGACGGAAGTCATCGTCTGTCCGCGGGTCAAGTTCGTAATGGTGACCTCAACGATCAGTTCATCGGAGTCGTTGCCGGTAAAGGCGGTAAGGATGCCGGCGGATAGAGCCAGCAATACCACGAGCCCAATCAGGCCAAAGAGAGCTGTTTCTTTTCTCACCTGAATACCCTCCTTTAGAAATGCGCTCTTTTAAAGAAGTAGGAGGCAGCAATATTGCTGCCTCCTGTCTCGTTTGACTACTCAGAGTATATCCTCTAAATGGCAAACTTTCGTAGTCTTATGTCATCGCCCACTCGGGGGGACGCTGGCTGAAGAGCACGTTCATCTCTTCGGCAGACGAGCGGAATGCCTCAGGCACGGTGACCTCACCGGAGATCGCCTTGCGTGTCCACTCGATGTCAATGCCCCAAGCCTCGGTGCCCTCGGGCACGATCATGGCATCGTGTCCACCGGAAATCCACACGTCAACCACGTCCGTTACGCGGGTGCCCTTGAATGGCTCCAGCCATACCGGATGCGTGGCGTACTCGATGACGGGCGGCCAAGCGATGGAACCAAAGTGCGGGGTCTCCAGCATGCTCTCGTCGGAGTGGAACCAACTGAGGAAATCCCACGCCAGGTCCTTGGCCTCGGAGAGACTCAGGATAGAGTAGGCATTACCCAGCACGGTTACGCGCTGATCCAGACCCTTTGGCGGGGGCAGGAAGTCCAAGGCCTCGCCCAAGTGCGGGCGGATACCGTTGTGGCGGTAAATGCCATTGTTCTCCATCGCCGCGAATTGGTTCTCTATGTGATAGGTGCCCGTGGCAAACTCGACGCCAATTTCTTCTGCACCCGGCGCGATCACCCTGTGCTTAAGCGCCAAGTCGATGTTGAACTGAGCGCCTTCCAGAGACAGCGGATCGGTGCCATAGACCGCCTTGTCCTTTGTCTCGTTGAGGATCTGACCGCCGAAATTGTACATCCACGTGCCCATCATGTAGAAGACGTAGTTCTGGTAAATGACCAGAGCCCATTTCTTATCTTCTTCATTGGTGAGCTTGCGGGACATGTCCAGCAAGTCTTCATAGCTCCAGTCCGGGGGCGGCATGTCAACGCCGGCCTGGGTGAGCAGGTCCTTATTCACGTGGAAGACCTCGCCGCCAGACTGGAAGGGCACGCCATAGAGGTTCGGGCCCCAACTCCAATTCACCAGCTCGCCGGCAAAGTAGTCCTCTTTGCTGCGCGGGCCTTTGGCGAAATAGGGAGTCAGTTCCTCGATGACTCCGGTGAGACCCCACTTGAGCGCCCAGTTTACCTGGTTGTAAGTGATGTCCACACCGGCCTCGCCAGCGGCAAACTCAGTGTTGCGCTTGGCAAATACACCGCCGTCAAACGTCCGGTCGGGCGTCGCCTCGATTGTGATGCCGAGAGATTCCTCAGCTACCGCGAAGGTCTCAGAGAGCGCCTTCCAGCGCGGATCTTCTTCCGCGTGGTAGTTGGAGATCTTCAGGACCGGCGTCTCCATCATCTCGGTCTTTTCCTCGGCCTTGGGCGCCTCGGCCATGTCGTCCTTCGGCGCGCCCGTTGTTGCCGCTGTGCCGCAAGCGACCAGCAACGCAGCACCACCGGCTGCGGCGCCAGCGCCCAGCAACGATCGTCTCGTAAATGTCATGGGGGACTCCTCCTTTTTGGCTCTTCCCCAGCTAGAACTTGCAAATGAACGGGCCAATTCTATCGGCCATCAACTGCCCAGCCATGTTGCAAGTTCAGTCTCAAATTCAACTAGCCATTCGCACTCTAGTTGGCTAGGCTAGGAGAGATTATATAGGTTCCGTCAAGGTGGGTCAAGGGCTCTTTCCGTACAGTTTACGCCGAAAAAACCCCTCAAGAGGCCGCAGGGCGCCGCCTCTTGAAATCGTCTCCCCAGTCTCTTGCAACTGCCTGGAACCTCTGACCAAACCGGCAAATTTCCGGAGGAGGCTTGGCCTCCAATTCAGCGGATTGCATGCAAGAGAGTGCTAGGGGGCTGCAGTTATAGCTGGGCAACAAAACTGTCAAGAAGAGCGTTTTGCGGAGCTCTATCTCAACGCGCCCGTTCTGAGCAAACTACGCTTCCACCCGGATTGTAAAAAACTGCCATTTGGGCGTGCAGCGGTCGCGGAGCGTGTCGTCTTCAAGAACCAACTGATAGCAGGGCCAGATTTCCCATTCGCCCGGTTCATCAAGCTGTATCACAACACCGGTCTTGAATTCTTGGTACCGCACGACCTCCACCCCCTCATGAACTAACCCAAAGTCTTTCTCTTCGCCAGTGGGATGATTCACGGCAACAAACGTCCGCTTGAGCACCATCGGCGGCACCCGTAGGTTCTGGACGGTAAACTCTATGTAAATTTCTTGGCCCACCTTGAAGGGAGCCTTGTCGGCTCCAATGCCATGCCCCGGTGGGCCGTAGGCTGTCAATTCCATCAATCTAAAGGCATCGAAGTTTGCCACCGACGTGCCGGCTTCATAGAAGACCTCCAGATCGCCAATGTTCGCCGGTGTGGCCTCCGGCTCGATGAGCGGCACATCGGCCACATCGGCAGCAGACTCTGACTCTGCATCACTCTTCGCTGCCGCCGTTGCCGTGCTACTCACATTAATCGTTACGCCTGCACTCTCCGTAGACTCCGAATCTGAAGTACCGGAAACCATGAAGACCACCGAGATAGCGAGCAACACAACACCCGCGGCGGTGACACCCAAGGATACTGAAGGGCGACGCCCCGCGGCCCTGCCGATCAGCCCAGCAACCAAGAGAAATGCGCCGACGACACCAAAGACGATAGAAAGCGGAGGCATGCTTGTAACCTCGAATTCTTCATGCACAGCAGCGGCTCGTTCGTCCTAAGCCGCTAGCGATTTCAACAAGTGGATGGCGGAGAACTGGGACCCCCAGAAGCTTCCGCAAACCTCAGCCAGTTGCATGAGCGCAACTGCCTAATCTAGACGATTATAGTAACCGGAAGTCCACAGAGTCAAGGCATTTGGCGAGTCTCAATTATTGCAGCACTACGGCGCATTGGGTACCGTAGAGCAAACCGAATGATCTTGTATGGAGATGGCACCAATTCTGACGCGACTTACGCTGTGCGCAGTTGCTCAGATGTTGCGAGAAAGGATCAGTCGATGAATCTCCTCCACAAAGCGCCTACAGGTCTGGGTCATCACGCAGTCGTTGCCGATGGACATCCCTCGCTCGACCGCATTCGCATTGCTGTCTTGCGGTTGGCGCCCGGCGAAGCCTACACCGGTGAAACTGGCATGTGGGAATCTGCTCTCGTGCTGCAGGCGGGGGCAGGGACGATTGCCGTGGAGTCCCATGGCATCGCTCACCGCTGTGCGCGCCAAAACGTCTTTGCCGGGCCCTCGTCAACTGTCTTCGTAGCGCCTGAGCAAACGTGGGAGGTCCGTGCGGACGGGAATTCAGCGCTGGAGCTAATAATCTGCAGTACGCCCGGCAAGGCGGGCATGAATTCCCAGGTGATCACCGCCGATCAACACAAGCTGCGCAAAGTTGGAAAAGGCAACTGGTATCGCACCATCTACGACATTATCGACGCACCTTTTCCCGCGCACACCATGGTTCTAGGCGAGACGTTTAATCCGCCGGGATTCTGGAGCAGTGCGCCGCCGCACAAGCATGAGGTGGACGACCCGCCTCACGAATCCGAACATGAAGAGGCCTATCTCTTCCGAATTAGTCCCTCGCGCGGCTTCGGCATGCAGCGGGTTTATACTGACGACGGCTCGCTGAATGAGTCATACACGGTTGTAGATGGCGATGTGGTAGCCATTCCTCGGGGGTACCATCCCGTCGTCGCAGGACCGGGCTATCAGCTCTATTACCTTTGGATTCTCGCCGGGAATCAACGAGTGCTGGCCCCCAGGGACGATCCGAATCACGCCTGGCTGAAAGACAGTGAAGCGGTGATTACGGCTGTGGGTGGAATGGGAACACCCGCCGGGTGAATAGCCCCCCCAATGGCATACCGATGCAGCATAGACGAATGCCGAAATCTATCGCGTACGCAGCAATTGCAATGACACGAGGAGAATGGAAGACCCTTGGATGATCGTTTCGACCTGGTCGTTCTTGGCGGCGGCAGCGCCGGCTACGCCGCCGCGCGTACGGCTGCTGAGGCAGGCGCTCGTGTGGCAATAGCAGAGCAAGGGCCGTTGGGAGGCCTGTGTATCTTGCGGGGTTGCATGCCCAGCAAAGCCATCCTTGCCTCGTCCAATCGTCTCTACCAATCCCAACACGCGGCAGAGCTGGGCATTGGTACCCGTACGCTTACGCCTGATCTGCCCACCATCATCGCCCGTAAGCGACAACTCATAGAGGGGTTTGCCGACTATCGCATCGAGCAACTCAACGCACCGGACATTGCATTGATCGATGGTGCTGCGCGATTCCTCTCAGCCGAGCGTGTCCAAGTTGGCGAATGTGTACTCTCTGCGCCCAAGTTCATCATTGCCACCGGATCGGTACCTTTCGTGCCCAAAGTTCCGGGGTTGGAGGAAGCCGGTTACCTGACCAGCGACGATGCGCTGGAGTTGGAAGAGTTGCCGGAGTCAATCTGCGTACTTGGCGGCGGTCCTATCGGCTTGGAGTTAGGGCAATTCTACTCACGGCTTGGTGCGGCCGTCACCCTCTTGCAGCGCAGTAACTGCATCCTAAGCAACGAAGATGATGCGGTGGGCACGGCGTTGGAGAAGTACCTGCGGGAAGATGGCATGGACGTGCGTTGCGCCACCCGCCTTACGGCCGTAGCGCAACGCAACGGCAAGAAAGTGCTGCATCTGCTGCAGGACGACACCGAGAGCGTCATCGAAGTCGACCACATCCTGGTCGCCACCGGGCGCAGTCCGTCCTTGGAAGGTCTAGACCTTGGCGCCGCCGGTGTGGAGAGCACTTCGCGCGGCATCGCCACTGATACCGCCATGCGCACGTCCAACCCGAACATCTTTGCCGTTGGCGATGTAACGGTCTCATTCGACATTGTGCATGTGGCTATCCAACAGGGCGAGATTGCGGCCCACAACGCCCTCGACGCCGGCTCGCCGCAATACATGGACTACCGTGTCGTTCCTATTGTCATCTTCACCGAGCCGCAGTACGGACGCGTGGGCATGACGGAGAAGGGGGCCACCGCCAAGAACATTCCCATCGTCACCGCTTCCTATCCGTTCAACGACCATGGCAAGGCGCTCTGCCTGGGCGAAACACGGGGCTTCGTGAAGATGATCGGTCACGCGCAGACGGGTGAGCTTCTCGGCTACCAAGTGCTGGGACCGGAGGGGGGCGAGTTGATCCACGAGTGTATCGTGGCACTTCACTATCGTGCTACAGCGCAGGACTTTATGCGCATCCCCCACTACCACCCGACCCTTGCGGAAGTCCTCACCTACCCCGCCGAGGAAATCGCCGAGCAGGTCGCGGCTAGGAATAGACAGTAGTGGTCTCACGGGTTCGGATTGATGGGTAGCGAAAGTTATGCAACCTGCCCTCTTGTTTACCGTTAGTGCAGGCTACAGACCTAGGCCAAAAGGTGTTCGCATTGACCACCCGATCCGTGCATCTGTCTCACGTTCGCGCCGAGCTTCCGCCAGTTCCGTTTCCGCCGAGCTTCCACCAAGTCCGTTCCCGCTGAGCTCCCACTGTTTCCGTTCGTGCTGAGGTCCTTAAGCTGTGATCCTAAAGTTGAGGTCCATGAGCTGAGGTTCTTTAAACGTTCGCACTGAGCTTGTCGAAGTGCGCAGGCAGCGCCAGCACTGCCGATTCGTGTTGAATTCTCGATGGGCCCTCTTCCACCTCGCAACTTGCCACTCCAACCGTTCGTGATGAGGCGGCTGTGCCAAGTCCCTGTCGAAGCACGAACGGTTGCAAAGTCTGGCGAAATTGCCATCTAGTCCCACTGCCACGCCGCTGCTAGAATGGAAGGTGCGGGGACGTGTCGGAACTGGAAGACGAGCATGACTTAGGATCATGTGCCGCAAGGCGTGCGGGTTCGAGTCCCGCCGTCCCCACCAGAATGCGGTTGGCAACAGACAAGTACACCGTTGTTGCCATAGTGCGGCAGAGCTAGTGCATTGCCCAGGCAATCTTGCGACCCTGCAGGATAGGGTTGGCGACCAATGCGCAAGTTTGGCTAAGGCCCCAAGGTGCGCGGGCCCTGAGTTTGGCCGGATTTCCTTGCTCCCACTTCTTGCCGTACTGCCGGCCAGTCCTACCTGGATTTGAACTACGTAGAGTTCTAATCTCTGCCTCCCAGCTTCACGAGTGCCCCGGTCGTTTAGTCCACCCGGTCTCGCCGACGCTTGTTCATTAAATCAGGTACAGGCAAGGTCCTCTTGGAGTCTTGCTCCAACCCGCTCATCTGCCGGGACGGGTGGGGTTCTTAGCCGCTGTCTCCCCAGTCCCATGTTGCCTTCCAGTTCCCTGAACATTGCAATCTTACCCGGATCGGCCAGGTATCCTCCACGGTTGCGTATGGACTAAGACTTAGGACTAGAACCTTGCACCTGCAGATCGTATCAATACATTCATATCCATTGGATAGATACTAATGTATCTTGACAATCCCTGAAAAGTAGGTAGAGTACAAGCAAGGCTTGATGAGTTTCGCCTATGCCGATACATGGAATTTTGAACTCATTGAGAGGGTTTGCTGGAAAGGCAGACTCATTCTAGTGATCCGAGAGGCAATACTTAGACTTGAGCTCGTTTCCGATTGGATCAATCTTACCTATTCGAACAGTAGCAGCAACACTAGCTGCGGTGCACTCATTCATTTGTCGTCAATTCAACTTGGATCTTACTGATCCTGAAGAGATACGCTATCCGGCCAAGATTTCCGTATGGGTACGTTGGTTCATTTGCGTTGCCTGCCTGATCGAGCTGATTTACCGACCTGTATTCACCTACTTCACGTATGCTGCATACATATTGTGTTTCTTGGTGTTGGTCGTACTCAATGGGTACCTACACTATCGCGTTCAGACTGGTCGCACAGTCACTTTGCATTGGATACTCGCGCTTAGCGTGATGGATGTAATCCTGATAACAGGCGGCATGATTGTTGCCGGTGGGTTTAGCCATTTCCTGTTCTACTTACTCTATTATCCTGCCCTGGTTTGGTTTGCAGTATTCTTTAGTTCGTACCGTCTGAGCTTTGGGTGGGTGACAATGGTCGCCCTGCTATACGTAGTGGTGAGCTTGACGGCTGGAGAGGGCTTGGACTTTGACGCGAGAGACGAGAAGGCGCTCTTTGCCAGAATTGTCGTGATGTATGCAATTGTGGCATCTGTCAATCTTGTATCCAGTTCTGAGAGAAACAAGCGGCGAGAGGCCGTGGAACGTGAACGGGAGCTCCATCGCGAACGGGTCCAACTCACTCAAACCATACATGACACGACTGCCCAGTCTGCCTATATGATCGGGATGGGAATTGAAACTGCAATTGAGTTGGCAGACAAGTCCAATCAGGAGCTGGTCGATAAACTAGAGGCGACGTACGAGCTCTCGAAGTCGGCCATGTGGGAATTGCGGCATCCCATCGATATTGGTCTCATACTTGAATGTAGAGAATTGGGACACGTGTTGCAATACCATGCGGAGTCATTCACCGCGATCACGTCGGTCCATTCTGATGTGGTGGTGAGAGGCGCGGAACCGCCGCTCTCCCCGGTCACGCGCAGTCTGCTCTTCTCGATAGCGCATAACGCATTGACCAATGCCTTTCGCCACGCACAGGCCGATAAGGTCACTATAGAGCTTGCCTTTCATGAGAACGGCTTGCGAATGTCACTATCCGACGACGGCATCGGCCTGCCGGATGACTATGCTGTTCGCGGACACGGCTTCAAGAACATGAGAGCCGACGCCGAACGCATGGGTGGCAGACTGGACGTTGAATCGGGTACGTCCGGTCAAGGCACAATGGTAACGTGCGTAGTAGAGTACAATTCGATAGAAGGAGGAATTTGAGTTGTCTACAGTACCGCTTACGACAGTTATGATCGTGGATGATCACTCGATCATGCGAGATGGTCTGAAGGAAGTCTTGAAGCATTCAGGGGCGTTTGAGGTGGTGGGCCAGGCTCAGAATGGGGTGGAGGCAGTGGCCTTGGCCCAAGACGTCAGGCCCGACGTGATTATTATGGATGTGATGATGCCGGAAATGAACGGCATCGACGCGTGTCGGGAGATCATGGATTCGGTGCCGGATACACGCGTGCTGATGTTGACGGCATCGACCGATGAGGACGCAGTCATCGCGGCGGTTTCCGCAGGCGCGACGGGCTATCTGCAGAAATTCTCCGGCAAACAGAAACTCCTCTCCACGATCCAGGAGGTAGCCAGCGGCGAATTCAGCATGCCCGGCGACCTGACAAGGCGCGTATTCAACAGAATTCGCTCCGCTGGCGAGAAACCCGAGTCACCGGACCTGGACAATCTGACCGAACGGGAGCAGGAAATACTCACCCTCTTCGCCCAAGGCATGTCGTACGCGAAGATTGCCGATGCGCGCGGCAACCGGCCGTTGACTATCCGAAACGCCATCTACGTCATCCGGGACAAACTGGGGGCGAAGTCGATTCAGGAAATGGTGGTCTGGGCCGTCCGCAACGGCCTGCTGGACGACAAGCCGCAATAAGGCATTGCGCCCCAGACACCCGCGAGGACCGGATTGGTTTGCCAGCCTGCCAACCGGTCCCGCCCCGAGCGTACCCCCTTCTTGTCTAGCGCAAGCCCCCGTGTCAGGCGCATGACGTGGGAGCGGTGTCACAAGTCTGTCGCAAGTTGTGGCGCAAGTCTGTCGCAAGTTCAGCCGAGGTTACTCGCAAGCACGTACTCCAGCCGATTCGTGCCTGCCCGATGCTGGAGCAATCCCTTTTCCACCAGGGCCCGCAGGTCGCGCTGCAACGTCCGCCGCGATACCTCAGGAAAGAGCGCCTGGCACTCCTTGATCGTGATCCTGCCGTGCAGAAGGACGTGCCCCAGCGCGTTTGCCTGCCGGCTCGTCAAGGCGTGGCGGCGCGCTAGTGCATCCTGCTGGAGCGCTGCCTCTCCTCTCTGCCTGACCTCCGCCAGTTGGGTCGCAAGGCCGTGCGTGAAGTACTCGATCCAACCGGTCAGGTCCATGTTTGCTCGCCGCACGTCTTGTAGAGCGTCGTAGAACGCTGTGCGGTCCCGGTCGTAGTACTCGCTCAGCGTGAAGAGCCGCTTGAAGTCATAGCCCGCGCGGTAGAGGCAAAGCGTTGAGAGCAGCCGCGACGTGCGCCCGTTGCCGTCGAGGAACGGATGTATGTGCACCAGTTGGAATTGCGCGATTCCGCTCACGATGATGGGATGTATGTCGTTGGGACGATTCAACCAGTCGACCAGTTCCCGCATCAGTTCGGGCACATCCTCAGTTGGCGGCGGCTTGTAGATCGTCTCGCCGGTGGCCGCGTTGATAACGTAGTTCTGCACACGGCGGTACTGCCCCGGCGCCGCCGATCCGCCGCGCACGCCGGCCACCAAGCGCCGGTGTATCTCAAGGATGGGCCGCTCGGTGATCGGACGCGTTTCCCGCGGCAGCCCGCCGTCGCTGAAGTGTGCGCTGACAAACGCGAAAGCGTCACGGTAGTTGAGCACCTCGCGGGCGTCATCGGCATCCGCGCCCGGCACGACCCGCCCCGCCAACAGCCCCGCCGCCTCCTCCAAAGTAAGCCGCGTCCCCTCGATATGCGTCGTATGGTGCGCCTCCAGCAGGAATGCCCGCGCACGCATCGCGTCAACCCACTCATCCGTCAGCGTCGCGGCCTCCAGAAAGCCACGCGCGCGCTCGATCTCCGTCAGCGCCGTGGTGATTGCGTTCGTGATTGTAAAGCGCGGTGCAAAGGACATATGCAAACTCACCGAACTCCTGCTTGCAGACTTCAAAATAAATGAAGCGGCCCGAGGGCAAGGTGGCCACAGCTACCTGACTCCACCAACCCTCATTTGCGAGCCAGTACCAGTATCTAAGGACGCGTCGTGTCGGAACTGGAATGCGAGCATGATCACTTGAGGGAGAACATCTGTGTCAGAGATCGCGAATGTCCAAGTCTTCGCGGGTATATTCGCCCTTACTCAACCGCTCCCGCCTTTGTTGTTCCATTCTGAGACCGTCATCGAGTATGTACAACAGGTGCTGCGCGCCTTCGGGGTGAGAAACAGCAGGGAAGTGGATGTTTGATTTCCGATAATGTAATTCGACGGCGTTGAGCACGGCTGCGATAGAACTCAAGGCCCCGGAGACTTTCGCGCGACTCGTCTGCTCTAGCGGTTGTAAAGATTCCCCCATCACTACCTCAAAATCGCGGTGAGCGATGCGGCGATTCCTCCAGTCGGTACAGAACTTGGAAGCCTCAACCGCTCGGTTTGTAAGGCAGATGACCTTTTCACTGATGGACTCATCGACTGCCTCAGGAAGAAGTCGGACGGTCATGTTCCTTTTGCCTCCAGATTTCGGTTGGTCTACGAGCCTGGCAATGCCCAGTAGAATGTCAGACCAGAGAACTTCGTGAACCACTTTGAAGAAGAACCGAGCAGTAGTGTTCAACAGATCAACCTGTTCGGGTTTGGTACCGTACAACTGGACGTACTCGTCCCACTTGACATGTAGCCATGCCACGTCCTGCCAAAGGGAATAGTAGACCTCACCAAGAGGGCTGCCCATAGAGCAAATGTAGTCGTGCTTTTGTTCGGCGGGGGTCCTATTTCGCGACATCGTCTAATACCAATTTGCGTTTTGGTGCACTCATGCTCATCAATCAATAGCCTATTGAATCGTGTACTAGTGGTACTCTGTGGCAAACGGGACAGGCGATGTCAGAGGCGATATATCGTATCCTACCCAACCGGGTGCTCAGCTCGCGCCTTTCTTTTTTCAATGATGCGATTGTGCCTTAGCGTCTGAGCCCAAAGCTGAATCGCGCTATCCTTAGGCTCTCTTGCACACCTTCGCACCGCAGCAAGAAGCACTCTATTATTGTCTAGGTTTGCGATGACTTCTAGTCGTGGCCGAACAGGTCCCTGCTTTAACCATTCCGTTGCGTCCCACGCCGGATCAAGTTTGCTCTCGGACAGTATTGCCTTCCTTGCCTCTTCCTCGATGCGGGAGCCTATGTCTTTGGGGGTCCAGCCAAATATAAGCGACAATAGAGCACGTATAATCTCACGATAGACACAGCCAATCATTCCGTACTTGTCGCTATTACCCTCGATACTCGTGTACCTATTTGCTACAAAGATTTCGGCTTTACCAAATTCTTGGAAATAGTCAACAATGTTTGTGTTGTGCTGGAGGGTTGTGACGCTCTCCAGATACTGGATGGTGCTTTCAAAACATCGCTCTAGTTCATTGAATGCCGTTGGGTTGTGTTGTTGAATGTCCGCTAGCAGTCGGTGTAGTTCGTGCCCGCGAGAACGAACGTGTTCCTGTGACAGGCCGCCGTCTATCAGAATCGCCTTTAGGCCCTTCTCGATTGCTTCGTGAGCATTCCTCGTCTCCGCCCTTGCTCTAGCCTTAAAGTATGCTGTGGAGAGTAGTCCAATCTGAAGGAGTCTCTTGTGAAATTCATCGTCAGATTGTGCATCTAAGTTTGCTGCATCAGTCAAGCGGCTATGAATATCGCGCGACGGTCTTTCCAGTTCATCGAGGGCATACCTTAGGTCCGCCCATACGTCTTTCTTGTTTAGCGACATTGTAATGCCTGATTTTGAGCGCACACAGAACAGATCCCATCGTCTACTTGGTCACGAAGTTCCACTTTTGAACACATCCGGCTGGCTGCAAAGAAACGCGTAGATGTGCGACTATTGTTTGGAAGATAGGGTCACCGTTGACATATATACAGTATACTGCAAATTTTCACAGAACCTAGAGATCAACGATGATTGTTGTATCGCCGGCTTGGAGGGCGCTCATGTAGGCGAGGATGAGGTTTTGGGTGCGGTAGGTACCGAACGCGGCTTGGTCTTGGCGTTGGACGATGGGGAAGGTGCTGAGGATGTAGGCGGCGTCGTCGCGGGAGATGCCGTAGAGGTGGAAGTAGCAGGCGTCGAGGCGGGCGCGGAGGTGGCGGCGCTCTTCTTCGTTCCAGATGAAGGGCGGACCGCTGTAGCCGAGGTCACGGGCGAACGGCGCCAGGTCGTGGGCGGTGTAGGTGAGTTTCAACACGTGGTCGCGGACGAGAGCGCGGGCGGTGGTATCCCCGAATTTGCGGTCGTAGCCGGCGGGGGCGATCACGGGGAGTTGCTCGACAATAAACCAACTGAGATTTGTGCCCTGAATCTTCTGGCGGGTAACATAGTCGAGCACAAAGCTGTTGAGATTGGCGACAAGAATACATCCGTCAGCCGCAGTCAGTCCACTCTCAGGATTCAGAAGGAATACGCTATCTCCGACTCCGATAGAGGGTAAGACTGTTGCGATCATTGTATTGACGTCAGTGGATCGGGAAGAACGACGATAGGCGATCGTCCATCCAGACTTGCCGGGCAATTTGGCCCTTACTTCCTGCTCCGGTACCCAATACTGGGTTCTAGGCAGGAATTCTGGATCAACATGCTGAAGCTCTGTAACTTCCTCGCTTAGGTAGGGATTGATTGTGCTCTCTGGATTGAATCGAACAGAATTAAAGCGGTGGTCATATTTTTGAATCATTCGACCTTGATAGAGCGGCGAGTAGTCCGCATCCCCCTTCTTCCAGCGGTTGCCTTGGACGGGGTAGAAGCCTTCTTCGTCTAGTTGCGCGGCGGTACGGAATAGGTGGGAGTCTGAGGTCATGTTGAAAAGCCCCTGCATATATCGCACCGGCCAAGTCTTCTGCTCGGTGCCGTCGGAGTGGTCAACGAGCACGGGGTGGCGGGCGTAGACGGCGCGGGTGATGTCGGCGTCGCGGCGGGTGCGGAAGACCGGGGCGGTGCCGGTGTTGGGATTGACGCGGGCGAAGTCATCAGGCGCGAGTGGGAAACAGCGGTCGGGGTCCTCTGTAGTCTTGGTGTCGTGGAGGAAGAATGCGCACGCGGTCTCGTCGAACTGCCGTGCCTTGCCGCCAACGATGAGGGCACAGAATTTGAACGAGGCGTGCACTTCCTTGAAGAAAATCTTTCTGTTCTCAAAGTCGTACAGCCCGGCCACGTGCCCACGGGTGGAAACGGACTTGAAGAACTTGGCCGCGGTCTTGTCGGCATAGATGCCGGAGGGGGTGAGCAGGCCAACCAGGCCGTTAGCATTCACGAGGTGCAGGGCGCGCTCCACGAAGAGCGAATAGAAATTAATGCGACCTCCACTTAGTAGGGGATAATTGCCAGACGAACGTACAAACTGTCGCATGGACTTTGCATGCTCTCGGACTAGGTTGTACTGGATGGCTATACTGTCGCCTTCCGTTCTTTTCCTGTGAATTAATGCCTTCCTTTGCGATCCAGTTCTTGCCTGCCTTATCTCGACATCTCGATATTCAAACCACTCCTTCTCAAGTTGCTCGATCTGGTCCCAGGGCGGATTGCCGATCACGGCGTCGAAACCGCCGGCCGGATGCGCGTCTTGCCACTTTTGCCACACCCCCGGAAACGCCACCTCCCAGTGCAGGAAGGTCTCCCGGTCGGCGATGGTCTTGGCGCGATGCCAGAGGGTTGCGAATTCTTGGGTGAGGGTTTCTCCAATTGTGTCGGTTGCCGGGTCCTTGCCCTCTTCGGACGCAGGTTGCAAACCTGCGCTACCAGAGGATGCGGCGGCGGACGCAGGTTGCGCGCACATCTCGTGCGAACCTGCGCTACCGGAGGATGGCGCGGCAGACTCTTGGTCGTCACTCCCGTGAAAACGGGAGTCCATCTTAGGCGGGGAAGATGGGTTCCCGCTGGCAGGCGAGTCCACGGATTCGGAGGAAGATGGATTCCCGCTTTCGCGGGAATGACGGAGCGAGGCGCTTGCGCGGGAATGGTGGCGTAGCGCGGAACCATGCCCGCCCGCATCGTCCGCCGATTCTCTGCCCTCGTCGGACGCAGGTTGCGAACCTGCGCTACCGGAAGACGCGGATGAGGATGGATTCCGGCTTTCGCCGGAATGACGGATAGGTGCGCCGGAATGACGGATGGGAGCGCCGCCGCCGGTATGACGGACTTCCGGCCCGTGGGATAGGAGTTTGAAAGCGTCATTGGGCCGCTGACCGAGCATCTCGAATAGCGGCGCTTCGAAGAGCGTGCGCTCGCTTTTCTTCAAGCCCGCCGTCAGCCAGCGCATGCCGCAGAGTATGTCAAGCAGGCCGCGGAGTTCGGCGGTGGTCTCTTCCACGCCCTGAAAGAGCGCCGCGGACTCCCGCACCTCGGCCACGTCGGCATCAGAAAGGGACTCGATGCGCTGCATGCCCGCGGCGGCATTCTCCGCGCCTGTCATAGCTGACCATGCGGCCAAGCCGCCCAGTCGATTCAGTTCGTCAACGGCCTCCGTCACACGCATGCCCAGCAGCGAGTCGCCGCAACGCAGGTGGTGGTCCAGGAACGAGAGCGGCGCGCCGACGGTGAAGCTATGGAGCCAGAGCGAGACCTTGGCCAGCTCCACGGCCAAGGGATTCTTGTCCACGCCGTAGATGCAGCGCTTCAGCACCATGCGCCGGATGATAAGCCTGGTCGGTGAGCTGGGCCGCGTCAATGGTCCAATGAGACTCACGCGCCCGCTCCAAGATCTCTTGCCGGATGTGGGCGATGCGTGCCAACAATGGCGAAACGTAAACATCGCCGACACCTGCGAGCCAGTCCGGCACGCCGGGCACGTATTCGACCAAGTCGGCGATGTAGTCGGCGAGGAAGTCCACGGCCGTGACCAGGAAGTGGCCGCTGCCCATGGCAGGATCGAGAATTTTCAGGTCGAGCACGGCCTCCGCCGGGTCGAGCGCCGCCAATTCCTGTCGTCGCTCCGCCTTCGAACGGCGATCGCTCTTGAGCTTACCGGCCTTCTCTTCGAATGCCGCGAGGCGTTCCTCCACCAGAGGTTCTACCGTCTTCTCAACGATGAGGTCCACAAGCTCCTGAGGCGTGTAGAAGCTGCCGCTATCCTTGCGGGCGTAGGGATTAGGCCGCGTGGTGATGGCGCCGTCAGCCCCGCGCACCGGTTCCTGCTCCAGCAGCCGCTCGTAAATCGAGCCAAGCTGCTGCACGGACATGTCGCGGTAATTGACGAATGAACGCCCGGTCTCGTCCCTGCGCGTGCTGCGGGTGTGGCTCAGGTCATAGATTATGGGCGCCACGACCGCATCCGCCAAGCGGACCTGCTGCAACAGCGGCGCAGCATCAGAGGCAAAGAGACCGCCGTTGTAGGGCGGGAGGCCGATGGAGGGATCGCCGGCGTCAATCAACGTGAACAGCGTGACCAAACGGTCGTAGTAGTTCTTTGCCATGCTGGAGAAGGCATCTCCATCCTGCATGCGCTTGGCGACGTCGTCGCGCACGCGCTTGCGCAGCCCGTAGTCGTCGTAACGGGAGTCGTGGACCGGCAGGAGGCCGCGGTCCTCGGCGTAGAGAATGAAGAGCAGCCGGTAGAGAAAGATGAGAGCCGCGTGCCGGGGACCAGCGAAGTCTTCGCTCACGTCCTCATCCAAAGTGGAACCACCCGCAAGAGCGCTGACCAAGGTAGGAAAGACGCGCTCGAACACTACCTCGGAAAGGTCCGCGGCCACCTGTTGCTCGTAACGCTTGCCTTCCGCGATGGCGTGCTCGAGAAAAGTCGTAGCGGCTCCCGCTTGCGGAACGAAAGAATCCCGCCTGAAGAGCAAGTAGAAGGCGCGCAGAGCATGGTCGTCTTTGCTGCCCAGAATGGTTTGCAGATCTGCTTCGTAGAAGGCTGTAGCGCGGGGACGAGAACGGTAATCATAGAGGCGCCAAACGGCGCCGTTGGTTAGGATGCCCCAGCGCAAGCGTCCGTCGGAGACCGGCTCCGCTTCCGCCAGATACCGCAAAATCTGGCCGTGGGGAGTGCCTATCTGCCTGGTGTCGGTCTGATCGCGGTTGTCTAGCGGCAGGCCGAACCGCTTGCTCTCCTCAATCGCCAAGGCGTCTTGGAAACCATCAGTAGAGTTGGCCCGCGCCATTGCCCTGCTCTTTGCCTCGCCATCCGTAAACAGCAGGTGATCGGGGATGATCAAATTGCTGTCAGCGCCCTGTTGCGGTAAGTATTCGCGCCAACCGAGCAACTTCAGAATCGGCCGAACGACCTCTTGCTCGGTGACCGATTCGTTGGGATTGTTCTGGGAGACTATGCTGCTCAGGATATTGCTCAGGGACCGCTTGAACGCGTCATAGGCCTGCTGGTCAGAACAAGACTCGTCCCATGCGGCAGTTGCGGTGATGCCTTCGGTAAGAAAATACTGTGTGAAGAGTTGACCGGTCATGGCGATAGTTTTACATTCTCAGCGAGCACTGCGCACAACGATCCGCAGAAACGAACCCATGAAAAGGGCTGAGGACATTCATTCGGTTCGGGCCAATGCCATTGCACCAGCGCTATTGCTGGCGTAGCCGTCCGCGGAGGATCCAATACAGGTTGGCGACGGCGATGGCTATGGCGACAACCCAGAGGGCGGTGCCGAGCGTGGGATTCGCCGTCAAGCCGATGCCTAGTCCGAGATAAAAGACAATGATTGCCACCAAGAAGAGCGCGATGTGGGTGATCTTCTTCAGTGTTTTCCGCATGGTTGCACTCTCCTATGGAATGAGCGAGCAGCCCCTAAACTGAATTGCTGCGTAGTCCGCGGCAGAACGGCTTACTTGGACGAATCTACATTCGCCCTGACGCTTGCGATACCGTGTGCGCTGTCAGCGACATCTCGATGGTAACAGAGGTTGGCGAATGCTACCGCGCGGGTTCCGGCGACTTGCTGCGCGCGGGACGCCGCCGGTCACACCGTTTCGGCCGGCGCTGGCGGCAGCAGGCGCATGCGGACGTCCACCTCGAGGTCACTCTCAACGAAGCCGTGCAGGACGCCTTTGGACGGCGGCACGTCCTGATAGTCACGTCCTATAGCGATAGAGACGTGATGGTTGCCGGCCAGGGTCTGATTCGTGGGATCGAATCCCACCCAGCCGAGGCCGGGCAAGCGGCACTCTACCCACGCGTGGGTGGCGGTCTGCGGCGAATCTGACGAAGTCTGCGTCTGCGACGAGCTCTGCATCTGCGCGAGGGTAGGCGCGTGCTCGCGGCCTTCGCCTGTTACATGGACGTAGCCGGAGACGTAGCGCGACGGCACGCCCCACGATCGCGCAACGGCAATCATGACGTGGGCATAGTCCTGACACACGCCCCGGCCGGTTTCCAAGATGTGCTCGATGGGTGAGGCAACCGACGTGCTGCCGGGCACGTAGTCAAAAGCGCGATTCAACTGTTCAGATAGTGAACCCAGGGCCTGAAGGGGATCATCGTCAGGCTTGATGCCCTCCCGCTGGATGAAGGCCGTGAGGGCTGGCGATGACTGCGCCAGCGGGCTATCGTGCGTAAAGTCCCAGAGCGCGAAAGAGTCGCGCCACGCGTGAATCTTGTCCCAAGCTCCGGAGTCCAAGAAGGTAGGAAGCTGGACGACCGGACCCATATCTACTGTGGCGCGGGCGGTAATCTTAAGGGACTCGTGCCATTGATGCACGCTAAAGACGTGTTTCGTGTTCCCGTAGGGATCAATCCCAACACTGTATTGGGAAACAGGCTCTGTGGTCAGATCGAAGTGCACGAGTTGCTGCTTGACGCTGTTGCGCGGCTGCAGGCAGAGCGACATCACCGAGTGCCGCGCCGGAGACGAGTACCGGTAATGAGAAGTGTGCGCGATCTCGAAGCGGTTCGATCCGGCCATGGCGTCATTAGACAGGGGAATCGTCGACTTGGTAATCGAAATACGTTTGCACAATGAGGCTGTGAAGGTCCCGGCAGAACTCGCCCAAATCCTGCAAGGTCTCCTTCCGGTCTTCCTGGTCCGGCCATTCGTAATGGATCAACGATCCTAAGCGACCGGCAAGCCGACGTGTGGCGCCACTGGATTCGGCACTTGGACCCTTGCCAATTGCGTCTAGCTGGGCTCCCAAGACATCGAGGGACTGGCACAACGAATCAGGTAGCAGCGGATCGGTGACAAGCAGATCCAACACCTGGCCCGGCTGCATTTCCACGCTATAACTGCGGTTATAGACTTCCAAAGCATGGTAGGCGCGTAGCAAGCTAACCCAGTCCGCTTCGGATGACTCTTCGAAGTGGACTTCAGAAGCGAGTTGGGCCAGAAACAACGAGACTGCGAGTTGGGCGCGTTCAATGAAGCGACCAAGCTGCAGAAAGTGCCAGCCTTCGTCGCGATACATGGTGCCTGCGGCCACACCCATGAAGGTGTCAATCTCGTTGGTGGTCCGGCTGTAGAAACTCTCGGGGGATGTGGTCCAGATGTCCTGTATGTCTCGATCTTGCAGCCGCAGGTAGACCAAGTTCAAGTGCGACCACATCTCCGCGCTCACGCAATTGCGCGTTTGACGGGCGTTTTCCCGCGCCATGGCAAAGCAACTCCAGACGGAGCCGGGATTGGAACGCTCGAAGGTGAGATCATCCGCCAGCGTGTAAGAGTCTGCCAGCGTGAAGTCATCGCTATCGGTGAATTCCAGGCTGCCGCCGGGCGGCAGCCGATTTACAGTTATGTAAATACGACTCCACCCAAAGTAGATTTCCTGGACGGGGCGGTCCACCAAAGCCGCCGTCTGCAGTTGCAGAAGGCGGCAGAGGTGCTGCGCCCGCTCAAGATACCGCCCCATCCAGTAGAGGCCCTGTGCGCTGCGTGAGAGCATTGGTTTAGTTTCTCAGTTCCTGCATACGCTAGTCATCATCGTGCTCTTCAGGCATGAGTACAAACTCGGGATAGGCTTCTAATCCCAGTTCTGCCGTGTCTTGACCCAGGCGCTCGACCTGCTCGGAAACCCGCAAGCTGAGAACCACATCGAGTACTTTCCAGAGGACCAGCGAGACTATGAAAACAAATGCGCCTATGGCAAGAATGCCGATAACTTGCACGCCGATATTGGCGCCGGCGGCAATGGCAACCGCCAGAGTTCCCCAAACGCCCGCGAACAAGTGGGCGGGAATTGCCCCGACAACATCGTCCAGCTTGACTTTCTCAAGCAACAATATGGCGAGGGTGCAGATGATGCCGCCGATAGCGCCGATGATGACGGCCCAATAGTGCTGCGTAATGTCGGGTCCAGCCGTAATTGAGACGAGACCGGCAATCGCGCCATTCAAGCCGGCAAAGAGGTCAGTCCGGCCCAAGAGCGGCCGCGAAATTATCAGGGCGGCCATCACGCCTCCTGCCGCGGCAAGGTTAGTATTCACCAACACGTGACCTATCGCGACTGCATCTATAGCGCTTCCCAGCGCCAGTTGCGAGCCGCCATTAAATCCAAACCAACCTAACCACAGGATGAATACGCCCAACGTCACGAGGAGCACGTTGGAAGGTGGCGTGGGTCTAACGGTGCCGTCCTTGCGATACTTGCCAAGCCTGGGGCCGACAATGATCACGCCCGCAAGCGCCGCCCAGCCGCCAGTGCTGTGTACAATTGTTGAGCCGGCAAAATCCTGGAAGCCCATATCAGCCAGCCAGCCGCCGCCCCATGTCCAAGCGCCTACCACTGGGTAGATGAATGCTGTGAGGACAAGGATGAAGAGGAAGAACGACCACATTCTAACCCGCTCGGCCAAGGCGCCGGAAATGATGGAAGCGGTGGTCGCGACGAAAACCATCTGGAAGAACCAGTCCGACATGACCGAGTAACCGCTCTCTATCACAGCCGCCGCAGCGCTTTGATCGCCATCCAGCAAGGCGAGCTCATCGGATGATGGGCCATAGAGTAAGCTAAACGATCCTACCAGTCCCCCAAACCGCTCGACGTCGACGTCGACGTACATAAGGTTGTAGCCGACGAAGAAGTAAGCAAGCCCGGCGATGGAGTAAAGACCGATGTTTTTTAGGCAAATCATGGAGGCGTTCTTGGTGCGTACCGCGCCGGCCTCAAGCATCGTGAAGCCCGCAGCCATCCACATCACCAACACACCCCAGATTAGGAATGCAAACGTATTGAGGACGAATGTAGTTTCGCTATCTGTCGCTGCGTGGGCAACTGCCGGTCGGAGCAAGAAATAGAGAAATGTCAGGATCAAGACTGCCGCAATTACTGCGATACGGCGATGACGTGCAAGTACGTCCGTGAATACCATGTACCCTCTCTCCTTTGAGATACAATGATCAGTCTTCCACCACCCAGAAGTCCTTGCCTCCTCCTCCTTGACTAGAATTGACTACCAAGCTGCCGCGGCGCAAGGCGACACGGCAGAACGCCCCGGGAACAATGCGGGTCTCGCGGCCATGCAGCACAAACGGACGCAAGTCCACGTGACGTGGCTCGAAGTTTCCCTCGATGAAGCATGGCGACCGCGAGAGCGCAAGAACTGGCTGTGAGATAAATCCGGCTGGGTCCGCGCGCAACTGTTCAGCAAATTCCTCCCGCTCTTCAGGAGTAGAGTGGGGGCCAATCAGCATGCCGTAGCCACCGGATTCACCGACACGTTTTACCACTAGGTCTTGTAAATTGTCAAGCGTATATTCCAAGTCCTCCCGTCGCCGACAGAGAAACGTCTCCACGTTGGCAAGGATCGGTTCCTCTCCCAGGTAGTAGCGAATCATGTCGGGCACGTACGCGTATATGCTCTTGTCGTCGGCAACGCCCGTGCCCGGCGCATTCACCAGGGCGACGTTCCCAAGTTTGTAGGCGTGTAGAAGTCCCGGCACGCCGAGAAGCGAATCCGGGCGAAATACCAACGGGTCCAGGAAGTCGTCGTCCACACGCCGGTAAACAACGTCTACCCGCCGCAGCCCCGCGGTAGTGCGCATGTAAACAAAGCCGTTGTTGACGAGCAGGTCGCGGCCCTCCACGAGCTCTGCGCCGATTTCGCGAGCCAAGAAGATGTGCTCGTAGAAGGCGGAATTATATACACCCGGAGTCAGCAAGACTATCGTGGGGTCGGATTGCCCGCCCGGCGCGAGTTCCCGTAGGGTTGTTTGGAGCACCTGACCGTAGTTCTCGATTTCTCGCACGCGAGAGCGCCGATACAGGCGGCGGAAGCTCTTCTTTACCGCCTCGCGGTTGGCCAGCATATAGGATACACCGGAGGGAACGCGCAGGTTATCCTCTAGCACGCAGAAACCCTCGCTGGTGCGCACCAAGTCTGTGCCGCAGACTGCGACCCACGTGCCGTGGGGGGCCGAAAACCCGCGCATCTCGACCCGGTATTGCGGGCATCCGCGCACCATATCCACGGGAATCACACCGTCATGAACGATGCGCGGCTCACCATAGAGGTTCTTGGTTTGAGACTCTCCGTATACATCCTCTAGGAAGATATTCAGCGCTTTGATTCGCTGCTTGAGACCGGCTTCGATTCCCTGCCACTCAGTGTTTGAGAGGATGCGGGGCAGAGAGTCGATTGGAATTATGCGCTCATCAGCCTCGTCGTCGCCGTACACCGTGAAAGTGATGCCTTCATTGGAGAAGGAGCGTGTTACCCTATCCTGAATGCTAACCAGCTCTTCGGAAGATAACTGGCAAAGAATCTCGTAAAGGTCTCGGCTGTGTTTACGGGGAGTGCCGTCAGGCAGGAACATTTCATCGTAGACATCTGCGTCAATCTGATAGTCATCAAAGTTCACGGCATAACTCGCTTAGCAGGCACATTTCGCTCGTTTCTCGTATCTGGGACACACCATAGCGTCGGGCAAGTATCTGAATTGGCGGTAATCCTGTCGTTTAGTGGGAAACGCGTAATTAAATCCCGCCAGCACAGTACCAAACTGCGCAAGTAAATTCAAGACAGACTCTGCACACTCCTGTGCGAGGGGTATCCTGCATGCCCGCAGTACACCAAGAGTCTGCGGGCGCAGAAAACCATTCCGGAACGTGCCTCACTCCAGAAATCTGCGTTGCCCAAGTAGAAGCACAATTCCTGCCGACTAGATTGCACCCTACAGCCTAACTTCCTTATGCAACTGCTGGAAGTCCCTAGTGTACCCTATGCCTGAACTACCGCTTCGTCGGCGTCTTCCTCAATTGCCACGGGATCAAGGGGTATCTCTATGGTCATCTCAGTAAACTCACCGGGTTCGGACTGCACTCGGATAGTGCCGCCCCGGCGGCGTACGATATCACTGGACATGGCCAGCCCTAGGCCGGTGCCTTTGTCGGTAGGCTTGGTGGTAAAGAATGGGTTGAAGATTTTTTCAATCACGTCCGGCGGGATGCCGGCGCCATTGTCCCTTATGCGAAATTCGGCGAATTCCTCGCCGCGCTTTGAAACAAGCCAAACTGTCGGGCTATAGTCTTTGCCGCCTGCCTGCTCAATAGCGCGCCGACGCTCATCGGTTGCATCACAGGCGTTGCTCACCATATTCAAGAAGACACGGCCCAAGTCCTGCGGAACGACCTCGACCTCTCCCATCTCCGGGTCCAATTCCTGCTTCAGGTCCAACTGGAAGTCCGGATCGGTGGCGCGCTTGCTGTGATAGGCAAGCCGGGCGTGCTCATCGAGCAGATTGTTGAGATTTGTGGGTTGCATGCCACCGGTGCCGCGACCCATGGATAGCATATCGTGAACGATGCGGTTGGCGCGTTCCCCGTGCGAACGAATGCGCTCAAGGTTTCCGGTGAGATCATCCGATATCTCATCAATGAGATCGCGGTCATCTCCGCTCAATTCACCGCCGTTTTCACCGAGCACCTCTCGTAGTTCTTCGAGAAGGTCTGCAGAAGATTCGGAGAAGTTCTTGACGAAATTAAGCGGGTTCTTGATTTCATGGGCCACGCCTGCGGTCAGTTCACCCAGAGCTGCCAGCTTTTCGCGCATCACGATCTGGTCTTGCGCCTTGCGGAGGTCCGCCAAAACGCTCTCAAGTTCATCGTTCTTGCCCTGTAGTTCATCGGCGAGTTTCTCAACCAGATTAAGGCGCTGCACTTCGAGGGCATGGCGGCGGAATACCTCCAGGGCAGAAGCCATCTCCGCCACTTCGTCTCGTCCCCCAATCTCCACTTGCGTTTCCAGATCGCCGCCTGCCATCCCACGCATCCAATCCGAAAGCATCTCAATGCGGCGCACCACGACCCGACCAACGAAGAGCCACACAATTATGAGTGCGCCGATAATACTAACAATACCGATAGCAAGAAGGAGGAGCCGACCGGTCAGGATAGCCTGCGTAGAAGCCTGTGTTGCTTCCTCTACGCTGTCTGAGGCCGCACTTACGAGGCCCTCAACCTCGCCCAGAAGCTCATTCGCCAAGTCATTGTTGCTCGCCAATAGGTCATCCTGGTGCTGAATGAGCCGCAATTGCTGCGAGCGCAATGCGAATACACTCTCTAATGCAAACAGCTCGTCAAAGATTGGGGTTAGCTCTGCATAGAACGGCGCATCCACCAGTGCGAACAGGCTGCGTTCGATCCGGCTCTGCGCCGACTCGAAGCGTTCTCGCAGTGGCTCGACAAAAGAAGCATCGGAAACAACATAAGAATTCGCCAAGAGCTCAGTAGCGACATTCGCTTCTCTGCTCAATATTTCTAAGTGGCGATATCGATTGAATTCTTCCTCGGAAAAGTGGTTTTCCCGCGCCGCAGCAGACCCTCCGATTACGCTATAGCCTGTGATGAGATAGAAAATCTGATCATCGATCAGGGGGGTTAGAATGTCTTCCAGATTGCCTCGCGTGGTCGCTAGTTCTACGCGCAACTGCTCACTCTGATCGTTAAGCTGGAACGACTCCGACATCCCGGTTTCAACTGCACCTATGTTGGAGATTAGTGCATCCGCGCGGGCGCGAACACGCGCAAAGCGCTCATCTCCCGCGTCGGCCTGTTCCAGGATTGCCAACTGCTCTTCCAGCGCGGCATGCGCTTCGTCAATGCTGGCAGCGACTCGGTTGAAGTCTTCCGGCGTCGCGGCGCTCGTCAGCCGTGGGGCCGCGGCCTCTAATGAGTTACTGTGTTGTGCCACGCGAAAGGCAGCTTCCATTTCGGGGACACTGCCTTCGTTCACACGGCTCTGGACTTCACCGACGCGATTGAAGGAGAACCACCCGACAAGACTGGCCGCAATGACGAGCGCCACTGCGCCGCCAATGCCCAAGTAGAGCTGTGTTGAGATCCTGTAGCGGCTTTCCAGCAAGCCCCTGATTTGCTCAATCACCGGTTCAAATCCCGAAGTGAACTCATAGGCTGATACGTGCCATCTGGTCCGATCATCGTCAGAAAAACTTCGTCTGAACCCTGGTTATCTTCCGCTCCATAGTTAAGCTCAAAACCGCTAAGGTCGATTAAGCCGGTGTTGCGAATGCTATCGAGGAAGCACTCTCGTGTAGGCTGCGGCCCGCAGCGCTCAAGCCCGGCAATTGCCAAGCGGCCGGCGAGGTAACCCTCTAAAGAGACAAAGCCGGGATCGTGCCACGCGGAAAACTCCCGAATGGCACGCCGATACTCTTTGACGATTTGCTGGTTCTCATCCGTGGGAAACGGGACCACCTGTGTAACGAACACGCCTTCCCCGGCTGGTCCAAGCTCCTGTGCCAGAGCATTGCTACCCACGAAGGACACGGTCATGAACACCGGGTCTAAGCCTATTTGCCGCGCCCAGAGGATAAGGGCGGCGACCGGCTTATAGGCGCCAATCATGATTACCGCTTCAGGTTCGCCGCGACGGAGATCAAGCAATGCCGCCTTAACTGCAGTGGTGTTACGCGCATAGACCCCAATCGACACCATTTCCATGTTGCGCTTTTCAAGAGCCCGCCGCACGCCGTTGTAGCCGGCCCGACCATAGGAATCGTCTTGGTACAAGACACCAATGCGGGTGATACCCAAGTCCGTCGTCAGGCGCTCCACCATTTCTTCGGTCTCTTGAAAGTAGGAGGCGCGCATGTTTACGACATTGAACAGGTCAGAGTTGCGCAGGAATTCGGCGCCGGTGAAGGGGGCAATGTACGGCACACCTGCTTCGAAGGCAACCGGCACCGCGGAGCGGGAGGTCGGCGTGCCAACGGCTCCAATGAGTGCGAAAACACCGTACTCTTCAATGAGCTCTCTCGTGTTTTCAATCGCGGCTTCCGGTTCGTAGGCGTCATCCAATTGGAGCAGCATGAGCTCCCGTCCATGGACGCCACCCTTCTGGTTGACTTCATGGAAAGCGGCCCTAATGCCGAATTCCATGTTTGTGCCAAGCTCTTCCGCGGGGCCGCTGAAAGCTGCGGATTGCCCGAAGAGGACTTGATCCTCCGTGACACCAGGGGCAAGAGACTGAGAATCTTCGGTAACTGTCTCCGGTGTTGCCGAAGCTTCCGCAACTACCGAATCGCCTTCTTGAGCAGAAGTGGAGCAACCGATGAGAAGGGTGGCTAAGAGAAACCCAACTGCCACCCTGTTTCCTAAGCGAACCAACGAGGCCGCAGGAATGCAGGAGACGGTTTTCATTTTGCTAAGCTCGTAACCAGGGTCAAGTGGTTCTTTCCCTCTTCCCGACGGTAGCGCACGTCATCCATCATCTTGCGTACAAAATGAATGCCCAAACCACCTATGTCTCTATCCTCTAGTTCGGCGTTCACATCGGGTTTAGGTGCGTCATGCAACGGATCAAAGGGTCGGCCGTCATCTACAATTTCGATGGTGAGGGAATCCTCATCGGAGGTTAAGGTGATATCGATCTCATGGAGTCCACCATCATGGCCATAATTCATGACGTTGATCACGAGCTCTTCAAGGGCCAGGTTCACCTTGAATATGAGATCTATCGGCCAGTCTGCTTCCAGGCCAAAGCTCTCTATTGCTGTCGAGACCCGGTCTAGTTCGTCACGTCTGGTCTCGACCTTTAAATTCAGCTCGCTACCCAACTTTATGACTCGCTACGATACAATGCTAAGCATGTTATGTCGTCAGACTGGGGTGTTTCGCCGGCAAACTCACTCACCGCAGCGAAAACCGCCTCGTTCGCCTCTTCTGGATCCCGGGGAGGGTTGGTTGCAAACACTTCCTGCAGGCGTTCCACGCCAAATTCCTCTCCCTCGGCGTTCATGGCCTCGGTGACACCGTCTGTGTAGAGGAACGCAAGATCACCTGGAGCCAGGGTCACAGTCTGCTGTTGGTATGGCAAATCAGGCATAACACCAAGCGCAATGCCACCAGTAAGGGGAAGCAACGATGAACTCCCATCCGGATGAACCATGAGAGGACTATTGTGCCCGCCGTTGGCATAGGCTAGTTCTCCACTCGCCGGACTATAGACCGCATACAGAACAGTGACGAACATTCCCGTGTCATTGTCTTCATGAAGCAAATCGTTTACCTCACACAGCACCTGGCCCGGCTCTCCAATGCCGATGGCAGAGCCCTTCAGAAGCGTGCGGCTAGACATCATGAATAGGGCAGCGGGTACGCCTTTGTCGGATACGTCCGCAATCGCAAGGCCAACCATGCCGGCATCCAGAGTCAAAACGTCAAAGAAGTCTCCCCCAACATTGCGCGCAGGTTCCATGCTGGCATAGATTTTGTAGTTTTCGCCTTTAGGAAATATTGTTGGCAAAATCGACTGCTGGATCTGGCTGGCGACATTCAGTTCATTCTGCAATGCAACCAGTTTGTCACGCGAAGAGAGTGCTTCTCGCCATTCAGTCATATGACTCAATGTGCGATCGATTGTAATTTGAAGGTCTGCAAAGTCTAGCGGTTTGGTCACAAAGTCGAAAGCGCCACGATTCATGGCCGTGCGGATGTTCTTCATGTCTCCGTATGCTGAAACGATTACGGAGCGGATGTTGGGATCGACCTTGGGAATCTGTTCAAGCAGCGTTAAGCCATCCATGCGAGGCATATTGATATCGGAGAGGACCATATCAATGTCATCCTCTTCGGTCAGGCGTTCAAGCGCTTCAACTCCATTCTGAGCGAAGACGAACGAGTAGCGTCCCGCCCGAATGTGGCGACGCATTCGCTGCAGCATGAGAGGCTCAAGATCCGGTTCATCATCGACAACGAGGATTTTGTAAGGTGGTTCCATCGTTCCCTTCCTCGAGAACTGCATTATCTGACCCTGTAGGGAGTACCCACGGGCCAGTTGAATTCTCGATGCTGCGCAAGAATGGGCGAGTTAATTCTTGAGTGCGTCTATTGCTTCATCTCGAGAATCGTGAACGGCAATGATTTGATCAAAGCCGCTGATCTCGAATATCTCTCGAATTGATTCTGAGAGCGAGCAGACGGCAAACTTCGCGTCTTGCTTCTGCAACGACTTGGCTGTTAGGAGGATAACTCGCAAGCCGGCACTACTGATATACGAAACTTCCTCCAGGTCCAAGACGACGGCACGCTCACTCGAGTCAATTGCGGCGTCTAAGGCATCCTGGAATTCACGGGCATTCGCCCCATCAATGCGACCATCGGTCTTTGCAATCAGTGTGTTATCTTGCCGCTCCGTAGTTACTCCCATTGGGCGCATCTCCTTAACATTGCAACTTGGTCTTGCTGAACACCATACCTGAACTCTAAGTCGTTCTCAACCTCTAAATCCTGCACGTGACCATATGACAGCAAGGGCGGGAACATACCGAATCCACGTCCAACTGGAACCGATGAATTTCTCGCCACAAGGTAACACGATCAATGAATTGCTCAGGCTCATTCTCGACGAACGGTCTGCGCGAGCACTCTGCTCCTTTCTCTCCACTGCCCCCTGGAAACTACAATGAAAGTCTTGTTAGGTTCCCTCACCTTCTCCCCACAGTCAATGTGCATCCCGTCTTCTTTTTTAAGAAGGGAGATGTCAAAGCAGTGCGAGGACAAAACACTTGCCCAAGATCCGAGTTATCCCCAGTTGTGTAACCACTCGGTTCTTTGGGTGCAATAATACTACAATATTGCCTGCCGACCAATTAGCCAGAGACCACCAAATCGTAGAATCATCACTGTGATTTCTGGCCATTAACCTACCAATTGGGAGTGCCCATGTCAAGCTAACATATAGAATGGAAGCTGTTTGAAATTGCATTGGCGTGGTAACGGAAATTGCAGCCCTATTTCTGGGTGCCGCATAGGCAACCAAGTAGATTGCTGCAGTAGATTCTCATTCCTAAAGAGTTAGAGCCGGCCGAGAAACTCGCATCGTCGACTAGCACGAGGTTGAAGACATGTCCCTGGCACCTCTAATCCTCCTTGTATGTACTGTCTTGTTTGGGTTACGAGTGCTGGGACAAGTGGTAGTCGTTTTGTTCTCGCCTCGCTGGTTGCCTGCGATGGAACACTGGTACTCGGGATTGATGCCCTACCGCTACCTGCTCCCTGCGCAGCTAGTTCTGTTTTCGCTCCTGGCAGTCATTGCTGCCGACGTCTACCGGACTGAGGGTCTCTTTGCTTCGAGCTGGTGGGGCATGTTGGCGACGCCCCTCAGGGCTGCCGCAGTAGTTTACTTCGGTGCAATGTTGGCGCGCTATATTCTAACGATGAAGCTCAAGCCGGAAAGGAGATGGCTCAAGCGGACGATCCCAATCTGGTTTCATATGGTGTTGGCAACAGCACTTTGGTCCTTTGGCAGCTATCACAGCCTTTGACTGCTCAACACAATCCGGGCAATCCGCTTTGCGTCCACGGCGATATTATAGAGTCCGCCCCTGCCATCGTAGTTGTGACCAATAAAGTAGAGATTAGGGAATTCAAGGCTTCTCACGCGGTCTCGTCGTTTAGCGAATCCGCAAGCATCTCTGGCGTTGTAAGCGCCCATCCACTCAATGGACGACCTGTACCCGGTAGCCAGTATCACCGCGTCGAACCCGTGTTGCGTGCCATCAGTAAATGTCGCTCCTTCCGGCGTGAAACGATCGATGCCAGGCAGGAGGGCGATAGCACCAGATCGCACGGCGTTGGCCAGCTTCATACCGATAAGGGGTACGTCCGGGCAATTGCCGAACCCCTTCTTGCGCGGGATTGGGTTGCCGCCCCGGACTACGGCTCCCACGAGCCCAAACGTCCGTGTCAATCGCTGTTGGATGGGACGAGGCAGCCAGGAGATTGCCCACCCCAGGTATTGGCTCGGAATCCCAACGACGCTTCGAGGCACGTTGTTCACTCCCGAACGGACAGATATCGCCACACGTACACTGGCACTTGCAAGCTCCGCCGCAATCTCCGCTCCGGAATTGCCTACGCCAACGACTAACACACGCTGGTGTGAGAATGGCGATGGCCTCCTGTAGTCCGAACTGTGGATGAGGTATCCCTCGAATGATTCCGACCCAAGTTTGCTTGGCACAAGCGGCGACGACATGATGCCGGTTGCTACGACTACAGCGCGTGCCGTAACCCAACCTTCACTCGTCTTAATTCTCCATGTGTCCGCTTGCCGCTCAAGTGCCTGCGCCTCTACACCAACACGGAGGGGCAGACTGAATTGTGCCACGTAGTCCTTGAGATAATCCGTGAATTCCGCACGTGAAGGGAAAAGGCTGGTCCCACTTGGGTACGGCATTCCAGGCAAAGCGCTCAGGTGCTTTCCGGTGTGCAGGCGGAGACTCTCGTACGTCTTGCTCCACATCCAACCGGGGCAACCACCCTTCTCAAGAACCACGCTTGCAATACCCCGCTCGCCTAACTGCTGGGCGGCGGCAAGCCCGCCAGGACCCCCGCCAACTATTGCGACATCTATGTCTGGCGCGTCGGGTGACGATGCTGCTGGGTTACGTAGCGTTGGCTGCGACAACTAAAGAATCCTCACTCGAAATCCTGACAAGTTCACTACTTCGTGTCCCTCTTGCCTTCTCATATGTGTAGCTTCCTCGAACATCAATGCACCCCAAGTCGTTTATCCAGGATAGCGGCGACCGCGCTCATTTTCAAAGTAGTACACTACTGAAAACCTCAGTGCGTGCAGGCTGATGTATGTTAAGCGAAGCGGCTTTACGGCGAGAAGTGTAACGACGAGGGTGGAATGCGAATCCTTATCACAGGCGGGAACGGACAGCTAGCGTACGACCTCAGGCTCTCACTCTCTCAATATGAAGTACTTGCGCCGCCGCGCCAGGACCTAGACATTTGCAACGCCGACCGGACCGCTGAGATTTTTCGTTCATTCAGGCCGGACGCGCTCATTAACACCGCTGCCTTTCATCGCGTAGACGACTGTGAGACTCAGGAAGAAACCGCCTTTGCCACGAATGTTCTCGCTGTACGGCATCTCGCCCAACTCTGTGCAGAGCAGAACTCGCAGTTTGTGCACTTCAGCACAGACTACGTGTTTGGCGGTCAGGCAAAACGCGCTCCACTAACCGAAGACGATCCACCGGCGCCGCTGTCCGTCTATGGGACTTCCAAGCTCGCCGGAGAGTATCTTGCTCAAATTGCGTGGCGGAGAGCGGTGATAGTGCGAACGTGCGGCTTGTACGGCGCTGCGGGCGCAAGCAGCAAAGGAGGCAACTTCGTCCAAACAATGCTTCGCAAGGCAGGGGAAGGGTCTGCGCTCCGGGTAGTCGACGACCAGGAGTGTACGCCTACCTCGACCAGAGACCTGGCTGAGAAAGTAGCGTGGTTGATTGGGCAAGACATTACTGGCGTCGTCCACATAACCAACGCCGGTTCGTGCACCTGGTATGAATTCGCCAAAACTATCTTCGAGTTAGTGGGCGTCGACGCAGAGCTTTCTCCTACATCGTCGAAGAAGTACGTTACGCCGGCGGCGCGCCCTCCCTACTCCGTATTGGCAAACGAGCGGCTGGCAGCCATCCATCAGGACGACCTTCGACCCTGGCAAGATGCGCTTGCCGACCATTTGGCAGCTCTGCGAGCGGGATCTCGAGGGTAGCGACAGCCGGTAACGCAAACGAACACTTCAGACAGCGACAAACAACCTAGTTACGTCAATGTCGCCTTGTCTGTGGTAAAGCTCCGTAGCGGCCAAACGCGCGAGCTCCGCGAGTGAATCTGCTTAAGAGACAGGGCCGGAAACGCGAACACTTTGAGCCCAGCGCACCGAAATAACGACTTTGCGCTCATCTGTACTCAGGAGTAGCTGTCCTGCTCGCAGGTCGATGTCTTCGACCAAGACTGGCGATCCTGGCAGCAGGCCCTGGCTATGGGCAAAACGGAGAAGATCGCCGTCGTCTTCACCTTCTTCGGTGATGCGGAGAATCACGACGCTCTCCCCCACCCTTGTTTCTGTCAGCTTTCGCGCGCCTAGCAACCGTTCCTCATCCGGCGACCCTGGAAACGGGTTCCCATGCGGGCACGTTGTCGGCTCTCCAAGACTTTCGAATAGGTAGGTTTCTAATTTAGATGAAAGCGCGTGTTCCAGGCGTTCCGCTTCATCATCGGCATCGGCCCAATCGAACCCCAACGTATCAACCAATAGTCTCTCAATTAGGTAGTGCCGGCGAATAATCGATTCAGCTATGCTACGCCCTTCAGGCGTCAATTGAAGACCCCAGTCGTGGTCGATGACGGCGAGCCCCTGTCGCTCCATGCGTTGGAAAGCCTGTGTCACCGCCGACGCGGAAACTCCCAGCCGTTCTGCCAGGCGAGATCCAACTACTCGTGACCCCTCGCGAAGCGTCGTGTACACGCGAATCAGATATTCGCCTTGTACTGAACTCATCTCAAATTCTGGTGGATTCTGTGACATTGTCCCCAATCTGACTAGAAACTTCATTCGATTCAGTCTTTACCGGAAATCTTCGAATCCTTCCTCATTGAGATTTAACACTGAGCCGAGAGTCACTCACAAAGTCACATGCAAAGTGCCTTGAGTCGCCCTTACACGCTACCCATAGCAACTCTACCCAATTCTTGGAATGTCAACAGTGATAAGTGTGAGTCTTGTTGGTCGGTGGGAACGAAACACGCTAGATACTACTCATCTTAACAGGAACTCTGCGGATGGCGCTTCCCCAGACCCCTCTCGCGAACCCAGCAAGTCAGTCTTGGCGTGTCTAAAGCCTAGGGAGCCTTCCCAAGGACTCGGTGAACGCCTGGAAGACCATAATTGGAATAGAGAAGAGGCCCAGCATCCAGCCGATGAACAGGCCGTTGCGCAGACTCAACGTCTGCCCACCTTCCTTTAAGGAGAGTGCGAGTGCGATGGGCAAGAAAGAAAAGAATAAACCCCCAATCAAAACGAACAATGCATAGTCCTCACCGGCGGTTCCGATTAGGCGGTCCAAGTTCAGTAGCGGCCGCGTAGGCTGGGTGAACCTATCAAGTTGCGGTACTACATTTAGGAGCAAGACGCCGAGCGACCACAGCCATGTTGTCGAGCCCACCGCGCTGCACATGGCACCCGCGACAAAGCCGCCGAGAAATCCCAGAGGGTCGCTCTCTTCAATGTGTTGCTCCGGTCGATGCTCAGGAAGTCTCTGGTGGCCCCTCTCGGTATCATTCATTGCATACTCTGTCATGCGCATGACGACATCCTCCCATACCGTTATTGTACCGCCACGGCGGCGCTTGCGTCTAAACAGGTAATGCAGCGAAAGGTGATGGTATACTTATGGGCGGACACAGTCCCACCTTCGCAATACTCACTCCGGGTAGAGTTGTGCAACCTGCTACCAGCACCCTTCTGTTTGCCCTTTTCTCTGCGACAGTCGTTGCTTTACTCCTGACCGACGCCGTGCGACGTACGGCGCTGCGTATGCAATGGTTGGATCAGCCTGGCGTAGGGAGGGTGCACAAGAGGCCGGTTCCGCGGATTGGCGGTCTCGCCATCTTTGCGGCATTTGCCGGCATCTTACTTGCGACGGTGTGGCTGCGCGAGGATCTGTCGTTGGACCCGAAGATCCTGGGTCTTCTGCTGGGCGCCGGCTTGATTACGCTCGTCATGTTCATTGACGACGTTCGCGGCCTGCCACCCCTTCCCAAATTCATCGCGCAGGTTGCCGCGGCCGGTATAGCTGTCTCTTTTGGGATATTTATTGAATTCGTCCGCGATCCATTCGGTGGAAACATCTCCTTCTTGAGTGGCATCGCTACCTACATGGACGGCCACATTTTCTTTCCTTATTGGCTGTCGGTGATCATCACGCTCTTTTGGATTGTGGGCATGATGAATGCTATCAATTTCGTAGATGGCTATGACGGACTGGCCGGAGGGCTCTCGTTCATTGGGGCGGGAGTGCTCTTTTTCCTCAGTATGTCGTTGCAGCAATTCAGCTTAGCGTTTCTGCCGCTCATCCTCGCCGGAGCAATCCTCGGCTTTCTTCCCTTCAATGTCTATCGTGCGCGCATCATCATGGGCGACAGCGGGGCCCACTTCCTCGGTTTCGCTCTAGGCACTATAGCCATCATTGGTGGAGCAAAACTAGCCACCACACTGCTAATCTTTGGGGTACCCGCCATTGACGTGGCGTGGTCTATCATTCGCCGTACGTTGCGAGGCGGCCGCTTCTACCAACGGGATACGAGCCACTTGCATCATCGCCTGTCGGAACTAGGGCTGCCTCCTCTTGGCATTGCGCTCGTCTACTGGTCGCTAGCGGCCGCCTTCGGTGCGATCGCGTTGTTGCTGCCCACGCCGCTGCAGAAAATCTACGCGTTGGGCATTCTTGGTGTCATCGTTGCTGCTTTGCTCATAGTTCTTGCGCACAGTGGCAAGTCCAAATAGCCGCCCAAACTCCGCTTACAAGGAGAATGTATGCGCTACCGCGTACTCATCACCGATTACGTTTGGCCCACGCTGGACAGAGAGCGAACAGTCCTCGAGCCGCTTGGCGTCGAGTTGGTCCCATCACCAAGTGGTGATGAAGAGACTTTGGTAAAACTTGCCGCCGGCGTTGACGGCATCATGACGTGTTTTGCCTCCGTCACACCCGCAGTCGTGCGCGCTACAGATCAGCTCAGAGTCATTGCGCGGTACGGCATCGGCGTAGACAACATTGCTGTGGACGTAGCTACGGGCCGTGACGTAGTAGTAACGAATGTGCCGGACTATTGTGTGGAGGAAGTAGCAGAACACACGCTTGCCCTCCTCTTCGCCTGCGCCCGGCGACTAACCCGCTACGATAGAGCGGTGCGCGCAGAGAATTGGAATAGCAAAGTGGGCATGCCGCTCTTCCGCATCCATGGCAAGACATTGGGTATTGTCGGCTTTGGACAAACCGGCCGCCGGGTGGCGGCCAAAGCGCACGCTCTGGGACTGCGAGTGCTTGCGCACAGCCCTCATTTGACGTCTGAGGATGCCCAACGAGCAGGCTGCCGCGCAGTCAGCTTGCCAGACTTGCTGAAAGAGTGTGACTTTGTCAGCTTGCATCTTCCTCTCACACCTGAAACCGCGCTCATGTTCGATCGGGAGCGATTCCGACTCATGAAGCCTGGCGCGATCTTCATCAATACCTCCCGCGGCGGCTTGGTCGAGAGTTCTGCCTTGGCGGAGACGCTTGGTTCCGGGCACATTGCCGCTGCCGGAGTCGACGTGCTTCCCCAGGAACCGCCTGACCCGAGCGACCCGCTCCTCAAACAGGAGAACCTGATCGTCTCTCCCCACGTCGCCTTCTATAGTGAGGAGTCGCTTGCGGTTTTGCAGACGCGCACGGCCCAGGCAGTCGCCCAGGTACTGCAAGCGAACATGCCGGAAAGTGTCGTCAATCCGGAGGTCTTGGCGCGCGTAAAGTTACAACAATCTGCAAGCGATTAGTTGCTGAGACGGAAAGAGTAGGCCTATGTTTGACTTGTCGGGACATGTAGCCATAGTGACGGGGGGCGCATTGGGAATCGGTGGCGCTACCGCGCGTCGGCTAGACGCCGACGGCGGGAAGGTCCTCATTGCTGACATCAACGAGGAAGCGGCAAGGGAGAATGCCTCCGGCATTCGTGAGGCGGGCGGTGAGGCTGAAGTTGTGTTGGCAAATGTGGGTGACCACGCCGACATCGTCAAGACTATCGACAGTGCCGTGGAGCATTGGGGACGGGTGGATATTCTTGTGAATAACGCGTACTCCCCGACGTCGGCCCAAGACACGAGCATTCTCGAGACGACAGAAGAAGCCTGGGATTCCGGATTAGCAGTAATGGCCAAAGCCCTCTTCCTCGCCAGCAAGTACGCAGTTCCGCACATGGAGAAGAATGGTGGCGGCAACATCATCAACATCTCGTCCGTGCATGGCCTCTTACAATCGCCCGGCTTTCTCGTCTACGAAGCGAGCAAGAGTGCAGTGATCGGCATGACACGTCAGATGGCAATTGATCTCGGCCCGCGCGGCATTCGCGTGAACGCTATCTGCCCGGGCCACATTGTCACCGAGAATATCCAGGCCCGCATGTGGGAGGACAATCCAAGCGGCTACGCGTTCTTTGAAGAGCAGTACCCCCTGCGGCGCTGCGGAAAGCCGGAGGAAATTGCCAGCGCCATTGCGTTCCTCTGCTCGGCACAGGCGAGTTTCATTACGGGTCACGCTCTGGTAGTTGACGGCGGTCTCAGCATTCAGTTGCAGGAGAATCTCGGCGTTCGCCTCGCACACTACATGCAAGAGAATCCAGACACCCAACTCCCTTACTGATGCTCGTGTCTTGGGTCGCGAGAAGGATTGAGAAGGCCCGGGAGAGGCTCGGCATGGGAGTGCCTCGCCCAATGTTAGCGCGTACCTTGTATTCTTGATTTCGCTCGAGCAACCGACTGCCTTTTTGTCTTGAGGATACAAAAGCTGAACGGGGCGTCGTGTAGACGATGACACAACACTCCCTCTTGCTTGCGCATAGCGGCCACTTGGCATCGCTTCAGAAGATGACGATAGTGCGCTTGGTTGTTATGAGCATGGGGAGATTAGTAGTGAACGCGGAGCGCACAGTGCACCGTAAGTTACATTACACTGGAACATCTTCAGCATGACCGCACCACCTCGGATCGGCATTCTTGGCATCGGTCAGCGCGGATTGCAACACCTGGCAGCGCTTTGGCGTTTGCAGGAAGAGGGAGTGGCTCAGGTCGCCGCGCTCGGAGACATGCACGAACCCAATCTGGTGGAAGAAAAGATCCGCCGTCATGTTCCTGAATATCGACAGGAGAGTGTCCGCCGCTACACTTCCTTAGACACGCTCCTGGCAGCGGAGGAGCTAGACGCGCTCTACGTGTGCATTCCACCCAACCGCCACAACGGCGAGGTGGTGTGCGCCGCTGAACGGGGCCTCAATCTCTTTGTGGAAAAGCCCATGAGTCTCGACCTCAAAGAAGCGCACGCCATGGATGCTGCCATTGAACGCAAAAACGTCATTGCTGCGGTTGGCTTTCAGGAGCGCTACGATGCCTGGCATGCCGCAATGCACGAGTATCTGCAAGGCAAGCGCATCGTCATGGCAACCATGGTTCACACGGGAAGCGTGGAAAGCCATAACGCGAAGCACACACCGACTGAAGACCTTGGCGGACCGGCGAGCCGGGTTTGGACTGCCTTTCAAGATTGGTCCGGCAGTTCGGTCGTCGAAGCCGGCATTCACCAGACTGATTTGATGCGTTACTGGTGCGGTGAGATTGACAGTGTACAAGCTCATTACGTGCAACGGGACCCCGTACTTGCCGCTTTTGAAGGCGACAATCCGACAGCCTATAGCGTGACGTACACATTTGCCAATGGGGCTGTGGGACACCTCATTATGTCGCGTTTGGCCCGAGTCTTCTATCAGGAAAGCTACATGCACGTGCTGTGGGACCACGGCCATCTGAGCCTGGAGCCCCAAGGGCCGGTCGCCTACTTCCATGACGGAGCGTACCCTCCTCGCACGACGCCATCAACCGAAGTACTGCGGCATAGATTGCCCGCAGGCAATCGCGGCGACGCCACGCTTGAAGTCAACCGCGCATTCGTTAGAGCGGTAGCGCAGGGCGACCCGTCATACATTCGCAGTCCCTTTAGCGATGCGATGTACAGTCTGGCTGCCGTGCTCGGCGCAAATGTCTCAGCCGGTCGGGACGGAGCTTCAGTTTCCATACAAGACCTACTGACACGCGCTCGCTGAGAATCGGGGTCAATGATCCAATTAATCAACCTCGCTTGTAGACAAACAAAAGAGATTGTGAAATAATGCACATGCGCGCGGAGGCTTTGAGGCGGACATCGGCGTATGCTATACTTGCTTGACGCTAGAGGAAGGACAATGCCGCCCCAGCCCAAGAAGCGCATTGAGATAGGGCCGCTGCGAGCAGGAATGTTCGCGCTCCAATTCGGCTTTGTAGTGGGCGCATTTGTGCTCGGTGGTGTTTGGGCCGGCAACTATCTTGACGAACGGTTCGGCACGGGTCCGTTGCTGGTTCTCGTAGGTATGTTAATCGGGTTATTGTTGAGCTTTGGTACGCTCTACCAGCTCTTTCGATTGCAGGTGTAGGGAGCACTATGGATTTCCTGGAAATCATTGGCTTCAAAGGACTGCACATTTCGCTGGCTGCGGAACCCCTGTTTCACATAGGCCCTATTACAATCACCAACACTATCTTTACCGCCTGGATCGTCATGGCGCTGCTGGTGATTGCCTCCATCCTTGCCACGCGTAACATGCAATTGGTCCCGAGCGGCCTACAGAATTTTGCCGAAGCCATTGTCGGCATGCTCTACGACATTGTTGAGGGCGTCGTCGGTGCCCGCGCCCGCATCGTATTTCCTATCATTGCGACATTCTTCATCTACATTGTTGTTGCGAACTGGATGGGACTCTTGCCAGGCTTCAATAGCATTGGCGTTTGGGGAGACGACGGCAAGGGGCACGAGATTTTCATACCGATCTTTCGAGCTGCCAACAGCGACCTCAACATGACTATCGGTATGGCGCTGATCGCTTTCATTCTCATCCACGCCGCGGGATTGATCGTTCACAAGCCACTGGGATACCTAAAGCACCTGGCGGGCCCCCTGCCAATTCTGATCCTGATAAACATTGCGATCGAATCTTTTGTGCCGGTGTCGCTCTCCGTCCGTCTTTTTGGCAATATCTTTGCTGGAGAAGTCTTGCTCTTGGTGATGCGCATACCATTGGTAGGAGCCGCATTCATGGTCTTGGAGGTACTCTTCGGCCTGATCCAGGCGCTCATCTTCACCATGCTCACACTAATCTTCCTTGGACTGGCCATGAGCGGTGAACATGAACACGAAGAAGCGCATTCCTAGAGTTTTGTCATGCGTAAGAGCAGTTAGGTTTTTCGTACCGAGCTAGTAGTGGTAAGAGTAAGGAGAAGAGGAATCCATGGATCCGGAAACTGCTGCAAAGTTGGCTGCGGGTATCGCAATGGGCGTCGGAGCTATTGGTCCGGGCTTGGGCATCGGAATTGCGGTGCGCGGCGCGATGGAGGCAATTGGACGCAATCCAGAAGCCGCGAATGACGTTCGCAACACCCTTATCATTGGTGCGGGCCTCGCCGAGGCGATTGCAATCTACTCGTTGCTAACGGCGATCCTGCTTATTTTCCTAGGGTAAGGCATTCGAGAATCGCACCGCCGATTCTAGGTAGACTCGAGATACATCAGGCAAAAGGGAGAAGGTACCGCTATGGGCGAGCTGGGGATCAACCCGTTTTATCTCGCCTTCCAGATCATCAACTTTCTGCTTCTCGTCTTTCTGCTGCACCGTCTGCTTTACCGCCCCGTGCTAAACATGCTCGATCAGCGGAAGGAGCGTATCCGCGAAGGCCAAGAGGCAGCGGAACGTGCGCGCACTGAGGCAGAGAATCTCCGCGAAGAGTATGAGCGGCAGCTTGAAGATTCGCGCGCTCATGCACGCAAGATCATCGATGACGCGACGGCGGCGGCTGAGCGCTTACGCGATGAAAGTGTCGCCAATGCTCAACAGGAAGCGCAGCGCATTCTGGAGAGAGGCCAAGAAGAACTTCGTGCTGAGATTGGGCACGCTCGCCGTGAATTGCGCCAAGAGGTTGCGTCGCTCTCGGTTGCTGTGGCCGGAAAGCTCATTCACGAGAGTTTCGATTCAGAGAAGGACCGCCAACTCACGGCCCGTCTCGTTGCAGATTTGGAAGAAACATCGTGAGCAGCGCTACCAATGTCCGCCGCTACAGCCGCGGTGTGCTGGACTTCGCGCGTAAGACGAATACGCTTGACCAATGGCGGCGTGACATGACGGTTCTCCTGGTGATCGGCGAAGACCGTACGATTCGCCACTTCTTGGAAGACCCGCGTCTGACTTTGGCGGAGCGGATGGATGCTGTGCAACGTTCAATTGGAGGCCATCTGTCTACCGCCGGTCAGGAGCTGTTGAGAATTCTCATTGAGGATCGCGCGGTGCGCAGTATTTCGCAGATTGCTCGACAGGTGTTGCGAGAAGCGGACCGAATTGAAGGAATAGCGCGCGTACACGTGACCAGTGCGGCACCACTGACGGAGGACTTGCGTCAGCAACTCAAGGATTCGCTGGGCAGAGATGGCCGCAGCGTGCATTTGGAGGAAACTGTAGATCCCGCCATCGTTGGCGGACTTATACTACGCGAAGAAGACCGCCTGCAAGACCTTAGCGTCCGAGCGTCGCTAAGGGCGATGGAAGAGCAACTGGCGCGTGTAATCTAGCGCGCTCGGAAAGGAGAGAGGGCCTCTTGAGCATCAAGTCTGAGGATATTGCCTCCGCACTTCGCCAACAGATTGAAGCGTTCGATCGCCCGAGCGAGGCGGTTGACGTCGGCACCGTGGTTGAAGCGGGAGACGGCATCGCTCGTATCTTCGGCCTTTCCGGAGTTATGAGCAGTGAAATTTTGGAGTTCTCCAACGGAGTCTTTGGGCTCGCATTGAATTTGGAAGAAGACACCGTCGGTGCGGTCATCATGGGCCCTTACGAGGAGATCAAAGAGGGTGACGAGGTGCGAGGCACCGGACGCGTTATGTCAGTTCCTATCGGACCTGAACTCGCCGGACGGGTGGTCAATTCGCTAGGCCAACCCGTGGACGGCAAAGGACCGATCAATACCACAGAGACAAGCGTGATTGAAAAAGTGGCCCCCGGTGTCGTCACGCGAAAAAGCGTGAATGTCCCGTTGCAGACTGGTATCAAGGCCATCGACTCAATGATTCCCATTGGCCGCGGCCAGCGCGAACTTATCATCGGCGACCGTCAGACCGGAAAGACGGCGATTGCGCTGGACACCATAATCAACCAAAAGGGCAAGGATGTAGTCTGCATTTATGTCGCCATCGGTCAGAAAGAGTCAGACATCGCCAACGTCATGACGATTCTCGACCGCAACGGCGCAATGGATCACACCATCATTGTAGCCGCAGGCGCGTCCGATCCCGCGGCTCTGCTCTATCTCTCTCCATTCGCCGGATGCACTATGGGCGAGTATTTCCGAGATAGAGGCCAGGACGCCCTGGTCATCTACGACGACCTCAGCAAGCATGCCTGGGCATATCGACAGGTATCCCTGTTGTTGCGCCGCCCACCCGGCCGTGAGGCCTATCCAGGCGACGTCTTCTATCTGCACTCGCGCTTACTGGAACGGGCTTCCTGTCTCAATGAAGACCATGGCGGTGGCACGCTGACCGCACTACCCATCATCGAGACTCAAGCCGGGGACGTATCTGCGTACATCCCCACAAACGTGATTTCGATTACGGACGGGCAGATATACCTTGAGCCGGACCTCTTCTATGCTGGCCAGCGACCTGCCGTGAATGCCGGTATCTCGGTTTCGCGCGTCGGTGGAGATGCGCAGATCAAGGCGATGAAACAGGTGGCCGGGAGGCTGCGCTTGGACATGGCGCAGTACCGTGAACTTGCCGCTTTCGCGCAAATCGGCTCGGACCTTGACCGTGTTACACGGCAGCAACTCGAACGCGGGCAACGGGCGATGGAAATTTTGAAACAGCCTCAGTACGTCCCACTGTCTGTTGAAAACCAGGTTATCAGCATTTTTGCCCTGAATGCCGGTGAGTTGGACGACGTTGCTGTAAATGACATCGACCGCTTTGTCACCGAATTGCTGCAACATATCTCTGCCAGCCACCGTGAGGTAGCGGATGAGATAAGGGAATCCCAAGCCCTCCCTGAAGAGGTTGAAGAGAAATTGACGGCAGCAATCAGTCAATTCAAGCAGGATGTTTTCCAGCCTTCCGTGCAGTCAGGAGCAGCGTAAGTGCCGAGCATCCGTCAACTGCGGCGGCGCATTCGAGGCGTTCAGAATACGCGTCAGATTACGCGCGCGATGGAGCTCGTGGCGTCGAGCAGGCTGCGGCGTGCGCAAGAGCGGGTACTTGCCTCGCGGCCCTATGCGGAACGAATTCGATCGGTCATCGACAATCTCGCTGCGGTAAGCGGGGCGCAGGAACTCCACCCATTACTTCAAGTTCGCCCCGTTTCCCACGCTGCAGTGATTCTCTTTACCACCAGCCGGGGATTGTGCGGCAGTCTCAATTCCAACATGGTCCGCTCGGTGGTGCGCTTTATCCTCGATCGCGGCGTTTCCGTTGACATTATTGCTGTGGGGACTAAAGGCCCGGCCTTGCTACGATCTGTGGGTCTTAGTAACTCGGTGTCCGCCCAATATCAGGACTTGGGCAACTATCCCAACTTGGCGGACATTCTGCCGATGTCCCGCAGCACAATCGAAGGCTTCACGAGCAAGAAATATGACGAAGTCTATGTAGGTTTTTCCCAATTCGTAAACTTGATGCGGCAGGAGCCGACCTTGGCACGCATTCTGCCAATCACCCCTGAGGAGCTCGATCCCAGCGAGATCAGTGCATTCCATCAGGTGGACTACATCTATGAACCAGGCCCAGACGACGTGCTCTCCACGCTCTTACCTCGGTTCATCGAGGCCCAGATCTACCGTGCGCTCCTGGAGAATATTGCGAGCGAGCACAGCGCGCGTATGATCGCGATGCGCAACGCTACCGAAAATGCGGAGGAAATCCTGCAGGATCTGACACTCACCTACAACAAGGTACGTCAGACCGCGATCACGAACGAGGTCATAGAAATTGCGACGGCAGCGAAAGCCATTGCCGGCGCATAGGATTGAACCAAGATACTAGAGATATCCAGACTGAGGAGCGAGCATCCATGGCAGTAGAAGCGCAAGCCAATGTAAAAGGCCGCGTTGTCCAGGTACTTGGGCCGGTAGTTGACGTAGAGTTTCCAACGGACAACCTCCCCACCATCCACAATGCGATCGAACTGCAGTCACCGGATGGCAGTCGGCTCGTGCTGGAAGTGGAACAGCACCTCGGCAATGACTGGGTTCGCTGTGTTGCCATGGGTCCCACGGAAGGTCTCCGCCGCGGTGTGGAAGTCATTGACACCGGAGCGCCAATCCAGGTGCCGGTCGGCGAACAGACACTGGGACGCATCTTCAACGTCATCGGCGAAGTGGTAGACGGCGGCGATCCGGTTGAAACTACGGATACCTACCCAATTCACCGCAGATCGCCCGACCTCGAAGAGCAGAGCATCGAGGCTGAGATTTTCGAGACCGGCTTGAAAGTGGTTGACTTGGTCTGCCCCTTCCGTCGGGGCGGCAAGATCGCGGTCTTTGGCGGCGCCGGTGTCGGCAAGACGGTCATCATCATGGAATTGATCCGCAACGCCGCTGCCGAGCACCAAGGCTACTCAGTGTTCTGCGGAGTTGGCGAGCGCACGCGCGAAGGCAACGACCTTTGGAACGAAATGCGCGAAGCTGGGGTGCTGGATAAGACGGTGATGGTATTCGGCCAGATGAACGAGCCCCCGGGCGCGCGCCTGCGCGTTGGCTTGACCGGCCTTACCGTTGCCGAATATTTCCGCGATAGCCAGGGCTTGGACTTGCTGCTTTTCATCGACAACATCTTCCGTTTTACGCAAGCGGGCTCGGAAGTCTCCGCTATGCTGGGACGCATGCCTTCGGCGGTGGGCTACCAACCAACGCTGGCGACGGAGATGGGTCAGCTCCAAGAGCGCATTACCTCTACCAAACGGGGCGCCATCACCAGCCTGCAAGCGGTGTACGTGCCGGCTGACGACTATACGGATCCCGCGCCGGTTACGACCTTCGCCCACCTGGACGCCTCTATCCGCCTTGAGCGTGCTATATCCGAGCGCGGCATTTACCCCGCCATCGATCCCCTCGGCTCCACGTCGCGGGTGCTCGATCCGACGGTGGTTGGCGAAGAACATTACCAAGTGGCACGCCAGGTACAGCAAGTGCTGCAGCGCTACCAGGACTTGCAGGACATCATTGCAATTCTCGGCGTTGAGGAGCTCTCCGAAGAAGACAAGCTCACCGTGGCGCGGGCACGCCGCATGGAGCGATTCTTGTCACAGCCAATGTTCGTGGCAGAAGCCTTCACGGGCATGCCGGGCAAGTACGTGACGATTGCAGAGACCGTGCGGGGCTTCAAGGAAATTCTGGAGGGCAAGCATGACGATCTTCCCGAGCAAGCCTTCTATATGACTGGTACCATTGACGAAGCAGTTGAAAACGCTGAACAGATGCAGCAAGAGTCCTAGTCATGGCATCGCTTCGCATTGAGATCATAACCGCCGAGCGTGTAGTTCTCACGGCGGAGGCAGTTGCTTCCGTGCGGGCTCCGGCATCGGAAGGCATGGTAGGAATCTTGCCGCGCCACGCGCCGCTTATGACTGCGTTGGCCCCTGGTGAACTCATAATGCGCAAGGGTGAGGAGGAAGAATCCTTCTTTGTAACGGGAGGATTCTTGGAAGTACGGGACAATCAGGTAGCTGTCCTGGCAGATGCCTCTGAACGTGCCGAAGAGATTGATGTCGAACGTGCAGAAGAGGCGCGTCGGCGCGCCGAAGAAGCCCTCAGCGAAAAGCGTGAAGGTGCGGAACTCGCAGCCGCTGAGGCAGCCATGCGGCGTGCGCTAATTCGTTTGCGTATAGCGCAACGAGCGGGACGCAGGCGCGGCTCTTCTCAGACGCGATGAACACTGCAGAGGAAATTCGGAAGCGGTATCGCGACGTATTCTCGCAGCAGTTTGAACGACGGTTCGGCCGGTCTTCGCAGACTTCCTACTTTTCATTCTGATCGCATTCCTGTCGCTTTCCTACCGGCGGCCCTTAGCTGCTAAACGGTTCTTGGTGCGTGTGGTCTTCCTCAGGAGCAGCCCTGAATGACAGCACTGAAGCAACGAACACAAGCCGATACTGCCGTCGTCTCTGGCGGAAATCGCTTGTACGGCGAGGTGCGGGCCCGAGGTTCGAAGAACTGCGCGTTGCCTCTCATGGCAGCAGCCTTGCTTACGAATGAAACGTGCGTTCTGCACAATCCACCCTTCATTCGCGATATCGAGGCAATGGCCAATCTGCTCACTAGCTTGGGCGCCCGCGTGGAGTTGGATGCGAATCAGCGGACTATTGCAATTACTGCAGAGACGATTTCATCGACGCGCACGCCCACGGAATTAGCCACGAGTTTTCGCGCTTCTTTTCTGGTGACCGGACCGCTGTTGACACGTGTCGGTGAAGTGTCCTCCGTGCATCCCGGCGGCTGCAAGATCGGAGAGCGGCCCGTAAACGTGGACTTGCTTGGCTTCGAGGCAATGGGCGCCTCAGTGGAGAGCCAAGACCAGGACTATCGCCTGTCCGCCAGCCGACTTAGCGGTGCTCGGCTCTACCTGGACTATCCCAGCCATACCGGCACTGAGAATCTCATGCTTGCCGCCGCATTGGCGAAGGGTACGAGCGTGATTCGACATGCCTCCTCAGAACCGGAGGTGGTGGCACTCGCCGATTGCCTCAATCAAATGGGAGCGCGCGTCCACGGCGCAGGCACCAATACGATAGAGGTTGAGGGAGTAGAGAGTCTCCACGGCGCGGAATGGGACGTGATACCGGACAGACATGAGGCAGGGACATTTGCGTTCGCCAGCGCTATCACCGGTGGTGACGTGACTATTCACAACACGAATTACGATCATATGGAACCCCTGCTCTACAAACTTTCCCAATGCGGTGTTACCATACAGGGAACGCTTGATCCCATTAGGGTGTCGGCGAGCTACCCTCTGCGAGCCGTGGAAGTGCAGGCAATTCACTTTCCCGGCTTTCCCACAGACTTACAGCCACAGATTTGTGCCTTGCTTACGCAAGCAACCGGGGAGAGCGTAATTCACGAGCGCGTATTTGAGGCACGCTTTAACTACGTGGAAGAGTTGCGCAAGATGGGAGCCGACATTCGGGTATCCGGCGAGAAAGCATACATTCACGGGCCCACACCCTTGCAGGCAGCCTCGGTGCGCGCACTCGATATCCGTTCAGGTGTCGCCCTCTTGCTTGCGGCCCTTGCTGCTGAGGGCACAACACGCGTGACGGACATGCATCACGTGTTTCGGGGGTATGAGTCTCTGCCGGAGAATTTGATAGCTCTCGGCGCGCACGTCGCAATGGAATAGCAAGCTAGATGTTTGGTGCACAGCAAATCGGCATCGATCTGGGAACCGCCAACGTGCTGGTATACGTACCGGGACGGGGCATCACCATTAATGGCCCTTCAGTCGTTGCCGTATCCACGGATGACAATCGCGTAGAGACTATTGGCGACGAGGCGCGCCAAATGATTGGTAGGGCGCCGAGTAATATTGCCGTTGTCCGACCGATGCGCGATGGTGTGATCGCTGATTACGTGGTGACCCAAGAGATGATACGCCATCTCATTCGGCGGGTCTGCGGTCGTGTACGCTTCTTCAAGCCAGACGTGATGGTCTCTGTGCCAACCGGAATTACCAGCGTCGAGCGGCGCGCCGTGCATGATGCAGTCGTCTCGGCCGGCGCCGGCAATGCCTATCTGATCGAGGAGCCGCTTGCCGCGGCGCTCGGCGCCAATGTGCCCATATCCTCCGCCAGCGGCAGCATGGTAATCAACATAGGCGGTGGCACTACTGAAGTAGCCGTTCTCTCACTCAACGCGATTGTAGTTTGCCAATCGGTACGCGTGGGCGGACGGCGCATCGACTCGACAATCCTCAATTATGTCAAGAGACACTATAACCTCTTGATCGGTGAAGGCACCGCTGAAGAGGTAAAGATTGCCGTAGGCAGTGCACTTCCCTTGGACCAGCCGATTTCACTTGAAGTGCGCGGCAGAGATCAGGTAGCGGGCCTGCCAAGAACCATAACCATCACATCCGATGAGATAACTGAAGCGATTCAGGAGACCATCTGCATAATCGTTAAGTGCGCGCGTGACGTCTTGGAAAAGACACCGCCGGAACTTGCTTCAGACATTATCGATCGAGGCATTGTGATGACAGGCGGCGGTTCCCTGCTTCGCAATCTAGACGGGCTCCTCACGCAGGAAACCGGCATTGCGTGCTATCTTGCCGACACTCCCCTCATCAGTGTCGCACTGGGTACCGGGGTTGCAATGCAGTACTTTGACACGCTAAAGCGCAGCCTGGTCAGTTTTCGGTAGGGTCACTTCGTCGTGCCGACGTTCGCTCACGATGGAGTGTGCGGCTTGGGAAGTGCCGCGAGATACAAGGTAGCGCTCTCAGAATCCTCGCCACGTGCTCTTGGCGTCTGAATTACTTCGGCCAACCGTCGAGTACCCTCCGCGCCCGCACATCCCACCACACCTCAGTTTTGGTTCTCACTTCTGATTGCATCGAACGCCGCAGGCTCAATGCGGCGACTGCAGCAGGCCTTACGCTACCTCTGCTCAGCCTCTGCATGTGGTATGTATTCGCATTCAGTTGTTTCACCGCTACCCATACTTTTGCCCCGGGCCAAGACGGAGAGAAGTGCTATAATAGCTGTAGCATATCCGTTATTAATACAGGCACTAGAGACGTCCTCGCAACGCTTTTGACCCCCTGAAAGACCGTCCGCGTTAGTCTGCGTGTTGCCTAGGAGAGTGAGCATGGCAGGACATTCAAAATGGGCGCAAATCAAGCGCCAAAAGGCAGCCAATGACGCAAAACGAGGGCAGCTCTATACGAAATTGGGTCGCGAAATCACGGTGGCCGCCCGAGATGGCGGCGGCGATCCAGAGACGAATTTCCGCTTGCGTCTTGCTATTCAGCGGGCGAAAGACGCCAATATGCCCGCTGACACCATCGTGCGCGCCGTCAAGCGTGGCAGCGGCGAGCTCGAAGACGCTGCCCGGCTGGAGGATATCAACTATGAGGGTTATGGGCCGGGAGGCGCGGCCTTCTTCATCGAGGCGCTGACGGACAATCGTAATCGCACAGTCGCAGAGCTCCGCAACGTGCTTGCACGTGGGGGTGGCAATCTGGGCGAATCCGGTAGTGTTGCGTGGATGTTTGACACCCGAGGACAGATCATCATCGAACTCAACGGCAGCGACCCGGACGAGGCTATGCTGGAGTCTATTGAGTTGGGGGCGGAAGACGTGCAGGAAGAAGAAGGCACGCTGGTTGTGATTACCCTCATCGAGCAACTTGAAGCCGTGCGCCGAGGCATGGAAGAGGGCGGTTACACGGTGGAAAGTGCTGAGTTAACTCGCGTTCCTAAGACCATGTCGGAACCCGAAACCGACAAGGCTACCCAGTCTATGCGGCTTATCGAGCAGGTCGAAGACCTCGACGACGTCCAGAAGGTCTACACAAATCTTGAGTTGACCGACGAATTGATGGTCGCGTTCTCAGCGAATTCGGCGTTATCAGGATAGGATGACTTCATGCGCATCCTTGGCATCGATCCGGGCACTGCCCGTCTCGGCTACGGCGTTATCGAAGATTCGCCACAACCTTCCCTTGTTACATTTGGTTGCATCACGACGCCTGCCAAAGACAGCCAACCCACGCGTCTCCTTTCAATCTATCGACAGCTCGGAGAGGTCATTGAATCTGCCGCGCCCGATGAGGTTGCTGTGGAGCGACTCTTCTTCAATCAGAACGTAACGACTGCGTTTGCCGTTGGTGAAGCCAGGGGAGTTGTGCTCTTGCGCGCCGCCGAAGCCGGCTGTCCCGTCAGCGACTATTCGCCGCTTCAGATCAAGCAAACGCTCGTGGGGTATGGCAGGGCTGACAAGCGCCAGGTGCAAACGATGGTGTCCATCGCGCTCGCACTCCAGAAACCTCCCACACCCGACGACGCAGCCGACGCTCTTGCCGTAGCAATCTGCCACGCCCACATGCGCTCCGCGCAGCAACTCCTTGCACAAACATGATTGCCTTTATCCAAGGTGAACTCGTAAGCAGCGACCTGGAGTCCGTAACTATTCAGGTCGGCGGTTCTGACACAGTCGGCGGCATTGGCTTGCGCGTCGTCGTGCCTGCCAGCGTTGTGCACGAACTCGGCGCAGTTGGCAGTACCGTCAAGCTTGCGACGAGGCTGCTGGTTCGCGACGACCGGCTAGAGCTCTTTGGCTTTACCTCAGAACAGCAAGCAGCTCTCTTCGACCAAGTACAGACCGTGAACGGTGTGGGGCCGAGACTCGCGCTAGCCATCCTCTCGACGTTCGCTCCTGAGCAATTTGCAACTGCAATTGAAAGCGAGGACCTTCGGCAGCTCACTCTCGTAAGCGGCCTGGGCAAGCGGACCGCAAGTCGTATCGTCCTCGAACTACGCGGGAAGTTGGCGGCGTCACCTGAAACCACAGGCGCACCCGATGAAACCGCCGATGCGCTGGCGGCGCTGGGATATTCGACCGCAGAGATCGCGCATGCGCTCGCGCAACCGGAGGTGCAAGCAGCCGCGTCGGTCGAATCGCGTGTTGGAGCCGCGCTGCGCCACCTTGGGACCTAAATCAGTATTGGCAAGGTACTTCTCGCACCCTACAATGCCATCGAACCAAGCTCTTTGAGAGGTCGAGCGCAGACGTTGAAGCGCACGACTTACAGTGCAAGCGAATCCGAGTTCATTTGCAAGGAATGAGCACATGACCGACACACGCGTCGTTGCGCCGCAAGAGGAGCCGGAAGACCTCCAAGTCGCGCAGTCGCTGCGTCCGCGCTCCCTGGAAGAGTGCATCGGCCAGGAAAAAGTGCGGGAGCACTTGCGTATTGCCATCACTGCCGCGAAACAGCGGCAGGAGCCGCTTGATCATACTCTTTTCCACGGCCCGCCTGGGCTGGGCAAGACAACCTTTGCAAACGTGTTGGCTACCGAAATGGGCGTCAACATCAGAGTCACCGCTGGACCGGCCATCGAGCGTGCGGGAGACCTGGCAGCAATCCTCTCTAACGTTCGTTCGCACGACATTCTCTTCATCGACGAAGTGCATCGCCTCCATCGTGCCGTGGAAGAGATACTCTATCCGGCGATGGAGGACTTTGCTTTAGACATTGTCATGGGCAAAGGCATGGCGGCGCGCAGTATACGTCTCTCCCTACCCCAATTCACGCTCATTGGTGCAACCACCCGGCTTGCCCTGGTCAGTTCCCCTCTGCGGGACCGCTTCGGTGCGCACTTCCACATGGAGTACTATGACATTGACGCCATGCGGAAAATCGTCCACCGTTCAGCCGGAATCTTGGGTGTGGCAATTGACAAAGCAGGCATAAATGAAATCGCCCAGCGATCGCGCGGCACGCCGCGTATAACCAATCGACTGCTGCGTCGCATCCGAGACTGGGCGCAGGTGAAAGGCGACGGACATATCACCTCTTCCCTTGCTGAAGACTGCTTGGAAAGCCTGGAGATCGATGGACTAGGGCTGGACGCGGTGGATCGGACGATTCTCATGACAATTCTCGAGAAGTTTGGCGGCGGGCCGGTCGGTATCGACACTTTAGCGGCAGCAATTGGCGATGAAGCGCAGACCATCGAGGATGTCTACGAGCCGTATCTGATGCAACTTGGCTTCCTGGCCAAAACGCCACGTGGACGAGTGGTGCTCTCCGCGGCATACGAGCACTTGGGGCTTGACGCCGGTGATGCTGCTGACAAAGAACAGCCCCGCCTCTTCGATTAGATTACGGATTCACGACCTATGAACCGTACGCCCGCTATCGCTATTCGTACGGCGCGCGACTCGCTGCGGTGGATAGGCTGGGATGTTCTTCGTCGGCTCCTCCCATTCGCGATTGTGGCTCTTGTTTGGGCCTATGCCCTGGCAGGTGGGGCCGAAACGCTAAAGCTCTCCTGGCGCATTACCGGCCTAGACGTCGCACTTATCCTGGGCACGGGAATTCCGGCATTTGCTGCCTGTACGCTGTTCCCCGCGCGCTATTGGCCAATCCACAGCTTGGCGTCCCGCCGCGCCCACGCCATCGAGGATGGATACTTCCTCTTCTTTAATGCGCCTGCCGAGGAACTCTTCTTTCGGGGCATGCTGCAGTCGTGGGCGATGAGCATAGCATTCGTGCATCCGGCGGCGGGATTCATCGGCGTTGCCTTGATATTCGGCTTCTATCACCGAATCGCCGGATTTCCAATGCCCTTCCTGCTGCTTGCTACTGCAGGAGGATTCTTATTCGGACTTCTCTTCCTGGCTTCCGGCACAATCCTCACACCCATTATCGTCCATTTCATAGCCGATCTTGCGCTGTTCAATTTAGGACCTACCGTTCTCACCCGCCTTGGCAAGATCCCGTATCGCGTAGTCAGGGCACGCTCTGGTTGACAGTGCGTTGCACCGTTCTTAGACTGAGGATGAATGGAGCTTACATTGCGCTCCTTCCTTTGAAATAGGGGATAGGCAGACCGACAAGTGTGAATATGATTGACACGTTCATGCCTGTCTTAAGCCTCGTGTGTTAGGACCATAAGCAAGCCCTTGCCACATTTGATAGTGAGCAGCAACGGTCCTTGCTAATACGAAATGTGCGGAAACTCACTCATTACCCCGGAGACTTGATGTCATGCCCATAAGTGAACAATTACTCGAAATCCTGCGGTGCCCCGCTACCAAGGCGCAGTTGCGCCCTCTTTCAAGTGATGAGATCAGCCAGCTTAATTCCCGCATTGAAAGCGACGTGGTCACGTATCAAGACGGCAACGTGGTCGACAAGCCGCTGGAAGAAGGGCTGATTACCGATGACGGCGCTACAATCTACCGAATTGATGAGAACATCCCGGTCATGTTGATCGAGATGGGCATTCCCACGGGGTAGAATACGCATTAGTGACGGGCACGAACAGTGCGACGCCTGTCGTAAACGCGCAATTCAAGGCATGCGTACGAAATTCAGAATCGCTCTCTTGCCACCAATGCGAGGCTTGAGAGCGATTTGTTTATCTCACTGCAGTTTGCCGCGACCGAGTATCGGCCACACCACCTCCACGCGGCCGTCGCGAATGCCGTAGAAGTTGTCGTGCAGGAACACGGTCGTATCCCCATAGCCAACAATGAACGAAATCTTGTCTCCGACGCGGGGAGTATCGGACCCCTCTACCAGGTGAATTGTCCCGTGCTCTGCCGAACATCCTACGGAGGCGACTTCAGGCAGACCACAGGGCTTGGGGGTGCTTGCATCCGTACTCATCGTCTTCTTGCCCGCGTCGCAGATGATGCGCGTCGGTGCGGGCCTACTGGTTACGGTTGACAGAACCGTAAGCGCATAGTCATGCTTTACGCCAAACCGCTCGCGGTACGTAATGTCGCAAAAAATGCCGCCTCCGCCCTGGATTTCAGTAACACCCGGCTGGAACGCGGTGTGCCAGTATGTGCCGCTGCCGCCGCAACTCACGATTTCCACCGGTAACCCGGCATCGCGACAACGATCTGCACTTTCGGTGAGCTGTGAGATAGCCGTTTTGACCATGCGCGCTTTCTCAGCATCATCCTTGGCGCCAAGGACCAGCGCTTCCCATGCCATGACGCCCGCAAACTCAAGACTTGGGTAGGATGCGACCTTCTTTGCCAAGCTAAGAACCGGCTCGCCTGGAAGCACCCCGGCCCGGTCGATGCCTACGTTGATTTCAACCACTACGCGTTGCCGCACGCCCTTGCGTGCCGCCGCTTCGGCAATCTCACGGACATTGTCCTCGTTGTCCACGGCAGGAATCACGTCGGCATGCCTGCGGAGGTTGACCAGCCGTTCAATCTTCTGGGGCCCAACGATCTGGTTAGCAATGAGAATACTGCGGATGCCGCCTGCGGCCATCACCTCGGCTTCACCGAGCTTGGCGCATGTAACCCCAATTGCGCCGGCATCCACAAGCAAGTGCGCAATGGCAGGCGACTTGATGCCCTTGGTGTGCGGACGCCAATTGATGCCTGCATCCTGGATGATGACGCGTGCCATGTGAGCAACGTTGCGATCCAAGATGTCGAGATCGACCAAGAGTGCCGGCGTGTCGATGTCTTTTGCCGGTCGGCCAATTATGTTCATCATTCGATTGTCACCCACTTTTCGGCGCGGCTTGCCGCGAATGAGGTCTCTATGATGCGCGTTGCTTTGGCTCCGTCTTCACCCGAGTAGAGCGGCGGTTCACCTGCCAGGACCCTCGCGCTAAAGTCCTCGACAAGCGGTGAGTGCTTATTCTCCGCATTCGGGAGGTCAAACTCCTCGGTACCCGCAGCATGCTTCAGGACCAGCTTCGCCCCATCGGTAGGTGTGCTGAACAGCGCTCCTTCCGTTCCAAATATCTCAATCGTGTCGTAACCGACGCCAATGCTCCAGTGAAAGGAGGCGGTCACCTGAACGCCGCTTGCCATCTTGATCAGCAACACATCCGAATCGTCCGCGGGATACGAGTGCACGAGCGTCTCGTTGCAGGCAGCCACCGCAACAGGATCGCCAAACCAGTGGCAGAGGAGATCGAGCCGATGGGAGCCAACGTCTGCGATCGGACCTCCGGCACTTTTCGCGGGGTCAACGCGCCAGATCTTCGGGTCATCCGGCATCGGGTCATAGTTGCCGGTCAAGACCATGCGCACCAAGACCGGTGTGCCGATTGCCCCGCTAGCGAGTAGCTCCTTGATCTTGATGTTCTTGGGATAGTAGCGCCGGTAGTAGGCGATCGCCAAATTCACACCGGCCTGCTGACAGGCGGAAATCATCTCACGGCACTCGGCATCCGTGAGCGCCATCGGCTTTTCGCAGAGCACGTGTTTGCCCACCGCCGCGGAAGCAATTGTCTGCGGTAGATGCTCATACACGCGACTGGCGGCATAGACCACATCAATCTCCGGGTCTGCGAGGAACGCTTCAATGTCGCTATAAGCCCGCTGCGCGCCGTGCCTCGTCGTGAAGTCCTCCGCCCGCTCCTGGCTGCTACTCGCGAAGGCAACCAGGCGACTATTCGGATCCTCGTTTACGGCAGGCGCTACGGCCTTGTTGGCAATGTCGCCGCATCCAATTATGCCCCAGCCAACACGTGCCATAGTTTACTCCTCTTGTTGAACTATTCTTGATACCGGCTCTGTCGTACTCGCCGTGTGCGGGGGAACCACCCATCGGCCGACTCCGTTCCGAATCGCGTTCATCAACTCCTCGATGAGTTCTTCCTCTTCGCCGGAACGAATCGCTTCCGATACGCACCCCTCGATGTGGTTCCTCAACACGATCAGCGAGACTTCCTGTAATCCGGACGTAATTGCCGCCATCTGTTGGAGGATTTCCACGCAATAGCGGTCTTCCGCAACCATGCGCTGAATGCCCCGCACCTGGCCCTCGATGCGCCGCAGCCGATTGAGCAAGGCCTGCTGCTCGGTTTGATAGCGGTGTCCGTTCGGCGTTTCAGACAATTCGACCCCTTGCTCGGACTCTTTGCTATCAATGAATCTTCACTTGATTCCTTGCGCGTACTTCAGTGCAATCCGAGTCAGGTGATGGGTGTTTTGCTGGTTATTGTACACCAACTTCACGCATATGGTGGGCGCGTACGTGCATCTGGAATGAGCGCAACCTTTGCGGCTATAATGGGCCGCAGTGGGTTGCGTCCTTCAGGCGCGAATGAGGAATAGAGTTGCAGCCGACAGAGTCGCTGTAGTGGAAACCCGTGCAGGTATGTGGGTCGCGCCATCCCGGCACCCATACCAAACACTGAACGAGCAGAGAGACATGCCTCGGTTTTCCGTCGGTTATTGCTTTCCTGAACAAACGGTACACGTTTCCCCCGACAGAGTGCAGCAATATCTTGCCGCGGTCGGCAGTGAGAGTCCGCTGTACCACGGCGACGGCAACGTTGCGCCACCGCTGGCAATTGCGGCATGGGTCCTAGCGGGCCTTATAGAGGCCATTGGACTACCGCCCGGATCGGTACACGCCACCCAGGAGTTTTCGTTCCAAGACAATGCAACAGTGGACAGTACGCTCGACGCGACCGCAGAAGTCGTCCAGGCCACGTCACGGGCCGGCATGGACGTGATTGTGGTTGAGATAACTGCCCTTCACCAAAATCGACCGGTACTGTCAGGCCGCTCGATGTTGATGATGCCCGGGAGTGAGGAAGCGAAATGAGTGCAAGCGAGCGTTGGGGAACTGGCGCTGAATTGCCTGCCCGCTCACGATTAATATCGCTGGAATCGCTACGGAGTTATGCGGCGGCGAGCGGAGATTATAACCCTATACATACTGATCCAGCATTTGCCGCCACCACACCGTTCGAACGGCCGATTGCTCATGGAATGCTGCTGCTCGCGTTTGTCATGGAGATGCTAACAACCACGTTTGGAGAGGCATGGATCACGTCAGGTCAGCTCAAGGTCAGGTTCCGCAAGCCGGGCTACGTGGGTAGCACGGTAACCGCCTGGGGAAGAATTAAGAAGATAGACAGCGAGACGGGCAGCCTTCAGATCACAGTCGGCTGCCGTGATGAAGACGGCAATGACCTGGTTACAGGCAGCGCGGAGCTCAAGCCGTAGACTTGAATGCCGCAACTCGTGTGCGGAGTGGAGCCTATCCTGCGACGAGGGGACGCGAGCGTGCAAGCCGTTCGGCATAGTTCCGCTCGTAATACTCCCCATACCCGCCGGACTTGATAGGTCGCCACCAGTCCTCATTGTCGACATACCAGTTCACCGTCTCCGCCAATGCTTGTTGGAACGCGTACTGCGGCTGCCAGCCGAGCGCCGCAAGGCGGGATGAGTCCAGACTATAGCGGAAGTCATGGCCGGGGCGATCCTCAATCAACCGCATCAATGCATGCGGCTTGCCGAGAGCATCTAAAATACTCGTCGCCAGCGTTACTGTGTTAACCTCAAACTCCACGCCGACATTGTATACTGCGCCAGGTTCCCCCCTTCGCAAGACGAGATCGACACCGGCGCAGTGGTCTGCTACGTACATGTAATTGCGTACGGCTTCACCCTCTCCGTAGATGGGCAATGGCTTGTCGTCGATGGCGTTGGTAACAAAAACCGGTACCACCTTCTCGGGATACTGGCGGGGGCCGATAGTATTGGCGCCGCGCGTAATCATCACCGGTAGACCAAAGCTGGTGAAATACGCAAGGGCCAGCAACTCACCCCCGGCCTTGCTGGCCGAATAGGGATTGCGGGGCGCCAGGCGCGCATCCTCGGTTGAGGTGCCTACAGGCACATGTCCGTATACCTCGTCAGTGCTCACCTGCACGATACGCTCCACGCCGTGCGCGCGGGCCGCTTCCAAGAGTACGCGGATTCCCTCCACATTCGTCCGTACGAACGCCGCCGGGTCCATTACCGAGCGGTCCACATGACTCTCCGCGGCAAAGTTGACGAGGGCGTCACAGCCCGTCATTGCTTCATCAATTGCACCGGCATCACAAATGTCAGCATGTACGAATTGAAACCGAGGGTTTTCTTCAAGAGCGGCGAGATTATCCAGGTTGCCGGCGTACGTTAACTTATCCACCGCCACCACATCGGCATCCGGATACTCCGACAGGACGTAGCGCACATAGTTACTTCCAATAAATCCTGCGGCGCCAGTCACCAAGATTTGCATTTCGCCTAAGTCCTTTAATTGCTTGAGGTTCGGTCGTGCAAGCTCATTCTTTCTCTTCGTCATCTTTCACAACTCGATTGACGGCAAAGCTGACCACGCTAATGATGAGAGCAACCAGCATGGCCGAGAGTAAGGTCGGTCGGCCCGAGTCAGCCAGCTCAACCCCTGGCAAGAGGGCGGTGCCCAACCAGAACAGCAGGCCGTTCAAAACTAGAATCCAGATGCCTAAGGTCAGTATTGTCACCGGAAACGAAATGACCTTGAGTACCGGCCCAATCACCGCGTTGATCAAAGCCACACCTACTGCAAAAACAATGAGCGATAGCCAATCGCCGCTGTCGGTGAATTCCACAAGCGCAAAGCGGCTCGCAATCACTACGGCAACCAGCACTGCCAAACTTCGGAGTAACAAGACGCGCACGAGAGATTCCTCCGCCACTGCTGTCAGGCTATGCCGATCCTCGAATCAATTATACGGTCTCGGCATTGGGCTGCACGACTCTGCAGCCAAAGAGACAAGAAATAGTGCCCTTCCTGCCAATTCTTGCTATCGTCACACGGCTATTGTGCGTCGAAGGGCCGTACCGGTTGTACACCCTAGCTTACGGAGCCTCGACGTCTGCCACACGTTGAAGTGCACGCCAATTGATGGCGCCAGACTCTGTAAGCGTAGTTGCGTTCGCACCTCGCCCGTAGAGGCATAGCTAAGACTGCACCAAGCCCTACCGCTGGTCTCCGATTTCCTCAACCGGCTTCAATCTGCTCCGTCGGAGCAAGCCCACGCCAAGTAATATGCTCCAGACTGCCCAAAAGACAAAGCAAAGCCGTGCTATCTGGATCATGGAATTCGTTAGAGACGTGACGCTGATGCCGATTATCTGACTCACGAGCGCGATGAGCGAGACAACGGCAATGATCCCGGCGGCAATGCGGTTGAAACCCTTTCTGGTCGCAAGTCCCAAACTAAAGAGCAAGAATCCCAGCGCGACACAAAGGCCCGCGATCAGGCTTATCCCGAATTCAACCCTGAAAACGGCTGCGGCTGACTGGAAGGAGGCAGCACTCTCCGTGTTCGTATCGGCCATTTCCAGGTTCAGCCCCTGCATCACTACCCAACCGATTGCGCCCACCGCCAGGAACAACAGGCCCAACTGAGAAAGAGCCTCATCGCCTGTGTCACTCTGCAAGCTGCGCAGAAGTGCGAATTGGCCGTAGAGGGCGAGAGTTAGTCCCAGCGCAATACCGATACCCGTGAGGTTTGCCAGAGCATGGTAGCGCTCCAGAGCGACTATGGTAGCTTCGGCCTTGTCCATCAAGGCGTTGTTGTAGAGGACGCCGCCAGGCTGGAAGACAAAGAAGACGAGCGCCAGGATCGGGCCCACAATGAGGCACAGTCCGCCAAGAGTCTTCCCTGAGAGTACGCTCATCCACAATCCTCCTCGCGGCAAGTACCGCGCCTAGCCGGTCTGAAGCAACTCCTGCCCTTAGATTCTACGCGACCTCTCCCTGAGTCACTACAGAAGCCTTCACAAGCGACTATTCCAACGTAGCACGCCGGTGCCCCTTCTGAATTCTAATCCATGTTGCAGATTTCCATCTGGTTTCGATGCCGTCTTGCTATACTAGACTCATAGCCGATCTTGCAGCACGCTACTGAGAATTGCAGGCAGGTCCGATGCTAAAAGGAATTGACCGGTTTCTGGCGACGATTCTTATCGTCATATTCTTCATCATAGTATTCGCCGTCGTTCTCGTATGGCGCTCTCCTACGTCGGTTGAGCTTGAATACAGTGCCGGCACCGCGCCCGAAGACATCGTGCACAATCTTGTGGTTGCGGCAACGCGCGGGGATGAAGACCGGACCAAGTCCTATCTCTCGCCGGAAGTCCTGGAGGACATAGAAGAACGGGAGAAGGATAGCGGATATTCGCTATTGCCTTCGCGTCGTTCGGGCTTGAATACCGGCGTGCGCTTGGTGGTTGAAGGAGCTGAGACCGTGGAGGGTCTGGCGACCGTGCGGGTCAACATTACTACCTGGTACTCCCGTCCGACGCCCTTGGGTCTCCTTGGAGTCTTTGAGTCCAACCGGTACTCGCGTGAAGTTGAAGTGCGGTTGCGGCAGATCGATGGCGAGTGGAAGGTCGTTAAGCCCTTCGACATATGGATGCTGCACAATATCGTCGCGTAGGAAACGTCACTGCAATCAGCCACTCGCGTAGCGGGGAACAAGCAATGCTTACGGTACGGCGCCTCTACATTCTTGCTGCTGCTTTTATCGGCCTCTTGCTTTTCATGCATGCCAGCAGCGAACTGCTGCGGCTTGCCCTCCTGACATTTACGCCAGACGCCGAGTTCAGTCTAGGCAGTGACTGGTGGCGCGAACAACTGAGCCTCAACCTCGCCCTGATCGCAGTGGGAACCCCGCTCTGGCTGGGACATTGGATATGGGCACAGCGACTTGCGCGCAACAGCGCCGAGGAAGCTAGCCCGCTCCGTGCACTATTTTTCCTAGGCGTCTTGGGCGTTACCCTCATTGAGACTGCCGAGGGAGCCGGAGAGGTCCTGTTCGTTCCGCTTGCGCGCCTTGCGGGCAATTCCTTTGAAACGGCCAATTTGCTGGACCATCTCGCTGAGGTGGTAATCTACGGCCTGTTCTGGACGTACCATATCCGCCAGCGACCACCCGCGCAGCTTCAAACCGGGGCGGCCGCAACTATTACGCGCTGGTATTGGTACGCTGCATCCTTCGGCAGTTTGGGAATAGTGGTTACATCACTCATCCCACTGCTCACAACGATTATTCAACGATTCATTGGAGCTGAATCAGCCGATGCTGCGTGGTGGGAAATGCCCTTCGTAAACAGCGTGGCTTGGATCGTTGTCGGAGGTGTCGGCTGGTCGTTCCACTGGGCTATGATCCAGCGCCGAACCGCCACTGCCGATAGTCCGGAATTACGATCGGCCCTGCGCAAGGTCTATCTCTATCTGTCCGTGGGCATTGCCGCAGCCGGCGCACTCTTGGCAATTGGGCGAATTCTCTATTTGGTACTCTTGAACATCCTGAATGCCGTTGACGATCAGCTTGCGTTCCGCGATAACCTGGCGTGGATCATTCCAGTTGCGGTCGTAGCTGCCACGGGCTGGTTCTATCACCGGTACCATTTGCAGCAAGATGCTGCCCTCGTCTCCGAATTGCCGCAACAGGCGTCGATACGGCGTGTTTACTCCTACCTGTTAACGGCCATAGGCATCTCTTTGTTGGCATTTGGGGCATTTGGCATCCTGCGCCTGATCGTAGGAATTCTGACCGGCCAGGCGGACACCCTCGATCTGCCGGAGAAATTCCTGCAGCAGCAGCTTAGCCTCTACGTGACGTTGCTGCTCGTGGGCCTCGCCGCTTGGGTGTGGTATTGGCGCCAGATTCAGCACGATTTGGAGGCCGACGAAAGCGGTGCAGAACGAGGGTCGCTGGTGCGCCGCATTTACCTCTCCCTGGTATCATCAGCTAGCGTGATCGCCGTTGTGATTGCAGTCGGGACGCTGCTCTACCAAGGGTTGCGTTCCGTGCTTGGCATCGGCTCGGGCAACGACTTCATCGATGCTTTGAACATCAACGTCAGTTTGGCGCTGATTGCCATCACATTGTTGGCGTACCATGTGCGCTTTCTGCGTCTGGAGCACCGGGCCCCACGGGAGGAAGAAGAACCTACGGTCACTGAGAGTCAGGCGCCTTCAGCAGCTGGAGTTACCGCGTCCGAACCGGAAGTGCACAGCGTTGTGGTCACGCTTACGGGCGGTAACCTCAAAGCCGCGCAAGCCCAAATTGCGCAAAGCTCCCTGCCGGAGGGCACTGAGCTCGCACTTCTGGAGACTTCACTCACGCCGGATGAAGTGCGGCGGCGCTTGCAGGCCCCTCAGGAAGATGAACAGTAGACGCATCTGCGTCACTTCACTAAGCACGGCAGTCCGCTATAGGTCCGATTGCACTGCGCTATTGCTGAGACTCTCCTGACCCAAGCTGAAATCCGAAGCCAAACTAAACCTGCGCGGCAGCCGGCACATTGGTCATCGCCTTGACTGCATCGCGTGCGGCCTCAATGGCCGATTCGATGTCTTCCGCTGTGACTTGGTGGTAGGTCACGAGGCGAATGCGATCGGCTGAGACGGCGCTGCACTTCACTGACCGCGCTGCCAACTCATCCACAAGCTGCTGAGCCTCCCCCAAAGAGGGGTCAATATCGATATAAATCATATTGGTCTCCACGGAATCGGCGGAAATGCCGTCGATCTCGCCAAGTCCTTCGCCGAGGCGGCGGGCATTGGCATGATCTTGGGGAAGCTTCTGGGGAATAGTCTCCAACGCGACAATGCCGGCAGCGGCTAGCACGCCGGACTGCCGCAAGCCGCCGCCGAGCATCCGCCGGAAGCGTCTGGCCGTCTCTATATACTCTGCGGTACCGCAAATAATAGACCCTACAGGTGCGCTCAATGCCTTGGAGAGGCAAAACGTCACCGAATCTACGTACTGCACGACTTCAGACACAGGGACGCCCAAACCCGCCGCTGCATTGAAAACACGCGCGCCATCCATGTGCACGCTAATGCCTTGCTCATCAGCCAGCTCACGGATGCCGGCAAGGGTAGCCAACGGGTAAATGGCCCCGCCGCCACGGTTGTTAGTGTTTTCAAGACAGATCAGGCGTGTGGGAGAAAATGCGTCATAGGACCGTCGCAACACACTGCGGATATTGTCGGCTGTCAGGATGCCCCTCTCCGACGGCGCGATGCGGGGTGATGCCCCCGCCACACAGGCAAAATCGCCAGACTCAGTGGTAATGATATGAGCTTCGTCTGCTACAACGAACTCGTCACCATTGCGGCAATGGGTGAGGAGGCACACGAGGTTTCCTTGCGTGCCGCTGGTGACCATAAGCGCTGCTTCTTTGCCCGTGATTTCCGCCGCCATGGCCTCTAATCGATTAACGGAAGGGTCTTCTCGATAGCAATCGTCACCGACTTCCGCATTCCTCATAGCCTCGCGCATTTCCGCGGTTGGCATACTTACTGTATCGCTGCGCAGGTCAATAACCTTAGGCATCCGTTCTCTCCCTTGCTGAACTTCCTTGTCTTGCTAGTTGGCTTCTCTTGATTGCTCTGGTCTGCACATGCCAGCGGCATGAACCGTACCACGCTCTTAGGCAGCACCCACCTTCACACCTAGCAGGTTTCATCCTCTTTCAAGTATAGAGTCCCTGCCCAATTAGCGCACGTTCGACATCGGCCGGATGTGTCGCATCCGGATGGTCTCGCCGCCGCTGCAGTGCAAACAACCTACGTTTCGTTCCCGCCGGCTTCTGCAAAGAAGCGCGCCAATTCATCGCGCGGGAATGTAGGTACTGGGTGCCAAGCCCCTTCCACCTGCATCCGCACTCCTTCCGCCTGCTCGGCCATGCGGCCAATGGCGGCAGCTTCTATGCCACAATCCTGCAGTGCTGTTAAGGACTTGACGACGTCATCCGGCGCTACGACCGCGAGCAAGGCGCCTGACGCGAGTAAGCCGAGTGGGTCAAGCGCTAGAGCCATGCAGATTTCGGCGGTCTCCGATAAGACCAGCACGGTAGCAAGGTCGATTGCGAGCCCACATGCCGCCCCTGCCGCCAGTTCAACCAGAGCCGTTGCCAGTCCGCCTTCCGTGGGATCGTGCATCGCGCGTGGATGCACTGCACGGCACAACGCCTCCGCGGCATGAACCACGCTGATACCGGGATCGTCAAGGTATGCCTGCGCACGCGCGATTGTGACCGGCGCTACGCCTTGGGCCGCGAGCTCCTCGCTCGCATCCTGTGCAAGAATGGCAGTGCCTTCAATCGCAATGCCTGCAGTGAGAAGGATTACATCCCCGGGCCGCGCGTCCGCATTCATGACGAGCCGGTCTTTGGCGACCTCTCCCAAGAGTGTCCCGGCAAGGATGGGTCGGACGACACCGTCGGTTACCTCCGTATGCCCGCCAACCAGCGTGACACCCAGCACCCGGCACGCTTCCTTGATGTCGGCGAATATTTCCTTTACTGTATCTTCGCTGCACGTGGGTGGGAGCAAGAGGGTGCCCAGGAACCAGCGCGGACGCGCACCCATCGTTGCCACGTCATTGGCATTGATCTGCAAAGCGTACCAGCCAATGCGGTGCGCGGTGAACGTAATCGGATCGCTTTTTGCGATGAGATACCGATCGCCAATGTCCAACACGGCGGCATCCTCGCCCAAGCGGGGACCCACGATTACGTCCGGGTCATCGATTGGTATAGCTTTGAGTAGTTCAGACAAGAGCGCTGCGGGTAGTTTGCCTTGGAGCATCGAGTCAACCCTTGATCACACCGATTGGCCGCACGCGCGCCACCACACGGGCAATGCCGGATTGCTCGACCACACTCACCACCTCTCGCACGTCCTTGTAGGCATCGCTTGCCTCCTCCGCCAGACCGGCCTTGCTCTGGGCACGCACGACAATGCCCTTGCTGCGGAGCACCTGTGTAAGGTCGACACCGGCCAGCTTCTTCTTGGCTGCACCCCGGCTTAGTAAACGTCCCGCGCCGTGACAGGTTGAGGCAAAGGTCTCGTGCCGCGCCCGGTCCTGCCCCACGAGAATGTACGAGTAACGTCCCATGTCACCGGGGATGAGGACCGGCTGACCCACAGAGCGGTACATCGCGGGCACATCGGCATCCCCCGCAGGCAAAGCCCGGGTGGCGCCTTTGCGGTGAACGCACAGGTCCGCTTCCTTGCCATTGACCCGATGGCGTTCCATCTTCGCGATGTTGTGGGCAACGTCGTAGACCACACCAATCTCAATTTCAGACGCTGAGCTGCCAAGCACGTGCTGAAACGCCCGCCGTGTGCGTTCGGTAATGGCCTGGCGGTTGGCGAAAGCGAAATTTGCCGCAGCGGACATCGCGCCGAGATACGCCTGGCCCTCTTCGGACTGAATGGGCGCACACGCTAGCTGCCTGTCTGGTAGGGAAATGCGGTACTTCTCCATCGCGCGCTGCATTGTGCCCAGAAATTCCTGGCACACCTGGTGGCCTAGCCCGCGAGAGCCGGTATGAATGGAAAGCATGACCTGCCCAGGTTCCGTGATGCCGAACGCGTGGGCGGCTTCTGCGTCCGCAATGGTCTCCACCACTTGCATTTCCAGGAAGTGGTTGCCGGAACCCAGCGAACCCAGCTGAGGGGCCCCTCTTTGACGCGCCCGCTGGCTCACTTGCGTCGGATCGGCGCCGGGTAGACACCCTCCCGCTTCGATAGCGGCGAGGTCTTCCCGCCTACCGTGACCGTTCTCCACTGCCCACGCCGCCCCCGCGGCAAGAGCGCCTTCCACGTTTATGTTCACGACGCGCTTCCTCTTGCCGCGCCCCAGACCGGTAGGGACGTCACGAAAGAGCTGATCCACAATCTCCGGCAGACGGCCCCTTACTGCCCGTTCGTGAAGGTTGGTGCGCAAGAGCCGCACGCCGCAATTTATGTCAAATCCGACGCCGCCCGGCGAGACAACGCCGTCCTCGACCCGCGTCGCCGCAACGCCCCCAATGGGAAAACCATACCCCCAGTGGATGTCCGGCATGGCAAGGGCATGCCCCACAATTCCCGGCAGCGTGGCCATGTTCGCCACTTGCTGAATCGCCATGTCACCGGCCATCGAATCAATCATGGCCGCATCAGCAAAGATCAGCCCCGGCACACGCATGCCGGGCATGTATTCGACTGGCAATTCCCAGCGGACCGCATCCCGCTGTCGCAGCACCGACCGCCAGTTCTGCGGCGCGCTCTTACCCATGAAACCTCACCTGCTCAGATGTCAAAGATTACTTGCGCCGTCGTGCACTCCGGCTGCACGTCGATCTTCAGATTATGATACGTCACTGCCTTGATTTCCCCACCCGCAACTTGATCTTCATCTTCAATGGCTATGCCAGTGACTGAGGCGGAGCATCGCGGCGGTGCGCACGCCGAGAACTCGTATTCAAAAGCCACCACTCCCTCCACACTGAATTGGAAAAGCAATTCCGCAAGCCAGTTCACGAGGAGGTCAGGCCACGTTTCGCCACTGACGGAAACAGTGCGCTCTATCGTCCGTCCCGTCGTTTCAGCCGGCTCCTTGCCAAGTGTAATGACATACATACCACGGGCGGTGGCGGCAAAAGCGGCGGCGGGAGTGGGCCCCCAAGCCCTCACGCCAATGTCGGCCGTATGCTCTACGAATGCGAACCCGGTGTCACTCGCTGCCGGCACGCGGCCTCTAGTGCTCATGTCCGTGCGAGTGCAGACGCCCCTGGAGGTGAGATTTTGCGTGCTCAAAGACCCGGCGCACGCCCGCGTGGCGTTCGGCGTCGGCCCGCGTCGCTAAGGTGTCGAGCCAGGTCAGTCCGCCATCCAGGATAGTCATCATGTACGTTGCGTCACTGGGGTTGAAGAGATCTTGCTGGTCCGCTACGACATATACCGGGGACGTGTGAGCCGCCACATTCACTACCCAGTAATGTTGAACTTCCAACGAGCTGACACAACGCGCCGCAATCCAACCGCTTCCATCCAGCTTCACCTCTTGACTGATGCGGCAGGTCTTGCCTCCATCGGGCACTGTCTTGGTTGCGACCACGGCGCCGTTGCACACAATTTGTAGCTCATGGAACGGCAGCACTGAATCCGCCCACGCCTCAACCGTCAATGTGCCTCCGCCGGACGGCAGCTTGAGTTCATCGCCGGGCCGTTTCCCTTCAACGCGCACATCCAGGAGCGGGCCGCTGGTCGTAAATGTACGCCCGTCTCGCACAGCCTGGGCCCATGTGCCGAACGAGAATTCGTCCTCCAACAGCGCGTAGGTGCGCACACCGCCGACAGGGATACCGGCGCTCATCTTGTCCGTACCACCCACAGCGGCCACCCGGTAGCCGTTGTTGAGGAATCGGTACCATTCATGCAGGCCAAAACCGTCGATGGAGGGCGTAAAGTACTTGAGCTCAACCGCGTCTACCTTGCCGAGCACAATCTCCGCCACTGCTTCGGTATAAGGGTTCGGGAAGTGCGGGATGACCACCAGGCCATCGCGTTCGCGCGCGCGGTCCGCCCATTCGCTCATGCTGCTGAGTATTGGGTCTCCAATGTAGCTCTCACCCGGTCCGGCCGTGGTCATGGGGTACACCGGTTCACCTTTGACGCCCAGCAAGCTGATGTGACCCATCAAGTGTTGCCGGTTTTCGGTGCCCACGTACACAACGGTGTCGTCTCGGCTGACGCCGGAAACCTCGCCGGTAATGTCAGCGACGTTGGTGTACAAATCGCCCCATTGAGAGGCGAGAAGATTAATCAGGTTCACACCTTCAGCCTGACCTTCCAGCCAGGCGGTTTGCGGTGAGATGAAGTGCACGTGGGTATCGGCGGTCACCCAGCCATTCTCACGCCAATTGAGCGGACGCGCCAGCTTAAGGGTTAATTCCCGCTGCCCCGGCGCAATCTTGAGGCGAGAGCGTAGTGGCTGGTATTCGAAGCCTTTGAATATCTCGACATAGACTTCGCCAACCGGCAGTTCAATCTGAAAGGTGCCGTCCACGTAGGCGTACTGGGTCGTTCCCAACTTGAGATCGCCGGCGTAGTCTTCAAACCAGTTGTCGTTTACTTCATGCCGGTGGCCGTAGGGTGGAAAATAGCGGCCGTCCGGCGAACGAAAGTGAACACGCGCCGCGGTTGTTTTGCCACTCGCTGCTTCTTCCAGGCGTACGTGGACCCACGTCCGCTCCGGCGTAAGCACCTCCACACGGACCTTGCCGTCCCCGCTCTTGCTCTCGCCCGCGTCGTACAAGGACTCCATAGGCACGGCATGCCCAGCCACGTCCAGCGTGGCATCGGGACTTGCGGTCACGTCCACGATTAGCGTCTTCTCTGCTTCACTACTGGCTTTCTCGCCCAAACCGGGCGCCTCGTCATCGAGCCACGTCTCCGGGTCGAACGCCGGGACTGCATACTTGCGCGCCAAGGTGCCAAGGTCTACCGTCACCGCTGTGTCTTCCGGCGACGCATCCTGCATTTCCGCTGGTAGCACAATGCGAAAACTTTCCAACTGATTGTGGCGCAGTGGATGGTGCTTTCCCGTATAAAGCGTAATGCCGGCAACCACAACGTTGACTCCGCTTGTTGCCGCCAACTGCAACGACTCAACGGTTCGATCGGGATGGGGGTTTGGCAATGCGTAAATCCAGTAGTTTGAAGCCGACCTTGCCCGCTGCATTTTGAGGCCCGTCTGCCAGTGTCCCCAAGATCCGCGCGGGTACGGCCCGTTGATGTCAGCCGGATCCGTGCCTCCCTGCGGCCGGGCAGCAAATGCCATTTGTCCCCAAGCGACGGTCGAGTTGATTTCAAACCGCCGCCGGACTGATTGCACCTGCTCCCCGCCGTCGGCGTAGCGGAGCGTATACGCGGCAAGTTGCTCGCCAGGATAAAATACCATGCCGCTCATGCCGGGCTGGGATGACACGCCCGGTTCTGCGTCGCAAAAGTGCGCAAAGACAAAGTGCGTGATGCCACGGCTACCGACTGGAACGGCGACACCCTCTTCACTCAAGCGAATCCAACTTTCCGTTGCGTCCACAGAGCCTAGAGCGAAGGGAATCCCCCAGAAGTCCTGCTCTCCCTCCGGCAGCTTGTCCAAGTTCAGTGCCACGGGTCCGTCCCAGGAGGACACGTCGTCACGGCGCGCGGCATTCCGCACTGCTGACAGATCAAGAGGCTTCGCGTGTACCATCAATGCCCTCCTCATCAGGCCGTACTGGACGAAAAGACGGGGTGGTCAGAATCGAAAGCGCGCCTGTGGATGATCGATACCATGACATTCCCGGCAGCAACAACGAGCCCGCTTGCGGGGCGGGAAACCTACTGCTGATGCGGATTCTGCGGATTCATATCCTGCACCGCCTGCAGCGCGCGCATGGTTGGCAGGACAGCTTCACCTGAGACTATGGGTTCCCGCTCTTGGCGAAGCGCGCTGATGAATTCGATATTTTGCAGGTAGACCGCGCTGCCTTCCTCATTCTCGCCGCCCGCGGCTACTATCTGGTCATGGGGATCTACCAGTTTGCTATCCCGCACCATCAGCGTCGTCTCTTCACCGATGACCAAGATTTCGAGGAGAGAACGCATCGTGTTGTAGGAGAGCGCACATGACACCACTTGGTCGCGCGGCGTGCGGAGCGACACTGCCAGATCCAGTGGGATTTCTAGCTCTTGGTGCGGCGGGCCCATGAAGCCGGCAATGTCCTGGGCTGATTCTCCCAGCAGCCATAGTGCCGTATCCACCGCATGGCAACCATGGTGCCAGAGCAAGTTGTCTGTCCACGAGCGCCGCCGCCCCTGCCAATTCACGTTCTCCCGACGTAGGAACCCATAGTGTATGTAAAGGCTGTGTACGTGCAACTCGCCTTCGGCGATGCGTTGCCGCACGGCAGTCAAGGTAGGCCAAAAGCGCATCGTATGAGCCACCATCAGGGTGCGGCCGCGCTGCTCTGCCAGAGCGGTGAGCATCTCTGATTCATGAAGTGAAAGCGCAAGGGGAATCTCCACCAGCACGTGTTTGCCAGCCTCAAGGGCGGCCTGCGCCTGCGCCGCGTGCTTAGCGCTGGGCGACGTGACCACGACCGCGTCAATGTCATCTCTTGCCAGAGCCTCTTCCAACTCAACCGTAGCAAATGAAGCTTCGCACTTTTTGGCAAAAGCCCGCGTCGGTTCTAAGAGCCTACCGACGACGGCCGCGACGCGCACGCCGGGAATCCGCGCAAACGACCGGCGATGCACTTCGGCAATACTGCCGTACCCAACGATGCACAAGTTCATCTCTTGATTCTCTCAGAATAGTATCTACTCAAGGCAAGAATTGACCCGGGCTTCTTGCTAGCGTGTGTGACCGACGAGGCTGGTAGCAGTGACGACGTGCGCCGTAGTTTCCTCGGTTATTTTGCCTTCAGGCCGCTTAGGTATGACAAATGCGCGACTGTTCACGTCGGTGTCTACCACCTGCAAGTTTTCGTCCGGGGCAAGTTTTGTGCCCATTCCCTCAAGCCAAGCAGCGGGATTCTGTGTGATGGCGTTCTTGTAATCGGGGTCCTTCCAGTAGTCGGGAGCCGCCCCAATGAAAGAGGGGTAGCAACTGCACGGCGTGCAAATCACCATGTGGTGGGTGGAGCCGGAATTGTCATAGACCGAGAGGGACAAGTGGTCTGGAACTTCGATGTTGAGGTCCTCCAGCGCCGCACGAGGATCGCGAAGCAATAGACTTTTGAATCCCGCATCCTGCCAAGCGCGCGCAATTACCCGACGTGCATCACTATTGTCGTCCTGTGCCATTTCTTGCCTCCTTCAGTATATTGGACTAGCATATCACATCCCTTGTGAACTACCCTTGATCGCTTCATTGCCGACCGTAGCCAGCCTACACGCAGCCACTCTTGCATCAAGACTGCGAGGGGAAACTCACGCACCCTTGGACTCTGCGCAATTGTGCGTCAGCTATCTTGCATCGGAAGGCGCTCGAACTCATAGTGTACTCTCCGACCCTTCAATGCCCCGCATCTTGCCAAGAACTCGCTAACTCGCTATAATAATGACGAATCAAGCATTGCGGAAGTGGCTCAGAGGTAGAGCATCTCCTTGCCAAGGAGAGGGTCACGGGTTCGAATCCCGTCTTCCGCTCCCGGCAGGTCACGAGAACGCCGACGTGAGAGAAAAAGAGCGCTGCTAAGGCTGCGCCTCTTTTTTTGCTATGTCATAGACATTCGCGAATACTGAAGCGGAATACATCTGCACGAATAGTGGTGTTGAGGTAAGGGAGAGCATACACGGCAATGATGATCACGGTAGCGTCGGAAAAACTCGAAAAGAGCCGGGTAAAACTTACGGTGGATGTGCCGCTCGAAGAGGTCGAGACGGCCTACAAGCGCGCCGTGCGTCGTGTTAGCGACAAAGTCAACATTCCCGGCTTCCGCCGCGGCCGCGCGCCTCAGGCCCTTGTCGAGCGTCATGCCGGCGCAGATTCGGTCTTTCGCGAAGCGCTCGATCGCCTCGTGCCGGAGGCATACGCTGAAGCAATCAACCAGACGGAAATCCAGCCCGTGGGCAACCCGGAACTAGAGCTGCTACAGGCCGAGAAGGATCAACCCGTGTCTTTCGCAGCCACGGTGCCGGTGAAGCCCGCAGTTGATACGGGTGACTATCGGGCTATCCAGATTACCAAGGAAAAACGGCTTGTAACCGATGAAGATATTGAAGTAGTGTTGCAGAGCCTTGAGCAGCAGTTCGTGCAGTGGGACGACGTGGAACGACCGGTTGAAAGAGGCGACCGGGTCAACCTGGACTTGCGCATCAGCGTCGAGGGCCGAGTTGTCACCAACACGCCCGGCTCCACGATGATCGTTGGCGAAAACAACATGCCGGAGGGGTTCGATGAAGCCGCCATCGGCATGGTCGCCGAGCAAGAGCGCTCCTTCATCCTCTTGTTGCCGGATGACTACGCCGTGGAAGCTGTACGCGGCAGGTCGGCCGACTTCGAGATCAAGGTGATAAGTACGAGCCAGAAACGTCTCCTGGGTCTCTCCGATGAATTGGCAAAGGCCACTGGGGATTTCGAATCCATCGACGATCTGCGTGCGGATGTGCGCAAGCGGCTGGAAGAACGCGCGGAGCAAGATGCCGAACAGCAGGCGGAGAACTCGCTTGTCCAGGAACTCGTCACCAGTGCCACGTTTGAGGTGCCGGACGTCCTCATCGAAGAACAGGCGCAGCGCCTGGAGCAGCGGGAAGCATTCGAAGCCGCACAGCGCGGCATACCCAAGGAATACTACCTCCAGATGATCAACCTTTCGGAGGAAGATTGGAAACAGCGAATTCAAGATCGGGCAGAGAGTATGGTCCGAAATTTCATCGCGCTCGACGCCGTTGCGAGTAAGGAAGACATTGCGGTTCCCGCAGAGGAGATTGAAGGCGAAATCGAGCAGAGCATGGCGAATTATCGGATGCAGATCGCTCAGCAAGAGCAGCAGCAGGCAGGGATGATCGTAACGTCGAAACAGCCTACGAAGGATGAAGTGCAGGCGCGCTTGCAGCAGATGCAACAGCACTTGACTAGCAACGAATCTCGCACCAACATCGCGATGAACTTGCGCATGCGCAAGACAATCGACTTCTTGAAAGACACTGTTACCATCGAGGAAGTCACCGTAGAAGCCAACGCGGAAGAGGCGCCCGCAGAAGAAAGCCCATCGGAGGCCCCGGCTGCACCGTCTTCCCCATAGCTCAATCGCTGCCGAGAGAGATGGCTGCATGTGGATGCTGCGAAATATGGCTACGCCAAGACCGACAGCTATGATTAGTTGTCGGTCTCTGTGTTTACCTACCGCTGCAAGAGTGCGTGCGACTCAAAGCGCGCTCAGCGTGACGACATGAGCGCCTTGCCTCGCACACGGATCCAGGAAGGCACGGTCATTAGGGTCTCGCGTGGAGAATACGGGGTTAGAACTGAGACCGGCACGTTTAGTTGCAAGCTCCGGGGAAAATTGCGTAAAGAGCTCATTTATTCGACGAGCAAGAGCAGAGCGCCGCGCGTGCAACGCGTCTTGCCTACCCAGACGCGCTCACCCGTTAGCGTTGGCGACAGAGTGCGCATTCGGGAGCTTAGCCCGAATACTGCCGTAATCGAAGAAATATTGCGGAATGATGACGAGACGTGGGGACTTCTGCGCCAGGCACCCGAGAGTAAACGCGCCCATGTCCTTGCGGCTAACATCGATCAGGCCGTTATCGTGCTCGCAGCTTCTCAGCCCGCTCCCGATTTCTTGCTCCTGGATCGCTACCTCGTAATTGCCGAGTACCACACCCTCCCTGCATGCTTAGTGCTCAACAAGGTCGACCGAGGCATCTCTCGCGAGGTAGCTGAAGAGTTATCAGTCTACGAGCGCATTGGCTACAAGATCCTCCAAACGAGTGTTGTCACCGGCAGCGGGATAGCGTCGCTGCGTGAGGAATTGCAGGGCAAGCAGTCTGTGTTCACTGGAGTATCCGGAGTTGGCAAGTCATCCCTCATCAATTGCCTTGCTGCGAGCGCCGCGTTGCCCACGGGAGCAGTTGGCGCTAAGGGCGAGGGCCGTCACATCACGACGCGCACCGAGACGATTGCGCTCGACGATGAGTCGCACGTAATGGATACGCCGGGGCTGCGCAAACTTTCGTCGTGGAGTATTGAACCTGAAGACCTGCCCCATCTCTTTCCTGAAGTGCGCGCGTTGATGGGTCAATGTCGCTTTCGCGACTGCGTGCATATCGACGAGCCCGGCTGCGCTGTGCGCTCGGCACAAGAGACCGGCACGATAACGCCGCGCCGGTACAAGAGCTACGTATTGTTCCACTTTGAATTCACCGAGCAGAATCTGACTCCATGGGAACAGGCGTGATCCATGCCTCTCCTGGCGTGAGGAGTTGCGCAGTTGGCGGCGCCACGCTACCAGGCCGCCATCGGTCGCAATTGACCGTCAGCTTTTGCGTAACGTAGTCTGGTCACCACAGCGGTTTTCCAACAAGCCGGAGTTTGCCAGAGTGGATACGGAAGAGCAGCCAAGACCGGAAGCAGTTTCTTCTTTTGCGGAAGACTCAGGACCGCATCTCTTCGTGCTTTCCGGCCCTTCCGGCGCGGGAAAAGATTCGATTATCGACGGCCTGGCAGACAAGGGAGTGGCCTTCTATCGCGTCATTACCGCTGTCACGCGGGACCCCCGACCGGGAGAGGTGCACGGCACACACCACTATTTTCTCTCGTACGACGAGTTCTCGCAGTGGGAGACCCAAGGGAAGTTTCTGGAAACCGCAGTAGTCTACGGGCACCGCTACGGCACACCACTTCATGAGGTGATAGCGGCGCTGGACCGCGGCCAGGACGTTGTCTTGCGGGTGGACGTGCAAGGGGCCGCATCCGTGCGCCACCGCATGCCCGAGAGCATTCACATATTCATCGGCGTGCCGGAGCAATCCTTAGAGACACTTCAAGAGCGCAGAGTCCGTAGAGGCGTAGAGTCCCCCGCTGAACGAGCAAGGCGCGACGCTGTGCTGCGCCGCGAACTTGCCTCGATTCCCAATTTCGACTATTTCGTGACTAACCACACCGGCAAGATTGACCAGGCCGTAAACCAAGTGAGCGCAATAATTACGGCGGAAAAGTGTCGAATCTCACCGCGCGGGTGAATCTCACCCCCCTTGAAACCCCGTATGCCGAGATCGCTGTGGACGTCCTCAACGTCCCTGCCGATAAGACGTACCACTACGTCATTCCGGACCATCTCAGAGATCGTATTGCCCCCGGCGTCATGGTGTTAGTTGGATTCGGCGAACGAATTATTGAAGGATTAGTTGTATCCGGCGCTGCAACTTCCCCAGTTGAAGATGTCCGTGAAATCATGGATGTTGTCGCTGACAGCTCGCTCCTCACGCCGGCACAGATCGCGCTAGCACGCAAGATAGCGCGATACTACCTAGCTTCACCGATGAAAGTCATTGGGCCGATGCTCCCACCCGGGCTACGTGGGCGTGTAAAGCGTTGGTCGAGATTGGACCCGCTCGTCGCACTGCCTGAGGATGTGGCAACGACGCGCAACGAGCGCCTCTTCCTCGAGACATTGCAGAACGAGGGGGAAGTTGAGCATGAGCGTCTAACGCATGTGGCTGGGCCGTCCGTCTTTACACGCATGCAGCGCCGCTTAGAGAAGCTCGGCGCGGTGCACCTGAGGTCGGCATTGCAACCCATCAAGCCGCCGTCCCTACGTGACCAGTGGGTCGAAAGCCTGTCTTCCACCAAGGAAGCCGAGCCACTCTTGCGACGGTCGCGTTTGCAAAAGAAACTGCTGCGAGCATTGGAGTCGCATGGACAAGGAGTCTTGGTTCGAACCCTCCTGGAGGAGACCGGGACGGGTGTCGCCTCGCTACGTGCGCTGGAAGAAAAAGGACTGGTGAGTTTTCGGGAGGCGTACCAAGTCCAAGCTCGGGATGTGCAGTCGCACGACCTGCCGAGGCTGGAATCGCCTGAACAAGAACACGCCTGGGCAGAGATATCTGAGTTTATGTCTAGTTCCCTCCCGGCAGACAACGCTCACACCATGGTGGTGATGGAGGGTACGGCGTCAGGAGTAGATTCGACGCCATGGGCACTCCATCTGCACGCCGCGGCGCAGGCGCTTGGATCCGGGACCCAAGTGCTGCTGCTTGCCCCCAACAGCTTTGCAATGCAGCGGATTGTACAGAAGCTCAATCCCATCTTTCCTGATAGAGTCCTTTCTTGGCACGGGCCATTAGGCGCAGCCCGCCGTCGGACGGCGTGGGAGCGTGTACAGCGCGGCGAATCGGTAATGGTCGTTGGGACTCGCTCAGCAGTCTTCCTGCCCTTTCAAAAACTCGGCCTGATACTGGTCGACAGCGAACATGACGACTCCTATAAGAACCAGGAGAGTCCGCGATTCCATGCGGTCACCGTCGCCGGTTGGCTTGCCGAGACTCACCGCGCGCCAATGCTGCTGTTTTCCCACACGCCGCGTGTGACCACCTATGCAGAGGTTGAGGACGGTCGTGCGCTTTTCGCCCGGGCTGCTGCTGTCACTCCCACTGCCAGAATCATAGACATGCGCGCCGCGCGGCACGTGGGGCCCCGACAGCTCATCAGCCGCGAGTTGCGCGATGCCATTGCATGTTCGCTTGAAGAACACCGGCCGGTAGTTCTCTTGCAGAATAGGCGCGGCGCCGCAACCCATGCGCTCTGCCCCAAATGCGGACATGTAATCGAGTGCCAGCACTGCAGCGTGCCGCTTGTGCAGCACCGAGCGAGTGGCGTCATGCGCTGCCACCATTGCGGCGGAGAATCGCCAATACCGACTCACTGTCCGCAATGCGAAACACAACTGCGCTTCCGTGGCGTCGGATCGCAGAGTGTCGAACTCGAAGCACAGCGAATCTTCCCTGCCGCCCGCGTCGCCCGCTGGGACCGTGACGTGATCAATGCCAAGGAGGAGGAACGCCCTTTCACGGCGCTGCGTGAAGGCAAGCTGGACATCCTTGTCGGTACCGCAGCCGTGCTCTTCGAGCCGTTACCTGTGGGCCTGTATGCCGTGGTTTCCGCAGACACAGCGCTCCACTTGCCTGACTTTCGCGCCTCCGAGCGGACGTATCAACTCCTGCGTCGCATCGGTTTCTTGGCCGAAACGGCTCAGGCGGAGATGCTCATCCAGACGTACACACCGGCGAGTCTCCCCCTGCGGGCCCTAGAGATTGGTCGCTACCTATGGTTCTACCGCAAGAGCATTGCAGAGCGTACAGGCGCCTTCCCTCCAAGCCTGGAAATGGCAGTTCTGCAGTATCAGGACCGCAACCTCGCACGGGCCGCAGAATCGGCAATCGCTTTGGTACAATGTCTAGAGAAGTCCATTGCACGTGAACGGCTAGCGGTTGAGCTTCTGGGTCCCGCGCCTGCATTCCCTGAACGGGTACGCGGGCTCTACCGCTGGCACGTGATGGTGCGCGGACGGGGCATCCACGATCTCTTAGTTCACGTGCCGCCAGGATGGATGATCGACGTTGACCCGGTGAGCGTGCTATAAGCGTTCACTTTGAAATGTGGGGGAACTGCCGTGGCCGCACAAGAAATCCTGCAACTGGGCAATGAGATCCTGCGCCGGAAGGCGCTGTGTGTCCCTGTGGGAATGCGGGGGTTGCGGAAATTGACCGATCGCATGTTCGCCACGATGGACGCTGCCTCCGGAGTGGGCTTGGCTGCACCGCAAATCGGCGTATCGCTTCGCGTTATCGTCGTTAACGCCGAAGATGTGCGCATGGCTGTGGTAAACCCTGAGATCGTCAAGACGTCAGAAGAGACCATTCTCGACGAAGAGAGGTGCCTCTCTCATTCCACTTACTACGGTCTGGTGAATAGGTACCAAAGTGTCGTTGTCAAGGGACGCTCGCTGGAAGGGAAAGAGATACGCATTCGTGCCAACGATCTCCTTGCGCGCGTATTTCAACATGAAATCGATCATCTGGACGGTACGCTCTTTCTGGACCATTTGGAAGACCCGGAACAACTCTACCGCGTTGAACCCGATACTGAGCTGGATGATCCAGCAGAAGAGTCCAGGATAAGCTGAATGCGTGTCATATTCTGCGGTACTGCCGACTTTGCCGTACCCAGTCTGCACGCTCTGGCCAAGCAACACGACGTTGTCCTCGTTGTGACCCAGCAGGACCGCCCGGCGGGACGGGGCCGAAAACAGCAGATGTCGCCGGTGAAGCAGGCGGCGCTTGAGCTTGACTTGGCTGTAACTCAGCCGCAATCGCTGCGCAGGCGCGCCGTGGCAGCAGAACTCGCTGCCGCCGCTGCAGACGTGATCGTGGTTGCGGCCTACGGCAAGATCCTGCCGCGAAGCATCCTCGACCTCCCTCCGCTCGGGTGCCTCAACGTGCACGCCTCGCTGCTGCCGAGCCACCGCGGAGCTGCGCCTGTATCAGCCGCCATTCTCGCCGGAGATGCAATGACGGGCGTCACGATTATGCAAATGGACGAAGGGCTTGACACCGGTCCTATTCTGCGGCAACGCTCAATTCCGCTGGCAGAAGATGAGACGACGGCAACGTTAACTGAAGCGTTGTCCCGGCTCGGCGCCGACCATCTCCTTCCAACACTGGATGATTGGGCCGCCGGACGCATCGAGCCGCGGGCCCAAGATGCCTCCAAAGCAACGTATGCTCCGCAACTCAAGAAGAGTGACGGCTTGGTACGGTGGGGCCAGGATGCAGAGGCTATTTGTCGCCATGTGCGGGCCATGCAACCATGGCCGGGTGCGGTGACGTTCTGGGAGGGTCGACAACTCAAGATCCTTCGTGCACGGCCACTGCCTTCTACGGCCGGAGAAGTGCCCGGCAGAGCGGTGCACCATCAGAGCGAACTTGCGGTGGTCGCCGGTGCGGGTCTCGTCATCTTGGAGGAAGTGCAGATTGCAGGAAAACGAGCCCTCCCTGCGGCTGAATTCCTCCGTGGCTACGGTACCATTGTGGGCGCAGTACTCAAGGAACCGAGCGTGGTATCATGACACTGAGAATACCGCATTCTTCCGCGAGGAAAGAGGTGACGGTCACCTTCCACAGGAACGCGTAGAGTAGCGTAGCGTCGTATCGACGGTACATGGGGCAAATGCGAATGGATGATCCGGTAGCACTGGGGCCTCCACTGACTCAGACCGAAATGCAAGTTACAGATGATATTGGAGCCCTCGTTGGCGTAATGCTGCCACGGATCCGAGGTTCATTGGAAGCAATAGAAGGAACTTCCGACCTCCTCGAAATCGTCCTCGATCTGGGAAGAAAGCCGGAAGCACGCTTTCTCAAGCGTGAAGCATTCCTGGACGACATGGAAATAACGGCCGACGACATCGCCTTTGTCGTCTCTCGGCTGGGTGCATTCACAAACGACAATCGCGCCGGCATTCCCCGGACCCTCCACCGGATATCAGCAATCCGCAACCGCACAGGGGACATTGTCGGCCTGACGTGCCGCATTGGACGGGCCGTGTTCGGTACGATTGAGATCATTCGCGATCTCGTTGAGTCCGGCAAGAGCCTGCTGTTGCTTGGCAGCCCTGGCGTGGGAAAGACGACACTTCTCCGTGACGTGGCCCGCGTTCTGGCAGACGAGTCGAACAAGCGGGTCATCGTGGTTGACACCTCTAACGAAATCGCCGGTGACGGCGATATTCCCCATGCCGGTATTGGCCGGGCAAGGCGCATGCAAGTGCCAAGCTCAACAGACCAGCATAAAGTCATGATCGAAGCGATTGAGAACCACATGCCTGAGGTCATCGTCATCGATGAAATCGGTACTGAGTTAGAAGCTGCCGCGGCACGCACCATCGCCGAGCGCGGTGTTCAGTTGGTGGGTACGGCGCACGGCAATACTCTGACTAATCTCATGCAAAATCCAACTCTTTCCGATCTCATCGGCGGCATTCAATCTGTGACCCTCAGCGATGAAGAAGCGCGGCGACGGCGCTCGCAGAAGTCTGTTCTGGAACGCAAGGTCCCGCCCACGTTTCAAGTCTTGGTAGAAATCAAGGGCTGGCATCACATGATGGTGCACATGGATGTTGCAGAGACCATTGATAGCCTGCTGCGCGGACGGCCAATAGCCGTTGAGGAGCGGGTGCGTGGGGATAGCAATGGGATTGAAACGACAAAGCACGCAATTGCGCCGCCAAAAGAACTTCGCGCGCAAGAGCTGTGGGACCCGCAAGTAGGTGAAGTCAGGGAACGCTACGAGCGACCCGGTTCACACGATAATGGCCGATCGCGTGTTGCCAAGTCTCAATTCACACCCGATCACTGGTCGGAGGAAGCGCACGAGAAAGGGCCAACGCGCGACCCAGTTTCCATCTTTCCTTTTGGCGTAAGTCGCAGGCGCTTGGAGGATGCGGCAAAGCACTTGGCCGTGCCGGCATGGGTAAGCGAAGACCTTGACACCGCCGACGTCGTCCTGACGCTCAAGAGTTACTACCGCCAGCGAACGGGTCCCTTGCGCTTGGCTGAGCAGAAGCAAATCCCGATATTCGTTCTGCGGAGCAATGCTCAGTCTCAGATCAACCAGAGCCTTGCTAGCATCTTCGACCTCAACGCCCGTCATCCAACCAGTGAAGTTGAAGACCTCCGATTGGCCGAGGCAGCAGTTCAGGAGACCCTGCACACCTCGCACCCGGTCGACTTGCCGCCAGCCAACTCCTACGTTCGCCGTCTTCAACACGAGCTTGCCCAAGAATTCCAGCTTGGCTCCCGCAGCTATGGCAAAGAACCGAACCGCTGGGTACGCATCCACAAGCCGTAATTGCCAACAACATGACCAACCTCGACGACGAGCGATCGTTCTCAATCTTAGACTCAGGCAATATGGCGGCCCAGATTGCGGGTTTCCCAGATGCTTGTGCCGCGGCTTGGGAACAAGCACAATCGGTGTCCCTTCCCCCGGCCTATCGTGCTGTGAGCTCGGTAGTAGTCTTTGGCATGGGAGGGTCAGCAATTAGCGGAGATCTTGCGCGCACGCTTGGGTCGAACACGGCGTCTGTGCCAATTGAGGTAGTTCGCGGTTACCACGTTCCGGGGTATGTCGACAACAAGACACTGGCTGTCGCCATCAGCTTTTCGGGCGACACGGAAGAGACTTTGGTAGCATTCGACGCCGCCTCTCAAAAGACAACGCAACAGATAGTTATCGCGGGCGGCGGAGCGCTCCAGGCACGTGCCCAGGGCTCCGGTATTCCCCACTACCCGATACGAAACGTGCGCAAGCAGCCGCGCACTGCCTTACCCCATCTCTACATGCCCGTGCTTCATGCGTTGTCCGCGCTCGGAATTATCTTCTGCCCGTCTGCCGCTGTCCTGGAGGCGATTCAATTCGTTGCAGGGCAGGCGCCGAAAATTGACGTCCCCGTCCCTGAGCGTAAGAATCCGGCTAAACAGTTGGCACGCGCTCTACATGGGCGCATTGTCAGCATCTACGGCGCCGAATTCCTTAGCGAAGTAGCGCGACGCTGGAAGACTCAAATCAATGAAAACAGCAAGCATTGGGCCGAGTTTGAACACCTGCCGGAAGCGAACCACAATGCTGTCGTTGGGTTCGGCCATCCTGCAGCAAACACCTCCGTCCTGCAGGTTGTACAGCTGCAGTCGTCCCTCTATCACAATCGGACGCGTTTCCGGATGGAAGTGACGAGGGAGCTACTAAAGACCTCAGCGATCGCCGGCGAGACGATCACTGTGCAGGGCCCCACGCCTTTGGCGCAGCAATTGTATGCTACCTTGCTTGGCGACTATGTTAGCTACTATCTCGCTCTGCTCAATGACGTAGATCCAACGCCGGTTGCCAATATCGAATACGTGAAATCGCAGCTGACAAGGGCAATGTGAGTTGCGCCGCAGTTTTACTCGTGTCGCCGGCGATTATTCCCAGCTTTGACAGTCGCAGAATCCATTGATACACTTGCCACGAGCCAAGACAATCTGTTAGCCGGACGGAGGAATCTAGCCAACATGGAGAGACACTGGAGCCACTACATGCACCTCGGATTCGTGCATTTTATGCTCTTTCCCGAGGTAATGGGTGGCGATGGGCCAATTCTCGAATCGCTGCGCCACCTGACAGCAGATGACTTCTTTCAAGTAGCTGAGATCACTCATATCGCTGACCCTGCTGTCGCTAAGCAGGCGAAGGCCTTGAGCGAGTCTACGAAGCTCAACCTCGGCTATGGCGTCCAGCCGATCCTCTTGCGCAATCAGCTGAATCTGGCCAGTATCGATGAGTCACACCGGCAAGCTGTCGTAGTACGGGTCAAGCAAGCCGTAGACGAAGCCTATGCAATGGGTACCCGTGTGCTTGGGCTCTTTGACGGCCCCTCGTCGTTTCCTGGGGAAGAGTATAAAGACCAAGCACTCAAGGCATTCGCCGAATCTCTCAAGGAGATTTGCGCGTACGCTGAGCAACAGAGGACAGACTACACGCTCTGGGTATCACTCGAACAATTCGACCGGGACGTGGACAAGAAGAGTCTCGTCGGGCCTATAGAGGACACGCTGCCGCTCTGCCAAGCCGTACGCGCTCAGTGCGGAAACTTCGGCCTGCTCGTAGACCAGGGGCACCTTCCTCTGCTTGGTGAGACGCCACTTGCTACGCTCTCAGCTGCCCGGGAGTACTTGGGACACATTCACCTTGGCAGCTGCATCAAGCAGCCGGGGCACGCGCTCTACGGTGATCAGCACCCCCGTTTCGGCCACGAGGACGGTGAAAACGATACCGCGGAACTCACTGAATTCCTCCGCATTCTGTTCGAGATTGGGTACTTTGACAGTGATGTCCCAACGGATAAACCGCTCTGCACGTTCGAACTGAAGCCCGCGCCCGGCGAGGATTCACTCTCTCTCATGGCCAATGCCAAGCGGACCTTTCAGGCCGCCTGGGCGCAACTGTAAACTCGACTGAGCAACAAGAAAGAGTAGACATACCATGCAGCCGAAAGTCTATGTCACGCGCCGGATACCGGAATCAGGAATCAAGCTCCTCCAGCAGTCGTGCGACGTGGAAATCTGGGATAGCGATGACGTCGTGCCGCGCGACGTCTTCTTGAAGGCAATTGCCGACAAAGACGCCGTGCTATGCTTGCTGACCGAGAAAGTGGATGCTGAAACTTTGGATGTGGCGAAGAACGCGAAGATTTTCGCCAACATGGCCGTGGGCTTTGACAACATCGATGTCGCTGAGTGCACGAAACGCGGCATCATGGCGAGCAATACTCCCGGCGTGCTCACCGACACGACGGCAGACTTTGCCTTCACGTTGCTCATGTCCGCAGCGCGACGCATACGCGAGAGCCACGAGTTCGTTCAGGCCGGAAAATGGGAAACGTGGGGACCGCTCTTGCTCATGGGACAAGATATTCACCACGCCACGCTTGGCTTGATTGGATTGGGTCGGATCGGGACCGAGATGGCCCGACGCGGTCAGGGATTCTCGATGCGCGTGCTTTACAACGACGTCGTTCGACGAGAGGATCTTGAGCAGGAACTTGGTCTGGAATACGCCGAATTTGACACGGTGTTAGAGGAATCCGATTTTGTAAGTCTGCATGTCCCGTACCTACCTGCGACGCATCATCTTATCAGCACGGAACAGCTTGCGAAGATGAAACAATCAGCGGTGCTCATCAATACTGCCCGCGGTCCCATTGTTGATCCGCAGGCTCTGTACACCGCACTGAAGTCAGGCGAGATATGGGCGGCCGGGCTCGACGTTACGGATCCTGAGCCAATTCCTATGGACGATCCGCTTCTCACGCTGGACAATTGCCTAATCGCGCCGCATATTGCGAGTGCCAGCTTCAATACCCGTAGCGACATGTCTGAACTGGCTGCGAACAACATCTTGGCCGCAATTGCCGGCGATCGACCTCCCACCATCCTCAATCCTGAGGTGATAGAGAATTCCTAAACCGCTTGCGCACGCACAGGTGGCTGCTTGGGCTTTGAAACAGCCAGCAGACGCTTGGCACGCCGGGGCGACGCGTGACTAGACGGTGAAGGAAAATTCCACATGCGAATCGTGTGGATTCGCTAGGAGCCCCGAGACTCCTCAGCAGGCTGCGTCTTCCAAGGCAGCAACCGCAACCTTGCCCGCGCCGGGACCTGGAAGACCGGGGGCATCGCGTACGTTTTCACCTGACTGTGGACGGCGATGCTCTGCAATAAGCCAATGCCTAAGAAGGTAGCTAACAAGGCGCTGCCGCCGTATGAGAGGAAAGGCAACGGAATTCCGGTAACGGGCAGCAATCCAATTATCATTCCCACGTTGACAAACGTTTGTAGGAATAAGAACGTCGTAACGCCCACGGCGATATTCTGGCCGAAGTGGTCGCGCGAGCTTGTGGCAATCAGCGAAGCGCGCATTAGAATCACCGCAAACAGTCCAAGCACGAGCATGCTGCCCACGAATCCAAGTTCTTCTGCCAGGACTGCGAATACGAAGTCCTTATGTTGCACGCGCAGGTACTCCAACTGGGTCTGCGAGCCCTGGAACAGACCCCGGCCCCAAAGCTCACCGGCGCCAACACTTATGCGCGCTTGGAGCACATTGTAGCCGGCGCCAAATGGGTCCGCTGAAGGATCAAGGAACGTCGTTACGCGCTCCCACATATACTCTTTTACGCGAATGAGCTGCAAGAAAACTGCGCACAGCAAACCGACGGACATAGCGATGATGTACCGGAACGGCACCCCGGCCATAAATACCATCGCCCCCCATATGCCGAGGAACATCAGCGTGGTACCAAGGTCCGGTTCTCTATACACCAAGAAAGCCGGAATAGCAGTGATAACTATAGAACCGAAGAAATAGCGTATGTCTTCAACCCGGTGCGGCCCAGCGCTAAAGTAGTGGGCAAGCACCACAATCAAGGCAATCTTTGCAAGTTCGGAAGGCTGCAGGGAGAAGGGTCCAATTATGAACCACCGCTGGGAACCCCCAATGGACACACCGGCAACAAGCACCGCGGCAAGCATTAGCACGGATGCGCCATAACCGATCCAAGCCAAGCTGCCGAGCCAGCGGTAATTCAGTTTGGGGGAGATGACTAAGATCACGATGCCCATGCCCAAGAACGCCGTCTGCTTGATGACGTCCACGGACACCCCGGACTCAATGAGTGTCGCGCTGCGAATGAGCACTATGCCGACAGCGCCTAGGACAATTGCAGCAATTGTCAGCCAGTAGTCGTATAGTTTCCACTTGCGTACAGCAATCATGCTATTGCTGAGCCTTCCCGGCAGACTCGAAGTAGAAGCGGGTCAACTTATCTGCGATTGGGGCTGCGAACTCAGAGCCCTCACCTGCGCCGTAAAGCACCACGGCAAAAGCAATCTCTGGTACGTCAAATGGCGCAAATCCCGTGAAAAGTGCGTGTGTCGGCAAGTGTCCGTTCTCATCACGGGGGCCGGGGTACTCTGCGGTGCCGGTCTTTCCGGCTATTCCGTACGGGTTTGAAGCTATCCGGATTGCAGTACCGCGAACCACCACGTCACGCATTGCATTTCGGATTAGGGCTAACACCTCGGCAGAATAAGGCAGATTGTGAGCCAACCGTCGTGTGATTGGCTGCACCTGCTCGCCATTGGCGCCCTGTATCTCAGCAGCCATTCTAGGGTACATCAACTTGCCGCCATTTGCAATAGCCGCGGTAAAATTCGCAAGTTGCAGCGGCGTGCTGAGGACATCGCCTTGTCCAATGGCGGAATTGTAGGAGTCGCCTTGGAACCAAGGCTCATTCTTTATGCGCTGTTTGCGCTCTGGTGTGGGCATGAGACCTTCCAGCTCGCCTGGGAGATCAATGCCCGTAACTTGCCCAAAGCCACAGGAGGTGGCGGCTTGCGCGAGCGCCTCAGGCCCAATCCCTTCAAATTCCGTATAGGGGCTCCCGCCGACCAAGGTGTAGAAGAAAACGTCGCAAGAGCGGACTAAGGCTTCATATGCGTTGACAAAGCCATGTCCGCTGCGTTTCCAGCAGCCAAATTCCCATCCGCCAGGAAGCGTTAGCGCACCCCGACACTCAAATCGCATTTCCAAGTCTAGATTGTGGTTTTCCAGCCAATGCGCGAGACTAACAAGCTTAAAGGTGGAGGCTGGCGGGTAGAGTCCGGCAATGGTCTGATTGACTAAGGGCCGCGACGGATCGTTGGCAAGTCGTTGGTAGTCATCTTGTGATATTGACCGGGCAAACAGATTGTTATCGAATCCCGGCAAGCTAACCAGGGCCCGAACTGCCCCACTTGCGACATCCAAGGCTACAACCGCGCCGGATGGCGCTCCTGACTCGACAAGCCCTTCTTGGAGCATTTCAGTGACGGCTTCTTGGAGATCCAAGTCCAATCCCAACACAATGTTGTTCCCGGGTTGGGAAGGAGATTCACGCAGTACGCGTACGGTGCGGCCATACGCATTCACCTCAACGTTTCGCTGGCCCTTCTCACCGTTGAGTTCTGTCTCATAGATGGATTCTATCCCGGCAATACCTACCTGGTCATCCCGCTCATACCCCCGATTCAGGTAGAACTCTCTTCGCTCGTGGGGAATTGGACCGACATACCCGAGAACGTGACCTACGCTATCCCCATCAGCATACTTGCGAATTGGTCGGCTCACGGCAGAGATGCCCGGAAGATACGGGTTCTCCTCCTCGATTACAAGGGCAACATGACGTGGAACGTCACGTTGCAAGACGGTTGGCTGATACGGATTCGATGAGCCTTCAGCCATCAATTCCAAGATTGTAGGCGCCGGCATGTCGAGAAGCCTTGCAAGACGTCTCGCCACGTTCTCCGTCTCGTCCCGCGGCAAGTCGATCATACGCGCCTCTACGCTAAAGCTGGGCGCATTGATGGCTACCCGTTGTCCGTTCCAATCATAAATGACGCCGCGAAATGGCTTGACAGAGAGCACACGTAGCCTGTTGTTCTCCGCCTGGTTGCGATACTCCGGCCCTCGAACGATCTGGATGTACCACAGCCGAGCGACAAGCGCGAGAAATGACCCCAACAGCACGATGCGGAGCAGATAGAAGCGGATAGCCTCACGCCGTGTCAGTAGTCTTTTCTCCTCAGCCACTATCGCCTCCTGATACTCGGATTCCCTGAGGCCACTTCGAGAAAGCGAAATCCAACGAAGACTACCAATGGGGCAAAGAGCGCGTTGAGTATCGCCGTTGGCAACGCCATCTCCAAGAGCATATCGCGAAACGAGAATCTATGGTCGAATGTAATTAGCAGAGCGCCAAGTAGGACAAAATAGACCGCAATTACCCAAATTGCCGTGACTGCCGCCAGCACTGCTCGGTTTGGTTGAACGACACTGATCGCGAATCCTCCCACGAAGCCCGCAATTGTCAGTGCAAGGGCACTCAATCCCCAATGCGCGTCGGAGAAGACATCCAGGAGCAACCCTCCTACGAAGCCCCATCCAGCGCCGCCTGCCGGGCCATACCAAAGTGCTAACAAGGTCACAATTTGCAGCATGGGCAGCCAAACAATGCCAAACAGCGGAAAATGCCACACAACGCTTGTTTGCACCACGGCAGCCACCAGCATCAAAATCACGATGGCAGGACGTGAAACGTCATTCATAGATTGGGCCCCGCGATGTCTCTCTCCTCCAGCGGCAGCGGCACGAAATTCGCTACCACCATCACATATTCCAACTGCGAGAAATCCACATACGGTTCGATTACTGCAGTTTGGAAGACTTCATAGTCCTCTTGCTGCACGTTTACGACTTTGCCCAATACAAAGTCTTTCGGATAGCCCCCGCCCACACCACTTGTCACGATAAGATCGTGCTCGCTAAGCTCCTCGGTCTGCAAGATATATCGCATTTGCAGTCCGTCGGGTGTGCCGTAAACAATGCCGAAGGCTCGGCGAGGGCCGCCCTGAACAACAGCATTCACCGCCATTGAAGGGCTTGTAATGAGCTGAACCTTTGACCAATGCGATGTGACACTGGTGACTTTGCCCACGACTCCGAGATGGGTCACCACGACCATACCTCTCTCCAGCCCACCATTGCTTCCGCGATCGATAATGATGGAATCCAACAGGTTGGTCGGGTCTCTCCCAACGACCTGGGCAGGTAGCAAGTCCCACTCAGAAGTCGTTTGCACATATCCCAGTTGCTCGCGCAATGTGCGGTTTTCAATCTTTGCACCGCGGAGACTTACGACTTCCTGAAAGAGGTTCTCCACATCACGGCGGAGTGCGGCATTCTCCTCACGGAGGTTTCGCGTCTCTTGGAAGGAACCTAAGACATAGGCAGCCGCGCCGGTTGTGCTATCGAGGGCACGCTGTATTGGCACAGCTACGTATGATACGGCATTTTCCACAGGGCGAAGCCAGCCCTGTCGGGAAAGGAAGACGAGCAATACCGCGGCAATGACTAGGAGCGCAAGCCGTAGAGCCAGTGCTTGCGGCTGAACGTTGAAGTCACGCATTATGTCTCAGGTACCAAGCCAAGGTCAAGAGGTTACATGCGCGTACTCACGTGAATCGGAAACGAAGAGCTTCTGGTAAGACTCGATATCGTCGAGGCACGCTCCCGTTCCCAGCGCTACGCAGGTAAGGGCGTTTTCCGCAATGACCACCGGAACAAGCGTCTCTTCAGAAATCCGGCTGTCGATGCCGCCTAATAGCGCTCCACCGCCGGTAAGCACTATTCCCCGATCTACGACATCGCCAAGAAGCTCAGGGGGAGTTTCCTCAACCGATACTTTCACTGCTTCGATAATATCGCTCACTGGACCCGCGATCGCTTCACGCATTTCCGCTTGCGTCACCGTGACCGTCTTCGGGAGACCCGACAGCATGTCTCGGCCCCGCATCTCGTACACCTTGTCCTGTTCATCCGGCAACGGATAGGCTGACCCAACAGCAATCTTGGTCTCCTCTGCAGTGCGTTCACCAATGAGAAGATCGTAGGCCTGACGGGCATAGTCGATAATAGTCTGATCCACTTCATCACCAGCGACGCGAACAGAGCGGCTCACCACGATACCGCCCAAGGATACGACCGCTACCTCAGTGGTTCCGCCGCCTATGTCGACAATCATGTTGCCGGCCGGTTCATCTACCGGCAGCCCCGCGCCAATAGCCGCAGCCATTGGTTCCTCGATCAAATAGGCTTCGCGCGCACCCGCGTTGATAGCGGCATCCTGGACAGCGCGCTTTTCTACCTCGGTCACACCACTTGGTATGCCAACTATTACGCGAGGACGGGGGACCAATTGAAAGCTAGTATGCACGCGGTCGATGAAGTATCGGAGCATTGTCTCAACGGTCTCGAAGTCAGCAATAACCCCGTCCTTGAGAGGACGTACCGCAACGATGCTTGCCGGCGTACGCCCAACCATCCGTTTCGCTTCCGCGCCGACGGCGAGCACCCGCTTCGTCCGCATGTCCATCGCAACCACTGAGGGCTCGGAAACGATGACACCCCTATCCCTGGCATACACCAGCATGTTTGCCGTGCCCAAATCGATTCCCAGGTCCTGAGAAAATAGACCAAGGAACGAACTAAAGGGACCTAGTATGCTTGAACGCCAAGAAGAGAACGGCATTGTCTATCCCAAATCCACAAATGCTCTTGGGGGAGCCAAAGAATCACAAAGGGGGGACCGCACGAACAGCCCATAGGTAGAACTCTATCCTACCTATCACTCTCAATCCAATACATTCTAGCACACTAACAGCTTGCCAGCACGTCCAGCGGTCAAGACACTTTCAAACTTGACATTGCATCCCACTGTACAAGCCTTCATGCCTCGTAGCGATCTACAGGGTCACTATTTAGCAGCTTCCCACCCTATGGTACACTGTTCTTCGCGCAATTCCTCGCACTGACAAATTATACCAACCTGCACAGCAGAGGGGAGAATACCCATGCGCGTCGATCGATTGTATAGCCCGAAAGGGCCGCGACCTGCCGGCACATACTCACAAGCAGTGCGCGCGGGCAATTTGCTTTTCATAGCGGGCCAGGGGCCACTCGATCCTCAAACTGGGGAAATTGAGGGCGAGACTCTCGCCGAGCAGTGTCAAATCACCTTGCAGAATATCAAGAATATCGTAGAGGGTCACGGCGGTGACATTCGCAACGTGGTCAAGGTCAACGTCTATCTTGCTGATATGGATGGCTTCGCGGAGATGGATAGCGTTTACAAGACCTTTTTCGGCGAGTATCCTCCTGCCCGCACAACCGTGGGCGTGCAAATGAACGATATCCTGATAGAGGTGGAAGCCACTGCAGTCCTGGATGATTAGCCGGCGATAGCGTGTCTATTCTGCTTTAGTATCTTTGAGTTTTGCCATCGTTTCCCGGTACCGCCGTTGCATTTCGGGACCTTGGAGCGTGAGATATTCTTGCTCAAGAGATCGGGCCGCAGTAGTAGACGGCACAGCCGGTATATCCACCGTCGCGTGCGTGATCTTATCGAACCCGCGCTGATAGGCGACCATCTCCCCTTTGTTGACTGCGAGATTCTGCCCTACGTTGGCCTGAACGATGGGCACGCCGTTCTCGCGCGCCCGAGCCAGAACCGCCTGGTTTTGCGCCTTGCTAGTGTTCCCATAAGTGGGAATGTAGAGGATTTGCGCTCCGTCGAGAACGATTGCGCGCGCAATCAAGGGATTCCACCGGTCGTTGCAAATGAGCACTCCAGCGCGGCCAAACGGTGTATCGAACGCGCGCAGTCTCTTGCCTATGCGGTTGAAGTTCCACGAGGAATGCGTGCCCTCGGCGAATTGGCTCTTTTGGTAGGAACCGCAAATCTCCCCCGTATGATCGATGAATACCACCGTGTTGTAAATCTCGCTGCCTACTCGTTCGGCGAAGCCAAAGCAGAGACACACACGAAGTGATCCTGCCAACTGCCGTAAACGCGCAACATACTGACCATCCAATGGTTCAGCAATCTCCAACATCTCGTCGGCCGATTTCCTGCCTTCAATAACGTCATAGACAACGTAACCCTCGAAGGCTCCCTCGATCGTCACGATGACATCAGGACTCTCAGCGGCTGCTGTGCGAATCAGCCGTTCCATCTTTGCGGCGTTTGCGGGCTTATCCCACTTCTTCGGCCGCAGTGATATTGCTGCCACCTTGATTGACGAGAACATCCTACACTCTTTCGCTGCCCGCTAACGAGCCACAGAAATCGCGGTACCGGCTCGCAGACTCCGGCGTAGTCCGTATCGGGCCGACTTTACAATGGACGGTTCGCATGAGTTATGGTAACTAGCGGCTTCGCCAAGTTTCCTCCTGAGCGCACTCCAGTTCCGCATCGCGTAACAAGGAAACTGACCCACCCTCAGACACGGACCAGAAACGACTGAGACTCTCACTCAACCCCTTGCCGAATATGGTGCTTCGTGTGGACCAATTGGATTGCAGCTTGACGCCTCTAGGCCGCTCACGCGCACTCTGCAATGGTCGCAGCAAGAGTGCCGATTGCAGAGTCGATCCTCTTAAGCGTTCTTTGGCGACCAAGCACAACCATCGTCTCGAATAGGGGAGGCGTGGCGGTCTTGGCCGTAATTGCCACACGAATTGGCATGAAGAGCTGACCCGCCTTCCATCCCAACTCGGTTGCCAGGCCGCGCAAGCACGTTTCAATTGGCTCATGGTCCCAATTCTCAAGCAACTCAAGCCCTTCAAGTACGCGCTTCAACGCAACAAGCGAGGCCGTGGGTGTCTGCTTCTTGGCGACGAGGGATTTTGGATCCGGGGCCACTTTTTCCGCGAAGAAGAAGTCAAGGATTGAAGGTGCTTCCGCCAGGTTCTTCAAGCGCTCTTGCTCAAGTCCGATAGCCGCGCGGAGATAGTCCATATCTACGTTATCCGGTTCGATTAACCCCGCATCTGCCAAGAATGGGACACTGCGTTCAGTCAGATCTTGTATCGCCAGACTTCGAATATAGACGCCATTGAGCCAAATGAGCTTTTGGAGTTCAAATACTGCGTTAGCCTTATTCACCCGCTCCAGGCTAAAGGCTGCAGCAAGCTCGCTCAGACTAAATATCTCCTGAGTATCGCCTGGGTTCCAGCCCAGTAATGCTAAGAAATTTATCACTGCCTCCGGTAGGTACCCTAGTTTCGCGTAGTCGCCTACAAGCACTGCCCCGGAGCGCTTCCCCAGTTTCGTGCGGTCGGGATTGGTCAATAGTGGAAGGTGCGCGTACGCCGGCAAATCAAATCCGAGAGCATGGGCAATTGGAATCTGGCGATGCGTATTGTAAAGATGGTCGGCCCCGCGGATTACGTGGGAAATGTGCATGAGGCTGTCGTCAATTACCGACGCAAAATTGTACGTCGGCATACCGTCAGCGCGCACGATCACCAGGTCGTCGAGCTCTTCGGCGGCAACCTTCATTTCGCCGCGAACAAGGTCCACAAACTCGACCGTACCCTCATGAGGAGAATGAAACCGCACGACAGACGAGTCACCAGAGCGTTCCCGGGCCGCCCGCTCCGCAGCCGAAAGGTGAAGGCACGTCTGGGGGTATCGAAATGGGCGGCGCTCCCGTTGCGCCTGCTTGCGCAAACTGTCAAGCTCTTCCGGAGTGCACCAGCAACGGTATGCCTGGCCGCCCTCCAAGAGCTTCTCAGTAAAGTCTTGGTAGAGTGGGAGTCGCTCACTCTGGCGGTAAGGCCCAAATTCACCGCCCGCGGCAAAACCTTCGTCCCAGTCAAGGCCCAACCAGCGGAAACTAGACAGCACGCCCTCGATATCCGCTTCCGTGGAGCGCTTGGCATCGGTGTCATCGATACGGAGTATAAAGACCCCACCGGTTTGGCGGGCGTAGAGGTAGTTATACAGTGCCGTGCGGGCATTGCCTACATGGAGATTACCGGTAGGACTGGGCGCAATGCGCAAGCGTACGGAATTTCCCATTCTCTGCTATCTTCTCCTCACTGCGTTGCGGAAAGGCACATACCATGTACGCGCCGGCCAAGAACCGGCTCAGGTTCTGTCGATTGACCAAAGCCGGCAACTGAGACTGCCTGAAAGATCGAGACTTAACTCAGCAACGGCAAAGACGGTCTAACTAGCCGCCAAGGTCTAACTTTGCGCTGAGGCAACATCGCCCTTGGCGAATAGGCGTCACTTGCATTGCCCAAAAAGCCTCAGACCGAGAACTGTGGCGGAGAGGGTGGGATTCGAACCCACGAGGCGCTTGTGGCGCCTACTCGCTCTCCAGGCGAGCGCCTTCGACCACTTGGCTACCTCTCCACACCGCGAACGTACAATCACCTAGTCGCGGACCTGTCTTTGCCTTAGTCCATGCACTCGTGCCGCTTGAAATCGTCACAGCGAGAACGCAAGCCTTCGCAAGAGTTGCACATGCACTGAGTCTAGCAGCGCCGTAACGCCAGCGTCAAAAGCTTAACAAGGTACTTAAGTGACCATTCGACCGTCAACCTCACCCAGACCCTGCCGGATTGTTGCAAAGTTGACAGACGGCTTCACGCAAACCTACCATGGCAGGTACAATGACACCGCAAGCAAGTAGTCCTTCACGTTCATAACCAATTGCATGTCTGAGATTGCGGAATCCTCCTCGACGCTCATTGCAGACGTTGGCACGTTTAGCACGCGTGTTTCGCTCTTGGAGCGCATTGAAGGCGAGTTTCGATTGGCTGGAGCAGCACGTGTGCCGAGCACGGTTGGCCCTCCAGTTTCCGACGTAATGCTCGGTGTTTCCCGCGCATTGTCTGAACTTGAGCGCACTACCGGCTGGCACGCCCAACAAGACGCGGTAAACAGACTCGCAGTTACCAGCATAGGCCTCACTGCAGTGACGAGCCTTCTTAGTTTGGGCAGCACCCGGACTCTAGATGCATTGCTTGAAACATTGCAAGCGACGCCAATCACCCCCATTGATATCTTCGATCTCAACAACCGGCCGCCCGATGCGTATCAATTTGTCTACCAGCGACTCATAGAGTCACCCTTGGATGCTCTAGTCATTCTTGGCAGCGAATCTGACAATGACTGGGAGACTGAAGTCGCGAGAATAGGCGAAGTCATCCGGAACGTGCTCAGCACTCACCGAAATGCCTGGAATCTGGCCGTCGTCTTCGTAGGTTCCAATACACACGCACAATTCCTGCGGTCATTCCTCGGCGAGCGGGCCCCGCTACACCATATGACCCTCGACCCTGACCAATCGTCGAGCGCCACCCTTGCCACCCTCGAATCCTTGGTTCAGACGATAGCAAACGAGAGACGTCGGCAACTTCTGCCGAACTACGCCGGACTGAGCGAGTGGGCGGGGTCCAATCCGATTGACTATCAAGACGCACTCGCTCACGTTACGCAACAGTTAGCGCAACGCTACAGCATTCATGTGCTTTCCTTGGACCTTGGGGCGAGCCACGCGGCTGCGATTGCCAGCCTGCCAAATGGAAACGTGCGAAAGGCCTCCCTGGATGGTTTTGGCACGCTGCGCAGCCCGCAGAATGTCCTGATAGAGGCCGGCCGCGAGGCTGTTGAACGTTGGCTGCCGTACGACTTGGACGAGAGTCGCCTGGATGACTTTCTCCTCCACCGCCTTGCTCATCCCGCCTCCTTACCCACCACCGTGGAAGGCCTCGTCCTAGAACATGCGTTCGCGCGAGAAGCCCTGCGAAGTGTGGTTGAACTCATAGATGATCAAACTGTTGATGGGCAGACTGCCTCGCCGTGTGCCGCTGCGGACGTCATAATCGGCTGTGGCGCGACCCTGGGCGGCGCGCCTCGGCTGATACAGGCCGTAATGATGATGCTTGACTCTGTCTTGCCCACGGGCTTTACGCAATTTGCATTGGATCGCGCGGGCGCTCTCCCCGTGTTACTGCTCGACAAGGCCATCGAGGAAGGCAATCCATTCATTGAACAGGATGTCTTGCTAAGTCTAGGTGTGAGCATATCCCCCACCGGCCGCATGGCCGAGAATCGTCCTGCCTTGAGACTGCGCGCCGGCATGCCATCTCGTTCTCCCGAAGAGATTTCGGTGAATTTTGGTGCCGTGGAGGTAGTGCCTTGGGAGGGCGGAGCCGGCTCTACCCTCGAAGTGTGGCCCGCAACGAGACTCAACCTCGGCGTGGGGCGGGGTCGAGGAGCCGAGCCGCGTGCCAGCCTCTTTGGCGGTTCTTTGGGCCTGGTCGTTGACGCGCGCGGACGACCCATGGACCTCGATTCCCAAAAGGACAAACGTCAAGCCAAGATCCTCGAGTGGATGCAGACAACTGGGGCCTATCCCACGCTGTCTTTCTCTGGGAGATCTAGCTAATCATGGCGACTATGCTTGCACTTCGCGGTACCGCGAACCCGCCTACGCCAACCCCGCAAATCGGCCGCTACCTCTTGCAGTTGCGCCGGGTGTTGCCTGCCGACGGTACTCTCTCGGTTCAGCCCGGTGACAAGGTAGAGCCCCACACCATCGTCGGTTCGTGCTCACTTACGCCCCAAAGGACGGTGCTAGACCTGGCGAGCACGCTTGGCGTCTCTCCTGAGCGCGTAGAAGAGTCGCTCCTCGTTTCTCCTGGTGAGAATTGTGCGGAAGGCGTGCTGCTTGCCGCCCATCGTCGCTTCTTTGGCCTGCGCACCCGCACAGCACTTGCCCCGTTCGCCGGCCGCATCGGTGACGTCTCTTCGCGGAGCGGCCTTGCCTGGTTTGAAGGTGCAAGCCGTGACGTCAATTTGCCTGCCGGACTTTACGGCAGTGTCATTGATGTCATTCCGCCGCGAGAAGTCGTCATCGAGGCGGAGGCTGTGGTTGTGCGCGGCACCTATGCCGTAGGCGGCGAGGCATCCGGCAATCTGAGCACGGTGCTATCCCAAACCCCCGAGAACGAAGAACGCCTCATTCTCGTGACACGAGAACCGGCTGGCGTGGATACCATGCGGCGTGCTACCCAGCTTCAAGCAGCCGCAGTGGTGGCGCCATCTGCCTCGCGGCAAGATATGGCGGTCCTTGGCATGGACCCCTTGGCTCGCCCGACCTCCCATACGTGGAAGGGCCCGCCACTCTTGCTTACGGAAGGATTCGGCGCGCAAGCCATGACCGAGACGCTCTGGGAGCTCCTGACTGCGCAGCCCGTGCCCTGGGCGACCGTCGTAGCCCGGCCCGACCTGCATGTCTTCCTGCTCATTCTGCCCATTCGCTCGCTGGCGCCGAAAGACGCCTGGACGCGCTTTGGCCCCGGCTCGCGGCTCAAACGCGCCGGTATGTCAGTGGAACCGGGCGAAGTGCGTTTGGACGCTTTTCTACCGTTCCCCGTAGCCGTGTCGTCCGGTCTGCGGCTCCCCGCCGTGGAGACGATCGACGCCGAGGAGCAACGCAGCCGTATCCCCATCTCCGAGCTGGAATGGCTGATGTAGCCCCGGCTGCGGCCTGACCGGTTCATCGAGCGGAGTCAGATTTTACACCCTACCCTTCCTCCGCTTATCAGGAGCCGGCTTCTGCATGACAATCAGCATTGTCTACATTCAGCCGTGTGAGTTAATAGTTTGCATACTCGTAATGATAGGTCTAGGCTATATGTATCAATATCATCCTATGTTAGTCACATACAATAGTTTGCTAGCGTCAGATTATGCCCCCATGTTGTCTTGGGACATGCAAAGGCACGTACAACGCCTACTGACGATGCCAAGGAATGAGCCGATTGCAGTGGCGGGAAGCCACGGGCGATCGTCTCTGCGGCTCAAGAAAGCGAGCCGGGTTTACTGGTGTAAGCAAACGGAGATTAGCGGCGGCCCGGTAGGAGACAGAGTCAATTGTGGTGAGGCAAAGAAAACTGAGCATTCTGGCTCGTTCTTGCCTGACCCTCTTGCTCTCGATTTCACTTTCACATCAAGATGTGCATTCTGATGGTTCCGTCGTAATCAACGAGATCTTTCCAGACTATGCCGATGGAAGCACGAGCTGGGTAGAGCTATACAATTCGAGCGCAACAACCGCCGTAAGTTTAGGATTCTGGCAGCTCGACACCGGCGACGATGAAAGCGCGTCCCTCTTTTACATACCGTTCGACACTTCCATCCCACCGGGCGGATACCTGGTACTTGAGCAGAGCACGACAGGGCTTGTCATTGCCAAGAGCGGAACTCTGCGGCTCCTCGCCATCGACCTCGAGAGTTACGAACATACAATAGTAGATCAAGTTGATTACAATATCAGCGACGAAGGCGCTGCGTATGCGCGGATACCGGATGGCTCGGCCACCTGGACAGTCGTCTCTACACCGACCATGGGCGCTCTGAATGTTGCTCCGGTTCCCACGCCCACACCGTCACCGACGCCGTCTCCCACTCCGACGCCCACACCGTCACCGACGCCGTCACCTACTCCCACACCTAATCCAACACCTACGCCGTCACCCACGCCAACTCCCACGCCTGCACCGTCACCTACGCCGTCACCTACGCCAACTCCCGTGCCCGCACCGTCTCCCACTCCGTCACCTACGCCGTCAACAACGCCAACTCCCGTGCCCGCACCGTCTCCCACTCCTTCACCTACGACGTCACCCGGACCTACCCCCACTTTCACGCCTACACCGTTGCAGACCCCGGCACCCACCTCCACGCCAACTCCTTCACCAATACCCACGCCTTCTCTTACCCCCGAACCTTCTCAGACTCCAGTATCAACCCCCTCTCCAACTCCGACACCTGAACTCACCCCATCCCCAACTCCATCGCCCACACCCACGCTTCCCGAGTGTCCGAGCAATGCGAGCCGCAACATTGTTTTCAATGAGATAGTGCCCAGCCCAATTCGTGAACAAACTGGCTTCATAGAGCTTTTCAATGTAGACGCCGAACCGGTGAGGCTCTTCTGCTGGTCCCTCGATACTGGAAGCAATGAAGGCAGCGTACCGTACTACTTTCCAGTAGACACGCAAGTGGAACCGGGCAAGTTTCTGGTAATTGAAAAGACTGTCCCAATCTTTCCTCTTGCGAAGAGTGGCAGTCTCCGTCTGCTCGACGGTCATGGTGAAGTAGCTAAGGAAATCACTTATGTCATTGCTAAAGATGCCACCGGCAGGGCGCGAATTCCCGATGGTACTGGGATTTGGGTAGACATATCTACGCGCACCAAAGGCCTGTCGAACGAAACTCCAACACCTACACCAAGACCAGTCCGCAGAGCAAGTTCAGACGCGAACAATGCACGTGAAGCTACGCGGGGAACTGATTTACTAGAGTCAACACGGCCTGTGCCAGATTCTCTGCGCATAACAGAGATTTACTATGATGGTCAGGTTCCGCGGACGGAGGGCGATGAGTTCATCGAGATACAGAATCTTGGCAACAAAGTAGCCTATCTCGTGCGCGTACGCATTCTCACCCAGAGTGCGACGGCACGCAGTCCGGTAGCCTACGGCTTTCCCCCGGGAACCAAGCTCGCTCCAGGGGAAATCATGCTCATCGCGAAGAGTGCCCGGCAATTCGCCGCCCGCTTTGGTGAGCAGCCGGATTTTGAAGCACGCTCATCCGGCGCGGGATTTAGGAATTCGACTGAAGTGCCTAATCTCGTCCACGACCGGAGAGTCTCTCGCCGTACGTGGGCGTTGGCGAACTCCGGCGCCACGGTAGCCCTGCTGAGCGATAAAGGCGATGTCATCGATGTCATTGCCTATGGGTATGATCCTAAAGGATATCTGGGACTGCACGGTCTCTTTCCGGCAGCTTCAGAGGGGAAATCGCTCCACCGGGTTCTTTTCGAGGAGACCTCTCCGAGCACTCCGGCAGCCCTGCACATCGATGCGCCTTCACCGGGCGCCGTGCCGCCGCCGCCCACTCCCACACCGGTAGCGGTGCCATCGCCAATACCCAAGCCCAGTCCGACTGCCCCGCCGCTTCCTTCACCCACCGCCAAGCCGGCAACACCGACGCCGACGTCCACTGCAATACCGCCGACTGCCGTTCCTCGCGCCACGGCGACGCCATCACCTACGGCGGCGCTTTCGCCAACGGCGACGCCCTCGCCCACACCAACGCCGCGTCCGACGGCAACACCGACGCCACCACCACCCACCCCAACCCCAACGCCAACTATTCTGCAATGCCTTACGGACTTTCCCCGTTCTCAATCACCGCAGCGCGTGGAAGTCATAGGCATGGTTACGGAGATACGTCCACTGCCGAACGAGACGCTCGTCTTCATTGCTGACAGGTGTGGCGGCGCAGTTCTCCACTTGCCTATAGATGTCTCTACTCCGCCGACCGGTAGCCGTATTCGCCTTAGCGTATCTGCCTACTCTAGCGATCTCCGGACTGATCTCTATCTTGCGCCTGGAACCGGCATCGAGTACCTGCCCGGTTCGGAGTTGCCGCAGGCCATCCCCTTCATACAGGCGTTGATAAAAGGAGCGTCTACCGGGACATTGGTGCGATCGCGAGGGTTTGTCTCAAGATCAACTGACTTCACCGGAAAACCCATCTACGAGACTGTTGCCAGTTACATAAGGCTGGACCCTCACGCGAGGGCGGTACCGCTCGGCGCTGTCGTGCTCTACGGCATCCTCGAATGGAGCGATGCAATGCCGCTGCTGCGCGTCCATTATGTCGCCCCCGCAAGAAGTACCGAACCCAGATGGGCGGATGCATTGTGGGACTGGATCGCACCCCGCGCTGCTACGCAGCATGCACGGGATGTAATCAACTTCCTGCTAGTCAAATCGCTCACACGGGGAAAGAGTCTTTCGCTGCCATGAACGACCGAGGTTTGCACAGTCCTATCGGCGAGGATTGCAGCCTGAAATGGACGCGAAACTCTTGGATGAGCGCGGAGACGCGCTTAGGCTGACACGTGCATCTCTCGTGGTGGGTACAACAATTCCCAGAGTGAAAAGTCTCGGGACCAGCAACGTGCCAGGCAAAAACCAAGCTGCGACGTATCGCCACTCCGCGAGACTATCCCCTGGTGGGCAATACAGCGGGGATTGAAGATCAGTTGGGACTTCCTTTGGTGGAAGTAGACTGAAGCTGGACTACGCGGAGCAGCTGAGTAGGCGTTTCGCGTTGAGATGCGCAATCGCTTCCTTGTCGGAGTTGGAAATCTTCGCTTTGTTCAGCTTTGCAATGCCACAAGCAGGATATTGCAGCGGAAGACCCATACCGAGCAGCACGCGATCAGCGTCCGCCTGCGAAACCAATTGCGCCATCGCAGCAAGGCCCTGCAAACATGACGTCTCCAGCCAAACGTTGGCGTACGTGTTCAAGAGATGAACACCGTTCCAAGACTCTTCGCCGTAGTTCAAACCGTGGATAACGAATTGTACGCCCGGAAACTGAGGAAAGAGCCGCTCAAAGGACTCAATGGTGGCAACTGGGAACGACCAGTCCATGATCGCCCGCATCACGAGCGTAACGACCAGTCCATTTGCCTGCGCCGCAGCGCACAGCGGCTCAAGCTGTGCAGGCAGCGTATTGTGGTGATGGCTGGGATAGCAGCGTATTCCCTTTGCGCCGGCGGCAGCATACTCGCCTAGCAATTCAGTCGTAACGGATTGCGTGCTGTCAATAGTAACAAAGGGAATAAGGCGGCCATTGGAGAGGGCAGCCGCTTCAAGAACCTCATCGTTTCCAAGACGCCAATCGGACTGCAATGCCCGCGTCGAGCCCACTACCGCGCGCTCAATAGAGTGGGAGTCCATGAGCATGACTACGTCAGCCGCAGTGCGCTGCTTGAGGGGCCAGTAGCCCCAGGCCCCGACAAAACCGGAAAAATCCCAAACCGTCATATCGTTCGCCATCCCCTCCCGCTACTACGTCTATAGCGCCAACATGCGCGCCATATTGCCGCCGAAAATCAAGTCCTTGTCGGCTTGGCTGATTTCGGCGCCACTGACGCGGGCCATTTGCACACTAACCTCGAGCAGCGGCATGTCCGTGCCAAAGATTATGCGCTCCGGGCCAATTCGATCGATCGTGTACTCAAGAGAGCCGTTATTTACCGAGCTACTTGCGGTCTCCAGCAAGAGTGAAGGGTTTCGCTCCGCAGCCTGCACCGCGCGCATCCAGTCGCCTCTGGCCAAGGCGGTATTGCCAGAATGCGCCATCATGAGCATTGCTTCCGGCACGCGCGAGGCCATCACCTCGCACTCTTCGCCGGTGGAATGCGCCAAGATCGGCATGCGATGCGAGGCCGCTCGTTCCAGCACAGGAAAAACAGAGGGGCGCACCAAGGGGGTCATCGGGTACGAGTAGATCTTGATGCCGCGCATGCCGTATTCGTGCACGCAGCGGTCAATTTCTTCGAGCGCGCCATTGTCAAAATTCATGGTTGGAATGCTGACGTAACCCAGGATTCTGTCTGGATGCTGACGCATCGCGTTGCCCAGAGCGTCATTTCCCTCGCGCATATCGTGCACGAGCGCCGTAAAGTCAGTCACGAAAAGCTTGTCGATACCGTTCTCATCCGCAAGCCGGAGCAGATCGTCCGCAGTCGCGCCAAAGTTGTACGCTGTGGAAGTGCCGACGTGCACGTGTGCATCAATAATCATGGCGGTACTCCTCTTGGGGAGACAGGCTACCAGAGCACTTTCCGCAACGCAAGAATTCTGGCTGGCCTGTTCCGGTATACTAGATGGCAGGCCCCAATGCAATAGACATCTGATAAGTGTCAGGCGGCGTTGTTCTTGAGAATTTCCAAGTTCTGACGTTCAAAGCAAAGGTGAAAGAGAGCCATGAAGAAAGCGGTCTGCGGCAACTGTTTCGGCAGTGACATTCCTCTTGTCGACGCGATGAGCATGGCGCATGCGGCGGGATTTGAAGGCATCGAGCCGAGCCTCACCATGGACGGAGCGATTACCACGGAGTCTTCAGAGGATGATCTCAAGCGGCTGCGCGATCATGCGGAGAAGACTGTCACAATCCATGGCCTCATGGGAGGGCAACCGATTCGGAGCGCGCCACTCACAACCCTCGATGAAGATCAGATTAGAAAAGGCGTTGAGAACATCGCCAAAGCCTTGAGAGTAGTAAAGATTCTCGGAGGCACGAGTCTGCTGGTCGTGCCGGGCACCGTGAGCGTGGACGTGCGCTACGATATCGCATATGAAGGCACGCTGGAGGGATTGAAGCAAATAGCGCCGATTGCGGAAGACCTTCAGATTCACGTAGCCGTAGAGAACGTGTGGAATAATTTCCTGCTTTCGCCGGTCGAGATGCGAAACTTGATCGATGAAGTGAACAGCCCGTATGTGGGTTGTTACTTTGATGTTGGAAACTTCCTCGGTTGGGCGATCCCGCAGCACTGGATCGAGATCCTCGCAGACCGCATCAAGAAGGTACACGTGAAGGACTTCAAGGTTGACGTTGGCAATCGTCACGGATTTGTAACTCTCTTGCAAGGCGACGTTGACTGGACGGCAGTCCGCCGCTGCTTACGCTCAATTGGGTACGACAGCTACCTCTCCGCCGAGATTCCGCTACACGATGTATTTCCCGAGAAAAGCCTCTTGGACATCAGCACCAGCCTGGATACGATTATAGCCAGCGCCTAGAATAGTACGGTCAGCCTAAGCAGCGGCTTTACTTACCAGGCTCTGGCCCCCATAATATAGTGCGCCGAAAGCAGGAGCACCTTGCTTTCGTGTGCAAAGTGCAACTCACACCGGAATGCCGCCTGCAGGATACGTCTTAGGGGCGCGAACGTATCCTGACGGGCGGCATTAGTTTTGGACCTCCCTGAGTACCCGACGCAGCGCGCCTGGCTCTTCATTGAGCGCGAATGACGTTGCCGTCCGGATCCAATTCGACTAATCGAAACGCCTTTCCGGCCCGGTATGACTGGCACTGATTCTCCGGCAGGTCGTCCACAGGCTGGCGCGGCGAGTGAACGATGTCCGCTGCCCATCCATTCATGAGCTCTTCCGACAGACACGGTCCTTTGGAAAAGTCGGCACCGTCAGCTCTCTTCTGCGCGTAGATGTCTTGAGCGAGGACAATTGCGCGCTCCCGTTCCTCAACGACGTCCGCACCGGAACTCGCCAGGCGGACGAGCACAAAAATGAAGAGGAAAACTAGCGTGAAGGCAAGGACGAGAGGCAGCACGCGATAGCGAATTATGTCACCTACCATTACTCCGTCCCGTCGACGAATTGGTAGTTCTCCCGCTGTGGGCGCTGCCGGCCATCTACGGGGTAATTTCTCGTCCACCTTGCAAATTGCCAGCCGCGACCTACGCGCTCTTTATTCTCTATTTCATCCAAGCGCAACCAGGCGTGCGTCGGTTGCGGGAAGAGCGCCCAGTCGTCGCCATCCAACGGGTCCTCGTATCGCGCGGCACGGAAGTGTGCAATAAGGGCCGCCTTCAGCTCCTGTTTTGTGCCGGTGAGACTGGGTTCATTGGCGTAATTGATCAGCTCATTGCCCCCGTCGCGGTAATTGAGCAGCAACTCCATGCGGTCCGGCGCGCAATAGACGTATTTCCATTCATCATTCATCGCGCAGTACATGCCGAGATCCTTCTCTTTGATCTGCCCAAAGAGATAGGGCCTGCCCACTGAGACTTCGTGACCGGCCGCGGTTAAGAGAGACATGCCATCGAGATCTGGTGCCTGCGCTTCCAGACCCGCAGCGGCCAGGAGAGTTGGGGTCACGTCCTGTAAACCCACGAGATGCTCGCGCACGGCGCCTTCCGGCAGCGTTCCCGGCCACGAGACGATGTATGGGATGTGACATGCAGGCTCGTGGTAGTTGCGTTTGCCAAATGCGTAGTGGTCACCGAGAAACTCACCGTGATCGGCAACGAACATGATCAACGTGTTCTCTCGCTGATTGGTGGCTTCCAAGGCTGCCAATATTTCGCCAATCCAGCTATCGATAAACGAAACGCATGAGAAGTAGTACGCCTTCATTGTGCGCAGTAGGTTGTCGTCCGGAAAGAGATCCATCCACTTGCTGCGGTTTTGGCTCCGCTGAAACCAGGTGTGCCACGAAATCTCTTGTTCACTTCGCACCGGGAGAGGCATGTCGGTGCTGCGGTAGAGCCGGTGCCAGGGTGACGGCGGGTCGAACGGAGGATGCGGCTTGATGAACGACGTCCAGCAGAAGAATGGTGCGTCTTCTTTGGTACGTTTTTCGATGAAATCGATAGTCTTCTGCGCCGTCCAGGCCGTGGTGTGGAGGCGTTCAGGCAATTGTGAAATCTGAGGGACGTAATAAAGTTCGTGCCTGATGCCGTGCGGCTCCTCCACATGGCTGTATCCGGCTGCTAGCACATCTTGCAAGAACTCATCATTCTCCACGCTGCGGGGAACTTCCTCGCTGAGCCACATGCGATCAAAGCCGTGTTGCTCGCGCACGGGAGAGAAGTGCATCTTGCCGACGGCTTGGGTGAAATATCCAGCAGCGCGTAAGCGGCTCATCAGTGTCGGATAGTTGGCCGGCAGCGGATAGCCGTTATCGAAGATGCCCGTGCGGTGAGGTAGCTGGCCCGTCATGCAAATTGCGCGTGCCGAAACGCACACCGGTGACTCCGTGTAGCCATAGGCAAAACGCACACCTTCGGCGCAAAGCCGATCGAGATTTGGGGTTTGGATAAGTTCGTTTCCTGCAGCCCGCAGTGCGTCAAAGCGCAGTTGGTCGCACATAATGAGCAACAGATTTGGTCGAGAATTAGACATTAAGTATCTCCCATGTTCGGTTGCTTAGACGGGGCAGGGCCAGAAGCTAGTGCATGAACCATTGCAAGTGGCGCGGCCACACGCGGTAGCCTGAGCTACCGCCGACATTGGCGGGCAAAGCCCCCACGATTACGGCTATTTCTCGTCGTCAGATCTTCTTCGAGGAGCATTATTTGTCACACTACGCCAAACTATGCTACCTTACTTTTCGTTGCTTTTTGGCGACGTGAATTGATTTCTATAGGTCACAAGTAGGAAGCGTCGCACGTGCTGTTGTAACTAAACTACATGCAGAGAATTAGTCCTGTAATGACGCCGGGCGGACTATTTGCATCTTGTGTAGGCATTAGTATAATAGATCGAGGCGCGAGCGAGCATGAAACATTGTATCTTTACCGGACAGCAAAGTGCCGTTGCTTCAGGCGCAGACTAAACCCTCAAGGAAGCACCAATCCGTGACAGATCGGACATATCAGATACGGCCAAATGTTGACCGCCCTGGCGCCTCGCCAGGGAGTTTAATGTCCATAACCGCCCCGGAACCAAGCTTGTCAGCAGCTGCCTTGTGCTCTTGCCCCAAAGAGATTGGGCATAGGATTCTTGCTGCCTTGCATCGTAACCGAGGAGACCGGGCATGAACCCTCGTACGATGCGCATCACGATAGGCGCTCTCGTCGTCATTATCGGACTCCTCACTATTGGCGGCGTTACATTGCTGACGCAGGCTGCGGACGGGCCAGAGCAGCCGATTGAATTCATGCATACGGTTCACGTTGAGCAAAATGACATTGACTGCGTATTTTGTCACCGCAACGTTGAGACCGGCGCAGAGGCTACAATTCCGGCAATTGAACAGTGCATGATGTGCCACCGCGTAATCAATGGTGAGAATCCTAAGGTAACCAACCCATTGCACGTTGCCGAGATCGAAAAACTGCAAGCACACTGGGAGAACCAACAGCCCATCGATTGGGTGCGCGTGCACGTCATGCCGGACCACGTGCGCTTTGTTCACGCCTCGCACATCAAAGCAGGCTTCGAATGCGCTACGTGTCACGGTGACGTCGGATCGATGGAGCGAGTGAAACAGGTGCGTTCCCTAAATATGGGCGACTGCCTTGCGTGTCATCGAGAGAATAACGCGCCGACAGACTGCACGATCTGTCACCGGTAGAGGAGAATCATGCGTCGACGCGACGTCCTGAAATTAGCTGGTACATCGGGCCTAGGGATGGGCGCTGCTGTGGCCTTTGCGGGTTGCGGCACGCCGGATCGTGAATTCCACATTCAAAGCCCGGTGGAGATACCGGAGGATACGATTACTGGGCTGGATACCTGGTATTCCAGTATCTGTCAGGATTCCGGCGATGGCTGCGGCGTGATTGTGCGAGTAAAAAGCGGCCGCGCACGCAAGATTGAAGGCAATCCTGACTACCCCTTGAACCGCGGTAAGTCTTCCGCCCGGGCACAGGCCGCCCTCCAAACCCTCTACAATCCCGATCGAATCCCCAACCCGATGATCCCACGACGCAACCGAGGTTCCGGTCGTTACAGATTCATGCGCTGGGATGATGTGCTGCCGGATTTTCAGGAGAAGCTCAGCGCTGCCCAAAGTGGCGGCATTGTCATGATTACTGAGCCCGTAAACGGGCATTTGGGCATGATCCTCGAACGGTTTACCCAGAATATCGGCGCACGTTGGCTGACGTTCGAGCCACTCGAGCAGGCCGCCGTGCGGCAAGCCAGTGCACAGGTGTTTGGGACTACCCGCGTGCCGCAATTTGACATTGCAAACACTGCCTATGTGCTCTCCATTGGCGGCAATTTCCTGGAGGGCGGAGATTCTCCGGTTCATTACGGACAGGCATATGGAGAATTCAGGCAGGGAGAAAACCGTTCTCGAGGTACGTTCGCGCACTTCGATACGCATTTGACGATGACGGCGGCGAACGCTGACGAATGGCATCCCGTTAATCCCGGCACGGAGGGAATCCTGGCGCTGAGCATTGCCCACGCAGTATTGGATGGCAGGCCGGTGCCCGCTGCGCTCCAGCCGCTAACCGGCGGCGAAGGATCTTTGGATGCCTACGCGGCCGAGCAGGTCGCTGATGTGACCGGCGTGCCGGCTGAGACAATTGAGAGGGTTGCCCATGACTTTGCCGCGGCGCCGACTGCGGTGGCGATGGGCGGTGGCAGCGCTGCCGGCCATACAAACGGGCTCTCCAGCATGACCGCAATCTTCGCCCTCAATCTGTTGAAAGGTAACGTGGGACGGCAAGGCGGAGTGCTGCTGAATGCCCCGTCACCCTTGCCGGATATTCCCGCTGAAGCCCCGGTGACCTCGTATCAAGAATGGGAGACCTTCCTGAGCGAGATTGAGAGCGGCCAAGTACCGCAAGTTCTTTTGATCCATGGCGCCAATCCTGTTTTCGGGCTTCCCGGGGTTCTGAATGCAGCCGGTGTTTTGGATGCAATTCCCTATATTGTCAGCTTTTCAAATGTCTTGGACGAGACCACGGCATTGGCGGATTTGATCCTGCCTGATCATCACTACTTGGAAAGCTGGGGCACGAGCGTGCCACCGTTGGGCGCAAAGTACAGTACCCTTGGCGTCCAGCAACCTGTCGTCCGCCCATACCATCAGGAGTTCGAAGGCGCGGCCGGCACGAGGGCGTTCGCGGACGTGCTGCTTGGGTTGGCGCAGACTCTGGGTGGGCCGCTTGCCGAAGCACTGCCGTGGGATTCGATGAGAGATGCTATACGAGCAAGCGTTGATGAGCTTCAAGCCCGCGGTGACGGTTCAGTTACAAGCGACGATCCCGAAGTATTTTGGTTGTCGGTCCTGCAACGCGGCGGCTGGTGGGTGGCTTCTGAACCCGTGACGGCAGAGGCACCCGATCTGAGTGGAGTACCGGCAATGGAACCGGAATTCAGTAGTGATGCAGAAGACTATCCGTATCATCTCATTGTTACGCCATCGGTACTGCTCGGGGATGGGAGCGGCAGTCTCGCCGTGTCACCGTGGCTGCAGTCCACCGCTGATCCCATGACCACCGGTGTCTGGGGAACATGGGTGGCGCTTAGCCCGAAGACTATGGAAGCATTGAGCATACAGGAAAACGACATTGTGCGCATTACCTCCACGGCCGGGTCCCTCTTGGCTCCGGCGTACCCCTATCCCGGCATCGGGGAGGGTGTGGTAAGTGTGCCGCTTGGCCAAGGCCACCAGGAACTAGGAAGGTATGCCGAGAATCGCGGCGAAAATGCGCTGCGTATGCTGGCGCCTGTAATTCAGGAACAGACCGGTGCTCTTGCCTGGTCGGCTACGCGGGTACGGATTGCGCCTACCGGGCGACGGACCCGCCTGCCGCGCATCGAAGGCATCACGGCGCCAGTGCAAATGCCCGATGAAAAGACGTTCCAAGTCACGAACGAAACTCAATAGAAGCGGGGAGAGACGGCGTTGAGACAGGACGCTGACGGACAAGAACTAGACACAAGCAAGCCGGTGGCAAGCATTGGCCGACGCTGGGGCATGGTGGTGGACTTAGACCGCTGTACCGGTTGCCAGGCTTGCGTCGTTGCTTGCCATGCAGAAAACAACATCGCGCTCAACCTGGAGGACATCGTCTTGCAGCAGCGCGCGATGAATTGGATTCGGATTGAGCGCTATTGGGAAGGCGAGTATCCCAATGTAAAGGCGCGCTTCCTGCCAATGTTCTGCCAGCACTGCAACAATGCCCCCTGTGAACCTGTGTGCCCGGTGTACGCCACGTACCACAACCAAGAGGGGCTGAACGTTCAGGTGTATAACCGCTGCATTGGAACGCGCTACTGCGCCAACAATTGCCCGTATCATGCGCGGTTCTTCAACTTTTGGGAACGCGATCTCGAAGACTCCCACAGAGAGTATCTGAATCCGAATGTTACGGTCCGCACCAAGGGCATCATGGAAAAGTGCACGTTCTGCGTGCAACGCATTCGCAAGAGCGAGTGGGAGCGCCGGCAGGCAGATGAAGAGTTGCAGGATGGCGACGTGGCGCCGGCATGCGTGCAGGCGTGCCCAACCGATACACTCGTATTCGGCAACCTCGAAGATGAAGACTCGCGGGTCGCACAGTTAGCTAAGAACAAGCGGCACTACCGCGTAATGGAAAACCTTGGCACCGATACCAATGTGATCTACTTGAAGAAGGTTGATCCGCATGCAAGCGAGACAGCACCAGCACACGCTGGAACCGCTGCCAGCTCCGGCAGAAATAGCGCGTGACATCTTTCAGCGGGCACTAGGGAGCAGCGGCGCCTACCGGCTCACGCTGCTGATCCTGTTCCTGCTGTTCCTGGGCGGAGTTGCAGGCTTTGTCATTCGACTCGGATCCGGTCTGGAAGATCGGGGTCCGTGGGGCTATTACGCCGCCGTGTTCGGGTTTCTTTTCACGGTAGGCCAAGCGGCGCCGATGGTGTCATTTGTCCCGCGGCTCGCCCGCGCGCGTTGGCATGGCCCGTTGACACGAGCTTCACAAGTCGTGGCAGTTGCCGGACTCCTTAACGTCTTGCTCTTCCTGCCACTGCTTTGGTTGGTGCCCTCCAGTGCGGAACGCATAACCGTGTGGTTCAACTGGCCGTGGGGCGCACCGCACTTCTATGACACGATATTCGTACTTATGCTCGTAGCAAATGGCTTTGCGTTTCTCTGGGTGCAGGCAATACCGGATCTTGCTTCCCTGCGCGTACAGAGCGGCGGCACTCATCGCTTGGCTCGGCTGCTCTCAGGTTCTTTTATTGGGACGCCAAAGCAGTGGAAAGTACACCGCATTGGCTTGGCCGTCCTTGGCGGCTGCTATGTGATGAATTTCATCTTTG
>OZ219801.1:0-830011 GCA_964291655.2 Chloroflexota bacterium | reverse complement strand
TTGTAGAGAGGTAGTGACGATGCCGTTGAGACCGTTTAGTCGTGAACAGGCCTGGCTGTTGCCGCCGACGCTGGACGAACTGATCCCGGACGACCATCCTGTCAGGTTTGCGGCAGCGTTCGTGGACAGCCTCGATGCTGCGGCCTGGGAGGCGATGGAGATTGACCTGCAAGGCGATCCGCGTGGCGCCGGGGCCTACCATCCGCGCGCGCTGCTGGGCGTATGGGTCTACGGCTTCATGACCGGCGTGCGCTCGAGCCGCAAGCTGGAGGCAGCCTGCCGGGATCAGGTACCGTACCTGTGGCTGGTGGGGATGCAGCAGCCGGACCACAACACGCTGTGGCGCTTCTACAAGGCGCACCGCGACCGGATGCGGACGCTGCTCAAGCGCACGGTGCGCACGGCGGTGCGAGCCGGCCTGGTGGAGTTGGCAATCCAGGCGGTGGACGGCACCAGGATCGCGGCCAACGCCGGGACGCGGCATACCCACGACGCGCAGGGGCTGCAGCGGCTGTTGTCCCGCACCGAGCAAGCGATCGCGGACCTGGAGGCGCAGAACGCCACGGGGGGCGACGCGCCGCCAGCGACTTTGCCGCAGGAACTTGCCGATGCCCAGGCCCTGCGGCGGCGGGTGGACGACGCGCTCGCCCGCGTCGCGGCTGAGGACGGGCCGCGCTACACGAACCTGACTGATGCGGACGCGGCCCTGCTCAAGACTGGCATGGGTGGCTTCATCACCGGCTACAACGCCCAGGCGCTGGTCTCCCCTCTTGCGTCCCCGGACGAGGGCGCAGGGGGGAGGTTGATCACAGCCGTGGACGTGAGCGCCAGTGCCGACGACCATCCCCACCTGGCGCCGCTGATCGAGGCGGCGCAGGAGAACATCGACGCCGCGCGGGACGTGGTGACCGTTGCGGACGCCGGCTACCATTCGGGGGCCAACCTCGCCACGTGCCACGCCGGCGGCCACACGGTATTGATGCCCACGACCCACGAGCGCAGACGCCGCAACCCCTACCATAAAGACCACTTCACCTACCGTCCAGAGACCGACACCTACCTGTGTCCCCAGCAAAAGGTGCTCACCTACACGCACCGCTTGACCCACAGCAACGGCTACCGGGTCAAGCGGTACCAAGCCAACGGCCGGGACTGCAGAACCTGTCCGGCCTTCGGCGTCTGCACCTCCTCCCAGAGGGGCCGCTCCATAAAGATCAGCGCCTACGAGCCAATACTGCAACGGCACAGGCAGTTGATGGCCACCGCGCCTGCCAAGCAGGTGTACCGCCGCCGGAGTACCATCGTCGAGCCGGTCTTTGGCCTGCTCAAGGAGTGGCACAGTGCCAGGCGCTTCCTGCTCAGAGGCCGCAGCCACGTGACGTCCGAATGGCACCTGCTGGCCACCGCGTTCAATCTCAAGAGCCTCCACGCCCTGTGGCGGTCTGGGTGTAGTCCAGCGTCGCCCCGGGGACGAGTCTCTCACTGGCACCGTCTTGTTCATACCACCCGCCATCTGTCTGTCCTTCTCACCCCATTCACCGTGCCCCGCACCAAAATATTGAGACAGCCTCCTACGTCTTGGGTAGATCTCTTGAGAAGAGGGTGAGTATCAACTTCACTACTCACTCCATGCATACTTCGACAAGCTCAGCACGAACGGAGTGAGTGGTGCACAGGCAGGACAGAATTCCAGCAGAATCTTCATGTGTCAGATCAACAGAGATGATGTCAGACCAATAATGCCGGTAGTTCGCCGGGACTAGCAATGTCAGAACCTGTCACACTGCACATCGAGGCCACAGACGGCGTCGCCCGTGTGGGCACGTTGACCACGCCGCACGGGTCTGTCGCCACGCCCGCATTTATGCCCGTGGCGACGCAGGCGAGCGTCAAGGCGCTCACCGGAGATGAGGTAAAAGCCCTTGGCGCGGAGATGGTGCTGGCGAATACGTACCACCTGATGCTGCGGCCGGGCGCGGACGTCATGCAACAACTCGGCGGTTTACACGACTTTATGCGTTGGCCGGGACCCATCCTCACCGACAGCGGTGGGTACCAGATCTACAGCCTGGGACACCGCGTGGACGTAACCGATGAGGCCGTTGCCTTCCGCTCGCATCTCGACGGCAGTCTGCACGTACTCAGTCCGGAGCGGGCGGTCGCCGTGCAAGAGGCGCTTGGAGCGGACATCATCATGGCGCTTGATCATCTGACGCCCCAGCCTTCCGATCACGCGGCGGACACGGCGGCGCTGAACCGCACGTTGCAGTGGGCCGCCCGTTGCCGGGATGCCAAGCGACGGGACGACCAGGCGCTATTTGGCATCGTGCAAGGGGGCTTGCACCTGGATTTGCGGGAGCGTTCTGTACGGGCGTTGGAGGAGATCGACTTTCCCGGCTATGGAATCGGCGGGCTGAGCGTCGGCGAGTCGAAAGCGGACATGTACGGCATGCTCACAAGTCTGCACATGATCCTACCGGAAAGTAAGCCCCGCTACCTGATGGGAGTCGGTGCGCCGGAAGACCTGCTTGAAGCCATTGGGAACGGGGTAGACCTCTTTGACTGCGTGCTGCCCACGCGTCTGGCGCGGCACGGCGCGCTCTTCGTGCCGACGGGACGCGCCAACATTCGCAAAGCCGTGTACCGCACGCAGGAAGCGCCCGTAGACTCAACGTGCGACTGCCCCACATGCCTAAGCTACAGCGCGGCTTACCTCCATCACCTCTGCCGCAGCGGCGAGTTGCTCTACTTCCGCCTCGCCACGCTGCATAATCTACGCTTTGTCTTTCGCCTCTTGGAAGATGCGCGCACGGCCATTAGGGAGCAGCGTTTCGCGACCTTCAAGGAAGAGTTTCTTGCCCAATACACGCCCGCTTCCGAGAAAGTGCGCGTGGAACAGCGGCGCAAGTGGCAGGCACGGCAGGACGGCAAGAAGGACTAGACCACCTTCGGCGTCGTCGCCGTGCGAGGACTTCAGACCGGCCAATGCCGTCAATCAAGCCTATTCCGGCGGTTCCCAGCGCAGGTTGGGACGGCGGGCGGCAGTCGTCTCGTCAAGGCGACGTACCGGCGCGGAAACCGGGGCTTCTTTGAGTAACTCGGGAGCCGTCCGCGCTTCCTCGGCAATGGCAAGCAGGGCATCTATGAAGGCGTCGAGGGTGTCTTTGTTCTCGGTCTCCGTCGGCTCGATCATGAGGGCTTCCGGCACGATGAGCGGGAAGTAGACGGTAGACGGATGGAAGCCGTAGTCGATCATGCGCTTGGCGACGTCCAGCGTACGCACGCCCTCGGCCTTTTCCTTCAAGCCCGCAAAGACGACCTCGTGCATGCAGGTGCGGTCGTAACGGAGGGCGTAGGCGCCGCGAAGGCGTTCTTTGAGGTAATTCGCGTTCAGAACGGCGTACTCGCCGGCGCGCTTGACGCCCTCGTCGCCAAGCGTGCAGATGTAGGTATACGCGCGTACCTGGTTGAGAAAGTTGCCGTAGAACGAGTGGATGCGGCCGATAGATTCGGGGCGGTCGTAGTCCCACGCGTACACGCCGTCCTCCTCCCTTACCAAAGGCACCGGCAGGTATGGTTCCAACGTTTCGTTGACGCAGATCGCGCCCGCGCCGGGTCCGCCGCCGCCGTGGGGCGTGGTGAAGGTCTTGTGTAAGTTAAGATGCAGCACGTCCAGCCCCAGTGCGGCGGGCTGCACCGTGCCCAGGAGAGCGTTCATATTCGCGCCGTCGCAGTAGACGAGCGCGCCGACCTCGTGGGCCATGCGGCAGATTTCCACGATGTCTTGCTCAAAGAGGCCGAGCGTATTCGGCACGGTGAGCATCAGGCCGGCAACGTCTTCATCGAGCAGGGCGGCCAGTGCGTCCATATCCACAGTGCCGCGGTCGTTGGAAGGCACTTCGATGGCGGTGTAGCCGCACATGGCGGCGGTGGCCGGATTCGTGCCGTGGGCGGAGTCCGGAATGATCATCTTGCGGCGCGGATTGCCTTGCTTCACGTGATGCGCACGCATCATCAGCACGCCGCATAGTTCGCCGTGCGCGCCCGCCGCCGGTTGCAGCGAGCAATTGGCGTAGCCGGTTATCTTCATTAGCGCTTGGGAAAGACGGTGAATGAGGGCCAGCGCGCCCTGAATCGTGCTCTCCGGCTGGTGTGGATGCACGAATGAAAAGCCGGGCAGACCGGCGGTGGCGTCGTTCACCTTGGGGTTGTACTTCATCGTGCAGGAGCCAAGTGGGTAGAAATCGTGCTCAATACTGTAGTTTTGCTGCGAAAGGCGCGTGAAGTGCCGCACGACGTCGAGTTCCGACGCTTCCGGCAGCGCCAGCGACTCTCGCTGCCAGTGCTCGGGCACGGCCTCTTCAATATCCAGGGCCGGTACGTCGCTGTCCGGCAAAGAGTAACCATGGCGTCCGGGTGAGCTGCGCTCGAAGATTAGAGGCTCTGCATTCTGCATCTTTGCATTTCCTGGTTGTATAGAGGTCATTCAGTTAGCAGTTGTCGCGTTGTCGTTTCAAGTTGGAGGTGGATCTTTTAACGGCTATGCTTCGAACTCTTCCAAGGCCGCAACGAGGAGGTCTATATCCTGTCGCGAGTTGAGCTCCGTGACGCAGACGAGCATGTGACGTTCAAGCTCAGCGCGTAGATTGCCAAGGTCGTAGCCGCCAAGCACGCCGTGCGCAAGGAGGTGCTCATTCACGTCGCTTACCGTGGCGGGGCAGTGCACCACGAATTCCTTGATGTAGGGGCCGGGGGTAGTAACGGAGAAGCCGGGCAGCGCGTCAATCTGCGCTGCGGCGTAATGGGACTTCGCCAGACAGAGCTCCGCCTTCTTGCGCATGCCGGCGGGACCAAGCCAGCTCACGTTGATCGTGAATGCCAGCGCCGCGAGCGCTTCGTTGGTGCAAATGTTCGACGTTGCTTTCTCGCGTCGGATGTGCTGCTCGCGGGCCTGAAGCGTCATTACGAAACCGCGCTTGCCGTCGATATCTTTCGTCATGCCCGAGACCCTGCCCGGCATCTGGCGCAGGTATTTCTTGCGTGTCGCGTAGAGACCGAGGCGCGGACCGCCGAAACCGGGTGGCAGCGCCAAGCTGTGTCCCTCACCGGTGACGATGTCGGCGCCGTATTCTCCCGGCGGCGTCAGGATGCCCAGGGCTACGGGATCGGCGCTCACGACGAATATAGCGCCGTGAGCGTGCACGGTTTCCGCGATGTCCTGGCACTCGTGCACCCAGCCGAAGAAATTCGGCACCTGCACTGCGACGCAGGCGGTATCGTCGTCGATGGCGGCGCTCACGGCTTCCCAATTATCACGGAAGCTGCCGTCATCGTCGATGGTGAACGCCGGCACCCGTACCAGGGACAGTTCGCGGCCCTCGGCGTACGTTTCCAGCACCTCCAACGTGGTTGGATGAAACGTGTCCGGCACAACGACCTTGGAACGTTTGGTAATGCTGCAAGCCGTGAGCACCGCTTCAGCCGTGGCGGTGGCTTCGTCGTACATGCTCGCGTTGGCCACGTCCATGCCCGTGAGCAGGCAGACCATGCTTTGAAACTCGTACATGACCTGCAAGGTGCCCTGGGACAGCTCGGGCTGGTAGGGAGTGTAGCTTGTGAGGAATTCCCCCCGCAGGATGAGGGCATTCACAATGCTGGGGATGAAGTGGTTGTAGCAGCCCGCGCCAAGAAAGCTCGGCGTTTCAAGCACGTTGCTGTTCTGCTGCCCCAGCGCGTTCAGGTAGCGGATGACCTCCGGTTCGGACATCCCCGGCGGCAAGTCAAGGTGCGGATGGCGCACGTCCGCGGGAATGTCGTGAAAGAGGTCTTCACTGCCGGCTACACCAATGGCCCGCAGCATAGCCTCCCGGTCTTCGTTACTGTGTGGTACGTAGTCCATAGCACCTTCTTTTGGTCAAACGAACCATCATTCGATCTTGTCGGACTTCGATCATCCTCCCGCAGTGTCTAGCAGTCCGCAGAGTTTGTCAATCCGAGCGCAGCGAGGAATCTAGAGTTGCTATTGATCACCTTCAAACCATTCTAGCGCCAAGTCCTTCCAACGAGGATTCGCGGACTCGATTAGGTCAACTTTCTTGCTTCTACGCCAACTCTTGATTTGCTTCTCTCGCGCAATTGCCGAGGTGACGTCCGAGGCTTCTTCATAGTAGGCCAACCAGGTCAAATTGTACTTCTTGGTGAAGCCCGGCACGGTTTTTTGCTTGTGCTCGTATACTCGCCGCATCAGGTCGTTTGTTACGCCTACGTAGAGCGTTCGGACAGCGTTGGTCAGTATGTACACGTAGTAAGTCTTGTCTAGACTCTTGGCCAAGTTCTTTAGATTCCTCACTCCGCTGCGCTCCGTTCGGAATGACAGTGAATGGGCTCCGTTCGGGAGGATAAGGAAACTGCGCACGCCTGGGAACTACCGAGAGTAACGAAACGCCACCGGTTTCTGTCGCGTGCTAGCCTCGGTACGGGTCACAACATTGCTCTAATGCGCCCCGGACTCGGCAAGTACTTCTTTGTAACCGTCTGCATCCAACAGCGTCTCCCAGTCCTCATCGAGGTTTGAGGGTCGGATCTTCAGCATCCAGCCTTCCTCATACGGGGAATCGTTGACCAACTCAGGGCTATCGGCGAGCTCGTCGTTGACTTCCACGATCTCGCCGGCAAGGGGCGAATAGAGGTCGGAGGCCGTCTTCACCGACTCTACTACGCCAAACTCGCCCATGATGTCCACGTGCGTGCCCGGCTCGGGCAGCTCTACGTAAACGATGTCGCCGAGTTCTCCCTGGGCGTAGTCCGTGATTCCTATCACGCAGAGGCCTTCCTCCATGCGCGCCCACTCGTGCTCTTTCGTATAGCACAATTCTTCCGGTATGTTCATATGCTTCTCCGTTGCAATACACCTCTCGCAGTTTCGCAGCCCATGTATCCCCTCTCTGCCGCCCCCATGATACCGCAGCGCTTCCGATGGCTTCTAGCTATCTCCTGAATGTGCGCGTGTTCAAGTCTGGAGTGATCGTCAACGATAGCGTTCCGCTCGATCTGCGAGCAAGCGTGCGCGTGGCGTGCTGGCTTGTGATGGCGAAAGGCCATTCACCGCGGGCGTCGATAGAACGGCAATGCGACCACTCGGGCCGCACGCAAGTCTGCGCGGATGCGCACGTGGACCGTAGTGCCCACCAGCGCCGACCCTGTCTCAACGTTCGCGATGGCAATCGCCTTTTGCAGTGTAGGGCTGAACGTGCCGCTGGTAACGACGCCGACATCTTCGCCATCCACGACGATGAGACAGCCGTCTCGCGCGATGCCGCGATCTATGAGTTCCAGGCCGATCAACTCCCTGTCAGGACCCAATTGCCGCACCTCCATCAAAGCCTCTTTGCCGATGAATTGACGGTTTCTGAATCGCACGAACTTCTGCAGTCCCGCGTCAAAGGGATTCGTCGCGTCATCCAATTCGTGCCCGTACAGCGGTAGCCCGGCTTCCAGCCGCAAGGTATCGCGGGCGCCGAGACCAACGGGTTTGATGCCGTGCGGCGCGCCCTCAGCAAGCAGTGTTTGCCAGGCCTGTGCGGCATCCGCGGCGGGGACGAAGAGCTCAAAGCCGTCCTCGCCGGTGTAACCGGTGCGCGTAGCGGTGATAGCCTTGCCGAGAAAGGGGACTTGCGTGCCGCGATAGTAGCGGATCGCAGCAAGGTCTGCCGCTGACCCAACCATGCCTTGAAGTAGCGCAGTTGCTCCCGGGCCTTGTACGGCGATCAGGGCGAGCGCGCTATTCTGAACCGTAATGGTGATGGTCCAATGCTGGGTCGTAATCTGGTGCTCCAACCAGCCGACGATCTTGTCGGTATTGGAGGCATTTACGACCAGCCGGTAGTGCGTCGGCAACCGGTAGATTAGGACGTCATCGAGCACGCCGCCATCCGGTCGACACACGAGGCTGTAACGAATCTGGTTTTCGGCAAGGTCGGATACTTTGTTCGTCAGAATAGTATCCAGGAAGGCGCAGACGCCGTCTCCGGCGAAGTCGAGGATGCCCATATGGCTGATGTCGAACAGGCCGATCGCGCTGCGCACTGCCTGGTGCTCGGCGATGACACCCTCATACTGAACGGGCATTTCCCAGCCCGCAAAGGGCACGATGCGCGCGCTAGCGGCGACGTGGGTTGCATAGAGAGGCGTGCGCTTCAATTGCATCGCAATCCTGCAATGGGATTCTACAAAGACCATGGGTTCGGGACCACCGTATCTACGCTCATTCTACCCCCTCTCAGCACGGCTTTCAACGTGCGAGGATCGGCGCCGACACCGATTGAGTTTGCAGTCATACGGCTAAGACTCTCGTTAGGCGTGAACCGGGGAGAAGCGCGTAAAGAGTGTCGAGGCAGCGTGCTACAATGGCACGGAAGGGAATGAGAACACCTATGCCTCAATTGCTTTTCCTCGGGCTAGACCCACGCGTCGCTTGCGCTGATGCCGGCCGTGTGGACGCTCTCTTGCGGCAATGCGAAACAATTCTCGCGAGCAATCCCCGTAGCCCTGTGCTTCGGCGAGTGTGCGGTGAGCGGGTACGGGAAGCTACCTCGGCCAGGATTCAGAGTCTGCTTGAGAACCGGGAAGATGGGGCCTACGTCGCAATTGGGAACCCGCTGGTCGATGACGCTTGCGCCCGCGAACTGCACCACCGCGCCGCTGCATTGGGTTGGGACGTGCACGTAGTAGCTGGGCACAGCCTGCTGGAGCAGGCATATGCACATCTCGGGATCGGCAGTGAACCGCACGTGGTGGTAAGTGGTACGGCAACGCTTGGTGCAACCGATACACCAGTACTCGTTCTGGCAGCAAATGCCACGTCCCGTTCCCTGCAGGCAGTTAAGCGGCGATATCCGCTTACACACAAAGTAAGCATCCTGGCGTACACTGAAAAACCACAGCCGGAGGTGCGTACGCTGTTCCTCGGCGAAGCCATGACACAGCAACCCGATGTGCTCTTCATCCCGCCGTTAACTCCCCTCGAGAAGCTGGACGACCCGCAGTCTCTGCGCTGGCTTATGGCGCGCTTGCGCGCCCCGGACGGCTGTCCGTGGGACCAAGAGCAGACTCTACAGACACTCAAAAAGCACCTGCTCGAAGAGACCGCTGAGGTGCTCGACGCCCTGGATGAAGAAGATTTCGTCGCGCTTCGTGAAGAGCTCGGCGACTTGCTGCTTCAGGTGTACTTTCAGGCGCAGATTGCAGAGGAACAGGGCGACTTCACGTTCGATGACGTGGTGCGCGGCATCAGCGAGAAACTCGTGCGGCGGCATCCGCACGTGTTTGGCGGCCACGCGGTTGGCAGTGCTGAGCAGGCCCTGGCCAACTGGGAGTCAATCAAGCAGGAAGAGCATGCGGCACAGGGCAAAGAGCGGCACTCGCTGCTGGATCGGGTACCCCGCTCGCTCTCGGGCCTGACCGCGGCACAAGCCATCGGCAAGGCAGTAGCGAAGGTCGGTTTCGATTGGCCGGACCTCAAGGATGTGCTGGCCAAATTGCAGGAAGAATTGGATGAATTGGACGCCGCCGAAACCACCGAGGAGCGCTTCGAGGAATTGGGCGACGTGCTCTTTGTCATGGCGCAGGTTGCCAAGTGGCTGGAAGTGGATGCGGAAGAGGCGCTGCGCGCCTCGAACAGCAAGTTCCGGCGGCGCTTTGGCTATATGGAAGAGGTCGCCCGCAACGCGGGCGGCGAACTCAGCGACTTCTCGTTCGAGAAACTCGACTCCCTGTGGGAAGAGGCCAAGCTCGCTACGAACAATCCTTGGGGATGTCCCCGCTAGTGACACCCTGGCAACGGCGCATCTTCCCGGTGCTTCTCGCGGCATTTACCGCTCAACTTGGGGTACCGGCGTTCTTGCCGTTCGTCCCGCTCTACATGGAGGAGCTCGGCATCCACGACATTGGGGTTGCCGCGCGGTGGAGCGGCGTGCTGGTGGCGATCACGCCGCTCACCTCGTTCATTGCGGTGCCGTACCTCGGTCAGGTCGGCGACCGTATCGGCTTGAAGCCGCTAGCCCTCATCGGCCTGGGTCTCGGCGGCTTTACCATTTCCGCCTTAGCGCTGGCCACCAGCCCTTGGCACCTTCTCGTCGGACGAATGCTCTTCGGCTTTTGCGGCGTGTACTGGACGTTCTTTGCTGCCGCCATCGCCGAGCACGCGCCGCGCGAACACATGGTGCGCGCCTTCGGCTGGCTGCAGATGGTGAATTTCGGCGCGCCCATTCTCGCGCCGGCAATGGGGGGCGCTTTCGCGTTTGTGTTTGGATTGAAGGCGGTCTTCGTGCTGGCCGGAGTAATGTTTTGGATTGCGACCGTGATGGTCGCGGTCTTGTATCCGCGGGGGGAAGGCCTGAAGCCGCAACAACCTGAAATGAACCATGGTTCGCCGTGGCAGATGATCTATTCGCAGCCGCAGATGGGAATGCTTTCGGTCTTGTTGCTGGTCTCGTTCTACGCCGAGGGCAGTACGCTGCCAATCATACCGCTCTACATGCAGCACCTTGGCGTCGCGCCCGACCGGGTAGCAGCCACCGTCGGGCTGATCACCGCCCTAAGTGCGGCAACGTACGTGCTGGCAAATGCGTTCGTGGGACGGGTGGTCCCCACGCGGCTGGCGCACATCGCCGTGCTGCCGGGCCTCATTGGCGGCGCCATAGTGTGCGTGCCGCTCTTCTTTGCCAGCCAACTCTGGCACTTGCTCGTGTTTCGCCCGCTGCTCTCGCTCTTCACCGGCACCGTTCCGGCTTTGGTGTATACGGCTGCGGAGCCATTCGTGCCGCCGGAGCGCCGGGGCGCGGGCTTTGGGTTGCTGACCAGTGTAGGCTTGGGCGGCACCGCCGTTGGACGAGTCGCGAGCGGCATGGTGGCCTCGCTTTCGCTGTCAGGAGTTTTCTTGGTTGACGGAATACTCCTTTTGGGTGGCTTTGGCTTGTATTCCGCATTTCGCCGCCGCTTTCCTTACCCTGATATGAATAGTGAGCGGTGAGATAGAAAGCTGTACAGGGTTTGATACGGGAATGGAAATCACGCTAGCATTGACTCGAAAGGCAGTCGCGAACTCAGCCGTCATTCCGACGGAAGCCGGAATCCAGCAGTTTTGCATGCTTAGGAGACTCCAAAGTGCGAGTGTGCGGGCCCCGTGTAGTGTTAGTGCGTAGTGGGCTAAGAGTGTTGAGCGACTTTTGGGCGCTTGGATATGCGGTTACTTGCTTTTGCGCGATGTGGCGGGGGGCAAGCCCCCGCGCTACGGTACGTTGACGAGAGCAAAGTGAACATTGGCATGAGAGAGTTTGAAGAAATCACATTCATAGGATTTTGGACTACCAATGTTATCAGTGTCAGCCGCTGAGGAGCATAGGTGAAAGTTTTTGTTACAGGCGGCGCCGGGTACATTGGCAGCGTCGTCACCGAGTTGCTGCTGGATAACGGTCATGATGTCACCGTTTTCGATAGCTTAGAGACCGGCCATCGTGCAGCGGTTGTTCGGCGGGCGGAGCTCGTCAGCGGTGATACCGGGGACGCCGCGGAATTGCGTAATGTCATGCTCGCTGCGGCACCAGATGTCGTCGTGCACATGGCGGCCTACATCCAGATGGGCGAATCGATGCACGACCCCGGCAAGTACTTCCGCAATAATGCTGCCAACACCCTGCATGTCCTGGATGCCATGCTCGCGGCAGAGGCATCCCACATCGTATTCTCGTCAACCGCCGGCGTTTACGGCACGCCGGAATCATTGCCGATAGAAGAGGACCATCCGATTGACCCGCTTAATCCTTACAGTGAGAGCAAGCGCCAGGTGGAGAGCATCATCCAATGGTACGCGCAGGCGCATGGGATTACGGGCACCGTATTCCGTTTCTTTAACGCGGCAGGCGCTACCGCCAGGTGCGGGGAAGACCACCGGCCGGAAAGCCACCTCATTCCCATCGTGCTCCAGGTGGCGCAGGGGGCGCGGGCGCACCTGGATCTGTATGGCACCGACTACGCGACGCGCGACGGTACGGCCAGCCGCGATTATATTCATGTGCGTGACTTGGCGCAGGCGCATTTGCTGGCAATCGAGAAGATGGCTTCCGCGCCCCGGCACGGGCCGAGCTTGCGCGGGAATGACGGAGGAGTGGCCGGGAGAGACGGAGAAATTGCTGGGAACGATGAAGGAACAACCGGGAATGAGACGAGAACGGCCGGAAATGACGACGGTGGCGTAACCGTCTACAACATCGGCAGCGAGCAGGGTGCGACCAACCTGGAAGTGATTGAGATGGCGCGCCGCATAACCGGCCGCCTGATACCGGTGCGGGAGTGTCCGCGGCGTCCCGGTGACGCGCCGGCGTCGCTCGCGAGCGCGGAAAAGATTCGCCGCGAATTGGGCTGGGAACCGATTTACTCGGACCTGGAGACGATCATCGGCAGTGCGTGGGACTGGCTGCAGCGGCATCCACGCGGCTACGGCTCTGCCGCCTCTACGCTGGAAGAAGGCTAGAGCCTGCCCCGTATGTGATACGGCGGTGAGGGTCGGCTTCCTCACGGCGAGAGTCTGGGGCTGAAGACAGAAGATGGATTCCCGTGTGCGCGGGAGTGACGGATTGGCTGCGGTCTATTCTTATCGCAATGACGGGACTGTATCAGGAGAAACGCTTCGTGCGAGTCGATCTGCATACACATACTGAATACTCGTCGGACTCGGAACTCGCGTTGGAAGACGCCGTCGCAGGCTGGCAGCGCGAGGGCATCGACTGCGTGGCGGTCACGGACCACAACACCATCGCCGGCGCACTCGCATTGCGGGAATGGGCACCGCTGCGGGTGATTGTGGGCAGCGAGGTGAGGACATGCGAGGGTGAGATTATCGGCCTCTTTCTCCACGAGGAAATCGCGCGCGGCCTCACGCCGGAGGAGACCATCCGGCACATTCGCGATCAGCAGGGGCTGGTGATGATCCCGCATCCGTTCGACCGCTTTCGCCGGTCGCGCCTCTCAGAAGCGGCGCTGCTGAGAATCCTGCCACAAGTGGACATAATTGAAGTGTTCAACGCGCGCACGGCTTTCGAGCGTGACAACCGGCGCGCGGACCTGCTAGCCGCGGAGCAAGGCCTCGTCCCGGTGTCTGGGAGCGATTCCCACACAGCCCACGAGCTGGGACGCTCCTACGTCGAGATGGCGGACTTCGATTCGCCGCAGACGTTTCTCGATTCCCTGCGGTCAGGCCGCCTCATTAAACGGCAGAGTTCCTGGTTCGTCCACGCCTTCACTCGCTGGGCGAAACTGCGCTCGCGGCTGCGTTAATCTGGAGCGCTCTGGGTCGTCAGGGCAACGCATCCGTTTTGCGTGGCAGCCTCGTGCTACGGAGACTCCCCTTCAGCCGGTTCATTCTCCGGAATCACGTTGATGGTCAACTGGCCTGCCAAGAGGTCAACCACGTCGATTTCGTAGGTAAAGCGCTTAGCACCATAGTTCAGCGTTTGCCCGGTCACCTTGCGGCCGTCTGCCGTGAGATTGACCACCGCATAGCCTAAGCGCGTCGTGACAATCACGTAGTCGCTGCGCGCTCCGGCGGCGATGTCGCCAAAGGGCCGATCGGCGACACTCACTTCGGTAAAGTCGAACTGAGATATATTGTTGATGCGGACTTCGATTTCGCTGACGCTTCCCGGCCCACAAGCAGCGAGCCCTCCCAGAATCCAAACACCAAGTAGTGCCAAGCCTGCCATGCGTAGGGCGCGTCTCGCTGCACTATGGCCCTGCCCCCCACTCATACTTGCAACTCCTCGAGCTATGCGCACGTGTATACCGATCATAAGCCTACTGGTCCACTACGCTGCCGTCCACGTGCAGGCGGGCGCCCGTTGGACGCGGCACGGGCGGGTGCTTTGCAGCGGCGTCGGGCATGAGTTCGATGCCAATGCCCGGCGCGTCCGGGATGATGAGAAAGCCCTGCACGCACCGGGCGGCCGTCTGCACGATGTCGCTCTTCGGCGGCCGGTCTTCGCCAATGGGGTATTCCTGGATGGCAAAATTGGGAATGCAGGCGGCGACCTGCAAGCAGGCGGCGGTGCTCACCGGCGACAATGGGTTGTGGGGCACCACGCCAACGTAATGAGCCTCCGCCAACGCCGCGATCTTCTTGGTGCCTGATATGCCGCCGACCAGGCAGACGTCCGGCCGCACGTACTGCACGGCTCCCCGCGTGAGCAGCATCTGAAATTCGTGGAGCGTGTGCAGCCGCTCGCCGGTGGCAATCGGAATACCGATCTTGTCCGCGATCTGCGCCATGGCGTCGAAACTGTCGGGCAGCGTGGGGTCTTCGTAGAAGTAGGGGTGATATTGCTCGATGCTGCGCGCCAGCACCACTGCTTCGGCGGGCGTCAATTGCCGGTGGATTTCGATGCAGAGGTCAACGTCCGTGCCCACGGCCTCGCGGTACTGGCGCACGTGGTCTGCGGCTTGACCAATGCGGGCGGCATGGGTCTTGAAGAAGGGCACGCCGCGACCCTCGTCGAGCAAGGGATTCAGATGGCCGACGGCGGTGAAACCCTTTTCGCGAGCCTCGACGCAGCCCTGCACTTGCTCTGCGATGGTGCGGCCGTAGACGTGATAGTAGACGCGTGCTTTGTCGCGGCACTTGCCTCCCAATAGATCATAGACCGGCACGCCGAGTGCCTTGCCCTTGATGTCCCAGAGCGCAATATCAATTGCGGAAAGCGCGCCCATGATCGCCGAACCCCGGAAGTGGGCGGTGCGATACATCACGTTCCAGTGGTGCTCGATGCGGCCGGGATCTTCGCCCACGAGGTAATGCGCGAACTTTTCCAGAGCGGCTTGTGAGGCTTCCAAGTGCCCCCATGTGCCAGACTCCCCTAGCCCCGTGATGCCGGCGTCAGTCTCGATCTGGACAAAGAGAAAACGGTCTATAGGTAGCGCGTTGACGGCAGTGATCTTCATGGCGGCGGGCACTCCTTATTGCGGGCGAGAGCAGCGGAAACTCTAAACCGTATCCTGTGCTTTCCTGGCCTCATTCGGAATTGTCCGCCCCTAGACAAGCTCAGGGCGAACGGGTGACCGGTCTGCTATTTCATATAGTAACGTCTTCGTGATTGCTTAATCATCAGAACTATAGACTGTGTCGTACTCGAATGCCTGCCATGGCAACGTAATTGAAAGTGTTGAGCAATTCGTTGAAAGATTTTGTGGAGGAATCCTTGTAGCAAAACTCTGCGCTCGCCTGAATACATGTCATTCCGAACGGAGTGAGGAATCTAGAGTGCTGAAGCCAGTGTACTGTGTGAAGCATGGACACTAGATTCCGCGAACAGTGTTCGACGCTGCGCTCGGAATGACAAGTTCTTATAGCGTTCTCTTCGGGAAAGCGGATTCTGTCAACGAATTACCTGACATCTACAGTAATGACAACACGTGGTTCGCGCGCGGTCAGCAATATGCGGTAATCTTGCCAGTAAGTTTGTTGGAAAGTATTCGGCTCGCCCCCATAGAGTGCACCGCACTTTAACTGGGGTTCAAGCACTGGGATTCGCTATTTGGAATTCGAGTATTGGAATTTGCTAATTGGGAATCGTTGCTTGGGATTCGATCATTTCCGTTCGCACTGAGCTTGTCGAAGTGCAACAAAATTGGCGGTGCGACCGAATGGGAATGTGCCAACAGGCGCGTTTGAGTGAGCAATACCCCGCTTTAGAGATAGAGGGAAACACGCATGAATACTGGTGACCTCCTCGCGGAACTGCTGATCGCCCACGGCGTGGAATTCGTCTTTGGGGCAATCGGCGGGCAAGGCTATCCGCTCAATGATGCGCTGCACCGCCGCAGGGGTAGAGCACGTCACATTGCCGTGCGCGACGAGCGCTCCAGCGCCTATGCGGCTGACGGCTATGCGCGCGTGAGCGGCAAAGTGGGTGTCTGCGACGCTGCCTTTGGCGTGGGCGTGCTCAAGCTGCCGTCCGGCATGGCTGAGGCCTATAACTCCTCGATTCCCGTGCTGGGGATTCTGAGCAATGCGCCGCGCGATTGGATGGTGTGGAATGAGCGCGGCTGCACGGCGCAGGGTGTGGAGCAGGTCTCTCCTTTTACGCCGATCGCGAAAGGCGCGTTTCGCGTAGCCACTCAGGAATCGTTGCCCGATACGGTACGCTACAGTTTCCAACTCGCCACTGCAGGCAGACCGGGACCGGTAGTGTTCGATATTCCGGCGGACGTATTCAAAGAGGATTGGGATGATAGTGCGGCGGACATGGTATGCAGTCCACGCGCCGGCAGCTTTCCCGCGTGGCGCGCGCATCCTGATCCGGAGGACGTAGCTGACGCGGCGCGTGTGCTCGAGAGCGCTGAACGCCCCGTGCTGGTAGCAGGCGGCGGTGTGGCGATATCCCAAGCGTGGGAAGCCTTGCGCACTCTTGCAGAGCCTCTTCAGATGCCGGTTGCGACTACGATCTCAGGCAAGGGTGTCTTTCCTGACGAGCATCACCTCGCCATTGGTGTCATGGGAGGGCAATACGGCTCAGAGGCTTGCTAACCACGTTGTCGCTGCCGCCGACGTGGTCGTTCTCGTGGGTATGAAGTCATCTCAGCAGGTGACGTCGGCGTGGACACAGCCCGCACGGACGCAACGCATTGTGCACGTAGACATCGATCCGGCTGAAGTCGGCAAGATCTATCAGGTCGAAGCGGGAATGGTGGCCGATGCCCGTGCCGGATTGGAAGCGCTTGCGATTGCATGCGCAGACGTGCAGCCGGAGCGAAGCGCATGGCTCGCCCAGGTGGCTGAATTTAAGGCGCAATGGCAGGGCGAAATTAGCGGGGAATTGAATGATACGGCGACGCCGATTCGTCCCCAGCATCTCATGGCGCAGATCCAGGAGCGGCTCAAGCCGGAGGATATCGTGGTCTCCGATGCCAGTTTTTCCGTGGGATGGGTCGGCTCGTACCTGCGCACGCTGCGCGGTGGGCAGCGCTTCTTGTTCCCGCGCGGTCTGGCGACGATGGGATTCGGCGTACCGGCGGCGATTGGCGCGCGTTTTGCGCAGCCGGAAGGCAAGGTTGTGGTTGTGGTAGGTGACGGCAGCGTCACCTATGCTATTGGCGAGTTGGCCGTCCTAGCCAAATACGGACTAGACATAACCGTCGTAGTGTTGAACAATAGCTGCCTCGGCTACAGCAAGATCTCGGAAATGTTGAACTACAGCGGCGACTATGAGGAAGTAGATTTCCCTGATACCGACTATGCTCTGATTGCACGGGGCTTTGGTTGCGAGGGATTGAGTGTGAGGGACCCAGCAGAGCTTGCGCCGGCATTGGAAGCAGCGTTTTCAGCCAATGGTCCGGTGCTGCTGGACGTGCGTGTCGATCCTTGGCAGACGCCTGAGCTCGATCTGCGTCGGCGTTTGGCGGCAATGAAATAGGGATAGGGTAGCGGATACTGCGCATGGGGTCGTGATGACGAAAACTGTCAAGAAGGTAGTTGCGTACATCACACGAGGAGACGAACTCTTGGTTTTTACGCACCGTGATTTCCCTGAGGCCGGTGTGCAAGTGCCGGCCGGGACCGTGGAAGAAGGCGAGCCACTCGATGCGGCGGTGCTCCGTGAAGTGCATGAGGAATCCGGCTTGCCGCCAACGGCGCTGCGCGAACCGGCATATCTGGGACGCCGTCTCTGGCAGGCGGGACCCGATTGCCATGATCGGCATTTCTACCAGCTTGTGCTCACCGCCGCAGCGCCGGATTCGTGGCTCCACTACGAGTTGCACGCTAGCACCGGCGAAACACTCGCGTTCTGCATTTCCTGGGTGAAACTGGACGACCCGAGTTTGTGCCTCGCCGGTGAACAGGACGCGCTGTTGGGGAAACTATCCCCTGCTGACCGGGAGGGATGAGCAATCGTCGCGTTCTGCCTCCATAGCGACAGAGTTGCGGCCCGCGCCTAGTGGAGAGGAAACGAGGATGCGGTTACAAGATAAAGTTGCTATCGTCACCGGTGCCGCGGCCGGCCTGGGAGCGACCTATGCCCATGCCATCGCGCGCGAGGGCGGCCGCGTGGTTGTCGTCGACGTGGCAGATGGCGAAGGCACGGCACGGGCGATCCGAGCGCGGGGCCACCAGGCATTGGCAGTGCACACAGACCTGACAGTTGAGCGAGCCGTGCAACAGATGGTGGAACAGGTGGTGGCGGAGTACGGTCGGATCGACATCCTCGTCAACAACGCGGGCGGAGCGGGACAGCGCCCCGCGTCCGCAGATATAGACAGGATCGACCGCGAGCACTGGGACGAGATTATGGCAATCAACCTCACCGCCACTATGCTCTGCATGAAGCACATTACGCCGCACATGCAACGCCAACGGAGCGGCAAAATCGTGAACGTCTCCTCCCGCGCCGCCCGCGGCACGGCGTGGTTCGGGCAGGTTACGCCGGAATACATTTGCGCCAAGATTGGCGTCATCGGGCTGACGCGCCAGGTCGCCAAGGACCTCGGGCCTTTCGGCATCAACGTGAATTGTCTCGTGCCGAGCTTTACGGTGAGCGGCCCGGCGCTGCAGGCCGCCTGGGACAACATGACGGACGAAGAGCAGTCGCGCATGATCGAGGCCACGCCGCTACGACGTTTGCCTGATCCGGAAGAGTTAGCCAGCGTGGTGGTCTTTCTCGTGAGCGATGAATCCAGCTACGTCACCGGCGCTTGTTTGGACGTCAATGGCGGGTCGCTCATGGCGTAGACAGTGACAGGGTGAAGAACAGCAAAGTGGGGGGCAGGCGTGGTGCGTGTGTTGTAAGGGCTCCCCTTTGCTAACCTCGCGCTCGCAAGAGACAGGATGACGCAGCGGTTTGAGCCTACCGTCTATGCGGAAGCATGAGCCCTTGGTGAAAGGACCGCTAAGCGCTTGGACTCGGTTAGTGTGCTCTTGCTAAGGTACCTGCACTCGCATTGGCTGGCTGTAGCGCGGGGGCTTGTCCCCCGCTTCTTGCCGGAGTCCCGCCCCGAACGCGACACGAGGTAGGCCATGTCTCCGGGGGCGACACCCGGACGCAGGTTGCAAACCTGCGCTACCGGGCAAGCTGATTACGCCCCGCGCTATTCACTGTGGCGTTCGAGGCGGCAGCATTGGGGCTTGTCCCCCGCTCTTTGTAGGATATTCGTCTCGAGCGCGACACGAGGTAAACGGTAGTTCTGGGCGACGGTGGCGGACGCAGGTTGCAAACCTGCGCTACCGGGCAAGCTGACGCTGATGATGCCGTGTTCTTCACTGCAGCGGTCAAGGGGGCAGAGTGGTGTGGTATAAGTAGGAGGTGCGATGAACAGCGTGATTGTTTGTGAATCCAACGCAGCCCTTTGATGGCTGCCAACACTTTGCACAGGCCGCAATGATGTCAGTCGCTTTCGTAGAACAACAGCAAGAAGCACCCGCACAGAGAGAAGAGGGCGCACCCCGCTGTGCTGTGCTTACGCTTGGTTGCAAGGTGAACCAGGCGGAATCGGAGGAGATACGCGAGCGATTCGTGCAAGCCGGCTTCAACCCGGTGGCATTTGGCGAACCGGCTGAAGTAAACGTGGTGAATACCTGCACGGTGACCCACGTGGCCGACCGCAAGTCGCGCCAGATGATCCGCCGCGCTCAGAGTGCCAGCCCACACGGCGTTTTGGTGGTCACGGGATGTTATGCGGCGGTTTCCCCCGAAGAAGCGGCGAGCGTGGCGCCGGACGCTTTTGTGATCCAGCGAGACCGGCAGGAAGAGCTGGTCGACATTGTCTCTGGGGCACTACGGGAACGTGGAGTTTCAGTGCCCGAGCCGCTTTCACCGGAAGAACTGGCCTATGCGGCTCTGTTGCAGCCAAGTACAAATCGGACCCGCAGCCGGGTGTTCGTCAAAGTCCAGGACGGCTGCTGGCACGCCTGTGCGTACTGCATTGTGCCGCGAGCGCGCGGCCGCTCGGTGTCGCGGCCCGCATCTGAGATTGTCCGGCGTGTACAAGACCTCCATGCGCAAGGCGTAGCGGAAGCGGTGCTCACAGGTGTATGTATTGGGGACTATGAGGACCCCGCATCTGGAAGCGACTTGACGACGCTTATCCATCGCCTGCTCGCTGAGACTGAAATCCCACGAATCCGTATCAGTTCGATCAATCCGATGCATTTCGATTTCGGTTTCTTGGATTTGTTCGCGCACTCCCGCGTCTGCCGGCACATGCACCTACCGCTCCAGAGTGGCAGTCCTTCCGTTTTGAAACGCATGAATCGGCGTCACACGCTGGACGAGTATCGGGAAATCGTGCGGCGCGCGCGCGAGGTTTGCCCTGAGCTGGCACTTACCACCGATGTGCTCGTGGGCTTTCCCGGCGAAACGGAGGAGCTATTTGGCGAAACTGCTGCGTTTGTCGAGGAGATGGGATATGCCGATTTGCACGTCTTCCCCTATTCGGTGCGGCCCCGTACCAGCGCGGCGCACTTTGACGGGCATGTGCCGTTCGGCACGCGCAAGCGGCGGGTGCAAACACTCCTGGCAAAGGTACCTGCACTGCGCCAGGCGTATGCTGCGCGCTTCCTCGGCACTGCGCTGGACGTTGTGTGGGAGGAAGAATCCGAAGGACTCTGGCGCGGATGCGCCGATAACTACCTGCGCGTGTACGTCAAGAGTGATACGATTGCTGCAGGCACATTGAGTACGGTGCGGCTCTTGAAACCACACATGGACGGCGCGCTCGGAGAAATGGCGGCCGGGACGTAGTTTAGGACACCGAAGTGGCCCTTCGTCGCATTCGATTCCGTCCCAATTCATGGAGAGAAAGGGACCTCTAACGAAGACAGGCTGCACGTTTGCAGACAATGACCGAAGTGCCTTGAGGAGTCCCGGCGGGTAGGCCTACCTGGCAGGCGCGTGTGTCGATCGCAGCAAAGCGAGGTGACAGATGGACTGCATTTTCTGTGGCATTGTCGATCGGAGCTTGCCGACGGAGCTCATATATGAAGGTGAGCAGATCGTGGCGTTTCGCGACATCACGCCGCAAGCGCCAACGCACGTGCTCATTGTGCCGCGTGAGCATGTTGAATCGGTTGCCGATCTCAATGAAACGCACACGGCGGTGCTTGGTGAGATGTTCCTCGCTGCGAATACTATCGCGCGGCAAGAGGGTATCGGCGAGTCCGGCTACCGGCTTGTATTCAACTGCGGTCGCGCGGCAGGGCAGTCCGTGGACCACCTTCACCTACATCTCTTGGGCGGCCGCAAGCTCGGCTGGCCGCCGGGTTGAGACGCGAGACGTTTCGTTGGCGCACGCAAGACCAATTTCAGAAGCATGGCGCGACTAGCACCGCCGCGGCGCTCTCGCTTTGACCGGCCCCAAGGGCTTCACTATCATTGAAAACAGTCTAAGAGACAGGAGTAGAGCGGCGAATGCGCACAGTCTATGACGACGTCGTTATGCGGTTAGAGCAAGCGGAGTGCCTGGCTGTTGCCACCGTTATACAAACTCGCGGCTCCACACCGCAGAAGGTGGGCGCCAAGCTCCTGGTGCAAGAGGACGGCCGCACGCAGGGCACCATCGGGGGTGGCTGCGTTGAGGCGGAAGTATGGAAAGAAGCTACGGCGGCGCTACGCGAGAGAGCTTCACGGGTTGTAGAGGTAGACTTGAATGACGACGTCATGGGCGATGTCTGCGGCGGTACTCTCACGGTGTTCATAGACGTGTGGCAGCCGGAGACTTCGTCTGTGGACGGTGCGCGCGGCAGTGGGGAGTAGCCGGTCTCACATCCGGTAGCCGTCCTCCTATGCCAGTGAATGCCTGATTCCGGTCACTTGGGCCGATTCCATGTGAAAACCGGCGAGTTGTCGCAATTCACATGGGATTGTTCGCCGTGTATTTCACGCTTCCGGCTTAGGCAGCCAAGAAGAAACTCCGATTATGGCGAGATATCCCATGCATGTACAGCGAGTGCGCCGATGCTAACCCTGGCACGGCATGTGGCCGAGACACTCAGGCGCCGCGAATCGGCAATTATGGTCACCCTGGTGAGTGCGCGAGGCGTCGACCCTGGCATGGCGCCGGGCGCAAAGCTCCTCGTCTCTGCAGACGCGCGGGCTCAAGGCTCATTGGGTTCCCCATTGCTTGACGGAGTTGCCCGCGAGCAGGCCGTGAACGTAATCGAGGAAGGCGTGCCGCGGCTCGAACTCTACATGCCGGATGGCACGCCGGCGCCGCGTCGCAGCCGCACTTTTGTGCAATTGCTTTTCGAACCCCTCTTACCCCCTGATCGGCTCCTTGTGATTGGCGCCGGTCACATTGCCGTTCCGCTGAATGAAATCGGCAAGATCTTGGGCTTCGAAGTCATGGTAGTGGACGACCGCGCGGACTTTGCCACGGGGGAACGCTTCCCCCATGCGGACGAGGTATTCTGTATCCCGTTCAATACAATGACGTCGCATGTGGCAATTGACCGATCGACCTATCTGGTGCTTGTAACGCGCGCGCATGAGCACGACGAAGAAGTGCTCAGTCAAGTTGTCGATTCGCCGGTGCCCTACATTGGCATGATCGGGAGCAGGCGGCGTGTTATTACCGTCTATCGGCGGCTACTCGAGGAAGGCGTGACGTCCGAACAATTGGCGCGTGTCTATGCGCCGGTTGGACTCGATATCAACGCGCGGACGCCGCAGGAAATTGCCGTGGCCGTCATGGCGGAGATTGTAAGTGTTAAACGGCACGGTAAGGGCAACCACGCGGCGCTGCGTGAATTGCCGCGCTCGCTCCGGACCGTGACGGCTGCGGCGCAGCCACCCGTGTCTCTACCGGAGTCCCAACTATAGACGGATGAAGGGATGCAGAATCTTACGCAAAATGATACTCTATGGTGCAACAGACGTACTGGACATAGGCGTGCCTGCCGTGGCGGTATGGCGTGCAGTGGATGCGGCAGAATTTAAAGAGACGTGGAGGGTTTCATGAGAATAGCGGCAAGCATTTTGCTTGTATTGGTGTTAATCGGCTTGAGCGCGTGCCGCATTGGCCCGACGGCGTCAGACAGGCCATTGGATGAGCAAGCGTTGTTGGGCGAACTTCAAGTTGAAGAGTTGGAACCGTCCGATGTCGTCGTTACCATCAGTGCTGAGGGCGTATCACCTTCTGCAATTGCTGTGCCGCGCGGGCCGGTACACCTTGTGATTGAGAATAAGGCGCAACAGTCACGGACATTTACAATCAGTGGGGAAGAGATGGAAGAACAGACAGCGTCGATCTCCGCGGGGCAAAACTACACGATGGAGCTTATCCTGGTGCCGGGAATTTATGAGTTCACGGTGACCGGCGGCAGCGGCGGAACCCTGCGCGGCGTGATTACGGCTAATATTCCCAATTCCATTTAGACTCTTTGAGCTAGGTAGGATTCCTCTTGGTATAGCCGAACACAGTAGAGCGATGCGAAAGAGCAGGAATGAAGAGAGGCGGGCATGTTCATGCCCGCCTCTCTTCATTTTCATTTTGCCTCAGTCTTTGCGTTCGTAGCCCGGCATGAAGCCTTCGAACATGTCGCGCTTTTGTGTCCACACGCGATCCCCCCAGCCGTCCACCTGCGTACCCCACTCCCAAGGCGGCAGTTCGTCGGCACGGTCGGCGGTGGGCGCGATGCCTTCCAAGAAGTCGCGCGGCAGCGCACCTTGGCACTGCGCAGGCGGCTCGATTCCCAGCAGATGGCTCACGAGCGGCACGACGCTTGTGAGATGTACGTAGCCCAGTTGCTCGACCGGTCGCTGATAGCCTCTCTTCAGGCCGGGCCCATGCGCCAGCAAGAATGCCAAATTGGAGGAGAGCGCCGTGCGGGCGGTGGGCAGGTACGGCCCATGGTGCGCCCCGTATTCTGCGGGCTTGAAGACGTAGGGGTCTTGCCCCTCCGCTTCACCGCCGGGGTAGCCGCTCACAAAGCCGTCCTCCATGGCATAGACAATGTCGCCGCACTGGTCCCCCCAACAGCCAAAGAGCGCGGCGTGGTACTTGGGCAGCGCCACAGCAACCGGGCACTGTCCAGTCTCCGCATCCACCCACGAGCGCAGCAGCGTGATGACCTCGCGTTGAATGCGCAGGTACTCATCCGACCCTTCCGCCGCATTGATGAAGAGTTCGTAGTTGCGCACGGGTGTGATGAATACCTTGGTCCGCGCCATGTCAATCTTGGCAAAGTCTTCATTGGGATCGAAGTGCGCCACCGGCTCTTTGTAGGCCAGGTAGCCGTTGTCGTGGAGCAGGCGCGGTATGTCGGTAGCCCGGAATTGGGGAATGGCGGCGTGGTCGGAAACCACCATCACGGTGACTTCATCGGAGACGGCGGTGTCTTCCGGTGCACTTTCCAAGAGCGTGCCAAAGAGGCGGTCGGCTACTTTGTAGGACTCGCGGTAGGCACGCCAGCCTTCCGCGGCGTTTTCTTCCCGATAGCCGGGACAGGCAGGATCGACGAGCGGCAGGAATATGTGGTTGATGTAGTCGAAGATGTGGATGTGGGTGTAGAGCAGCGCGTAGTCTTGCTCCTCAAGCAGGAACTTTCCCACGCGTGCGATCCATTGGCACTGGTACTCAATCTCTTCGATGCAGGTGTCCAGATCGGCGATACCCCAGACGTACGGAAAAACCGAGGCGTGTTCCAGATACGGGCCAAAGCGGTCGACCAGTTCGGCGCTTAAGTCTGTCGGCTCGCAGAAGTCGTCTACATGCATGACTTGAGAACGATAGAGCAGGAGACGACTTGCATCCGGTGCGATTTCGATGGCTTTGCAGCGAAAGGCCGCCGGCTGTTCTGTGCCCTCGACTGTGAAGGAGCGATAGATCCAGTCACTCCAAGCGCCGGCACGGGTGCGTCCGAGTTCTGTTTGGCAGTTGCGTTCTGCACAGATAGTGATCGTGTCGTAACCTGCGCCATGCGTGTCAAGGACGAGCCCCCAGAGGGTCTGATTCTCACCGTCGCGCTTCGTGATGATTTCAATGGGGAATTCCAATGGCGCCTTGCCCCCTGCTGCCTGCTCCGGCAGGTTAGCCCAGGTGCCGTCTTCTAATGAGGGCTGAGTGGCCGTATCCAGCAGTGAAGCTTGGACGCTCCCGGCAGTATCTGTCGCTGCTCGTGCCGGTTGCAAGCTGATACGCGTGCTATTGGTGACGCTCTCCAGATTTGTGTACCCCCAAGCAGGCGTGACTTCAAACGGCGTGGTGCCGTAGCTGGGATGGCCGAAGCCGTCGATGACGTGGGCGAGAGGCGCTTGGCTGGGCGACGCCGCCGGATAGTGAATCGCGACGCTCTTGAGGTCGGCTTTGGCGGCCGCTTCGAATACGTTCTCGGCTGCTACCGCCGAGCGCACGAAGGCAGAAAGTGTCTGCTCCTCATGTCGTGGCGTGGGAAGATTGAGGAACCAGCGCGACACACTGTGTGTGCCGGTGTGCGCGCCTGTGGCAAGGGTCGTCCAATTGGTGGGCGTCCACACCGGCATGGAAGGGTAGGCCTCACCGACAATGCCGGCATCCGCCAGCTTCTTGAGGTTCGGCAGCAATCCCTCTGCGGCGAATCGCTCGTACATGGGCAGCATCATGCCGTCAAGGCCAATGACGTAGACGCGCTTCGTTTGCTCCGTCATCGAGTTTCACTCCTTCTATGGAAGGTTCTCTGATTGGTCCTAGTTTTGCCTGCAGCGTAGATTACTAAGGGTTTCTTATTTGGAGAGTAGCACAAGCAAAGCATCCCTACTGCACCGCTCGCGGGCGCTCGGCACTGGCGGCAACTGTCGGGAGAGCCTTGCGCCTACGAAGACAGACTCACTTCGAGCAGCACCCAGTCGCCGGATTCTCTGCGGTTGCGCAGATCAAACCCTACCGCGTCGAAGGCTGCGATCACATCATTAGCCTTCTGGTCAATGATGCCACTGGCGAGAAGGCGCCCGTGCGGTGCAACTACAGCATGTAACGCCGGAGCTAACGAGATGAGCGTTTGCGCAGTAATGTTGGCGAGCACAATGTCATAGACGGGCGAATTCCCGGAAATCGGAAGGGTTCCTTCCCTCACAGTGATAGCGCCGGCGAGTCCCGCTTGTGCCACGTTGTCGCGGGCGGCGGCCACTGCGACCGAGTCCGTATCGAGTGCCTCTACGGCCGCCGCGCCGAGCATGGCAGCGGCGATGGCCAAGATGCTTGAGCCTGTGCCCACGTCGAGCACTTTCTTCCCTGCTACCGGCAGTTGTTCCAGCGCTTCCAGACAGAGCTGGGTGGTGGGATGCGTGCCGGTGCCAAAGGCCATGCCGGGATCGAGCGCAATCACTGTTTCACCCGGCTGAGGATCGTAGTCTTGCCAGCGCGGTTTCACGACCAGGCGCTCGCCGACGTGGAGCACGGTATAGAACTGCTTCCAGGCATTGGCCCAGTCTTCTTCCGCAACCCACTGCGTTTTCAGTTTTCCGACCAAATCGCCGTGGAAAGCATGCAAGTGCCAGAGGTCTTTTTCCAGTCCGTCGCGCCGGGAAGGCAGGGCAACGGTATCGGGGAGGTAGCTCGTTAGAGTCAGCCAGGCTCCGACCGGACGCGGATCGTGGTCGACGGTCTCTTGCTCGTGCTCTTGAAAGATGGCAACGCCGCCCTCGCCCCACTTGTGCAGCAGCGCCGCCACGGTCTCTGCCGCCTCCTGATGCGCCCGCACGGAGAGTTCCAGCCAGCGCTTTGGCGGGCTCACTCCGGCTGCCCGTCTGTGGTTGACGCGGCCGTATTGGCAATTGCCGGTTCAAGAAAGCTCACGTTCGATACATGGCTGAAGCGCTGTTTCATGATGGCGATGGCTTGCGGATTGTCATCGATCAAAACGAAAGAGCGGTCGCATTCGTGAGCCGCCATGCCGGTTGTGCCGCTGCCAGCGAAGAAGTCGAGTACCGTATCGCCCGAACTTGAGGAGGCTTGGATGATGCGCCGGAGAATCCCGAGCGGCTTCTGCGTGGGGTATCCTGTGCGCTCCTTGCCGTTGGTTGGCACAATCGTATGCCACCAGACGTCGGTGGGGAGCTTCCCCCGCGCCGCTTTCTCCGGTCCCACGAGGCCGGGTGCCATGTAGGGCACACGATCGATGGCATCGGCATTGAACGCGAAGCGGCTTGGATCCTTGACATAAACAAGGATGTTATCGTGCTTCGGCGGCCACTTACGTTTTGTGCGTCCACCGTAGTCATACGCCCAGATGACTTCGTTCAGAAAGCACGCCCTGCCAAAGATGCTATCCAGCAGCACCTTGCAGTAATGGACTTCACGGTAATCGATGTGAAAGTAGAGCGTGCCGTTTGGCGCAAGGACACGGTAGGCTTCACGCAACCGGGGTTCTAAGAACGCAAGAAAGTCATCGAACTCGTCCGCATAGGTCTGGCTGCCGGCTTGAGTCGTGAGGTAGCGCTTCCCGTGAAATCCGGTGCGGTCGCCATTGGTGTCAGCGACCGTTTGCACGCGCGTGTAGAGGCGTTCTTTACCAGTGTTGAATGGCGGGTCTATGTAGATGAGCGGAAAAGATTCGTCAGGGAATTGTCTCAAGATGGGCAGATTGTCGCCGAACCAGACTTGGTTCACCCCAGCGCGTCCTTCATCTTATCGAAGAAGCCTTTGTCATCATGCGGGCCTGCGTTGTGGCCGAATGTCTTTGACAACGCGTGAAGGAGTTCTTTCTGTTCCGCCGACAACCGCTGAGGAATATCAACGTGCACGTGCACGTGCTGGTCGCCCCGGCCGCCGCCGTTCAGGTGGGGTACACCGCGCCTGCGCAGCGTAAATACAGAGCCCGATTGTGTGCCGGGGGGAATATCCAGGCTTTCGTCGCCTTCCAAAGTAGGTACATTGACCGTGTGGCCCAGAGCGGCCTGCGCAAAGTTGACGTGGTAGTCGACGTGGATGTCGTCGTCTTCACGCTCAAAGCGCTCGTCCGGCCGCACGTTTACGAAGACATAGAGGTCGCCGCGGGGGCCGTTCCTCGGCCCGGCTTCGCCCTGGCCGCCGAGACGAATGCGCAGCCCCGAATCCACGCCGGCTGGGATTTTGACGGAAATCGTACGGTTTTGCTTGGTGCGCCCGCTACCAGTGCAGGTACCGCAGCGCACGGTGGGCACTCTGCCCTCGCCACCACAGCGGGAGCACGTGGCAACCGTTGTGAACTGACCGAAGAAATTCGACTGCATGCGACGAACTTGGCCCTGGCCTTTACAGGCCGAACAGGTGACTATTTTGCTCCCGGAATCCGCTCCGCTGCCGGAACAGTCCGTGCAAGCCTCCAGGCGGGATACTTCGATGTCTTTCTCTACGCCAAACACTGCTTCCGCAAAATCGAGCGTCAAATCCATGCGCAGGTCTGTGCCGGTTTCCGGACCGGAACGTGCGGAGGGACGCGCGCCGGCGCCGAAGAATGCCTCGAAGATGTCGCCGATGCCGCCCATGTCCGCGGGGTCAACGCCCCGCGGCATGCCGCCGGAACGCCCGTTGCTGTGGCCGAAGAGGTCGTAGGCACGCCGCTTCTGAGGGTCGCGCAACGTCTCATAGGCCTCGTTGATGTCTTTGAAGCGCGCCTCGGCATCTGCGTCTTTGTTCACGTCGGGATGGTACTGCCGGGCAAGTTTGCGGAAAGCTTGCTTGATCTCCGCCTCAGATGAATTGCGGCTTACGCCCAGTGTTTCGTAATAGTCGGCTTTCGTGCTCATGTAGTCTCAGTTCACCCATTCAGGCCTAGGTTTGGTCAGTTTCGGCAGCCGACTGTGCATCGGAAGCGGGAGCGGCTTCCGCTACTTCACCATCTTCATCCTCTTGCTCAGCCGCATCATCTGCGCTCGGCGGCGGTCCTACCTTGACGAGGCTGGGACGCAAGACGCGATCGTACATGACGTACCCCTTCTGCAGCTCTTCGAGCACGACCACCTCGCCGTCGTCGTCCTCGCCCTCGCGGAGCACTACCTCGTGATAGTTGGGGTCGAACGGCTTGTCCTGCGTGTCAATGGGCTGCAGACCGCGTTTTTCAAGGACGTTTCGCGCCATCTGATGGACAAGGTCAACGCCCTGCAACCACGAAAAGAAGCGAAGTTCGCGGGGGATCGTGTCCAGTGCGCGTTCAAAGTTATCGAGAATCGGCAGAAACTCCGCTACCAGGAGAGCGGTGCCAAATTTTGCCTGCTCTTCTTGCTCCTGCTGCGTGCGCCGCCGAAAGTTGGCGAAATCGGCTCTGGCGCGCGCCAGAGATTCACGCACTTGCTGCAGCTCTTCCTCCTTACCCGCAAGTGCTTCCTGCGCTGCGGCGACCTCGGACTGTAGCTCTTCTCGCATGAGTCCCGAAGCGTCTTCGGAGTCGGATGCGCTATCGCTCTCGTCACCGGTCTCGGTTGCTGCCGCGCTTTGAAGTTCTGCTTCCTGGGATGCGGCGGCTGAATCCTCGGCGTCTTTACTCTTGGTGTCTTTTGCTTGCTTACGTGCCATCTAACCTGATCCTGCTGGATTGAATGTCGTCGGGTTTAGTAGGGGGCACTTTATTGCCTTGTTCCTAGTATACTCAAAATCAGTCATTGGAGAGAAACCGACATGATTGTGCCGGGAAGGTAGGTCCCGCTCTCGGGCGGCGCGCATTGGTCGAGTGATAGGCTGCAGAAGAGTTGGTCACCTACGCGCCGCAATGTTGATCCTGTGAGTTTGGAGTGTGGACGAAGGGAGCCGAGCTTTCTCTCTCAACGTCCGAATTCGATTGGGAAATCGAAGGAGATGTTTGACCAGGAATATGGTTGGGCAAGTGAGGGAAGAGGCGTATTCAATGGCTTCGGCTGTGACAGAGAAACCGCAGTAGAGGGAGCAGAGGCACCCACGTCAAGTAGCCAGAAATTCGCCGGAGAGGCCTTAACCAGCGCTCATTTGGAGGAGATGCCATGGCCGAATCAAGCACGCCCGCTCACTATGCGCCGCTCAACCACGTGCGCCAGGTGTACGCGCAGACTCTTCCCAAGCATGACTACGGTGGGATTGGACACGCCGGTTTCCCGCAATGGCAAGCCGAGTTGCGGGCGAAGGTAGCGAGCTTGCTAGGTGGCTTTAGTTGGCCGCGTGAAGACCACGCGCCGAAGGTGCTCGCGACGGTGCAGAAGGACGGCTACATCCAGCAGAAGGTTGAGATTACGAGCGAAGCGGGTGTGCGCCTGCCCCTATACGTCCTGAAGCCCGGTACCGGGCAAAGTTCCTATCCCACTGTGATTGCGCTGCACGGTCACGGCTCCGGAGTGCAGGAAGTCATCGGCGAGCCCCAGGACGAGCAGGTGGCGGAACACATGCGGCGCTGCAACCATGACTACGGACGCCAGCTTGCGCGACAGGGCTTTCTGGTGTTTGCGCCGGAGCAACGCGCGTTCGGCGAGCGCCGCGAGATGGAGGACGTTGCGCAGTCGCCGGGCCAGTCCTCCTGCCGCCAGGCCAGCATGAATGCCCTCATGCTGGGACGCACGATGATCGGCATGCGCGTGTGGGACGTCATGCGCGTGATCGACTACGCGGAAGAGTACGCCAACCAAGCAGGTCTCGCAAGATCCGGTTCTCTAGCGTGCGTCGGCCTCTCCGGCGGGGGTACGGTGACAACGTTTGCTGCGGCCATGGACCCACGCATTACGGCAGCCGTAATCAGCGGCTATTTCTGCACGTGGCAATGGTCGATCATGGCGATGCGTCACTGCGAGGACAACTACATCCCCGGCATACTGGGACACGCGGAAATGGCTGACGTCGGCGCCCTGATCGCGCCCCGACCGCTGCTGATTGAGGCAGGCACGGAGGACCCGATCTTCCCGCTGCCGGGCGTGCACGATGCGTATGACAAGCTGGCGGATGTCTACGCAATGCTCGAGGCGCCGGAGCGTTTAGCGCTCGATGTCTTTGAGGGCGAACACCAGTGGCACGGGACGGTGGCAGTGGACTGGCTCCGGCGCTGGCTGTAGAGTGTTCCAAGTCAGTAGCGGGACAGAAGTGAATCGTGCAAACGAGCTACTCTCGACGCTCCTCGTTACGCAACGCGCTTTGAATTGACCGTTCATACTTCGACAGGCTCAGTACGAACGGTCAGCAGGCTCAGTACGAACGGTCAACAGGCTCAGCACGAACGGTCAGCAGGCTCAGCACGAACGGTCAACAGGCTCAATACGAACAGTTAATGGGCTCGGCACGAACGGTCAATATGCTCGGCACGAACGGTCAATTCAGGTTGTCCTCAAACGCCGCTGCGGCCAGTTACGTACAAGGTCCGCGCCGCTGTCTCCTATAGGTGCGGCCTTGGGATCTTTTCCGTTCTAGAGTGCCCAGCGAGTCCAGTCGCGGTTAGCGGTTGTTCGAATCAGGTGCTGCAAGAGCTTGCGAGCGGCTATACGCGGCCATGACGGCATCCTGCAAGGCTGCGCGGACGCCGCCCTGTTCCAGCGCCTGCAGCCCTTCAGCCGTGGTGCCGCCCGGCGACGTGACAAGATTGCGGAGTTCTGCGAGGTGCCGCTTATCGTTCTGCGCGAGAAGGGCAGACCCTTTGACCGTCTGTACGATGAGCGCAGTCGCCGTATCTCGCGGCAATCCTACGCGAACGGCGCCGTCGATAAGAGCTTCCAGCAGGAGGAATACGAATCCTGGGCCGCTGCCGTTTACGGCGGTTGCCATGTCCAGGTAGTGTTCATCCGGCACGAAGAGTTCCAGTCCCGCGGCTTGGAACAAGGCTTGAGCTTGAGATCGTTGGTCCGCCGTCGTTTCGGCGGTAGCCGTCCACACCGTTGCGGCTTCCCCAATAGTTGCCAGGATACTGGGCATAGCGCGCACAAGGCGCCGGTGATCGAGGAGCGAACCAATCGTGCTCAATGGGACGCCGGCCATGATGGAAACTATGAGCGAGTCCTGGCTCAACGCCTCCTGAAGCGGCGGCAGCGCCGCCTGGGCGTGCTGGGGTTTGACGGCGAGGATGACGACATCGGCTCCCGCGACTACGCTGACGTTATTTAAATCCACGGCAATGCCATGAGTCTGCTGGAGATGTTCGCGGCGGCTTGCCACCGGTTCACCGACCGTGATGGCTTTAGGGCTGCACACTTCTTGCGCAATTGCAGCGGCGAGAAGGGCCTCGCCCATCGCGCCGCCCCCAACGACTGCCAGCTTGCGGATCATATTTCTTCCCTTTCAGATTGCACTATCTGCCACACCAGACCATCCCAACGGAGTGTCACGTAGCCCCGAGGTGGCGGCCGCACGACCTTGATTCCTTGCTCCCTCCATTGGACGTCGTTCACATCCGGCCACGGCTCGTCCAACAAGACCAAGTGTGGCTGCAGAGTTTCGATAAAGTGTGCCAGCCGGGCCGGTGTAACTGCCCCTTGCACGATGAGCACCTCCACCGGCGGTACACGATCTACGCTTGCGCTTGACTGTATGATAGCAAGTTGCTGGCTGCCAAACTTGGCGAGCATGAACTCCGGCGTACGCTCGGCGTGAATGTGAAGGGCATCTGAGGCTCCGAGTGCAATTCGATACTGCTCCCCGCTGGCCAGGAGCTCATTCGCCTCTTGGGCCTGCAATTGCCAGTTCTCGCCATCGCTCTGGATGATGGCGCCAACGTTGTCCCGAGGCTGCAAGGTCTCACTGCCACCGATCCAAAGGGTGTTATTGCGTTGCCAGATAGGCAGCAAGCGGTCCAGGTCATAGCCGCTGGGTGGCTCGCGAAAGCCGATGAGCAGCGGGCGGCGGTTGGCCGTCTGAATCATGACGGTGCTGCCGAGGGATCGTTCGATCAGCGTGACGCTGGGTTGACGATTGAAGTCAGCCGCAACGCTCCCCCACAGCACAAAGAGGATGCTCCCAACCGTGCCGAGGCTGAAGATCGTCGTCCAGGAGAGCGGCGTGCTCTCCATGCTGCGGCCTGCACCTGCTTCAGGCACTCTGCGACGCGTCCAAGCTACAACGATCGCTATTAAGATCACCGCAAGCGCGGCTGGTAGCAGAGCGCCTGGGGAAACCGTAAACGACGGCCAACGGCTCACCTCCGTGGCAATGCGGATGAACGCCTCCATGGGTAGATAGGCGCTCCATGCCAAGACCTGACCGGTGGCCGTATGGATGAGGCCCACTGCGGTTGCTACCGCTCCGCTGAGCATGATCCAGGGTATGAGCGGCAAAGCCAGGACGTTGCTGATGAGAAAGAACGGCGATACGCGACCAAACACGAATATCAGTAGCGGCAAGACGAAGAGCTGCGCGGCGAGTGTGGGCGCGACAACTGCGGGCAAGGGATACGGCAGCCAGCGGAGCCGGTCATGCAAGGGATTCGAGAGCACGAGCAGTCCGGCCGTGGCGGCCACAGAAAGCTGGAATCCTACGTCCCACAAGATGGTTGGTTCCCAGGCGGTCATGGCCACCGCTGCTAAAGCAAGCGCCGACCAGGGATCGCGGTCCCGTCCCAGGGTTGCGGCGAACAGCAGCAGAATTGCCATGACTGCCGCCCGCACCACAGCCGGGTTCGCACCAACCAGGATTGTGTAGAGCGCGACTCCGGCCATGCTGATCCACAGTGACCGCCTGCCAAAGAAACGCCGCGTGACACTCTCCAGCATGATGGCGACGATGGTCATGTTGAAGCCGGAGATGGCGATGAGGTGTGTGGTGCCGGAGAGATCGAATGCCTGCCGCAGCGTAGCGGGAATCCCGGCCCGCGCTCCGAGCAGAATCCCTTGGAGTAACGGGGCATGAGGCCGTGGCAGGATTTCTTCCATAACGCCAAGCAGCCGTTCCTTCACCCCGTAGAGTGCGCGCAAGATCGGCTGGCCGCGTTCGCCTGATAGAAACTCAACCTGTGGAAAGGCCAGCAGCGCCTGTGCGCCCCGCCGCTCAAGGTAGCGTTGGTACGACGGACTATTCAGGCTCTCAAGCGCTTCCAGGCGTCCGCTTAGTTCCCATACCATGCCGTACCGTGCCGAAAGCCTGGGCGGCAGTGTTACCCACACCTGACCGGAGATCGGCTGCCAGGTGTCGTCTACCCATAGAGACTCCGTGTTGAATCTGACCCGCGTGCTGCGCTCGGAGCGGACCGGCTCAGACGCTACCCAGCCCCGCAGCGTGACCGACTGCGCAAGGTAGGGGTCCAGAGGCTTGGCGGCTGAGGCGGTTTCCGTGGTGTGGGTGCGGACCATCCCCAGCACGGTGGCAAGAAGGAGTAGCGCGCCCAAAGCCACGGGACGCATGCCCATGGCCGCCAAGCCTAGGCAACTCACCAGCAAAAGGGCAAGCACCACCAGCGGAAGTGGCGGCAAGACAGTTCCCAGCACGATACCGACAAGGAATGCCGGCCCCAGAATGCGCGTCACGCCAGATCAATCCATTTCATGCAATGCCTGCTGGCCTGAGGGACGAATAGCTCGCTGCTATTGTGACTCAAGCTGAGCATTCGGTGCTAGAATAGCGCTCGCGTTCGCACGAGAAGCTATCTCATGAATCGGTTCAATAGCCGATTCGTGCTGAGTGCTGCGCGAAGTCCTTGTCGAAGCACGAACGGACTCTTGTCTCTTCCGTTTGCCCCCGTATCAAGTACGGGGCAAGCTCTGAGCCTGTCGAAGGGCAAGTTTAGCAGAGCAATGTATCTATGAGGCAAGTTCTAGTAAGGAGAAAGTTAACAGACCTCTCGGACGCAGCTCCACCGGAAAGGATATGAGAAAACTTCAGGCGGCGACCTGCGGAGCGCATTGGGTCATCACATGGCAACGATTGACCCTCGCTGCGGTGCGATTCGGGACTTGCTGACTTAGCCGGCTGACATCTGGGTGCGCCGCAGTGTTTGCTTAGAAGGTGTGTGAATAGGGTGTTCGTTCATGCTTCGACGGGCTTAGGACGACTCGTTCATCCTTCGACAGGCTCAGGACGAACCGGGTAGTATCCAAATTCGTCGGAAAAGCAACTATCCATTCGTGGTGAGTGGGCTTCGCAAAGCCCTTGACGAACCATGAACGGAGAGTTTGATCGAGAGCTTCGCACACTCTTTTGGGGTTAAAGAGGGCAGTCCGATGATGATTGCCGCGAGTTGATGCTTTCTCATCTTAGCGCGCTTGTACTGCTTTTACGGCCGGTTAGACCGCGGACGTGCCGCCTATGAGGAACCGCATTAGCACCCCGTTCCGCCCTTTGTGTGTCTACAGGCGCAGCGAGGCGATGCAGCCGACTTCTGCGGCAGCGCAGTGACACTGCTACGATTAACGAAAGGCGTGGTCATGGAGAAGGTGGAAGAGCGTGGTTCAAGCGCTATCCGGTCTGTATGTGCAGATCATCGTGCTCGCCGGCTTGGCTTTAATTGGCGCGGTTGGCGTGGTGCTGGTGATTTCCGTGCGCACGGGGTATACCCTTGTTCACCCAGACCGAAGTTGGCGGCCAGTAGAACTTCCCCCACCGGAGCCCGCGCTGGAGCCATTGGCATTTCCCGCCACTGACGGCACGCGGCTGGCCGGCTGGTTCTTGCGCCATCCGCAACCGGTTGGCACCGTGATGTTGCTGCATGGCTTCGGCGTGAACCACTTCGGCCTGGTGCATCTCGCCTACGATCTTTACGCCCGCAACCTCCAGTGCCTGTTGTTCGACTTTCGCGGCCATGGGTCGAGTGAGGGCGATGTGACGACCCTAGGGCTGCGAGAACGTCAGGATGTCCTAGGAGCGCTAAACTATCTCCGCTCGCGCAGCGACGTGGACCCAAACCGCATCGGCGTGTACGGTGTGTCAATGGGCGGCGCGACGGCGCTGCTCACGATAGAGGACGGGTTGGGTGTCCGCGCCATCGTGACCGATAGCGCGTTCGCGACGCTCAGAGGAGCAATCGACCACGGTTTCAGGAGGATCGCCAATCTGCCTCCCTCTATTTTCCGCACGCCTACGATCTGGTTCTCGAGCCGGTTTGTGGGTGAAAAGCTCGATCACGTGCTTGGCATGGTGCGGCCATTAGACTACATCAAGCGGTGTGCGCCGTGTCCCCTATTGATCATCCACGGTACGGAAGATGACGTCGTGTACGTGCAGGATGCGTACCAACTCTATCTCGCTGCTGAAGGACCGAAGGAGATCTGGATTATCCCGGAAGCAAATCACGGCCGTGCCCACGAAGGACTGCGCGAACCATACGCTGAGCGCGTCGCCGCGTTCTTTGCCGACGCCTTTGGCCGCCCGTGAACCGACAAACATGCGGGCCCTGCTTAGTATTCCCCCCGGCGTGAATTGGCAAGGGCGGCGGTTGCATGAGAAGCGAGTCGCGGCTGGGGATTCTGTGTCGGCGCCGAGCAAGAGGCACTGGTGCAGGCGGAGAGGGAACGCATCGCGCAATGTGCCGAAGCAAGAGTGGAAGGGGAGGGCGGCGTCCGTACGTGAGGGTCGGCCGGCACTCAGGTGCGTATGAGACCGCGGGCGAATGCAGAGACCGCGTCGAGGCGCGCCAAGTCTTCCGGCGTGAGTGTGACGTCTGCGGCTGCGAGATTATCCGCGAGCTGGAAAGGATTCTTGGGGCCGATGATGGCTGATGAGACGAACGGCTGCGCCACCACCCACGCCAAGGCAATGGCGCTGGGCGTTGTGTCGTGCTCACGCGCAAGGGCGCGCACGGTGTCTACCACGGCCACATTCGGCTCGGTCATCATCAGATCGTAGTGTTGCGGCAGGGAAGTTATGCCGCCGGGATGGGAGGCAAAGCGGGAGTCCGGCGGTGGGGGTTCGCCAGGCTTGTATTTGCCGGTGAGGAAGCCGCCGCCGAGCGGGCTGTGCGCCACGATGCCGATGCCCAAGTCCTGCGCCATCGGCACCACTTCTTGTTCGATAGCTCGGTCAATCAAACAGTACCGCGGCTGTTCCACCACCCAGGGTGTCAGTCGGTTGCAATCCGCGAGCCGGAGGCCGTCCACAATCTGCCAGGCGGCAAAGTGAGAGGTGCCGAGATAGCGCACTTTACCTTGACGCACCAGGTCGTCCATTGCGCGGAGAGTCTCTTCCAGTGGCGTGGTGGGGTCCGGGATGTGGATGTAATAGACGTCGATGCAGTCGGTCTGTAGGCGTCGCAGCGAACCATCAATCTCGCGATTGATGTGGTATCGTGAGGCGCCGCGTTCGTTGGGGCCCTCTCCCATCGGGTGGCCAAACTTGCTGGCGAGGACGACCTCATGGCGCCGTCCTTTCAACGCCTCACCGACGATTTCTTCCGAGCGGCCCTTAAAATAGACGTTGGCTGTATCGATGAAGTTCATACCGCGGTCCATGGCGGTGTGGATCATCCGCACTCCCGCAGCCGTATCGGTATAGGTGCCGAGCGGGAACGTGCCGTAGGCGATTGCGGATACCCGCACGCCGGTAGTGCCAAGCTGGCGGTACTCCATAGAGCTCTCTCTTCTCCTGCGGCTACGATACGATGGCAATCGGCCAAGGCAACGCAGCCGTACATCTTACCCCGGCATGGACATACACTCGTAGACCTCAATGGAGCATCCCTCGCCTTGGTCGAGGAAGGGATCGGTATTGAGAATAGCCTGGGCGGCCTCCATGTCCTCTGCCTGCAAGATCGCGTAGCCCATCATGGTCCCGTCTACGTCAGAACTCCCACTGCCGGTCAGGACCTGCCCGCCGCTGAACGGTGTTCCTGCATTCAGCAGCGACTCCGCATTGCTTTCCGTCCACGCCTGCCACTTACCCATGTGCGCTTGCTGCTGTTCAGGCGTCGCGCTCCCCATCCGCTGCATTGCTTCCGGCGTCGCGCGATAGAAGAAGATGAATTGTGCCATTGATTTCCTCTGGGTACAAAGATTGAACGAGAATCACTCTATACATGTTAGCAGCTAGAGGCAGACATTGTGCTTCGACTGGTCTGTGAGCGAAGCGGCCCTTTGAAGGCAAACCAGCCGCGCCGGTGTTGTCTGGAGTGTGTCGCGGGGATTTTCCGCCGCCTGCGGAGAACTCAATTGGCCGGGAAGAATGGGTTACCACGTGCCCGGGAATTACGGTTTGACTTGCTCCGTTCCTTGTAGCGCGGGGGCTTGTCCTCCGCCCACAAGAGAGTTGCAGCGTGAAGAGGCGGATGGATACCCGGGTGCGCGGGGATGACGGATGAAATTACCGACTTCACCGCTCGGCTTGGACTATTACAGCCGAGCTACTCGACAAAGTGCATTAGCTTGCCTGTAGTTCGTGTATGACTTGACGTACCAGCGTCTGCGGTACGTCGCTCTCAATACGCGGCGTGCCGATGTCTTCCAAGAGGATCCAGCGCACCTTGCCCTGGCGGTTCTTCTTATCGAGGGCGATCGCGTCGTGGATAGCGGCGGGGTCTGTGTCGGCGTATTGGAGTGGCAGGTTGTATTGCGCGATGACGGCCTGCTGCTGTGCAAACGCCTCTTCTCCGAGCACGCCCAGGTGACGGGCGATGCGTGCCGCGCCGTGCATGCCGATGGCGACAGCTTGACCGTGAAGATACGTCTGGTAGCCGGTAGCGGCTTCCAGAGCGTGACCGATGGTGTGTCCGTAGTTGAGAAGGGCGCGGATGCCCTGTTCTTTGGGGTCTTCTGCTACTACCTTTTGCTTCCACCGCACGCAGCGCGGCACGACCTCGAGGAGGAATTCAGGCGTGAGATCGGCGGGACCGCGGCTGGCGATCTCGGCAAAAAGCGGCGGGTCGAAGAGCAGCGCCGTCTTGAGGACTTCCGCCCAGCCGGCCAGCAGATCGCGTTGGGAGAGCGTTTCCAAGAAGCGAATGTCAATGCACGTAATCAACGAGGGGTAGAAAGCGCCAACGAGGTTCTTGCCTTCCGGCAAGTCGACGGCCACCTTGCCGCCGATGCTGCTGTCGATTTGCGCTACAAGAGTCGTTGGGACCTGTACATAGGGCATACCTCGCAGGTAGGTGGCGGCCACGAAGCCGGCCAGGTCGCCGACGACACCGCCCCCGAAGGCCAGGATGACTTCCTTGCGTTCCGCCCGGTGTTCCGCAAGCCAATGGTAGATGCGCTCAGCATGGCGCAGACTCTTGCTCTCCTCGCCGGAGGGCACGAGGTAGGAGGAGACTGTATGGTCGTTGTTCGCGAGCGTCTCTGCCAGCCGGTTGTGCGTTCGCTCAGCTACGCGCTCGTCGGCAACAATGAAAAGTCTGCCGTCAATGCCGTGGCGTGCCAAGGCATCTGACAGCTCCGGCAAGATGTCGCGGCCGATCAGCGCTTCTTCCATGGTTCCACCTGTTGCCAGAGAAGGTCCGCCGCCGCCTCATGGCTCTTATCATCCGTGTGTACCGACACGTGGCACGCATCGCTGTACTGCTGGTGTCTCTCTTCTGCCATTGCGCGAATCTTGGCAAGTGGGTCGGGGGCTTTGAGCAAGGGGCGCGTGTGCACGCTCCACTTCAGGCGGTTGAAGATGGTTTCCGGTGTCGCGCGGAGCCAGATTACGAGGTTTTGCTGCCGCATCGCGGCACGGTTATCCGGATCGAGTACAGCCCCGCCGCCGGTGCTGACGACCTGGTTCCGCTGGGCGCAGATTTCCCGCACGATGCGCTGCTCGACCGAGCGGAAGTGAACTTCGCCCTTGTCCTGAAAGATCTGGGTAATCCGCTGCTTTTCCTGCCGCTCGATCTCGTTGTCGGTGTCAACGAACCGCCACCCCAGCCTGCGTGCCAGGATTCTGCCTACGGAAGATTTGCCCGTGCCCGAGAGGCCGATGAGTACTACGCTCTCTATTGTGGCAGCCCTTCCATGTATCCGTGATAGTTGTGTTCGATCTCCGCCAGGCTGTCGCCGCCGAATTTCTCCAGAAACGCATCGGCCAAGACAATTGCCACCATCGCCTCGCCAATGACCCCGGCGGCAGGCACGGCGGTGGTGTCAGCGCGTTCGTAATGGGCCTGAGCCGGCTCCAGAGTTGTTAAGTCCACGGAAGGCAACGGGCTCCTGATAGTGGAAATTGGTTTCAGCGCCCCGCGCACGAGGAGCGGCTCCCCGTTGCTGATGCCTGCTTCCAGACCGCCCGCGCGATTGCTCAAGCGGGAAAAGCCCCGGCCCTTTTCGAAGCGAATTTGGTCTTGCACCTCGGAGCCCTGCTTGCGCGCGTTTTCAAACGCTGCACCGAATTCAACCCCTTTGGTGGCGTTGATAGACAGAATTGCCGCCGCCAGTCGCGAGTCCAGACGGCGGTCCCAAAAGACGTGGCTGCCCAATCCGACCGGCAGACCCCAGGCAACGACGTTGTAGACGCCGCCCAGGCTGTCGCCTGCCTCCTTCATTTGGTCAATGAGCGTCACCATCTGGCGGCTTGCCTCGGGATCCGGGCAGCGCAGCGGGTCTTCTTCCAACGCGTCCCAGTCTACGGAATCGGGATGCTGCGTCACCTCATAGGCGCCGTCGATTTCAATCGGTCCAAGCACCGAGACGTAACTCGCGATCTTGATGCCAAAATGACTTAGGAGGGCGCGACACACGCCGGAGGCGGCGAGTCGGGCTGCAGTTTCGCGGGCGCTCGACCGTTCGAGAATGGGACGAATGTCATCGAAGCCATACTTGAATACGCCGACGAGATCGGCATGACCGGGCCGCAGGTGTGTGACCTTCTTGACCGGCGTCTCCACCGGCTCAACCGCCATGATCTCCTGCCAATTGTCCCAGTCCTTGTTGTTGACCAACATGGCAATGGGACTGCCGATACTCTTGCCGTGGCGCACGCCGGAAAGAATCTCCGCGGCGTCTTTTTCAATTTGCTGGCGGCGGCCGCGCCCGTGCCCTTGCTGGCGGCGGGTCATGTGGCGGCCAATCTCCTCCGACGAGATGGGTAGTCCGGACGGCATGCCTTCCACGATGGTCAGGAGCGCCTGCCCATGCGATTCACCGGCGGTGAGGATCTTCAGTACGCGTAGCACGGTAGCCTATACCTCTTTAGTGCGCGTATGAGTCGTCTGGCAAGCCCAAAGGAACTAGCCTCTTACCCCTAGGCACGTTGGCCACGAAAACACAGGGAAGTACGCGCATAGCCGCCAAGTGACTCCAGGAGATAACTGCTGTAAATCTGACTTTGCAAAGTCAACCGAGTATTGCCTTATCTCTGTTTTCTTACTCTCGCAATAGATGCTGAAATAAAGTACAAGGGAGCAAGCTATTTTTGCAGAGCTTCCAACTGCTCTTCCACATGAACCCAGACGTTTTCAAGAAACACGACCTCTTCGTTTGTGATATGTCGCCTACCTGAATGGAACAAGCGATTGCGTATTCTATTTAGTCGATCCATCCAAGCGAGCTTGTCGTTCTTAGTGCGGGCATCCCCATCAATGGTCCACTTTGATTCAAAATCGCGCCAGTTCTTCGATTGTTCCGCTATCTTCTTGTAATCCAAAAGGTCTAGGAATTGATGTCTTTCTCCCACTTCTTCACTCATCTCTGCTCTCTGCGCGGCAGTTCCTCGGACACTCTGGGGAACACCTTCGCGCCACCAACTGTTGTCGTCATCCCCATACTTAGACTTTAGAACCTCAAACGTCACGTCTCTGATACTATCCTCGATAAACGTTATCAATTCCCTTGCACGCCCTATTGTCTCGGTACTGTGTTCCTGAACATAATCTTGCAGACCAGGGGGATTGAAATCAGCGTATCTACTATTGACAATTTCCATCAGTGCAAATGCGTATGCGGGCGCAGCGCCACTTCCATAGTGTCCTCTAAACCTATCGGTATTCGCTTCTGGGTTACTGAACCAGCCAATAACAGGAGTGACCAAGTCTGTTACGGTCCCAACCAACGCATCGGGAGAGAGCTTTTCAAATTCGATATGATCTTCCTGTTTCTTCTTGTCTTCCAGTGCTGCATAGAACAACCTCAACAATGCAGCAATCCCAAGGTTGGTACACAGGAATCCTCCAGCAGATGGCTTTAGATTCCAGTGTTCTTCTGCACCCTCTGCAAACAAAGAAAGGAATCCCTCTATGGTCAGTTTGGCTCTTTCACGAGTAGTTTCCGTGTCGCTCCGATAGAGGAATTCAGGGTAAAGCGCGCCGCTTCGGATTGAGCCGATCAACCTACTGCCTTTTATCGCGCTCTCCAGTTGCGGGAGCGTAATTGGCTTGTTCTCAGTGTCTGTGTCCCACTCTGTCCGGACACGATCCCACAAAGGCGAATTGTCACTCTCTGAAATATCTATTGCAAGTTGCGCGTGCAAGTTTTTGAGTTCCTGCTCTGGACCAACATTTGACGCAGGTAGCTCCGGACCTAGTTCGACCAGCAAGCTACGAGGAACTCTTACTTGCTTGCTATTGATGTCTACAAACATCTTCATCTCATCCAATGGGTCCAAGTTCTCGAAGGCAAGTACAGGTATTCTACCTCGGCTACTCCATTCACTCTGAGAAAATCCGTACAGCCGATGTTGTCCGTCAATGACCCATGCACACTTGTAGGTGTTTGGCAGGTATAGCGTACCGAGTACAGTAGGCGCGTCGCTAGATGGCCCTGCAGCGTCGAATCTCAGTCGTCTAGAATCTCTAATGTTGATAACGATGTTAGTGGGAAAAATACCACCTGTTTCATTGATGTAGTTGGAGATATCCTTGAGCCGCTTTTTCCTTAGAAGCCGTTGGTACGTACCTATAACCTTGCTGTCAACCTTAGATCGGTGGCTAACATAAGCAAGTTTCAGCAATTTATCGGGCTCAATCGCAAACTGATAGAAGACATTCTTTCCAAACTTGCCACGAAGGGCTGGTACTGTAGCGCTCAAACCTCGAACGGAAGATCCCTCAAGAAGGTCTGCCTGAAACTGGTGCCTTGCAGCTGTCTGAATAATGTCTGTCAGCCTTCGGTAGTAGTCGATTTGCCTATCTCGAATCACGGCAATTTGATGGTCTTTGGCTCGTCCTAAATCTTGGCTACTCCAACGAATGTTCCTTGTAACGTAAACAAAACACACTCTTAGATGTGCTTCGAAATGGCGGTGAATGGTAGAACGAATCCCATCCTGCAACCCTCGAGTTTCATTTAGGTCCTTTTGGAGAGAGCGCGACCTAATTGTATCCGAGGCCTTACACTCCACCACCATTGCAGTGTCACTATCAACTGCAAGCACATCGATTTGCTTGGGAGGAACTCCTAAAGTCGAACCGCTAACAGGAATTTTGAAATGACGTCCTTGGCTGATCTCGCAAAATCCCATGTCTGCAAGCAAAGTCCAAACATCGTCTTCAAGTCTTTGGTCTTCGGGCTTTGCCTTTTGGACTCGAGCGGTTCTCTTGTTGCGCCGGACAATCTCCCAACCATCATCAGCATAATTCGAAACTTGACCCAATGGTACGGTCTTCTCGTGGGCAGCCTTGCGGCGTTGCCTCCGCTCTCGTTCAAGGTCGGTTCCGGAGACGAAACCAGTGACCTCTCCTCGCTTGTTAACTCTTTCCATGATGACCTGCCGGGAGCGCATACGACGAAAGTCTAAGGTATTCGCATCAGCATAATTGACAGCTTAGGTGCTATTCGATGAGTTGGCACTCTTGTCTAGTGTCGCTAACCTGTGGCTAACCTCGTTTCCCCATTGAACCCATCCTGGCCGAGCGTGTCGTGCGAACAATTCTAGGTAAGGGCCGGGACTGCACTGCTCAATTATGTCGTATAGTTCGTCTGGCTTTCGGGAGTGTTCACGTTTTTGACTCATTACGATGTTGACCTGTCTCCTGCCTGGCTCCAGTGTACGTATGTTCCCACGAACTCCAAAGAGAACCAATTCAGTGACATTTCTAAAATAGAAGCCAACTCCGCGTCCGTCTGGCCCGCCATCTTTACGAGTCTTATACCAGACGATGTTTGTTTTGTATTGGAAACCCCATTGTTCCATGACAGACAAGCCCTGTTGTATTAGAGCATTTGGAACCCACAGATATAGATGGCAGTTTTCAAGTGCAAACTCACGTACGGGAAGAGTCAAAATCTCATGGATGGACATTGACGAATAGCGAGGGAGGCGGCGATATTCTGGAGCTACTCTGCCTGTGCGGTTATTGAATCTCCAGGGAGGGTCAGCAAGTATCGTACCAAATGAACCGTCAATTGAGTCGACGAGCTTTGCAACCGGGTCCACTGATCCATGGTCAATTGGCATGAGATTGACTTATCTGTTTTAGTTACCCAAAGCAGGCAAACTCAGTTCTTTCTTCCAGTGCTCATGGGCAGTCAAATACCGAGCATCACGCACTAAGCGCGGCCAGTGCCTTGGCCTTCATCAGTTTAAGGGGCGCGGGCTTTGCTGTCCAGCGTTCGAAGGCCGCGGCGCCTTGATAGACGAGCATTGGGAGGCCGTCCAGGGTGCGTGCCCCTCCCTCTTGGGCATGGCGTAGCAGGGGCGTGTGGCTGGGAGTGTAGACGAGGTCGAATACGAACTGGTTTCCTTGGAACACGTGCGAGGGCAGAGGTGACAGCTCCGGCGCGGGCCCCTTGGACATGCCCACGGCGGTGGAGTTTACGATGATGTCTGCCGCTGCCGCAGCTTGGTGCAGCGCCGTGCTGGCCCAGTCCACCACATTGCAGTCCTGGGCGCTCAGCGATTCTTCAAGGGCGCTCAAGAGACCTTCGGCACGCTCGCGGTGCCGGTTGGCAAGTGTGATTTGCGCAGCGCCGCCCTGCGCAAGCGCCACGAGCACGGCGCGTCCCGCTCCGCCTGCGCCCAACACGACCACCTTTGCGCCTGCGGGGTCGGTAGCACCGTCCGTCCGCAACGCAGTCAAGAAGCCGTAAGCATCGGTGTTGTCGCCGATGAGGCTCCCGCTGTCTTTGAAGAGCGTATTGACGGCGCCTATGTTTTCAGCAGTAGGAGTGCAACGGTCAACCAGGGCAGCCACGGCTTCTTTATGCGGAATGGTCACGTTGAGCCCCAGCCACTCCGCGCTGCGCATCGCGGCGGTCAATGACGGCAATTCTGCCGCTGTCACAGGGTACGTGCGGTACGTAGCCGGTATACCGTAGTGGTCGAACGCCGGCTGTTGAAAGGCAGGGGAGAGCGTATGTGAAAGGGGATAGCCGGTGACGCCAACTTTGTAGAGTTTCTGCGCGGACATCATCGAAACTCCTTTAGTTGGAAATCTCGTAGGTTGCGAGACTCCAGGGGCCTAGTGGGACGGGAATTCGAACTCTCTAGTGGATGGTATTGCTACACTAAATGACTAGCATGTAAGTTTGGACTAAAGTCACCAAGTGTGCTGGGCTGTTGTGCAGGAAGCCTTGAGAGGTCGCGAAAGAATGGTCGCCCTCAAGTCCTGTTGACGCGATTTGCTCAATTCTTACCCTTTGCGTACCAATGTTTCCGATATACTCGTACCCCACTGCAAGAGAAATGAACTGCCTTTCGCCCTTCGAATTCGTCACGAACACACTTTGTCGCGGCATCCTTGTTTGGCGAAAGTCCTTGGAGGAACTCGTAGAACTGACGTCCCTCTTCATAAACTCGGCATGCAAACTCGCTACCTGCACAAGATACAGTTTCGTCATGAATTCCCAGTTCAAAACCCGCTGGCTCGGCTAACTGGTCTGTGTATTGGTATACCTCGGGATAGGGGCCTCCTGTCCCTCCGAGTACTAGCAACACGGTTCCTGGCGCTGCATCGCAAAATATATCAACTAAGTTTGGTTTAAAGCACTTCGCGGTCTTCACAGTAGTAAGGAAGTTGCTGAACGTGATTAGGCGGTATCGGTGCTGAGATTGAGCGATGTAGTTGGCTTCGTACGGCAAGTACAACAGGTCCGAAGTCCATTCGCCTCTTACTTCATCAAAATACGTTTCCTCGGCGTTACTTAGAGCCTGAAAATGCTCCATACGCTCTCGCGTAGGCTCTACCTCTCCGAAGTCCGCCAAGTTGCCACACATCGCAAGGACCCCTTCGGATTCGCGTTGGGCCTGCTCGAAAATCACCTCAGCGAGGAGATGTCTAAAGTGGTTGGTACTCCCATCAAATTCGACACAGGTTACATGCGATGGTTGTCGCCACTTGGAATCATCCCGCGTCTGAGAAAGCGTCTGAGAAAACTCGACCATTGAGGCATAGAAGTCGTGAATAGCGAATGCGGATGGACCAGGCCCGGTGCCTACATCCAATGCACGTACTCCTTTCTTCCCCATCGGAAGACAATGTTTCTCTACGAGCAGTTCCAAGGCAAACCACGTTCGGACGTATCGGTCAAGCAAGTGAAGCCACGCGTAAGCGCACGCGGCTCCGGGCATTTCATAGGTTTCCCTTTCGTTACAGCGTTCAATCACCGCTGGCACGGCCTTCCAAACATCCGCGGCTTGCTCTGGTGTGCGAATACAGTTCTGCAAGAGTGTCGATAGAGCTTTCGACAATACGTCGAACTTTCTTGATAGGGTTCGCTGGGTCCTTAACCATGCTAGGAAGTCGGGCCCTTCTTGTTTCAGCAGACTAGTCCAGCTCTGGTTTCTAGTGTCCAAGATTTCCTCTGGTCTTCAGTTTATGATTCTCAGATTTGTGTTTCCTCAAGTTAGAAGCGTTGGCCCAAGCCGGAGTTCCTCCGGATCCTCTTTGAAGGCCTTGAAGTCAACAGTTATTGCGCAAGCATCGTCTGGAGATTCCTGACTTGATGTGTAATAGATGTGTTTCCAAATGAGAAGAGAACGCCTTAGACGGACTATTCGACATGGCAACCACCAACTTCAAGTAAGCGGAATTAAGAGAGACTTGAACTCGCTCGTACAGTCGGCCAGGCGCCTTGAATCGGGACTAGCCTAATCTCACTCGAGAATTCAATGTGGCTAGCAAGCCAATTGACGCGTTTTCATAGGCCTTAGCGTCCCTACCGATCGCCAGATGGTAAAGCGCGCCTCAATGCTACCGCCTCGAGTCCTGTCGGTCAACGGAAAGCAATCGGGGTTTTAGGCAAGTCAATCGTTCCACCGAATAGTACGACGTGTTTACCGTTGCATTGATCGAAGGGCATAGCCGCTGCGCCCGCCGCGGCACTACATGGATTGAACTGTGGTATCATACCTGCTAAGGGCACGCCGGACACGTGACCCCTATTATTCAAGGGAATTTGGAAGAGTGAGGCACGACGTATTGTAATGAATTGTCCTACGTGTGGGAGTTTGAACAGAGGCAGTAGCCTCATCTGTATTGCCTGCGGGCACCCGCTAGAATCGCTAAAATCCGCAATCGGTACACCCCTTCAGTCTACAAAGCCGCATCGCCTGATGATTTTCATCGATGCGGCCAACATCGAACGCCAAGCCCGAGACATCGGCATCATGCGCGTGCCGTGGCACCTAATTCGAGACCAGCTCCGAGGAGACGATACGCTCCTGGGAGCTTATTACTATACGGGCACGGACTTGCGGGTAGAGGGCTTTCGCCAGCAGCTTGACTATCTGGTAACCCACGGCTTTCGTGTGGTCCATAAGCGGTCTAAAGAGCTGCCGGGAGGGGGCTACAAAGGCAATCTGGACATCGAGATGTCGCTGGACATGCTCGACTTTGTAGGTTTCTATGACAAGGCGTTCGCGCTGACCGGAGACGGGGACTTCATTCCGGTGTTTTCCCGGCTCCGTGACCGCGGCGTCCAAGTAATGGTAGGCAACTTTGGCGTGGGTAGCGATCCCGGCTTGAAGCTTGTCGCAGACGGATACATCGACCTGGGGCTGCTGCTCTCGCTGGTGATCGAGAATGAGAAGCGCCGCACGGAACAGGCGCAATTCGATCAGCCGGAATTGCCGCTCGGTGAAACCCTGGATACGCACGTTGATCGCAATATGCTGGCTGCCCGGCTGTATAGCCTCGGTCGCAATTCCTTCGATCGCAGCGAATTGTCGCGAGCGCTGAACCACTTCTCGCAGGCAGTGCGATTGATGCCGCGTCAGGCGCGCTACCGGCATCGGCTGGCGCTTACCCTTTCCGCCTTGGGGCGGAATTCTGATGCTGCGAATGAACTCGAAGACGTGGTGCGTCAGCAGGATGACGATGCGGAGATCTACTACGACCTCGGCCAAGTGTACGAAAAACTGGGCGCACCGGATAAGGCACTCGAAGCCTATACCCGCTGCGGCAATTTGGACAGCCGCTATAAGGATGTTCAATCTCGGAAGCAAGAGCTGGAGCGCGCCGCCAAGAGCAGCAACGGCCAATCTACTCGCGGCGACGACGCCGCACGCCAGCGGGGACGGGGGACGCGACCGCGACAGGCGTCGCCGCCGGCCCGCCAGCCACGCTCTGACACGGGCACGGCAAAAGCAACTTCGCGGGGTGCGTCAGACACACCAGTTCGTGAAAGCGGTGGGCGGAAACGACCCCAGCCTGAGCCGCCCGCAAATGTGGAGGCTCAGGAAAAGGAAAAGGAACCTGCAAAACCTGCGGTGGCAACTTCATCGGCAACCACGGGAATGGCAACTGCGCTGCAACACATGCTTAAGGGCGAGCACCAAGAGTCCTTGGCCGCTTTGGAGCAGGCGACCCAACAAGAGCCGGACAACCTGGACGCTGCGCTCGCCTTTGCTCAGCAACTCGCCGTGGCAGGCGAGCACACGCGCGCAGCCATGATGGCGGAACAGCTTGTGCTGGATAACCCCGATAACTACGCGCCTGTCGCCGTGCTCGGCCGCATTTGCTACGAGCGGGGCAAGTTCGTGGACGCTCTTGAACAGTTTTCGCAGGGGCTGGAAATTGCAAAGCGGGCAGACGATTCGCATGCGCAGGCGTTTCTCTACCGAATGCTCGTATGGACGCACTTAGAGACTGACAATGAGGCTGAAGCCTTGGCGGTAGGGGAAGCGGGTGTTGCAGTGGCTCCGGACGACCAACAACTGCGCCGTCTGGTCGATCGGGTCAGAGGGCCACAGAAGCCCGCAGAATCACCTACGCCCTCGGTCGATGGAGATCCAGCGGAGGATTCAGATGGCGTTGCGGTGAGTCCGGCGACTGCGGACGCCTCTCCCGCTGAGCAAGCCGCTGCCGCTGCGGCGGGAACCAGTTCGGAATAAGTCAACGCCGCACATCAGGCGCTTAAGTCTGGCGCGCATTGCGGTCTCATGTCGAAATGAGATACGTGAATTTTGGACCCGGCCTATCCACGGCTCGAGGTCTTGCGCGCCATTCGTTTCCCTCCGAACCGCCGGGCTTAGGCTGCCGCAGCGCGAAGTTCAACACCTGTCTCTTGCGAAGCTGGCACCACCGCGAGTATCATGTTAACTAAGTGAATTAGTTAACAATAGTTACGCATTTAATTGGGCAAGACCGTCATGCGAATTTCTATGAAAGCGGACTATGCAGTCCGCGCAGTGGTAGATTTGGGACATCGTTACGGGCAAGGGCTTGTGCAGAGCGCGGCGATCGCGCAGCGGCAGTTCATACCCGAAGCGTATCTGGACCAACTGCTGACCGCGCTGCGCAAGGCCGGCATTGTGCGCAGCATTCGCGGCCCACAGGGCGGGCACGAACTGGCGCGGTCGCCGGATCAGATCACTATGGAACTCGTGGTCTCTACCCTGGAAGGTCCGTTTACGCCGGTTGAATGCCTGGAGAACATACCCTTCTGCTCGTTGGTGCCAGGATGCGGGCAACGCGAAGTGTGGCAGGAAGTGCAGTCAGCGGTGGAGTCGATCTTGAGCCGTCACACTATTGCCGATCTGGTCGCTCGTGAGAAAGAACGGCGCGAGCGCATCGTATACTATATCTAATGCCAGTCAACGCAGGAGAACGAAGGAGGAGCACATGAGTAAGGTTGCTAATCGGCGTAGTCTCTTTACGCCGGAACAGGTACAGCGCTACAGCAGGCACATTATATTGACAGAGGTTGGCCCGATCGGCCAGCGCAAGCTAATGAATGCCAAGGTCCTGCTGCTTGGCGCAGGCGGCCTGGGCTCGCCTGCGGCGCTCTATTTGGCGGCGGCCGGTGTCGGCACGCTGGGAATTGTTGACTTCGACGAAGTTGACCTGAGCAACTTACAACGACAGATCCTCCACGGACACTCCGATGTGGGCAGGCTGAAAGTAGCCTCCGCCCAGGACCGCTTGCGTGAAGTTAACCCCGACGTGAACGTGGTCGCGCATACCGATCACCTTAATTCCGATAACGTGATGGACGTCTTTGCCGACTACGACGTGATTGTAGACGGCACGGATAACTTTCCCACGCGGTACCTCGTCAACGACGCGGCTCTCTTCTTGAGTAAGCCGGTCGTGCACGGCAGCATTTTCCGGTTTGAGGGCCAGGCGACGGTGTTCGAGCCCGGCAAAGGCTGCTATCGGTGCCTCTATCCCGAACCGCCGCCCCCGGAAATGGCGCCTTCTTGCTCTGAGGCTGGCGTGTTGGGAGTCTTGCCCGGCATTGTGGGTTCCATCCAGGCCGTAGAGACCGCAAAGCTGCTGCTGGGGATTGGCGATACGTTGACTAACCGGCTCTTGCTCTTCGATGCGCTGGCGCTCTCTTTCCATGAGGTCAAGCTGCGGCGCGATCCCGCGTGCCCAGTTTGCGGCGACAACCCGACAGTTACCGAGTTGATCGACTACGAGGCATTTTGCGGCATGCCGGCCGTGGAGCAAACGTTAGACGTGACTTCCGGTACGGTTTCGTAGTCAGCGGGGCACAAGAAGTCCGGGTGAAGATCCTGCAACTCATCGACAAACATGAGAAAAGTAAGACGCTGGTAGACCGTGCTACGAATTACGGCCACGCAAATCGATGAGATGATCGCCCACGTGCGCGCCGAGGCGCCCAATGAAGGCTGCGGTATGCTGGGCGGTACGGACGGCAGTGTGTTGGCGGTTTTTCCGGCGCGGAATGCCGCGGCGAGCCCAATTCGCTTCACTATACATCCGGAGGACCTGCTGCACATCATACGTACGGTGGAATACGAGCGAGACTGGCAAATCGTGGGAATATTCCATTCCCATATTGCCTCTCCGGCGTATCCATCGGCGACAGACGTAGCCGAAGCGGAGTTCGACATGGGCGACGGCGAATTGGCCGAACGGTATCCGGGGGCAGTGCACGTTGTCATTTCGCTGGCGAACCCGGCAGAACCGGACGTGCGCGGCTACACGATACGGCAACGCGAGATTGGTGCCGTACCATTGCAGGTTGTGCCGGATACGGTGTGAAGAAGCCGCGCAAGGCAAGCGTATATGCCGGAGTCCTCTGGCGTTGCCGTGCCGCCCTTGGTATGCGCAGATTCTCGCTTTGCCGCGCATGACCGCAAGGCTTCGTTTCGCATAGAATGGCAGTAAGGTTGTGTCCACGGTCGCTAAAAGCGCTATTCGTACGCGGTTGATTTCGCAGATAGGAGGGCAGACATGGCTAGTTCTACGCCCGCCATCAAATTGACATACGACGACTACCGAAATACCCCAGACGATGAGCGTTACGAACTGTTGGACGGAGAGTTAGTGATGGCGCCGGCGCCACGCCTATCCCACCAAAGGGTTGCTATGCAACTCGGAGCGCTCTTCCACGTATTCGTGCAGGAGAGAGGTCTGGGACAGGTCTTTGCCGCGCCGTGCGACGTAGTGCTGTCGAACACAGACGTCGTCCAGCCTGACTTGCTCTTTGTTGCCAGGGAACGAGAGCACATGCTCCGCAACGGTGACAACGTCCGCGGCGCGCCAGACGTAGTGGTCGAAATCCTCTCTCCCGCCACCGCCGCGCGCGACGGGACGTTCAAACGAGATCTCTACGCTGCACACGGCGTAAAAGAGTACTGGCTGGTGGACCCCGATGCCAAGACCGTAACGGTGCTGCTGCTATCAGAACGCGGCTTTGCCCTCACGGGCATCTACGGCCCCGGGCAAAATCTGACTTCGCCCACGCTGCACGGTTTTACCCTCGACCCGGATGAGATATTCTAGCGCGCATCCCACAGTGCACCTTCTAACGTGTGTTATCCTGTGCGTTGCCAGGCCTCTCCCCTTTAGTGCGCTGCGCGGTAATGGTTCGTTTCACGTAGAATGATAGTGCAGAACCGATTTGCAGGCGCAGCCTACGTAATCGCCGGCCGTCGCTCCGGCAAGGTGATGGATTCAAAACGAAAGACCCTGGGAGGTTGATGGATGGCTACGGTAGCACTCAACGAAAAGTATGAGAATCTCGCGCAACTCATAAGAGGTATGGGGCGGACGCTCATCGCTTTCTCAGGAGGGGTTGATAGCACCTTTCTAGCGAAAGTTGCCTATGCCGTGCTGGATCGTGACGCTGTTGCCGTTACGGCGCTTTCGCCGACCTACCCGGCGACTGAATTGGAAGAGGCGAAAGTCTATGCGGCCGAGATCGGCATTGAGCATCGCCTCATCGAGACCCACGAGCTTGAAAGAGAAGAGTACGCCGTCAACAATCCCGACCGCTGTTTCCACTGCAAGAAGGAACTCTTCACGGAAATGCAAGTTATCGCCCAAGAAGAGGGCTTTGACACGATCATTTACGGCGGCATCATGGACGATCTTGGCGATCATCGCCCGGGCATGGAGGCGGCTAAGCTGCTCAATGCCCGCGCGCCGTTGGTGGAAGCCGAACTCCAGAAACATGAAGTCCGGCAGCTCTCAAAGGAGCTTGGGCTACCGACGTGGGATAAGCCTGCCGGTGCATGTCTGGCCTCGCGCATTCCCTACGGCATGCGCGTCACGCTGGAAAGGCTGCACGAAGTTGACCAAGCAGAACTCTACTTACACAAGCTCGGCTTTCGTCTGGTGCGCGTGCGCCACCATGGCGACATAGCGCGGATTGAGGCGCCGGCGGAAGACCTGCTGCGGCTCTTTGAGAATGACGTTCATACACAGATCGTCGCGGCCCTCAAGGAGGTCGGATTCAAGTACGTGGCTCTTGACATGCAGGGCTACCGCTCGGGTTCCCTCAACGAGACGCTCGCTTCCCACTCCATTGTGCCGCTGCAAACTGTCTGACAAGCTGGATTACGGTTGTCAGGTATGTGCTTGATTTTGAGAAGAGACCGCTTGGTGCTTCAGTGCACCCGTTGAGGCACAGTGCGCCCCGGCGGAAACAAGTGGAAATGGCGGCCACTGAGTAAGGTGCGTGCTGAGAGGAAGGCGTTGCCCGATGGCAAGAGACGGCCGGATACTCTTCGTTTACAACGCCGATTCCGGAGTGATTGCGCAGCTCAAGGACTACGTGCACAAAATAGTGTCGCCCCAGACCTACCCCTGTAGTCTGTGCCAGATCACGTTCGGCAATCTTGGCATGAAGCCTGCTTGGCGGCGATTCGTGCAGGAACTGCCGCTGACGGCAGTCTTTCTTCACCGCAATGAACTAACGGGAAGACACGCACCTCTCTTGGCTGAGAAGCTGCCTGCCGTCTACGTGGAAGCAGGAGAAGAAATCACTCTTCTCGTCTCTGCCGACGAGTTGAATGAGACGCCGGATGTGCCGGCCCTGCAGGCTCTGGTTCTGGCGCGCCTAGGCGAAGGGGCTTCCGTCGCGCCACTGGCATAGGCCTAGGGCTATGCGTAGAGGGGAAGAGTAATTATATGTGGTCGGGGTGCCCGGATTTGAACCGGGGGCCTCTTGAACCCCATTCAAGCGCGCTACCAGGCTGCGCCACACCCCGCTATCGACCCAAACTATTGCCCCTATCCCAACGAGCAATCGTTAGGCAAGGGCGGCATTTTTCCATAGGACTTACCCGCCACACGGAACGGGCAACTCTTGGAGGACTCTGCTGTCTCCCTATTGTACCAGCGGAGTGTGCCTCGCTCAAAGACTCAATCTACGAGAACTCCAAGACAGATTTCTCTCTATGGTGTTCGCAAGAGCCGGATCGACAGCAAACCAAATCCGGCCAGCAGGATGAGGAACCCGATGAAGGGCAGTCCCAGCGGTACGCCGTGCAATCCTGGGCCATAGAGAAAAACGATCGTCGCTCCCACCATGAGCGGCAGCGACTCCCTCAAGACCAACGCCCGCGCGCGCTGCCCCACCAGGCCAAGTGCGAAAATCGACGCCATTAAAGTTGCCCCGCCTTGGAACAGGAGCGGCACACGGTTCAGGGCAAGATCGGTGAAACGGTCTACAAACGCTTGGTTGGCAAGAGAGAGGCAGGCCTCGCCGGAATCCACGCACGCCTTCGCAAGCTCCGGCACGACCATTGCCTCTTGCATGAATACTCCAGTCAGCAATGTGGTCGCTACTATGCCGATTGCCGTGATGACGTTTGCGGCAATGCGCGGGCGAGGCAGCAGGGATCGGAGGGTGAGGATGGCCCCTAAGCCCAGCAGGCTTCCTCCGGCCAGACCGGCGTGCACCAATTGCCATCTCGCGGCATCTGCAGCCAAGCCCCGAATCTGCTCCGCCGGCGTCCCGGCAAACCCCGGATGCAGGGTCGTGTTGCTCAGCAGCAAGAAGCTGAGCGGGAAGAGCACGAGACAGAGTGCCTGTGGGATTCTAGACCAACGGTTCATGTCGAGATGAAAACTGGCACTTGCCGAATTAGCCATTCAGTGTTCAGCATGGTTTGTGGCATTACGTGCGCCTTGCGGGTCGCGCCGCTTTGGCTGTGAGGGACGTATTCACGCTAGCGGGAACAGTCAGACTATGTCAACCGGAGCGGATGCAATGGTGCACCTAAGCTGCTTCAGCGGAGCAACCACCGTCTCGCTTCATGGGTCCAAGCTTGCCTCACATAACAAGGTCGTAAATGCATGCAGGGCAAGCAATGGGAGTACAGTGAACACTATATACTTGATAAATCGAACCAACTAAGTCATCATAGTCTTGTAATGTAGTTTCGCATACATGTACAACCGCGTGCGTGTGCTACCATGTGCAGCAGGCGCATTGATGAAAACGGAATTTCAGCAATCCTTTAGGCTGTGAGAGACACCCATGAGCACAAATGTTGAAGCCCAAGAGACGAGCGCACAGGGGCAACTCCTTTCAGGTCGTGTCGTTACGCGCGTCGCCGTGGTGGCGGCAGTTGTGATTTTCCTGGCGTACCTTGCCGTAGTGAACTCCACCTTAGCTGTTATGTGGCTGTTTGGACTGGCGTTTGGGGCGATTCTCCAGCGCAGTCGCCTTTGCTTTGCTTCCGGCTTCCGCGACATCTTTCTCATGCGCGACGCCAGCACCATGCGAGCTCTGGCAGTGGCGATTGGCGTCGCCACGATTGGGTTCTGGCTGGTCATGCAGATGATGGTGCCGGAGCCGTCATTTGGCGCCTTACCCGCCGCCGCGCACGTTATTCCCATTGGACTGCACCTCGTGGTGGGTGGCGTGGCTTTTGGCTTCGGCATGGTGATTGCCGGCGGCTGCGTGTCGGGCACGATGTACCGCATCGGCGAGGGCTACGTGGCGTCATGGGCATCGCTGGCGGGAATTCTGGCTGGCTTATATCTCTCTACGCTCACCTGGAACTGGTGGTGGACGAACCATATTAGCGACATGCCGGTGGTCTTCTTGCCCAAGTGGCTGGGCTACGGCGGCGCGGTGGCGCTGACTCTCTTGGCGCTTGCCGGCATCGTGCTGCTGAGCTACTGGTGGGAGTACCGTTCCGGCCCCATGCCGAACTTCGCGCTCGGCGGCAAGAGTGAAATGCCCCCAATGAGTCTCGGAGCAAAGCTGCGGCAAGTATACGACGTGGTGTTCGTCAAGGGTTGGCCGATTGCGGTTGGCGCTATCGCCCTGGCCGTCGTAAACGTCTTCATTTACATCTACTCCCGTCCCTTGGGCGTGACCGGTGAGCTCTCCGCCTGGTCGGACCGCATAGCCAGCGGCCTCTTACGCATTCAAGCGCCGGCGCTGCTCGGTGTGGACGGTCTCGCGGGCTGCAACTTGACTCTGGGTACGGGCTCTTGGTGGACGAGTGAAGGCTTGTTCCTGGACGGCGGCCTCATTATCGGGGCGCTGGTCGCAGCCCTCCTCGCCAATGAATTCAAGGTGCGGGTGCCGCCGGTGAAGCGGCGCTACGTGCAGTCAGTTATCGGCGGCACCTTCATGGGGTATGGCGCCGGTATCGCGATTGGGTGCACCATCGGCGCGTTCTTTTCGGCAATCCCGTCTCTCGGGCTCAACGGCTGGGTATTCGGTCTCTCGTTGCTGCCGGGCGCGTACCTCGGCGTGCAGGTGATCAAGCGCATTCCGTAGTGCGGCCCAGGTAAGAAGCGTGGGATGCACAGCGGCTTGATTGAGATTCACAGCGGCTTGATCGAATAGTAAACTCCCTCTCCATGGGGAGAGGGCGGGGTAAAGGGAAATTGCAGCCCAATTCACCCGCTGGTTCCCGGGTGCTGTTTCGCCGGTGTGATACGATAATGCTTGAACAAGGCTTAAGGAAGATGAACGCATTTGACAGGAGCGGTTAACCATGAAGATTGACGTGCGCGGCGAGATTTGCCCGTATCCGATGATGAAGACCGCTGAGGCGTTGAAGAAGCTGGACGGTGACGAGACCCTGGAGGTGCTCACCGACCACGCGCCTGCGCTCGGCACTATCCCCTGGGAAGCGGCGAAGAACGGCTATGAGACGAGCATCGAGGGAGCCGCCGATTCGGAATGGCGGCTGACCTTGAAGAAGTCCGAAAAGGAAGCCAAGCCACAGGAGCTTCTTGCCAACCTGCAGGAGCAGCTCGCGGCGCTGAACGTAACGGAGTAGGCACGCAATTGGTGTTCGTAAAGAGGCCGGTTCCTGGGCTCGGGAACCGGCCTCTTTTGCTATTCTGAGAGGGAGTTTGCAGGCGGAGGGCTGTAATCCGTATCATCCGCTCGCCGTGAGTTCCCATTCGTCCATTCTGGTATTCCATCCGTTCACCCTGGGGTTCAATCCGTTCGCCATTAGGTCCCATCCGTTCGCCGCGAGATTCCATCCATACGCTGTGAGGTCTCATCAGTTCGCCGTGAGGTTCAATCCGTTCGCCATTAGGTTCCTTCCGTTCGCCCTGAGCTTGTCGAAGGGTAAAAGGTATTGCGGATCTGTCTTGCAAACCATTCATGGTTCGACAAGCTCACCACGAGCGGTTCGACAAGCTCACCATTCATGGTTCGACAAGCTCACCACGAGCGGTTCGACAAGCTCACCACGAGCGGTTCGACAAGCTCACCACGAACGGTTCGACAGGCTCACCACGAACGGTTCTTTACGGACTCTGCAATCAACCCTTGAGACTTGAGGTCGGATCCTGAGAACGGGAACCGGCCTCTTTTGCTATTCTGAAGCGGTGCGCGTGGCTCAGGCCTGTGCTCGGCTACTGTTCTTCTTGCCGCGTGTTAGGTTCATTCCTGCTGGCAAGCCGTAGCGCGGGGGCTTGTCCCCCGCCACCTGGCACGTAACGCGCACACCGTCTCAAGCAAGGCGCATTGCGAATGGGACGTGATCACAGGGACTGAGGCAAAATTGTTAGTCATTTGGGAGCAGTATTCATGACGTACGGAGTAGGAATCATAGGTGCAAGCCGAGTGAGCGGCGGCCATGCGGCAGCAGTTGCGGCAGTGCCGGAGACGCAGCTTGTTGCGATTGCAGAGCCGGATGCACAACGTCGCGAGCAGTTCGCGCACAACAAGCCGTGTACGGCTTACGCCAGTCATGCCGAGCTACTCGCGGACCCGCGCGTTGACATCGTTATGATCGGACTGCCCCACTACCTGCATACAGAGGTCGCCGTAGCGGCATGTGAAGCCGGCAAGCACGTCTTTTTGGAAAAACCCATGGCGATGACGGTGGCGGACTGCGACGCGATTAGTGCCGCCGCCGAGAATGCCGGTGTCAAGCTGCTCGTGGCGCATACGGAACACTTCGTGCCGGCCGGCCTGGCAGCGAGGCAACTCATCGAAGACGGAAGATTAGGCACTGTGGTCTTTGCCACCGATACCTGGTACCGCACGTTTGACCTGGCATTCCGCCCGCCGTGGTTTCTCAACCGCGCCGAGGGCGGGGGCGGCATGTGGTACATGAACGGAGTCCATATGCTCGATCGCCTCACGTGGCTCATCGGCAGCCCGATTATGGCCGTGCGGGCGTGGGTGAGCAATCCCATGGTCGGTCAGAATACCGACGATACCGGCCTCGCATGGCTGGACTTCGCCAATGGCACCCACGCCACCTTGCACCACACCGGCTATCCGCAAGAGGGCCCGGAGCGCAACGAGGTGGAGATCATCGGCACGCAGGCACGCATGCGCGTCGCCACCCGCGACGACCGCCTCTGGCTCAGCGAGGGCACACGGTACGTCGAGCAGCCGGTCTCCGGCAAAGACTCTTTTGAGCTAGAGCTGGCCGGACTCATTCACTCCATCGAGACCGATACACCCCCACCTGTCGACGGCCTCTGGGGACGCTACATCGTGGCCGTAGCATTGGCGTGCGAAGAGTCCTCCCGCACCGGCGAGGTGGTGCATATCCCGTCAGAACTCTACGCCGACCTCACGTCCTGGTAGCCAGCCAGGGCCTAATCGCGGATGTTTAGAACGTATTGGTAGCAACATATCGTGATTGAACTTTACTCCATTTAATGTATGTGTTAGCATCGCACCATTGAATGATATGAATGTACCAACAGAGCTCTCTAGTGAATCTGTACCGTTCGGGCTAATTGAAGCCGGAAGAGTGTGCAAGAGAGGTTGGGGTGGTGCGGGAACGAGTGTGGCGCGCTACTTTAGGACTCTTGTTAGGGTTGGCCGTTACTACCCTGACTCTCTCGTCGGTTGCGGCTAGCGATTGCGAGATTGTACTTGGGTTCAAGACCTTACGTGATCTCATCGGCCATGATGCCGTGGGTGAGTGTTTAGTAAACGAGAGTTACAGCGAACACGGTGACAGCACGCAACTTACAACCGGCGGTCTTCTGGTCTGGCGCAAAGCCGACAACTTTACCGCCTTTACCGACGGGCACCGTACGTGGGTCAACGGCCCGAACGGCCTGCAGCAGCGCCTAAACACAGAGCGGTTTTCCTGGGAAGCGGACTACGTTGCGTCCGAAGGTGATAGGACAGCATCGCCTCAGCCAGTCGCTGTACCCGGCCCCAGTAATGCTTCCTCCACACCTCCAATTGCGCCCTTGCCATCACCGATAATCCCGAAGGTGGATGTCTTGCCGTTGCCTCCGGCTCCGTGGGTTTCCATCACCACTTGGATAATTGATGAGTATCTATATGCAAGTTCGAATCGGCCTTACTGGTCAATTGATGCGAATGTTGTTTGGCCAGATTCTGTAACAAAGATAGAGTATATTTTCGAAGGGGGCGGGGGGAGATTTACCTCGGCAGCGGGACGTTCGTTTACTAAGAGCACTGCAGTGTGTCTCCCGAGCGAAGGCGGTACCACGAAGTCATTCCAATTGGTTGCGCGGGCATTTAGCGATGGTGTGACCTACCGGGCCGACTATGGTCCCTGGAGTTCGAGTGCCGGCAAGGCTGTGGTGTGTACAAGTAACCTCCCGCCATTACCTATTCTCGAGCCCGAGCCAACTCCGATCCTGCCCTACCCACCTGCTCCGTGGCTGTCCCTTAGCGCTCGCATAATTGATGCGAACTATCAGTCTTGGTCGAATCTTGGAGTCTATTCGATTAAGGCGAGTGTCTTGTGGCCGGATTCGGTCACCAAAATAAAGTACCTTTTCATCGAGGGCAAAAGCGGGGCATGGTCCGAGTCGACAGCGGAAAGAGATTTCACAGATAGCCTTGTAGTGTGCCTTCCTAGCGAAGCCGGTACCACGAAGTCATTCCGATTGGTTGCGAGCGCACTTGGCGACGGTGTGACCTACCGGTCCGACTATGGTGCCTGGAGTTCGAATCAAACTTTGGCAGTAGTATGTCCGAGCCGTCCGGATGTCACGCCGAGACCCACACCCACGTTGGTTCCGGGAGGGACACCCACACTAACGCCCACGCCAAATCCGAATCTGACGCTGCCGCCAGTTATTTCAGGGTCCGTGAGCAGTCAACTCATTGAAGAAGCCTACAACGCGTGGGATGGGCGGCCAACCATGTTGGTCACGTACGCATTTTCGTGGCCGAGCGGAGTCAGCCAGGTTAGGTCTCGGGGACATCATGTCTCGAGTTGGTCTGCGGGACAAACGCCGAGCTATGTAATTGGATTCTGCGAGCCGGGGCATGCCGGCCAGTCGAGAACACCCAATATTCAATTGCAGACATTCGGCGATGGAGTAAATTACCGGGCGGAATGGTCTACATGGGGTCCAAGTGCCTCTGCGCAATTCACCTGTCCGAATGCACCGATTCGAACGCCGACACCTACACCCACGCCGACACCGACCCCGGTGCCTGGCGCATTGCCTAACCCACCGGATGTTGTGGCGTCAATTGGCTACAGTGTGATCGCAGCGAACCACGAGGCGTGGTCGACCCTTCCTACAGTGAGGGTCAGTTGGAGCTATTCGTGGCCGGCAGGAATCTCCCAAATAAAGACTACTGGCATCGGTGGGGTAATCTACTGGAGAGCGGGACAATCGCCTACCACGAGCATCGAGGTGTGCTTGCCCAGCGAAGCTGGCAAAATCAGGAAATTCGGCATAAGTGTTGATGCGCTTGGTGATGGAGAAAAGTACCAGTCCGTATGGACTGGGTGGAGCCCAACTGCCAGGGTCACCGTTCTGTGCCCGCGAGATCCATCGCAGCCGCTCTTGACTGCCCCACCAGCGCCTTCGCTCTCCCTGTCAAGCTCCTCAAGGGATGTGAGTCACGATGACTACGGTATCACTGTCGTTGCATCTTTGACTTATGTTAACGGGGTCAAGTCTATAAAGTTTAGCGGCAACCTCCTGTCTGAAGCCTGGTCAAGGCAATCGAGCACGGGCAGTAAAGCGTCGAACCATAGTGTGCCTGTTTGTTCACCCAGCCAAAGTGGTCAGAGTTTTAGCTACACGGTCACGGCTTCGGCAAAGGGCGATGCCGAAGTTTATCTTCCTGAATTTGGCCCGGGAACTACGCGGTCCATTTCCGTAACTTGCCCTGTCCGCGCCACGCCGACCTCAACTCCATCTCTAACACCCACACCCACGTTAGTACCGGGGACAACGCCTACACCGACGTCTACGCTCACACCAACGCCTACGCCAACGCCATCAGGAGAAGAACTGCCACTGCCCCCGGCGCCAGTTGTGCAAGGGCTTAGTCACTCCATCGTGCATGCGTTGTTTGACTACTGGCCGACGCAACCCGTAGTCAAGCTCAGTTGGTCATACCAACTGCCGAGCGGGATCACCAAAGCTGAGTTAAATACCACCGGTGGCGGTGGCTTCACCAACCTGGCGGGGGGAAGGGTGCCAGCTACGTTCCACATGATTTGTTGGCCGAGCAAAGCCGGCAACACCTTGCTTGCATTTGCAAGAATGAAAGCGTACGGCGATGGCGAAACGTACCGGGCGGCATGGTCGGAATGGGGCAGTTCAAACACATACAACTTTACGTGTCCGAGTGCCCCGACGCCTACGCCTACACCGACGCCTACGCCTACACCGACGCCTACGCCTACACCGACGCCTACGCCTACACCGACGCCTACGCCTACACCGACGCCTACGCCTACACCGACGCCTACGCCTACACCGACGCCTACGCCTACACCGACGCCTACGCCTACACCGACGCCTACGCCTACACCGACGCCTACGCCTACACCGACGCCCACGCCTACACCTACGCCTACACCTACGCCTACGCCTACGCCTACACCTACGCCTACACCTACACCGACCCCAACCCCAACACCAACCCCTACACCAACACCGACGCCGACACCCACGCCAGATCCGGGCGATGGTTAACCTAATGGGCGCTCTCTCAGTCGATTGTTCACCATAGGCGTGTCGTGGTTTGCCTATGGTCAAGAGTTTTGGAGCCTATCGCTCGGACACGCGCTCTAGGGTGTTGTAAGAATCTCTAACGGAAGCTTCGCAGGAACAAGCAAGTAATTCTATCCTCATCAGTGAGAGCCTTGGAATTCCGTGCAGTTACGCCACCGTGTGCGCGTCGATGTAGTCCCAATTGATATCCCAGCCGAGGCCGGGTGCTGGGGAGACGTGGACGTTGCCTGTGTCGTCAATAGGGTCGGTCTTGCTGTTTAGCCAGGGCTCAACTTCCTCATAGTCGATGTGGGGATGCAGCAGGCCGCGCTCGTAGTACTTGCCGGGGAAGTTCATGGCGCAGAGGGCGTGCAGATTGCCGGGCCCGCCGCCGTGCACCTCCATCTGCACGCTGAAGGCCTCGCAGAGGTGGACGACCTTCATGAGAGGCGTAATGCCGCCCACGTCGCTCACGCCGCCCCGGCTGATGTCAGCCGCGCCGCGGGCGATCCACTCGGCGCGGGTGTACAGCTTGCCGTCGGCGGTCTCCGGGCCGACCACGGGAATGTCGAGCTGGTCGGCCAGCCAGATGTACGATGAGGTGCTGAATTCATCCATGGGCTCCTCGAACCAGTAGTAGCCGAGCTCTTCCAGCGCTCTGCCGATGTAGAGCGCGTCCGCGCGGCTGTAGAAGTGGTAGCAATCGAGCATGAGGTCCATGTCAGCGCCCACGGCCTCACGCACGGCGGCGCAGGCGGCTACATCCATCTTCGGGTCCGGCGCCCAGGCGATGGGCGGCATCCAGGTATGCAGCTTGAACGCCGGATAGCCGCGTTCCTTGCACCGCAACGCGAACGCCCCGTACTCCTCCGGCGTGCTGAGGCCGCCGGGGATCTCGTCCCCGCACATGGTGCTGGCGTAGGCGGGCACCATGTCGCGGGTCGCGCCGAGCAGCTTGTAAACCGGCTGGCCCAAGGCGCGGCCCACCAGGTCCCAGATTGCCAAGTCCACCGCGCCGAGCGCGCGATCGGTCAGGTCGCGGGACATGCGCTGCCAGTGGTGCAGGGTCTTCCAGATGCGCTCGCGGTACATGGGGTCTTCGCCAATGATGGCGGGCTTGATGACGCTTTCCAACACGGCAGGACTAGGCGCGCCAAAGCAGTAGCCAGTAGCGCCGTCGTCCGTGACCACGGTGAGGAGCGATTGGGTGGCCTCGTGCTCGGGCCCCGGATGGGTGTGACCCTCGGCATCCCGCACGATGCGGGAGACGTAGGTAAACGTGCGGACGTGCATGTCGACGATTTTCATTACTTCGTTCCTTTGCGTTGACGGGTACGATTATGCTGCAAGACTGCGGATTACACTCCCGTGCGCCTCGGGAGGTTGTTTGCCGCACAGTTGGTAGCGCCGTAGGGACGAGTAGAGCGGCCTTCCTTAGAGTCTTGGCGCTGCAAGCCAAGAGGCGGGGGACTAGCCCCCGCGCTTTAAAGACAGGTTCGCCTTGGTGCCACCCATGCTATTATAGTCCACACTGATGACGACTAAAGGCCCTTCAATACGCAGTGAGCGAGGAGTAGAGCCCGTGGCAAAGCTAGCGATAAATGGCGGCGAAAAGCTGCGCCAAACACCGTTCGGCAGTTGGCCGCTGGTAGACGATGCAACGGTTGACGCGGTGACGGACGTACTGCGCAGCGCTCGCTGGAACCGGCGGCGCGGCGGCACGCGTACGGGAGAATTCGAGCAGCAGTTTGCGCGCTACCACGACTGTGAATACGGGCTCTGCGTGAGCAGCGGCACGGCAGCGCTCGAGGTTGCAGTGCGTGCCGCCGGGGTCGAGATTGGCGATGAGGTTATTGTGCCGCCGTACTCGTTCATGGCGACGGCCAGCGCGCCGCTGCAGGTGGGCGCCGTGCCGGTCTTCGTGGACATCGATCCGGAGACCTACAACCTGAATCCCGCTCTGATTGAAGACCACATCACGGAGAAGACCCGCGCCATCTTCGCGGTGCACTTTGGCGGAATGGCCGCCGATATGGACGCCATCAACGCCATCGCGCGCAAGCACGGTCTGCTGGTGCTGGAGGACTGCGCCCACGCCCACGGCGGCATGCATGCCCAGGGCAAGCTCGGCTCGCTGGGCGACGCGGCCGGTTGGAGCTTTCAAGCCGGCAAGAATCTCACCAGCGGCGAAGGTGGCTGTGTGACGACGAACAACGAGGACATCTACAAGCGCGCGGTCTACGCCCATGACTTCTGGCGTTCGCACGTGGACCTTGAGGATGACGAATTGAACGATCCCATTGACACGCAGTTTCCGGTGCTCTCGTGGAATTACCGCATGACGGAGATCATGGGAGCGATCCTGCATTCTCAGCTTGGTCACTTAGATGGGTGGGCGGCGCGTCGACACGAGAATTCCACCTACCTCGCCTCGCGTCTGGCCGAGATCGAGGGTTTGGCGAACGTACGGGTCGATTCGTTTGTGAAGCGCAACGCGCTTCACATCTTTCTCTTCAAATTCATGAACGCCGAAGAATTCGCAGGCGCGCCGCGCGAACTCGTCGCCAAGGCGGTGGCCGCGGAAGGCATCCCGTGTAGCATCGGCTACGTGCGGCCTTTACATAAGCACCCGCTCTTCCAGGATGCGCTGCACGGCGCGCTGCGCAGCGGTTTCCCGCTCACCAGCCACTACTACGGCCGCGAGATGGACTACCGCCAGGTTGAGTGCCCTGAGGCCGAACGCCTCTGCCGTGAGGAAAGCCTCTGGATCGGCCAGGCGGCCTTCCTGGGCACGAAAGAGGACATGGACGACATCGCCGACGCCTTCGTGAAGGTGAAGCAAAACGCGGCGGAATTGCGTTCAGCGGCGGTGGCGAACTGAACGCAGCGGGTACAATCCTTAGCCGACTGGCATTGCTCGCCTACCATTCACACTTCGACAAGCTCAGTGCGAACGGTAAAGTGGGGACGTGGAATCGTCCTGGGGACGTGGAGTTGTCCTTGAGTGAATACCGTAAGATCCTAGAGTGATTACGGTAGCGTGCTTGAGTGATTGCGATAGCGTGCTTGCGTGACTACGGTGACGTACTTGAGTGACTCCTGTATCGCTCTTGAGTGATTGCGGTACTGTCGTTGAGTGTTTGTGTCTTTATTCTCTATAGACTATGGCTAAACGGTCGCATGATCTTTAGCGTTGGCTCACGTCGTCGATTGAGGACGCCTTTTAGTATTGCCGGAGTGGGTTCGCTCCGGTTAGGAGCGTCCCCCGAAATGCAAGAGAAGCGGTTCCGTTCGCCCTGAGCGGCGTCGAAGGGTGAACGGAACCGCGAATTCATAAAGTGAGACAGAATGCATGAATACTGAGAATGCTACAACTCTTCTCCCGCCCTTGTGCTGCTACGATCCCGACGTTGCGCCGTTTGGGCGCTATGTGCTGGAGATGCTCTATGCCGAGGGGCTGACCGGCGCGGAGGAGCGAAACGTGCGGGAGGCGCCGCTGACGGCGTGTGCGCTCAAAGGTCGGCAGGCGGTGATTGTCGCGCCGTGCGGTGAGGATACGGGTGCGGATGCGGCGGCGTTGGAGGCGCTGCGGGAGGGCACGCCGGTAGTTTTCTTGCGGCCATCTGCCGAAACCGCCGCGGAGCTTGGCATTACAAACAAGCAGCGGCGGACGGCTAACGAAGCCTACATCGCGCCGGAGCGCGACCATCCGCTGTGGTTTGCGGCGCTGGGTGACTTTCTGCAATTCCACGGCACGGCGGACATGTACGGTGAATGTGGCGGCCGTGAGCGCGTGCTGGCCTGGATCGCCGGCCGCGATTGGGCGTTGCCCTTTCCGGCAATTGTGACCGGCGTTTACGGCGCGGGGCGCTTCGCCGTCTTCACGTACGACCTGGCAACGTCAACCGTCCTCTTCCACCAAGGCCGCCGCGAACAGGCGAGCACCGGCCCCAATCCCGATGCCGACGGCGATGGCCTCTACAGTCCTAGCGACCTCTTCATCGGCTACCGCGACCGCACGCTGCTCGATCTGCCGCAAGCCGACCTGCAGCAGCAACTGCTCGTGCGGATTCTTGAGTGGGCGGGTGAGCCCCATGCTCCCCTAGCGCGCCTGTGGTACTATCCCGACGCCGCTCCCGCCATCGTGCTCGTGAACGGCGATAGCGACGGCATGACCCGTCCGCAGATGGAGTGGTACACCAACATGGTGGAAGCTCATGGCGGCGAGTACACGGTCTATCTCATGGAGGAGCACCTGCGACACCTTACGCCGGAGATGGAGCGTGACTACCGGCGGCGGGGCCACTCGGCGGGGCCCCACATCTGGCATTCCCTCAAGCCGACCGTGGAACAGATGCGTACACGCATTCAAGAAGAGGTCACACTCTTCGAGGAGCGCTACGGCTATCCGCCTAAGACCACACGCCACCACTGCGTCATCTGGCCGGGCTGGGTGGAGACGGCACAAGCGCTGGCCGACGCCGGTTTCCGCATGGATACAAACTACCGCGCCGGCGACCACCAGCAGTACGGCTACCTGACTGGCAGCGGCCTACCGATGCGATTCATCGACGAGGACGGGGAGTTCATCGAGATCTTCGAGCAGGAGACCCTTTTCTGCGACGACTACGTGCTCGTGGACAAGAGCTTCCTGCCGCCGCTGAGCGAGGAGCAAGCAATCACGGTTTCGCAAGAGTATATTGATGCCGCCATCGAACGTTACCACACCGTGGTGCACCTATACTTTCACCCGATCTACGCCACCGGCGTACAGGTGAACACCGGGCAGTTTATTCGCACGGCGGGCTGGTTCGAGGCAGTCTTGAAATACGCGGCGCAGCAGAAACTACCCATGCCGAGCACAGATGCGTGGTGTACGTTCAACGAGCAACGGCGGACGGTGGTGTTGGCGCAACAGAATTGGGAGGCATCCAACGGTGTGTTGCGCCTGACTGTTGAGGCTCAGAGCGCAATGCCCGGCGCGACGCTTTTGGTGCCTGTTCGCTACGCCGGCCTGGAGATTGCTGAGGTCTTGCTCGACGGCGAGCCAATGGAACTTACGCGCCGGAGTGTGGCGGGAGTGGCGCGAGCGCTCGCCGTAAGCGACATTGACACTGGCAGCCATGACGTGGTCGTGCACTTCCGGTAAGAGACCTTTGCTCAACTCAAGCGGTAGCGAAATAGTTCCCTCTCCCTCGACGGGAGAGGGCTAGGGTGAGTGTGGATCTTCTGAAATCTCTCCATATGCACACCGATTCTGCCCTGATACGTATTGACACTGCCCAGCGTAAAGGGCCATCGTAGCAAGAAGACGCCCTCACCCCAACCCTCTCCCCCAGAGGGTGTCTCAAAAATAGATCTACTGGATATATACTGGTGTGAAGAGAAGCAAGGTGAGGTGGTGGGATAGTTTGTAGAGAGGTAGTGACGATGCCGTTGAGACCGTTTAGTCGTGAACAGGCCTGGCTGTTGCCGCCGACGCTGGACGAACTGATCCCGGACGACCATCCTGTCAGGTTTGCGGCAGCGTTCGTGGACAGCCTCGATGCTGCGGCCTGGGAGGCGATGGAGATTGACCTGCAAGGCGATCCGCGTGGCGCCGGGGCCTACCATCCGCGCGCGCTGCTGGGCGTATGGGTCTACGGCTTCATGACCGGCGTGCGCTCGAGCCGCAAGCTGGAGGCAGCCTGCCGGGATCAGGTACCGTACCTGTGGCTGGTGGGGATGCAGCAGCCGGACCACAACACGCTGTGGCGCTTCTACAAGGCGCACCGCGACCGGATGCGGACGCTGCTCAAGCGCACGGTGCGCACGGCGGTGCGAGCCGGCCTGGTGGAGTTGGCAATCCAGGCGGTGGACGGCACCAGGATCGCGGCCAACGCCGGGACGCGGCATACCCACGACGCGCAGGGGCTGCAGCGGCTGTTGTCCCGCACCGAGCAAGCGATCGCGGACCTGGAGGCGCAGAACGCCACGGGGGGCGACGCGCCGCCAGCGACTTTGCCGCAGGAACTTGCCGATGCCCAGGCCCTGCGGCGGCGGGTGGACGACGCGCTCGCCCGCGTCGCGGCTGAGGACGGGCCGCGCTACACGAACCTGACTGATGCGGACGCGGCCCTGCTCAAGACTGGCATGGGTGGCTTCATCACCGGCTACAACGCCCAGGCGCTGGTCTCCCCTCTTGCGTCCCCGGACGAGGGCGCAGGGGGGAGGTTGATCACAGCCGTGGACGTGAGCGCCAGTGCCGACGACCATCCCCACCTGGCGCCGCTGATCGAGGCGGCGCAGGAGAACATCGACGCCGCGCGGGACGTGGTGACCGTTGCGGACGCCGGCTACCATTCGGGGGCCAACCTCGCCACGTGCCACGCCGGCGGCCACACGGTATTGATGCCCACGACCCACGAGCGCAGACGCCGCAACCCCTACCATAAAGACCACTTCACCTACCGTCCAGAGACCGACACCTACCTGTGTCCCCAGCAAAAGGTGCTCACCTACACGCACCGCTTGACCCACAGCAACGGCTACCGGGTCAAGCGGTACCAAGCCAACGGCCGGGACTGCAGAACCTGTCCGGCCTTCGGCGTCTGCACCTCCTCCCAGAGGGGCCGCTCCATAAAGATCAGCGCCTACGAGCCAATACTGCAACGGCACAGGCAGTTGATGGCCACCGCGCCTGCCAAGCAGGTGTACCGCCGCCGGAGTACCATCGTCGAGCCGGTCTTTGGCCTGCTCAAGGAGTGGCACAGTGCCAGGCGCTTCCTGCTCAGAGGCCGCAGCCACGTGACGTCCGAATGGCACCTGCTGGCCACCGCGTTCAATCTCAAGAGCCTCCACGCCCTGTGGCGGTCTGGGTGTAGTCCAGCGTCGCCCCGGGGACGAGTCTCTCACTGGCACCGTCTTGTTCATACCACCCGCCATCTGTCTGTCCTTCTCACCCCATTCACCGTGCCCCGCACCAAAATATTGAGACAGCCTCCCCAGGAGAGGGAGTGCCCCTGCTTGAATGTGGGGGTTATACAAAGGTCTCCGGTAAGACGTGAAACGCACTCTGGCAGGCTGGTTCGAAAACGCTGCCAATCTGGGGGAGGACCGCTGCGAGTTCCGCTTGTTGACTGAGCCAAAGAGGCGGGGGACAAGCCCCCGCGCTACAGTATTCACTTCTAGGGGAGGACCGGTGCGAGTTCTGCTTGTTGACTTGGCCAATGAGTCGGGGGACAAGCCCCAATGTTGTCGCACTAAACTGTAATGCATGCCGCTGTCCCTCCAAGTCTTGAGAGATGGATGAGTGAGCGCACAGCCGTTCGCCTTGAGCCTGTCGAAAGGTGAACGGCGGGTTGGTTGTGGCGCACTATACTTTCCGTTCATACTTCGACCCCTCGACATGCTCAGGGCAGGCACGCTCAGTACGAACGGATAGTACCGTGCTCATCAGTTCTAAGCGACAGCATTGAGAACTAGCCCCCGAGCTGCGGCGCCAAAATCGTGATCACTCATGAAGAACCCATTGCGAACTTTCGGCACATTTGCCTCGATTGCCTGTTGTTGAAAGCATTCCTCCTCATTACCCCGGCATCACGCCCAGCATCCACATCATCATGAGCATCATGGCGGCCATCATCAGCACCATGAGTGCCATGCGTGCAATGAGAATCACGGTCCGTCGCGGTGAATAGGCCAGTCCGACGGCGATGATGAGACGAACGAGTTGGATGGCCTCTCCTGCACTGCCATGGAGTTTCTTGTGTGCCGCTGGCTCGCCGTCAAGAGGCACGAATAAGACGGAAGCGCCATTGGCCAGCATCCAGAGTGTCAGCTTGGCGGGTGGCGCGGATTTTGTCGAGAGGAGGTCGGCGAATTCGCCCAAGGCTGAGCGGCGCACAACGCGCAATCCGGAGTTTACGTCGAGCAGCGGCCTCCCCAAGGCATCGGAAGCGAGCATATCGATGAACCACGGCAGGATCCGACGCCGCGCGGAAATAGGCTTCTCTATGCCGATGCGTGCCCCGATCACCATCGTGGCGTCGTACTCGTTCATCGCACGGACGAGCCTTGGGATTTCGGCTGTGGCGTAGAGAGTAGGCACGTCAATTGTGCAAATGAGATCGTGCCGAGCCTGTGCGCTGGCAGCCAAGGCGGCTTCACACCAACCGGAATCGTCCTCAGCCGAGATGAGCTGCACCGAGGGGAAGCCCTCCACGGCAGGAAGGTCTACCCTAACGTGATTGGCGGCAACGATGAAGACTTCGCCGGTGAGCCCGCTGGCGTCTAAGCTTGCCAGCGCCTGCTCGAGTGATTCGGAGAGCCCGGGCTCTTCGTTGAAGACTGGGATGACAAAGGTTAGCGGCGCCGATTTCTAATCTGATTCGAGGCTGTCCGCCATTGGCTTTGCCTCTCTGAGGCCTATTGCATTGCCGACCACTGAGTCAGCTTGCCGCGAGGACAGTTGACTTGTCTGGATGTCAAATCAGAACGTGCCCGCGTGCTCATTTGGCTGAGGCGTCCGCAGGCACCTCAAGAGGTCTCCTTGAAAACTTCCTGCCGACAAGAAGCTGTATTCGACTTTGCGTCTCGTAGTTGTTCGGGGCAGGAATGGAGCGAAACTGGGGAGGGTAATTGGCAGAATGTACGATGAAATTGCGCCGGTGGACCCAAGCGGAGACAATCTACTTAACATACGGGTTAGTCTTGGCGTGTACACGGCGCGGGTATTCATAGGTATCAACCCGATCATCCAGATGCGCCGGCAATTCCTGCCCCAGAAAGCCTTCTAGGCGAGCCCGTTGCTTTTCTGCCGCGTCGGGCTCACTTTCGAGCACGTTCGTCGTTTCAAGCGGATCGTCTTTCAAGCTGTAGAGCTCTTCTTGGACGTGCTGGGCAGCGGTCTCCTGCGTGACCGTGAAGCCGCCGCTGTCGGTCTTGCGCGGCCCTTGTTCAAAGTCGATCACATAGTTGTGATCGTGATCCCGCACTGTGGCGTGCTGTCCCCAGCCGGCAACAATGAAGTCGCGGTTCTTTGCGCGTTCACCGGTAACGAGAGCCCACATGGAAATACCGTCGAGACCTTGGTGTGTGACGCCTAAGAGATCGAGCACGGTGGGCGGCACGTCCTGGTGCTGCACGAACGCATCGAGGCGTTTGCCCGCGTGTTGCTTGTCGGGATGGCGGATGAACATGTTGATGCGCGTATTGAACCACTGGAGGTGGTCTTCGGACTTGCCAAAGCGGTTGCGGTCGAGGAGCTCGGTGCCGTGGTCGGAAGTGAAGATGATTACGGTATCTTCCAGAAGATGGAGCGCCTCCAGCTTGTTCAAGAAGTGTCCGATCCACGTATCAACGAACGTCACTTCACCGTAGTAGAGGGCTTTTGTGCGTTCGATGGCCGCCTCGCCATCCACCTCGGTGCCCACCGGCCAGATGTAGTCTTTTACCGAGTCGTCTTTGTAATACGCATCCGCATAATGGAGCGGCGGGTCCCACGGTTCGTGAGGATCGAAGGAGTCGATGTAGAGATAGAACGGTCCGTATGGTGCGTTGTTTTCTACCCAATCCATGGCGCTCAAGAAGACGCGCGCTGCCTGAAAGTCATCATCGCACGGGCGCTCGCCTTGGTTCCACAAGTATTGCAGCATGCCGGTCATGCGGGGCGAATCCGGCTCTGCGTCAGTATACTTGGTTGGGTCGACCGCGCCAGGCGGCAAGGTCTTCCAGTGGTCGAACTCTTGGCCCCGCACGAAGTCCCAGGAGCAAAAGCCCCGCGTAAAGTTCATGGTTGCCTTGAACATGTGATATGTATCGGCGATGAAGCCGGTGTTGACGCCTGCCTCAACGAGGCGCTCAGCGACCGGTGTGTGTTCCGGTGGAATCTTGTGCCAGCCCCGCGGCGAAGGGCTAGAGCCTAGCGTGTCAAAGCCGAATTGCCAAGGAAAACTGTTCATGCCGGTAAAGAGTGCCCGGCGCGCGGGAATGGTAGGATAGGCACAGCCGTACGCTTCAGTGAATACCACGCTCTCTGCCGCCAAGTTGTCGAGAACCGGCGTACGTATGAAATCAGCGCCAAGTGTGTGCACCATGTCGGTGCGCATAGTATCAAGGCAGATGACAACGACATTCATTCCGCATTACCTTGGGTGCTTTGACGTTCAACTTTGCCTATAGCAAAGCATAGTCCGTAGAGGACATGCAAGCCTGGGTGCATTAAAGGAAGGCATGGCAGCAATTGCAGTCCAGGGCTTTTGAGAGCATTTGTTTGCACGGCGGAATATGGCACCGCTAGAATGGGAAGTCGGTGCCTATGAGACCGCATAAACGCAATTCCCCCGTAACTGACAGTACCTTCATCTGGCAACACCTATGGAACAGACAGCACGCATAGCCGGGGGATCGCGCCAAGGACTTACGGCGTGGACTCGACTGGCATGGCTAATTGGCGCTGGCTTTTTTCTGGTTACACTGCTTAGCCGGGTCCCCTTTCGCAGCGAGACCCTCTTTGCGTGGGATTCGGCGAACTATGCGTTTGCTCTGGAGAAATTCAACGTTGCCTTTCATCAGCCGCATCCACCAGGCTACCCGCTCTATGTAGCCAGCGCGAGGCTCATCTACAATCTTGGCATTGACGCCAACATGAGCTATGTGATTCTTTCGCTTGTGGCAAGCAGTCTGGCAGTCTTGTGCATATTCTTACTCGGCTGGCGGCTCTACGGAATGCAGGCCGCGATTGTCAGCGCCTTGTTGCTCGCCACGAGCAGCAACTTTTGGTCACACGGCGAGGTAGCCTACCCCTATGCCTTCCTCGCCTTATTCAGCACGCTCGTGCTGCTGCTCTTGACCGAAACAAAGGTTGGGTCGCGCAATCTGATTATTCCGGCTGCTTTCGTGCTGGGTTTGGGCGCCGGTTTCCGTCCGGACTTACTGCTCTTTCTCTTACCTGTATGGGTCTACGCGTGGTGGGGGAGAAGCTTTCGAAGCTTGGTGGGCGGGATTGTCGTGATGCTGCTGGTGGTCTTGTCTTGGGGAATCCCTATGGTGCAACTTACCGGCGGCTGGGATGCGTACGTAAAGGCATCGACCGAGCAATATGGCTTTTGGGCCGGGCAGTCTTCCGGCCTCATTGGGTACTTCAGAGCCGTTCTGGAGAATACGCGCACCCTTGCGGGTGTTCTCTATAACGGCATTGGCATCGCTCTGCTACCGATTCTCTACTACTTGGGCCGTTACTTCTCTCCGCAGCAGATCGTGAGAGATGCGCGCACGCGCCTCATTCTGCTGTGGGTAGCCGTACCACTGGTGTTTTACATGCTGGTATTCATGGGTAATCCCGGCTATATTCTTTCGCTTCTCCCCGGCTTGCTCATCTATGCCGCGTTAGCCGTGCGTGGTTTCTCCCGCGATTGTGAGCAGGCATACCGTTTTTTCATGACACATCGCGGCATGGTCACAACCGCGCTCACGCCGCACCGCGTTTCCCTCGGAATCGCAGCGGCGCTAGTCGCTGTCATCGCCATCTCTAACGCCAGTTTATTTCTCTTCGCTGCCGGTCAGGGACGATATCAGGAAATCAGAAGTATCGATGAGATTCTTACCAAGCAGGTTCGGTACATTACCTTGAATCACTCTCCCAATGAGACATTGATCGTAGCGTTTGACCGTTCCCGCCAGCTCAACTTTTATCTACAGGACTATTCTTTCCGCCTACTGTTCAACCCGGCTGATCCCCAGTATTGGGAAACACGCCAGGAGTTCACGATTCCGGAAGGAATTTCGCAGGTTATCTTGCCGGACTTGGTGCGAAACGCCAGTGACCGGACTGATCATATTGTCGAAATTGGCTTGGGGCCCGAGGTGAGTCTCTACGTGGTGAACGTCAAGCCGGGGGACGTGCTCATTCATGGGTACCAGTATGCTTCCGTGCGCCCCGCACCGGAGTGAGAAGCATGAGTTCTTCACCGCCGGCTCATGTTTCCAAGCCTCGAGAAACACGCTGCGGTAATCGCATGCTGCAGTGGGGCTCCCAAACCTATGTGGTCGGCATACTAAATGTGACACCGGATTCCTTCTCCGGTGATGGAATTAGTGGCGACGTGCGGCGCGCCGTTTCCCAGGCGGTTCAATTCGTTGCGGAAGGTGCGGACATCCTCGATATTGGCGGCGAATCGACAAGGCCGGGTGCAGGCACCGTATCGCTCCAGGAAGAACTCGACCGCGTTCTGCCAGCGATCGAGGCGATACGGCGGGAGCTAGAGACACCCCTCTCGATTGACACATACAAGGCCGCCGTAGCCCGGGAAGCCGTGCGCGCGGGAGCGTCAATGGTCAACGATGTTTGGGGACTTGGCGGTGATCCTGCGATGGGGGCAACCGTTGCGGCATTGAACGTGCCGGTAGTGCTCATGCATAATCGACGATCGGAGTCGCAGCGATCAGCCCTCGGAGGGTTCTACGAGAAGGTCTCATATGGAGACGTCGCGCAAGACGTAGCGAGAGAACTTGGGGAAGCGGTTGCCCGTGCCACTTCCTACGGTATCGCGGCCGAGAACATCATCATCGATCCTGGGATCGGCTTCGGCAAGACACCGCAACAGAATATCGAACTCATGCGCGACCTTAGCGCATTCCAGCGTCTGGGGCAGCCGGTGTTGGTTGGCACTTCACGAAAGTCCTTTATTGGGCTGACGCTTGATCTCCCCGTCGAAGAGCGGCTGGAAGGCACCGCCGCTACGGTGGCGCTGGCAATAGCACAGGGCGCAGATCTGGTACGCGTCCATGACGTTGGTCCCATGGTGCGCGTGTGCCGCATGACAGATGCAATCGTGCGCGATGCATGACCGCCGGATCACAGTCTACATAACAAGAATCATGTTCGGTGTTGCCAATCCTTCCTAGCGCTCGAAAGTAAGCCACCCCTTGTCCAGCCGCAGAAACTTCATCCTTGGCGTGATGAACGGTGTGTTCTATACCACCGGAATGGCCTTTACGAGTGCGACCGTTGTGCTGCCGTGGTACGTGAGTCAGCTAACGGAGTCGAACGTGCTCATCGGCATTTTGCCTGCTATCCAGCTTGGGGGATGGGCGTTGCCCCAGATGCTGCTGATCAACTTCTTGCAACACCGGCGGCAGAGGCTCAAATACTATCGGCGCAGCTCGCTCGTGCGCAGCACTTGTTGGGCGCTGCTTGCGGCTACAGTGCTCGTAGCGCCGGAACGCCCGGAGATCGTGCTGCCGGCTCTCATCGGCCTGATGGCCGTCGCGTCGCTTTCCGGTGGCCTTACCGGCCTGGCGTTTTTCGATCTGGTCGGGCGTATTGTGCAGCGGCGACAGCTCTCGACGTTCTTTTCGCTGCGAAATTTCTTTGGCGGCCTTGGCTCTCTGGCCGCCGGTCTCGTCGTGCGCCAGGTACTCGAACGTTCGGAAGGAAGTCTCGAATACGTTTGGCTACTCTTCTTGCTGACGTGGGTGTTCACAAGTGCCGGGTTCTTGTCGTTCAGTGCCGTCAAGGAGCCGGAGGTCCCGCCCATGCTGCCGAAACGTACTATGCGTCAGGACTTACGCCGCATCAAGGAGATTGTCATGCGCGACCCACCGTTTCGCATGTATCTCATCATCCGCACTTTGGCCATGCTTGCCTCTGTCGCGATGCCTTTCTATGTGGTGTATGGCGTAAGGGTACTGCAACTGCCTGCGGCGGTGGTGGCGTCTTCTGCAGTGGCCCTCATCGGCGGCGTGATTGGCGGCAATGTCATGTGGGGCTGGTTGGGTGCGCGCGGCGGCGGTTGGCTGCTCCTGGTTGCGACGACATTGGTGAGTGTTTTGCCGCCGGTACTGGCAATTGTCGCACAATTGCTTTCCGATGCTCATGTCACGACTACTCTGATAGGTTGGCTCTTTCTTGTCCTCTTTGTCTTCCTCGGCACTACAACAGGTGGGCAGGAAGTCACATTCTCCGTTTTGGCTATAGAGGTTTCCCCTGTAGAAGATCGCATCATCTACTTGGGTTTCACGAATACCCTGGTCGGCATCCTGTTGTTCCTCACTCCGGTGGGAGGACTTCTCGCTGATCTCGTGTCCTTCGAGGCCTTATTTGGCGTGGCCGGGGTGGTTGCGCTTGCTTCAATCATCCTCGCAATAGCTGCGCTTCGTCGGTTCGCCCGGCCTCTCCAGGAGCACGCCAAGACGGTAGTGACACCTGATGCGGAAGGCGCGTAGCGGCGGAAGTCCGACCGAGCTCGCGGGCAAGATTCCCTGTAGCAATGAGTGCGGCACATATGTGCAAGGGCATCCTCCTGGACCGTCCGCGCCGTGGGACAATAGCTTCTTGTATAATACGCAGGGATAATTCGACAGATTAGAGAAGGGTACGACGATGAAAATTGGGATATTCACTGACGAGGTGCATCCGGACTTTGCCACTGGGCTGGGCGTGATGCGCGAGCACGGCATCATGTATGCGGAACTGCGCACGATCAACGGCACGAACCTGATGGACCTTTCACCGGATGGACTGGATGACGTGCAACGCCTCCTGAAGCAGAATGGCATCCAGGTCAGCGCACTCGGTACACCGATATTCAAGTGCCCGTTGGAGGGCCGGGAGCGCAAGATTGAAGGCGATACCTTCGGCGCGCAGGAAATGACGTATGAAGAGCATTTGGCGCTCTTGCCGCACTGCTTTGCGCTGGCGGAGCGTTTCGGTACGCGTGTGGTACGCTGCTTCTCTTTCTGGCGAGACGAGGACCCGGAGGAAGTATTCCCCAAGGTTGTGGAGCGGTTTGGACCGGCGCTCGACATGGCCGCCAAGCATGGGTTCGACCTGTGCATGGAGAATGAGCCGACGTGCTACGCGGGTGTGGGCGAAGAGTCGCAGCGGCTAATCGAGGCAGTCGGTTCGCCTCATTTGAAGGCAATCTGGGATCCTGGAAACTGCCTTTGGGCGGAGGAAGACCCGTATCCCAAGCATTACGCGGCAATACAGCCCCATCTGGCACACATGCACGTGAAGGATGCTCGTTGGGTAAATGGCGAGATAGAGGCGTGCCGGGTGGGCAAGGGCGAGACCGACTACGAAGGCCAGTTCCGCGCGCTGGCAAAGGACGGCTACGACGGCGTCTACACGTTGGAGATGCACTATCAAGTGGCAGGCGGGCCGCCGGAAGCAGCGGCAATAGAATCTGCCAAGGCGTTGCGGGAGATGCTGACGGCGGCGAGCGCGTAAAAAAGGAAGGGCATTGGCGTTGCGCCAATGCCCTTCCTAAAGCTAAGTTTATACGATTTGTGAGCGGCTGATCCTAGTCAACCTCGGGAATGTCTAGGTCCATGCCGGGATAGATAGTCTTTGGGTCTTCGCCATCGAAGCGCCACTTATTCTTTTGGAAAATCACGTCCCACTTGGCGGCATCGCCGTACTCGCGTTGTGCGATGTCTTGAAGGGTTTCCCCCGGGCCGACTTTGATTGTTGTGCGGACCCCGCCACCAGACTTCTTCTTGCCAAACAATGCATCCAGGAAGCCCATCGCTCACTCCAATCTTTGCTGAGAATGCCTAGCCCCAGACTTCAACTTCCGCAAGAGAGTATAGCAGCTTCTCACTGGGTTGGCAATGCTGGATTACCGATCAACAATTAAGCACTGACCATCCCCCAATGCGGCAATCGGTGGAGACCGAAGAGTATCTGCGAGTGACGCGCCGCGAACCATTGGTGGGAGGGACCGTCTGGTACCATGATGACGAGGAACCGCATCGTGTGCTCTGCCGCAATTCTCCCTAAGCGACGGCTCTGAATTGCGCTGAGAGCGAGCACAGTCTTTGAGTAGTGCAGGAGCACTGCCGTGCCTGACGTTTCATTAGTATTGAGTCTTTCCGTCGCCGTGCTCGCGGCCTTCTTGCTGGGTCTCGTCGCGCAGCGTATGGGGTTGCCCGTAATCTTGGGGTACTTGGTTGCGGGGATCGCCATTGGGCCGTTTAACCCTGTGCTGCATGCCGATCAGCACGATGTCCAGGTGCTGGCAGAGATTGGCGTGATGTTCCTCCTCTTTGCTGTCGGAGCGGAGTTCTCGCTGCGTGAGCTGCGCCACCTGGGACGCATTGTTGTGCTTGGGGGCATTGGGCAGATTGCTCTGACGATGGCCATTGGACCCTTTGTCGGAAGCTTTCTTGGTCTCACTCTTGCGCAAGGTATTCTGCTGGGCGCCCTTGTCGCCCTCTCCAGCACCGTGGTAGTCATCAAGGTTCTCATGACCCGCGGGGAATTGCAGTCGCTTCACGGCCGCATTGCGCTTGGCATTCTCATTCTTCAAGACATTGCGGTTGTACCAATGGTCGTAATTCTCCCGGCTTTTGCAGCGGGTGGTGAGGACTTGGTCTTTGACTTGCTCTTACTTGCCGGCAAGGCGGCCGCAGTCTGCATTGGGGCGTACTTCATCGGCGCGCGCGTGGCACATTGGCTGCTCACCCACATTGCCCACGGCGAGTCGCGTGAGCTCCTCATCCTCTCCGTTGTGGCGATCGCGCTTGGCACGGCATTTTTGGCGCAGTTCGTCGGTCTTTCGCTGGCATTCGGCGCTTTCTTGGCCGGGCTTGTCGTCGCGGAATCAGAATTTCGCACCCAAGTAGTGGCTGAGATTGTACCGCTGCGGGATCTATTCGCATCGCTCTTCTTTGTATCGATTGGGATGCTGTTTGACCCTGTGTGGCTCATCGGCAATTTGGGAGCGGTCGGTCTTACGGTTGCCGGTGCCGTTCTGGGTAAAGTGGTTATATTGATGATTCTGCTCCTTCTGCTGCGCGTACCGGCGCATGCTGCCGTTTGCGCCGCGCTGAGCTTGGGACAGGTTGGCGAGTTTTCCTTTGTGTTGGCACAGATCAGTGTTGGAGCGGGAGCGTTGCCCAGCGGCATCTTCAACCTTGTCATCAGCACGGCGCTCATTAGCATATTCTTGACGCCGTTTCTCTTGCTGCTCGAACCGCCGCTTCTTCGTTTGCTGCGGGCTTTGCCGGTCATTGGCGGGAGGTTTGCGGAACCGGATATCGCGCCCTATTGGGAGGACCTGTTCCGCGGCCATGCGGTAATATTCGGTTTCGGACGGGTCGGGCGAGAGCTCGCCGAGGCGCTCGACTTGCAGAACATCCACTACGTAATTGTGGAATACAATCCGCTGACGGTAAGCGAACTCCGCGACAAGGGCGTGCCGGTGGTGTACGGCGACGTGGGCAGTCCTGCGGTCCTTGCGCACGCCAAGCTTGAAGACGCGTCACTCTTGGCAGTGCTCGTTCACGATGACGTGGCGGCGGAAGTTGCCGTGCGCCACGCGCGCATTCTGAACCCGGGGCTCGACATTATTGCCCGGGCGAGCAGCCGGGAGGCAATCCAGAGACTGCGCGAAGCCGGAGCTTCAGACGTAGTGCAGCCGGAGTTCGAGGCTGGCGTTGAAGTGATCCAGCACGTCTTTCAAAAGTTCGAGATTCACGGAGAGGAACTGGAGCAGCTTGTCGGTGAGCGTCGCTCCGCCTTCTACCGGCATTGGGAAGGCCCTTAGAGTTGGTGGCGGCGAAGACAGTTGGCGGGTGCCATGCAGAGCGGGCAGAAGCCAACCACTTCTTGGGGCTCTCTCCACATGAACAGCCATATGGGAGGACTTACGTATCCTGTGCCAGGCATGGAAACTGGAAAGGCCGGGAACCCCTCACCCCGACCCTCTCCCCCTGTATAGACCGGGGACATGGGTAACAGTTGTTCGGGCTCATAGGTAACACCATAGAACGAGGGGGTTTTCGTAGTATGCGATGTCCTTGCCTTGAAAGTTAGATCCACTCAATATCCTTATGCACACTGTTTGTTTCTCTGGCACAAGCTGACAGGCGGAAAGTGAGTGCACTGTGTCGCCAGTCTCTTATCAAACCCGGACCAACCCAATGCTCTCGTAGGTGTCAATCAGTAAAATGTGTTACCCATGTCCCCGAACAACTGTTACCTATGTCCCCGGTCTGTACACCCCCCAGGAGAGGGGGTAGACCTGAAGCCTGTGGCCGACTCTCCTAAAGCCTGTAGCCGATACTCCTAAGGCCTGTGGCCGAATCTATTGAGGCTTATCCCATTCGAGGGTCGCGGCGCCAGCACGAGTGGACTACGTTTGGTCGCCGAATACTGCCCAAGTGCAGCCGTGTTGACGGCATGGTCCGCGGTCTTCCCAACCAGATGTGCCGTCACGCGTCCCGCCAAATCTTGCCGCGGTGCTTCACGTTGGCCAGGAGCGCTTCGTCAAAGGGCGGTGGGGTGGGAAACCCTTCCGGCTGCGGTGGATTCCAGCCGAGAATGAGCAGCACGGCGGGATTTGTGTAGTAGGCGGTGTACGTCTGATTCAATAAGGTAGAAAAGAGGTCCTCGTGCGCCAATTCAACGGCACGGAGCACATCGTCACGTTCAGTATCGGAAAGCGCTAGGAATGCCACATACGTGGATGCGGCATCGTCTTCAGCGGATGCCTGCCGTCGCTCGCCGGCTGCCGCCTCGATGGCGTTCAGCGCGGTAAGTATGGGACGGCGCAGTGCAGCGCGCTCGCTGAGAAAGCGATCGAGCATGCTGGCGCATCCGGCGTCGCCGGCGCCCGGCATTTCATCCTGCGCGGGAATCAACCGGTTTTGAATCGCTGCCAGGAGCGCTAGCTGTTCCTCAGTGAGAATCTCACCATCAACGTGTTGTTTGCTCATCATGCTACCTCACGGAAATTATGCTTCAGCCAATCGGAGACGTAAAGGGCAAGAGCCTGAATGGTGCTTGTGGGGTTCGCCGCGGCCGAGGTGACAAAGAGGCTGCCATCAATGATGAAGAGGTTTGGGACGTCGTGTGCCCGGCCGTAGCGGTCTACGACCGACATGTCAGGATTGTCGCCCATACGCGCTGTGCCCATCAGATGCCAACCTGTATCGCGGGAAAGTGCTTGGTACTTTATTTCTGTGGCGCCTGCGGCGTCCAGTAGGTCTTGTGCCCGCGCGATGCCGAAATCAAGTGCCTTGCGGCTGTTTTCGCTGACGGTGTAAGAGATCTTGGGCGCCGGAATGCCGTTGTCGTCCGCCAATGTGGGATCGAGCGTAATCCGATTGTGTGGCTCAGGCAAGTCTTCCACCATTATGGAGATGGCCAGCATATGGGCGCTGCGCTCGCGCTGCATGCGATGGTGTGCGGCGCCCCAGGGCACCGCTTCACCTGAAAAGTTGCCAATTGCGGTGGAAAGTGGACCGCTATCCCGGCAGAGCTGGATCTTGAGACCGCGCACGAAACCTCGGCTCAGATCGGTCTCGTAGAATTCCTGACATTGGAAGAGCAGACCGACGGGGCCCGCATGCCCGTCGACCCGATCGGGAAAGACCCCGCTTGCAAAGGCAATTGGATGAAGCATAAGGTGCGTCCCAACCAGGCCATTCGAATTGGCGAGGCCGTGCGGAAAGAGACTGGATTCTGAGTTGAGCAGTAGGCGGGGTGTGCCGATACCGTTGCAGGCGACTATGACGACCCGCGCGCTCTGCTGGGCGATGCCGCCGTCTTGTGTATAGTAGACGGCGCCGCAGGCGCGGCCGCGCCGGTCCACGGTGATCTCCCGCACGCGGGCACGCGTGATGAGACGCGCCCCATTCGCGAGTGCGGCAGGCCAGTAGGTCACGTGGGCGCTTGACATGGCGCCGCGCGGACACCCCATGTCGCAGGGCCCACAGTAGTTGCACTCCTGCCGCCCTTCCCCAAAGGGGGCGGTGATGAGGGCATTGTCGGTCGGCCACCAATGCCAGCCCAGCTTATCCAGGCCGCGAATGTACGCTCTCGCGGCAGCGTCGAGGCCAAGTGGAGGTGTTTGCCGGGGCGAACGTGGAGGACCGCTGGGATCGCCGTTCACTCCTGATACTCCAATGTTGGCATCGTTTTGCTCGTAGTACGGCTCCAGGTCCCAATACGTCATGGGCCAGTCGTCGGCAACTCCATCCAGGGACTTTGCCCGGAAATCTGACGGTCGGAAGCGCGGAAAGTGCCCGCTCCAATGGACTGTGCTGCCGCCGACGGCATTGAACATGAGGGGCGTGATGGGCGTGTCTTCGTTATTGAGGGGATAGTCTTCCGGCCGTTGCCGCACGTTAGGGTCTTTGGCGAAATCGGTCTGCCGATGCAATTCCCAGTCCGGGCTGTGATGAGGGTAGTCGGTGGGGTCGATCCAGTCGCCCTGCTCCAAATAGACCACGTCAAGACCGTCAGCCGCCAGCGACCAGGCTGCCGCCGCCCCGGAGGCGCCGGTGCCGATGATCAAGACATCTGCCACGTCACGTACGGGTGCCAAGGGTGCGCTCCTCAGCAGGCGCTGCGATTAGCATTGAATTGGTCAAGACCACCTTCTTCACATGACCTCGTTTCCGGTAGAAACCAAAACAAGGGCCCAATCGGCGTGTCTAAACCCACTAAATAACACCCACTAAGGCAGGTAAACTCAGGGGATGCTCTGTCGATCCGCGCCACACACACTTGCGCCAACACAGTCAGCGAGTCATCTTGCATGAACTCCGGTGACACCGTATTCATCCGGACTACTCATGATGCCACTTCCCGGAAGTTATGCTTCAACCAGTCGGAGACGTGGAGCGCTAGGGCCTGGATAGTACTGGTCGGGTTGACCGCAGCGGACGTGACAAAGAGACTCCCGTCCACGATGAAGAGATTGGGCACGTCGTGGGCGCGTCCGTATCGGTCTACCACCGAATTGGCGGGATCATTGCCCATGCGCGCGGTGCCCATCAAGTGCCACCCCGTTTCCCGCGTAAGCGGTTGGTTCAATACCTGTGTGGCGCCCGCGGCTTCCACAAGGTCCCGCGCCCGCGCAATGGCGTAATCCAGACTCCTTCTGCTATTCTCACTCACTTTGTACACAATCCTCGGTGCCGGAATGCCATTGCTGTCCGTCAGGGTGGCATCAATTTCAACACGATTGTGCGCCTCGGGCAGGTCTTCGATCATGACGCCGATCGTAAGCGTGTGAGCGCTGCGCTCGCGTTGTACGCGATGGTGTTCCGAGCCCCACGGGACCTTTTCACCGGGAAAGTTGCCAAGAGCAGTGGAGAGAGGGCCGCTCTCGCGACCCATCTGGAGTTGAAATCCACGCACATAGCCTCTGCTTGTATCAGTCTCATAGAATTCCTGACAGTGAATAACCATGCCGAGTGGGCCCACGTAACCGTTCATCGGTTCGGCAAAGACGCCAGTCACAAATGTCACGGGATGGAACATGAGGTGCGTGCCGACGAGACCGCTTGAGTTGGCGAGGCCGTGTGGGAAGAGACTGGACACTGAGTTGAGCAGCAGCCGCGGCGTGCCCACCCCGTTGCACGCGACGATGACGACCCGCGCGCGTTGTTGAGCTATGCCGCCATCTGCCGTGTAGTACACGGCGCCGCTGGCACGGCCACGCCGGTCCACGGTGATCTCCCGCACCCGTGCGCGGGTGATGAGGCGCACTCCCTTCGCCAGAGCCATCGGCCAGTACGTCACGTGAGCGCTGGACATGGCGCCGCGCGGACACCCCATGTCGCACGGCCCGCAGTAATTGCACTCCTGCCGCCCTTCGCCAAAGGGCGCAGTAATGAGGGCGTTGTCCGTTGGCCACCAGTGCCAGCCCAGCTTTTCCAAGCCGCGAACATAAGCTTTGGTAGCGGCATCAAGACCGAGTGGCGGCGTTTGGCGGGGCGTGCGCTCCGGATTGGCGGGGTCGCCATTCAGACCCGAAACGCCGATGTTGGCATCGTTCTGCTCGTAATACGGCGCGAGGTCCCCATACGTCACAGGCCAGTCGTCGGCAACGCCGTCCAGCGTCTTTACGCGGAAATCGGAGGGCCGGAAGCGCGGAAAGTGACCGCTCCAATGGATGGTGCTGCCGCCGACGGCATTGAACATGAGCGGGGTGATGGGGGTGTCATCGTTGTTGAGGGGGTAATCCTCCGGACGCTGCCGCGCGTTGGGATCTTTGGCGAAGTCAGTCTGCCGGTGCAATTCCCAATCGACACTGCTATGAGGGTAGTCCGCAGGATCGACCCAGTCGCCTTGCTCCAGGCAGACCACGTCAAGTCCACCCGACGCCAACGACCACGCTGCCGCCGCGCCGGACGCGCCGGCTCCGATGATTAGGACATCTGCAACGTCATGCGATTGCGCCACGCGAGCGTTCCTTTGCAGATTGTGCGCTTAGATTGAGGCTGGTGTCTTGCCTTAACTATCGGGCGTAAAACCGATCTATCAGTCCCGTCTTGTACCACAAGTGGTGCAAGTGTAACAGAATCCATAGAACTAAGAAATGGTCTCTGCGGTCGGAATGAGTAGATTAGGAATTGATATCCCCGCTGGGCCGCAACTCTAGTCATTCCAAACGCAGCGTCAAACTGGGTTCGTGGAATCTAAGCATCCCCGCACTCGAGATTCTTCGTCGCTGCGCTCCTCAGAATTGTAAGTGTTGAGTAATTCGTTGACAGAATTTGCTTTCCCGTAGAAAGCGCTACAAGGCCTTGTCATTCCGAGCGTAGCGAGGAATCTAGGGTCCCTGCTCAACACACTTTCACGGCCTCAGCACTCTAGATTCCTCACTCCGCTACGCTCCGTTCGGAATGACATGTGTGTAGGTGAGCACAGAGTTCTGCTCCCATGTTTCTTGTGCCAAATCTGTCAACGAATTACCTGACATTTACAAGAATGACATGCCGGGAATAGCCTTGCACGGTTGACACTCATAGCTCTACATTCCAGGCCCTAGTCTACTCAAAGGAATTTAAGAAGCGGTGAGTTTGGGTTTGGACACTCTTGTTGTCGGTCTCGCGTATACTACTCGCAGTGAGGTGGCAATGGCTAGTCGTAGGTTGGCTCCCAATGGAATAGAGGAGAGCGCCAATGGAAACGCGCAAACTAGGCACAACCGGAATCGATGTCTCAGCCTTCGCGCTGGGAACCTGGGAACTCGGTGGGCTGTGGTGGGGACCGATAGATGCCGAAGATAGCGTCGAAATCCTGCATCGCGCCTTGGATCTCGGTGTCACCACCTATGACGCCTCTGACGCTTACGGCAACGGTCGCTCGGAGGTAATTCTGGGCGAAGCATTGCGCGGGCGGCGCGCAGACACGGTGCTCATCACGAAGGCGGGCTACCTGGTGGGCATAGATGGGGCGCAGACGCTCTTTCAACAGCGGGGCGTGCCCCAGCCGCAATGCTATGAGCCGTGGTACATTCGCCACGAATGTGAACTGAGCCTGCGCCGCTTGCAGACCGACTACATCGACGCGTACCTCCTGCACGATCCGCCGGTGGACGTTGTCAAACGCGAAGAACCCTGGGAGACACTGCGCGAACTGAAACAGGCCGGCAAGGTGCGCAGCATTGGGCTTTCGTCTTCCGTAGCGGCCTGCCTAGAGGCTGTGCGGCAGGGCTGCGCAGACGTGGTTGAGGTTTCGTATAGCGTGGCGCTGCAAGAGGCGGCGGCAGAGCTCTTTCCGCTCTGCGCGGAGAAAGGGGTTGGCGTGTTGGCGCGGTCGCCTTTCGCCTCCGGGCGGCTCTTTCAAGACGCGGCAACTGTGGAACGCCTGACGGCGGCGCTCGTCAAGCCGCCGGTTGAGTCCCTGCACGCAGCCGCGATCAAGTTCGTGCTCTCCTATCCGCACGTGGGGGCGTGCATCACCGGCGTGATGAACACGGAGGAACTTGAGGCCAACGTGCGCGCAGCCGAACCGCCGTTTCTTGCCGATGAGCAGAGAGAACTCGTTGAGGCGCCGTAACCAATCCGTTCCTGCGTCGTGCGCTGCATAGTGGTTTGTTGGGAATAAAATGGGTCGGCTGACGTGACTGTGGAGCCGTGATAGGCTAGAGCCAGCAGTGGAAGTCTCCGGCAAGATTTCGGCACTCATGTGGTGGGGTGGCAGTTGTTGCGAGGTAAGTGAACCGAAGCAAATTGCCGCGCCACTGCCGTTGACATAACGATAGAATCTGGGAGATCGCACATGAGCGAACAGGCACCATCGGATCAGGACGTACGACAGCACTTTACGGAGCGCGCGGCATCCTATACGGGCGGGCAGGGCGACACGGTGGAGGTGATGGTCGCCTTGGCCACGCCCGGAGCCGACACGACCGCGCTTGACGTGGCAACCGGCACTGGCTTGGTCGCGTTTGCGCTTGCCGCGGAAATCACGGGAAGCGGCTCAGTCATTGGCGTGGACTTCACGGCCGCCATGCTTGCCCGCGCCGCGGAGCAACAAGATACGGACGGCGCCGTGGCATGTGACGGGCAAATGTCTTTTGCGGCGGCTGATGCAACGCGCTTACCGTTTGCCGATGGGATGTTCAGCGTTGTGACATGCCGCTTTAGCGTTCATCACTTTACGCACGCCATACCGGCTATGCAAGAAATGGCGCGTGTGCTCGCGCCGGGAGGCCGGCTGGTTATCGGCGAGTTCGGCATGCCGGAAGACCCGCAGAAAGCGGCGTACTTCAACCGCATGGAACGCTTGCGTGGGCACTCGCACGTACAGGCGTTCAGCGAGAGTCAATTGAGCCGGATGATGGCGGACGTTGGCTGCCCGGTGCGAGACGCGCGCCTGCTGAAGCGGGAAATGCTGGCCAGTGAATGGTTCGAGACCGCTAACACCACTGATGAGAACCGCGAAATTGCGAGGAAAATGCTCTGGGACGGGCTGGAAGGTGACCTGGCTGGTCTTTCGCCACAGCGCGTTGGTGAAGACCTTCTCTTGACTCGACACGAGATCGTCCTCAGTGGCGTGAGAGCGTAGTGGCGCGACAGTCCTGACGTGAAGAGAGTCCCCTCACCCTAGCCCTCTCCCCGAGGAGAGGGAATCGGAGGGAGCGAGAGTGGGACTGAGCTGGACGCTAGTGGTGCGACATTCTTGACGTGAGGAGAGTCCCCTCACCCTAGCCCTCTCCCCTGTATAGACCGGGTTGATGGGTAACACATGTTCGGGTTGATAGGTTACACCATCGAATATGGGAGTTTTCGTTGTATGCAGTGTCCATGCCATGGAAGTTAGACCAACTCAATACCCTTATGGATACGGTTTTTCCCCTGGCACCAGCTCACGAACTGAACATGAGTATGTCGTGGTGCCTGGAACGTCTATTTCTCTGCCCAACCTAAAGCGCCCGAAGGTGTCAATCAGTACAATGTGTAACCTATCAACCCGAACACCTGTTACCTATCAGCCCAGTCTGTACATCCCCAAGGAGAGGGAATCGGAGGGAGCAAGAGTGGGACTGAGCTGGACGCTAGTGGTGCGACATTCTTGACGTTAGGAGAGTCCCCTCACCCTAGCCCCCTCCCCGAGGAGAGGGAATCGGAGGGAGCAATAATGAGGCTGAGTTGGAAGTGAGCGGTGCGAAAAATCCGATGTGAGGAGAGTCCCCTCACCCTAGCCCTCTCCCCGAGGAGAGGGAATCGGAGGGAGCAAGAGTGGGACTAATCTGGATCGTAGTGGCGCGACAATCTTGACGTGAGGAGAGTCCCCTCACCTCCCGTATCAAGTACGGGGCAGGCTCTCGCCCTCTACCCAAGGAGACTTTCGCATTACTCTTGCCGGGTCGGGAAAGTCCCCTCTCCCGCCGGGAGAGGGTTAGGGTGAGGGGGAGATTTGCGCAATCTGGGAGCTCCTTTCCCGTAATTGCACTTTTGCGTGTCGGTCTTGCTGGAAGAGATGACGGGCTAAGCAGAAATCCCCTCATCCCGGCCCTCTCCCCAGGAGGCTGTCTCATGGGTCGACTCGATAAGCTAAATCGTACTTCGACAAGGGCTTCGCGCAGCAGGCTTCGCGCAGCAGGCTTCGCATAGCAGGCTTCGCGCGGCAGGCTTCGCGCAGCCCTCTGCACGAACGGATTATTGCCTGTTACGTTCGCCCCCGTATCGTGTCGATAGGCTGTATCGAGTACGGGGCAGGCTCTGAGCCTGCCTGACCTGGGCCTGTCGAAGGGTCGAAGGGCAAGCCTACACGGAGCGATGCGATTATGAGACTGCCTCCCAGGGAGAGGGAGTAACACACGTTCCTCAGGATCTAGTTACGCAATAGTCTCCCAAGGAGAGAGAACCCTAAGATAGTTGGGGCACTCAGCTATCCGCATTTACTCAAGCCCTCTTTTTGAGGAGGGGAACTGAAGGAGCATTGGACAGGGGCGATATCCCGATAGGGATTCTAAGCGGCACGGACTTCCGTCCTGTGCCAAGCGCCTCTCCTACTACATGGATTCCTTGTCTTGGCTTGAAATCAGTCGCGGAGCGCTGCAACACAATGTTGCAACGCTCAGGCAGCGGCTATCTCCGGGGACTTCGCTGTTGGCTGTCATCAAGGCAAACGCCTACGGCCATGGGATGCAGGTCGTTGCCCAGAGCATTGCCAATCATGTTGACTGGTTTGGGGTCAATTCGCTCGATGAAGCGCTGGACCTGCTGGGGGACGGGACTGCTGCGCGCCAAGGCGCTGCGTCGCTGCCGGTCCTGATTATGGGCTACACACCCCACAACCGAGCCGACGAGGTGGTGCGGCATGGATTTCGTCAGGTAGTCTTTGATCAGGCCTCCGCCGAGTGCCTGGCTCAACGTGCGGCGGCGCAGAACGTGACCGCCGCCGTACACGTCAAGATTGAGACCGGTACGTACCGGCTTGGCGTCGAAGTCCGCGAGGCAGTTGCATTCCTTCGTCACTTGCAGTCGCTGCCTAATCTTGAAGTGGAAGGCATTTACACCCATTTTGCAACGGCGGAAGATACGGCTGACGACTCGTATTTGCAGTTGCAGCGTAGGCGCTTTGCGGACGTGCAGGCGGCATTGGCCGATGAAGGAATGCGTGTGCCGTTTCAACACATGGCCGCGTCGGCAGCGGCGATGGTGGAACCGGCGGCACACGGCAGTCTAGTGCGATTCGGCATCGGCCTCTACGGGTTGTGGCCGTCCCTGGACACAAAGATCGCCATGACAGAGCGCTCGAAGCGACCGCTTTCGCTCCGTCCGGTAATGCAGTGGAAGACCCGCATCGTGCACATACAGCACGTTGCCCGCGGCGAGACAGTGGGGTATGGGCGCACCCATCGCACGCGGCGTGATTCCGCAATCGCGGTGATCCCGGTGGGATATTCTGAGGGCTATGATCGCAAATTGTCGAATGTAGGGGAAGTCGCCGTTCGCGGCAGGCTGGCAAACGTCGTCGGTCGCGTGATGATGAATATGACTCTCATTGACGTTACCGATGTCCCAGGCGTCGCGAGCGGCGATGAGGTGACGCTGCTGGGACCGGAGATTCCGGCAGAACACATCGCCACACACGTTGGGACGATCAATTACGAGATCGTAAGCCGCATCAGTCCCGCTCTGCCGCGCATCGCGGTACCCTAGCTGCTCGGAATCGGTTGATGTTCTCTCCCCACTCGCTCGATCCTCACTACCTATCCGTAGTGCGGGGCCTGTCCCCCGCCAGCACAGGAAGACCGGGCACGTTCTCCGGCAAATTTCCATGAGGCTGCCGGCGGCGGTTGGTTGACCGTGCACAAGCGTAGGTTGCGAACCTGCGCTACCGGGGGCGTGAGTCGCCGTCTTCCTGAACTCTCGTGGGCATTGCCAACAACCGCGAAGGCTGTCCGTCGACGTGGGAAAGAAAGCGATCGACTACGTCGCCTCAACTCGTCGTTGAGAGTACACGTCCCATTCAACCAGCAGGCTTGCGGCAATGAAGATCGAGGAATAAGTTCCTGTTGCCGTGCCGATCAGGAGCGCCAGGACGAAGTCCTTGATGGCCAGACCCCCAAAGAGGTAAAGCGCAAAGAGTGTAATGAGCAACGTGATGGACGTGTTCAACGAGCGGTCGATTGTTTGATTGACACTGAAGTTCACGACGGTGGGAAGGGGCGCGTAGGCATACTTGGAGCGATTCTCACGCACACGGTCGAAGACCACGATCGTATCGTGCACCGAATAGCCGATGGCGGTGAGAATGGCCGTAATAAACATAGAGTCGATCTCTTTATTCACCAGGAAACCCAGCACGGAGAATACGCCCAACACGATCAATACATCGTGGACAAGCGCGCAGATCGCGCAGACGCCATAGCGGAAAGGTTGGGGTACATGGCGAAACGCCCATGTGATGTACACAAGAATTCCCACTGATGCTACCAGCACCGCGAGAATGGCTCTCTGGGTGAGTTCCCGGGCGATCACGGGCCCCACAGCTTCGAAGCGCAGCTCCTCAGCTTGGCCGTTCACCTCCTCCAGAGCGCCGCGCACGGCTTGCTTATCCTCTAGCCCCAGTTCCTTTGAACGGATAATGACCGTGCCCTCACCTGTCGCCTGCACGAGTGGCTCGCCAAGATTGAGGCTCAAGTAGACGCGCTTGATTTCCTCGGTAGTTGGTGTGGCGTCGAAGCGTAGTTCATAGATAGTACCGCCGGAAAAGTCGATACCTGGTTGCAAGCGGAAAATGATGAGCGAGAGAATACTCGGAATGATTATTATCGCTGATACAACGTAAGCCCACTTCCTGCGGCCGACAATGTCAAACATTTGATGCAGCTACCCTGTCTTTCATGTGCGTGGTTTTAGGTCTGTCCCGCGCCGGCCGGATTGCGACGGCCAGAGCGGTTGATTGGTTTGTCGCCATCGCTCCAGCGGGATTGGTGTCTAGCAAAGAGACACGATGGGTTCCCGCGCAAGCGGGAATGACGGATTGCGTTTCGCGCAACTTTATAGCAATACCGTACACTATATCCCAAATCTGCGACGCTTGATTACTGCTTGTTTCACAGCCTCGGCTCTTGTTCAATTCGGCCTTATGCTCACGGACGTTTCCCGCAGCGATAGCGCTGCTGCTCATTCTTCCAATTTCAATGTCTGGAGAAGGCAACGGTAAAGGGAGCTCTCCCGAGCAAAGATGTAGTGCGGAGAGGTAACGGAGACGCTCATACAATCCGCTTGCCGCAAGCTTGCCACAGCAGAAAGCAAGTTCCTGGATTTTACCTGGACGGTTACCGCGAACCACGAATCATCCTGCCCATCTCTGGCAAATACTCGAGCAATTGTCGGGCCGAGCAGACCGCCGACTTCCGGAAATGCCGCCAGCTTGGCCGCGATTGCCTCTGCAGAGTCTCCTTGCATGTTTGCGGTAAGCGTCGAGTAGGGTTCGGCGCTTTGCGAAGCTTCTATGAGTTCCAGGATCTGCCGCAGCGCCTCCCGCTTGGCAGCGCTCGCGCGCAGTCGTTCTCGATTTCCGACCAGACATGCCTGCGTTTCCAAAATGACCCCATGTTCGATCATCTTGAGCCGGTTGTCTTTGAGCGTTGCGCCCGTGGAAACTAAGTCAACGATGATATCGGCATAGCCGAGAGTCGGCGCCGCCTCCAGACCGCCCTCGGCCTGCACCACCTGGAAGTATGTGATGCCCTGCTGGAAGAGAAACTGGCGAGTCTGGGCAGGAAAGGTCGTGGCAATGCGCAGCACCCGGCCTCTTTCGCGAAACTCTAGCGCCACTTCGGCAAGGTCGGTCAAGGTACGAACGTCTATCCATTCCTCCGGTACCGCAATGGCGAGTCTCCCCTGGGAGTACCCCAGGTCTTCCGCGACGACCACGAGATTGTCGCCTTCTTGCCGCATTTCAGAAAGAATGTCATAGCCGGTAATGCCGGCGTCGGCGTCACCGTTGCGTATTTGCTCAACCATTTGCCACGCGCGCTGAAAGAGGATCGCCACGTTGGGAACTGTCGGGAACGTCGCTTCATATGCGCGCGAATTCGGACGCACGATGTCAAGGCCGCACTTGGCGAAGAAATCCAGTGTTTGCTCCCCAATGCGGCCCTTGCTTGGCACGAGCAGACGCAGCGCTTCAGCCATTCAGCACCTGCACCACTTCACCTAATGAAAGCGCTTGTTCGGTGGCTTCGGATAGATTACGTAGGATTGCGGAGTCTTTTTGGTCCTCTACTAAGAGGATAAAGGGAATTCCCCTCCGATTTGCGTAACCAATGCGCGCACGTTCGGTGCGCTGCCGCAGGTCGTGTTCCGCGCTGATGCCGTGTTCCCGGAGCCGCTGCGCTGTTTGCATGCTGGCGTGTGTGGCGCCTGTGCTGGCTGCAGCCACAAGCACCTGCGTTGGCGGCGGAGCCGGCGGCGCAGCGCCTTGCTCGTCCAAAGCCAGCCGGAGGCGCTCCAGGCCAAACGCGAATCCCACCGCCGGAACGGACTTGCGACCGCCAAGGGATTGCACAAGTTCGTTGTAGCGTCCGCCGCCACACAACTGGCTCTGGCCTGTGGAGTCGTACAGCTCGAACACCACATCGGTGTAGTAATGGAGGCCGCGCCCGAGAGCGAGTTGCACTTGCACGTGAGAATCCTCGATGCCATAGGCATGGAGCGCCGCAACCACATCAGTAAGGCGGCTAAGGGGCTGGTCGCCTAAGCCAAACGACTCCAGAAACTTTCGCGCGCGTTCCAGCACTTCCCCTGGTGCCCCCGAAAGGTTGTGCAAGCCTTGGATAAACTCAAACGCGCGTTCCAGGCGCTCATCTTCATCGGAAGCGCGTTGTTTGCGAAACATCCGACCGAGTATCGCCTCTGCCGGTCGGCTGCCGTCGAGCTCGATTCCCATCTCCTGCAACGATACGCGCAGCGTGGCTTGTGCCTGCTCCTCGGAGCCGGTAAAGGACTCTTGTGTCGTTGCTGCGGCCCGCCGGTTAGGGTGGATCTCTTCTAAGCGTTTGCGCACGTAGCCCAGGCCCCGCCCGGGCCTCCCCACGTCTTCCATGCTATCGAGGAGAAAGTGCCGCAAGCGGGTCGAGAGTCCCAAGCTGCCAAGTAATTCCAAGAGGATGCCAACGTGACCGATAACGAGCCGGTATTGCGTGATGCCAAGTCGTTTGAGCGTCCAACACGCTAACGCGATCACTTCGGCATCGGCGGACGGCCCGTCACTGCCAAGTAACTCTACGCCCGCCATGGAGAACTGGCGAAAACGCCCGCGTTGCGGTTTTTCGTAGCGGAACACCGGCCCAGAGTAGGCATATCGCAGCGGGAAAGTGGAGTTTTGATCGTTTCCCAGGTAGTAGCGAACGATGGAGGCGGTGAGTTCCGGGCGCAACGCCAAGCGACGCCCGCCGAAGTCTTCAAAGGTGTACATCTTGGAAATTGTCTCGGCGCCGGACTTGCGCAAGTAGAGATCAGCCTGCTCCACCAGCGGCACTTCAATGGGGACATAGCTAGCGAGTTGGAAGGCATCGAGCAGAGACTGCCGCAGTTGAGCTTGCACGTGGGTCTGCTGGGAGTCGAGGTCCAGCATCCCACGAACAGAGTCTATGGGGCGAGATTCTAGCGACATCGAGGATTCACTACTTATGGTTCCGTTGCTTGCTGCGGCGGTGTTTGGCGAGGCTCGGGAGATGGCTCTTCTTCCTGACCAACGCCATAGAGCCACGGATGGTCGCGCAGTTGCGGGAGGCGTACCACGACGTAAAGAAACGTGCGCGTTATCGTAATCGCCGTAAACATGCTTATGATTACGCCAATCGCAAGCGTGACGGCGAAACCCCGCACGATGCCCGTACCAAAATAAAAGAGCACGGCGCACGTAATCAACGTGGAAATATTGGAGTCTCGGATCGACGTCCAAGCACGATCGAAGCCGACGTCAAGGGCGGAGCGCAAGGATCTGCCCCGGCGCAGCTCTTCCTTCAGACGCTCGAAAATCAGGATATTGGCATCCACAGCCATACCAACGGAGAGGATGAATCCGGCGATACCTGCGAGCGTGAGCACGACCGGCCACAGCCGGAAGATACCAAGCACTAAGAGCGCGTAGATCAGCAGGGCGACGACTGCTACCAAGCCGGGCATACGATAGTAGATCAACATGAAGGTGGCAACAAGCACCAAGCCGATAATTCCGGCCCGGAGGCTGCGGTCAACCGAGTCTTGGCCCAACGTAGGGCCAACGGTTCGGTTCTGTGCTATTTCCAACGGTACCGGCAGGGCGCCGTATTTCAGTTTGATGACAATATCACGCGCTTCTTCCAGGGTGAAGTTCCCCGTAATGCGACCGCGGTTTGAGATGGTACTCGAGATCGTAGCAGCAGAGATTAGGTAGTTGTCGAGCGTAATGCCCAGCCAGGTGCACGGTGAGCCGCCAGAGCGTACACAGACGTTTTGAGACGTAAACTCTTCGAAGATTACCGCGCCTTCATCTTTGAGTTCAAAGTTGATCTGCGGCAGGCTGCGCTCATCGAAGCCGACTTCCGCAGACTCAACCATAGCCCCGGTGAAGAGCCTCCGATACTGCTCACCTTCAACGAGCCCGCCTACCTGAATGGGTGGTACTGAACTTCTGCCAAGGTCAACGAAGGCAAGTTCGCCGGTTTCGCGGAAGAGTGCGATGGCTTCATCCGGGTTTGCTACGCCAGGTAGTTCGACGATGATGCGGTCGGTGCCCTCCAATTGCACGATGGGCTCCGAGACACCCAAGGCATTCACGCGTTCGGCAATGATGCCCCGTGTGGCTTCCATGTGATCGGACGTGATGTTCTGATCTTCCGCGGGAGTGGCTCGCAACACTACATGGAGACCGCCCTGCAGGTCGAGGCCTAAGTGATAGCGGAGGTCGCGCACAAGGCGCGAATTGCCGATACCGACGTTGAGACCTGGATTGCCGGGCCAATTGACATAGCTTGCCAGCGTGACGAATACGACAATGAATGCCAGAGTAATGTAAAAGCGTCGGTTCATTGCGCTGCTGTCTCGGTGTCTGCCATCGCCTCGACAACCTCTTCTACGGGAGTGTCGTCGAGGGTTGCCTGTGCTTGGGTGCGCACTGCCAGTTCAATTGCTTCTGCGATGTCGGTATTTTCCTTGAGGAAATTGCGGACGTTTTCACGTCCGAGGCCGAGGCGCGTGTCACCATGCGAGTAGTGCGCCCCTGCCTTGCGGACGATGCCATACTCGGTCGAGAGGTCGATGAGATCGCCCAGCTTGGAAATCCCTTCGTCGAACAGAATGTCGAATTCGCACGTTCGGAACGGCGGCGCCACCTTATTTTTCACGACCTTGGCGCGCACGCGGATGCCTACCTGCTCCTGCCCGCTCTTCACGTAGTCAACACGACGAACGTCTACGCGCACCGACGAGTAGAAGCGGAGCGCGCGCCCTCCCGGCGTGGTCTCCGGGTTGCCGAACATCACGCCGATTTTCTCGCGCACTTGATTGATGAAGATGACCACTGTGCGCGAACGGCTGATAGCAGCTGTAAGCTTGCGGAGCGCCTGGGACATCAGCCGCGCCTGCAAGCCCATGTGGGCGTCGCCCATTTCGCCTTCTATTTCGGCTTTCGGTACCAGGGCCGCTACAGAGTCGACCACTATTACATCGACGGCATTGCTGCGCACCAGCATCTCGGCGATTTCCAAGGCTTGTTCGCCATTGTCCGGCTGGGAGACGAGTAGCTCTTCAATGCCAACGCCGCACTTAGCGGCATAGGTGGGGTCGAACGCGTGCTCGGCATCCACAAACGCAGCAGTGCCACCGAGCTTCTGCGCTTCAGCTACGACGTGCTGGGCCAGGGTAGTCTTGCCGCTGCCCTCGTTGCCGTAAATCTCGACGACGCGGCCCCGGGGCAAACCGCCTACTCCCAACGCCAGGTCCAGCGAAAGCGAGCCGGTAGGAACGACAGCAACAGGCACTCCTGCTTCTTCGCCCATGCGCATGATCGAGCCCTTGCCGTAACGGCGCTCAATCTGGCTGATCGCAGCCTGCAGGGCCTGGGTTCGTCCCTCCACGCCGTTTTCTTCAGAAGTCTTCGTTCGCCTAGCCATGGTAATGCACCCACTCCTTGATCTGTGGGATTCCGATTATTCTATCGTGTAAGTTAAATTCAGCAATCTCCATTATAGGCAATTTCCGTAGTGAAGCCCAATTGGAAGGAACGAAGAGCGCGCGGAGAAGGCCGGTTAGCCTTCAAGCTTGAAAGCGGGCACGCTGACTTCGAGGTTGGTGCAACGCCTACGTCAAGATGGAAGTATCCGGCAGTACGGCGGCAGTACCGTCCTTGAATGAGTCACGCCCGCCGCAAGCCAATCCCACGTGCGGATGAACGCGCGACACGGCGGCGGCAATCGCATCGGAGATGTTGCGAATGTCCCACTGCGCGTGGCGGTCGCTGCGAATACGGGATATTTCCACGACTTCGCGCGCGTTGAGGTCTGCCAGGATGCGGAGGTTGTGCCCGTTGGCAAGTACGATTTCAGCACGCTTGTCGGCGCCAAGAGCGTGGTACGTCTCTTCCAAGAGATCGAGCGTGCGATTGTACTCGTCTGCAAAGCCGGCATTCCGAATAAGCGGCGGAAGCGTGCGCCCATGCGTGGGGCTGTGGGACTGAGAGATCTCAGTCTTCATCCGGTGGCGAATGAACTGGTGATACGCGGCTTCCGACATCACCAATTCAAACTGGTAGCGAAGGAATTCGAATTCGCGGAGCACGGTGTCGTGGGCGTGCAGTCCGCGGTAGGCAGACCGGATGAATTGGCCCACTTGGTCGGCATCAAGGCGTGCTATCGCCTGCTGCGCATCGGCAAGAGTCGTTTGCGAACTGTGAAACAACAGCGCGGCGGCTACGTGCCGCTCACCGTCCGGATCATAGCGCACGAGCCGCACCGGGTCATTGGCTGTCGATTGTACGGGCCGGTCGGCCATGGGAGAATTGCCGACATTCGGCGCCGCGGCAATGCCAAGTTCCGCCGCCGTTTTCCGAATGGCATCACGTCCACTCTGAGGGTAAGGCAGTGCACGGACATACTCTTCCGGAAAGAGCGAAGGTGCAATCGGATGGAGACTGGCAAAGAGCTTTTCACCGGTTTCACGGAATTCAGGGAGCGGTGATGAGAGCAGCCGCGTAATCATAAGGGCGAATTCACGCGCGTTCGTCGTTACCCCCACTTGGGTGGTCTGCGCCAGCGGCAATACGTATCGCGCGTCCTCCGTGGCACGGCGTTCAGCCGAGGAAGCGCGCATGCGTGGATACTTTTCCAGAAGATAGGCGGTGCAGCCGGCGTAAAGCTTGCGATAGGCTGTGTAGCTCTGGGCAACTGCCTGTTCGATGAGGCGCCGCGACTTGCCGCGACGGTATTCCCTAGGCAAATAGAATTGGCGCGGCACTTCCTCAAAGGGGATATACCGTCCGCTGTGCTGCGTGTAGGCCGCCAGCCGGTGCTGCACAATTTCCAGCGAAAGCAGACGAGGGATGTCCCAAATGGCGGCGCTGAAACACCCATGTTCCGCGACGCTATTGTGCCCGTATTCGTACACAACTCGCTGGTTGCGCTGACGCGCCATGGCTGTGTTGTCGCGCGCTTCTTTGATGAGTTGGGGCACAGGCGTCGGGTCACGACTAATGCGCGCCATGCCGGCCGTGATAGCTTCAGGGCTTCTTGCCGCCCGCCCGACAATTTGCACGCGGGGCGTGTACGACCACTTGACCACGATGTCGGCTAATCTCTCTAAGGTACGTAGTTCAGGCAGGGCAAGCCATGGAAAACCATACAAGGAGGGGCGCAATAAACAACCGTCTTGCCTCACTCCAAGCGTCCGTTCAGTATAGCATCCTGCGGCACTCACCCAAAGATGGCCCGAGGGATTCAAGCCTCGAAGTGGAGACGATAAGCTGCCCTAGAGCAGGAAACGACCAAGAGAGAAAGACGAGTCGGGACGTGTGACAAGCGCTCTGTCTTGTGATGAATCCGCGCATCGTGATGCGCAGTATGGGCCAGCATCCCAACGTCAGCGGCGCAAAGTGGCGGACGCATCAGGGGCCGGTGTCGGCGTGGCGGGTGGCGGCTCTTCCGTCGGAGTTGGAGCTGTTGCGGGTGCCGGCGTGGGCGCAGACGTCGTCTGGTCACGCACAACCACGATGAATTGCGACGGACTGATACGCTCAACCTTCACATCGGTGGGCGCGTTCGTATCAGGCGACAACGCGTAGGAACCGGGGCCCAAACCACTGAGGTTCAAAGAAACGATCACGCTGCCGGGCTGGAGTTCTCGGAGCAATGGCGCCAGACCCCCGAGCGTTACCGACGCAGTGGGAGGGAACACCTCTATTTCCAAACCTGGCTGCAGATTCAAGGCGGTTACGGCGACCTGGGTCTGCACGCTTGCCACAATAGGCACAACAAATATGGTGACCACTACCTCATTGGAGCCTGCGACTTCTACACCCGGCGGTTGCACCAACTCAACTGTTTGTGTAACCGTTCCTGTGGCTCCCTCGACGCGAATGGTCTCGGTTGACAGATAGAGCAGGCCACTAAGCGCCTCAGGCGAGCCGATGAGTGTCGCCGTGGCCGGTGTGGTGAGATAGCGTGAGAGCAAGTAGCCTGGCGCAGGCTGGCCCACAATGTTGACACGAACGGGGACGTCTTTGTTTGTTATTGCTAGCTCTACCGGTACCGTAACCTGCACCACAGGCGGATCAAGCTGCACTCCGGTCACGACTTCTCCTTGGGCGTCGCGCGGTATTGCTCGCTTTGTGAGATTGACGGTACTGCGCACTTCATCCATCTCCACACTGACCCAAACCGCTTCGACTAAGTCCACTCGAGAGGATGGTCCTATTATGCTAACGAGGTCTGGCAGCAACTCTGGGAGTTGGAATCTGTAGCCTTCCGGTGGGTCACCCACGAGGTCTACGCGCACCGGCACCTCTTTTTCTCTTCGCTCCTCTAATGAAACCGTTATGGTCTCCGGGTCAGTTGCGATGATGCTAATGCGTCCGTCAGAACTAGCAACTTCGATAGGTATCTCGTGCAGGCCGACACCAACCGCAAAGAGATCCACCACGGCGCTGAACTTGTCTGCCGTCAGGGACTCCCAAATGTCACGCGGGGCTGCTATGCGCAAGCGTACCGTGCTCGGTGCGGTACGACTCACTACCAAGCCATCGCCTAGGCGGCTTGTTTCAACTGGGATCTCCGCGCTAAAGAAGCCCTCACGCACGGGATTCTGCTCTCCGGTAAACAAGATCCACAATGTAATTGAGATCGCCAAGGCAAGCAGAAACCGCACACCTAGAGTGTGGGTAGTGAAGCGAACTAGGAGGGGCAAGAGAGAACGTATTCTGGTCATGCGTAATGGTTACTTTAGGACTTTGCGCTCGCCTTGGCTTCGCGACAGGGAGCGGAACGGCAGCCATGGCAGTGTCGTCGCACTTCGCTCCTCGCGAAAGAGACCTTGGAGGTATGTTTGCAGCTTTTCCTCATTTAAATTCCGCTGGAGCGTGCCGCCGTGGGCCACCGATATTACGCCGCTCTCTTCCGAGATGGCAATGGCAATGGCGTCGGTCACTTCGCTTACGCCAATAGCTGCTGCATGGCGTGTTCCTAGACCTTCTCCCTGCGGTACGTTCTCCGAGAGAGGCAGCATGCAAGATGCTGCCACGATGCGATCGCCGCGAATGATGACGGCTTTGTCGTGCAGTGCCGAATTCGGATAGAAAATCGTCAACAAAAGATCTTCACTTACCTCGCCTTCGATGCGGTGGCCTGTCTCGACCAGGTCCTCCAAGCCGGTTTCGCGTTCGATCGCGATGAGGCCGCCCCAGCGCTTCTCAGAGAGCCGGCCGGCTACGCGAGACAGCACGTCAAGGGCGGTGGAGACGTCTTCACTAATGGGAATGTAGCGAGCGAGCGGGTGGGTGCCTCGTCGACCGACACGCTCCAAGAATCGGCGGAGCTCCGGCTGAAAAATGATGGGAATCGCTATGACAAGTGCGGATAACATGCTTCGCAAGAGCCAATCGAATACCAGCAGTTGTAGGATATTGCCTATGATGAAGGCAATGACGAGCAGAACGACGATTCCGCGCACCAACTGGTCCGCGATTGTCCCGCGAACGATCGTAAAGACGATGTGAATGATGACGGCGACGAGAAGGATGTCGAACGCCGCACTAATGTCTAAGCGAGATTGGAGCCAAAGAAGGTCTTCTACCACGCGTCACCTCTAAGACTGGGCCTCTATCTTGTGTGATCCCTCTGCCCCTTGGGAGTAGTGTCGGCCGCGGTGCCTGGAGACGGCATTCAGTGAGACTGAGGGACTCCACCGACTAAGAGCTCCAGTAACACCGCCTTCTGGGCGTGGAGCCGATTCTCTGCCTGATCGAACACCACCGATTGGGGCCCGTCCATCACTTCATCTGTGATTTCCATGCCGCGGTGCGCTGGAAGGCAGTGCATTACAATTGCATCTGATTTTGCATAGCTAAGCAGATCTGAATTCACCTGATACGGTGGAAAGACGCGTTCGCGCTCGGCTGCCTCCGCCTCCAATCCCATGCTCACCCAGGAATCTGTGTAGACTACGTCAGCGTCTCTTACCGCAGCTATCGGATCAGAACAGAGTTGCAGCGTCGCGCCCGATTCTTTGGCAAGGCCGTGAGCTCGCGCAATGATGTCGTCTGGAGGCAAATAGCCCTCCGGGCATCCGACCGCAAGATGATAGCCAAGTTTGCCGGCGCCAAAGAGTAGGGAGTTGGCTACGTTGTAGCCGTCGCCGACGTAGGCAATTTTGCGTGTGGAGAGTTCTCCCTTGTGCTCCTGCATCGTGAGGACATCAGCCAGTATCTGGCAGGGGTGTGTGTAATCGGAGAGACCGTTGATGATGGGAATGCTGGCATGCTCTGCCAGCTCTTGCAGAGTCGCATGCGTGAATACGCGTGCCATGATGACGTCTACCCAGCGTTCAAGATTCTGCGCCACGTCCGGAACGGTTTCGCGCACGCCCATTTGCAGGTGCTCGGCGGCCAGGTCCACTACTTGTCCACCCAGCTGCTGCATGCCAATGGCAAAGGTGGCGCGTGTGCGCAGGGAGGGTTTTTCAAAAATCATGGCGAGCGTACGTCCGGCGAGCGGCCGATCGTCGGCTGCGGGTACCGGGTCCGCCTGGGCATTCTTGGCAGACTTCAGAGACTTTGCGGTGTCAAGTATCTGGTGGATTTCAGACGCTGAGAGGTCAGCGAGGGTAAGGAGGTCTCGACCTTTCAAGGCTGGATGCTTCTTTCATCATTGGGTGAGGGACGGAAAACAGGAATCAAAGGTCTCAGATCGAACGTATGAGGGAACAAGAGTATCAAGGGCAGGATAGAAGAATTATATCAGTTCCGGCCAAGTGGTACAAGCTTTGATTGGCCCTCGATAGCTGCTGAGGCTCCTCCAATTGCTTACTTCATCTGCATCCAAACGTGTGAATTCGTCTTCTAGCTGATGTTCCCAACCGTTTAGATGGTCGAGCCACGCGCGCTCAACCTTGTAGGCGTCGTTGTTCGGATTCAGTTGGCTTGCGTGATTGTCAAGATTGCCATGCTAGCTCATGTTAGCGCCTCCAAACTGCGTAACCTGTTTGCATACAAATCATGGACCTAGATGGCGCCGTGTGTGCCGAGTTGTCATTATTAGGATTGACGACTATCCGATACCGAATTCACCAGCTCTAGCCCCGGTGCAGGTTTCACTGGGTTTTCAGATAAAAGAGCAAGGCCGGCGAAGGATGTTTGCGTGCACAAGACTCTTAGACTCTAAACCGACAATTGCTACTCCAGAACGCAACACTTGACTAGTCGAGCGCGATCGACAATCGCGAAGAGCTTACATTATGCCGAGGGGTAACTGCTCAGGTTCCGGTCTTGGAGAGTGGGTGAGTTCTCGCTTGTCTAGGGCGTAGCGCTGTTGCAGTAGGGTGACATAATCGTATAGCGGTTCGGCATAGCGATCAGCCGCATAGCGACCGGGAAAGAGCTGTCGATAGGTGCCGAGGAGCCCCGGGTGTTCGGTCCGAAGATACTGCAAGAAGTGTTCCTTGACGCCGACACCTAGGTTGAGCACGTTCGCTACCAGAAAGCAGGCGTTGTGTTCTGCGGCCGCGCGGGCAACGGACTCCAGGTTCTCTTTTGTCGCCGTTAGTCCCGGAATGATGGGGGCAAGCAGAACGCCCGCGTGCACACCGAGGTCAGCAAGCCGCCGCATTGCACGCAGTCGCTGTTCCGGCGGCGCCGTGCCAGGTTCAAGTTGTCTCCAAAGATTTCGCTCTAGTGTCGTAATGCTGAAGTTCACCGTACACCCCAGTCTCTTCGCTAATTCAGCGAGAATATCCGCGTCACGGACTACTAGCGAGGACTTAGTAATGATGGACACCGGCGTGCGGAAGGCGAGGAAGGCTTCCAATGAGTCGTGAGTCAACCGGTACTTGCCTTCGATCGGCTGGTACGGATCAGTAGCCGTACCGATGACGACGCGGTGACGCCGCCAGCTTGGTGCGGAGAGTTCCAGGCGCAGCACATCCGCTAAATTCGCCTTAACGAAGACTATTGAAGAAAATTCTTCATCAGCATTGAGATCATAGAAAAAGTGTGTGCTGCGAGCGAAGCAGTAGTGGCAGCCGTGGGTACATCCCCGGTAGGGATTGAGACTCCAGCCGAAAGCCATGCCTCGTACGCGCGTGAGCGCAGTCTTGCATTGCACTTCTTCGTAGAGCGCCTGTGGCATACTCGTTCCTAATGAACCGCCAGCTCATCAGATCCATAGAGGGCTAATTGAGGAGCGGTGACGGCGAGTTAGTCTCCGCACGTGAATGTACCTATACAAGAGAAGAATTCATTCGGCGCATGCTAACCAAACGTGAAAGAATGCACGACAGGGGCGAGTTTTGCTCGGTGGCAATCGACGGCACGCTGCAGTTGACGCGGGCTGAAGACGTGCGGCGCTTCCAGGACGCGTTGTTAGGCTGGTACCGCCTTAATCGCAGGGAACTGCCCTGGCGACAAACGAAGAGTCCGTACCGCAAATTCCTGGCTGAAATGATGTTGCAACAGACCCAGGTCGAGCGCGTTATCCCGAAGTATTTAGTCTTCATCGAACGATTCCCGACCATTCGACGGCTAGCGGCTGCACCGACGGCAGAAGTCATTCGCCTGTGGGCTGGACTTGGCTACAACCGCCGCGCCGTGCATCTTCATCGCGCGGCGCAGGCTGTCGTTCAGGAGCATGGCGGCAAATTCCCCATGTGTTTGCAGTCGCTCTTGCGTCTGCCCGGTATCGGGCCGTATACCGCACGAGCGCTGCTAAGCTTTCTAGACAACACACAGGTAGCGGTAGTGGATACCAATGTGCGGCGCGTGCTGGGCAGAGTCTTGCGCGGCGATCTCCAGGAGTTACTTGGAGTCGCAGGTCCAACGGAGCGGCAGCTTCAAGCCTTGGCGGATAGCCTCGTACCCAAGAGACTATCTGCGCGCTGGAACCAGGCGCTCATGGACCTTGGTTCGACGGTCTGCACGTCGCGCAAGCCGGACTGCCCGCACTGTCCTCTCGCCATGTGGTGCCAGGCGCGGCGGACGGCAGATTTCTATGATCTACCTTCTCTGCGCCCAAAGAGCCAGGGAACATTTGCGGGTTCGCGGCGATTCTATCGGGGACGCATCGTCGCTGCGCTGCGCGACAGCATGCCGGGCGGCACGCTCAACTTCGCTGCAATTGTGAGCCACGTTCTCTGCGATGACTTGGCGAATCCATCGGCAGCCTGGTTGTGGAAACTGGCACAGGACCTGGAACGCGATGGGTTGGTGGTAATAGAAGGAGACCGGGACAAGCAATCCGAAGCAACGCTTACGTTGCCTGACTGAAATACCGCTCTAGGTACCCCTGTACGAACTGCTGCACGCCGGGCTTTACGCGCGCCCAAGCGCCGTCCGGGTTCGCAGGGTCGTCAGGCGAGAATGCGCCGAGACGCTTGCCTGTTTGCGGATCACACCACAGTGTCAGCAGCCAAAAACCGGAGACGAGCTGGTCCGGGCGATAGGTCTCGGCGATCAAGCCGGGCGCACTCTCGGCGCTCCACGACTGCAAGAGGGTTCCGTTGTTCGCAAGCGCTACGCACTCACGAAAGTACGCGAGCCGTTCCTCTGAGCGGTAGGGTCGAAGCAGTGCCAACAGCGCTTCAACGCGCTGCTTGTCTGTGGCTTGGCTGCCAGCAAATCGGGCCGTTAAGCGCTCTTCCCAAGAGTCGCCTAATGCTGGTATAGAAATGCCGCCATCTGATGCGAGCGCCAATCCGCCAAATGACCGCGACCACGCAATCGCTTTGCTTTCGGCAATTGCTTGTAGTGTTGGTTGGTCTTCCGAAGGGGGCGACTCACTTTGTAGTCCCGCCTCTACCAACGTAACCCGCCGAAGCGGCACACCTTCGAGCAGCCATGCGAGGTGCTCGGTCTTGGCGCTATTCGTTGTAGCAAGCAGTATGTGCTGTTGCTGCGCTTGATGATAGTCAGCCGGTGTATTGAGATTCCACACCACGCTGGGATCATCGATGTTTACATACGCCGTTGCTGCGCGATGGGACCGGGTGACCGCTTTCAGGCCCTGGGAATTCTCGTGAACCTGCAGCAATTCACTGCGCAAAGCGTTGGCGAAGAGTGGAGGATGTCCTCGCACGCCCTGATACCGCGGGATCGCAATGAGATGGTTGCCTGTGGTCCTTGCGGCAATGAGTTTTGTGAGAATTGGCGCAGCACAAGGCTGGTCTACGTTGATTACTGCGATGGCAGATAGAGTTTCGGGCAGTGCCCGCACTCCGTGCACAATGGAGGAAGCTCTGCCCCGCTCCGGATTCGGGTTTTTCACAACATGGATGCCTGCCACAGTGTCAACGTAGGGCGCCAAGCGCTCGGCATGAAACCCGGTAACGACAACGACGTGCGCCGGGGCGACCGCTGCAATTTGCTCAAGCTGGTACTGGATCAGCGGTCTGCGGAACCAGGACAACAGCGCTTTCGGCAATGACGACTTTGACGAGGCCGCCATCCGCTGCGATTCCCCCGCGGCCAACAGCACGATGCCGACACCGCCATTAGGAGAATCAGACATTAACTACGACGGCCTCGGCGACGGTGTTGGCACTGGCTTCGGCGTGGGACTGGGCGGGACCGTGGGGGTAGGCTTAAAGTCTTCCGTTACCACAAGTATGATCGGCGCAGACTCTCGCCACACCTCAGGACCTTGCTGGACGAATTTAAGCGTGTGCTGGCCGAGCTCAAATCCCCAAACGTTCTGTGGAATTGCAAGGGGGCGCGGCCCCATTCCGCCGGTTTCGTCGGGCCAGACGACACCGATGCGCTCTTCATCTATGTACACCAGCACGCCGTACTCATCGGGAGGCAACCTACCGTCGCCGGGACTCTCGTACGGTGCCCAGCCTACGCTGCGATTGATCCAGATAATGCCGACGCCTGATGGCGGCACTGTGTTGTCCACAACCGTGACTTCGATGATCGTTGCGTTATTGGGGTCGCCTACAACTGGCGTCGGTGTGGGCGTAGGTTTGGTATTGATAACAACGCCCTGGGGCTGTGCAATACAACCGCCCAGCAAAATTGCAAACGCCATCACGCCCAGAACTACCCGCCCAACCTGCCACCAATGGCGTTGCGCATCCAAACTCTTCACATCACGCTCCACTCTTAAAATCTGAGGTCTCCTGGCTCTTCATTCTAATGTACCTAGTATTCGTGCAATTGAACAAGTGCCGCCAAGCTTCAATTCACCTGTAGACGCCGCTCTACTGCATGGGCGGTGCAGAGTACTTCGGTAGCAGAGAGGATTTTATGGCTTTTGCAGGATGTTATAGTGAATTGATGGCAACGGTCTATGCTTCCTGGAGACTCCGTTGAGAAATCGCGAGTTTACGCCGGAAATCGAACATACGTATGATCGCTCTTCCGTTACGCGGTGGCTGGTCAGTCATGCAATGCGCTACCCGGTCCACGTGGTGGTTGGCACCCTCTTTCGAGCCGGTGTCGTGGTGGCCGCGGTGCAAGTACCGAGGATAATGGGGGATGCCTTTGACGCCGTCGCAGATGCAAGCGCCGTGGTGTCTGTGCTCCTGGGTTTTGCTCTGGCAATTCTCGGCATAAGCGTGTTGAGGGGCGTAATGCAGCTTCTCGCGAATTACACGGCTGAGATTGTGGCGCTGCGCATGGAGCGCGACGTGCGCGACGAACTTTACGTAAATCTGCTAGGTAAGAGCCAGACCTATCACGGACAGCAACGCGTTGGCGACATCATGGCGCGCGCCACCAATGACGTAAAGCAGCTCAACTACATGGTCAATCCCGGCTTGCTGCTGCTTTCGGAGTGGCTCGTTAACATGGTGGCACCCATCATCGCCATTGCGTTCTTGAATGCGGCGCTGCTGCCGATACCGGTGCTTTTCCTCATCGGCTTTCTCATTGCATTGCGGGGATACTTGCGTCGATTGGGCCCGGTAGCAGGTGCCCTCCGCGCGCAATTCGGCGTGCTCAACGCCAACCTGACCGAATCGATTGCGGGCATTGAAGTCGTTAAGTCGAACGCGCAGGAGCAGCAAGAATTCAGCCGTTTTCGGGTCAAGGCGGCAAGCTACCGTGATCTCTTCATAAAACAGGGCAAGATTCAGGCGCTCTACCTGCCGCTGCTCATGTTTTCATTTACGTTAGCGCTCGGCCTTGCCCACGCACTCTATCTCTACAGCAATGGCGGATTGACTCTCGGCCAGGTCATTACATTCATGGGTTTTCTAGGCATGCTTCGATTCCCAACGTTTGTTTCCATTTTTGCGTTCTCTCTCGTCAAGCTCGGCACGGCGGGGGCGGACCGTATTCTCGCTATCCTGAATGCGGAGACGGAGATAGACGAGAATCGTGCGGGAGTCGAGAGGCAGATGAAAGGCGAGGTGGTGTTCAACAATGTTTCATTCTCATACCACGAATCCAATATGCTCAAAGGCATTAGCTTCAAAGCCAAGCCGGGCGAGACGGTTGCAATCGTCGGGCAGACTGGGTCCGGCAAGTCCACACTCACCCGGCTCATCAATCGTATCTACGAGGTTTCGGATGGACAAGTAATGATTGACGGCGTCGACGTACGCGTGTGGTCGATGGAATCACTGCGCTCGCAGATTGCGACAATCGACCAGGATGTCTTTCTCTTTTCACGTACACTGGCCGAGAACATTGCCTTTGGCGTGCGGCGTCCGGTGAGCCGCGCGGAGATTGAAGCGGTGGCGAAACAGGCTCAGGCGCATGATTTTATCATGGGCTTTACGGATGGGTACGACACGGTGGTGGGCGAGCGCGGCGTGACGCTCTCCGGCGGACAGCGGCAGCGCATCGCCATTGCTCGCGCGTTCTTGGCCGACCCGCGCATACTGGTGCTCGATGACTCGACGAGCGCGATCGACAGTGCGACCGAAGATCAGATTCAGCGTGCGCTGCGCAATATTCTGCACGGGCGGACGACGTTTCTCATCACGCACCGACTCTCGCAGATCCGGTGGGCCGACCGCATTCTGGTGCTGCGGGGCGGAGAATTGGAGGACCAAGGCACGCATGAGGAACTCATTGCGCGCAGTCCCGCTTACCGCGACATTTTTGCGCATCGGGACGAGCGCTATGTCGCCGCAATGCCCGCCACAGTCAGTGGAGACTAGTAGATATGAGTAGAATCGCGGCACAAGGAGACGGCATTGTAGCTCGGGTAAGCCGTTTCAATTGCCGTCATTCCCGCGAAAACGGGAAACTATCCGATCTTCGAGACGTACGATGTGCCAAGAGCGGGGGACAAGCCCCCCGCGCTACGTACCGGAGTGTCCCGCACAGGTAAGGCGAGGTTTAGCCGCATCGAACACATCTTGTTGATGAGAGAGGGTGTACCCCAGATTCGTCATTCCCGCGAAAGCGGTAATCCATCTTCCCTGAGGCATGTGCGAAACTCAAAGAGCGGGGGACAAGCCCCCGCGCTACGTGCCGGAGTGTCCCGCACAGGTATGGCAAGGTTAAGCCGCATTGAATGCATCTTGGCGATGAGAGAGGGTGCACCCCGATCCGTCATTCCCGTGAAATCGGAAATCCATCCGCTTCTCCTCGCGTGGCTGCGCCCGGAGCGGGGGACAAGCCCCCGCGCTTCCCTGAGCCTGAGACCGCTGACACTTTCTATTCCGCACTTCCGATGAGGACTAACCAATGGGCTTTGTAATGGACGGGCTGGATGCGGATGCGTACGATCGCGAGTATAGCGACCGCGCGCTGCTGCGCCGCATCATCAACTACTTTCGCCCGCAAGCACGCCCCATGCTGATTGTTGCGCTCGCGGTATTCGTGGGCTCGCTTACCGATACCGCGGTACCTATCCTCATTTCACGCGGGATCGACCTTGTCATCGCCAATCCCGCCACGCAGGTAATGGTGCTTCTCATCATTTCCATTCTGCTTTTGAGCAGCGTCTCATGGGGTTTGAACTTCCTCCGGCAGTGGCTTGGCGCCACGGCAATTGGGAACGTGACGCTCAAGATTCGAGAGGACGCTTTCAATGCAACCATGGGGCACGATCTCTCATTCTTTGACGACCAGCCGACCGGCAAGCTGGTAAGCCGCGTTTCATCCGATACCGACGGCTTTGCGGAAACGGTCTCCCTGACGATGAATCTCATCAGCCAAGCCATGCTGGTGTTGCTTATGGGGGGTGTGCTGCTGTTCATCAACTTTCAGCTGGGGTTAATTACTTTGGCAATGGCGCCGTTCGTGGCAGCCATTTCGCTCCTATTCCGGCGCATTGCCCGCGAAACGTCGCTGCACTCGCGACGCATTATGGCGCGGGTGAACGCGCACATCGAGGAGTCAATTAGCGGTATTGCCGTAGCCAAGGTCTTTCGCCAAGAGAAGGCCGTGCACGATGACTTTGTCCGCATTAACGAACAGGCGTATCGAGTTAATTTTCGTCAGGGAATAGTGCTGAATACCTTTTTCCCCGTCTTTAACGCCACCGCCGGCATCGGCACAGCAGTCATCGTCTACTTCGGCGGTTTGAACACGGCCTCCGGCACTATGAGCGTGGGCGATTGGTACCTCTTTATCCAAGCGCTCATGTTCTTTTGGTTTCCCCTTACGCAAATCGCTTCGTTCTGGAGCCAATTCCAGAACGGCCTCTCTGCCAGTGAGCGGGTATTCGGGTTGATAGACGCAGAATCACGAGTGGTGCAGACCGACGACATTTCCGCTCAAAATGTTCAGGGCGGGTTTGAGTTTAGAAATGTCAACTTCAGCTACCTGCCAACAGAGACCGTACTCCCCGACTTCAATCTATCGATACACGCGGGCGAGTCCCTTGCATTGGTCGGTCACACCGGTTCCGGCAAGACGAGCATTGTGCGGCTGGTGGCGCGTTTCTATGAGTTTCAGGAGGGCCAACTGCTGGTCGACGGGCGTGACATCCGCACGTTCAACCTGCCATCCTATCGTCGGCAGATCGGCATCGTGCCGCAATCTCCATTTCTCTTTAGCGGTACCGTGGAGGAGAATGTCCGCTACGGCAAACCGGATGCCAATGAGGCGGACGTGCTGCGCGCGGTGGAGCACATTGCGGGAGGAGACTGGCTTGCCGACTTGCCGAACGGGCTGGAATCGGACGTCGGCGAGCGCGGCGGGCGCCTTTCCATGGGCCAGCGTCAACTTGTAGCGCTGGCGCGCGTCATGCTGCACGACCCGGCAGTTTTCATTCTGGATGAGGCTACGGCAAGCGTGGACCCATTTACCGAAGTCCAGATCCAAGACGGCATAGAGGCTATCATGCGCGACCGCACGTCCATCGTCATTGCGCACCGCCTGTACACGGTGCAGCACGCCGACCGCATCCTCGTCTTGGACAGCGGCCGCATATTAGAAGAAGGCACCCACCAAACACTCTTAGCCGCCGGCGGCCACTACGCCGGACTCTACGACACCTACTTCCGGCACCAGTCGTTGGAATACGTGGAGAGGGTCGTAGATTAGGCGGTATTCGCGGGTATAGATTCCCCATTTCATAGCTCACGGATCGGACTCACCCTTGACACGTTGAGCTATATACTCTATAATGCAGAGTACACATCATATAGGAGTAGTATGTGATTCAAAGGAGATTGTCATGTCGGATACAGATAAACTTAGAGAGGACGTAGCGTACGTTCGCGCCGTGGCACAGCGATCTGGGCCCGGTCAGCCTACGGCTACCTTTGTCTTTTGGGCGGCCGTTGCGCTCATTGGTTTTGCCCTGGTAGATTTCGCCAGTGACCCTCGCTGGATTGGATGGTACTGGACAGTAGCGGCGCCGCTTGGTGTTGTGATTTCGGCATGGTTGGGCATACGCCATAGCCGGAGTGTCGGCCAGGCGGATAGCTGGGAAGGCATCCGGTGGGCCCTGCATTGGCTGTCATTTCTAGGGGTTGGTCTGCTTTGTAGCGTATTGGTCGCAACAGAACAGCTAACGTGGTCCGGCTATAGTTCAATCTGGCTGCTGTTGCTGGCATTAACGTACTCTCTCGCCGGTTTGCACCTGGACCGTCGTTTGCTGGCAGTAGGCCTGGTGGCGGGGGTAGGCTATGCCATCACCCTGTTCGTACCTGACTATGGGTGGACAATTACCGGGGTCTTGTTTGCTGTGGCGCTATTGACGCTGGGCTATCTTGGAGTGACACCGCGTGCCCAGACGAGCTGATCCAGACATCGCCAGTCTTGAAGAATTGGCGTCACTCGGCGGTCTGCTTGAGCATCGGGTGCGACTCGCAGTCTGTGTTTTGCTCTCTAAGCATGAATTCATGTCTTTCAGCCGTCTCAAGCAAGTTCTCGCCGAAACGGACGGCAACCTCGGGACGCATCTGCGCAAGCTGGAAGATGGTGGCTATGTTGCAGTCGAGAAGACCTTCCGCGACCGTCGGCCGGTAACTTGGTATTCTCTGAGTGCGCGAGGTCGCGCCAAGCTCCATGAGCACCTTGCCAATCTCACACGGCTCATAGAGCGCGCCCATTAGACTGTTGCCGCAATGCAGGTTGCGCGCTACGATTCCCAGTGGCAACGGAGTATCGTGCGGTTAGGTCAAGCGGTCACAGCAACAGTTAACGCCTAGGCTGCACTGGGCTAGGCCGGCATCATGACCGCATAGTCTGTGTTTCGACGCCTGGCGCGCGGGGCCGACCGTGGTTTCATCCAAAGTGAGGCAACAGCAATAGAGGAGCGCACATGGAAACTCAGGTGCTAGTCTTTCCAAGCAGAGATACCTGCGTCGCAGAGACTCTGGCCATCTCAGACGAACCAGGCACCAGTGAAGTCTTGGTACGGAACCGGTTCTCGCTGATCAGCGCGGGCACGGAGCTTGCCATGTTCACGGAGACGCATCGGGGCTTCGCTGAGCCTGATTTTGCTTATGCCAAGTTCCCGTTTCGGCCGGGTTATGCCGCTGTGGGCGAGGTACTGGCGGTTGGCGATGGCGTGACCAATCTCGCCCCCGGGGCACGCGTCTTTCATCGGGGCCGCCACGCCACGCACGCGCTTCTCAGTCATGATGCCGTGCTGCCCGTGCCGGAAGGAGTGCACGATTCTCACGCGCCGTTCTTATCTATGCTGCAAATTGCATTGTCGGCGATACGGCAAGCACCAGTCTACTTTGGTGAAAACGTACTTGTGATCGGTATGGGTCTGGTGGGCAATCTCTGTGCGCAGCTTTGCGGGTTGGCGGGAGCCGGTCAGGTCGCAGCCGCGGACCTTGCGGCGCCTCGCCTGGCGCAAGCGCAGGCGTGCGGTGTGGACTTGACATTCAACTTGAGTGAAAAGCCGCTTTCTGAATGGCTGCCGGAACTTGGCCCGCGTGGTGCGAATTTCGTGGTTGAGGCCGTGGGGAGTGGGCCGACAATCGACTTAGCAATCAAAGCTGCGGCAAACCACGGGCGCGTCGTGCTGCTGGGGAGTCCACGGGATAAGCTGGAACTCGATCCCTACTTTGACATCCATCGCACGGGCGTGCACCTCATCGGTGCGCATGCCAGCACGGTAGATGCCGCGACGCGCGAGCAGGACATCCCGTTACTCTGGTCGCTGCTGGCAAGCGGACGCATTAACGTGGATCCCCTCATTACACACGTGTTGCCGTACACCGAGGGGCAAACGGCCTACGAGGGCCTGCGCGATCGCAAGGATGAATTCCTGGGCGTCCTCTTGAAATACGACTAAGTGGCCAAGTGCATTGTAATGATGGGTAGGTGTAAGCGACAGCGCGGGGAGACGGCCCAGGTTTACGCGCACGTCCCGTGCGAACATTCGCTACCCATAGATGCAAAAGTGTCGAACCACTAAGACTCGTGAATACACGTCTGGGTTGGAGCTACGGAGACTGGCTCAGTCAGATTGAGCCTTGCCCGCTGAAGGTGGATCGAATGAGTCCGTCATTCCGGCGCAAGCCGGAATCCAGAGGTCGGGTGGGAGTTCCGATTGCTCCAGCTTCGATTAGACGTAGGCACCAGGAATTCGCTGGGTCGATGAAGGAATAGGCTCTGGAATTGGCCGCCCGGCATGCTAGTTTACGCGCCGTCCCTTGCTATCGAAAACGTGCTGGCAGTGCGGGGGCACGTCCATGAAGATGAGCGTATCGGGCTCGTGATGTTCGGTCTGGGGGCGTTGAATGCGGTAGGTGTACCGCCCTACGCGCACTGTGAGCAGTACTGCGCGATCGCTCATGAGCGGTTCCACGGTTTCGATCTTGGCCGGAATCGTGTCCTCCTCATTTTCGGATCGCAGCACAACGTCTGTTGGCCGAATGCCGATGGTGACCCGTTCGGCCTGATATTGTTGCAGCACGATTGGCGGCGGCGTAATCTTGCGGTCGTGGATCTCCACGTACTCTCTATACACGACGCCGGGCAGCAGATTCATGGCCGGCACCGTAATGAAGTCGGCGACGAAGAGGTTGAGCGGGCGCTCGATAAGTTGGTGGCGGGTATCAACCTGCAAGATGCGGCCCTCATGCATTACGGCAATGCGGTCGCCCATCGTGAATGCCTCTGATTGGTCGTGGGTAACGTAGACTGACGTTATGCCGAATCGCTGTATCAGGCGTCGTATCTCGACGCGGGTACGGGCGCGCACCGTAGCGTCCAGGTTCGAGAGCGGCTCATCGAAGAGGAATGTCCGTGGGTCCCGAATAATCGCGCGCGCGATTGCTACGCGCTGCTGTTGTCCGCCGGAGAGCTTCGGCGGCTTCTGGCTGAGAAGCGTTTCGAAGCCGAGTCCCATGACCCGCGCGGTAATGCGTATACGCTCGGGAATCTCGTGCTTGCGCTGGTGCATTTGAAAGAAGAAGCCCAAGTTATCCTCTGACTGCCAGTGGGGGTACAGGGCGTAGTCTTGAAATACCATGGCAACGTTGCGGTCCTGCGGGCCGACGGTGGTTACGTCTTCTCCATCGAAAAGCACCTTGCCTTCATCCAGTATTTCCAGGCCGGCTAGAACGCGTAGCAACGCGGTTTTTCCACAGCCTGAAGGCCCGAGCACGCTCAGCGACTCGCCATCGTCGATTTGGAGATCGATCCCGTTGAGCGCATAAATCAGGTCGTCTTCGGATCCATCAGCGTCGGGGAGGACCAGGTCGTCAGCTTCCCCGCCTCTGAACCGCCCGATCATGCCTTTCCAGGAGAAAGGGCTTGGCCGCTTGTAGGTCTTGGTAGCGCCCTCTAGAGTGAGGCTTGCCATTGCATCCTCCTCACGATTCGCTCTGCGTGGCTTCGCCGGCGTTCTGCTTCTCGTCGTAACGATCAAGGAGTTCGTTCAGGACTCCCACGTGCGTGTGGGCGAAGATCGAGCCGCCCAAGACCGGATACGCAATGGCAAAGAGGGGAATGAAAAAGAATAGCATCACGATTTGCACACCGATCAGGCTGATCGTGACGCCGAGGTTGTCGAGCGCCAACAAGACGGCGTTACGAAACGTCTGCAGCACTGAGGTCTCGAGACGAATCATTACCGAGAACAAGTACGGCTGAATAGCCACCCAGAACACAATACCCCAGAAGAAGACGATGCTGAGAGCACGCATGAGTTGGGGAATGTCTGCCGTGAGGTAAAACCAGGTGTTGAGCACGAGCGCCGCGAGGATCAAGAGATTGACCGCTGCCAACAGATAGCCCTTAACGAAGAGAGTCTTGAAGCTCTGCCAGTAGATCCGCATGTTTACAGTTTCGCCGGCCAGCGACTTGGCGGCGAAATCGTAGAGTGCTGCAGTAGCAGGACCGGCAAGCGCAAGCAGCACTAGCGAGGCGATAGTGTACGAAATGCCCAGAAAGATCGGCGAGGTTTCCTGGGCGGTTTCCGCGGCGTCCGCGGAGACCTGCAGGAATGCGAGGTAGCTATAGAGCGCGTACGGAAGACAGAAGAGCGCCCAGAGGATATTGCCTCTGATGACGGTGAAGAACTCGAAGTAGTGCATGCCCAGCGCTCTGCGCCAGACATTGAATACGAGCATCACTGCGCTAGGTCGTCCTTTTGCACTTCACACTGCGATCACGGAGCAAGGCGTTTCCGGCATTGCTTTCAAGGCTACTCGCGTGAGCAGGCTTGGGAAAGGGCTCTTTCCCAAATGTAGAGCAATCGGTATGCAGACGCAACTACGCCGGAGAGCACGGGCCCGGTGCGGCGTCTCGTGCGACACTCTGTGCCACGCAAACAGATAGGGAGGGGCGCTGATGCAATCTTCATCCCTCCCTATCTTCAATTCTGCTCTAATTCTCAACGCGCTGCTTGTACCGCGACGAGATGCGCCTTACAGCGCAACCGCAGCGGCGCCAACAGTCCCCGCCACTGTCTCCATGCTCGCCTTGATGGAGGCCGCGACGTACGCTACGTCGTCGTCGCTCATCAACGGATGGAGCGAGGGGCAGAAGAGACGCCGACCAAGATCGGTCGATACGGGCACGTCCTCCGGCTTGTGGCCCATCTTATTCAAAATGGAGTCGTAGTCGGGAAGAGCGGCGTTCATAATGCCACCGCCAACGCCGTACTCGGACTGCATGTGCTCTAAAGCCTTATCGCGCGGCTCACCGGCCCACTCAGATTCCAGCATGACCGTATAGCCGTACCACACGTGATCGTAACCTGCTGGGGTTTGGGGAACAATGACACCGGGCGCATCGGCCAGACACTCGGAGAGTAACAACGCACGGTCGCGGCGCAGGTCGTTCATCTCGTCGAGCCGCGCAAGCTGGATTCTACCGGCGACGGCCTGCAGCTTGGTCAGGCGGTAGTTTGTACCCCAGCCCTTCAATCCCCAGCCAAACGAGCGGCTGCTATTGATGTAGGCCGCGTAATCGTCATCATCCGTCGTCACCATGCCGCCCTCGCCAAGGGTGGTCATGTTTTTGGTGGTCTGGAAGCTGAAGATATTCATGGCGCCCTTCTTGCCGACGCGGGTGCCCTTGTAGCCGCCGCCGGCGGCACGAGCGGCATCGCCGACCACGGGGGGCGGGCCGTGCGTGGGGTGGGGGTGTCGTTCGGCAATATCTGCCAGGGCGTCCATGTCGGCAGAGAGACCGTTATTGTGGACGGGCATGATGGCGCGGGTGTTTGCCGTCATGCGGCGTTCCACGTCGTTGGGATCGATGTTGAAAGTATCCGGGTGGCACTCGGCCAACACGATTTTCGCGCCTACGCCGACTGCCGCCTGGGCGGTCGCGATGTATGTAATGGCCGGTACGATCACTTCATCTTCCGGGCCGAGGTTCAGCGCCTGCATCGCCCCATCGAGACCCGTGCCACAAGAATTCACAGCATAGGCGTACTTTACGTCGCAATACTCGGCAAATTCCCGTTCAAACTCCGTAATGTCGTTGCCGGTAAAGCCGACTTTCCAATCCATGCTCTCGCGGAGCGCTTGGGTCAGGGCTTCCACCTCTTCTTCGTTGTACCAGCCGCCCAGCGCCGGTAGGAACGGCAGGTTGCGCTTCTCACCACTCAATAACGCTTGTTCTTCTGCGGACAATGACATGCTGAAACTCCTTGCAAGTCAAGTGCTTTTCATTCAACTCATTCTCTACGATGCCTGAAATGGGGAGGTTTTGACAAGATGTGTCGTTAGGCGGAGAAAATCAGGAACACAGCTACCGGCCGCTTGTCATTGCTTCCCGGAGGAGCTGTGCGCCGTTCGCCAGGGCCTCGTCCAGTTTTCCAGGGTCGCGGCCGCCGGCCTGGGCCGTTTCGGGTCCGCCGCCGCCGCCGCCGCCTGCCACTTTGCCAACCGCGCGCACGAGGTTACCGGCATGGACGCCTCGCTGAGATAGACCCTTGGTTGTCATAATGAGAAACTGGGGGCGGTCGTTGAGGATGGAGCCGAGCAGCAATGCCCCGGAGCCCTCGAGTCGATCCTTGACCCTGTCGCCGAGTTCGCGGAAGTTCTCGACATTGGCAACGTCCACGCGTCCTACGACCAGCTTCATGTCATCTACGACCTCGGCAGCGGCGATGAGATGCTCCACCTGTTGGCCTGCCTGCCCGCGCTCCAAACGTGCAATCTCTCGCCGTTGTTGGGCGAGTTCCTCACGCAAAGCGGCAGTGCGTTCGCCGAGCTCTTGCGGCGGTGCTTCCAGGGTGTGGGAGAGGTCGAGCAGTAGAGCATTCTGCTCTTGAACGTGGCGTACAGCGGCGGGGCCCGTAAGCGCCTCAATGCGGCGCAGGCCCGCGCCAATACTAGACTCACTCTGGATTACAAAGAGTCCAATGGAACCGGTGGCGGGGACGTGCGTGCCGCCGCAGAGCTCTTTGCTCACGTCACCGATAGTGATAACGCGCACGGTCTCGCCGTATTTCTCGCCAAAGAGCGCCAGCGCGCCGGCGGCCACCGCCTCCGACGTTTCCAGATGTGCGATCTCTGATTGCAAGTTTGACTGTACGAGGGTGTTAACGCGTCTCTCGACTTCCTCAATCTCCTGATGCGAAAGGGCCTCAGGGTGGGAAAAGTCGAAGCGCAGATGGTCCGGCGCGACCAGCGACCCGGATTGCTGGACGTGGTCTCCGAGCACGCTGCGCAGGCCGGCGTGCATGAGATGGGTCGCCGTATGGTTGCGCGCGGTGTTGGCGCGTCTCTCTTGGTCGACGGTCGCCGAGACCGAACTATCAGCCACGATCGCGCCTTCCGTCACACGGCCCTGGTGAGCGATGAGGCCGGGTTGCGGCGAGTACGTGTTTTCCACGCGGAAGATGCCATCAGTGTTCTCAATACGCCCGGTGTCTCCCACCTGGCCGCCGCCTTCCGCATAGAAAGGTGTGCGGTCAAGCACAATGACGCCCTCTTCTCCGGCTTCCAGCCTGCCGGCGCGCTCGTCGCCTTGCTGTATGCCGACGACGGTGCCGGTATCAGTGGTTGCTTCGTACCCAGTGAAGTCTACGCCTGCAAAGTCGGTTGGCAGGTTTTGCACGATTTCGAATTGCGCGCTCTGGCGGCTGCGTTCCTGCTGCTCGCGGAGCGCGGCTTGGTAGGCTTCTTCATCCACCATAATCCCGCGACTGGCGGCGACTTCTCGGGTGAGCTCAATGGGAAAGCCGTACGAGTCATGGAGCAGAAACGCATCCGCTCCCCCGAGAATTGTGCCGCCTACTTGCTCCGCGTCTTCCAGCATTCCAGAGAGAATTGGCAGACCCTGGTTCACGTTGCGCAAGAAGCGCTCTTCCTCCTGCGTGATCATGCGCAAAATGAAGTCCTCGCGCGCACGTATGTCAGGGTACGCTGTACCCATATGCGCGATGACAGTCCGGCACAGTGCGGCCAGCATGGGCTCCCGACGGCCCAGCAGGTACGCGTGGCGCATGGCGCGCCGGATCAGGCGGCGGAGCACGTAACTACGCCCCACGTTGCCCGGCAGGATGCCGTCTCCAATCAGAAAGACGGCAGCGCGCGCGTGCTCGCATATGATGCGGAGGCCAACGTCTTGCTCCGCGTGGTCGCCGTAGGTGCAGCCGAGCAACTGCGCCGCCTGCTGCACGATCGGCTGGAAGAGGTCCGTATCGTACGGGGTGGCAACGCCCTGAAGCGCCACGGCCCAGCGTTCCAGACCGGCCCCTGTGTCCACGCCAACGCTGTCAAGAGGTGTCAGGGCGTCGGCGCTGAGATTGCTGTTGCTCGCACGTGAGAAATACTGATTGAACACGAGGTTCCAGATTTCAAGAAAGCGGCCGCAGGGGCAGGCCGGACCCAGGCAGTCGTGACCATCGGTATTCGGCACGAGCTCAAGATGGATCTCCGAACACGGCCCGCAGGGGCCGGAATCACCGGTAGGGCCCCACCAATTCTCTTTCCAGCCTGAGTAACGGACTATGCGCTCCGGCGGCACGCCGACTGCCAGCCACGCCCGCTCGGCAGATTCATCGGGGCCGAGGTCATCTTCACCGCCGAATACGGTTGCCCACACCTGCTCCTTGGCAAAGGGAAAGCGCTCGGTCACGAGTTCCCAGGCAAAGGCGATGGCCTCTTCTTTGAAATAATCGCCAAAGGCAAAGTTGCCCAGCATCTCGAAGAAGGTGAGGTGCGACTGGTCGCCGACCTCGTCGATGTCATCGGTGCGCAGGCACTTCTGGACGGTGGCAATGCGCGGCCGTGGCGGATCTGCGAGGCCGAGGTAATAGTCCTTGAATTGCTGCATGCCGGCACTGGTGAGCAAGACGCTGGGATCGCTCTGTGGAATGAGCGATGATCCCGGCATGACAAGATGCTCTTTTTCTGCAAAATAGTCGAGAAAGCGTTGGCGAATTTCGTCAGTGCGCACGGCCTATCCTTGTTTCATAGCTTGTATCGGAAATAGCCCAATTGCGACAGGCAAATGGGTAATCACAGCTATTGTAGCTGAAAAATTGGGATTCAGCAGGTGTGCAACGCATTCCATTGCTACTGGCTTGGACGGCGAACCGGGCGCGTGCATGGAGAAGTAAGTGCCACCTGACCCAATTTGAGTCGGTTTTTGGATAGGTCCGATTGTAGTGCCCGTAGACAATTTGCGGGCTAGTCCCTGGGAATAACGGGCAAAGTGATGCGCGTTGGGTGGTTGGCATCGTGGAGCACGGTCTGGCGGGCGCTGACCATCGTGGCATCCGCGTAGCCGTCGCTGCCGGTGTTCAGATTGCGGTCCCAATTGGGAAAGTCGCTGCTGGATATATCCAGGCGCAGGCGGTGGCCGGGTTGAAAGACATTGGCGATCGGGTTGAGCGTGATGGTGAATTCATACACCTGTCCGGGCGTTAGCAGTTGCGACGACTCATAGCCATTGCGGTAGCGGGCGCGCACGACACCGTAACTGAGGTTTTGCGCAAAGCCATTGGGGTGGACGTCTACCAGTTTCGCCATAAAGTCCGTGTCTACGGCGCTGGTAGCGGCATACAGGTGCAGTACCGGTTCGCCGGTCACCTCCAGGGCCTCAGTCAAAGGGTCCGTTTGGTAGACGAGCACATCCTGGCGAGAATCCAGCACGCGCTGGTCGAAGACGCCGTCCTGGTCGTGCATCAGATGGCAAGAGGGCACCGGATCGCGGGGATCGTAGACAAACTGGTCGGGCGACTCGTCACCCGACTGACCTGGCGAAAGGGCGCCGTCGCCGTGAGGGGTCTGTGCGTTGCCGTTGCTGTGTAGGTGATAGTCGGTGTACTGCGTACGCGCGAGCGGCCATTCACTCTCGTTGCGCCACGCATTGTCGCCAAGAATATAGAGGCTAATCGGCCCCTCGTCCATGATGCCGGTATCCTGGTCTTTGAGCCAGAAGTCAAACCAGCGGAGCAAGAGCTCGGTTTGCTCCACAAGGCCGTCCGGACCGAAATCCAGTTCGCCTTCGTAGACGTTTAGGGCGCTGGTGTGTCCCCATGGCCCAATCATGGTGCGCTGCCCGGCGCGGGCCTCCGGCGTGCCGGCCTGCTGTGCCATGAGCGTATGGCCGTCGATCGCGCGCACGAAGCGGTCGTACCAGCCCGTGCGATGGAATACCGGTACGCGGACGTCCGGGTAGCGGTCTTGCCACTGGAACGTGTCGACGCCGGCCTCGGTCATGAGCGTGCGGTAGTAGGCGGCCTGCACAGGCCCGCCAAAGTGATCGTCCGGTATGTCCTTGCGGGGCAGGAACCACAGCCATTTGTGGCGTTCACGTTCCCAAAGTTGGTCGGCTATCTCCTTGTGATGCGGCCCACCCAGGCCCTGCTTGAGACGAATGTCCGGCGCGATGGTGCACATAGACCAGGCAAAGCGGCGTCCGGGACGGAAGTGCGGCTCAAAGTCCGTGAGGCGCTGGGTCATACCTTCGGCAAAGACGCAGCGGAGGCTGGGGGCCTGGCTGAAAGCGGCGCAATACGAGGTGAAGCCGCCGTAAGAATTGCCGAAAATTCCTACATTTCCGGTCGAATCCGAAAGCTGTGCACACCACTCAACCGTATCGTAGCCGTCTTCGATATCGGGATAGCCAAAGGCAAAGAGCGGCGTGAATTCACCGTCTGAGGCATAGCGGCCGCGCACGTCTTGCGCCACGACGAGATACCCTGACGCAGCCAGGGTTTCGTAGGTAGGAGACGCACCACCGTCTAAGGCAGTCTTGTTGTACGGCGTGCGCGTGAGGATTACCGGAAACGGCCCCGCAGCCTCCGGTCGGTAAACGTCTGCGCGCAAGACAACGCCATCCCGCATGGGCACGGCGACATTTTGTTCCACGTGTACGGTGTACGGCGGCGTGGCCATTGTGTGCTCCTTGGCGCTGCATTATGGGAGATGATCCTGCACAGCGCGGTCGCGGCCTGCCCTGGTCTCGAGAGCAGTGCAGCTTGGCGCCGGCAAGATCGAATCGTGGGAGGTGTTTACTCAGTTATGGACCCAATGATATAGTAGGGGCGCTCCCAAACCAACCTTGACCTGACTTACTCTGAGCTACGCATTTGCCGACACTCATTGCCCCGTTGGGCATTCCCTGAGTGCCTCGCCCCTCCCAGTGCGTTTGGGTTCTTGATTCTTGCAACCGATGGTGTAGCTGCTATGAAACTCTCCGTTTTGATTCCGGTTTACAATGAATGCGAGACCGTGCGCGCGGTCCTGGAACGCGTGGCGGATGTCTCTTTGGAGAAAGAGATCGTCATAGTAGACGATGGCTCATCGGACGGCACGACAGCAGTGCTACAGTCTATTCAGAACGAGCGGTACCACATTGTTTATCACCCGGAGAATAGGGGAAAGGGCGCGGCAATTCGCACCGCGTTGGCGGCGGCGACGGGAGACGTGGTCGTCATTCAGGATGCCGATTTGGAATACGACCCGGCGGACTTTCCGGCGTTGCTGGAACCGATTGCGCGGGGCGAGACCAAGGTGGTCTATGGCGTGCGGTCGTTGGAACACCAGGAGTTCGTCCGGCGTCTCGGCAACCTGTTCCTTTCCCTAGTAACACGTATTCTGTTTCGCGCCTCGCTGCATGACATGGAGACGTGCTACAAGATGATGGCCAGGGAGGTTGTTGATCGATTCACTATCGAGTCTTCGGGCTTTGAATTGGAGCCGGAGATCACGGCGAAAATTCTGAAGCTAGGCTATGGCATTCGTGAGGTGCCGATATCTTACACGCCACGCAAAGAGCGCAAGCTCAATCCTTGGATTGATGGGCCGCACGCGTTGTGGACCCTGGTGAAGTTCGCGCTCCGTAGTTGAGCCGGAACATTGCGCCAGGCGATTGACACATTTGAAGCGCAGTGGGAGTATGTAGCCTAAGGACAGTTCTTTGCGGGGGTTTTGCCCATGACGCGACGAGAATTGTTACGAGCCGGCAGTGCAGGCCTTGGCAGCGGTCTGTTGCTTGCCTGCGGTAAACGCGGCGCCCCCGATGCGCCGACGCCAGTGCCGGAGGAGGTCACCGTCACCGTTGCCGTGCGAGCCGGTGACCGGGTGAACGCCGTATTGGACAAGGCGTTGCCGACGGTGCGCTACGGGTTGGCGCCCGGCGGGCGCGACGGCATACCCACCATCAGAGAAGTACACAGGATCGTAGCCACGCCCGGCCGTTCGTTTGTGACGGCAATTCGCCAGCGCGTTGCGGCAGGCGAGGCTCCCGACGTTATCTGGTTCAGTTTACAGGATGACCTCCCGGAGATCTTGCGCGGCGACTTGCTGCGTCCCTTAAACCCCTTTCTCGATAACGACACGAACAATACACTGAAGGGCTACCATCCTGAGTCATTGCGCGCCCTAGAGTTTTGGGGACAGCAGATGGCGCTCCCGGCGGCGCTGGGCATTCTTTCAGTGCGATATGATACTGAAGTCCTCACGGCGCGGGAGATGCCCCCGCCAATGTCAAGTTGGACGTGGGATGAATTTGCCACGATGGCCGCGGCGCTGACACACACTGCGGACAGGGGCACTGTTTGGGGGTTTGGCACGACGACCGTTCCCGCTTGGTTGCCTTTAATTGTTGGCGCAGGCGGGCGGGTTGCCGACCTTGGCGCCGGCAGCACGACGCTTGACCAGTCAGAGGCCCGGCGCGGGCTGCAATTTTGGATGGAACTTGCACACCGCTATCGGGCGCTGGAAGGCGGGCCGCACGTCACCATGGATGCAATCATGCGGCGGCGAAACGGTTCTTCCACAGCGCCGCTGCGCCTCGAACTCATCAACTGGCACAACACGGAGCCTTACTCATTGCCGTTCGCCTTTGTTGGGACACCCAACGGGCCGTCCCAATCCGTACCCATGTTGGTCTCCGACATGGTTGGCGCTTCCGCGCACAGCGCGAATCTTGACGCTGCCTACGCCGTTGCCAAACCGCTGGCCGCACAACTAGGGTCACAGTTGTTAGTGCCACCGCGCAATAACGCAATTGAGTTCATCCGTCGTCCCAACCGCATGCACGCTGACCTTGCATTGGGGCTGGACCGAGCGGACGTGGTCTTGCGAAGCCTCTCGTATAGTGTCGGCACCACGCTCTCGTTGTATAGTGGATTAGGGAAGACCTTGACCGAGCGGATGGCCTTGCCGGCGCTGAGAGGCAGTCTCGCTGCCCCTGCCGCCCTGGAGAACGGTGCCGCCGTGGTACGTGAATGGCTCGGTTCACCGCCTCGTTAGTGACGAGGATTCAGAAGAATAGGCGTTTGACGAATCAGGGTGAACGAGATGACGAGACGAGAGTGTGTAGCGACGCTGGCTGCTTTGTGTGGGAGTGCTGCAGTACTCGCGGCCTGCGGCGGGGGTCCGGGGCGCGCAAGCGCAAGGCCCGAGCTTGAAGGCAAAGCGCCATTCCGGGAGGCCCCGCGATCCTCCGACGGCGGCCAATCAGCCGAGCCGGTGACCCTGACGTTTGCCTTTATGGCGCGCCTCGCCGGCATCCCCACCGAGGCCAACAATGCCATCAGCGCCTGGAACGAGGAGCAAATTGACGGCCCCACGCCGCGCTCGCAGCTAGAAGCCGTAGAGATACTGCGGCCGAGCGGTAAGTCGTGGCGCGATGCTTTTTGGGAGTTCGTCGTCGCCCGCGACGCGAGCGGTGCGCCGCTCGACATCGCCTGGATGCACTCCGCGTTGGACTTTCCGCGCGCCTTTACCCACCAAATCCTCGCGCCGCTGGATCGCTACGCCCAGACGGATGACAGCAACCTGCTTGAGTCTTTCGCGGGTAACGCGCTGCAATTGTCGCGCTATCGACGCCAGCTCATGGCCGTACCGCTGGCCGTGCTGCCGGCTATGGTGATGTACAACAGCACAAAGTTCGAGGAATTCAAAGTAGCGACGCCGACGCACACGTGGAACCACGAGGACTTCATCTTCGCGGCCAAGTCGCTGACGCGGGACGTTGACGGCGATACGAAGATCGACCTATGGGGATATACGGAGTGGAGCATTCCGGGCTGGCTGCCTTTTGTGCTCCAAGAGGGCGGCGACGCCGTAGATTTGGATACGGGGGAGATCAAGCTTACCGAACCGGCGGCGCAACGCGGCATCCGCTTCTGGCAGGAACTCGGCCGCATCCATGGCGTTATGCCGCATGGCCCGGATGTAGACTCCAATGCGCTGCGCGGCACCATTGACGGCCAGCGCCTGCAGACAGCGATGGTCTTCAATCCATTCTTTGGCAGGCTGCGGGCGGACCGCATGCCCGCAGTGATACCCAAAGAAAACCGCAGCGGGACACCACTCGGCCTGCAGGAGGCGCTGGTGATGCCGGTCGGCAGCCAGCATGGCGACGCGGGCTTCGCGACCATGCTGCATCTGGGACATCACCTCGGCCAGATTCGCTTGGTGCCGGCCGTTACGGAAGCGCAGGGATTCATCAACAAGCCGGCTGGCAAGTACATGTCCTTATTGCTCGACCCCATAGCGCGGGACGTATTGCTGGAACTCCTGGTGGACAGTGTGCCTTCCCACCTGGCAACCTCAACCGTGTTGAGTTGGCAGATCTTCAACCGGCTCACCCTGCCCGTGGCGCGGGGCCAAGTTCCCATTGAGGAAGCGGCGCAAACCGCCCACGACGCTATCGAGGAGTATCTCACTCCGAAACCGCCGCCCACTCCGGTACCCGACTAAGCAACCGTCTCCAGTTGCTCACTAGGGCAAATAGACCGACTCCTTGTATTATTCTTTGCTCCTTTCCCTCTCTTTTGCCATTCTTGGCACCGCTGCTGCACGCCTACGCTACTAGTATGTTCTCCCTTTTGTTGACAAGGTGAAGTCGTATAGTAGCTTGCAGATGTACTTGTAAACTTATACTGCTTAAATTGGTATAGGTATGGTACTTTGTAACGTGCCAAGGGTTCCCGTGATTCACGTTGAGATTAAGGGAGAGGGTCGATGCCGGTTCACTTTCGACGCGCATTTATAGGTATTCTCCTCGGGCTAGCCGTTGCATCACTAACGCTCGCATCTGTGGCGGCAGTAGACTGCGAATTCGTCTTAGGGTTCAAAACCCTGCGCGACCTTAGCGGCCACGAGATTGTGGGCGAGTGCTTGGAGAATGAGCGCTACAGCGAGAATGGCGACAGCACTCAGGCCACCACCGGCGGGTTGCTGGTCTGGCGTAAGGCCGACAACTACACCGCATTTACTGACGGCTATCACACCTGGGTCAACGGCCCGAACGGACTTGAAAAGCGCCTTGACTCGGAGCGCTTCCCTTGGGAGCAGGATTACGCACCCGGCGGAAGAATTCCCACCCCGGCTCCTACACCGACACCACAGTCCATTCCGGTGCCAACGTCAGCTTCACCATCAACAACAAAGTCGATACCGGCGCCACAGTCCATACCGACGCCAACGTCAGTTCCACCATCAAGAACAAAGTCTATACCGGCGCCAACGCCAATTCCACAACAATCTAGAACCCCCAAACAGGCGACAACGCCAATACCGACTTCAACGGTCACACCAGAGTCAACGCCAGCTCCACAACCAATTACAGCCCCAAAACTGGCGACAACGCCAATACCGACTCCAACGGTCACACCGGAGCCAACGCCAACTCCACAACCAACTGCAACCCCCATACCGGAGCCAACGCCAACACCGGCTCCAACGCCAACAGGGATAACACTGGGATACGACCCAAATCGCCGACCTCCTCCCCATCTTCCTCCGGATGCCAAGTGCTATAGAGATCTAAGTGTTCCTGATAGCGAATGTGAAGTTTGGATTTATAAGCCTAGGCCGCCTACGCCAACGCCAACACCAACGCCAACTCCACAGCCTCAGAATTAGACTCGGTCCAATTGAAGGACGATGTGCGACCTTCTCACTGGTAACAGCAAGGAAGAGGGTGGTCTTGCAGAAGGCACTCCAAATGAGAATGAAGTACGACCCAAGAACTCGTCAGCGACTATGAGCCAAACCTTGATACTTGGTTACAGAGGGTAATGTGGGATGGCCTTTCATCCTCTAGCTAGCTGTGCCTTGGAGTTTGAAAAGACCGCTAGAATTGGAGTCAATCGCATTGGAGTGCTTTTGACGGCAGACCGGCTTGAGGACAATCTCAGTGAACGTATGTTCCCGATTCACTGCGTTAGAGTTGGCCGATGATGTCTCCGACGAACTCCAGCAAGGAGTCGACGAGTCCGCCTATCAGCTCGTAAGCGTAGAGGAATGCTATGACGAGCGTGAGCAGCACCAACGCGTAGAGGACGAGCCGCAACACGGAGCGTTTTTGCGTCCGAGGGCGATTGGTCATTGGTGTTGCCGCTCCCAGTTAGGCAATTGAGACGAATTCAGGCTGAAAAGTGACGTTCCGCATGCCTTGCCACAGCGGATGACTTTGGGGCAGTCGCGTGGCGCGGCCCTCGCGCGTAGTAAACGCGTGGGTGGTCTGACCGCAGGCGAGAAGTGGGACAGACGCTTCCGGTTCCCGCACGAGGTAGCCGAACACGATCCGGGCGCGCGTTGCCGCCATGAGCGCCGTGCGCACCTGCAAGGGAGCGTCGTAGCGGGCGGCGGCAAGAAATCGCGCTCGACACTCCACAACCGGCAGGTAGATCCCCTCCGCTTCAAGGTCTCGATAGCGCAAACCCAACGCGCGCATGAGCTCTACCCTCGCGACTTCGAACCACGTGAAATAATGCCCATGGTACGCCACCCCCATGGCGTCGGTTTCGGCATAGCGAACACGTATCGGGACGTCTAATGTCATGCGCTGCGTGCTGGTTGTCGTGTAATGGGTGCGCGGCTCTCGCTGCTCCCAGTATAGCGTATGCGTCGCAGGCTACCAATCACACCGCCCTCGATCGAACGAGAGCCCTGTGCAACTGTGCCTGACTGTTAGCAATAGGCTTGGTCGACGCCGTCTTCCCCTCACCCTGACCCTCTCCCCCAGGAGGCTGTCTCATAAGTCGACTCGATAAGCAAAACTGTGCTTCGACAGGCTCAGCACGAACGAGATTTGCCTTTGCCGTTCGCCCTGAGCCTGTCGAAGGGTAAGTCTACTTTGAGCAGTGAACTCTTGAGACAAGCTCCCAGGGAGAGGGGGTCCTCTAGCTAGTCGGCCTTGGTAGTGCAAGTGTCTCCATGGGAGGGGGAGACCCTTAGCTTGTCGGCATTGGTTTTGCGGGGATTTCCAAGGTGGAGGGAGAGATTTGTGCTAAACTTAGAGGGCTATGTTTCCTGACGAGAATTCCCGAACCAAAGAGCCGCTGCGCATCGTCGTCGCGATGTCCGGCGGCGTTGATTCTTCTGTGGTGGCCGCCATGCTTGCCGAGCAGGGACATGAGGTGATTGGCATCACGCTCAATGTCTGGCAGAAGGGCATGGTGGATACCCGCCTGCACGCGTGCTGTTCATTGAGCGCCACCCATGACGCCCAGCGCGTGGCGGACCGGATCGGCATCCCGCACTATTCACTCAACTTCCGCGAGATCTTCGCGAAGGAAGTCATGGCGCGGTTTGTCGCTTCTTACGCCAGCGGCCGCACGCCGAACCCCTGCGTCGACTGCAATCAGTTCGTCAAATTTGCGGCCTTTCTCAAGCGGGCGCAGGAGCTCGACGCCGACTATCTTGCCACCGGCCACTACGCGCGCATTGAGCGAGATGCCGAGTCCAGGCGCTATCGCCTGCATCGCGCGTTGGACCCACAGAAAGACCAGTCCTACGTGCTTTATATGCTGGGCCAGCAACAACTGGCGCGAACGCTCTTCCCCATGGGGACCCAGACAAAGACTGAGACTCGCGACTTGGCGCGGCGGTTCGGTCTGCACGTGGCGGACAAGCCGGATAGCTATGAGATTTGCTTTGTGACCAACGACAACTATCGCGATTTCCTGGAGTCTTGGCAGCCAGGCATCGCCCGCTCCGGGCCGATCTGCTTTAAGGATGGACAGGTACTAGGCGCACATGACGGCACTGTCAACTATACGGTCGGACAGCGCCGGGGCCTTGGCTTGACGTGGCCGCGTCCGTTGTACGTGATTGCATTGGACCCGGAAGCAAACACCGTTTTCGTCGGTGAAGAGGAAGACCTCTACGCGCATGCCCTGCAGGCGATTGACGTGCACTGGGTGGCGGGCTCGCCTCCGACAGAGCCAATTCGTGTGAACGTGCGCACGCGGTACCGTATGGAAGAGGTGGAAGCAATTGTAGAGCCGGCGGGTAATGGTGCAGCGGAGGTTGTGTTTGCCCGCCCGATTCGCGCGGTTGCTCCCGGCCAGGCCACGGTATTCTATCAAGATGATGAAGTGATTGGCGGGGGTCGCATAGACCGTGTCCTCAATCCGGCCCAGGAAGAGCTGCTTGCGGTGGGGTAAGAGGCTTCCTTCGGACAGATTCCTGCCGCAAGACTTGTGCCTGGAAGCGGCTGCGGGCCAACTGCTCCCTCACCTTCTCCGCCTGACCTGAAGCTTTCCCGCCCGGGCACGAGACCCCACCCAGCGTCCCAACTGACTCGCGGCAGTCCTAGGCAGCAAGTACGCGTTAGCGGCGTTACTGCTAAACTCTGCTTAAATGTGATCCCGATTGGTCGCCACGCGCTTAGATAGTGCTTCCCTGGAGAGACTTTTCCTACAGTGGTGCGACTACTCCTCTTTGTTGGTTGTCTTCTTGTGCTCTGCGCCGCGACGCTGGCCTTGGTCGGCTACCGCTTCTGGTTTGAAACCGGCGTCGCCTACGGACGCGAATCTGTGCACCCCATCCGCCACGCCGCGGTGTATCGCTACGGCATCAATACGCGTTTCGATCAAGACCCGGATTGGGAACGAATCGAGCGCGGCATGGCGTTATTGGAAGAAGCGGGATTTCGCTACATCCGGCAGGTCATTGCCTGGGAGGACATCGAGCGTCCGTGGAAGGGAAGGTACTGGAACGACCTAGCCGAGGAAAGTACCTGGCAGAAGTACGACCGACTGGTCGCGCTGGCGAAGCAACACAACCTGACAATCATCGCGCGTCTCGAACGGCCGCCGCCTTGGGCATATCCAGATGGGAAGCCGCCGGACGACGGGCGTCAACAGGGCCCACCGGCACGGCTTGAGGACTATGGAGACTTTGCATATGCGTTTGCCCAGCGGTACCGCGGGGACGTGCAAATATTCCAAATCTGGAATGAACCCAATCTCCATGGCGAATGGTGGCCGCACAATCCCGATCCGGCGGCCTACGTGGCGATGCTCAAAGTGGCCTCGCAGCGTATCCGGCAGGCGAATCCGGAGGCGATCATCGTTGCCGCCGTGCTGGCGCCAACGACTGAGACCGGTCCCAAGAACCTCAGTGAGCTGTTCTTTCTCGAAGGCATCTATGCGCACGGCGGCGCGCCGTACTTCGACGTGGTCAGCACGGCGTCCTACGGCTTGTGGCACGGCCCGGATGACCGCTACATAGCGCGGCACCGCACGAACATGGCGCGGGCGGTGTTGGTACGGGAAGTGATGGTGCGAAACGGCGACGCGTCCAAACCCATCTGGGCCGGAGAATACGGGTGGGTCGCGCTGCCAACGGACTGGCAGGGCAGTCCTTCGCCTTGGGGCAATGTCTCGGAAGAGACACAGGCACGCTACACGGTGGAGGGCATGCAGCGCGCGCAACGCGAGTGGCCGTGGCTGCCGATGATAAATCTCTGGCACTTCTACTGGCCCCAAGCCCACCCCGATGACCCCACGCAATACTTCGGCATCGTGGATAAGGAATTCACTCAGCGCCCGGTGCTTGCGGCCATGCGGGATTTGATGCGCGCGCCGCCCGTACTCGGGCCGGGCTACCATCAGGAGAAGCATCCCGCGCTCGCCTGGGAGGGCGAGTGGATTGACATCGCCAATGAAACATACTCGTTGGATCAGGCGCGGGGCAGCCCGCAGGCGGGCGCCCGCCTGCGCTTTCGCTTTCATGGCACGGCAGTCTCCCTGGTAGTCCTCAAAGGGCCGGACAAGGGCATTGCATTAGTGCGCATCAACGGCTCGCAGTCTCTTGCCCACCGCCTGGACAAGGACGCGGGCGGTCAGGCCATGCTGGACCTCTATGCTCCTGAAGACCGCTGGGAAGAAGAAGTGCTGCTGGCAGATCGACTCCCGGATCGCGAGCACCTTGTTGAGATCGAAGTCACGGGCCGGCGCAACCTACAGTCGAGCGACATTGGGGTGGACATCGATGCAATAGTCGTCGTGCGCGAACGCCCATTGTGGCCCTATGTACTTGTAGGCGGGCTGTACGCGGGATTTCTTGCTGCAATCGGCTGGATTCTTACCGGATGGCTGCGGCAACGGCGTCAGCCTAGCGAGCTTCTCGGCAAGATCATGGAACGGACTGCCAGTGGCATATGGCAGCATGAGACGGCTCGATTCGGGTTGTTGCTGGCGGTGGCGGGTCTGCTGTGGATTGTGCCGGGAGCGGCGGCGCAGTATTTGCTTGTGGCCTTGCTTGGCCTTGCTGCGCTGGTGTGGCCCCGTGCACTCTTATTCGTTGTGGCAGCAACACTGCCCTTTTCCGTTTTGACGCCCGCCGCCGGTCGCCTCGCGTTGCCCGTCAATGAGATTCTGGCGGCGCTGCTCGTTGGGTCGCTGCTGGTGCATACGTTCGTGAGGCAGCGCTTGGTTGTTGAAAGGCGCGTCTTTACCTGGTGGGCTGTCGGTTTGCTCGTGATCGGCGCGGTGTCGCTCCTGTTTTCCCACTATGGGGTCTTTAGTTTGCGCGAGTTGCGCCAAACGATAGTTGTGCCGGTGCTATTGTTCTTGATCGCAAGCTGGCTGCTCAAAAACCGGCAGCAGGCGTGGCGGTTGATACAGGCGTTTGTGGCGGGCGCGGCCGTGGCGGCGGCAGTGGCGCTGGCAGAGCCCATCGTCGACCCCAATGCTGCGGTGCAGGCAGAAGGCGTGATTCGGCTCTCGGGATTCTATCCCTCGCCCAATCACCTAGCGATGATAGTCGAACGGGCGCTGCCGTTTGTGGTCGCTGCCGGCATGTTCAAGCTTTGGCCCTCCCGTGTGGCTTGGCCGCTCGCGGGTGTGCTCGCGGTGGCGTTGCTGGGCAGCTTCTCGCGTGCCGGATGGATAGCCGGGCTTATACTCTTGCTGTTCTTCATTTGGGTGCTCTTGCCGGAACGCCGACAACGGGTTCGTTTCCTCGGTGGTGTAATCCTCGTCGCGGTGCTGCTGTTAGCCGGTGGCGTCAACTTTGGCCCGGAGCGGGTGCGGTCGGTACTAAGTGTCGAGCCAGGCACAACGACGCACATGCGAATCGTTAATGGGCAGTCATCCCTGCAGATGATCGCGGACTACCCGATCACCGGTGTAGGTCTGGATAACTACCTCTATGTCCACGCGCAGTACTTGAACCCGGCTGCCTGGCGTGAGCCGAATTTGTCGCACCCGCACAATCTCTTCCTTGACTTCTGGCTGCGCCTAGGGATAGTGGGAGTCGTCTTCATCGTTGGCTTTCTTGCGCTCTTCTTCATGCTCACACACCGCATTGCGTATACCAGCCGGGAAAAGGAAGTACGCGCCCTTGGTGTGGGCTTGGCCGGGAGCCAACTCGCGGCAGTAACCCACGGCATGTTGGACAACTACTATTTCTTGCCGGACTTGGCGAGCTGGTTTTGGCTAACGGCGGCCTTGTGCGCCATCGTGTACACTACTAGCCGGAAACCCACGAGTACTGGAGAGGGATTGAATACTGCTGGGGCCGGACCGCCTTGAATCTGTCGGGCACGCTCGTAGCGTGCTGTGACACAGCGTTACTAAAGTGTTGCCACATGTGTGTTTTCGCTTGAAAAGGCGTCAGGTCAAGACCACGGCAGCGGAGGCTCGGTGGTAGCGTTTCTGTGGGTAGAGCAATGGCGCTGCCGGATTGCATTTGTAAGTGTGGAAGAACGGCAAGTGGGCGGCGGAAGACCAATGGTTGTAGGTCTGGTGGAGCAGAGATTGTCTGTCCCGTGCGTCTTTGTCTCATTTCAGAGTCGTGTGGTATCGTGAAATTAGAGCTATGAAGACGATAACTCTTGCGTCCGCGCAACCCACTGAGTTGCTGGATATCACCAGTGACCTTCATGACGCCGTGACGGAATCCGGCATTGAAGAAGGTATTTGCAGCGTCTTCTGTTTGCATACAACCGCATGTATGCTTGTCAACGAAAACGAACCCGGTCTCAAGCGAGACTTTGAGGCGGTCGTGCGGGATTTGCTGCCCCAAGCGCAGTATCGGCATGACTGCGTGGACAATAATGCCCGGTCACACCTCACGGCCGGTATCGTTGGCGGCAACCTTATGATTCCGGTTCATGAAGGCCGCCTTGTCCTGGGAACCTGGCAGAGCGTCTTCTTCGTAGAGCTTGACGGCCCCCGCCCACGACGCTCGGTAGCAGTTCAGGTCATACCCTGTAGCGCCTGAGCCTGCAATTCGGTTGACGCAGCCCCCTTGAGTTGCCCGTCCGGGCGATGACTTAGTTCAACCCAGGTTGTCACGGCCTTTTCTTACCCACGTCCAGTAAGCCTTTAAGATTTCTGGCATCTGGGAAGAGGCTAGTTCTCGAGGCCTGCGCGCGGCGTGCCTAAGCTGCGTATTTTCTTTGGCAAGCGGCAGGCTTCGCAGTAGCGTGTTTTGGCACACCTGCGGCAGGCCTACTTTCCGCGTGAATAACCAAGTGAATTCTCGGCATGCGAGCTGCGCTACTGAAGTATGTGGGACACATCGAACAGGATAAAGAATGTCGCAAGGCCGATAATTCCACCCCAATAGAGCCGCATGCTTAGCTCGAAACGCTGGCTTAGCCACGTCCAGCAGTAGAGGGTTGCGGCCTGGCAGGCCAATACGAAAATCAAGATGAACGCGAGAAGGATGGCGTGGTTGGTAAAGTCCCGCCACAATGTCATCGACCAGAAGTCCAAACCCAGCACCTCTTCGGGGTGCTGAGGCCAAATTGCCACCCCCAGCAAAGTCCATGGAGGACGACTTAGCACGGCTCGCAGGATCTCGGGGCTTGAAATCAGGAAAAGGTCTACTGTGTCTGCCGCCAGAATCCAGATGTGGGCGAATATGGGCGAAAATGGTGTCGCAAAAAGATAGAGGACACTCTCCTTCTCGGCTGGCAAGTTCGTAGGGTGGGCGTAATATGCTTGTCCTACACGTCCGGCCAGAAACGCGCCGCTCTCCGGAATCTGCGGCAAGACCTGGGAACGCAGCAGGCTGAAATACCGCTCGAAGTTATTGGCGACGGCGAGGAGTTGCATACCGATTCCTACAGCGCCGAGAACCACGACGGCCCGCAATTCTCTCACGCCATTATCAAATAGCGCTTTCTCTAGAATTGGCGCAGCCATCACCAGCAGCAGAGGTACGGCAGGAACCAGGTACCGCGGTCCCCAGGTACTCCCGCCATACCAGTCTCCGACACTGCTATAGATGAGCAGGTAGATCAGGGGTATGCACGCGAATGGAAGCGACCACCACTTGTGTCGCGATATGAACGGCAGACTCCCAAAGAGGGCAAGAATGAGGGGTGGCGCATAGAGCAGGACGCTCTTCCCCGGACTTAACAGGTTGCCATACAGACCAATCCATGTCGGCAGGTCGAGCCCGGTGGAAAGTCTCTCGGTCAAGTCGGTAGGCACAAAAGACTCCAGGTCCGATGCAGACACAAACGCGACGAGTGCCACGAGGCCAACTAGGCCTATCGGGGCCAGGAATACGAGAGTGCGAACGAGAGCCCAAGCGAGGGATCGCAGGAGTTGGCGGGAGCCCTGGAATGAAACGAGTGCTGGCAGCGGAACAAGGACAGCCAGATTGATCGCCGTAACAAACTTGATGGCAATGCCGCACACAATGATGAGTCCGCTGACAAGAACCCAACCCAATTGACGGTCTTGGACACCCCGCAGCAGGAAATAGACCGTACCCAAGAGAGCGAGTGCTATTCCCGGTTCAGCATAGTCATACTTGGCGTACGGCCACGCAAGCGTGGCTAGTCCAAAGAGCAACGTCAAGGCAAGGGCGACCTGGCTGTGGTATCCTAGGCGTCGCGTAATGAGATACATGAGCACCGCACTGAGGGCGGTTACCCAGGCGTTGGTAAAGAGCGCAAACAAGCGCTTGAAATAGTCACTGTTTTCCTGCTCGGACCATACTCTTCCAGTGGAGCCGATCAGTATAGGTTCGTCAGTCTCGGCGTCTATGAGGTTAAGAGAAGATATGTGCAACGTGCCTTCTTGTGCGTGGTACTGGATGGTGATGCTCTTTACGGTCAAGCGCTGTGTAAACTGCAGCTCTGAGACGTAGATGTTGGACCTGGGCATGCCAATGCGACGAGCCACAGTCTCTGCCTTGCCATGCGCCACTCCTCCTTGAATGACAGAAAGGTCGTATGCTGCCTCTGCAGTGTCTCGCCCGGCCTTCACCTCTCCAAAGAATCTACCTACGGGGACGGTGTCAAACGTAATCGTGGCGATACGCGTACCTTCCTTGATCTCTTGAGATGATTCCAAATTGGAAAAGATTACGAGCGCCCTGGCTCGTGTGTCTTCAAGGGGTATATGGAGTGTATCGCGAGTATTGGGCGTGCCTCGTCGTGCAAGTACCGGATACTCTCCCAGCACATACGTGTTTCCCTGATGCCCAAATGCATCTCTCTGGGGCAGCAAAGGATCGATGATGGCGCCTAGGAGCAAGGTGGGTTGCATCAAGACCGGTAGCCCCAACTCCCACGATGCGAGTTCGCGATAGTCTTGCTGCAGGCCTTCGCGTTCCGGGTCCAAGAGGAGGCTGTGGCTGATGGCGTATGCATGTTCCCCCTCTGGGCTGTAAACATGACCGCCGCCGGTTAGGGTGTACAGCAAGAAGAAGAACAGAAAGATTACACCAATCAAGCGTGGCGAGTGCTTCGGTGCGTCTTCCAAGGACGGTTGGAAGCCCGCGAGAGGTGTCGCAAGGGTGGAAAGAAAGCGGCTCATAGTAGCGATAGTAGCAGGGCGTAGAGCGCTGTAGCAACCAAGCAAGAATCCGCTATGCAGGCTGGATGGTCTCGGCGCGGTGAAATCTTTCGGAGTTGGATTCTGGATGCCGTTGCCGTGTCGCTCTTACGCAAGATGAGCCCCATGGAGAGGCAACTGTGAAACCCGGGAGCGGGGACTCTATGAGAGCCTTGCGGCCGATATTCCACTCAAGGGCTGGCCGGGACTAGGGCAAAGCTTGCCGTAGAGCATTCTTGGGGGAAAATCTGTGCCTTTGGCGCCGGATATAGTAGCGAAAGCGAGCACTCGCGTTCCATCCAGATGGGGATAGGCTGCAATCCAGGCTTGCTGCAAGCGATTGCTGAGCGCGGCCGATCAGATTGGCGCAGAGCGCTGGGCTGGGCGAACCGCTGTCTCTAGGCAGTCGAAATAGTCTGGAAACGTCTTTGCCACGCATTCTGGATTGCCGATTACAACACCGGGCTGCCGCAGGCCGACCAGCGCAAAGCTCATCGCAATGCGATGGTCGTCGTGGGGATCTATGATGGCGCCGTGCACAGCGCCCGGCTTGATCCGCAAGCCGTCGTTAAACTCATCAACGGCAACTCCCAGCTTGTGCAACTCTTGCGCGGTGGCGTGTACACGGTCGGTTTCTTGCAAGCGGGTGTGCGCAATTCCGCGAATGACGGTTGGCCCATCGGCAAATGGCGCAAGGGCGGCCAGAGTCATGAAGGTGTCGGACAGGGAACCCATGTCTACGTCAACGCCCTGTAGATTGCCGGGACCTGTGACGCTCACGTAATCGGCGCTCTTTTCGACCTCGCAACCCATGGCAGCGAGCACGTCAACGAATTCTAAATCTCCTTGGGCGGAGTCGGCGCCGAGGTTTTCTACGCGGACCGTGCCGCCCGAAAGCGCCGCAGCCGCAAAGAAATAGGATGCGGCGGAGGCGTCCGGCTCTATGTCGTACGCGCGAGCTTGATAGTGCTGCCCGGGTGCAACGCGAAAGCGCTGCTCTCCCTCATGTGTCGCCGCAACCCCAAATTCCGCCATGCTCCTCATCGTCATAGTGACATACTGACCGTGGACGAGGCGGCCGTTCACGGCGAGGTCGAGCCCATTTGTCATGTATGGCGCGACCATAAGGAGAGCGCTGAAGTACTGGCTGCTCTGGTCGCCGGCCATAGAAGCGCTGCCGCCGCGCAGCCCCCGCCCATCGATGGCGATGGGCAGGCAGCCATTCCCGGTCTCAGACCGGATCCTGCCGCCTAGCTGGAGAATGCTGTCAAGCAACGGTTGCATAGGGCGTTCGCGCATGCGCGGGACGCCATCCACACCGTAACGGCCGTGGCCCAGTGCGGCGAGCGCCGTAAGAAAGCGCGCGCTTGTGCCGGATAATCCGACGAAGAGGTCCGCTTCGCTGGCGGGAATAGAGCCGCCTTTCCCTTCGACTACGAACGAATTGTCGGATTCGTTTGCCCACACAGGAATTCCAAGCTGCCGGAGCGCATCTGCCATGTACACGGTGTCGTCACTAAACAGCGCCTGGCGTAACGTTGATGTGCCTTCAGCCAAAGCAGCGATGATGAGCGCCCGGTTGGTATAGCTCTTGGATCCCGGTAGGGTAACGGTGGCGTTCACGGGGTGATTGATGGGTTGGATTCGCTTCATGGTGCGTCGGTCTCTCCCAGACCGAGGCCTTGAATGACGCGGTTAAGATAGTTGAAGAGAGCGGTTTGCGTGGCGATTGCGACGATGGCAGCATCACTCAATCCAAGTTGACGCAATTGTTCTATGTCCTCACGCGCAACGGCAGCAGGAGCGGTGGTGAGTTTCGCTGTGTACTCCAGCATCGCGCGGTCCACAGCGGAGAGGGGGGCTGTGCGGAAATCGCATTGGACTTGCTTCACAAGCGTTTCATCCCGGGTGCGGTGGAGCAACAGGCGGCTATGCAGTTCTTGGCAAAGGCCGCAGCCGTTGATGACTGAAACTACCGTGGCAATTAACTCGCGCTGAGTCCGCGACAACTCGCCTGGCCCGTAAGCGATGGCCCGGTGCAACTGGGCGAGCGGAACAATCGCGCGGGGCACGAGACTATGCAAGCGCAAGAAATCGGGCACACTGCTCCGCCGACCTTCACCGAGTAGCTCCTGGTAGACCGCGCGTAACTGACCCTCCGCCTCGTCCTCCGCTATTATCTGCACCCAGGCATTCACGTATTTCTTCCCATGTAAACAGTCATGTCTTGGCTACGTGGTGGCGGCTTCCAACTCGGCTGTGGCAGCAGGGACTTCCCGCCCAACTGCGGCCGCCACTTTGCGAATGGCATCCATGATGTCGAAAAAGCGCGCCGGCGTGACGCTCTGCGGGCCGTCTGAGAGCGCGAGTTCAGGATTGGGATGCACTTCGATCATCACGCCGTCAGCACCGGCGGCTACCGCAGCGAGCGCCATTGGCTTCACCAACTCCCACTTGCCCGTGGCGTGGCTGGGGTCGATGACGACGGGCAGGTGCGATTCTGCCTTGAGGACGGGGATTGCGCTCAGGTCGAGCGTGTTGCGGGTAGCCGTTTCAAAGGTCCGGATGCCCCGCTCGCACAGGATCACGCGCATATTGCCGGCGGCCATGATGTATTCCGCGGACATAAGCAGGTCTTCAATGCTTGCCGCCATGCCGCGCTTGAGCATTACCGGCTTGTCGGTGTTGCCTACCTCTTGCAAGAGCGTGAAGTTCTGCATGTTGCGGGCGCCAATCTGCATGATATCGACGTGTTCGGCAACCAGTGAGACCCGGCGGGGATCCATGACCTCGGTGATAAGAGGCAGTCCCGTAGCGTCTGCGGCAGTGCGCAGCAGCTTGAGTCCTTCACCACCCATGCCCTGGAAGCTGTAGGGCGACGTGCGCGGTTTGAAGGCGCCGCCGCGCAGAATGTGTCCGCCTGCTTCTTTCACGGCCTGCGCGGTAGCAATGATCTGCTCTTCGCTCTCCACGCTGCAGGGACCGCCGATGATGCCGATTTCATTGCCGCCAATGGTCACGTTGCCGACGCGAATGTGGGTATCGCCGCCGCCCTCGCCGCGTGCAGCAAACTTGTACGGCTTGTCGACGGGGATGACCATTTCAACACCCGGCAGCACTTGTACCTGCTCCATCATGCCGGGAGGCCGCTTGCCGATGAGTCCAATTACTGTCTTGTTTACACCTTGGCTGATGGTCGACTCCACGCCGCCATCTTCAATACGCTGTCGCACGGCGTCAATCTGCTCCTGAGTGGCGTCGGTCCGCATTATGACTATCATGACCTTCTACCCTTGATGCCTTTCCTCTGTGGTGTGTTGCGCCTCCGTTAAGTGAGGCGGCGTCTGTTGTACGGTGATCTTGCCAATTCAGCTGTCGGTTGTGCACGATCAGTAGAGTTCTCGGTAGCACTCGCTCCTATCAATAAAAGAAAAAGCAGAAAGTTTTTCACTTTCTGCTATCGCCGGAGGGTGCCGCCTGTCCTCGCTTTGTCCACTGGGACAAAGCGTACCTGCTTAAGCCGGACCCTCCGGCTTAGTAAACAGATAATAATAGTTGTGGACTGCGACCAACACCCGAATTACCTTTTCTCGTCTGCCAAGCGTGCTAGGCACGCCGCAAGTACTGAGGCATGATAGCAGGCGGCTAAGGAGGGTGTCAAACAATTGACGCTCTTATCACCGAATCGGCGCACTCTTCACCACACCGGTGATTTTGTGGACACATCCTGGGAAAACAATGCAACAGCAGGTAGCGATTACGGTCTTGGACCCGGTAGCGCCCAGCGGGCGTGACTGTCCTCAACGTCTGCGCAGGCTTGCAGCAAAAGATCGCGGCGCACGTGAGATCTGCCTCCGGCGGGCTGTCCCTCGCCAGTCTGGACCGCAAGGCAGAGACTCGAATCTTGCGGGTTGATGTTCCCATCGCTTCCGAACACGAATCGCTGACTCTGAGAGTCCGAACATGTTTTCACGTACAGCATTCCTTCGCCCGCCTCCAGGCACACGTCGTAGGCATTCATATAGAATTGGCCCGGTGCGGGATGGTTGAAAATGAAAAGTTCATCGTCGGCGCCGGGCTTGCACGTGTGGGCTTGGAGCGGAGCGTTCAGATTCAGATTGCTGCCAAAACCCGCGACGTCGACGCAATAGAACTCCGGCTCGTCGAGCGGGTCTTGCAGCATGATGAGACTTTCGGCGGAGGGCGTTGGGACAGCCGGTTGTGCCGCAGGCGTCGGCACTTCCGTAGCTTGTGCCGCAGGCGTCGGCACCGCCGATGGTAGTGTCGCAGGTGTCGGCACTTCCGTTGGTTGTGCCGCGCGTGTGATGGTCACTTCGGACTGAAACTCAGTTTGGGACGCGCAGGAAACAAGCATGGCAAGTCCGGCTAGGCACACAAGCAAGCGAGTCTTCATGATATGTGCTGACACTTCTCCTCATATTCGGCGATTGCTTCGTCGACATTCTAGGCCTAGAATGTGAATTCTTTGTGAACATTGACACGGGGCAGGCCTGCGACATTCCCCAGATCCATTTATGCATCCAAGAGGTCAATGAGCCTATGGAGACCCTTGCATGACCCCACCTACAGACAGGGGCACTCCCTCTCCCGTCTGAGGAGACCTTTGCGCAACTCAAGCGGTAGCGAAATAGTTCCCTCTCCCTCGACGGGAGAGGGCTAGGGTGAGGGTGGATCTCCTGAATCTTTCCATATGCACACCGAATCTGCCCTGATACGTCTTGACACTGCCCAGCGTAAAGGGCCATTGTAACAAAAGACCCCCTCACCCCAACCCTCTCCCCTGTATAGACCGGGTTGATGGGTAACACATGTTCGGGTTGATAGGTTACACCATCGAATATGGGAGTTTTCGTTGTATGCAGTGTCCATGCCATGGAAGTTAGACCAACTCAATACCCTTATGGATACGGTTTTTCCCCTGGCACCAGCTCACGAACTGAACATGAGTATGTCGTGGTGCCTGGAACGTCTATTTCTCTGCCCAACCTAAAGCGCCCGAAGGTGTCAATCAGTACAATGTGTAACCTATCAACCCGAACACCTGTTACCTATCAGCCCAGTCTGTACATCCCCAGGAGAGGGAGTGCCCCTGCTTGAAAGTGGGGTTATGCAAAGGTCTCCGTCTGAGGGAGAGGGAACTCTCTCGCTTCCGCTACGGTTACGCAAAAGTCTCCTATGGGCGCACTTCATCGCTCCGTACGGTGCGCTGTTCTTGGCTGGAGCGGCAGAGCATTTCGCAGGCGCGGAGCACTTCCAGGTTGTTGCGTCCGCTGATGCCGGGCTCGACGCCTTTCGCGATGTACTGGTAGAAGGCGTCGATGACGCCTTGTTCGCTGCGAGCGGGCACCGGTGCATGCGGCACGGGCTGCGGCGGTTGCGCTTTGCCGAAGTCTGCCTGCGGCGCTTCCTGCCACTGCCAGTCTGTCCCGTCCCAGGTGAGCACTCCCTCAGCGCATTGCACGACAAAGCGGTAGTCGTTGAAACTGGCAATGTGCGACATGGCGTACGTGGCAACGGCCCCGCTCGCAAAGTGGAGCACGCCGGAGACGCCCGCGTCGTGGGAATACTGCGACCAGGGCGCCGTGAAACTGCGGGCCGAGACTTCGGCAACCAGCCCAAAGCAGAAGACCAAATTGTCGAGGTGGTGCACGCTCATGTCCCATACCATTGCAAAGTGGTAGTCCAATGTGCGGGGCGTGGGCCGGTAGCGGTGATGGACGAGGTCGATGAGGTGGGGCGTGCCATAAGCGCCGCTGGCAACAGCGGCTTTCAGCGTCTGCACTTCCGTCCGGTAGCGGTAGTTCTGCGATACGCAGAATCTCACGTCGGCGCTCTCTGCCTCGGCGACCAGCGCGACGGCATCTTGCCAGTTCGTCGTCATGCCTTTTTCTACGAGCACGTGCTTCTCGGCCTGAAATGCTTGCCGTGCCAAAGGGCCGTGAAATGCCGTGGGCGTACAGATGATGACGGCGTCGGCGGGGACGGCTGCCAGTGCCGCTTCGAGTTGCGAGAATGAAGCCGCCTCGTCCAGACCCGTCAGCGCCCGGGTCTCTACGAGCAATTCTGCAGAAACGTCGACGAGGGCTACAGGCTGAAAACGTGGATCGGCAGTAAGCACTTCCAGCGGCCACCGTCCACGGCGTCCAACGCCAACGTGAATAGTGCGTATGGGAGCGCGCTCTGCCATGGCGGTCATGCCTCCTGCGCGGCAAGATGCCGGACTTTGTCCTCGTCCACCTCGATGCCCAGTCCTGGTTCGTCGGTGAGGAGGGCCGCGTCGCCCTCCCGGGGCAGCGCCTTGGCCGCAATATCGTCGGTTAAGAATTGCGGGCCGTTGAGGGCGCAGGGGTGCGCGATGCCCCACGCCGCGGCGAGGTGCACACTGGCGGCGAATGCCACACTGCACTCGGTGAGGCCGCTGCACACCAGCATGAACCCGGCGGCATCGGCGAGCGACGCGCAGATGCGGTTGGGCCAGAGACCGCCGGTCCGTGTCACTTTGAACGTATAGGCAGTCAGCGCGTTCTGCTTGATCATCGTCAACAGCGGCACCGGGCCGGAAATGGACTCGTCTAACGCAATGGGGATCGGCGATGCTGCGGCAATCTGCGCTGAGACGTCCGGCCTATCCGGCGCTACCGGTTGTTCGAGCAAGTCCACGCCCGCGTCAACCAAGGCATGCATGCGCTGGTGTGCCTCATGGGGCGGAAAGCCGCCGTTGGCGTCGGCCCAGAGAAAGCCATCGGGAAAAGCGTTCCTAACGAGTTCGCACATCTGCACGTCCCAGTCCATGGTGCCGCCGACCTTTATGTTGCAGCTCCGATAGCCGCGCTCTGCGGCTTCGCTGAGACTCTCTTCCACTTCCGCCGGCGTGCTGCCGGTCACCGTCCAGCTCAGGCGCACGCGATCTGCTCGCCGGTGCGCGAAGAGGTCGATTAATGGCACACCATAGTGCCTCGCCAGCGCGTCATGGGCCGCAACATCGATAGCGGCGCGTGCAATCGGCATACTCAGTCCCCAGAGGGGCGCAATCGCGCCGTTCATAGCTTGATGAAGACCATCAAAGTCCGCCAGCGGTAAGCCGATCACTGCCGGAACGAAATGGTCCTTGAGAACGCCTATCACAGACTCTCGCGTCTCCGGCGACCAGGTGTGAGAAGGCGATCCCTCCCCCCAGCCGATGGTGCCGTCACTTGCGGTCAGCTTTGTCAAGATGATTGGGCGTCCCGCTGCCGCGCTGCCGACGGTCCCCCGTGACGTTTTGAACAGACCCTTGAACGGCAGCGTAAACGAGTAGACTTCGATACTGTCTATAGTCGGCATGGGTGCTCCTTCTTGCGCATTAGCGTGCTCTGCTTGTGTCTGCAATCCGGGCTGTACTTGAAGCCATGAAGGCAGTCCACAATATCTGAAAACATGCAAACTTACGACTTCGAGTCGGAAGGGGGGACCATGGATGGTGAAGGATCCGCATAGGGTTTGACGCGTAGGGGCGTGTCCATGAGATACGTGAGTGTAACCCGGTCGCCGGCTTGAGGGCCGGCGTAGACCTCTTGAGCCGCGAGGTGCACTTCGTGAATCGTGTGCCGGTCCTCTTGCCAGACCAACATCAGCTTGTAGTGGTCGACTCCCTCCAGGTCGTAGGTCTCAACTTGGAGAAGAAGCGCATTGCGTTCATAGGTGGCGCGCATCATGGCAGATTCTCACAGATCTCCTGCAGGCGGTTTGCAAAACACCTCAGGATGCATTGTACCAGTCGTTCCTCATGCGAAAGTTCTGCGCTCTCTGCGGTCGATATTGTTTCAGCACGAGGCGACATAACTTCGAGCACTGAACTGCCGTTAGGCGTGCGCAGCGCAAGATGGACTGAGTCCGCATTCATCGCAGGCACGCACTCCACTGCCAGACCCCAGTGCGCGCCGAACGCCTGCTGCGCGGCCGCGGCCGCACCGTCAAGTCGAATGTGACTGCCAGGCGGCTCATGCTGCCAGCTCCCGTCACTCGTGATCGCTTGGGGCCATAGTGCGGCATCTGCCGCAAGGATGAGAGCGCCGGCAAAGTAGGCAGAACTGCCCGGCACTGAGGTTAGGCTGCGGGAGACGAGACCGCCACTCTCGATCTCGACGCAAGCAAGTGTCTCATTTCGCCTTGTCAGACGCTTCGCAATGCGACGTTGGAGTGAGTTGATAGTTGGTGCGGACACAAAACGGAGCCTTGCGCGCTACAGAGCAGACCTAATCTACATTGTCACAGGATGAGGTGATACGGAAGTGACGTGACTGGTCTCGTCTTTCATCTACCAAGATTGGTTATGAGGTACACTTGGCCGGCTCTATGGAGTAGTGCCTAGAGCAAGATTCCTTTAGACGGAACATCCTGACATGGCAGTTATTTGCTAAAGCTGCTGGTGCTGCTGTGGCAACTCTCCCGGCTTGAGACTATCCGGACGCCGTGGCAAACTAAGTCAAGAAGGATCTTCGTGCGTTTCCGCTTGCCACTTCTTCATCTCTTCCTCGATGAAGTAGCTCACCAGTTCGCGGTACATGTTTTCGATAACGCCGCCGTCCAGCCCGGCTTCCTGCGCCCAAGCTCTGCGTTGCTCCAGCATAGCCTTGAAGCGTTCCGGCGCACGTACGGAGGTCGCGCTCGTCTTGAATTGGGACGCGGCCTGCACGTACTCGAACCGCCGACCAAGCAATCGAATTACCTCTTGGTCAATTCTGTCTATCTCTGCGCGTATGTCTTGCATGTCGCGACATTCGTCCGGCTTTCTCACGACTTCCTCAATCCTTTCCTACGCAGCCGTCCGTCCCAGAAGCGCATTCATGCTCCAGCCCGCATTGAGCTAATGGAGTCCCGTACGTTCTGTGCGGTGCGCAGCCGCTCACCGCCAGATGATTTCCCACTGTACCGGGGCATCGTTGAGCGGTTGATTGTACTCGTCGAGCACGTTGAAGCGCAGGCCGTCCGCGCGTCGCGCTTCAATCCGTACCATGCGGACTTCATCCGTCACGGCGTAGCACCTAACGGTGCGCGGCACGCCGCGGCCCTGCGCCACGATCTCAGCGGGAAACGCGAGCGTGCGCACGCCGCGTGCAGTCTCCACCGTATACGTCAACGGTTGCCGTTCTTCAGCCATAAGCTATTCTCCGAGGCTCACGCAGTGGCAGGCAGAGACTATCACGAGCGTCCTTGAGCAGTACCGTGGGATACACCGAGCTTGCGTACCCGAGTCATCGAGCAGAGCGCCAAGTGCGAGCGTCATTGCACCCAAGTGCGAGCGTCATTGCACCTATGATAGCATTAGAAGGCGTGACCTGATCGCTCCTATGCATAGATAGCCTCTTTGAAGTTTCTCGCCCACACCGCCTGTCCATAGTGCACATGCGCTTCTGCCTCTGGGTCTCTGCGCCGCTGCACTAACGGCGCGCTATGCCTGCCATTTCCAAACTTTCTCAAGCGGTGCTGCGTGGTGCAGAGGTTGAGTCTGAAGCTAGGCCGATGCAAGTTGGGATTTGTGCCTGGCGGCAGAATTTCTTGTGGGCGGCAGGTAGCATGTGCGAACTATTCGAGGCGCTATCGTCATTCTGAGACGAGGTAACAGCCGTGAAAACAGCTTTGATCACTGGAATTACCGGCCAGGATGGGACGTATCTTGCCGAGCATCTCATTGGCTTGGGATATAAGGTATGCGGTCTGATAAGAGGTCAGAACAACCCCAAAGCCGAAGCTGTACAGCGGCTTATTCCCAATCTGGAACTCATTGAAGGTGACCTCTTGGACCAGAGTTCGCTCATTGCTGCAGTGGAAGTCACGCAGCCGGATGAAGTCTACAACTTAGGCGCGATCAGCTTTGTGCCCCTGTCGTGGCGCCAGCCGGTGCTCACGAGTGAGATCACCGGCCTGGGAGTCACGCGGCTGCTGGAAGCCGTTCGCATTGTAAATCGCGACATTCGCTTCTACCAGGCGTCGAGCAGCGAGATGTTCGGTATGGTTCGTGAAATGCCGCAAAGCGAGGCGACACCATTCTACCCACGCAGTCCCTACGGTGTGGCCAAGACGTACGGGCACTACACGACAGTTAACTACCGCGAAAGCTACGACATGTATGCCTGCTCGGGAATCTTATTCAACCACGAATCGCCGCGGCGCGGTCTGGAATTTGTCACGCGCAAGACCACGAGTGCGGCGGCGCGTATCAAGCTTGGCAGGCAGGACAAACTCTTAATGGGCGATTTGTCGCCGAAGCGCGACTGGGGATTCGCTGGAGATTACGTGCAGGCGATGCATATCATGCTGCAACAGGACGAGCCAGACGACTATGTGATCGGCACCGGCGAAACGCACACGATCCAGGAGATGTGTGCAGTGGCATTCGATCACGTTGGCTTGGACTGGCAGGAATATGTGGGCACGGACCCGCGGTTCTTGCGCCCGGCGGAAGTCAACCTCTTGATCGCAGACAACACGAAAGCGCGCGAGAAACTGGGATGGGAGCCGACCGTGGACTTTCGGGGGCTCATCCAAATGATGGTGGATAGCGATATGAAGCAAGAGAGCGCCGTCGGCGAGCCGGTGTAATTCCTGGATTGTTGTAAAGCAAGAAGTATGGTATCGTGGGTAGCCTAGGTTAGATTCGATAGGTATAGGCGTGATTTGTGTTCGCCTGATTGCTAGAATTCATAAGGAGTGTGGTTGATTTGTCTTCTGTGACCGTGCGCGACGGTGAGAGCTTTGAAAGTCTCTTGCAGCGGTTTCGCTCATCAGTAAACCGGTCCGGCGTAATGCGAGAAGTCCGCTTGCGGCGGTTCTACCGCTCCAAGGCAGAGAAAGAGCGGTTGGCATTGCAACGGGCTATTCGCCGTCAGCGTCGGCGCGAGGCGAAAGTTCGCAGAACGATGGGCGTTTAGTTTTCAGGGAGCGCTATCTCCGTCGGGAAATCGCTTGTGCCAAGGCGTATCAGGCGGTTTGAGGTATTCCATGTTGACCGGAGGCGGCTGAGTTTCCCATTACGCCTACGGTCCCCAGCGGCACGAGCGCTTGCCACTACACACTTCTTTTGACACGGGTAGCAGACATACATTAATTTAAGAATCTGGAGCAGTGCGAGAGAGTACATCTCTCGCGAAAACATGCTGCTCCGGGTTTTTTTATGTGTAGTGTGCGAAGGAGGAGATGCACATGCAGCGTATTAGTCGTCGAAAGTTTCTATACGGCAGTGCGGTAGCCGGACTTGGTTCCGCCTTCTTGGCGGCGTGCGGCCAGGGCGTGGCGCCGGTAGACGCGCCGGCCGAGGAAGCCGAGGCCCCCGCGGCTGAAGAGTCGATGAGCATGTCCGATGGGCGCACCATCATTTCGTTTTGGTCGTACATTGGCTTTGGCGCCGCCGGACTGCACCCGCAGGTGCAGGGCCTATCCGACATGGTCGTCAAGTATAACGCCGAGAACGAGGACAATATCCTCGTAGAAATCGTGCCCGGCAAGGGTGCGGACGAAGCGAAGACCGCGTCAGCGGGCGGCGTACCTCCTGGACTGCACTGGCATGCCTGGCCGGACAGCACCAACTTCTTTGCCGCCGGCGTGACGGTGGACCACGAGGAAGAGCTGAAGCGCTTCCCCGGCTGGACCGATCAGCGCGCTGACTACTTTGAGGGCATGACCCTTAGTACCACCTGGCAAGGCAAGCTGACCGGTCTGCCGATCAATACCAACAACAGCATTATGATCTGGAATCCGGACATCCTTTCCACGGCCGGTGTCAGCGATCCGGAAGAGGGCTGGACCTGGGAAGACATGTTGGAGGCGGCCCAAAAAGCCGCGAATCCGCCCGACGTGTGGGGTTGGGACTATCACCCGCGCAGTCTCAGCCGCTGGGACCAGGTTGCCGGCAGCGCCGGTTTCACATGGCTGAACGAGGAACAGACACGCTGGAACTTTGATTCCGAAGAGGCGATCTGGGCCACCCAGATGATTAGCGACTGGATGAACGCCTACCAACTCGCGCCGTATAAGGACGAGTGGGGCGGCGAGTTGTTCCACGACGGCAAGACGGTCTTTGAGTCGCAGGGCCCGTACCGCTTGCCGACGCTCCGCCAGCGCGGCGACAACTTCAAGGTCATCCATACGCCGATTCAGACCAAGCGCCACGCGCCCAACGGCGGCCAGAACGTCGCGGTGTTCGTACAGGATAACGCCGACATACTGGATGCGTCGCTGCGGTTTGCACAGTACGCCGTTTCGGCTGACGCCCAAGTCTTCGTCATCAGGGCTTCCGGCGGCACGAACCTGCCGGTGAGTAGGTCCGTTCTGAACCACGAAGGTTACCAGGGCCTCATTGCCGATGATCCGGACTACGCCACGTTTGCGGCGGAACTGGAATACGGCGGCCGCTATCCCGGTCTGCCATCGGGCTACGGTGGCTTCCAGGCTCAGCTCTTCAGCGATGGTTTCCACCCGGTGTGGCGCGGCGAGCTGACTGCCGAGGAAGGCATGAAGATCATCCAGGACATTGCGCAGGTGCAGCTTGAGGCTGACATCGCGCGCATGGGCGGCTAAGGCAGGTCAGTTCAGCGGCGCGAACCGGCTTGACTTCAGCGCGGGACAGTGATGATTCGCATCCCCCTAAGGCTGTGAGCGCCCAAACAGGCACGTAGCCAAACCGTTACTTGGAAGATTCTTGAGAAGCCAGCTAGGATAAACTAGCTGGCTTCTTGTTTTGCCATTGAGCTGTTTGAATTGGATTCCAAACACTGTTCGCTGCCCAGGACAATAGCTAAGCGCTAATGCCGCGCAGCGCAAGTAATAGGAGAACGAGAATCGTGGCGACGTACCGGGTAGGCGTCATTGGCTGTGGCCGGATCGGCAGCACCATTGACGATGAAGTACAGGGCAACAGCAGCGTTATTCTCCCGTTTTCTCATACGGCCGCGTATATGGAGGAACCACGGGTGGAGGTGGTTGCCGCCGCCGATCCGGTGCGAGAAAAGCGGGACCTTTATCGCCGCCGCTGGGGCGTGGAGCGCGTCTTCGAGAGCCACGAAGAGCTCTTGGAGCGGGAATCCCTGGATATTGTCAGCGTCTGCACGCGCGCCGAGGAGCGACCGGAAGTGGTCATCGCGTGCGCGGAGGCAGGCGTAAAGGTGATCTTTGCCGAAAAGCCGGTGGCGTGGTCGCTGGGGGAGGCCGAGGCGATGCTCACAGCCTGCCGCCGCCACGGCGCCAAACTGGGCGTGGGCTGTCTGCGCCGTTGGCATCCCTTCTACCGCAAGGCCAAGCAACTTATCGACGACGGCGAAATCGGCACGGTGCTCCAGGTTACCGGCTACTGCGGTTCCACCCTTTCTCATGACGGCAGCCATTGGGTTGACTTATTGCGCTACTTTGCCAGCGACGCGCCGGTAGACTGGCTGGTGGGCGAAATCGGTGATCCAGCGGCCCTGAGCGACGATTGGGACCGGTACGGCGGCAACGCTTACGTTGCATTTCAAAATGGCGCACGCGGCTACCTGCGCACGATGGGCACCGGCGCGGCGGTGCAGGAGTGGGACATAATAGGCGAGCACGGACGCATTCGGGCCCTCGACGGTGGCCGGGAGTTTGAGCTCTGGCGGCGCGCGGGCGGCGGCAGAGCTGACCGGCCGGTGCGTGAAGCCTTTCCGCGACCGCAGCGGCTGCCAAGCCCTACTGCCGGAGCGGTTGCCGATATGGTCGCGTGCGTTGAAACCGACAAGGAGCCGGATTGCAACGGCGAGGACGGCTTCGCCGCCCTGGAGATTGCCCTCGCCATGCGGGAGTCTTTCCGCCGGGGCTGCGCGCGTATAGACTTTCCGTTTGACGATAGAGAAACAAGACTGATTGCGCCAACGTAACGTGTGGGGGATTCCTGCCCAATTGGCAGTTGAAATGCAGTAGGGGCACGACAAGTCGTGCCCCTGCGTGTAACTCTCAAGTGTCAAGAGGCAGGTCATTCGGAACGGCCTTTACCGATGCTATTGGACTTCGCTAGGATTAATGTCGCCTTGGCAAAGAGAAGTAACCCTATGTAAGAGGTAGAACTATGTCGCTCAAGATTCCAGTTCGCGTCGCCATGGTTGGGTTGCGGCACCCGCATGTGGGCAGCCTGGATCCGACACGTCCGTCGCCGGGATACATTCACACTTTCAAGCAGATTCCCGATGTGCAGATTGTTGCCTACTGCGAAGATAGCGACGCAAGGCTGCGAGATTTGGCACGGGCGTTCGATCCAGCGGCCACAATGTACGCCAGCGCGGACGAACTCATCGAGAAAGAGGACTTCGACCTCGCCTGTGTCGTGCTGCCGGCGAACGAAATACCCGACGTCGGCATCAAATTGGCGGCAGCCGGCAAGCACTTCTTTGTGGAGAAACAGTTTGCCCGTACGGCGGCCGACCTGGCGCGGCTGGTGCAGGCTGTGGATCACCATCAGGTCAAAGTGCTTGCGGGGTATCCCTGGCGCTTTCATCCCGCAATGCAGGACCTCAAGCAATTCATCGACCAGGGCGTCTTTGGCGCTCCGCTTTCACTTGAGAGCCGCCTCGTAACTACCCAGGTGCGCCCCGGCAGCCGGGAGCCGACCCACTTCATGTTTACTGCTGCCAACGAGGGCGGCGGTGTGCTGCATATGCTGGGGGGACATTACATCGAGTTCATGCGCCACCTTGTGCAGTGTGAGGTCAAGACCGTGCAGGCGCTTGCGGGCCGTCCGTTGGGATACATCGACGACCCTCTCGAAGATGTGGCTGTGGTCGCGATGGAGTACGAAAACGGCGCGTTGGGCAGTTTGCACGCCGCCTATGCGCAGCCGCCCCTGGCGAGTGGCTATGATTCCTGTTTCGTCTATCGCGGCGAGCACGGCTGGGCAAACTGGACACCCGTGGGCGGGCAGGTGCTGGAAGTCGTCAGCGATGCGCCTGCGTGGTCGGGCGCGCCGCAGAAGAGCATCGAATATTGCATCGCACCAATGTCTGTTTACGGCGGCCACCGCTGGTCTTACGACATCATGCGCCGGTTCGTTGCAGAACTCCATACCGATCGCCCGCCTGCGGTTACATTGGCAGACGCGCTCCACGTGCTGCAGGTCATCGAGGCCGCGTATCAAGCGGCACGTACCGGCAGGCAGGTAAACGTGGAGTATGGCGCGAAGGCCGCCCTTGGTGCCTAGCGCCGGCAAGATTCAGGCGCAAGTGGTAATCGCGCTCTAAATGTGTCTAGCTCACTCTTGACGGTGAAAAACGTTGTGGCTATGCTGCAAGAAGCAACCACAACGGTTGTGATCGCAATGGGGGTGCTCTCTCATCAAGGAGGTTTAGTGATGAAGAGACTGAATGGGAGCGAGATTCGTGGAGTTTCACGTCGCACCCTTTTGGGTGGGGCGGCTCTATCCGGTGCCGGCGTGCTCCTGGCTGCCTGCGGCATGCAGGCCGGGCCATCGGGTGAAGGCGAGGAAATGGCGCAAGGCGACGCGCCGGCCAAAGAGGAAGCCAAGGCCCCCGCGGCCGAGGGCGCAACTCCGGTCCTCTTCTGGCAGTGGGGCATCACGTATGTCCCAGGCTTTGAGGCGTTAGTGGGGGAGTACAACGGGCTGCAACAAGAGGTTGCGCTTACGGTTGAGAAACCGCCGGGAGGCTATTGGGATGCGGTACTTGCCGCCCTCGCCGCCCAGACCGGCCCCGACATCTTCCTGATGAACGGTGTCAACATCAAGTCGTGGATTGATGGCGGTCGAGTGGTAGGCGACCTCTCGCAGTACCTTGCCGCTGATCAGCAAGCAACTGAAGACCTGGGAGCAGCGCTGCCATCCTTTGTCGATTGGTATTCAACTGACGGCAAAGCGTCCGGCACCCCGTGGAACTATAGCACGAGCAACACGCAATTTAACGTGGAGCACGTCGTGGCAGCCGGTCTGACCCCACCCGCCGAGCTCGGTGACGGCTGGGACTGGGACGCGATGCAGGAGTACGCCGAAAAGCTGACCCAGCGCGATGGCGAGAACATCACGCGCTTCGGCCAGGGACACCTGCACGGAATCGAGACCGGCTGGGGCAATTACATCCAGATGAACGGCGGCAGCGTGCTTAATGAGGACCGCACACGGTGCACCATCGCCTCCGAGGAAGCGATCGATGCGGTGCAGTTCTGCGTGGATCTGGTGCAGAAGCATCGCGTTGCGCCAACACGCGACGAGTACACGGCGATGCGCGAAGGGGGACTTCATCCTTCCGCACTAATGATTTCAGGTCTGGTCTCAATCTTCTCCGCGGGAGACTGGTATTGGAATCGCTACAAGGACCATCCCGATTTGGATTGGGATGTTACCTTTCTGCCCAAGGCGCCAACTACCGGACAGACCGGCAACAACAGTAACTTTCGCGGCACCGTTATGAACCCGCAAACGTCAGTGCCGGACGCAGCCTGGAAGTGGTTGGCCCACTCGCTTACGAAGCCGGTGCAGGACAGCATCGTGGCGAACTTCAATGAGGTTCCGGCCAGGCTTGACTCCGCGCTGGAGCTCTATACCAGCACCGAAAAGTCGGGTCCGCCGGCATCTCGCGCTCAGCTGGAAGACTCACTGCGCGCGACTATTTCGCTGCCGACCCATGACGTGGTGACCTGGCAACAGATGATCCGCGAAGGTATCAACCCCAGCATTAATCCGATTTTCGATAACGAAATCGGTGTGGCTGAAGGTTTGCGGCAGGCGCAGGACCAGATCAACGCGCTCTTCGACGCTGCAGGCTAACATTGTCCTTAGGGCGCGCTGCGCTTGATTCGAACGCAAGCGTGCGCTGCGCAATACGGACATGTGCGAGAAGAACTGAGAGCGAGAGAACCACACCGGTTCTCTCGCTCTTTTCATTTGTCCCTCGTTGCAATAGGGCCGTATGGGATGGGGCGGCGCATCACGACGGAGCTAGGCCGGCTGCCGGATGAGCTTTTGCAGCGACCGCAGTTCCCGCGGCGGGTCGAGCTTCATGCCGTACTCGCTCCAGGAAACCTCCGCTACGTAGATGTCGCCCTTAGAATCGACGGCCAGGCTGTGCGGCGAGTAGAAGCGGCCGGGCGCGTCGCCGTAGGACTCCCTGCCCAGGCGCGCCAGCACGTTGCCGGCGGTGTCCAGAATGGAGACGCGCGGGCCGAGGTCCATGCCCATTGCGTTTGAATCTATGCCGCCGAAATACTCGCCCACGTAGACCAGGTCCTCGCCGCGCGGATCCACGAGCACGCAAGCGGCCTTCGAGAGGTTTACCCATTGCGTCAGGTACGTGCCGTCTGCAGCAAAGATTTGCACGCGGTGATTCTCGCGGTCGGCTATGTACACGCGCCCGGCGGCATCCACCGAGATGTCGTGCACGATGTTGAAATGCCCCGGCTCGGTGCCGGACGCGCCCCAGGAGTGGAGCAGTTCACCATCCCCCGAAAACTTGTGCACGTGCGCGTTGCTGTACCCGTCCGCCACGTAGAAGTCTTCTGAATCCGGCGCAAACGCGACCGTTGTCGGGCGGTTGAAGGGCTTACCGCTCATTGGCGGCGGCGGTTCGCCAGGTGTGCCAAGGGTCATGAGCAATTCGCCGGCCGGCGTGAATTTGCGCACGGTCGAATCACCGCTATCGATGCAATACACGGAGTCGTCCGGCCCTACCGCAACCCCATGCGGCGTGTCGAAGATGCCGTGACCCCAGGTGCGCAGCACGTTTCCGTCCGAGTCGAAGACGACCATGGGATGAGTACCGCGATTGAAGACATACACGTTGTCGTGGGAGTCCACCGCTACGGACGTGGCCTCTTTGTAATTGGCGCCCGCCGGCAAGATGCCCCAGTTTGTCCCCGATACCGTGTATGTGTAGTTTCCGTCGCCAAGTGTGACCATATCTTGCCTCTGCTCCTGTTGAACTTAGCTATTTTGCCTTGCCCGCTGCGAAGTCAACCCCCTGCGGGCAGCAATCACAGTGTAACCGTTTTCAAGAGAGTAGGCATTGGGGTCGCTGAGCCGCATTGGCATCGGCTCGTCCTGCGGCAGTCTACCTGGGAAGTGGCCTCCTCTCGGTGGCTTGTGGTGTTGCGTTTTGCCTCCCTTCAAGAATGCTCTCATGTGAAGACCTTCTTAACACGCAGATCACTGGGGCAGGCATTGCCGGACTGAAGAACGAAGGGAAACACAATGGCCTCGCGTTGGATTATCCATGCCGATCTAGATGCCTTTTTTGCTGCCGTGGAGCAGCGTGACAATCCTGCCTTGCGCGGCAAGCCGGTCATGGTAGGCGGCGCGGGAGGGCGCGGTGTCGTAACAGCGGCGTCGTATGAGGCGCGGGAGTTTGGCGTCCATGCGGCGATGCCCGGCGCACGGGCGCGGCGCTTGTGCCCGCACGGCATTTTCGTAAGAGGCAATTACAGAAAGTATCAAGCGGAATCGGCTCGCGTGATGGGCATATTGAGGGAATACTCGCCGTCCGTAGAGACGATTTCAATCGACGAGGCCTTTCTCGATGCGACGGGATTGGAACGCTGGAAAGGCGGTCCGGTGCCCGCGGCCAGGGAAATCAGGGAGCGAGTCAAAGTTGAGTGCGGACTGACGATCTCAATAGGTATCGCGAACTCCAAGTATGTGGCCAAGATTGCGACAAACACCGGCAAGCCCGATGGGTTGGTGCTCGTTCCTCAGGGAGGTGAGCAAGAATTCTTGGCGCCACTGCCGATTGGCGCCATGTGGGGGGTGGGTCCGCAGATGGGAGCGCGACTGCACGCCTACGGCATTCGCACTATCGGCCAGTTAGCAGCTTACTCCAGCGATGCGTTGCAGCGTGCGTTTGGCGCATGGGGTAGGCAGGCGTATCATCTGGCACACGGGCGTGATTCGCGAAGGGTGTCGCAGACACATTCGATGAAGAGTGTAAGCAATGAAGCGACGTTTCCTCACACGGTCTATGAGCGTGAGACGTTGTTCAATATGCTCATGTCGCTGGCGGAACAGGTGGGAAAGAGACTGCGCGGGAAGGGCATGCGGGGCAGAACGATTGCACTTAAACTGCGTTCGGCAGACTTTGCCACGCTCTCCCGCCAGACCACGCTCGCGCGTCCGACTGATGCAACCGACATCATCTATGCCGAAGCGAAGCGGCTCCTGCACGGCGTCAAGCTCGTCGCCGATGGGTATCGACTCATCGGAGTGGGGGTGCACGAGTTGATTCCCGCAGGAGAGGGTCAGTTGCCGCTTTGGCTAGAGCCCGAGGATCGGCTGAGCCAACGCGACCGGGCCGTAGACAAAATCCGTGGCAAATTCGGCATGCATACCGTGCTGCGCGGGACGTTGGTAAACCCTGCGGAGGCATGGGTTGCGGGAACTTTTGCCCGCGGGGCGGACAACTGAGGAAGAAAGCGGACCAGCGGTACCCCCGGGGTGATTCGAACACCCGACCGACTACTTAGAAGGCAGTTGCTCTGTCCACTGAGCTACGGGGGCAGAAGGAATTGATCAGCGCACAAGATGAATCGAAGTAACGCTCGATCAACCGTGGCGAATGAATGGCGCCGAATCCGATTATACCAGCGGATTTTGCCTACCGTCTATGGAATTTGGTTTAGAATCCTGCGGCGCAAGAGGTCCTCAATACTCCGTAAGCTCTATGGCGCGAGCCGGTCAGAATTAGGGTGACAAGAGCTTCATGGCGCCGAACCACATGAAGTAGAGCCCAAAGAGCGCCAGGACAATGCCGAAAAGATAGAGCGCGGACTGGTACACACGGTCCGAGATGAAGCGTCTCCCGGTCGCAAAGACTATGGCAACCAGCGTGAGCCAAAAGAAGTCGCTGGCGACGTGGCCGAGAGTGAAGGCAGCGAGACCGGTTGCGCCACGCGGCAACGCGAGGGTTGTCATCGTAGAGATGCCAACGGTGGCCCACCAGAACGACCAATAGGGGTTCGCCAAGCTAAGTAGGGCTCCGCCCACCATAGGGTGATCGGCATGCTTGTCAGAAACAGATTCGGCCAGTCTTGCGCCTTTGCGCCGCACGCCGCTCACGATTTGCCAGCCCATCCATATCATCACGAGGCCGCCTACCACGCCGATAGCTGCAAGCACCGGATCCCACTGAAGTACGCGGGCGAGTCCGAGCCACAGCAGCACGACGAGTGCCGCCTCCAACAGTCCGTGCCCCAACGATGCCAGCGGGCCGGCTACTATGCCGTAGCGGGCACTCTGCCCCATCACAAATACGGTTAACGGACCGGGGGACATCGCACCGGAGAGGCCAATGGAGAACGATGCGGCGAAGACGAAGACGAATGACTCGAAGGCTGCCATAGTGATGTGGTGAGCGTCAGAGAGATCACGCAGTGTGCCGTGCGTGACCTGTATCCCGCTTGTCGCCTGAGGTACACGGACGGAGCGTCATCATCACCCCATGTTTGGGTCGCAGGGTGATGAGGGGCTCCAGTTCGACCGGGTGATCGGGCACAAGTTCCAGCTCGTATTGCTGGGCAATCGTAGCAAGGATTAGTTGCGCTTCAAGCATTGCAAAGTTGCTGCCGATGCAGAGTCGGGGTCCGCCACCGAAGGGAAAATAGGCAAAGCGATGGCGCTGCTTTACGCGGTCCGGTGAGAAGCGTTCCGGGTCAAAGGTCTCCGGCTCTTCCCAGAAATCGGGGTGCCGATGCGTGATGAACTGGCTGACGACAATCGTGCTGCCAGATGGAATGCGGTACCCGCCAATCTCATCGTCAGCGATTGCCTCACGCGAAATGGCCCAGACCGGCGGCAGCAGGCGCATCGACTCTTCCACGACCATCTTGGTGTACGGAAGCTGGGGAAGATCGGCAACGGTAGGCAAACGGCCTCCCAGGACATGAGCGAGCTCTGCCCGCAATTTCCCGGCGGCGGCAGGATTGCGCGCGAGCAGGTACCACGTCCACGTGAGTGCGTTTGACGTTGTCTCATGCCCAGCAAGAAAGATGGTACGCACCTCATCGCGCAGTTGCGTGTCCTCCATGGGCTCACCGGTGTCGGCGTCTTTGGCGTCTAGCAGCATGGCGAGCAAGTCATTGTGGGCGGGCGCGTCCGTGCGACGCCTTTCCTCGATCATGCGCGTTACAACTCGCTCGATGGTCACCCGTGCCGCCTTGGCACGGCGCAGATGTGGCAAAGGGACCCACTCCGGCACGTCGAACAACACAAACTGACGCCTGTGCGCCTCTTCCTGCAACTGCGAAGTCGCCGGACCAAGCGGCTCAGCCTCCTGCACTACTGTGGCGCCGAACATCGTGCGGCTCACTATGGCGAGAGTCAGGCGCATCATCTCACTGCTCACGTCCAGCGGCTTGCCACGAGGCGCCTCAGCCTGCCACTCCGCTAGCAGCTTCTGCGTCTCGTTCGTCATAGTCTCACCGAAGTGAACAATGCGGTTGCGGTGGAAAGCCGGCTGCATGAGTCGGCGTTGCTTGAGCCAGGACGCGCCGTCGTTGGTCAAGAGACCATTGCCGAGGGCCCGCTTGAGCTTGTCGCTGTTGCGGCTCCGCCGATAGTTACGGTGGTTTGCTTGGAGTACGTATCCGACATGGTCGGGATGAGCAAGCAAGTATGTTGGAGCATTGACCAGGGGTGAATAGACTACCTCGCCATACGCGAGATGCAGGTCCTGCAATGTCCCCAGAGGATCGCGCTTAAAGGCGCGCAACGTATGTAGTCCCAGGAAGTCGCCCGGCCCGGGCGGACTGCCCAGTGCGGCAGTGCTCGAATTTGCAGCCAATTTTACCTACTTTCTTGTTGCGCTGCGAAAGACCCTTGACCTTTCTAGCAAAGCCGTGTGCTTAGTGGTCGACATAATGAATTATCGTGCCACTGCCCACTCAATCCATGATCATCCCACCGTTGATAGAAAGCGTATGACCGGTGATGAACGATGAAGCGTCACTGGCGAGATAGAGCACGCCATAGGCGATGTCTTCCGACTTGCCGAGGCGTTGCAGCGGGGTGCGGTCGAGTACGACGCGCAGCCGGTCCTCGGGAATGCGGGCAAAGCCGGTGTCTATCTGGCCGGGTGCGATGTTGTTGGCCCGGCCCCAGGGTGCCATCTGCCGGGCGAGCGCTTTCGTAAACGCGATCATGCCGCCTTTCGAAGCTGCATAGTGCACACGCGCGCTCTGGCCACCGTTCTGTCCGCTGATGCTTGCCATGTTGACAATGCTGCCATGCTGTTGCCTCTCCATGGTTGAAAAGACAGCCTTGGAACACAGGAACGCGCTGCGCAGGTTATTCTCGATCAGTTCGTCCCAATCGGCAGCGGAGGTCTCGCCCATGGCCCCATGTTTCCCAGCCTCGCCCGCGTTATTCACAAGGGCGTCCACCGTGCCGAAGGCTTCTCTTGTGCGTTCCACGAGCATCTCAGTGTCTTCAGGCACGTTCACGTCGGCGCGCACTGCGAGCGCCTTGCCGCCGGAGGCGAGGATGTCCTGCACAAGAGACTGAAGCGCACTCTCGGTACGGGCAACGGCCACGACATTGGCGCCGGCGGCAGCGAGCACTTCCGCCGTAGTCCGGCCGATGCCGCGGCTCGCGCCGGTGACGATTACTGTCCGGCCGGTCAGGTCAAATGCATTGAGCACAAGGAGTTCCTTCCTGGCTATGGTTCGACAACTATGCGCTGGCCGTGGTCGAGCGTGATGTTGAACTGATCGGACACTGCACGACCCAGGATTGGCTCGTCACCCAATGTAATGATGATCGTGGTCACCGGTGGAAGCTCACCGACCTGCACCGTTCCCAGACATGCAGGAACGTCCACCAAGGACCCATCTGCCAAAGAAGCCGTTAGGCGCCACTCGGCAGTTTGCCGGTCTGCTATGGAGTTTTCGGACACTGCCAAACCACCATCGAAGCCAGTGTCGAGAAGAGCTTCGAACTCGGTCTTGCGACCGCGAAGCGAGAGACTAACAGGAAGGTAAGGAAAGTGATCACTCTCGACACGCACTGCACTGGCGCCCCGTCATCGCCACTTGATGACACTGCGGTCGGCTCCGAGCCTGAATACATAGCTGCCTTTACCAAGCTGCTCTAACGATAGGTCCAGAACCTGCTGCAGCGTGGGCGCGCGCACAACCTTCCCTTGCGTTGAGACTGCAATGAAATCACCGGAGTGCTCGGCTTCCAGTGGTTTGCCATAGCGCGCATAGAGCACTTCAGCCTGCTGGCTAGGTGTAGATTTGGAGGATTTGCGCGTATTGTGGGTCTCGACTGCCATGACGCTCACTACCCTTAGTGTATTCGATACTCGTATCCCTTTACGGGTGCGCCGGACTTAAGCAAGACTACTCGATAAACGCGCTCAGCGGCGATGCTGAGTCCGTTACCGTAGGACAATTCTATTCTATGCCCTTTTGCCTCTCTTTGTCCTCGCATTTAAGAAGCAGCCACCGCGGCGCCGTTCCGGGTAGCTTGGGTGAACATCCCTTGTGCATCAAAGCTGATTTCTTCCGCTTCGCCAATGCGATGTACCCGGCCGGTAGCTTCCATTTGCGGCAGCAGCGGCTCGGAGACCCAAAGATCTTCAAGGTGCTTCGTATCCTGGATGCGCATAATGCGGGCCGACTCGTTCTCGATCTGATGACAGCAGGCCAACGCGACGAAGAGCGCTTCGCGGTCGTTGGCCACCGTGAGCGGTATGCGCGCGCCTTCCGGTCCTTTGGCGGTAACAACGTTCATGTAGGTTTGCACTGGGTCCAGCTTATCCACGATCTGCTGCAGAACGACATCGCCCAGCCCAATGCCGCAAGCGTTGCCTTCCGTATCTTTGGTCAGATCGCGCATGACGACCCGCTTGATGTGAGGAGGTTGGGGCAGAGGGCCGTTCCAATAGCGATTAATGACGTTGGTATCGGTGCCAATACCGCTAATGTCCTTACCGAGTTGGTCGACAATCAGCACGTCGATTTCTTCACCGGGCAGGCGCGCCATGCGCTCACGGGCAATCTTGAGCAATTCCTGTTCCTCATCCAAGATCCGCGCAGCCGGCACAGCCTGTATCAATGAAAGGCGGGACTGCCCATCCTCCACGAGCGCCAGTCCGAAGGGCATCGGCATGTGTTGGAGGGTAAATTGGCCCACCGCGGGTATGAGCGTGGGGAATTCAGCAAAACTGCGGCCGTGGAATGTGTCCGCGCCCTTCTGCTTGCCGAGGCCGATAGCAATCATCTTCATCAAGCCGGATTCAATGTGCCCGTGAAAGTCGGTGTGCGGCTTGACGCGGTTGATTGGGATCGTAATGTCTGCTTCGGTATAGGCCGTCTTGTCCACCCAAACCGGCACGTTGTCTCTTACGTGGCCGAGCAGAACCGTTTCCATGCTGGAGCGGACCGGGCAGCCCATCTTTTCTTCTGTGACACCGTAATGCTCGAGGATTTCCAACTGACCCTCTGCCGTAGCGCCGCCGTGGCTCCCCATGGCAGGCACGATAAAGGGCTCGGCGCCGAGTCGTTTGATCTCGTGCGCGGCTGCCTTAAGCACGTGATCGATGCGGTTGATGCCGCGACTGCCGCCCGTGAGCGCCACTTTTTGACCCGGTTGAATGGTTTCGCGAATCTCCGGTCGCGAGAACTCACCGGCAACGGCAGCAGCCACGTCGTCTATGGTGGCGGTGACGAGATTCTGCCGTACCCTCACCCATCGGGGCAGCTTTCCCCGCTCGAAAATCTCTAGACCCATGGTTCAGATCTCCTTTGAAACGTGCCGTCGTGCGTCGTCCGGCCGATTCTCCGCTTGCGCCGGGCCATTTGTCTTGCAGCTTTACCCGCTTAATGTACCATTGCATCGAGATCGGTGGCTATGTTCCGGCACTGCTGCAGGCGCTAACGGGAATGCAGAATTCGGAGTAGGCGTAGTTAATTTTCAGCTCTACATCTCTTCGGCTGAGGAGGGCGTGTCCTCGTCGGAGTCTTCAAATGTGATGTTACCGGGAAAGAGTTTCTGGGCCTTGCGAACCACCGGGTCATGGGCGGGGTCCTTTTCGTAGCGGCCTGCAGCCGAATCCTTTTCCGCCAGCGTGCACTCAATTGAAAAATGGCGGCCGATCGTCTGCGCGACGGCTTTTTCCACGAGAAAGAGGTTATCCGGCTGGCGCACTTGGTCGCGGTGCCATCCGTGCGCAAACTCCAACGTCAGCACGCGGTCCTGTACGGACTTTGGCGTGCAGTCGCGCAGGACACCGCGCAGGTGCACGTTCGGTCGACGGAACGAGTCCACCACAGCATCCCAGCGTTGTTGGATCTCGGCCAGTGGTGAGTCTTCCAGATTCGTCGTCTGGGGCGGGTCCGCTTGCGGTTGTGGGCTTGGCGTTGGAGAGTCGGCAGCGGCCGGATCGCCGGCATCCGCTTTCGATTCCGCAGTGCCGGTTCGAGTTTCCGGCGGACTGTCGGCAGCGGGCGTGCTCGCCGGAGGTGTAGATGGGCTTTCCTCTCGTCGGGGAGCCGCCGCCGGCGCTCGCCGTGCGACAGGTCTGGTGGAAGTTGGGGGAGAGGAGTCTTCACCGGCGCAGAATTCTACCAACGCCAGCTCGACCGGAAGTTGCGGGAAAACTCCCAAGCGCAAAGATTGCTCTGCTTCCGAAAAGAGCTTGATTGCCTGCACGATTTCGGCGAGAGATATCCGCCCCGCCAACCCATCCATGAGCGCGGCCTCTTCCTCGCTCATTTCAAGCAATTCGGCAGCTTCCATGCCGCTCTTGTGAAGCAGTGTACCCCGCAAGTAGCGGATGGTCTCCCGCGCGAACTGCCGCATTTCTAAACCCTGGTCCGCGGCGTGGGAAAGGACCTGCAGGCCTTCCCTGGTGTCGCGGCGGGCGAGTGTATCGACGAATTCGGCCACTACCGCCGTGTTGGCCAGGCCGAGCATTTCACGCACCTGTTCGGCGGTCACGACGCCGGAAGTATAAATGATTGCCTGGTCGAAGAGGCTCACCGCGTCGCGGGCGCTGCCGCCGGCCATGCGTGCCAGGATGTTCAGCGCTTCCGGATCGGCGGAGACCTTCTCCGCAGCGGCAATTTCCTGCAAGCGCCCTACCAGCGCCCGCACGGGGATGCGGCGAAAGTCGAACCGCTGGCACCGCGACAAGATGGTGGGTAGCACCCGGTGAATTTCGGTAGTTGCCAGCACGAATACGGCGTGTTCCGGCGGCTCCTCCAAAGTCTTTAGGAGCGCATTCGACGCTTCCGGTGTGAGCTGGTGTACCTCGTCGATGAGGTAGAATTTGTAGCGTCCGCTCACCGGCGCGAAATTCACGCGCTCCCGCAGGTCGCGAATATCCTCGATTCCCCGGTTGGAGGCGGCGTCGAGTTCAACCAGATCGAGGAAGCGGCCCTCCACGACATCCGTGCAGGCGGCGCACTTGCTGCATGGCTCCGGCTGGACGCCCTGCAGGCAGTTGAGGGCTTTCGCCAAGATGCGCGCCAGCGAAGTTTTGCCCGAGCCGCGCGGCCCCGCAAAAATGTAGGCGTGGGCGATCTGCCCAGATGCCAGGGAGTTCTGCAGCGTGCGCACGGTAGGCTCTTGGCCGACCACGTCGGCAAACGTCTGCGGCCGCCACTTGTTGTACAATACCACCCGCGACACCGGTGAAGGTTCTCCTCGTTTAGGTCAGCGAAAGAATTCTTTTATTGGATGAGGGCTGTGATGGCAAGAATTCGCCGAAAACGTCCGAATGAAACCCCTGCTCATTCCTTGAACTGAATTGTACGTCATTCCGAGTGTAGCGAGGAATCTAGATTCAATGTTTACAGGGTCAAGTGTACAGCGGGACGCACATTTCCAGGTGGTCTCAGAAAACTGACGGCTCAGGTTGCTGGAGTTCTGGCTGCGGGCATTGAAGAGAGTATGTGGGTCCGTCAATTCCCTGAATAGAGCACGACGTGCTCCGTCATTGCCGTGCAATCGGGAATCCATCTTCGGCGTGTACGCCCTGGATTCCGGCGTTCGCCGGAATGACGGTCAGGAAGCCAGCCGCCATCCCCGAACAGGTCGCGGGCATGCTTTCACCCCTTTGTGCGGCCTCGACAAGGTCATGGCGATTCCCGCGAAAATCCTACCCCGTTTTCGACATGGGCGGGAATTCATCTTTGCCCCACACCAAGTACAACGGCCCCAATCAAATCATGGGCAAGGCTTATCCTGAAATGACGAGGGGCAAATCGAACCCTGTTGCGCGCCATGCAAGCGCAGGCTGGGGAGGCGTTAATCTGCGCCAGGATTGGTACGCAGGCGAAACCCGGCTATTCTTGGCTGCCGTCGACGTACCCGAATCGCCGAAGTGAGGAAGACAAAAAGAGGCCGTGCCTTTCCTTCGATACGGCTCCCTGAAGCGCTTACGTGGCGCTAGCTCCGGCCAAGCTTCCTTGCGGCACCCGAAAGTAACCGCTTACCGCTGCTTCCTTCCGGACCTGACGGGGTTCACGGCCTCTCGCCGCGCAAGACCCAGCCATCAACGCCGCTACCACGCAGCAGCCTCCAAACAACGCGAACCTCACGGAAAGCTGTCAACCCCGCTATAGCGGATTGCGGGTGCAGGGCACCGCTAGTTCCCCGTCTAGCACGACCTCATTTCTCATGCTACGCAAACCCAAGCCACAGCGTCAAGGAGTCTTAGGATGTAGGCCTAAGTGGAAGAGAGGGAGAGTTGGTCTACGAAACAACGCGGGCCATGTATCATTCATGAAACCAAACTCCAAACTCGCAACTCTCGATCTTAGCAAATAACCTCAATTTGGAGTGACTCTCTGGCCCACTAGTACGTCATCATTTCGAAGACAAAGTGAAACTCACCGATGGGTACTAGAGAATTCAAGACTTGGCCTACCTTCTTGCGGTAGGCTGATGTAGATCAACTAACATACCCAGTCGATCAATGATGTTGTCCCAATACGTAAACATTGTTTCGGAGCCAATCGGTTTCAGTAGCCTCTCAATTCTCTTCTTGTCAGACTTCTGTGTTCTTTCGGAAAGGAACTGTGGGTGCGTAACCTCATTGTCTTCCAATTGAAGCCTCAGTTGTTTGATGGCGGTTGGACGTTCAGGATCGGTTTCCTGCTGAGACTCCGCACGGTACAATTGGCTTTCTATAATTTCCAAGACCCTTTCTATGCCTACTCTTTCAGACGCAAGCCTATAGGGCGATTCTAAATTGACTATGTTGTCGACATAATCCATGATTTCGCTAGCGTGGCAATTGCCCTGGACGAACTGGCGATACAAATCCGGATTCTTGAGTTTTAGAGGTATAATCAGGCCAAGCAACCAGGGGAACATGTATTGCTGATCACTAAGACTTTTACCAACTATTGATATCATCCGCACACAGTAGTCAACATCTCGAAGTGACAGTTCAAACCGTGTCCATAGCACGGGTATGTAGTCAAATAGCACACTAAATTCATCAGCGTATGCACTTCCATCGGCTTTCCGACTGAGCGCAGCGAAGTAGTCTGTTAGCTTGAACCTACCCATGAGATGTTTGGAGAATTGGCTTGAGTCTGCCTCCGGCAGTATGAACTCCGAATCAAAAAACCTTCGTACGTAGACATCTGCATGAATGTCTCCGTACACTGACTTGAGAGCTGAGCAAAGCTCCATTCGGTTGACCCCAACAACAAACACGACATTGGGCACGCCAAATATGTGCTTGACTCTCTCAAGGAGCTCAATTGCGAAAGTCGGACGGCATCGATCGAGTTCATCAACAATGAAAACTAAAGGGCGCTCAGTCTCGGCAAGAACCTCTTCAGCCAATCGCTCTAGGTGTCGCTTTAGTTCGTCCTTTGTCCTTCGCTGAGTGAGGTATTCGTCTAGGCGTTCTTTCGAATGCATATTGCTAATGTCAATATTTGTGGGTAATCCTGTATAGCATTGCAGCATTGCTTGTGCTAGAGCGATGGGTATCTGTCTCAACAGAGGGGTTGCAACATCGAAAGCTTGCCTGGCGAAATTCTTAAGTCTTCCTTCCCTAAAGTACTCAGCCAGTTGCCCAAGGATGGCCAATTGGGGATCGTCGCAAAAGTCATCCTCCCATGCATTGAAGTAGATCGCATTAAAGCCTTGTTGTTCTAGGCTAGCCTGCCAGCGTTTCAACAGAAAAGTCTTACCTGTGCCCCAGTCTCCGTCGATGCTGATCACATACGGCTCTCTTTGAAATTGGATTAGCTTGGTCAACCTTTCGGCAATTTCTCTCCGGCCGAGGACGTCGTCACTCCATGGATTGCCCGCAACCACGTCTGGCTCCGGCAGTTTCAGGGCTATTTCGTTTCGAGAATCTGATTGAGTTGAATTAGCTTCGATCGGTTTGCTCCTTAACTGGTGTGCAGACGCTCAAGCTCCAGCGACCGAGCGTTCTCAATTTTGAAAGACTGATCTGACTTGGCTACTGAGCTAGGCATCATGCTCAGTAGCCCTCAGACTCTGCTTCAATTCATCATACAATACGCTTTGACCGCACTACATTTGGGGGCTACACTCAGGCCTGTGAAGTTGTGTTAAATTGAAAGGTGGTTCAAGGCTGTGTCATTTGCAGAGAGACTCGCTTCGTTCTTGATCTTTGTGTTTCTGACGATCATTACTCTTGGGTTGTACCCGTTGTACTTTTTCGTAACTACCAAGAGGGAAGAGGTTGCATTACTGAGACAGATCAACGAAAAGCTTGATCGAAAGCTGTAGTTCTGTGTGCGCGGGATGCCCGGACGATGTATAATGAAATCGATGTGATGGTAGGTAGTCGGTTGTAAATTCGAACAGGGTGTGTCAATATGATCTCTGTGACGCCGACGGCTGTTGAGCATTTGAAGGGCTTGCTGACGGAGCAAGGGAATCCGGAAGCGGGTCTGCGGGTGTTTGTGTCGCCCGGCGGATGTTCCGGGTTTCAGTACGGCATGTCCATGGAGGAGCGCCCGGACGACGGTGACGAGGTGGTTGAGGACGAGGGCGTGCGCGTCTTTGTGGACCCCTTCAGCCTGATGTACCTGAGCGGCTCGGAAATCGACTTTAGCAATGCCTTGATTGGCGGCGGGTTTACTATTCTCAATCCCAATGCCGAGCAGTCGTGCTCGTGCGGGCAATCGTTCGATACGGCGGAGAGCGCCGGTGAGGCCCGGCCGTGTAGTACGTGACGGACACCTGAACAGGTTGGAAGGTGAAGTCCTGCTCCTGAGGAGCGGGGCTTTCTTATTTGGGCGATTAGGCATTGGCCTTTGCCCATGTGGGACTTCTCTCTCACTCCCGTTTCGTGTCGATACGCTGTATCGAGTTCGGGGCAGGTTCGCACCCTCTCCCACCGGAGACTTTTGCGTAACCCTTCACCTATGAGGGGGAAGGTTGGGATGGGGGTGAAATGACTTGACATCATGCAATCTCTAGCTGTAAAGGCGCGCTGGATTCCGGCTTTCGCCGGAATGACGGAGTTACGCAAAGGTCTCCTTGACGGGAGAGAGGGAAGTCTTGGCTGCCGAATCACGTTGCACAAGAGTCCTTGCGTTGAGCTATGGTCCCTCGCGTTGCGCAGGATCTCTGCGCAGAACTGAGGGCCCCTGCGATGAACCGAGGTCCCTGCAAGGAAGATTTTGAGCATTCGTGTAGCCGCGAGGCTCTGCGAGACGATTAACGCAAACGTGGACTTTGGCGCCCGCTTAATGCGTCTCGGCACAGATTATTGCTAATGTACGTACATGACCACATACGTTTCCACATTCATTCCCGGTATGGGAGAGGTTGTCGCAGACGCGCTGAAGCGGTCGCTGGCGCATGTTCAGCTGGACCTTCTTCTCGACGGACTTGCGGTATACCGCTCTTCGTCCGACATTGCTCACGTACAGTCGCTGCGTTTCTGCAACAATAGTTTTGTATGTGTCTTTTCATTCGATGGATTGGGGCGCAATCCAATTGGGAGCATGAGCCGAACCGTGCTGGCGGATGGGCAATTGCTGGGCCGCATTGCACCACATCTCCCGCGAAAGAGTCTGACATACCGCTTTGTTGCTTCCCACGGCAATCAGTTTGTTTCAATCCCGCAGCGTACGCGCGCGGACTTGGAGCGGCTCCTTTCTGGTGAAAAGCGGCTCAGACCCGATCACAGCAATCCGGATATCGAATTTTGGCTGCTGTCCCGGCGGGAGGGTTTTGGCTGCGTAGGCATGCGCATTACCCGCCACAAAGCCTACGAAAAGACTCTGGCGCGCGGGGAGTTGCGGCCTGAGCTCTGCCACCTCCTCTGCTTGGTCTCGGACCCTGCGAAAGATGACATCGTGCTTGACCCGTTTTGCGGTTCGGGAGCCATCCCGCTGGAGCGCGCATTCGCATTCCCGTATCAGACCGTTCTGGCCGGAGACGCAGACTCCAAGCTCGTAAAGAGTCTGCGTTCGAAGGTGCGGCAGCTTCGCTGGGTACAGCGCAGGAAGCAGCAGAAGTTTGTGATCGGCCGATGGGATGCCCGGGAATTGCGCACGTTCGCGCCGGATTCTGTCGACAAGATCATCACCGACCCGCCGTGGGGCTTCTATCAGCAACAGAGCCCAGACCCCGAGCGGTTTCAGCGCGAAATGCTGCGCGAGTTTCACAGAGTCTTGCGCCGGAACGGTCTCCTGGTGCTGCTCGCGGGGAGACCGCAACTCTTTGAGGATTCTCTACAAGACTTGAAGGGAGCGCTGACCGTGGTAGAACGCTACGATGTGCTCGTTTCGGGAAAGAAAGCCAGCGTATTTAAGGTCGCAAAGTCTACCTAGCGTGAATATTGTATGGCGTACGTGGCAGGCCCTGACCTGGTAAAAGTGGAGACCTCTGCAAGAAATCTAAGCAGCGGTGCCGGACTTGCTCCCATTCCCTGGGGTGAGGGGGATTTCTGCCGAACGAACCTAATCCCAATCAATTGTCAGTGAAGTGCTGTGGCCTTCGCTGGGAGAACGTGCTCTATCGCTTCGGCACTTGAATCGCAAAGGGCTCCGAGGCGAGAAGACTTCGGTGGGGGAATGGAATGGGCACTCCAGCAATTGGCAGTGTGATAGTTTTAGGGTCAGCGGCATGGCGGCAAGCGGTCGGCGCATGCTTGCCGCCACACACGCCTCGATCGCTTAGGCGAGCACGTCAGACCAAGGTATATTGGATGGCAAGAATGCGGTCGTGAGTAAACTGCGGCACCTTACATACATCGAGCTCACAGCATGTACACCATTGGCACTGCGGGACACGTGGACCACGGCAAGTCTACGCTGATCCAAGCACTTACGGGAATTGATCCGGACCGCCTGCGCGAAGAGAAAGAGCGCGGGCTAACTATCGATCTGGGCTTTGCGTGGCTTACCTTGCCCAACGGCAAGGAGATATCAATCGTCGACGTGCCCGGCCACGAGCGGTTCGTCAAGAACATGCTGGCGGGCGTGGGTGGGATCGATGCGGCGTTGCTGGTGATTGCGGCTGATGAAGGCGTGATGCCGCAGACGCGCGAGCACCTGGACATTTTGGATTTGTTGCGAATTCCCGCGGGGATCCTCGTGATGACGCGGTGCGACCTCGTAGAGGATGAAGAGTGGCTGCGGCTGGTTGAAGAAGACCTGCGCGAAACGGTAGCAGGCACGGTACTTGCCCAAAGCCAACTCGTGCGTGTCTCTGCACACACCGGCGCGGGTCTCGACGACTTGCGCGCGGCTCTCGACGAATTGCTCGCGGGTACCGCAGCGAAACGGGACGTGGGACGTCCACGCCTGCCAATCGATCGGGCCTTTTCGCTCACCGGCTTTGGCACGATCGTCACTGGGACGCTGCTTGACGGTCAACTAAACGTCGGCGCAGAGGCGCAATTCGTGCCCGGCGGCTTGAGCGGCCGCATACGTGGCTTGCAGAGTCACAAGCACAAGATCGAGACCGCCTTGCCCGGCAATCGCGTCGCCGTCAACATTGGCGGGATCGACGTTGAGGATGTGTATCGCGGGCAAGTGCTTACATTGCCGGATACGCTCTCTGCGACGCGCTTTGCCGACGTCCGCATTCGCCTGTTGCCCTCGGCGCCTCGTCCGCTTGAGCATGGGACCGTCGTGACTATTCATAGCGGGACGATTGAGACGCTCGCGCGAGTGCGGACTCTCGACCGGGAGGCGATCACGCCCGGTGAGAGTGGGCTGGTACAACTGCTGCTCGTAAAACCTGTAAGTCTCATCAAGGGCGACCTCTTCATAGTCCGTCAGCTTAGCCCGGCGTGCACCCTTGGCGGAGGCGAGGTGCTGGACCCCTATCCGCCTCGGCACAAACGCTTTGCAGAAAACGTAGTTACAGCGCTGGAAACATTGGAGCAAGGCTCGCCGGAGGACGTGGTGCTCCAAGCCATCCGGCAGCGGGAGCCCTGCACGCAGAAGGAGATCACTGGCGTACTTCCGCTTGCCGTCTCGGAGGTAGAGGAAGTCATGGCAAGGCTCCTGGGAGCGGAACAGGTGATAGACCTCGGGCGCACTTTGTATTCCGCTGCAGGTTGGTCTGACATTTCGGATCGTCTAACCTCTCTGCTCCAGCAGTTCCACGCGCGCTATCCCTTGCGCTACGGACAGGGCAAGGAGGAGGTGCGGCGAAGTCTTGGCATGGAGAGCCGGGTCTTCAGCGAGATGGTGCAGCGACTCTGTGCCGATGAAGTGATCGCAGAAAGCCTGGGCTCACTCCAGCTATTCGGCATGAACGTTGCCTTGAGTCCTGCCCAAGAAGAGGTTGCAGTAGCTCTACTCGATCTACTGGAGCAAGACCCGTTGGCGCCGCCAAACCTGGGTATGATCCGTGAGAAGCTCGCGGTGGACGATGACTTCCTAAGTTTCCTAGTGGAACAGGGCCGAGTGATCCAATTAGACCATGAGCTTATCTACTCGCGCCGGGCGTACGAACAGGCAGTGGAGAAAGTGCGGGAACTCTTGGCGCGGGAGGAGCGGGTAACGGTGGCCCAGGTGCGTGACGCCTTTGGCACCAGCCGCAAATTCGTGCTGCCGTTGTTGGAACAAATGGACCGCGATAACGTGACCCAGCGTGATGGGGATGAACGCACCCTTGCCCAATAGCCTACGGCATGCATCCCGGTAATTTCGAATGGTACCCAACGAAAGCCGTAAAGGACCACGACTGTGCGGCAGCCTCGATCTGCAGCGGCCAAACGAAGATGTCGGAGCAGCGCTTGCCAAGCGAAACGAAACGCTGTCTGTGGGTGAAACTTCAGCGGGCGGCGCGCTGGCAACATTGATTCATGGTGATCCTGCACATGCTGAGTGGTTTCTGGGTGGAATTGTCCTGTATGCGGGCAGTGAAGCACCGCTGGTAGAGAGTATCCGCGATGTTGCAAAAGAATTCGGCGTCGTAAGCGAGGAGTACGTAGGGGCGCTGGCAGAGTACATGCGCCGCACCTTTGCGTGCCAGTGGACGCTGGTGGAGAGTGGCATTGCCGGCCCTCAGACCGGGCGTCGCTCGGCCAAAGCCGCGGGAACGGTGTGCCTAGCCGTCGCCGGGCCGGCAGTTGCAGGAGACTTTTCTCAGGAGTGGGGGACAAGCCCCCGCGCTCCTGAAGAGCTTGGCGGTGAAGCAAGACTCGCGCATGGACTGGGGAAGAGTTCCAATGTTACGGTAACCATCTATGCTGGGCAGGAGTCGACATGGACAACGACACGTAGACTTGCTGATTCCGGTCGCACGGCAAATCAGCGACAGTTTGCAATTGAGGCCTTGCGTTTCATTCGCTGGGTGCTCGCGCCGTATCTTGACGAGCACTAGATGTTGCGCGTTTGACACGATGGTGATAGAGTGGACGGCGTCGGACAAGTGAAGAGTGGCGTGATAGGGGTGCCCGAGAGTCCGGGCTGAGAAGAGTGACGCGTTTACGTCCTCATACCCTTGAACCTGATCAGGGTAATACCTGCGGAGGGAATGCACTGCTAAGCCTTACCTTTTGGGCGTGCTGAATCCGCAGCACGCCTGTTTTCGTTAATGGTTGGCCTGGAGGCTCCAGGCGTCTAAAATCCGTCATTCCGGCGCAAGCCGGATTCCAGAAGGAGGTATGCACCGATGCTCGGATCGCTGTCCAAGATTCTGCCCAGAGTTGAGGTCCCGCCGGAGTGGGGAGTTGACCCTGTACCGCCCTCAGAGCGCCGCATGACGTTTCGGCAACACTTCGTGCTCTGGTTTAACCTGGGGATCGGTCTGCTCGTCATCCTTACCGGCGCCTTGCTGGTGTTGCCTGCGGAAGACCACGGTTTGGGCATGGCTCCCCGGCAGGCGCTGCTGGCCGTGATCGTTGGCAGCATCATCGGCGTCTTTTTGCTGTCGCTCATGGCCTACGCCGGTGCTCGCGTGCATGTGCCTACCATGGTGTTGCTCCGTCCCGTCCTGGGAATTCGAGGGTCCTATGTGCCGAGCGCTTTCAATTTCCTACAACTCGTGGGATGGACGGCATTCGAACTGTGGGCCATGTCGTGGGCAGCCAATCACGTCGCCAAGACCATTTTCGATTTCGACGCGTATCTGCTGTGGCTTGTGATCTTTGCCATTATCTGCACGTCGTTTGCCCTGGGCGGTCCGATAGTTGTCGTGCGCCAATGGATGGAGAAGTTCGGCATCTGGGTTATGGCGGCGGCGTCGCTCTGGCTAACGTATTCGATTGTGAGCAGTTTTAACCTTGGCGATGTTCTCTCCCAAACGAGCACGGACGGCGCGCCGTTCTGGGTGGGCGTGGACCTTGTCATCGCCATGCCCATCTCCTGGATTCCGCTTGTCGCGGACTACAGCCGCTTCGGGCGCAGCGATAGGGGCGCGTTTGCCGGTACCGGACTGGGATACCTCTTGGCGAATACGTGGTTCTACGGACTCGGCGTGCTGCTTGTAGCTACGGTGACGCTCGGTGATCTGAGCAATCCGGCGGTGGCTATTGCGGGCGCGATCATCGTCTTCACCGCCGGCTGGCTGGCGCTGCTGGCGACCCTGGCAGTGGAAACAGATCAAGCCTTCGCCGACATCTATTCGGCGGCCGTCACCGCCCAGAACGTCTTCTCGCGCATCCCGCAACGGGTCTTTGTCGTCATCGTGGCCGTGATCGGCCTCATACTGGCATCGTTCCTGAATATGGTGACGTACGAGATCTTCATGTTGCTCATCGGCTCGGTATTCATTTCGCTCTTTGGCGTGATGGCGGCGGATTACTTCGTCGTGCGACGGCAGGAGTACGACTCCGCCGAACTCCAAAATCGTGAGGGCGCGTACTGGTACTTGGGCGGCGTGAACTGGCTCGCACTGCTCTGCTGGGCGGCCGGTGTCATAGTCTACCACACGGTCAACACGAACTTGCTTAGTGCCTTCGAGATCATGGGCTCCTTCGTTTCGCAAGTTCAGGACCTTGTGCCGGCCGCGTTCACCGGCTACGGCGGCTCGCTGCCGTCGTTTGTCGTGGCGTTTGTGCTCTATGCCGTGCTAAGCCCCGTGCTTTTGCGCCGGAACGACGTGGAAGATTAGAAGCGAGGAATCGCTCTTAGGTTGCACAACGAATGCCTGTTCGCCCCCCATATCGTACGATACGCTGGACCGAGCGATAGGCTGTATGGAACGATTCGCTGAATCGGGTAAAGGGCAGGCTCTGAGCTTGTTGAAGGGCGAACGGCGGAGTTGGATCAGATAGATCAGCCAAGCTGCTTTCCGTTCGTACTGAGCGTGTCGAAGTACGAACGGAAAGCAGCTTTTTCACTAGAATCCGGATTCAATCTGCTAATTGGGCGGCAAGTTGAGTCGTCCCGCCCGCGGGAATTGAGATCGCGCGTAATCGGTGAGACTCAATCGAGAGGTAAGTCAGCCCTGATACAGCGCGTCGGTCTTGGCTGCCATGATGAAGTCGTTGCGGTGCAGGCCCTTGATCTTGTGCGTCCACCACGACACGGTGACGCCTACCCACTCAGTGAGAATGGCGGGATGATGCCCCGCCTCTTCCGCCAAGGCTGCAATCTCATTGGTGAACGCGAGCGACTGGGTGAAATTGCGAAAGGCGTAGAACCGCTCCAACTGAGATATGCCATCTCGTTCCACAACCTTCCACTCGGGAATCTGGGGCTGAAGCTCCTTGATTTCTTCTGTAGTCATCGTCGGCGCGCCTACGCGACAGACTACGCACGTCTCTGTCATCAACGATGCCATTGCCACCTCCGGTCACGTGAAGAATCTTCCGCCAAGACCCGATATCAGTTGCCCGTCCGGTTCCTCCCAGCATAGCAAATGCGGAGGTGCAGCGGCTTGTTGGATAGTCAGTCAAGCTTCGGCGCAACTGCCTTACTCGAGCTTGGTTCGTTTTCGACATGACTGTGTGCGGATTGGGTTTTCTGTCATGGTTGCAAAGTTCGCAGCGTGAATTGCAACTCCATTCTAGCTGTCAAGATAAAAAGCCGATATGTTGAAGCGTTGCATCGAACAATTATTGGGAGTATACTGCCCACATTGTAGACGCGTTTGCAGCGAACTGAAGGAGAGTTAACGATGCGTCAGAGCAGAATTTCTCGACGTGGCGTACTTGCCGGCCTGCTTGGGGGAAGCAGCGCTCTGTTGCTCGCAGCGTGCGGCCAAGCCACAATGACGGGCGAGCCGGACACGGAAATGGCTGAGAAGCCGGCGGAAGAAGCAAAACCGGCAGAACCGGAGACGGTGTTGCTCAATGCGATCTGTTACACGGAGGCGCAGGGCGGCGACTACCAGCGGTGTATTGACGGCTACAGGCAGGAGGTCGGCGCAGAAATCGACCTCTCCATCGACATTACGGCGTGGGCAGAATATTGGCCGAAGCTCAAGACGTCCGCCGCCGCGGGCACGCCGTTTGACGTGATGATCATGAACGGCCCGAACATCATGTTCCACGCGGCGAACAACATCCTCTACGATCTCTCGCCTTACGTCAAGGCCGACGGCATCGATATGCTGGAGACCTTCCCGGGTTATCTCGTGAACGTCTACACCTTGTTCGGCAAGGTCTGGGGTCTTCCGAACTTCCACGCCACCATCGGCATGTACTACAACCGTGAGCACCTGGGTGAAGCGGGGCTGGACGAGCCGGCGGAGGACTGGACGTTTGACGACTGGTTGGAGATGTCGCAGAAGCTCACCATCCGCCAGGGCGAAACGCCGGAGCGCTGGGGCACGTATGTCTCAGTTTGGGGCCAGACCGAAGGCTACAATTACGTTCTGGCGAACGGCGGCGAGATTCTGAGCAAGGACAAGACAGAGTTTCTCTTCGGTCAGCCGGAGGGACTGGCAGCCTTCAATTTCATGCATGGTCTCATTCACCAGCATGGCGTGGCGCCCACGCGTCCGGAGGCCTCCGACGCCGGCGGCAAGCGGGATATGTTCCACAACGGCTTGCTTACGTTCCGCGCCAGCGGCCCGTGGGAATTCGGCCATCTGGCACCGTTGGACCACATCAACTGGGGTGTGCAGTACCTGCCGCGGAATGCCCGCCAGGCCAATGTGGTGCACGGTTCGTCATTCTCGGCCGGTGACCAAGTGCCAACACCCGACCATTCATGGGCGTTCATCAAGTACGCCACCACCTCGGACACCGGCGAGAACTCCACCGCCGAATTCACCATGCCCGGCAGTTGGAAGGGCTCTCGCAATTGGACCGCCAATAACGAGTTCCCCGAACTGGCGCAGAAATTCCTCGACTCCATGGATTGGGGCTTCGACTACCCGCAGTCGTACTCCACCCTGGAGTGGAACAGCGCCATCCCGGCCGAGCTTAACAAGGCCGTGGACAACGAGGTGACCATGGATGAAGCCGTTGCCACCGCGGTCAGCATCGGCAATGGAATCCTAGACGATGAGCAAGTAGAGCTCAAGCGGCTGGGTGTGATTAGCTAGCAGAATTAGTCTTAGAGCCAATTGCGCAGAGGCGTTTCCGATACGGAGCGCCTCTGTGCAATTAATGGCTGCGGACCTAAGGGGGGAGCAGCTACAGGCCGTCATGCCCGCGCCAGCGGGCATCCATCCTGTCAAGGCGGAATGTTTCAACCTAAAGAGCGGGGGACAAGCCCCCGCGCTACGGGATCAGGCGATGATGGCGCCCAGGTTGCAGGCAGGTAGTTGGTGGCAAGGGCGCGTCTCGCCAGCCTGGAATGTCACGACCGCGCCAGCGGGCATCCATCTTCACCTTACGGAGAGTTACAACCCAATGAGCGGGGGACAAGCCCCCGCGCTACGGCATAGCGGTTAGCCGGTTTGCAGGAACGAGAACGTGAAGTCGAGGCTACCGGGCCAATCTATTCATCGGGTTGGAAGGCGTTCGGGCGCCGGCCGGGGATGAGGGTTTGGCCGTCTGTGTAGCCTTCGGGGCGGCCGGTGAGTTCGTGGACCATGCGCGCACGCCAGAACGCCAAGCGATTCTTGTGGCCGGATACAGGCGCAAGATTGCGGCATTCTTGCGGATCGTCAACCAAATTGAATAGTTGCTCCTCGCCCGTCACCGTGTACCAGATGAACTTCTCCTTGCCATCGGTAAGGTACTGCATGGCGTCTTCCGGACGGTAAGTGCCCAGGTGTTCGCCGTGGAGGTAGTCGCGCCATGTGGAATCTTCCCCGCGCATCAGGGGCAGCAGGCTGGCGCCGTCAACGGTTTCGGGGACTTCTGCCCCTGCCGCGTCGAGCAGCGTTGGCATCACGTCTTGCAGCCCCACCACATTTGCACTGGCTGCGCCGCCCTCACCTGCGAGCCAGCTTGGCGCATTGACGAAGAAGGGGATGCGGGCGGAGCCCTCGTAGGCAAACGTCTTGCGGAAGAGATTGTGGTCGCCGAGCATTTCACCGTGGTCGGAGGTGTAGAGTATCAATGTATCCTGTAAGAGACCGAGCTTGCGCACGTGCTGCAGCAGGCGGGCGACCTGGTCGTCAAGGAAGTTGATCAAACCATAGTACGCCGCGCGGCAGCGGTGCATGGCCTCTGGATCCCACGAGCCGCGGGGCGCATTGGGGTCGAGCCCCGGCACCGGACCGTCGTACTGGTCCGCCCAGTCGCCAACGACGGGCTCAGGCGTGGGTAGAGACAGGTAGCGATCGTAGTAGAACTGCGGCGGTGTGAGCGGCGGATGGGGCGCAAAATACGATACATAGAGAAAGAAAGGCGCCGAGGGATCGCGCCGGTCCAGGAATCGCATGGCCTGGTCGGTGCACCAGGTGGTGTGCTCCATCTCTTCCGGCAGATGGGAAGGACGAGCGACCCAGGAGTTCATGTCTTGTCCGTGGGCGACGCCCGGCGACACGGACTGGATGCCGTTTTCCTGCAACCAGAACGTGTAGTCATTTTCGCCCCACGGCGAATCGGCCCACGCCACGTGATCAAACCCGTAGCGCTTGCGCGGCGGGTGCATGTGCAGTTTGCCGACGAGCTGGGTCTGGTAGCCGGCTTTGCCCAGCTCACCGGGCAGCGTGTGCTCAATCTCCCACGGCACGCCGTCCCAATATGTCACCATGCCGTGGGTTACGGGTTTTTGACCGGAAAGCAGCGTGCGGCGCGCGGCAATGCAGGACGGCCCTTCCACATAGGCGCGCGGGAAGTTGGTGCCGGAGGCGGCGAGGTAGTCGAGATTGGGCGCGCTGACCACCGGATGCCCGTTGATGCCGAGATGATCACCACGATGCTGATCCGACGTGATCAGGAGTATATGGGGTTGCTGCATGGCAAGACCTCACTAGGTTAAAATACCCGTTTTTTCGGTTCAACGTCGTACGTGACTAGACGCTTTGGCTGGCTCAGGACAGACGCAATAGCTATGGGCGGAAGGTTATCGTTGGAATGCGCCCGCATCCGTTCGTCCTGAGCCTGTCGAAGGACGAACGGGTGGTCTGTCCGCGACTACGTCCTAAGAATCCTCAATATGCCCCCTGCTAGCCACACCATGAGACCATCGTACGCGCGAAGATGCGGGTCAGGTCGATAAGGTCTTGCACGTAGATGTACTCGTTGGGCGCGTGGGCGTTGTCGCCGCCGACGCCAACGGTAACGACCGGCGTCGGGCTGTGCAGGTTGAAGACGTAGCCGTCGGAGGCAAACGGCGCGCCTTGGACAAGATACTCGCGGTCGGCCGATTGGTAGGCGTCTTCAAGGTGCGCGAAGATGGGGTGGTCGGTGCTGGTCTCGCTGCCCGGTAGGAAGCGCAATTCCAATTCGTACTCCGGATACTCGCCGTCGAAACCCTCGATGCCGTCGAGATAGCTGTTCACGAAGGTCTTGATCTCGTTCGCGTGCTCTTCCGCGGTCGTACCGGCGTAAACTTCACACCACATGTTGGCGTAGCACGAGGGAGGCGCGGCGCCCTGGTCTTCGGCAAATGTGTCGCCGCCGCCGCCGATTTGCGAGACGTAGAGCGGCAGTCCCGGCTCATGGGCGTAGAGCGGCGGCGTGGGAATATCCGCATTGCGCTTGAGGTTGTACTGGCGCAGCGCCTCGATGACCCAGGCGATCTTGTACGATGAGCTTACGCGCTCAACGCCGCCGAGCGCCATGCCCGCTTCGCCCTGCACGGTAATTTTCCACTGGCCGCCGCCGCGTGTCGCTGCCGCGACGTGCATGTTCGTCGGTTCGCAATTGATGGCGATGTCGGCGTTGTAGCCTTTGAGTCGACACGCCAGGGTGCCGTGAGAGCCGCCAAATTCTTCGTCCGAGACGCTTTCGACAATGACGTCGCCCTTGAGCGGAAGTCCGAGATCGCGCAAACAGCGAACAGCAAAGAGGGCGGTGGCGATGCCGGCCTTCGTATCATAAGTGCCGCGGCCGTACATTTTGCCGTCAATTATCTCAGCGCTGAATGGTGCCGCTTCCGTCCAAAGGGCGGGATCGTCGGCGCCAACTGTGTCAATATGGCTAGACATAAGAATTGACTTGCCGCCGCCGGAGCCGCGAAAAACACCGACGACGCAGGGGCGGTTTTCCAAGTTGCGCGGCATGTCGCCCCAGACCGGATGGTAGACTGGATGCTCGGTGAGACCCGGCACGTCAATGGGATCAAAGACGTCTACTTCCGCTCCGGCCTGACGGAATGCACCGGCCACGAATTCCTGAGCGGCGGCCTCGTGCCCCTCGGGCGGAAGGGATTCCGAGGGTATCTGCACAAGCTGTTGCAAGAATTGAACGAGTTCGTCTTGGTGGGCGTCTACCCAATCATCGATTTGTTGCGCCGGATCGGCCATGAGCGGTCTCCTTTTGGGCCCGAATCTTTCAATACCGTTCACTTTGCCACATGCGGGCGAGATGTGCGAAGAATGGGCACATCACAATCAATAGTCTGAATTCAATCAGCTAGGCAGGTGCTAAGCGACCGTTCATGCTTCGACGGGCTCAGCACGAACGGTTGCAACCTGTCAGCCGTTCCGGCGGATCTGAACGTACTTCCGACCGGCCCAGTGCTTTCGTGCGGACTGTTTTACTTGACCGATGTACAACGTGGGCATTACCGGGGTGCATTGAACTCCAATTCAGCGTGCGTGATCCGCTACACCTGAATTCTTAGCCGCGCTTCAGGAATGAACGCAAGCGCCTCATCCACCTCCTGCCAGCGTGTACCATCCAAGGGTGTCAACGGCAGTCGCATCTCGGCTGAGCCGAATACGCCCAGGCGGTTGAGCGCGGCCTTGCTGGTCTGCACATAATCGGTATCACGCAGGCACTCGTTGACAAAGGGCAGGATCTCCCGCGACCAGACCGTGAACGCGTCTTCGCGGCGGCCCTCTTGATGTAGGCGATACATGCGTGCAAACGTCTCCGGCAAGATCATGGGATAGGCCAGCATGGCGCCGTCGGCCCCGCGGCAGAGCATGCGCCAGGCGATGAAGTCGTCGCCGCTGTAAACGAGCATGTCGCTGCGTGACTTCAGCGCGCTCACCTTCTGCACGTTGGGATCGGTAACTTTCACGCCGACGATGGTGGCATTCTCGGCCACCAACTCGATGATTTCGTCTGTGCCAAGATAGTAGCTGGTGGGGTAGGGGTTGTCATAAATGACGACTGGCAGGTCGCTCATACCCGCGACGGCGGCAAAGAATCGCTGCGGCATGGGGGGTGAAATAGCAAAATACGACGGCTGGGGTGTGAGCAGCCCGTCCACGCCGTGGTCCACACAGGCAGCCACCAGGCGCTCAATCTCAGGGAGTGCCGTGCCCGACGTGCCAAAGAACCACGTGCGCCTGGAGCCGGTTGTGTCACGGCATGCGGCTACGGTCTCCATGACTGCGATACGTTCTTCCAGTGTCAAACTCGCCCCTTCGCCCACACTGCCGCAGGAAAGATAACCGTCAACGTATGGGTCAATGTACGCCAACAGACTCCGTAAGCTGTCATGGTCGACCGCGCCGTCACGCATGGGCGTAGCAATAGTGGGAATGTTGCCCGCGAGGTCAGCGTATTGTGAAGCAGGAGTGGTCAACTGTTGCCCTTCTGTAACGGCCGCGGCTAGAACGGAGAGATGAGTGCTTCTATGGTATCGTATGCATACTACGTGTCAACGAAGTCGGAAGGCGAGGCGAACATGACAAGTGCGGCACAATCAACCAGTGCGACGGCTGTTCCTACCCGGGGCAAACCCCTGACGATCGATGACCTCGATACACCGGCCATGGTCGTGGACATGGACAAGCTGCAGGCGAACATCAATGAACTACAGGCGTATTGCAACACCCACGGCCTGAATAACCGCCCCCACATCAAGACCCACAAAGTGACCTACATCGCCAAGATGCAGCTCGACGCCGGCGCCACCGGCATCGCGTGCCAGAAGTTGGGCGAGGTCGAAGTGATGGTGGAGGCCGGCATCACCGGCGACATCATGCTTTGCTACAACGTGATGGGCGCGCAAAAGCTTGAGCGTCTGCGGGCGGTATCGCAGCTTACGGACATTACCCTCACCGTCGATTCGGAATACACTGCCCGCGGCATTTCTGCCTATGCCGATCCCAATCATCCGATCAACCTCGTCGTTGAGCTTGCCATGCCAAATTTCGAACGCACGGGCGTGCCGACCCAAGAGGACGCGCTGTCGCTGGCGAGAATCATTGATAAGCTGCCCGGTGTGCACTTTCGCGGTTTGATGGTGTATCCGTCTACCAAGCCGGAGCAGCAGGAGAAGACTGTCGCGGCGCGCGAGCACTTCGAGCGCAATGGCATGCCGGTTGGGATCGTGAGCGGCGGCGGGTCGGTGGACTTCCACGACCTGCATCGCATCCCTCACGCAACTGAGGTGCGCGTCGGGACGTTCAACTACGGCGACCGCAACACTGTTGGCAACGGCGTGATGACCTACGAACAGTGCGCTCAGCGCTTTATCTGCACGGTGGTAAGCAAGCCGACGCCGGAGCGCGTCATTCTCGACGGCGGCACCAAGACATTTACGAGCGACATGCCGCAGGTGGGCGATCCGCGCAGCACGTTCTGCCACATTATCGAGTACCCGGAAGCACGCATGTTCGCGCAATCGGAGGAACACGGCCACGTGGATGTGAGCTTGTGTGAACGCACACCTGAGATAGGCGAACGCGTGTCCGTTATCCCTAATCACGCTTGCGGCGCGACGAACAACTTTGATGAAGTCGTAATGCACCGCAACGGCGAGGTGGTCGCCATCTGGCCGATCTGGGCGCGAGGAAAGATTCGCTAGCTGAATCCGTCACTCCGGCGAAAGCCGGAGTCCAGGGCACGCGGAAAAGATGGATTCCCGCGGAAGCGAGAGTGACCACGGCCCTGCTCAGGCTACACAAGGGAATGAAAAATGAACCCCCGCGTTCGTGCTGAGCACTTCGGGAAGCCCAGTACAGGCTTGTTGAAGCGTGAAAGGAGAGAGGAGAGGCGAAGTCGGTTAATCGCCTCCGCCGTTCACCGTTCGGCCCTTCGACAAGTTCGGGACAGGCAGGCTCAGAGCCTGCCCCGTACCGGATACGGGGGCGAACGGTATGATAGCCTGCTTTCATGGTAATGACGGATTGACAGTCAACTACACGTACATGCCCCGCGCAACGATTACTATTCTTTGGCACAGATGGAAAGTAGCGGCACATGGTCGTAGATAAGAACGTCGCCTATCCCGGTGGGTGGTACCCGCACCACAACGATCAAGACCTGGAAGAGATCAAGGCCGCAGGCTGCACCTCGATCAATATGACCTTGAACGAGAGCGACTGGTACGTCTTCCGGGCGGCCCGCGAACGAATCGTGGAGAAAGCACGGGAGTTGGGTCTCAAGGTCTATCTGAACTGGCACGGCTTTGGCGCGTTTGCTTCCTACATCCAGTCGACGCGCTATCTCCTGGAAAACCCGTCGGCCGCGCAGCATTTCTCAAATGGCGTCCGGTCCTCCGAGGCCATGGCGTGTCCGAACAACCCGGAGTTCGCCGCGTGGATGGAGGAGCGTGCGCGGGAGATCATCGCGCACTTTGCGCCGGACGGCGTCTTCTGGGACGAGCCACACTTTTCCAGCGATAGCAACTTTCCCGACGTCTGGGCGTGCCGTTGTTCCTCCTGCCAGGAAGGGTTTTCGCGTCGCTTCCGTCGGGCGATGCCAATTCAACTCGACGCCGACGTGCGCCAGTTTCGGCAAGACTCCCTGCTGGTCTTCCTGACCAGACTCATTCGTGCCAGCAAGGAGGTTGGCGGCGGTGAGAACGTGCTTTGTCTCATGCCCTTGGACGAAAGTGGAAACCACCCGTCCTCCGGTCCCGGCTGGTACGGTGTTGACGATTGGGAGCCCTTTGTCGCGGTGCCTGAGGTGGACGTCTTTTCCACCGATCCGTACTGGATCCACCGCCACGGCGGCGACTGGGAGTACTTCGAGCACAATACCCGTAAGGCCATCGACCTTTCGCACAAATACGGTAAACCGTGCCAGATCTGGGTGCAGTCGATCTGGATTCCGCCGAACAGAGAGCCCGACGTGAAGCGCAGCCTGCTGGCGGCGGCGGAGATGGGGGCGGACATGCTCGCCGTATGGTCGTTCCTCGGCGAGCCGGGCGGCACGCTCTACGACTGGGGCGGCGATCCGGCGTTGGCATGGCAGAACGTGGTCGAGGCGTATCAGGAGTTGTAGAGGGGATAAGCCGTGGCTGCAGAACAACCAAACATCCTCCTCATCACCACCGACCAGCAGCGCTATGACGCCTCCGGCGGTGCGGGTCCGTCCTTTCTCCGCACGCCGCACTTCGACCGCTTGCGCCACGAAGGTATTACGTTCACCAGGGGCTATTCGGATGATCCGGTCTGCGTGCCCTCGCGCATGGGCATCATGACCGGCAAGCAGGTGTTTACCCATGGCATGAGCGGCAACGGCATCACCTCGAAGATACTGGGTCGAGAAGGCACGCTGCCGTGGTATCTGCGCGAACTAGGCTATCAGACGATCGCCATCGGCAAGATGCACTTCGGACCGGAACGCGCGCGGCACGGTTTCGATGAGATGATCCTGCCCGACGACTACTACCGCGAGATGCGCCATTCGGGCAATGACTTCCAGCCCATGCGGCACGGCCTCGGCCAGAACGAGCTTTACCCGGGTATGGCCACGGTGCCGGAAGCGCTCACCTTGACCTCGTGGATTGCCGAGCAATGTATGAATTACATACACTTTCGCCGCGATCCGTCGGTGCCATTCTTTCTCTGGTGTTCTTTTACCAAACCGCATCCGCCGTTTGATCCACCTGAACCCTACTACTCGATGTACCGCCAGGAGGCTATCCCCGATCCGGTCATCGGTGACTGGCGGGAAACAGAGGAGTGCCCGCAGGCTTTTGCCAAGCAGCAGAAGCGCCGCACGTACGACCTGCTATCGCCGGAGGTTATTCGTGAGGCGCGCTCAGCGTACTACGGTTTGATTACCCAGATTGACTACAACATGGCGCGCGTCTACAGCGCCTTGGAAGACCTGGCGCTCTATCACGAGACACTCATCGTCTATACTTCCGATCATGGCGAGTTTCTGGGCGACCACCGCGCGGGCGCCAAGAGCCACTTTCACGAGCCGTCGGCGCACGTGCCTTTTGCTATGCGCCTGCCAAGTAGCTGGGACAACCGTTGCCACGGTACGCAGGTGTCGTCTCCGGTCACCCATGCCGACATACTGCCCACGCTGTTAAAAGCGGCGGGAGGCGAACCACCGGCTGACACCGACGGCCAAGATCTCGTCGCCGTGGCGCGGGGCGAGCATGAGTCGCCGCGAAAGTACCTGGAAGGAATGAACGGCCCGGGGCCCACCGGCAAGGACCTGCGCCTGGACTGTGTCTATCTGGCGCTTACGGACGGCCGCTGGAAGTATATGTATTATCCCGAGGGTCCCGCTGAGTTGCTCTTCGAATTGGAGGCGGATCCGCAAGAAGCGCGGAACCTTGCCTACGAGCGCAGCGCCGCCGCCAAGAGAGAAGAGCTGCGGGATGAGCTTATACGCCGGCAACGGGCCCGCGGCGGGAAGTATCTGGAGGACAACGACCTGCCGGTGCGGGATGCGGTGCACGTGCCCGATGCCGACATGCGCAACCAGAACCAACCCGGCGCGCATACTGAATACTGGCAGATAGACGTAAGGCATTAGGCGCCACGTTACTCCGGCCAAAGCCGGAGTCCAGAGAATCCGAGGAGTGGGATTCCGGCCCCATATCAAGCACGGGGCAGGCTCTTCGCTGGAATGACGGACTATGCGATCCTCACTCTATAAGACAGAAAACAGCATTCGAGTCCCAGTAGCTGCCAATTCAACACGCCGGATTGTTTCCGTCGCCAATTGAATGTGCGCGATTGTTTGAGAGTTCACTAATGCTAATGAAAGTACGGGCTGCAGTATCCAACCTAGGCGTGGGCCTCAGAGCCATTGGCCGCACGCGCAGAACTGAGCTTGCACCCATCGCAGTCGATATGCGGGGCAAAGTCTGCGCGATCACCGGCGCAAACTCCGGCATTGGTAAGGAGACTGCCCTCGCTTTGGCGCGCATGGGGGCAACGGTGGTGCTGGTGTGCCGGAGCGAGGCGCGCGGGACTGCCGCGGTGGAAGACATAAAGGCGCAAACGGGCAACGATGCCGTTTCGCTGGTTGTGGCCGATTTCAGTTCGCAACACGAGGTGCGCGAGGCGGCCGCGGCCATTCAGGAGAAGTGCGACCGGCTCGACGTGCTGGTCAACAACGCGGGTGTAACACCTTGGGAGCGGCGTGAGACAGCCGAGAACGGACTGGAGCTCGTCTTCGCGGTCAACCACCTCGCGCCGTTCTTGCTCACCAACCTTCTGCTCGACCACCTCAAGGCCAGCGCGCCGGCGCGGGTTGTAACTGTCAGTTCCGGGGCGCACCGGCGGGTCTCGCTCAACTTCGACGATCTGCAGAACGAGCAGCGCTACGTGCCTTTTGACGTGTACAGCCAGTCGAAGCTCGCCAATGTGTATTTCACACATGAGTTGGCGCGCTGTCTCGAGGGTACTGGCGTCACGGCAAATTGCCTCCATCCCGGTGTAGTTTCGACCGCTCTCTTCCGCCACTTGCCGCCGTTGCTCGGTTTTGCGGTCAAGCTGGCGCGTCCCTTACTGCTCACTCCCGCACAGGGAGCGGACACGGCAGTCTATTTGGCTGCTTCTCCTGATGTTGCAGATGTAAGCGGACGCTATTTCGAGCGGCGCGAAGCGGTGGAGTCGTCACCGATTTCGCACGACGATGGGGCGGCGCGGCGGCTGTGGGAGGTGAGTGAGGCGTTAACGGCAGAATCCGCTGGCGAAAATGCATAGAGCAATCGAGGTTTCCTTGATACTTGAAATTGCAGGCACGCTCGAGTGCAGCAGCCTGCCCATCAGGGTCAATCTTGTAAGGAAAGCCGTGGAGGGCCGGAGTAGGTTGCCGTCACATGTATGTGACTTTGCCGGCCAAGAGGCGGGGGACAAGCCCCCGCGCTAGGATTAAAGATAGAGCGGAGGTCAGTGTTGACCGCTGCAATAGTCAACTGAGAGGAACAACGGTGTTACTCCTGAGGCGATGTGCTCGTGCGTTAGTCACAGTGTTCTGCTTGCTGTTACTTTTCGGGGCCGCAGGTTGCGGCAGGGTGGAACTTCGCACCCAGACGCCATTTGCGCCAGATGCGCAGACCGTTACTCCCTTGAAGATCGGATTGCTGCTGAGCTTCGATGAAGGAGTGCCCGACCGGGACCTTGTTCGGCGACGGTCCTTCGAATTAGCCATTAAGCACATCAACGCCGCCGGCGGGGTATTTGGGCGCCCGGTGGAGGTGGTGATGGCGGATTCCACTCTTGATCCGGAGGTTGCGGTCAAGGAGGCGCGGCGCTTAGTGGAGGTTGAGGGCGTCCACGCGATTGTCGGTCCCGGCACCAGCGCGAACACGCTTCCGGTGGCAGAAAACGTTGCCGGTCCGGCGGGCATTCCGTTCATCAGCCCCTCTGCCACCTCTCCTCTCCTGACAGCAGTGGTGGACGAGGATTTTCTCTTCCGAGTGTCTCTTTCCGATACGGCCCAAGGCCCCGTGCTGGCGCGGGTCACGCGGGAACGCGGCTTCACCAACGTTGGCGTCATCTACCGTGATGACGCCTGGGGGCAGGGACTAGCGGCCGCTTTTGCCGCTGCCTGGGAGGGCGAGGCCACGGTAGTTGCGATTGACCCCAACCAGGCTTCTTTCCTCCCCGCGCTGCGTCAAACCGCCAGCGCGGGCGCGCAGGCGCTCGTCGTCATCACCTTTGGAGATGAGGGCATAGTCATCGTCCGGGAGGCAATCGCCCATGACCTCTACAACCAGTTCACGTTCGGCGACTCCCTGAAGAGCCCCAGATTGGTGCAGGAGATTGGCGGCGAGCACCTCGGCGGCATGTACGGTACGGCAGGCGCATCCGACCCTAAGAGCGTCTCCAAGGCTGCGTGGGAGGAAGCATATGCCGCAGAGTATGGGGCGGTGCCGGAATACGGTTACGTAAAGGAGACGTACGACGCCACGATTGCCCTGGCGTTCGCGGCCCAGGCCGCCGGCAGCGTGGATGGCGCCGCCATTCGTGACCAGTTGCGCGCCGTCGGCAGCGGGCCCGGTGTGGTTGTGACTGCCGGAGTGGAGAGTATTGCCGCAGGACTGCAGGAGTTGGCGGAAGGTGGAGAAATCAACTACGAGGGTGCGGCAACGACGTTGGACTGGGACGAAAACGGAGATTTGCGGCGGGGTCACATTGGCGTCTGGCGCTTTACGGCAGACGAGGGGATTGAGGAAGTAGAAGTGGTACCTTTTGAAGCGCCTGCGCAGAAGTAAGGCACTCCTCCGCAGCGTGCATTTTGGCAGTTAGGTCGACAGATCCCCGCCGGCGTGGGTATGCAAGAGTGCCAAGCAAGACGATGGTAGGCTTCGGCGGAATTAGTAGGATTGGACTCACATCGTGCAGATGTGTGAAGCGTCGGATGCACTCGCGCCCAAAGCGGTTCCCAATCTGTCATTCTGAGGAGCCCTTCGGCAGGCTCAGGATAAACTCCGCGACGAAGAATCTAGAGTGCGGGTATTTCTAGATTCCTCGCTGCGCTCGGAATGCCATGAAACACAGTCCTGCATAGTTATCGAGTCTAAGGCAACAAATATCGGGCTTCTCCGTCATCTATGTCACGAAGACTGGCAAGAATTCTTAGTGAAAGGGAAGGCATGAGCAACTTTCATGGTGTGCTGGCGGTCCTTTGCACGCCGTTCTATCCGGATGAGTCCGTGGACTACGACAGTTTGCGGCGCCTGGCCTACTATGTGATAGCAGAAGGAACGCACTCCATCGTGTGCTTGGGCCTTGCCAGCGAGACCAATCGTCTGAGCGAGGAAGAGAAGCAACGCATCGTGCAGACCGTCGTGGCGCAAGTGGACGGCCGGGTGCCAGTGCTATCCGGCCTGCAAGCGGCGTCCACGGTTGAAGCCGGGCGCATGGCGCGGTGGCTTGTGGAAGCGGACGTGGCCGGACTAATGGTATTGCCGCCGCCCGGCCCCGTAGACATGTCTGGTGTTCAGCAATTCTATGCCGCTGTTGCCGAGGCCGTCGACGTGCCCATCATGGTGCAGGACTGCCCGCAGGTGGTGGGCTACGGCCTATCGGCCGGCGTGATCGCGCAGATGGCGGAGCAGTGCCCGAACATCCAATACGTCAAGCTGGAGGCGCAGCCCTCCTGGCCGCTGATGGAAGCGCTCAAAGAGCAATGCGGCGCTCAGCTCAAAATGCTCGTGGGCTGGGGCGGCATCGGTTTCATCGAGGCGCTGGAGCGCGGCGCCGTTGGCTGCATGCCCGGCACCGATGCCATTGGACCGATGAGACAAGTATACGATCGCTACGTGGACGGCGACATTGAGACTGCTCGCGCCATCTATGCCGCCATGCTGCCGGTGCTCGTGGCGAAGGGAGGCAATCTGCAGTCGTTCATTCAATCCGCCAAGCACCTTCTCGTCCGCGCGGGAGCCATTGACCATCCCACTGTGCGCCAGCCGGTCACGCCAATTGACGAACAGTCGCTGCACGAACTCGACACGTGGTCGCGCTTGACAAGTGAGACTCTTAGTGACTGTGCTGCGACGGTAGAGGCCACGCAAAAGCACTAACGGAAACTTTCCGCCACCTTGCGTACTATCGGCACGCCGGATCTGCCTGTAGTGTAGGTTCGGCGTTCTCGATTCGCTCCAAAGGAGAATGACATGAACGACCGCCGTTATCTGTTGTTCGAGCCGTCTGAGTTCGCCTACAGTGAGCAGAAGGTCGCCTTCCGGGGACAACATTACCAGCGCTCGGTTGCCGATCTCACGCTTCAGGCGCGCGGCTGGCCCACGGATCGCCCGTACGGTCTTTGGCTCGGCGTCTCGCCGCACTCGTCTGAAGAACGCTACGTTGAAGTTGAGCTCGACGGTGCCAGTGGGCGCGTGCGCTTGGATCCCCAGGTGCGACCTGAAACCGTGTGGACGCGGGTGGCGACGGTCACCGTGCGGCCGAATTTCCAGCAGATGCGCGTCTCCACGCCGGAAGCGACGCTGCGGGGATTTGACGGCGTCATTCTCAGTGATGACCTCGCATTGGAGGTACCGCCGTCGGTGCGCACCGAGTCCGACCTGCACGCGCTGTTTAGCGACCCAAGTGGTTACAGCGAACTGACGCCAAATCGGGTGGTCTCGTGCTCGCGCCACGAGTTTCGCATGACGTACACCGTGGGCAAAGAAGGCATTGCCGTCGGCGGCGGCATAATGGCGTTCGTGGAAGGGTCGCTGTGGCGTGAAACCCATACCCCACAGACCGAAAATCCAACCGAACCGGGCTATGTAACGGTTGCCCATGAAGGCAGCGGTCGCGTTGACATAACTGAAATCGTCGAACCGGTAACCGGTCTGCACGACCGGGAGTACGGCATTCGCGTGACCGTTTCTGAGGCGCCGCTGCGGCCTGGTGATACCATCACGTTGGTTTTCGGCGATCGCAGCGGCGGCGGTCCCGGCGCGCAGGCCAACGTCGTCGCTTGGACGTATACGCACAACTACAAGCGCGCGTGGTGGCACCGCATGCCCGTGCTCACGGTCTGGGTGGACTCCCGTGCCACTGAGACGTTTTTGCCCCTTGAACGCGAACATGCCCACTCCTTTACGGTGGTTACCGATGAGCCTGCAAAGCTCGTTGTCACGGCCAAGGCCGATGCCCAAATCGGTGTCCCCCATGATCTGAACGTAGCAGTGGTGGACCGGTATCAGGCGCTCGCCCAGCCGGCGTACGCCGGGCGCGTGTGCTTTGCGTGCGACCGGGATGATGTAGACCTTCCTCGTCAAATTCACTTTGCTGAAGGCGACGGCGGCCACTGCCGCGTGACGTGGGTGCCGAAGGGCGAGGGCACGTATGTCATCACGGCCGAGACTGATGACGGTTTGGTCGGAACGTCGAACCCGGTTGTAAGCGCTTCTGAAATGCCGGCACACCAGGTGTACTTTGGCGACATACATTCGCATTCTCTCTACTCCGGTGATGCAGTGGGCGAAATCGAGGCCCAGTACGAGCACGGCCGCCACGTGGCGAATCTCGACTTCATGTGCGCCTCCGAGCACGCCGAGTACGAGACCGACAACCAGTGGACTGCCAATCAGATCCTGGTGCAGCGGTACCACACGCCGGGAGAGTTCGTGCCGATCAGCGGCTTTGAGTGGGCGTATATGGATGCGGATGGCGAGGGACACGGCCTGGGTCACCGGAACGTGTACAGCGAAAACGACTACCATCAGATTCTCCGCGGCAGTGATGTCGCCACGGCAAATCTTGAACGTATGTGGCACCACCTGGAAGGCCGCGAGGACGTGCTGGCGTTTGGACACCATCCTTTGATGGCGCTTCGCTGGCACCAGCACAATCCCAAATACGAGCGGCTGCTGGAGATGTACTCCGGTTGGGGCAACTCGGAGATTCGCGGCAACCCGCGCCAGCCGTGGCGGGCACAGGGCGGCCTCTCATTGCAGGAAGTGCTGGCAACCGGGTCGCGCGTGGGCGTGATCGCCGGTAGCGACAACCACGACGCCCGTCCCGGCTACGCGGGCATCGGCGAACAGTTCAGCAAGTCCGTGGCCGACGCCATATGGAAGCCATCGGGTCTGGCGGTGGTGTGGGCCACGGGCCTCACGCGCAAGGAAATCTTCGAGGCGTGGCGGGCGCGGCGCACCTATGCTACTTCCGGCCAACGCATACTGCTCTCGTTCAAGGTGAACGGCCATTGGATGGGATCGGACATTGCTCTTTCTGCAGATGAACCCCGCCGCTTGGTAGTGAACGTCATCGGCACCGTCCTGCTCAGCACTATAGACGTCGTAAAGAACAACGAGGACGTCCACACGTGGGATGATCCTGAGCATGGCATTGACCTGGTGTGGGAAGATGCCAGCGCAGGCAGCACTGGAGACTTCTACTACATTCGCGTGACGCAAGAGGATGAGGAAATGGCGTGGTCGAGCCCGGTGTGGTTAGATGTGACGTAACCGGGCAAACAGCGTTCCCTTCAGTTGCACTTGGCGTTTCTAAGAAAACTAATTGAAGGCGCAGGACACCCTTTCCGCTTTCTCCAGTTCCCTCTCCTGGGGGAGAGGGTTAGGGTGAGGGGATTCCTCGTCATAGCGGTGCACCTCGCTAACAGGGAACAGCCATGCAGAAGTTTCATCCATCAAGAAAGTAACCCGGTGAAAATTTGCGCTTGTCTGCAATAGTGTCTGACCTAGGCTGCCAAAGCACAAAGAGGACTTAGGACCAATGACAAACCCCATACTTCCTCCAATTCCTACATACACCTGCCGCCGGGCCACCTCGCCGATCACCATAGACGGCGCGCTCGACGAACCGGCCTGGGAGCAGGCCGAGCAGATGCAGCTTGTCGAGACCGTCACGGGTGACGCGCCGCGTTATCCTACCGTGGTGCGGGCGCTCTGGGACGATACGTACCTTTACGTGGGCTTTGAGGCAGAGGACCCCTACATTTGGGGCACTCTAAAGGAACGAGATGAACCCCTGTGGGATGAGGAGGTCGTGGAAGTCTTTCTGGACGACGATTGCGACGAGTGGTCGTTTCTCGAGTTCGAGGTCAGCCCGAACAACGTGATCGTCGACCTCGCCGTCTTTCGCCGCGGTGGCAAGAGCCACGAGCTCTTGTGCTGGGATTGCCCGGACTTGCAGACGGCGGTGCAGGTGGACGGCAAAGTGAACTCCTTCGACGGCACCGATACCGCCTGGTCGACCGAGATAGCCATCCCCTTCGACCAGTGCATGACCGCGCCCCACATTCCGCCCCGCCACGGCGACCGCTGGCGCGCCAACTTCTACCGCATCGACCGCGCCCACGACGCCGACGAGTACACCGCCTGGTCCCCCACCGGCGAAATCCAATTCCACATGCCAAACCGGTTCGGGTACGTGGTGTTCAGCGAAGAGTAGTGGTCATGCAAGCGAACTCGTCTGAGGGTTATTGCCAGATGCCTAACGAGAGAGTTGGCGTGGAAACTAGGAGTCAGCGATGCTAGGGACACCGGAAGAACTCGCGGTTCACGGCGGGGCACCGGCAGTGAGTGAAGGGTTCGTGCAGCCGTGGCCGCAGGTGGCAGCGGCGGACAAAGCCGCAGTGATGGGTGTGCTAGAGCGCGGCGTGCTCTGGGGCGCGGCGGCGCCGGAAGCGATGGCGTTGCAGGAGGAGTGGGCGGTGTACGTAGGCGCGCGGCACTGCCTGGTGACGAACAGCGGCACGGCGGCGTTGCACATGGCGGTGGCCGCGGCGGGTGTGCAGCCGGGCGACGAGGTCATCACCACGCCCATGTCGTGGTCGTCTACGGCCACGTGCATCCTCCACCACAACGCGATTCCGGTCTTTGCCGACATCGATCCGGCAACTTACACGCTGGACCCCAAGCACGTCGAGGCCAAGATCACGCCCCGCACCCGCGCCATCCTGCCGGTGCATCTCTACGGCCTGCCGGCCGACATGGACGGCATCATGGCGGTGGCGGAAAAGCACGGGCTGAAGGTGATCGAGGACTGTTGCCAGGCGCAGGCGGCGACGTACAGCGGGCGCTCCGTCGGCACGCTCGGTCACGTCGGCGCATTCAGCTTTAACGGCAATAAGAACCTGCCCGGTGGCGAAGGCGGCGCACTGGTCACCGACGATGAGGATGCGTGGGACATGGCGGCGCGGGTGCAACAGTTCGGCGAACGGCGGCGCTCCGACGGCGAACGCGAGTACAACGTCTACGGCATGGGCTGGATGTACCGCGGGACTGAAATGACCAACGCCTTCATCCGCTCGCAACTGACGCGCATCGACGAGACTACAGCGCACATCCAGGCAAACGCCGCCTATCTCAACAAGCACTTGGCGGGGATACCGGGTCTACGACTGCCGCATGTGCCTCCTAATCGCACCCATGTTTACTTCCGCTATGTGGCGGAGTTCGCGCCGGAAGAGGCGGGACTGGATGTCGATCCGGGAACTGCGAGCGAGAAAGTGCGGGAGGCGCTGCGGGCGGAAGGCGTCGGCCTGGGCCGCGCGGAGTTTCTGCTGCCCCGTATGACGCTCTTTCAGGAGCAGGAGGGCTATGGCCGCGGCTGCCCCTGGACGTGTCGCTACGACGGCACGATAGAATATCGTCCGGAGGACTATCCGCATGCATCCAACGCGGTGGATAGAGTCATCCCGCTTATGGGGCTGACCCCGCCTAATGACGAATCCCTGATGGCGAGGTACGTGCAGGCGTTTCAAAAGGTGTTCGGTCAGCTAGAGCGGGTGGTGGCTGAGGAATAAGGCGTGACCTGCTTATACGACGGGAGGCATTCCTTGACTTTCGCAATTGACCGTTCATACTTCGACAAGCTCAGCACGAACGGTCAATTGCGTGATGTAACAGCAGCAGGGCCAAGTCTCAACCTAGCTGAATCTTAAATGTGAGGATATTACAGGCATTACCTGTTTCCTGCTAGGCTGACCGGCTGTCCGCTGGCGGCTGAACGCTGGGCCGCGTCCACCACGCGCACCGCTTCATAGGCGTGCGCTAGCTTAACCGCCGGTTCTCTGCCGGTGCGCACGCAATCGACGAAGTGCTTGACCTCGTGGAAGATAGCGCCCACGTAGTTCTCGTCCAGCGTCGGGCCGTACCACGTGTCGTGGGTTTCGACCTGATCTTGGCCTATCGTCATGCTCGTGGCGGGGGCGCAATCTATACGGATCATCCCCTCGGCACCGACGGCGTCGAGGCGCGCGTCCAGCGCCCGATACGTCTGACTGGGCAGGGTCCAGGCATGCTCGAAGCTGGCAACGGCGCCGGAGGCGAATCTTTCGAGCGTAAAGACCGCGTCATCGATGCCGAGTTTTGTCGCCAGCACCCGGTGCGACTCCGCGGTTACGCGCACCACCGGCTCGTCCACCATCGAGAGCACGTATTCGATGTCATGGATGCCCAGGAACTGCAACACCGTGGTGTTGCCTTCGAACTTCTCGGCGCTGGTGATGGGATTGTTGCGGCGGGCGAAGACGTGGATGATGTCGCCGATTGCGCCGCGCCGGTAGTCTTCCAAAGGCATGGCGTAGCGGGGGTCGAAGTGGAGCGTGTGCCCCACGAGCAGCGTGATGCCGGTGCGCTCCACTGCGGCGACCATGTCGTCTGCATCGGCAACGTCAATGGCCAAAGGCTTTTCAAGCAAAATGTGCTTGCCGGCCTCTGCTGCCGCAATCACGGCGTCACGGTGGTCCCAGTCCGGCAGGCAGATGCTCACCGCCTGAATGTCGTCACGCGCAAGCAAGTCGTGCCAGTCGGTGTGGACGGCTGCGCCCGCCGGGTCGGCGGCCGCGTGTGCGGCTTGCGCATTCAGGTCTGCTACCGCACGCAGCTCCACCTCGGGAAGTTGCCGGCAGACGTTGGCGTGCCGCTGCCCCATCTGTCCGGCGGCAATAACGCCGATGCCGATTTGGTTCATTCCCCCGTTCTCCATTCAGTAGTCCTCGGTATCGGTGTGTGGCAGGCATTGTAAAGCCATGCTAAACCGGTGAAAATCGGCTTGATTGCGGCATTTTCCCCTCACCCCGGCCCTCTCCCCTGGGAGATCTGACAGGGGTATGTATTCTATAGTCGACTTCACATGTCATTCCGAACGGAGCGCAGCGGAGTGAGGAATCTAAAGCACATCCCCGCATAATCAGCATCTTTAGATTCCTCGCTGCGCTCGGAATGACATTTACATACCCCTTGTCAGCCCCAGTGAGAGGTAGTGACCGTGCAACGCTGACCAAGACTGTGCAGTGGGTTCCTCAAGGAGTGTGCGCAATCTCGGGGCAATCTCTCGGGAGCCGGCTGGTTACTTTCCTATTTATGCTCCGCGATCAGGTCGGCCGGTCGCACCGGCTGGCCGGTGAGGATCGAGCGTTCGGCAGCTTCTATCATGGCGACTACGGCCAGGCCGTCGCGCGCCGGTATTGCCGGTTCGCCGCCTTCCAGCACGCAGTCCACCATATTGCGCATGGAATTGCCCCAGGAGTGGTCCGTCTTGAAGTACGACCACATCTTGGGCCGTATCGTGAGTTGGCGGGATTCGGTATCCAGCGTGAAGCCCCGATTCGAGCGATCAAGTGTAACCTTGCCCTTCGTCCCGTACAGGGAGAGGTATTGTTCGACGATGGCGGGATAGCCTTCCGGCACAATCCAGGAGGTCTCGAAAGTAATCGTGCAGTTTTCAAATTCCACCATGGCCTGCACGAAGTCATAGGCATCCACGCCTTTCTCAGGCAGCAGGCGTTTTTCGCCGCGGGCATAGACGCTTACCGCATCTTGGCCGATGATCCAACGCATGTAGTCCATGGTGTGAGGGAAGAGGAACCAGTGGGGACCGGACTGACTGCCCCACGAAAGCATCTGCGTGGGCACCCATATCGTGTCGGAGAGGCGCGAGAAGCCAAAAACCGGCTCGCCAATTTCGCCGCTTTGCACGCAGTCGCGGAGTTCTTGAATATCGTTGACCCAGCGATTGCCAAGGCTCACGCTGAACAGGCGATTGTTGCGTTCGGCGGCTTGTACCATTGCAACGGCGTCGGCGACGGTGGTGGCCAGAGGTTTCTCCACGAGCACGTGCTTGCCGGCTTCCAGCATAGTCACGACCGCGTCGCGGTGGGCGAAATCTGGCGTAGCCACGCTCACGAGCGCCGCGTCTGAGGCTGCAATCGCCTCTAAGTTGGGGGCAACCTCGCAATCCAGACGATCTGCCACAGCCTGTGCGCGCTCGGGATTGGCGTCGTAAACAAGCGAGAGATTCGACCGTTCATACGCGGCATAGACATCGGCGTGCTGCTCCCCAATGAGTCCAACACCGACAACAGCGGTATTCAGGCGGTCACCTACCATGGCCTTCCCCTTAGGCGACGCTACCTAACCTCGAATTCTTCAGTCCACGAAATCTCGCCTTCAGCAGCCACTGCCGTCACCATTATGGTGTACGTGCCGGGCTCAAGCGTTTCGGGCACGGTCCAGGTCCACCGCACATAACCGTCATCTCCCGCCATCTTGGATGTGAACTCCTCGATGGCTATGGTCTCCTCACCGCGCATCAGCGCAGGGGTGAGCTCGCTACCTTCTTTAGAAGCCGCGTGAAGAATTGCTTCTTTCCCACGGTGAACGATCTCGGAGTACGTGAGGATGCGTAAGGGGATGAACTGCGCTTCTTCAGGCGGCGCTTCCCCAATGCCAAGCCTACAGGCGCTTAGAAGCGTGCCGCCAGCGACTACCAAGAAAAGACGTCTTCGCATTACTTTCCTCCACTCAACGGAGCGATATTCATAGGTTCTCTATCACAAGGACTACGTCTCCTAACCTTCGCGCAGCAGACCTCACCGTCCTTAGCCGCACCAGCATCAGCCGCATTGGCGTGAGCCAATACGAATCGGCCGTCCTTCTTCAATGGACTGATATGCAGCGAGGATGGCTTCCACCCCGGCGCGACCGTCTTCCCCTGTGACCAATGGAGAGCGTCCAGCGATAATTGCTTCGCAAAAATCCTTAAGCAAATAGTAATTCATTGACTCTGATGTATCAATCGACGAGACAGATCCACTCTTCGCTTCAGTGCGCACCAGGGCTTGTCCCGTGATTTCAATTTCGATCATACCCCTGGTTCCGAGCAGGCGAAGATAGACGTTGCCCCACTTGGACCAGTTTTCCGGTCGATTCCATGAGGGGTCGGTGGAGGCCAGAATACCGCCTTCAAACGTCTCGACGAGGATTGCGACGTCATCCACGGCAATGTGCGGCCGCTTCAGCGTGTCTCCCTCGGCGTACACCTCCACAATTTCTCTACCCGTAAACCACCGCATCAGGTCGGTGACGTGTACGATATGGTCGCGAATCGTGCCGCCGCCGGAGCGTTGCGGATCGATGAACCACCCTTCTGTAAACGGCCTGAGATGGTTCGTGCCGTGCATGGCGAGGATGTCGCCAATCTCCCCGTTATCCACGCGCTGCTTGGCCTGCCACGCGACGGGCGCAAAGCGACAGGGATAGGCGGTGGCCAAGTGCACACCGGCATCGCGGCAGGCGGCAATCATCGCGTCTGCTTCTTCCAGCGTGATGCAGAGCGGCTTCTCGCAGAGGACGTGCTTGCCGGCTTGCGCTGCGTCGATAGTCATCTGCGCGTGGTCGGCGTTGGCAGAGCAGATCGAGACTGCTTCCACCTCGTCAAGCTCCAAGAGTTCGTGATAATCGGAAAAGACTCTTACATCCGGCGCTGCCGGATGGGCGGCAAGCATAGCATGCATGCTATTGAGTTGTTCCGGCACGGCATCGGCTGCGGCAACGAGATTTGCCGAAGGTAGTTCGAGCATGGCAGAGACGTACCCGTTCTGATGGCCGTGGTCGAACGAAATGACGCCAATATTCAACGCGCGCGTTGCACTCATATCGTCACCGCTTCATTTCTATCAATGCTCTCCATGGCTGCCCAGAAAGTGCGCAGCACAGGCAAGGCATCAGGAAGGTTTGAGAGCTCCGCTTCTTCTGCTTCCCATGACTGCACGTAGGCGGCGGCCATTTTCTCATATGGCGTGCGGTGGTACGCCTCCGTGAGCGACACTCCGCCCTCGGACGCCATCCAGAAGCTACGGGCATTGGAGTCGTATTCCACCATGCCATCGCGTCCGGTGACTTCGATTACTTCTTTGCTGTAGCTGCTGGGGTAGGCGGCGCTCATCTCGCCGTAAAGAATGGCACGGTTTGCATAACGGCCGTTGCAGAATACGGTGTCGGTGTTTGCTGACTTCAGCGCAGCTGCTCTTGCATAGATTCTCTGCAAGGGGCCTCCCAACAATACGAGTGATTCCATGAGGTGAAAAAGGCTCTGCTGCCACACCTGGGTAGGGGGAAATACACGGATGGCGCGCACGGTGATGATGTCGCCGATTCCCGATTTCGCAGACTGAGCGGCGGTCTCGTACTTGTGAGTAAAGTGAACCGGCAGTGCGACGCGTACGGAGCCGCCGGCTGCTGCGAGAATAGCCTCTGCATTCGTATATGAGTCGCCAAAAGGCGGATGGATGATTGCCTGCCTGCCGCTTTCCAAGGCGCGGCGCAAGTTTATGGCTCTTGAGGTGACGTCACCGGCAATGTCCGCGAGCCCCTCGCTATGGCTCGGCCACTCATGTGCAACGGGAACGCCGAGAAACGTATTCCGACTGTCGCTGGTGCTATCGGGCTTGAGAATCGCTATAGCATCCGGCGGCAGCAGTCGTTTGTACGCTTCCACACGTTCAGCGAGATTGTCCGCGCCCACGAGGATTACAGTGTCATTGCGCATAGTTAGTTTCTTCTTGGCCTGGATTCCGGACTTCGCCGGAAAAACTGGTACGTGCCAGCAAACGTCACGTTGGCAGCCAGCCGCGTTGGGCGGCGCATAAGACGCTCACCGTCAGTGCTGCCTCCGGGCGTTTGCCGTCGAGAACTTGCTGCAAGAGTTCCCTTGCGGGCACGAGCTCAACCTGCATGATCTCGAACTCATCACGCTTTGGTGCATGATAGTCAAGTTCGGTTGCGAAGTAAAGACGCATCGTGAGCGGCAGCAAGGGTGCGCTGGGATGATACAGACCTAACGGTCTAATGTCTCTTGCCCGGTATCCCGTCTCCTCCTCCAATTCTCGCAGTGCGCCGGATGGGGGGTCTTCACCGGGATCTAGCGCGCCTGCAGGCACCTCGAGCGTGGTGCTGCGCAACGGGTGGCGGTATTGCCGCACCAGCACGGCTTCGCCAGCGTCGGTAAGCGCCAAGACGGCAACCGCATCGCGGCGAATGTCCAGGTACGTGTAGAGCATGCGCCTGCCGTCAAGTTCCGCTTCTAGCACGTCTTCCCGCACCGGGAAGCGTCCACTGTAGGCCACTCTCGATTCAATTACCTTCCAACCCAGCGGCGGGTCGGAGTCTTCGCCTGGACTGTTACCCACGATTTTTCCTACTTCCAAAGGGGCTACACACTATGGACGCTCTCTCGTCGTTTTAAGCTGGCGCAGGTGCATTCGCACCAACCTTAACTCCTCATACGAATAGTCGTCACCGAGTCTTTCTTTTACCGGCGCTAGGCGATAATCGCTGTCTGCCTGGCGGAAGGAGTCTGCAATGTGCTGGCAACGGTCGGGCGGGGGGAGCATGTGTGTGATGTCGAGGGATTCATTCGTCTCGGCGATGCGCTCTAGATGCGCAATCACTGTGCCGGGCGACAATTCGCGCCGTGCGGCGATTTCCTGGACGTTGAGTCCTGCGCGTGCCAGCTGCAAAGTGTGCTTCTCGGTTTCGTTTAGGTGCACGCGGCGTTCAGATGCAGTGCCGGATTGTCGTAGCCGCGAAACTACGGCGGAGGGTCGACGGCCCAATTCTGAGGCAATTTCATCAGTTGAGCGTCCCGCTTTGTAGAGAGCGGTGAGCCGTTCGTCTTCTTCGTATGTCCACTTCTCGTATGCACGGGGATGAGAATGTCGGACTTCCTCTGAGTCTGAATTGGCCCTCGCGGGCGTGATCCCCGCTGAGGCAGGAGGCGGATTGGCGCCGCCACACTCCTCTACGTGTTGACGGATTTCGACGATGAACCGATCACCGAACTGGCGCAGTTTGTCTTCACCAACACCCTTGATCTGGAGCAGCGCCGCACGGTCGGTTGGGATATATGTTGCCATCTGCCGCAGCGTTACATCGGGGAAGACTACGTAGGCTGGCACGGCTAACTCAGCGGCCAATTCCGCGCGCAGGGCGCGTAGCTTTTCGAATAAGGCCTTGTCGGGTTGCTGCTCCGCAGATTGGTTCGGTGGAGGAAGTCCAATGAGCGTCACAGACTCTCGGTTCTTGAGGAGGGCCCTTCCTTCTGAGGTTACGTAAAGCGTTGGGTAGCTGCTGGTCGAGCTGCGCGCGATGAGGCCTTTTTCGGTGAGCTGGTCGACGATGTCCTGCAACTCTTCCTTGGTCATGTCCCGTGCGATGCCGTGGACCGGCAGCGTGTCGTGGTGGAATTGCAGAACCCGACGCGAGCGGCTGCCGCGCAGGACGTCAACGACGTGATTCATTCCGAATCTCTCACCTGTTCGAATGACTGCCGACAGCACCTTTTGCGCGATTTGAGTGCCGTCAAATGTGTGTGCGGCTTCCACTTGCCGCGTCTTGGCAAGGCAGACGTCGCAGCCACCGCAATTCTCTTCCCGCCACTCTTCCCCAAAGTAGTCCAGCAGGAATGCCCTCCGGCAGGTCTTCGCTTCGCCGTAGGCTACCATCCTGGCAAGTTTTTCTGCGGCATGCTCCCGTTCTGCGTCATCCTCTATCTGGTTAATGAAGTAATCTTGGTTGATCTTGTCGCCGTACGAGTAGAAGAGCACGCATGCGCTTGGCTGTCCGTCGCGCCCGGCGCGTCCGGTTTCCTGGTAGTACCCCTCGATGGTCTTTGGCAGGTCATAGTGTGCAACCAACCGCACGTTCGGCTTGTCCACGCCCATGCCGAACGCGATTGTCGCCACAATGATCGGGACGTCATCTCCCAGGAACCGCTCTTGGGTCTCCCGGCGCACCGTGTCATCCAAGCCGGCATGATAAGGCAGCGCATTAAAGCCGTGACTGCATAGCTCGGCGGCAAGGCTCTCCGTATTCTGCCGGGAGAAGCGATAGACGATGGCGGCGCCGCTGCGATGCTCGTCCAGCAATTTTACAAGCGCTGGAAAGCTCCGCCGCTTGGGTCTGACGTCATACGTCAGGTTGGGCCGGTTGAAGCTGGCGACGAATCGGGCGGCGTCGGGCATACGTAGTTGGTCGAGGATGTCCTGCCGCACGCGTTCCGTCGCGGTGGCTGTGAGCGCGATCACCGGCACCCTAGGGAAGTTATCCCGCAGCACTTGCAGCGTGCGGTAATCGGGCCGGAAATCGTGACCCCACTCGGAGATGCAGTGCGCCTCATCTATGGCGATCAGTGCGAGTTTCACAGCGTGAAGAAAGTCCCGAAACTGCGGCATGGCCAAGCGCTCGGGAGCAACGTACAGGATGTCGAGGCGGCCCCTGTAGGCGTCCACTTGCACGCGCCGCGCTTGCGCGGCGCTCATGGTGCTGTTGATAAAGTCGGCGGCAATGCCGCGGCTCTTCAGGGCATCAACTTGGTCTTTCATCAGCGCAATGAGCGGGGATACGACTAACGTTAAGCCTTCGAGACAGAGCGCGGGCAATTGGTAGCACAATGACTTACCGCTGCCTGTGGGCATCAATGCTAGAGAATCGTGACCATGCAAGACATGCTTGATGACGTCTTCCTGGAGAGGCAGAAAACTCTTGTGCCCGAATTTTGCTGCCAGCAGAGTTCCAAGATCGTTTGCGAGCTCAGGATCGATGCTTTCACGTGCCATTGATGTACCCCCTTCCCTTCAGCCAGCGGTGCGAGCGTCTGCCTACATTCATCGCATGTATTCATGACTAGAGAGCTCGCGGAGGGACCGGATGGTCGAGGCGCCGTGGTCGCTGCGTTCGGCATGGCGGTCGATCAGGACAGCGCGCATACCGATCGCCAGGGCCGGCTCGATGTCGAACCGCACACTGTCGCCGACGTAGAGTACGTGTTCGGGCGCGATATTGGCCTCTGCAAGCGCGAGCGTAAAGATGGCCGTATCCGGCTTTTCAAGGCCGACGCAGCCCGAAAGCACTTGCGTGGGGAAATACCGACTTATGCCCAGGTACGGAATTAGCTCCATGCCCCAGGCTTCCCAATTGGAAATCAGCCCTAACGTGTATCCCGCTCCCGCCAATTGCTCTAGCACCGGAATTGCGTCAGGATAGAGCGCGTAACCCTGCGGTCTGCTCAGTCTGTTATAGATGTGCAAGGCATAAGTAGCGCGTTCAGTAGGTGAGATCTTGAGTTCTTGTAAGAGTTCAGTGTAGTAGCCAATCCAAAAGGCGTACGAGCGCTCATGCGATAGCGACCACCCTCGATTGCCGGGGTCATCGAAATCCGGTGAGACTATTGCGGCCGCGCTCGCAATCTCGCGATGCGGAATGGGATGTCCAAGATCGGCGAGGGTCTGAGAAATGTGTTCCGTTACCGAAGGATATGCCGTCGCCAGGGTGCCGCCTAGATCGAAGAAAATGCCCTTGAGCGTGTTCTGTCCCATAGTTTCTTGCGGAGCGAGAGCCAAGTATAGGCTATGTGGTTCAGTTTCGTGGATAGCTATTATTGTCCGTGGGTGAGTCTGGATGTGTCAACCGTGCCTCCGGCGTTCAAGTGATCCAACTGTAGTCTGCTACAGTTTGCTGGGTAGATCGACGTAGGTTAGTAACTGATTTTCAGCCTGCAGTCTCGTTGCAGAACGTAACTGCGACCGTAGTGCCATAGCTCTGGTCAGAGCAACTTCGGCTGGCTAAAATCAAGTGTGTTACAGGATCTTGCTAAGGAAGGGAATCTCCGTGGATGTTGAACGAGAGCGGTTGCGTGAGTTATTGCAGAAGGAAGCGATCAAAGAAGGTGACTTCATCTTGAGCTCCGGTCAGCGGGCGAGCTACTACATTGATTGCCGCCTCGTTACGTTGTCGGCTGAGGGAGCTTTCCTGACAGGTCGCGTGATGCTCAAGGCGCTGGGCGAACCTTTGCCGGATGCTGTGGCTGGTATGTCGGTGGCTGCGGACCCCGTGGTGACGGCCGTTGCAGTTGCCAGCTTTACCGCTGGCACGTCAATCCCGGCGCTCATTGTGCGCAGTCGCGCCAAGGAGCACGGCACCGGCAAACAAGTGGAAGGGCCTCTGCAGCCCGGAATGCGCGTGGCGATTCTAGAGGATACGGTGACAACGGGCGGTTCGGTGTTGCGTGCTGCGGAGGCGGTGAAGGACGCGGGTGCGTGTGTTACTGGCATCTGGACTCTGGTCGATCGACTTCAGGGCGGCGCGGTGGAAATAGCGGCGGCTGGGTACGCATACCAGCATGTCTTTACGATCGAAGAACTGGGCGTCAACCCCACACTCCGCGGAGACTAACAGCATCGCGCAATGGTGTGTACAGTCTTGAACCGGAAGTTCAGAGCCCTGCGTCCCTATGGAACGTGGTATGGGGAGGTCTAGAGAGTTGCGTTCGACCATCCTTATCTTCTCTTTCAATGTGACCACTCTACGTCCCGGGCCGCAGGCAAGAAGCCTCCCCTATATGTCACGAGCCGCAGGCGAGGAGTCTCTCTTAAATATGTCTCGGGCGGCAGGCGAAGAGCCCCCCTTCTTTTGTCCCTGGCTGAAAGCGAAAAGCCTCCCTCTCCTTGGGGAGAGGACCGGGGTGAGGGGAATCCTCACATTTCCAGCCACTTCGCCTTGGTCGGTGCGCATAAGGCATTGGTCACCGCAGTTGGGAAGAAGAGTTGAAAATTCGGCCAAGCAGTGTAGGGAATCCCCTGTGTGGGTTTAAGCTCGAGAGACCGGTGCCGATCTTGCATGCTCCCGTTCATACTTCGACAAGCTCAGCACGAACGGGAGGAGTGGGTTCAGCGTGAAAGCGGGAAGAGCGAGTTCAGCGGAAAACAGGAGGAGTGGGTTCAGCTTGAAAATGGGAGGAGTGAGTTTGGGGTGAAAGTGGGAGGAGTGGGTTCAGCTTGAAAATGGGATGAGTGAGTTTGGCGGGAAAGGGAGAATCGAGCTGAGTGCGAATCAATCGAACAGAGTACGATTCTAGTGAGCTGCGTACGAATTAGCTGAGTACGAGTCAAGCGAGCCGAGTACGAATCATTGGGGCGAGCCCATACTGATCAGAGCTTACCTTGTGAGTGCATTGCCTAAGTAGACCTGCCCTTCGACAGGCTCAGGGCGAACGGAAAAGGCAAGATTCCGCTCGCGCTTCGGCAGGCTCAGCACGCTTCGGCTGGCTCAGCACGAATTGGCTGGCTCAGCACGAATTGGCTGGCTCAGCACGAATTGGCTAGCGAACCGATCCATGAAATTTCTTCAAGGTAGAGTTGGAGAGTTCGTCGCGTATTGCAGGGAGAATTCCGGGAGCGGACGCATTGCGACGATATCACATGGACTGTGTTTATCGGTAGTGCAGGCGTTCGTTGTGTGTGTGTGGGAGTATCAAGATAGAAAGTCGCACTTGTGAACCTTGAGGACACCATCGCCGCTGTAGGTACGCCGCCGGGAGAGGGCGCCATCGGGATCGTCCGCTTGAGCGGCAGCGAAGCCTTGGCGATTGGCAGGCGCTGCTTTCGGCGGCAGAAACCCGGCAATTGGCAGAGCCACCGGTCGTATGTCGGGCTGGTGTTTGATTCGTCACGTGACGAGCGCGTGGACCAGGCCCTCTGCACCTACATGCGTGGGCCGCACTCGTACACGGGCGAGGATGTATTCGAATTTTCTTGCCACGGCAGCCCGGCGGTACTGCGGCGGACGCTTGGATTGCTCTTGGATCACGGCGCGCGTTTGGCTCAACCGGGCGAATATACGCTCCGCGCGTTTCTCAACGGCAAACTCGATCTGGCGCAGGCCGAGGCGGTCATGGACGTGGTGCGAGCACGCACGGGCAAGGGACTCTCATTTGCGCTCGACCAACTGGAAGGCCGTTTGTCGCGTCAGGTGCAGGAGTTGCGCCAGCAGGTGCTCGGCTTGCTCGCACGCCTGGAAGCGAACATCGACTTCAGTGAGGACGACGTGCCGGCGGTCCCCTCCCACGAGGTGGTAGCGTCCGTAGCACACATGCTTTCCGGCTTGAGCCAACTGCTTGCCACCGCTCCCAGCGGCGCCGTGGTACGTGATGGCGTGCCCGCCGTACTGGTAGGTCGCCCCAATGTCGGTAAGTCGAGCTTGCTGAATGCGTTCTTGTCGGCAGACCGCGCCATTGTGACGGATATTCCCGGCACAACACGCGACGTGCTCGAGGAAACCGTTGACGTAGACGGCATACCGCTGCTGCTGGCCGACACCGCGGGCATTGCGGAGACGCAGGACGTGGTAGAGCAGATTGGTGTGGCACGGAGCCGCGCGTCGTTGGCGGCGGCCCGCCTGATCATCGTGGTCTTGGATAGCAGCATGCCGCTCCAACCTACCGACCTTAGGGTAATCGCGGATGTCAAGGATGCTCAGGAGGGAGACCCCGAGCGGCAGGCGATTATTGCATTGAACAAGGCCGACAAACCGCAGGTACTGTTTCCCAGGGACGTGATGGACCTGCTGCCAGGCTGCTCGATTGTGCTGACTTCCGCAGTTTCCAGCGACGGCCTCGACGCACTGCGGGCTGAAATTGGCCGGAATTTGCTGCAAGAAGGGCTGCAGACGGAAAGCGCCATTATCACCTCGGCCCGCCACCAGGCGGTACTGCTGGAAGCGCAAGCTACGCTTGAGGAGGCGCGTTGCGCGGCAGCAGACGGCCTCCCGGAAGACTTTGTCTGCATCGGATTACGCGCGGCACTCAATGCGCTGGGCGAGCTAACGGGCGAGAGCGCGTCAGAGGACCTGCTCGACCGTATCTTTGGCGAGTTCTGCATTGGCAAGTGAGCGGGAGGCCGGCCTAGAGTTCTTGTCGATCTTCTTTCTGCGAAATCCTGATGCGGTTCCACCAATGATGCACGGCATTCCAAAGTAGAAGCGCGCACGCGCCGCCGAGTAGGTCGACCGCCACGTCCTGCCACGTGGCGCTTCTCCCCGGCACAAAGGACTGGTGAAACTCATCGCTCAGGGCGTAGATGGCGACAATGACGAATGCCAAAGGCTGGATGATGGGGTGGGAGAAACGGGAGTAAATCGCCCGATACCAGAGCAGGGCCAGCACGGCATATTCAACAAAGTGAGCGCCGTATTTTATGAGTTGGTCCAACAGACTATGCGAGAGCGACGGCAGTGTAGGTTGGGCGGAGCCGTAGTAGATGAGGGCCATCCAGAGTAGTGGAGGCGCCCAGAAGAACAGGAAATTGCGCATGCGGGAAGGAAACTCGCTCGAGAGCTACGCTATGTGGTTGGGAGGGTTTGCAGAGACCAGCCTCCGCTGAACGCCGGGCAGCGCCACTAGCCTCAAATCTCTAAGTGCGAGCCAGTATTCTTTAGGAGACCGGAGACTCTTCCGGCAGGAGAGCAATCTGGTCGGGCTGGGCGCGGCTGCGCTTCCACTCTTGGTATTCGGCTATCTCTTCAGCAATGCTGTCGATGTCTTCAAAGTGGCGGTAGACTGAGGCGAACCGCACGTAGGCAACCTCATCGAGGACGCGCAGGCGCTGCATCACTTTATCGCCAATGACCGTAGACTCAACCTCAGGCTCACCTAGTTCAAGCAAGTCGCGCTCGATGCGGTCCACAATCTGTCCGATGTGCTCCGAACTCACCGGGCGCTTCCAACACGCCGTGCTTAATTTGTCGCGCAGCTTCCCACGGTTAAACTCTTCCCGCCGCCCGTCACGTTTCACCACCGTCAACGGCACGGGATCCACCCGCTCGGTGGTTGTGAACTCTCTCCCGCAGCGCAGGCACTCGCGGAAGCGCCGCGCACCGGCCCTGAGCAGTTGATATGTGGCGACGCGGGATTCGATAGATTCACAGTGCGGGCAAGCCAGCACTTCCAAACGCTCATACGTGGTGTACCTGTGACCGCAATTCCCGCACTCACGACGGCGGCGAATGCTCATTTCTTCCGGTCGACTGTCAACCACTCGGGTATCATGCTTGGCGCACTGCGGGCATCGCATGGGCATACCTCCGCCGTCTTTTTACGACTCGTCCGTGCAAACGGGACGTCCGAGCAAACAAACTCAACCGTGCCGAGCACCAAAGCACTCTAGCACTAAGACAGTCAACACTATAGCACACTATGTAGTTTCCATAAAGTCTTGAACATGCAAGATGTTGTTAGGAGCGTGGTGAGAGGATATAGTCTGGGTTCGTCCTCAATGTCTCACAAGACACTTCGACGTTTTCGCGGGCATTGATGAGGTATGTACGACTCTCTCCGATTACGGTCCGCTTCAGAAGACCGCGCTCGCGAAACACCGGCTCCATGTTGCCAAGATGGCGAGTAATCCCGCGATCGAAGCAGTCGTAGCGGCGGGCAGTCACGGTGCGGCTGCGACCGTCTGCGTCTACTACAACTGCGTCTTCAATCGTTGCGAAGCCCAGGTAAGCGGGACGCGCGATCTCCTCAGCGCAGTGAAAGACCGTATTCGAGCCGAGCGACGCGCCAAAGAAAACGACCTTGCCGCCAAGCTCGTAAAGGCGGAAGTATGGTGAATCCGGGCCACAGGGAGTATCGCGATGATCGGCAGTCAGGTAGGCCGCATCGGGTCCAATGGCGGCGGCTGAAGAGACAGGATGTCGGCTGCGCAGCGCGTTATTGCGCTGGCGAAACGTCTCGGTGATCAGACCGGACGATGACGGCGACTCTCTCACTGAGAAGCGATGCGGCAAGGACTTGAGGACTGAGAAGGTCAGCGTAGGCGCAAGAATCGTGCCGCTGTCGCCAACCGTCTCCAGGAGCGCATCGATAACTGTATTGGCGCCGCCTTGCACGTAACCAAAGCTACGCAGCGAGCTATGGACGAGAAGCAGGTCGCCGGACATGATCCCAAGCTCTTGAAGTCCCGCGCGAATGTCACTTTTATCAACTGTCATAGTTTATTCTCTCTCTGGGTGGACTGCTTCAGGCCCTGGGCGATTGGCCCGGCTCCGAGCCAGACGTGGTTACTCTGCCGGCGCATGGCAGGAATCGGCTCCCGAAGACCTGATTGCAATGCAGATCGGTTACCGGATTCCCGACTGTGTTCTCGTAATGCATCCCGTCCGTGCAAGCTTTGGCGTCAGAATGGCGAGAGCTGCTCCCCAATAGACGGTCTCGCAGGAGCAGAGGCGCCCGCAAGCCGGCAATGTAATATTCCTTACCGTAAGCGGAAGACTCTTATATAATTCTTAAGGTTGTCTAGAACCTAGTGACAATCGCCATAATACTGCATGCTATAATGGGTAGCAGTTGCTACTGGGATCGCTCGCACGGTGTAGGAGCGCAGGAGTCTTGCGAATAGAGCAGAGTGGTACGGTATCAGTGAATTATCGTCCTTTAGTTTGGAAGGCACGGTGAAGCTATGATTGGGGGAGTCCTGGGGTTCATCGGTCGACACTGGCGCGGTATCCTGCTATGGGTGCTGGTTGCGATCGGTTTTTGGTGGTCTGTTGCCACCTTCGGTGCAGGCAATGTTCTGCAGATTATGTTTCTCATCTTCGCCACGCTCTTCCAGCTTGCCTTTGCAATTCTCTTTGTACTAATTCAATTCGTGGCGCTATTCTGGTTCCTCGGCCGCGGACGTGTGTACTGGATCATGCCCGGGGGCGAGACGGGGATCTCCTTCAAAGATTATCGCGGAAACGAGCAAGTGCTGGAAGTTTCAGCGCGGATCGTGACCTTGCTGCGTGGTGTACGCGACTTCAAGCGTATGGGCGGCGAGGTTTCACGCGGCTTGCTGCTTATTGGACCGCCAGGTACTGGTAAGACGTATTTAGCGCAAGCAATTGCCACCGAAGCAGGCGTGCCCTTTGCCTATGCGTCTGCGCCCGGTTTTCAGAACATGTTCATGGGTGTCGGCAACCTGCGTATTACGATGCTTTACGCAAAGGCGCGGCGGCTGGCGCGGCGCTATGGTTCCGCCATTATCTTCATCGATGAGATCGATGCCGTCGGCACAGCGCGTACCTCGCAAATGGGCGGAGGCGCGGGCATGATGGGCGGCATGTTTGGCGGCGGTGGGATGGGAATGCTCAATACGCTGCTTCTTGAGATGGATCCTCCCAATGTGGATACGAGTTGGAAGGCACGGATTTTGCGTCGCCTCGGTCTGCGTCGAGGGCGAATGGTGCAACCCGTGGTGCTCACTATTGGCGCGACGAATATTGCCGAAGTGCTCGACCAGGCACTGTTGCGACCGGGACGTTTCGACCGCAAGATTACGATTGACCCGCCTGACTTCGATGGACGGAAAGACGTTATCCAATACTATGTGGATAAGGTACGTCACGACCCGAATATCGACCTGGACAAGATTGCTGCCGATACGGTGGGCTATACGCCGGTCAGCATCAAGTACCTGATCAATGAAGCGGCGGTCGTGGCGCACTTCGAAGGTCGCGACTACATTTCCTACCAGGACTTCAGCCAAGCGCGAGAGACGAATGAATGGGGCCTGCGCCAGCCTATCCGCAGCATGAGCAATAAAGAACGGCGGCGACTGGCGTACCATGAGACCGGACATGCCATATCGATGGCCTTATTGCAGCCTGAAAATAAGCTCTATAAGGTGACGATCATTCGCTATGGCCGTGCGCTGGGTCTCGCTGCCAGTACGCCCCTCGAAGAGCGCTATACGCAGACCCGCGAAGAAATTCTATCGGAAATCAAGGTTGCCCTCGCTAGTCGCGCCGCGGAGGAGTTGTTCCTGGGAACCGGCCTCACCGGCGTGACCTCTGACTTGCAACAGGCCACGCGCCTGGCGATGGGGTACTTCGGCTTCTATGGTATGGGTAACAGCTTTTACTCGTACCTTGCCATGCCCAGTGGTTTGGGCGGCATTGACCCGGATACCAAGCGCCGCATTGAGGCGTTGCTCGATGAGCAGTACCGCGAAGTAAAGCAACTGCTGGCCGAGCATGCCGATGAGGTGCATATCATTGCTGAGCGGCTCCTGGAGGAATTGGAACTGCACGGTGAGGATGTCAAGGACATCCTTGAGGCGCAGCGATCCCAGCGTGAGCCCGTGGGTGCCGGTGTCGCCGCTCTGACCGGTTATGCAGGCGGCCTGGCATTGGGCCAAGAGAGTAATGGCCCCTCGGATTCGCCTGGACCAAATGGTAACCCGGTTGTATCGAACGATAGCCAAGCGGAATCAAGCGAGGAAACGGACAAGGAACCTGATTCCCAATAACAGACCGGGAAAGGCTGATTACGCTTGGTTCGTGGCGATTTCGTTGTTGACGACGGCTTCGTCAAAGACGACGGCTTCGTCGCAGACCGCGACTCTGTCGAAAGCGGCGCACTATCAGCGTGCTGAGAGTAGCATGGAGGTAGTGCGCTCTTTTTCTCCGCTCGTTACGCACGTTTAGTGGAACATCGTATCAACGACGCACGATGTAAATTGAGAGGATGTCCATGCAGCGCAACACCGTGATTGGTGCAGTATTCGTCAGCATCGTCGTGCTCATCGCGCTTGTGCTCGTAGTGCCGAACATCATCGCTGATTGGCTCTGGTATCAAAGCCTTGGGCGCACCGATGTCTTTTCCAGAATCATTACACTGCAAATAGGCCTTTTCGCCGCCGGGCTGGTCGTCTTTGGCTCCTTGTACTTTGGCAACATGACGCTGGTCCGCAAGATTGTTGCGCGGCAGGCGTACAGAACGGGCGAAGACTTCCTCTCGAATTCAGCGCAGCGGACCGAGCAAGCGTCACGGATTATATCCGGAATAGTCGGTGTGATTGCTTCCGTAATCTTCGGCCTGCTGGCCTCCGGACAATGGAATACAGTTCTCCGCGCTCAGAACGTCATTGAATTCGGCATCACGGATCCGCTCTTCGAAAGAGACCTCTCGTTCTTTGTCTTCACGCTTCCGCTTTTGGAGTTTGTGCAAGGCTGGCTCTTCCGAGCGATTTTGATGGTGCTGGTAGTCGCGGTCTTTGCGTACGGATTCCGCCTTGTGTTGCCATACATGATCTCGCCGGAAGACGACGAGGGTGAGAGGCGTGAAATCCCCCGCAACATCATTGCCGGAGCGCCCATTCGCGTTCATCTTTCCGTGCTGGGTTTCGTACTGATGCTGCTGGTGGGTTGGGCCCATTGGCTCAGTCTGCACACGCTGGAATTTTCTACACGGGGCGCCGCCTATGGCGCAAGCTACATTGACGCCAACATCATGCAGCCCGTGCAGCAAGTGCTCATTGTTCTGGCTGTAGTGGCCGCAATTGGACTAGTCCTTGGCGGCATATTCAATAAGCAGTGGCTGCCGGTTGGTGGCATTGGATTGTGGTTGCTCGTGCTGTTTGTGGGCGGGTGGGCATACCCAGGCTTGGCGCATCGCCTGGAGGTGCAGCCGAATGAGTTGGAACGTGAGCGTCCCTACATTGAGAACAACATTGAATTCACGCGCGAGGCCTACGGCCTCAACCGTATCGTCGAGATGGAGCACCCGGGCGAGCCCGCGGTAACGCAAGAAGAGTTGGTGGGTAATCCTCTGACGGTACGCAACTTCCGGCTATGGGACCCCGAACCTCTGCTGATAACGTATAACCAGGTGCAGAGCATTCGCCTGTACTACGATATTCTCGACGCAGACGTGGATCGCTATTACGTCGATGGCGAGTATCGCCAGGTGATGGTCGGCGCGCGGGAGCTCTCACCGGAGAAGCTACCGGGCTCGGCGCAAACTTGGGTCAACCGCAGGCTGCAGTTTACCCACGGCTACGGCGTTGTGATGAGTCCCGTCAACGAGGTCTCGCCCGAGGGGTTGCCGTCATTCTTCCTCAAGGACGTGCCGCCCACCGGGATCATGGACATTGAACGACCGGAAATCTACTACGGTGAGAAGACGTTCGACTACGTGATCGTCAATGCTCGAGTTGCGGAGATTGATTATCCGAGTGGTGAGGACAACGCACGATCGTTCTACCAGTCGCGCAAGGGAGTGGGCATCGGTACGTACCTTCGCAAGTTACTGTATGCTTGGTACCTCAAAGACGTGAACATCCTGCTCTCCGACGAGTTGGAACCCGAGAGCCAAATTCTCTATCGCCGCCACGTGCGCGAGCGAGTGGCAACGGTGGCGCCGTTTCTCGTCGTCGACCAGGACCCCTATATCGTTGTCGCCGACGGCCAGCTCTTTTGGATCGTTGACGCATATACGTTCACTGACCGTTACCCTTACTCACAACCATTGGCCGGCGCATTCAACTATATCCGTAACAGCGTGAAGGCCACCGTGAATGCATATGACGGCACCGTGCGCCTGTATGCCGTGGAGGAAGATGAACCGATTTTGCAGGCGTACTCGCAGGCATTTCCAGACCTCTTCCACCCTTTGAGCGAGATGCCTCCGTCACTTCTCCAGCATATTCGCTACCCTGCGTTTCTCTTCCAGGTGCAGGTAGAACTGTACTCCCTCTACCACATGCGAAAAGCGGACATCTTCTACAATCGCGAAGATGCGTTTTCGCGGCCGCGAGAACTCTATGGCGGCGGTCAGGTGCCCGTGCGGCCCTACTATGTGATCATGCGGCTTCCCGAATTCCCACGTGAAGAATTCATCCTCATCATGCCCTATACGCCAATCCAGAAGGACAATATGGTGGCCTGGCTGGCGGCACGGTCGGATCCGGAGGGCTATGGATCGCTCTTTGCGTTCAAGTATCCCAAGGACAAGCTCATTTTCGGCCCGATGCAGATTGAAGCCCGCGCCGATCAAGACACCACGATCTCTCAGCAATTCACTCTCTGGGGGCAGGGCGGTTCACGCGTAATTCGTGGGAATCTCTTGGTCGTGCCCATTGGCCAATCGAATCTGTACGTAGAGCCGATCTACCTGCAATCCGAGCAGGGCCAGCTACCTGAGCTCAAGCGGGTGATTATTGCCAACGGTTCAAACATCGTGATGACAGAAACCGTATTGCAGGGACTGCAGCAGTTGTTCGGTGAGGGGGTAGAGGGAATCTTCACTGAAACTGCCGCGGCGTCGGGAAGCAGTGGGGCTCAAAGCGGTTCAAGCACGACTACCGCGCCTTCGCCCACGCCTGCGCCTGTAATCCTGCCAACGCCCACTGCGTCAGCACAGCCGACGGCACAGCCACAGGTGACACCCCAGGTAGGGGCAACGCCATCGCCGAGTCAGCTTACGCCACCGGCAACCACGACACCTGGGACTGACACCTCAATTCAGGATCTGCTCGATGCGCTTAAGCGACAAAATGAGCTAATCCAGCAGCAACTTGAGCTGAATCAGCAACTCCTCGATGAGTTGGAGAATCAGATCGAAGAGTAGTGCTCCGGCTGGTTAAATAGAGAGTATGACGATAGGATAATGCCCTGACTTGGCGCATGCGCCAAGTCAGGGCATTATCGCATTGATAGAGCTGCCTCGCTGTATCTTGGCGCCTGTACCTCCACCATGGAGTAGGCACCTCATTGGGCGCCGCCGGCAGATTGGCATCCAAAGTACTGCCTTGCGGGTTGAGACCGCTGGCATTCCGTGACTTTACCCGGTGCACATAGCACCTCCCCGCCTCCACCTCGGATTCCACGTCGCATGTTTCCGCGGTCTCCGGGTCCTCCCGCAGCTCAATGAATTCTCCGGTCGCGTGTAACGACCTGTCCCGGCGGGGTATCTGGTAGCCGGCGACGCTGCTGTCTGCCGGATCGTCCCAACTCAGGGAAACCGACTCTTGGGTGATCGGGTGAGGCCCCATTGTCCTTCACTATTGGGAGGCGGCAAGCTCCATCTTTGCCACCGCTCTAATCCTCAATTTCACAGACAGCATAGATTGGCGAATTGCACGTCCCTGGAGATCCGGCATATCGGTGACCAATCCTTGCGTAGTATTGGTACCCACGGTGATTGGGTTGTTGTACACTTTTTAACATTGAGAGAGAGTCATGCTGAATACAGTGAAGGTCAATTTCGAGCTTGCAGCCTTTAGCCCAGGCTCGAATTAGCAGAGTTGAAGGCCCGTCGAATTAGTCCGATTGGCACGGAGGCCGGTTGCCGATTTTAGACCTGCGGCAACACTCTTAGCTCACGCTATCCAACTCTTGCCCTAGGTGGTCCTCTACCTTAATTTAGGATACAAAGCCTTGGAGAGCTGCGATAGGATTCCTTGTTCGATTCTCGGCCAAAGTCATTGGTGCCGAAGAAACTTATAGACTCCTCAGTTTGGTGGGACTTGATCTTGAAATCCGCGAGCATTGGACGTAGTTTACTTGCAGTGTCGACCAGCACGAACTGCGATCAATTACCAAAGGGTCGTAGGCTTGCCGTGCTTCAGACGAGCGTGACACGTGTGTGTTCTCGCCAAAGGGCGGAGTGCGTGTCATTTCCTATACCCGTTTTGCTAGGTGGCGCCAATTGTCAAGATTGTTAAATTGGGACCCTGAGTTCTTAAAGTCCAAAACATGTGGCGTGCAGGATCGGTTTTGGCAAGCGATTTGGGCCGATCCTGGGGAACTGCGGTATGCCGCGACCGTTGCCGTCTGGGGTCGGTGGTTCGTAAGTGCCGTCTGCTGCTTATACTTGCTAGTGCGACCAATACCAATGGAGCAGGCGTTGTACCTGACGTTCCTGCTGATATTGATTTTGTTTACGGCTTACAACGGCTACATCCACTATCACCTTTGGTCGCAGCGAACTTTGACGTGGCATTGGATCTTCGCTTTCTGCACGATTGACATCCTCTTCGTTACGTTAGTTGTCGCCGTCGACGGTGGATTCACCACTTTCTACCCCTATTTGATGTATTTCCCCGCGCTGGCCTACTTTGCGGCCATATTTACTTCGTTCACGCTGAACGTGGTATGGGTAACTATGGTGACGACCATCTACACGGCCGTGAGCGTAGCCTTCGGCGGAGGGCTTGATTTCGAAGCAAGAGAAGACAAGACCCTGTTTGCCAGGATTGCATTCATGTTTGCGGTTGTCCTGGTTGTCAACTTAGTCTCGAGATTCCAGCGAATGCGGAGATGGGAAGTAATGGAGCGGGAACACGTGCTACAGCAGGAGCGCATTGTGCATTCGCAAGCAATTCACGACACGACCGCGCAGGCGGCATACATGATTGGATTGGGCATAGACACAGCCATGGAGTTGGCTGGTGAATCCAACAAGGAGCTGACCGCTTCGCTCCAGGCGACATCCGCGCTCGCAAAGTCCGCAATGTGGGAGTTGAGGCGCCCCATTGATGCAGGTCGAATATTCGAGGGCAAGGAATTGGGGCGGGTGCTACGGTCACACACTTCGACATTTCGGGACATAACGTCAGTTCCAGCCGAGATGGTTCAGCACGGCATCGAGCCGAATCTCTCGGCAGAGATTCGGACGGGGCTCTTTGCTATCGCACACAACGCACTCACGAATGCTTTTCGGCACGCCCATGCGGGGAAGGTCGAGGTCCGCCTGGAATTCGATGACGATTGCATTCGACTTTCTATCGTGGACGACGGCATTGGTCTCCCTGACGACTACCTTGATCGTGGTCATGGTTTTGACAGCATGAAGGCGGATGTAGAACGAATGGGCGGCACGCTCGTCGTGGATACAGGCAGTAACGGAAAAGGCACGACGGTAGCCTGCGTGATTCCGTATGGATAATCTGGAAGCAGAAGTCGACGTGTATTCGGCCAGAAAGTTCAAGACGATGCTGGTAGACAACCACTCCATCGTCAGGGACAGCCTAAGAGAAATTTGGGGGGGGATTGGGTAAATTTACGGTCGTGGGTCGAGCGGGAGATGGCTTAGCGGCAGTAACTCGCGCATAAGATTGGGGGCCGGACATCGTTGTCATGGGCGTTGTGATGCCGCGGTAAGGCAGCGTTGAGTCTTGCAGGGACCCTGTGAAACTGCTGGCAGACTCGCGGATTCTCATGCTGACGGCCTCGACAGAGGAAGATGCAGTTATCGGAGCGGTCGCGGCCGGTGCGGCGGAGTAGCTACAGTTGTGGCGATGGTCCTGGTCTGTACGGTAGACTGAAAGCAAGCAAGGCTCGTGCCGCCGGGCAAATAGCTGTGCGGTTGGTTAGGGCTTTGAGTTTCAGAAGTCTTGTTCGATCGGAATCTTGCCGAGGTCTCCTTTGCAATGACCAAAGCGCGAATTTACATTACCTATAAACCGACGGTTCTTGATCCGCAAGGAAACACCATCCGTGAAGCGTTGCATCACCTTGGCTTTGAGGATGTGAATTCCGTGCGGATGGGCAAGTACCTGGAAGTTGAACTGGGCACGGACGACACATCCAAGGCTCACGCAGAGGTAGAAGCAATGTGCCAGCAACTGTTGGCGAATCCCGTTATCGAAAGTTACCGCTTCGACTTAGAGACCGATCGATGAAGTTTGGCATTGTCCAGTTCCCTGGTTCCAATTGCGATAACGACTGTCTACACGTCGCAAGATCTGTGCTCCAACAGCAGGCAGACCTTGTATGGCATGAGGAGACAAGCCTTGCCGGATTTGATGCGCTCGTGTTGCCGGGCGGTTTCTCCTATGGGGACTACCTGCGTTCGGGGTCCATAGCGCGGTTTTCTCCCGTAATGCGCGCGGTTACCGCCTTTGCAAATGCCGGAGGGCTCGTGCTGGGCATCTGCAACGGCTTTCAGATTCTTACCGAGGCGGGATTGCTACCGGGCGCGCTGCTCAGGAACAACTCGATGGAATTCCACTGTGGCTGGGTGAACGTGCAGGTACAAGGTATGGAGTCACCGTTCATGGCAACCTATCAACCCGGCCAGGTGCTGCGCATGCCGATTGCCCACGGCGACGGCAACTACGTGGTTGATCCGGAGACGCTTAATCGCATGCGTGAGAACGGACAGATATTGCTGCGCTATTGCGATGCGAAGGGCGACGTTGCGCAGGACGCAAACCCGAACGGGTCCGTGGACAATATTGCTGGCATATGCAATGAAGCCGGGAACGTTCTTGCCCTCATGCCGCATCCGGAACGTTGCGCGGAGGCTGCACTGGGAGGCTCCGACGGCTTGGGCATTTGGCAGGCAATGGTTCTGGCGCTTGCCGCCGCTCCTTTGCGAGTATGAGCGCTCTTGAGCATGATTTCAGGTCCCGAGACTGTTGGGTTTCTGGCATTCTCTTGTAGCTTGCTGCCGAGTTGGACGCCTACGAGGTGTAGCGCCTGCGAGTTTTCTCAGGAGTGAGTAACAGCGTGTCTCAAATTGAGTCTGCCGTAACTGATGCTGAATTGAGAGAAGTCTCGCTCACTCGTAGCGAGTACGACCGCATTTGCTCCCAACTTGGCCGTGCGCCAAATCGTGTTGAGGTAGGCATGTTCGGCGCGATGTGGAGTGAGCACTGCGGCTATAAGAACTCGCGACCGCTGCTGAAACTGCTGCCAACCGCCGGGAGGCACGTCCTCATCGGCGCGGGAGAGGAAAACGCCGGTGCTGTGGATATCGGTCATGGGCTGGCAGTGGTCTTCAAAGTGGAGAGCCACAACCATCCCAGCGCCGTGGAACCGTTCCAAGGTGCGGCGACCGGTGTGGGCGGCATCGTGCGGGACATCTTTACCATGGGTGCCCGCCCCATCGCGTTACTCAATTCACTGCGCTTTGGCCCCCTGAGTGATGCGCGCAACCGCTATCTGTTCAATGGCGTTGTCGGCGGCATTAGCCATTACGGCAACTGTGTGGGAATCCCTGACGTGGGTGGTGAAGTAAATTTTGCGTCTTCCTATGCCGGCAACCCTCTCGTCAACGCCATGTGCGTCGGTCTCATTCGGCAGGATAAGCTCATACGCGCTCGCGCCCACGGCGCAGGTAATACGCTAATGCTGGTAGGAGCGGCGACCGGCCGCGACGGCATTCACGGCGCTTCATTTGCTTCCCTGGATGATCCTGAGCTGTCTCATCGCGGCGTGGTGCAGGTCGGCGATCCCTTCATGGAGAAATTGCTCATCGAGGCGTGTCTAGAGCTGGGTGAAACCGATTACCTGGTGGGATTGCAGGACCTCGGTGCGGCTGGGCTGACGAGTTCTTCCGTGGAGGCGGCCCACAAAGGAGAGAGTGGTGTTGAAATCGACGTGAGCCGTGTGCCGTGCCGGGAAGAGGGGATGACCCCCTACGAAATCATGCTCAGTGAGAGCCAGGAGCGCATGCTTGCAATTGTGCGCCGGGGCGCGGAGGAAAACGTAGCCGAGATCTTCTCACGCTGGGGGCTTCACTCCAACGTAATCGGTCAGGTTACCGCCGACGGCATGGTACGCGTACGGAGCGGTGGAGAGGTGGTAGCTGACATCCCAGCGCACCTGCTGGCGGACGCGCCGACGTACGAGAGGGAAGGCACCCCACCGGCCTATCTACAGGAAACGCACGCCTTCCGGCAAGAGACCTTACCCGAGCCACAGGACTACAATGATGTCTTTCTCAAATTGCTCGCAAGCCCCAACATCGCGAGCAAAGAGTGCGTCTTTCAGCAATATGACTACAGCGTCCAGGTCAACACCGTGCAAGGCCCCGGCGGGGACGCGGCAGTGCTGCGGGTCAAGGGAACGCCGATAGGGCTTGCCGTCACGATAGACGGCAATGGGCAGTACTGCCAGCTTGATCCATTTGCAGGCGGCGCCATCGCGGTAGCGGAAGCCGCACGCAATTTGGCGTGTGTGGGCGCCGAGCCGCTCGCGCTCACAAACTGCCTCAACTTCGGCAACCCGGAGAAGAGCGACGTCTACTACCAGTTGGAGAAGGTGATACGCGGCATGGCCGCAGCCTGCGAGGCGCTTGACGTGCCGGTGGTGAGCGGGAATGTCAGTCTTTATAACGAGACGCGCGGTCAGCCCATTTACCCCACGCCGATGGTAGGCATGGTGGGCAAGTTGGATGTTGTAGAGCAGAGTGTCACAATGGCATTCCAAAATGAAGAGGACGTGATTGTGCTTCTCGGCCCGCAAAGCGATCACTGCGGTGGTAGTGAGTATCTGGCTTCAATTCACAGTCGTGTGTCAGGTAAGGCGCCTCCCATCGACCTCGGCATGGAATTGCGTGTGCAGTCCGTCTGCCGTCAGATTATTCGCGCCGGCGTGATAAACAGCGCGCACGACTGCTCTCAAGGGGGCCTCGCCGTAGCCCTAGCGGAGAGCGCCATTGCAGGAGACATTGGGTTTCAGGTGGACCTGCCGGGCGAGGGTCGAGCGGACGCTCTCTTGTTTGGCGAGGGACAATCACGAATTGTCGTTAGTCTGCCGGCAAAGGAGATGGCGGCGGTGAGCGCGGCAGCGGAAGAGAACGGTGTGCCGTGCACAGCGATCGGGCGTGTCCGGGGCGACGCGCTCGTGCTGGGTGACAGGCTGTCGGTTTCACTGGCATCTGCAAGGCGGGCGTGGCAGAATGGAGTTGCGGAGGCACTGGCTGGGGAAGGGTAATGAGCACGCTGATTCAAAGAGGGGCGCGTACGCTATGGATGGGACTCCACCTACCACCGACACAGATTCCCCGCGTGAAGCGTGCGGCGTGTTTGGCATATACGGACGCGACCTCGATGTAGCCAAACTGACCTATTTCGGCTTGCACGCGCTCCAGCACCGCGGCCAAGAGAGCGCCGGCATCGCCAGCGCCGACGGCAAGCAAATGCAGGTCTACCGCAAAATGGGGCTGGTTTCTCACGTATTCTCGGAAGAGATTTTGGAGGACCTGCAGGGAATACTGGCAATAGGGCACACGCGATATTCCACGAAGGGATCGAGTAGAGAAGACAATTCCCAGCCCATTTACGTCGAAGGTCCGCTCGGGCCGCTGGCGCTAGCCCACAATGGAAATCTCGTTAACGCCGATCAATTGTTAGCCGATTTGGAAGAATTAGGCGTTCGCCCGAAGTCCTCCACGGACAGTGAGATTGCCGCCTGGCTCATTGCCCTCGCGCCAGGAAGCACCTGGCCTGAAAAACTGCAGCACACGCTGCCCCGCCTGGTGGGTTCGTATACCTTTGTGATGGCGACGACAGACCAGGTATTGGCGGCGCGCGACCCGCTGGGGAATCGACCCCTTTGCTTGGGGTCGGTCGATGACACCTGGGTGGTGGCTTCCGAGAGTTGCGCGCTCAATACGGTGGGCGCGGAGTTTGTCCGCGAAGTGGAGCCGGGTGAGCTGGTTACGGTGGGTGAAGACGGGCTTCGTTCATACCGCATGCAGCCGGTCCAGAAGCGGGCCGTCTGCATGTTCGAGTTTATGTACCTTGCGCGGCCGGACTCGTACATCGAGGACACGCTCCTCTATCATGCCCGGCGCGAGATGGGCCGCCAGCTTGCACGCGAACGCCCAACGCCGGGCGCCGACCTGGTGATGGGTGTGCCGGAATGCGCCATAGCCGCGGCTCAGGGATACTCCGAAGAAAGCGGCCTGCCGCTCCGCGACGGCTTGGTGCGCAACCGCTACATTCACCGTACCTTTATCCAGCCGACCGATCAATTACGGCGCGAGGGCGTGCACATGAAGTACAACACGATGCCGGAGGTGCTGGAGGGCCAGCGCGTGGTCGTAGTTGATGACTCAATAGTGCGCGGTACTAATACGCTCCCTATTGTGAAGATGCTGCGTCAGGCCGGCGCCGAGGAAGTGCACGTCCGCATTGCTGCCCCGCCGATCCGTCACCCGTGCTTTCTGGGCGTTGACATGCCGACCCGGGACGAGATAATTGCTTCCGCATTCCAGTCGCGAGAAGAAGCCGAAATGGCCGTTGGTGCGGCAATTCAGGCGGACAGCCTGGGCTACTTGAGTATTGATGGCATCGTAGAAGCCGTTGACTTGCCCTATAACCACTTTTGCCTCGCTTGCTTCAATGGCGATTATCCGGTGCCCGTGCAGATGGAATTCGACAAGCTTTCGTTAGAGCAAGTGCGAGCAACAGTTCCATGAGCGCGATAGGGTGCATCGAGACCGGGACCGGGCGCCGTAGCAAGTCGTGTTCTAGTGGAACGGCGATTTTGCTACCAAAGTCTACAGAGGACCGTTCGGATGCATTGCAACGCCCTCTTGGCAAGAGACTGCCGGCCCAGAGAATTCCTGCCATGTGGGATGTGCGCGATCGGGTAATTGCCCGCGTAGCGTTCAAGCCCATTCCGGCCGCACCTCTCGTTGATCGGAATCTTAAGGTTCATGCGTGAGTCTCCGCGTCCCCCTTTGACCTATCAGCAAGCCGGCGTAGACATCGACGCCGGGGCTGAGGCGGTGCGACTCTTCAAGTCTCAGGTGGAAGCCACTCACGGGCCGGAGGTGCTTACCGGTATCGGCAGCTTTGGCGGACTGTTTCAGTTTCCCACAGGCTACGTTGAACCGGTGCTTGTAGCCAGCACCGATAGTGTCGGCAGCAAGATTAAGCTGGCGACACAGTTAGAGCGCTACGACACGGTCGGTCAGGACATCGTAAATCACTGCATCAATGACATTCTCACTCTGGGAGCGCGACCGCTCTTCTTTCTCGATTACGTCGGGGTGGGCAGGCTTGTGCCTGAAGTAATGAGGGATGTCGTCTCCGGAGCGGCAGTGGCGTGCAAAGATGCCGGGTGCGCGCTGCTGGGCGGTGAATTGGCGGAGATACCCGACCTGTACGCCGCAGGCGACTTAGACTTCGCCGGAACTGTCGTAGGCGTTGTAGAACGCGCCAAGATCGTCAGCGGTGAGCGCATTGAGAAGGGAGACGCGGTGCTGGCTTTTCCCAGCAACGGCTTGCATACGAATGGGTATTCGTTGGCGCGCCGTGTCTTCGCTGCTGACGCATTGGAGGTGACGGCGCCAACGCTGGAAGCAACACTGGCGGATGCCTTGCTCGCTGTGCACACGTGCTATCTGCACGCCGTGCAGCGTCTGTGCTCAAAACTCGACATAAAGGGAATGGCACACATAACTGGCGGCGGACTGTGGGACAACATCCCACGAGTCCTGCCCCAGGGAACACAGGTCCGCCTGCACTGGGGATCGTGGCCGGTGCCGCCAATCTTCCCGCTTATACAACAGCGTGGGGGAGTAGAGTTCGATGAGATGTGCCGAGTCTTCAATATGGGCGTCGGATATGTAGTGATCTGTGATGAGGGTGAGGCGGCAGAAGCCCTGCGACTTGCCCCCACGCTTCACCGCATTGGAGTGGTTGAAAGCCACACGGGCGATCCGCGTGTGGTGATATCGCGATGATTTTGTAGCAGAAGAAGGGCAACTGGTCGAAATTGGATGCGGAGTCCGCTCTGCGTGTGGCAGTGCTCATTTCGGGACGAGGCAGTAACCTACAAGCGCTCATTGATGAGATCGATGAAGGTCGCCTTGACGCCGAAATTGTCACAGTCATCTGCAATCACCGAAACGCGCCGGGCCTGCAAAAGGCTCACGCTGCCGGCGTCGCCGTGCATGTCTTCCTGCGGCGTGACTATGCTACCCGCGAAGCACAGCACGAGGCAATGTTGGCTTGCGCGCAGCAGCATGGAGCGGAGCTAATCGTGCTCGGCGGCTTTGACCGAGTTCTTTCATCCGCGTGGATGAGGGCCTATCACAATCGGATCATCAACATACATCCATCGCTCTTGCCAGCCTTTGCGGGAGGCATGAATCCGCAGCCGCAACAGGATGCCCTGGAGGCTGGGGTTAAGATTGCCGGGTGTACGGTGCACATTGCCACAGATGAGGTGGACGCCGGCCCAATCATTGCTCAAGCTGCGGTGCCCGTGCTTGCGGACGATACCGTAGAAACCCTCGCAATCCGCATCTTGGCACAGGAACATCGGCTGCTGCCTCAAGTCGTGAGCTGGTTTGCCGAGGATAGAGTGCACGTTGAAGGAAATTGCGTGAGAATTGCCGGGGTGATACCGTCCCGCTGGTGGAGCGACGCCTAATGAGCGGCACTAATGAGAGTCCGGGCGCGGTGGTTACCAATCAAAGCATCCATGCATATCTGGAGGCGCTCTCTGCTCGGGAGCCGACGCCCGGTGGAGGCAGTGTGGCGGCATTGGTAGGCGCGCTTGGCGCGGGTCTGGCTGCCATGGTGGCCAATTTCACTCGGGGCAGAAAGAAGTATGCGGCGGTCGCTCCCGAGGTGGAAGAGCGGCTCGCACAATTGAGCCAGTCCCTGCAAGCGCTCGAGGAATTGGTACAGGAAGATATCGAGGCATATGGGGCGGTTGGAGCGGGATTCGCGATGCCGCGCGGCTCCGATGAAGAGCAAGCAGCGCGGTCCGCGCACATCCAGCAGGCATCGATTCAGGCTACGGAAGTACTCTTTGCCATCGCTGACGGGTGCGTACAGGTGAGCGATCATGCCTTGTGGCTGGCGAAGCATGGGAATAGCAATCTGCTTGCGGACGCCGTAATGGCGGTCCTCCTATCGGAGGCGGCACTGCAAGGGACGGTAGTCACAATTCGCTCAAGCCTCGGCTTTGTCAAGGACGATAAGGTGGTAGCTACGATGGGAGAGCGGTTGGTCTCCTACGACAAGATGACGGCGGCCCGGGAAGAGGCACTGTCGTGCGCCCAGTAGCGTAGCGTTGGCAGGCATTCGTCGAGGATTGAGACGATTGGACCATAGAAACTGCGACTGGACCGCAGCAGTGGGTCCAACGAGGTCAAGAGCGAGAGTTACGGAGTGAGAGAAGAGGGGACGGAGCGAAATGGCACTAGTGCTTGACGGTCGTCGCATCGCCCGTACTTTGAGTTGGAGACACCGAGACGAGCTTGTAGACATTCAGAGACGCCTGGGACATCCCCTGACGCTGGCGGTCGTACGCGCAGGTGATGACAAAGCTTCGGCGAGCTACATTCGCCAAATTGAGAAACTTTGTCAGCGCGTGGGCATGGAGTTTCAGGAGCACGTGCTTCCTTCGACCGACCGGGAGCAATTCATTGGTCGTATATGCAGTCTGAACGTCGATCCACGTGTAACCGGCATCATGCTTAGCTGGCCTTTGCCGGAGGACTGGGACCAAGAGTTGGTCGCCATGACCTTGGACCCCCGCAAAGATATCGACGGTTTGCATCCCTTGAATGCCGGACGCGTGTTCTTGGGCGGTCAATTTCTGGGCATGGAGGCGTTCGTGCCGAATACGCCTGCGAGTGTGATTTATTTGCTGCGACACTACGAGATTCCCTTGCGCGGCAAACATGCCGTGCTGATTGGCCGCAGCAACGTGGTGGGACGGCCTTTGGCGGCACTACTCATTGCCCATGACGCCACCGTAACCGTGACGCACAGCCGCACGGCCGATCTTGCCGGTCACACCAGGCAGGCCGACATCCTCCTTGTGGCGATGGGAAGACCCAATTTTGTCTCGCCCGACATGGTGAAGCCGGGGGCGGTCGTGGTGGATGTTGGCATCAACGTAACTCCCGACGGCCTCGCCGGAGATGTTCAATACGACGCTGTGAGTGAAGTGGCAAGCGCGATTACACCGGTGCCCGGCGGCGTTGGCTCCGTGACGAACGCGATGCTAATCGCGAATACGATACGGGCCGCCCGCTTGCAGTCCACTTTGGCCTAAGCCGCTAACGGAGGAACCTACTCTTGAGTGCAAGCACGATTAGCGAAGTACAGGGGCGGGAAATACTCGATTCCCGCGGCAACCCGACGGTCGAGGCTGAAGTCCGGCTGGCATGCGGCGCGATAGGTTGGGCCGGCGTGCCGTCAGGCGCGTCAACGGGCATCCACGAAGCGGTGGAACTGCGCGACGGCGACAAAGCGCGCTACGGCGGCAAAGGCGTGCTCAACGCAGTCAGCCACGTAAACGACACCGTTGCCGGTGCCGTCATTGGTCAAGATGCGCTGGAACAAGCAGCAATTGACCAAACTCTCATCGCTCTAGACGGCTCGCCGACAAAGGCAAACCTTGGCGCCAATGCGCTGCTGGCGGTCTCGTTGGCAGTTGCCAAGGCCGCGGCTGCGTGTGTGGGGCTGCCGCTCTACCGCTATCTTGGCGGTGCCTTTGCCGACACATTGCCCGTGCCAATGATGAACATCCTCAACGGCGGCAAGCATGCCGCTAATTCCACGGACTTTCAGGAGTTCATGATTCTGCCGGTGGCTGCGCCGACATTTCGCGAGGCGTTGCGCTGGGGAGCGGAGACATATCATGCCCTTCACACAATTCTTGAAGAAAGGTCGCTGAGCACGACGGTGGGCGATGAAGGCGGCTTTGCACCGTCGTTAGCCACCAACGTGGCTGCAATTGAGACAATCATGACCGCAATCGAGCAGGCCGGATTTCGCCCCGGTGAAGATATCTACATCGGGCTCGATCCGGCTACTACCGAGCTCTATGCATACAATGCATATGTTTTGGAACGAGAAGGTAGGACCCTATCGAGCGAGGAACTGGTGGACTTCTGGACGGATTGGTCCCGGAGATTCCCGATAATTAGCATAGAAGACGGGCTGGCTGAAGACGACTGGGATGGCTGGGTCGGATTACAGGCCCGACTGGGCAGCCAAGTGCAGCTTGTGGGCGATGACCTGCTTGTGACCAATACGCGGCGCTTGAAAGAGGGAATAGAACGGCAAGCTGCGAACGCTATTCTCATCAAGCCCAATCAGATTGGCACGCTCACCGAGACACTCGATGCCGTAGCGATGGCCCGGCAGGCCGGCTGGGGCGCGGTGATTTCCCACCGCTCCGGAGAAACCGAAGATACGACGATTGCCGATATTGCCGTGGCGACCGGTGTGGGTCAGATCAAGACCGGCGCGCCGTGCCGCTCCGACCGCGTGGCAAAGTACAACCGCCTGCTGCGCATCGAGGATGAACTGGGCAAGACGGCCGTCTATGCGGGCGCCGGGGCATACCCGTTCCTTTAGACCTGCACGACCGAAGAGTGCTGTGATCGCGGCTGTGCTCAAGCCGGTATGTGACCTTGGGGTGTCCAGCCAGGGAGCTGGATACTAACTCGCATCTGCTGTTCCCGAACTTTGCTTGCCCGCTTGGGCAATTGCTCTGTAGATGTGTTGCGCCTCTGGCACAAGACGGCCTGCGCTACAATAGTCGTTGCGGCGAGTGACGCAAGTATCGCCACATTGTTGCTTGGAAAAGTGATTGAACGCATTGGAGTCTGGTGTTCCCCTGATGGACACAAACACATTACGCACGCTGCTCACGGACTTGCAACGTGGGACCGTAGACATAGAGCAGGTGGTACGCCGGATACGGTTGGCTCCCTACGAGGACTTGGGATTCGCCAAGGTAGACGCGCAACGCCAACTGCGGGTTGGCTTCCCGGAGGTTATCTACTGTCCGGGTAAGACATCGGCACAAGTCATCGGCATTGCCGAGGAGTTGCTCGCCCATGATCAAACCGTCCTGGCCACACGCGCAACACCGCAACTCTTTGCGGACGTGAACGCGCGGATTCCGGCTGCCGTGTACCATGAAGACGCCCGCGCCATCGTCGTCCGCCGCGAAATGCAGCGCCTGGCAGAGGGACGGGTAGCAGTAGTCGCTGCAGGCACGGCCGACCTGCCGGTAGCTGCTGAAGCCAGCTTAACGGCGGAGCTGATGGGGTGCCGAGTTGATCGATTGACAGATGTGGGTGTGGCCGGGCTGCACCGGCTCTTGCTCAACCTCGAAACTGTGCAGCAGGCCCGTGCCGTGGTCGCCGTGGCAGGCATGGAGGGCGCGCTGCCAAGCGTGCTTGCCGGTCTGATCGATCGACCCGTCATTGCCGTGCCGACGAGTGTGGGGTACGGGGCCTCGCTCGGTGGACTGACGCCGCTCCTCACCATGCTCAATAGCTGTGCGGCCGGGCTCGCTGTCGTGAATATCGATAATGGCTTTGGCGCAGGATATATGGCCGGTATGATCTGCCGCATGACGGAAGCAGACAGCGTCCAGGATTCGTCATGCGAATAGCCTATTTCGACTGCTTTGCCGGCGCCTCGGGCGATATGATGCTTGGCGCTCTGGTAGATGGCGGGTGGGCGCTGGAGGACCTCAAGGCGACCTTTGCCAAGATCCCGCTCGGCGGCTACGAAGTTCGGGCGGAAGAGGTGCGCAAGGGTTTGCTCCGTGCCCTGCAAGTTCACATCGACATCGATGCACACGAGCACAAGGTAGAACGTAATCTCGGCGATATCGTGCAACTGCTCAAAACGAGTAATCTGGAAGACGACGTTGTTGCTACGAGCGAGAGGCTCTTTGTCCGGTTAGCAGAAGTAGAGGGCCGTATGCACGGGGTTGCGCCGGAGGCCGTGCATTTTCATGAAGTCGGCGCGGTGGACTCTATACTCGACGTAGTTGGTGTGGTCGCGGGACTGAAGGCGCTCGGCGTTGAGCGCGTTGTTTGCTCGCCGGTGAACGTCGGCGGCAGCCCCCCTATTCAGACCCGTCACGGCTGGTGGCCGATTCCGGGTCCGGCGACGCTGGATCTCATGAAGGAGAAGCCAATCTATGCCATACCGGACATGGGCGAGACGCTCACTCCCACCGGGGCGCTCGTGCTCAGCGAGTTAGCGGACGCATTCGGCCCCATACCAACAATGCAGGTGGACCGCATTGGCTACGGCGCGGGTATGCGCGACACTGATATTCCCAACGTCTTGCGCCTCATCATCGGGGAGGAGTCTGCTGGTAACGCTACTGGCATGGCGACTGTGATCGAGACCACCATCGACGATATGAATCCGCAGTTGTATGGACATGTTGCCGCGCTCTTGTTTGCAGCCGGCGCGCTGGATGTGACGCTGACCCCGGTCCAAATGAAGAAAGGACGGCCCGGGCACGTGCTCAGCGTGCTAACGGAGGCCGCAGACCATGCGCCTCTCCTGGACATAGTCTTTCGAGAGACTACGACGATTGGCGTGCGGCTGCATCGGGTCGAGCGGATCAAGCTTGAACGGCAGGTAGAGCACGTGGATACGCCGTGGGGCACGGTGCGCCGCAAAGTGGCGCATTGGCGCGGCAAGGTTGTGAATCGTAGTCCCGAGTACGAGGACTGCCTGCGGGTCGCTACGGCGGCACAGGTGCCGGTAAAAGAGGTAATGGACTTTGTGCGGACAGCGGGACAGTAGCGCCGGATCACTTTGCCACTATGCGGGGCTGTTATCATAGAATGTGAGGGGCGCGCTGCTACGAGCGGCACGTGCCGGGGCGATTGCAACCGTTGAGCAGAAGGGGTGCCGAATATGGGGTCTTCTGAGGTGCGGCCGGAACAGGCGCCGGCAGGCAATGACGTTTCGGAAGACGCTTCTCAAGAAGCAATGAGTGACGGCGATCAACAGGCTGCCGGAAACGCACCGGAAGTTGATGAACGGTTTCAAATCACGAACAGCCTCGTGCGGCACGTGGTCGCCGATGATATCGACATGCAGAACACGGCTACCGGCGTCGTGCAGGCGGAGGCTGCGTCGCTGCAGCAAGGGCTGACTGGGATCGCAGCCGGCCATGAAGTGAGCGTGACCGAAGGGGCGACGTGGTTGGTGGTTGGCGGCAGCGTGGATACGAACTACTCCGTGTCGCAGTGGATCGTCGGCGGGCAGATCGAAGCTGAGCAGGTGGCCAGCGTGGTGGTGGTCGGCGGTCGCGTGAATGGCAACGTCAACACGCTTCTCGATACCCGCGGCGCGGCGATCTGCGGTCTCGTCATCGGTCTCTGCTACGTGCTCTTTCGTCTCATTCGCCGCTGAGTGACTCTTTGGCGGGAGCCTCGTGTTCCAGGTGCGGGACAAGCTCTGCAGTACCTGGGTTAGCAAGTGGCATTGTGCTATCCCATTCAGGGGCTCATGCACGACTTGGGCCTGAGATTGAACTGACCCCCTCACCTTGAAACTGATCTGAATCGCTCAGGCCTGAAGCCAATGAAACTTCCTCTCCTGGGGAGGCTACTTCAGAATCCAGCCCTGAAGTCGAGTGGAAACAATCTCCCTGGAATACCATTGCAAGACGCAAGCCTGAAGTCGAAAAAACTCTCTCTCCCTGGGGAGAGGGTTGGGGTGAGGGGGAAGTAGCGCCGGTCCGGCCTGAAGCCGATTGGTTCGCAAGTAAACGCCTAGGCACCCGCTAGAAAGAGATTGTCTCATGCAGCTCACGGATACCGTTCATCTCGTTGGTAGCGGCCAGAACGGATTCAGCCTTACCCACCCGTTGGATTGCCATGTGTATCTGTTGGACGGCGGTACGGAGCTGGCACTCATTGACACCGGCGTGGGCAGAGACGTGCCGGCGATTGTGGACCAGATAGAGGCGGCAGGTTTTGGTCCCAGCGACATTTCAAAGATTTTCATCACGCATCTGCACCTCGATCATGCCGGCGGCGCGGCGGAATTGCAGCAACTGTGTGGCGCCGAGATTGTCGCTTCCCACGACGTGGCAGGATGGCTTGAGACGGGTGATGAAGAGGCCGCGAGCCTGGTGGCCGCGCGTCAGACCGGTATGTATCCGGTAGAAAACCGCTTGCGGCCGGTGGCGTCCGCGACCGATGCCTCCGATGGAGACGTTATTCGTTTGGGTTCCCTCGCTGTGACGGTCGTGAAGGCCGATGGGCATAGCCAGGGCCATCTGGCGTTCTTAGTAGATGACGGCGCGAGCCCCGGAGACGGCCTGAACCGCGCTCTCTTTTGCGGCGACGCCCTCTTCTTCGGCGGGCGCATCCTACTCCAGAACATCTGGGATTGCTCGCTAGAGGAATCCATCGCCACCGTAAAGCGCTTTGCCAAACTGGAATTCACGCAGTTCTTCCCCGGCCACGTGAGCTTCAGCTTGCAAGACGGCAAGCGCCACGTCGACGCCGCCATGGCGCACATCCAGCAACTTCTCCCCCCACCCCAGCTTGACTCGTAGGCCACCGGGCGAGACTCAAGACTTGAGCTCGGTATCTGTCCCCTCCCCTTGCACGGCTCCGGCCCCGCAAGTCTATTCTCGATACATGCCCTGTACCGCAAGTGTAGTTTTGTAATACTCAATAAGACCGGTTTAGTTCTATCATTTGTAAGGTTGACATACAGCCTAACAATGATATGCTAGTATTGATATGGATGTCCCTCAATACGATAGTACAAGGCAGGTATGTCGTCGGCCCTTCGCGGAGCGGAAGGAGCGGCCCAATGGTACAGGGTGGCATACTCAGGCTCCAACTGTTCGTGGGCGGTGTATTTCTGCCCGCCGCCAAGCTACTGCACCTTGCTGAATTTGAGGCTGCGGTGCACGGATTTGGCGTCGTGCCTCCTCGCGCGCTTCCATACCTGAGCGGCGCAATTCCTTTGTTAGAACTCCTCTGTGGCTCCCTGCTCATCACTGGCATGGCGGTGATGTGGGGGGTCTGGCTGGGAATCGGCCTCGTCTCGCTCTTTCTCGCGGTTTCATCGCTCGCTCTCACGCAAGGGCGGGGCGGTATTGATTGCTACTGCTTCGGAGCGGGGGGCCAACCCCTGGGCAAGGCCACAATTTTCAAGCAAGTTGCAGTTCTTGTATTGCTCGGGCTGTTGGTACTTACGGCCAGACCAATACCGTTGCTTTCAGAAGAATTGGACGGCAATTTGCGTGGCCTCGCTGGGGTTGTCGTATTCACGGTAGGCGCTTGGGCTGTAGCTCTCGTAGTCGCCGAGTTCCTGCGACTGCGCACGATTTCTCAGTCACGTTAGGGGTAGTGGGGTCCGTCACTCCCGCGATAGCGGGAATCCATCTTCACTGGATTGGCAAGTAGGGCGCATTAGAGTCTCAACCAAAGTGGACCTAGACCGGAGGCGACAGACATGGAAGGCATCTGGCTCGCATCGTACCTCCTGCAGTGGGTCTTTATCGGCCTGCTTGCCTTCATCGTCATCGGCCTCATGCGGCAAATCGGCGAACTGAGATTGCGGGTCGGGGAAGAGCCTGACATGGGACTTGCCGTCGGCAGCCAAGCGCCGCTCTTCCAGGGCGAGGGTCTCAATGGGACTGTAGACCTGGAGACCATGATCGGCGAGCGCCTGCTGGTGCTCTTCGTCCATCCCACCTGCCCGCCCTGCAAAGAGCTTTTCGCAAGCCTAAACGGAGAAGCGGATCGTATTGAAGCGCAAGATGTGATTTTGATGCTCGTGAGCGGCGGCAGCCGGGAGCAGAACCAAGAGATGGTGGATGAATTCAAGCTCTCGTGGCCGCTGGTCATCCAGCAGGAGCATGAGATTGCCGACCTCTACGGCAGTAGCTGGACGCCGTTCGGCTTTGTCGTGGATGTGGAAGGAAATGTAGCCGAAAAGGGGGTGGTGAATGATGTGCATGTGCTAGGCGAGCTGCTCGCTAAAGATGCGACGACCGGCAGTTCGCCAAAGAGTGTGAGCGGGTAACGTCCGTCTACCTGTGCGTGCTCACACCGCAGCGTGACGACGCCCCGCGCATGAGTCGCATCTCAAGACGCAATGCAGGCAACACATGGGAGGTAAACCCATGGATAAGTTGATTGCGCAAGCGAGCGAGAGCCTGGCGAAAGCTAGCATGAATCGCCGCGGCTTTCTGGGGAGAGTTGCTGGTGCCGTTGGTGGTGCTGCCGTACTCTCTGTGTTGTTCACTAGAGCGGCCTATGCTGATCATTGCGACGGGAGCCATTTCTGTGTAACTAACACCACCACATTCTGCGGCTCCTGCGGCGAGCGTTGCCACTCTAGCAAGAGGCCGTATGTTAAGAGGGTAGAGGGCGAGAACTGCTATACCGGGAAGACTTGCCCGACGAAGACTTACTACGGAGGTTGCGGTTGCATAATCCCAAACAGACCGTGCCCAAGTGCGTAGTTTAAGTACGCCGGGCATATCCGCATGACCTCAGGTTTAGGTAGGATTGGAGCGCCTGCGCGGAAGTTGCGAAGGCTTTGTGCGGGCGCTCTGATTATTCAGGCATAATGGGCACTTCTAGGCCAAAGTGGCAAGACTCGTTTGTCATAGGCATAAAAGGAGCGAGACAATGCTTTCACGACGAACAGTGATCGCCAGCGCGGCGGTGCTCGCAGCCGGTTGTGGCCCTCTTGGGTCTTTCTTTTCCGCGCCAAGCGCACCGCAAGGGGCCGAGCTAACCTGGATCTCTCTTGGGAACCATCTTGGCCTTAGCGATCTCACGGGGAATGGACTGCGACCTGTGGAAAAACTTCAAAAGGCGGTGACAACGCTGGAGGAAGACAATGGGAACTCTAATGGCCAGAAGCGCGGCAAGTATCATCTTACGCTGCGGCACGTGGAAAAGACATCGGAGTTAGGCGAGGAGACGTTCGTTGACTGGCTGCACGACCTAGAGGCAGATCTTGTGAATGTGTCACCGGAAGGTGCGCGGGCGCTCGGGGAAGAGGGCGTGTTGCTGCCATTAGACCAGTTCATTGCAACCGATGGCGCCGCCCTAGAACAGGCCTTCTACCCCAGCGTGGTGGAGCAATTTCGGCAGGGAGAGCTCTACGCGCTGCCGGTGGACGCCCGTCCGCTGATGCTCTACTACGACGCCGATTACTTCGCGTTGGAGGAGGTCTCACCGCCGGTAGACGGTAATTGGGACTGGAGTGATCTGGTGGAGAGCGCGCTAAGGCTGACCAAGCGCAGGGAAGACGGTTCAGTAACGCGCTGGGGATTGGCGGCGCACGGTAGCCAACTCTGGTGGGCACTATGGCAGAACGAGGCGGAGGCCGTAGATCCCGTGACGTTGCAGTGTCGGCTGCAGGAACCGGCCGCTATCACATCCCTGCAGTTCGCGCACAGCTTGCTGCACACGCATCGTGTCTCACCTGCGGCCCTGTACATGGACCTAGCGAAGCTTGTATTCGAGCCGGCAAGATTCGCGCCGGCCATAGTGTATAGCAGTCCTCCTATACGCCCGCCGGGACACTATCACCTAGCCGAGTTGCCGCGGGGCAAAGTGCACAGCGTTCCCGTGTATGGTGACATGGGGATTGGCATTGTCGCGCGAACTGAGAACCCTCAAGCGGCGTATACTGCCCTTAAGGGACTTGTCGACGCCTTGCAGGAGCATGTGGTGGTCCCTGCCAAGAGAGATCCCATAGCCCGGCTGGAAGAAACTCGGTCGGACCTTCACCCCGAAGATGTCCTAGCAATACAGCGGTCCATGGAACATGGACGCGCTTGGCCACGGAGCGTGCCGGCGCTGTTCGCGATGGACTCAGCGCTCCAGGGCATCGTACATGGCGATGAAGTGGCTAGTGTGGTCAACGAGGCCTGTGCCGTCGCCCGTGAGTACCAGCAAGCCTGAAGGCCGGCGAAGGAGGACCGCCATGCTAACTCGCCGAGCGATTATTGGTAGCGCTGCTGTTCTCGCGGCTGGCTGTGGCGGTCTGGATTTTTCTCTGCCACTCCTAGGCGCGCCACGTCCGGTTCCATTGACCTGGCTCTCCCGCCCAATTACAGGTCTCAACACTGGGTCCGGTAATGAGTCTTTTGAGGAAAAGCTCCGTCGGATAGAGCAAGAATTGGCAGACTATGATGGAAGCCAGTATGGCCCGGCGGGAGGCCGGTACAGTCTCGCACTGGAATACTACGAGCACTATGCTGGGTCCTATTCAGATCCTGATGCAGAACTGTACCGCAAATCGGAGCATTTGGCGGCGTGGCTGGGAGAAATTGGCGCCGACCTCGTGACAGTATGGCATGATGAGGCGCGCGTGTTAGGGGAAATGGGTGTACTACTGCCCCTGGACCAGTTCGGCGGTGCAGATAGCTCAGACTTTGAACGGGAATTCTATTCGCCCGTCCTGGATGTGTTTCGAGAGAGTGGTGCGCTTTACGCCCTACCGACGGACTCGTTCCCTCTGATGCTCTTCTACGATGTTGATTACTTTGCGAAGTTGGGAATCCCGCCACCAGATGGTACTTGGGACTGGAATGACTTGGTCGACAAAGCGCTCAAGCTAACAGAGCGAGGAGAGGGAGGCACAATATCGCGTTGGGGATTGGCAACGCACAATTGGACCATCTGGTGGGCCCTTTGGCAGAATCAAGCGGAGATGATTGACGCGATTTCGTCGCAGTGTCGATTGCAGGAACCGGTTGCTATCGAAGCGCTTGAGTTTTTTCGCGATCTGATACATTTACACCACGTATCTCCACCGGCTAGCGGTGCTGATCTATTGAATCTCATTCACCCTTCGGCGGGGTCGCCTCCGGCGATGGTATACGACACTATCCCTTTCGGGTCGCCCAGCGACAATTATCGCCGGGCAGAACTGGCCCGGGGCAAAGTGCTAAGTGTTCCGGTCGAATCGTATGCAGGTATTGCGATTGTCGCAAAAACTTCCAATCCCGAGGCAGCATACACTGCGTTGAGAGGACTGTTGCATACAATGGAACCGTACGTCAACGTACCAACAGAGAGAGAAGCCGTGGCGCGGCTCCTAGATAACCGATCGACTATCCAACCCGATGAAGTCGTGGCTATACAGCATTCGATGGAGCATGGGCGAGCACTGCCGTCAGATGTGGGGCAATCTCGCGCGATGAGGAACATAGTGGAGGCGCTCGTGCGCGGCGATGAGGTGACTTCCGCGGTCAACCAAGCCTGCTCCGTGCTCTCCGAGAGTTTGGAGACGTGAGGCTTAGTGTGCGATTCTAATAGATTGTCTTGCTGCTAGCTTGCAGCGCGGTGGTTCAGAAGATGGATTCCCGATTTCGCGGGGATGACGGACGACGCGACCTTGCGTAACCGTTTTTATGCGCTCATTTCCTGACCTTATTCAACATACAAATGACGGAAAACTGCACCATTGCTAGCTGGAAGCGTTCCAGGTACGACTGACACATTCCTCTTGCGCGAAGGAACACTAGGGCTTGAACTCGCGGGCGATTTGGGCGTAGACGTCGGCGCTTTGGACGACTTCGGTGAGGTCGACGCGCTCGTGGTCGGTGTGGGCGTAGCCAATGTCGCCGGGGCCATAGACGATGCAGGGCACGCCGCTCTTGACTTGCAGCTTGCTGGCGTCCGTGCCGTAGGTCACGCCCTGCGGCTCCGGTGGGAGGTTGTGCGCCCGCAGTGCGCGCATGGCGGCTTGCACGATTGCCTCATCTTCCGCGGTATCCAGCGGCCAATCGGCGAGGTCGCGCGAAGCGACACTGGGATGCAGGTCCGGCTTGGTTGCCGCGAGTTGCTCCATGGCCTCTTCGAATTCCCGGATTGACCCCTCCGAAGTCTCACCTGGAATGATGCGGCGGTCCACCACCACCTCGCAGGTCTCCGGAATGACATTTGCCGCGTGGCCGCCGTGGATGATGCCGATGGCCCAGGTGGGATACCCTACCAGCGCATGTGAGCGCGCCGCGAAGCGCGGGTCCAGCGTTTCGCGCAAGTGGTGAATAACGTCGACCATCTGGTAGATCGCGTTATTGCCCCGTTCAGGCTGGCTGCTATGGGCGGGCCTGCCCTTGGTTTGCAGCGTGAAGCGCACCGCGCCTTTCGTGGCGGTCACCAGCTCAAGCCTTGTTGGTTCGCCAATCACCGCTGCCGTTACTTCAATCCCTTGCTCTATGAAGCCGACGATGCCGCGAAAGCGGTATTCTTCATCAACGACGCCGAGCAACCCAATGTCATAGTCAAGGTCTTCCGGGTGCTTTGCCAGTTCGCGGATGGCCAGTATCATGCCGGCCAGGCAGCCCTTGGCATCGCAGGAGCCCCGCCCGTGCAGCGTAGTCCCGTCCACCCGTGGCTCCAAGGCTTCCGGCCCCCATGTATCTACGCCGACCGTGTCCATGTGGCACTCGAAGAGCAACAGACCCTTGGAGTTGGGCACGCGCAGCCGGCCGAAGACGTTAGACCGCCCCGGCAGCACTTCGTGTTGCTGAGTCTCCATGCCGAGGTCCTGTAGCTGGGACTCCACGAAGTCGGCAAGCCCACTCTCGCCGCCGGAGCCATCGGCCATAAAGGCCGGATTCATGCTCGGAATGCTGACGAGGGCGGAAAGGAGGTCTGCGGTTGCTTGTATGCGGCTGGCATCGACGGCGCTCATAGAAGTCCTAAATCCTATCGTTTTGGGGTGTGCTCAATACAGGCTTTCGCTTCATGGTAGCAGATTCGATGACAGCGGGAGGGGTGCCTGTTTTCATGCAAACGGGATAGCTACGCTCCCAATTGAGACCTTTACGAATTGCTTTCCTTTGAGGGAGAGAGTTCGGGATTGGGGTGAAGAACGACTTGAAGGCGAGCAATGGCAAGCCACCCACTCGCCGCTGGATTCCGGCTTGCGCCGGAATGACGGGGTGATTTGCAGGTTTCCCCATAGAGGAACCGGCATCCGCACTGGGCTCTTCACTCGCCTGTGGAGGGCAAAGTAATCGGCAATTTCGACCGAGTGTCTCTTAGACGGGTGGCTAGTGCGCCCCGCGGGCTTCCAGCGTTATGAGGTCCACAACGTCCTGCCGGGAAACCACTCCGAGAAACTTCTCACTGTCCTCTTCCACCACCGGAATGACCGTTAGTGAGTTTTCCATCATGCGTTGGAGCACGTCTTCTATCGGCTCGTCGGGTCGGGCCATTGGTGTTTTCCGGCGCACGACTTTCTCCAGCTGAGTCGTGGACCATGCTTCCTTCGGCAAGTAGCGCAGCATGCCCAATGAAACAATTCCGGAGATGTTCCCATTATCCGCGATCACATAGTCGTGTTGCTGGGGGATGAGCCACTGATCCACGAACTTTCGCACCGAAATCTGCGGTTCAGGATAGGTGCGCGTGCGGTCAAGTATGTCGTTGACGGTAATGTCGTCGAGGGCAAAGCGCGCCAGAGACGCTGGAATTGAATCGGGCAGCGTTGTCTTTTCCGAAGGCTTGGCGCGGTTTACGGCATAGTTGATTACCGACGGCGCCAGCAAGATGTACGCGAACATGATGAGCACGAGGAGTGAAAAGATGTCATCCCCGACAATGCCGGTTTCCAGGAGCACCAAGAGCAAAGCAATTTCCGCAACGCCCTTTGCCATCAGCCCCGTCGCGAGGGCGAACGGCATTTCCAGCCGCGATACAAAGGCGCCGACGAGAGAACCGGCGAATTTGCCCACGAGCGGAACACTCACCAGCGCGAGAATAGTCTCAATCGGCAACTCCGTAAAGGAGAGACTGAGATGTAGCCCAGCCGAGGCGAAGAAGAGGGGTACAAACAACCCTTCGGCAGCGCTCCGCATGCCCGGTACGATGTCCTGGCGCAGTTGGTAGGGCAGACCGGAGAGGGCGGCGCCAAAGAGCAATGCCCCCAGTGAGCCGTGGGTGCCCACAGCTTCGGAGATACCAACCACCACAAAGAGCCCGCCGATCAGTAAGCCGAATGAGAGCTGGGGCACGTGCAACGTACGTTTCAAGAGTACGATCAAAGGCGGGATCACGCGACTGGAGAGAATCCACGTAACGAGCGTGAAGCCGACGATCTTCGCCAGGAGAATGAGGATGCTCTGCACGTTGATTTCCGCCACGTGCTCGCCAATAGTAAACCCCACAATGAGCAACGCGATCAATTCCGCAATCAGAACGGTGACGAAAATCTGGATGCCGATTGGCTTGCGCAGATGACCTTCATCGGCGAGAACTTTGCTTACCAAACCAAGGCTGGAAAGCGACAGGATCCCTGACAATGCCAGCGCTTCCGTGAAGTCCAGGCCCAGACCGAAGTCAAAGAAAATATCGGAGGTAACGCCAAGCGCCAGCAGGAGAGAAATCATGACCGATAGGGTCGCGGCCACAAAGAAACGGCCGCGAATTGTGGCTATAAAGCCGGAAATATCAATCTCATCGAGGCCAATGAGAAAGAAGAAGAGAAAGATGCCGATACCGAGCAGTACCTGCAATTCTTCCGTAGGCTCGATGACGCCGGCAATTGGGCCTAACGCCACGCCCGCCGCAGTATAGGCCACGATTGAGTTAAGTCGAAACTGACGGAACACACCCTCCAAGAGCTTCGCGACGACGATTAGCAGCCCAATTGAGAGTATGACATCGAAAGCCATAATAAGACTTCCTTTAGTTGGTACTCGGTCTAACTCTAACTATGCAATAATGCGAAATCTTGACTAGCATACTATCAAATGAAGTGCTGGATGCAAAGTCAGGTCTCCCACCCACGCTCTTTCTCACGGAAAGCATGCGTGACTTAGTCTGGAATACGCTAGAATGGAGAACGCTGCGCTCGGTTGCCTGGGCGCAAGTGCAACAGTCCAGTGTGAGAGAGGTAGCCGGTATGAAATCGCATTTCCCCAGCTTGCGCGTGGGTGTTGTTGGACTCGGAGTAGGCCGGAGATTCGTTGAAGCGTTCGCCGCGCATCCCCACGCGACGGTCACCGCCATTTGCGGTAAGGAGCGAGACGTGCTTGCGGCGGTCAGTCAAGAGCATGCAAATGTGCGCTGCTACACGGACTTCGCCGAGATTGTGGCCGACCCGGACATTGAGCTCTTGGTAATTGCGACACCCCACGCGCTTCATGCCTCCATGGCGGTGCAGGCTCTGCACGCCGGCAAGCACGTCATTGTGGAGAAGCCGATGTGCATTTCGCTCCAGGAGTGCGAGGCAATGATTCGGGCGGTGGAGGAATCTGGGAAGCTGCTGGCAGTTGATCAGGTCTTGCGGTTCTATCCCTACTACCAGTCAATCAAGGAACACCTTGTCGGTGGGGGGTTGGGGGACATCTACTATGCCGAGGCCGATTACCTTCACAACACTGCCCGGCTCATTCGCGAGCGGACAGTTTGGCGCGGTTCCGCCGAACACTCGCACTACCCCATACTTGGCGGTGGCTCGCATTCTCTCGATATGCTGCGCTGGCTCGTCGGTGACGTAGACCGAGTCCATTGCGAGGCAGCGGGACGTGCTCTGCCGGACTTTCCCTTCCCGGACTGTATGATTGCCAATCTGCACTTTGTAAACGGCGCCGTAGGGAAGTGCACTACCTCATACGGCCTGGTGCGGGAGACAATGCACAACCTGGTGCTCTTCGGTACCGACGGCACGATCGAGCGCGCGCGAGGGCAGCAGGACCGCGACAAACAGTTTGTCTCATCAGCAAATCACGCGTTTGATGAAGAAGCATGGGTTGTGCCGTTTCAACCCCCAGGCGGAAAACCCATTGCCGCCGTGGTCGATCACGTGTACCAGTGTGTGGTCAAGAACGAAACTCCCCTCACCAACGTGTGGGAGGGAGCCAACACGGTCGCGGTGGCGCTTGCCGCGATTGAATCTTGGCAGACCGGTATGCCGGTTCAACCTGCGCACTTCAGGCCGGCATGATATTCATTGCCGGTCAAGTCTTCGGCAACTTTGTGTTTGCCATGTCACTGCGCCTGGCGCGGGGCAAGCAGTACCACTATTTGACCGTAGGAACTATCAACTATGCGGTAGCGGCCCTGTTGGCTGTCACCTGGGCGGTGCTGAACGGTATTCCCGACCTGGACGTGCGCGTAATTGTCTTGGGAGCTATCAACGGACTCCAATACCAGATCAGCCTGGCGGTGCTGTTTACGGTAGTAGAGCTCGTCGGTATTGGTGTTACGTTTGGCATCATTCGTCTTTCAATCGCGTTGCCAACGCTGGCGTCGGTCTTTTTGTGGGGGGAGCAGCCGGCCGCGCTCCAAGTGGTCGGTCTCGCGCTCGCGTTCGTAGCTTTGCCGCTGTTGGGTGCGGATGCGCACCAGGCGGCGCGCAACGGACGCGGGCACTCGCTGCGGACGTGGAGTGTGTTGCTGGTGGTGCTAGTTCTTTCCGGGGTGGGATTTACCGCGGCAAAAGCATTTGCCGTGTGGAGCACACCGGAGTATCAACCGCTCTACACCGCTTCCGTGTTCGTGACCGCAACCTTGGGCGCCGCGTTTGTGTGGCCCTTGCGCAAGCGTTTCCGCTTGCCGGAATGGAGGACCGCTTCGCTGCGGCACAACATCGGCTTAGGTGTATTGATGGGTGCAGCCAACCTCTTTCAGATTGCCATGCTGCTCCGCGCGCTGGAGGTCCTCCCCGGCACGATCGTGTTTCCGCTGGCGGCAACCGTGGGCTTGGCAACGACTTTAATTGGTGGCATGGTGCTCTTTGGCGAGCGGTTTGGACGACTCACGGCCACCGGCATCGTTCTCGGCATGTTTGCCATTGTTTTCATTAACGCGCGATAGCCAGAAGGAGTCAGCGCAGTGCTTGGCGCAATAGCTGGTGACGTGATCGGCTCGGTACACGAGTATATTGCTACCAAGACGAAGGACTTTCCGTTAATTGACCCCAAGTGCTTCTTTACCGATGACTCAGTGTTGACTATCGCGTTGGCCGACGCGTTGCTGCACGATCTCGACTATGCCGTCACGCTCAAGGAGTACTATGGGCGCTATCCCGGTGCCGGATATGGTACGAGCTTTCACGTCTGGGCAACGTCAGACTCGTTCGCGCCGTACAATAGTTGGGGCAACGGCTCGGCAATGCGGGTCAGCCCGGTAGCCTACTTTGCGAACAGCCTCAACGAGGCGATGGAGTTAGCGGAGCGCAGTGCCGCAGTTACCCATAACCATCCGGAGGGCATTCGAGGCGCGCAGGCCACTGCCGCCGCAGTTTTCCTTGCAAAGACCGGCCACGACAAGACCGAGATCAAAGAATTTGTGGAATCCTCGTGCGGTTACGACTTGCGGCGAACCCTGGATGACATTCGACCCACGTACAGCTTTGACGAATCGTGCCAGGGAACGGTGCCGCAGGCAATAACGGCTTTCTTGGAAGCAAAGGACTTCGAAGATGCTATCCGCAACGCCATTTCACTTGGCGGCGACGCCGACACTCTGGCCTGCATTACCGGGTCGATTGCGGAACCCTATTTTGGCGGCGTGCCCCCGGACATACGCGAGGAAGTCTTGCAACGGCTTGATGGCCACTTGCTGGCAGTCGTCTCCGAGTTTGAGCAGCGTGTAATGAATAGCTAGTGGCGGCGGCGGACGCTCTCGATTCTGCGTTACATCATCCTCTGTCTTGAATGAAACAGACCTGCCTCAGATTGTTTAGCGCTCTAAGGCAGGTCTCTTGATTTCACGGTCGCCAGTGAGCGGATCGCCTGTCCCGCGTCTAGGCTGGCTGGAGGATGGGGCTCAAGCTGTTTCGATAGGGATTACGCCGCCGAATGTCGCTGTTCATTCCAATCTCGTTATCTCGCCCTACCCACTACCCAGCGTTCCCGCCAGGGAGTGAACTCGCTGCGGAACTCATCGATACGAGAATCCTCTCCTTGCACCACCTGCCTTTGAATCACAGTTTCTACGCCCTCTACGGCCCACTCGACTTGCAGGCGTACGCCCCATGGCAGACTGGGATCCGGCGTGTCCGGCAGCGGCGGCCCCGGAGCCTCGACGTTCGTCTCGATGGCCGGCAGCATCTCTACGGTGCGGTCGAGCTCCCTACCGCGCAACGTGATTGTAAGTTCCATGCTGTGTGGGTCAACGTGCGCTTGGATCAGAATGGGATGTTCAGAGTCGTTGACGAATTTGAGGTCCAGGCCCGGATTGTAGACTGAGGCATCGAAGCCGGGAGGACTGCCGTCTTGCTCGTAATAGCTCACTCGATACGAGTGCTGGTTACGTTCCGTAATTGGCAAGCCGGCCCAGAAGGCAGCGCGGAACACCGTAGTTGACACCTGACAGACGCCGCCACCAACACCCCAAATGGTTTGGTCTCCCCAGATCAAAAGACCGGTGTGATACCCGGCGTTAAGGGTAATAGGACCAAGTGCCTTCAGGAAGGAAAAGGTCTCACCGGGCTGGATGACGTTGCCATGAATCCTCGACGCAGCCAAAACAATGTTGTGTACGCGCGATCGGGAGGAACCAGTGAATTCTGAGTTGCCTTCGGCAATGATGTTTGCGAAACGCTGCTCTTCCTGCAATGTGCTGACATTGATTGGAGAGGGACGTTCGTAGCTCATGTGCGGCAGCTTTGCTTCAAGCGGCAGCAGGTCGAACTCCTTCAAGAGGTCTCCACCGAGAATTGTCTTTACGTCACCTCTTGTCGCAATACCGGGAATGTCCTCTATCCAGTACTGGAGCGTGATGCGTTGGAAGCGCTGAGTAACGAACGGACCAAACGCTTGTGGCTTTGACATGGGAAGACCGAAGAGATTGATTGCCCTTTCCTCGCCGCCCACGCTCAAATAATGTCGTTTGATGGCGTCGTTTGTCAGCCAACTGAGACGCGTCTGCTTCGCTTTTGCATAGTCCCCGTTTGAGCCATCATCGACAATAGACATGGGGATACCGCGCGCATAGAGTAGGTCATTCAAGCCGGCTCTCTCGAGGATTTCGAAGGTGTTGGCAAGGAGCACCTGACCCAGCTTAGGGTCGTACTGAAGCAGCGCGCCCTGGGTAACGAGATAGATGAAGCCGTCTTCTTCAAACTGCCGCGAGGCCGGATAGCCAAGCGTTCTCACGCCGCCAAGCTGGCGGAACACACTGTAGAATGCAGGGCCACCAGGCTCATCCCAGATCAGGAATCCCCGGTCGCCTTGGCCACCGAATCCGTTGGCTTGCCGATAGAAGTGACCGCCGCTGATCGCATGATCCATAGAATCAGCAGCGTAGAGAGGCAGAGTAGAGGAAAGCAGACTGAGGGTGATACCTAAAACAAGAGAGGTAGCCAGTCTGCCGAGTTTAAGATGCACGGGCATTCGTCGTTGATCCCGCTCGGCTGGATTGAGCAAACTGTCTGTGTCAATAATACACTACCCCGTCGATCACTGCAAAACGACAGTCTAAGACTGAGAGATCTGCGCTGGAGAAGGGGTTGGAAGCCTTGGTGGGTCTACGCTCACGAGAACGGCATTGCAGGAGAAACTGAGAAGCTTGTCGTTGTGGGGGAGACAAACTGAAAGCCCTAGCAATCTAAGCTTCAACCATTGAAAGCGCTGGGAAATAGCGGACCCCTGTGAGTAAGAAGTGCCGAAACGGTCGAACGACCGAACACATGTGAGATCTATTTGACATACGCCTTGCAGCCCCAATGACTCACGTTTGAGCCTGCAACAGGCGTTGTTCGGCTTCTCCGAACCCTTACGTGGCGAAGTCCCAGAGTCTCAGAGCAGTCCCACCGAGAATCCACTCGAGATCGGCTTCGCTAAAGAACGGCATCTCATCGCGGACTGCGGTCAAGCGGGGTAGGTATCCGGCTTTGTCGAGCAACATCGGCCAGTCAGTTCCCCACATGAGGCGTTGCGGCCCCCACGCGTCTCTTGCCTTGCGGAAAAAGGGATGGGTATCCGCGAAAGGATACGCCTCGGCGCTATAGTGCAGCATGCCGGAGACTTTGGCGTACGTGCGGGGGAAGTCCGCGAGCGCAAGAAAGCGGGTGAAAACGGGATAGGGTGGTTGTTCCGAAACATCAATGCGACCCATGTGGTCGAGAACAACATCTACCTGAGGAAAGCGCTGCAGCATCTCTTCAACCATTGGGGCATGCTTTAAGTCCAAGAGTAAGCAGATTGGGATGCCAAGGTCTGCGGCCCTCCGCCAGATGCGGTCGGTTTGTGCGGTCGTGAACCAACTGGCGCTGTCGGGTCGAACCGCGTGGAGCCGCACGCCGTGAAAGTTGCGTTCGGTGACCCAGTACTCAAGCTGCTCCGGCGCTGTGTCGTCCAAGGGGTCTACTAGGCAGACCCCGGCAAGCTGCTGAGGATAGAGGGCAATGCTGTCAGCAAGGTACCGGTTATCCCAGCCGTACGTGCTAGGCTGGACGAGAACAACGTGATCGACACCTGCTCGGCCCGTTTCTTCCAGCAGCATTTCAGCCGTTGCAGCGGTGGTTGGCACCGGCACGTCGGGCAGCGTGGGCGAGAAGGGATACTTCTTGTCCTGGGTCCAGATGTGAACGTGAGATTCGACGATTGGCATGATTGCGCTTCACCTCGTTTGGTGGGTGTTGCAAAGGGGTGTAGGGCTACGTTTTCCGTTCGCCCCCGTATCGTACGATACGCTGTATCACGTACGGGGCAAGCTCTGAGCTTGTGGAAGGGCCGTTCATGGTTCAACCGGCGCTCCGCGCAGCCGGCTGCGCGAAGCCGGTTGCGCGGAGCCGGCGGCACGAAGCCATCAGCACGAACGGCTTTTGCAAGTTTGGAAACTTCAGCCTGCAAAGTCCTGAGGCACTGCAAACACGCTCTTCGACTCAACCGACGAGGGGCAACGCGACGGGGCGTCCTTCCGCGGCCGAAATATCGGCGGCAAAACACGCTTCATGGGTATTTATCGAGTCGAAGATGTCGGCGAAAGAGTCCTCATCATTCAGAATGCAATCAACTATGTGATCGATTTCCCCCTGGAACGGATGATGGGCCACGTCGCCTGAATCCGGCGGTACAGTTGGAATCTCCATAAAACCGGTGGTGCCGGGAAAGGCAGTGGAATAAAAGAGATTGTTCCGTGCCGTGCCCTGATCGCCTTGCAAAGACATGTGGAAGACGTAGGGCATGTGGGCTTCCATGGTGGCGGTTACACGGCCGACGACGCCATCCTCCATCTGCAGCACTGCCGCTGTGGTGAGCGGAAAGTCGAAGCCCTTTTCCTCCAAGCGCACCGGAGTGGCATACGCAGACACCGACTCCACGTTCTTGCCGGTCAACCAGCGGATGCAGTCCATCGCGTGGCTGCCGCCGGAGAGCATTGCGCTGCCCACGTTCTTCTGATAGCGGCCCCAGTGACCGGGTGGACGCAAGTAGCCCACTTCGTGCATATAGTCTGCTTCAGCATAGATGAGGCGCCCAAAGTCGCCTGCTTCCCGCCGGTGGTGCAGCGTTTGGACTAACGGGTTCCAGCGCAACACAAAGCTCACGACACTCTTGACGCCGGCTTTACTTACCGCCGTTACCAAACGCTCTAGTTGCTCCGCTGAGATTGCGATGGGTTTCTCGATTACGAGATGCTTGTTCGCTTCCGCTGCCAGGGCGCCTTGCTCAGCGTGGGCGAAGTTGGGCGTGCAGATGGAGACTATGTCAACGTTGGGATCAGCGAGCATTTGTTCGTAATCGGTATAAGGCTTGGCGTCAAGCCCAAACTCGTCAATCGCCGCCTGCGCGCGGGCCATGTCCCGGCTGCAAACTGCCACCATACGCGTATGCGGATTCTTATTGAAAGCGCGAATGTGCTCGCTGGCTACCCACCCGGGGCCAATCAAGCCAACTCCCATAACGTCTGCCATGTTGCCTTCTCCTTTGGTAAATTGTGTGCCCAGCCCGGCGCATCGTCTGCTAAGCAATACCGTGCGGTGGTGGCCTTGCCACTGTTGAGTGAGAATGGGCCTGTTTTCGGCTCCCTTGGAGCGATGAAGGCCCGCTCTCTTGAGACGTACCGGTAGTGTAAACTGTCACACTCTGGGGGCTAAGTCCCTGTGGTCTACTTGGCGCTAGAGTACGCTACTACACTAGTGAATGCAAACGAGAAACGAGCTAGGAATCGCGCTCCAGGACGAAGTCGGCAATCGCGTGCAGGAGTTGACGATGGGGCTGCTGCGGTACCTGTGCGAGGTTGCTGTGTGCCCGGTCAATGTAGGCTTGGGCGAGCGCATGCGCGTGGGCAACGCCACCCAAATCCTGCAGCAATCGCGTCACGACTTGGACCTGCTCGTCGCCGGCCGTGCGGTTGCCGAGGGTGTCGAGTATTTGCTCATGCTGTGCGGCAGAAGCATTGCGCAGTGCCTCTTTCACGATGAGTGTCCGTTTACCTTCTCTGATGTCCGCGCCGACCGGCTTGCCGGTGGCAGCGGAATCCCCGACTACGCCAAGCACGTCGTCCTGCAGTTGAAAGGCGATACCACAGTTGGTGGCAAAGTCTGTCAGCGCTGAGACCGTAGAGTCTTCCGGCCGCCAGGCGTTCAGACCGATACAAGCCCCGGCGGTGGCGGCAAATGCGTAGAGAACGCCGGTCTTCTTTTGCATCATGTCAAGCACTTCGTCCTCAGTGATATCAGTTATATCTTGTAAACTGAATTGCACGTCGAGCGCCTCACCGTCTACGAGATGGGCCTCTACTGAGCCAAAGAGCTCAGCGATAAGATGAAGAACGAGAGTTGCATCTACGCCTCGCTCTGTTGTGGATTTCGTGAGCAGCATAGCGGACCAACCTTGCTGCAGGTCGCCGGCCAGCAAGGCTTGCGTACGTCCATAGTGGGCGGCGTCAGCACCGGTCAAGCGCAGCTCTTGCGTGGCTCGTTCCGCAAAGTGTGCATGAACGGTCGGTCTGCCCCGGCGCAGGTCGTCCTGGTCGATAATGTCGTCATGTACCAGCGTCCAGATGTGGAAGAGTTCCACTGCGGCGGCGGCGGGAACTGCGCGATCTTCTTCGCCGCCGGTGGCGCCACAGCACAAGAGGAGGATGCTCGACCGCAGCCCTTTGCCCGGCTGTTGCAGGTAGCTGGCAACTGCCTCACCGAGGTGGAGCGAACGCAGAGCATTGGGATCAATTCCCGCTTGAAGGTAGCCATAGACGCGTTCGCGGCGAGAGTTAAGCTCCGCAAACAACTGAGCGCGCGCAATCCCAGGGCTCACGTTGCGGTGTCCAGATGGTCGAGATCGAGACTGCGCAGATAGGCGAGCAGCCCGGGTCTAAGGTCAGGCCGCTTGAGGGCAAGGTCAATAGAGGCGCTCAAGTAGCCTACTTTATCGCCCATATCGTAGCGCTTGCCCGTAAACTCGCATGAGTAGACAGAACCTGCTTGGGCAAGGGAGTTTATAGCGTCCGTGATCTGAACTTCCCCACCGGAGCCAACGGGGATTCGGTCGATGTAATCGAATATTGCCGGCGTAAAGACGTAGCGACCGACAATGGCCAGATTGGATGGCGCTTTGTCTGCCGGCGGTTTCTCGATGAGTCGGTGCAGCCGCTGAATGCCTGCCGCAACGTGTGTGCCTTCCACGATGCCGTACCGATCGACGTGGGCATGTGGCACAGGCATAACGGCAACGACCTCACCTCCGTAGATTTCATGCGCGTCGATGAGCTGCTTGATGGCAGGTGGTGTGCCGTCAATGACGTCATCCGGGAGAAAAACCGCGAACGGCTCATCTCCGACGACGCTGCGGGCCGTGCGTACGGCGTCGCCGGTGCCGAGCGGCGCATGCTGGCGCACGCCAATGACCGTTGCCATTTCCTTGAGCGCTTGCAGCTCCGCCAGTTCCCTGCACTTGCCTCTCGCGGCAAGACTCTCTTCAAGGCGGTAAGCGGTATCGAAGTAGTCCTCGACAGATTGATTGCCGGTAGCCGTGACGAGGATGACCTGCTCAATGCCTGCTGCCACGGCCTCTTCAACCACGTACTGGATTGCCGGTCTGTCGGCAAGCGGCAGCATTACTTTCGGGACTGACTTTGCCGCGGGGAGTGTGCGGGTGCCCAGTCCGGCAACCAGAAAGACCCCTTTACGTACCTTCATGCGGTTGACCTAGCGTACAGAGCAACTCTATGCAGTTCTCACAGAAGCAGTGAAAGGGTCGTTGCCCAACAGTGGTAGGGTAAGATCCGCGTCCATCGTTTAACATGAGGGACGCAAACCAACTAGACTGCCCAAGAAACGAGACAGCACCACGGACAAGTCTTGCCCGCATTGGGCAACCCTTTTTCACAGCGATTATACTTTTGTCGTGCGGCACGTGACAAGGGAATGCCTTGGGCATTGGACGTGCGGCTAGGTATCAACTTCATTTCTCGTGCTCTTCAGAGGACAAGCAGATACCTCGAAGACTGCGATCAGGACGCGAGTTAATGACGGCAGCCGTGTGGGTAGCCTGCCGAAATCAGAATTAAGAGTTGCGTGGACTAGTGGATACAGAGAGACTGTTCCTTGCCATTGCCCTGTCTGATAGCGCCCGGAATTGCATGGCAGAAATAACGCGACTCGTAGCCAAGCATGCTGAAAGAGTGCGCTGGGTGCCGATAGAGAATATACACATCACGCTCAAGTTCTTTGGTGAAACACCTGCGGCACAAAGAAGCACAATTGAGGCCACAATGGAACGGGTCGTTGCGAACATGCCGCCGTTGGATCTAGCAATCACGGGCGTAAGAGTCGTGCGCAGAGGCAGAAGGCCGCAGATGGTCTGGGCAACGGTGGCAGATACCGACGGGCGGTTGCAACGGCTGCATGATAGAACGGAGCGCCTGCTGGAATGTGAAGGATTCGCACGAGAAGTACGGTCGTTCTCTCCCCACATTACGCTTGCGCGTGTGCGTGACAGTGTCGCTCAGTGGGAGCAGGAATCGCTTGAGAATTGGGCGGCGACGCAGCGCGAAATGCCAGTAATTCCTTTTCAGGTAGCAGAAGTCTTGCTAATGAAAAGCGAGTTGAAGCCGCAAGGAGCGGAATACACGGTCTGCAGGCGATTTGGGTTGCGGGGAACGTGACCGCCATTTGGTCTCACGCGTTAGCTGCATGGGTGAGTAATCGCAACCGGCGGATGAACCGGAAAGCTCCGGGCACGTCCTGCGGCATTTGACTTAGAGTCTTGTTGAAGGCGCAAGACATCTGCCTTCGCCATCGCCGCCCATGTGATGTGGTCAATTGCCCATTGGTGGCGGCAGTGCTAGCGTCGATGACCGCAAGGAACTGGGGAATAGGCTATGCCGGTTGTTTACTTAGGTCTTGGGAGCAATCGCGGCGACAGACTCGCGAACTTGCGCGGCGCCGCGCAGCGGTTACACGCGAGAGTCATGCTTACGCGGGTTTCCTCAGTCTACGAAACCGAACCGGTCGGCCACGCCGAGCAACCGTGGTTTCTCAACGCTGTGCTTGAAGGGTATACGGAACTGAGCGCTGAAGCGCTGCTCAAGCTGGCATTGGAGACAGAAGTAGCACTCGGGCGCGTGCGGTCCTTCCCTAATGCGCCGCGCACGTTGGATGTAGACATTCTGCTCTATGGCGAACTGAAGATTGATTCCGCAGCCCTCACGATTCCACACCCGCGGCTGTCTGAGCGCGGCTTCACCCTGTGTCCATTGACGGAGATCGCACCTCTCTTGGAACATCCCGTCACGGGACATACGATGGAGGCCATTTTGGCGACAGCAACCGGTTTGGAGGAGACCCGCCACTTTGCCGATCAGAATTGGTATGCCGAGGCCGCGCCGGAGATGTTGCTCTAGAGCCTCGTGCGAGTTCAAGACAGTTTGGTGTCGTGCGTGTGTCAGGTGCGCGAGTCGCAACCGGCACGGGCGGAAGGCCTCAGCCCAGTGACCGGGTGGCATGACGGCCATACCTGCGTTTTTGCAATACGAAGAGAACGCGCACCTCGCGATACAACGCAGTTCACCACGCGCTCGAGGTGCGCCAAGAGCATTCTTGGGAGCACCGCACCTCTACATAATTGCAGCATTTGGCAACCAAGTCTTGCTGGCTAAGCGAGGGAGAATCAGCCGGTTCACGCGTCGTTTCGTTCGAGCAACTCTATTTCGTACCCGTCGGGATCGTCGATGAACCCCATCTTTCTCCCCTCGGCGAACGTTTCGCGCCAGCCGTCGGGCCAAATCTCAATGCCTTTACCTTCTAGCTCGGCGCAGAATGCAATCAGGTCGGGCACGCCGATGGCGAAGTGCATGAGGTCCTCGGGCACGTTGAGGTCGTAGTCGTCAGAGTATGTAAGCTCCAGAGTATGCAGGTTACCGGGCAGCTCAAGATGGGCAATTTGGTTGCCGTCGGGAGAGCGCTCGCTCCGGCTTATGACTTTGAAACCGAGGTGTTCGCAATAGAAATTGATCGAGTTGTCCAAGTCGCTCACACGTACGCGAGTGTGCAAGAATACGGCCATTGGTTTCCTCCTTTAGTTTGTCGTTGCAATGCAAATAGACTACGCTCTTCTTTATGCTTTACAGTTTTGCTTTCGCCAATCTCCTCCTTAGTCTCTATGTACTCTTATCCTGCACTCTCAAGAAATCCTCGCTGTCTAGATCGAAGAGTGGAAAGTGTATGAGTAGAAGTCTTGCAGGCAATAGTATCAAGCTGGCAGTACCGTAACAAACTCACTGAGGCGGACAGAGTGCCGACCGAGATCCCAGCGGACTTAAGTAGGTTGTCACTTGGTCGCACAAATGGCATGATGCCCCATATTAGCCTCTTTCCGGCCGAACTGGGCAAGTCGGTGGCAAGGGCGACGGGTGAACCATGTGATGGATTAGGCGCTCTACCGCGAGAGACCTCCGCTAGCTTTGGGTTTTGAGAGACTGTCGCAAGGAACCGTCGGTAAGATTCTACTGGGAGGTGCACACCCGTCGGACCGGCTAGCCATGTGGCCAAGGATCGCCACCGAGCAAACTAGGGTCTTGACGTAGCCCGTCTTCAGTTTGATCGAAATCGTCTCCAGGGCTCGCTCATTGGGAAACCTCCAGTTATTCATCTGCGCCCGCGCCAATCAGGATCTGTACGGATTCAGGCGTGCCTTGAAGACTCGCCGCCGCCAGGAGAGAACGGCCATCGGCTAATCTGGCATTCACGTCCGCCCCGGCAACGACGAGTATCCGTAGAGCTTCGATATTGTCCCATCGAATCGCAGCGTACAGCATCGGATCGTTGTTGTGGTCGCGCGCGTTTATGTCTGCACCTGCGCCTATGAGAATCTGCAACGCCTCGTTCTTTTCATACCCAATCGCGGTGTAGAGAAGCGGATTGTTGTCATTGTCTCGCGCGTTCACATCCGCGCCGGCTTCCACCAGAATGCGCAGCGCTTCGATCTTGTCTCGCCAAATCGCGGTGTAAAGCATCGGATCATTATTGCTATTGCGCGCATTGACATCTGCACCGGCGTCCACGAGAATCTTCAATTTCTCCGGGGAGGCCCGCCAAATCGCCGTATATAGGAATGGATCGCCTTGGTCGTTGCTAGCGTTCACCTCTCTGCCTTCGTCGACGAGAGCCTGCAATGTTGCCGCATCTCTGGAACCCCGCCAGATTGCACCGTAGAGCTCCGGGTCGCCGGCAGGATAGGGCGTGGCTTTAGGCACAGGCGGCAGCGTTGGCAGCGGCACGACTGTCGGCGCTGGGGTTGGTATCACGGGTGCGGACTTGGGCGCCGGTCGGGGAGTCGATGGTGCAGAGTCGGCGCCGCGGCTCGCAGATTCCTGAACGTCCTCGGGCCGTGATGCGGGTGTTTCCAGGTCGTACAAGACGACGACCGCGACGACACCTGCGGTGACGATGACGACCGCAAGCATGAACCCCAACACATAGCGAAGCATGGCAACTGCCTCCAAAGTCAGCGGCATTTAGTTCCAGCAATGTCAATACTGAAGGTCACTTCAATGTGCACAGTTTCTCGGGCACGAAGGTTACTTCTAAGGTTGGCGACGCTCCGCAGAGAGGTTTGCACAAAGCCAAAATTTACTAAAACACACGGTGTGTCTTATACTACTGGATGTCAGCATTGCAAGCCATTAATTGCAAGTGGCAACAAGGTTCTGAGCCAGATAGAAGGGAAGATGGTAGCCGCATGAAACGCATTGACAAATACTGCACAAACTGTGGCAGCGAGTTGAATGCAGGCGCCAAATTCTGTGCGCAATGCGGCTCGCCAACGCAACAGCGTGAGGCTCGGGCGGCGGAAGCCGAACCTACGCGGCAACCGCGTGGCGAAGATGCCCAGGTGACGGCCAAAGAGATTGGTCGGCCGCCGCACAAGGATCTTGAAAGTGCGACAGCTGGCCAGCAGCGTAGTGCCAGTGCCCCAGAGATTCCAAGAGAGGCCGCCAAGCCGCCCCCAAGCGAAGCATTTTCGGAGGCGGCAAAGAAGGACGATACCCAACCGAGCACGCAGGGCGCTGCGGCGTCTTCAGACAAGGACTGGAGCAGATATTCGCGCTTTTTGAGAGTTGATTCGTCCGGTGGGTTCATGGGGATTGTGACACCGCTCTTCATTTGGATTGCCGCCGCGGGCATCCTCGCATGGGCCGTCCTCGGACTGATTTCGCTCCGGTTCGATCTCTCGTTCTTGAACCTCGAAGACCTGTTTTTCACCATGTTGATCATAATAGGCATCATGCTCAGTGTGGTTGCCAATGCCTATCTCGCCCTCAGCTACCGTGACCGGGCAGGCGCACTGTGGCAGGCTCTGTCATTCCTGCCGGTGCTATGGGCGGCCTTCTTATGTGTGGGGTTGTCCATCATGATTTGGCAGGTATGGACCGACTTCGCGGGCGGCCCCAACGAGCTGCGGCGGGCAATGTTTTCGTTGGTCGGCGTTGGAATCTGTGGGACGTACGGCGGCTATTTGTCCCTTGTCGTTATCGGATTGGCCCGGATCTGCCACGCGGCGCGCCGCGTCGTTTACGTCCTCATAGCAATAGTTGCGGTTGAGATTCTGGATGCGCTCTGGTGGGGGGCCAGGGACGTGCCTGGTATAGAGATGTGGGAGCACTTCTTGCGGGCCGGTTTGACCGCAGTCTCTTGCGCAATCGTGTACGCCATCATAGCGTTCTTCATAGCTCAAGCTCGATCTAAGGGATCGCAGACCAGTATGCTCGTCGCGTACGTCATCCTTGGTGTCATGGGCTTCACGATAGCCGTCGGGGCACTGTGGGACACGTTTCCTCCGGGCGCGATCCGATTCGTTCACGGTGCGATCGTCATAGTGATCGTTGCGACAATTGGACTGCTGGTGGTCCAGCACTTTGAAAAGAAGAAGGTCGCCGGGAATCCGCCCGCAGGGAGCGCGTCTTCCCCTCGCGATCCCAGGCAGGCTACTGTCTCCTGACCAAAGATCTCCTGGCGAGTTGGGACTCCCAGTGCACACTTCAAAAGCAAATCTAGAATCAACCCAGTGGGCAGAGCGTGCAGCACTGGCTCTAACGTCTCGCGAGTTGCATCAGACGCAGCCGTTGTGCACCAGATTCTAATGCGGCAATGAGCCGCACACAGACTTCGTTCGCCAGAAAATATCCGTTTGGTGTGAGGCGGATGCTTTTCTCGTCGACGGACATCAGATCAGCGTGGATCAGTTCCTCCACCACTCCTCCGAGCAGAGTGATGGGATCTGCTTCAAAGCGAACTGCGAACTCTTGACGCAAGATGCCCCGCTGCAACAGACGCAGGTTGAGGAAGACGGTCTCTTCCATAGCGGTGGCTTGCGAGATATCTTCTTGATGCAGCACAGTCGATTCTCCACTGAACGCACGTTCGATGTACGTACGGGGCGCACGAATCTCTTCGGTGCGCATGTCGTGCAGGTAGCCGTGCGCACCGGCCCCGAGGCCCAAATACGGCTCATAGCGCCAATAGATTGAGTTGTGCTCGCCTTCCCTATCCGGCAAGGCCCAGTTGGAGATTTCGTAGTGTTCGTAGCCGGCGCCCGCCAAGCGCTCGCGTGCAGAGGCGTACATGTCAGCGGCAATGTCATCGGCAGGGAGTTTAATCCGGCCGTTGGCTACCCAGCGTGCATAGGGTGTGGCGGGTTCCACGGTGAGGCAGTAGAGCGACAGGTGCTCCGGCGCAAGCGCAAGGGCTTGTTCAACGTCGTGTTGCCAGTCGGCGAGCGATTGATTCGGCACGGCGTACATCAGATCGAGGCTGACGTTCTCAAAACCGGCTTGTCGTGCAATGAGTAGGCCGCGTTTCGCTTGCTCGGCACTATGGTCGCGACCGAGCACCTTCAGCAGACGGTCGTTCAAACTCTGGACGCCGAACGAAAGGCGATTGACCCCGGCAGCGCGAAATCCGGCAAAGCGCTCGACATCCGCCGTTACCGGATTGGCTTCAAGCGTAATCTCGCAATCGGCGGTTAGTGGCAAGACGGCATCTACTGCTTTGAGAATCTGGGCAACGTGTTGGGGTTCTAGCAGCGAGGGCGTGCCGCCACCGAAGTAGACGGTGCGCGCAGCCTGGAATCCGCTGGCCGCACCTTCGCGCGCAATGACGCGGCATAGTGCCTCCACGTATGCCGGTATGAGCGACTGCATGCCGGAGTACGTGTTAAAATCGCAGTACGGACACCGTACGCGGCAGAAGGGAATGTGCAAATAGACGGCGAGCGCGTCCTTGACTTTCACACTCATGTCTTTCCCGCAGAAATTGTAAAGGCGCGCGAGCAATATTTTGCCGACGAGCCCTGGTTTCAGTCGCTCTATGCGGCCCCGCAGAGCCGGCTGGCAACCGCCGACGACCTCGCGCAGGCAATGGACCGGGACAGCATTGCCGCGGCAGTGGCACTCAATTTCGGCTGGCGCGACCCAGGACTCTGCCGCGAAACGAACGACTCTATTCTAGAAGCTCTCAGGCCGTATCGCCAGATTGTGCCTTTCTGTGCGGTCGTGCCGGGCGATCCGAGCGCTGCCCAGGAAATTGCGCGTTGCGCGGCGCTGGGCTTTCGCGGGGTCGGCGAGCTCAACGCCGACGGACAGGGATTTGACATAACCGATGAGCGTACGATGCAACCCGTCATCGAGGCGTGCCAAGACCACGGCATGGTTCTGCTCTTGCATGCCAGTGAGCCGGTGGGGCATAGCTATCCCGGTAAAGGTGAAGCCACGCCGGAGAAGCTGGCCCAATTCTTGACAGCGGCGCAAGAGATATCTATAGTCCTCGCCCACTGGGGAGGGGGCTTGGCATTCTACGAACTAATGCCGGAGGTTGGATCGCTAGCGGTCAACACGTACTATGACACCGCAGCCACGCCCTACCTCTATTCCCCGCAGACATATCGGATTGGATCGCAACTGGTGGGTTCACGGGTGCTATTTGGGAGTGACTACCCGCTCATGCCGCAGCGACGAGCCCTCAAGCACATGGAAGAGGCGCAACTGAGTGGAAAGGAACGCCGTGCATTACTCTGGGATAACGGAGCGCGGCTATTGGGGTTAGACGAGAGTGAGCGAGAATAGAGGACACATGCCGAGAGCCTCGTTCTTGGTCCAACGTCATCGTATCCTCCACGTTGAATGGCTTGTTCTCGCGACAGTTGTTGTGCCATGCCGCAACTGACGTCTGCTGAAGGCAGCGACGCCACACAGCAAGCGGGGGTTGTGGCGGGCGCGCCTGAAAGCAAGAGTACTCCTCCTGCTCCAAACCCTCGAGTCCGCGCTTCCACGAACTTGACGCCCTGCGCGCCGGGGCCATGCTCTTGGGCATAGTCTTGCACGCGTTTCTCTTTCTCATCCCCGATGCTTGGCCGATCCAGCATTCCGATCCACCTGCACTTGTGTACTGGATTGGATTCAACGTGATTCACGGCTTTCGCATGCCGGTCTTCTTTCTGCTCAGCGGGTTCTTTACCGCCATGCTCTGGGAGCGGCGCGGGCTGCGCCAACTCGCGTTGCATCGTGGGAAGCGCATCGCACTCCCTCTTGCCTTGTGCTGCATCACTGTGATTCCGGTGAACTCATGGGCCTTCATTGGGAGCGAGTTTAGTTTTGGCTTTTGGCCGTTCTACTGGCTGTACGGCTTTCACCACCTGTGGTTTCTCTGGATACTCCTCTGGCTGGGCGCCGCCTTTCTTGTGCTCGCGCGGTTGGGTGTGCAGTTTTCCCACCCCGTGCTCTGGTGGTTGTTGGTGCCCCTTGCGCTGGCGCCGCAGTTTTTCATGCATGAGCCGATTGTCGGCCCCGATACGCCAGGCGGACTGGTCCCACAACCGCTTGTAGTGGGCTACTACGCCTGCTTCTTCTTTTTTGGCGCGTTCTTCTACCGGCGTCGCTTCATAATGCGCCGCTGGTGGGCGTTGGGACTGCTGCCGGCGCTCTTATTGGTATTCCCGGTCGCCTTTGTCCTGCTGTTTCCTGAAGAGGAGGTTGCGTGGGTATTGCCGGTCTCGACCGTGTTCCAGGTTGTGTATGCGTGGCTGCTGTGCTTTGGATTGATCGGCCTCTTTCGCTTGATTGCCTCGCGGGAACGGCCCTGGGTGCGCTACGTGTCGGACTCATCCTACTGGCTCTATTTGTGGCACCTGCCGCTCATCGTCTTCGCCCAGCGCATCGTACTGGATTGGCCCATAAGCCCGCATCTTAAGTTTGTGCTGATCTGCGTCACTGTGACCGCAGTTTTGCTCGCCACGTATCAGCTTGGCGTGCGCTACACGCCCATTGGCACGATGCTCAATGGGAAGCGCGAGCGGCCAAGACGAGAGTCAGTTGCAGTGATTGAGTGACACGGGTTTGCGGCTGCTCACTCGCTGCAGAGGGAGTCGTGCTATTAGTCCTCACGAGCAGACTTCAAGAGCGAACATAGTCGGCCGATTCGATAGCGTCGTCACAGGGTCGGCAAAAGAGCGCGGGACAAGCCCCAGTGTTGTCGCACTAAGAGCGAAGGGGGACGCTTGGCATTCCCTACGCGGGAACGCGTATCACCTCTTCTCCAGAGGCGGGTATTGCTCCCTCTCCCTGGGGAGACCTTTGCATAACCCCACTTTCAAGCAGGGGCACTCCCTCTCCTGGGGGATGTACAGACCGGGGACATAGGTAACAGTTGTTCGGGGACATGGGTTACACATTTTACTGATTGACACCTACGAGAGCATTGGGTTGGTCCGGGTTTGATAAGAGACTGGCGACACAGTGCACTCACTTTCCGCCTGTCAGCTTGTGCCAGAGAAACAAACAGTGTGCATAAGGATATTGAGTGGATCTAACTTTCAAGGCAAGGACATCGCATACTACGAAAACCCCCTCGTTCTATGGTGTTACCTATGAGCCCGAACAACTGTTACCCATGTCCCCGGTCTATACAGGGGAGAGGGTTGGGGTGAGGGGGTCTTCTTGCTACGATGGCCCTTTATCTTGGGCAGTGTCAAGACGTAACAGGGCAGAATCGGTGTGCATCAGAATCGGTGTGCATATGGACAGATTTCAGGAGATTCACCCTCACCCTAGCCCTCTCCCGTTGAGGGAGAGATAACTAATTCACTACCGCTTGAGTTTCGCAAAGGTCTCCTAGGGGAGAGGGCCGGGGTGAGGGGAATATGCAGCGTTGCGGCAATGAAGCAATACATGCAACCAGAAGGAACGCGTCCCAACTGGAGGACTCAGTCGCAGAGCCTGCCCCGTACTTGATACGAGGTTACAAACGTGTCCTGAGCTTGTCGAAGGGCCTGCGCTACCGGGCAGGGCATCGAAAACCGCATGTTCTTCACCCCGGCGGTTGATGCGATTACAGTGGGGACAAACCCCGCGCTGCGTGGAATCAACGAGCCTGCTCTGCTGGTATTTTCCCCTAACGGGCTTCGGCAAGCGCGCCGCTCAGTTCATCCGCGTGGGCGGCCACTTTGGCAAAGGCAGCCACGTACTGGTCGATCAATTCATCCGCCGGACGGGTGAAGCTGGGCACACGGATCGAATTGTAGGGTATTTCGGGATCCTCGGTGACGGGGAGCGTGACGCTGCTGTAGTCAATTCTTGTAACGTTCGGACCCAGAACCTCCCACAGTACGTCTCCTGTCCCGTGTTCGTTGCCCTGGAAAACCGGATGCTTGTGAAGCATGTGGGTAAGCCCGTTCGCGTGCGGAGTGAGTGTGTCCTTTTGTGCGGGCGACGAGACCTGCGCCCCTTCGGCTTGCAGCACCTCCAGCAGCCGTGTGCGAGTGATGCCGCCGAGTTTCTCGGGATCGAACATGATGCGACCGCTCTGGTACGGCGATGGAAAGTAAGTGGGGAAATCCGGTGCGGCGAAGCCTTCGATGGCAGCGATGGCTTCTCCCAGCTTGTCGGTGTTCGCATGGCGCACGGCAAGACGATCTCTCCAGTATTTCATTTGGACGGCGCCGATGGCGGCGCTTAACGTCGCCATGCGATACTTCTCGCCAAAGCTGAAGCCGGTCATCGCGCGCCACTTGGGATTGGGCAATTCGCGTAAACGTTCGTAGTGCCCCAGGCAAGCAGCGCGTTGGTAGACTTCCGTGTCGTTGGTCATGAAGACGCCGCCCTCACCGGCGGACGTGCACTTGCCATGCTGAAAGCTGATGGCGGAGGCGTCACCGATAGATCCAGCCATGCGTCCGCGATGAGTCGTTCCTTGGGAGATACAATTGTCTTCTACGACGCGCAATGCGTGCCGGCCGGCGATGTCCATGATTGAGTCCATGTCCGCCGGACAGCCGGGCCAATGCACGACCATGATGGCTTTCGTGCGGGGCGTGATCTTACGCTCCACGTCTGCGGGGTCGAGGGTGAGCGTGACCGGGTCAATGTCGGCAAAGACCGGCACCGCGCCACTGCCGACGATTGGCAAGCAGTTGAACGGATGGATGGCCGATTGCGAAATGACCTCGTCCCCCTTGCCGACGCCAACGCCGAAGAGCGCTGCCCGCAACGATGCCGTTCCTGACGAATGCGCCAAGGCATGCTTAACGCCCCACGTTTCTGCTACCCGCCGTTCCAAGTCCGTGATCGGCCCCGGCCCGCCGAACTGGCTGGCGAGGGCATGATTGCGGATGAGATCTGAAACGACGTCTACCTCTTCCTCGGTGTAAATCGGCCACTGCACGTAGTAGTCGTGGTCCAACGTGACGGCCTGCTCGCCGCCCAGGATTGCGGGTAGTGCTGACATGGTCTTCCCTCGCTTAAGTTACGGACGATTTCTTGCCGTACAGTCCCCTATGCTACGTTTGCAATCAGTCTCGTGAGCAAGCGTCACGCTGCAATCCGGCTATACGCCGTGTGGGATTCCCAGTTCCGCACATATGCTCTTGACATAAGCAAAGTCCGCTTTGGTCTGTTCGATGAGTTCGTCGTGGTCCAGGCTCTTCCACGAGGCGGCGCCTTGGTATTCGCTATGGAAGGAGGCGTAGCCGTCGTAGCCAATCTGCTTGAGGTAGCCGAATGCTTCGGTGTACGGCGTGAAGCCGCGATCGAGGGGTACGAGCTTCCGGTTCCATTTGTACTCGCCAGTCTTAGCGTCTTCTTCCCAGAACTGTCCCATATTCTTCATCGCGAGCATCACCAGTCGGTCGGAGAGCAGGTCAAGGCCTTGAATCCAGCCGCCGAAGCTGCCTTCAATACCCATATGGCCCAGGTCGGCGTAGAGACCGATTGCCTGTGGGTCGAAGCCCTCGATTTGCAGTCCGATGATGGGAGCCATTGCAGCCAAGTTTGGACCGGAGTGGACGTGCATGCCGCCGCACATGTCGTACTTGTGGCAGAGGCGTTCGATGCTTTGGACGGCAACTCGCACCTCGGCAAGCTGGCGCTTGATATTACCAAAGCCGTCGTACTTGTGATAGCCGAGCTTGAACTGCGATATGCCCAGATCGCTGGCAGATGCCAGGATGTCCTCGGCGTGGGGCGCATCGGCGCTGTAGATGTTCGTCGTAATCCAGCCGACTTCCAAGCCCCGATCTCGTATGGCTTTGACGGCTTTGGGAAGATCCGTCTTGACGTTTTCGGGCAGCACATGGCCGGGGCTGCGCACGGTCAGATCGACGCCGTCCAAGCCGATGCCGGCAATCGTATCCGCCAGTTCCTCGTAGCTGAGATGCTCAAGATGCTTGGTGAACATGATGAACTTCATATGAGTAGAAACTCCTTGCCGTAGTTAGGGGAAAGTTGCTGCTGCGGGCTAGTTTAGCGATTTTCGCGCTCCCTGTCCATGTGTAATCGCATCATTGGGATGACGTATCTTCGGTTGCGGACGAGGCCATGTGGTTCAAAACCATCCAGGGCTGCGCTATACTAGGCAAGTGACGACTTTCACAACTTTGTGGGAAGGAAGAGAGCGGCATGACCGACTGGCCTGCCAAAGAGAAGCAGTATTACATGAACACATTCAACCGCCTACCGGTTACGTTGGTATCCGGCGATGGCTCTTGGGTGTGGGATGACCGCGGCAGGCGTTACCTGGACTTCTTGCAAGGCATTGCTGTAAATGCACTGGGACATGCGCATCCGGTACAGGTGAAAGCAATTGCCCAGCAAGCTACAACTCTGCTCCATACGTCCTCGCTCTTTCATGTGCCGCGGCAGTATGAATTGGCAGAGCTACTGGTAGAAAACTCCGCGCTGGATCGGGTCTTCTTTGTGAATAGCGGCTCGGAGGCGCTTGAGACGACTATCAAGATCGTTAGAAAATACGGCAAGTTGAACCGTGACGGGGCGCATGAAATTATCGTTATGAGCAACGCCTTTCACGGGCGCACAATCGCTGCCGTGGCCGCCACAGCGAATCCGCACTACCAGGAAGACTTCGTCCCCATGCCGGCGGGTTTCGTGCGGGTGCCCTTCAACGACCTTGCGGCGGCACAAGCGGCGGTGGGACCGAAGACGGCCGGCATCTTGGTGGAGCTTATTCAGGGCGAGGGCGGCGTCTACGAGGCCGGCCAGGATTACGTGCAAGGGCTAAGCAATCTCTGTGACGAAAACGACCTGTTGTTGGCGTTGGACGAAGTGCAGACCGGCATCGGCCGCACGGGACGAATGTTCGCTTACGAGCACTATGGCATTCAGCCGGACGTGATGGCGCTGGCGAAGGCGCTCGGCGGTGGATTGCCTATTGGAGCGTGTATGGTCAACGAGCGGGCCGCGGTCTTTGTACCTGGCGATCACGGTTCCACGTTTGGCGGCAATCCGTTCATCTGCGCTGGCGCTGCGGCCGTGGTGCGGCATGTCATCGAGAATGAATTGTGGCAGAATGCCGCCCGCCAGGAAGGACGCATCAAGGCCGGACTTGCTGAAATCAGCGCCCGAAACGGCAACGCTATCACGGACATACGCGGCAAGGGCTTGCTCCTGGCATTCGACTTAGGTGAAGAACGGGCGGAGAAGTTCTTGGCACACGCCTTGGAGTGCGGTCTCATTGTGAATCGCGTGGCGCCGCCCAGCATCCGTATGGCTCCAGCTCTCACCCTGACCGATGCGGAAGCCGATGAGGGTCTGACGCGAATTGAGAAGACGCTGCAGGGGATCCTTTAGCGACTCCGGTAACGAGCGATTCGGGTTAGCAGACCCGTGTAAGTGGCAGAGAGAACAAGACAGATGGCAATGCTCGACACCCACAAGGCAATAAAGACGCTCATCGGCGCAGGCTTTAGCGAAACGAAAGCCGAAGCCATGATCGACGCGATGGGCGAATCTCACAACGCGCTTGCTACCAAAGCAGATATATCGGTCGTGAAAGCGGACATTGATGCAATGCGCTCCGACCTAAAGGCGCTGGAGAATGCCGTGAACGAGCGCGCGACCAAAGCAGATCTGCGTGAACAGGAGTTGCGGCTGCGGCTCCACCTGTACGCGGTTGCGATTGTTGTAATCGGTGTCTTGGCCGCACTAGAATTATTGCCCCGCTAGATGGGTTCCTTTTCAGTTGCCATCCAATAGACAGAATGAGAGTAAGGGTGGCATTGGCATTTGCCGATACGAATGATTAGGAGATGAACCAATCTTGGTGAAGAGGAGAACATCATAATGGCTACTCGCCGAGGGCGCGTAGTCCTGGCCTATTCCGGTGGCCTGGACACCAGCGTGTGCATACGCTGGCTGCAAGAGCATTACGACATGGACGTGGTCACGCTTACCATCGATCTTGGGCACGAGCCGGACCTGCCTGCGATTCGCGACAAAGCGCTTAAGACCGGCGCGCGCAACGCTCATGTGGTGGACGCGCGTGACATCTTTATCGATCACTTCATCTGGCCGGCGCTCAAGGCCGGCGCTGTGTACGAGAATGCCTATTACTTGGCGACGGCATTGGGTCGTCCGCTCATTGCGAAGCTCCTCGTGGATGTTGCCCGCGAGGAAGATGCCGAAGCGGTGGCGCATGGCTCCACCGGCAAGGGTAACGATCAAGTGCGTTTCGACGTCTCTGTGCATGCGCTAGCGCCTGAGCTACAGGTAATTGCGCCGGTGCGCGAGTGGGGTCTGACCCGTGACCAAGAGGAGGCGTACGCCAAGGAACATGACATTCCGGTGCCTGAAGGATCGCGTCAGCCGTATAGCCTTGACCAGAATCTGTGGGGGCGCAGCGTCGAATCCGGCCCATTAGAAGACCCGTGGGTGGAGCCGCCGGAGGATGCGTACGAGTGGACCGTCGCACCGGAGGACGCGCCAGATACGCCCGCCTACGTCGAGATTGTCTTCGAAGAAGGCATACCCGTAGCCATCAACGGACAGGAAAAGAACGGCGTCGATCTCATCCAAGAACTCAACGACTTGGGCGGCGCCCACGGCGTGGGGCGCGTGGACCACGTGGAGAACCGCGTGGTTGGCATCAAGTCCCGCGAGATCTATGAATGTCCGGCGGGTACGATCCTCTTCAAGGCCCATGAGGCTCTGGAGCAACTGACGCTCGCCAGCGACCAGTCGCACTTCAAGCGCGTGGTGGCGGAAGAGATTTCACGCCTTGTTTACGGCGGTCTCTGGTTTTCTACGCTCAACCGTGATCTGATGGCGTTTGTAGACAGCACCCAACGCTCGGTGAGCGGCACGGTGCGAGTGAAGCTCTACCGCGGTCAAGCTACCGTTGTCGGACGGCAATCGCCGCATTCGCTTTACCGTGAAGACCTGGCTACCTACTTGAGCGGCGATGCTTTCGACCACCGCGCCGCAGAAGGCTTTGTAAAGATCTGGGGGCTGAGCACCCAGGTGCAAGCGCGTCAGCAATTGCACGGCGAGGACAAGCCGCTCTTGCCTCAAACCAAACGGCTTGAGTCGAGTGATGCGGAGGACAAGTAGCGGAGCGCAGACTTTACCTGGAGGAGGGCTCCCCCGTACCATTTTGCCGGCGTACCCGCATAGGGAGCGAGTGAGCATACAGTGGCATGGCTGTTGACGTTGGAGACGCTGTCTCGCCTGAGGCCCTTCAGGAAGAGCGCCGGCAGAAGTACTTTCTCGATGACGGTCGCGGAGTGCTCAATGAGGCCGATGCAGCGGCATACGTGGCGGAGCGGGGTTTTGTACATCTCTTTTCTCCAGGCGGGTTGCCATGGCCCAATGTGAGCGATGCAGAGCTGCGCGCCAGGGGTAGCCTCGAGACCTTTTCTGTGGAAGTGTGGCATTGGAAGAACACGCTGCCGGCAGCGAAGCGCTGCGCCTACGGCCACTATCTCCGCCACCGGGCCGCCTTCATCGCTTGGCAGTTGTTCCCCGCATTCCGTATGCTGTGGGGACTGCATGAACCGGTTGATGTCGTGTTGGAGAGTAGCCTGCTAGGTCCGGTTGAGCGACACATGCTGCAGGTGGTCGCTGTCCAGGGCCCAATTCGGTCGCGCGACCTTCGCCGGGAAGTACAATCGCTTTCTGGCGCGAGCAAACGGCAGTATCAGGCAGCGTTGCGCTCGCTTCAGGAACGATACTTGATCACTGTCGCCGGCGGCAGTGTGGAGGGCTTCTCTATGCACGACTGGGACTTGGTCGAGCGACACATTCCTCCAGAGCACTTGACCCTCGCTCTGTCAGAGGAAGAAGCACAAGCCCAGCTTGTACGCCAGGCGGTGGCCAATGCTCCGCTTAGCACGGCGCGGGAGATTGCGCTACTCTTTGGCTGGAATCGTAGACCGGCTGAAGTCTTGCTTGGCGCGCAAGTAGAGAGCGGAGCGCTCATCCGGTGTAGAGTCGATGGACGGAAAGAACTGGGCTATCGCGTTGTCGGCTAAGCGCAGGGCAGGAGAGTTGACGCGCAGGCCGAGATTGAGAAGAGATCTTGACCGGCTTGAGTGAGAATGTATATTTCGGCGTTACATTACTCCCTTGCACGCTGAAACTCAGACCTCCCATCCGTGTGCGCGCAGTCGCCGGCAGGAGGCAAGTTCTCACGCTGCATGTGACGGACACTCCTTGAGACTCGGGCCTCGCCCGTTTGGAGGCGGTGAAAAGCCGGTGACCATTGGGGCTGATTGAGGGAATTTGGATTAGGTATTCATGGAAGAGTCTGAACACCCGTCCACCCTGTGGGGCGGGCGCTTTGCCAAACCAATAGCCGGTGACATGCTGGCGTTTTCGACGTCGTTGCCGGTGGACTGGCGGCTCTACGGCGAGGATATTGCCGGCTCCCTGGCGCATTGCCGCATGCTTGTGAAGCAAGAGATCATCTCGCGCGAGGATGCTGACGCGATTTGTATGGGCCTTACGGCAATCCTGGAGGGCATTGAAAGCGGCGCAATCGCCCCGGATGCCGAGCGCTGGGAAGACGTGCACTCAGCGGTGGAAGACCTCCTGGAGGAACGGGTGGGAGCTGCGGCAGGCAAGCTTCACACAGCACGCAGCCGGAACGATCAGGTGGCGACCGATGTTCGCCTGTGGTGCCGGAGGGCGCTGGACTCGCTCGGTCAGCAACTGTGCCGGTTCCAAGAAACGCTGCTCGACCAAGCCGCGGCGCACGCTACTACCGCCATGCCTGGGTACACCCATCTGCAGCGCGCACAACCTGTCACGTTCGGTCACCATTTGCTGGCGTACGTGGAGATGTTATCCCGTGATTTTGCACGGTCGCGGGAGTGCCGGACGCGCGTGAACGTCTTGCCCCTGGGCGCGGCGGCGCTGGCAGGCGCACCCTATCCGCTTGACAGGGAGTATGTGGCGCGAGAGCTTGGCTTTGCGGCGATTGCCGCGAATAGCATGGATGCCGTGAGCGACCGCGACTTTGCAATCGAAGTGCTGCACGTGTGCAGCCAAATCATGGTGCACCTCTCTCGGCTTGCTTCTGAAGTGATACTCTGGTCGTCAGCCGAATTCGGCTTCGTCGAACTTGACGACGCCTACGCTACAGGCTCCAGCATCATGCCTCAAAAGAAGAACCCCGATTCCGCGGAACTCACGCGGGGTAAGGCCGGTCGCGTTTTCGGCGACCTCTTCTCTCTGCTCACGCTCATAGAGGGCTTGCCGCTGACCTACAATCGGGACTTGCAGGAAGACAAAGAAGCGCTCTTTGATGGTGTGGATACAACGGTGGCATGTCTTGACATCATGAACGCCGTACTTGGGACGCTCCGGGTCGATGCCGCGCGTATGGGAGAGGCCGCTGAGGGTGGGTTTTCAACTGCCACCGATCTCGCTGACTACCTTGTTCGCAAGGGGCTGCCGTTTCGCGAAGCGCACGCGGTAGTAGGCAGCATCGTACGTCTTTGCCTCGAGCGGGGCTGCGGGCTTGCCGACCTTTCTCTTGCTGAATATCAAGAGGTCTGCAATCGCATCAGCGCAGGAGTGTTTGACGTGATTTCGGTGGAAGGATCAATTGCGGCCCGCGACATTCCTGGGGGTACTGCGCCTGTCCAAGTCATAGCAGCGATAGAGCGTGCTCGAGAACGTCTAAGAGAATCCCGCGCCGCGCTCGCCAACGCCTGATGGCCCTCATCTCAGAGCTGGCTAGCGCAAAGATCACACTGTTCGCGGCTCGTTCCTCGAATGCTGTCTGATGCCATTCCAACCTGTCTAGTCTGTCACATTGCAATTTGACCGACAAAACGGCACATGCTACTGTGACTTTGTGAAACTTTGCACATACTTTGTCGTCCTTCCGCAACTGCTACAGTTGCTTCTGCTTGTTCTGCTCGCGAGCTTCACCACGGTTGATGAGTAAATCGGTCTGTGAATTCAGTCCCGGATACGCGAGGGCTTGGCGGACAGGAATAGGGTTCGGGCGTGCCGCGTCACAAGGTGCTGGCGCAAGTGTTGCTCGACATAATTGCGCAGGATGCCAAGGCTAACCTGCGGTGGGGGTCTTGTTGCAGAGTTTACGGAGTGGTGCGAATACAGGTCTCAGGGAGTGACAGGTCCCTTGCATAGTGGCCCAAACAACTGAATTCTATAGCCAGATTCGCAACTACGTGGCATTGACCAAGCCACGGATCATTTCATTGCTATTGGTTACTGCTTTGGGCGGCATGTTTCTCGCGAGCAATGGCGTACCGCACTGGATTCTAATTGTGGTTGTACTGAGTGGCGGTGCTCTCGGCTCTGGGGGTGCCAACGCGCTAAACCACTACATGGATCGAGACATCGATGAGCAGATGGCGCGCACCAGAAATCGGCCCATTGCCAGGGGAGCGATCAAACCTCAGCACGCGCTTTTCTTTGGTGTGGCGCTCAATATTGCCGCCTTTGCACTCTTATTCACATTTGCCAACCTCCTGAGTGCGCTCCTGACGCTGGGCGCGACGATCTTTTATGTTTTTGTTTACACCGGACTTCTAAAGCGCGCGACGCCGCAGAACATCGTCATCGGAGGCGCTGCCGGCTCGATCCCGCCGATGGTGGGCTGGGCGGCGGTCACTGGAGATCTTGGTCTGCCGGCGTTCTTTCTCTTTGCCTTGATTTTCTTTTGGACGCCGCCACATTTCTGGGCGTTAGCACTCCTACTCAAGGATGACTACGCGAGTGCAGGGGTCCCCATGCTGCCAGTTGTTGCCGGTGTTGACAAGACGAAGAAGCAAATCTTCCTCTATACGCTCCTCGTCGTCGCCCTCGCCATTGCATTCTTCGCCACAGGGGAGTTGAGTGTTGTCTATCTAATCGCCGCGGTCATGCTTGGCGCCGGTTTCATTTACTACGCTTGGCAGCTTTGGAACCAGCCGGACATAGTAAAGGCGAAGCCTATGTACCTTTACTCGCTGGCTTACCTTGCGCTATTGTTCCTTGCCATTATGGTTGATAGCTTGTTGCCTTTGTAGCTCGCTGGGCGCGGGAGGCACTCAAATTCTCGCTGGAGATTTGGACTTTGTCGCCGCATCACTGTAAGGGAGACTGCCGAATATGAAAATTCGGTAAACTTCCTGCTCGCGAACATCCCCGGCGAGACTATGCCCACTGCATTTTGATTCGACATGCGCCAGTCGAGGGCGCTCCGGCAGCAAGTCTGTGTTCACTGTGTCCGCGGTGGCGGATAGAGTTTCCTGACACGTGTTCAAACAAGGTTTCAGGGTCCAATGTGCTTGAAGAACGGTGGAAACTACCACCTCGCTCGCGTAGTGGATTTTGACGCGGTCGTTGACCGGCTGCGCCGCGCGTTGGTACACTGGAATCGTCCGCTTTCCGCGGTAGCTCAATGGTAGAGCAGGCGGCTGTTAACCGTCTGGTTCGAGGTTCGAGTCCTCGCCGCGGAGCCATAATTCTCAGCACAGATTTGTTCCCTTCTTAGTGGTGCGTTTGGTATATGAACCTAGAGCAGCAACTGCGTACGCAGTGGACCAAGCACGCGCAAGATTGGGTGCAACAGGACCAGTCGGTCCGCACCGGCATGCTCGACACATGGATGCTTGAGGCGCTGGGAGATGTCGCCAGTCGTCGCGTGCTGGACATCGGCTGTGGCGAAGGGCGGTTTTGCCGAGTCCTGGCCGCACTTGGCGCGAATGTCACCGGAATTGACCTCACCGAGCCCCTCATCGCGCAAGCGCGCGCGGCGGCGGGACTCACTGAAACCTATTCGATCGAAAACGCCGAAGACCTTGCCGGTATAGACGATGAGAGTTTCGATCTCGCCGTCTCATACATTGTGCTTGTCGACGTGCAAGACTATGCACGGTCGGTCCGGGCCGCGTTTCGAGTCTTGAGGCCTGGAGGCCGCTTCATTGTTTGTAACGTACACCCGATGCGTATGGCGCAGCCCGACGGCTGGATTAGACAGGGTGACCGGAAGCTCTTTTATGCAATTGACAACTATACCGCCGAAGGGCCTCGGGAATTCGAATGGTGGGGCGCGCCGTTCATCAACATGCACCGGACGCTCTCCAGCTACATCTCAGCCTTCTTGGAGGCGGGATTCTTGCTACAGTCCCTGCTGGAGCCAACCCCTTCGGACGAACAGCTTGCCGCGAATCCCGGGTTCGCCGATGAATTCCGCGTGCCGAATTTTATCATCTATGTGTTGCAGAAGCCTGAGCTCACGTAGGTCTGCGAGATCAGCAGCAAGATGTCAACAGAGCACGGGTGTAGTTCACACGCTCAAGGTGGCCGTCAGCTTGAGCGAAGCTAGTGTATAGAGCAATGCGCGCATTCATAGTTTTCCAACTAGTCTCCCTCGTAGAGTTACTGCTTCATCCCAAAGCCATCGCACCCAACTCTCTTTTTACAGGACAATTGCCAAAAAGCCAGGTGCTTTACCACCTCCTAGACGAGTACAGAGGTACATGACAATCACGGGTAGACTGTGTAACAGGCTTGACGAGTAGCTAAGTGTGCTATAACATACGGTTGCGATCGAAGATGATCGTCCCTAACGTCAACACCGGGAGACATTTAGAGATGCCAAAGGAGGTTACTCTACCAACGATTCTCTTGAGCAGCCGCCTTTGATTTGGATGCTTGTGAGACTTTGTGGTGATGTGGTGTTGCATTGGCGAGAATTTGCCCTGAGGCGCTTTGGCGCAACATGGGACATCAGTAACAGTCGGTTAGGGTGCTGAGGACTTTGTAAAGCGTTTGTGCGGAGGAACCCAAAATGAGTAAAGAGAAGTCTGCTTCCACTGAGGAAACCACGGCTGCCGAAGCGGAACAAGTGGAACCTTCCAGTGGCGAATTGACCGAGGACGAGATGGACGATGCCGTAGGCGGAGTCGGGGCCGGCGATGACCAGGGTCCGCAGGATACCGACGACAAGTCCGGTAACGGTTGGTGGAACGATCCAAACTCGTAGACTCTTCTTTAGCTAGTGCATGTCAGGTACGATGGGCTCTGTGAATGGTCCATCGTACCTGTTTTTTGTTCAGGTGTCGGGCCATTGCTTGGTTCGTCTTAAGTGGGAATGCCAGTGCTTCGGCTTCGTGCCGCCGGCCAGTTGGGGGCAGGGCATCCGTGGGGCGAAGACCGTGACGCTTCCAGCATAGAGGTGCTGGTCAAGAGTAGTCGCAGCGGCTAATTCACAACAGCGCGTGGGGCGCTACTTGGCACCAGCTGTATCAGGGCAAACCGGCTTATTGCATGTTCAGCGACCATTACCCGTTTCGTTCTAAAGCCCGCTGCTTTTGCATCTTCTCAGGCAATTGCAGCGGGCTAAACGTTGGCCTCTTCCTCACCTGAGAATCTGAGGTTGGGCTCGAGCCTGCAAGGCGCGCCGGGGATACACAGGTACCGTGTTCTCGTCATTTCAATTAGCTCTGGCATTGCGATAGAATAACCTTCAACCGGGAATAGCCCTATCTGGAAAGCTTGGAGCAGTGACGTTGACGAACAAGCAGCGTCTCTTTCGCGAGGAAGCCTTTGCGCGCAGAGGGAAAACAGAGCCCCTCAACGGCCTATTGCGTGTTACGGCGCCCCACGAATGGATCTTGTTGGTCTGCCTGGGTATTGCCATGCTGGGGTTTGTAGCTTGGGGCCTCTTCGGCAGCATTGAAGAGAGTGTCTCGGCACGATGCATGCTCGCGCAAGCCGGCGACCGCTTTGTCGTGAACGCAGAATCTTCCGGCATTGTCGTCGAACTCCTCGTAGGCGTTGGCGACAAAGTGGAAGCAGGGCAGCCAATTGCCCGGCTCCGAATTCCCGAGCTCGGGCGCGAGATCTCAATTGCCCGCTCCCGGGTTGAGATTCTGGAGAGTGCAGACGAAAAGCCTCCCGATGCCCTCGATGCGGCCCGTGCGGAGTTGATCGAGCTGGAAGCACTCGAGGCGGCCGGTCAGTTCCTTGCAACACCCTTCGCCGGTGTCATTGCGGCCGTCAGCTTGTCACTCGGTCAGGCGGTAGCGGCTGGCGCCACAGTGGCAAGTGTCCGAGTTGATGCCGGGAATGAGCTTGAGGCGATCGCAATGGTGTTGCCGGAGAATGCGAGGCGTCTTGCGGTCGGCATGGAAGCGCAGGTCCTGGCTTTGGCCCAATACCAGGAAGGTGCGGATGCGTTGGAAGCTGAGGTGAGCTACGTTTCGGCGCAAGCGGTCACACCTCCCCATTGGCTCGCAGCTCTCGGACTTCCCGCCCTGGCACGCGGCCACATGGTTAGCTTGACCCTGAACGAGAGGATTTCCTCTCCCATGGCGGATGGATATCCGTGCGAGATGCGGATAATCCTGCGTGAGGTTTCACCGGCACGCCTCCTAATCTCGCTCGGTACCAATTGAGGCGGCTGGGGAAGATGCCTGCAAGCCAAGCGAAGACAACTGCGAGAAAACGCGTACACACGCCACTGTTCCCACAGCTTGAGACATCCGAGTGCGGTGCTGCCTGTTTGGGCATTTTGCTTGCTCACTTCGGCCGCTGGGTACCCATCGAAGAACTGCGCGACGCATGTGGAGTGAGCCGAGACGGCACGAGCGCCGCGGACATCGTGAGAGCCGCCAGGAAGTTCGATTTAGAAGTCTCAGGCTGGCGCAAACAGGTCAGCGAATTGCAAGACATAGCGTTGCCTGCAATTCTCTTCTGGGATTTCAATCACTTCTTGGTTCTTGAAAGGATAGCCAGAGGACGTTTCTACCTCAATGACCCGGCCAATGGCCGTCGCACCGTGAGTGAAGAGACACTCGACCGATCTTTCACCGGCGTGGTGCTCACGGCGAAGCCGGGACCAAACTTTCGCACGGGGGGGTCTCCGCCCGGCGTCGTGCGCGAGCTTTGGCACTGGTTACGTGACGTTAGGTCTCCGCTCGCGTTTGTCGCCGCGTGCGGGATCCTGCTTGCGTTGCCCGGTCTCTCTCTCCCCATCCTCTTGAGCATATTTGTCGACTATGTCCTGCGTGGATCGGAGAGAAATTGGGGTGTGTACCTTGTAGCCGCCGCCGTTGCGACCGGTGTGCTTGTATACCTCCTCACTTGGCTCCAGCAACACTCGTTGCGCAGACTCTCTATTCGATTATCGGTAGTTCATGCGGAGCGCATGCTGTCGCGTCTCTTCCGTCTACCCGTAGGTTTTTTTGCGCACCGCTATGCCGGAGACCTAACATCCCGCGTTCAGTTGATCAATGATGTTGCCAGCGGCTCGTCGCGGCAGTTCGTCGGCATCATGATTGAGCTCGTCATGAGTGGCCTGTTCTTGGTGTTGATGGTTATCTTCAATCCGTTGCTGGCCGCGCTCATTGCTGGCTTGGGAATTGCGAACCTTGTTGTCATGCGCATACTCAGCCGTCTGCGCACCGACGAGAATCGCCAGTTGCGGCGCGAACAGGCATTACTCTTTGGTACCGGATCGTCGGTTGTACGAGACATAGAGACGCTGCGCGCAACAGCTTCGGAGGATGATTTCTTCGCTCGCTGGACGGGATATCAAGCCCGGGAGCTCGTTGCTCGGCAGAATTCGCAGAACTCGGCTCAATAATTGCATCGCTCCCAAGGTTCTTCATAGTCCTGAGCGGCGTAACAGTCTTGGGCGTCGGCGGTTGGCAAGTCATGTCAGGCGAAATGACAATTGGCATGCTAATGGGATTCTATGTGGTTTCAGGCAGTTTCCTTCAGCCCATAAGCCGGTTCGTTCAGTTTACGGACGCCTTTCAGATTTTGGAGGCAGATCTGCGGCGCATCAACGACGTTCTAGACACGCCTGAAGACCCTGCGCTTGCAGTGTCAACCAATTCTGAGCGCGGCAGAGTCTCCACCCTGGGAGGGCGCTTGCGTTTAGCAGGGAGCATCGAGTTGCGCAATGTCACATTTGGCTATCGTCCCAATCGTCCGCCGCTCATAGAGAACATTAACCTAACTATTGCACCCGGCCAGCGGGTAGCATTGGTCGGCCCCACCGGTTCCGGCAAATCGACGCTGCTCAAGCTGGTTAGCGGCGAATATACACCGTGGTCGGGTGAAATACGCTTTGATGGGGTGCCGCGCAACCAAATATCCCGCGAGATACTCACTCGTTCGGTCTCAATCGTCGATCAGCAGACATTCCTGTTTGCTGCGTCAGTGCGTGACAATCTTACGATGTGGAACCCAACTGCGCCTGACGAACAGGTGGTCGCCGCTGCTCAGGACGCTTTAATTCACAGCGAGATTATGAGCCGCCAGTCCGGCTATGACTCTAATGTGGAAGAAGGGGGCACGAATTTCAGCGGCGGTCAACGCCAACGCATGGAGATCGCTCGTGCCCTAGTGGACAACCCTTCAGTGCTGTTTCTGGATGAAGCTACCAGTACGCTCGATGCAGTGAGTGAGATGCGCATCGATCACAATCTGCGGCGGCGTGGATGTACCAGCTTGATCGTTGCCCACCGTCTGAGCACTATCCGCGATTGCGATCAGATAATTGTGCTCGATCGCGGTCAGGAGATTCAGCGGGGTACCCACGAGGAACTCATCGCCGCCAAGACAGGCTTGTACTACAAGCTAATTCAGGCGCAATAGCCGTGTATGCCTTGCATCAGAAGAGCAACTCATGACATCGAGACGAGTCCAACGGCTCGGCGAGCTCGCAATTGAGCTCGGTGAGTCAGTGTCCGTCGCCGGTAATCGCCCCATCCGCTTGGATGATCCCAAGATCGCCTGGTTCGTCGAGAGCGGCGTGCTCGATGTATTTCTTGTCGAGTACCAAGGACAAGAGCAGTCATCTCACGCTAAACACCTGCTGCGCGCCGGTGACGGCCGTCTTGTGTTTGGAGTTGGAGAGAGTGGAGCATTGGTTCCAGTCGCCAAGGGCATGCCGGATTGCCGGCTGCGTCGCGTCGTTCTGAGTGAATTGCTGAAATATGATATTGCAGAGCAAATGTCCGGGCAGGTCGATGCTTGGCTCACGGAGTTCGCAGCCGCCGTGGCAAAAGTCATTGAGCCGCGTCCCCGTCCCGATGTGCTGTTTGACCCCAAGAGTCCGGAAGACTCGCTGGACGCCGCGGTCGGCAGCGTTCTATCCGCCCGGCCGGGCGGGGTAGTGTGGGTCGACGTCGGCAGCGTCGATGCAGCATTCTTAGGCACCGAAGAGCGAGATCCGGAAGGCACCGGCTTCGTCCCGCTCACTGCAGAGACGTGGATAACATTGCAGAGCACGAATCGAATTACCGGTTTGACCTCACGGGCGATGTTCGATGAAGGCGCACTGTTGCCTTCCCTCGCGGAATTCCACAAGCTCGCCCTAGGCGCGGAGCAAATCAATCGCCTTCTCCTGGTAGCTGACGAGGCAAACGAACAGACGGCCCGTTCCACCTACCGTCGTCGGGACGAGGAACGCGCCAGACACAATCTCTTCAGCGTGCTCGGATCCTCCGCACCGAAGACCGCCACTGGTGATTCCGGTCTGTTGGCGGTGCTTGAAGTGATCGGCAAGCACGAAGGAATTGAATTTCGCCTTCCGGCGCGACGACGGGTCACGGTCGATGAAGAACTAACCCTGCAAGAAATACTGCAAACATCAGGTGTGCGCAGCCGCAAGGTGCATCTATCTGTCGAAGACCGCTGGTGGGTAGGAGACAGCGGCGCCATGCTGGGATACCGGCAAGAAGACGGCCGCCCGGTAGCCCTGCTGCCTCGCATGCACGGCCGCTACCGCGAGGTAGACCCGGTTGCGGGGCGGTCGGACCGCCTAAACGCAAGGCGGGCAAACGCTATTCAAGAGGACGCATGGCTATTCTACCGGCCTCTGCCGCATGACAGACCGGCGGACTCAAAGGACATCATTAGCCTTGCCACAAAGGGCATTGCCAGTGATCTTGCGCAGTTTGCGATTGCGGGCATTCTCGCCAGCCTTCTGGTGCTTGCTCCCGCGCTAGCGTTTGGGTTACTGGCGGATTGGATTCTTCCGGCAGCCGTAGACAGCATGCTAGCTCAGGTAGTCATCGCATTGACTGCTCTTGCCATTGTGGGCACTCTACTTCAAGTCCTGCGCGGTACCGCAATGATGCGTCTGGAAGGCCGGGCCACGGCACGCCTGGGTGCAGCACTTTGGGACCGCTTGATTGGACTGCCGACAAGCTTCTTCAGAGATTCTACTGCTGGAGAGCTTGCGGTGCGGATGTCGGCGGTTCAAGTGCTGCGGGATCAGGTCTCGGGGGTTGTTGCTCATGCCCTTACTTCGTTCTTGTTTCTGCTGCCGATGCTTGCCCTGCTTTTTCTCTACGACGCCGCCCTGGCCTGGCTGAGTCTCGGGATCGGGCTCGTCTCCTTAACCGCAATCTGTGCTATAGGCTTGTTGCAGATTCAGCCCCAGCGCCGCTTCTACGCCGCATCGCGGCATCTCGCCGGGGAGCTCTTCCAGTTCATCAATGGCATCAGCAAATTGCGTTCTGCAGGCGCGGAATCGTCGGCTTTCGCCTCGTGGGCGCGCGGCTACCGAGAGCAGCAACTCGCCCAGTTGCAAATCAGCAAGCTGAACGAACACCTGGTTGCGTTCAGCGCCGCTATGCCGGCCTTCACAGGCGCAGCCCTCTTCGGGGCCGCACTTTGGAGGGGGCCCGACCAACTGGCCTTAGGGAGCTTCCTCGTCGTCTATGCGGTTTCCATTACGCTCTATGCGTCAATCATCGGGCTGGGTTACTCGCTTGAAGCCATTGCCGCAGTGGTGCCGGTATACGAACAGATTAAGCCGATTCTCGCCGCGGTCCCGGATAGCCGCCCGGCGCCGGCCGCCCCGGCGGTACTCAGTGGTGACATTCGCTTCGACCACGTGAGTTTTCAGTACACTAAGGATGGGCCTAAAATCATCGATGATGTTTCAATTCGCGCCCGTCCCGGCGAATTCATCGCGATCGTCGGCGAGTCCGGCGCGGGCAAGAGCACCTTGTTGCGGCTTGCTTTGGGTCTTGAAGAACCTTCTGCCGGAGGCATCTACTTCGACGGCCGCGACCTAACGAATCTCGATCGCAGGTCGGTTGGGCGCCAGATCGGCGTCGTGACGCAGGACGGCTCCCTCAAGCCCGGTAATTTGCTCGACAACATCATCGGCATTGGCGATGACTTGACGTTAGATGATGCCTGGCGGGCAGCCAAGCTCGCCGCCGTGGACTGTGACATCGCCGAAATGCCAATGCAGATGTTTACCGCCGTGGGCGACAGTTCTTCGACATTCTCCGGCGGGCAGGTGCAACGCATCAGGATCGCGGCGGCGCTCGTACGCAACCCACGCATCGTGTTCCTCGATGAAGCCACCAGTTGGCTCGACGCGAATAGCCAGGCCCAGGTTATGGAGGGCATCGAGAGCCTTGCCGCTACCCGCATCGTAATCGCCCACCGGCTCTCCACCATCCGCAAAGCCCAGCGCATTTATGTACTCCACCAGGGACGCGTCGTCCAGGAAGGCAGCTTCATTGCGCTCTACCAGACCGAAGGGCCATTCCGCGACCTGGTGCAGCGGCAGATGACGTGAACCGCCATTTTGCAAACGCAAATGGGCACAGACGCATGTTTCCCAACTGGCAAGGTGCCACGTCGCGTTCAAGCCTCAGACAGTTGCCAGGTGTGAGAGTCGCAGTTTGGCAGGTTGGCTCTGCGTTCCCAGCGGTAACATGCAGCAAGAATTGGCACTGGGTTGAGCTGGAACCGCCGTTTAATCCGAACGCTTCTTACACGTCGACTGCACATCGGCTCAGTCTTAGCGGACCTGAAGGACAAGAATTCGTTCCATGCAGTTCAAGAGGAGAGAGGACGGCATGCACGGCGAGTTTCTTTGCCGGTATAGCCGCTTCTTTGGGCGCAGATCGCTAAGACCTCGGTTGGAGGCACAAAGTCTTCGGTGTTGCCGCCGATAGACTGATGTTCACTGCACGTTGGCGACGACTCTCCAGAGTTGCCTGCTGGATGGGCAAGGCCGCGCCGGTGCTCTTGTCCTGCACAGAGGCAACGTTGTCAGGCAGCATGAGTGACAGTCCTGAAATGTCCGCGCCGGATTCGAGCGTGATGAAGTGGGTATCGCCCTGGGAATATGACTCAGTCATGCGTACGCCTGCACGCGCCCGCGAAAAGCTGGAGTAGTTCTCTTGGTTTTCAAAGCGGCAGCCGGCCGCAATCGCGCCTTCCATGCCCAACTCCAGCGCATGGCGCGACGCTCTTACGTGGTCCTGGGGCCCCGCGGCGTAGACGGGATGGAAGTTTGCGATCTGCATCACGTGCCAGCGCGTGGCCGCGGATTCGGCAAAGCGCGCGAGCTCCACGCCATACTCTTCTGAGGTGAGACCCACCATGCCTTCGACCCGATCGGGTGTTGCTGCCATGGGGCCGGCCAACAGGTCCTCGTGCCGCCCAATGGTCTGGCTTTCGTCCCATTGCGCGGGCATGTGCCACATATCGGTAATGCCCACGCCGTGCTGGAAGTACGGCATGCACAAACCGGTGCCGATCATGTAGGGGCCGTAGTTTTCGTCCCGCCGCATGCGGGGATCGTGGGAGGCAAAGTGTGTGGGCGTATACCAGCCAAAGTCCAGCATTATCTGCAACAGCGGGTGGCCGGTCCACTGACAGCCGTGGCTGCAAATTGTTTCCACGTCGAGACCGGTCTCCCGGCGGAAAACATCCCATGATTCCTGCAGATTCGCGCGGAGCGCGGGCAGGTAGTTTTCATTCAGGTCTTCCGGCGTGCGGCCGTAACGCGCCTGCGTGCCGTTTTCCTGCACGGTGTATTGCGTGATGCTCGTAAGGTCCACTTCTATGGAAACGGCATGCCCGCGCGCGTGCCATTCTTTCATCAGGTCGCCCTCATAGCGGCTGAAGGGCGCCCGGTAGAAGGTGAGCAACGCGCCATACGACTCCACAATGTCTACTAACACGGGCGCGCCGTTTTCGCCGCAGCCGTCGCCCTTGATGAACCACAAGGCCGGAGCCGCTTCGGGGAAGTACCAGAGTCGAGGCAATGGCGTGTTGGACAGTGCTTCCGCCACTAGAGTGCGCAGGATGTCTTGATGGACGTCCGCCACGGGGATATCGCGGGTAGTTTTCTCGGAAAGCTCGAAGAAGCTGTAGAGATGGCGCGGACCCTTTAGCGGTCCCATGTCTTGCAGCGGTCGCTCGTGCAGGTCTCCGTCACCGTGCCGAAAGGTGACGACGGCCTGGCAGAGGTCATAGCCGTAGAGCCACGCCTTGCCTTCACCTAGCCTTACTTCCACGATGCCCGCGCCGAGCAGGCTGCCTTCGGCATCCCGCAACTCAGCAACGGTCTCGCCGCCGCTCAAAGTCCGTGAAATGGCATCCGGGCAGAGCAGAGGCAGGCTCCCGTGTTCCCATTGGGGGAGTTGCCGTACCGTGAGCCACGCATCCGTTACTTGCTCTCCTGCCGTGACGCCAAGGGCGGTCAGCAGGGCGGGATCGGGAGCCAGGGCAATGAGAGATGTGCCACCTGCTACTGCGGCAGCGAGGCGCTCCGCGGTCTCGTTACCCATGCCGCTGCCTGCGACAACAATGAGTTCGACATCCGGCGGCGCATCTACGAAAGATGCCGCAGATTTCGCCTCTAGCCAGGGAAAACCCTCGCAACGGAGGATCTCTGCACTTACCGGCGTGGTGAGCGCATGGTCGGCATGCAGGAGCAAGATCGGCTGATTCATGAGTGCTTCCTCAATTCGCGATTGCGGTCGCTTGGGCGTCGAATTTCAGCATCTCTAGTTCATTCTGGCAGGGGTAACCGTCGCTTACGAGCAGCGTGCGGTCGCGAGAGACCATGATGAGGCCGAAGACGCTGTGCATCGGCCCGTGTTGGCAGAGTGAGACCGGATCGGCGTGAGCGCGCGCGATACGTGTCACTTGCTCAAGGGTGTGGGGTTCCTCTTCAGCGGTGAGCGCCGCTAGCAGGGCTGTGCGGCCCTCACTGTTCGCGCGAAAGTCGGCGTTTGACCGGTTGTCCACTGGCAGCATTTCCGGTGTTACGTAGTGGTTTGCGCACCAGATAGCGTCGTCTTCCATGCGGCGTACGGCCATGCGCGTGGCAGACCGTTCCACCACTACCGCGTTCTCTGCCGGATCTGTCAGCATGACATTCATGCCGTGGTTCATCACCGGCGTACTCTCACAGAGCGCAATGCCCTCGTCTACGTCCGCGCAGTACTGCAAGAGGTAGCGCTGCAGGAGATTGGTGGGGATGCCGCGTTCCCAGTCCTGGTCGGTGTTCATAATGCTGCTGCCGCCAAAAGTAAGGCCGGTATCGTTGGGGCCCGGTCCCATCCACGGCGCACCCGGCCCTGAAACGCATATGAGGGGATGGCCTTTATCAGGCCGGATATCCCAGAAGATATACGACCCAAGAGACTCCTTGCCCACGTCATTCGACTTGTAGTGCACGACGCCGTGATCTGTTGTGTGCAGGGCAACGTTGGTGCAGCCCACCGCGCTGCGACCGACTTCCATACACGACGTGTACGCCAGGATGTCTTCGCTCTTGAGACTCGCGCCGTCAGCGATGCCTTGTATCTCTTCGAGCGCCTCAGGGAAGATCCGATCGACGTTGCGCTCCATCTGTTGGACGACACGTGCACGGTGAGCAGCAGCGACACTTGACCCAAAGACTACTCGCTCAATCGCGGTATTGATGGCCTCAGCGCAGGCAGTGCCATGCTGCAGACCCATCTCGTAAGGAGTGCCGGACAATTCAACACGCCGCACAGTTTCCTACTCCTTTGCTAGCGGTCGCATCACACGCGATGCTCGCGCACTACGCATGCCGGATACGCTCGAAATAATTGCACGGAATAATGTTGAGCGGCCCAAAGCGGCGCTCCACATCGTCGTAGAAGAGGTTGATGCCCAGATTGTCCGCGGCGGCATGCGGCAAGCGCACCACTGAAACTCCGGCTTCCTTCCCTGCCTCCGCAACAGCCGCAGAGGCCCCGATTTGCAGCACGGTGTTAATGCCTGCCTTCGCGAACAGCGGCTGCGCTTCCGGCGGCCACAGCCACCCGCCGGCATCTTGGATGAGGTAGCGTCCAAGTGGAGTATCGGGTTCGCCGGCAAGCACCATCGAGAATGCGCCGTGCCGCGCCGCGCCCTGAAATTCGGGAATTGACATAAGAGCTTCTTCAGCGTCGCCGAGAGTCTGCGGCTTGAGTTCATCGAATGCTTGCTTGATACCCACGCCAATATAGAGATCCTGGGGCGTGTGGATCTGCACGAAGGGTATTTCAAAGAGCCGCGCCATGTCGGGTCCCATGCGGTGCGGCATGTCGTCGTAGCCGGTGCGCCACTCGTCTATCCAAGGCAAGAGCACCTTTTCCGCATCTTTGCGGGGAATGCCTTCCCGCACGAATATGTCGATGTTGATAAGGGTGATGTCGTCGATGTGCGAGCGCCCGATGCCGGTGCCGCTGGTATGGTGGGCAATGATGGCATCAAGCGGTACGCCCTTGTCCTTGAGCCGGTCGGCGATTAGAAATTCGTCAGTTCCGATATTGATGCCTGCCAGCGCAGTGAACACTTCGGCGTCGTCCGGGCCGTTTACGATGCGCACATCACCGTAAGGATTGCGCAGCCTCTCATGGTCGAAGTAGGGCTTTTTCCAGTCGGGCAAAGACTCAAACTCTAGCTTGCGCCGCGCAAGTTCTGCATCGAGAGTCTCACGGCTGCGGGGATCGAGGGCAATGCCGAGTTCGATGGCGGCTTCATAGAGGTCTCGGACAGTCATTTAGGTGCCTCAGTGAGAAAGAATAGTAAGTAAGGATTTTCAACCCAAGGTGTGTTCGGCAGCTTGAACTCAAGTTGATTCTTCACGTGAGCGGTTCTGGGACTCTAACGAAGAAGAGTTGGGCCGCCCACAAAGAGAAAGTCCGCGTCACACTAATTCGTGACTCCCGCGAAAGCGGGAATCCATCCGCTATTGAACAATGCCAAGCAACGCGGGTCACGCTCTTCTGCGCTCTAGATTCCTCGCTGCATTCGGAATGCCAGTAAACGTTAGCACTGTTGGGTTTCACGAAAGTCACGAGAAGTAATAGCGGGGTGCGCCGAAACGCACCCCGCTACCGACAAGGCTAATTCCAGTCATCCGGGCGCTGTGAGAAGAGGACGTTCACAGCGTCGGCAGACGTCTTCATGGCCTCTTGCACAGTGCTCTCACCGGTATACATCGGCTGGAGGTTGGAGTTTGCGGTATTCCAGAACTCTCCGGTTTCCGGCGTGAGGAAGAAGTCGCGTCCGCCGTCCCGCCAGTGATCCAGGACGATGTCCCAGTCCATGCCCGGGTAGTTGCCCAAGAACACGTCGGCGGAGGCAAAGAGCCCGGGGTGGGCGTGCACGGCGTAAAGGTCTTGCGCCTCCTTCTGAGAAAGGACGTAAAACACGTCCCAGGCCGCATCGGGCACTTCGGTGAGCGACATGATGCTCCAGGCGTTGCTGCCGGTGGCCGGGCTGCGGGTGCCTGCCGGCCCGGTGCCGAGCGGCGCAATACCCAGTCGGTCGCCGAGCACCTCGTAGGCGCCCTTCAGCGGGATCAACGTAATCTGCGACATCGCGACTTTGCCGGTGCCGATGTGGCGGCCGCCGCCGCCCTCTTCGCGCAGCGCTTGCCGCTCCTCACCCCAAGGCACCACCCGGTGCTTGAGGATCATGTCTACGTAGAACTGGGCGCCTGCGATGGCGTTCTGGTCCTCGCCGTAGACGGCCATGTCGCGCGCCTCATTGAGCACCTGTCCGCCGGAATCGAGGATGAAACTGCCCAGATTGACCTCCAGTGAGGAGTATCCAAAATTGTAGCCCCATTGGGTGGTCTCATCGCCGGTGCGTTTCGTCATCTTCGCAGCGCCATCGAGCAGTTGCTCGTAGGTTGTGCCCAACTCCGGATACGGCACGCCGTCGTTATCAAACAAGTCCTTGTTGAAGTAGATGGCGTCGCCGCCGCCGAGGAAGGCCAGGCCGTACATGACGCCGTTGACGTCCCAGGAAGAGGAGTCAAGGTAGTCATCGCGCGATACACCGTCGCGCTTCATATAGTCGCTGATTGGCAAGAACATGCCCTGCCGCGCGCCGGCCTGCACCCAGTTGATCTGGTTCACGACAATGTCGTAGGTGGTTGTGCCGGCGACGTACTCCGTGCGAATCTTCTCCAGGAAATTCTCGGTGACGATCTCGAGTTTGGTGACTCGGTTCTCCAAGGTGTTATTGCAGACTTCCGCCATCTCCCGCAGGGTCTTATTGCGGTGCTCCTGCAGGTCGTAGCACGCCCACACCACTTCAACGACTTCGGCCTGTGGCGCTGCTTCCGCTTCCTTGGGCGCTTCTTTCTCTTCCATCATCTCGCCGCTATCCGCGACCGGCACGGTCCCGCAGGCTGCGGCGATGGCGGCGGCTGATAGGCCGGCAACACCGGCTAAAAACCGGCGTCTTGTCGTAAATCCATTGCCCATAGACATTGCTCTTGACCTCCCGTGGTCTCCGTTACCTGTGCCAATCTGCCAATTGACACACTCAGACTACATCACATTTGGTCTCCTGCGGGCGCTTGCTTGGTCACTCAATCCACCTCCTTTCTCAAAACTCTGCCCGCTCTATGCACTGACCTAGAATTCGCTTTCGATTCCTTTACGCGGCCAAATAGGTGCAAACTAAAGTGTTGAAATAGAGTATGCGTGGTGCGGTACAATTCGTCGTTCCTGGATGAAGCGTGCCGGATTGAACATCTCGATATCGAAGACCGAACTGCTGCCTGTGAGCAATTGCTCAGCCAGCATCTGACTGAAGATGGGACTAAGTTTGAAACCATGGCCGCTGAGCCCAACGGCAAGGTGCAGGCCCGGCGCGTCAGGCACGGTGCCGAGCAGCGGCTGCAGGTCCGGCGAACAGTCGTACAGGCCGGACGTGGCGCTGTTGACGGCGGGCGCACCTTGATTGGGAAACCGCCGTCGGTACCGCTCAGCAAGAGTCTGGAGCATTTCAGGCCGCGCGGCGGGCCAAGCATTGACGTCCGGATCTTCATCCCCGTCATACGGTGCGGTCTTGCCGACCATTGTGTGACCGTCCTCGCGGGGGCGGTAGTAGCTCCCTTGTACGCGATCGGAAATGATGGGATGTGGTTTGCCAAAGTGATTCGCCCGCTGCATGAATGCCACCCCATGCCGTATCGGTGTGAGAGGGAGCTCGATACCAAGGGGCGCTACCAAGCCGCGTGCGGAGAAACCGTTGGCGACCACGACCGAGCGTGTCGCAATCTGGCCGGTGTTGGTCTCGACACCTACGATGCCGCTTGCATCCGCCAAGAACCCCTCTGCTCCCACGCCAATGCGGAGGTCGGCGCCGTGCCGACGGGCAGCATCCGCAAAACTGAGGGTGGTGCGAACCGGGTCGGCATACCCGGATTCCGGTTCCCAGGCGGCGGCGCCAATACCGAATAACGCCAGGCGCGGCTCCACGTCTCGAATGTCGTCCGGCGAGAGTATGTAGGCATTGATGCCAAGATCGCGGTGCATAGCGACGTTTGCGGCAACCGTCTCGACATCGTCCGAGCCCAGCAACGCGAGGAAGCCGGCTTGCCGAAAGCCAGCATCGCCGCCGACTTCGTCGTTGAAGTTCTCAAAAACCTGCCGCGCGCGCAGAGCCATGCGTGCGAGAGTCTCATGGGTATAATGCGTGCGGACGATCCCCGCGGTGACGCCGGTGGCCTGGGCAGCAAGACCGTGCTTTTCGAGCAAGACCACCCGGCCGGCGCCCATCTTTGCCAGTTGCCAAGCAATACTGGTACCGGTGCTCCCGCCTCCAATTACAACGACATCGGCAGTCTCCGCCATGAGCGTCCTCAATTACTACTGGAGATTTGATGAATTCACCGACAATACCCAGCGTGTACTCTTTTTCAGCTTCCTGTCAGCTTACGTGGGTCACTAGTAGTGTACCGTATTGATCGACCACTGCGTAGTATTTAGGATGAATTACGGTCGTAGAATCGTACTCCTCTATGATTGCGGGGCCGAGAATCTCGATTCCTGCGTTGAGCAGGTAGCGATCAAAGATTGGGCAGTCCACGAAGTCATTCGCTTCACCGAAGAAGACCGGACGGCTGCCAAGCCGGGCAGCCTGTACAGCATGCATACCTGGATCCTTAGCAAGCAGCGGCGGCTTGACGATGGTGCCAAGTGCGGTCAGTCGCAGGTTCACTGTCTCCACCGGCTCGCCGGGAACGCTATGGCCGTAAACGCGGTTGTGCTCTGCATGAAAGTCATCCAGGAGATCGGTTACGGCGAAGTCGGCGGCATCGCCATCGGAACAAGGTAACGTGAGCTCGTAGCTTTGGCCGACGTAGCGTAAGTCCACCTGCTGCACGAAAGCCATATCGGCCGGAGCTACGCCTGCGGCGGTAAGAGCCTCCGTGCCCTGGTTACGGAGATCTGCGAATACTTCCGCCACTCTCCCTGGTGGGAGGCGGTCAACTCGCTCAATGAGTGTCGTGGCATAGTCATAGGTAATGTCCGTGACCAGGAGGCCCAGCGCCGAGGCTGTGCCCGGACTGGTGGGAATAACGGTGACGGGGATGTTCATTTCGTGCGCCAAGCGGTTGGCGTGCAGCGGTCCGGCCCCGCCAAAAGCAGTGAGCGCAAAGTCTCGCGGATCATGGCCGCGTTGCACCGAGACGAGACGCAGCGCGTTGATCATCGCCACGTTGGCGATTTCGACGATGCTGTGGGCGGCTTTCACCACGTCCAAGCCTAGCGGGTTGGCAATGTGTTCCTCGATTGCCGCATGCGCAAGCGCGCTATCCAGCTTGAGGTCGCCGCCAAGCAAGTAGCCGGGATTGAGACGGCCCAATACGAGGTTGGCATCGGTTACTGTCGGCTCACCGCCGCCGCGACCGTAGCAGGCGGGTCCTGGAACGGCGCCCGCGCTTTGGGGCCCAACCCGCAACACGCCACCAGAATCAATCCAAGCGATAGAGCCGCCGCCGGCGCCGATTTCCACCAGATCGATCACTGGCGTGCGGATGGGGTACCCTCCGGCGCGAAAGCCGCCGCTCCCCGGCTGGGCCACAGAGCCAACCTCATAGTCTTTGGTTATGCGCGGCGTGCCGTCTTGGACGAGACCCACCTTGGCGGTGGTGCCGCCCATATCGAAAGAGATGACATTTCTGTAATCCAATGCCTCACCCAGGTGTGCCGCCGTGATTACGCCCGCAGCCGGGCCGGACTCCACCATGAAGACGGGTCTGCGGCGCGCGTCGGCAAATGTCATGAGCCCGCCGCTGCTTTGCATCACCAAGAGTTCTGACTGAATGTCTTGCGCGCGCAGTTGCTCCTCGATGTTTTCAAGGTAGCGCGAGACGATTGGACGTAGCGCGGCATTGATGACCGTAGTGCTGGCGCGAAAGTACTCCCTGATTTCCGGCGCTACGTCGGAGGAAAGGGAGATGGCAATGTCCGGTGCGAGGTCTCGCAGTAATTCACCGACGCGCTGCTCATGTTGCGCGTTTAGGTAGGAATGCAAGAAGCAGACGGCTATGGACTCTACCGCCGCTTCCTTGATGGTGGCAGCGATGTGCGGAATGGCGCCTTCGTCCAATGGGGTAATGACGGCGCCGTTAGCGTCCAGGCGCTCGCGCACGCCGAAGCAGCGATCGCGCGGTACGAGGGGTATCGGTTTCTCAAACTGCGTGTCATAGAGCGAAGGACGAATCTGGCGGGCAATCTCCAGGATGTCGCGAAAGCCCTCGGTCGTGATGAGCACAGTGGGCGCGACTTTGCCCTCGATGATGGCATTCGTCGCCACGGTGGTCGCGTGGACGACGTAGCGCAGTGACGCGGGAGCCAACTTGGAATCTTCCAGAATGCGCCGGGTCGCGGAGAGAAAGCCCTGCGCCGGGTCGGTTGGGGTCGAGGAAACTTTGGCGTTCCAAAGACGGCCGGTGCTCTCATCCATCAATGTGGCGTCGGTGAACGTACCACCAATGTCAACGCCGAGCCGAAATCTTGCCGCACTCACGCGTCACTCCCCCTCGCACTACGCTCGTCTTGGAGGTTTTCTCCCTGCATGGCCGCGCGCAACGCATCGGTTGCATTGGAGTCCACCATCAATTGCTCTGGGTCGATGACTACACCATAGGCTGCGCTCGCACGCTCGCGGCTGACTTTCCCTTGCCTCACGTCATTGAGCACCCGTACCGGGTCCCGCTGCCAGGGCGGGCCGTGACCGCCGCCACCGCAGGTCTCATAGCGGATGACTTCACCGGGACGGACGTCGATTGTCGTCTTGGAGCTCAGATGTTCCGTTGCGCCTTCTCGTTTGTGGAGGTAGAAGGCGGGGCGGCCGGCTTCGCCGCCAAACAGCCCCCAGGGACCCGCCTTGTCTCTATCGGCAAGCACGGTAAAGGTTACGTCATGATCGGGAAAGACATAGTCGCGGCGCAGGCCCAGTCCGCCGCGAAACTTACCCGGACCTTCTGAGTCGTCTACAAGCTCGTAACGCAAGATGCGCACAGGATAGTAGCGTTCAGTTTCTTCGATCGGGGCGTTCTCAGTGTTTTGGCCGTGGGTTTGCACGGCATCCGGGCCGTCGCTTTGAAATCTGCCGCCGTACCCACCGGCCAGAGTTTCAAGGAAACAGTAGTACTCGCCGTTGCGCGGATCGATGCCGCCGAAACCGGCGTGGCACTGCATCGCTTTGCCTCCCGCGGGCGAACGCTCCGGCAGCACGGGCGCCAGCGCCTTGAAGATAACGTCGTTGAGGCGCGCGTGGGTCTCCCAGCCTCCCACCACAGGAGCGGGCGGACGGCAATTCACAACGGTGCCCTCCGGCGCTTCGATGCGCACCATACGGTAAAAGCCTTGGTTGGGTGGGATGTCGGGGTCCATGAGGCACTTCAGGTTGTAGGCGCAGGCGGAAAAGGTCTGCGCAAACGTAGAGTTCACCGGTGCGCGGCGTTGCGGGTCGCAGCCGTTGAGGTCGAACAAAACGCCGTTTTCGTCGATTACTATCTTGGCAACCAGGCGTACGGGCTCATCGGTGTAGCCGTCGTTGTCCACGTAGCCGTCGGCCATGAACTCGCCCTGCGGCAGCTTGGCTATTTCGGCCCGCGTGCGGCGCTCGGCATAGGTCATCAATTCCTGGATGTACTCATTTACCGTGTCGAGGCCGGTCTGCGCAATTAGTTCGCGCAAGCGCCGCGTGCCGGTGGTATTAGCCGCGATCTGGGCGCGAAAGTCGCCGGCCGTCTCTCGCTTGGAGCGAATCTGGCCGAGGATGAGCCGGAACACGTCATCAACAATTTCGTCGGCTGCGACAAGCTTGACCGGCGGAATGATGATGCCTTCCTGGTAGACTTCGCGAAACGCACCGACACTGGCCGGCGCGCCGCCGCCCACGTCCACGTGATGCGCCATATTCGCTACATAGCCGAAGAGCTCGCCATCACAATACACCGGCGAGATGAGGCTAATGTCGTTCAAATGCACCCCGCCGAGATAGGGATCGTTGCAGAGAATGGCGTCGCCCGGGTTGAGGTTTTCCGGCCCGTAGGCGCGGATGGCAATCGGCACCAGGTGCACGAGGGAGCCAAGATGCACTGCTTGGCAAAACGCCTGGGCCACGACGTTCAAGTCACGGTCAAAGAAGGCGCAGGAGAAGTCGGCGCGGGTCTTGATGTTTGTGGAGTAGGCGCTGCGCCGCAGCGCGACCGCCATTTCTTCCGTGGCTTCCGTCAGCGCATGGCGTACGACTTCGAAGGTGATGGGATCGAATGCGGCTGTGCCGGCCATGGCTGTGACCTCCGTGCAGCGGATCAAGACAGTGAGCCAACGTGACCAATTCGCAGACTAGGGCTTAGTATAGCGCGAATACGCCGGCACCGTTTGTGCGCCGAAGTGTATGTTCGCACTGAAAGTGCCCCGAAGATTACGCTCCCACAATTGGCGTGCGGAAGACGACGCCCGCATTGTCTGCTCCGGGCAAACCCGAGAGTAACTGTCGGTTGACGTCTCCGGCCCTTGCGCTCAGACCGCCGCAGGCTGATCTGCCTCCGGGCCGTAGCCTTCAGGACGGACTAGCAGTTTTTCTCCATCGGAGAACCCGTCGCCGCGTTCGCCTAAGTAATCTATGAGGCGGTTGCGCCACAGCGTAACCCGGTCGGCATAGGCCGGATCATTCGCCCTGTCGTGAAGTTCCTGACGGTCGTTGGCAAGGTCGAAGAACTGTTCTTCACCGCGCACGGGGAACCAGAGGTACTTCTCCTTACCGTCGGTGAGGTACTGCACAGCATTGTCCTCGCTGTAGACTGGCGAATGCTCCCCGTGAACGTATTCGCGCCACGGTTCGCCGCGCGCCGCTTTCAGAACGCTCGTGCCGGTCACGGAATCGGGGATAGGCGTGCCGGTTGCCTCGAGAATCGTCGGCATGACGTCTTGCAGCCCGACCGGATGCTCGAACGTACCGGACGGCACGTCGAGGCTATTCGGATATTTGATGACAAACGGAATGCGGGCCGATCCTTCATATGCGTAGCACTTGCGCAGTAAATTGTGGTCGCCCATCATATCGCCGTGGTCCGCCGTGTATACGATCATGAGATTGCGGTCCAACTCCCCTTGCACGAGTTCCAGCAAGTAGCCGAGCTGATAGTCGAGGTGGGTGATGCAGCCCATGTACGCTGCCCGCATGCGCTGCAACTGTTCGTCAGTCAACCGGCCGTACCACGCTTGGCGAGGCAGGCCGGGCTGGGGCACGTTGTACCGCTCAGCCCAATCGCCAACGGGAATCTCCGGCAGTTGCCGGTTGATATACATATCCCAGAAGAATTGCGGTGGGTCGTATGGGGAGTGAGGACGGAGTTGCGAGCACCAGACAAAGACGGGTCGCGTAGGATCGCGCTTTCTGATTTGCTCAATCGTCACGTCTACGGTCCAGTTCGTGCAGTGATAGCGCTCTTCATATATCCAGGGACGCGCCAGCCAACCATTGGCATCCGATCCGACCGTGCGCTCGTGGGCGTACGGGCCAAGTTCTTGGCGGAGCCAGTCCCAATAGTCATCCTCTCCCTCGCGAATTTCGTGAGGGATGACCGTGTGGAAGCCGTAGAGTTTGCGGCGCGGGTGCATGTTGCGCCAACCGACGTTGATGCAGTGGTAGCCGGCATCGGCCAGCACCGCCGCCAGGGTGTTTGGCTCGTGCCACTCTGACGCGGAGTAGCCAATCAGGCCGCAATCGTAGCTGCGCTGACCCCCATGCATAATACGCCTTGCGCCGGTCGTGGAGGGAATCTCCGTATACGCGTTGGGAAAGTAAGCCCCGTGTTCGACGAACGCGTCCACATTGGGAGTCTCAATCACCGGATGGCCGGCAATGCCGAGGTGGTCGCCCCGTTGCTGGTCGGTGGTATAGAGGATGATATTCGGTCGTTGGTCTTTCATGCGATTAACCTTTCCCTTTGCCAATGACGGATACCGATGCAGCCAACTGCCTCAACTATAGGGCAAATTGGGCGATGCGTTGCTCGATGGCGGGATCGAGTGCTGCTGTCGTTCTGGCGCGGCTCTAGTATTTAAACTCAACACTAATTGACGGGCCGGTGAAGCGGGGACATATGTAAGAGTGCGCAGATCGCTCCTGACTCCGCTAAAACGTCGTTTCGCGGTCTCGCGCGGCTGAGACGACAGTGCTGCCGGCCAACTTTTAGCTTGTAATCCAGCGATCGCCATCCCGTGTATAGTCCACCAATTCATCCTGCTGGAAGAAGAGACTGACCTCTTTTACCGCAGTGTCAGGCGCATCGGAGGCATGAATCAAATTCATCGTGAGGTCAAGGGCAAAGTCGCCCCGAATCGAACCCGGCTCGGCCTCGGTAAAACGTGTGGCTCCTACCAGACTCCGCACCACCGCAATCGCCTCGGGACCTTCTATCACGGCGCAAACTACGGGGGCGGCGGTAATGAACTCAATCAGATCGGCAAAGAACGGCTTCTCTTGGTGTACGGCATAATGGACTTCGGCAAGAGACCTATCGACCGACATAAGCTTCAGTCCCACGAGCTTGAGGCCGCGCTGTTCGAAGCGGCCCAGGATCTCCCCGACGAGCCCGCGCTGGACGCCATCCGGCTTTATAATCACAAGGGTTCGTTGCGCCACGATACGTTCATCTCCTGACTCTATGGTGGGTCTTATTCGCTACGCTTCTTCCTTGGCAATGATACTCTGCAGGAGGTCAGTCGTGCTGTACCCTGCAGTGAACGGCAGAATTCGCACGCTGCCGCCATATTCTCTGACCGTGGCGGCTTCGACCGGCTCGGAACGCGTGTAGTCTCCGCCTTTGACATAAATATCGGGTTGCTGACTGCTTAGCAAGCGTTCCGCTGTAGCATCGTCGAAGACGATCACCCAATCCACACACGCCAGCGCCGCGAGTAGACGCGATCGGTCTTGGGCACGAGTGATGGGACGTGTCGGCCCTTTGAGCGCGCGCACGGATCGATCACTATTGACAGCGACGACGAGTGCATCGCCAAGGGCTCGCGCGCTCTCCAGGTAGGCGACGTGGCCCGCGTGGAGCAAGTCGAAACAGCCATTGGTAAAGACGACAACCTTCCCTTGTTGCCGGAGGGCGTCGACTTGGCGCTGTAACTCCGATTCGGAAAGGATCTTAGCCGCTGTCACGTGCCCAAGCCTTCCACAGATGCCAGCACCGCCAGGATTTCAGCATGGGTAGGAATCGCCGCACCGAGCTTGCGCACCACGATGCTTGCTGCTGCTGCTGCCAGCATAGCAGCCCGAGCAGGCGGCAAACCAGCCAGCAGCGCCAGCGTGAGCACCGCTGAGACCGTATCGCCTGCGCCCGTAGGATCAATCACCCGGTCCTCGCCCAGGGCCGGTATGTGGCAGGGGGTCGTATTCTCGGTGAAGAGCGACATGCCCTCATTGCCGCGAGTTACAAGCAGCACACTTGTCTCAAGTAACTGGAGTAGGTCTGCTCCCGCCTCTTCCAATTCCGCAATTGACTGAAGCGCTCGTCCCAGCGTGAACTCCACTTCCGGTTGGTTTGGCGTGAATGTGTGGGCTCCGGGAAAGCGCCTGAGGTTGCCGTGTGAGTCCACGGTCACCGGCTTGCCCTCCGCGCGGGCAAGGCTTAGGACTGCCTCGATAACGGCATCGTCGATCATACTTATTTCGTAGTCGGCCACGACAATGGCGTCGACTTGAGCAATGCGGTCATGCAGCCCCGAAATAATCCGTTGGCACAGGTCTGACGAGACAGCGTCTCTCTCGACGCGATCAATGCGGCAAACCTGCTGCTGCACGGGTTGCTGGTCACCGCCGGCCCAAATGCGGGTCTTGGTTGAAGTTAGGCGATCCTCTGCGGCAAGAAGCTGACTGCAGTGAATGCCGTCGTCCTCCAGCAACTGTCGGAGATCGCGCCCTATGTGGTCGTTCCCAATTACGCCCGACACCCAGACTTCCGCGCCGAGTGCACGGGCATTGCGAGCAACATTCGTTGCCCCACCGGGAACGAGCTTTCGGTCTACATAATGAAGGACCGGCAACGGCGCTTCGCGCGACATGCCGCTTGCGCGCGTAAAGATGTGCTCGTCGGCCACCATGTCGCCAATTACGAGAATCCGCTGGCTTGCAAAGCGCTCCAGGGCGTCTTGCCATTGAGGTGTTGTCATCGGAGCGCCTCCAGTGGAACGTTCACGAGCAGTTCCTCTCCTCATGTTGGCAGCCGTTGGCGCGTTCAGCAAGAGGCGGATGAGCGAGAAAAGCGGCGACTTCATGGCTGGTAGTCAGTGACGGTTGCGCGCCGAATCGGCCGACTGCGATTGCGGCCGACGCTGTGGCGTAGCGGGCGGCGTCTGCTAGCTCTTCACCGCGCGCGAGCGCTGCTGCCAACGAGCCGACAAAGGCGTCACCCGCGGCGGTGGCGTCAACCGTAGGCACCCGCCAGGCCGGGACGTGCGACACACTGTCATGTGTAGCCAGGATGCTGCCTTCCGCGCCAAGCGTAAGGACGGCTGCGCGCCGAACGTGTTTGCTTAGCTCTTGCGCGGCCACCTGCGCTGCGGCTGTCGTCTGCACCGGGCGGCCGACAAGACTCGCGGCCTCTGCTCGATTCACGACAAGTATGTCTGTCAAAGGCAGTAGCGCTGCTGCCTCAGCGGTGCCGGGTGCGGCGTTCAGAATGGTCTCCATGTCGTGTGCGCGGGCCTGCTCAAGGGCGGTACGTACCGTATCGAGCGGGATTTCAAGTTGGCAGATAAGCACGCTGCTGTGCGCAAAGAGCGACTTTGCGTCAGTTATGTGAGACGGCGTGAGCGCGGCATTGGCGCCTGGGGATACGGCAATGGCATTGTCACCCTGGCCATCCACGAGAATGAGCGCCGTTCCCGTCGGTCGAACAGGGTCTTCAACTACGGAGTCAATGGCGACACCGTATGATTCTAGCTCTGACTTGCGCGCATCGCCAAACGCGTCGGCCCCGACGCAGCCGAGGAAAGCGGTGCGCGCCCCCAAGCGTGCGGCAGCCACTGCCTGATTGGCTCCCTTGCCACCACCGATTCGCTGCAAGTCGTCGCCGAGCACGGTCTCTCCCGCTTGGGGGAGCGTTGGCACCGACACCACGAGGTCTGTGTTGACGCTGCCAACTACCAGCACCTCATTGTGTATTCGTGTGTCCTCTCGGGTGGGGACTTTCATCGGTTCTCATCACTAGTGCGCGTTACTGGGATCACTTAGTGCACGTGCTGGAGTTGCGAGCGATCGGACAGCATCCAAGGTGCATTATAGCCGCCCGCATTGCTCGGCTCATTGAGATGATTTCTCCCGCAAGACTCTCCACAGATAGGCGATGAGCACACGCTGTCGGCGCCAGCGCCAAGGCTGCCGCACCAAACGATAACACCATTCAAGGTTTATCCGCTGAATCCAAAGTGGAGCGCGCGCCACTGTGCCGGAGACATAGTCAAAGCTCCCGCCGACGCCCATTGCCAAGCGCGCGCCAGTTTTCTCCTGGTACTTCTGAATCCAGAAATCCTGCGCCGGACAGCCAAAGGCAACGAAGAGCATACCAGCGCCTGACTCGCGGACCTGCGCGCATAGTCCGGGAGCTTGATCGGGATCAGGTGCGCCGACGGCCGTGCCGGCCATCACGAGGCCGGGTATCTTTGCTTGCAGCGTTGCTGCCGCTTGTGCGGCAATCCCAGGAGCCGCGCCGAGTAGAAACACAGCTATTTGCTGCTGAGCGGCCTGGATACAAAGATCTTGCATCAAGTCAACGCCCGTCACGCGTTCGATATTGGCTTTGCCTTGGCGGCGTACAGCCCACACGATGCCGGCGCCGTCCGGTACGACGAGGTCGGTCTCGCGAACAAGCGCGCGAAAGGAAGCGTCGTGCTGGGCGTACATCACGAATTCAGAGTTGAGCGTTACCACCTGGTGGTGGCCGTCGGTATCGAGCAATTGTGCACAATGGTCGAGCGCCTGGGATACGGTTACGCAGTCCACGCGCACGCCCAGCACGTCGGCACTGGGGGGCTTGCTATCGTTCATTTTGATAGGAACTTGCCTCGAATGTACATGGCTCTGTGTAGACCTGCCCTTCGACAGGCTCAGGGCGAACGGAATATGACAGGCTCAGGGCGAACGGAAATCGACAGGCTCGGGGTGAAGGAAATAGGCAGGATACTGTTCGTGCTGAGTACTGCGCGAAGACCTTGGCGGTTCTGAGCACTGCGACAAAGCCTGTACTGAGCTTGTCGAAGTACTCAGCACAAGCGTGCCGAAGTGTCGAAACACGATTTGGCTTAGCGGACAGATCTATGAGATAGCTCCTAGTTGTCTTGAATGTCCTGTTTGAACTCAGTCCACTTTGCCTCGACGAATTCCTTGAACTTGCCGGCAAACACAGATTCGTCAAAACGTGCGGCAGTTTCGCGGCATACGTCAGGCGCGAATCGATCTGGGTCGAAGTCCCGGAGCACTTGTGCAAACGCGGTTTCGGACTGCTCCGGTACGAGTAAGCCGTTTACACCCGGCTGCACGATTTCGGTTGCGCCGCCCGCGCCAAAGGCGATGACGGGCTTGCCGGCGCTCAGGGCTTCCACCATGACGATGCCAAAGTCCTCTTCACCCGGAAAGAGCAGGGCACGGCAGCCGGCAAGTTGTGCGGCCAACTCCTGCTCCGGCAGCCAGCCAAGGATTGATACGTTGGCCGGCGCCGATTTGGCCAGAGTCTCTCGTAGAGGCCCGTCGCCGATAACGCGCAAGGGAACGTGCGCTTCCTGAGCGGCAGCGACTGCGAGGTCCACGTGCTTGTGGGCTTCCAGCCTCCCTACAAATGCATAATACCCGTCATCGCGGCAGGGCTGCGAGCCAAAGCGGCCCGTGGCGACGGGCGGATAGATGACGGGCGCCTCGATGCCGTAGACGCGGCGAATGCGTGCCGCCACGGTGCGCGAGATCGCCACCAGATGGTGCGGCTGCGCCGCCGCCCAAAGGTCCCAACGACGCAATGGCGGGCGGAGCAAGGCGTCGAGACTGCGGAGCGGCCGGGACATCTGACCGCGGTCTGTGGCCGGCGTCATGCCCCAAAGGAAGCGCGGGGGCGTATAACAGTAGCTGATGTGCAAGGTGTTTGGCCGCCGTGGAATGCCTTTTGCGGCGAAACTGGCCGATGAGATGACCACGTCGAATGACTCCATATCAAAGCTGCGAAAAGCAAGCGGGTAGAGCGGTGTAAGCAACTTTTGTACGCGCGCAGGATGAGGAATGCGCTGGAGAAATGAGGTCCGCATGTCCCACGCGGTCACGTCCACCGGGAACGTGCCGCGGTCAATGAAAGAAGTGTATACGGGCGCTTGGGGCCAAAGCCCGTGCATGACCGCCACGGTCTGCTCGGCGCCCCCCAGGGCAAAGAAGTAATCGTGCGCTAGTGCCACTTGCATGTTGATTCTATGCTAGCAAAGTGCCCCCTGGGGGGACAAAGGCGGCACAACCCAGCAATGTTCGCTGAGGAGTTCTCCCTGCCGAGAGAGACGACGACTTGGGAGCGAATCTAGCCTCCGTTTATCTTGACGCAACCGAGAGTTCAAGATAATATAAAGAAAAATCACTTCAACGATAATTGATATATTATAGGCGTAGTGGTCGCATTTTGACGAGGAGTAGTAATGCAACCGGTTCGAGACCTCAGCAGGCAACTTCGCGCGCTTGCCAGTCGTTCTCGCTTGGAGATTCTTCATCTCCTTGCCGCTGAAGAGAGCATGACGGTGACCGAATTGCGGGTGCAAATACGGCTTAGCCAGCCCTTGCTTTCGTGGCACTTGAGCATATTGCGCCGTGCCAACCTGGTGGATGCGCGGAAGGACGGGCGACAGGTGCACTACGCGCTGAACCGGACCGGATTCCAGCAGGTCTCCCAGGGACTAGACGATCTGTTGGCAACCGAACAAGATGCGGAGGCAGCGCTCGCTGAGCAGACTGCGAGTTCGTCTTAGCTAGAGCGACGAAACTTAGCGGAGGACATGGGTGTGCGCGCCGTGGAGAGTGCACATTCAAGAGTCGACTGGAAGAATTGCAACAATCTTAGGGAGAAAAGAACCGGTGAGAAGTAAGGTACGGGTGGCGATAGTCGGCGTAGGAAACTGCGCGTCGTCTCTAATCCAGGGTGTCCAATATTACCGAAACGCAGCGGACTCGGACTTCGTTCCCGGTCTCATGCACGTGCGGCTGGGTGACTATCACGTGAGCGACATTGAGTTTTCCGCTGCCTTTGACGTTGATGAAAACAAAGTTGGCAAGGACCTTGGCGAGGCGATCTGGCAGCCGCCGAATAACACGATCAAGTTTTCGGAGGTTGAGCCGCTTGGCGTGTCGGTCCATCGCGGCATGACCCACGATGGTATCGGTCAGTATCTCAGCGAGGTCGTGCACAAAGCGCCCGGATCCACGGACGATATTGTGAGCATTTTGAAAGACACCGGCACGGATGTCCTAGTAAGCTATCTGCCGGTAGGCAGCGAAGAAGCGACGAAGTGGTACGTGGAGCAGGTATTGCGCGCCGGTTGCGCTTTCGTGAACTGCATTCCGGTCTTTATCGGCCGTGAGCCCTACTGGCAACGGCGCTTTCATGAAGCAGGGGTCCCAATTGTTGGCGATGACATCAAGTCCCAGGTTGGGGCAACGATTGTCCATCGCACCTTGGCGCGGCTCTTCCGGGACCGCGGTGTACGCTTGGAGGAGACGAGCCAGCTCAACGTCGGAGGCAATACCGACTTTCTCAACATGTTGGAGCGCTCTCGTTTGAGCTCCAAGAAGGAGTCCAAGACGAACGCGGTAACCTCGCTGTTGGATTACGATCCCGGCGAAGGCAACGTCTACATTGGTCCCAGCGATCACGTGCCGTTTCTGCAGGACCGCAAGTGGGCATATATTCATATGAACGGTAAGGCCTTTGGCGACGTTCCACTGCGGGCAGAGATCAAGCTGGAGGTGTGGGACTCACCGAATTCGGCCGGTGTGGTCATCGATGCCGTGCGGCTCGCCAAGATCGGGCTCGACCGCAGTCTCAGCGGCACATTGGTCGCGGCGTCGGCCTATCTTATGAAGTCGCCCCCACAGCAGATTACTGATGAGCGCGCGCGGGATTTGCTCGAGGAATTCATTGCCGGAACCGGTGATGATGCGGGCCACGTCCTCCAGGGCGGGGAGCAACAGGCATAGCTGAGAGTTCGTGTCATGACGATGAGTGGCCTGACTGGACGGCTCTTGTTGGTAACGGGTGCCACACTTGACGGCGCTTTGCCGCAGTCTATCAAGTATCGCATGGCGAGTCTGCTGGCCCGGGCGGTCTTTCGTGTTTGGCGGACAGGTCGCGAAAACGCAATGGCCAATATGTCTCATGTGTTGGGAAAGCCGTTGCTGCATCCGGAGACGCGGCGAGTGGCCAGGAAGTCTATGGAGAACTACGGCTGGTACTTAGCCGACTTTCTGAGCTGGATGCGGATGACCCCAGAGCGCTTGGAGCAGCGGGTGCGCGAGTTTCAAGGGGAAGAATATCTCACTGAGGCCCTGAAGGCAGGCAAGGGCGTGATTTTCCTCTCCGGTCACTTTGGGCTCTGGGACTTAGGCGGCGCAATGCTGGCGCAACGATTTCCGGTTCTGATCCCAGTGGACCAGTTTGGTAGTGGGACGATTGATTGGATCGTGCGCAGAGTGCGTGAGCGTTTAGGTATTGATACGGTGCCGGTGGAGAGCGGGCTGCGCGCCATGTTGCGGCAACTGCAAGCCAATCGTGTGGTAGGACTGCTGTTTGATCGGCCGATGGGCGGCCGCGGCGTTCCTGTTACATTTTTCGGGAGTCAGGCGTTTCTTCCCGCCGGCCCGGCCGCGCTGGCATTGCGCACCGGAGCTCCGCTCGTGATGTGTCAGTGCCGGCGCAGTGAGGGAAATGGCTTGGCTGTCACCGTCTACCCGCCCATTTACGCCGTTCCCAGTGACGATGAGAAGAGCGACATACAAGCCACCATGCAGCAACTTGCAGGATTGTTGGAAGAGATGATTCGCTCGTGTCCGGAGCAGTGGTACATGTTTCGTCCTATGTGGGCCCGACCTCTTTGCTCCGAGGCCCCCGGCACGGGACAGGCATAGGTAGGAGGGGTATGCGAATGCGACCGTCTCCAGAAGAATTGTTAGGCCCGACCCTTGCCAGCAAGGCGGACCTGCACATCCACACGAAGGCGAGTGACGGCACGTTTACGCCCTTTGAGATGCTGGAATATGTAAGTGCCGAGACAGATATAGCGGTTCTTGCGGTCACGGACCACGATGAAATTGACGGCGCACTGGAGGCGGCGGCGCTCGCCGACCAATTCCCGGGTGTGGAGGTGATCCCAGGTATCGAGGTATCCACCTTCGACGGCCACCTCATAGGCTTGTGGGTAGAGACGGCGTTTCCGGTCTTGCGCAGTGCTGAGTGGACCATCGATGCCATACGAGAGCAGGGCGGATTAGTGATTGTGCCTCACCCGATGTCTTGGTTGACCCTTAGCTTTCGGCAGTACACTTTCAATCGCTTGGCGAGAAAAGGGTACTGGTTCGACGCTATCGAAGTCATGAATGCGAGCCCGGCGGGCAAGATGAGCTACGAGAAAGCGCTTGAGATTCAACAGAGACTTGACCTGCCCCAGGTAGGCGGCAGTGACGCGCACATTTTAGAGGGGATTGGCAAGGCGCACACCGTCTTCCCCGGCAAGACAGCCAATGACGTGCGGGAAGCAATCAAACACAAGACGACGATGGCGTGCGGCGGGTACTTTGATCTAGATGAGTCTATGCTCTACTTTCGGCGCAAAATGCGACGGTATGCGGATTGGCTGGGACAGACGCTCGTTCCCGGAAAGTGAGGCGGAGCATGAAGATTGCCCTCGTTTCACCATACGACTATGCATATCCCGGTGGTGTGACCGAGCACATCAGTCACCTCAATGGGCAGTTTCAAGGTATGGGGCATGAGGTCCGCATACTTGCGCCTTCATCCCAGCCTGAAGAAGAATTGCCCTACGAAAACCTTTACCGGGTTGGGAAGACGATCGTCAGGGTTCCGACGAATGCCTCAGTGGCGCGCATTTCGCTCTCGCTCACGCTCTCGCGTCAGGTGAAGGAAATTCTCGCCAATGAGCGGTTCGACGTGGTGCACCTGCACGAGCCGCTCGCACCGGCGTTGCCTATCACGGTGCTCCGTCACTCCCGGACAGTAAACGTCGGGACATTCCATACCTACCGGCGCTCCCACTTCGCGTATCTTTACGGCAAACCATTGTTGAAGCGGTACTTCAATCGATTGCAGGGACGGGTTGCCGTATCTGATGCGGCCCGCGAGCTGATTGAACGCTACTTTCCCGCCAGGTACCGCATCATTCCCAATGGCATCGACATGCAGCTCTTCCAAAGCGCGTTGCCTCCTTTTCCCAATCTAGATGACGGTATGCTCAACATACTGTTTGTCGGACGGCTGGAGAAACGCAAAGGATTGACATACCTTTTGCAGGCACTGCGAATTGTGCAGGAGAGCGGCACCTATGACGTTCGCCTTATTGTTGTGGGTGCGTTCACAGAGGAACAGCGCGGCGAGTATGAGAAGAGAGTTGCTCAGCTTGGCTTGTCGAATGTGCTTTTCGTCGGGTTTGTAAGTAGAGAAGAGAAGGTACGTTACTACAAGTCATGCCATGTGTTTTGCGCGCCGTCTACCGGCGGCGAAAGCCAGGGCATCGTCTTGCTCGAGGCCATGGCTGCCGGCAAGCCGGTCGTGGCGTCCAGCATTGAAGGGTATCGTGGAGTGCTGGATGGCACAGGAGCCGGCGAGCTGGTTCCCCCGCAAGATGAAGCAGCTTTGGCTCGGACGCTCATGCGCTTCCTTGGCCATGAATCGCTTCGCGACGAGACTGGCGCCAAGGGATTACACGCGGCGCAAGGCTATTCTTGGGAGAAGATCGCGACTCAGTTGGTTGCGTTCTATGAAGAGACCATCGCCAGCGCAAGGCCGCGCAGCCGCCGCTTTGACTGGGCAAGAGTCGAGCGGCGTAGAAAGGAATGAGCACAGTGATCCTGGACCGCAAGAGGCAAGCAAGGTTACGGTGCACGTCAATGGAGCAGTGTGAATCATGATTCATCCAGGCGTCCGTGCCTGGGCGCAGACTGCCATGGAGGCGCTGGTTCGCCCACTCGCACGTATTGGTATTCAGCCAAATACAGTCACGACTCTTGGCTTTGTACTTAGCCTCGTGGCGGCTGCGGCGGTCTGGCAGGGAGTGTGGCCCTGGGCCGCGATTCTCGTGCTGGTTGCCAGTGCATTTGATATGGTGGATGGTGCGCTGGCGCGGGTGAGCGACCGGGGCACCACTTTTGGGGCATTCTTTGATTCGACCCTGGACAGGCTGTCTGAAGCTGCAATATGCCTGGGGTTGATCGGGTACTTCCTCGCCCGGCAGGACGACCTGACTGTGCTAGGCATCGCGCTCATGCTTGTAGGGTCCCAGATGGTGAGCTACACGCGCGCCCGCGCGGAGGGGTTAGGGCTTTCCTGCACAGTAGGATGGTTTCAGCGTCCGGAACGCGTAATCGCACTCGGCTTGGCGTTGTTGTTCCCGGACTCTCTAGGTATTGTGCTAAAGATCGTCATATGGATGCTGGCGGTACTCACGCTGCTCACGACCGTGCAGCGCGTCTTTCATGTCTGGTACCAGTCCCGCTAAAGGAATTGGCCGGGCGCCACATGCGCCCTGCTCACCACGTTGCAAAGGCGCAATTCCGACCGGCGCAGCAGCGGCGGGCTATGTGGTGGCGCCTGAGAGATTACCGGCCGCATTGCGAAGCAGATCTGCTTTGTCAATTCGTTCCCACGGCACGTCGATGTCAGGGCGCCCAAAGTGTCCGTATGCTGCCGTTTGGCGATAGATGGGTCGCCGTAGATCCAGATCGCAGATGATTGCCGCAGGGCGAAGATCAAAGTGATCGCGAATGATGGCAACGAGTTCGTCATCAGCCACTCTACCCGTTCCAAAGGTGTCTACCATGATGGAAACGGGATTCGCTGTACCAATGGCGTAGGCGATTTGAATCTCACAGCGATCGGCCAGCCCCGCCGCGACAATATTCTTTGCCACGTAGCGCGTAGCGTAGGCGGCGGAGCGGTCCACTTTGGTGGGGTCTTTGCCGGAGAACGCCCCGCCGCCGTGGCGGGCCATCCCCCCGTACGTATCAACGATGATCTTGCGACCGGTCAAACCCGCATCACCCAGCGGCCCGCCGGTGACGAATCTTCCGGTTGGGTTGATTAAGAATCGCGTGTCGTCATCCAGCCACTTGGCAGGAATTACGGCGCGGGCGCAATGTTCGATGAGGTCGCGGCGGATTGTCTCCTGGTCGACATGCGGATGGTGTTGCGCGGAAAGCACGACAGTGTCTATGCGAACCGGCTTGCCATAACTGTATTCGACAGTGACTTGCGACTTGCCGTCGGGGCGGAGATATGAAAGCGCCCCGTCTTTGCGGAGCGCTGTGAGTTTGCGGACGAGATTGTGAGCCCACATGATAGGCGCGGGCATGAGCTCCGGCGTTTCATTGCAGGCATAGCCAATCATCATACCCTGGTCCCCGGCGCCAGCTTTGTCCACCCCCAGCGCAATGTCGGATGACTGTTCTCTTACGGACACAATCACTTCACACGTCTCGTTGTCTAAGCCATAGTCTTCCGACGTGTAGCCGATCTCTCCGGCAACGTTGCGGGCTACCTCGGCAATATTTACGTTGGCCTTGGCCGTTATTTCGCCGAGAACTACAATCAACCCCGCTGTCGTAGCCGTTTCGCACGCGACCCGCGCTTCGGGGTACTGCTCGATGAATGCATCCAGCACCGCGTCCGAGATCGCATCGCACATCTTGTCCGGATGACCTTCCGTCACTGACTCAGATGTGAATAGTACTTTGGCTGATGAGCCAATGCCCAAACTCATTCTAGTCTCCTTACTCATCCTCATATACCTGATGGTTCGCTGTAGCGCCGTGCGGAGGCGCCGGCGTGGTTTTTATGTTCCTTCTTCCCAAGAAGATAGGTATTTCTCTTGTTCCGGAGTTAGCACGTCAATTGAAAGATTCATGGCATCGAGCTTGAGGCGCGCGACACCGGCATCAATCTCCGTAGGTACAGTATAGACACGATCCTCGAGCTGCGCATGGTTCTTGACTACATACTCCGCGCTCAATGCCTGATTGGCGAAGCTCATGTCCATCACACTGGCGGGATGCCCTTCAGCACCCGATAGATTAACGAGGCGGCCGTCGCTAAGCAGCGAAATCCGGTTGCCGTTGGCCAGCACGAATTCCTCTACCTGCTCCCGAACTATTGATGTAGAAGTGGCAAGATCGCGTAGGGCCGGAATGTTGATCTCCACGTTGAAGTGGCCCGCGTTGGCCACGATTGCCCCGTCCTTCATGACGGCAAAGTGCTCTCTATCGAGCACATGCGCGTTGCCGGTCACCGTTATGAACACGTCTCCTTTCGATGCCGCATCGAGCAAGGGCATGACTTGATAGCCGTCCATGGCAGCCTCAAGCGCATTTAGGGGGTTGATCTCGGTAACGATCACGTTGGCGCCCGCGCCCTTCGCGCGTGCAGCGATTCCGCGCCCGCACCAGCCATAGCCGCACACCACCGCGGTGTGCCCGGCAAGCAAGACATTGGTCAAGCGGAGAATGCCGTCCAAGCTGCTTTGGCCGGTACCATAGCGGTTGTCGAAAAGGTGCTTGGTATTGGCCTCATTCACGGCAACGATCGGATAACGCAATACCTGGTTTTCCTCCATGCTGCGAAGGCGAACGACGCCGGTCGTTGTCTCTTCGGTGCCGCCGAGCATGTTGTCGAGGATTTCTGGACGCTCTTTGTGGGCTACGGTAACCAAGTCGCACCCGTCATCCATCGTAATGTGCGGTTCATGGTCCAGGGCTGTGGCGATGTGCCGGTAATAGGTCTGTTCGTCCTCGCCTTTAATGGCGTATACCGGAATCCCAAAATCCTCGACCAGTGAAGCGGCGACGTCATCTTGCGTTGAGAGTGGATTTGACGCACAGAGCACGGCATCGGCGCCGCCTGCTTTGAGCGTGCGCATGAGGTTTGCGGTCTCGCTGGTCACGTGCAGGCACGCGGCAATCCGCACTTCGTCCAGCGGCTTCTCACTAGCAAAGCGATCGCGGATGAGCTGCAGCACCGGCATCATGCGGTCGGCCCACTCGATGCGCATTTTTCCCTTGTTGGCGAGGTCCCTATCCTTCACATCACCTCTTATTGCAGCAGTTGCCATACATAATCTCCTTCTTAGTTTGCTGTCAGTCTAGGCTTTCGAAATGAGTAAACGAAGCGAATTCCCGATAGCGTTGCTGAATGTCCTCGGGTGTTACCTCTTTCAACCGATTAACACTAAAGTCCTCCACGGTATAAGAAGCTACCACGCTCCCGTGAATGAGCGCACGGTGCAGCTCTCGCCCCGTGACCTCTCCTTGCTGGGCGATGTAGCCGAGAAATCCACCGGCAAAGGAGTCGCCCGCCCCGGTTGGATCTTTCACGTCTTCCAAGGGGTAGCCGGGAGCATAGTAGTACCCGTCTTTGGTAACCAGGGCAGCGCCGTGCTCGCCTTTCTTCACAATGAGCGCGCGCGGTCCCAGCGCCAGCACGTCACGCGCTGCCCGCAGGAGACTGTGTTCGCCTGTATAATGGCGCAATTCTTCATCGTTGATCATGACGAGGTCAGTGCGACTCATGACCGTGGTAAGCACGTCACGCTGGGTCTCGATCCAATAGTTCATGGTGTCCAGAATCGTCAAGGAGGGCCGATTCATCTGATTGAGCGTGTCTAGCTGAATGGTTGGATCGACATTTGCGAGGAAAACAAACGGCGTATCGCGGTAAGCAGTTGGCAACGTCGGATTGAACGTCGCAAGCACGTTGAGATCGGTGGCCAGCGTATCCCGCGTATTCATGTCGTAATGGTACTTACCCGCCCAGTGAAAAGTCTTGCCTGCCTGCACTTCGAGACCCTTCAGATCGAATTGTCGCTCATTGAGAAAATCCATATACGTGTCAGGGAAGTCGGCGCCGATCACGCCGACAATCTGCACGGGGACGTAGAGGCTTCCGGCAGTGGCGGCATAGACGGCAGAGCCGCCAAGTACGCCTTCTACTGACGCAAAAGGCGTCGCGACATCATCGGTGGCGACGGTGCCTACAATCAGCATGCTCATTTCGCTGCCAGGATACTCCAGCTTTGAAGATGGGACCGCAGCGCATGTACAGAGGTGATGCCTTTGGCTCCTACAAGCATGCGCCAATCTTTCTCCGGTCTATATGTACTTACCGACAATCAGGTCTAGCGCGGCCCGTTGTGCTGCCGGAATGCTGTCCGGCGACGTGATGATGGCATTGGCAAGCGCGTCGGGGCAGGGACAACCGCCGCGCACGTCCGGGAGTGTCGTCAAGGCCCGCCGGACGATCTCCTTGGCATGATCCACGTTCTGCTGCAGGTTCTCAACTACCATCTCAACAGTAACCTCGCCCGCTGTATCGTGCCACACATCATAGTCCGTGACACACGCGAGGGTGGCGTAGCAGATTTCCGCCTCCCGCGCTAACTTTGCTTCCGGCACCGCAGTCATGCCGATTACATCCATGCCCCAACCGCGGAAGACTTCCGATTCGGCCTTTGTAGAGAAGTGCGGACCCTCAATGCAGATGTATGTGCCTTCGCTGTGCATTGCTATGCCGACCGTTTCGCCGGTCTGATAGAGCACACTTCTTAGCACCGGACAGAACGGTTGTGCGAAGCCGACGTGGGCAACGATGCCGTCGCCAAAAAAGGTGCTAACACGCCGCTTCGTATGGTCGTAGAGTTGGTCCGGTACGAGAATGTGCTGGGGAGCCAGGTCTTCGCGCAGTGAGCCGCAGGCGGAGATGGAAATGAGATACTCGACCCCGAGGCGCTTGAAGCCGTAGATGTTCGCTCGGGCGTTGAGATCACTGGGCTGGACTCCGTGGCCCCGGCCGTGCCGGGGGAGAAATGCAAGAGGGACGCCGTCCAACGTGCCCAGGGTGAATGCATCGCTTGGCGGCCCAAAGGGTGTTGCTATGTGGACGTCCCGGCGGTCTTGCAGTCCCTCGATGTCTGCAAATCCCGTGCCCCCGATGATGCCCACTCTCGCAGCGGCCTGCATCCCCATTTGGCTTGAGTTCTCTCTTTCGGTACACCTGGCAATTCTGCCCAAGGGTGCTTTCGTCCCCATGCTTGCTTGCGGCTGGTAGCAATCACTTTGTCAGCCAGAGAAAGGCCGATTAGGGGCGCCAGTGTCCGCGTTGTCGTGGCAAACGCCGCTATGACTTGGTCTATAGTCACAGCTTAAACGAAATGCCTTCCCATGAAGACACAGGAAGGCTCACCGATGATTCTTCTTTAGGGTACGTTCTCTCCCCACATATCCCCGCTGACTGTGCTGCCTCAAGTTCTGGTATGCGTTGCCTGTCTTCTGTCTGCACCTTTTCAACTGTCGCCGATTCTCATCGCGCGCGGCGCCTGTTACTGAACAGATACCCAGATGAAGATCAGGCCAAGCTCCAACCAATTCCTCATCACAGGTGAAAGAGTGTGTGAGCGAAACCCAGTGACGAGTGGCGAATTGGCGCGAGACGAAACTCGCCTAGACCTGGGGCTGCACGCGTTCCGGCTGCTGCTCGGGTGTGGGCTGTGGCTCCGGTGCGGTTTCCTGCTCAGGCGCGGGCTGCTGAGTGCCGTGAATGGCGTGGAGACGAGTCTGCGCGTCTTCCGCAAAGCTGCGGCCACGATCCACAATGCCGGCGGTACTCTCACGCGCGCGCTCGACTGCGTCTTCCGCGCCCCTCCTAAAGTCATCAGTCTTCTTGCCAAGGAGTTCGCGCGTTTCCTCGCCGCTCTGGGGGGTCAAGAGCAGTGCCATGACTACCCCGCAAAGCGCGCCGAATGTCAATCCGAAAATGAAGCTTCCCGTATTCTTGGGCATACTAGCCTTCCTGCACTAAACTATACTGATTAGAGTCTCATAGCCATTGTTCTCTATTAAAATTGTATCAACTGCGCACGTAATCCGCAATATAGAGCAACGTAACACACGCCGCCGAAGCTTCCCCGGCGTGGAGAAGACCCACCGGTGGAAAGATGGCCCCAATGTACTCGGCTGCGACGTGACCGAGCCAGAACCCCGCGAGTCCGATTCCTAAGTACCAGAATGTCGTGCGGTCGCCCCGGCCAAAGAAAACATGGTAGGCAGCAGCTTCCAAGCTTCCCAATAAGACGCCAAGGACTATTACCGGCGGCACGAGGGCTAAGTAGTCGCCGAGTGTATGCGAAAGGACCTCTAGGTCAAGAAAGTTCATCGTAGCGTACGTGGGTAATTGCAAACGCCGCAAGAGAAGAGACGCCGGCGTGAATTGTCGCCGAGTGAGGCGCCTGCCCTCTCAAGACAAGCTGCTGCCCTGCACAGACGCTGCCGACTCTGCGCGCAAGGCGTGAATGGTGCTTTGCAAGACTTCTAAGGTATCGTCGATGTCCGCGCACGTGGTGTCTTTGCCTATGCTGAAACGGAGCGCGCTGGTTGCCAAGTCGTCCGGTTTTCCCAATGCACGCAGCACGTGAGACGGTTCGACAGTGCCGGACGTGCACGCTGCGCCGTTTGAGACGTCTATCCCAGCCAGATCCATGCGCAGGAGGAGAATCTCGTTTGATATGCCGGGAAACGAGATATTCGCTATACCGGCAACCCGCCTGGTGGAGTGTCCATTCTTCTGTACCCACGGCATGTGAGTCTTGATCCCCTTTTCCAATCGATCTCGCAGCGCTTGGGTGTGGCTAACGCGATCTGCGCGCTCGTCCTGGGCGAGTTGGAGCGCTTTCGCCATGCCCACAATTGCGGCGACGTTCTCAGTGCCGGGCCGTTGCTCGCGTTCTTGACCGCCGCCGGCCAGCAGCGGCTGAAACGGCAGGCCGTGGCGCAATACAAGCAACCCAATACCCTTTGGCCCATAGCACTTGTGGGCGGTGAGTGAAAGCGCGTCAACGCCCCAATCCGCAACACTCACGGGCAAATAGCCGAACGCCTGGATTGCGTCCGAATGCACAGGGATGTTCCGTGCCCGGCAAATTGACGCGATCTCCGCTAGGGGCTCGATGACGCCGATCTCGTTGTTCACTGCCATGACCGAGACGAGCGCCGTGTCGTCGCGCAGCGCGGCTTCCACTGCCAGCGGGTCTACCGTCCCATGCTCGTCAACCGGTACGTAGGTTACGCGGAAGCCTTCTACTTCTAGCTGTGCGCACGCGTGGAGCACGGCGTGATGCTCGATTTGGCTGGTGACGACGTGATTGCCCCGGCCGGCTGTCCGCTGTGCGCGGGCAATGCCCAGAACCGCGCTATTGTCACTCTCCGTGCCGCCGCTTGTGAAGATTATCTCCGTCGGCTGACATGCGAGAGTGGCAGCAAGTTGCTCCCGGGCGTCCTCTATGGCCTGGCGGGCGCGCCGTCCGGTCGCGTGCAAACTGGAAGGATTGCCATACGAGTCGGTGAGATACGGTAGCATTGCTGCCACTACCCGTGGGTCAAGCGGAGTAGTGGCGGCGTAATCCAGATAAATCCGGCGCTGTGGCATTGCTTTCACGTAGTCGGCGCTTGGACGCCTAAGTTAAGAGCGGAGATCAGGCTGCGCGGTGAAGCGATAACTTTGCTGAAGGGGAAGGATGCCTTGCGATGATGCGGGCACACGTGCAGCGCAATCAGAGCGCTTCGGTGTAATATGCTCATACTATACCATGAAGTGCGGACCTGAAGTGTGCGTAAGCCGGGCACTCTTGATACTTCAGAAGCACTGCGGAAGACGAGAGTCGCAGCCCCGTCCCTCTCAAACGTAGCGAGGTAAAGGAATTGCCATGCGGAGATTCGTCATCGCCGGAAACTGGAAGATGAACAAGACTCTCAGGGAAGCCGTCGCGTTGGCAAAAGACCTGAAGGATGGATGTGGCTCGCGGGTTGAAGTGGACATAATAGTCTGTCCGCCCTTTGTGGCCCTTGCCGCCGTTCGAGATGCCCTGCAGGATTCTACAGTTGCAATTGGTGCGCAGAACATGCATTGGGAGTCCGCCGGGGCCTTTACGGGCGAGATTTCCCCGCAGATGGTGCAGAATCTTTGTTCGCACGTCATCCTCGGCCATTCCGAGCGGCGCAGTCACTTTGGCGAGACCGACACAATGGTGAACCGGAAGGTCATCGCGGCGATCGCCCACGGCTTGACCCCCATTGTTTGTGTAGGGGAGACTGATGCCGAGAACCAAGCAGGCATGACACAGGAAGTACTCGACCGCCAAACCACACGAGCGCTCTCAGGGTTGTCATCACAGCAAGCCGCGTCAGCCATTCTGGCCTATGAGCCGATATGGGCCATTGGCACCGGTCGCGCCGCGGCGCCGGAGGAGGCCAACGCGACGATTGGTCTCGTGCGCGCTGTGGTTGGGCGTGAATTCGATGCTTCCATCGCGGAGGACATTCGAATCCTCTACGGCGGCAGCATCAATCCTAACGTATGGCCCGAAATCATTGCCCAGCCGGACGTGGATGGTGGCTTGGTTGGCGGCGCGAGTCTGAATGCCGAGGACTTCGTCGCTCTCTCCGCCCAGACGCGCGATGCATCAGTTGCACGTGCCGGGACGTAATTTGAGGTCTGTTGAGTCGGTATGACCGAAGGCAGCAGGCGCGGCGCCAGTGTCCGGCTATGGCATGCGAAGTCCGTCTTCTTAGCTAGAGCCTTGCCGCATGAGAATTCGTCCACGGCTCTTGATTGGCTCTATGCCTGTTAGCCTCACTGGATATGCAGGGCTGCCAGTTGTGAACGTCCTAGCGTCGTGATAATCAGGTTGTCCCTCGTACGAACGGGCCCACCGCTCCACACTTCCTCTACGGAGAGCCTTGACACGCTCCCGGACGTGGCAGACGGCATCTCTATCAGGATGTCCTGCTCGTCGTCAGCCCCATTGAGCACGAGCAGCAGGATTGCCCCGGAAGCGCTTTGCCAATAGCCGAAGTACGTACTGGTCGGCTGGACGATAAGCTGCTGTCGGCGTTCCCAGTACGGGTGCCATGCTGCATCGCCAAAGCCAAGGCTTGACCGCAATTGCTCCAAGCGAGCAAGGTTTTCAAAGGAAGCGGTAGGTGTGAGTTCCTCCGGCCAAAGCGACGTATTGTGCACCGCCGCCAGGCCGAACAGCTCCTGGTCGGTTATCAAGTCCTCGCGTGCGTAGCTTTCTACAATGCTGGGGAACAGAGCGTCCGCCGCGAAAACCTGCCAGAGGGTGGGCACTTGATGGAGCACGTCGCCGTAGAGATAGGGCACGAGATCGGGCTGCCAGCGCTCAGACAACGCCTCGTCGCTGAGCCGGCGGGACGCGATCGTTTGGTAGAGAAAGAGTCCCGTGACGGCCAGATCGGCAAAGCCGTGCACCATGCTCCAGGGAATTAGCGAGTGGGCAATCACGATGCCGTCCTCATCGTTTTCGCGAAGCCCGCCGTGGAAGAGCGCATACAAACGTTTCAGCAATTCGCGCCGCGCGTGGAGGTCCAGAGCGGCTACGGCTCCCGGCACACTCTCGTTCTGATCAAGGAGCCTCACCGCAGGTGCAGCCATGGTTACGTGCACACCATCTATCGGAAACTCGGTGGCAAATTCACGGACAGCGTCTTCGAATAACGAAACGGTGGCATCTGTGTGAAACAGCGGGTATATCCGCTCCAATGGCGATATGTTCGCAACTATGTTCCCTATTGGGAGGGGCATGTCTTCTAAGATCTTTTTCGCCCCGGGGACTCTATCTGAGAGCTGAAGAACGGAGATCTCAGGGATGATCTTTAATCCGGCATCGTGGGTAAGGTCTACTATTTCACGAAACGCGCGCTTGTCCTCTGAGCTCTCCAAAATGGGAAAGCCCGGAATGTCCGACCAGCCTTGCCGCAGAACGAGAGCCGTCGCTCCCCGATCCCGCAGAGACTCCAGGTCCTTCTGTGTATCAGCCGGGGTGCGATTTAGTTGCTCAGCGGCCAAACGGCTTCCCTCCGCCGACCACTGGAAACGCACCGGCCGAACGGGACTCTGCGGGGCAGCAGTAGGCCGCATTGGAGTGGGCTGCAAGCCAAAGTCGAGGTGCACCGTGTTGGGCATGTCGAGCGGGCCGGTGATGAGTTCCACAAGGAGGCGCATCGCTCCCGCTACCGGCCGCAATTGCACTTGCGCAACCGCTCCCTCGTGCTGCGGTCCAATGATTGTGTCGGTAAACCAGACGATGCCCCGGTCCGGATTTCCTACCCAATAGAACGGCGTGATGTCACCGGACCAGCCGTTGTCGGGAACGCGTCCGCCTCCCCACTGGGCTTGTGGAGCGCCGGCGATTTCCTCCCAGGAGTACGTGATGGTATCCGCTCCGAGCACGTGATGCGCGTAGTGGGTCGTCTCTGTGCGAAGAATGGGGACATCCAGCAGGATGGAGTCTATGGTGATGACGCCCTGAGGTATCAGGCTGACCCGAATTCGGCATGCCCCGTCGTAACTCACAGTGACGCGCGTCTGCGCTATCAAATCGCCGGCGTTACCCCGGGCAAGCAGTTCTACTTCCGCTGCGTCAATCGAGATGGTGCGTGCCCGCTGCCAGACAAGCAACTCGTCTTGCACGCGGATGTCCAACTTCATCGCATCGAAGAGCAGCTCGGCGCCATTCACTTCGAGACTGGTCGGGAGCGGGCCTGCGTCAAACCGGTAACGATGGCCGGCAACCTCGACCGCCGTGCCCCGCACGACGATGGGTTTCCAAGGGGGTGGCAGCGGTGCGGCGGCCAAGCCCTGATGGACAGAATCGAGTGGGTCGCGTCCACGGGGCGGCCCGCCGCACGCGGCCAAAGTAAGTGCGGCTCCGCCGGCCAGCAACGCGCGTCGGCTTACTGAGTGCTTTTTATCCATAGCGATTATTCAATAGGGTGAGTGGTCCTGGGTTGATATGCAAATTCATGGCTTGTTTACGAACGCTTTGAAGGACGTACAATTCCCTGCTTGGGAGTCGAGACTGGAGACGTACCGGCGGCGTTTGCGGCCTGCTGTGACCGACAAGGCTCACTCCCCCAATTCGCTCTTTTCTCAGCACTTCTACGCGCACCCGCCGCAGCGTGGCGTCGGTGGAGTTAGTTACTTTACCGATGAATGTCCTGGAGTCGGCATCATAGGATAGGGCCGGCCTCCGGCCGGTTCAACCTGCATCGAAGGAATCGTCCAATTCCAATTGGACATTGGGTTCTTCGTCTTCCTCAGAGAACCCTGACCCACATTCATGCTCGCCCGCCTCGCCACCGACCGTGCAACCGGAAAGGGCGAGCGTCAAGGCAATGCCAAGTTCAGCAAGAGCCTTTCCAGATGAGCTGTGCCTACTTTCCCGTTAGATGAGCTCTCGGGTTGGAATAACAATCCGTCAACGAGATGGATCCAGTTTGCTTGGTTAGCCCCATGGTCAACCAGTGGCCGGAGTGTCACGCTACAAGACCTGCCCAGCAGCGTGAAGTGTAAAGAACGTGCCCATACTGGCAGATTTCGGAATCCACTGATGCGTTAGCTGACTTTGCACGTTCACCAGGCCGTTCCCCAGTGTGGTGGCTGCCGAACATCCAGCTCTCTCCACGTTACTCTTCCGAAAGATCGAAATCGATCTGCCAGTTGATGCCAAACTTGTCAGTGCAGAAGCCAAAGTAGGAGCCCCAGAAGGTCTCTTGCATTGGCATGTTGGCTGATCCGTCTTCCGATAGCTTGGCAAACAATTCATCCGCCTTCTCTCTGCTCGGACACCTATAGGAAAGGGAGAAGTTATTGCCGGGATTGAGCTGCTGGGGAAAATTGGAGGGAGTGTCGCTGCCCATGAGGATGCAGTCGTCGAACGACAGTGTCACGTGCATGATTCTATCCCGATCGGACTCCAAGACCTCCATGTCTTCAGGTCCGTCAGCGAATGTCATAATAGCCACATACTCGCCTCCAAACACAGACTTGTAGAAGTCAAAAGCCTCGCGGCAAGTGTCTGTAAAGACCAAGTAGACGTTTAGCGGCATAATTTCCTCCGATTTGCGCTGTCACGTGCGGTCAAGAAACTTCTGTAGATGCGCACCTCAGATGTGGCTGTTTGAACAAGCGTTCGCGCCGGTCGCGGTGCGGGAACGGCAACCAATTCCAAGTCTGAGTCTTGTTCCCACAAACCGCAAACCACTAGAGATTGAGGCACGAACTCGGGACGCACAGGCCTGGAAGTTGCGTGCGCTCTCTACGATTCAGTCTACCGCATTCTTATTGCCCTGGCGAAGTGGTTTGCAAGGTGATCTTAGTGTCGGTCATCGCTGAGCCTTTCTCTAAGGATAGTTTAAACTGCCAATTGCATGACGCTGTCACCCGGGTTGCTTCGCTGCCTTCACGATGAGTAAAGCGGGCCCCTCTTGGAGATGTACCCGTCGCCATTTGCGCATAGACAGATTCAGGATTGAAACCTAACATTGAAATATACGTACCTAGACTCTGTGCAAGGACGCACTAGCTAGACCTAGCGACAAAGGAGTACGCGCAATGTCCGACCAAACACATGCTGATCCTGGCTACACGATGGGGTATGGTGAGGAGTTCTTGCAGCTTCTGGACAAACGAAGTGCGCAGACGAATGCAGCCGGGCTGCTTCCTCACCTCAGGTCGGGTCAACGTCTCTTAGACTTTGGCTGCGGGCCGGGCACCATCTCCGTTGGTCTAGCCAAAGCGGTAGAGCCGGGCGAGTTTCACGGAATCGACATGGAGGAGTCTCAAATTGCCATTGCCCGGTCAGCGGCCCAAGCGGGCGGTCACGACAACGCAACGTTCCATGTAGGTGACGCAACTAAGCTTCCGTTTAAAGATGGCTACTTTGACGTGGCATTTTGTCACACGCTGCTCACGCACGTCCCAAACACTGCCGCCGCCCTCAATGACGCGAAACGGGTCTTGAAAACGGGCGGTCTCCTGTTCAGCCGCGAACTCATCGTCTCGTCTTCGTTCATCGAGCCCGGGGAAGAAAAGACGCGGCCTGCCTGGAACACATTTGCGCGATTGCTCGCGGGCAACGGCGGTCACCCTGAAATTGGCAAGGAGCTACGCGCTCATTTCCTCGGTGCCGGCTTTAGTGACGTGAAGGCAGCCGCTTCATACGACTCGTTTGGAACTCCTGCAGATACTGGCTTCTTCTTTCAGTTTGTGCTGGACTGGTTTCACGCGCCCGAGGTGGTGGATGCCGCTACGAAGTACGGCTTGGCTACGCGCGAGCAGTTTGACGAATGGCGCAATGACCTCGAAGAATGGAGAGACACGCCGGGGGGCATGGCGGCGTTTGCCTTTGGCGAATGCATGGGCACAAAACCGTAGTTTGCCTTAGCGCTTAGAGTGAGAGTGGTGCGTCAACTAACTGCGGTTTCTAAAGAGTGCGAAACCGGCACTTCACAGCACCGCCACGCCTCAGTTTGGCAACACTCTGAATAGGACAACTCTTGGGTCCTGCTGGTGTCTCCTAACCATGATCGGTCTGGGCAAATTAGGGCGACAGACCAACAGCTTGACTGCTGTTAATCTCGGGCTGAGCTAGTCCACCTCTTCAGTGTTAGCCTGGCGCTGCGCTTACTCTTGAGTGGCCTAGCTCCGCAGCTGTTCCTTGACGCCGGGTCTGGCAAGCGGAGAAGAATGACCGCTTGCTATCTCTCAGGAAAATTGCGGCTATGAATTCCCTTCCCAACGCAGGTAGCCCTGTAAGAGAAAAAGTACTGCTTGTTGGCCCTAATGCCATTGCCCCAGTTACTTCTCGAAAAAATCTAAATCGATTGAGATCGCGCTGGCGAGCATGAGCAGTGAGAATTCCTGGTCGGTGCGGCTGGTGTCCACCTCCACTTTGAACGTGTCGGCGTCGGTGAAGGCCTCCCGGCCTAAGCCGCTCCACTGCTTCGTTACGCGGCCGATTTCCTGTCCCTGCTGGTAGACCATGAAGGTGAAGGGGCGGAAGATTGGCCCGCGCATTTCCGCGACTACGCTGCCGGTTGCATCCATCAAGTCGAATTTGCGCGTGAGGAATGAGAAGCGCCGCTGCATCGAGCCGATGCGCCGGCCCGCGCCGTCGCTGACGTGCAGGTGGGAGAGGAACCAGAAGAAGCTCCGGCTGGCATTGATGACTTCCGTATTGTTCCGGTCCACTACGTGGATTGTCAGAGGTCGGTGGGAGCTGAGGACGTTGCGCCCCAGCAGTCCCGACTCTTCGAAGGCATAGAGGAGTTGTTCTCCACCGGGTGTTCTCACGCTGTAGCGGTTCTGGGTCTCCAGGCCCGAAAAGACTTCCAGGTGCTCGATTTCCTGGCGCACATAGAGTTCCGGGTGCTGGGAGAGATCAGTCATGAGTCCTCCAATGCCCCGGCAAACGGGGCTGCTTAACGGCTGGCTTCACTACTTGGCTATCACGTGGGACGGAGCGACCAAAAGGCGGATGTTTCACTTGGCGACGGGCCGGACAGCGGATTGGACGCAGTTGCACGGTGCGCGTACGGATTTGGGGGTCGAGCTGACACGATCTAGCTTGATTATACTCATTCAGGCCCTTGCTCGTCTCTTCAGCAGGTGAAACGGAGTAGTTTGCCTAGCGCGTGGGCGAAACAGCAATGGCTGCGCTGTTCCTGCAGGAAAAGTCGCGCCTTGCAGGTCGAGCACTGCCGACAGAGACCCGCGGTCCGCGTCAGCATGCTCTATAAGTCTGGACCGGGAGGACATCTGCGAATCTAAAGCGTGCGGCTAGCGCGCAACGAAGGACTGACTGTTCTCGCCGTTTACGGTAAGGGTGTATTCCACACCTTGCTCAAACTCGGAACCTAAGGGCACGATGGTCTCGACAATGGGGTAGTCCATTGTGCAGACGACCTCTTCTTCCACGACGTAGTGATGGGTGATGCGGACGTCAATCGCGTTGGAGTTGTCCCGCCAGATTTCGAACCCGTTGAAGTGCGAGCAACTGCCGCTGGGCATGCCGGAAACGACGCGCAATTGGTACTCTGTCGGCGTGCGCTCTAGCACTTCGATCTCTGTGTGCTCAATCGGCGATTCTCGAAGTTCCGAGGCGGGGAAGCCTACCCTCGGCAGAGAAAACGTCGTCGTTACTTGATCGTTGACTATGACGCGATAGGTCTGCTCCGGTTCGAGAGCGACATCAACCGGTAACACCGTGTCGAGTTCCACCACCTGCTCGTGGCACGGAATGGCCCACGAGGTCGGCGGCGGCTGCATCAACGTAACCCGGGCAATGATGTCGGTGCCCGCAACGCTCAGTCCCTCATTGCCGGGACGGGCGCAGCCCTCGATGGTTGACTGGTGATAGGCTATTCGCAGGAAGGGATCGGCTTCGTTCGGTATCAGGTTGGCCCAAAGTATCGGCGCCGGCGCCTCCACCCACCTGCGCCAGTCCTGCCCTTCCTCTACCTGATCGGGCGGCGGCTCCACCAATACCAGGAGCATGTCGACCGTAGTGGGATTGCCGCGAGTGATGACGTCATAGGCGGTATCGTTGATGAAGGCGAGCCGGCCGTCAGATTCGATGATTTTGGCTTGTATTGCATATGTGTTGCGGGAGTTGATATCGTCGCGGTTGTACTCCACGTTGAACGCGATCGGCACCTGACCGGGGCTTTCAATCGTCTGCCGCGCAATGAGCGGCGCCGCGGCGTCCTGCAAAGACACGTCCCGCAACTCCACCACCAGCTTCGCCCCCGGCGTCAGCGCAATCCGCTCTCGATACGTCACCGTCCCACTCACCGCCGCATTCGGCTCCCGCCCGGAGGGAATCTCCAACGTCCCATCCATCGACCCCGGCGCGGTCTGACAGCCAATGGCTACGAGTAAGAAGACCAGAATTCCAACGGTCAGAAGTAGAGTCCGACTAGTGTAAGGCTTCACCAATAACCCCCAAAATCACAAAGATGTTGAGATCAGACACGTGTCGCTCCTATGCGCCGTACTCGATGCGGTGGTGGGCTAGCGTTTCTCGGTCAGCCGACCGGAGAGGAATCTATGAATCACGCTGGAAAGCAGGGCCTGATAGGGTATGCCCTCTTCACGGGCGCGGGAGTGAGCGAGGTTGAATTCGCGCTCGGTTACGCGCAAGTTCACCCGCTTGGTCTTGTTGAAGGTATTGCGGGCCGCCTGACGGGCGGTCTCGACCTCGCGTTCCGCGTCAGGCGCAGAACGCAACGCGCTCCGCTCGAAGCGAGCGAGAATGTCACGCTCTTCCGCGTTTGTCTCGTAGTTCACGGCGGCCCCTTCCTTCCATCACCTACAACCTCTCCTAGCAGACCCCCGGTTTCCTTCTCTAGATCCAGTATATCAGCCCGGGTTTTCTCCAACGGCCGCAGGCTGCGGGCGAGACGCCCGCACTCCCAGCGAAGAATATCAACCCGGATTTCCGCCAACGGCCGGAGGGTATGTAGGCGGGGTAGAGGTAGAAACCGATCGACAACTTTAGCAAAGCCGGAAATCACTCAGGGTTCCCGGTCAGTATCAAGCCGGCGGCAGCCAGTGATTGGTCGAATGTCATGATCTCAATCACGCCTCGCCTCCGGCAGCTTGCGAGATGGCACAAGTCTCTGTCGCTAAAGATGGGATGCCGGTCATGGAGTTGGCGGGCGAGAGTGAGATCGGCTTCCTCCAGCGGCCATACTTGGACACTGGCTCGGTCCACTAACTCCAACGCCGAGTCCAAGGTGTGCGTTCTGTTGACCCGCAGGTAGACGTGCATCAACTCTTGGAAAACCTCTGCCGAGGTGAAGAGCGGCGTGTGATTGCGCAGTGAGTCTGCAAAGAACTCCTGAGCGTGAGCTTGCAGTGGGTGCGAGCGCCCAACCGCGTACATGAAGACGTTGGCGTCTACAAAGATCATACGCCGGGGAGGCCGCCGGTTATCGATTCGCGGAGTGTCCGGAGGTGCTCTTCCCAATCCGGTTCTCTGCCGGGACCTTCACGCTGGGAGCACTCTGCGAAGAACCGCTTCAGGTCCTCCGGCGATTCGAACCGCTCGACACGCTGTCGTTCTTCGAGCCGGGCGCGAGCGGCGGCTCTCAGCCATGCGCTGAAGGTCATGCCTTCCTTTCGCGCCTGCTGAACGAACCGGTCACGGTCTTCATCGGGGATTATCAACTGGACTCTGGCCATTGCCCGGCCTCTTTCTTGCATTCGACTGTGTGTATAAATGGTACACACCATTGTCTGCGGGGGTCAACTTATTCCTCCCATTGCGCCAGCAAATGGCCGAGCCAGAGGACTCCGGATAGTTTGTGGACGGGACTAGGTGAAGGGCGAGCGTCAAGATCTGGTTCCTATGCCCCATGGTGTCTGGGTTACGGGGCCTCCTTGCTATTGTGGCTGGTGGTTAGCAATCTGCGGCTATGTTGATGGGCAGGTTTCAAACCCACCGTTACCCAGTCAAAAGGGTCGACCTCAGAAACGTGATGCCATGCACATGATTGGAAGTGACAGACCAAGCGAACGTGCGGATTGTGCCGTGGCAACACTTCCCAATCGGCTTGCGCCAGCCATTCGGCCTCGCTAAGGTGCAGGCTTTCGTTATATGACGTTACCAAGAATGCACGCCCGGCGTCGAGCGCAGACGGTGACATAGCACGTGCCCGCCTTACTGTGTATGCGCAACGCGGCCATGGGGTGCAGTCTTAGTAGAGATTCGACACATTGCGGTGCGGACTAGGACTCCGGCGCGGTGACGCGGACGGTGATGACGTCGTTGTCCTGGTATTGCTTGTGCTGGACGGAGTCGGCGAAGCCGCGGAGGAGGCGGAGGGAGAGTTCCTGTTCGATGGGGGTTTCGGAGTCGTGTTGTTGAAGCTGGCGGATGCGGTCTTCCAGGTTTTCGTCATCGCCGCCGCCGATGAATTCCAGGTCTGCCACGGGGCCTTCGCTGGTAGCGAGTACGACAAGCAGGCGATCGTCGTGCTCCTCTTCTTCGGCTTCCAGGTCTAGCGGTGCAAGGGTGAGGAGAGTTTCTTCCCCTACTGCCATGAGGCGTTCCGTCATAGCTTGGTTCCAACCTCTGCTCTTGGAGAATTCGGTGATAAACTCGTTGAGGTCCGGCAGCGCATCGATGTTGAGTGGGGAACTGAAGCGCATGCTGCGGTGAGAGGTAAACTCCAAGAAGAGCAGCATGATAATGGCCAGGAACCCGCCGGTGGAAATGCCGCTCTTGAGCAGCGTATCCCACACCGGTCCCAGCTCCGGCAGGGCGAACAGCTTGAATTGGAAGGCGGCGCCGACCCAGAAGGCAACCCCTGCCACGACGACTTTCTGGCGGTTCTGTTCGCTCTGAATGACCAGTTGCGCGCCGTCCACGAAGAGCGTGCCCGTTACCAGCGTGAGATAGCCCGCCATCACAGGTCCGGGGATGGTGCTGAGCAGACCGGAGAGTTTGGGCACAAAGGCCATCACAATGAAGAGGAGTCCGATTAGATACCCCACCCGGCGGGCGGCAACGCTGGTCACTTGGGTGAAAGCCACCGTGCCCGGATGGATGATCAAGGGCACCGCGCCCGCCAGGCCGCTGAGGATGTTGCCGATGCCGCCACCGGCCAGTGTGCCCTGCACCTGGCGAAAATCGATGGCTTTGGGCTCGCGGCTTGAAACACGTTGAAGAGCGATGGATTCTCCGTTGGCTTGGATTGAAATGATGATGCCCAGAAAAACGAATGACGGCAGTATCGTCCAGAACGGGATGCCGAAATTGGGCGTGAGGTCCGGCACTTCAGAAGGCAGGCCTAGCCACGGCGCCTGCAGCACCCGTTCAAACTCGTACGTGCCGTAAACGGCGGCAACGAGGCAGCCGACGACAATGCTAATGGGAGCCGCCCACAGGCGCAGCACGGGATTGCCGCGGAAGGTGAGCACGGAAACGACAAGGAGCGTTACCAGCGCGGTCACGGTCGCGGACGTTGGTTCGGCAGTCGATGCTTCGTCCAGCAGAGCAAAGACAACCGATGCCAACGTAACGGAGAGGATCATCATCACCGTGCCACCGACTGTAGGCGTAACCATGCGCCGCAGGATAAAGAGCCACTTCGAGATGATGAGCTGGCAGATGCCGGAGGCAATGACCAACATGCCCAATGTCGCGGGCCCGCCATCGACCACCGCCGTAATGCAGAACGGGATGGAGAAGGCCGCCGTGAACATTGGCAGCACGGCCCCACCCCCGACCGGGCCAACGCGGCGAACCTGCAAGAGCGTCGTGATGCCCACCACGATCAGGGAAGCAAAGACCATCCAGATGAGGTAGGAGTCGTCTCGACCGGAGGCCTTAGCCACGATAACGGGAGTTACCAGGAGAGTGGCGGACGCAAGCAGACTAAACTGAAACCCATACCCTACACTTGCCAAGAAGGGCGGGTTCTCATGCGCCTCGTAACGGGGATTCTGGGACACGGTGGAAGCTATTTGGAGTTGCCTCCCAAACTCTCTTTGACAGTGATACAAGCCATTATACAACTCAGTGATGACAGGATATGGCCATTTCCACTGCAAACAGGGACTTTGCTTCCCAATGGTGCACCGAGGACTCTTGCGTGCCGGCAGCCGGGCCTCTATGTAGACAGCGTGCACAGGAACTGCCCGGAAGGCGTCTTGCCTCTGGACCCGTAGCAATCGACGGGTGTGGCGTATACCAACACGCTAACGAACCCAGAAAGCGCCGGCATGCTACCGAATTGAGTCTAGCCCGTAGTCCGGCTGGAGGCGGAAGCCCCCGGCGCCGGCCTATTCGTCCTGTATCCGCTCTTCGAGCCTTTGCAGCGTTTCCTTGGTGGCCCGGAGTTCCTCCAAGAGCTCTTCCTTGGTCACAGGTTTCTCTTGATCAAGAATTCGCTCCAGCTTTGCATCACCAATCTTATCGATGAGGATGGCGATGAACAGGTTAATCACGACGAAGGTGCCGACCACCACAAAACTGACAAAATAGACCCATGCCAGAGGATTGAGGTCCATTGCGGTAAACATGACATCGGTCCAGCCATCGAAGGTAATGATATTGAAGAGGGTAAGGACGGCATACCCGACGTTGCGCCAGTGCTCCGGATCATGCTCACTGAACAGATTAATCCCAATGATGGCGTATATATATACGATAATGCCCATCAGCATAATGACATGTCCGACGCTTGGAATAGAGTTGACTAGCGCAGTAACGATCACGCGCAAATCTTTGATAGTCGACACGAGCCGCATTACGCGCAGCAGTCGGGCGAGCCGGGCGATAGTAGCGAACTGACCGGTGAACGGAATCAAGGCCACTACAATGACCAAGAAGTCGAAGACGTTCCAGCCGTCTCGAAAGTACCCGCCAACACGCGGCGTAGATGCTGCCATTTTGATCAGCGCTTCCAAGACAAAAATGGCCAAAATCATCTGATACGCGAGTTGCATCCAGTCGCCATACTGCTGGTCGAGCGTAGGCGAGGTACCAAGGCCTAGCAAGAGGGCATTGAAGATGATAATGGCGACTATCACGAATTCAAAAGCGCGCGCGTTCGCTATACGCTGGGCGAGTTGTGTGATCGTATCCATTGTCGAGTGACCTTGCTCTTGATAGTCGTGACGAGTATGAACCAGGTGCTTGAGTTACATGGCGCCTGGGACTAAGAGTCCTACCCTACAAGCCCGCCTTGCCTCTATTCCGAATGCGTCTGTCTTGATTCCGGGATGGCAATTCCCCAAACAATAGTTGGCGGCAGACGTAAACGTGCGGTTCCTGCCGTATCGTACTGAAAAGTGTGCACCATTTCACCCACGGCCTTGAAAGTAATCTAGGGAAGCTTGCGGTTTCTTGAGTCCGGAAGCCGGTCTGCGGGCTCGCCTGCCGGCAAATCATGTAACCCGATTAAATCTCCTGGGTTGTTTGCACCAGCATTATGCCACAACTTATGGGGGTGAGTGAAAGGACGGCAGCATTCAGGTCGGTGAGTGCAGTGCGTTTTCACGGTGAAGTGTGCTGAGATGCTTGCAAGGTCTACTCGCGCAAACCGGTAGTCTTCCTGACATGCGCCGAGATGTGAATGGGGAGGATGCGGCTCACTCCGGGCAAACATAGGAATTAGGCCATGAAGTCGAAATGTACGCCATTGCCGAATCAGTCGCGAAAACTCTGCCGTATACTGCCGGCGGTTGCAGCACGGCCAACTATCTAGTCACATCTGGGGGGACGGCAGGCTTTTACAAGCATTGGCAATACCGCTATCCCGAAGGAGACCATTGCACAACCCTTGCCGGGACGGAAAATTCCCCTCTCCCGCCGGCAGAGGGTTAGAGCCTGCCCCGTACTCGATACGGGGGTGAGGGGGGTATATACCGCAACCTGGGAGCTCTTATCCCGTTGTTGCACTCTTGCGTATCGGTCTTGCTGGCAGACGGTTGGGTTAAGCAGAATTCCCCTCACCCCAGCCCTCTCCCCAAGAGGCTGTCTCAATATTTTGGTGCGGGGCACGGTGAATGGGGTGAGAAGGACAGACAGATGGCGGGTGGTATGAACAAGACGGTGCCAGTGAGAGACTCGTCCCCGGGGCGACGCTGGACTACACCCAGACCGCCACAGGGCGTGGAGGCTCTTGAGATTGAACGCGGTGGCCAGCAGGTGCCATTCGGACGTCACGTGGCTGCGGCCTCTGAGCAGGAAGCGCCTGGCACTGTGCCACTCCTTGAGCAGGCCAAAGACCGGCTCGACGATGGTACTCCGGCGGCGGTACACCTGCTTGGCAGGCGCGGTGGCCATCAACTGCCTGTGCCGTTGCAGTATTGGCTCGTAGGCGCTGATCTTTATGGAGCGGCCCCTCTGGGAGGAGGTGCAGACGCCGAAGGCCGGACAGGTTCTGCAGTCCCGGCCGTTGGCTTGGTACCGCTTGACCCGGTAGCCGTTGCTGTGGGTCAAGCGGTGCGTGTAGGTGAGCACCTTTTGCTGGGGACACAGGTAGGTGTCGGTCTCTGGACGGTAGGTGAAGTGGTCTTTATGGTAGGGGTTGCGGCGTCTGCGCTCGTGGGTCGTGGGCATCAATACCGTGTGGCCGCCGGCGTGGCACGTGGCGAGGTTGGCCCCCGAATGGTAGCCGGCGTCCGCAACGGTCACCACGTCCCGCGCGGCGTCGATGTTCTCCTGCGCCGCCTCGATCAGCGGCGCCAGGTGGGGATGGTCGTCGGCACTGGCGCTCACGTCCACGGCTGTGATCAACCTCCCCCCTGCGCCCTCGTCCGGGGACGCAAGAGGGGAGACCAGCGCCTGGGCGTTGTAGCCGGTGATGAAGCCACCCATGCCAGTCTTGAGCAGGGCCGCGTCCGCATCAGTCAGGTTCGTGTAGCGCGGCCCGTCCTCAGCCGCGACGCGGGCGAGCGCGTCGTCCACCCGCCGCCGCAGGGCCTGGGCATCGGCAAGTTCCTGCGGCAAAGTCGCTGGCGGCGCGTCGCCCCCCGTGGCGTTCTGCGCCTCCAGGTCCGCGATCGCTTGCTCGGTGCGGGACAACAGCCGCTGCAGCCCCTGCGCGTCGTGGGTATGCCGCGTCCCGGCGTTGGCCGCGATCCTGGTGCCGTCCACCGCCTGGATTGCCAACTCCACCAGGCCGGCTCGCACCGCCGTGCGCACCGTGCGCTTGAGCAGCATCCGCATCCGGTCGCGGTGCGCCTTGTAGAAGCGCCACAGCGTGTTGTGGTCCGGCTGCTGCATCCCCACCAGCCACAGGTACGGTACCTGATCCCGGCAGGCTGCCTCCAGCTTGCGGCTCGAGCGCACGCCGGTCATGAAGCCGTAGACCCATACGCCCAGCAGCGCGCGCGGATGGTAGGCCCCGGCGCCACGCGGATCGCCTTGCAGGTCAATCTCCATCGCCTCCCAGGCCGCAGCATCGAGGCTGTCCACGAACGCTGCCGCAAACCTGACAGGATGGTCGTCCGGGATCAGTTCGTCCAGCGTCGGCGGCAACAGCCAGGCCTGTTCACGACTAAACGGTCTCAACGGCATCGTCACTACCTCTCTACAAACTATCCCACCACCTCACCTTGCTTCTCTTCACACCAGTATATATCCAGTAGATCTATTTTTGAGACACCCTCCCAAGGAGAGGGAGTATTTCTTGCGCATCCGGCCGGGGTTACGCAAAGGTCTCTGGAGGCTTGAGTTCTCTGCGGAAGTCGAAGTCCCCTTGAGCGATAGTCCGCGCCCTCAAGGGCGATAGCCTGTGCCCTCAAGGGTGATAGCCCGCGCCCATTATGGCGAAAGTTCGCAGACTGGCAGGATGCCGAGGCGAATGCCGGTGACCACCGCTTCCAGCTTGGAGGTTGCCTTGAGTTTCTGCCGCAGATTGCGGATGTGGTTGCGCACCGTGTGCCGGCTAATTCCCAGCTCTCCGGCAATTCTTGTCGTGTCCCAGCCAAGCGCGACCAAGCGCAGCACTTCTTGCTCGCGTTTTGTCAGAGTTTGCGCCAATGGGGGAGGATCGGGGTTGGGAGGATTGTACGAAAGGATGTCAGCACCACCCGCTATCAGCGATTTCCGCAGTGTTTCGTGAGACTCTGTGAATTCTTCCGCTTCTCCTTCTTCATTGAAGAGGTGGACTAGCAGGGGCGCGTCTTTGAGAATGCCGGCCACCACCATCGGCGTTACATTGACCCACTTGCGCTCGCCGGTGGAGCAAAGCACCCGCAGCCGCGAGGTGGCGGGCACCAAGCCGGACCGCAAATAGCGAATTGAGGGACACCCCTTCAAGCACTGCGGAGTTAGGGCGCCCTGAGCCAGTCCATCAACGACCTCGTTGCATCGGCGACCGAGTACTTCGCGGGATGTATGGCCCAATATTCGTTCTGCTGCGCCATTCCAGAAGACTATGGTCTGGTCCACGGTGACACCGTACGCGCCGCAGGATGCAGTTGCCAATGCGCCAAGCAGCCCAGCCGCAGTCATTGGCACATTCCTAGTTGAATCGTCCAATTACGAATCTCGCGTTTGTTGAGCAAGCCTACCCGCCGCAATCTTTAACAGAGACTGAACAGCTCTATGCAATTCAACTATGTCCCAGCACACATTCCACGCTATGGTAGCGATTATCGCGTTTCCAGTCTACGGCTCAAGCATTCCAGGTCTGTTGCACCGCGATTTCATAGTTGTAAGTACCACAACGGCCCTCAAGTTGACTCAAGCTCAGGTATGATTATAGTAGTTCAAATGACAGCCTCTATCCACGAGTGGAGAGTCGACTTGGCACGGATAACACACCTATGCTACAATTGGGACACTGTAATGATAGTATGAATTGTATGAAGTGTTGATAGAAAAGAACCATGCGAATTGTGCTGTCTGGGCATGCAGTGGATCGACGCAGACGAGGTACTGCCTTTAACTGGAAGTCGAACCACGAAGACAGCCGCCGAGATCGTTTGGATGAACGCTCATTACGGATGTCTGATGCATCACTAACTTAGCATTCCGCCCAATCCACTATCCCCAAGACCCCGCGCTAAACCACCACCCGGCGCGGGGTCTAGCTTTGCTGCGTAGAGACTCGATTCAATGGACCCTCACTCAGCAGCGTCCGGGAGAGGGAACTCGCTCGCTTCCGCTAGGGTTTTACAATGGTCTCCTGTGGGAGTGGTGGGTCTAACTGGCCTGCCAGCAGTGGTGGGACCGATCTCATTGGAGCCTGAGGGCAGATGAGCAGGTTTGTCTGTCCGTATGCTCTCAGACTGACAATTCTCACAGGAGGCAGCCGGCACATCACTTCACAGAATCGCTAAGCGGACGTGCCAAAGGAATTGGCAGATGCCGCGGAAGCGACAGAATCACTCGCATGTGTTGGTAGGCAACAGGCGCCATCAAGTAGAATCTCGGGAGCAAGGTGGATTGAATTGTACCGTACAGCGGCCACTGCAGTGGGAGCTGTGCTCCAAAAAGAATGCGGGCACCCTAGGGTGCCCGCATTCAAGACCGGATTCTGTTGGCAAGCGCATACGGCTGAATCGGAGAGGCGACCGAATTTAACTCGGGGAACCTTCTGCAACGAGTTCGCTTTGGCCTCCGTACAATCCCGCGCCTATGACAAATAGGCAGACCGATCCAACAAGCAGCAAGAGCTGGCTGACCGTGAGATGCAGCACGACGTCCGGATCGGAGAGAAGCAGCGCTAGTGCCATGTTTATGAAGCCAGCTAGTCCGATGACTACCAGCCCGTAGGAGGCCAGCTTATAGATATTCATGCTGCTAAACCTCGCCGCGAGGCCAAACCCAACCAGAGCGGACCCAATTGGATTTACGACCATAAATGCCAGCAGCACTCCCATCATGGTGATATGGCTGGACACGGCAAGGGTTGCGAATTCTGCTTGCAGTTCCGTGCCTTCTCCGGCGTTCACGCCCTGTTGCATGAGGTATATAGCGCTATGCCTCACGCCAAAACCAACGATGAATACGCCCCAACTGAACAGGCTCGTCACTAGACCAAACCGCAGAACCGAGACCCCAAAACCTGCTCCCTGCCCCCGAAGGCGCAATAGCTCAATGAAACCATAGCTGTAAAGTAACATGCCGACGATCACCAAAAGAGTCATCGCATGCGCCAGAATAGGATTGGCAGCCAATGCGGCGGCGGCGGCCGGAAAGTCCGTTTGATCCACGGAATCGATAATCGGTCCCCCGGGAAACAACAGTGATGCGACGAGAGTCAGAACCATACCCGCCATGATGGCCAGGCCGGCAGCTTTGGCTCCAGGTTGCGCGCTGGTATCTGCTGTACTCATGACGCCTCTTTACTCCATTGAACATGCTATTATTGTAGGCTGTCACGCATAGTAGCACAGGGTGGAATCGAGGGCAATTTCGACGGCAAAGCGTGGCCTTAGGCCCAAATGAACTGGTTCGCCGCATCTACCCCTGAAGCGAAGGACGAGAGCGCTCTCTACTCTGAGTCACAGGTTGATCATTGGATTGAATCAATCCCAGTACAGAAGACCGCAAGAGCAGGGTGTGTCGACCTGGCATTGCAGAGAATCGATGCAGTTCCAGGAGGCAGCACTCGAGCCCCTGCGCAGTTAGTCTGGACAAAAGGTTTGACATGTACAACATACTCGGCAAGTTGAGTTGGCTGGTTACGGTTCGCCCTTGGATCACGCTCTTCGTGCTCCTTATCCTCACCGTTGCGCTGGGCGCGGGAATTGGGCTACGAGAACCTCCCGCGGCAACAGCGTCGGCGCTGCCTGAAGGGAGCGCGATTACCAGGGCGATGGCCGAGATCGAGGATCTCTTTGGAGACTCCGGTGACGTCAGAGTAGTAACGCTCCTCTTCCGTGGGAATGCCCTCACGCCGGAGGGGCTCACTCAAATGGCTAGCCTGCTCGATGACATTGCCAACGATCCAGCCGTGTCAGACTTGCTGGCCCCGGTAGATCCCGTCATCGCACCTTCATTGCTCGTTATGGCCGCGCTCCAGGTGGACAACCTCGGTTCAGTCACCCAGGATCAGATTAATTCTGCCCAGGCGATTCCGATAATTGGAGAGGCACTATCGGTGATGACCGGCGCCGAAACGGACGGCTCGCCGGTAGCAATCGGCACCATCCGCTTGCGGAATACCGACGACGACCGCCTCGTGGACGCGGAACGGAGAGTTTACGATCTCGCGGTGGCGGACGAAGGGCCGCTGGCCGTGAGCAGCGTATCGTATACGGTGATTGAGGACGAGTCCAGAGAGGCCACAGAGACAGGGATGCTGCCGCTCATTGGTTTGGCGTTTCTGTTAATCGCGATTCTGCTCCTGGTGTTCATGCGCTCGATCTCAGACCTGCTGCTCACGATTTTGGGGCTCTTTATCGCACTGATCTGGATCATCGGGGTGGAGGGCTTGCTCGGGCCGAACGGGCTGGGTCTCGTGGGACCGCCGAATGCGCTCACGGCCATGGTGCCAATAATCATCATCGGCCTCACTGTGGACTACGCCATTCAGACTGTTTCGCACTATCGTGAGCAGCGCGTAACCGGCGAGACGGTCACTTTGGCAGTCCGGACGGGGCTGCGTAACGTCACGATCCCGCTGGTGCTGGCTGCGGTGACGACAATCGTGAGCCTGCTGGCGGGACTCTTCTCTCCGATAAATATCATCGGCGATTTCGGCATCATCGCGGGACTGGGCGTTGGGTTAAGCCTCATTGTGATGCTGACATTGCTGCCGGCGGGACGGTCGATCCTCGACCGCCGCCGCGAGGTACGCGGCACGTTACGCCAGCCCCGCCTGATTTCGACGGCGTTTCCCGGTGTGGAGCGGTTGGCCGAGGGGCTGGGGCGGGAGGTCACCCGCGCTCCCGTGCCTTACTTCCTCGTCGTGGCGGTGGCAACGATTGCCCTTGGATTTGCGGCCACGGGACTAAAAGCGGAATTCAGTATCCGTGACCTCCTGCCCAGTGATGGGAGTGTGATGGCAGATATCGATACTCTCGATGCGGCGATTGGAGGTTCAACGGAGATCGTCAGTGTGCTGGTAAGAGCTGAGGCGACGGAGACTCGCTCGTTGCTCAACCTGCAGGACCTTACTACCGCCTTTGAGAACGAGTCTCTGCGTCCAAGCGCAGCGGCGGGACCAATCCGGACATCGTATGAACTGCTGCTTCGGGACTGGATTCACGATAGCGGAGAGCCGGGGGACAACTACGACCCGGAACTGGCCGCGCTCTTCAGTCAAGCCAGCGCCGACGTGGAACTTGATCCAGAACTCATGCAGATGATTCTGGACAGACTGGGGTCGCAAGAGCCCTCCCTCGCGCATCTTTTGGTCAACGACCCGGGCGGGATTGACGCAATATTGCTCCAATTCGAGGCCTTCACCGGAGATCCCGCGGCATCCAGAGCACTCCAGGGAGACATTGAAGCTCTCTGGCTTGGCGATGACGACGCCATCACGGCGACTTCTGAGACAATTGTCTCTTTTGCGGTCACGGACGCGATCAGGGACCGGCAGACGGAGTCCATCGGCACGACCGTTGCAGTAGCGGTTGGCGTGCTGGCTATATTCTTCTGGTTGACGGTGCGGCAGCCGGCACTGGCCGTCATCGCGGTGGGGCCGACCTTCCTCGTGCTCATCTCAGTGCTGGGCACGATGGCATTGCTGGACATTCCCTATACCATCATCACGTCAATCATTACGGCGCTTTCCATCGGCATCGGGGTTGATTACACCATCCATGTGATTCACCGCTACCGCGAAGAATACGGCCGCCGGCGGGACCCGGAACAGGCGGCCATCCGTACGCTCGCCACCACCGGCTCGGCGCTGCTGGGATCGGCTTTGACGACGGGGCTCGGCATTGGTGTGCTCATCGCTTCCCCACTGTTGGCGTCCCAACAGTTCGCTATCACCGCGGCCATCACGATTCTTTACTCGCTGATCGTATCGATTTTGGTGGTGCCGCCCTTGATGACAATTTGGGGCTCGTACCAAAACGTGCGGCTGCGCTCTAACTTGCGACAAATGGCAGCCGATCTCGACCAGCAGATGGAGGCTGTGTATCAGCGCAGCGAGCAGGCACAGTAGTCATCGGCGCGAAGGACAATTGCCGGGGGCCGCTTAAACTGACCGTAAGGTCGATTGTGGGAAAGTGCCAGAACTGTGGCACGCCCAACAGTGCAGCAATACAGTTGCGTTGGCTCTAGGGCCGAGAACGCGGAATCTCTAAGCGCCAGCGTGTGCAGAGCCTGAGAGCACATAGGAACTGGTGCCCTATGCGGGTGGACCGAGGGGGATTTGAACCCCCGACTTCTGCGATGCGAACGCAGCCACCTCCCGCGAAACTACCGGCCCGATAAAGGGTCTGGGTGGTGCGTACTATGTTTGTGGCATGCCGACTGCGCGTTAGGATTTGCGACCAGGAGTCATTTTGCGGACGCCGCCACGACCCAATGCCGAGGAAGCTATTGGACTATGGAATAGACCTTTGCCTCAGCAGACCGGAGACCAGTCTCTTTGTAGTGCACAGACAAGAGAGGCTTCTGCGCCAATTGCAACAAGGGTCTGCCCTTCGAGGGGCGAAGCCTTATACGTAGCGGGCGACGAGCGCGATCAGCGCCAGTATCCCACGCGCCGTCATGTTACGGCCCCCACATTGCGCCAGCTACGGCCTGCATCACCACTACGGGAGCGCTAAACGGAACACGGTTCCCCAGAAGGTGAGCACGTACACCTCGCCATCGGCATCGGTGCCGAATGACGAAACTGGCCGCTGGATGTCGGCGATCTCAACCACGGCGCCGCCATTCGGAGGAAGCACCCACAGTTGCCCGCGGCAGAAGTCCGAGAAGAGGTAGTGCCCGACGAGCGCCTGGATGGCCTCCCCCCCGTACACCACGCCGCCCGAGACCGAGCAACCGAGGTGGTGGCCGTACTCCGCCACGGGCAGGATGGTGCCGGCCGGATCACACCCCGTTGCGGGACTGTTGCAGTGCGAGCCTTCGAGCCGATTCCAGCCGTAATTGCCACCAGCCTCGATGTGGTTAATCTCCTCAAAGTCTGATCGTCCCACATCACCCGCCCACAGCACGCCGGTTGCCGGATCGAACGCCATACGCCACGGGTTGCGGAGCCCATACGCCCAGATCTCGGGTCGCGCCCCCGGTACATCGACAAACGGGTTGTCGGGCGGGACGGTGTATGGCGAGGCTTCTGAGGCCTCACGGACGTCGATGCGAATGACACTGCCCAGCAGGGTCTCGAGATTTTGGGAATCGCGGTCCGATCCACCGTCGCCCAACCCGAGATACAGCATCCCGTCAGGCCCGAAGCGGATACTGCCGCCGTTGTGGTTTGCGTACGGCTTTTCGACTTCTATGACCACGAGCTCGGAGTCCGAATGCACGCGTCGCAGGTCAGCAAGATCCACCGTGAATCGCGAGAGCCGCGTTGTGTACGGCACCGCACCCTGCACTGAGTAGAAGAGCCAGAGGTGGCCGGTCTCCTCGAACCGTGGGTCAAGCGCGACACTGAGCAAGCCCTCCTCGTTGCCCTCCATCGTTACGCGGTCAGTGATGTCGAGCAACTCGACGGCCTCGTCGCCATCCGGGTGCAGCAGCAGGATACGGCCTTCCCGCTCGGCTACGAACACGCCGGGACCAGCTCCGTCGGCTGGCCCAAGCGGGTACGCGCCAATCTCGATTGGCTGCTCGAATTCCCGTCCGCCGAATACTTCCTGGAGTGCGACTGCGAGCGGAACCGGGGAGTCCTGGGGCGTGACCGCCGGCGCGACACGAACCGGAACCGGACTGCCCGGAATCTCCCCGATCAATTGGTTCCCGTGGAGCCACAGCGAGGTGAGGCTCGCGAGGTTGCCCAACTCCGGCGGAATCTCCCCACTCAGTTGGTTTTCGCCGAGCCTCAGTTCTCTCAGGTAGGTTAGGTTACCCAACTCCGGCGGTATCTCTCCGCTCAACTGGTTGTACCCGAGCCTCAGCGAGCTCAGGTTGGCGAGGTTACCCAATTCTGGCGGAATCTCCCCGTTCAAATGGTTGTGGTTGAGCCACAGCGAGGTGAGCCTCGGAAGGTTGCCCAACTCAGGCGGTATCTCTCCGCTCAACTGGTTCCGGTAGAGCCACATCCATTCCAACTTGGCGAGGCTGCCCAATTCCGGCGGAATCTCCCCGCTCAACTGGTTTGCCTCGAGGGACAGCGCTTTCAGATTGGTGAGGCTACCGAGTTGCGGCGGAATTTCTCCGCTCAGCGCGTTCTCATGGAAGAACATCCATCTCAGGTTGGCGAGGCGACCCAACTCCGGCGGTATTGCCCCGCTCAACCGGTTGTTGTCGAGCAACAGCGTGGTGAGGCGAGCGAGGTTACCCAACGCCGGCGGCAAATCCCCGCTCAACAGGTTTCTCTGGAGGCGCAGTTCCGCGAGGTTTGCAAGGCTGCCCAACTCCGGTGGTATGTCCCCACTTAGTTGGTTCCAGTCAAGGCGCAGATCCGTGAGGCTGGCAAGGTTGCCCAACTCCGGCGGAATCTCTCCGCTCAATTGGTTGTGGTTGAGCCTCAGGTCCATCAGGTTGGTGAGGTTGCCCAACTCCGGCGGAATCTCCCCGCTTAACTGGTTCCGCAGGAGCCTCAGTTCTCTCAGGTTGGTTAGATTTCCCAGCTCCGGCGGAATATTTCCGCTTAACTGGTTGTTATTGAGCCACAGTGAGGTGAGGCTGGTGAGGCCGCCCAACTCCGGCGGAATCTCCCCGCTCAACTGGTTCCGCTGGAGGCGCAGTTCTATTACGTGTCCCCTTGCGTCAACCGTAACGCCGTGCCACTCTCCAACTGGCGCACTGCTCAGCCACTTGCCACTGTACTTCCAATTCTCGCCGCCCGTGGCGTTGAATAGGGCGACGAGCGCCTCTCGGTCCTGTGGCACCTCCGCCTCCAAACACTCGTCGAATACCTCATACCCGATCAGTTCGCGCATTGTCATGAAGCCCGGCACGAACTTACAGTCGGCGGCGAAAACCGCACTCAGCGCGAGCAGCGCCAAGAGAATACCGAGTATGAGCCCAATGAGGCGTTTCAACGAAGCCACTCCTATTGCGGCGCGTGGATTCCTCCGGCTTGCTACTGTAGCCGGCTCGCGCTTTGCGCCGCAAGCGTATACGCATGTCTAGGGCCCAGGGGTCCCTGGAGAGAGTTTATGTGAAAACTATCTATACTCTAGCACAAGGTAAGCTTAGAACAGCGTTGTTAGAGCGGGAGGAAGGAGTGGATTTAGACGTTTCCCCTCGGGGAAGAATTAGCGTAACCTTGCCGGACTCCTAGTACCTATCTACCCGGTCTGAATACTCCAGTGAGAGGGATCATCTCGCCTAAAGAGGGGGTTTCTTACCTACCACCCTGGGTAGTGCAAGGCGTGGCATAGTGCTGACGCGCACGGTACAGGAGATTAGAAAGTCGTCCTCCGGCGCAGAAGACGTCTCATGGCAGGTCTGGTTGCAATCGCTCCTTTAAAGCAAGGCTTTCGCAATCCCAGTTGTGCCCAGCCTTGAGTGCCCATGGATCCCGCAGAAACCGTGAGAAGAACGCAGACGCCCAGCAATGAACAGGTTGACACAACTCGCTGAGCGCATAACGAATGAGCGTGCCTTTGAAATAGGCATCGTTGCGGTTATCTTCATCAATGCCGTGTTGCTTGGCATCTGCACCTCCCACACTCTGGAGCGGCAGTACGGCACCTGGATTCACCTCGTCTATGAAATAGCTTTGGGCATATTTGTCCTGGAAAGGCTGCTCAATCCTGATGAATTCTCGCCCCAGCAGATTGGAGAGCAATCCTCTCGCAGGGCACAGGAGAAATTTGGCCGGCTGGTTACGGCCACGAACCTAACCTCATTCGGCAGCGAAGCTTCGGACAATTCGAGGATAGGATCGGCTGTTCGATGGTCCGATTGTGGGAAGGCTCTTAGGCAATGGCACGCGGTCCTAGCGCAACCCGTGGGAGTGTGTGCGACCACTGCTGGTGAATTCCCTCAAGCGGCGATGCCTGTCTATTGGTGTTGTATTGCCACAAGTTTGAGATTTCGTTTTTGCGCAGGCAGCAGATGTAAGACCGACTGTTTGTAATGGAAGTCAGGTTCAAATTCTAAACTAGCGTTCGCGGGTAGTGGGTACCAGTGGTCCCAGCGTGGATCAAAACACTGGACTTGCGGTTCAGAGAACTCCTTCGATAAACTGTTGTTGCGATGTTTTATGAAGCTTTCCCAGTCATGATCTAAAGACCAACCCTCTGACAATGCTGGGAAGCAACACTGGAGAAATCGGCTAGACCTTATGGATTTGACCCCTATAGCTCCTATAGCCCGGTCGTCGGAATGGGTCAAGGCAAAGGCAGAATTCTTGGTGAATGTTCGCCTTTGGCCGCTCAAAAGCGAGTTAAGTCCAGACAGGTGGTTGTCGAATTTTGATGAGCGCGAACGGGAAGTTGCAGTTCACCTCTTGGATCAGTTCATGTACTTTGGAGAGGAGTTACTTGATGCTGCTTTCCTAGCTGGTTTTCAGCGCATTAGCATGTCAATGCTCGATCCTCGCAACCCAGTACAACTCACCCTGGATTGGAAAGAGTTCCTCTCTTCAGCGTTGGTTGCACCGATTCAGGGAGAGACAGACAGCATTGCTGACAGTGGCCGAGTGTTTGTTCGAAAAGCACGTCAAATTCTTGGTTTGGATGAAAATCAGCTTCTTGCAGCCAAGGAAGCAGCAGACACTGCATCGACAAGGGGTTGCCCACTTGTCCTCGTAGATGACTTTGTTGGAACTGGTCAGCAAATGATAACTATGTGGGAAGATTTAGGCCTTCAGAACTTGACGGAAAGTGGGGTCCCTATTTTCTACGCGCCAGCTTTCTCAACTGAATATGGCCGCGAAGCAATCATAAGAGAGTGCAAGGGATTGAATCTGTCGCCTGGACAGCTCATCTCACGTGAGTACTCAGCTGTGGAAGAGAATTCAATTCTGTGGCCAGCAGGTAGAGGGGAAGAGTACCTAGAAGTCGTAAGAAGGGCTTCGGCGAGGGCCGGTATCCCCGACACCGATGGCAAGTCAGTAGATGACTGGCAGGGATTTCATAGGTTGGGCTTGGCTATAGCGATGCATGGATCTGTTCCTGACGCGACGCTACCGCTATTTCGATGGGAAGGGATGGGATGGAATCCGCTCATCAGGAAGAAGTAAGCCTCCACACCCTTCTGTACCAGCTTTTTGGCTCAACTCGGGCCGAATGGCTTGGGGAGGAACTGTACGAGTTGTTCGCGGAACCAAGGTACTTTCCGGCGTTACAGACCAACAGGCCTTGCTTTCTATTGGGTGGACGGGGAACGGGAAAGACCACCGCCTTGAAGGGTCTATCATATGCGGGTCAATCGGCGCTGAGGCAGTCTGCGGATCCTAGGAATTGGCCATTCTTCGGGCTGTATCATCGTGTCGACACCAATCGCGTAACCGCCTTTAGCGGGGACGAATTGACGGAAGACCGGTGGTCACGGCTGTTTGGTCATTATCTGAATTTGACTATCACTTTGAGCTTGATGGACTTTCTAGAGTGGTTTGAGAATGAAACTGGTACAGTAGTAGGAATTTCAAAAGAAGAACTTGAATTGGTGGCTCGAAGTTTGAGAATTGGCGAGTCAGTGCGCAGCATTCGAAGGCTAGCTCAATTGGTCCGCATGACGCTTGTGGATTTTGAAGCTGCCATCAACAATGTGGCTGATGAAGTTCCACGTGGACTTTCCATGCTCGGAGCACCAATTGAGCAATTGATTGGGGCCGTTAGAGGGCTTCCGGACTTCAATGGTAAGGTCTTCTTTCTTCTCATCGACGAGTATGAGAACTATCTTGAATATCAACAGCGTGTAGTGAATACGCTGATAAAGCACGCCGGAGACGCCTACACATTCAAGGTAGGAGTAAGGCAACTGGGGTGGAAAGTTAAGACGACCTTGAATGCGGACGAACAACTCATGTATCCGGCAGATTACGAACTCATTGAGATTGAGGATCCACTTGAAGGAGATTACTTTAGGTCTTTTGCCACTAAGGCTTGTCAAGGTAGGCTCGATCTCTTAGCAAAGCGACTTGGAACGGAACCCATCAAGGTAGTCGACTTATTGCCCGGAATGTCTGAAGAAGACGAAGCCTGCCATCTTGGCGTTGAATCCGAGATACGGGCATTGAAACGCGAAACTGTCTTAACAGAGCAACAACTCCAAGAACTAGATCAACTGCCAAGTCTTCAGGCCTATTTTCTTCTCTTCTGGTCAAAGGCACAAGGAACTACGCTGGGTTCCGAATTGAGCGAGCTTAGAGTTAACCCTACCAAGTGGCACACGAGGTACCAAAACTACAAGCACTCCCTGCTGTACACGATACGCAGAGGGAGGCGCGGCATCAGAAAGCAATATTGTGGTTGGGATACATTTCTTCTTATTTCAAATAGCAACATTCGATACGCGTTAGAGCTTGTCTATGAAAGTCTAAAACATAATCCCGATCAACGAGGTCAGGAACTCAAGACAGTCCCTGCAGACTCACAAACTGAAGCTGCGCAAGCCGTGGGCACCCGTGCTCTCAAAGAACTTGAAGGTGTTTCCACGTATGGAGCACAACTAACCAAGCTGGTGCTTGGTCTGGGTCGTGTCTTTAGCGTAATGGCATCCACCCCTGAAGGTCACACGCCAGAAGTCAATCAATTCTACCTGAAACCTAGTTCAATTAGCTACACCTGTCGGCAAAGTGGGCTACTCAGCAGTGCCGTAATGCACGTAGCACTCGTAAGGAAGTCCGGCACAAAGTTGATTGAGCAGGCCGCGACTCAGGAATTTGACTACTGGTTACACCCTGTCTTTGCGCCGTTCTTCGTATACAGCCACCGTCGAAAGAGGAAGATGCAACTCGAAATTGAAGTCTTAGAAGGCTTAGTAGATCGTCCTCGCTCCACTATCAGGCACATTCTGGCAAACACTGGTCGCTCAATCGAGGAGGAACTTCCTGAGCAGCTTCAGATGTTCGAGGGCTACTATGCTTCCATTTGAAGAGCGGCCACTCTATACACGGACACTATGCGGATGGCACGAACTGTATCTAAGTCCAGATTCCGTTTATTTGTGGAGTAATTCAGTTGAGCCTAGGTCCAAGCATCCTTCGGAGTGGGAAGAGCGGGAATTCAGTGCCAGATTCGTAGAGTGCGTTGACAAAGGCAGCATGGCTTTTGAGACAGTGGGTGCGATCTCGTCGACTGTTCAGTTGAGGAGTGCAACTCAATTGGAAGCCCTAATAGGGAAAATCGGTAAAGAACTCTATTTGAACATCACTGGGTTGCCTTACCACATTTGGGCCGTTGTCCTGAAGCGCGCAATTCTGCATGGTGTAAATGTCCATGCCGTTTACGTTGAACCTTTCGGATACATTCCTAGTGGAGCTAGTGCAGATTCACTAATATTTGATCTTAGTGAGAGGATCATGGGGATTTCAAGTTTGCCCGGCTTTGCGCGCCTTACAGAACCGCGCGACTCTGACGACGTTTACTTTGTGCCGATACTTGGATTCGAAGGTGCTCGTCTAGCCTATGCGCTAAACCAGATAGAGATTCCCTATGAGCGAGTTCTTCCTATCGTAGGTTCGCCAGGATTCAGACCGGACTATCCCTTCCATTCCTACCTTGGAAATAGAGCTCCGTTCGAGGATAGCCCAATATGGCAGAATGTTCGATTCGCCATCGCGAATTGTCCGTTCAGCCTCATGTATGCATTGAAGGACATTGCAGTCGATTGCCACAATGCGCGACTAAAGGTTGCGCCTTTAGGTACTCGTCCTCACGCCCTAGGGGCAGTAATGCTAGCCATTCTGGACCCAGAGCGAATTGAGCTAGTCTACGACCACCCAATTCCCAGGGCGAATCGATCAATTGGAACGGGCTTGCTTCAAATATACGAGCTCAGCCCGCTTTGGAATTAAGTTGATTGATGAATTCAATACTCCCCCTCACCTTGCGGCAAAGTTAGTTGAGGTTGCGGATCAGCTGTGCCAAGGCGAACCGAGAACAATCGCGGACTTCGCTGTAGGTACTGGTGAACTCTTGGCTGCCGCCAAGCAACGGTGGCCCAATGCAACATTTTTTGGATGTGATATCAGCAGAAATAGAGTTGCAAGTCTCGCGCAGGTCAGAACCGATTGGACTTTGGCTCAGTGCAACTTCTTGGAAAACTCTAGTAGGCACTCTCTCTCCAATCTCGAGAAAATCAAGGCTAAAGTCGACCTGGCAGTCTTGAATCCCCCATTTTCGGCTCGTGGCGGGACGAGAGTGGAGGTTCTTCTAAATGGGCTAAGAATGCGTTGCAGTCCGGCGATGGCTTTCGTTCTGATCGCGTCGCAGTACCTCAGTCCAGACGGAAGTCTTGTGACTCTCTTGCCTGCAGGGGCATCTCATGCTGAACGGGACCAAGATGCTAGAATTGCACTAAATCAGATCGGAGAGTTCCGGGCAGTCCTAGAAGAGACAGCAAAGTTTCCTGGAGTAAGCCTAAAGGTAACTATCGCGTATCTAAAACGCGGCCCTACAACCCAGAACAACAAGACTCAGATTGAGCCTTTCCTTACTGTGACCGGGCCTACAATTGGGTTGCTACGCGGAACACTTCAAACTCATAACCTACCAAGTGTTGAGACGGGAGAGAGCATACCGCTGGTACACTCAACCGAGCTACAGGATTACCGGTTGCGAGAGTCGGAAAGGCAAGTCCCCTTTGGAACCCGCTCGATTACTGGTCCTGCAGTCCTGATTCATAGAGTTGGCAAACCGCGACAGGACAAAATAGCCTATGTTCCACTAGGGCCGCCATTCGCAATCACCGACTGTGTCGTGGTATTGCTATGTCAAGACGAGTATGAATGTCTTCGATTGCACAACTCCCTCACCGAGCAGTTTAGCCTACTAGAGCGCAATTACATTGGGTCTGGTGCTCCTTATATCACTATTAAACGGATCCTGCGGGTGTTGCAGACCCTTGGCTTCGCGGCTGAGGTTATTAGTTGGGAAGAGAATTCTCGAGCAGCGGGACTATCAACTGGGGGCTTGAATGGTCTGAGCTTTTCCATCGAACGCACAGAGGATTCTTGTATAGAGGCTACGCATAAATAGTTGCCGATGTGACATGTGCACAAAGTTTAGAGAATCGGCGATTGAGGTGGACCGAGGGGGATTTGAACCCCCGACTTCTGCGATGCGAACGCAGCGCTCTCCCACTGAGCTACCGGCCCGAGAATTGTCTATGCGAGGCAGTACTCGGCTTTAGCGTGGCAATGTTGCGTGTTGCGATTGTGTGCTGGCGCTAGCCGAGCGGAACGATGATGGCGCGCTTGGTATCGCGGCCGAAGGTCTCGAAGCGGACAACGCCGTCAACTTTGGCGAAGAGGGTGTGGTCTTTGCCGATACCGACGTTCTCGCCCGGGCGAATTGGGGTGCCGCGCTGGCGCACGAGAATGTTTCCGGCGCGCACTAATTCCCCGTCGGTGCGCTTGACGCCTAGTCGTCTGCCTGCGCTATCCCGACCGTTGCGGCTGCTGCCGCCGGCTTTCTTTTGTGCCACTTGTTCGTTACTCCTCGTTTTCGTTGGAGGGACGCGGGAATACCTTCGAGACCCCTCGTTTCGGTTGTTGGCTTTACGTGTTAATGGAGTCTATTTCCAGAATAGTGCGGGTATGCCGGTGACCTGAGAGGTGCCGGTAGCGGTTCTTCCGCTTGTATTTGAGCACGAGCACCTTGCTGTCCTTCTCTTCCGCGATCACTTGTGCGCTGATGCTGGCGCCGTCAATCACCGGAGTGCCGACGGTAACGCCATTATCTGTGGATGCCAACAGAACAGAGTCCAGCATAATCTCACTGCCGGGTTCTGCATCCAGTCTCTCAACTGCGATACGGTCTCCGGGGCTAACCCGATATTGCTTCCCGGCGATTTCAACGACTGCGAACACGATGTTCCTCGTTTATATAGATGCACGACTTCTTAGGTATTCATGATACAGGGCCGAATGCGCACCTACCCAAGGGTCAGTGCTGCCCTGCATTGCTTAGGATAGCAATGGCGAGGCGGAAGTGTCAACAGAGGGTTTGCATGCGGATTGCGCGCAGCCTGCTGAGATGGGACCGTCGATAGCCTTGGGACTCGCAGTATTCAGGTAGTCCATGGTTCGACACTTCGGCGAGCTCAGGCAAGGCAACTCACCAAGAACGGTAATTCGGGCTTACTTTGAATAGATGTCCGACTGTTGCGCAAGGTTTAGTGCAATGCGTCCGCACGGCCGTCAGTGCAACCCCGCACGTCTCTATTGCCGCGACGGTGGCAGCGGATTGTGCAACGACTCGAGCTTGGCGGGGTCGAGGGTAACGCCGAGACCGGCGCCTGATGGTACGCGCAGGTAGCCGTTGTCCCACTCCCAGGGCTCCACGAGCACGTCATCGGTGTACATGAGCGGCCCGATGAGGTCCGAAGGCCAGTCAATACGCCACGAAGAAGCGGCGAGTGCGAGTTGCGCCGCTGTGCCGACGCCGAGCTCCACCGTACTGCCAAGCAGCGCGTGCAAGCCGGCGGCTTCGGCAATAGCGATTACTTTCTTCGCACGGTAGATACCGCCGCATCCCACGGTGGAAACGTTGAAGACGTCCACGGCTTCATGGCGGACAAGTTCCAGGGCGTATTCCTGCGTGCTAACGTGCTCCAGTATCGGCGTGTCAACGGCCTTGCGAACCTGAGCCATGCCGGCAACGTTTTCTTTGTCAATTGGCGTCTCCACGCCGGAAATGTTGTACTTCTCCAGGCGGCGCATAAAGGTAATGGCCTCATCAACGTCCCAAGCCGCGTTGGCGTCGAGCTTTAGGTTCAAGTCGTAGCCGCCGATTTCGCGAAATAGCTTGATGCGCGCTTCGTCAAGATCAATGTCTCTGCCAACCTTAAACTTGAAAGCGTCGAAGCCTTGCGCTAGTTTCTCCTGAATCTCGGGAACCATGGCCTCGGGTTCACGAATGTAGGCAACCCAGGATACCCAAACGCTCTTCCGCAAGTGCCCGCCGGCTAAGGTGGTGGCGGAAGTTCCGTAGGACTTTCCCATAATGTCATAGCATGCAGTGTCGATCGCGCAGTCTATAAGACCGCCGGTGCGCACCTCCAAAGAGAGCCGCTCCAAGTCGCTGGGGTCCCGTCCGACGAGAAGTGAGTTCAGTTTACCGGCAACATTCTCAATCTCCATTGGAGACCCATCGACCATGCGCATTTTTGGATCGATGTCGGAGATCTCGCCGATGCCCACGATGCCGGCGTCGGTTTCTACTTCGAGGATGTAGAAATAGGACAGTTCCACGGGAGCGGCGCCAGGATTCTTCCGGCCTTCTTGGCCGCCGGAGGTCAGCGTGGCGTATTGCCGGGAAACGGCTACGGGATGGATGTTAAGGTTTACGATTTTCACGCAATTCTCTCCTTAAGCTACGCGTCTCCTTCAAGACAAATGGGATTGCTCCACGCCCGGCGCCCTTGAAAGTCAACGCACTCTAAGCGCAAATAGGTATGCTCGTTTCGCAGCGAATAGTGGGCGGATGTGATGGGATCGCCCTGTGGCGATCTGATTGCTTGTCCATGCGAGCGTTCGGACATAAAGGCGATTGTGCGGACCGGTGAAGTCTTGGCGGAGGCCACACCGTCTTCGAGGCGAAAGTCGTAGATCTCCGGCCCTTGGGAGGAGTAGAAGTCTCCACTTGCAATCGCAGCCAGGATTGTCTCCGATGTGCACGAATCCGCTTTGGCCATAACCCAGCCGCCGCCGGCATCAGGCAGCTTCCAGTGGGCGTCGTCTACGGCCAAGCCCAAGAGCGGTCGTTTGCGGTCGAGCAGTCCGTCCCAGAGATACGTGCTGTCGCCCTTGTTGATACTCACTTGCGTCCCATAGTTAAAGACCTCGAGTCCGAGGGCGCCTTCAAGGTGCGTCAGGTCAGTGGTTACGTGTCCCAGCCAGTAGGGATGTGCCAGCACGGCCAGACCCCCATCCGTCCGAATCGCATCGATTGCGCCCTGCGCATCCAGGTTCGGCGGTTGTACGAGCATGTCGCGCAGACCGAGTCCGACGATATGGTAGCCGCCTCCGGCGCGGGCGTCGTCGCCATTGAGTTCCATACCCGGGATGAGCACGGGACTGCGGGCCGGCGGCTCCTCAAAGAGTGTGAGCGAACGATGGTCGGTGATTGAAAGAAAGTCGTAGCCCATTGTCCAATACCACAAACACACCATCTCCGGAGGATAGAGGCCGTCAGAATTCGTGGAGTGGGTGTGGAGATTGCCCTTGTACCAGTTCCCCGGCTTTTGAAAGACAGTCATTGGCTCAGATGCTCGCTTTCTCTTTGCTAAAGGACGGACGCGGCGGCGCAGTTCACTGTACACATCTTACCGCATCGCAGTGGCGGCAAAGGCACAAAGGCCGGGTACGTTTGGCAGTTGATCGAGATTCACGCGGCATTGCGACTATCCGCGAATTAGATGATTTGCCTAGGTTTTGGGTGCTACGACACCCGGAATTCCGCCAAAGCGTCCTCATTGAGCGTTATGCCAAAACCCGGTCTATCCGGCGGCGCGAGCATGCCGTCCGCGTCCAACATGAGCGTTTCTTTGAACGTCTTGCCCCACATGGGGTCCACGGTGTCGCGGTAATATTCGAGAATCAGCCCATTGGGGATGCCGGTAACTAGGTGAATGTGCACGTCTTGTGATCCATGGGGCGCGATCACCAGATCATGGGAGGCGGCAAGCGCGGCAATGCGGCGAAACTCCGTAACCCCGCCGCAGATATTGGCATCGGCATTGAGGATGCTGGCTGCTTGGTGCTGAATCAGGTCGCGGAATCCGTAGCGCGTGTATTCGTTCTCGCCGGTAGCAATGGGGATTGTCGTTGCTTGGGCCACGCGGGCACAGCCCGCATAGTCGTCTGCGCCCACCGGCTCCTCAAACCAGTAGATGTCGTACTTCTCCATCTGCGCCGCTATGCGGATGGCTTCGTGAGCAGGATAGGCATTGTTCGCGTCTACCATCACTTCCACATTCGGCCCCACCGTCTCGCGGACGACGCGCACGCGTTCCACGTCTTCACCAATCGGCGCGCCGCCAATCTTCATCTTTACCGCCCGCGCGCCCAGACGCAGGTTCTCTGCCATCTCGTCCGCCAGCTCTTTGAGGCCCTTGCCTTCCTCGTAGTAGCCGCCAGCGATGTAGACTGGGATACGCTCTGCATAGCCGCCAAGCAATTGGTGCACGGATTTGTCTGTTGCTTTGCCGACCAGGTCCCAAAGGGCGATGTCCAAGCTTGAGATGGTGCGCGTCTCTGTGCCGCGCCTTCCTACAAGTTTCGGCACCCACAGTGCATGCCAGTGTCGTTCCACATTGAAGGGGTCTGCGCCGATGAGCAGGGGCTTGAATTGCTCTAGGAGGGAAGGATTGACACCACCTAATCCAAGACCGGTGAGGCCGGCATCAGTCTCAATTTCCACCACGGAGAGCGTAACGTCGGTGTACGTGAACATGCCGTTTCGGATTGGCTTCCGGCGGGGCCAACGGTAGAGACGATGCGTGATGTCAGTAACTCTCATGTTTCACCCTTTGTCTGATGTTAGATTTCATTTCCGGTTGAGTTGTGCGGAAGTGCCACGGCAGAATTCGCTTTCAGGATTGACAGCACTAATAGGCCGGTTGCCTAAATACGGCAATTACCGTACGTAGGAGGATGCGAATATCAAAGTAAATCGACCAGTTCTCGATGTAATAGAGGTCGTACTGCGTGCGTTGATCGATGGGCACGTCGCCGCGCAGGCCGTTGACTTGCGCCCAACCGGTCATGCCGGCCTTTTCGCGGTGCCGTTCCATGTAGCGTGGAATTTCGGCGCTGAATTGCCTAACATACTGCGGCTGTTCCGCACGAGGTCCGACCAGGCTCATGTGGCCGATGAGAACGTTGATCAGATTGGGTAGCTCATCTACGGAAAACCGCCTGAGGAACTTGCCCAAGCGAGTGCGTCGCGGGTCATTGGGCACGGTCCAGTCGCGGCCTTCTTGGGCGGCAACATCTGCCACCATCGTGCGAAACTTGATGATTGGGAATGCTTTGCCGTCTCGTCCTACCCGCTCCTGGATGAAGAAGGTGGGGCCTGCCGAGTCAAGACGGATCAAGAGGGCAACGAGCAGCAGCGGTCCGGAGAGCACGATCAATGTAATGGCAGCGACCACAAGATCCAACGAGCGCTTTGCCATGCGGTGCCAAACGGCGAGACGAGGTTCCTTAACAGTGAGAAGTGGCAGGCCGGAAATCTCGTCTACTTGGATGGTTGTGACCAGGAACTGAAAGAGATCCGGATGCACTCGTATGTGTACGTTCTCCGTGGGGCACAGGTCAAGAATGCGCAGCAATTCAACCGTATTGAGTGCAGGCAACGTAATGATAACTTCCTTCACGTCATACTGAGAGATGACGATCGGGAGTAGGTCGATTTCGCCAAGCAAGGGGTAGCTGAGTTTAAGGACGTTGTCGTCGGGGTCGTCATCCAGGATTCCGACTACTTCATAGCCGAGTTGCTGAAGGCGCTGGAAGTGCACGTCAACGATTGCGCTGCCGACCCCGTGTCCCACGATGAGTGTGCGCACCGTCCCCATGTTTCGCTGGTGCAGCACGCCGCGAGCGAAGGAAACAAGCACCCGCTCGAATGTGAGGAAGAAGACGCTCAGAATCGCCGCATAGCCGATGAGCAACCGGGAGTATTCGAATCCTGTGCGCCCGAAAAAAGCGGATAAACCGACCGCTACAACCGTCCCCAGCGCAATGGCAGGCAGAATCTTGAGGAGGTATTCTTCCGCCGGTACGTGTTGATGGGAGCGATAAAGCCCATTAATGAGCATGGTGCCCATGTATACCACGGTTATGAGTAACCATAGGCGGTAATACATCTGCAGGGAATGAGCTTCCTCCGGTGGCGGCCAACCTAACGTGAAACGCACGTAATAGGAACAAAGTACGGCGAGGCCGATCGCCAAAGCGTCAAGAATGAGCCACAGCGGCACAATGATGAGGCGCAGATCTCCCTTGAGTGTCATGGCCCCCTCCCTCCTAGAACGCTGAAAGCCGCGGGGCGTGGTGGGAATCTCGTCGCGCCCATACCCGGAGCATTGCTGCGAAAAAGAAAGTCCAGATTGCTGAGAATACGAGGACATTCAAGACAGTAGGGTTTTGGGGCGCTTGGTGCTTGGCATAGAACAAGTGCATAGAGCGAAAAAACTCAAATGTCATTCGGCCTGGACGTTGGCGGCTGCTTTCGCCTTTCAGGTGGCGCACTGCAACCGCCGGCCAATACCATACTTGCCATCCAGCTTGCTTTATGCGGTAGCAGAGGTCAAGGTCTTCACCGTACATGAAGAACGAGTCATCCAGCAGGCCGGCCTCAGCCAGCGCGTCGCGGCGTATGAACATAAATGCGCCGACTACCGCATCCAAGGGATAGCACTGATTGGGATCGAGATACGTGAGGTTGTATCCGGCGGTTACACGAGACTTGGGAAACCGCTTCGCGAGACCGCAAGCCTTCATGAGCGCATTCCAAGGTGTTGGAAATGAACGTCGGCAGGCCAGATCCAAGCTCCCGTCGGCGCGAACGAGTCTCGGCCCAACAATGCCCCACTGCGGATTTTTCTCCATGACGGCGTGCAATTGTGAGAGTGCAGAAGGCGGGAGTTCTGTGTCCGGGTTGAGCAAGAGAACGTAGCGACCGCGTGCCCGCGCGAGTGCAAGGTTGTTTCCCGCCGCGAAGCCGATGTGCGGCGATCCCAGGATGCGTTGCGCTGCCGGAAAATCGTCCTCCACCATTGCAAGTGACTCGTCAGTGCCGTTATCCACCACGAACACCTCACACCGATCCGCAAAGTCGCTGGCATAGATCGAAGCGAGGCACGTGCGCAGCAGCGCCACGACGTTGTGGGTGACAACGATGATGGAGAGTTCGATAGGAGCCGTACCCATTGCTTTCATTGGCCTCGACGCAGTCGCCGTCCTTGACGAAGGCGCCGTCCTTGACGCAGTCGCCATCGCCACCAGACTCCTACCGGATACCCAAGCATTTTGGCAATGTCGCCCACTACACGTATGAGCAAGATACTACCAAACGAAGAGACAAGGCTCTTCTTGTTTTTTGATGCGGGATCTGTGAGTGCACGAAGGAGCGGTTTGCGGGAGCCCGCAACTATCGCCAACGCGAGCAGCGCCCACCACAGTGGATTCTGCCTGCCGCGCCAAAGCAGAATGGACCCGAGAACATAAGCAGTGTAGCGGAGCGCGTGGCGGCCCGGCCACAAGTTTGCTTTGCCGTCACCCCGGGCATAGCGATAGTACTGCAGAAAGAATGCCTTGAGGTGCGGGCGCGGTCGAAAGCGCACGCTCGCCGCCGGCTGAAACACAACGTGGGCGCCAACCGCTTTACAATTGAAGTCGAAGACTACGTCTTCGCAGTAGTCAAGCCACTCTGGATACCCAGCCGCTTTCCCCCACAATTCACGGCGAAATGCCACGGTGCGGCTTGACGCAAGGTAGGATGCTTCACGGATTTCGCTTACCAGAGGAAGCGTCGTCACGGCCAGCAGTTCCTCAAAGCGTGTACGAGGGTCCGGCCGCGAATAGCCGCTAACCATGTTTACATCCGGCCGGTCCTCGAACGGACGCACCAACTCTTCAAGCCAGTAATTAGGCAGCGTAACGCCGGCATCGGTGACAGCGATAATGTCACCGGTGGCGGCGCGAATGGCGGCATTACGACCCTCCGCAATGTTGGCGCCTGGTAGTTCAAGCAGGACGATGTGAGACTGGATTCCGGCGGAAGCCGGAATGACAGAGTGCTGTCGCGCTGCCGCAAAGTCCCGCAGCAAAGGGACTGTACCGTCGGTTGACCCGCCGTCAGCGATGACGATCTCGTCCGGTTGGCGGTCCTGTGCTACGAGCGATCTCAGTAGGACTGGCAGGGCCGCTTCCTCGTTCCACACCGTGATTATCAGTGAGACTCTAGACATACCCATCACGTGACTCATGCAGGCGCCCATAAAAATCGAGCAGGCGAGGCGTGAAGCGGCGCCAATCGTAGAGTTCCTCCGCAAGTCGCTTGGCTGCCAGGCCTTGCTCTTGCGCCAAGAGACGATCGCGTAAGAGATCGACTACATGTCCGGCAAAGTCCTCCGGGGTGTCGCCAATGCGCACGTGCTCGCCGGGTGCAGCTTCTATACCCTCAATGCCGATACTTGTGGTCGCAACCGGCTTCGCCCATAGGAAAGACTCGAGTATTTTTACGCGCATGCCGCTTCCCGCCTGAACCGGTACCACCGAGACCCACGCGCTGCCGAGGGCTTGCGCGAACTCTCTGTCGTCCAGGTAGCCCAGTGACTGTATCCCCGGCTGGCGGAGCCAGCGCCTTTCAGGGCTGGCACCGGATCCGGCCACGATGAATTCCACGGTTGGGACTTCAGATCGAATGAGCGGCCAGACTTTGGTGCAGAACCAGCGCAAGCCATCCCTATTCGGTCGATAGTCCAGCTTTCCTGCGAAAAATAGGCGCGGCAAAGGCGCGAGGGGTACGCCCTGGGCGCCTTGCTTCTCAGGGTCAACGCCGATAGGAATGACCGTATGCGGTTTGCCGCTGGAGAGGGGTTCCAGGTGGCTTTCATCAACTTTGGAAACGGTGATCCAGCCGTCGCTCGAGGCGAGCGCATTCGACTCATACTGGCGCAGTCTGCGGGCTTGGATGCGAGAGTACCAGCGCCCTAAGCTCTGGGAGGTGGCTGATATGCGCTCTTGGAGCAAATATTCCGCATTGTGCTCGTCGAGAACGAGCAGACTGTTCGGACTCTCCCTTCGTGCCCAGGCAAGATAAGGGACCATTTCCAAGCCCTCGAATTGAATGAGATCGAAGTGCTGATGTGCCAGAATGAAACGCAAGCGTTCTGCAAAGGCCTCGCTCTGGAGCCTAAACGCGAGATCCGGCTCCGAACTCCGTAGCAGGTGAAGTATGCGGTCGCGAAGAGTTGAATGGGGCCGGGCTACCCATCCTGCCCAACTGCAAATCTCGTTCAGTGCTGTTAGATCAGTGTCGGAGTCGCCAAAGCACAATACATACACTTGGTGTTGGGTAGCAGCGCCAGAGATGAGTTGATAGTTGCGGACTGCCGGGCCGGCGTGAGGCGGCCAGGGCGGTTGCGGCGTAAGGAAGAGGACTCGCATCAGTGTGGTCCTGCAGCCTCGCGGTAGACGGCAAGCGTTTGCTGAGCCGCAGTGCGCCACGAGAACTGCTTCACGCGTGCGTGCCCTCTGGCGTTCATGCCGTCGCGCAGCGCCGTGTCACTCAAGAGAGACGAGATGCCCTGCGCAATCGCTGCGGCGGAGTTTGGATCTACGAGGATGGCGGCATCCCCAGCAACTTCTGCCATGCTGCCGAAGTTTGAGGTGATGACAGGGCAGCCGCACGCCATCGCCTCAAGTATGGGCAACCCAAATCCTTCGTAGAGAGATGGGAACAGGAGACAGACCGCGCCGGAATAAAGCATCGGTAGCTCGGCGTCGTCCACGAAACCGAGAAACTTGACCTGGTCCTGAAGGCGATGCCCCTGGACTGCCTCGAGGACATTTTCATATTGATAGCCCCGGCCGCCGGCAAAGACGAGTTGGGGACGGTCTCGGCGAGGCAGCACGGCATATGCCTCAATTACTCGTTCCAGATTCTTGCGTGCTTCAATGGTGCCAACTACGAGGATATACGGCTCAGAAATACCAAGACGACGTCTGATGTGTTCGCAATCAGCCTCTGTGCGCGTATAGTAAGCCGGATCCACTGCCTCGTAAACGGTGATAACCTTTTCCGGTGCGATGGAGATGCGGTTTAGGACTTCGTGCCGGGTGAATTCCGATACCGTGATAACCTTGGCTGTACGAGGTAGTGTGCGAAAAACCTGGGTGTAGTAGAGAAGACTGGCAGAATCGTAGGCTTCCGGATGAGCCAAGAAGCAGAGATCGTGAATGGTAACCACGCTCTCCCACCCTGTCCGTTTCGGTGCCACGTGGTCAGGGCTATGCAGTACGTCTAGCCGCTGAGCCGCAATTTCCGCTGCCAGGAACCACCGCTCCACGGGATGGTGGGCAGGAGTAAAGACTCTACGGCAGCGCATTCGGGGGGCTTGCAGGAGTGCTTCGCGTTCCCGTCTACTTTGGAGTAGGACTAACTCCATTTCAGTATTGGCGGACTCCGGAAACTCCCGAATCAGGTTTCGAATATAGTGGCCGATTCCTGTGCGATTGTAGTAGTGGAGGCGACAATCAATGCCGATCTTCATGCGTTGTTGCAGGGCTCACGTGAAATTCCATTTGATCCAACTCGCTTAGGGTCCTCGTGGAAGAGGAGGCCTTTGAAATAATCATAGCATCACAAGGTGTCTTCAGTAGAGTGTTTGGAGTCTTGCCTAACCCAAGCGGCGGCAACGCCAAGCCCGGCAACTAGCCAGAATAGTGTTGCCATGTGAGGATAGACGACGTAGTGTTGGTCGAACAGTCCGGTTACGAGCGCTCCCAACAGGCCTGCGAGAGCGCCGAGCGCCACCCATTCACTGTCCGGTGTCAAGCCTCTACGCCATCCTTGCAACATGCTCCAGAGCGCTGCCCCAACTGCCAGGCTGAAGGCGGCGAGCGTGACAAGTCCACCCAATTCGGCCAGTTGCAAGTAAATGCTCGATACGCCGACGAAGGTGTCGATGGTGGGCGGCGGCCCGAATCCCACGCCCAGCAATGGATGATCTTGAATGAGGTTAAATGACTTAGAATACTCATCCAAACGCATCGCTGCCGCACGATCCTGTGCGCGCAATCCCGATAAGAGATGCAGGAGCATGGCACGAGTCTGAGGCAGAGCGGCGATCGTAATGCCGCCAAGAGGATAGAGCCAAAACAGCCACCGGTATCTGAGGGTTGTAAGAACCACAATTGCCGCGCCGCTCCCAAGGAGTGCGGCACGCGAACGCGTGAAAAGAAGACAGAGCAGCAAAAGGCCAAGCAGGCCGAGCAACCACCATCTTCGTGGGTGGCTGGCCCATAGCGCCACGCCAAAGGCGATGGCGAATACCAAGGCACCGCCCAGCATGTTAGGATCGATGCTCGTTCCCGTCGCGCGTAGCAAGGGAGTGTCGGCTATGTATCGCAGCACGCCGCCCCCAACCGGATAGCCTATTCGCCCAAACTGAGAGAGTATCTTGATTGAATAAGCTGTGGGAATTAAGTAAAGAACGACACCTATCATGGCCTGGCCGGCGGCGAATACAAGAAACCACGTGGCCGCGCGTCGAGCTGCTTGCACAGTTTGCAACCACGTGACGAGCATGATGAACATTAAGGCGCTCGAGGCCAATTTAATTGAATACGTGATGGCATCTTCAGACATGCCAAAGCGCAGACCGTTGCCGGCGGCAACTAGCAAGAGGAGGACGTAGAGCGCAACGGCAACTACCGATAGGCGGCTTGGCAAACGCAGACGATGTGTGCACACTTGCCATGCGAACAGAAAGAGCAGCGCGCCGGTTGCAAGGTCTAGGAAACTGAAGCGAAAGCCAACGCGGAACGGCAAGGTGCCGAAGGGAAGTAACCAGATGATTGCCATTAACCCGATGACTGCTAGACCCGGGGAGAAGGCAACGGCAACGCTCCCAACTAGGCCCACCAGGAGAAAGAGAAGCGTAAACGGCGAGTAGTTTACCGCTCCCCAGCCGATAGCGATGCCCAGCAGAATTGCAATGAGCAAAAAGAGGACCGTCCAGGAGATGCGGCCCAAAGCTTCGCTGCGCAGGAGACCGGCCGGTAGTCCCAAACTCACCGTTGGTGCTCTTTTCTCATTCGCCGGAGACTCCCTTGCCGATCATGTCTGTAAACTTGGCCTGCCGATTGACCTTGAATTCGCGATGTGACGGGCGGCAACGCGAAGCAATGTGCGTTGTGATGGGCGCAGAATTGCAGAGAAGCAAGGTTAGGCAATCGCAAAGTCACCCCTGCGCAATAGTGGCTGAAAGTCCCTTCCACGGGAAGCTGAGGCGTGCAAAGCTTTGCGCCGGCAATGCACTTTGGGATTCGCAGCCACCGGTACTTCCTTTTAAAGTTGCTCTTCTCCGTTCGTGCCGGCACGGTGCTCCGCAGCAGTGATGAACTGTCCACCCTCGATGTGCCTGCTCTGCTCTTCGTAGCTCGTGCTGAAGTGAATCTCGATGCGCATCTGTTGGAAGCATGTGTCGCTACGTCCCATGACATCCTTGAATAGGCTATACCCGACCGGAGCATCGCTGTTGCTGGATTCCTCGAATTCCTCCACAAGGTCATAGCCCTTGCGCGCCATCACTGCAACAGATTCGCCACATCTGTTGCAGCGCACGTAGTACCAGAAAAGATTAGGATCGGCGGTTGGATCGGCGTCTTTGACGTTGTCAGCGTCATTGCCTGATTCGAACAAAAGACGTTTTAGGTACTTCATCGGCGGTTTCACTCCCTTGTCTTGCGATTGCTCAATGACTTACTGAAAGCTGCTTGCCTCTCTTGACTCCTATTGTACGAATTTTCTCCGGGCGACGATGGTGGGGCCAATGCTTAGACATAGGGGCAGTGAGAGGTGGATTGAGTGCGGTCGAGTGGAGTTGCATCCTCTATTGCGGCCGGTCTCCGTTATCAAGCAAGCGCTCATTGCCGCACCATTCAAGATTTACGCGGTTGTTATTCATGCCGCCGGCTGTACTGTTCGCAGTACACCCCCGCCAATTAGGCTTTTCATCTAAAGGGCGCATTTCATGTACCAAGCGTCAGCATGCATTGTCCGGCAGTCTATTGTCAGAGCGGCAATATCCACGGACCCATCAACTCTTCTATCTTTGACAGATCAACCGTTATCTGTCCCTGGACGACGCGGCGTTTGCGTAGCATGGAGGGGATGAGGGCGAGACCTGCAAGCTGTCCCCGCAGGCGTGCGCGCGCCGCTTCACCTCGAAAGTTGCGCAAGGCTTCGACAGTAATGGCTAACTGCTGTCCAATTATCCGTCTCCAGTATCGCCGCCAGAGATACCCGGGGACGTCTTTCACTGCGACAGCAATGAAGTTTCGTCCGCAATAGTAGCTGGCAAGCGCCCCGCCACCGGTCGCAGAGACGTGATGGAAGACCTGGGCTTCTGGAACATAGAGACACCGAAATCCGCGAAGATTAGCGCGCCAGTTTAGGTCAACGTCTTCGCAATAAGAGACAAGGTCTTCGTCGAAGAAGCCAATAGTGTCTAAGAGGCTCCGGCGGTAGGCGCAAGCCGCCCCTTGTGCGCCAAACACCCAGCCGCGTTCGCTATAGTCCGGTCCGTCCTGCTCCCATACTCCGCGGTTTCCCGGCACGCCGTCGCAGCCGTAGTAGTCTCCAGCAGAGTGCAGGCGTCTACGATCCTGAAATAGGAGTATCTTGCATGCAAATGACGCTGCAGTGGGATGGCCGTGTGCCGCGGCCACAAGCTCTTCAAGCCAGGTTGGCGCCGCTTCCGTATCATTGTTTAGCAGGACGATCAGGTTTCCTGTAGCAACGTCGAACGCCGCTTTCACGCCGCGAGCGAAACCTAGGTTCCGGTCGAGGGCCACGACTCGTACCCACGGATATTCCTGCTCTAGCATGTCTCTTGTACCGTCGACAGAACCATTTTCGGCCACAACCACCTCAAAATCTCGGTGGGTCTGCTGCAAAAGAGAATCCAGGCAGGCGCGCAGCAGGTCTCTGCCGTTCCAGGTCGGAATGAGGACGCTCACGGACAGTGGGGCATCGAGTGATTCCTCTGTGCGTGTTTCCGGCTTGTCATTCGTGTCTTTGAGCATCGCTTCAAGTTCTTCGTGTCGGATGGTCTACGTGATAGGGGAGACTAGGATCTCAAACTAGCCCTTGGGTGAAAGGGCGCTTGCGCAGGCTGGGTAAGCGGCTGAAGGCGATAGGACTATAGGACTTCCCCGTCGTTCACAGGTCTGCACTCCTGCTGAATCTCTGCCGGCCGAGAATCTGACGCCGACAGCCATGGGCATGGTCATCTAGCCAAGGAATTCGTCAGCGGACTTCTACGTTGAATCGGGTCGTAGAGGAATTTTCTTGAGATTTGGGTGGTTTCTACGCTTAAAGTAGTGATTTAACGAAATCTTATGCTATAGTAGATTCGTGAATTGACTTGTAACTACCCTCTAGTTCAAGTCAATTATAGCATCGCCGCTGGCAATCGTTGCTCCCACCTGCAATTCCCGGGGGAGTAGTGTGTCCGTGGCAAAGTTCTCCTCCATTTGGCATGCACGCCATGCTGATTCTTGTAAACCTGTGTGTCGTTCATACCTGTCCTGAGTGAGGCCAAGAGACATGTCACAAGTCATTAGCACTGACCGAAGCCGGTTCAAGCGGTATTGGGAGCAGCAAGCGATTCAATGCGCCGCTCATCAGCGTTGGGCTGAAGCCGAAAAGATTAATCGCTCGATCGTGAAACTCTGCCCGGATGATGTTGACGCGCACAATCGTCTCGGCAAGTCGCTGTGGGAGATGGGATTGTTGCATGAAGCGAAAGATGTCTACCGGCGAGCGCTGGAGCTGGATCCTGTTAACGCAATTGCCGGGCGAAATCTGGAACGGCTCCGGTCCTCTTTGTGCGCTACCCCTGAGATTGCTAGCGCTGACGACATTCCTCATGTCCCTGCGGACATCTTCATTGCAGAATCCGGCAAGACGACAATAGTCAAGTTGCTTCCGCTTCCCAGAAAGCCGAGTAGTGCCCTGCCCTTGCCAGGAGATCCATTGCGTCTCCAACAACATGGCAGCATCATACGGGTCGTAAGCCGCAATGGGGTGCCATTGGGGCAATTGGGCGCTGCGCTTTCGCAACGGCTTGCATTCTTGATTGAATCCGGTAATCGCTTTGCAGCCGCGGTGGTGGGTATTCAGAGTGGTGACATTTTCATCGTGATAAAGGAGACGTATCAACACTCGAGCCTGGCCGGGCAGCACTCCTTCCCAAGTCAGAGTCGCGCGCAGAGCGGCAGGCTGGCTTTCGTTCGACATTCAGCAGTTTCGCTGAAGAGCGATGCGGCGGATGAGTTCGGCGATGCCGATGACTGGGCCGACCTCGAAAAGGAAGCGGTCGATCATGACGATTTGATGATGGTGGAAGATGGCTTCTAGCGTCATATAAACCGCATTGTGTTGTCTATTTGGTTCCCGCCATGATCCTATCGCGACAAGCTTTGAGAGCGATTGCACTTTGTTCATTAGTTGCAGTACTTGCTCTCGGATGTAGTACCCTTCCCTCACAGACCCCTTCGATTCAGACGCCTGAGGAAGTTGCCCGCCAGTCGGATGAGCGCATCGAGCAAATCTCGCGCGATGCTATTCTCATTGTCCGGCGCCTCAACATCAACAATCTGGCGTTCATGCGTCAATCGCTGACCCCGAGCAAATATCGTGTAGCTCTTGACTTTCTCATTCCTGAGATTCACTTGTTGGCCCAGCAAGTCGTCGATGTTAGTGCAGATGGCACCGAGGAAGTTTCGGATGGCTTGCTGGATGCTATTGATCCTCTTGCGCGGGCGGCAGCGGGATTTCGCCGCTACATCGATACGGAGCAGGATGCTGCTTTGGCTGCGGCCTATTCCCAGCTCTCCGAGGCGCATTTTCAACTGGAATACTTCATTGCCAATACCAACTTGAAGGATGGCCCAACGCTGCAGGACCTCCTCATTCAAGCAGGTCGAATCGAGATTTCAGCGGAGCCAACGGCAGTTTCTCGCGTAGTGCTGGGACCGTTTGCCAGCCTTGAAGAGGCCCAAAAGGTGCAAGAGGCAGCGGCATTACAAGGTGCTGTGATCAAGCAGGACGAAGTGCCCACGGTCTGGTTGGGGCCATTCCGCGTTGCGGCGGAGGCGCGGGCGGTGGCGGCACAGTGGCGGGAGCTCCGAGTCGCTGCAGCCGTGCACGAAGATACCGTGTATGAATTCCGCGCTGCCGAGGTTGCGCCGGTGCAGGGCCATACGTGGCGTGAGTTAGCCTGGTTTTCCGACTTGGAACTGTCGGCGCACTTCATTGCAGTGTCCCCTGAAGGAAATGTCATCCTTGCCGGCGACACAAGTGGTGTGATACAGCGCCGAACAGGGCACGGCGCGCACGAGTGGACGCAGTCTTTCTCACTGCCCACGTTTGCGCTGGCGGTAACCCGCGAAGGAGAGAACATCTTTGCGGCAGGAATTGGCGCGCAGGCACTCAGCGGGATTGGAGAGGTAAGCTGGCGTGATTCCTTAGACGCATATGACGTCATTCTGGAGAGAGCAGAGATCAGCCATGACGGTGCATTCATGGTTGCCGCCACGTCCAATGCAGAAGGCCTTGGACAGGCTTTCGGCTTCCACCAGTCCGGCCTCGCGTGGGTTACTCCGCCATCGCTTGGCGTGAACAGCTCACACCTTTCATCAGACGGTACGCGAATTGCGCTGGGAGCGGTCGGCGAAGGTCGGTTTCACGTATTGGTGCTCAATGAGCGCGGCGAGAAACAGATGGGCTCAGATTTCTTTGAGCCGGTCGTAAGCGTCGCGCTTGCCAATCTCGATCGAAAGCTCATTGTTCTCACCGATAGGCACGTGAGCCAATTCGACATCGCCTCGCAGCAAATTGAGTGGCAGGCGGCGGCCCGTGGACGCACTTTGGCGGTATCCCAACCCGGTGACATCATCTACGTCGGCGGTGTACAAGGCATTACGGCTTTCGACCAGAATGGCCGTCAGTTGTGGGCGCAAGACGCCATGCCCGTGTCTCAGATTGTGGCCAACTTCGACTATCTCATCGGTCTGTCGGAGAACATTCGTCTGGTTGTCGTCAAGTACGACGGCAGCATACTGGGGACAGTGAGCCCACTGGTACCCATCCGCGATTTCGCCGTGGCAAACGACGGCAATCTCTTGGTCGTGCTTGACGAGGAAAACCGGCTCTCGGCCTGGCGTCTTCCGCCTGTTGCGGTATAGCGGCCGGAGCGTTCACGTACGAGGCTGAAAGTTCACACCATTGTCGTGCTCTCTGCGCAATCCTCAGCCCCGCGACCGGTAGTGCGCAGTGATGAAGAGGCCCTCTACCTTCTTGATGGAGAGCTGCTCAGCGAACGGTTCCAGTACACGAGCGAGCCCCCTGGCGCCGTAGTAAACCTTCAGGGCGGGGTGGAGGGAACCATCTCGCAGAGGTCGCTGTTGTATTTCGGTCTCAACATCGTCGAGTGACGGTAAGCTTGAATCGAATATACAAACGCTCCCGCCGGGGCGCACCACGCGCCTCACTTCGCTGAGGAAGGGAGAGACGTCGTCATGGGGCACATGACTGAAAAAGAAGCCGAAGAAGCAGCCATCAACGGAACTGTCTGCAAACGGCAGCTCGTAGGCACTGGCGCGCACGAGCGTGGCATGGGTGTTGTTCAGGCTTAGGCGCTTGCGGCACTCTGCCAACATGTGCGGTCCGTAGTCGAGCGCGGTAACGTCCAGACCGGACTGGGCCAGCAGTGAAGTCCACCAGCCAATTCCGCAAGCGACTTCCAAAATGCTCCCTTCACCAAATGCGGCCAAATCCTCCTCAAGTTTCCGCAAGCCACTGAGAAAGGGCTCGTTTGTTTCCGGTCGATCGTAGAGCCCTGTACGGAGAAACCAGTCTACGTATTCTCCGGCGCGCTGGTCGTAGTAGACCTGCATAGACTGCTTGAGAGTCTCGTTGTCGACCTCTTCTTTCCAGGCCTCATAGTCGAAGCCTGTGCTCTTACCGGTTGGTGGATGCTCAGACATGGGGGAGTGGGTTCTCCGCTAGCTCGATCTCGGCTTCAGATAGGTCTTTGGCCGTATCGATCGCGCGCCAGTATGCATGCGACCTATAGGCGCCCAGTTTGCCTTCTTGGGCAATGTGGGGAAACGTGCTCCGCTCGTGATCACCCTTGTCCGGCAACAGATCCCTGATGGCTGGTGACAGCGCATAGATGCCGGCACTCAGCCAATGGGGTAAGAGCGGTTTCTCGTGGAATGCGGTCACCTTGTGCGCGTCGTTCGATTCGACGATGCCATATGGACTCTGCAGTTGCGTCAGCGAAAGCGTAGCAGTGTTTTCGCCTTCCACATGCACGTCCACGAGCGAAGATATGTCCATACTCGTGAGAATGTCGCCATTCGTCGCAAGGATGAATGGGTCGGAAGAATCTGCCATCCCAAGCGCTAGCTTCAGCCCGCCTCCTGTCCCGAGCTTCTCGTACTCAATCGCGTACTCAATCTGAACGCCAATTGCTCCGCCATCGCCAAAGCGATCCTGAATAACGTCGTGCCGGTAGCCGCACGAAATGACAAAGCGCGAAACGCCACTGTCTCTAAGCCACGCAAGCTGATATGCGAGAATTGGGACACCGCAGGCCTCTACCATGGTCTTGGGGCGGTCGGATGTGTACGGCCGCAGTCGCTCTCCTAGCCCCCCGGCGAGAATAATCGCTTGCATTTGATCTGTCGACGCTCCCTCTATGTGGATGTTGCGGAATTGTACACTCCAAGGACAGAGTGACCAGGGTCAAACGGCATGGGACTTCATTCCTACCAAGTCCGTCTCAGAGACGTGGACTCCCGGATTGCCGAGGTTGAATCCGGTTACCCTTCGTTCTAAAGGAGACCGGCTATGAAGCGCGCTCGAAACAAACAAAGAAAGTCAGTCAGCTTCGCTTGGGTCGGCTTTCTTGATATTCCGTCTCAATTGTATAGAGGATGCGTACACCAGGCAAAACGGGTCACTGAACGGTAAGTGTCGCATCAGGGCAGCAGACGCGGCTCGTTGTCGAACTGGCCTCTTGAACCGGCGGCAGTCTATTAACACGCTGGCGGCGCCAATGGGAATCAGAGTTGATGCGGCGGTCAATGACGGCAAATCCTGCGACTGCCGGGACTAGCCCCTTGCCGGGGTCCCTACGGGCTGAAGAGCGACGTACGAATAGAAAAGCCGGTGAATAACCCAGGGCGCGTAACGTTTACGGTGATTTCGCGCGTGTCCCGATCAGCATACTCGACATCAACCGTCATAATGTACTCGTAGGTTGGTTCCGGTATAAATGCGTCGAGCCAAATCGGTTCATTGGCGCGAATGCGCACGCGCGTGACCGTATAGCGTCGTATGGGGTAATAGCGGACCCACGAGGGCGGGGAAGCGTCGACTTCGAAAATCTCCAAGTCTTGTTTGGGCAGACCCTCAGCCTGAGCCAGGATGTCATCCATGATATCCTGGGGCCTCTTGGTCACAATCTCCGTGTCTCTCTCGTCAATGCGTGGATCGTAAACGTGGTTGCGCGGCGCAGTGAGGACAAGAAGAAAAAGGCCAATTAACCCGGAAAAGCCGAGGACAAAGACCCATGTGAGTTTCTGCTTCATGGCAAGGTGCTCCAATTGTCGCACGCCACGTGTAGGTGGATTTCTTGCTCCGGCGGCGAGCCTACCTGCGATGGTATCTCCCGCTCGCGTCAATGGCGAACCACATAGTCTCAGTATATAATGCGAGTTAGGAATAGCAATCGTCCATTTCGTGAGTTCATTCCCGGCCGCGATGAGCAAGTGCAGCTAATGTGTCGCCAATGGTGCACCCACTGCTGCCCACGCGCAGCAGTGGGTGTGCTGAATGAAGGTCGGGCGATTCTGTTGGATTGGCTGCGACAATGAATAGACGCAGCTACTTTGAGTGCACAATGCTTAACCAGATCACCCTTGCTGAGGACTCTGCGTAGATTGTGCGGGACATCGGTAACTAGAGACAGGAGAAAACTGAGTGGGGTATACAATTACGCTGATTCCGGGCGATGGCGTCGGTCCAGAGATTACGGAAGCAACCTGCCGCGTCGTTGAGGCGTTGGATGTCGGCATTTCGTGGGACGTCCAAGAAGCGGGTCTGCACGTCTTTGAGAAGACCGGCGAACTGCTGCCGCAATCAGTCATAGATTCATTGCGACGGAATAAAGTGGGAATCAAGGGGCCGATTACGACTCCCGTGGGCACAGGGTTTCGCAGCCTAAACGTCACGTTGCGCAAGGAACTGAAGTGCTACGCCAACTTGCGGCCGTGCAGGAGCTATACCGGTGTGCAAACGCGCTTTGATGCGATTGACATTGTGGTAGTGCGTGAGAACCTCGAAGACCTCTATGCGGGAATTGAGTTTGAGGAAGGCACTGGGAGTGCCTTGGAGCTCATCCACTTCATCCGTGCCCATCACGGTAGTCAGATTCCAATGGACGCGGGAATCACGATTAAGCCAATTACCGTAGAGGGTTCTCGCCGCATTGTAAAGTTCGCTTTCGAGTACGCCCGGGCGAATGGACGCAAGACGGTTACCGCAATTCACAAGGCGAACATTCAAAAGCACTCGGACGGCCTTTTCCTCCGTGTGGCACGTGAAGTTGCGGAAGACTATCCCGAAATCGAATTTTGGGACATGATCGTGGATGCTACCTGTATGCAACTGGTGCGTCGGCCGGAACAATTCGACGTTATGGTCATGCCGAATCTTTACGGCGACATTCTGTCCGATCTCTGTGCCGGGCTGGTTGGAGGTCTGGGTGTTGCTCCCGGTGCCAACATCGGCGACCAAATGGCGCTTTTCGAGCCAATTCACGGCAGTGCGCCCAAATACACCGGCCAGAACAAGGTAAATCCCATGGCCCAGATGTTTTCGGCGGTGATGATGCTGCGCCACATTGGCGAGCGCGAGGCCGCGGAACGGATGGAGACTGCGCTCGCGGACGTCATCGCGGAAGGCAAGCACGTCACCTACGACATGAAGCCCGACCGCAATGACCCAACCGCAGCCGGCACGTCTGGGGTGGCGGATGCCCTCATTGAGCGTCTGCGCTAGCAGGGGTGCGTTGCAATACTACGATGTTGCGGCGTGGTATGTGGTTGATTCTTCGCCAGCGCACTTGAGGAACATCGAAGGTCGGGAAAGCGAGGCACTGCCTTGGGACGGTAGATGTGCTGGGCAGAGCTGAAGAGAAATCAATTTAGGAAGAACTCCATACTCGTAGCCACGGCCCCATTTGGTTAGGAGAGTTCCTCGGCAAGGAGTTTTGCAGCGTGGACGAAAACATGAAACTCGTCGTGGCGATTGTCCAAGACGAGGACGCGGGAAACCTTATAGACAACCTGGTGCAAGCCGGCTTTGGCGCGACGCGCATCAATACTGCCGGTGGCTTTTTGCGGCATGGCAACGCCACGGTGCTGGTGGGCGTGGAGGAAGAGAAAGTCAGCGAGGTACTGGTGGTTGTCCGCCGAAATTGCACGACCCGCATGCAGTATGTCAACCCTGTGCCGCCTGCAATGGAGCCGGGCGAGTTCTACATGCCCTATCCGGTTGAGGTGCAGGTGGGTGGAGCCGTCGTATTCGTGCTAGATGTTGAGCGGTTCGAGCGCTTTTAGGCGCTTGCGGTCTATCGACTCTCTTCAACACGAATCCCGTACTGCAATATCAATTGTCTCTGCGGCAATGTCAGTTCTATTGCCAGAGCAGAGCGACGACGCCGTAGCCGGCAGTCAGATTAGGATTCTTGCGGTGCGCATAAGGTACCCGCCTACGCCGGTTGCCGTGGGATATGGACGAAGAATGTGGATGACCGACGGTACTCTTTCTCCCCATTGCGTCGGACCATCGCGATTCTGATAGCCAAGATTGCAGGCGTGTTTTCGCGCCGCCTGCAACGGGGCGGGGGCACGGCGCTCCCGGGACTGGTGGCGGAGCACCTGGCACCGGACTTACTTGGAGTCTTGCTGAGCCAAGTGCCGGCGGGCACCGTCTTCGTCACCGGCACTAACGGCAAGACGACAACTGCCGCATTGCTGCGCAACATTCTTGCCGTTGGCGGCCGCTCAGTTCTGCACAACGCTACAGGGTCTAACCTGACACGCGGTGTCTTGAGCCTGTTTCTCGAACACACCGGATGGCACGGCAGACTGCGTCTTGCGCCGGACAGCGTTGCCGTCTTGGAGCTGGACGAGGCGGCAATTGTACAAGCACTCCGCCAGCATCGGCCCGCCTGCATTGTCGTGACAAATCTTTTTCGCGATCAGCTCGACCGCTACGGCGAGGTGCAGACAATTGCCGCAGGCCTGCGCTCCGCATTCGCACAGTTGGATTCTGCCACGGCGTTGCTTTTGAATGGGGATGATCCGTTAGTTGCCAGCTTGGGTGAATCCTACGTTGGTCCGGTGGGCTATTTTGGCCTTGATGATCCTGACGTGGCGCGGGATGGTATTGAATTGGCTGCTGACTCACATTACTGCCCGCATGACGCAGAGCCATTGCAGTATGCCGCTGCTTACTACGGACACCTTGGGGAGTTTGCCTGCCCTGCGTGCGGCTGGCGGCAACCTCATCGCGATGTGCGGGCGACAAAGGTTGTCTTGCATGGCTTTGCCGGTGCGGACCTCACCATCGCAGTGCCGGAATCGGAGCTGAGGGTACATCTGCGTGTGCCGGGGCTCTACAACGTCTACAATGCGCTCGCCGCCACTGCGGCGGCCCGGTACCTTGAGGTGCCTGAACATACGGTTTCCGAGGGTCTCAGCGCGACAGTCTCCGCTTTTGGGCGCGCTGAGGTTGTAGAGTCTGATGGGCGGACAGTGTGGCTGCTTCTTATAAAGAATCCTATCGGAGCAAATCAAGTATTGCGGCTACTGGCCGCCGAGGACGGGCCGTTGCACGTGCTTGCAATTCTCCAAGATCGCGCGGCTGACGGGCATGATGTTTCGTGGATTTGGGACGTTGATTTTGAGTGCTTGGCAAACGCCACGGTTACAACCGGCGGCCGCCGCGCGGAGGACATGGCGGTGCGCTTGAAGTACGCTGGGAGCGGCAACATTACTGCGAGGGGCAACATCGCGCATGCGTTCGACTATGCCGTTGACGCCACGCCTGTGGAAGGGACGCTTTTCATCCTTGCCACATATACCGGAATGCTTGAATTGCGCAAGGTCTGGGCTGAGCGAGGGCTTGTTCGCCACTTCTGGGAGGAATCCCTTGCGTAACTATGGTCAATGGGCGGAAAAGAGTTGGATCAGTGAAGATGGCCCCTCACCCCGGCCCTCTCCCCTGTAGAGACCGGGGACATAGGTAACAGTTGTTCGGAGACATGGGTTACACATTTTACTGATTGACACCTACGAGAGCTTTGGGTTGGTCCGGGTTTGAAAAGAGACTGGCGACACAGTGCACTCACTTTCAGCCTGTCAGCTTGTGCCAGAGAAACAAACAGTGTGCATAAGGATATTGAGTGGATCTAACTTTCAAGGCAAGGACATCGCATACTACGAAAATCCCCTCGTTCTATGGTGTTACCTATGAGCCCGAACATGTGTAACCCATGTACCCGGTCTATACATCCCCAGGGAGAGGGAGTCTCTTCGCCTGCCGGCCCCGGCTGTGCAAGGGCATCCTCGCTTGCCGGTCCCGGCTGTGCAAGTTTCTCCAGGGAGTGCCTTGCATGAAGATTGTCATAGGGCATCTCTATCCGCATCTTATGAACATGTATGCAGATCGTGGCAACGTGATCTGCCTGGAACGTCGCTGCCGGTGGCGTGGTTTTGACGTGGAGCTGCGGAACATTGGTCCCGGGCCGCTACGCCATGCCGCAGAGCTCGACATTCTTCTGGTCGGCGGCGGGCAAGATCGGGAGCAGTATCTGGCCTCTCAGGACCTTGTGGAGACCAAGGGTCCAGTGTTGCGGGAGGCGATTGGCGACGGCCTTGTCACCCTGGCGGTGTGTGGCGGGTATCAGCTCTTTGGCGAGTACTATCGCGACCACACCGGCGCCGAATTGCGCGGCATCGAGGTGCTGCCGGCGCATACGTCCCACCCCGGCGCCGACAGCCAACGGTGCATTGGCAATATCGTCACAACGTGGAAACGGCAAAAACTCGTTGGCTTTGAGAATCACGGCGGACGGACGTATCTCCGCGATCCGGAGGCTGCCCTCGCTACCGTCGTAAGTGGATACGGGAATAACGGTGCGGACCAGACTGAAGGCGCACAGTGGAAGAACGCCTACGGCACCTATCTCCACGGCTCATTGCTGCCAAAGAACCCGGCCTTTGCCGACCATCTGATCCTGCAAGCCCTGAAACGGCGGTACGGCGTCACATCGCTGCCTCCGCTCGATGACGCCGTAGAACTGGCTGCACACGAACGGGCTCTAAAGATCGCCGGTGGATAGCGCGCGTTTGCGGCTTTCGACTGCGACGGTCAACAGTTGCTTGGGGAAAATCTCTTGCAGGGAAGAACAGGATTTTCGCTGCCGCGCGATTTGGCGCGCATGCCACTGGTTATACGTGCTGTGCTCGCACGAACACTGCTCGAACTCATCTCATAGAATACATTGCTCGGTGCAGACTTGCCCTTCGACAGGCTCAGGGCGAACGGAAAAAGGCGGCGAACCGATAAGCCGGCGAATGGGAAAAGCCGGGGAACGAAAGACCGGGGAATGGAAGAACCGGCGAACGGAAGACCTGGGAAATGGAAGAACCGGGGAGTGGAAGAGCCAACAATCCGTTCGTGCTGAGCTTGTCGAAGCACGGCTTGGCACAGTGCTCCGAATCTGGAGAAGCCCTCTCGCGAAAGCTACCCGGTGGAAGAAGCCGCACAATTCGAACAGAGCCCACCGACTTCAAGTTCCACGTTCCTGATTGTGAAGCGGTGCTCATCTTGCAGAGCTTCTTTGAGACGGTCAATGTGCGGACTGCTAAACTCGATGACTTCCTCGCACGAAACACAGACGAGGTGGTGATGTTCCCCATCACCGGCAGCTTTGAAGTGGCGGTGGTCTTGCTGTAAGTTCGCAGCCTCGACCAGGCCTTGCTCCCGCAAGAGATCGAGCGTGCGGTACACCGTGGAAAGACTGACGCGATGCCCACGTTGACGCGCAATCTGGAAGACTTCATCTGCCCCCAGGTGCCCGGGCTGGTCGCGAATGATCTTCAGAATGGCTTCGCGTTGCCGCGTGAAGCGGCGGCCGGACGACCGGAGAAGCCGTTTTGCATTGGAAGTTGCCAGTTGCGAACGTGGTGCTGCCAAGGTCATTCCCTCTTCCGGCAGGCGCGTGCGGAAAACTGCATCAATAATAACGGAAGTAAAGTCCGCTAATTCCTACCTCGCTGCTAGCCATTACATCATAGCACAGACTGGGGCACGAGGCAGCCTTGACCAGCAGTGGAAACCATACCCTCTTCCGCGGTGCACTACGGGTTGTGAGCTAGCAAGAAGAGCGGGTCCTTTTCAAGAATGGCAATGCCAAGCTCGAGGAACGGCTTGGCCGCGATAAGCCGGAGGGTGGCGTTGCCGATCTTCCCCACCTGCATGATGCCGTGTTCTTGGCAGACGGCATCCATCTTTTCGAAGGCACGGGGATGGTTTGGCAAGTGGGCGCGCGTGGGCACGGTGATAATGCGCCCTTCCAGGTCTATCACCATGGGATAGAAGACTTCACTGCTCAAGATCGGGGCGCCACCGGCCTCTTCGATGGTGTGGATTGTGGTGTTGCTATTCTGGCCGATGCCGATGAGCAAGACTTTGCCGCCGCTCGTGCAATTCCTGTGCCACGGAGTGCCGGGACCGGTGGGATAGACGGCGGTTTCCGCACCGGCGAGCAGCCAGTCCCGGCGCGCGCCGATCGCGTGCAGCGTGTGGCACGCGGAGAGCGACGGCCGTGCCTCCGGCCTAATCCGGAGTGCGTTCGTGATAGCGCCGAGCTTTGAAGGGGTGACCCGCAGGTCGAGTATGGGGTTGTGTTTGATGTAATGGAAGTGCGATCCTCCCGTCCAGATCACTGGGCTGGTAGGCACTGCTACCGTCCCTTCAGCCCCAACTGCGGCGAGCAGCGCGTCCACGACAGTGTCAGCGCCGCCCTCGACATACCCAAAGCGAGAGAGGGACGAATGGACGATGACCGTGTCGCCATCGGTAAGGCCGAGACCGCGAAAGCCATCTAAGAGCATCGTAAAAGTTACATGCGGCCGGGACTCATTCATTGACATAAGCGTGTTCTCGCTCTCTAGGTGTTGCTGGTGGTGTAGGGAGAGTGTTTTGGGCGTGCGGGGAGTGTTCGGAGTCCTCCACAATAAGTGCGAGAAATACTAACCGTTAGCGCCGAGCTTGTCGAAGCGCGAGCAGAGGGCAGTTTCCTGCGCTTTGTGGCGGTATACTCATTCCTCTAGTAAAGCTCTTATGTTACGGCCTCTTGCAAGGTTCTGGCCAAACTTGCAGGGCCTTTTCAAAGTAAATCCGTCATTCCCGCGAGAGCGGAAACCATCCGCCAGCACCGCATGCGCCCTGTCAGCAGCGGGGGACAAGCCCCCGCGCTACAGTAAGGTCTATTCTCATAGCAATGACGATTGGCCCTGAAACATGATGACAATAACTTGCAATGACCCTGCCAAACCTGACTCAGTACTCGACCGTTTCACCCGATTCCATAGATTCCGTGACGGCAAGTCCCACGCGGAGCGCGCGTCTGCCATCATCGCCGGAGACGCGAGGCGGTTCCCCGCGACGTATGCGGCTAGCGAAATCCTGTATTGCCGCGGTATACGCATCATGGGGCTGAAATTCGAATTCTTGCGCCTTGCCTCGATGGTCTATGTGCCTGAATTGTTTGGGTTGGAGATTGGTGAGTACACCCTGTGGCCCGATGAGCTCTTCCTCTTGCGCTAGGAAGGGCTTGAACCCCGCCTGCATACTGCAAGAAGCGGTAATGACTCCAATGTCGCCGGAGCTGTATTCGATTAGTGCCACGCCGGAATCAGGTGCGGTGCCTAGCCTTTTGCGCTGGTCCGACTCAAAGTTCGCCCAACTGAAGCCGCGAGCATTCACGCGGACGACGTCGCTGCGGAAGAGCCATGCCCAGAGATCGTAGTGGTCTGCAAATAGGTTGAGAAAGACTTTCGTGTCTCGCGTTTCCCTGCGTTCGGACGAGCTGCTTGGGGCAGGCATGAGACAATGCACGCGGTATATTACCGGCCGGCCGAGCGTCTCTTCATCCATCATCTCACGGATGCGCGTGAAGCTGAGCGAGTAGCGGCGAGGGAAGCTCATGCCCACTGCGACCCGGTTGCGGCGTGCCGATGCCAAGAGCGTGTCACACTCGCCCAAGACGTGGGTGGTGTTGCGCTCGCAGAAGACATGTTTGTGGTTCTCTATGGCGTCAAGAGCGATGGGTCCGTTCAGTGCCAACGAGGTGCACAATGAAACGATGTTTATGTCGGCCCGTGCAATAACTGCGGAGTAGTCTGTACTGACAGTGTCGATCCCGTACTCTTGGGCTAAGCCGTACGCGCGCGCCTCGTCCATGTCAACCACGGCAACAACGTGAGAATCTTTCACTGCCTGCCAGCCGACTATATGCTTCCGGGCTGTGGCGCCGGCGCCAATGATGCACGTGCGTACGCGGCTAACGGGGGTAATCATTTAACTGCAACCAATGTGCGCTTGAGGATGAAATAACGAGAAGGGGCCCGATCGGGACGAGCTGCGAGGTCGAGTGCGCGCGCTGGCGCGCTGAAACTAAGCTAAAGCTTACCTCCATAGTGTAGCGCAGATTGGCTGCGTAGGCGATACTAGACTGGTGCGTAGGATCCTCGGAGGCAAGCATTGGCGCGCGTATACTTGAGCGTTGACATGGAAGGGCTGGCCGGCGTTGCGCTGCGCGAGCAGATTTCCCGCCACATTGGGGGTCGGCAGTATCAACAGGGACGAAGATTGGTGATGGCGGAAGTCAACGCTGCCGTGGCGGGAGCATTTGACGGCGGCGCAACCGACGTCATCGTCCACGATAACCACGGCAGCAGTATGAACATGATCGTCGAGCAGCTTGACCCCCGCGCGCACGTCTACATGGGAAATTTACCCTATCCCCAACATGCGGTCCTGGAACCGGACATTGACCTATACTTCTGCCTGGGTTACCACGCCGCACAGGGGAGGTTGCACGCATTCCGGGACCATACCGTGAGTTCATCCCGCTGGAGCGACGTCTGGCTGAATAACGTCGCGATTGGTGAACTTGGGTTGAGCGCCGCGTGTGCCGGCGTCTACGGCATACCGGTAGGATTAGTGGTCGGTGACGACAAATTGTGCGCCGAGGCGCGCACTCTGCTCGGTCCTGAGGTTGAGGTAGTGCCGGTAAAGACCGGGCTGGGCAGGCACGCCGCCAGGCTCTTGCCTTCTTCAGATCAGCACGCCAGGATACATAGAGCCGCAGCGCTGGCAGTGCGTCAAGGGCAATCTGTACCCCCTCTTGTCTTTGCCCCGCCGTACGAATTGTGCTTGCAGTACACCTCCCCGGAATATGCCGATGCTCACGCGTGCGATGGGGTGCGTAGCGTACGCCGAAACGGTACTACGGTCTGCTATCGAGGCGAAAACCTCATCGAGCTGGTAGGAAGAATGTGATGGCATGGCTTGTGGTGCGACGGCTCTTGTGTCTGCCGCTTCTTGTGCTGCTGGTCGGTTGTGCCGCGGAAACGTATTCGCAGCGCATGGGTCGTCTCTATGACTCTGTGCGTTCACAGCCGCAGATTCAACCTGCTGCTGATTTCGTGCCTGCCGCTCCCGCTGTTATTGACACCGACCCAATCGCCAAGGCAGACGTGGTAGTGTTCGCCGCGCGTCCCGGAGATGCGGTAGTGTCGGCATACGCGACGATCAGACTAGCAGTCACGCAAGGCAAGCGCGTCGTCATCGTTTACGTCACCAACGGCGATGCCCAGACCGACGCAGCGCAAGAGCTTGCCGGCCTTTCCGATAGCGCTGCGCCGACGCCGGAACAGTATTTGCAGGCAGCGGCTGTCCTGCAAGACGTGGCGCTCCACGCAGCGGAGAATGCACTTGGCATGAAACGGGATGATGCAGTCTTCCTCTCGTATCCGGATGGCGTGTTGCATGAATTGACAGAAGATGCGCCGGATGACGTGGTTCGTTCGCCGTTTACCGAGAAGGACGGTCTCTTCGATGCCGGCATCACACCGTATCGCATGCTTCGTTCCGGTCTAGGCGTGCCGTATTCCTTCAATGCGATCCTCCACGACCTGAACGACATACTTGTTGAACTGAACCCCGCAGAGATATACTTGCCTTCACCTGCGAGCGCGGACGAAACGGTGGCGGCAGCCGGGCGGCTGATAGCGCGGTCGCTGCGGGAAGTCGCGCCTCGGGAGGCGCAGGTGTTCGCATACGCGCAGGCATTGGAGGAGGAGCAACCGCCTCTCGACCGGCGGGTTCCCGTGACCGACCCGGCAGCAAAGCAGCGCGCACTCGACAGGTATGCGACACGGATAGGCACAGCAGGTTGGCCGGCAATACCTGACGAAGTGCTCGAAGAAGAACAGTTTTGGGCGTTCGACTCTTCCGCTGAACGTTGAGGAGGGCGCTAGCGAACACCCGGAGAACCGCAAGATTACCTAGGAGATTCTGAAGATGACTTTACCGCAACCGTCGATGCATGGGTCTATATTGAAACCGGGCTATTCATTTGAAGACGTCCTCTCGCTTTCGCAGCGGTTTGGGTTTCCAGGTGTAGACGCCTCGTTTGCTGAAGTGCGAGCGCGGGCCGAGCAGACCTCCGCTGCGGCGGTGCGCGAATTCTTCGCTGAATTTGAAACATCACCGGCCTACATGGGCTTCATTCCGGCAGGACTCTTCTCTCCGGAGGTTGAGTTCATGCAGGCGCTCGACCAGTTCTCGGAAAACTGCGCGTTGGCGGCGTCGGTGGGGTGTCAGCGCACGGGATCGTTCTTTCCGAATCGCATGTCGCTGCCGCCTGACGAGGCCCGGCGCATTCTGAGAGATCGCGTGGCAATTCTGGCAGAACGAGCGGAACCCCACGGCATTGCTATCGGTCTGGAGTTTATAGGCCTGCGCACGTTCCAGCTGGAGGAACCACACGCTTTCCTCAACAACGTGCCGGACACTATAGCGATGCTGCGCGAAACCGGCCGGCCCAACGTCGGCTTGATCCTAGATTCGTTCCACTACTTCACAAGCGGCGGCGATCTATCGCAGATCCGCTCATTGCGTGCGGAGGACATCGTGCACCTGCATGTAAATGACGCGCCCCATGCCGACGTGATGACCCTGGAAGACACGGACCGCGTGCTGCCGGGTAAGGGCGTCATCGATCTGACGGGTTGGTTCCAGGCAATTGCGGAGATCGGCTTCGACGGCTACGTCGCCATCGAGATCTTCGATGACGAGTTTCGCAACCAGGACTGGGACGTAGCGGTGGGCACCGCCAAAGAGGCGCTTGACGCCGTTCTAGCACAGACAGAGCGTTCCGGCGACTAGCGCTGCGGCTTTAGTGCCTGAAGGGTCCCCCTCACCCCGGCCCTCTCCCCGAGGAGAGGGAGGTACTCTTGCGCCAACTGCCGAAGTTGCGCAGGGGAATTCTTAGCCAAGGGGATCTTTTCGCCTGTCGGCTTTGGCATCTAGAGACTGTCCGGCTTCAAGCCAAGACGTAGCGCGGGGGCTTGTCCCCCGCCTCTTCGCTTCTGGAGTGCCGCTGACCTTGCATATCAAAGCAAGGATATTTGTGTGCTAAAACGTCACACTGCTATACGCCAGAACGATAGCCCCCAGGGCGATTACGACTGCGCCCCCAATGCGCGGCACCGGCGATTGCTCGCGCAAAACAATGATGCCAAGTACCGTGCCGATAACCACCCCTACTTCCCGCAATGGCGCCACTTGACTCACCTGGCCGATTGAGAGTGCCACCAGCGCGAGACTGTAGGCCAGTGGAGAGAGCACCGCCCCGGCGCCCATGGTGGCCGGATGCGCCCGCCACACCGCAAGCAACGTGCCTACGCGGCGGCGGAGCATCCACGACATTGATATTGCCGGACCGAGGAAGGCGCCGGTGACGTACAGCAACGGCGGCACGTGGGAGACTCCCACTTTGTCCCACAGCGAATAGGTCGCGATAGTGACGCCGGTTACTACGGCAAAGGCGAGCCCGGCCGCCGGTCGGAAGTGCGCGGCCAGGGTCTGCCGAGAGAGATCAGGTGGGATCTGAAGAATGAGAAGTCCCAGCACGATGCCGGCAATGCCAAGCCCTTGCGGCAGGGTGATGTGCTCGCCCAGTATGAGCACCGCACCGATGGGAGTGAGCGCCACGCCCATGCCGCGGGCAAGGGGATAGACGAGCGACATGTCGCCGTGTTCGTAAGCTTGCGCAAGCAATGTGAAGTAGAACGCGTGAATGATCGCCGTACCCAGAAAGAAACCCCAACCGGTGAGCGAAATCTCGGCGCGAGCCAGAAAGTAGGCGGCTACCGGCAGAGTGACGAGCGTGCCCGCAACTGTAATATTCCAGGTGTAGATGAGCGGAATGCCGCTGCGCTTGAGGAGCAGATTCCACGTGGCATGCGCCAAGGCAGCTCCCAGCACGAGCAGCAACGCGAGTAGGGTCATCTAGCGCTCCGCCTTACTCATGGCTGGCTCTTTCCGGCGGCCTTGCTTTGTGCTCCCGTTCAGTTTCCCGCATACTCGTGCTTAAGTAGTCTGAGTCCTGGTATTGTCCACTGGCAAATGCGAACTCTCAGTCGCACATGCCACAGAATACCCGATAGATTCCCTATGCTGTCCCCACCCGTGGTTATATGACAGCCAATCTGCTTGGGTAGGGTCGAGAGGGGGTTCATCACAGTATAGCGCGGCAGCCTGGAGGTGTATTGGTGAAGCTGCTCTATAGAGAACCGGTGTGATTTGCCGTCCACTTGGTGCTCATGTCCAATGAGCTTGAAGCGGTCTGGGGTAACGATGGGTCTTAGCAGTTTTAGAGGATGCTCATTGGCGGAAGTTTGCCCCGTATGCTTACCTCGGCCTTTACTACCTAGAGGCTGGACTATCTGGGCGGACAGTGTATGTTATAATGTCGCGGAACTGCAACTCATGCAGCTCGGCTAAGTAGTCCCCGCGGGCTGCTTGGCAGACAGAGTTGCTGTTCTAGCGAAGTGCATAGCGTACGGGAGGATACGAGCATGAAGGTGGATTCAGTTGGCTTGAGTCGGCGCCGGCTCTTGCAGGGCTTTGGTGGCACGTTAGGTATATTGGGCTTGGCGGCGTGCGGCACTGTTGCCACGGTCCCGGCTGCGGAAGAAGAAGCCATGGCGCCGAAGGAAGAAGAGGCCAAGCAAGAGGCGCCCGCACCGGCTGAGCCGACCGAGGTTGAGTTCTTAATCGGCCCCTTTGCCGGGCGCAGCGTCGACGCCATGGATGCGTGGCTGGCAAACTTCCATGAAAAGAATCCGAGCATCGAGATTAAGCTGATCATTGCGGAGGCGGGCACGAATTATCAGCAGCAAATCGCCACATTTGTCGCCGCGGGCGCCAACGCCGACGTGCTGCACATGTCCGGCGGCCACTTCACCTATGCGGCCGAGGGCGTGCTGGTAAACTTGGATGACCACATCAAGGCAGATACGAACTTCGACATCGCGGCCTACTATCCGCGTGTCACCGAGTTTTACCGCGTGCCGGAAGGCGGGCAATGGGCCTTGCCGTGGAACCATGCCACCGAGGGCGTCTACTACAACAAGACACTGCTCGCGGAGGCCGGATTAGACGAACCGGGCGAAGACTGGACATGGGACGACCTGCGCGAGATGGCGCGTGTCCTGACGAAAGACGCCAACAATGACGGCGAGCCGGAGTCGTGGGGCGTTGAGTTCAGGCTGGTGCGCATCGATCACGTGCTGCGGTCGTTTGGCGGTGGTTTTCTCGCCGATGACAATACGCGGTCGGTGATCACCGACCCCAAGTCAATTGCCGCCCTGCAATTCATCGCCGACCTGATGCTCAAGGACCGCACCCATCCCTACCCGGCGCTGGGCTGGAATAATGGCTTTGCCCAAGGCAAGATCGCAATCTCATTCCTGCCGGAGTGGGCCGCTGTGCGGTTGGCGAGCGTAGAAGGGCTTGACTTTGACGTCGGCCTCATGCCCCAGGGACCCGAAGGCAGATACACGTTCTTCGGCTCCGGCGGCGCCTCAATGTTTAGCACGTCCGATGCCCAGGATGCGTCCTGGGAGGTGCTGAAATGGTTTACAAACTTCGACGGCGGCGAGTGGGGGATGGCGCGGGCAATTTCGTTCCCGTCGGGTTCTCCGTCTGCGTTGATCGCGGCCAATGAGTTCTTCTGGAATGAGTATCTCACCAAGCCGGAAAATCGCACGCGCTTCTTGCAGAATCCTGACTTCGCCGTGGTGCCCTTTGGCGGCAGTTGGGACGGCAGATTCTTCGACCAAAGCGCGCGCCAGGCGCTGCCGCAAATTTGGGAAGGCACCAAGTCGGTGGAAGAGGTAGCGCGGGAACTGGACGCCATGTGGGTCGCGCGCCTGGAGGAGACGGGCAGGCACCAGGGATAGGAGCCAAGCCGGCTTCTCCTGCAATTGCTGATCAATGAGTGACATCTCCGCAGAGAACAATCCTGCGGAGATGTTCCTTAGGTGACCCATGCGAATTTCTGACGAGGGAATGAACTTAGGCCGGAGAGGTGAAGATTCCCCTCAATGCGGCCCTCTTCCCAGGGAGAAGGAGGTTCTCTCGACTGCAGGGGGACTACGCAAGGGTTGTGCAAGAGATTCCGATGGCTGTCTGCGACGGCAGGATCGACTTTGCAGGCCAATTCTGAGATACTAGCTTTCACTATGGTTGTCGACAGAGATTCTGTGGCCTTGCCGAGTCTGTTGCCTGAGTTGGCCGTCATGAAAGCCCGAGTATCCCCGCGACATTTCTCACCATTGTTGCTGAGACCGCCCGAATCTGCGGATATGTCCCGTTGGACGATGAGGCGGATGTCTTCACAGGATGAGCTGCTTACCGCTCCGAGACTTTTGAGTTGGAGTGGGCGGCGTGCTCTTTTGCCCGAATTGCAGCCAGACTGCAGGCGCATGTCCCAAGGCTGTTGTTGAAGAGGAGGTCGAAGCAAACGCTACTATGGTTTTCCAAACATCGGCGACGCCTGATTACACAATGGGCTACGGCAAAGAGATTTTGGAGACTCAGTTGCGATCAACGGCGGAAGCCAATGCGGAGTATCTGCTCCCCTATCTCAGACCTGGCCTTCGCGTGCTGGACTTTGGCTGTGGACCTGGCGCCATATCGGTGGGCTTGGCCAAAGCCGTTGCGCCTGGCGAGATGCACGGCGTGGACATGGAAGAGTCTCTGATCGAACTGGCTCGGTCTATGGCCGCGTCGCAGGGTCAAGATAACGCTACATTTCACGTTGGCGACGTAACCGATCTCGAGTTCGAGGACAGCTTCTTTGATGTCGCTCACTGTCGCAGCGTGCTGATGCACGTTCCGGACACCGCGGCCGTGCTGTCCGAGATCAAACGCGTCCTGAAGCCCGGCGGCATCATAGCCTGCCGTGAAATGATCTGCGAGTCGGCCTTTGCGTATCCCGACTTCGGCATCCTGCGAAGGTCGTGGGACATGTTCGAAGACCTGCTGCAAGCAGATGATGGGCACCCTCAGATGGGCAAGGAATTGAAGGGACATTTCCAGGAGGCCGGGTTCGCCGACGTTCAAATGAGCGCATCCAGTAGCATTTACACCTCTCCCGAGGGAATCGCTGCCATCTATCGCGTGGTCAGCCAGTGGCTCTTGTCGCCCGAAATAGCGCAAGCGGCCATAAAATACGGGGCGTCGTCGGAAGAGTTGGTTCACAATTTGAAAGTTGCCTATGATAGGTGGAAGGAGCATCCCGGCGCTCTTTTCTCCTTTGCCTATGGAGAGGCCATAGGCAAGAAGCCGCTCTCCTGACAGGAGACCCATGATAGCCCCCACCGGCAGAGGGAGAACCTACTTCTCCTTGGGGAGAGGATCGGTGTGAGGGGTCTTTTTGCTACAGTGGCCCTTTGCGTTGCGCAGTGTCAAGACGCATCGGAGCATTATCGATTTACGATAGGAGAGATTGCAGGATATTCACCCTCACCCCTGCATCACGTACGGGGCAGGCTCTCGCCCTCTCCTGTCGGGGGAAAGGAATTCTCGCGGTTCCGCTAGGGTTATGCAATGGTCTCCGACGGGCAAGGCGACTGGCGAAGCGAAGATCATATTTCGTGCTGCCCTTCGACAGGCTCAGGGTGAACGGTTGAGCCTCGCGGCGGTCCATTGAAGCTATCTTCTCAGATGGGATCATCCTCTTGTCCGCAACACAATATCATGGATTTAAGGAATCTATAGCATGAGCGCAATTCGCGTCGGCGTCGTCGGTATTGGCGGCCGCGGGCAGAACTACCTGCGGTGGATCAGTGAAGTTGACCGCCGTGCATACTTGGGCGCAGACCGGCACTGGAGTCATGCCAAGCGGACCTCGTACTGGGGCACCGAGCTGCGGGAATCCCGGGATATTGCGTTTCCGGAAGAGATGTACAAGCAATACGCACGCAGTCTCGAGGAGTACGGGATCGTAGAAACGCGGGACCTGAAGGCCGATGTCGTGGCCGTATGCGACGTACAGGAAGATCACCTGGCGACAGCCAATGAAGTCCTCACTCAAGAGTTCGGGCGGGATGCACCGGTAGCCTATACCGACTATCGCCAGATGCTGGACGAAGCCAATCTGGACGCCGTCGTTGTGGTCAGCGCCAATTTCACCCATCGGGAGATCGCCGTCGCAGCGCTGGAAACCGGAGCTTGGGTGCTCTGTGACAAGCCGCTGGCCACCACGGTAGCGGACTGCCAGGCAATCGTGGACGCCGCCCACCGCAGCGGCGGCAAGTGCTTTATGGGTTTTAACGAGCGTTCCAATCCGGCGGTGACCAAAGGCCGCGAAATTGTGGCAAGCGGCCAGATCGGCCAGCCGCAGATGGTATTGTCTCGCACGATTCGCCCACCCTTTGCGCCGACGCCGTGGCGCTACAGCCAGTCCCAGAGCGGCGGCGCGCTTAATGAAAAAGACTGCCACAGCTTCGATCTCTTCAACTGGTTTGTAGACTCGAAACCCGCACGCGTGATGGGCATTGGCGGCCAGCACGTGTTGACGGAAAACAACGACATTATCGATCACGCCTGGGTGCTGGTAGAGTACGAGAACGGCGCGAAGGGCTGCTTGCAGCTCTGCCTCTTTTCCCCGCCTTCCACCGGACCTGTCGCGGTGCTGGACGCCGTCGGCGCGAACGGACGCATAATCGTCAAGGGCGGGTCGGTGGAAGTCTACGGTCGCCGGCCGCTCAATGATCGGGCCGTCTATCACGTCAGCCGTGATAGCAGTATGCCGGGACATTCCGGTGACCTGACCCAGGCCTTTCGTTTCCTGGACTGCGTCGCCCACGACAAACCGGCGACGGCAACTCCGGAAGCCGGTATGGAAAGCACCGTAATCTGCTTGGCGGCGGAGGAGTCGATCCGGCGCAATGGCGAGTGGATTGACATAAGAGATTTTGTGGCGCAAGAGCTGCAGGCGGCCTCGGCTTGACGACAGATGATCAGTTGAATCTACTGATATGGTTCATGCTTCGACAGGCTCAGCACGAACGGGGGCAGTGTGCTCAGCACGAACGGGGCTAAAGTGCTTCGACGGGCTCAGCACGAATGGGGGCAGTGTGCTCAGCACGAACGGAAGAGGGAGAGTGGTGTGGAGTAGAAGCCGTTCGCCCTGAGCATAGTCGAAGGGTAAACGGCGGTGGATGGTAGCGCGGGACGCTCTTCCACTACCCCGTTCATGCTTCGACAGGCTCAGCACGAACGGGGGCAGTGTGCTCGCACGAACGGGGCTAAAGTGCTTCGACGGGCTCAGCACGAACGGTGAGTGAGTGTACAAGAAAGAGTTCGGCTAAGAAGCTCGGCGAAGAGTTCGGCACGAACGGGAACCGAATACCCGTACTGCCCCGGCACGAGTGGGACTTAGCCGCCTATTGTGCTAGCGAGAACCCATTAGGCCCCACATAACTCGAGTAAGGGTGCCGGTCTATCATGGCTGCAAACAGATTCCATTGACGGTCCAGTTAATCTGAGTGGAATTGGAAGCCGGTCGCCTACACTGATTTTATCTAAATTGCAGATTTGACCCACTGCATTGGGAAGAGGAACAAGCCATGCCAAAGCGCCCGAATATCGTTGTAATCATTACCGATCAGCAACGGTCGGACTGCATTGGGTACGCGAATCCGGTCCTGGAAACGCCGTATCTCGACCAGCTCGCCGGGCGTGGCGTGAAATTCACGCGGTGCTATACGAGTTCACCGTCATGCTTGCCGTCGCGGGCCGCCATGATGACGGGCATGGACCAGTGGAATCACGGACGGCTTGGCAGTGGCGCCGGCCAAGACGCCTTGGACTTTCCGGCGACGCTGGCGGGTGAGCTGATGAAGGCTGGGTACCACACTGCCAGCATAGGCAAGTCGGACCAGTTTCCCCGACGTGCGCTCTACGGGTTTTATGAAGCCGTGCAGGATAGCACGGGCCGTGGTCTCTGGACAGACTACATGGCTTGGCTGCGCGAGGAGACAGCCGGCAAGATCGGTGACCTGGACCATGGCCTTGAGTGGAACAGCTTGATGGGCCGGCCAAGCCACCTGCCGGAACACCTGCACGCCACCCATTGGACGGTGAGCGAAGCGGTCAAGTTCATCGAGCGGCGCGATCCTACGTGCCCGTTCTTTCTATGGATGTCGTTCACGCGTCCCCATGCCCCCTACGATCCTCCGCCGGTCTATTTCGATATGTACAAGGACAACCCCGATATCCCAATGCCGCCTATGGGCGACTGGGCTGCGGAATTCGATGAGCCGATTGCCAGCACCACTGCTTGGCGGGGCCGGGCCCCTGAGGCGCAGGTGCACCGCACACGTGCGGCTTACTACGGCAGCATCACATTCATCGATCATCAGGTGGGCCGATTCCTGTATGAATGTAGTTGGCGCGATCGCGAGGCCTTGCGCAACACCCTCTTCATCTTTACCTCTGACCATGGCGACATGCTCGGCGACCACTGTCTGTGGCGCAAGGGCTACTCCAACGACGGCTCCGCGCGTATCCCGTTCTTCATCAAGTATCCGGACACGTGGGATGAGGAGCGTGGCGGGTCTTGCGACGAGATTATTGAACTACGCGATCTCATGCCGACGGTGCTCGAAGCCGCGCGGGTGGAGATCCCTGAATCGGTCGACGGTAAAAGCCTTCTGCCGCTCGCGCGAGGCGAAGCAACTGAATGGCGCGAGTACCTGCAAGGGGAACAGACCAGAATTCATGGCTGGGACCAAGGCATGCAGTTTATCGCGACGAAGCGAGATAAATACACCTGGTTTCACCATACGGGCAGGGAACGCTACTTCAACCTGGCCGAGGATCCGCAAGAGTGCCGCAATCTGGCCGGGCATGCCGGAGCCAATGGGCGCATTGAGGAGTTACGTGCGCTCCTTGCCCAAGTTAACGAGCAGCGCGGTGACCCGCGGGGTCAGAACGGTCAATTGGTAGTCCAAACCAACGAAGCGCTCCTACAGTCACCGAATTACGCCAAGTGGAAGGCCCGTGCGGACGAACGCATGAGCTTGTAAGAGCCGTGGCTCTTACAAGCGGATCCACGTACCACGACTCACACATAATTCGGCAGGAATTCCCAGCACTAAACCTGCGGTTCGCTCCGGCTTCTTCGTGCCGGCGCTATTAGGTACGGTTAGAGATAGCTGTCAAGTGCGCTTAGGAAGTTCTTGTAGACGCACTGCTGCTCCCAGATAATCCCATCCACGCCCAGGCTCCACCATTCGTCGGGCATGAAGTAGACGGATACCTCTGCCTCTGATCCCCATCGCCCCCACCAATTGATCAGGTGGAGATTATCGGACTGGGTAAGCCAGAGTGCGAGATCGACCAGTGTTTCGTTGCCGGTTAATCGCGCCTTGTGGTAGCAGGCGGTCATTAGTTGAAAGAGCGCGCGTTGCGGCTCATTTCCCAGGAAGAATTCGGCGCCGCCCGACCCCGCCCACGTACTGGGAAATGGCGGAAGCGCAAGCTGATGAGCCTGGTTGCCGTAGGCGTTGATCATCTCCGTAGCCGTTGCGGGGGTAACGCCCTCGCGTTGCAGGTACCGCGGCAGCGCCTGCATGAACTCAAACACACCGCTGTCGTAATATTGGTGTTCCCCGAACGTCTCGAAATCCCAGCCGACCATCACAAATTGGCCTTCCGCACTCCGGACCCAATGCGCGTAGTCTTCCGCCATGAGCGGCCACCCCGCCCATTGGCGCTGCGAAAAGCGGTAGCCGACGTCATCGCTCAGTTCATAGTGCCGCGCAAGCAGCTTTACCGCCGGTCGGTGATAGTAGAGATTCGTGGGCTGGCGCCAGTCTAGTATCCACTCCCTGCCATCCATCAGAGCGCCATGAAAGCCGGCACTCTCTACCGCGCTGACAATCGTCTCCGAGACGAGCATTTCGGTCGTGTCGGTCACGGTGGGTCGCTTGCCAAAGATACCGGCAAGCTCGTCTGCCATGGAGTGCATTCGCGCGGTGAACTCGGGCAAATCGATCAGCATGAGGAACGAGTGATAGGGATCGACGCCAATCAACTCCGTATTGGGGTGGGCAACGATGCGCTTGAAGCCGTCAAGGACGGATGGCTCCCACAGTTTCGCTTGCCTGATCAGCGAGATTGAGACACCGAAGCAGAGCTTGATGCCGCTATCGAGAAGCTGCAACCACAGATCTGTGGCGGGCCTATAGCTGTAGCGGGCCACCTTGCGAAAATAGCGCTCATTCATCTTCTCATCGAAGAGGAACGGCGCCATGTCCTCCGGCGCGGTCCCGGGTGGGATTGCTCTGGCGGGTAAACGTACTCGCCGTGGTTGATGTGCGATTACGTAGATGACCAGGTATTCAGCCATCTGCTTCGCTCTGCAGGTGAATCCCTTGCTTGGTAGCGAGGTACTCCACCTTCCCCACGAGGTCTCTTATGGTCGAATCCCAGGTAAAGAGAGCCGCCGTCTGCCGCGCGTGGCGCTGTATCTGACGAATTACGTCAGGCTGATTGTGGATGAGTTGCAGGTAGCTGGCCAGTTCTGCAGGGTCGTCAGTCTCGACAGAGAGGGCATTGTGCAGTTGCACGGCATAGTCTTCGCCGGTAGTTCCCGTAACCACCACGGCGCCGCACGCCATCGCCTCCAGCCCCACCAGGCCGAATGGTTCATAGCCACTATTGGCGAGTACTGCGTCGGCGGCAGAATAGAAGACGCGTTGCAGTGCCTCAGGCACAAATTCACAGAGGTTCAATACATCCGCTTCTTCAGCCGCGAGAATCGCATTGAGCGCACCTTCCAAGTCCGAGTTGTCGCTATGGATGTCTTGCACCACTAATCCCAATTCCCTGGCGCGGTGCAGCACGTCACCTCCATGGGGTTCAAGGCCGCCTCGCGCAATGAAGCGTACACGGTGACCGGCGTGCTTTAGTTGGGCCGCAGCTTCTATTGCCTGGAGCCATCGCTTATCCGGATCGAATCGCCCCATCTTTAGAAGCAAGTAGTCCGCGGCCATGCCCTTGCGAAGCTTTGTTACCGGCCTTTGCGGCACTTTTTCCAACAAGCGGCGGGGAATGCCATTGGGCAATACGAGTGGATTTAGTCCCCAATCCCATAGCCGGTGCTTCATAAACCGGCTCACTGTGGTGATGGTGGCAATAAAGCCGAGACGAGGGAGGTCTATGTGGCCGAACCCAAACTCGTTATTAGCGTTCCACAGCAGCACACACTGCTGGCGCAGGCCGTTGAAGTGCAGAGAGTCGCTGAGCCGTGACAGCGTTTCCGTCGTGTGCCACTCTTCCGCCATCACAACGGTGATCCGACCTTGGTCGGCGGCGGGCCGTACAAGGCGGTCCGTTACGAACCAAGGAACGCTGCTAGCAAAGTCAACGAGTTTGTCCCATTCAGCCTCGTAAGCGCCCGTGGGGTGTGCGTGGCTTATCCACTGGCACCAGCGGTAGAGGTGCAGATTGCCTTCTTCGCGAGTTTCTACAGAAGGCAAGTTGGGATCGCCAATGAAGATCAGGTGGGTGGTGAAGCCAGCCTGCGCGAGCGCGCGCGCAAGCTCGGTGACGCGAGTGCCGAGTCCCCCGGCTTGCGAGTACCGGTCAGGGCCCTCGAAACTGAGCAACACAAACTGGGCATTGTCGGGGACGATGCTCATTGCCGCGCCGGCTCCACTTCCTTAAGGATGCCTCTTTGAATCCTTGTGGTCGTGCACCGAGCTAGGATGGGAGTTTGCTTGCGTGACCTGCCGCACGTCGGCACGTCGCGGCCGTTCCCAGTCGGCGTTCGTGGCATAAGTATAAGACAGGAACACCTATACGTCGAGGTGTTGCACTTCCTTGGCGTGCGCTTGGATGAAACGCTTGCGGGCTTGTGGGTCGTCTCCCATGAGCCGATCGAACACCAAACTGACGGCAGCCTCGTCTTCCAGCAGGACCTGCAGGAGCTTACGGCGGGCCGGATCCATGGTGGTTTCCCACAGCTGGTCGGCGTTCATTTCACCCAGACCCTTGTATCGTTGCATGGCGATGTTTGTGCGGTTGAATTGCTTGAGAATGCGGTCGCGCTCATCGTCGTTCCACGCGTAGTGCACATCGCGATTGCGCGCAACCCGGTAGAGCGGTGCCTGGGCGATGTAGAGCCGCTGGTTCGTAATGATCTCGCGCATATAACGGAAAAAGAACGTAAGCAGAAGCGTGCGAATGTGGGCGCCGTCAACATCGGCGTCGGTCATGATGATGACTTTGCCGTACCGCAGTTTCGATATGTCGAACGTCTCGCCGATGCTTGTGCCTAAGGCGGTAACCAGTGCGCGGATTTCCGTATTGGACAGCATGCGGTCAAGGTTCGTGCGCTCCGCGTTGAGAATCTTGCCGCGCAGCGGGAGAATGGCTTGGAAGCGGCGTTCCCGGCCTTGCTTTGCGTTGCCGCCTGCCGAATCACCCTCCACGATGAAAATCTCTGCATTCTCCATACTGCGCTCCGAGCAGTCGGCGAGTTTCCCCGGAAGTGTCGAGACATCCAGGAAGCCCTTGCGCGACACCATGTCCCGGGCCTTTTGCGCAGCTATGCGCGCGCGGGCAGCGTTGAGGCACTTCTCGATGATGGCCTTGCCTTCGCTGGGATGCTCTTCCAGGAATTGGCCGAGTTTCTCATTGACTGTCGTTTCGACAAAGCCGCGCACTTCCGAATTACCAAGCTTTGCCTTGGTTTGCCCCTCGAATTGGGGATTCGTAAGGCGCACGCTGATGACGGCTGTCAGTCCGGTGCGCACGTCGTCTCCGGTGAGGGAAAGGTCTTTTTCCTTCAAGAGGTTTTGTTTGCGAGCATAGTCATTGAAGGTGCGTGTCAATGCGGAACGAAAACCTGTGAGGTGGGTGCCGCCGTCAACGTTGTTGATGGTGTTGGCAAATGCGTAGATGCGCTCGTCGTAACTCTGGGTGTATTGCATCGCCGCTTCCAACTGCAGCGAATTGGCAGAACCGGAAAAGAAGATTTCCTCGTTGTTTATGATGGTCTTCCGGCGGTTCATCTGGTGCACGAATGCGCGGATGCCGCTTTCAAAGTAAAATGTCAGTTCTTTGCTCGTCCGCTCATCACGGAATTCAATGCGGAGTCCGGGACAGAGGTAGGCAATTTCACGGAAACGCTGCGCCAGCGTGTTGAATTCATAGTCCAACGTCTCCATGATCTCGCTGTCAGGGAGGAAGTGGATCGTGGTGCCGTTGCGATCGGTCTTGCCAACGCGTTCGACCCTCCCGAGGGGTGCGCCGTTCCGATATTCTTGCTCATGGATGTAGGGAGCTTGGTAGACGGTGGCAACGAGTTTCAGCGAGAGAGCATTGACTATAGAGACGCCAACGCCGTGCAGGCCGCCTGAGACCTTGTAGCTCTTGCCGCCAAACTTGCCTCCGGCGTGCAGCCGCGTAAGCACGGTCTCCAAAGCGGAAACACCGGTCTTTTCGTGAACGTCCACCGGAATGCCGCGGCCATTGTCCTCGATCGTGACGCTGCAATCCGCATGAATCGTGATGAGTATTCGGTCGCAGAGGCCGGCGAGCGCTTCGTCAACGCTGTTGTCCACCACTTCATAGACGAGGTGGTGCAGACCGCGGACGTCGGTGCTGCCAATGAACATGCCCGGCCGCGTTCGCACCGGCTCCAGACCTTCGAGAACTTGGATGTCGGCGGCAGTATAGTCATTTAGGTCGGCGGCGGTTGGCTCTGCTTCGGCCACAATGGTTGCGGTGCCGCCTTCGTTTTCCAGGATCTTCTTTGCCATAAACATCCTTTCAAGAAACAATTCTCATAGATCAAGACTCTTTAGATTGCTATGGGGAAGTAGGTTCCTCCCGGTAAATGAGCAGACGATTCCAAACGTACATGAACACTGCAATCGTTACCCACGTACCTACGTAGGCGTTGCCAATAGTCGCAATAATCCGTCCAATTCCTATGCCAAAGATCGCCAAGTCAAGCAGTACACTCCAAATGATGCTGGTGCCAAATACGATGAGCCAGTAAAGGAATAAGAAGCCGATAGCCGACCACGGATTGCTATGGATTAGGTCCAACGTAAGCCGAATTACTTTCGGAAGCCTTTGGCGAACCAGCGCAATGCTATCCACGATGAAGAACACATAGAAAATAATCCAAAGCAGCAGAATCATGGATAAGAGGAACAGCAAGGATCCTAGCAACGGGATCACGGAGAGCATCACACTTGCAATGGTAAACGGATCACCGTCACCAAGAGCAAGATCCCCACAAGTCCGGCTAGCCGCATGGTCAAGCGCATCACCCGCGGCACGAGCATCTCCCACGTAAGTGTCCGTTGTTGCACCTCAGATGCGATCAACGCAAGGTAGGTACAGCCCAGCGCGAGACTCACCGGGAAAAGCAACGCGAAGGCAAGGATTAGCTGAGGAAACGACTCCAAGACTACGGTTGTACCCGATTCATCACCGGCTGCGGAAACTCCGATCGAAGGCACCCACACGCCCAAGATCAGGGAAAGCAGGTTTGATTGTCGGACAAATGACAACACGGTCGGGGTTTCCGGGTCAGCACCTGCTTCGACCGCGGTGGCTGATCCATCTACCAGAGGGACCAGCTCGGCCCCAAGCAGGACACGCGGTGCAAACCAGATGAACAAGTCTAGCCCGATCGGCAGCAGGATTAGCCAGATACGCCGATTAAGCAGAGTGCCGGATTCGGCCAGGGCTTCAATTGGCCGGAGTGTGCGCGGGTCATTCACACTATGTATTATAACAGATTCAGGTTGCTGCCCTCAATCCGGCATAGGCATTCATGCCAGTAATGACGGGAAGAAATGCACTTCGTTGCTGGCGGGCCTGTAACGCAGGACAGACATCCAGGGAGGCTTGGATGCGTGTGATCAACACTGGCTGCAGCGGCTTGATCGGCCGCGCCTTCACCTATCACTTGACAACCTCTAACCGAAGCCGGGCTTGAGTTTCGTTATCCTTTCTACTTTGGTCTCCTGAGCGCTCTTCTGCGCCGATGAGCTAAGTGCCGGCGGCAATTTCATATGGCGCATTGCGTCCCCATGCGGTATCGCGCTAGGGTAACATTGATGAGTGAATACAAATGGCCGGAGAATTGATAAAAGAGGCAGCTACGATGAGCGCAGGAACTGCAGAGTCGAGATTTATCTATGTCGGCACGTTTACGGGTGAAACCGATCTTGGCGGCGGCGCGGAAGGAATCTACGTCTGCCGCATGGACATGACTTCCGGTGCCGTGGAGTTGGTGCACGCGGTGCCGGACGTGCCGAATCCATCATATCTCGCGCTCCATCCGGAGCTCCCCGTGCTGTATGCGGTGAACGCGGTTTCTGAGATTGACGGGCACGCTGGTGGCGCGGTGAGCACGTTTGCGGTGGACCACGCGACCGGCGGGCTTGAATTCATCAACCGGCAGTCGTCCCAGGGCGCTGGTCCCTGCCACGTGAGCGTAGAGCAGACCGGCAAATACGTTATTACTGCAAACTACACGGGCGGAAGTGTGGCGATCCTGCCTATCACGGAGGACGGGCGCTTGGGTCCGGCAACGGACTGGGTGCAGCATGTCGGCTCGAGTGTGAATCCTGATCGTCAAGGAGAGCCCCATGGGCACTCATTCACGCCCGATCCCGCAAACCGCTTTGCCCTGGCGTGTGATCTAGGACTTGATCAGGTGCTCGTCTATGGGCTGGACCTGGAGAACGGAAAGCTGCCGCCGGCTGACCCGCCGTTTGCTGCGGTGCATCCAGGCGCCGGGCCGCGTCACCTAGACTTTCATCCCAACGGTCGCACTGTCTACGTGATTAATGAAATTGGTAACACAGTAACGGTCTTCGCGTACGATCAAGAACGCGGCGCGATGGCTGAGCTGCAGACAATCCCAACACTGCCGCCGGACTTCGAGCCAACAAGCCATACCGCCGACGTGCATGTGCACCCGAATGGGAAATTTGTCTATGGCTCCAATCGCGGACATGACAGCATTGTCATCTACGGGGTGAACGATGCAGACGGCACGCTCACGCTCATCGGTCACCAATCCACGCTCGGCGAAGTACCGCGCAATTTTGTCATCGATCCGACGGGCACGTTCTTGCTGGCGGCAAACCAGGATACGGACTCAATCGTCACGTTCCGCATCGATGAAAAGACAGGGGAGTTGACTCCCACTGGACACGTTGCCTCGGTGCCGACACCTGTTTGTTTGAAGTTCTCGATGTCCTGAAGGTCCCGGTGCCTGACGTGATCGGCGTTCTGAAGTTGGATGTCCAGAGGTGCTTGCGACTTGACATTCTCGGCACTCCAAGCACCTTCTCCAAGAGCGTGTTTACTCGTGGGCCAAGAAGCGGGGGACAAGCCCCCGCGCTACGGCTTGTTAACGAAACTCGAACGTGCCCTGCAAGCCCTTGCTAACCGAGTCCAGGCGCTTAGAAAGAGGTGACGCCTCGCCCGTCATTCCCGCGAAAGCGGGAATCCATCTGCTGTGTTCTTGAGCAGAACGAGGAATCTGGCGTGCCCAATAACGTCGCACGGTCGAAGGCATGGTTGACTAATTCCCACTCGGAACGACAGCACAGATTGGCAGTCCCACGGTTTCGTGCTATCCGATTCTTTGCTCCGGTCGAGAGGCGATTTCTCGATGCAAGTCGCGCAACGGGAACACTGGACCGTCGCGACAGACGCGCTGGTAGCCGCGTGGTGTCGTGACGACGCAACCGAGACAGACCCCCATGGCACAGCCCATCTGGTTCTCCAACGAGACTTGGATGGGCTTCTTGCTGTTCCAGCCCCAAGCACGTGCTTGATATGCCGCGTCTATTGCCGCGATCATTGGCCACGGCCCGCAGACGTAGACGGCGTCACTCCAGAGATAGTAATCGGCAATGAGATCCGTAACGTGACCGTGATGGCCTGCCGAACCATCTTCGGTTGCCAGCACGTACTCCACTTCCGGCGGCACGTATTCGGCAGGGAGATGGCGGGCGGCGGTGCGGGCGCCTGCCAGCAATGTGACGGTGTAGCCCCGCGCAATCATCGTCTCCGCCAAAAAGACTAACGGCGCTATGCCGATGCCGCCCCCAATCATCAGGAGATTGCTCTGGTTGGTCGGCGTGGTAAAGGACTTGCCCAAGGGCCCAAGCTGCAGGATTTCATCGCCGGCTCGCCGGTGCTGGAGAATTTCCGTGCCGCGTCCGACCACTTGATAGAGGATGTCGAGGGTGCCCGCTTCCCGGTCAACCGTCAGCATGCTGAAGGGACGCAGCAGGAGCGGATCGATGCCGTCACCGCAACGCACGTGGACGAATTGCGCGGGTTGGCACTGCGCGGCAATCTGCGGCGAGTGCAGCCGGACTATCAAGAGACCGTCAGCAACGGGCTCGTTGAAAATGACCCTAGCTCGTTCTTGGACGACGCTCATAGCAAACGCAAGTCTTGCTCTTCCATCAACTCTGATCGCGATACGCCCACAGGGGCCGCACTTGATAGGCATCCTGCTGCAGCGAAAGCGCAGTTGCCAGAGCGCGGGACGTGTCTAGCGACGTCAGGCAAGGTATTTGGCGCTCGACGGCGGCTCGACGTATAAAGAAACCGTCTTGCAGCACCGCGCGACCACCGGTGAGCGAGTTTATGACGGCTTGCACCTCGCCCTCCCGAATTACCGACACCACGTTGGGCGTGCCTTGCAGGCGCTTACTGATCATGCGTACGGGAATGCCCATCGACTCCAACATGGCGGCGGTGCCTTCGGTAGCCATGAACTTGTACCCGGCAGCGGCAAGTTGGCGCACGATGGGATGGATGGCGTCTTTGTCGGCATCGGCGATGGAGAGCAAGAACGTGCCGCCCGCGGGCACATTCAGCCCGGAAGCCACCATCGCCTTATAGAGCGCTGCTTCGAAGGTTACGTCCACTCCCATTACTTCACCGGTGGACTTCATTTCGGGTCCCACAGATGTTTCCACGCCGCGCAGCTTCGCCATACTGAACACCGGCGCTTTCACGGCGACCAGGGGTTGCTTGGGCCGGAGGCCGCTACCGTAGCCCATGTCTTCCAGTGACTTGCCGAGCATGGTGAGTGTGGCAAGGCGCACCATGGGCACGTCTGTTACTTTGCTGAGGAAGGGCACCGTGCGGCTTGACCGCGGATTTACTTCAAGCACGAAAACCTCGTCTTGGAAGATCACGTACTGGATGTTTACCAGCCCCAAGACACCCAGCTCCAGGCAGATGCGCGTCGTGTAGTCAACGATGGTTTGTTCTAAGTGTTCGTGAAGGTCTCGGGGCGGATAGACGGCGAAACTATCGCCCGAATGCACGCCGGCACGTTCGATATGCTCCATGACTCCGGGTATGAGCACTGTCTTTCCGTCGCAAATTGCATCTACCTCGACTTCCTTGCCTTGGAGGTACTTGTCGACCAGCACGGGATGTCGTGTAGAGAGCTGCACGGCAGTTGCCACATAGCTCTTGAGGTCTTCCGGCGTATTTACGATTTCCATTGCCCGGCCCCCGAGCACATACGAAGGCCGCACGAGCACCGGATAGCCGATGTTTGAAGCAACGGAAAGAGCATCATCAACGTTGGTCACGGCGGCGCCGGGAGGCTGCGGGATGCCGAGCTGGTCCAGGAACGCCTCGAATTTGCGTCGATCTTCGGCGAGATCAATCGCGGACACTCCGCTTCCCGCCAATGTAACGTTCTCCAAGGTAAGCGGTTCGGCGAGATTGATGGCCGTCTGCCCGCCAAATTGCACGATGGTTGGCGGCACGCCCTCGTTATCGAGGACATTCAGGACACTCTCCGTGTCCAGCGGTTCAAAGTAGAGGCGATCGGACGTATCGAAGTCGGTGGATACGGTTTCGGGATTGCTATTTACCATGATGCTCTGCACGCCTGCGCTGTCGAGCGCCCATGCCGCATGAACGGAGCAATAGTCGAACTCAATGCCCTGGCCGATGCGGATCGGCCCGGAACCAACTACGGCGGCTCTTGCCGCTGTCAAGGACGGCGCATCGTTTTCAATCTCGTACGTACTGTAGAAGTACGGCGTTCGGGCTTCAAATTCGGCGGCGCAGGTATCTACCATCTTGTACACCGGCACGATGCCCCACTGTTTTCGCATCTCGCGCACACGGGTCGGGAGCACGTCGGCCAAGGTGCCGACCTGGGAATCGGCAAATCCCAGTCGCTTCGCCTCCCAGAGCAAACCTGGAGTAAGCGGTTCGGCCAGGAGGCGCTGTTCCATGTCGCGGATAGCAGCCAGTTTATGGATGAAGAACGGGTCGATGTGGGAGCGGCGGGAGACTTCCTCAATGCTAACCTCGCGCCGCAGCGCGCTCATAATTGCCCAAAGTCGCAGATCGCTGGCTTCCGTGATGTGCCCCCAGATGGCTTCCGGTTCTCCTTGCCACTGTTCGTCTTCCCACATGAGACTGCGGTCGCCGATTTCGAGGCCGCGCACCGCCTTTTGCAAAGCAGCCTCCAAGGTGCGGTCAATCGCCATTACTTCGCCGGTGGACTTCATCTGCGTGCCCAGCACGCGGTCGCCCGACGGAAACTTGTCGAACGGCCAGCGCGGAATTTTGACCACGACGTAGTCAAGGGCCGGTTCGAACGCAGCGGTAGTTTTCTCCGTGATAGGATTCGGCAGGTTGTCGAGGGTGCGTCCGATGGCGATCTTGGCCGCCATGCGCGCAATCGGGTAGCCGGTTGCCTTAGACGCCAAAGCAGATGAGCGACTTACACGAGGATTGACTTCGATAACACGATAGGCAAATGAATGGGGGTCCAGCGCCAACTGCACGTTGCAGCCGCCCTCAATGCCCAATGACCGAATGATGTTGAGGGATGCAGTACGGAGCATCTGGTATTCACGGTCGCTTAAGGTCTGGCTGGGCGCGACCACTATTGAATCACCGGTATGCACGCCCATGGGGTCGAAATTCTCCATGTTGCATACGGTGATGCAGTTGTCCGCGCTATCGCGCATGACTTCGTATTCGATTTCTTTCCAGCCAAGCAAGTATTCCTCCACCAGCACCTGGTTGATTGGACTGGCGGAAAGGCCGCCTGCAACTATCGTTTGCACCTCTGCGGCCGTACGGGCGATGCCGCCGCCGGTTCCCCCTAACGTATAGGCAGGCCTGATGACGACAGGCAGCCCGATTGTTGCCACGAATGCTTCCGCGTCTTGGACGGAGTGGACGGTCTGGCTGGCGGGGATGGGTTCGCCGATCTGAGTCATGGTTTGCCGGAAGAGTTCTCGATCTTCCGCTTTCCGGATCGCTGATAAGGGCGTGCCCAGCAGTCGCACATCATACTTGTCCAAGACTCCCGCTTCGGCCAAATCTACGGCGAGATTGAGACCGGTCTGGCCGCCAAGCGTGGGGATGAGTCCGTCGGGCCGCTCGTGCGCAATGATGCGCTCGATGACTGGAACGGTGAGCGGCTCGATGTAGACTACGTCGGCGATGTCCTCATCGGTCATAATCGTCGCGGGATTGGAGTTGACGAGAACGGAGGTCACGCCTTCTTCGCGCATGGCCTTGCATGCCTGCGTTCCGGCGTAGTCGAATTCAGCGGCCTGGCCGATGATGATTGGGCCTGAACCGACAATTAATACCTTGGATGGTCTATTCGTCATGAAAGGAGCTCTACAAATTCGTCAAATACATATTGATTGTCTTGTGGTCCGGGGCAAGCCTCGGGATGGTATTGCACGCTTAGAATTGGCAAGTCCTGGTGGCGGAGGCCTTCGACCGACCCATCATTGAGACTGATGTGGCTGACGCGGAATCCGGACTCTTCAGGGATGCTGCTGGCGTCAACTTGAAAACCATGATTTTGGGTGGTGATGTGCACCTTTCCGCTCTCCGTATCCTGCACCGGGTGATTGGCGCCGCGGTGACCGAATTTGAGGCGGCTTGCTCGGGCGCCCGCGGCCAACGCGATAATCTGATGGCCCAAACAGATGCCCAACATCGGATAGCGATGCATGAGCCGAGCCGTAGTCTCGACGGTTGCGGCGACCGAGCCGACTTCCGGATCGCCCGGACCATTGCATACAACGATTCCGTCCGGATTCAGATTGCAAATCTCCTCATATCGAGTGCCGTACGGCACCCACAGGACCTCGGCGCCTCGGCTTGTAAGGGAATGGGCAATATTGTGTTTACCCCCGGTGTCGATCAGGACAAGGCGTTTCTGCGCGGCGGACTGTGGCGGAAGTTGCCACGGTTCCCAGGGCGCGTGAGAGGTATGCTCACCTGAATTTACCGAGACTTCGCCCACGACATCGTGGTCCGAGAGCGGAGTGACGTGCCGGGCGCGCGCGACACAGTCATTTACGTACGATTCAATGCCCGTGGTTCGGCCACTCGACCAAAGATAAGGATCGTAGGCATCATCCGGCAACTCGTCTGGCGACGCTACCGCAAGGACGGCCCGTTTGAAGCCGTAAGTGCGCAGGTGTTGGGTAATCGCGCGCGTATCCAGACCAAATATTCCGGGAATATTGTTGTCTGCCAGGAATGCGTCGAGATCATTCGTGGCCCGCCAATTGCTTGGATGGGAGCAGAGTTCTCGCACAACGAGACCCGATAGCCATGGATTTACCGACTCCATGTCAACCGGAGTGACACCGTAGTTATTGATGAGCGGATACGTCAGGGTGACGATTTGCCCCCGGTAGGACGGGTCGGTACAGATTTCCTGGTAGCCGGTCATGCTTGTATTGAAGCAAAGCTCGCCGGCGGCATCCTTGGCGGAGCCGAATGCCCGGCCGAAGAAGACTTTGCCGTCTTCCAAGGCGAGCAGGGCGTGAGGATAGGTATCTGCGTCTGACACGTTTACTGTGCACCTCCTGGTCTGTAGCCGTCAGCCGCATGGACGAGCCTCCCGTCGACGAACGTCATCGCGACACAGCCGGGGAGCGTTGTTCCCGCGATCGGCGTGTTTTTGCCTTTCGAAGCAAACTTTTCAGGGTCTACGGTCCACGCGGCACCGAGATCGAGCAGGGTTAGATCCGCCGGTGCTCCTACCGTGATCATTCCCGTCGGCAGGCCAAACACGCGGGACGGTTCTGACGTCAGTTTGCTGATGAGCGTTTCCAGAGATACCCTGCCGTCTTGCACCAACTGAAAGACTTGCGAGAATGCAGTTTCTAGACACGAGATGCCTGAGGCCGCTTCGCTAAACTCGCAGAGCTTGTCGGTTGTACTGTGGGGTGCGTGGTCCGTGGCAATGGCGTCGATTGTGCCATCATTTAAAGCCTCAATGAGTGCTTCAATGTCTGCTTGAGCGCGGAGAGGCGGTTTGACTTTGGCGTGCGTGTCGTAAGCAAGACCCTCGCCTGCGTCTTTTTGCAGTCTCTGAGCAACAAGCGTATCGGTAAGCGTGAGATGGTGAGGCGTTACCTCCGCGGTAATGCGAATGCCTTGTTGTTTCGCTGCGCGGATGATCTCGACACTGCCACGCGTCGAGACGTGGGCGATGTGAATGTGGGCGCCGGTGCGACGCGCCAAGAGAGCGTCCCGCGCCACCATCGTCTCCTCAGCTTCGGCCGGCATCCCGCGCAGACCCAGTCGCAAGGAGGTCAGGCCTTCATGCATGACGCCCTCTTGGGCGAGAGAGGGTTCTTCGCAGTGATTTACGATGGGCTTTCCAACGAGAAGACTGTATTCGAGCGCGTGTCGCATCATGCGAGCATCGGCTACCGGCATGCCGTCATCGGAAAAAGCAACAGCGCCCGCGTCTGCCAGTGCCGCCATCTCCACGAGCTGCGTGCCTTCTAAGCCCTGGGTCACGGCAGCGAGAGGAAACACCCGCGCGGCCGCGGATTCCCGCGCGCGTTCCAGAATGAGCTCGATAGTTGCCGGAGTGTCCACTACCGGATCCGTATTCGCCATGCTGCAGACAGTGGAAAAGCCGCCGCGAGCGGCTGCCAGCGTGCCGGAAGCAATGGTCTCCTTGTATTCGAAGCCTGGTTCACGCAGATGACAGTGCAGGTCCACGAACCCCGGAGTGAGTACAAGTCCGCCCGCTTCAATAACGGGATAGTCTGCCGCAGAGAGTGACTCGTTGATTTCCGCGACTTTACCGTCTCTGATCAGCACGTCTTGCACACGGTCGAGGTTGTTCGCCGGATCGAGCACCCGTGTCCCTGTGATCAGCCAATTATTGGTCATACCAACCGCTCCGCCGTGCCTGCGAGCAAATAGAATATTGCCATCCGTACCGCGACTCCGTTAGCTACCTGATCCTCGATAACGGCCTGCTCGCCGTACGCAAGCTCAGGCGAGATCTCCACGCCCTGGTTCATAGGGCCGGGGTGCATAATGAGCGCATTTGGACGAGCGCGCTGCAACCGCCGGCGGGTGAGTCCGAAACGGACGGCATATTCACGCAAGGAAGGCAACAACCCGCTTGCCATGCGTTCGCGCTGCAGACGCAACATCATAACGACGTCTGCGTCCACAATCGCTGCATCGAGATCATATGAGATCGAAACCTGAGGCATGTCCCCAGTAATGCCGAGGATCTCAGGTGAGAGAAGGGTGGGCGGCCCACAGAGCACAATTTCAGCCCCCAATCTGCCAAAACCCCAGAGATTGGATCGCGCCACGCGGCTATGTAAGATGTCACCCACGATTACGAGCTTCAATCCTTCGAGAGTGCCAAGCCGCTGCTGGACCGTATAGAGATCGAGCAGAGCTTGACTGGGATGGGCGTGCCAGCCATCTCCAGCATTAATGACGGAAGCGTTTAGCCAGGACGCGGCGAGGTAGGGCGCGCCGGCTTCCCAATGGCGCATGACTATCATGTCTGCACCCAGCGCTTGTAGGGTGCGCATAGTATCAACCAACGACTCGCCCTTGTCGACACTGCTTTGGCTCGCGGACACATTCACAAGATCGGCGGAGAGGTTCTTCGCTGCCAACTCAAATGAGGAGCGCGTGCGGGTACTGGCTTCATAGAACATGTTGACAATAGTCTTGCCGCGCAATGTAGGCACCCGCCGGATCGGTCGGGACAGAATCTCCGTCATGGCGGAGGTAGTCTCCAGCAGGAGCATGATTTCCTCGGACGAGTAGTCATCGAGATCGAGGAGGTCTCTATGCGCCAGAGGCATCTAGGCGTCTTCCTGCGGTGTGGAGACTAAGATAATCTCGTCCCTGCCGTCGGTTTCCAAGAGGTGTAGCTCTATCTCCTCCACACGAGATGTAGGAACATTCTTACCCACATAGTCGGCGCGAATTGGCAACTCACGGTGACCGCGGTCGATGAGTACGGCAAGCTGGATCGAACGCGGACGGCCAAAGTCCATTACCGCATCCATGGCAGCGCGAATCGTACGTCCTGTATAGAGAACGTCATCGACGAGGACGACGTGCTTCTCCGTGAGATCCACGGGAATTTGCGTCTCGCGCACGTTAGGGCGAAAGTGCTCGCGCTCGAGGTCGTCGCGGTAAAGGGTGATGTCCAGCCGGCCGACCGGTACGGCTACTTCCTCATGGGCTTCAATGCTACCGGCAAGCCGCCGTGCCAGCGGCGCGCCACGAGCTTGGATTCCGACCAATACAATGTATTCAGCGCCGCGGTTGTGCTCCACGATTTCATGGGCGATGCGCGAGAGCGCGCGGCGAATCTCTGCCGCTTGGAGTAGGACTTTCCCCGAAGCCGTCATATGCTCCTCGTTGCCAGTAGGCGGCATAACGCCGGTCACGTGCTCGGTGCTCTACGCACAAAAAAACTTCCTGCCTGCAGGCAAGAAGCATCCAAGTATATCTGGGCCCCTCTTACCTGCCTCGCGGGACGGGTTTAAAGAGAAGTTTTCTTCGGTCTAGAGTAACAGACATCGCCAGCCTGTGCAATTGGCCAGAATCAAGTGAGAACTTGCGGTAGCAACAACCACACCACCCTACAATTGGGATTTGAAAAGTATTTCCGTCGTTGGTAGAATACCGCAGGGAAGTGTAACCGGCGCTTCTCCGTTGCGGTAGCATGATTTGCTAGTGTCGTTGAGCACTAGTATGATGCAATGCTACGATTGCTATATAATGTGGTTCGACTAGCACGGGAAAGGCAGCGAAAGACGTGCCCACGGCGCTCTATCCTGGGAGCTTTGATCCAGTTACGAACGGACACATGGATATAATTGCCAGGGCGTCTCGAATCTTCGATGGGCTTTTCGTTGGAGTCTATGCTAATCCCAGGAAGGATGTGCTCTTTTCCTTAGAAGACCGCGTGAAAATGCTTACGACGGCCGTGAAGCAGTGGCCCAATGTTGAGGTAAGGAGCTTTGCGAACCTTACGGTGGAGTGTGCGCATGAACTCGGCGCGCAAGTGCTGGTACGAGGGTTGCGGGCGGTAACGGATTTTGAGTATGAGTTTCAGCTTGCCGCCATGTATCAGCAACTTCGTCCCGACCTTGAAGTCGTCTGCCTCATGACATCGGTGAAGTATTCATTCTTAAGCGCGAGTCTTGTTAAAGAAGTCGCCAAGCTGGGTGGAAATGTTGACGCATTCGTACCGGAGGTGGTTGCGGCACGATTGCGTGAGGTGCAGACTATGTGAAGGCTCATAGCGCGGCTTCATGCGGGATATGGGTTATCTGTAATGAACGCATGAGACGGGCGGCCGACAAAAGGGGTAGCCAGGATGGACATTTTTGCACTAATTGAACGTTTAGAGGCGCTCGTCAACACAGGCCAACGGGTTCCCTTTGTCAATAAGATTATGCTGGACGAGCAAGAGTGCCTCGACGTTATTGCGCAGATGCGAATGTCAGTGCCTGATGAAGTGCGGCAAGCAAGGCGCATGCTTCAGGAGCGCAGCCGCATCCCCGAACAGGCGCGCCTGGAGGCCGAACGCATTGTGGCGATTGCCCATGAGCAGGCGGAGGAGATACTCTCCGAGCACGGCCTCGTTCGCGCGGCGGAAGATAACGCGCGCGGAATTGTGGAGGAAGCCGAAGAGCAGGCGAGTGAAATCCAGCGAGAATCAGACGCCTATGCTGTGCGGTCCTTGACCGATCTGCGCACACGATTTGAACAGCTGCATGAGCGCGTGCAGATATTCCTGGAAGCAATGGCAGACACTGAACCTGAGGCGGTTACTTCCGCTCGCACAAGGGGCGATCGTAGCTCGCAGGATTCGGCAGAGTAAGACAAGCCATGGATAGGCTGACCTTAAATGTGGCCGGGCTTCTCCAAGATGTGTCTGGCACGTTGCGTTGTCACGAGATTGAAGGGTTCCTTCCCAATTGGAGAGACATTTCCCTCGTAACACCAATTGAAGGCACGATTGAGTTGGCCCGTGCGGGGAAAGGCATTGTTGTCAGAAGTGATCTCCATGCTACGATAGAATTACTGTGTTGCCGGTGCTTAGACGCTTTTGATGAAGATGTGCTAATTCAGTTTGAAGAGATGTACTACCCGGTCTTTGACCTGGCAACAGGTAAGGCAATTCGTCTCGATCACGATGACATTGATTCCGAGTTTCTCATTGAGAGTGTCGACCGTCTAGACCTCAGCGAGGCGGTTCGACAGTACATAGAGATCGGTCAACCGCTCATGCCCCGGTGCCAGCCGGATTGCCTCGGTATATGTCCGGAGTGCGGCGGCGATCGGAATAACAGTTTTTGTAAGTGTGTGGATGAGACGCCGGACGTGCGATTGGCGCCATTGCAGGATATGCTGCAGAAAATGGGGCAAGAGCGACCGGCGTGAAGATGAGCGCATGATATTTGTGAGGTGATAATGGGCGCACAACCTAAGAAGAAGATTTCGCGTTCGCGACAAGGCAAACGACGCTCGCATCTGAACAACCTGAGCGTGCATTTGATAGCGTGTCCAAGGTGCCGTCAACCGGTGCCTTCCCACACGGTATGTTCGTTTTGCGGTTACTACCGCGGTCAGGAAGTCTTGGAGATAGAAACTCCGGGCTCCTAGGGCCAATTCTTGACGGTATCCTGCCTGCTTTCCGCATTGCCGCAATTGCACGCTTTGCCATGGCGCGGTCAAGTGCCGCATGGGTTGAAAGTAGTGGTCCGGCGAGTTTTGCTTGTCGTATTGTTACCGGGCTTCTGCATTCCTCAAAGTGGCGAGGCGCCAACTTCGGGTCATATTCTCAATGACTAGCTTCGGCATGCTGGGGGGAGGATGCCCAAATTGGGTTTAGTAACTGGTCCCCATCCACTCGCCCATTCCATGTGCAATCAGGTGTTGCTGCAAATGGGATTCGGCCAAAGCGTGTACAGTGTCATAGAGTGGTATCTTGATGCGTTGGCTGGGTGAAAGTCAGCATGGCGGGGCAGAAGTGCCTTGCAGCGCTACTTGTGCAGATCGGAAACGGAGCGATGGGAAGTAGAGCATACATTTTCCCGGGTCAAGGCGTGCAACGAGTAGGCATGGGCGCGGATGTCGCCGCACACTCTGCTGCTGCGAAGCGAGTCTACGCTGCTGCGGATGACGTCCTAGGCACGGATTTGACAGCGCTGAGCTTCGAAGGCCCGCTAGGAGTTCTCTCCGAAACGCGTAACGCGCAACCTGCCATTTTCACTGCCAGTGCCGCATGCTTGGCTGCATATTTGGAGGCTTGTGGCGTGGAGGCAGTATCGGAACTGCCGGACGCGCTGCAGCCTGCTTTGGTTGCCGGACATAGTATCGGTGAATTCACCGCCCTGTATGCAGCCGGAGCGCTCTCTTTAGAAGACGGGCTGCGGCTGGTGCAGACTCGAGGAGAGCTTATGCAACGCGCTGTTGCAGACGCGCCTGGGGGAATGGCGGCCGTGATTGGCGTCTCGCCCCAGGTTGTCATGCAGCTCTGCGCACGAGCGCGGAGCGCTGATGTGCGGAGCATTGTGACTATTGCCACTTTCAATACGCCTCAACAGGTTGTCATCGCAGGAGATAAGGCTGGATTGGACAGCGCCATCGTTCTGCTGAAGGAACACGGCGCACGGCGCATCGTGCCTTTAAGGGTTGGCGGCGCGTTTCACACGCAGGCGATGGCGCCGGTGCAGGATGAATGGCGAGCCGCGGTAGCTGCAGCGTCGCTCCTGCCGCCGCGTATTCCAGTCGTAGCCAATACAACCGCCAATATCGTTACCACGGTGGAGGCCTTGCGGCACGAACTTTCTGTGCAGGTCACGTCTCCGGTGCGCTGGGCAGCGACAATAGACATGCTCTTGCGAAGAAACCTGAATCCAATCTATGAGTTTGGGCCGGGCGCCGTATTGACCAAAATGATCGGGAGCATCGCTGCGGCAACCACGGCAACGGCGATAGATTCCCAGCAAGCGGCCCTGCGCGCGGCCGAATCCGGCGAGGTCGCATAGACCTGGTGTAGTCATGCTGAAGCGCCGGCACGAGTGTTAGGCCAGTCCGAAACTGTGTTGAGCGGTTCAGGTAGTTTGCATGATTCTATGTGCGCATGCATTCAGGTCGAAGTGTTCTGGCAAACAGCAGTCTTACTACGTGAAGGATGATCTATGAAAGGGCGGGTTGCGCTGGTCACTGGCGGGTCCGGTCACTTAGGTGCAGCCATTTGCGCGCGGCTTGGCAATGAGGGGGCTCACGTGGTTGTGCACTACCATAGTGGCGCTGAGGCGGCTGAGCGAGTCGTAGCAGATATCGTCGCGGAAGGTGGCAGCGCCAGCGCAGCCCGGGCTGACGTAACCAATTCCGACGAAATTGAAGATATGGTCAAGTCCGTCCACAACGATTGCGGACAGATAGACATTCTCGTCAACAATGCCGGTATTACGCGGGATACATTATTCGTGCGCATGTCTGAAGCAGATTGGGATGCTGTGGTCGATACCAATCTGAAATCGGCGTTCCTTTGCAGTAAGGCGGTTGTGCGCAACATGCTGCGGACGCGCTACGGACGTATCGTCAATGTTTCCTCGATTGGCGGTTTCATGGGCGCGCCGGGTCAGGCGAACTATTCTGCCTCCAAGGCCGGGCTCTGGGGGTTTACACGGTCGCTTGCGCGCGAAGTGGCGACGCGAAACGTTACGGCGAATTGTGTTGCGCCGGGCTATTTCGGCGGCCCCATGACGGACTCTATTCCGGAAGACATGGTCGATACTATTCTGAAGATAATCCCCCTGGGACGCTATGGCGATCCCCACGAGCTTGCGGCTGCCGTTGCCTTCCTGGCTTCTGAGGAAGCTTCATATATTACGGGTCAGATACTCATCGTAGACGGCGGCATTATGATGTATTAGAGGCGAGTGAAGCGTCTGAAGCGGCACGCCGCCTTGGGCCTTGACGATTGTTAGAAGAAGGGCCAGGAGCTACAGTACGGCGAGGTCAGGTGCTGTTCAGGCGGAGACCCTCTCTAAGGCTGCCACAAAACTGAACCTAGGCAATTTGGTGTTTCAAAAAATCCTCATAGCCAATCGCGGCGAGACGGCGCTCCGAGTGATTCGGGCCTGTCGTGAGTTGGGAATCTCCACGGTAGTCGCTTACTCGGATGCGGACCGTGAGTCTTTACCGGTGCATTTGGCCGATGAAGCCGTATGCATTGGACCTGCCCCCGCGAGCAAGTCCTATCTGAATGTACCGAGCATCATTAGTGCCGCCTTCATTACGGGCGCCGAGGCCATTCACCCTGGAATTGGCTTCTTGGCAGAAGACACGTACTTTGCCGAGATCTGCGAGAAATACGGAATTACCTTCATCGGTCCCAGTCCCGACGTCATTCACGCGATGGGCGACAAGACCAATGCCAAGGCGGAGATGCGCAAAGCGGGTCTGCCCGTTATTCCGGGCCGGGACTCCCCGGTCAGGAATGCAGCGGATGCTCTGGAGGATGCTGATTCCATCGGGTACCCGGTGGTACTCAAGGCGGCCGGAGGAGGCGGGGGACGGGGCATACGCTTCGTGGGTGATGAGAAAGAGATGGCGACGGCGTTTCCGGTGGCCCAGGCAGAAGCTCAGGCGTCATTTGGCAACGCGCGGCTGTATTTGGAGAAGTACATCTCTCCTGCCCGCCACATTGAGGTTCAGATCCTCCGAGACGGCCAAGGCAACGCGATCCAACTGGGCGAACGCGATTGCACCATTCAGCGGCGGTACCAGAAGCTCATCGAGGAGTCGCCGTCATCGGTGCTCGATTCCTCGGTACGGGAAGCCATCGCCGCGGCGGCACTGCAAGGAGTCAATGCGGTTGGATATACGTCCGCGGGCACGGTAGAATTCCTGGTCGATTCGGCGCTGAACTACTATTTCATGGAAATAAACTGCCGCTTGCAGGTGGAGCACACGGTATCGGAGAGCACAACCGGTATTGACCTTGTGCGGGAGCAGATTGCCGTTGCAGCCGGTAAGACCCTTAGGTATAGCCAACAGGAAGTGTGCTTCAGGGGGCATGCCATCGAGTGTCGGATAACCTCCGAAGACCCGGAACATGAATTCCGGCCGGAAAGCGGTGAAGTGACGAGCTTTCTCGCCCCTGGCGGCCCGGGCATCCGCGTCGACTCTCACCTCTATAGCGGGTACACAATTCCCCCTCACTATGACTCGCTGATTGCCAAGATAATTGCCTGGGCGCCCGATCGTGCTGAGGCCATAGCACGCATGTTACGGGCGCTGGACGAGTGTGTCATCGACGGCGTGAAGACGAACCTTGAATTCCACCGCAAAGTCCTCCATGCACAGAGCTTCCGGGAAGGCAGTTTCGATGCGAACATGCTCAATCTTCTATGAACGGACGACTCCGATCCTTTGCAGAAACCTTTGTCATGGCTGCGCGGGAGCTGCGTAATACCGCGTCTATGGGACGGTCGCTCTGCAGAGCGAAAGTGAGTGACGACGAATGACGACAAGTACTGCCAATGTTTCCGATAGACGAATTCACCCGCGCCGCCATGCGCGTGTGGCTGCTATGCAGGTGCTCTTCGCGCTAGACTTGTCTGATGAGTCTCCGGACGTTGTGCAGAGCAAAGTGGAGTGCATGGCGGAAACCAAGGCGGAGGCACACGAACTCTTGGAGGGTCTCGTCTCCGGTGTCCGGGCTCGCCTGGCGCAGATCGACGAGAAGATCCAGCATGCCGCGTCAATGTGGCCTATGGGCCAAATGGCGCTGGTCGATAAAGCCATCATGCGCCTTGCCGTATACGAGTTGCTCTATGTGCCCGATATACCCCCTAAAGTTGTCATAAATGAAGCAGTGGAACTGGCCAAGATCTACGCCTCTGACAACTCCCCCCGCTTCATAAACGGTGTGCTCGGCACAATCTACGAACGCGACGTGGTGAACTGCCCGGACAACAGCACATCTGTTTGAGATCGTTGCTACTCTTGATGGTAGCCCCGGTGCCGGTTTGCTACTCAATGTCTGAATCAATTGCAGGGGTCACTGTTCCGGGATAGGCACGCATAGTTCATCAGGGGAGCATTGGTGGCTGTACACAGCTCTGACGCATTGCGAGAGTTTCTTGCAGATGGAGATTTCAACCCTAAGCAAGCTGCCAGGCTGGCATTGCTTGTTGGGGGCATAGCAAGTGATAATGCCCAAGAATTCGCAGCCAAAACCGACTTAGTTCGACTTGCAACTAGGGACGATCTGCAGCAATTTGTCACTAAAGAGGACCTCAAGCAAGAGTTCAAGCTTCTTGAGCAAGGAATGACCATCAATCTGGGTTTGATAGTTCCTGCTGCTGTTGGCGCACTTAATTCGCTGTCGCAGGTGTTTGCCTAATTCAAATTGGTACATTGCCCGAGGTAAGTAACGTAAGCCAAGCTTGATACAAGAACAGTTTGGCATTCCTCAATTGGGGTAGGATTGCAACCTGCGCTAGGGATTGAAGAAAGGGAGAAGGTCAGGGCGACATTCTCCCTCTTTGTTTCCAGGTGCAATAATGCACCTGTCCTCGGTCAAAGTCAGACCGCGGATGTTTTCGCCTGTGTGCGGAGGCAGCGCGTGCAGATGTTGACTTTCTTCAGCTGACCGTCAATGAGCAGCCGCACTTTCTGCACGTTGGCTTTCCATACCTTGCGCGTCTTTGGCGCACGATAGCGCCACTGGCCGGAAGCCTGGTGCTGAATATTGTGACCTACTTGCGCGCCTTTTCCACATACGTTACAAACAGCCATGAGCTAGTCCTCAGTTAGTCCGGTCGTCCGTGTTATTCTTGACCATGCGATCCATCTATCGCTATGATGATCGTGTCACCAAGCCCCAATGTTAGCATAGATTCGATAACATACTCAATCCTGACGTGTGGCGAGTGAGTTTGCAATCTTGGCTTTTGTGTCGGTTGCATGTTTGTGAATGGACTCACCAATGGATGGCAGGCCAGGGAAGCTTGTAGTCCCAGGTTTTCAGTAAACGACATGTCAGACATAGTCTCTCCGAAGTATAGAGAGGTTTGCAGAAATCGTGGATGATGCGCAGACCGGACAGGAAGTGCGCGAGGGAATCACTGTGAAGTGCGATGGGCGCAGCCTCATCGGGGCTTTGGAGTACGGCTATCATCTCCTTGCCGCCAACAAAGAGGAGATCAACCGGCTCAACGTCTTTCCCGTGCCGGATGGCGATACAGGCACCAACATGCTTCTTACCCTGGAAGCTGCCCTGCAAGCGGGCAAACAGGCAAGCAGCACGCGGGCGGATGAGGTCTCCCAGGCGATCTATCGCGGCGCGTTAATGGGCGCGCGCGGCAACTCCGGCGTAATCTTCTCCCAGTGCCTGCGCGGAATTGCTGATGCCCTGGCGGAGTCTGATGAAATCACTGTCCCAGGCATTGTGCAGGCGTTGCGTTCGGCTTCAGACTCCTCCTACGCGGCGTTGCAAGAGCCGCAAGAAGGTACGATGCTCACCGTAGCACGCGATACTGCGGAGGCATGTGAGGCTGACGCCCCGGACGTTGAGATGCCTGCGGTGCTTGCAACGGCCGTCGCCGCCGCGGAGCGGTCTGTCGCCCGCACGCCGCAGTTGCTGGACGTGCTGCGGGATGCCGGCGTGGTGGATGCCGGCGGACAGGCGTTGTGGCTCTTGCTGGAAGGGGCGCGGCGATACGTCACCGGTGAGTCGGTTGAGCAGGTAGAGCTGCCCAGCAGCGAACGGGCGCTTCTCCCGGAGATTGCGGCGGTTACAGAGACCCTGTACGGCTATTGCACGGGTTTCTTGGTGAGCGGCGCCGATCTGGACGTTATGGACATGCGCCACGCGGTCGCCGAACGGGGCACCTCCGTGGTGGTCGTCGGAGACGAGGACTTGGTGCGAGTACACGTGCACACGGAGAATCCGGGCGCCGTTCTCGATCTTGCCCGCGCCGCGGGTAACCTCCACCGCATCGAGATCTTCAACATGGACGACCAGTACGAGCGGTTGCAGTCAGCGTTAGCTGACGGGGACCTGCCGGGGATCGACGTGGCGCCAACTGAAGCCGCGCCGGAGCCGCGCGAGCAGTGCGTGGTCGCGGTGGCGGATGGCGCAGGTCTTGCTGAGATCTATAAAGACATCGGAGCAACTGTGGTGAGCGGCGGTCCCACTATGAACCCGAGCACCCAGGAGATCTTCCAAGCCGTCGAGGCCACCAATGCACGCCACGTTTTCGTCTTGCCGAATGATAAGAACGTGATTCTGTCTGCGGAGCAGACGCGGGACTTGTCGGACACAGATGTTCACGTGCTGCCGACGTACTCCTCGGCACACGGCATTGCCGCTTTGCTGGCGTTCCAAGAGAGCCAAGACCCCGACGTGAATGAAAGCGCGATGCAGGACGCGGCGGAGAACACGCAGTACGGGGCGGTGACTCTTGCCACCCGCGACGCCACCGTGGATGGCGTAGACGTTCTCCAAGGGCAATGGCTCGCACTTGCAGGCGGCCACGTTTGCGCCTCTCATGACGACCTCTTTGCAGCGGTGCAGTCTGCTGTCGAGCGCATGGGAACGGATACTGCTGAGCTCCTCACTTGCTATCACGGGATAGATGTTTTAGAAGACGAGGCAAACTCTCTTAGCACGCAGATTCAGACGCAGTTTCCATCGCTGGAAATTGAGGTCATCTCCGGCGGCCAGCCGCACTATCCATATCTGATGACCCTTGAGTGAGGTGCTATGCCCCGCTCCGAACCTCGCGACCGTGCCAAGATCCTGCGCCGCATTCTTGAGCAGGAGATGCAGCGGGGATATGACGATGGCGCGGTAATTGGCGGCCTAGAGCGATTTGTCGCAAACTGGCAGGCCGAGAATATCACCACCGCCAGCGATGTTCATGTCTTTCCTGCAATCGAGCGTGGATTGCGGGGCTACCGCGCGCTTGAACCAGCGGAAAGAGCGTCTCGCGTACAGAGCCTGTTGCACGTCCTGAACGAAAGCCCAGGCCCTGCATCTCCTCCACAGAACGGTCCACCCCAACGGAAAGCCGTTGCGTCCGCTGCAAAGGCCGAGACCAAGGTTTCGCGGCCCCGAAAGCAACGTGGCGCGCAGCCGAAGGCAGGTCTAGATTCACCTCTTACTGTAGTGCCGATGCTGAAGGCTGAAGACGCTAAGCGCCTGGAGAAGTTGGGCCTTGCTACGCTGGGCGACCTCATCCAGCACTTTCCGCACCGGCACATCGACCGCAGCAGCATCAAAACGATCGCCGACCTCAAGCCCGGTGAAGAAGTCACTATCATGGCCAACGTGATGCAGGTGGAGAATCGGCGCGTGACCCAGGGCCGCATGGTCATCACCGAGGCTGCCTTGGCAGACAAGACGGGCTACATCAAGGCGGTCTGGTTCAATCAACCGTTTCTACAACGCAGCCTCACGAATAAGCGCCGCGTTACGGTAGCAGGCAAGGTGGAAATCAGCCGCTCCGGACTGGAATTGCGTTCGCCCGAATACGAATTTGCCGAAAGCCCCGAGCACGGGCTGCATGTGGGACGGCTGGTGCCGGTCTATCCGCTGACGGCCAATCTCTCTGCCAAGTGGATGCGTCGCTGGGTCCACTCTGCGCTGGACTTGGCCGTTCATGCCGTAAGAGAGGTTGTTCCGGAAGACATTCTGAAGCGAAATTCCCTAATAGGCGCACAAGAAGCCCTGCGCCAGATGCATTTCCCCGAGAGTAATGAGCAGCGTCAGCGTGCGGTCCACCGCCTTGCTTTTGACGAATTCTTCTTCATTCAACTTGGTACGCTGCAACGACGCCGCGAGTGGCAGCTCGATCAACCCGGTGTTCCGGTACGTGTCGACCCCGATGTTTCACAGGCGTTTCTCGACTCGTTGCCCTTCTCCCTGACGCGCCACCAACTGCAGGCGCTAACCGAGATTTTCGCCGACGTGGGTAAGCCGGCGGCCATGAACCGCTTGTTGCAAGGCGACGTCGGTTCCGGCAAGACGGTCGTAGCGGCCGCATTGGCGCTGCAGATGGCGAAACACGGACTCCAGTCGGTCATCATGGCGCCGACGGAGGTTCTGGCCGAACAACACCTACAGACCTTCAAGGGTTTTCTTGATCCGTTCGGGGCGCGCAGCGCCTTGCTGACCGGCAGTACGCGCAAGAGCGAACGCAGAGTAATTCTGGCCGACTTGGAGTCAGGTGCGCTCGACCTCCTGGTGGGCACGCACGCCGTCATCCAGGAAGACGTGGTGTTTGACAACTTGGGTTTGGCGGTCGTGGATGAGCAGCACCGTTTTGGCGTGCGGCAACGCGCAGTCCTGCGGCGCAAGGGTCGTAACCCTCACGTCTTGGTAATGACGGCGACGCCAATCCCGCGTTCGCTGGCGCTCACGCTCTACGGTGACTTGGACGTTTCCACGATTCGAGAGATGCCGACAGGACGCTTGCCGATCACGACCCGTTGGGTGCCGGCGGAGAAACGCACACCGGCATATGCCTTTGTCGCCAAGCAGGTTGCGCAAGGTCGCCAGGCCTTCATCATCTTCCCGCTCATCGAAGAGTCTGAGACATTGCAAGTGCGCGCCGCCAAGAGCGAGTTCAATCGCCTGCAGAAAGAGGTCTTTCCGCAACTCAAGGTGGATTTGCTCCACGGGCGTCTGACCAGCAGACAGAAAGAGAAGGTCATGCGCGCGTTTGCGGCAGGAGAAACTGACATTCTGGTAAGTACGCCTGTCGTCGAGGTCGGTATTGATGTGCCCAACGCCACAGTTATGATGATCGAGAGCGCCGAACGCTTTGGCCTTGCCCAACTTCACCAGTTCCGGGGCCGGGTCGGGCGCGGCGCGCACCAATCGTATTGTTTTCTGCTATCTGATTCGGCCAATGCGGCGGAGAATGAACGCTTGCGCATCCTCGAGGAGCAACGCGACGGCTTCGCGTTGGCAGAAAAGGACCTGATGCTGCGCGGGCCGGGTGAGTTCTTTGGTACGCGCCAAGCCGGGCTCCCGGCACTCAAAGTGGCGAAGCTCTCCGACCTCGCTACGTTAGAACTTGCCCGCGAGGAAGCTAAGAAGCTATTTGATGCGGATCCGTTGCTGCAAGACCCAAGGTACGCGGGGCTCGCGCAGCGAGTTGCCACGTTCTGGCGTGTGGAAAGCGAACTTTCATGAGCGAATCCCATACAGATCCCGATGAGCTTTTCGATGTTTGTGATTCGTTGGGGCGACCGCTGGGATTGCGCAAGCGCCGGGCGGACGTGCATCGCGACGGCGACTGGCACCGGTCTATCCACTGTTGGGTAGTGGGGCAGTATCACAACGGCACGCCCTACGTGATTTTCCAGCGTCGGTCGGATTCCAAGGATACGTCACCGGGGAAACTGGATGCGACCGTAGGGGGACACTTGACCGCCGGGGAGTCCGTAGAGGATGCCTTGCGGGAATCCCAAGAGGAGATCGGCCTCGCCCTCTCAATGAGCGATCTCTTGCCGTTAGGAGTACGCCAAGCCGCGAGTGATATAGAGCCCGGCGTACGTGACTGTGAGGTGCAGTTCGTTTTCTTGTATCGAGCTAATCTACCGCTCTCCTCTTTCGCGCCAAGCCCTGCCGAGGTCTCGGCCTTGTTAGAGATTTCCGTTCCGAACGCGCTTGAGCTTCTATCGGGAAAACGCGAAACGATTTCGGCTAAGGCGCTCTGTAATCAGCGCTGCCACCCTAACGAAGCGTGGCTGGCGGAACAAGATGTCCGAGCGGACGACTTTACATCACAAGCCGACCGCTACTTCTATCGGCTGTGCGTTCAGACTGATCTGCTCTATAAGGGTTATCCACATGTCTCGATTTGATACCTCTACCGCCTCGGCATGACAGCGCACATGAGAGACCACGCCACTACAACGTCTCACGAGAAAGCCTCTCCAAGCATACGGCTTCACAATAGATCCCCGGAGTATTGCCTTAAGATGATGCCCAGACTGCATGAGATAACTTAATGAATATGCGTATTATCCGTGGAACTGCCGCGGGACGGCGCTTGCGGGCGCCGAAGTCGAAGCAGGTGCGCCCTACGCTCGACAAAGTGAAACACGCCATCTTCAATTCGCTCGGCGAAAACGGTGAGTGCGGCCGTGTGCTGGAACTCTACGCGGGCACCGGTGCGCTCGGCATAGAGGCCTTAAGCCGGGGAGCCGATTGGTGTGACTTTGTTGACGTGCTACCGGCGTCCTGCCGCGCTATCCGTGAGAACTTGCGCGTGGCGTCATTGCGTGAAAGGGCGCGTGTGATCCAGGCACGTGTGCCGGGAGTGCTCAACCGTTTGAAAGAGCCCTACGACCTCATCTTGGCAGACCCGCCGTACCATACCGTGGACCATGAAGACTGGCTACCGGCACTTGCCGAATCGCGCGCAATTGAGGAACAGACGGTGATTGTCGTTGGGCACTGGAAGAAGAAAGTGCCTGACGAGCAGTGGGGACGGTTGCGGCTCTTACGCCGCCGTCAACACGGCGACTCGATGTTCAGCATTTATGCGGTGGGCGACGAGTGAGTGAGACGCGCCGACCGTCAGCCGGGCCGGTTCGCCAATGCAATGACAGATTCTGCCAGGAGGAGCGCGGCATCAGTCCGGGCGAGCCCCTTGGCGGCACATGCCATCGCTTTCTGCCTCACCGGATCGGCAAGCAGCTCACGCGCGCGTTTACATAAAGTATCGCCAGTGAGTTCTTCCTGCTCAATTATCACCGCCGCGCCGGCGCGTGCGGCATGCTGGGCGTTGCGCCGTTGTTCGTCGCCGCCGGTTGGCACCAAGGGAATGAAGATTGCCGGCTTGCCGAGGGCAAAGATCTCCGCGAGCGTCCCCGCACCGGAGCGACTCACGACCGCATCCGCCAGCGCATAGAGGTGACCAATCTCATCTGCAACAAAGTCGACCACGTGGTAGCGCGCTTGCAGGTGGTCCGGCAACGCCGCGCGAACCCGCTGGAGGCGCTCAATCTCGCGTGTTGGCCCTGTTGCCTGGCGTCCGCATTGGTGAATGATGCGGCAAAACATGAGTAGGTCCGGCAAGGCATCTTCCACGGCGCGGTTGATGTGTTGCGCGCCCTGTGCCCCGCCGGTCACATACAAGGTCGGCAACGTGTCACCACTCGAGAACCCCGCAATAGACATCGCCGTCGCCGGACTGCCATTGAAAATGACGTGGCGCACCGGATTGCCGGTTACGAAGGTCTGGGCTTGCAAGCGTGCCGGCAGGTAGTCCCGCGCGGATTCGTAGGTCAGAGCGATGCGTCTCGCGAAGCGAGAGGCGATGCGGTTTGCCAGGCCCATCTGCACCGTTTGTTCATGGGTGATCACGGGAACACGCAGCAGCCAGGCTGCGATTACGGGCGGCACGCACACGAATCCCCCGGTGCTTAGGACAACGTGAGGTCGGAAGCGTATCACGAGGAGCAACGCCTGCAGCACGCCCCAAGGCAGCCGTAGGGCGTCGAGAAGGTTGCTCCAGGAGAAGTGCCCCAGCACGTGACTTGAGCGGCGGAGTTTGCCGGTCGCTATGGCGGTGAAGGGAATGCCGGCCGCCTTGACCATTTCGCGTTCCACTCCGCCGTGGCTCCCCACGTAGAGGAATGTGGGCGCCCATGTGCCCTCCCGTTCGGCAAGCTCCTTGATTTCTTCTATCGTAGCGAGTGCAGGCGTAACATGACCGCCGGAACCGCCGCCGGAAACGAGGAGTCGCACGGTGCGCTTGCTTTCAGTCATTGGCGTTGGGGCACTCTCTCCTAGTCGGGCACATCCCCGACGAATAATGCAGTTGGCAATCACTCTTCGCCAATGTACGCCCAGCAGGCAATTGAGAGCAAAGAGTCATTATTGTAAGAGTCAATTAATTCGTTGACAGAATTCGCTTGCCATTCTGAAGAGTTGACGGTGCATGTCACTCCGAGCGCAGCGTCGAACAGGGTTCGACACTCCGCTGCGCTCCGTTCGGAATGACATGCATGCAGGCAACCACAGAGTTCTGCTCCCATGTTTCTTCTTCCGAATCTGTCAACGAATTACCTGACATCTACAATTGTGGTAGACATCGGCGCTACACTCTTCGCGTATTCTCTCACACGATTGACCGCAGCGCCGTTGCCAGCCGCTCAAAATCCCCCTCGGTGTTGAAGTACGCAGCGGAGGCACGCACGCCCGGCGGAGTCGTGGTGTGGCGCGTAATGATTCCTTGCTGCCAGAGCGCCTGCGTTACTTCAGCGGGATGCTTGCTCGGCGTGTGAAATGTAATAATCCCCGCCGACTCGTCGTCAGATCGCGGCGTGACGACCTCAATACCGGGAGTCTCAGCGAGCATCGACTTGGCTTGCCGAGCCAAGTCTCGAATGTGCGCATGAACGACGGAAAGTTCTAGCTCCTCGAGCCATGTGATGGCGGACCGCAGGCCGACGAGTGTGGCGTGGTTGCGCGTGCCAAACTCAAACCGCCGGGCGTCCGGCCTGAGTTCGTGGCGAAAGGCTTCACCGTTCCACGTAAAGTGCTCAAAGGTGCCGGCTCCGGCTGCGCCCAAGGTCAGCGCTTCAAGTCGGTCCGGCCGTAGATAGAGAATGCCGGTTTCCTTGGGACCGCACAGCCACTTGTGTCCATTGCTCACGAAGAAATCACATTCCAACTCCACAACGTCCACGGGTATGGCGCCCAGCGACTGCGCGCAGTCCAAGAGCGCCCAAACACCGTGCTCATGCGCGATCCGGCAGACTTCTTTGGCAGGCAGGCGGATTCCACTCTCACAGCTCACGTGGCTAAAGGCAATGAGGCGTGTGGCAGGACTTAGTGCAGCGCGGACATTCTGCAACGTGACGTGCGGATCGGCATCTATATCGAAGACGCGCACGCTAAGCTTGTCACGCTCTTGCAGATAGGCCGCCGGATGACTGAGGGCTGGATGCTCCTGGTTGGAGATGAGGAGTTCATCGCCCGGCTGCCACCGCAGGCCGTGCAGCACGATGTTATGCCCGTCCGTGGCATTGCGTGTGAAAGCGATGGTGTTTGGCTGGGCATGCAGTAAACGTGCAACTATTTTGCGTGTGCGGTCCAGTTCGGCATAGCGCCACTCGAGCGCCGCGTGTCCCTCACGCTCCTGGCGGGCGATGGCCGCCTGGTAGTCGGCGAGGACCGGTTCGGCCAGTAGTCCTTCCGTGCCGGTGTTAAGGTAGACACGGTCCTGGAGGAACGGAATGGTCTCTCGAACTGAGGCGCAATCGTAGGGAGGCATGGGTCGATTTAGGGGGCACTTGGCTGTCGCACAAGGGCTACATCGTCCCTAACACTATAACCTGACTCGCAGCATCATGAAGGTGCGGCTTGCGGCAAGCGTACAAAGGTGCGTGGTTTAGCCGTCGCCTGACAGTGGACGCGCGTGCCCGGTGCGAGCGGGGCGCCGAGAAGTCGAACTTCAATGTGTTCGCCAGTCTCGAGTCGGATCGTTACCGTACTGTCGTGGCCGTAGAAAGTGGCATCCACCACGCGGGAAGCGCCATCCGGGGCTACTTTCAGGGCAATGTCCTCGGGACGGAACATAAGGTCTAGATCGCCATTGTGGGCGGCTCCGTTGAGCGCAAAGCGGCCGAGCGCGCACTGTGCGTAGCCGTTATTGACGTTGGCATAGAGGAAATTCGCGCTACCTACGAACTGGGCGACATCTCTGGATGATGGGCTGCGGTACAACTCTTCCGGATCTCCTACTTGGGCAAGCTGTCCGCCCCACATCACGGCCACCCTATCGGCGATACTGAGCGCCTCTTCTTGGTCGTGGGTTACAAAGATCACTGTGGCGCCCGCCCGGGCGAGGATATTCCGCGTCTCGGCGCGAATGCGCGCGCGCAGGGCCACATCCAGGTTGGAGAAAGGTTCATCCATCAGGATGACGTCCGGTTCCGGCGCCAGCGCGCGGGCCAGCGCCACCCGTTGCTGCTGTCCGCCGGAGAGTTCATTCGGCATCCGCTCGCGGAGACCATCCAAGCCGACGAGCCGCAGCGCATTTCCGACTCGCTCCGTCCGATCAGGCCACTTGCGCACGCCGTAAGCGACGTTCTCCGCCAAGGTCATATGCGGAAAAAGGGCATAGTCTTGAAACACCATGCCCACGCGGCGGCGTTCAGGCAGAATCCACCGCTTTGGGCCCACGACGCAGACGTCACCGATCTCAATCGAACCGGAGTCAGGTACTTCAAAGCCGGCGATGAGTCGAAGGAAGGTCGTCTTACCGCAACCGCTCGGTCCCAACAGGCCCAGGAATTCCCCAGGAGCTACAGTGAGGTCAACATCGCTTACGGCTAGTACCGAGCCGAATCGCTTGCTGACATTCTTACAGCGGATCGCGAAGAGGTTAATGCTCATGGCACTATTTTAAGGCTCCTTACGCGCAAAAAGCAATGTTGGCAGCAGCGAGACGCCGAGCAGCACCAAGATCACCGGGGCAGCTTCGGCGAAGAACCCTTCCGCGGTATTTGTCCAGACTTCGGTGGCTAGTGTTTTGAAGCCGATCGGGCCGAGCAACAGCGTGATAGGGAGCTCCTTGAGAGTTGTTACGAAGACCAGAATACCGCCCGCGGTGGCTCCACCTCGTACTAAGGGCAAGGTGATAGCGCGGATTGTGGCGTGCCAGGAGTGACCGAGACTGCGGGAGGCTTCTTCCAAAGACGGATTCACCTGCAGAAGTGAGGTCCGCGCATTGCCGTACGCTTGTGGCAGGAAGCGGATCAGATAGGCGGCTATCAAGAGAAAGAAGGTTTGATAGATGATGGGCGCGACATTTGCTCCAAAGAAGACAAGGGAGAGGGCAATAACAATGCCCGGCAGGCCATAGCCCAGGTAAATCGCGTACTCGAAGAGGCGCAGAGGCCGGCCTGGGAATCGTACCGTCAGGTAGGCCACCGGTATGGCAAGGATAACGGCGGCAATCCCGGTAGCGGCAGAAACCCAGAGTGTATTCCACGCCAGTAGCGGCAGGGAGCTAAAGCTTGTCGTGTATGTCACGCTGCGGAACAGCCAATAGCCGATAGTAAGCCCCGGCAGCACCAGCGCGAAGAGTGCGACACAGGCACAGAGGGCGAGAGCCGGAAGCCGCCATCTACCAAGGTTGACGCGGCGCAGCGACCTCAATCCGCTTTGGGCTCCGCGATGGTAGTAGGCCCGTCCCCTGCTCCAATGCTCGAGTGCGAGAATAAGCAACGTCATGAAGACGAGCACGAGGGCCAGGCCGGCGGCGAGATGGCGGTCAAAAGAGCCCTGGTAATGGGCGTAAATGACGCGTGTAAAGGTATCAAACTGCAGGAGCGATACGGCGCCAAAGTCACTGAGCGTGTAGAGGGCAACGAGGAGCCCACCCGCCGCGATTGCCGGACGGAGTTGGGGTAACGTAATCTGCCAGAAGGTAGACCAACCACTATGCCCGAGGCTGCGCGAGGCTTCTTCCAACGTGTGGTCCATGCCTTGCAGGGCGGCGCGCACGACAAGGAATACATAGGGATAGGTAAACAGCGTCAGTGCCAGCCAAGCTCCGGGAAAGCCGTAAATCTCCGGCAGGCGTTCGACGCCAAGTGGTTCCAACAATCGTTGCAGCATGCCCCGCGGTCCAAGTGCCCCAATCAGTACAAATCCGCCCACGTAGCTGGGGACAGCTAGCGGCACGATTAAAAGGCCAGTCCAAAATCTTCGCCAGGGCAAGTCGCTGCGCACGACGAGCCAGGCAAGGGGTACGGCAATAGCGATCGTGCTTAGGGTTACGGCAGAGGATAGTGCAACACTATTGAAAAGAATGACCGCAGTACGCGGACGCAGCAAGAGCCGCCAAAGCTCGTCTCCCGCTCCTGCGGCACGCAACACAAGGTAAACAAGGGGCAGGAGAATGCCGATTCCAACCACACTGCTTGCAACCAAGAGTAAGAGAGGCGGACCGGCGGTCCGATAGGTCCGCCGGCCGCTCCGCACAGTCTCCCGCAGCAGGATTGGTATCTCCATAGGATCTTTCAGCTATTAGATGAGTTCCACCTCTTGTAGGAGTTGAAGTGTGCCGCGCAGGTCGGCAAGATCGCCAAGGTCGATGTCAGGAGTCTGAATCGTGGAGAGCGCTGGAAGATCGGGGTGAGCAGCTACGCCATGAGCCAGGGGATACTCGTACGTCTCTGTGGCAAAATACTCCTGGGCTTGTTGAGACAAGAGGTACGTTACGAACTGTTCCGCAGCGGCTTGGTTCTTCGAGCCCGCGATGACAGCGGCGCCGGCCACGTTGATTAGCGATCCAAGATCGCCGTTGGGCGGAAAGTAGTTTTCTGCCGGTACGTCGCCCTGCTCGGCGCGGATGCGGAAGAGATAATAGTGATTTACGAAGCCGACGGCAATCTCGCCATCCACCGCAGCCTGCACCGTGGGCGTATTCTTTGGATACACCTTCGGCTCGTTCGCCTTGATGCCTTTCAGCCAGTCTCGGGTCTGCTCTTCTCCGAGTGCGACGCGCATGGCGGTGACGAACGCCTGAAACGAGCCGTTCGTCGGCGCCCAGCCGATACGGCCCTTCCACTGGGGATTGGTAAAGTTCAGAATTGACGGCGGGAGGTCCGCAGGCTTCACGCTCTCAGTATTGTACACCACGACGCGGGCGCGGCCTGAAGTGCCGACCCATTGGCCTTGCGGGGAGCGGAATCGCGGCTCCACAGTGTTGAGGATTGCATCGGGCAGCGCAGCTAGGCGGTTTTCCGCCTGTAACGCGCCCAGAGCGCCGGCATCCTGAGCGTAAAATACGTCAGCAGGGCTGTTTGCGCCCTCTTCAAGGAGGGTTGCCGCAATTTCAGCCGTGCCGCCATACTTGACCTGAATATCGATGCCGGCGTCATTGCCGAACTGCTCCAACAGTGGTCCCACGAGGTTTTCGTTGCGACCAGAGTACACCGTGAGCGTGGTGGACATCGACTCAGGGGTGTCTGTTGTGCCACCAGGTGTGACAACAATACTGCCGCATGCCGCCCCCACTGCAACGGGAAGCATCGCGAGCGATGCCTTAAGAAAGTTTCGACGATTTACGTACACGTACAATGGTTCCTTTTCGTGCCAATTCCTGTGCGTGTATTCCGTGTCTTGCCGTGCGCTTCAAGGCCTATCCGCATAGGTGCACCAATCAGGCAGCCAGCTCGCAGGAACTGTCCTGGCGTTCGTTAACCATGCACGTCAGGACATGAGAGGTTAGCCTCATTGGCAAAAGTTAAGGTACCTTAACTTCTCAACAGGAGTCAAGAGAATCTGGCATAAACCCTAGAAAACGACTATGGATTAAATTAATGTACCTTACGGTACACTAATGAGGCTTCCATTCCCTGTAATATAGATTTTCTGGTGCTCTCGAAGAAAAGAGTCAGCGTATTGGTGCATTCTGGATCGTGTGTTCTTGGTGGGAGAGAGGAAGTGCAGAGAGTCTAACATCTAGCAAACGAGTGTGTATTAGCATAGCAAAGACTCTTGTGGTTAGAGTGCAAGCTGGAAGTGACGGTGATAAAATCGCTGAGGGGGCGGCTCAGCTTCTCTTCCATCCGGACCGCTCGCATAACAGCGAGGTCCATTGCCTTTCTCCATCGGTATACGGAGTGTTATTCCTTGATTACAAACCCCGAATCCCTGCTGGCAGACCTTAACGAACCGCAGCAGAGCGCGGTTGAAACAACGGACGGGCCGGTGCTCATCTTGGCCGGAGCCGGTTCCGGCAAAACTCGGGTGATAGTCCATCGCATTGCATACCTCATGCTCGCCAAGCGTGTGCCTCCATGGCAGATCCTCGGGGTAACCTTTACAAACAAGGCTGCCGGCGAAATGCGTCACCGGGTGCGGGAACTGGCGGGGCCGATTGGCGAGAATGTGCTCTTGAGCACATTCCATGCGTTCTGTTCACGCATTCTGCGTCGCGAGCTACGGCGGCTCGGCTGGGACGAGGGCTTTACGATCTACGACGACGCCGACCAGTTGACCGTGATTAAGGACGTGCTCAAAGCGCTCGACATCAATGAAAAGCGTCTGAGTCCCCGCTCAGTCTTGAATACGATCTCACGCGCCAAGGATGAACTCATCACCCCCCACGTGTTTGCCGAACACGCGCAGGGGCCCTTTGAAGAAGCCGCCGCCAGAATATACCGGCGCTATCAAGATACGCTTCGCAAGGCCAATGCGCTTGATTTCAATGACCTCATTATGTTTGTAGTACAGCTCTTTCGGGAGCACCCGGACGTGCGGGAGCACTACCAGGACCGCTTCCGCTACATCATGGTGGATGAGTATCAGGATACAAACCATGCGCAGTACGAACTGGTAAGGATGCTGGCAGCGAAGTTTCGCAACATTTGTGTGGTTGGCGACGACGACCAAGGCATCTACAGTTGGCGGGGAGCCGATTTGCGCAATATTCTGAACTTCGAGCAGGAGTATCCCGACGCCGTCGTCATCAAGCTGGAGCAAAACTACCGCTCAACCCAGAATATTCTGGACGCGGCCCACGGCATCATTAGCCGCTTACCGAATCGCCGCGACAAGCGGCTATGGACGACGAACGGCGGAGGCGCGCCGCTGGTGGTCTTACCTGCACTCGATGAGGAAGATGAAGCGCGCCTCATCGTGAATAACGTGCGCCGCCTGCAGGACGAAGGGCTTGGCCTCAGCGACTGCGTGGTTATGTATCGCACGAACGCGCAGTCTCGCGCTCTCGAGGACGCACTGGTTACCCATGGCATACCGTATCAGTTGGTTGGCGGTGTAGCCTTCTACCAACGGCGGGAAGTCAAAGATGTCCTTGCGTATTTGCGCGTGATCAACAATCTGAGTGACAACGTGAGCTTTCGGCGGGTGGTGAACGTGCCGCCCCGCGGTATTGGCGCCAAGACGTTTGCGGCGCTATCCATGTGGTCCGAATTACAGGACATCTCCGCCGCGGAGGCAGTCCTGAGCTTTGCTGCGGGCAGCGTCACCGACCCCTTGCCGGTGACGGCGCGGGCCCGGACCGCCATGGAGAATCTCGGCCATTTACTGGAAAGATTTCGCGCAGAGTTGGCGCGCGCGCCTCTGAGTACGCTCGTGAAGACGGTTGTCAGGGAGAGCGGGTACCTGGAACTCATTCGCAGTAACGAGAATGTCGAGGAGGCAGTGGACCGTGAAGAGAATCTTGATGAGCTGGTGGCTGCCGCCGCGCGCTTTGACGACATTGAGCCGCCGCAAGGCTTGGGCTTGTTCTTGCATGAGGCTTCGCTGGTGGCCGACGTCGATCGTATGGGTACAGACGGCGGCCTGACCCTCATGACGATGCACAATGCGAAGGGCTTGGAATTCCCGGCGGTGTTTGTAGCCGGTATGGAGGAAGAGCTCTTTCCGCACATTCGCTCACTCGACGATCCGGAGCAGTTGGCGGAGGAACGGCGGCTCTGTTACGTGGCCCTCACGCGGGCCAAAGAGCGGCTCTATCTACTTTACGCGGCACGGCGCTATAGCAGCCAGTCGGTTGGTCGAATACCCTCCCGCTTCATTGCTGAATTGCCCATGGAACTCGTAACCGGTCCCATGATGCAGACACAGCCGTCGCTGGAGGCAGTCTGGCAGGGGTCGCAGTCTGGCTCCCGCCCGCAGCGAGCGCAGGTGCCGGAGGCGCAGAAGTACCGCGACGGCGACCGAGTCCGGCATAGCGTTTTCGGTGAGGGCACCGTGGTGAGCAGCAAGATTACGGATACTGACGAGGAAGTGACCGTGGCGTTCCCCGACATTGGCGTCAAGCGCTTCTCTGCCTCGTTTGCGCCCCTCGAGAAGCTTGCGTAGCCGGTGCTGCCAGGTGACGGCCTGCACAAACAGAAGGATGTGTGAGAGGTTTTCAGCCAATCGCCGTTCATGGTTCGACAAGCTCACCACGAACGGAGGGAAGCTCACCGCGCACGGAGGGAAGCTCACCGCGAACGGAAGGAAGCGCACCACGAACGGAAGGAAGCTCACCACGAACGGAAGGAAGCGCACCACGAACGGAAGGAAGCCCACCGCGCACGGAAGGAAGCGCATCACGGACGGAAGGAAGCCCACCGCGTACGGAAGGAAGCGCATCACGGACGGAAGGAAGCCCACCGCGCACGGAAGGAAGCCGACCACAAACGGAAGGAAGCTTGCCACGAACGGAAGGAGGCTCACCGCGTACGGAAGGAAGCTTGCCACGAAGGGAAGGAAGCCAACCACGAACGGAAGGAAGCTCATCACGAACGGAAGGAGGCGCACCACGAACGGAAGAGGGGTGTGTTCCTTGGGATGACTGGTAACCGTTCGTCCTGAGCCTGTCGAAGGATGAACGCACGCCGCTTTCATACGCCCACTTAGAGCAGCAAGCTCGCGTCGCCGAAACTGTAGAACCGGTAGTTTTCCTCGATCGCCGACCGGTAGATTTGCTTAAGCTCAGGCAAGCCTGTATACGCTGCCACGAGCAGTAGTAGGGTTGAACGGGGCAGGTGAAAGTTTGTCAGGATGCCGTCAACCACACGGAATTCATAGCCGGGATAGATGTAGAGACGCGTGTCGCCGCTCCAAGCTCGCACAGTGCCCTGCGTATTGGCAGCGCTCTCAAGGGCGCGCACGCTTGTTGTTCCCACCGCCACCACTCTCTTGCCGAATCCCTTCGTTTCCTCAATCATCTGCGCTGTTTCCGGTGGAACTTCCAGGTATTCGCTATGAATGGCGTGTTGCAACGGGTCTGATTCACGGATGGGCTGGAAGGTATCAAGGCCGATGTGCAGCGTGATGAAGGCAAAACGCACACCGCAATTCTCTAGTTCGCGAACCAACCGGGGCGTGAAGTGAAGTCCGGCTGTGGGAGCGGCAGCCGAGCCGCGCACGCGGGCATAGGTGGTTTGGTAGCGCGAGGGATCCGCCAGCGGCTGCCGGACGTACGGCGGCAGCGGGACCGTGCCGCTGCGCTCGAGCACGATGGCAGGGTCAGCAGAGAAGCGCACGAGCCGGCTGCCATGTGGGAGCTCGTCCCCGATCTCGATCACATCCGGGCTTCCGCCATCCTGGTTGTTAAGAAGCACCCGGGCACCGGGCTTGAGACGGTGCGAAGGCCGCACCAGCGCTTCCCAGGCGTCCTGCTCTCGCGGTCGCAGCAAGAGCAGTTCCACCTTGCCGCCGGTGTGCTCGCGCCGGCCGAATAATCGCGCCGGAATCACGCGCGTGTCGTTAGCCACGAGCAGGTCGCCAGGCTGCAAGTGCTCTGCTATGTGCGCGACGCGGCTATGCTGAATCATTCCGGTACCGCGGCGATATACAAGCAGCCGGGCGGCGTCGCGCGGCTCGCACGGGTTTTGCGCAATGAAGTGCGACGGTAGGGCGTAATCAAGGTCCTCAAGCCGGATCATAATTCCTCTGCTATCATGAGGTGGACTTTCTCTTGCCGTGATGGCACTAGCATAGCAAAGGGTGTACTTCTATCCATGGCAGCAACTACGGTGGTAATGTCCACATGGAGCCACCGCAAGGATCAAGTTGAGCAACTACGGCATAAATTCTCGCAGATCGAATTCGTCGTGCCAAGCAACGACGCTGAGTATGCAGCGGTGATGCCACGGGCCCACGTTGTGGTCGGGCGCTTACCTCAGGAATTGCTGCCTCAGGCACGCAATCTGCGCTGGGTCCAAAACCAAGGAGCCGGAGTCGACCGCCTGCTGACGCCGGAGATCATTGCCTCTGACGTGATTGTGACGAATGCGCAGAGTCTCCACGCGACGCAGATTTCCGAACACGTCTTGACTATGATGCTGGCGTTTGCGCGGGGTTTTCTTCAGATACTTCAGGCGCAACGCGATCACGTGTGGCGGCCTCCTGATTTTCACCCCTTCTGTTTGGAGGGGCAGACTCTCGGCGTGATCGGGGCGGGCGGCATTGGCGGGGCCCTGGCCGAAAAGGCCCACCACTTGGGGATGCATGTCATCGGTCTTCGCCGCCACCCCAAGGAACGGCCGGCATATCTCGCTGAGTTGGTGGGACCGGAGGGACTGCACAATCTCTTGCGGCGTTCAGACCACGTGGCGGTTTGCTGTCCGCTGACAGAAGAGACGAGAGGGCTGGTTGGCGAAACGGAGATTCGGCTCATGAAGCAGACAGCGTACATCTATAACATCGGCCGGGGTAAGATCATCCAAGCGGAGCCGCTGTTCCAGGCGCTGAAAGAAGGTTGGATCGCAGGCGCCGGTCTCGACGTAACCGATCCCGAACCTTTGCCGCCGGACTCTGAACTGTGGGACATGCCCAACGCCATCGTTACCCAACACACGTCGGGAACCGCTCCTCACAACGACGATCGGTTCTACGATCTGCTGGAACAGAATTTACAACGATTTCTCGATGGCGAACAGCTGTTGCACGTAGTGGACAAAGAAGCCGGCTACTAGTAGCGCAGGTTTGCAACCTGCGATCGTCACATGTTTGCGAGCCAATGCAATTACGATCCTCGTAAACAAGCCGTAGCGCGGGGGCTTGTCCCCCGCTTTGTGGCACGAGTAGCGCAGGTTTGCAACCTGCGGCCGTTGCATGATTTCGTGCCAAAGTAAGCGCGAACCTCGCTTACAAGCCGAAGCGCGGAGGCTTGTCCCCCGCTTTGTGGCACGAGTAGCGCAGGTTTGCAACCTGCGACCGTCGCGTGTTTTCGTGCCAAAGTAAGCGCGAACCTCGCTTACAAGCCGTAACGCGGGGGCTAGTCCCCGGCTTTTTGGCACAAGTGGTTAGACAGTATTTTGGATAAAGCGCTTTGAGGCCAGTATTGCCGTGTAACACGTGTAGATACGTCGGATATGTGCGGCTACGCGTGTGTCAGTTTGCCTCAGTCTGCTGGCAGAAGAGTGTGAGAAGCTTAGAATGACGACAAGCGCCAATCGGCAAGTTGAAAGCGCGATCACCGTTGTCGGCACAGGCATGTGGGGCACCACGCTGGCCGTACAACTCGCCCTTGGAAACCGCGCCGTCCGCTGGCTGGCTCGCACTGACGATGAGGCGAAGCAACTGCGGGAATGCGGAGAAAACCGGCGTTTCCTGCCGGGAATTCCCATACCGCCCGCCGTGGACATCACCGGCGACCCCCTGGCGGCGTTGCTGGGGAGCGAGATCATCCTGCTAGTGGTGCCTTCGGAAGCAATGCGCCGCAACCTGCGTTGGATTGCGCCGGGCGTAACGGCCGACTCTCTCCTAGTTTCGGCGACAAAGGGTCTTGAGACCGCAGCCGGCAAGACGATGTCCGCGTTGATCCGGGAAGAACTACCGGAGCTTGCTCCAGGTGGCGTGTTAGCGCTTTCCGGGCCCAATCTTGCCCGCGAGATTGCCAGAGGCCAGCCTGCTGCCGCCGTGCTTGCAGGCACCGATGCCGAATTGACCCGCAGGGCGCGGGAGAAGCTCATGCTGCCGCGCTTTCGCGTCTATACGAGCACAGATGTCATTGGCGTCGAGCTAGGCGGAGCGCTCAAGAATGTCATGGCGATTGTGGCCGGTATCTGCGATGGGTTGCGCCTTGGTGACAACGCGAAGGCGGCACTGTTGACACGCGGCGTTGCGGAGATGACGCGGCTTGGCGTGGCGATGGGCGCGCAGCCGCTCACATTTGCCGGACTGGCAGGGCTCGGCGATCTCATGGCGACGTGCGCCAGCCGGCAGAGTCGCAACCGGCACGTTGGCGAACAATTGGCGCAGGGCAAGTCGCTCGATGAAATCCTCGATTCGATGGACAACGTAGCTGAAGGTGTGCCGACCACCCGTGCCGCCGTGCGGTTGGCGCGTAGTCTCGACGTGGAATTGCCGATTACGGAGCTGCTGCATGAAGTGCTCAAAGGCGGCACCACGGTGGCCCAGGCAACGGTGGAACTCCTGGAACGCGCGCCGCGTGACGAACTTGATAGCGCCAGTCTTGAATCCCTTTGAAGCCAGTTGCATTGGCGGAGAAGGATAGGACACAGTGCATTTGAAGCTGAGACCGTTCAATGGAATTTCCCACCAAAGCCTGAGGGCTTGCCTTGGCAATTTGATTCCACCCGCTGCGGGGAGAGAGTTTTGCAGGCCAAACTGTGCGGGCTTTCCAAATTGGTAGCCCGGCAGGCTCTGTTGTATAATTGGGCACCAGAATGACTCCTTTACGTGCACAGGAACCGCTATGAGATTTGGCTTTCTTATCGACAACCGCAAGTGTATTGGTTGTCATGCATGTACGGTTGCGTGTAAATCCGAGCATGACGTGCCGTTAGGCGTCTACCGCACCTGGGTGAAGTACGTTGAGACCGGCCAGTTTCCTGATAACCGCCGCCACTTCACCGTACTCCGCTGCAACCACTGCGATGATGCTCCCTGCATCCCGTCTTGTCCGGTCACTGCGCTGTACCGCCGCGAGCAAGATGGCATCGTCGATTTCGATCCCGAGCGGTGTATTGGCTGTAAGGCCTGCCTCCAAGCATGTCCGTATGATGCGCTACACATTGATCCTGACACGCATACCGCCGCGAAGTGCAACTTCTGCGCGCACCGCGTTGAGGTTGGGTTGGAACCGTCGTGCCAGGTGGTTTGTCCCACCCAGGCCATTGTATCGGGAGACTTGGACGATCCGACGAGCTACATCTCCAAGCTGATCTCACGCGAGCCGGTGCAGGTGCGCAAGCCCGAGAAAGGCACGGTACCGAAGCTCTTCTATATCGATGCCGACGAGAGCAGCCTGACCCCTTCGGCCGCGACTCCGGTCAAGGATTACGGCATGTGGAGTGAAATGCCGAATGCCAACGGCAACGGCCAGAACCCGAACATGCTCCAGGACAGTGAGTTCTTGCTCCAGGACCTGGTGGCAAAGTCGGCCAAGACGGTGTACGACGTGGATCACCCGACGCCCTGGGGATGGAAAGTCAGCGCGTACATTTGGACGAAATCAATCGCCGCAGGCGCTTTTCTGCTGCCCGCTGCCGGTCTCGCGTTGGGCTTGGTGGCGGATAACCCGCTGCTGGCGTGGGGCGGCCCAATTCTGGCCTTGATATTCCTCGCAATCACGGCCGGCCTACTGGTTTGGGACCTCCAGCGCCCCGACCGCTTCTATACCATTCTCATTCGCCCGCAATGGCGATCATGGGTTGCCATCGGCACGTACATCTTGCTGTTCTTTGCCGTAGTTGTAGGTCTAAGCTTACTTGCTGCACTGGCCGGTGCGGGAGGTCTGATGCAGGTACTCTGGTGGCCGGGAGGCGTGTTGGCAATCCTCGCTGCTATATATACGGGATTTCTCTTTGCGCAGTCGAAAGCGCGCGACCTGTGGTTGAGCCCCGCGTTGCCGGTGCACCTCTTGGTGCAGGCCGCGTTGGCTGGCGCCGCATCATTGGCACTCCTTGGCACAGTAGTCGAGACGACCGTACAAACCGAGGAGTTCTTGCGCACCGTCTTGCTTTGGGGCCTGATTGCCAACCTATTCATCATCTTGGTTGGCGAGCTGTGGTTGCCGCATGGCACGAGGGATGCTGCCAAGGCCGCGCAAATGATCTTGCGGGGCCAGTACTCGCAGCGCTTCTGGGCCGGTGTGGTCGGTGCTGGGCACGTATTGCCGGTGATACTGCTTATCGCGATCCCATTGGGACTTGCACCGGCTGCAGTGATCGTTGCAGGCGCGGGCGCGCTCGTAGGGTTGCTGCTATTCGAAGACATTTGGGTAAGAGCCGGTCAAGCGCTGCCGCTGAGCTAGCGAGAGGAGCAACCGCGCAATGTCGGTTTTCAAACCACAGTTTCCCGAGTCAGGCCAGCTTGCGAACTACCCTCCGGTAGAGCAGTGGGACGACTGGACTGAATACGACCCGGAAGCCTGGCCCCAGAAAGTCCCGAAGAACTACATGCTGGTCCCAACCGTATGCTTTAACTGCGAGTCCGCGTGCGGCCTGCTGGCGTACATCGACAAAGAAGACATGCGCATTCGCAAGTTCGAGGGCAATCCGGCGCATCCCGGCAGTCGCGGCCGTAACTGCGCGAAAGGCCCGGCGACTATCAACCAGGTGCATGATCCGGAGCGCATACTCTACCCCATGAAGCGCACCGGGCCCCGCGGCTCCGGCGAGTGGGAACGGACCACGTGGGATGAAGTGCTCGATTCGCTCGCAGCGCGCATTCGACGCGCACTACAGGAAGACCGGCGCACTGAGGTTATGTATCACGTGGGTCGTCCCGGACACGACGGCTACATGGACCGCGTGCTCCAGGCCTGGGGCGTGGACGGACATAACAGCCATACCAACGTCTGCTCGTCAGGCGCGCGTCTGGGATACACGCTCTGGCAGGGCGCGGACCGACCCTCGCCCGATCACGCCAATTCGCGGTTCATGCTGCTAATCAGCGCTCACCTGGAAACGGGGCACTACTTCAATCCCCATGCCCAGCGGATCATTGAGGGCAAGCTCTCTGGGGCCAAGATTGCCGTCATCGATACGCGGCTTTCAAATACTGCCTCGCGGGCAGACTACTGGCTGTCGTCATGGCCGGGTTCTGAGGCGGCAATGCTGCTTGCCATGGCAAACATCATCTTGCAGGAAGACCGTTACAACCGCGACTTCATGGAGAAGTGGCTGAATTGGCACGAGTACATGCGCACTGAGCATCCTGACGTGGATGCAACATTCGACAATTTTATTGCCGCCATCAAAGAGTTCTATGCCTCGTACACACCGGAGTTTGCCGAGCAGGAGAGTGGAGTAGACGCCAGCCAGATCGTTGCGGTGGCGCGCGAGATCGCCGCGGCGGGCACCGCTTTTGCCAGCCATGTGTGGCGCAGTGCGGCCTCCGGCAATGAAGGCGGCTGGCAAGTCTCCCGCTGCCTGACCTTTCTCGGCGTGTTGACGGGGAGCATCGGCACGCGCGGCGGCACGTCGCCGAATAGTTGGAATAAGTTCGCGCCCGCGCCCTACATCAAACCCCCGCCGCAGCAGGTATGGAGCGAGCTTTTGTGGCCGAAGGAATTTCCGCTGGCGCACCATGAGATGAGCATTCTGTTGCCGCACTTTCTTAAAGAAGGACGCGGCAAGGTAGATACTTACTTCACGCGGGTCTATAACCCGGTGTGGACTAATCCCGATGGGGCCTCGTGGATCGAAATGCTGAGTGACGAGGATAAGGTGGGTGTCCATGCCGCGTTGACGCCGGTGTGGAGCGAGACGGCCTGGTTTGCGGACTACGTGTTGCCCATGGGCAACGGCGCCGAGCGCCACGATCTCATGAGCCAAGAGACGCAAGCCGGGGCTTGGATCGGTTTCCGCCAACCGGTGCTGCGGGTGGCGCGTGAAAAGAACGGCGATGCCGTCGAGTTCACCTACGAAGCCAATCCCGGTGAGGTGTGGGAAGAGGATGAGTTCTGGATTGAGCTCTCCTGGCGCATCGACCCCGATGGCAGCTTGGGCGTGCGGGAATTCTTCGAGTCCCCATACCGGCCCGGTGAAAAGCTGACGATAAGCGAGTACTACCAGTGGATATTCGAGAATAGTGTACCGGGACTGCCGGAGGCTGCGGAGAAAGAGGAGCTTGCGCCCCTCGCGTATATGCGCAAGTACGGCGCATTCGAAGTGAAGCGGGACACCTATGCTGTGCATGAAAACCCGCTGACCGCCGAGCAGCTCGACGGGGCAGAGATTGATCCCGTTACCCACCAGGTGCGGAAGAACGGCGAAGTGCTTGGAGTAGAGGTGGATGGCACGGCGGTTGAAGGGTTCCATACGCCTTCCCGCAAGCTGGAGTTCTTCTCCGATACAATGCGCGAGTTCAAGTGGTCGGAATACGCCGTGCCGACCTACATCAGGAGTCATGTGCATCGAGATAACATCGACCACGGCAAGGGTGAATACGTCCTGTTGCCCACGTTCCGTCTGCCGACACTCATCCATACGCGGGCGGGAAATGCCAAGTGGCTGTATGAGATTTCGCATACCAATCCGCTCTGGGTGCACCCAAAGGACGCCGAACGGCTTGTGTTTGAAACCGGCGATCTTGCCAGGGTAAGTACGGAAGTGGGCTACTTCGTCATACGTGTCTGGGTCACGGAAGGCATACGTCCCGGGATTGTGGCATGTTCACACCACCTGGGGCGCTGGCGACTCTCGAAGGAGAGCGGCGGCGAGCGCTGGTCGACCGCCCACGTGGACTTGAAGCAGGTAAAGGACGGGCAGTGGTTCATGCGGCAAATTGAAGGCGTGAGGCCATTCAAAAGCCCGGACCCGGATTCAGACCGCGTCTGGTGGAAAGATTCCGGCGTGCATCAGAATATGACCTTCCCGGTGCACCCGGACCCGGTGAGCGGCATGCACTGCTGGCACCAGAAGGTGTGCGTCGAAACGGCAGGCGCCGACGATCAATACGGCGATGTCTTTGTGGATACTGATAGGTCTCACCAAGTGTACCTGGAGTGGATGAAGAAGACCCGCCCCGCAGAAGGTACGAATGCGTTGCGCCGGCCGCTGTGGATTCCACGCCCGGTAAAACCGGCGGCTGAGGTGTATCGCATGCCTTGATGCGGTTGAGTGCTGAGCGGGACAAATTTGAAAGCGTGGGAACATCGTTCCCACGCTTTTTGGTTCTTGGGCGATGGCGCATGCTCGGGTCGTTTCCGCACCTTAGGATGCAGGTTGCAAACCTGCGCTACCGGACTAAGCGGACACTGTTACCCCATGGCTAGAAAACTGGGATCCACGCAAAGTAGGCATTGAGAAGGGCGAACGTGTTTGTAAACAGCATTACGCCCACCACGATCAGGAAGCCGCCGCTGACCACCTCCACGGTATGGCCGTGCCGATTCATCCAGCGAATGGCGGGCACCGCGCGGGAGAGTCCGACCGCGGTAAGCAAGAACGGGATGCCAAGTCCGGCTGAGTAGAGTGCCAGGAGCAATGAGCCTTGCCCCACCGTCTCCCGTGTCGTCGCCAGGGCAATTATGCCGGCGAGGATGGGGCCGATGCAGGGCGTCCAGCCTGCGGCAAATGTAAGGCCGACAAGCCACGAAGTAAGATAGCTGCGCGGGCGGCTGCGGTCCACGTAGACTCGGCGCTCCTGGTTGAGCCAGCGCACGCGAAAGACTCCGGCAACGTGCAGCCCGAAAACGACAAGAATCACGCCTCCGATGTAACGCAGATAGAAAGTGTACCCCTGAATTGCCCAGCCTACCAGGCCGATGAGTGTCCAAAGCAGCACAAAGATGGTAGAAAAGCCGAGTACGAAAAAGGCCGCGTGGGCGACGGTGCGCATCGTTGCTTGGGCGTCCTGCTCCTCAGACACACTCGTTCCCGCCAAATGACCAATGTAGGCCGGTACAAGCGGCAGTACGCACGGTGAGAGGAATGAGGCAATGCCGGCGCCAAAGGCGACGAGGGCGGTGAGGAGCGGTGTCATCGCGCAGTTGTACTCCTGACTTCACGTGCGTGCTGCTGAATCAGCAATGTTTCAACTCTCGAACAAGGTCTGATAGCTAGACTCTGCCTTGGCGAAGGAATGAATCGGTAGGGTTTCACCTCTAGAGTGAGTGAGGCAGCGCTTAGGATGCGCAATCATCTTGTGGGCATCGAGCATGGCTGGGCATCACTGATTTGTCTGCGTGCTCTTATCGAATGAAGGTCCCTTGTTAAGATCAGAATACCTCAGTTTTTCACAGTCGTGTGTATGCTTGCATACGTTTGAGGGTGAAATGGCCTCAATTTGTCCATGCCGGCGCTATGCGCTGCATAGTGAGAAAAGCCGGTAACTGCACGTGCGTTGTGTGCCTTGCAAGAAAAAACGAGGAGGGTCACAAGACCCTCCTCGTTCCTATGCCAAATACAGATGGAAACTACTCTTGGTTTGCGTAGTACTCGTCCAGCACAACCTGTGATTCCTTGCTTGCCGTCTGCATGGCTTCCTCGACGGTGACCTCTTGGGCCCACGCGCGGTTCATATTGCCACGGAATGCGCGCCACCACTCCAGCCACACGCCATTGACTTGCCAGTATTGGCCGCGGCCCTCTCTGAGGGGCGCCATGTACGCTTCCACCTCACGCGGCGGTCGACCGCTCTTCTCGAGCAGGCGAGCGTCATCCCAGGTGTTGGTATTGGCCGGCAGGCCGTCACGGAGAATCGTGAAGACTCCCACCTGAACTTCGTGGTCGATCAAGGGGAACTTCATCACTTCCCAGGCCTCGTCGGGCACTTCAGTGCTGCCCCACATTTCCACCACACGTCCACCGCCAGGTACCTTGTTGTTTGCCGGGCCATGGATGTACTCCACGGCGACAATGGGAAGACTATCTGGATCCGGCGAACCCCAGGAACCGGACTGGCCAAGGCCGAGATTCATCATGGCCGACCGCTGCCAGGCAAAGGGTCCGTGGTACGTTGTTCCTTCAGGTACGGAAGCATTGAATTCCGCGACGTCGTCGGGATCCGGTGCAACACGATTCTTGAATTCCAAGTCCCACAGGAATTGAATAACCGAAATGAATTCCGGTTCGTGCGCGCGGGAACGGCGGTAGTCATCGGAGAGGAAATTCGTGCCGTTCTGCAGCAGCATCCCCAGAATGTCGAAAGTGGCCTGCTTATTGTTGAACCAACCCCACACCCTGGGATCTTCGTTTTCGCCACGGCCCGTAATTTCTGAAGCGATCTCCAGCAGCGTGCCGCCGTCATCCGGGTTCCAGTCTATGCCTTCGGCGGGCAAGCGATTGATGCCGTAGCGATCGAAATGGTCGGTATTGTAGGCAAGCGCTGCGCCACCGACACCCATGGAGACGCCGTAGACATCCTGCTTCTCGTCAGTAAAGAATTCGGGACCGCGGACCCCCTGGAGCTGAGCAGAATCGCGCTGGACATACTCGGTGATCGCCCGAGCAAACCCTGCATCACGGTTGCGAGCGAAGAAGACGCCGTCGTTGTGGAATACGTCCGGAGCGTCACCGGCGGCCAACTGCGTATTGAGCTGGCTCATGGTGTCGCGGTAGGTGTCGCCTACCCAATCAAGCTCGATGTTGTCGTAGTTCTCGTAGAATCGCGCCACAACGAGATTCTCGTAGAATGGCTCAACGCGAGTAAGGTCGTTGGAGATCCACCTAACCGAAACCGTGACCTTCTCTGCTGGTGCCGGTTCTTCGGCCTTGGTCTCCTCCGCAGCCTTCTCCGGCATTTCGCCGGAATCGGCCGGCATGGCGGTGCCGCACGCTGCCAGCGCGATCGCGCCAAGAACGCCGCCAGTACCGGCAAGCATGCGCCGACGCGTAATGCGACTTTGTGCAAATGACATTTCTTTCCCTCTCTCTACAAATGGGTTTTACAATTCGGATCGCCAGAGTGAATGTTGGGCACATGACGAACCAGTACGGACACAGTTCTGCCAAAGTGTTCTGTGGTAACCCCCCTTTCGAAACAAACAGAGTTGGCGCTCTGCAGAACGCTGATTCTCATAGCGATAATGTACTATTCAATACCTTGTCGTCAAGTAGAGAGAAGGATTCACACCATAACGGGATTGACAAGGCTATTGAAGCAAGTTATAGTGAAAACAGGTTGAGCCTCTCCAACATCAATCTGTATACACTGAGGGTAAGCCATGTGCCAAGCGCCAATTAAGGATAAAGACTATGGTTCCAGTTAATGACCCACTGTTTGCACAGCAATGGGGATTGCAGCTCATGAGGGCCCCTGACGCCTGGGAAACAACGCGCGGCAGCCCGGACGTGGTGGTGGCTGTCATCGAGAAAGGAATCGATGTCGGGCATCCCGACCTGGAGGGCCAGATTCTGCCGGGATGGGACTTGTGGGAGGATGACGATAGCCTGGACGACACCTCGCGACCGCGCAAACACAAGGACTCTACTGATCACGGCACCCACATTTGCGGCATAATTGCCGCGCGCGCAGACAACGGCATCGGCATTGCCGGGGTCGCGCCGGAGTGCCGTATTCTCCCCGTGCGGGTCAATACCTACCACGATGGCGAGCTCGCGCGCGGGATCCGATTTGCCGTGGACAACGGCGCGCGGGTCATCAATTTGAGCGACGTGGGCTACATGTACACTACCAAGCACGGCCTGCCCACGATCTACAGCGCCTGGACTCCGCCGCATTCGGAGGAACTGCTGGAGGCCTGCCGGTATGCCCAGCAGCACAATGTGCTCATAATCAATGCTACCGGCGGCAATCAGGCCCACAATGTCGCCAAGTATCCCGCGCTCTGCCCGGGTGTAGTCAATGTGGCTTCCGCGGACAAGAGCGGCCGCATGGCAGACTTTAGCGACTACGGCGACCTCACGGAGGTCGCGGCGCCGTCCGGCTGGCGTGACTACGACCTTGCGAATGATCCCTCGCGGCGCATTTTGCCGCTGGCGGAAGAATGCGTTATGGCAGCCGCGCTGGGTGCTCATCCCCAAGCGGAATACGGCGTTCTTAGTACGATTACCGGTGAGCACGGCGGCTACGTGGAGTGGTCGGGCGGCTGCATGGCAATAGGACATGTCTCCGGCCTCGCGGGGCTCGTATGGTCGCGACATCCCGGCCTTACGGCCGAGCAGGTCAGGATGGTAATACGCAACACCGCGAAGCAGCCGGCCGGTGGCAGCGGCTGGAATCCGTTTATGGGCCACGGCCTTATCGATGCCTATGCGGCTGTGTCAGTCGACCGCGTGGAATGCGACCTGGAACTTGCAGCGGTGGAGGTAGCTGAGTTAAATCGAGAGATCGGTCGTGTACAGGTAACTGTGGTGAACAGAGGGGTGATTGACGCACACGACGTGGCACTGATGGTCTTTGATGGGCCGATTGACGAGGGCGGCGGCATGCAACTGGGACATGCACTAGTGCCGACAGTAATCGGACGCGAGGAAGCGGTGTGTGAGGTGCCCTTCCGAATACCGGAAGGTAAGGACAGCCTAGTGGTCGTCTGCGATCCTCGGGGCCAACTCTCCGAGCGGCAGCGGCAAGAGCGTAGGCTCTGCTTGCAGGCGGATGTACGATTGGCGGCAATGGCACAGAAAGTGCCGATTTAGATTAATAGAGAGAGAATGATGGCTAAAGGCTTCATTTGATGGAGCATCTGTGCCGGCAAGATGGAATTTAGAAACATACGCGCCGCTTCTCATTGCGAGAAGCGGCGCGTATGACATCTTGCGTATCAATAGACAACCAAACAGAGGCCGTGGCCTCGCTAGCCGTAATACTCGTCCAGCGCCGCTTGCGCCTCCTTGCTGGCTTGTTGCATCGCTTCCTCCACTGTGGCTTCGCCGGCCCAGATCGCACCCTGACCGGTGCGGTAAGCGCCGATCCAGGCGCTCCAGACGCCGTTCACCTGCCAGTAGTAGCCCTTGCCTTCGCGCAGTGTGGCCATGTAGGCCTCGATTTCACGCGGCGGTCTGCCCGATTTCACATAGAGCCGTTCGTCGTCCCAGAAGTTCGTGTTGGGCGGCAGACCGGACTTGAGAATGGTGAAGGTCGCAATGTTCACCTCGTGGTCTGTCAGGAAGAAGCGCATGAGGTCCCATGCTTCATCGGGCTGTTGTGAACTGCCCCAATGCTCCATGACCCGGCCTCCGCTTGGCACCTTGTCGTTCTGGGGACCGCTCAGGAACTTCACGGCCACCACCGGCAAGCTCTCCGGATCGGGACCGCCCCAACGGCCGGACTGACCCATGAGCAGGTTCATCATTGCCGTCCGTTGGAACGCGAACGGCGCGTGATAGGTCTGCCCTTCTGGTATGGCCTCCAGCAGCAGCGCGACGTGCTCGGGATTTGGGGATACCTGCCACTTGAATTCCAGGTTGTGCAGGAATTCCACAACTTCCATGAATTCCGGTTCATGGATGCGCGAGCGGCGGTAGTCATCGCTGAGGAAATTCGTGCCGTTCTGCACGAGCAGGCTCAGCACGTCGCCGGTGATTTGCTTGTTGTTGAAGAAGCCCCAGACCGGGTCCGCCTCGGTGCTGCCGCGCTGGGTGAGCTCTTGCGCTATTTCTAAGAACTCACCGCCATCGGTCGGATTCCAATTGATTCCTCCTTCAGGCAGGCGGTTGACGCCGAACTTATCGAAGTGGGCGGTGTTGTAGGCCGTGGCGACGCCGCCGATACTGCTGGAGATACCCCATGTGCTGCCGTCGGGATCGCGGAAAAATTCCGGGCCGATCACGCCTTGCAGTGCCCCGGCGTCGCGCTGCAAATAGGGTGCGAGGTCGTTGATGTACCCGGAGTCGCGGAAGAGCGCGTAGCGAACGCCGTCACTGTGGAAGACATCCGGCGCTTCGTTGGCCGCCAACTGGGTCGCGAGCTTGGCATGGTGCTCTCTGGCGGGCGCGCCTTCCCACGCCACCTTGATGTTGGGATGCGCCGCTTCGAAGCTGGCGACAAGCAGATCGCCGTAGAAGGGCTCGATTACTGAGGCATCGTTGGAAATCCAACCGGCGCGCACCGATACTGTTTCCATCACTGGTGCTTCTTCAGCCTGCTTGGCCTCCTCCTCAGACTCTTCGGCAGGCATCTGCGTTGCTGTTCCTTGCGCGCACGCGGCGACTGCCAAGACGCCTATTGAGCTGCCGATGCCGGCGAGGACGCTTCTCCGTGTGAGATGACGATTGTGAATTGCCATTCCTCTCGTCCTTTCTCTATCGTTCCACTGTTGCAACCGGGCACAGGGAATACGGTGCGATGCTGCCGTCTTTAGCGCCTCCATTCAGATTGTGCGGAAGTACTTTGATCAAGAGATGCGGTGCCGCCGCCGTGTTCCCTACTCACTTTAGTGTCAATCACCGCGTGTCTGTAGGTTACACCAGGTAGCCGTACCTGTCTAGACATATTAGCTGAAAAGCAACCCAATACTGTGAGTTTTCTTGGGAGGCCGGTTCAAGCGTTTTGTAGATCGAGTGCGGCGGCGGCCTGCACTCCGTTGACCGTCGCCCGTACCACGTCCACGGCATGGGCGCAGGCGGCTTCAACAGTTGGGGCGTAGATCTGATAGACATAAGCCAAAGTGCCGAAGTCTCGCGCCAACGTGCCGTCAAGGGCATTGCGAAAGGTTTCGCTCTCGGCCTCGATGAGGCGCGCCCGCCAGTTGCTGTTGAGCTTTAGGAGCTCGCCCCAGAGCACAGTGGCCGCAGGCAAGGCTACGACGCCGCGTTCATCCGAGGGTTCATTGACGGTGACGCCTACCAGCTTGTGCGGGGCGTGTACGAGGTAATGGATGTGGAATTCGATAAACGCCGTGGGTTTCTTTTCCGCTAAGTATTCCCAAGTCGTGGCGGCCTCAGCGGGGACCGGTTTGCCCAATTTGGCGTCCTCAAAGTGGCAGCGCGGCACTTCCCCGGCCGCATTCGTCACCGAGTGTCCGTGGGCCGTGCCGTCCGGGTTCGTCAAGGGCATGAGGCAAAACTGGTATTCCTCCAAGAGCCTTTCCGCCTCGGCGGAGCGACTGCTCAGCCAGTGGGCGAGGAAGAGCATCGGCACGTCGCCGGGTTCGGCCGGTTGCATCGTGTCGAAGACTATGACGGTCTTGTCGCGGGGCTGGGATTCCAGCGCCAAGAGCGGGCGGTCTTCCGGCGTCCGTCCGAATTCGCGCACGGAGAAATCGTCCAGCGCAGCGGCAGTGGCATGCATCGCGGATTCCACCTCCGCCGGTGTGGGAAACGGATGATTGCCGAGTAAGAATTCGTCGCCTGCAGCAACTTCGAGGGTGACCTCGACGTAATCCTGTGTCATGTGCGTTTGGGAACGGGGCACGAGGCCCCACTTGCCGTTGCGTTTGGCAAAGTGCGGCCCATCCAGGTAGCTGATGCCGCCCCGCCCCTTCATGACGCGAAAGGTAACCGTTTGCGCTTGGTCTGACTGCGACCGCACCCGGAAGCAGAACATGTACTCCCACACCACCGGGTAGTCTGGGCTATAGTTCTCGATGAGCAACTCAACTTGGTAGTGCCCGGGACCGATCCTGCTAAACTCCCGCGCACTAGCACACTCAAACTCGTTGTCCAATGTAATGCCGGAATCTGAATCGTGGAATCGCGCCATTGTTTCCTCCAGTTTTTACTGACCGTCATACGCGTGGTAACGACTGTCCATTTGATAGAGAGTATACCCCATTGATATTGACGCCATGCCATGCATACGCAAAAGGCCGTACTCTGGCCTTTGCCAGAGTACGGCTTGTTTGTTATGCGCCACATTCGTCTTGGACGCATGGCCTAAACGAGGCTGTGATCAATTGCCACAAGAACGGGAGATACCGACTAGGCTCTGGGGACACTCAGTGTCATTCCGAGCGCAAGCGTCGAACGGGGTTCGCGGAATCTCAAGCGTTTGTTCGGGATTGTCTCTCGTTTTGCTCCGCAAAGTGGCAAAGTAAGCAATTGGCAAAGATGCTCCTTGCGAATGTGGTCGCTCGCCACTCCGCGTAGTAGCACGATCCGGTGTCGCGTGAAGATGGATTCCCGTTTTCACGGGAATGACGGCAAAATGCCCACACAGCCTAGAACACGCCGATGTAGTTATCCAATTCCCACTGGCTCACGCTGAGGTGGTAGCGGTTCCATTCATCGCGCTTGACCGCGATGAAGTAATCGGCGTACTCGCGGCCCAGCGCCTCTTTGATCACGTCGTCCTTGTCGAGTTCGTCAAGCGCCTCGGGGAGGCTGGTGGGCAGGAACGTAATGCCGCGGCGGTGAAGTTCCTCTTCCGAAAGCTCGTAGAGATTGTCGTCGTTGCGCACGCCGGGATCAATCTTGTTGGCAATGCCGTCGAGGCCGGCGGCGAGCAATACCGTGTACGCAAGATAGGGATTGGTCGCGCCGTCCACGATGCGGTTTTCGATACGTCCCGGATCGGGGATGCGGATCATCTGGGTACGGTTGGAGCCGCCGTAGGTGCCGTACACCGGCGCCCAGGTAGCGCCGGAGCGCGGCTGGCCGCGGATTAGGCGCTTGTAGCTGTTTACGATGGGACAGGTCACCGCCGTAAGCGCGCGGGCATGGTGTAGGACGCCGCCGGTGAACCAATACGCAAGCTGCGAAAGGCCGTTTTCGTCGTCTTCATCCAGGAAGAGGTTCGTCGTGTTGTCGTTATCCCAGAGACTCACGTGGCAGTGCGCGCCGTTGCCGGTGAGGTCTTGGAACGGCTTCGGCATGAACGTGGCGGTCAGGCTGTTTTCCTCGGCGACCGTCTTAACCATCCAGCGGAAGAAGGTGTGGCGGTCTGCGGTGGTCATTGCGTCGGAGTAGAGCCAGTTGAGTTCAAACTGGCAAGTAGCGTCTTCATGGTCGGAAGCATAGGGCTCCCAGCCCAGGTCTTGCATATGACCAACCAGGGTCGTGATGACGTCAAGGTTCCGGTACAAAGCGCGCACGTCATAGCAGGGCTTGTCGAGCGTATCGAGCGCGTCCCAGGGAGCATAGCCGCCGTGCTCGTCTTGCTTGAGCAGCATGAACTCGGCTTCAGTGCCCACGTTCATGAGATAGCCCGCCTGCTCCGCTTTCGCTAACTGCTGCTCTAGGATCGAGCGGGGCCCGTAATGCCAAGGCACGTCGTTGACGTGGATGTTGCCCGATACCCAGGCGATGTCCGGCCGCCACGGCAGGACAAGTGTCGAATTGAAATCAGGATGACAGAGCATGTCGGGATCGTGGGGACTCTGCCCCATGTCGCCGGCAGCGAAGCCGGCGAAGCCGGCGCTGCCGTCCGCCATGTCATCGATGTGCGTAGCCGGGATCAATTTTGCTTTAGGCGCGCCGCTCATCTCCACGTACGAGCAGAGAAAGAACTTGATGCCGCGCTCTGCAATCAGAGATTTGACCTCGTCGATTGTCATGGGTGTGCCTCCTTACGTGCAATTACCGTTTCCAAGAGTTGCTGATACAGTAACCAGTCTAATCCCCACCCATCGCTGGATACTGGCGAAAGCCGGAATGACGGGCTGTGTTCGTTGATCTGTGTCTACATGATACACAAGTAGCGCACGTGCTAATGCGAAACTGCCGCTGCGGCTTTTTCACCGACCAGCGCCTCTTCACGGAAGCGCGAGAGCCGGAATGGCTCGATCAGCTCGGGCGTCTGACCTGTTGCGATGAGTTCCGCCAGGTATTTCCCGGCAACAGGGCCGGCCTTAAACCCGTACGTACCCCAGCCCACGTCCAGATGATAGCCTTCCAAGCCTTCGACTCCGCCGATGATGGGCGAAAAGTCGGGAGTCATATCGCAGATTCCGGCCCATTGCCGCAGGACGCTCACACTGTGCAATTGTGGAAAGAGCTCCAAGGTGTAGGTGGCCATTTGTTCCAACGTAGGGAGCGTGCCCTGCATGCTGTAGGACTGAAGTGGATCAACCTCTGCTCCCATGACGCAATCGCCTCGGTCGGTTTGACTGACGTACACGTGCAGATTGGCCGAGACTATCACCTTGTCGAGGAATGGCTTGAGCGGCTCTGTGACACAGGCCTGCAAAGGTTGAGTCACGATGGGCAGGGGAACACCGGCCATCCGAGAGACCACTGTGGCCCAACCGGCAGCGCAATTTATCACGGTGCCTGTGGCAATGCTCCCATTGGTAGTCTCAACGCTAGTTATTTTGCCCTCCGGCGTACCGAGGTGCTGGGGTTCATTGGCGTGGTCACTCGCGGTTGAGCCGTCAATGCCAATGCTCGTCGCCTCAGTGAATGGGTGAATCTCGATGCCCATGCGGTCGCACGCTCGCGCGTAGCCCCACACCACGGCGTCATGACGAATGATGCCGCCCGGCGGGTGATAGAGCGCCGCCATCACGGGTAAGCGCGGTCGGTCGCTCATGTCGAGCGCGGGGACGAGCTTCTGAATTTCTTCCGGATAGATGACGCGGCTGTCCACGCCCATGATCTGGTTGGTCTCGGCACGCACGCGCAGCCCGTCCACGGATGAATCCGTGTGGGCCAGGGTCAGATGACCGCATTGGTTGAAAAGCAGGTTCCACTCAAGCTCGCGCGACAGGTCTTCATACAGTTGAAGCGAGCGGGCGAAGAAGGGGACGCCTTCCGGCGTGCGGTAGTTTGCACGGATGATGGCAGTGTTGCGCCCGGAATTGCCGGCGCCGAGATAGCGCTTTTCCAGGACAGCTACGTTGGTGATGCCGTGGTCCTTGCCCAGGTAGTACGCTGTAGCCAGACCGTGCACGCCCGCGCCGATGATGACGACGTCATAGCTTTTTTTGAGTTCATGCGCGCGCCACATGCGCTCCTTGCGAAACAATTGGATCATGGTTTGGCACCCCGCATGCGTTGCGCGGCCTCATGGCCTACCGGCACTATGCCGAACTGATGCCCGGCGTGCATGATTGCTTCCCAGGCGTAGGCGGCGTACTCGGTGCCGACAAAGAGCCCATAGGCCAGCGTTGCGTCAAGATCGTCCCGCACAAGCCGCGCGTGCAGACCGGCGACTTTGGCGCTAAGGCAGGCTCCATTAGCAAAGGCGGAGTCGGAAACATCGGGTGCAGTCAGCCGCTGCAACACGTCGCGGCTATGGGGGCCCGCGAGTAGGATGCCCGCAAGGGTGGAGGTCACGTCTACCACGTGAACGCAGCCTGCCCACGCCGGGTCTGTGCTTTCTCGCTCTGCAACCTGTCGTTCTATCGACTCGATGACTGCGTCTCCGCTCATCGGATCACAGGCAATAAAGTAGTGCCCTCGCGCCAGACGCCATGTCTTGCCTGCGTCAATTGTGATGGATTCCAACTCTTGCTGGCGACCCTTGAGTTCCAGCTTGCCCAGCCAACTCGCGTCCGCCATGCCGACACCGCTCTTGAGGGCCGCAACTTCCGCGTCCGGCGTTGCGAATTGCGTCGCTATGTTCCAACCGTGGTGGGAGCTAAATGTCGCGCCCAATTCGGAGGCAACATGGTGGAGCGGAGATTGTCGAAGTGGTGATTCCATTGATTCTCTTACTGGCGGAGTCGCGCCTGCGCGGGATCGTAAAATGGTTCGTCTTTAATCTTGGCCGTTACCGGGCGGCCGTCGACACGCACTTCTATTGTCTGGTCGGCGACCGCAAGGCTTGCGGCAACCCAGGCCAAGCCTATGATCCTCTCATTCACCGGTGAATAGCGCACGCTCGTGATGCGCCCCGCCGGCTGACCGTCGGCAATGATCACGCAACCGTCCGGCGGCAGCACATTCTCATCCATAACAAACCCCACAAGCCTTTCCCGCGGGGCACGGTCCTTCGCGCGGCTGATGGCTGCTTTGCCTATGAAGTCTTCTTTATCAAGTTTTGCTACCCAGGCCAGGTCAGACTCGATGGGGTTGCTCGTGGCGTCGGTATCGACGCTGACGATCACGTGTTTCTTTTCGAGGCGAAGCACGCGTTGTGTTTCCACGCCAAAGGGCAGGATATCGAACTCCGCGCCGGTTTCCATGATGGCATCCCAGATGTGCTCGCCGTATTCCGCGGGAAAGTGAATCTCCCATCCAGTCTCGCCGACGAAACCGATGCGCAACATGAGACTGGGTACACCCGCTACATCGGCTTTGCGGCAGCGCATGTAGCCAAAGCGCTTGTTGCTGAGGTCCCGGTCGGTAAGCTTGGCGAGCGTTTCACGGGCCTTGGGACCGGCCACGTTTACGGCGCCCATGCCGCCGGTGACATTCGTGACGTGCACGCACATGCCGGAGCCTGCGAGCCACCACTCCAGCCACTCCTCCACGAACTCGATATTGCCGGTGGTGGTGGTAATGAAATAATGGTCTTCGCCAAGGCGGGAGACGGTGCCGTCGTCCAGGATAATGCCCGCCTCATCACAGATAACGCCGTAGCGGGCGCGACCTACACGCAGATCGGAAAAGCGATTGGTGTAGACCTTGTCCAGGAGCTTGCCGGCGTCTGGGCCGATGACGTCGAGTTTGCCGAGGGTGCTCAAGTCGATTAGACCGACGCGCTGGCGTACCGCCCAGTACTCTTGTTCCACGGATTCCTTTTTGCTATCCGGCGTACCGTAGTAGAGCGGACGTTTCCACTCGCCCATGTCCATCCAGACACAGCCGAGTTCGTCGTGCTTGACATGCATGGGTGTGCGCTTGACCGGATGTAAGTGGGGCCCGGCCAGCGCTCCGAGCGGTACGGGAGATGTCGGTGGCCGCGATGTTGTTCTGCCGGTTTCTTGTATTGTCTGCCCGGTCTGCTGCGCGCAGATCCCGATGGCGGCTTGGTGACACATCTTGCCTTGGCAGGGCCCCATCGTGGTAGTGGTGTACCGCTTGAGCGTTTCGATGTGATCGAAGCCTTCATCGATAGCTGTACGCAGGTCATGAAGCGAAACGTCCTCACAGGGGCAAACGAATGTCTTTTTAGGGTTCGAATCGGAATTCTGGAAGAGGGTTGTAGCAGGAGGCAGCGTTTCACCGGTCACTGCTCCCACTGCTGTGACACCATCCGGCAAGTCACTTGTAACGAAAACGGCCCGCTCATCATCCCACGCCACGTTGCCGCCAGCCTGGGCGACGAGGCCTGCGTCCGGCACCCAATCGCCGCACATGACGACGAGATCGCACGCGAGTAGCTGCTCGGAAGTCTGAAGACCTGAGACATGCTTACGACCGACGGCTTTGACAACTTGGTCCAAGGGGACAGTCCCTACAATCGCAGTACCCGCAGCCTCTAGCGCGCCGCTTACTGATCCCGCTGCTTCTGCCGTGCCAACCACTACGGCACGTTCGCCCGGCTTCACTCCATGCAGGCCGATGAGGCGTTGGACGCCGCTACTGAGCATGACACCGGGCACATCGTTATTCTCGAACAACAACGGGATTTCATGGGCGCCCGTGGCGACGACGATGCGTTCAGTACGCAGTTGCGTGAGACGCTGGGCTACCGGGGATCCAGGACCCTGATGCACGATACCCAGCAGATTGTCTTCATAGATTCCGAAGCAGGTGGCGTCGGTGAAGATGGTGACTTTGGGATGCTCATGCACACGCTTCACCAGCGCTGAGAGTTCATCAGTGGATTGGCCACCGGATGAGGTTTCCGGGAATGAGACTGCGCTCGAATTGTCGTTGCCGGAGCCCGTATAGCGTGTGTGACCGCCCAACTCCGGCTGATCGTCGATCAGAACCACTTCTTCGCCCCGCTCTGCCACGTCAAGGGCAGCCCGCAATCCGAAGGGCCCCCCGCCAACTACGGCGGTCGCGGTATGCAGGAATACGTGCTCATACGGGTGTTCGGCATCCGATTTTGGGTCGCGGTCAATCTTGCCCAAGCCTGCGGCGCGGCGAATAAGCGGTTCTGCAAGGTGCCACATCCAGGGATGCGTAAAGGTCTTGTAATAGAACCCTACGGGCATGGCCCAGGCAAACCGTTCGGCAACGGCCATGAAGTCGGACTCTAAGGAAGGATAGGCATTCTGGTGGGTGATCTGCATGCCGTCTTGGACCGGCTGCGTGCACGCGCGCACGTTGGGCGTGCCGTCCACGTTTATCATGCAGTTGGGACACCTACCCGAAACGCACAGCAGGCCGCGCGGGCGATGGTACTTGAAACTGCGGCTGAAGATGCGCTGTCCGGAACGGTAAAGTGCAGAAGCTACCGTATCTTGTGGATGGGCTTCGATGGGCTTGCCATCGAAGTGGAAAGTCACGGCGGAATGTCCGTTACGATCCGAGGCGGCCGAAGATGTATTCCCGCTTTCGCCGGAATGACGAGATTCAGAATTGCGGCTCACAGTTCCTCCTCGGGCAGACTCGTCCCCGTCACCTCGTTCGTCAGCGTGTCGCGCACGGCAAAGAGCCACTGGCGGCAGCCGTAGGTGTGGAACCACCATTCCTTCTGAGAGCGCTCGGAGTTACCTGTGGCGTAACTATAGCCCAGCCACGCCTCGTCGCTCGAACCCGCTTCCGGCCGGGACTTCACCTCACCGCCAAAGCGAAACTCGTAGACGCTGCGCTTGCCGCAGTTGGGACACGGAATCAGGAAAGACATGCAAATACCTTACAGGGTTGACGGTTAAGGGCCTGTTCAGGACTCAAGGTCTCTACCAACTTGGAGGAAGGCCACAAGACAAATGCGCTCAAATCACCCACACGTGTATTCCAAAGATGAGCGAAAGACTCAGGTGCTTAGTTGCAGGGCATCCCGGCTAGTGTCCCCGCTCTTCCCAGCCAGGTCCGCCGCCGACGATGCGGTTCGTGCCGACGAGGGGGATACCGCAAATCATCGAGGTTTCCGAGGTCAGCGCACGCAGGTCGTCCGGGTCCAGGTCGTGTACGTCGGCCTTGCCGCAGGCCCGCGCCAGCATCTGCATTTCCGAGACCATCGCGCGCAGATAGCTGGAGACCCGCTCGGCGGCCTCGTCGATAGGCAGTCGCTTCATGAGTTCCGGGTCTTGGGTCGTAATGCCGACAGGGCATCTACCCGTATGGCAGTGGTGGCAAAAGCCAGGTTTCGTGCCTAGCGCTTCATAGTCTTCTACGTATAGAGACTTATTACAATTGAGCGCGATGAGGGCGGACGTACCAATATAGACGGCGTCCGCGCCAAGGGCGAGGGCTTTCGCGGCATCCACGCCGTGCCGGATACCTCCGGCTATGATGAGTTGCACTTCGCCATAGAGGCCCAAGTCTTCCAGAGCAGCGCGCGCCTCGCATACTGCGGCCAACGTGGGGATGCCCGTGTGTTCCTGCAGCATTTCCGGCGACGCGCCGGTGCCGCCTTCCATGCCGTCCACCACCACCGCGTCGGCGCCCGCTTTGGCGGCGAGCCGTACGTCGTCGAATACGCGCGTCGCGCCCATCTTGATGAAGATCGGCACTTTCCAGTCAGTGGCCTCGCGGAGTTCTTCGACCTTGATAATCATGTCATCGGGACCCAGAAAGTCCGGATGGCGTGCGGGGCTGCGTTGGTCCACACCGACAGGGAGATCCCGTTGCTCGGCAATTACGTCCGAGACTTTAGAGCCGAGCAGCAGACCGCCGGTGCCCGGTTTTGCACCCTGACCGATCGTCAACTCAATGGCGTCGGCGGCGCGTGCGTGGTGGATACTTATCCCGTAGCGGGAGGGCAGGACTTCGTAGACCAGGGTCTTACTGTTTTCCCGTTCTGCCTCCAACATGCCGCCGTCGCCGGTAGTGTTTGACGAGCCGACGGCAGCCGCGCCCTGCGCCAGCGCTACTTTGGCGTTGTAGGATAGCGCGCCCCAACTCATGCCCGTAATCATAACGGGAATGTCGAGTTCGATCGGATTCTCAGCGTAGCGACTACCGATGACGGTCTTCGTCGAGCAGTGCTCGCGATAGCCTTCCAATGGTATGCGGGTCAAGGTGCAAGGGAGGAAAGTAAGGTCGTCAAACGTCGACCAGTTGCGCTCCCGCAGTGTGCCGAAACCGCGCATGATGTAGCGCCCAAGTTGCGCCTTCTCTTGAATTTCGGCGATTACTTCAGGGGTATATGTTCCGCTAGGTCGCAGGCGGCCGTTTTCGCCGTCTGTCATAGTCCCTTGCTCCTCCTACCAGGATTTCTTGTTTCAAATGGGAATGCGGCTAATGTTTTCTGTTCTTGTTCCCTAAACCAGTCTATGGATTAGCTCTTGGAGCTCCCGATCGTGGGATCTTGTTGCGGTTGCTCTCGATTAATGCCAAACCTCATGTCTAACAAAGCGCAAGAGCGGGCTAGTTTCTTTTTGCTGCGAGAATTGCTCGCGAACACCTAGAGCGTCTTCGGTTAGACCACCTGCTGCCAAACGTCCCAGTCGGTCTTGTCGAAGTTCCACAGGCGGCGACCGGAGACGATCTTCTTGAAGTCCGCCAAGCGCGTAGTCAGATCGGCCAAGCGGTCGGGAAGATGCGCGGCGAAGGTGGTTTCGAGAAACGCAGTGTCTTCCGAACTTAGGTTCTCTATAACGGCATCGTTGCCCAATTCGCCAATCTTGCCGCCCACATAGCACTTGGTCTCATACATAGAGTCTGCAAAGGCATCGCCCGCGTCGCCGCAAACGACTATGGTACCCCGCTGTCCCATGAAACCGGCCATGTAGCCGCAGTTCCCGCCAATCAACAGGAGGCCGCCCTTCATAGCCACGCCGGCCCGCGCCGCCGCATGTTTGTGTATAACTACGGTGCCGCCGCGAATTGTCGCTGCCGCTCCGTTGCCGGCGCTGCCGCGGACCGTGACTGTGCCGGAGAGCATTGACTCCGCCAGGCCCCAGCCGGTGCTCCCATTGACTTCCACCGTGGCGCCATCCATTAAGCCGCCGCAGAAGTAGCCTACGCTACCGTCGAAAGTTACGGTCGAGGGCTGGAGCAGCGCGACACCGAGGTTGTGCCGGGCGCCGGGATTGCGTACCAAGACCTCTTCTTCTCCGCTGGCAATGTGCGCTTTGATGGCAGTGTTGATCTGGCGGATAGTCTTGCCGGAGCAATCTAGTTCAACTGCCATACCTGTATTTCCTTCGCTTGTGCCTCACGCACACCGCCTATGCCCGGGAACGCATTCTCAATTGCGATCTCCTCGGTGGCGACCACAACGGAGTCGTCCGTTTCGGTAAAGAGGAGCGGTTTGAGGGCGAAGCGGTCTTTGGCAAATCCCAGCTCATGCTGAGTCGCTGCCAGATAGCTAAAGGAGCCGTCCAGGTCGTACAAGGAGGCAGTGAGCGCCTCTTTGAGGGACATGCCTTGCGATATGCGGTCTGCCAGGTAGACACCGATGACTTCAGAGTCGTTTTCCGTATAGAACCGTACGCCGTGCTGCTCATAGAGCCTGCGCAAGTTGTGGTAATTGGTGATGTGCCCATTGTGGACCACCGCGAGGTCAGGCATGCCGTGTGCCCAGAATGGCTGCGAATGACTCAGGTCTACGCGTGATTCAGTGGAGAGGCGCGTATGACCGATACCGTGAGTGCCGGTGATGCGCGAGACACCGTGAGTCTGCTCGAGATTTTCCGGAGTACCTACCTGCTTGACGATTTCCAAGGCATTGCCCATGCTTACGACTTCGACGTTTTCTGCCTCTGACTCGATAAGCGCGCTGAGCTCACGGGGATCGCCCTGAAAGTCTAACTCAAGGCGAAGGTACTCTTCCGTGGTTGACTCACCATGTATTTCGCCCAGAGTTTGTACGCGCTCGGTGATGTTCTCGCGGCGTCCCTCAAAGGTGCCATTCTCGCCCAACTTAACGCGCAGCACGGTATGTCCGTTGCTTGCGCCGGTATAGAGCGCGACACCCGCAGAGTCCGGGCCGCGGCACGCCAAGGCATTGAGCATAGTGAGCACCGTGTTGCCAACCGGCGCGGCCCCCTCGCCAGCCTTATCCAGAAAGCCTATTATGCCGCACATGCGACGTTCCTTAGACTACAGCTTGGGATTCGTATGTGTCCACTGTCCAGCCATCCGCGTTGTGCTTCTCGCGTGGAGCGCGATATCAACACCCGCATGTGGCTGCACAGAAGATCATCCCATACTATAGCATTCTTGAGCACGCAGCGTACACGCTCGCGCTTTGAGGGTTGCGAGGGAATGCGACTTTGGGCTGCTACCTGCAATGACTACTGTTGTGTCGCGCTATACATTAGTTGCGAACTAGCCGCATTCTAGGGTGGATGTCCCGACTTCACGCTACCTTGTCTCGGGCGGATGGTACCGACGGCGCCGCAGCTTGGAGAGAGTCATGGCCGGCTTGTCTCGTTACAATGTTGTATGTGTAGGCTAAACATAGGGGGGAAAGCTATGCCGAGCCGCAGTCAAGAATTCGACAGTGAGTTCTATGAATTCGAGAAAGCGGGGTGGGAGCGAGTAGCGGGAGACTATCACCGCTACTTTGCAGCCCTCACAACGCGCTTCATCGAACCATTGCTGGACGCCGGTAATGTAGAGGCCGGATGCCGTGTGCTGGACGTTGCCACAGGGCCCGGCTATGTGGCGGCAGCGGCAACGGTTCGCGGCGCCCAGGTGGTCGGCATTGACTTTGCGGAAGCGGCAGTCGACGTGGCACGCCAGCAATACCCCGATATTTCATTTCAGACTGCCAGTGCCGAAAGGCTGCCCTTTCCGGTTGCCCAGTTTGATGCCGTGCTTATGAACTTCGGCTTGCTGCACGTTGCTCAGCCGGAGTTGGCGGTGGCGGAGGCGCATCGAGTGTTACGCTCCGGGGGCCGCATCGCATTTTCCGTGTGGGCAGATCCCCAGATTAGTTTGGGCTTTAGGATAATCCTCGATGCCATTGGCGAGCATGGCAACATGGACGTGCCCTTGCCGGACGGACCGCCCTTCTTTCGCTTCAGCGATCCGGCTGAGAGCAGGCTCGTCCTGAAGGAAGCCGGATTCTCATCTCCTCGCGTGGAAGAATTGCATACCAAGTGGGACTTTCCGCATGTGGACACGCTCTTTGATACATTCTTGCACGGCGCTGTGCGCACGGGAGCGCTTCTGCAGGCGCAGTCAGCGGAAGCGCTGGCTGCCATACGACAGGAGGTGCGCGACGGTGTGGCTAGTTTCGATGAGGATGGAGTTTACCGATTGCCTATGGCGGCAGTGCTATCGTCGGCGAAGAAGCCATAGACGAACAGTAGTGACGCTATGCTGAAGTATTGCCACCATGGGATGTGTCTTAGCGTGGTATACTCTGCACCAAGAGGAGGCTGCCCCTCTTTGCGAACGAGGTAGCAGGATTGTGGTTAGGAGGTAAGCGCAGCTCAGTCTAGTTTCTTTGTAGTACGGGTAAGAGGAGACTCTAATGGCCAAAAAAGCAGAAACGATAACGCGACGAAAGCTGCTAGTTGCAGCCAGCAGCATTCCTGTTATGGCTGCCCTTGCAGCTTGCGGCACGGCAACAGTACAACCTGAGATGGCTGCTGAAAAGCCAGCGGAACAGAAGGCCGAAGCAGCGCCGCAACCGGCCGAGCCGGTGGACGTGGTATTCGTGCCGAATCCCGCATTCAGGTTCCACGAAGAAGGGCACGTATCTAACGGTTTGATGGAGGCATTCAGCGCAGAATTCTCCAACATCAATCTGCTCGTAGAACCCTATACGGGCAACCGTAACGAGGCATTCGCGGCGGCTGCCGCCGGGAACATTCCCTATGACGTGGTGACCGGCGGCGAAGGCACGCCGATTGACCGGGGACTGCAGGGCACCGTTCTGCATCTGAATGACTACATCAAGGCTACCGCCCTGGATATGGACGACGTCTGGGAAGGCTTGATGGAGCCAGTAATCTGGCGCGACGGCCGGGTGTTCGGCATGCCGTACGGCCCAGACATGCGCGTGCTTTATATGAACATCGATCTCTATCTCAATGGTGGACTGGACCCGGCGGTCGGACCGCAGACGTGGGACGAATTTGAGGAAGCCATCCAAAAGACGACGCAGAAAGACGCTGCTGGCAACCTCACGGTCGCGGGTTTTCCGCCGGACTGGGGCTCGAACGGCACGTGGCTCTTCATGCTCCCCCTGTTGCAGCTTGGCGGTAGTCGAACGAACGATGACCGCACCAAGATGACTTTCAATACACCTGAGGGTATTGAAGCCTTTACATTCGTTAAGCGGTTGTGGGATCTGCAGGATGGATTCGCCTCCATCAAGGAATTCCAAGAATCAGCACGTCCCTCCGGCAGAGACCGGGGTGCAGCGCTCGTCAATGCTAAGTGCGCCAGCATCTACATGACGTATGCCGAGCGCAAGCAGCAAATTCGCCCGATTGACCCGGACTATGAGTTTGGGTACACGGGATTCCCCTTGCCGGCCAATGCGGCGCGACAAGTAAGCCTCGGCGGCGCCTGGATCCATATGGTCTCCGGCTGGACGGAAGTGGCGGAAGAGTCCTTTGCATTGCTTGAGTTCTTGGCCCGGCCGGAGAATACGCTGGCGTTCACCAAGACCTTCGACCGTGTGCCGGTGCGCAAGTCGGCGACGCTGTCCGAGGAATTCCACGAGAACGATCCGTTCGTGCTCCACATGTCTGAGAACATGCAATATCGCACCTCGACCCTGGGCTTTGGCGTGCCCGGCTCCGATCAGATGCGCATTGAGGTGCTTACAGGCGGTTGGGTCGGCTCAATCTGGAACGGCGAGGTGGGCATTCAGGAAGCTCTCGCCACGGCAGAAGAGCAGATGAACATTATTGCTGAGGACTGGCGCAAAGAGCTAGGGCTTTAGGCTAGCAGCGGGTGACCGCTCATAGGCGGCCCGCGCGCTGGTCTATGGTTCGGTTGGCAAGTCCAATGGGCGAAGCGAGGATGGGATACTCGATGGGAATCCTAGATTCCTCGCTTCGCTCGGAATGACATTTGAGTGAGTGGCCAGACACTATGACAGTTGGGTGATTGGCTAGACTCAATGACATTAGAGTGAGTGGCCAAACACATTGACAGTTGACTGAGTGGCTAAACAATATGACTGGCGAGTGAGCGGCCTATCACTTGAAGTAGATAAAGGACCAAGACCGGCCACGTGGTTTCTTTGCTCACGGCAAGTGATTGCGCGACCGGGGTCGAATTAAATTACTGAGGGAGCGTTTGGTGGCAGGTGATATTGACGTAGCAATAGTCGGCGGCGGCCACAACGGTCTCGTTGCCGCGACCTATCTGGCGCGTGCCGGACTTGCGGTGCATGTATTCGAACGCCGCCCCTTTACCGGGGGTGCCGCGATCACGGAAGAACTGTGGCCGGGCTTCAAGTTTTCCACCTGCGCCCATATGGTCCACGGTATACACCCAAAGATATATAGGGATTTCCGCCTCCTCGAACGCGGCCTGGAGGTGATTCCCCGTCAGGGCATCCAGGTGCTGCCGGACGATACGTACTTTGGGCCGAGCACCCACGATTCGCCCCGCAATCGCGCGCTGCAACTGACATCGGCGGAGCGCGACGGGCAGCGGCGCTATGCGGAATTCAAGAACACACTGCAGGGCGCGATTTCACCCTACCGGCTGCAACCGCCGCCTACGCTGGCAGAGGTGCGCGCCAAAGTCGCTGGAACGCCCGCGGCCGACGTGCTGGAAAAAGCACTTACCACGCGCATCTACGACCTGCAGGACGAGTTTCTGCCGGACGGTCATTTAAAGAACCGTCTCGGCTATGAAGCGGGCGCTATCGGCAGAAATCCGTGGGGCTTTCAGCTTGCCTACGCATCACTCAATGCCGCGGATGAGGAAACAGGCATCAAGCCGCCAAACGGCTACGTGCGCGGTGGCGTTGGGGTGGTGAGCCAACTCTTCAGAGAATCCGCAGAGGATGCCGGTGTGACAATCCATACCGACCACGAGGTCGAGGAATTTCTGGTAGAAGGCGGTAAGGTCGTAGGCATTCAGTTGGCAAATGGCGGCGAAGTGCGCAGCCGGGTCGTTGCTTCCAATCTTGACCCCAAACGCACCTTCCTGCGACTCATGCCCGAGGAGCACTTGGACGGTGGTTTCCGCAAACGCATTCAGGGACTTACTACGCACGTCAGTTGCTATAAATTCCTTGCGGTGATTTCTGAGTTGCCGCAATGGACCGCCTGGGACGGAGACCCTGAGCAGGCAAGCAAAGGCGCCGTGGTCATTAGCCTTACCCGCGAGGAAATGTCCGCCTGTTACGATGATTTGGAAGCCGGACGTCCCCCGCGCAGACCTCTGATTAGTTTCTCGATACCGTCTGGGGTTGACGACAGCATTACGCAGCCGGGATACCATACCGCGTCCATCTGGATTTATGCGGCGCCTGGGAAGCTGCGGAACGGAACGTGGGACGACGTGCGGGAGCAGGTAGCAGAAGGACTCATCGACCAAATCACGGAGTGCGCGCCAAACTTTCGCCAGTCGATACGCGACTACAAATTGCGCACCCCGCTCGACCTGGAACGCGAGAACGGCTTGACGGACGGTTGCATCTGGCACGTTCAGCATGCCGGCGAGCACCTGGTTTGGAATCGGCCGCTGCCGGAGATTTCTCATTACCGGGCGCCCTTAGGTGGGCTCTACCTCTGCGGCGCCGGACAGCATCCGGGTGGCGAGATTAGCGGTGTGCCCGGTCACAATGCGGCGCACGAGATTCTAAAGGACCTCGGATAAACGCTACAACAACCTAGAATCGGTTCAGCAAGGGGGATTAGCCCCGAGAAAGCGTGACTGATTGCACGACCGATAGCCGTGCTGGGCCTTGTGAAATGGGGCTGGTGATGGCTGAGGTCAGTGTTGTGGAGATAAAGTTAGGTCGCTGTGGTGATTTGAGCAGAGAGAATTCACATTGAATACAGGTTCATTTCAAGAGGGGCAAGAAACGTGGGTACCGACACCTGGGAAGTCATGGCAATAGGATGACGAACTTTAGCGCGCACACGGTACTTTCGACGGAGCTTGATGGCCGTGAATGCCACACACCCCACGCCGTGCGCAGCGGTAACACAGTGTGGGCCGTATGGCAGGGGTACCAGCAAGACAAAGAGCACATTTACGCCCGGGCCTCGCACAGTGGTGAGCTGACTCCCCTTGAAACGGTTACCCCGAAGGAAGGTAGGAATCACTCGCCCTACATTGGACTAGTGCAGGACGTGCCGACGAGCGTTTGGATTTCCCAGGATCTTTGGGAAACCTATGCCGTATACGGGTCTACACGTTCTATTTCGGGATGGGAAACACCTCAGAAGCTGGGAAGTGAAGGTTTTGTCGTTTCCTTGCACGCAGATTCTGCCGCAGGACGCATGGCCGCGGTGTGGTGTGAGGCCGCAACGCCAGGAGCATATAAGGTTCGTTTCGCCGCCAACACGGGTAGAGGCTGGTCGGATCCCATAGACATAACTACTGCCGCCGGTTGGGTGCAGCGGCCGGAAGTCGCCGTAACGAGCAACGGTTACTGGGTTGCCTGGGATGCCTATGTAGACGGCAAATTCGGAATCTATTGTGTTTTCGTTGAGCAAGATGGATCAATTGGCGCGCGGGAGGTAGTAACCGACCGGGCTGCTGAATCGGAAATGGTAACGGAGGAAGCTTGGCAGCTTGTGCCATCGCTCACGATAGACAATGACGGCAACCCTTGGATCACGTGGCTCTGCAGGCAGGAGGTTGTAAGCGATGGGAATGTGCTCGACCAGTGGCCTGTGGCGAGAGTGGCGCGGCGTGTAGACGGTCAGTGGCAGCTTGTAGAAGATGCCAACGGATCGCCGGACCTCGGAGTCTTAGCCTGGGGCATGCTTGAATGGCAGGGCTTGGGCGTATGGGGGTATCTCGGTAGACGACGTAAGCCATTGGTTGTTGCAAGCCCGGATGGCGGCGTCTGGTTGCTCTGGGAGCGGAAAGAACTGCCTAACGGTAGTACCACCACGACAGGGGGCGTGCTTTGTGGACGCTATATCGATTCCACCAAGGGCCAATCTGCTCCCGATGTTCAGGAAACGCGGTCTATTGCAGTTGGGCCTCGATACTATACACCGGTTGCCAACGAGGCTGTTGATGGGCGCAACGAACTATGGGTAACGGCGCGTGTGGCCCCGGAGATATCTGTGGAAGACGTTTGCCTGGTCGCTCTTACCCTTGGTGATGCACCTCGCTTCCTCGACGAAGGGCGTTGGTTCGGATGGAGTCCGGCTTCACCGAGTGGGCCGCGAACCGATTCCCGGCCTAGTGGGGGAATCCAAATCAGCAGCGAGAATGCTCGAGCAGGTACAAAGGAATCGGAACTCACCCTCTTTTGGGCAGACTTGCATGTCCACTCTACTCATTCCGCCGATGCGGAAGGGTATGTTGACGAGCTGATAGCGTATGCCCGCGATGTAGCTCAGTTGGACTGCGTGGCGTTTTCGGACAACGACAAGCACCTCCTCAGTCTTACGGCATCGGAATACGATTTGGACTATCACTTTGCGCTTCACTTCAGGCACCTAAGTGACCTCCTGGTGCTGCCGGCATTCGAGTGGTCACAGATGAGTCGTGCTTCCGGCTCTAGGACTTCGAATCACCGCACAGTGATAGCCGGAAGAGAGCAGCTGCCGCTCTTACGCTATACCGAGGTAGAAGGGGAACCGCTTGCGGCACTCGCCGCGCATGCTGAACGGTACGGCGCGATCCTGCACCCACATCACGAGCATTGGGAGTTTTTGTCCGACTCGTGGACCGAAACCAATATGGAAGTCTGCTCCGGCTGGCGCGTGCACATGCTCGATCCGGCGTACCGGGAGAAGATTCATCAAGTACTGAAGAGCGGGCGCAAGTTGGGGTTCATTGGCTGCAGCGACGGTCATCGTCGTACGGCAGGGACTGGCGGCGGTCTGACCGGCATCTATGCTGAAGACCTGAGTCGTACGGCTATACTCGATGCCTTGCGGAAGCATCGGTGTTTTGCGACCGACGGTTCCCGCATTGGCATTCAGCTTTGGGTTAACGGCGTCTTCATGGGAGGCGCAGGCAGAACTCTGGACGCGCCGGAAATCCAGTGGAATGTACAGCTTACGGAATTGCCCGCAACCATCACGCTAGTGCGCGACGGTGAAGCGATCAAGTCGTGGGAGTCATCTGACGAACAGGCGTCGGGCCAGTATACGGACAATGATGCGGCGCCCGGCGAGCACTTCTACTATCTCAGCGTTGGACAGTCCATGGCCTGGCGGAGCCATCTCTCCAATGTAGCCCCCGCTTGGGGTCCGAGGGCGTGGTCAAGCCCCGTCTGGGTGGAGTTCAACCCGTAGAGGCGCTCTGACCTGACTGCCTGATTTCTATGGTGGGAAGTGCAGGCATAGCGGTCGGGTACAGAAGGGCAAGCTAGAAGCTAATGCTATGTCCGGAGGAGCCGGAATGAGGTCCTTCGGAACCCCATCTTGCCAAATCCAACTCCCATGTAGTTTCATGCTGCACCAGTATCTGTAGTACATTTGGTAGGAATCTGTAGGCTGGAGGCCTATCGTTCACGACTCAGAGCAGAAGGCAAAGGTAACGCAGTTGCGTGGACGAAGTCTTAGTGACGGAGCTTCCCTGCGTAACATGAGGTCGCAAGTCGCTGCGACAAGACCAGGGAGGCTGTATTGCAACCACTCTTGATGTTCTCTTCCGCAGTGGTGCCGGGACTCATTTTGATTTGGTTCCTGCACACGCGGCCGGAGTTTCCCCAACCCCGCATTACCCTTTGGGCGACGTTTGGTCTGGGTATCGTGGTCACGCTGCCGGTCATCATATTGGCCTTTCCTGTTTCAATCCTCTATCCAGTGTTGGGCGATCTAACAGGCAGCCTCCCGCTGGTACTGTTTATCCAGGCGTTCCTTGGCGCAGCAATTCTCCAAGAATCGTTTAAGTACGTAGTGCTTGCCAATTTCTCATGCCAGCGTAAGCGGCTGGCAGAACCGTTCGATGGGGTGGTTTACGGCGTAGTCGCTTCGCTTGGCTTTGCCGCGCTAGAGAACATTGCCTACGTGATGGAAGGAGATACAATGGGAGCGGCGGTACGCGGGCTCACCTCGGTGCCGGTGCATGGCGCGCTCGGCGCCATTATGGGTTACTACATCGCGCAGAGCGCATTCAATCCCGCGCGCCGGGGTCGATATGCTCGTTTGGCGTGGGTGATTCCGGTAGTGCTGCACGGTTTGTATGACTTCCCCTTGTTGCTTGGCGAACTATGGATTCTCCCGCTTTCAGCTATAGTCTTTGTCGTCTCGGTGGCGTGGGCATTCCGATTGGTCCGCCGAGTCCAGTCGAGTCAGCGCCGCCGCAGCCAGGCGATTTGGGGAGAGCTTGGATCAAGGCCCGGTCAGTTCAGTTCTCCGCATGACGTAGCAATCGATCAGCAGGGCAATGTCCATGTGGTTGATACGATCAATAATCGCCTGCAGAAGTTCTCACCCGACGGGGACGCGGTAGCACAGTGGGGGAGTACGGGACAAAAAGCAGGCGAATTTCGTTCGCCGCGCGGCTTGACTATTGACATAAGTGGACAGGTACTCTTGGCCGATACGCTCAATCATCGGATTCAGAGACTTTCCGCAGAAGGTCAGCCGTTGGCGCAATGGGGCGAGCAAGGCGCAAAGCCCGGCCAATTCCGTTCGCCCAACGGCGTTGCAGTTGACTCTACAGGCAACATCTACGTTGCCGACACCGGCAATAACCGCATTCAGAAGTTCTCCTCTGACGGTAAGGTGCTTGCAATGTGGGGTTCCCACGGCGACGGTCCTGGGGAATTCCGTGCACCGGTTGGAGTCGCTCTGGATGAGGCAGGATGGGTCTACATCACCGACTCCGGAAACCATAGGGTACAGAAGCTCAATCCCGACGGTGAACCCAGCGGACAATGGGGCGAGGAAGGGGCGGAACCAGGTCAGTTTCGCAATCCAAGCGGCATTGCCCTAGACCAGCGCGGCAGAATCTACGTCGCGGATACCTGGAACAACCGCATTCAGGAGTTGTCGCCCGATGGTGAGCCGCTTTCGCAATGGGGCCTTCAGGTGGCCGGTCAGCAGGGGCAATTTTCGGATCCCTATGGAGTCGCCGTTGACGATCGCGATCGCGTATTCGTTGCGGATACCGGAAACCACCGCATCCATAAGCTGCATCCATTTAGCGTCCTGATGGCGAGCCCCCCACCTGAGGATACCGGCACTGCCGACGAGTCGGCTTGATTGTGTTGCCGCCCGCTCTGCGCCGCCTATTTCTATACCTATGGACGTGACTGCCTCTCTCTACCAGATTCCCTCGCGGGAAAAAATCTCGCAACCGAGGCGTGATTGAGATGGAGGAAGAATTCGCGGGTGCCATGTTTGCCGCGAAGCGGGCTCTCTACTTCGCCCTTGACCACCAGGTCATTTGCAGCGCACCAATCAACAAAAGCATGGCGAATGGCGCGCTGCGTTTCTCGACTATGAATGGATCCGCCCTTCGTCAGTTCGATGGTTGCCACCTCAAACTGCGGCTTGAGGAGAACCACTAGGTCTGCGTCGGGGCGCGTAAGCGTACACACATGGGGCAAGATGAGGCGCAACGAGATAAAAGAGACGTCTACCGCGGCAACGTGCGGTGGCTCGGGGAATGCGGTCAGGCCGCGCACGTCGGTTTGTTCGTAGGCCGCAACCCTGGGATCTGCCCGTAGTTCGTGATGAAGTTGATTGGCGCCTACGTCAACCGCATAGACACGCTTCGCGCCTTGCTGTAGGAGTTGCCACGTGAAACCGCCGGTGCCACTGCCTACATCGAGGGCTATCTTCCCGGCGCAGTCTATGCCAAACTCTTCCAGCACCCCTGCAAGTTTGTGTTCGCCGCGTCCAATGCGGAGTGTGCTCAGCGTATCAACGAAGATTTGGGCGTCGGAGTTTACCGGAGCAGCCGGTTTGGTTACTGTCCGGCCATTTACCTGCACGCCGCCGGCGCGAATGGCATAGGCGGCCTTTTCGCGGCTTGGGAAGAAAGTCTTTTCGACGAGGAGACGGTCTAATCGCATAGTCGCTGTGGTGCGCTTCTGTGGTTCAGCCATGCCCGCGCTCACATTTTAAGGGTGGCCTGAATGCGGTCTCTGCTACTACCGGCTTCCCTAGCGAGCAGGACAAATCGGGCACTTGCCAACTCTGACCCCTGTTGTATTGAACGCCTAAGTGGGTGTTTGCAAAGGTGCTGTCGTGCACTTGCCATCCGTTCGCCCTGCGCGTGTCAAAGGGTGATCGGATGATAGTGACCCTCTATCCATAGCCGTTTGTACTGCGACAGAGGCCCCGCGCAGCCCTTAGCACGAACGGTTCTTGCTGACTCTGGCAACTTCCTCTCAGGGAGCGTACCAGCTAAGAACAGTGGTGAAATAGCGGTTTGCGTCGCAATGGAAAGCCAAGCACAGGCTCTAAGCCCGCGTTTCCGGGAGATTCCACACTACCGTCACGAGACCCTTGCGTAACTCATCTGCAGGCGAACAAACCTCCCTCTCCCCCAGGAGAGGGGACCGGAACTGAGCCGTACTCTCCCTCCGGGAGACCTATGCGTATCCCTTGGCCGGAGGAGCAAGACTTACTCCCTCTCCTTGGGAGGCTGTCTCAATATTTTGGTGCGGGGCACGGTGAATGGGGTGAGAAGGACAGACAGATGGCGGGTGGTATGAACAAGACGGTGCCAGTGAGAGACTCGTCCCCGGGGCGACGCTGGACTACACCCAGACCGCCACAGGGCGTGGAGGCTCTTGAGATTGAACGCGGTGGCCAGCAGGTGCCATTCGGACGTCACGTGGCTGCGGCCTCTGAGCAGGAAGCGCCTGGCACTGTGCCACTCCTTGAGCAGGCCAAAGACCGGCTCGACGATGGTACTCCGGCGGCGGTACACCTGCTTGGCAGGCGCGGTGGCCATCAACTGCCTGTGCCGTTGCAGTATTGGCTCGTAGGCGCTGATCTTTATGGAGCGGCCCCTCTGGGAGGAGGTGCAGACGCCGAAGGCCGGACAGGTTCTGCAGTCCCGGCCGTTGGCTTGGTACCGCTTGACCCGGTAGCCGTTGCTGTGGGTCAAGCGGTGCGTGTAGGTGAGCACCTTTTGCTGGGGACACAGGTAGGTGTCGGTCTCTGGACGGTAGGTGAAGTGGTCTTTATGGTAGGGGTTGCGGCGTCTGCGCTCGTGGGTCGTGGGCATCAATACCGTGTGGCCGCCGGCGTGGCACGTGGCGAGGTTGGCCCCCGAATGGTAGCCGGCGTCCGCAACGGTCACCACGTCCCGCGCGGCGTCGATGTTCTCCTGCGCCGCCTCGATCAGCGGCGCCAGGTGGGGATGGTCGTCGGCACTGGCGCTCACGTCCACGGCTGTGATCAACCTCCCCCCTGCGCCCTCGTCCGGGGACGCAAGAGGGGAGACCAGCGCCTGGGCGTTGTAGCCGGTGATGAAGCCACCCATGCCAGTCTTGAGCAGGGCCGCGTCCGCATCAGTCAGGTTCGTGTAGCGCGGCCCGTCCTCAGCCGCGACGCGGGCGAGCGCGTCGTCCACCCGCCGCCGCAGGGCCTGGGCATCGGCAAGTTCCTGCGGCAAAGTCGCTGGCGGCGCGTCGCCCCCCGTGGCGTTCTGCGCCTCCAGGTCCGCGATCGCTTGCTCGGTGCGGGACAACAGCCGCTGCAGCCCCTGCGCGTCGTGGGTATGCCGCGTCCCGGCGTTGGCCGCGATCCTGGTGCCGTCCACCGCCTGGATTGCCAACTCCACCAGGCCGGCTCGCACCGCCGTGCGCACCGTGCGCTTGAGCAGCGTCCGCATCCGGTCGCGGTGCGCCTTGTAGAAGCGCCACAGCGTGTTGTGGTCCGGCTGCTGCATCCCCACCAGCCACAGGTACGGTACCTGATCCCGGCAGGCTGCCTCCAGCTTGCGGCTCGAGCGCACGCCGGTCATGAAGCCGTAGACCCATACGCCCAGCAGCGCGCGCGGATGGTAGGCCCCGGCGCCACGCGGATCGCCTTGCAGGTCAATCTCCATCGCCTCCCAGGCCGCAGCATCGAGGCTGTCCACGAACGCTGCCGCAAACCTGACAGGATGGTCGTCCGGGATCAGTTCGTCCAGCGTCGGCGGCAACAGCCAGGCCTGTTCACGACTAAACGGTCTCAACGGCATCGTCACTACCTCTCTACAAACTATCCCACCACCTCACCTTGCTTCTCTTCACACCAGTATATATCCAGTAGATCTATTTTTGAGACACCCTCTTGGGGAGAGGGCCGGGGTGAGGGGACTTCTGCTCAACCCATCCTCTTTAATGGCAAGACCGAAACGCATGAGTGCGATAACGGGGAAAGACTCCTAGACTGCGGGGACTTTCCCCCTCACCCTAACCCTCTCCCCCAGGAGAGGGGACCCGATCCGTGCCGTATTCTCCCTACGGGAGACCTTTGCATATCCCTGGCCGGAGGAGCAAGACTTACTCCCTCTCCTTGGGGACAGAGCCGGAGTGAGGGGACTTCTGCTTAACCCATCCTCCTAAACAGCAAGACCGATACGCAAGAGTGCAAATACGAGAAGAAGACTCCCAGATTGCGGGGACTCTCCCCCCCTCACCCTAACCCTCTCCCTGTATAGACCGGGGACATGGGTAACAGTTGTTCGGGCTCATAGGTAACACCATAGAACGAGGGGGTTTTCGTAGTATGCGATGTCCTTGCCTTGAAAGTTAGATCCACTCAATATCCTTATGCACACTGTTTGTTTCTCTGGCACAAGCTGACAGGCGGAAAGTGAGTGCACTGTGTCGCCAGTCTCTTATCAAACCCGGACCAACCCAATGCTCTCGTAGGTGTCAATCAGTAAAATGTGTTACCCATGTCCCCGAACAACTGTTACCTATGTCCCCGGTCTGTACACTCCCCCAGGAGAGGGGACCCGATCTGTGCCGTATTCTTCCTCCGGGAGACCTCTGCATAATTCTGGCCGGAGGAGCAAGACTTACTCCCTCTCCTTGGGGAGTGTATAGACCGGGTACATGGGTTACACATGTTCGGGCACATAGGTTACACCTTAAGGCATGGAGATTCTTACAGATGGAGGAGCGCCATGCCTTGGAAGGAGAGTACGGTTGTGTCTGAACGCAAGGAGTTCATTGCACTGGCACTGATGGAAGGGGCCAACATCAGCGAGCTGTGTCGCCGTCTGGAGATCAGTCGCAAGACGGCGTACAAGACGCTGGAGCGGTATGCGAAAGCTGGCGAAGACGGTTTGCACGACCGGTCGCGGCGGCCGCACACGTGTCCGCACCGCACGCGCCCGGCGCTGGAGGAACGCATCATCGCGCTGCGTCTGGCGCATCCTACGAAGGGCGCCCATGTGCTGCGCAGAATGCTGCAGGACCAGGGGCATACCGACGTGCCGGCCAAGAGCACCATCAATGCCATTCTCAAACGCCATGGGCTCATCGATCCAGCCCAGAGCGCCAAGCACACGCCCCATGTGCGCTTCGAACGACCCCAGCCCAACGAGCTGTGGCAGATGGACTTCAAGGGACATTTCGTCATGCAGCAGAACCGCTGTCATCCTCTCACCCTCCTAGACGATCACTCCCGCTTCAACCTCGGGTTACAGGCCTGTGCCAACGAGCGGGGAGAGACGGTCCAAGACCGCCTCACCGCTGTCTTTCGCCGCTACGGCTTGCCCCAGGCCATGCTCATGGACAACGGCTCTCCCTGGGGTAACGACAGTGCCCAGCCCTTCACGCCCCTCACCGTCTGGCTCATGCAGCTGGGCATCAACGTCCTGCACAGCCGACCCTACCATCCCCAGACACTCGGCAAGCTGGAACGCTTCCACCGCTCCCTCAAGAGCGAACTGCTGGCAGGGACCACCTTTACCGACCTGGACCATTGCCAGCGCGCCTTTGACACCTGGCGCCACTTCTACAACTTGGAACGCCCACACCATGCCCTCGATCTCGACACTCCCATTACCAGATACACGCCTAGTCCTCGCCCTTTCCCAGAGACCTTGCCTGCCCTCGCCTACGCTCCCGACGACCGCGTACGCAGCGTCGATGTCTCCGGCCGCATCTCCTTCCAAGGCAGACGGCTCCGTGTGGGCAGGGCCTTCACGCACAAGCAAGTCGCCCTGCGACCCACCCGAACGGACGGTGTCTGGGACGTGTACTTCTCGATCCAAAGAGTAAAAACCATAGACCTCAGAGCACAAAATGTGTAACCTATCTACCCGAACATCTGTTACCTATGTCCCCGGTCTGTACAGGGGAGAGGGCCGGGGTGAGGGGACTTCTGCTCAACCCATCCTCTTTAATAGCAAGACCGATACGCATGAGAGCGATAACGGGGAAAGACTCCTAGACTGCGGGGACTTTCCCCCTCACCCTAACCCTCTCCCCCAGGAGAGGGGACCCGATCTGTGCCGTATTCTCCCTCCGGGAGACCTTAGCATATCCCCGGCCGGAGGAGCAAGACTTACGCCCTCTCCTTGTATAGACCGGGTACATGGGTTACACATGTTCGGGCTCATAGGTAACACCATAGAACGAGGGGATTTTCGTAGTATGCGATGTCCTTGCCTTGAAAGTTAGATCCACTCAATATCCTTATGCACACTGTTTGTTTCTCTGGCACAAGCTGACAGGCTGAAAGTGAGTGCACTGTGTCGCCAGTCTCTTTTCAAACCCGGACCAACCCAAAGCTCTCGTAGGTGTCAATCAGTAAAATGTGTAACCCATGTCCCCGAACAACTGTTACCTATGTCCCCGGTCTGTACACTCCTTGGGGAGAGGGCCGGGGTGAGGGGTCTTATCTGCTTCGCTAATCGTAAAACTTGTACAGTCAATCATTGTAGAACCAATCCGGGCAAGACTATGCTCGTGCTCAGAGCACTTTCGCTCTCACCCTAACCCTCTCCCGTCAGGGGAGAGGGGACAATCTTCCTTCCACATGGGTATTGCAAGGGTCTCCGGCGGAAGAGGGGACATTCCCCTCCCGGCAAGGTTTATGCAAAGGTCTCCGTCACGGAGATGTCGGTCCTCTTGCAGTGCTGTTAGTCTTCTACTTCTGCAATAAACTCGATCTCGACAGGGATGTTGTTCGGCAGTGCGCCCATGCCCACCGCGGAACGGGCGTGCTTACCCTTGTCGCCAAAGACTTCTACCAAGAGGTCTGAGCAGCCATTGATCACTTTCGGCTGATCGGCAAAGTCGGGCGCGCTGTTTACCATGCCGAGAACCTTCACAATGCGCGATACTTTGCTGAGGTCGCCGGTCGCGGCCTGAAGCGCGCAGAGGAGATTGTAGGCGGTTTGACGGGCCGCTTCGTAGCCCTCCTCGATGCCGTAGCGCTCGCCCAATTTGCCGTCGTATACGGTGGCTTCAGCGTCGCCCGCGCGATTGGGGCCTTGGCCCGACAGGTAGATCAGATTACCAGTGCGCACCCACGGTACATAGTTAGCGATGGGTGCATTTGGCGCTCGGAGTTCGAGTCCCAGCTCTTTGAGTTTCTCTTCCGGTGACATTGTGTTCCTTTCCTTAGACACAAGAACATTCGTCTACTTTACCAAGCAGTGATTACACGTTCTGCATTGTACGGTGACAGTACTTCAAGGTCAAAACTGCCGCGATTTGACCTCCAGCCTCCGGCAAGCTCACCGGTTAGGAGAGTTTTCTTATTCTTTGACTGGGAATGTGACCGGTGCCCCGCCCTGGGCGGCAGACTGCACTGCAGCGACGAGGATTTCTGTCACGCGACGTCCGTCGTAAGGCCCGGAAATCTGAGGCAGCGTACCACGTCCCTCAACCAGCGCGATGAGTTCTTCGATTGCGGCGGCACTACCGGACACCGCGGCTGTAGCCGGCTCCAGCGCCTGCACGCCGTCGGCGGTCTCGATTGTGGCGGCAACGGCATTGCCCAAGCGGATTCGGCCGGTCTCTCCCAAGACCTCGATTTCGAAACCAGTGGCGACCCCTTGCGAGCCGCTGTAGAAGGCACGTACACCGTTTGAAAAGAGATAGAAGGCGCAAACGCCCGGGTCGGTGCTGGGATCGTGTCCGCCGTCGCCGGCGTAGCGCGGGCCGTAGTCCGCAAAGCGGTCGTCATAGCGGGCTGTCAGCCACGCCGGCTCTCCGTCGGCGAAAAAGCAAATCGCATCCGTCATGTGCGTGCCGTTGCGAAAGAGCATGGCGCGCGGGCCGCCAATGTTCCCCACGACTGTTCGTACCGGTCCGATGGCGCCGTTGCGGATGGCTGCACGCGCCTCGTAAAACTGGGGTTGCCAGCGGCGGCTGTGATCCACGGACAGGAAGACACCGTGTTTCTCGATGGCCGCGATCATGCGGTCGGCGTCGGCGAGGTTGGTGGCAAGCGGCTTTTCGCAGAAAATGGCGCGCGCACCGGCTTCCGCCGCGGCCACCGTAATGTCGGCGTGGCGGTCGTCCCCGGTCACCACGCTGACGATGTCGAGGTTCTCGCGTGCCAACATCTCGCGATAGTCCTGATACTGGGTGATGCCCGGCCAGCGGTGCTGCCACTTGGAAACAAAATCCTGCGTGCGGTCGGGCAGCAGGTCGCACACCGCGACGACCTCCGTCGCGGGCACGCAGTTGTAGCCCGCGGCATGCGAATGCGGCGCGGCAGCGCCGTAAATGGGATGAGACAGCGATCGAGCCGGTTGACTGGCAATGCCGGTGCAGCCGACGATACCAACGCGGTAGGTAGCCATCAGTGGACTCCTTATAGTCATTAGCCCGCTGGCTTACGTTTACGCGACTCCTCGTTCGATGCTACAATTATAGTCGAATGCGGGCCCGTAGCTCAGTTGGGAGAGCGCGTGAATGGCATTCACGAGGTCGTCGGTTCGACCCCGATCGGGTCCACCATTTTTGACGGTAGGCAGAACTGAGCCGTCCAGGGCCATCTCTTGGGCGTCCTTCCCTCCTACGGGACCATCCTGAGGCATGGGGATGGTGTACCGCAGGAGGGCGTTATCGGGCATCACGACGATCTCCTTGACGAAGCTCTCGATGAAGGCCCTGCGCTCGGTCAGTTCGCTCTCGTTGAGGAACTGGCTCATGTCCTGGGCGTAGGCCGCGATGGTCTCCACGTCGTCCAGCACCTCCCTGCGCTGGGAGAGGATGGCCCTGGCCTCTGCCGCTGCATCCTCAAGACGCTGCTGCCGCTCCCGGTGCTCCCTGATGCGGTCCGAGGCGTCGGCCATGTCGAGGTCGGTGTTCTCCACCAGGTGCCAGACGCGGCCCAGCTTGCGCTTGACCTCCTCAAGCTCCGTCTCGATGGTCTCAAGCTTCTGGCGCTGCTCACTCGCCACGCCGTCCATCTCCTCGTCCACGATCTTGACCAGCTCGGTGATGTTGGACTCGGTAAGCACACTCTCCCTTATCTTCCCCACCACCATCTCCTCGAAGCGTCGTGCGTTGAGCCTGGGGGTGTCGCAGGCGCCCTTGCCCCGCTTCATGATGGACTGGCAGACGTAGTAGGCGAACTGGCCGCTCTTGGCGTCCTGGCCGGAGAGCGCCCTGTTGCAGGACTTGCAGCGGACCAGGCCGCTGAGCAGGTAGGTGCTTCCCACCCTGCGGGGGTGCGTCCTCTTCGGGGCGCGGGAGCGCATCAGCCTGTTGACACGCTTGAACTGGGCCTTTGAGACGATGGACGGGAAAGCCTTCTCGATCCTCACCGGGTCGGCCTTGCCCTTGCCGGTAGCGCCCCAGAGAAGGGTCCCCGTGTAGACCTCGTTCTTGAGGATGAAGTGGACGCCGTTCTTGGACCAGAGTTTTCCGGTGGCGCTGGCGATGCCCTCGCTGTTGAGCGTTCGAGTGATCTCGGTCATACCCGTGGCTGCCTCGGCCATGTCGAAGATGCGCTTGACGACGGGTGATGTGTCCGGGTCGATTTCGAGTGTGGGTCTCTTCTTGGCCCCATCCTGCACCATGACGCGGTTGTAGCCGTAGGGCGTCCTGCTGGCGACCCAGAAGCCTCTGGAGGCCGCCTCGCGCATCCCCCGTCGAACCTCCTCGGCAAGATTTTCCGAGTAGAATTCGTCCACGCTCTCGATGATTCCCTCAAGGAGCCTGCCGGTGGCGGTGTCCTCAGCCTGCTCTGTGATGGAGACGACGCGGACGCCCTTGCGCCGGAGCATGGACTTGAAGGCCACGGCGTGCTCCCGCTTGCGGGTGAATCTACTAAATTTCCAGACGAGAATCTCCCTAAAAGGCGCCTGGGGCTTGGCGGCCTCTTCGATCATCTTGCGGAACTCGGGTCTGTCGGCGACACGGCCGCTCTCGGCTTCGTCCACGTACTCGCGGGCGACGGAGTAGTCGTTCTTGGCGGCGTAGTCCCTGAGCGCCCGCAGCTGTGCGGCGACGGACAGGTCCACGTCCTGGCGGTCGCTGGAGACCCTGGCGTAGAGGGCCACTGGGGTGTAGTCGGTTATATTGTTCATCTGCGCTTACTCCTCCTGTTCAATGCTTTTTGGTCCGGCCCGAAAGCCGCCGCTCCGTCCGTTCCTTGATGCGCCACTCACGCTCCTCCATGTAGAGACGGATGGCCTCCCGGAGCAGTTCGCTCACGGTGCGCTGCTCCTCCTCTACCACCTGCCGGACCTGTTGGGCCAACTCCGGTGGCAGTGAGAAGGTGATGGTGTCGGTTGTCCTTGGCATGGTGGGAATGTCCCCTTTTTGCCTGTTGAGGTAGCGCTCAGTCTTACTCTTATCATGAACGAATCGGGGTGTCTCCGTCAAGCTACTCGCCCCTGTTGCGCGCAGTCTAAACAGAGTAAAATAGGGGCGAGACATTACTATGGCGAGGTTCATTCTGTTGAGGACTCTCAAGATCAGTACATATCGGGTTCACTGCTAGATCCCTCAGGAGGTCAAGGACCATGCAGTTGCTTGCGAAGATCGTTGCTGCATATCTCGTGATCGTTGGCCTTGCGGTGTTTCTCAACCTGATCGCCACCCCGCTGTATCACGACGGATCGCCTGATTACCCCACGTGGAAGATACTGAACTGGTTCATGGCCGTCGCCGTGCTCATCATCCTGGTCGTGGGATCCCTGCGTAAGCGCATCCTCGACAGCGCGGGCGAAGAGGGCGCGAGCACACTCGACCACGTCCGGGGCAGCTTCGTGTTCTACGGGGGAGTCGTCCTGGCCATGCTGTTCTTCTGGGAGTGGTTCTGGACGCTGAACCCAGACAGCGAGACGGGTGAAGCTGTCACGTCGCACGTGGTCTACTTCCCGTTGGTGGACTCACTGTTCACGGTCTTGGCGCTTATCGTTGGAAAACGCATGTGGAATGTGGGCGACGGCTCGCAGAGCTAGTGATCTAAGTTGTCTCTCTGGAAGCTGCTCCTGGCGATCATGATCGTTGCGGTCGGTGGACTGGCGCTCGCGTGCAGTGACAACACGGAGCCCGTGCTGTTGGCCACCGAGGGCGACTACCACCCCTTCAACTTCATCAACGACGACGGCGAGATCGACGGGTTTGAGCGCGAGCTCGGCGACGAACTCTGCCGCAGGGCCGATCTTGAGTGCGAGTGGGTGCTGAACGACTGGGGGAGCATGATCCCGGACCTGGTGGCGGGGGAGTTCGACGCCATCATCGCCGGCATGAGCATCACTGACAAGCGCGAGCAGACCATCGACTTCACCGAGCCATACTACCCTCCCACTCCGTCCGTCTACCTCGCCGTGGCGGGCGCGGGCGACGAGGCCGTTGAGGGTCGGTTGGGGGCTTACGCCAACACCATCTACTCGGACTATTTCACGGAACGAGGCATCGCTTACATAGAGTTCAGCGACGAGGACGACCGGTTGGCCCCGCTGTTGAACGGCGACATCGACGCGATGCTGGTGGACCATGCCTACGCCACGGACAAGCTCTCGGAGTACAAGGGACGACTGACCGTCGTCGGCCCCTCGGTGCTGCTGGGCCGGGGCATAGGCATGGGCGTGCGCAAGGACAACGACCTGCTGGCGAAGCTGAACTCTGCCCTGGCCGAGATGAAGTCCGACGGTACTTTGAACGACCTCATCCGCAAGTGGGTGGGCGAGGACGCCTCGACCTTCTAATCGGTCTAAGCTCCCGATTCGCGCACTCCTGCGCCGGTCGTTAGGCTCAGACGCCACGTCGTCCCTCGGAGTCGTCTGCTAAGCCGCCTCGCCGTCCGTCGCAGTCCCCCTCCGAATCGAGGCGGCCTGCACTCCTTCGCAGGTGTGCTCGTATGGCGACCTTGGCCAGGATGCGCAGCCCGTTGCGGACCATCCTCTGCTGGGCCGGGGTGTAGGACTCCATCGGCGAGTCGGCGTATGACTCGGGAGCGTCCCGCTGTGGTCTCCTCTTCCTCTGCCTGTTCCTTGCATTCTGTCTACTGGTGTCTTTCATGTTGCACAGTCGCAGCGGCGGTTCGGGTGATGCCGCTGGCCTCTCGTTACAGATCTTTTGGCTGGGCCGCCGGGCACGGACGGATCGGTACGAGCGCCCGGCGGCGTTTTTGTTTCCTACCCCGCCTTGCCGCCGATGCGCCGATGCCGACGCCGGCGGGGTGTGTCCGCTAGTTCCTGAAGAAGGTCATCTGTAGCCCCTCCCCCAGGAGGATGTGAAGGCATCCGATGCGGTTGGCGAACAGGAACAGGGAGAGCATCGAGCCCCCGCTCGGCGCCGCTCCCCTGCGCCACCTGAGCAGCAGCTTGTGGTCGATGCCGATGGCCCTGGCCATGCCGCGCCAGCTGAAGCCGCTGGCCTCCTTGAGGAGCTCCAGCCTCAGAGGGAAATCCTCGGGCAGAACGGCGCCCTGAAGGGGCTCCATCCCGCTCAATTCGTAGATGTGGTCGGTGTTGTTCATTGCATACCTCCATGTCGCAAAGCTCTTGGCGTTTGGTTCCAAGGCCTTGTGCATCCGGCGGCGGATGCGACCGGAGGGCGGTCGCTCCCCGCTGTCCTGCATCGACATGGGTCCGGGTCTGTCTGTATCGACCCCGGCGGGCCGGTTCCGGGAGGGGCTCAGCGGAGCGAGCCGTCTCCCAGGGCCGCCGCGTCGAGCCGGACGACGGTCCGTCCTCCGCTCCTCCGGGGGCCTCTCCGTATATCGTTATTCCGTGAGCACATCGGCTTTCCATCCTCTATCGGGGATTGAACGGGGGACTTTCGCGACGCTCCCTGCGCCGCTCATTGCTTTTCTGTCAGTAGTGCCTGGGGTGGTTCCCAGGCGGTGGCCGGGGTGCGCCAGGCGCGTCCCAACGGCCCCAGGGCGTCGATTGCCTCTTTGTGGGAGACCCACAGGGGGACCGCGACCCCGCTGGCCTGCATCCGCTCCCGCGCCACGCGCAGGAAGTGGGTGGCGGCGATGTCGTCGTCGAAGACGATGAGAACATCGGGTTTCGCGCCGTGGTCGTCGATGGGCCTGTGAGATGAGTAGTAGCGCAGATATGGGGCGAGACGGGCCGCCATGGTCGATGGGCGCACGGCGCGGCGCTCCCACTCCAGGAAGAAGTGCCAGGTCGTCTCGCCCTTTTGCAGGACGCCGAAAGCGTCGGGATAGACGGCCCGCATCCGGTCGTCGTGGCGGAAGTGACGGGACGCCATCCTGGGCGGGTCGAGATGCACGCCCTCCCAGCCCAGGTGCCGGGCCTGGCCCGTGAGCGCGGCGAGGAAGCCGTGAACGGCGGCGGTGTGCTCGATGTTCCTGAGAAGCTGCCTGCTCCGGCTGCCGGAGAGATTGCGCCAGCCGTAGGGGGCGGTGGCGTCCTCCCGGTCGACGCTCAACCTCCTCCTGGCGACAGTGACGGAGGTCCTGTCCCTGCGGGCGAGGAGAGTCAGTCCCCGGTCGGTGAGGGCCAACCGTCCTCCCACCTCGCGGGGCCGGACGACGAGCCTGAAGCCCTCTAGCGGGTTGATCAGCTGGGACGCCCGTTGGGGCGAGACGCCCATCAGCCCGGCCAGCTCCGAGAGGGCGATCCAGGGCCAGTCGAATACCAGGTCGAGGGCGCACTTCTCGGCAGATTTGAGCATCAGGGGCAGCATGTGGTCGGCCATGTCCGATGCCGTCCCCGTGACGGGCAGGTCGGCGGGGACCGACGCCAGAGCGGGTTGCGGCTCCTGTGGCAACGCGCCGCCGGGCTCCATCCTGTCGAGGGCATAACGTAGGCTCACGGCGGCGCTGACCTGGGCCGGAGTCCATATCGGGTCGTCGGCTCCGGCCGCGACCGCCTCACGCTCCAGGGCGAATAGGGCCGGGACGTCGATGGTCGAGAGCATCCTGCGGGCGTGCCTGAGTCGCACCCCGTCCGTCGTGAGGATGAGGACGATCCCCGGCATGGGCTCGTCCTTCAGCCGCCAGAGACGCTGGGCGAAGACCGCTCGGTCGGCGGTGAGTCCCTGCCTGACGATGCCGATTGTCTTCCCATCCGGAAGCTCAACGGCGGCGTCCAGCTTCGAGGAGCGGTACCAGCGAAAGCGCATGGGGTATGCGTAGTCGGAGAGGTGGGAGGCCAGTCGGTAGATAACCGCTAGGGCGTCCATGCGTTCCATCAGATTGCGCCGCCACTGGGCAGAGACGGGGTGCGTGCGCACCAGTTCGTCGGGAGTCATGCGCTTCTCGCGGGCGAGCCTGCGCAGCCCCGCAGCCGTGAGGTGGAACCTCCGCGTAGGGGGAAAAGAGTCCACGGCGTGGAGCACGGAGGCGCAGATTCCGCCTTCCTGAAGCCCATCGACGGCCTCGTGGACCGCGCCCTTCGACCGGCCTGTAACTGCGACCATCTCCGGGCGGTTGAGGAAGGGCATGTCGGCCAGGACTCGGAGGATCTGGCCGTCGAGTTTTTCGGACCTCATCCTTCGGCCTCCTCTTGTTGCTCCGCCTGCTTCGCCTCCTGCTGTCCCCCCTGTTCGGCCTTCTCTAACTCTTCGACGCCCTTGTGGTAGTCATCCACCTTCCTGTTACCCTCGGCGTCGGTGTAGTCCGCCTGCCGGGAAGAGACCGTGTACGCGGTTGCCGCCTCGCGGATGCCGTTTGCCACGGCGGGGTCTCCCTCCTCGGGCTTGCGCACCTCCATTGAGAAGGCCGGCATCCGTTCCGTTCCCACGGTTGCGCGGACGTAGCAGTGGTGGACGGGGAGCGACACGATGTCGTCCTCGGTCACCCGGTCCTTGCCCAGCTCCCACACCAGGGTCCTGGCGTCGTTGCCCGCCACCTGGAAGATGGCCAGGCAGCCCACGTTGGCGAGGATGGTGTCCCGCATGGTGAGGGAGAGGTCGTCCAGCTTGGCCAGGCTCTGGGTGGCGAGGATGAACGACGCTCCGAACTTCCCCAGCTCGCTGAGCATCGACTCGTAGTCCACGCCGGGCATGGACTGCATCTCGTCCACCACAACCAGCGCGCCTCGGCGCTGGTGCAAGGGCAGGCTTCCCTGCTCCCGTATCACGGCGTCCACCAGGTTGAGGAGGGAAGCGCCCACCAGTGCGGCCACGTCCCTGCCGACGGTGCCCTGGGAGGTGGAGACGAGCAGTACGCCGCCGTCGTGGATGGTGCGGCGCAGGTCGATGGTGGAGCGGCGCTGGCCCAGGATGGCCCGCGCCCGCTTTGAAGACGCGTAGTAGGAGAGGCGGGTCTGCACGGGAGCGAGCGCCTCGGCCTTGTACTGATGACCCCACTTGCCGAAGTCCCTGGCCCACCACTCCAACAGATAGGGGTCCGAGACCCTCTTGCGCACCTCCTTGCCGAACGCCTCGTCCGACAGCAGCTTCAGGCCGTCCAGGATGGTGTACTGCTGCTCCGCCTCCATCTGCTCGTTGGCCTCGTGCAGCGTCTTGACGGTCTGCTCCAGGATGGACTGCATCCTCGGCCCCCACTGGTCCCACAGGCCCTTCGCCACCCTGACCACCGAGTCGGCGGTGCGGTCCCGGTCGGCGAAGACGCGGGTGTCCAGCAGGTTGATGCCAGGGGAGCGGGTCTCGTCGGACAGATCGATGAGCTTCACTTTGTCGGCGAGGGATTCGGGGACGTGTTCGAGGATGCCCGCCACCAAGTCGGTGTGGGGGTCGATGACGACGATGGCGTCGGGGTCCCTGCCCGCCGCCTTCTCCCGCATCTTGTGGGTGACGATGTGGTGCATCAGCGTTGACTTGCCCATGCGGGTTCTCGCCACGTAGAGGTGGTGCCGGCGAAGCAAGTCCTCGGGGAATCTGATCTCCCTCTTAGTCCCTGCGGTGGTGTCCCCCACCAGCGCGCCGCCCCTGACACCCTTAGCAGATGGACTGAGCGCTCGTGCGCCGGAGCGCTCCACCATGGGCGTTTCGTCACCGGCTCCCGGCGGGTGCCACAGGCAGGCCGCCTCGCGGACGCCCAGCACACTGCGCCTGCCGAACAGGCCGGGGCCTGAAGGGTGAAGCAGCGAGGGCTCTGGGACCGCAGCCTGGACCTTGCCGACCTTGAACCGTGCTCCGGCGGGGTTGTCGAAGTGGCGGTAGGCGGCGGCCACCCTCTTCAGGAGCTCCTCCGCTCGCTCATGCCCTGTGTCGGCAGGCATGAGCGCCGTGACCTGTATCTCGGCGTCGAACGCGATGCGGGAGACTTTTTCGCGTATGAGCAAGGGGTCTTCGACCCGGTTCCTGGACTTCTTGAAGCGGTGCCAGGCCCAGCCTCCGACTCCCAGACCGAGAGCCGTGCCGACGCCGAGTAGCACCGTCTTCCATGTCTCTCCGTCCTGCACCCACAGGTATCCCTGGAGGGCGGCCAGAGCACCGATGCCGAGGACGGCCATGGTCACCCCGTCCATCTGTAGGGGCTTGGTCTGGTAGGTGTAGGAGGGCTCCCGCTGCTCCATGCCGGGCCGTTTGTGGGCCTTTTCGAGGTGATGTTGCGACCAGTCGGGGCCGAGGGAGCGCAGCATCAGGCGAGCCACCACCCGTTCGCCCTCGTAGAGGGAGGACAGCGCTCCCATGAGGGCGATGAGGGGGTCCGAGCCGGGGTCGAGGAAGTCGTCATCGCGGAAGGTGCGCAACGGGACGTACTCGGGGCCGTCGGCCCTGAGCGTCATCGACCACGCCTGCTCTCCCTCCCTGAGCCACAGCGGGTCTTCTCCGGGGTGCACCTCCTCTATCCGTGCCTGTGGGTAGTGGGCGGCTATCTGACCCCTCACCACCCGGTCGTCGAAGCAGCGTGCCATCAGCGTCACGCCGTCCATGTCCCCGGCAAGCTCCAGGGAGAAGGGCTCCGGCACCGCGATGGACTGGAGCAGGTTCTCCACGCCGAGCAGCGTGCGCTCTCCCGTCCTCGGCGGCGTCACCGCAAGTAGTACAGGCTTCTTCTCCTTGTCGTCGCCAAACAGGATGTCTTTAGGGTTCAGTTTCACTTTTCTTCTCCTCTTTAAGGAATCTCTATGTGTCCGTCTCTTCGTCCTCGTCCGGCGGTGGAGAGGGCTGTCGCCCGTGGCTGCCCGGTCTCCACTCAATTACTGCTGTCTCCTCAGGGGTGGCCTCGATGCGTACGGGGAATCGCTGTCCTCTCGCCAGCAGCAGCCCGTCCCCGCGAGGGCAGGACAGCAGCCACCTTTGAAGGTCTTCGGGCAGGTCGAAGGCGTCGCCCACGGTTGAGATGGCCGCCGCGTCCTGCTGAAGCAGCAGCTTAAAGGCGGCGTTCTGAAGCAGCGCCCTCCCGCTGTGGCCGGTGATGGTTCTCGAAGAGTCCTCGGAGAGGAGGTCCTGCACGTCCTGGGTGATGAACTGCAACCCCAGCCGGTGTTTTCTTGCTCTCTTTGCCATGCTGACCATGAACGCGGCCCCTTCGGGGTGCTGCATGATCGACCACACCTCGTCCACGACCAGAAGCCTCGGCTTGGGGTTCTGCGCCGCAGCCGCCCACACCGTCTCGGTGCAGACCATTGCTGCTGCGGGCCTAAGCTCCGGCTCCAGCAGGTGCAGGTCGAAGACCGTTACGAGAGCTTCGCTCCCGAGAAGGTCGTCCCCTTCGTCGGAGAGCAGGTTGCGCAGGCTGCCGGTGGCGAAGGGACGCAGCAGATGCGCTATGTCCTCGGCTTGCCCTTCCAGGTAGGCGTAGAAATCTCGGAAGCCGGTGCGCTCGCGGGTCTGGGCGTAGTAGCCCGCCAGTGCGTGGTCGAGGGATGCCCTGCGCTCCGCGCCGAGGCTCTCTCCCACCATCACCTCGATGAGCCGTCTTAGGCTGCCGATGCGCTGGAGCAGTTCCTCGTCGTCGCCCCGGTCGATGACGAAGGGGTTCATGCCCTGGCCGGGGACTCCCGGTGAGAGGACGCGCCCACCCGCAGCCCTCGCCATGTCGGCGTACTCACCCTCCGGATCGATGACGTAGGCCGTCACGCCTCGCGTCAATCCCCTGAGTACACCCAGCTTGGTGGCAAATGATTTCCCTGATCCCGACCTTGCGAGGACGGCGGTGTTGGCGTTGAGGTGGGTTCCGTCCCAGGGGTCGTAGACCACCGGGGAGCAGGCCCGCATGTCGATTCCGTAGAGGGTGCCGCTCCGCGTGTCCAGGTCTGGAGGAGAGAAGGGGAACAATCTCGCCAAAGACGACGTGTCCAGCGTGCGCCACTCGGCCACGGCGTTCAGTGCAAGGGGCAGGGTCGAAAGCAGCCCATCCCTCTGCCGGAAGGCGAGGTTGTCCAGTTTGCCGAGGGTGGCAGCGAAGTGGGCCTTGGCCCGCTGGGTCATCTCCTTCAGCGACGCCTCGCCTTTGGCATGAAGGGTCACGGAAAGAGAGGAATGGAAGAGCCGTTCTCGTCCGCGCTGCACCTCGTCCCGCAGGCGGGTCACGTCCTCCAGGGCGATCTCCGCCTCGGGGGACATGGTGCGTCCCCGCTTGAAGGACAGCGACTGGGCCGACTCGAAGCGCACCTTCTGCCACTCCAGCGTCCTCGCCGCCTGCTCCGCGGGTATCGGCCCCAGGTGGATGGACAGGTCCATCGGCGCTCCCGCCGCCATCAGCCCTTGCAGGAAGCCGGGGGCCAACGACCTCGGCCACTTGCCCAGATGCAGGGAGCGCACCAGGCGGTCGCCGACGCGCATGTCCCTGCGGTTGACCTGAACCTCAACCCCCTCGTTCTCGTCCACGTCGGTTGGCGAGCCGCCCAGGACGGCCGCTACCATGAACATCTGAAGCTGGCGTCCCCTCAGCGGGTGGACGGACAGCCAGGCCCGCGCCAGCAGGCCCCGCAGCTCGTCGATGCGGGGGAACACGCACACGGCATAGAAGCGACGGTCGAGGATGCCGTCGCGCGCCTCTAGTTCGGTCAATAGACGCTGGAGAGACTTCGACGCCGCCCTCGTCTGCGGGGGAAGGTTCTCGGGTTGGGCCTCTTGCAGCTTCTGACGCAGTCCGCCAAGACGCGGCGGGTGCTGCCTGACGAGAAGCTGGACGGGGAAATCGAGGGCGTTGAGCGCCCCGGCAAAGGCTCCCAGCTTCGGCTCGTCGAGCTCCAGCCCCATCACCTCGCACACGCCGAGCTTCACCCCGTCCAAACGCACGGGGCCGTCGTCGTTCAGGTGCGACAGCATGAAGAACAGGGAAAGGTCGGGCGGAAGCTTTGGAGCGCCCTCGTGTGAAGGCTCCGGTTCTCGTCCTCTGATTCGGTCAATAAGCTTCTTCAATTCGATAGGTTCCTTTTCCTCTAGGGTGTTGGGAAGTCCACCAGTCCGCTGCTCAGCAGGGCCGCGACGCCCTTGGCCGACAGCACCAGAACCAGGCCCACAACAGCCATTACCACGGCGGTCCTGGCCTTGCCTCCGCCGCGCTCCTCGCCTCCCTCGGCCATCAGGACGAAGCCCGCCCAGACGATGGCAAAGAGGCATAGACCCGATGCGGCGTAGGTCATCGCGGTCAACACCGCATCGAAGGCGTCCAACATTGCCTGCTCCTCCGCCGGGGCCGCGCCGGTGGTCGCCTGCGCAGTTCCGGCCAGAAGCGTCATTGCCGCTACCCTCCTCACCACGGCCACTCCCATCCGATTTTGCGGAACCACTCGGTCAGATCTCCGCCGGGCGTCTGCTCGGCGGGCGGATCGATCGGCTCAGGCTCCGGCACTACCAGAGCGAAAAAGGTGTCGTCACTCCCAATATCGGAAGCCAGGCCCAGAGACGCGCTCCTCGTCTTGACGTTGGGCGCTCGGTCCGTCGTCTCGGCCTTCACGTGCTCGGGATGGACGATGGTGAGGGTCACGTCCTTCTGGACGGTCTCACCGGGCACCGACAGCGTGGCGGAGATGGTGTGCTCCGTCGTCGTGCCGTCGCCGTTGGTCACGGTGACCGTCTCGCTGACGGTCTGGCTCACACCCGGCCTCCACAGACTCACCGTCTCGGTGCGCTTCTCCGTCCGCTCCGGGTGGTGGGTGAGCGTTGTCAGCGGAGGGATGGGGATACTGAGAGTCGCCTCAAGGTTTACGTCCACGCTCACGGCGTGAAGGGCCTGACCCGTCGGCACATCGAGCCTGAAGCTGGTCTCCCCGTCGGAGATGAAGGGGACGCTGATGGTCGATGCGCCGGTTGCTGCGGTGACGGTTCCGGTGATGGTCGTCACCTCGGCGTCCATGAGGGCCGTCTCGGTGACGCTTTGGTGCCCGGCCACCGTCTGAAGCTCCACCGGCTCCTCGATGGCGGCAACGCACTCGGACTCGACGACGCCGGTGACTGCTCCCGGCGTCCAGCCGAGGGAGGTCGTGCTCAGTTTGCACAACTCGCCTTCGATTTCGGGGAGCGGGTAAGGAATCTGGTCGGGGGTTACGGTGAGCGCCCCGGCCTGTCCCAGCGTGTCCTCCCACGAGACGGTGAAGGACGGCATTGGGCCGTTGAGGGGCAGGGAGTAGTCGATACTCTCCCCCTCGTCCAGGGAAGCCGATCCCCAGAAACGCAGGGCCGTGCCCTGGTTGCCCCCGAAGGCCCGCACCCGGATGTCCAGGTCCGTTGCCGCCCTCAGCGTCACTGCGGCGCGGTCGCCGTTTACAAAAAGTCCCTCGACGAATATCCGCCGTCCCTCCACCGGCTCCGTCAGTTCGAAGTCGATCTCGTCTCGCCAGGGTTCGTGGCCGTCGGCAAGGGCCGACTGGGGGACGGTGCTGACCGCCGCCATTGCAACAACGGCCACCACCGCCATCCAACCCTTCGGACCTTGACTCTGGCTGTCCCTGCCCGCCTTCCGGCGGCGCTTGCCGAACCAGCCATGGGGACGAAACGGCATCCGACCGTTGCGGCGGTCCTTCCGCCTGTTCCGCAGCTTGCGGAGCCTGCGGAGGACGCGCTTCGACTTCTTCACCATCAGGCTCAGGGGTCCTGGGCCACTCTTCACCGGCTGAACCGGCGCGAGCGGCTCAGGGCGCACCAGCTGGGACACCGCCCCGGCGTAGACCCGCGCCCCCAGCCGGTACTTCAGCAGGTCGGCGGCCACCAACGGCAGCCGCCGACCCCCTATCTTTCCCACGACAACGGCGATGCCCATCAGCCCGAACAGGACGGCGAGTCCCATCCGCACCTCGGACGGCCCCACAGGGGCGTAGCGGTATGCGCCATAGGACAGGGCACACACTGCCACGACCGCCACGATCTGCGGAAACGTGAACCACAGCAGCACCCTGTCCTCGGCCTGCACGTGGGTCGGTACCTCGTGTTCTCTCATGTCTCTTTCCTTCCTCACGTCCCGGCTAGCTGCCGTCGCTTGCTTCGGGTGTCGTGTTGGGTTTGGGCAGGGCGTCTTCGATGTCCACGCCAGGGTCCACCACCGCGTTCATCACCAGCTCCACGACGCCATAGGCGACCAGGGCAAGGACGATGCCCGCCAGGGCGGTCATCATGGCGCTCTTGCCCCGCTCCATCTGGTGGGGCGCTCCCGATGCCGTCAGGTACAGGTAGGCCCCGTAGATGAAGAAGCCCACGCCAACCGCTCCCACGATTCCCAGCAGGATGCCCACCAGGTTCGAGATGGTCTGTGTAAGGTCTTCCATTTGCTTTTCTCCTCTCGTGTTTCGAGTCTTGCGCTCGTCTCTATCGGTCTCGTTCTCTTCGCCCGTCTAGCTGCACATCTCTCTCCCTCGGTCGTCGTGTTTAGCGGCGTGGACTGAGCCGCGCCTCAGTTGATTTCCTGTTCGTTGTTGTTGGGGTCACTCGTTGGCGCTCCTTGGGGCATCGCCGCCCATGTCTCCACCGCCCGATGGGGTCGCCATGGAAGCAGCGGAGTTGAGACCGCTTGACGCAGCCGACAACCCCGCGCTGGCGGCGACCGCTCCCACCGCAACGCCTCCCGGCCCTCCGGCGGCTCCGCCTGCCAACAGCCCGATGGTCTTCGCGGAGCGCACCATCGACGCGGGCAGGTTCATCCCGAAATAGAGCATCGAAAGCCAGGAGTCGAAGGTCCCCGCGTTGCCCAGCAGGGACGGGACCCGGGTCGCCATGTAGACGAAGGCCAGCGACATCAACAGCTTCCAGATCAGGTCCTGCACCGGCTCGAAGGCTGCTATCGCCGCCACCTCGTTCAGGAACCCGAAGCCCAAGGCAAGGGCGATGAGCTGGATGGCCTGCTGGAACACCGTCGTCATGAAGAGCCGGAGCCAGTGCCTTCCCCATCCTGCGGTATGCGGCAGAATCCACAGCCCCAACGCGATGGGGGCCAACGCCAGCAGGATGTCGATGAGGGCCAGGCGCAGCACCATCTGCACGATCACGTAGAGCACGAAGAAGCCGTAGACGAGATAGAGAAGTGCCAGCAGCAGGGCCATGCCCACGCTCCCGGCCTGAACAGCAGTCAAGAGGGTCTTCAGTGTGGAGCGGAGCATGTCGCCTGCGGTGACGTCGAGGGACGCGGCAACGAAGCCCGAGACGGCGTCGGCCACGTCGATGACCAGGGCGCACCACCACAGGGAAGACGCGGCGGCCACAAGGCCCAGCACGAGGCGGGGAACCATCTCCCGCCATCCGGCCTGCTGTCGGCCCAGGTGCTCACTCACGATGAGCGAGAGGCCCATCCAGCCCAGGATGACCACCAGTGCGCCCGACGTGATGGCCCAGACGACCATCCACGCCTGCTGCACCAGGTCGTGGGCGTAGGTGAGGTCAGGGGGAGTCCCGGTGAGGATGTCGCTCATCGGCTACCCGCCCCCGCAGTTGTCGGCGTCCTCGCCCGAGGCCCGCTCCACCACCCCGCACAGCGTCCCGTGGACTCCCTCGATCATCCAACCGGCGAAGGCCCTCGCCCATCTCGCAGGGTTCAGAGCCGAAAGAATCTTGTCCCAGATGCGGCCAGGCTGGTGGATGGGGACGACGGTGTAGAAGTCGCCCCGCTTGCCGTCCTCCGCCTCCGCCAGCATGACCAGCAGGTAGGCCCGGTCGGGGTCGAGATCGGGCTGCTCGTCGAGCTTGGGGTACTCCCACGAGTACTCCCAGCCGTCTGAGCGCTTCTTCTCGCCGCCCCTGACCCGGTACATGGCGGATATCCAGTCGCCGGTGTCGGCGTCGCGGACGGCATAGAAGAGGTCCTTGAGCTCGCGGTCGAAGATTGGTCTTGCGACGAACTCGCCGCCCTTCTTTCGCTCGACGAACTCCCGGTCTGCGTTGACCAGGGTGATCTCGCTGCCGGGCGGAGATTGGGCCTGGGCTATCCCGCTGGTGGGGATGGCCACCAGCGCCGCCAACAGCAGTGCGATTGCCAGCGGAATGAGCCGTCCAACTGACTTGAGTTTCAACTTCAGCGCCATGTTGTTCACCTCCCTGCGGTTTGCTGCAAATCACGAGATCGCAGCGATTGCAGAGAGTGTGAACAAATCAAATGAGAAAAAAGACCCCTCGCAGGGTGGCACCTTGCAGGGTCTCTTATCGGAGGCCCGTCTCGTGCAGTATTGGGGGTGTACAGGAAATGGAGTTTGGTGACGAAGGGTCCGAAGTCGTGATTTCGTAGCTAAAACGGGGATAAATCGGCCCCTATTGGACGTAAACAGTGAGCAATCTGTTGAAAGTCCCCAGTTCGGTTGGCAATGACAAGAACGGGCTTGAGGCGGGGGTGTCTACACCGGAGAAGATCGACGGCCCGATGACAAAACTCCCCCGAAAAGTCGCTTGAGGTGGGGGTGCGTTACGCCGGAGGGGAACTCTGAAGAGACCGGAGATGTCGGAAATTCATAGCTGAGAGGAGTTTTTGGAAAAGGAGGAAATTGCCATGAAGACCACAGAGCACGGCATCGAGGAGAGCAGGGACGTGGAGAACATGTACCACATGCGGCTCATGACCCTCCTGCAAGAGCTGGTGCGGGAGCGGGGCCACAAGGGAGCTGCGCGGGTGCTGGAGATCGACCAGCGCACCGTGGCCGAGTGCGCCAGGACGGGAAGGCTGTCGCGGCGGGTGCAAGAGGCGCTGGAGCGGGCGTTGCAGGAGGGGGTCGGCTCGGCTGCCGCCCGTCAGCGGGAGCGCAACGACAGGCTGGAAGAACGGTTGCAGCAGTTGGAGAGCGAGGTGGAGTCCCTGGGCAAGGAGGCGCGCAGGCGTCTGTCCAAGGTCGAAGGCAGTGTCGAGGCGCTGGGGCGGGACGACACCGTGAGGGCGAAGACGACCGGGGCCGGTCATGCCGGCGCCGGTCCAACGCCGATGGGTTCGGGGAGTTCGGAAGGCGGGGCGTCACGGCGGGACGGAAGTCCTCCGCCAAAGTCCCCGATGCGGCGCGAGCACCCAGACCTGGTGACCCTTGAGCCTGCCGATGACGACAAGGAGGTCTTCGGCGAAGCCTGGCCTCTGGTCGTCCAGTGGCGGGAGCTGAAGGAATCTCACCCCAATGACGGGAAGGGCCTTGAGTGGCTCGTCCAGCGGGAGCGCCTGCTGGAGGTGGAGCTTGCGCTGCTTGAAGAGCACGGGATGACGCTTCCTCCGGAGAAGCAGCCTCTGCACGGCCTCGACCGCAGCGGCCAGGTCAGCTGGCGCAGGACGGCGCTCTTCGACACGCGGAGAGCACTGGCCAGGAGTGAGCTAGTGTCCAAGGTGTGGAGGGCGCTCACGTTGCGGTGGTGGCTGCCCTCGCGGTGATGACTCGCGCTGCCAGGGTGAAAGCTGAAGCAATTTGCGGGGTGGTGGCACGCAGGGGGTCTTTTGAGCCTCCCGGATCGCCGATAATGACCTCACTGTTAGGCTTTCTCCAAGGTTTCCGACCATAGAAACCTGGGTGCGTGATCCCTGTTGCACGGGCTTTGTCCAAGAGGGAATGCTGGCAATGCGGAGTTTGACGTTGGTCCTTCGCAACCAGCGCGGGCCGATTCGACGGAGTTGACGCAAGGGCCTCCGTCCTCGGCTCAGTCCGGCGGTTGAAGTTTGACGTTGGTCCTTCACCCGCAGGGCACACGTCCGGCGATTCGGAGTTGATCGCTTCGGTCGCTGGACACCGGTCTGACGGCTGAGGTTGATCGCCTCATCCGTTGGACCCAGGGGACGCAGCGCGTTGTGCGCCTAGTCCTCACCCGGTCAGCCGAAGTGCGTCTGTCGCTCCGGCTGACTCAAGACGTCTGCGGGATGGCTGGCACGCAGCCGTACCGCAGCTTCGACACGCGCCGGTCTGCGAAGGCTGGCCGCTTCACGTTACACAGCTTACCCCCACGGACGATTTGCGCCCTGGGCGAGCTGCGTCTCATTCACCCCGGTCTCCCCTGCGTTCGCATCGCTGGCGGGCCGGGTGCGTCTTCGGAACGGAGTCCAAGCCACAAACACGCAAGGAGGAAACGCACATGGACGACACACGGATAAGGACGGAACGGTACACGGGACCCAGCGCGAGGCGGATCGCCGACCTGCTCCCTCACCGGGTCAGCTTCGAACGGGGCTGGTTCTGGACGACGACGGCTGTCTGTCACGGCGGCAAGTCCGACGGGCTGGCGTTTCGGCAGAGGCCGGACGGCAACGGCATCGACGTGCGCTGCCACACCCGGGGCTGCGGTCGCGGCGTGATTGTCACCGAGATGGAGGCGCTCATCGGGCTTCCGATCTGGACGGCTTACGCGCAGGTGTATGACACCCCGGTCACGGCTCTGGATAAGCCGCCCTGGTGGAGGCGTAGAAAGGTCGTGGTGGTCGGAGTCGTCGCCCTGGTCGTTGCGGCGCCCTTGCTGACCCTCGACCTGGAGCTCTTCTTCCTGAACCTGGTCGGCCTGGGCATCGGCTGGCTGCTGCTCAGGCGGTTCATGCCACGGCGCACGGTGCGCGGCAGGTTCCGACGCTGACCACGAGGCCTTAGGCCTTCTCGCAACCCATCACAACACTCAGGGGTCGCTCTCATTCCGGGAGCGGCCCCTTCTTCTTTGCCCGCAAGCGGGCGCGGATTCAAGGCAACAAACAAGCTGAAGCACTAGGAGGTGCATGATGACAACGGCGACATTGGCAACCGGAATTCGGACGATGCAGATCGAGACGGCTCGGCCCCGGCGGAGCCTGGAGGAGCTGGTGGACCGGCTCTTCGCTGCGATGGGACTCGGAGAAGAGCAGGAGACTGCGGAGCCCAGCGCGACGCGCTCCATCCACGAGGCCCGGCGGCTGAGGAAGGCGGGGGACGTGGACGGCGGGTTGGCAATCCTCGCCGGCGTGAACGTGACGGCGGCGACACCTAGGGAGGCTCGCTGGGCCTTCTCGGAGTGGAAGCAACTGGTGAAGCGGCGGTTCGGGGACCGGGGGACGATGCTCTACACCCAGGGCGTCGGAAGGGCCTCCGCTCTCACTCGCCACGGCGACGGGACGCTGGAGGTCGCGGCGGTCATTGGGATGCGCTGGCGGCCCGGCAAGCTGGTCTCGGAGCGCAGCCTCCGGGGGCTGCGGCCCCTGAACGGGGGTGCGTGATGGTTACGGCCAGCGTGGACATCACTGCGCTGAAGGCCCGTCACCCCCTGGGTGACATGGTGGAGGCGTCGGGCATCCGGCTCAGGGGAAGGGGTCGCGTCCGTCAGGGCGTCTGCCCCTTCCACGACGAGTCGGAAGGCTCCTTCACGGTGTACGAAGACTCGCAGCGGTTCTGGTGCTTCGGCTGTGGAAGCGGAGGCGACGTGCTGGACTTCATCCAGCGCATGGAGAGCCTAACGCTGCCGGAAGCCATCGCCCGGCTGGACGGGGGCCACTGGCCCGTTTCCGGGGCCGCCAATCGTCCAGCCCGAACTCGGCGTCCTGCGTCCGCCGCGCTAGCTCCCCGGGACCCCGCCCTGCTGACGGCGGCGGCGCGCTTCTACGCCGGATGGCTCCGGCGTTCTTCAGAAGCGCGGGAGTACCTGGCCTTGCGGGGCGTCGGCCCGGTCGTCGCAGCCCGCCTCTCTCTCGGCTACGCGCCGGGCGGCGGGCTGCGGCAGGCCCTTGAGTCCCTCGGCTTCTCGGAGAAGCGTCTCAGGGACTCCGGGCTGTTCACCGAGCGGGGTTCGGAGCGGTTCGCTGGAATGGTCGTCGTCCCCGACGCCTCCGGCGGGCTCGCCCGATGGCTTGTGGGTCGGGCCGTCGATCCCGACCGGACTCCCAGATTCCAGGCTCTCCCCGGCCCCAAGCCGGCGCTTGGACTCGGCAGGCTCGGCCCCACTCCACCTTGGATCGTCGTAACCGAAGGCGTGTTCGACTGGCTCGCCCTTGCCGGATGGGGCATCCCTGCTTGCGCCGCCCTGGGCACCCAGGGCGTTGAGCGCATCGCCTCCGCCCTCCGGGGCTGTCCCAGGGTCTTCCTCGCCTTCGACAACGACGACGCGGGCCGTGAGGCGATGGAGCGGCTCTCATCCCTGCTCAGTCGCAGGGCCGCCGCCGTCACCCTTCCCCAGGGCGTCGGGGACGTGGCCGAGCTTGCGACTCACCCCCAGGGACGCGCCGCCTTCCTCCGGCTGCTCTCGCAGGCCGCCCGCTCCGCCCGCTAGCTCCCCGCCACTCTCTCCTCCCGCATTCCCCCTGACGGAGCTTCTCCGCTCCGCTTGCTTGCGGAACTCGCTTCCGCTTCATCCCCATTCCCACTCTCACCCACCGAGGAGGACCTATGCCCAATTCACGACGAGCCTGCCCCGTACCTGATACGGGGGCCTTTTGCCCGCTCACGGGTTCCCACGGGCAACCCGCATCGCTCATTCGCTACAGGAACAACACCCACAAGGAGAAACACCATGACTAACGGCAATAACAACGGACATCATTCCAACGGGGCGAGCAACGGACTCGTCTCAGCCAACGGCAACGGGCACAAGCTCGAAGCCGCAATCGTAACCGAGCACGAGCTGCTCTGGGACGGGCTCGCGCCCGCCGTCACCAACGCCCTCTCGCAGCCCATCGACCCCTCGCTGGTCTCCCAGCGCAAGGGCCGGGGCGGCAGGGTCTTCGACTACCTCGAAGGCCACGCCGTCATCGACCAGGCCAACAGGATATTCGGGTTTGGCGGCTGGGGAATGGAGCTTGTGGCCGACGTGACCCTGCGCCGGATCGAGACCGTCGATGCCCAGACCGGCGAGGTCAAGGTCTCCCTAGCCTACAGCGCTCCCGTCCGGGTCACGGTGGCGGGCGCGCTGCCCCGCACCGACATCGGCGTCCATCCGGTCGCTGAAGACACCCCAGACGGACACGATACCGCAACAAAGGGCTGCGTCACGGACGGCATGAAGCGGGCGTTCCGCAGCTTCGGAAGCCAGTTTGGGAATGACTTCTACGGCGACCAGTCGTCGGCCAACATCCCGGCCAAGCCGCAGCGCGTCCCCGCCCAGGTAAAGGTCAACGGCAAGCCTGCTCAGGCTCAGCCCAAGGGCCGCGCCGACGCCCAGGCGCAGACCCTGCGCAAGCGGCTCGTCGAGATCGCCCTGGAGCAGGGCTTCGACGAGGACGGGCTGCGTACCGCCGTCGTCAACCGGATGGGCAAGAGCATGGACGACCTGACTGCGGAGGAGCTCGGGCCGCTGGTCGAAGCCGCCGCCAACAAGCTCCGGCAGATGCGACAGGCCCAGGCTGCCTAGTTCGCCGGTGGATTGAGGATTCGGGAGAGAGTGGGGCCGCTCCACGGGGCGGTCTCACTCTCTCCTACACGAAGGAGAACGACATGACAACGACGACCTTGATATACACGCCCTGGGGCTGGACCCAGGACATCGAAGAGTTGGGCGAGGGTGTCTGGAGGGTCACGACGCCCTCACATGGCGGGCTGAAGCTCAGCCGCGAGCGGTGGGAGTCCCTTCCCGTCGAAGTCCGGGACGCGATGCTCACCCCCACCTTTGCAGAGGAGGACTGCGAGGAGCCCATCGTTAGGACGCTCTTGGGTCTCGGCGACGACAGGGACCGGGAGATGGCGCTCACGGTGGCGGGCTACTTCGACCGCTACTCCCCGGCGCTGCCCTCCATTCGCAACTGCTCGCCGGAAATCCACTACCACGCCACCTGCTATCGGAACGGACACGGGACAGAGTCCTTCGGTGACTTCGACAGCTGCGTCGAGGCTGAGTCCTTCGTCAACGACCCGGACACGGTGAGCAGGTTCGGGCGGATGGAGATCGCTGAGTGCAGCAGGACGCACCCCCTCCACCGGACAGCCGGGGTGAAGCCATGACCCCGAAGACGCGGGACAGACCTCGCAGCCTTCCCAGCACGACCACCAAGCTGCAAACGGAGTATGGGAACCTGTACGTGACCGTCTCCGTGGACGAGGACGGCGAGCCCTTCGAGGTCTTCGGCCACTTGGGGAAGGGCGGCAGCTTTCAGCACGGAGTCACCGAGCTGGCCTGCCGGCTCGTCTCCCTGCACCTGCGCAGGGGCACGCCGGTGGAGGAGATCGTCGACCAGTGCCAGGGCATCGCCGAGATGCAGCCCTTCTGGAACACGTTGGGCGACGGGAGGAGCGTTCCCGTCCTGGGACTTGGCGACGGCATCGCCCACATCCTCAAGGCCGTGCGCCAAGAAGCGCGTAGGTTGAAAGTTCCCGATGGGGAACCCGGCCAGGAGTAGGCCGGTGGCTAGGGAAGCAGGCATGGGGACCAGAGGCGGAACCGTGTCTGAAGCCTTCCCGACAATGTGGCGGCGGCCACCCTACTGCACCGCGCGCCGCTAGCCAGAGTGTCGTTACGGTTACACAAGAAACTGCTGATTGAAGCGTCGCAGGATGAACCACCCGCTCACGGTAGGGCGAGGGTGGAGTCACCGGAGTCTCTGACTGGTCTTAGCAGAGATAGCCCCGTGAGGGTAGGGATGCCGTACTCCCTTCGAACGGCATCCCCCGGTGACGAGCGCGGCAACGAGCCGTGCCAGGCGTAGAGGCAGAACCTACCACGACACGCAGACGCAACCTACGTGAACTTGGGAACCACGTTCGGCTCCCCGGTAATGGAACAACTCCAAGAACAGCCCGCGAGTGACGAGAAATACCACCCCTAAAGCTTCCCCGCATAGCGATTCATCAGGTACCCAAGTCCGACGAATAATCCGAGGATGAGGACGCCTGTGGCTATGGGGGCGGGATAGTTCGACTCAATACCAAGTGTTCCGCCAATGAACTTGGTCAGGAACCTACCGATGAAGAACACCCCGACAGCAAAGGGTATTCCGACCATGACCCTGCCCAAGAGTCGATGTTCTCTGAACCATCGGCGAACGGTAGACATATCGGGATGGTGGCACACCAGACCTTGCGGGTCAACAAGGAGCCAAGCCGGGGTAGGCCAGCTTGCGGCCAATGCCGGGCGTGGGGCAGAGCCCTCGTAGTAGTCCGAGGTCGGGAAAGCCGGCCACATGGCGAAGGAGGGCAGTTAGACGAGTGCAGAACACATGCGAACTAAGCCAGAGGAGGGATGTATGCACCCAACGAAGATGGCAGAAAAGCAAAGTTTCTTGGCAAAGACGGCCAGTGAGCATCCAGACTACAGGTTCTCCAACCTGTACGACCTGTTGCACTGGGACTACTGGATGCACATATCGGCTGAAAGGGTACTGGCGCGACCGGGTAGCCAGACCGACGGCGTGGATAGCGTGACGCGGACTGCGTTCAAGGAGGACTACGAGCATCAGATGACGACGCTCATAGACCAACTGAAGCGCAAGACGTACAAGCCGCAACCCGTCCGGCGAGTTTACATACCCAAGCACGATGGCAAGAAGCGCCCGCTGGGCATCCCCGCCCTGCGAGACCGCATCGTGCAGGAAGCACTTCGGGCCATCCTAGACCCGATTTACGAGTCGGACTTCCACCCGCACTCTTACGGCTTCCGCAAGGGTCGGCGCACGATGGACGCAATCGCAGTCCTCATGCCCTTGTTCAACAGCAGCGTCAAACACTACTACGTGATTGAAGGAGACCTCCAAAGCTACTTCGACACCGTCCACCATCGGACGCTCATGAAGCTGCTACGGAGGCGGCTGAAGGACAGGGCGCTACTGGACTTGATCTGGAAGTTCCTGAAATCGGGCGTGATGGAAGCAGGCCTCTTCCGGCGCACCGACTCCGGTGTGCCACAGGGAGGGGTTATCTCCCCGCTGCTCGCCAACGTCTACCTCAACGAGTTTGACCAGTGGGCGGCGGCACAGTGGGACTTGACTCCCCACGCTCGACAACGGCGAAGAAAGGCGGATCTCGGCAACTACAAGATGGTGCGCTACGCCGACGACTTCGTGGTCGTCAGCAACGGCACCAAGGCCGAGGTCAAGGCCACCAAAACGGCCATACAGCAGTTTCTGGAGAACGAACTCCACCTGACGCTATCGGAAGAAAAGACAGTCGTCACCCACGTCAACGACGGCTTCGACTTTCTGGGTTTCTACATCCAGCGCAAGCAGGTCAACGGCAGGTGGGCAGTCCACCTTCGACCGACGGCCAAGGCCAAGGAGCGAGTGAAACGGAAGCTCAAAGACCTGACTTCCAAGAACTGGACTTGGATGGACGAGTACACCCGACTGACAACCCTGAACGCTATCGTGCGGGGCTGGGCCGAATACTATCGGTACCTCAGCTTCGTCAAGGACGTCGAAGAGATTACCAACTTCGTGTGGTTCCGCTACCTCTACTGGTTACGGAACAAGCACAAGGGTAGCCACAAGGGACAACTCGTCCGCGCCAAGTCCAGTGTGCTCCACGGCAGAACCTGCTGGCACGCAGAGGTGCGCGAAAGCGGTAACACGCTGGAAGCGTACCAATGGCTCCCCACCAGACAGGAGCTTGATCGCCACCGCTACCGGCAGAAGGGCAAGGCGGGCTTCCCGCACCCCTACCTGTCCGGCCACGCAGAGGCAGAAAGCGACTTTCCACAGGGAGAAACCGGCCCAGACGAGCGTATCTACACGGCGACCACTAGGACTAGCGGCAATCGCGGCGAACCCCTAGAAATCGTCGAAAGGAAACTCCGGGCACAAGTGCGTGATGGCATGAAATGCCGACAGTGTGGCACACGGGCAAATCTGCACGTGCATCACACCAAAGGCATGAAGTCTCACGCACTCCGTAACCTGGTCACGCTCTGCCGGACGTGCCATATAGCTGCACACCGTGCTAGCCAACAACAAACCGTCTAGCGGAGAGCCGGATGCCGCGAAAGTGGCACGTCCGGTTCGGTAGGAGGGATGGCGCAAACCAGCCGGAGCAATTCGGCCATTGGCGGCGCCGTCCCTACCTAATTACGCGAAGGCCGGGGATGAGACGAAAGTAACGAACGCTGAAGCAAAGGCGGCCGCATGAGCGGTCCGGACAACTCTTCATCTACAGGAATCAAGGAGGCGAAAGCTATGACAACGACAACGGACACAGACAGGGCGGAGGTCTTCTCCCGTCCTGCGGCACAGATCAACGAGGAAGGCGAGCTTGTGGTCCGGGCCTCGGCTGCCCTGGGCTGCCGCCGCGCCCTGTGGTACGCCGCAACGAACTACACGCCGACGAATTCCCCCAGCGACGAATCGCTGACGGCGATGGAGGCTGGCAACGCCCTGGAGCCGGTGGTGGTGCGGGCGATGGAGCGGGCGGGCTGGAAGGTGGACCCCGCCGACTCCCACGACCCGCAGCACGTGACGGTGCGCATCGGCCCCGGCCTTCTGGTGACGGGACACCCGGACGGCGTGGTGCGGATGCCCCTCCCCGAAGACGAGGCGGCTGCCGAAGTCCAGACGCTGCTGTTCGGGGACGCAGCTCCGGCATACGGCGACGAGATGGTGGTCGAGGTTAAGACCAGGGGGCCAGAGGCGTTCAAGAGGTGGCGGACGCTGGGCGCGGAACGCAGCCATCCGGCGTCAGTGGCCCAGGCCGCCTTCTACACGCTGGGAACTTACGGTCAGATGCGGGACGTCGTGATCGCCACGATGGACACCGGCAGCCGAACCTGGGACTACGAGGTCATCCCCGCCGACCGGTTGGAGAAGGCCCTCCAGGACGCCTGCGAGTGGCTCGGCGAACTCGCCGCCCACCACGTCCAGAACGGGCCTGACCCCGACGTGCTACCGGAGCGCGACTTCTCCGCCAACTCCTGGCAATGCCGAAGCTGCCCCTTCCTGGCGGTCTGCCTGCCAGGCATGGCGCAGGAGGGAGAGCAGGACGAACCGGAGATTGAAGCGGATGAGGTGACAGACGAAGAGGCAAATGACGCGGTGGCGGCCTACACAGAGGCTCAGGACGCAATTCGGGAGCCTGAGAAGGCCAAGCGCACCGCGCTGGACACCCTGAAGGCGTGGATACGCCGGAAGGGCGACGCCAAGGCCACAGTGAACGGACGAACGGTCAGCCTGGTGCAATCGACACGCTACTCAACCAACTACCGCCGCTTGAACGAGCTTCTCGACCCTGAGATCAGGGCGGAGGTCGTGACGGCGAGCGAGTCGGAGTACGTGCGGGTCTCCTAGACGCTCCCCTTGCGGAAGCGCACACGGGGCCTGTCTCCCCTCATCGGGACGGCCCCGCAGAGTCCCAATCTAACAGCATGAAAGGAGAAACCATGTCCAACGCGACTGGAACCACGATGGTCTGGCAGGACGCGAACAGCGGACTGCGCGGACACGAATTGATGACGAGGGAGCAGGGGGAAACCATCCCCGCCCTCTACGCAAACGAGAACGTCAGGGACTACGACTACGTGCTCGCCGTCGCCAAGCTATTCAGCCCATTCAGCAACTGGACCTGGTACGTAACGGAGTGGGACCCGGAAACCGGAACCTGCTTCGGCCTCGGCGAAGGGTTCGAGAGCGAAATCGGTTACTTCTCTCTCGACGAGCTAGCGGAGGCGACCGTGTTCGGCGGCGTTCCTGCCGTGGAGCGCGACCTGTACTGGCAACCGAAGACCATCGGCGAGATCAGGAGCCGGTCTCGCTGAAGGCGGATTCAGCCAGAACGACGCTCCCCTGACGGAAAGCGCAGGACGGGGCCGGTGTTCCCTTCTACGGGAAAGCGGCCCCGCTTCATTTCAAACGGGCGCGGGAAGACTCGCGCTACTACACACACAGGAGGAAATCGAAATGGCACGCACGATTAACAAGGTCGAACTGTTGGGCAGGGTGGGAACGGACCCAGAGATGAGCTACACGCCGAATGGCACCGCTATCACGAAGCTGCGGTTGGCCACGGACCGCCGCCGCCAGGATGGGCAGGTCGAGGCCGACTGGCACGACGTCGTCTGCTGGAGCAAGACCGCCGAAGCGGTGAACGAGTACGTGAGCAAGGGCAACCGGGTCTACGTGGCGGGGCGGCTCGTCCAGAACTCGTGGCAGAACGAGGACGGCCAGAACCGCCACCGCACCGAGGTCCACGCCTCCGAGGTCGTCTTCCTCGACTCTAACGGCAACGGGAGCGGCGACACGGGTCACTCCGAGGAGGACTCTCCCTTCGCCTAGCCCGTAGCCTCACAACCGCACAGCGAGACGCCCTTCTCAGCCGGGCGCACCAAACACGGGGCCGTTCTCCATCTACCGGAGGACGGCCCCGCTCTTTGTTCCAACCTAAGGCAGAAGGAGGCCCACATGACCAGGAAGAAGAACGCCACCGAGGACCTTTCCGCAAGCTCCGAGCAGGTTCTGGTACTCGAAGCCCTGCGCAGCAACCTGAGCCTCTTGGGAGAGTTGGCGATGCGCTACGAGGTCGAGACCCTGCCGGAGCGCTCCACGGAAGACCTGCCCTCCATCAACACCCCTCACGATGTGTACGACTTGCTGGGGAAGGAGATGTCCGCCTTGGCCCAGGAACAGCTCAGGGTGCTGCTCTTAGACCGCAGGAACCGGGTGCTGGGCCAGCGCACGGTGTATCAAGGGAACGTATTTTCCTCGGTGGTCAGGCCAGCCGAGGTGTTCCGGGCCGCCGTGGTCGAGTCCATGCCTGCCGTGGTTGTTGCTCACAACCATCCTTCCCATGACCCCACGCCCAGTCCTGAGGACGTGCGCATCACCAAGGACCTGGCCAAGGCGGGCAAGCTCCTGGGCATCGAGCTTCTCGACCACGTGGTCATAGGCGGCAAGCGGTTCGTCAGCCTCAAGGAGCGGGGGCTGATGCGCTGAAGCTCGACGACCGGGCGGCCCACGCCCTCCGGCTTCTCACGCGAGGACACGCTCCCCCGCGCATCGTTCCCATCCCACACGACAAAGGAGACTCAACATGCTCGCAACTAACGTCATAGACCCCGAAGACCTGTTCACCATCAGTGCCGGAGGGTTCTCGGCCACCGCCGACGCCTTCGCCCGCGACGACCGCACCGACGGCCTCTGGTTCGTCTCGATGGTCGGCTCCCAGACCGCGCTCAAGGCCATCTGGGCCTCCCTCCTCAAGCAGCCCCCGGACACGGCCCACCTCATCAGGGGCGCGGATGGGATGGCTTTGACCGGCGGCTACGAACGCTGCGTAATCCCATACGAGAGCGTCGGCACCTGGACGACCAAGATCGCCCGGCTCCCCGGTTCCGGCGGCTGGCACGCCTTGGTGTATTCGAAGATGGCCGAGTACGGCTTCGAGCGGGACTCCTTCCTGCTGCTGACGCAGAGCGAAGAAGAGGCCCCTGCGCTCCATCACCGCTTCCTGGACCGTCGCAGCCCGCTCCCCCTGCACGGCTCCTGGGCCGACTGGATCTGGGAGCGGGGCCTTGCCGAGGGGGAGATTCTCCCGCTCCAGTCCGTCGGAGTCTCGGCCTACAGGTGCTCCCCCAAGGCCGACAAGCTCAGGGATGACCTGTCCGAGGCGGTGTCGTCGGGAAGGCTCGTCCTGCCGGAGGGAGAGTAGAGAGATGGACAGGACGCTTAGGAAGGCCAAGCGCAGCAGCAAACGGCGCGGACAGCGCAACCACGGGGCCTGGGAGCGGTTCTGCTCCGACGGAAAGACGTGCCGGTACTGCGGTCACGACGGTTCGCAGCACCTGGTCTCTTCAGGCCAGCCCCACTTCTTCAGACCCGCAACGGAGACCGAACGGCGCGACCCCTTGGTCATGCTCTACCGCCACACGCTCCCTGAGGGAGGCTCGGTGCTGGTGCGACGCATCACCGTCGCCAACCGCGCCGAGCTGATAACCGCCTACTGCGTGCCTTGCGCCGAGAGCATCGGCACACACCAAGTCCTCTGCTACCAGAGGAACCGGGCAATCGGCGAGATGCTTGGCCTGAAACCAACACACAAGGACATCGGAATCGCCGCCTGAAAGCGGCAACAAAGGAAAGGAGTCATGACATGAGACTAGCTGCACTCGCCAAAGGGGGCTACTACCCGACGCCCGAGAGGGTGGTGGACCTGATAGCCGACCTGATCCACACCCCCACCGGCTACTACTACAGGGACAGGGAGACCCTGCGCATCCTCGACCCCTGCTGCGGGGCCGGGGATGCTCTCCAGAGGCTGGCCGAACGCCTCGACCGGCCCAACGCCATACCCATCGAGACCTACGGCGTCGAGTTGCACCGGGACCGGGCGGAGGAGGCCGAGAAGCGGCTCCACCGCACCCTGGCCTCCGACCTGTTCGCCACCTCGATAGCGAACGGGGCCTTCGGCCTGCTGGTCTTGAATCCGCCCTATGATTGGGATGCGGAAGACAAGCGGGTGGAGCACAGCTTCCTCACCCATTGCACCCGCTACCTGGCAGAGAACGGCCTGCTGGTGTTCATCGTGCCAAGGCAGCGCCTCTCCTACTCCGCCCGCTACCTGTCCACCCACTACGGCAGGATGCGGTGTTGGTCGTTCCCAGTGCCCGAACGGGAGATGTTCGACCAGGTGGTGTTGATGGGCTATCGGAAGGCCGACCCCGTGCCCGACGCTGCCGCCGAGAGCATGGTGATGGAGTGGTCATTGGGGGAGCCGGAGCCCCTGCGCTCCTATCCTTACCCGGAGTACACCCCTGCCACTTCGCCCAGCGGGGACATCCTCTTCGCCACCCGGACCGTCGATCCCGTCGCGGCTGCTGCCGAGGCCAGGCGGTCGGGTCTGTGGGCCAGCACGGAGATAACGGACTCCCTCTGGCCTGCGAAGGACAACCGCACCAGGCCGCTCATGCCCCTGCGTCGCGGCCACATGGCCATGCTGGTGGCTGCGGGCTTCCTCGACAACCTCGTCCTCGAATCCGAGGGCAGACGCATCCTGGTGAAGGGGCGCACCTCGAAGGAGATGGTGATGGTCGAGGACTCCCCGGAGAAGGAGGTACACAGGGAGCGGCTCAAGACCACGGTGGTGGCCCTCGACCTGGAGGACGGCGAGATCACCGACATCGCAGCATAGACGGCTCACACCGAGTCGCACCCACGAGGCCCCGTCACTCCCTCTACCGGGAACCGGCGGGCCTCGCTTTGTTTAGGCCGCAACACAGCCCTATATAAGGAGGGAAACAATGCAAGCGACCATGGCACTGGAAACCTGCTGCCGGTGCGGGCAGCCCATCGCACCCGGCGAACCGGCCATGTATACCGCATCGGTGGACATCGACGACCACGGCAGGGCCGTCTCCTCGCCTATGAGGGCGTACCACCTGACGGGAAGGTGTTGCGAGGACGCCAGAGCAAGACCGCCCATTCCCGCCGCCACATAGACGGCTCTCGCAGAGCCGCACACAACGAGGCCCGCCACAGGACGGTGCCTCGCACATCCAAGCAGACGCCTGGGGGCGTTGCCGGGACACGAGCGCCCCCACGGGGCGGCTCTTGCGTCCCGGCGTCGTCCTCCGGCCACTACGCACAGGAGAAAGACACCATGAACCTCGGAGACTTCATAGACACGTACAAGGACGCCATCGCCCAGCGGGTGGTGGCGTCCTACCCGCCGCTGTACCGCCCCTCGGAGAACGGCGGCGAGCTGCCCCGCCTCCTCAGGACTCCCCTGGGGGCGCAGGCCGATGCCATCAGGGGCGCAGCCCTCTCCCTCGGAATCCACCGTGGCACGAGTGTGGTGGGCGAAATGGGCACAGGAAAGACTTTCATTGGAGCCGCAGCCGCGTACATGGCGGGCTTCGAGCGGGTGCTCATCATCTGCCCGCCTCACCTGACCGGCAAGTGGAAGCGGGAGGTGGAGCAGACGGTTCCCCTGGCACGGGCCGCCGTCGTCACCTCCATCACCGACCTGGAGAAGCTCAAGCTCTCCATCGGCTCAGGCCCCCTCTTCGCCGTGATGAGCAGGGAAAGAGCAAAGCTCTCCTACCGCTGGAAGGCCGCCGTCATCTATATGTGGGCCACGTCCAGGGGCAGGCTCGTCAGGGACGAGGAGACGGGGGAGCCCTTCCGGGTGCCCTGCTGCCCCGACTGCACGACCCAGGTGGTGGACAAGGACGGCGTTCCCCTGACCGACGCCGACCTCAACCGCAGGAAGCGCACCTGCGCCGACTGCGGCGCTCCCCTCTGGCAGGCCGACAAGTCCGGCCCCAAGAGATACCCATTGGCCGATTACGTGAAACATCACATGCGGGGCTTCTTCGACCTGCTGATCGGCGACGAGGTGCACGAGTTTAAGTCTCGCGGCTCAGCTCAGGGCATCGCCGCCGGTGTCCTCGCCGACGCCTGCGGCAAGTCCCTCTCGCTAACGGGAACCCTTTTGGGCGGCTATGCTTCGACCATCTTCCACCTGCTCTACCGCTTCTCGCCGGAGATCAGGATGGAGTTCGAGAGGTCGGACGAGCACCGCTGGATACAGCGCTACGGCTTCGAGGAGCACTCCATCGGCAAGCCCGACGACGATGCGGTGGAGGACGGCAGAAGCAGCAGGCGCCGCAAGTACCGCAAGGTGACCAGGGAGCGGCCCGGACTCGTGCCATCGGCGCTCTTCCACCTGATCGGCAACACCGTCTTCCTGCGCCTCTCCGACGTGGCGTCGGGGCTGCCTCCCTACGAGGAGCAGATACTCCTGTCCTCGATGGACACGGAGGAGGACGCGACGGGGTATTCCCAGCGCTCAGCCTACGACACCGTGTTCGAAGAGCTGAGGAAGGAGCTGGCCGAGGCCCTCAAGTCCGGCTCGAAGAGACTGCTGGCTACGTACTTGCAAACCTTGCTCGCCTACCCTGACGGCTGCACCAGGGGCGAGACGGTCTTCGACCCCAGGAGCGGCGACGTCATAGTCCAGGTACCGCCCCTCTCCGAGGACAAACTCTACCCCAAGGAGAAGGCCCTCATCGACCTGGTGGCGACGGAACGTTTGGAGGGCCGCCGGGTGCTGGTCTACGTGACCCACACGGGGACCAGGGACGTGACGGAGCGGATGGACGACATCCTCACCCGGCACGGCTTCAGGGTGGCGGTGATGAAGGCCGACGCCGTGGCTCCCGACAAGCGGGAGAAGTGGGTCGCCGACAGGGTGAAGCAGGGCATCGATGTCCTGATATGCCACCCCAGGCTGGTACAAACCGGACTCGACCTCATCGACTTCCCAACCATCTGCTGGGGGGAAACGGATTATAGCGTGTACGTTATGCGTCAGGCTTCCCGACGGTCCTGGCGCATCGGGCAGACCCGCCCGGTGAAAGTGGTGTTCATGTCCTACCGCAACACCCTACAGGCCGACGCCCTCAAGCTGGTGGCGAAGAAGCTGCAAAGCTCCCTGGCCGTCGAGGGCGAGCTGCCGGAGGACGGGCTAGCCGCCTTCGGTGACGACGGCGACGACCTGATGATGGCCCTGGCCCGCAAGATCGTCAGTGGCGAGGAGAACGACGAAGCAGAGACGGTGGAGGAGGTCTTCGCCCAGGCGCGGAACGCCGAGGCCACCGCCGAGGAACTGCTGGTGGACGACGGCTGGAAGCTGGTGGAGGCCGAGCCGGAGACGGTCGCTGTCAACAGCCTGCCCCGTACTGGATACTGGGGCAACGGTCACCACGCCAATGGCAACGGTCACCGCGACCCCATCGGCATCGGGCCGACGGTCGAGCTGGTTCCGGTTAACGGGCACGCGCCCGCCAACAGCAATGGCAACGGGAACGACCACCACGAGGAGGCCGAGGAGCCGCAGCAGACGCTGTTCTCCTGGGCCGAGTTCATGGCCGAGGAGCCGGTCAAGCCGAAGGGACGGAAGACCCAGACCCCGTCGCTGTCCTTGTTCGAGTGGGCGATGGAACGGGAGCGGGAGGCCGAGCCGGTCGGCGCTGGACGCTAGGCAAACACACAAGGGGAGAGGGCATCGCCTATGGAGCGATGCCCTCTCTCTGGTCGGTCATGTATGCGGCCCCTTTTGCGTTTAGGGCTTGGGCGCGCTGCCGCTCGCGGCCATGTGTGCAAGCCTTTTTTGTTGCCCGAAAAACTGAACTCATGTCTAGAGTTTCCGAATGGCTGTAGATTGACGGTAGAAGCCCGCAAGCCTATGCTTGTAAGGAGTTAGCAGGACATGACGTCTGAAGAAGGCTGGGTCGATATCACAGGCGTGGCTGCCCCCCTGAGCGTAAGCAAAGACTCCATCTATATGATATTGCGTTGTATTGACATTGGTTATGTATTGATCGTATCCTAATCTGGAGAGTGCAAGATTCTGACCAATGATACACTGCCCAAACTACTCCCCGAATCGGCGCGCAGTTTGGTCAGTGCGCTGGAAACCTGCTATACTCTAATGGTCGCGCGACGAGGCGACCGGATGCCAGGGGATCCCCGTGGCGCTTGATTAGAATGCTATTCGATAAGGAGGACGTTGATGACCCGATGGAGAGCCAGGGTTGGCTGCGACAGGAACTCAAACCTGAACCGGAGGTGGCTTACTATGAACCTGCATACACCTAGACTTACCCCACGCCCGGACCGCGACGCTGAGGGAGGTGCGTCATGAAGATTTCACGGTGGCAGCTCCCCCTCTACGGTCTGGCGGTCTTGTCCTTCGTGGCAATTTCGCTACTGCTCCTGAACAATGAATCCGTCGCCAACGCCCAGGGCGATGAGACCGCTTGCGCCTCTTATCTGCCGGACGACGCCATCACGGCGGACGAGGTAACCGGCTGGCGCGACGCTCTCGACCCCATCAGAGCCGCCGCGGGCGTCAAGCGCTGGAACCGCGTACTTGAAGCGTTAGGCGTTGACACCGGCACAGGTCTTACTCCGATGCCAGCAAGCCTGGCGTGGGAGGTCGCCAACTGGCTTGGAAACACCCGCTGGGACCGCACCGCCCGAACCCTGGAAGCCCTGGAGAAGTGCCTGACCGCCCCGGAAATCAGTATCGCCAGCTCTGGCGATATAACCGAGGGCAGCGACGCCACCTTCACCGTCAGCGCCAGCCCGGCGCCGGCGGCCTCTCTAGACGTGACCGTCGCGGTCTCGCAGAGCGGGGACTACGGCGCAACCACCGGGGCGCAGACGGTGAGCATCCCGACTTCCGGCAGCTACACGCTGACCGTTTCTACCACGAACGACAACGCCGACGAGGCCGACGGGTCGGTAACCGCCACCCTGAATACCGGAACAGGCTACACCGTGTCCACGTCCAACGGGACGGCCACGGTGGCAGTGTCGGATGACGACGTGCCGGAAATCAGCATCGCCAGCGATGGCGATATAACCGAGGGTAGTAACGCCAGCTTCACCATCACCGCCAGCCCGGCACCTCACGCGGCCCTGTCGGTGAGCGTGAGCATTACCCAGAGCGGGGACTTCGGTGTTACCACCGGGGCGCGGACGGTGAGCATCCCGACCGGCGGGAGTTACACGCTGACCGTTGCGACCACCGGTGACAGCGACGACGAGGCCGACGGGTCGGTGACGGCCACGGTCAACGGCGGAACGGGCTACACCGTGTCGTCGAGCAACGGCGCGGCCACGGCGGCGGTGTCCGATGATGACGACCCGCCGGCTCAGCAGACGGAGCAAGTCTGCAACCTGCCAGACGACGCCGTAACGGCGGACGAGGTAACCGGCTGGCGGGACGCTCTCGACCCCACCAGGGCGGCGGCGGGCGTCAAACGCTGGAACCGGGTGCTGGAAGCGCTCGGTGTCGATACCAGCACAGGTCTTACTCCGATGCCAGCAAGTCTGGCGTGGGAGATCGCCAACTGGCTTGGAAACACCCGCTGGGACCGCACGGCGCGCACTCTGGAAGCCCTGGAGCAGTGCGAAGGCTCCACCGACGGCGACTCGCAGCAGCCGACACCGACACCCACACCGACACCGACACCCACGCCGACACCGGCTCCCCCTGCGAAGCCTGTGATCAGCGTTGTGGGCGGCAGCGCGGTCACCGAGGGCGGCGACGCCACCTTCACCGTCAGCGCCAGCCCGGCGCCGTCGGCCTCTCTGGACGTGACCGTCGCGGTCTCGCAGAGCGGGGACTACGGCGCAACCACCGGGGCGCAGACGGTGAGCATCCCGACCTCCGGCAGCTACACGCTGACCGTCGCCACCAGTGACGACAGCGTGGACGAGGCCGACGGGTCGGTAACCGCCACCCTGAATACCGGAACCGGCTACACCGTGTCCACGTCGGGCGGTGCGGCCACCGTAACCGTGGCGGACGATGATGACCCGCCGGCTCCCGCTGCGAAGCCTGAGATCAGCGTTGTGGGCGGCGGAGCGGTCACCGAGGGCGGCTCTGCCACCTTCACCGTGACCGCCAACCCCGCGCCGACCGGCACTATGGCCATCACCTTCGTCGCCATGGTGACGCAGGACGGCCGCTTCACCTCCGGCGACGGGCAGATCGTGGAGGTGATTGGGACGTCCGGAAGCAACACGATCACCGTGTCCACGCTGGACGACGACCGCGACGAGTCCGATGGCTCTCTGACACTGACGCTGCAGCCGGACCCGCGCGACAACCCGCGCTTCACCGTCTCGGCGACGCAGGGCGCGGCGACGGTCATCGTGACGGACGATGACGCGCCGGGTTCGGGCGCTACCCCGACCTACACCGAGTTCTGGGCTCCCTACCAGGACCTGATCGCCAAGGTGGAGGCCGAGCGCAACCATCCCCTCTTTGGCCAATTCTCCTCGCATACCGACCTCTACGACAGCGTCCTGCTCGCGCTCGGGCAGGACGTAGAGAAGGAGTCGATTGAGCCGTACCCCGCGTGGAGAGCGCGAGCTTTGGCGGCGCGGAGCTGGACCGACATCTGGGACGAAATCGCGCCGGCGCTGACCGATATATTCCACAACGGCCCGCCGCCCGCGCCAATGCCGACGCTGGACAACCCGTTGCCCACGTCCATCAACCTTTCCACCAGCCTCTCGCCGACGCAGCTCACGCTGACCGATTACTTCGGCCACGAGACGGATGCCGAGCTGACCTTTACGGTGACGCTCGACAACCCCATCGCGACGATTAGCCAGTGGGACGAGCTCATTTCGATCAAGAACACCAGCACCGGGACGGCGACGATGACCGTCACGGCCAGCGACGGCACGAACAGCGTCACCGCCACCGCCAGCGTCGAAGCACAGTGCAACCCGGGCACGCGCCTGTCGTCCGATGGCACCTTCTGCGTCGGCGCGCAGTCGGCGCTCTCCTACAATGGCACCGTAGTCCCCCACCCGATCAGTCCGAATGGTCCGACCGATGCCTTCATCGCCGATGTCAGGCTGAAGGAAGGCACATCGGGCACGATCGAGGTGCGCGTCTGGGTCAACAAGCCCCAGGTCGGCACTGGCAATTGCCGGATGCGCGGCTACATCACCATCGAGCCGCAGACCGGTGGCCAAACCATCCCCACCAGGGTGGCCACGAACACCTGGGGCAACACCAGCAGTCCGCATGGCACCTACCAGGGCTGGTTGGACAACAACTGCTCTAACCCCTACCTGACGTTCAACAACAGGAATTACCGTCGGGCCCAGATCACATACAACCTGACCGACGACGGGACTCCCGGCACGACCCTCAACGGCGCCAAGCTGGTCTACCACGACGTGGGCGACAGCGGCACCTCCGTGGTCGGCACCTACGACCTCCTGAATATCAACTTCCGGGACAGCATCGCCACCGTCACCGTCACCGGGAATACCGGCAAACTCGGTGACGACGCGGACGGCGATGGCGACGGATCGACGTTCACCATCAAGGAGGGCACCAGCGGCACGCAGACCATCACCCTGTCGGGTGAGCATCTGAGGGGCTATCTCGCCCCGCGGGAGGAGGACATCCGCAAGGGCGGCAGAGCCTCGGCGGCGCGCATGTACCTGGAGCACGGGCATGCCGTCTACTGGCAGCCCAGCGTCTGCGCCTTCAACAAGGGTGCAAACGCGGGCGGAAACACAGCTAACCGGACGGCCACCTGTGAGGTCTCGTGGGACTGGCTATCAGACGGCTCCAACGGGAGCAACGGCACGGTCAAGCTGGTCTGGCACGAGACCGACGGCGCCGGCTGGGACGCTCCGGATGTGCATACCACCGAAGTCAGTACGATCACAATGACAGACACCGGCATGTACCACGCCACCAGGAACACGAATGGCTGGCGGGCGACTAATACCACAATCACCGCCGATGTCTGGTTGACGGTTGTGCACGGTCAGAACACTGCCGACACCCCTATCGGCCGTGTCACCACGATCAAGGAAGGTGACCAGTTCGACCTGATCCTGAACAGCGGCACGAGGGGCGGCAATAATCGGGTCGCGCTCCAGGTGCGCACGGCGACCAATGACGACGGCACCCAATGGTCGGCCTGGCAAAATCTGGATCAGGAGGTCGGCCACCGCGCGCTGGCGATCCGGGAAGAGTCCGAGTGGCACCTCTACACGGGCAATTTCGCCGAATGCTTTACGCCTGGCGGATACAACTGTTTCGGAGGCGACGCGTGGAAGGATCATGCTACCGGGAAGCGGATGCCGTTGACGTTCAACTCCCACGACGACAACTTCGTGTACCACCCCGAGCGCTACTACCAGTTCCGGGTCAAGGACACGGAGTCGACCAAGCCGAACCCGATCCTCAAGGTCGTCGAGGACGATGCCGTCGTCTTCACCGTGTATTCGCAACAGGAGAACGGCCGGGTGAGGGTCCACCTCGCCAAGAAGGTGTGGACCGACGTCACCCTCCAACTGGACACAGATTCTAGGTCCAGCGCATGGAACAACTGGGCAGTCGTGTTTGACGCCGAAGCCCCCAATGACCTGGACCGGTCCGGCTCCAGGATCATCGATCAGGGCTGCGATGGCGGCACCAGCGACATCAGGGTCTGGGGCAGCATCCTCGTTGGTCAGCACAGCGGTGTGGAGGAATTCCTCGACCACAACGACGGCCGTGATGCCGTAGACAAGAACGACGACCGCAAGGGCGAGTACGTCCTCGTCAAGTGCGGCTGACGCGCTGAAACATTACGTCCGGCTCGCCCCCAAGCGAGCCGGACGGAGCAGAGGGCGGGGGCCCGGGCGAAGTCGTCCGGGCCCCCGCGGCTTTAGGATGGGGGAGAGCGTCCGCCTCGTCATTCCGGCGAAAGAACGTCACCCCGTACCCCAATACGGGGCCGGAATCCACATAATCCCTTGCTCTTGGAAATCTGGCCTGTCGGGAGACTCTGGATTCCGGCTCAAGGCCGGAATGACGGACCCCCTTGGCCTATCAACCAGTCCCTTGCCCCGCGACTACCCTGGCTCCAACCGGAAGCAAATGGTGAAAGTTCTTGATTTCGTCAAATGTGGTGGGGCCTGGTGAGGGGCGGAGGCAAGCCCAACCGGTAGCGAATTTGTTGGAAATGTTCATCGGGCCGCTGGAGGGGTGGCTGGATGATCAGCTGGACCGGCGTCTGGTGCGCACCTTTTTCCTGGCCCTGACCGCCATGGTCCGCCTGCGCCACAGCCGGTCAGGACTGCTCGTGAGGGAGCCGAGGGCCCACATTCTATCTCCTGATAGAGCTCCGGCGGGCACCAAGCGGCTGAGCAATTTATTGCGCTCTCCCCAATGGTCTCACACCCTGTTGGAGCGGTTCCTCTGGTACCGGTCCGATGAGGCCCTGGATGAACTGAAACAGGCTGGGGAAACTCCTTTGGCCCTATGGGACGAAAGTGTCCTGGAGGGATTGGAGCCGGTACGCTCCAGCAAAGCCGCCCGTCTGAAGCGCATCAAGCCTGGCTATCACAACCCGCCAGGGGGACCCCCTGAAAGGGGTATGTAACGGCTGAAATTGGCTCTAAATGAACCTTGGGAAGGAGCCGGGCGGCTCGTCGCGCCCGGCTGTGGTGGGCTTCAGTTGAGGATCCCCATTATCGGACTCCGGTCGTCGATTACTTCCGCTGCGGTTCAGCCTCGTAGGCGATGACGTCTACGTCCTCAATGTCGCCGTCGGCCGTGAACCGCCAGATGCCGATGTAGCCTCGCCGAAGGTCGCCGTACTCGTCCCAGTCCATGGAGACGGAGCCGCCTTCGTAGTCCACATCTCCGCCGTCACGGATGGTGCTCAGGGCGCGGGAGATACCCTCCGCGCCGGGCAGAACTTGTTCGCCGGGCGCCGAGCCGATACGCCGCAGCGCGTCGCGAATGACCACCCCTTCGGCGTCGCCTGCCGCCTCCGCCGCCAAGGCGATGGCGATGGCAGCGTCGTAGGTCTCCCTCACGTAGGTAGCCTCCGTGCCCCTCCCGTACTCGTTATGGAACGCCTCGTCCCACATCCGGGTGGGGGCGTTCTCATGGGATGGGCCGCTGACGGTGCCGTACATGCCGGCCAGCCTTCCCCCGCCCACGGCCTCCGCCAGGCTGGCCCGCCTGAGCGCGTCGCCGAAGAGGAACTGTTCGTAGAGGCCGCTGTCGAGCGCCTCCTGGAGGATGATCTCGGCCTCGGCCCCGAAGGTGAGCAGGACGAGGGCCTTGGCTTCGTCGCGCGCGCTCTCCTCGATGAGGTCGAGGTAGCTCTCACGAAGCTCGGTCGAGGATCTCACGGCCACGATGCCGCCTGTCCACGCCTGCCGGAAGGCCTCCACCAGACCCTGTCCCCAGGCGTCGTCCCGGTAGATGACTCCCACGTTCTCGAAGCCCCGTTCGCGCGTGAGCTGCGCCAGCGCCGGCCCCTGGGCGGCGTCGGAGAGGACCGTGCGGAAGAAAAGGTCGCGATCCTCGTTGGCGGTGAGCAGCGGGGAAGAGGCCGAAGAACTGATCACCAGCACCCCCGCCGGCGCCGCGACCTCAATCACCATGAGCGAGTGAGCGCTGGAGTTGGGTCCGACGATGGCATGAACGCCCTCATCCTCAATGAGGCGTCGAGCCTCCTCGGCAGGGTTGAGGGTGTCGCCTTCCGCGATTTCCACCTGTTGTCCGAACACGCCGCCGGCCTGGTTGACGTGCTTGATGGCCAGTTTGAAGGAGCGCAGGCGGTCGAGGGCCGTCTCCGTTTGCGCCTCACTGTTCACCAGCAGCGCGCCGATCTTGAGGGGCGCCCTCTCTTCGTCGCCGCAGGCCGCGAGGGTCCCGGCGCCGACGGCCAGGGCGGCAATCACGACCAGCAGCACGCCCCGCATCGAGCCTCTGGGGATGCGCCAGCCGCCCAACAACCCCAGAATCGCCCCCAAGGGATGCCGCCGGCCGTGTCCACTGCGTGGGTCGGGCAACTTCCACATTACCTCAAGTATCGACAGTTCCCTCACTTTACTCTCTTTCACCCCTCATTTCACACACCCACTTCCTCACTCTCCCCATCTTACTCCTATTCCCCTATATTCCCCAAATTCTCTCGCTTTGCGTTTCTCAGCAATAATCGAAAGACCCTGGGTAGTAGTCAATCCTTCTTGAGGCACTGTAATGGCTACCCCTCTTTAATATTGGCGCGATAACATCCTACGCGAAAGTTGTGATTGGCCTTGCAACACCACGCACAAAACGACCCTCTGTGGGCGCAGCCGACTAACACGACATGGCGGCAAATTACGAAACCCCACCCCAATACCAGTGAGTATACCCGTTGGGAACCTCGCGCCCTGTTGCTACGGCCTTTCACTAGGAGGGTTCAGCACAAAAGAAAAGCCCCCGCGTCCTGGCAGGAGCTTTCTCATTTCTTGCCAGGCCGATGGCCGCTCTTTTCCGGCGCTCTTGGCTCCGACTCCGCCCGGCGGTCACACTACCAAAGTAAAGGTGATGGAGAAAGTTCTTGATTTTGTCCAGTTTGGTGGATTCGATTTGACGAGGATTGGCATGACCAGGGACTCGACGCCGGGCCACTGCCAGCCCTTTTCCTGCGGGAGACGGCCGAGGGTCTCCGACGTAGTTCAGTACCCCTGTATCTCTTCCTGGGCTCGGACTTCCAGATCAATGACGCCAACAGGTTCACCGGCCAGCAGACCGAGCACTTCGAAGAAATCAGACGCACGGGTGAGCCGCAGTTCTTCCTGGACAGGGAGCTCGGATTCCAGACCGCCATGTTCTCGGACATCGCCCCGACCGAGGCTTGTGTGATCTGCCACAACAGCGACCCGGACTCGCCCAAGACGGACTGGCAAGTGGGCGACGTGATGGGCGCAACCACGTGGTCATACCCTGAGAGCGAAATAGGCATGGCCGAAGCGTTGGCTCTGGTGCAGGCCCTGCGCCGGAGCGTCCGAGAAGCCTATGAGCACTACTTGAATAAGGTTGCCACCTTTGCCGACCCTCCGCTTGTGGGGGAGAAGTGGCCCGGCGACGGTTATTTCCTTCCATCAGCCGAAACCCTTCGCCTGCTGCTGGAGGCGCAAAGTGGCGAGGAGGTGAAGTGACGGTTGAGCCTATAGACGGAGTGAGGCGCTAATGGAAGCTGCCGGACGAAGCGGGTCCCGCGCGCGTGGCCGTACGAGCCGCCCCCTCGTGTTGCCGGTGGCTGTCTGGAGGTGGCGAGCGGCGGGCGTCGTGGGTGTGCTCCTCTACGTGGCGCAGGATGTCGGGGGGGGGGGGGGGCTGCGATGGGAGTGGCTCGCCAATCTCCAGTCGGTTGACGTGTTCAAGTAAGTAACCGGCGCCGGGCTGATTTCCTACGTGGGATGGCAGTGGTGGCTCTTCTACTCACGCCTCAAGCGACGGAATCTGCGGAGACTGCTGTCATGGCACCAGCGGACCGGATCCCTCGTTCCGCTCCTCTTCTACGTGCACAGCGTGGAGGTAGGCTACGGCTACCTGGCTGCGCTCAGTTGGGTCTTCCTGGGCAATATGCTTGTTGGCGCCGCGAGCCCTCTGGGCATCCGATTCAACAATCGATACTACACTGTATCGTGGGGGCTTGCCCACGTCTCGCTGGCGGCGGTCACGGTGGTGCTGGGTCTGTTTCATGTATACATCGCTGTCTACTACAAGTAACGATTAGCTTGCAAATGCCAGCACTATGGTCAGCAACATCAGTCTCACTACGGTGGGTCTGCCGTGCCGCAAGAACAGTATTCCCGGAGCCCTCTTGAACCGGAGCGACTGCGCCAGGCAGCGTGCGCCCCGGCGACCTGGCAGCTAGCGTGACACATCCTGCTCCCGAAACTGTTTGATTTCCTCGCGCAGTTCACGAATCTCGTCGGCAAGCGATGCGAGGCCAGCCGGGACCGGGTCTTTGCGTCTCGCCAGGATCGATGCTAGATTGGCCGTGAACGCGCCGAAGAGTCCTATGCCTCCCACCATCAGGACATACGCAAACGCGCGCCCAGCCGTTGTCACGGGGACGACGTCGCCGTAGCCAACCGTCGTCACAGTGGCAATAGACCACCAAAGGGCATCCGGGAAGGAATCGACCGGTGAGTCGTGCCCGCGCTCGACCGAGGTGACGATAGTGGAGATTAGCAGTACGAGGCTGATGGCGTAACCTGCCAAGTAATCGACGTGAGCGAACCGCAACGCCCGGCCATAGGCGTGCGAGCCATAGAGGACGATCAGGGGAATCCTCAGCGGACGAGCGGCCGGGAGCAGCACAACGAGCACATCGAACCAGTTACGCCGTATGAATCGTGCACGCTGGGGAGCGACTATTACCCTTGCCGCCAGTTCTACCGCGAAGATGGCCCAGATGAACAGGTAGAGGGCAAGGACCGCGCCCCGCGGTACGGGACCCGGCTCCCAGAACAGCAACCCTGCGAGCATTGGGATCATCGCGGTGGAGAGGATCATCAACGGCAGATCAGTACTTCGTTCGATCCTGTCCAGCATGGCCTCTCGATCCAAAGTGTCGGTTTGCATGAGATTTTCTGTCCTATTCACGTTCATCTCTCCTCATAGAATCATGCTCGGCGGCGCTCGACACAGGGACCCTTCAGACCTCACTCCAATGGAGTGCAAGTCATCAAGTCGAAGACGTTGGTCTATGCGGGAAGTGGACGGAAGATATCCCACTCTTCGGCAACTCGCATCGACGATGGGCAATTCTTCGAATCATATCCACTAGCTGCGCTGGTTTTATGATTAAATAAGGAAGAGAATACCAGACTCAGAGATTTTGAACTAACCGGTGAATGGGGTATCATTGAGCCACTCATAAACAGGACGAGGTACAAGACATCGTATATGACTAAGACTCTTGACGTACTCAGCGGGCTTGTCACCGCCCGGCCGATTGTGACGCTGTTGGTGCTGTTGGCCCTCACGGTTGCGTTGGGAGTTGGCATCACCAGGCTGGCTCCCCAGGCAGACAACTCCGTGTTTCTGCCCGAGGACAGCAGGGTGGCCGCCGCCACGGAAACGATCGACGAGCTGTTCGGAAGCTCCCTGGACACAGTCTCGGTGACGTTGATCTTTCGGGGCGATGCGCTAACACCTCAAGGTCTGGCCCAGATCGACAGCGTTCTGGATGGGGTGATGACCGAACCGCGTGTTGTTCCCTTTCTGGCCCAGCCCGACCCGGTCATTGCGCCAACGCTATTGATTGGGAGAGCCCTAGGCGCCGACGACTTTGTTTTGCTCTCTCAACAGGAGATTGACCAGGCGGCTGCGCAACTGCCCATTGGGCGGCTGGTCGGCACCGACGCCGACGGCACTGGAGTTGCGATCGCTAATGTGCGACTGCTAGAGGACGGGGATGGAGACGGGGACTCGAAGGATGACGAGGAGTTCCTTAACGAGGCCGAGTTGGCGATCCGCGAAATCGTTGAGGCGAGTTCTGGTCCGCTCGATGGCGGAAGCATTTCTCAGGCCACCACGGCTGAAGAGACCGAGCAAGCGACCGGTTCGGACATGGTCGTGTTAATGGTTATAGCCCTGGCCGTGATAGGTGGACTGCTGTTGCTGTTCACGCGCTCGCTCGTTGACCTGCTGCTCTCGCTGCTGGGCCTTGTGCTCACGATCATCTGGGTGATAGGCGCCCAGGGATGGCTGGGACCCAACGGTGTCGGGCTGATAGGCGCTCCAAACACGCTGACGACGATGGTGCCGATCATGCTGATCGGCCTGGTGGTCGATTACGCGATCCAGACGGTGGGTCTGTATCGGGAGCAGCGTGGTGAAGGCCATGAGGTCCGGGTTGCCGCGCGGTTGGGACTGCGGTCGGTGCTCATCCCCCTCTCTCTCGCCGCGGTTACGACAGTCGTCTCCTTCCTGACGAACCTCTCGTCGCCGATTCCAGCCAACGGCGACTTTGGGGTCGTTGCAGGAGTCGGTGTGGTCGCGGGGCTCGTCGTAATGCTGGTGCTGCTCACCTCCGCTCGTACGCTGCTCGATCGCTGGCGCGAAAAGCGCGGCTCCCTGCCTCCGGCGCGACCGATCTCCGGTGCGATCCCCGGCGTGGGTGCTGCCGTAGAGGCGCTGGGCGGCCAACTCGCCCGTCGCCCTGCACCGTTCCTGCTGGCAATCGGCATCATCACTGTCGTGCTGGGCGTCGCCTCCACCAACATCGATACGGTCTTCGATTCGCGCGACTTCCTGCCCAGAGGCGGCGATGCCATCCGAGACATCAACACGCTTGACGCGGCTTTCGGCGGGTCGACCGACGTGGTACAGGTGTTGATCGAGTCCGAGGTGACCAGTGATCGAACGGTCCGCAACGTGCTCGACTTTACCGACGCTTTCAACGATGACCTGCGCCGGCCCGAAGGCGTGGTCGGCGGCATACAATCCTCCCTGGGTCTGCTGCTGCTCGACTGGATGACCGAGGATGGCACACAGGGCGACGCCTACGATGCCCAGTTGCAGGCCATGGTCGCCGAGGCCGACCAGTTCCGGCTCGACCCGCATCAGTTGCAGGCGATCATCGACCGGCTGGAGGAGCTGGACCCCCCTGGCTTCGCACGTGTGGCCGTGGACAACCCCAACGGCCCGGACACTATACTCCTGCGCTTCGACGCGCTGACGCGCGACCAGGAGCGGGCCGGGCGTATGGTGGCGGACATTGAAGGGCTGTGGTTCGGACGCGATGAGGAGATCGTCGCGACGTCCGGCGAGATCGTTGGTCTCGAGGTGGTGGATGCCATGACCAGCAGCCAGACGGCCGCCATAGCCACCACCGTGCTCGCAGCCCTGATCATCCTCTCCATGTTCTTCTGGATCACCGAGAGGCGGGCGGAACTTGGTGTCATAGCGGTCGCTCCGATCGTCATGGTGCTGTTCTGCGTGCTCGGCACCATGTCTTTGGTCGGCATTCCCTACAACGTTATCACGGCGCTCATCACGGCGCTGTCCATCGGCATCGGCGTGGACTATACAATCCACATCATTCATCGCTATGAGGAGGAGTTCGCGCACTCCCACGATCCGGAGCGTGCGGCGCGCCGCACGCTCGGTACGACCGGATCAGCGCTGCTCGGCTCGGCGCTCACCACGGCACTGGGGTTTGGCGTGCTTGTGTTCTCCACACTGACACCTTTCCAGCAATTCGGAATCGTGACGGCAATTACCATCGCCTATGCTCTGATCGCCGCCATCGTGGTCGTGCCACCGGCGATGATCCTCTGGGCGGCGTACCAGAACTACCGACTTCGTGGCGCCGTCGAACGCGCATCCGAGATGCTTGACGAATAGCTGCACTTGGTCAGGTATCAACGGATGGGACCAAATCCAGCCGTGACCCGCCTAACGGCTCGCGGCTGGATTTATGACGTGTGGGACTCATGAACAAATCAGTCCCGGTATGACAACGCATCCCGGGATAAAATCAACGGGCACCTCCAGCCAAGGTTAAGGGCTTGACTTGGGCTTCTTGTTTCCGATTGCAGTCAGCCGTCCCAGGATATGTTGCCATAGCCCGGGACGGCGCTGCTGGGTAAGCCTAACGGCCGCCCAGCCACAACTCGAAAACGGTTCTGTCTATCGTCAAAATAGGCCCACCAAGCTTGAGTAAGCCGAGAACCTTCGCGCTGAGGTTCCGGTTGGCGGTATAGGCGGCTTCTGGTGTTAAGCCGTCAGGAAAACGCCCCCGACACCCCGTTTCTCAGGGATTTCGACGGATACCCTTGCATTACCCGTCATTCCGGCGAAAGCCGGAATCCAGAGGCATTGGCATTCGGCGTCGGCATTGCCCGTGCAGAGCTATTCGTCAATTCTTTCCGCCCCTATCCCGGCCCTCTTCCATTAAGGGGAAGGTGTTTCGCAAAGTTTCCTCCAGGCGAGAAGAACTCCGGACACCCCTTCACGCGCAGACCTGCTTGTTGCCCATCATAGCCAGCTTGAGTAAAGTACCACCAAGCTGTGGCGAGAGGAGTTTCGTGCGCGGCGTTCAATGACGTTGCGTTTGCATTGGTCAATTCCGGCAAACGGAGTTTCCTGCGGCCCAACTGCGCGGCTTCGCCATGAAGAATGAGGGAGCCAATAGAAGATGGCATTAGCGCTTACGGAGTTGATAGCCCGCGCGCTCTGGCGGGAGGCGGTTACCTTCCGGGATACGTGGCCCCACGAGTACGTACTGATTGAGACGGACGGTCAGCAGGAGTTGCTGGAGGCCGTCTGCGAGCGTTTCCGCGCTGGAGAGGGCGTGGCTTGCCGCTTCTTTCGCATGTACATCACCTATCTCTTCATCGGCGACCACAAATACTGGCTGATGACCCATTGGGATGACCTGAAACCTGGGGAGAACTACGTCCTGAACCGTGCACGTCTCTACCGGGACCGCCGTGACTTCGTCATCCAACCCGGCGACACGGGCAAGCCGGAGGACTATCCAGCGAATCCGGCCCATCAGAGCTGAGGGAGAGTTCGATGCCCGACAACGATACACTGCTCGCGTATCTGGTTTCCAGCTTCCCTGGAAACACGGAGAACATCGCTACAGAAGCTTTGCGCCACATCTTCGATCACTCAGACGCCTGCGGGGTGGCTTTGAACGACGTCATTCAGTCCGGTGTCCGGGGTGTAAACGCGGTCACAACTGTAAAGACGCAGGTGACTCAAGAGGATGGAGCGCGTCCGGACTTAGTGGGATTCGACGAAACTGGCGTGGAACGAGTGCTCATCGAAGTGAAGTTCTGGGCAGGCCTCACAGAAAATCAGCCCAACGGATACGTTGGAGTGCTCCCGGATGATGGTCCGGCGCTCCTGATGTTCCTGGTACCGGAGGAGCGAGTTCAGTCGCTTTGGCCGCAGTTGCAGGGACGGATTAGCCAGGAGTTCAGCTGTCTAGTGGAGGTCGAATCAGAGCGCAGATGTGTGCGTGTAGGGGATACGCAGAAGCACGTGATGATCGTGAGTTGGGGAAGTCTTCTCGATAGCATGGCGGCCAGGACCAGAGACTATGCTGAGTCTGGTGTCGAAACTGAAATTCGCCAACTGCGCAGCCTAGCCAAGTACGCCGATGCCGGAGCATTCAAGCCTATACGCCGGGACGAGAAAGCCGGCTTGGATTCGGAAATGCGCCAACGCCAGTACAAGCGGCTCATTGAGGCATCTACCTAACGAGGAGTTGAGCAGGAATGGGCCAGACGGAAGGGCTTAAGGGCAACACCTCGTGAGTACGGCTACGGTCGATATGTCGGACTTCGTGGGACGATTGTGTGGTTCGGCATCAATCTCGAACAGTTCGACAGAACTGGTGAAACTCCTTTGTGGGTTGATTGTTACGACTTTCAGCAAGATATGCCATCCGAGATACGGGACGCATTGGGAATGCAGGACTCTCGATGGGCACCGGTCGCCTTGAAGAGGGACGTTGAGTATCCAGAAATTCTGGATGGCGTAGTAGATAGTCTGAAAAAAATCGCCGATGAAATTTACCAAGTTCGTTTCCCAGCAACCTAACACTGCATCCACTGTTCGGCTCTGCTACGGAAGCCCCGCCATTTCTCGTAGCTTACCATCTGCCTCAAGCGTATAGGTGTCAGATTACCGAAATGGGATTGAGGGAATCATGACAGACGAGATGTTACGGGTAGCAATCATCGGCTGCGGTCGGATGGGCCAGGAGTATGCCAAGTTCTATGGCGTTCTCAAGAACACCGAGATCGTTGCTATTGCCGAATACAATGACGAGCGGCGGCAGGCCGTCGGTGAGCAGTTCGGCGTTAAGGCGCTGTACAAGGACGCCGAGGAGATGTATGGGCAGCTAGGCGAAGTCCCCGATCTCGCGGTCACTGCTCTCCCCGGCAAGTTCATCAAGGATGCCGTGATTGCCTCGGCCCAGGCGGGTGTGCGCGGCGTATCCACCGATAAGCCCATTGGCGCCCGGCTCTCCGACGTGGACGAGATGATTGACACCTGCGCGGAGCGCGGCGTTGTTTTTCACGGTGGCAATCTGCAAAGCGCCCGTACAGATATTCAAGAGGCCGCGAGCTGGCTGTGGCGCGGCGACTTTGGCGAGATACGGGGCGCTACCGTGCATGCGTGGGGTGGCGAGATTTCCGGTGGTGGCTGCCAGCACATCGCCGTGCTCAGGCTGCTCACACAGGCCGAGATCACCGAGGTGATTGCGTGGGGCAAGCCGCAGGAAGCCCTGGAAGCGGACGAGGACACCGGCCTTATCATCAACGGCCGGTTCACCCTGAGCACCGGCATCGAGGCGCCAATATTCGGCGAGCCAACTCCGTATCGCGGCGTCGACGTCTGGACTGAGGATGCGCTCCTGCGCTGGGACTGGGACGACGAGATGGACATCTACCAGGGGTTCAATGCAAGTGGCGCGCGGGTCAAGTCCAACCGGGCGTTCACGCCCTCTGCCTGGCCGCAGTACAGCTACCTCGCCAGCTCGATCTTGTCATTCATCTCGGCCGTTGAAAACGGCACCGAGATAGCCGTATCAGGCCACGACCTGCGCCAGTCCCTCGAGGCGGCGATCGCCGCGAAGTTTTCGGCACTCTGGGGGTCGGTACCCCTCTCGCTGCCGTTGGAAGACCGCTCACTGACGCTTTACCCCCGTCCATACCGCTGGCTGGGTGGCGACCACGCAGCCTTTTGACCTCCCAACTCTTGGCTTGTCAAGGCATTCCAGGGCCTTAAAGGTCTAGACAAGTCTCGGAACTTCGCTTACCATAGTTACTACGATCCCCCAAACGCCTAATAGGTCTATCAGTACACCCCAATCGGTAACGATCGTCTTTGGGGTAAGGATGTACCTGAAAGGCAATTGGCGGGCGCGTGCGAGCCAGGGGTGGTGCTCGCGTATGGTGTCCATGCAACGCATGGAAGGAGGAGGGCCTAGCGACCTGAACACAGAAGATTACCGCGTTTTTCTTACCTAAAGCACGATGTGATATCCCGCTTGTTCATGGAAAGTTGATCCATCCATCTAGTGTGAATGCCGAGAAGCAAAATGTAGTCCGCGTCTTGGGCGGAGATGCCGTCCGGGATTGATGGCTATGCTCGGTGAAAGCTGGCTGTGTCCGGCTTTATTGGCGTTTATCATCCACTCTCGTCACCTTTCGCGGGAACCGTTCGTGCTGAAGCTAGTCTCCACAGATTGTCCCCAGTTGTAACTTGTCTCTAACGTATTGTGGGTACAGTGCCGTGGGGTGAAAGATAACGAGGAGAAAGTGTGATGAAGAGATCTCTTAGGACTATTTCATTGCTGATTGTGGGCATCCTCCTACTTGGGGCATGCGGTTCTATGTCTACCGCCTCAAGTTCGGCCCCCGCCATGGAGGCAAAGAGTGAAGCGCCGCGGGCGCAGGCGCCCCCTTCCCGGCCCGCACCTGAGCGGCCTTCGACCGCCCAGCCCGCCCAGCCCCGACCGCAGATCGCGGGCGCGACCACGTTCAAGGACTACCCGCGCGCCACGTTTGTTAGCACAGCCCGCGATGCAATCTCTACCTTTAGCTTGGATACCGACCGCACGTCGTTCCACCTTGCCTTGAATTGGGCGAGATCGAACTATCGAGTGGAACCGGATTCGGTGCGTGCTGAAGAGTGGGTCAACACGTTCAACTACGACTACGCTTTTCCGCTGCGGGAAGATAGCTTTGCCATTACGAGCGACGTGGTGGCCCATCCATTGGATAGCGAGTTGCACATTGCGCGCATCTCGTTTCAGGCGGCAGATTTGGTTCATGATGATACGCCGGTCAACGTGACTCTCGTGCTCGATGCATCGGGTTCGATGAGCAGCGGCAACCGTGTAGCAATCGCTCGTGAGGCCGCCGAGAGCATCCGGCGCAGCCTGCGCGCCCAGGACCGCATCGCTGTAGTGCACTTCACCGACTTTGTGATCAGCCAGTACACCGTTGAACATAGTGAGCCAAACGACAGTAACGTCGCTTGGTCTATCGGCCGGCTGGCCCCGCATCAGTCTACAAATGTGCAGGCCGGTCTCAATCTCGGCGTGCGGCTTGCCGACCGCATCCGCGATGAACGTCCAGATTCGTACAACTACGTGATCTTGATGTCGGATGGCGTTGCCAACGTAAATGCTACCGACCCATTCGCGATTTTGGAAACGGCGGAAGACTACGATTCGTCAAATCCGCTGCGCCTCATCACCATTGTGTCGGCATTGAGAATTTCAACGACTACCTGCTGGAACAACTGGCGCAAAACGGTAACGGTTGGTACCGCTATCTCAGTACCGTCGAGCAGGCTCGGGCGACCTTCAGCCGGCAGAACTGGCTGGCGCTCTCGATTCCGTTCGCTGACCAGACCCGCGCCCAGGTGACCTGGGACCCGGAGATGGTGCAGGTGTGGCGCATCGTGGGCTATGAGAACCGCGTAACGTCCGATGAGTCGTTCACGGAGGCCCGCAAGGAGTTTGCGGAGATTCCGGCTGGCACCGCTACCACGGTCTTCTTTGAGTTACAGCTCACGGAAGCAGGGCGAGAGGATACCTCCCAGCTTGGCCAGGTGGAAATCCGCTGGGTCACTCCTGCCACCGGCGAATCCAATCGCCAGCACGCCACGCTACTGAGTACAAGCGATGCGAGTCTGGAAGCCCAATCTGATGCGCTGCTGCGGTTCGGCGCCATCGTGGCGCTGGCGGCAGACCGCTATAGCAATCTCGATTTTGCTGAATCCCCGGTGCACCGTGATCTGTTGGTCCTGCAGGATGAGTTGCAGGCGCTTGACGGCCAGTTGGGCGATCTCACCTCGTACCAGGACTTCTCGTTCTTGTTGAACTACCTCGCAGGCACAGCTGAGAAGGAAAACCCGTCTTCCGGCTATAGCCGCTAACCAGCGTCGGCGTGTTCTGCAAAGGCCGCCCGTGCTTGGGTGCCTGTTGTCACCTCCTGGATGCCGAGAGCAATCGGTGTCCGGGGGTGGATAGGGCAGCGCTGCGCCAGCAGGGGTTTTAGTCGCGAGCATCTCATGGGTAGTGAAATAGGACCGTGGTGGTGTTTAGGCTGGCATTGATTGTATTGGCTTATGGTACGTAGAGAAACCAGCGAATGGCGTTAGCAAGTTCACAAAGGAGGAGCTAGCCGGAATTGAAGTAGACTTAGTTGACAGGTGGTTGGCCCAACTAACGAGATGAACATCTCTTGCCTGGCAGAACACTTGCTTGGCTCCACCGATGGGCATTCAACACGGAGGATAGTGTCATGAAAAGGTATTGCGGGACAATTTTTTTGTTGCTAGTGGGTGTGCTCCTGCTCGCGGCCTGCGGGGCGGCGCCAGCGATGTCAACTGCCGCGGATATGGAAGCCCCGGCGGCAGAAGAGTCTGAAGCCATAGTGGAGAGGCCCAAAGAGGAAGCCAAGGCGGCGGAATCCGCACGGTCAGTACCCACGCTAGTTCCCCTCCCAAAGGCCGAAGCAGAAGCCAAGGAAGCTCCAGCATCCCGAAGTCAATCATCCCAATCTACGTCAAGCCAACCGGCAGTGCGGCCGCCGCAGCAGACCGCAGGTGCGACTACGTTTAGGGACTATCCGCGCGCCACGTTTGTAACTACGGCACGCGATGCGATCGCTACCTTTAGTTTGGATACCGACCGCACGTCGTTCCACCTGGCGCTGAATTGGGCGCACGCGGCGTACCGCGTAGAGCCGGACTCTGTGCGGGCTGAGGAGTGGATCAACGCGTTTAATTATGATTACGCGCTGCCGCTGCGCGATGATAGTTTTGCCATCGCCACGGACGTCATCCAGCACCCCTTGGATAGCGGTCTGCACCTGGCGCGCATTGCCTTCCAGGCCGCGGACCTGGCGTACGACGACACCCCGCTCAACGTAACCCTGGTGCTCGATGCTTCGGGTTCGATGCGTGAGGGAGATCGCGTAGCTATAGCTCGCGAGGCAGCCGAGAGCATCCGGCGCAGCTTGCGCGGCCAGGACCGAATTGCCGTGGTCCACTTCACCACCCGCGTGCTTGATAACCTGACGGTTGATCACCGGGACCCGGATGACCGTGCCGTCAGGCGGTCAATCGACCTGTTGGAGCCGCATGGTTCCACGAACGTGCAAGCCGGGTTGGACCTCGGTGTGCAGCTTGCCGACCGCATTCGCCGGGAGCGTCCCGATGCGTACAACTACATCATTCTCATGTCGGACGGTGTAGCGAACGTGGACGCCACCGACCCGTTCTCCATTTTGGAGTCGGCGGACGACCGTGACGACACCAATCCGTTGCGCCTCATCACCATTGGCGTCGGCATAGAGAACTATAACGACTACCTGCTGGAGCAATTGGCGCAGCACGGCAACGGCTGGTACCGCTATCTCAGCACGGTAGAGCAGGCGCGGGCGACCTTCAGCCGCGAAAATTGGCTGGCACTCTCTATACCCTTTGCCGATCAGACCCGCGCCCAGGTGACCTGGGACCCGGACATGGTCGCGGTGTGGCGGATTGTTGGCTACGAGAACCGCGCTACTTCTGACGAGTCCTTCACAGAGGCCCGCAAGGAGTTCGCGGAGATTCCGGCGGGGGCCGCAACTACGGTATTCTTTGAACTGCAACTCACCGACACAGGCCGGCGGGATACCGCCAGGCTCGGTGAGGTGGAGATACGCTGGGTGACGCCTTCTACCGGCGAGTCCAACCGCCAGCACGCGACACTGCTGAGCACGAGCGACGCGCTGGAGAATGCCCGCGCTGCGGCATTCCTGCAATTCGGTTCTATTGTTGCTCTGGCAGCAGACCGCTACAGCAATCTCGACTTTGCCGAGTCCCCAGTGGACCGCGATCTGGCAATTTTGCTGGATGAACTCTGGTCGCTGGACCGGCAGCTGGGCGATCTGACGTCGTATAAGGACTTCAGCTTCCTGCTGGATTACCTGACGCAGACCGCGCAAAAGGAGCGGCCGGACTCCGGCTACAGCCGGTAGTTCAGGCTTTAGGTAGTCCAACGCGCTTATTCTCAGTTTGAGCGCGGCGAACTTCACCCCCTGGAAACCGACGTTAGCGGTTTCCAGGGGGTGAATGGATTCCCGGCGTCCGCGGAAATGAAGGATTTCTAATTGTGAGACATCCTGCTGCGTGTGTCACGATGGCGTCTGATTATGCTTCGAAAGGGGCTTGGCGTAGCATCCTCAGCACGAACGGGCGAAGCGGCAGGCCGTGAACACGGACGATGGGTCGCAATATGCGCAAGGCAACGGGTTGCAAGAGGTCATCACGACCGGCTCGTGTTTCTTGACACCGTGGCACGATGTTTGGTACATTAGGGGATGCGCCCTAGAGATGGGGCGGTACATTAACAAGTGAATATTGCGCAAGCAGAACTTCAATTTTGCCGATTAGAAGCAGGCTAAGTTACTAAGGGCGTACGATGGATGCCTTGGTGCCAAAGGCCGAAGAAGGGCGCGGTTGACTGCGAAAAGCTGCGGGGAGTCGTCAGCAGATTTTGATCCGCAGGTACCCGAATGGGGAAACCCGGCGAGGGTGATGCCTCGTCACCGCATGCTGAATTCATAGGCATGTGGAGGGAACCGCCCGAACTGAATCATCTTAGTAGGGCGAGGAAAAGAGATTATTCCCTGAGTAGTGGCGAGCGAAAGGGGAACAGCCCAAACTCACGCTGTGTGATAGGTTGCAGCCGTTGCAGTGTGAGGGTTGTAGGCCGCAATTGAACCCCCTGCAAGGGGTTCGGAGAGTTGGAGAAAAGCTGTGGTTAGTAGAAGGTCCTGGAAAGGCCCGCCAGAGAGGGTGATAGCCCCGTACACGAAAACCACGGCTCTCTCGTTGCTGTGCCTGAGTACCACGGGACACGTGTAACCCTGTGGGAAACTGGGGAGCCCACTTCCCAAGGCTAAACACCTTTGGCGACCGATAGTGAACGAGTACCGTGAGGGAAAGGTGAAAAGAACCCCGGGAGGGGAGTGAAATAGAACCTGAAATCGTACGCTTACAAGCAGTCAGAGGGCTATGCCGTCTTACTGGGTCGGCGTGCCTACGCAATGCGCTTTCTTCGGAAAGTGCGGCGCGCGGGGACGCTAAGCCCGCATTATAGGACGGAATGCCTGATGGCGTGCCTTTTGGAGAATGAGCCGACGAGTTACTATGCGTGGCAAGGCTAAGGTCGGAGGGCCGGAGCCGTAGCGAAAGCGAGTCCTAACAGGGCGATTCAGTCGCGTGGAGTAGACCCGAAACTGAGTGAGCTAGCCATGGCCAGGGTGAAGAGAGAGTAATATCTCGTGGAAGCCCGAACCCACCAGAGTTACAAATCTGGGGGATGAGCTGTGGCTAGAGGTGAAATGCCAATCGAACTCAGATATAGCTGGTTCTCCCCGAAATGCATTGCGGTGCAGCCTCAGGTTAGAGTGTTGCGGAGGTAGAGCACTGGATGGGCTAGGGGCCAAAACGGTTACCAAACCCAACCAAACTCCGAATGCCGTATACATGTTACCTGGGAGTGGGACGGTGGGGGATAATCTTCATCGTCAAAAGGGAAACAACCCAGACCCTCAGCTAAGGTCCCTAAATTCAGACTAAGTGGGAAAGGATGTCGGATAGCCCGGACAGCCAGGAGGTTGGCTTGGAAGCAGCCATCCTTTAAAGAGTGCGTAACAGCTCACTGGTCAAGCCGTCTGGCGCCGAAAATTTAACGGGGCTCAAGTCTGGTACCGAAGCTAGGGCAGTGGCGCTCCTTCGGGAGTAGCCGCTGGGTAGGGGAGCGTTCCCTGGGCGGAGAAGCTCGACCGAGAGGACGGGTGGAGCGCAGGGAAGTGAGAATGTCGGCATGAGTAGCGTTAGCCGGTGAGAATCCGGCTCACCGTAAGCCCAAGGTTTCCTCAGGAAGGTTCGTCCTCTGAGGGTTAGTCGGGCCTAAGCCGAGGCCAATATGGCGTAGGCGATGGACATCCGGTTGATATTCCGGAACCGCCCATGTTCGTTATGAGCGAAGGGGGGACCGGGCAGGGTAGGAGAAGCGTGTTTTTTGGCTATACACGTCCAAGCTGGTAGGCGGGAGCGATAGGAAAATCCGTTGCTCCATTCCAAACGCCGAGAAGCGATGGAGAGTCCGCGACGAAAGTCAACGGCGATTTCTTTGAGCCCAGCCTGCAAGAAAAGCCTCTAGCCAGGATATGGGCGCCCGTACCGCAAACCGACACTGGTGGGCGGGGGTAAATGTCCCAAGGTGAGCGGGAGACCCTCTGCTAAGGAACTCGGCAAATTAACCCCGTAACTTCGGGAGAAGGGGTACCGCGATGCGTGCACCAGCCTTGCGCTGGGAAGCGAATCGCGGTGGCACTGAAAAGGCCCAACCGACTGTTTAACAAAAACACAGGTCTCCGCGAAAGCGAAAGCTGATGTATGGGGGCTGACGCCTGCCCGGTGCCGGAAGGTTAACTAGAGGGGTTCACGCCCCAACGGGAAGCCCCGGTGAACGGCGGCGGTAACTATAACCGTCCTAAGGTAGCGAAATTCCTTGTCGGGTAAGTTCCGACCCGCACGAATGGCGTAACGAGTTGGGCACTGTCTCAGCAGGGGCCCCGGCGAAATTGAAGTACCAGTGAAGATGCTGGTTACCTGCGGAAGGACAAAAAGACCCCGTGGAGCTTTACTGCAACTTGGCATTGGATCGGGGCCGTCGATGCGTAGTATAGGTGGGAGCCTGTGAACCTTTCCTTTTGGGGATTGGGGAGGCAATCGTGAAATACCACCCTTCTACGATCCTTATTCTAACCCCTTGCCGTGATCCGGGAGGGGGACAGTGTCTGGTGGGCAGTTTGACTGGGGCGGTCGCCTCCCAAAAGATAACGGAGGCGCCCAAAGGTTCCCTCAGGCTGGATGGAAATCAGCCTTAGCGTGTAAAGGCACAAGGGAGCTTGACTGCGAGACATACACGTCGAGCAGGGACGAAAGTCGGGCTTAGTGACCCTACGGTTCCGAGTGGAAGGGCCGTGGATTATCGGATAAAAGTTACCCCGGGGATAACAGGCTTATCTCCCCCAAGCGTTCATAGCGACGGGGAGGCTTGGCACCTCGATGTCGGCTCAGCGCATCCTGGGGCTGGAGCAGGTCCCAAGGGTTGGGCTGTTCGCCCATTAAAGCCGCTACGCGAGCTGGGTTCAGAACGTCGTGAGACAGTTCGGTCTCTATCCTCCGCAGGCGCAGGGAACTTGCGAGGAGCTGCCCCTAGTACGAGAGGACCGGGGTGGACGCACCGCTGGTGTACCAGTTGTCTCGCCAGAGGCATTGCTGGGTAGCTACGTGCGGAATGGATAACCGCTGAAAGCATCTAAGCGGGAAGCCAGCCTCAAGATTAAGTTCCCCACTCTCGCTGCATTGCGGCGAGAGGTAAGACCCCAGAGAGATTATCTGGTTGATAGGCCGCAGGTGTAAGCGCGGTAACGCGTTCAGCCGAGCGGTACTAATGGTCGAGGACTTAGCCGCGCTTCTAATTGGCAAATTTGGAGTTCTGCAATCTGTGAGTCATTCTCTAAGCGCGGGAATGCTCTCACCTTGGTCAGCTATCTTTGGCGTGCAAGCACGCCAAACACACTCAATCAAGACTTGCGCATTGTTCACGACTGCACATTGACATAACGCGTCGTTTCTTGATGTGCGCTTGCCGCAGCACATTGCGTGGCAGTGCATCTACGACACGTTTCCATATTCCAGTCAAGAATTCCTTGGGTGACAAGGCGAGGGAGGTACACCCGTTCCCATCCCGAACACGGTAGTTAAGCCCCTCAGCACCGACGATACTTCACGGGCGACTGTGTGGGAAAATAGGCCGTTGCCCAAGGATTTTTGAATCTCGGTGAGATTGCGCGGGCGCAACCTGAATGTTCATCTGAATACTTGATCTGCAATGACTATCCATGACGTTGGGTCTCCTCATGAATTGGACCTACACGAGCTAACCTGGCAAGAAGCTCTGCAAGACTTTATCGGGTTCTATAATGAATGGCTCCAAGGCTCTGCAGGTGGCCCAGCCGCTGCCGTGGACGTTATTCACGGCTACGGTTCGGCCGGATCCGGCGGCGTGCTGCGCAAGCGGTTGCAACAGTTCTTGGCACAGCAGGCGAGTAAGGGGCGCTTGGAATTCACTCCGGGCGAGTATGTAGACTCTAACCTCGGTCACACCGTGGTGCGGCCGATCGCACCCCTCCCTGAGGCCCACGAACTGCTCGCTGAAGAGGTGTATGCCTACTGCGAACGCCCACGCACCCTCAGCAAGATTACCGGCAAGTTTCGCCGCCGCGGCGAACCCGCCGTGAAAGCCGCCATAGACTCCCTGGTCAGACAGCGGCGCCTGCGCTCGAGTGGCAAAGGCAGCCGCAAAGCGTACGAGGCAATCTAGTCCAGGGGATGGAATTTGAAGCGTGCAGGATTGAGCAGGCGAAGTGACCGATGAAGCACGCGGTCGTGATTGAGTGGGAGTCGCAGAATTCTTTGGCGTTTGACCCGATTCTTCCCAGGTGCGTGGCTACCGGCGAGGCACAAGAGGAAATTACGCAGAACATACATCAGGCGATCGCCTCCTACCTGGTAGGCACGTGAAAGGACGGCATACCGAAACCGCAAGCGTCAATTATGTTGATCGAGGTGTAGACGCAGAGTGCCCGGTAGGAGTGAAGTGCAAGAGCACTCGTAAAGATGAGCGGCTACGATGGCCAGTGGCGGCTACGGGTTGGCAGATGGCGCGTGTGCGCTTCACAATGGAACCTATGAGCTTTACTCTATTGAACATCCGCGTACTCTCCCAAGGAAGTGCGCACTGCGAGTAGGAGAGGTTAATCCTCTCCTTTGTTTCTCTGTCTGCAACAGGATTCTTGCCGCGGCGGTTCTACATGGCAGAATTTAAGGCTCCAATCGCGCACTCTAGTTTAGAGCAAGGGATCGAATCACATGTGGCAAACTCACGAGACTCCGCTTGGCATTCACTTAGTTAGCAGCGTGGTCAATCCGCCTGAGTACCGGCACGGCAAGTATGCAATGCGGCAGGTGCTGGAAGCGGATGCGGCGCAGGTGGCGCGTACGGCAGGGGCGCGGAAGCCGCGGTCCTATCGTCGCGGGGGATCCAAGTCATCTGGGCAGAGCACGTCGGAGAATGAGAGTGTGAGTGGCGCGACCGAGAGCAGCAACCCGCCGGACCTGCGGCGGATGGTGTTTTGGGATACGGAGACGACCGGACTGGGTGGGCCGGGGACGTATGTCTTTCTAGTTGGGTTGGGGTACTTTGAGGACGATGCGTTCGTGGTGCGGCAGCATTTCATTCGCAGCCCGGAGGAAGAGCCCGCCATGCTGCAGGCAGTCGCGGAGGCGTTGCCCCAGTGGCCGACGATGACCACCTTCAACGGGGCCAGCTTCGATCTGCCGCTGTTACGCGCGCGCTTGAAGTCCCACAAAATCAAAATGGATTTAGGCAATGTCCTCCATTGCGATTTGCTCTACGGCGCGCGTCGCCTCTGGCAACGGAGTCTGCCGAATTGCCGCCTGCAGACACTCGAAAACCACATCCTTGACTTCAAACGGCAGGACGATGTGCCCTCGGCCGAAGTTCCGGGCATGTACTTCAAGTTCCTCGAGGATGGTGACCTCTCCAGCCTCGATGGGGTCTTCCACCACAATGTGCTCGACATAATCTCCCTTGCCGGTCTCATGATCGCGATGCACGAGCAGGTGGTGGAAACGTCGCGGAAGAGTGGCGATTAGAGCGATGTGTGCGCGTTGCGGACCCACGTGCGACAGGCTCAGTTGCATCGCCGCTGTCTTGAGCAGCATAGATTAGGCACTTCCCTAGACGGAACTGTAAGGCCCCCTGTATCTGGATTCCGACTATTGCCGGAAGTGTAAGCATTGTGAATAACTCGTCGTCAGAAGCCGCTTTCCATCGGGTGGTGTTAGCCAGTTTTGTCATTTCGAGCGCAGCGAGAAATCTGGAGTTTTCGTCTCTCGTAGCCCAACGGGTTGATAACTCTAGATTCCTCTCTGCGCTGCGCTCCGTTCGGAATGACAGGTACCCAAGGCATTCACAAAATTGCGGAAAATGTGATATGCGTCCATGGAATACACACCACTTCGCTCTGCTTCTCTTAATCTGACATCTGTCGACCAGTCACCTGACACAATCAGGATTCGCGAGTCGATAGCCGGCGATTCTCTTGGTTACATAAAGCAAGACCGCTACTCTCTGCGCTTCGACAGGCTCAGCGCGAACGGTAGGGCAGGCTCAGGGCGAATGGTAGGGCAGGCTCAGCGCTAATGACAGAAGGGGTTCCACTGGGCCTGATGGTTTGTTCCTATGGGATCGCATCAAGAGACACAATAGGGACCGCATGAATGGTTGCAACGTGGATGACGCCTTGGCCCACTCCGAAGGTCATGATCTGGTATCTTGTTCAACCATCCTGTCAATTAGAACACCCGTTGGCAGCCATAGGGCTTTCGCCGCATTGATTCTGCTTGACGACTCTGGGCAGAGAGAGTAACGTAAGGAACACTAGGGCTACGGTTGTGGCTCTGAGGGGTTAATGGTTAGCTACATGCTTTCAAGGAGGCAATAGCAATGCAGTCTGAGTACGAAGAAAGAATTCCTACTGGTGTGACTCGTCGCAACCTGCTGGCCGGTATTGGCATTGGCGGGCTGGGCGTGACCATCCTGGCGGCTTGCGGCACGGCGACCGCGATGCCGGGAGGCGAAGCCGAACCCAAGGAGGAGATGGCGGAAGAGAAGCAGGCGGAAGAAGCTCCTGCGGTCGAGGAAGTTACGATCCAGTACTACTCTTGGTTCTCTGAGCGAGACCTGGGCAATGTAGAGACCGTCATGCTGAACCCGTTTGCCGAGGCCAACCCGGGCGCTACCGTAGAGCTCGTTGTGGCCCCAGGCAGCTTGGTAGGGCAGGGCATCGAGCTGACGACAATGTTGGCCGGCGGTGTCTTGGTCGATTGCTTTATGTGCCTTGCGCCTCCCCTCTATGTGCGCAACGGCCTCGTCCAGCCGCTGGATGACCTGATCAAGCGCGACAACTACGACATGACGCAGTTTGCCAGAGACGGCCGCACGACGTTCTCCTCATTCGAGGGCAAAGTCTACGGCCTAACCACCTACCATCACGGTGAGGCGATTGCGCTGCTCTACAACCGGCAACTGTTTACTGATGCCGGCGTTGACGAGCCTTCGGAGGACTGGGACAACTCGTGGACGTGGGATGAGTTCCGTGACACGATGCAGCAGCTCACCAAAGAATCCGGCGGTAAGTTCACCCAGTACGGCCTGGATCGGGTCGGCATCAATTATTATCCCAATACGCCCATGCTCTGGGACGGCGCCTGGATTTCGGATGACTTCCAGTCGATCACCTGCGATTCGCCGGAAGTGATCGAAGCGTACGAGTCCTATATTGCGCTGCAACTCCAGGACAGGTCGTGGCCCTCGCGCGATCAGGCCAATGAGAATCTGGGTGAGCCCGGCGCGGGTTTCACTCACTTCACTCTCGGCAAAACCGGCGTGATCAAGATGGGTTCCTGGCAGCTTGGCGGGTACCGCGACACGACGGATATCGACTGGGCGTTCACGCCATTCCCGAAGGCCGCGTCCTCACTGCCTGAGTTCAAGATTTGGGGCTATGGGGTTGGCACCCAGTCCAAGGCAACTGATCTGGCCTGGGAGTTTGTAAAGTTCCACATTCCCGAGGACCGCTGGGCCCTGCTTACCAGTAACATCCCGGCGCGTCTGGAAGGCGCGGAGAAGTTCTTGCGTGATCTGTATCAAGAACGCCCGGGTGTGCGCGTCGATGCCTTCGTCAACTCGCTCCCGCTCGGCGGCAACGGCGGTGATCCCGCGCTCGTTACTTCAGCGTGGCCGCGGATGCTCGAAGAAGCGGTCCGGCCGCTTTGGGGCGACATGATTGCCGGCACGGTGGCCCCGGCCGACGGCCTGAAGAACGTCAAGCCGATATTGGAGAACATCTTGGCGGAAGAGGCAGCCAAGTAAGTCTAGCCAAGAGTTCATCTACTCGGTCTTCACCGAGCTTAGCGCTTGACTATAAAGGAGCCGCCCCAATCGGGGCGGCTCTCTCTTTGTTCTGTTAAGGGAATTGAAGTCTTGGCAGCTACTCTGGCACTTTGTTGCTAGTCCTCCGCCAAAATGTGCCCTTACACATGTTCCGCGAACCAGGAAAGCATCTGCTTCCAAGCGTCATTGGCGGACTCGGCATGGTAGCGCGAACTGGTGTCGTTGTGGAACGCGTGGTTGGCGTTGGGGTATATAATCTTCTGGAAAGTCTTGTTGTGCTCCTGCATCGCAGCTTCAATTGCCTCGATACCGGCGTTAATGCGCTGGTCTTGCTCAGCGTAGATGGCAAGTACTGCCGCCTGGATGTTCGGTACATCTGCCAGGGGCGGATTCGGTCCATAAAACGGCACGGCAGCCTTCAACTCTGAGATCTGTGTGGCGCAACGCCAGGTGACACCGCCGCCGAAACAGAAACCGGTCATGCCGAAGCGGTCCGGCGACACAAATGCCTGGGACTGCAGGAATTGCAGCCCGGCCCTGAAGTCATCCACGAACTGCTGCGGCGGGATGTTACTCAGCAGCCCAGGCGCGCTGGAAGCACCGCCGGCCGCTTCCGTGCCGCCTTGCCGCGATAACATGTCGAGCGCAAGCGCCACGTAGCCGTCTCTGCCGAATCGACGGGCAACGTCCCGAATGTGCTCATTCAACCCCCGGTTTTCGTGGCACACCAGCACGCCGGGGAACGGTCCGTCGCCAGCCGGGCCGGCCAGGTACCCGAGCAGCGTCACGTCTCCTACTACGATCTCTACCGCGCGTGCATCGATGCTAGGATCGTCCGGAGACACAGTAACGCCTGGCGGCAAGTCTTCCTTGGCTGCCATTTCTGTCGTTGGCGAAGGTTGCTCGGCGGCGGATTCCGTGGCAGTATCCGGGGCAGCTTCCTGCTCTTCCGGAGCCCCGCAGGCCGCGAGGATGCTACTGGCAATGGCCACGCTGCCGGTGATCCCCGCGATGCGCTGGAGCGCTTCCCGCCGGTTGATCTCACCTTCTTGATAATCCTCTATGAACTCCTCGAGGATGTAATCGCGCAGGCTGGTATCCTTGCCGGCGCCATTCGTCCCTGCATTTGCCATATCTCGCACGTTCATAGTCAACCTCCAGGGGCATGAATAGACAGTTAGTTTGTTGGACACCCTACCGTGTTTGCCTAAGAGTAGCCTGAGCGCGCAAGCCTCAGTCGGCGTTCGTGGCTCTTAGGAGCAGTCGTTCTACCCCACGGGATCTGCTCGATGGCGCACGGCATCCGCCAAAGCACGATTCACAAGATGGGTGTAAATCTGGGTTGTGGAAAGACTGGAGTGGCCGAGGAGCTCCTGGATCACGCGCAAGTTCACGTCGTTTCGCAACAGGTCCACCGCAAATCCATGTCGTAACGCGTGGGGCGCCAGATGTCCCACGCCGGACCTCCGAGCATGTTGCGTAATGATCTTGCGTACCATGCGTGGCGAGAGCCGTTTTTCCTTGTCCTCGGCGTCATCCTCAGCGGACTTGCCGGGACGATAGCGAATGAAGAGCGGTGGAAAGTCGTCTTCACGGGTGGCCAGATACTCGCGCACCGCCAGTTGCGCGCCTTGCTGTAGAAAGACCGGCCGGTCTTTGTCGCCCTTGCCCCGAATGATGATTTGCAGCAGTTGGTCGGCGCCGAGACGCTCTAACGGCAGATCGGCACGGTCGAGCGCGCAGAGTTCCGCCAAGCGCAGCCCCGTTGAGAAAAAGAGCATGACGATCGCACGATCACGTCTCCCCTGGAAGGAATCCTGTGGGATGGAACGGAAGAGGTGCACGATGTCTTCAGCGGTAGGGACGTTGCGCGGCGCGTGGCGCTGCAATTTTGGGAGTTGCACCTTGTCGTAGGCAAGTACGGCACGGTCCTCATGCAAGCTAAAGTAACGGAGCATACTGCGCAGGCACGATGCATACTTTGCGAGAGTCGACGCGCTCGTATGTGTGCGCTTCCAGGCCAGGAATGCCGTGATTACGGGCAACGTGAGGTCTTCAACACATGTCACGGGACGATTCGTTCTAGTGCAGTAGGAGACGAAGTCTCTGAGCATCTGCTCATAGGTGCGAACCGTTTGAGGGGAACGGTTGAGATAACCGCAGTAGTCGAGAAATTGACTACAGTCCTGCCAGAGAGGTGGCGACTCAAGAGTAGTCATGAGATTGTCCTAACTGGAAGCCGGAAAAAGCATGTGAAGACGCAGGTCATCGTCAGCGCACCACGTGACTGTTTGGATGAGAAGTGGCTGGCTTGGACTATAACAGTCAATTGGCAGAGTTGCGATGCACCTAAAGAGATTGCTGAATTCGTGGCTGAGAAACGCTTGGGAACCGCACTAGATCACCGAGATCAGTCCAGATGGCAAAGTGCACATAGAGACAATGCGTAATCGCAACGGCAGATGCGGCAGCACTTCTATGGGCCGCGCAGATCAGTTACGAAGAATTATGCATGACAAATCTCGCTGGAACAGGAGAATTCAATCTGCCTGCTCCAGCGGGATGGGTAATCCTCTATTCCTCTTCCTTGGGGAAGAGCACGACACGAATGTAGCGGTCAAGAGTTAAGTAGCGTTCGGCTGCTGCCGACACTTGGTCTAAGGTCACAGCATCCAAACGGTCTAAGTAACTATTGATCACGGCAAAGTCCTCGCCGCGCTGTAGTACAGATCTGATTTGGCCCAGCCAGAAGGAATTCTCCTCGACTTGCTCCTCTCTGGAGGAACGGAAGAGCTCTTTGGAAGTGTCGAGATACTTCTGTTCGCCGCCATCAATCAGCCAGTTCAGCTCTCGCTGGATTGCGGCAAAGAGTTCCTCAACGCGATCGGGATCGCTGCCAAAGTAGGCGTATACCTGGTACTCGGAGTCTGGGATTGAGGAGGTCGAGGCGCTAACGCTGACGCCGTACGTGCCGCCGAGTTCCTCACGAATCTCTTCTCGCAAGCGAATTTGGAGGATTTCGCCCATGAGCGCAATAATCAATGCTTCCTGCCGGTCCCACTCCAAGTCCCCGGCGAATATCAATATCGTCGTGCTCCGCGGCTCGATGCCGAAATAGATTTCCTCGTCTATGAGACCGGACGGTGGATCGATATTGGGGTCTTGCCACTGCTCGGCACGACCGGAAACCGGCAGACTGGCCAAGTACGTTTCGGTCAACGCGCGCAGCGCGTCCCAATCGAATGCGCCCACAAACACAAACGTCGAGTCGCCCATGTCCGCAAAGCGGTCCGTATACACTGCCAGTGCGCGCTCCATATCTAATTCATCAAGCAACTCGACGGTGAGCGGGCGCCGCCGGTAGTGGTCTTGGAAGAGAATTCTACGTACTTCGTCGAAGAACAGTGTATCCGGGTCCATGAGGCGGTTCTCGGCCGCGTCCTGCAACCTGGTAACGTAGGTCTCAAAGTAAACGGGGTCAATATTCGGGTCGGTGGCGTACAGGGTGATCAGTTGGAACATCGTTTCCAGGTCTTGCGGCGAAGCACTGCCGCTGAACCCTTCAAACTGGGAACCAATGTACGGGGCCACGGAGACCCGCTTACCGGCCAAGAGCTTATCCAAGGCAACAATGTCGTGCGGGCCGGCGCCGCTGCCGGCAACAAGTGAGGCGGCATGCGTGGCCGAGTAGTAGCTCTCATCTGAGACCAGCGAATTCCCACCCGGACTGAAAGAACGGAGAAGCACCTGGTCGTTGTTGAAGTCGGTCTGCTTGGCGACTACGGTGATGCCATTGGAGAGCGTCCATCGAACGGCATCGATAGACTCGATAGTCTGCTCGTCCGTGATGGAACCGGCGGATGGGACATTCGCTAAGAGAGTTTGGCCCGCGGCTTCATCTTCGTAGCCTGCTACTTCCAAGGCATGTGCGTTTACAAGCTGTTGGGTAACTGCCTCTTTCAATTCGTCCTTGGTGCCGGGCCCAATGTCTTCAGGGCCTGTTACGAGCAGGACGGTATTGCCGGGTTCGGTCCAGAACGTCGCCAGCGAATCAACTTCATCCAGCGCAATCTGCGGCAGGAGATGCTGGGTGAGTTCCCACTCCATCTCGATGCCCGGCGCGACCGTGCCGCTCAAGTAGTGCTCGATATACTCCTCGGCGAGGCCCCGGGATTCCAGTTGGCCGCGCCTTTCGTAGTAGCTTTCCATAAAGCTGAGCAGATTGGCCTTCTCGCGGTCGAGTTCGGACGTAGTAAAGCCATGCTGGCGTACACGTTGCATCTCCTCGAGGATGGCGTTGAGACCGGTTTCGACACCGTCTTTCTCAACTGCAGCCCCGAAGACGAGTATGTCCGCCGTATCCGACAGGCCGCTGCGATAGGAATTGGCGCCAAGGTACGGAGGGTTCGGGGTGCGGCTAAGCTCGAACAGCCGCGCATTGAACATCATGAACGTCAGCCGCTCCACCAGAATCCCGCGGTAGGCGTCCAGCGTCTCGCCAAAACCGGATGGAATTGTACGCACCAAGAACGTACTTGTCCCGGTAGCCTCGGGATCGGTGAACACCGTCACGCGCGGTTCTGCGTGGCTTGGCACTGGGTAGCGGGGCCGCTCCGTAGGCGGTTGCACGGCGGCACGCTCTTGCATCGCTTCCCCTTCGGGAGGCGGCGCGAAGTGACGGCGCACGAGAGTTTCCATTTCAGCTACGTCAATGTCGCCGACGACTACTACTGCCATCAGATTGGGTCGATACCAGCGTTCGTAAAAGCCGCGCAAGTCTTCTGCCGTCGCATTCTCCAGGACTTCCAAGAGGCCGATTGGCAGGCGGTCGGTATAGCGCGAGGAGCCGAATACCAAGGGTATCCAATGGTTGAGGAACCGATCGCTGTATCCCAACCTCGTGCGCCACTCTTCAATGACCACACCGCGTTCCTTTTCAACCTCTTCCGGATCGAACGAGATGGCGTAAGCCCAATCGCTGAGGATCTGGAACGCAGTTTCCAAGACTTCCGCATCTTCGGTCGGGACCTCAAGTTCATACGTCGTGGTATCAAAACCGGTGGAGGCGTTGAGGTCCGGGCCAAAATTGACACCGAGAGACTCGAGGTACTCGACGATCTGCTGTTTTTCAAAGCGTTCAGTGCCGTTGAAGGCCATATGCTCGGCGAAATGCGCCAGTCCGCGCTCCGACTCTTCTTCAAGGACGGAACCGGCCCGCACGACCATCATCAACTGCACGCGGTTGCTGGGCTCTTCGTTGTGCCTGATGTAATAGGTCATGCCGTTGCTCAGCGTGCCATGCGTCACCACAGGATCAAGCGGCAAAACCGAATCGGGCGTGAGCTCCGCGACCGGTATGGGTGTAGGTGCAACCGGCTCCGGCGGCGGTGTGGGCGCGGGAACTTCTGTGGCAACCGGCGGGGCAGTTGGCGCAGGTGCGGGTTCCGCTACAGGCTGAACGCTACACCCAGCTAACACCACTGCTAACGACGCGATTAACACGCCAAAGAGAATTGACCTTACAAATTTAGACACCACCTTCTCCTTACTGTGTCCACATCAGAGCGACAATGCAATCTGCATTGCAGCCCGGTACTTCGCTGTTCTACGGCTGCGCAACGTGCAGTGTCTACCACTATCTGGCTATTCCTACCAAAGTCTCACTCTCGCTATTTGAGAATCAGACGGTAGGCAGGAAGCAGAAAGAATCGCATAGCGCCATCAATCGTGACGCCCAGAATTAGCAGTAATAGCCCAGTCAATACCGAACTGAAAACCACCAAATCCAGTCAGACTCAGCACTATCCCCAGTGCAAGAGCTATACGAATTAATTGTAGCATAGCCAGACGACCGAAGTTTGGAGCTCTTGTAGAAGAGTCTAGACTAGTAGCCGCCGAGGCGGAGGCTGCGGTCCTGAAGGGGCAGCTCCATGCGTTGGCCGCTGCGATAGGACTCGCGAATGGCGATGCCGATCTCCAGGGCTTCGCGCCCGAACTCGCCGGGACACGACTCTTCCACGCCGGCTTCGATTGAACGGGCGACGCCCTCGATGGCGTCAGTCATTGAACTGCGGGGACGCCAAGGGAAGGGGAACTGCCGCTGGTATTCACCATCTAATTCGTTTTCGCCTCGTCCCCAAAGCTCGAACCAGGCGTGGTGATTGCGGGTGAAGACACGACCGCGCTCGCAATTGAACTCCATGCTCCAACTCCGCCAGGGCGCGTGAGAATTAAGAAAACCCAGCACGCCATTCTCGTAGCCAATCATGCCGGAACCGCTCTGGTCTTCATTAGTCTTGGCGGTTTCGGGATCGTCCATGTGTCCCTGCACCCACCGCGCGGGAGCGCCAACGAATAGACTAAAGAGGCATAGCGTATGGCTGTGGATGTTCGAGAGCGGCATCGGACTTTGGCAGACCATCGAGCGCAAGGGCCCTAGTTCGCCGCTGTCGATGAGGGCTTTCGCATTGGTGTATGGTGCGTACCAATTGAGGTGGGCGGCGATAGCGAGGATAGTGCCGGTGCGGCGGCAGGCCTCGATCATCGCGTCGGCCTCGGCGGGAGTGCGGCACATGGGCTTGGTGGCATAGATTGCCTTGACACCGGCCTCTGCCAAGGCGGTAACCGCCTCTGCGCGTTCCACCGGCCCTGTGGTGACGCAGACAATGTCGGGGCGTTCTTTGGCAACCATCTCGCGCAAATCGGTGTAGAGGGCTTCCACGCTCCAGCGCTCACTAAAGTAGGCCAGCCGTCTCCGATCGAAGTCGACACCGGCGACGAGGTCCACATTGCGCGCTTCTTGAATTGCGGGCGCATGGGCCCACGGCCAAGGGTAATGGGGCTTGCCAACGTGCTCGTCGTCAATGGTGCTGCCCATGCGACCGCAACCTACCACGGCGGCACGGTAATGGCCCTTGGGCGCTGACGCGGCCACTTCCAGGTCTGCACGGGGGCCTTCCCACTCCGGGTCATGCGAACGAACTCTCATGATGTGCCTCCAAGTTTTCGCAATCCATTGTTTCGCCTAGGGCCCTCTTGCGAAAGGCACATTGCGCAAGGTGCGCAACCTATTCGCGCCCAAGTCTGGCATACGCCACGAAACCGCCTGCCCCCACGAGGAACATGGCCGCGGCAAGGACAAGGGCAAAGACCCAACCTGCGCTGATGCCGGTTGCAGTGTCTTCAGAGTCTGTGGGTGCCGGTCCTTTCGTCCCCGCTTGCGGGGCTTCCCTTTCTCCCAGCGCGTCGAGGTCGGCTTGCGCGGCACTCAGGAGGGCGGTGCGGCTGCAAATACTCGCCGTATAGCTGTCGTCGCCATAGTTGCTGTCGGACGCATAGACGAAGTATTCCTCGCCTTCAACAAACGTATACCCGCAACTGCCGCCGGTCGGGGGCGTCGTGATATACATCACCTCATGCACGGCGCCCTTCCACACGGTGCTTACCTCGAAGCCGATGGTGGAGCGGTCCTCCGGGGTGACAGTCTTTCCTTCTAGGTCGTACGAGTGCTGCACCACTAAGACCTTGCCCACGAAGACTGCGTCAAAATTTGCCAACTCTTCCGTAGGCGGACCAGGTTCTGCACACTTGCAGGCGTACACTTGCCCTGCTGATACGAAAAACCAAACGAAACTAAACATGAAAGCAAGCAACACCACACACATGGGCGCAAATCTGAAGCTAGGTCTCCCATGCCCGGCAAGTGAAGTCAGCACTAATCCCTCCTGAACTCTCCGAAGATTCTGCGGTGCGGCACCGACCGTATTCGTTGCTCAAGCTCAGTATATTGCATAGACATCTGATTCGTAAGTGTGCTGGCTGCTCACCATTTGCCCAGAGATCTCAGGTTTTTCGTGCCCGCGCCAAGACTATAGAGCTTGCAGGCTGACCATCAATGTTGGGACTTACGCTTGGGGCTTGTGACTGAACAGAGACAAGAATAGAAGTGTGTATGCATTTCGTCAGATTCATAGCCGCATTCGTCGTATACACGGTTGTTGACATAGGTTGGAACTTCTCGCCTATTGCGCAGAACATGTACGAGAGTCTGTATGTGGAAAGCGGCAACAATGTGCTCTTTGATAGCTTTGGGAAGCAGCCGGATACGTGGGGTGGGGGTGAGTTCGTCTCGCTGCTGGCGTTTCTCTTGCTGATTGCCCTCGCCAATAGCTACCTGGCAATTGAGCCGGCAGTAAAGGAGCGCAACCTGCGCAAGGCGTGCAGAACAGCTTTGTGCTGGGCTGCGCGGCCTACGCCACGTACATTGTGCCGATCTTTTTGATGCTTGCCACGTGGACCGGGATCCTGGTGCCTGTGGACATTCTCATTGGAGGCCTATTAAGCCTCATTACCTCAACGGTCGTAACCTATGTGACGTTGCGCCTTAATCCTTAGCTTTCCAAAGGACAGTTGCGTGTAGCAGCAGGGCACCATTGGTACGGCATTCCGTCCATGCAGGAATGAGTAACGCTGTGGATGAGCTCAGCTACCCTCGCATTAGGAGGGGCTAGCTTCCGTGCCAGTGTAGAACGCGGTGGTGTTCCGTGCCGCGGCGTGCGCCTTCTCGGTGTCTGTTCCGGCTGCAATTGACGCTTGAGCCCAGCCCTCGCTGCTGCCGGTGATGAAGGCTTTACCTTCCGCTGAAGTGGCAAACTCCATTTCGTCCGGCTTGGTCCAGCCCGGCTGTTCGAGAAGGAGGGTGAGTCCCAGGAAAGCCGTCTCCCAGCCCACGCCGACCGCTCCCGGACCGTATTGGTCCCAAAACGGCGATAGCAGCGCAGTGTGCGTGAGTGACAGTTGCACGCTCCCACTTCCAGTTTCCGATAGACTCACCTCCACCCAGCTCACGTCCCCGGCAAACTCCCAGGTGAGGGCAAAATGCGCTTGCGGCTCGCACGCCGTAATCGTACAGCTCGCGTTGCCTTCGATCTGAAATTTCCCCCCAAGCTCTAAGTCTCCGCTGATCCCCGAGAACCAGCGCGGGATGCGCTCCTTGTTTGTGACGGCGTCCCAGAGGTCTGCGGGCGTCGTTGCGAAGCTGCGGGCAAGTGTAACCGCGTTCGCGGACTTGCCGTCTCTCTCCAAGTACGACACGGAGCGCTCTAAAGCGCTGAGGTATCTCTCGTAATCAGATTCCATTGCTTGCTCTGATCCTTTCAGGGTGACCTATATAGAAGGGCATCACGACATGTGCCCCTTGCCCACACCGTATTTTGACTTGCAGGTACATGTCAAATCGACCGCCAGCCACGCCCCGCGCATGGGGTGTTCCCTCGCCCCACCCACTGCGCCGGTTTCCATTGGGCCCGGTCTTCACTACTCCAAGACGGTCTGCGATTTCATGGAGACGCCGCATGCTTTGTCCTTGCATTAATGTCTTCTCTGGTACGGAAGAGGGCACGCCGGCTAGAGTGATACCGGGGATTCAGACCGGCGCATAGCTTGCGCACGAAGCCAAATCTCGCCAGAATAGCCGTGCCCAGGATTGTCTTCCCCTGCTGCAGGTCAGCTCCTGCCAAACGAAGGATGGAACAGTGCGAGTTCTCGAAATCGACGACTGCATTGATGTAACGTGTCCTTAGTCGGGCCAACCTGTGCGGGCCGATTCTCTCAACGAGTATTGCGGCCATGTTGTTGGGGTTTGCAATCCGATTGCCGCGACAAGTTTGAGAAAGCTGCCCGTCATTTTGAGGATGCGATCACGTCACAAGCTGACCGCTAGAGACCTATCCGTTGGAGTCGGTCAGCTTGTGACGTGATGTCCAATCGCTGTCGACGCTGAATTGGGGAATGAGGAGCCGGATTGCGTTCTGGCGCCCTACCGACTCTACCCAATTCTGCTGGGGAAAGCGTTCTTCGCAATCCGCTGACCTTGTCTGCATGCATTGAGCTTCGCCGTACTTGCCCAGAGAATTCGCATGGCCTACATCCTTGCCGCGGTAAAGACGCGAAGTAGCTTGCCTCTCATGGGTCGATCGGCTAAGAGAAGCTCGCATAGCCTTTCCTTAATTGCGCTCTTGTTCGGGATCTTCCAGTCTGGGTAGGAGAACACCCTACGGTGGACGTAATCACATAGTCCGTCCGCGTCGTATACGTCCTTGGCAGCCAGAAACTCAAGGAGCAATGCCCGATGGTGGGCGTAGCCGTGGGCCCTGCCAGCAAGCTTGTGGCGGACTTCAGTGTGCTCGTGGAATGCAGTGAGATCGGCAGAGATGGGATTTGACCGTACGTGCTCTACTGGCAAGTAGATGTTGCCATCTTGGTCGTACAAAGCCGAATCCATGCCTTGGGGCCATGGGTCGCAAATCGAGTATGTCACTTTGACGCCGGCAACTACTGTTGTTCGTTTCTCTTGAACCGCTTCCCTGATCTGGCGAATGAGACGGTCGATCTCCTCGCCTTCGTGTGGAAGCCGAATCCTGCTACCCACAAGTCCTCGTCCTATAGTCTTTAAAGGAATGGCCCCAAATCTCAGCATTCCAGAGTCTGCTAGTCAAACTTTGACCTGCGGCCTTCCATGTTGGTGTGTATGTCCAGCAGCACGGTTTCGCCGTCGGCGTTTAGTTGCTGCGCTTTCACAAGAGCAGGCGCTATTCCGGCGGGGTCTGTCACGGTGATGCCTACGGCGCCCAGGCCCTCTGCGATTTTGGCGTAGTTGCCGCCCATCTTGGTGAGTTCAAACCGTTCCCGCGCCGCTGGATAGCCTCCCGGATAGGTCGCCATGTCGCCGTTGTTGAGGAGCACCGTGGTGATCGGGGCGTTGGCCCGTACGGAGGTCTCGATGTCGAGGCCCGACATGCCGAAAGCGCCGTCCCCCATGAAGTTGAGGCAGAACTTATCGGGTCGTGCCAGTTTGGCGCCAATCATGAGCGGGATGCCGAAGCCGAGATGGGTCGTCTTGCCCCAGCCGATGTAGCTGTGGGGGACTGTGGCGGTGTAGAAGGGCATGATGGAGTCCCGGGGCGCGCCGGCATCGTGAGTAACAATGCTGTTCTCTTTGTCCAGTGTTCTTTCCAGCTCATCGATAACCCGGTAGGTGTTGATGGGCACTTCGTCGGACTCCAAAAGCGGCCGCCACTCGGCGAGCCATTGCTCTCTCAGCGCACTGATTTCCGTGGAAACCTGACAGTTGTCCTTCCGCCCGGTTGCGCCAATCTGACTCCGCACTTCCTCAATCACCAGTTGCAGCGTGAGTTTGGCGTCCCCCGGTAGCCCGACGGCGACAGAATAATCCTTATTGATGTCTTCTATACGGTCGACGTTGTGGATGATGGTCTTGCCGTCGGGAATGGGCTGACCATAGGTTGTTCTGGTCATACTCGAACCGACGGCAAAGAGGACGTCGGATTCCTGTAGCCAGCGATGGGCAGGCAATGTCGTAGCGAGACTGCCCGAACCGAGCGCAAGAGGATGGCGTTCATCAAAGGAAGACTTGCCGGGCATGGTGCAATACACCGGTATCTGCGTAAGCTCTGCCAACTCCTGCAGTTCCTCGGTTGCACCGGAGAACAGCACGCCCATTCCCGACCAGATGACCGGCCGCTTGGCGTTCAGGAGCAGCCCCACAGCTTCCTTGATGCCGTTGCTTGCCGGCTGTTGCGACGACCTGCGGGGCGGCTGATAGTGCGCCGTTGCCTCCGGTACCTCCTGATCGTCCATATCACTTGGGATCTCAACTATCACCGGGCCGGGAGGACCGTTGCGCAGCGCATGAAAGGCCCGGCGCATGGTGCTAGTGACCTGGCTGGGGTCAGCGATGACCTCACCGCGTTTAGAGACGGTTTGGTAGGTGCGCACAGGCGAGAAATCGGGTCGCACCGCGTACCGGCTGAGGGGTGGGCCTGCCGTGAGGTAGAGGATGGGCACATTGTCAGCGAACGCTTGCGCGAGGCCGCCCATGGAATTCTCCCCACCGGGGCCTCCCTGGGTAATTGCCACACCGAATCTGTTGCGGTCATTGACACGGCTGAAACCGTCGGCGGCCATGATAGCGCCGCGCTCCTGCCGGAACATGATGGTGCGGATGCCTTCCCTGGCAACTGCCTCAATCAACTCGTTGGAGGGGAAACACGAGACCCACTCCACACCTTCAGCCTTCAATATTCCGGCGACGGTCTCCAGCACATTCATGATGTTTCACCTTTAGGTTCTCAAGGGCTACCCAGCGGAGGGCATGACCCGGACAGACAATCAGAATAGTTGCATGAGAAATGCACGGTCCGGGCTCAGGATTGCCATTTCAGCAGGCCCGAGCCGGCCAGCACCGATGGATTGACACAAGAGAGGGGCCAACGGCCGCTCAACACCAATGCGATCTCCAATCCCATCCGACGCTTGCTCACGGCGAGAACCCTGGATGACGCGGAAGCCACGTGAGGCGTCAACGTGACATTCTCCATGCTGAAAAGGGGATTCTGGGGATCGGGTGGTTCTCTTGCCAGCACGTCCAGCGCGGCGTGCGCTATCCAGCCTTCGTCCAGCGCCCGAATCATCGCCGCCTCGTCTACGGTCGTGCCTCTGCCCGTATTTACGAATATGGCAGTGGGCTTCATGAGCCTGAACTGCTCCTCACCAATCATCTTGGTGGTGCCGGCGGATCCTGGGAGATGGTTGGCGATGATATCCGACCGCTGCAATAGCTCTGTGAGTCCAACCGGCTCCACGCCGTATTGAATCATGAGGGTCTCCATGACGAAAGGATCGTGGGCGAGAAGACGGAGGCCGAACGGCTTTACTAACGGCACAACGGACCTTGGAATGTTGCCAAAGGAAATAAGTCCAAGCGTCTGACCGAACAGCCGGGGCAACTGACGCATAGGCGCATGCCCCTCCCACCAGATCCCTTCCCGTACCGTCTTGTCCATGAGCAGCAGGCGGCGATGAGCGGCCAGGATGAGGGTTACCGTGTGCTCTGCGACCTCCTGGACATTGATATCCGGGCAGTTGGTTACCGGAATGCCCTTGGCTGTGGCTGCCGCAACCGCGACGTGATTGGTGCCCACGCTGTCCAATGCGACAATTCTGCACTGCTTGAGGCCATTGATCACCTTTTCCGAAAGCCCATGCCCACTCAGGATGATGGCGTCGGCGTCCTGCGCTAGTTCCAGAAACTCCTCGTCTGTCTCTGCGATGACTTCCACGACCTGGGCAGCAACGCCCTGCAAGGCCTCCAGCTCGCATGTGTAATCGCCGGGCACGTTGGCACGTCCCCAGGCCACAATCTTAAACTGCGCCACATTGCCCTCCGGCAAATCGTCTAAGGACTATAATGCTCGGCTCGTAAGGCGGGCCGACCCCAGTCTACATAACGGCACAATACGTGATTAAGAGTTCGCATCCTCTACCTCGCCCAATCCCTTACCATTGTACATCCGAAAGCGTGGCAGAGGATGGGGGCTGCGTGCCAGCGTTCATGGGTTACGAGGATGACGGCGGGATGGGAGCGACCGTGCCATAGGGACGCTTGGGTCTGCACAGCGAGGCCTGGGTCGAGTCGACTACGCTTGTTGGCGGCGGGGTGACAGGGCGGCTATCAGGCCGGCCACGACCGAGCCGGCGAGACCCAGTGTCATGTCCCCCAAGGTGTCCACGTAGGCTGTTGCAAGCTCTTCCGAGAAGCGAATAAACGAAAAGTACTCCGCGACCTCCCACAGGATCGCCGTAACCGCGCCAAAGCCCACGACATACGCGATGGTTTGCCAGGGGCGAACGTCATTTCTCCACGCCAAAGACCCGACGGCGCCGGAGAGCAGCGCCCAGTTTACGAGGTGGTTCACGTCGTCCCACCACCAGATGGAGTCGTAGAAGTCCACGGCATTGCCGGCGGTGTCGATGAGGAACGGCAGCGTGAGCAGGATGTCGGCGGCGTACGGGTACGCGGTATCTCGCGCGCGCATTGCCCAGATTACTGGGACTACAAAGGCGGCAATTGGATAAGTGGCCAGGCGCCAAATGAACGCCTTGCCTTCAAGTTGCTGCAGTCCGGAGAAGGCACCGAATGCAAGCAGAGAGATCAAGATGATCTTCACTGCCACATTGATCCAAAATGCCGGTGGTTGCTGCCGCAGGCCCGCGACTAACCGGACTCCCATTGAAGGAACTCCTGTCTTGCTAGTCTCTCGCGTAATTGTAGCTGCACCGATGGGGAAATCCAAGCTAATTGGTTCACGGTGGGGGAAGCTACTAACCAGGCCAGGTTACGGCACCGGGAATGGGACGCTCTGTAAGTCGACGGCAAACATCGCGGGAGAGTCTACCTCCAGACGTTGCGGGCGGTCTCGGCGACGATGCGGAGTTTGGCGTTCTGCTGCGCGATTGAGAGCGGATTGCCGACGATGGATGATGCGAACCCGCACTGCGGACTGATGGCCAGTTGCTCCAGGGGGAAGTGGCGGGCAGCCTCGGCGATTCGAGACTCCAGCTCGGACACGTTCTCAGCCTCCGGGGACTTGGTCGTGACCAGCCCCAACGCTACGAGCTTGTCGTCGGGCACCTCGCGCAAAGGCTCGAAGGAGCCGGAGCGGGGGTCGTCGTATTCCAGCATCAGCCGCTGCGCGTTTATGCGCTGGAGAACCGGCTCGACAATCCGGTCGTAACTGCCTTCGACCAGCCAACGGCCGCCCTGGTTCCCGCGGCAGAGGTGGACCGCGAACACTACTTCCGAGAAACCGTCCATCACGGCGTTGTCCAGCTCGACGCCCTGGGCGATCCAGTCCTCCGCGGACGAACCCTGGGCCGCGTAGAAGGCCGCCCATGCCGGATCGAGCACGAGCGGGTAGTGCGGCGCGTCGAGTTGGATGTAGGTCGCCCCCAGCCTGATCAACTCTGCGATCTCTCCACGGACGATCTGTGCCACATCGGCCAAGAACGCATCCAGCGTGGGGTAGGCTGCGGCGGACTGCACCGGCGACCAGAAGTTGGCGAACAGGCTGGGGCTGGGCAGTGTCACCTTGGCAATGCGCGTGGTGTGGCCGCGCAGGTAGGTGAACTCCTCCGCTGACAGGTGTCGCTTCCGTTCGAGGCGCCCGACGACACCCAGCGTCGCGGGACGCTCCGTGCGCGAGTCCCCTACCCGTTCGTCGCCCTGCCAATCGCCCCAGAGGAACGCGTCAATATCGAATTCGCCAAAGCCGGCGACCGCCTCGGGCATCTGACTCTGGAACGAGAGCCGGCGCATTTCGCCGTCGGTGAGGATCTCAAGTCCGGCGTCCTCCTGAGCAGCAACGGCGCTATCGACCGCGGCGTCCTCGGCGCGCTTGAATGCCGCGGGCGAAATGCGCCCGGCCGCAAATTCCTCCCGCGCAGCGAGGAGCTCCGGTGGTCTAATCAGGCTCCCAACGACATCGGCATGAGGTAAATTCAGCATGGCGCATAGCCTCGCATGTTGTGGCAGTCTGAGATAGTCAAGCCAGGCCTGCCGAGCTGGCGGACTTCCAAGACGATTCGGGCGGCGACAACGCGGCGCTCCATCCAACCCTGGGGCTCGCCTGCGGCAAGACTAACAGAAGCAACCGGGCAAGCCCTGCCGCGCGAGCGTGCGTTAACTGACTCCACTCGGCTCATAGCAGCCCAGGGCTTGACTTCAAGGGTGTGACGGCAACGCCATTGCGGAATTTTGCGCCTGCCTGCATATTAGAATTCCGCCGAGCTATTCTTGTGCCGGGATGGTGGAGATGAGGAGACTCGAACTCCTGACCCCCTCCTTGCAAAGGAGGTGCTCTCCCAACTGAGCTACATCCCCGTGCGGCGATCAGACCAGAAACGCAACACCAGCGCGAAGCCGATTTTGCTTGCAATGGTGGGCCACTGTGGATTTGAACCACAGACCTCGCCCTTATCAGGGGCGCGCTCTAACCAACTGAGCTAGTGGCCCGCAAACTGCCAGGGTTCGCCGATTCATCCCCTATTATACCACCCGCCCCACTGCACGTCCGTTGCGTCTTTGGGGACGGCGCGAGACCCAAGGCACAGAAGGAATATAGCGCAGCCTGAAGGTGTGTGCAACTGTGCCGCGCAGGGCGCGGCAGGCAGATTGAAGCCATGCGCCAAGCCCGTTAACGGCGGATATGCTGGTGAAGTTGACGGCTTGGGCAAGGGTTTAGGCGAAAGTGAGCTGACGGCTTGAGGTGGAGTGCCCGCGATTGGGATTCACTGAATAGCCTAGCAAGGCCACTCATGTTTCGTCGCGAGAAGTGTAGGGGTTCTTCGCGTCAAAATTGAAAGACCCCTCCTCATGGAGGGGGTTTCATTCGTTGGAGTAAGTGTAGGAGTGAGGCGGGTATTAGCAGGTGGAGGGTGATGAAGGGGGGTGTTTGTAAGGAGAGAGTATGTGAACAAGGGATAGGCGGGAATGGGTAAAAAACCCTAGAAAGGAGGTGATCCAGCCGCAGCTTCCGCTACGGCTACCTTGTTACGACTTCACCCCCATCATCAGCCCCACCCTCACGACGTGCGTCCCTTACGGGTTTGCGGAAGCCGCTTCAGGTGTTGCCGACTTTGGTGGTGTGACGGGCGGTGTGTACAAGGCCCGAGAACGTATTCACCGCGGTATGCTGACCCACGGTTACTAGCAACTCCGACATTCAGAGAGGCGAGTTGCAGCCTCTCATCCGTACTACCGGACGGTTTTGAGGGATCCGCTCACGCTCGCGCGCTTGCATCCCGTTGTACCGCCCATTGTAGCGTGTGTGTAGCCCAGGACAATAAAGGCCATGCGGACTTGACGTCATCCCCACCTTCCTCCGCGTTGCTCGCGGCAGTCCGACTAGAGATATAACTAGTCGCAGGGGTTGCGCTCGTTGCGGGACTTAACCCAACACCTCACGGCACGAGCTGACGACAGCCATGCAGCACCGGTGGACGCTCTTCTCGGTTTCCCGAGGAGTCCCGCACCTTTCGGATTGGTACCACGTCCATGTCAAATCCTGGTAAGGTTTTTCGCGTAGCCTCGAATTGAACCACACGCTCCGCTGCTTGTGCGGGCCCCCGTCAATTCCTTTGAGTTTCAGCCTTGCGGCCGTACTCCCCAGGCGGGGTGCTTAGCGGGTTACCTTGGGCACTGAGGGCGGAGAAAAGTCCGACCCCAACACCCAGCACCCATCGTTTACGGCGAGGACTACCGGGGTATCTAATCCCGTTCGCTCCCCTCGCTATCGCGCCTGAGCGTCAGAACAGGGCCAGGTCGCCGCCTTCGCCACGGGTATTCCTGGCGATATCTACGTATTTCACCACTCCACCGCCAGTTCTGCGACCCTCTCCCTGCCTCGAGCGGAGCCGTCCCGCTTGGCATCTCCTGGTTGAGCCAGGAGCTTCCACAAGCGGCTAGCGCCGCCGCCTACGCGCCCTTTACGCCCAGTAAATCCGGATAACGCTTGCCCCCTCCGTATTACCGCGGCTGCTGGCACGGAGTTAGCCGGGGCTTATTCCTTGGGTACCGTCTTAATTCTTCCCCGAGAAAAGGAGTTTACACCGCGAACGGCGTCATCCTCCACGCGGCGTCGCTGCGTCAGGCTTTCGCCCATTGCGCAAGATTCCTTCATGCTAAACCCCGTAGGGCTCTGGACCATGTCTAAGTCCCAGTGTGGCCGACCATCCTCTCAGACCGGCTATCCGTCAAAGCCTTGGTGAGCCGTTACCTCACCAACGAGCTGATAGACCGCAGACCCCTCCTTGTGCGCCCCGAAAGGCTTTCACCCCTGGTCCTATGACCGGAGGCATTATGCGGTATTAGCCCAAGTTTCCCCAGGTTATTCCCCACACGAGGGTAGGTTATCTACGTGATACGCACCCGCACGCCGCTCGTGGTCCCACCGATGCAAGCATCGGAGGGCACGCGCACGACTCGCATTGATCAAGCACGCCGCCAGCGTTCATCCTGAGCCAGGATCAAACTCTCCATGACAAAGCGATAACAGAAAAAAAGTACCGCCGTATCCCGAAATGTTCGCGCCTAACTCTCCTACGATAAACACTCTTACCTTCATCACTCTTCACCTGTTAAGGAGCCGCCTGTGTAAAAACAGGCAAAGATCATAGTAACACCCCTGAACCTTTTGAGTCAACCGACACGTGCACTTTCTTGTATCGACATCGTTGAAGCCCATCGCATCCAATGGGCAGGGATTGAGGCAGAGGGGCAGCTGCACTTCTCGTGGAATGTGGTGATCTGCCGATTACCAGCAACGCATGCCAACGGTCGGTACGTAGGAAACCGCTTGGGAAACATGCTTACAATTGCCAGCAACCTACTGTTGCGAATTTTGAAGCTGGTCACGAGGGGCTTAAGCGCGTGTTACAATGAGCGCGCGTTGTGAGCAGCGAAGAGGCGGTGGATTCAGTGAGGATTCTGGTCGCAGGTGGGGCGGGATTTGTCGGTTCGCATCTCTGTGATTACTTGATCGCCCAAGGACACACGGTCACAGCCGTTGATAGCGGCATAACCGGTCGTGCCAAGAATGTTGCACATCTTGCGGAAGACGACCGATTTACTCTCCAAGACCACGACGTCACCGAGCCAATCGCATGGCAGGGAGAGGCGGTATTTCATCTAGCGAGCCCCGCCAGCCCTGAGGGCTACTTACAGTACCCCCTTGCGACGCTGCGAGTAAACTCTGTCGGCACGGAGAATCTGCTTACCTTGGCACGGGAAAACGGTGCAAAGTTTCTCTACGCTTCCACGTCCGAAGTCTACGGCGATCCACTTGTTCATCCTCAGCCCGAAACTTATTGGGGAAATGTCAATCCAGTTGGGCCGCGGGCATGCTATGACGAGGGAAAGCGTTTTGGTGAGGCTTTGACCATGGAGTTCGTGCGTCAGCACGCGGTTGATGCCCGCATAATTCGCATATTCAACACCTACGGTCCCCGAAATGACCCCCGCGATGGTCGGGTCGTACCGAACTTCATCGCGCAGGCGCTGGCGGGAAAACCGATTTCGATATATGGCGACGGCACGCAGACTCGCTCATTCTGTTTCGTGGGCGATCTGGTCCGCGGCATTGCTGCGGCTATGTTTACGGCCGAGACACAAGGAGAGATTTTCAACCTGGGCAACCCTGACGAGCGCAGCATCCGCGATTTTGCCGACATGATTGTGCGCTTGACCGGCACCAATGTACCCATTGTGCATAAGCCCCTGCCGGCAGATGATCCCAGAAGGCGACGTCCTGACATTACCAAGGCTCGGACGTGGTTGGGCTGGACTCCGGAAGTTTCTTTGGAGGAAGGCTTGGCAGAGACAATTGCTTACTTTCGTCAGGAACTCGCGGCGCAACCGATGCAGTAAGGGTGGTCTTGTCCGGCTAAGTCTCCGGCGCAATCTGACGGAATCACTTCTTGCTGGAGGGTATTCCACTGACGATTGATGCACACGCTGACAATTGCCATTCACCTTCATCGGCGGAGCTACCCTACGTGGCGCGCTTTGCATCTGCCAGCGATAAACACTATCCTTGTTGAGGGATAGACGTATCTAAAGGAGTGTTGCAGGTGAAATTCGTTCGATATCAAGACGGTTCTCGCCCGGCGTGGGGAATTGTTGAGGGAGATACTGTTACGCCAGTAGTGGGTGATCCATTCACAGGATGGTCGCGGAGCAATCGGTCTGTCGCTCCGTGGGACTTGCACGTCTTGCCACCCGCATCACCAACGAAGGTAATCTGTGTGGGTTTAAACTATAAGCTCCATGCCGAAGAGAGCGGGATGGAGATTCCAAAAGAGCCGATGCTGTTCTTGAAACCGCCGACGGCCATTATTGGCCATGAAGAAGGTGTAATCTATTCCCACCTCACTACGCAGTTGGACTATGAGTGTGAATTGGCGATGGTGATTGGCAAGACCGCCCATCGCGTCTCGGTAGACGAGGCGCTGGACGTGGTCGCCGGCTACACCTGCGCCAATGATGTCAGCGCGCGGGATTTGCAGCGCAGTGACGGGCAGTGGGCGCGCGCTAAAGGAATGGACACGTTCTGCCCGCTGGGGCCGGTGCTCGTAAACGAAATCGATCCGGTTGGATTGCGGATCCAGACAAAACTTAACGGTGAAACGAAGCAGGACAGCAATACGGCCGACATGGTGTTCAAGCCGGACTATATCGTTCACTATGTGTCGCAGGCGTTCACGCTGTTGCCGGGTGACGTAATCATAACGGGCACCCCAAGCGGCATAGGGCCGATGGAGGTTGGCGACCGCGTGGAAGTACTCATCGACAATATCGGCACGCTCGCCAATCCAATTGTTGCACCGGACTAAGCTATTCCTAGCTCGACGGGCGACTATAGAATCTTCTTAAACTGCGATTGCGGTCGAATCGGAATTTTGCCTGCACTACAACACTCCACGTGGGTAGGAATGAGGCATCCGGTTCGGCCATTCTACTTAAGGTGAGATGCCGAGAGTTGCAATCTGCCGGTGCTATATCAGCAGAATGTTGAGTAGAGTTGTCGCGTTGAATTAGGCGTTTTGCACTTTCTCTCCACCGATGTCAGCGGCGCTTAAGCAGCGCTAGTCCACGATCACAGGAATGCGCTGGTTTATTGCTGCAAGGGCTGACGTAACCACGCAATTGTAGGCGATCAACTCTACGCCACAGCGATGGGCAGTATGTAGAGCTTGGGCAAACTTGGCGTCAGTGCGGTGGTTGGCTGCGACGCTAACAGCATCGTCGCGCTGCACGACGAAGAAGACGACTGCCCGCGCGCCGGACTGTCGGAGCTTCGTTAGCTCAGCCACGTGTTTGCGTCCACGTTCCGTTGGTGCATCGGGGAATAGGCCGCGGCCATCTTCCACAAGCGTGACCGATTTTACCTCCATCCAGCAGGCGCCGCCGGCATTCTCTAAGAAGAAATCTAGCCGGCTGCTACCAACGCGGCACTCCCGCTTCCATGAAGTGTACTGACTAAGCTCAGAGAGGCTGCCCTGCTCTAAGGCTTCCTGGACGAGATCGTTCGGTAGCTGTGTGTTCAGTGAGACGAGGGTCTGGTCTTTTTCCACCAACCACACCTGGAATCGAGTCTTGCGCTGGGCGCCGGACTTTGGTTCCAGCCACACGCGGGCGCCGGGCCGCAGCAGTTCACGCAGCCTGCCCGGATCGGGAAGATGCGCGGAAACGGGTTTGCTTTGGCGCGGAAGTTGCACGAGACACGTAAAGCGATTGGGTCGCGAGAGAAACTGTGCTTCTTGCAGAGGGGCAGGAAGCTTCAAGGGGATTCGTGCACAAGGCTGCAGAGACTGTCAGCCAGTTCGACGAATGCCTCTACGTCTTCGAGACGTTGCCACCAGCGGTCGGGCAGGTGAGAGAGCCCGTGCGAAGCTCCCACCAGCGCGCCGCAGACTGCACCCGTCGCTTGACTTGCGCCTCCCAAGTTTATGGCTTCAACCAGCGCTGACTCGGCTGACTTCGTCGAAGACGCGGTCTCCGTGCGCAGCAGGCATACAATGGCGGCTTCCAATGCATCGAATGCCATTGTGGATGGGTGAATGTACGTGGTTGCTTCCAATTGGGACAGCCGCTCTAAGACCGGTACGGGCACGTCGTAGTCTTCCATGTGGTCCAAGATTAGCTTGAGAGAGTCCTTGATGGTGTTGCCGGCAATGAGCGCGGAGATAATGAGGTTGAGCGTGACGGCTGCCCAGCTCCACATGCGATCATAGTGCGTAAGCCGGGCGCTGCTGTACGTGGCGGCTATGTTCTGCTCCGGATGCTGGGCGAAGAGTAGGGCCAATGGCGCGCACCGGCCCACGACGTGAATGCCCGTCGTCTTGCCGCCGGACTCCCAATACGTGAGTGACGAAGCGTGCTCCCACATCATCCCGGTGGCTACTTTGGCAAGCGTGCGGTTGGTTACGTCCTGGGAGAGGACGCCCTGTGAACTAAACGACCATGCGACCAAACGCTGGAGGGCGTCTTCCGGATCATATTCGCCGCAGGCGACGAGACTCTCTGCAAGGCAGCGGGCTTGATTGCCAATTTCACCGGCACTGGCGGTAGCGGGACCTCGCAAGTCTCGCAACAATCCATACCGGGTGCGAATCTCTCGCGGCGTCATGCCTTCGGTGGTTGCGCCGAGACACTCTCCTATGGCAAGTCCAACGAGTGTGCCGCGAAAGCGGTCAAGTTGCTTCATAATTCCAGTGGTGATTCGTCTCTCATGTAGCCTTTAGCTCTGTACAGGCTATGCATGCCGCCTAATTGGGAGAGAAGTGCAGGGTGAACACTATCTCGCGCATCACTTCCTGACACAACTCACACAGAAACGGACTGTCGTCTTCTCTTGCTGTAGCAATCGCCATCAACTCATCAATTGACTGTGCTTCGTACATGATACAAGGTAGCGCGCACGTTCGTCCCCGAGTCTTGGCGTCTACAACTGATTCACTTATCGTGTGCTGTTTCGTTGTTTGTAAGCCTATGGGAAGCCCGACGAGATGACCGAAGTTATGCATGACGAGACTCCGCAGGCACTTGAGACGCAAATCGCAGTCCGCAATTTGCGAAAGGTGGCGGATAGAAATCACTGTGACCAAGTCGGGCTCGGTGCAGGCGAAGACTGAAGGAAAGTCACCTTCTGTTTCCGTCGTGTCGTTACGCAACTCTGTGTGCAGGAGAGCAAGATCCAGGTGAGGATCGACGTGCTGCCAGGGTTCAAAGCGGACGATTTCTATGAAAGTTGCGGCGGAAACCTGTCCTGTGTTTTGGTCGAGGCTAGATTCCCAGTACCAACGGAATGAGTGGTACGCTTCCTTGCCGGCGGTGCCTTTGAGTATCCAGTTGCCGTATGGGCGCAAGACTATCGGCGCGAGGCCGATGTCCTGTTCATCGGCGACTCCCCGCAGATAGCGCAGAAAGTCGCGCATGGCGCCAATGGACTCTTTGGCTTCTGCTTCACTGACACCATCGGACCAGAGGACGGTGATTGGCTTCATGATCGCATGGCCTGTTCGAAGGATCGGATTGCCTGGCTGCCGTCCAACACGCCGCATTCGAGGTGAAACTCTTGCACCTCTCCCGGTTCCAAGTTTCGCAGCCTGCCCTCGCTTCGCTCCACAGCACGCCCCAGCGGCAGGCAGTTACCCGGTTCCAAGCCGACGACGTACTCATCGCTATTCATCATCTTCCACTCGGTAAAGCACGGGAGCTCCCGAGGGTCATAGCGAAGATACACGCCGATGCCGTCGCGCAAGCCGGGATTCACGATTGCAGCTTGCGCGCGTCCTTCTGAATTCGGTTTCATGGCATGGAAATAGACGCGTTCTGCATAGTCTGGTGTGGGGTCTTCAAAACGATCGTACAATTCATGCCCCACTTGGGCGGCCTCGTCACGTGGTGTAACGTGTTCCGTCGGTAGGAGAAGCCGTGAATCACGATGCACTAACGGAAAGCCGATGTTGACGTGGTAAAGCAGCATGAATGGGCTACGCTCGCGTCCTCTATTCTCCACACTATCGTGCACGAAGAACCGCGGCTCACCTAAGCGCGCCGTAATGCGGCGCGTAAGCACCAGGGTATTACCAAAAACCGCGCTCTCGGTCAGCTTCCCCTGCACGCGCATCACGTAGTCGTCGCCGTCCCAGTCGTTGTCTACAAGGACGTTCCGGGCTGCAGTATAGGAAATGCGGCCGTGGATGCCAAGGTCTTCTTCCCGATCCGGGCCCGCCGCACCCAGGTAAGTGAGCCCGCACGTGGTGATGAGTCCGCCGAAGAACCCGCGCAGCCACCCGAGCCCGGGAGGTTCAAAATACGCGCTGTGGACGTCGCCCGTGCGAGACCGCCACGCTAAAGGGATACCGTTATACTCGGCGTGTGCGACGTCCAGGCCGCGAGTCGGCGTGATCCAGAGGTTCAAGCCCGAACCGGTGCGCATCTCGGCGGCAAGCATGGCGTCTTCCGGCCCCTCTTCCCAACGGAGCCGCCGTGCCCCGCCGACTTGGTCCATGCTGCCGACACGGGAGAGAAGCTCTTCACGTGTGAATGACGAATTCCATAGCGTTGGCATGCGCTTTAGTTTGCCTCCACTGCACTGCGAATGAGCGTTATTTGGGGCGAAGACTTTGGGTTGCCGAAAACTGCTACTACGTCAATTCGCCATGGCCCGTCAATCTGTTCGGTGTCAAGCAGGTAATGCTGGGCCGCCGCGATAATGTGTGCAGCTTTGGCTGCGGTCACAGCCGCTTGGGGAGGCCCAAAACTGGTTGTACGCCGAGTCTTTACCTCAACAAACACGATGGCGTCGCCATCTCGCGCGACTATGTCCAATTCTCCCGCTGGGGTGCGATAGTTGCGGGTCAAAATAGTGTAGCCCTGCACGGCTAGGTAACGGGCCGCCTCTTCCTCTCCCCATCGTCCAATGGTTTGGCGCTCCCGGCTTGCACTCATGGGCCGGCTCCCCACTGGCTGCTTTGCACGTTGGAGGCAGTTTCTGCCACTGCTGCAATGCATTGACGACCTGAGTCGGCATCCTGGCATGCTTCGCTTGGGTCTACATTGGAACTTAGGGCTACATGCGCTGGGTGAAGAAGCTGAGACGCGGCACGCATGACGGGAAGGTAGGTAGCGCGGTGAATGGCGCAGGGGCCAAGCCGCGACAACGCCAACTGATGTCTGCGCGTGCCGTATCCCTTGTTGTTGGCAAAGTCATAGCTGGGATAGATCTGACCGAAGCGGCGCATTAGCCAGTCGCGGTGCACTTTGGCGAGGATGGAGGCCATGGCGACCGAGAGACAGCGCTGGTCGGCCTTGGGGTGGGACTCTACGCGGACCGGCGGATTGGGCAGGGTCACGGCATCGGTAAGCAGAATGTCCGGAGCGCGCTGGAGCTTGGCATTGAGGTCTGCATAGGCACGCCGGATGGCAAGACGTACGGCGGCGCTAAGGCCGGCGACCGCGATCTCGCGCGATGTTACCGCGCCCAAGCCCCATGCTGCGACGTGAGTCATGACACTGGGTGCGAGCGCCGTGCGCTGCTTCGGACTAAGTAGCTTGGAATCGTCAACTCCATGCAATTCGACCGGCAGCGATTGGTAGAGCTTTGGTGGAACGGCAACCATGCCGGCCACTACGGGACCAGCCCAGGCGCCACGACCGACTTCATCCGTTCCGGCAATCAACGTAGCGCCGCGGTCCAACCAAGACCGCTCTATTTCGAGGCTATCCATGCGAACGGATGTACGCATTACGCGACAATGCCCGCTGTTTTTCACGCTAGCGGGCATTCCTTCCTGTAGGGTGCGTACTATCTGCGTTCCTTGATACGTGCGGCTTTGCCGACACGATCACGGAGATAATACAGCTTCGCACGTCGTACCCTACCTCGCCGCACGACATTTACACTCTCAATGCGAGGAGAATGGAGCAAGAATGTCCGTTCTACGCCGATGCCGTGCGTGGTGCGACGTACAGTGAAGTTCTCATTTATGCCTGAGGCGCGACGCGCGAGGACTACACCTTCGAAGGCCTGCGTGCGCTCACGACCGCTCTCAACAACCTTTACGTTCACGCGGACCGTATCTCCGGAGGAAAACTCAGGCAGGTCGGATTTTAGCTGCGATCCTACAATTTCGTCAATTATCGTTGTCATCTCTGCTTCTCATAGCTCTACGAACACATACTCATGCTACCGTAGCACATTAGTCGGTGTTTTCGCAATTTGCGGCTGATTCGCAGTCTACCTCTGCGGCAAGGAGGCCCCTGTCCGCATCGCTCAAGTCTTCATGCGTAAGCAGGTCGGGCCGACGCTCGCGGGTGCGCAAGAGCGACTGTCGACGTCGCCAATTTGCTACTTCATGATGATTGCCGGAGAGCAAGACGTCAGGCACGTGCATTCCTCGATAGGTGGCGGGGCGCGTGTAGTGCGGATACTCCAGGAGTCCGGTAGCGAACGATTCCTCACGGACGGCGGCAGGCCCGCCGCCGAGCACGTTTGGCAGGTGCCGCGCGGTCGCATCGAGCACCACGAGTGCGGGTAACTCGCCACCGCTGACTACGTAGTTGCCGATGGAGATTTCGTCATCCGCCAGATGTGCCCCTACTCGTTCGTCCACACCTTCATAGCGTCCGCAGAGCATGATGATGTGCTGCTGTGCCGCCAGGTCCGTGGCAGTCTGCTGGTTTAGAAGGCGACCTGAAGGGCTAAGCAGGATGACATGTGATTCCGGCGTCTTGAGGTCCGCGACCCCGCGGAAAAACGGTTCCGGCTTCATGACCATGCCGCTACCGCCGCCAAAGGTGTAGTCGTCCGTGACTCTGTGCTTGCCCTCGGCCCAGTTGCGCAGATTGTGCACGACAACGGTGAGTTGCCCGCCCTGCACGGCGCGGCTGAGCGTGCCGTGGTCGAGCGGCCCGCGAAAGTAGCCTGGGAATATGGTAAGGATGTCTACGCGCAGCATGTGCCTTGTTCGCGGTCTATTTGGTTGCTGCTTTGGGCCGGTTGCGCTGTGAGTAAACGAGAGCAGTCTTCTCAGGGCTGGTTAGAACTGGCAGTCCGTTGGTGGTGATTTTCGTCACTGCTTCCGGTTACGCTACCGATCGGCCAAGAAGTGACCAGCTAGCCACTCCTGCGAACTGACCGGTTCCCAAGAGGTCATGTCTCCCGGGAGTTTAGCATAGAGCGGGTGAGAGGGAAGGTAACTCTTGTCTGCGGCGAGATAGGTTGGAAAGGCGCGCAAGTATCAGGCTCAATCGGGCACTAAACCGGGAATGAGGTGAACGACTATGCGTTGGGTTTCCAAGTCTATGTCGTGTACTACCTCGGCAATAGCGGGCAGAAGAATCTCCCCAGTCTGATCGCCGCGCACGATGTATACGTCGTTACTGCCGGTAGCGATTATCTCTGCGACGGTGCCGAGATAGCAGTCATCAACCGTGTAGACTCCCAGTCCCTTAATCTGGTGGTGATGAAAGCTGCCGTCAGGGAGTGGCGGCATTTCAGATTCGGGGAGCGCGATGTACGAGCGGGCAAGCTTACTTGCAGTGTCACGAAAGTCAATGCCAGCGAGCTTCAGCAGCGCGCCTTTTGGTGTAAAGCGCACTTTCTCTATGCGATGCGGTGTATGCGATTCACCGATATACAGACGCTTGAGATTTTGAAAGCGCTCTGGGAAGTCGGTACGAATGTCTACGCGAATTTCGCCCCGCACACCGTGGGCGGCCGTCACCCGGCCGATGATGATCCAGCCGTCGTACGCGTCGCCCCGGTCTACGGTACTCGCTCCCTCAGCAGTGATCTGTTCGCCCGGCTGATCAGATGATGTCAAGCGCGACACGTCGGCTCGATTCTCCAGCCGCCGCGCGCATTACCGTGCGTAGGGCTTGCGCGATACGACCGTCCTTGCCAATCACTCGTCCTTTGTCTTCCTCAGCGACGCGCAGTTCGTAGACTACAGCTTGAGAGCGCACGATTTCACGCACCTGTACCGCGTCCACGTTGCGCACCAAGCCGTAAGCAACGAACTCAATGAGGCCAGTCAGGGCCGGGATTGTGCCGCTGTCGCCGCGATAGTCGCGGCCGCCGCCGCCCCACTGCCGCGGTCCTCGACGCCCACCATCACGCGGTCTGCCGGATCGCCTTTGATTCATCCTCAGATCTCCAATCCGGCAATCTTAAGCAGCTTGCGCACGCGGTCTGAAGGCTGTGCGCCCTGCTGCAACCACTTTTGCGCACGCTCCGTATCGATCTCCACAGTTGAAGGCTCGGTCCGTGGATTATAGTGTCCCAACAGTTCTACATGACGCCCATTGCGCGCCACCTTGGAGTCGGCTACGACAACCCGGTAGTGGGGTTGTTTTCGTTTACCAATGCGAACAAGACGGATCCTAAGCAAAGCGCACTTCCTCCTCAAATTGGTGTTCTGTCATGTTAGTTCTTGAATTGCAGGCTGTTGTTGCCAATTTTGTTCGATCTCGTCCCCAATGCTCTGTGGGCCGCAACTCTCCCGACCGGCACCGCCTGACCACTCAGCAATGAATAATGCCAGAGGCACAGCGGATTACCGCCTAGCTATCCTTATAGTCCTCGCGCGGCGGCGAAAAGATGTCTAGCACAACGGTGGGCTCGTCAGCGGTGGCGGCATGCGGCGTATGGCCGGGTATCACATACGTCTCGCCCGGCTTGAGTATCAGCAATTCCTCGCCGATGGTCAACTTTAGCGTGCCTTCCAGCACATACCCTGTTTGTTCGTTGGGGTGATTGTGCAGAGGTACATCGCCGCCGGGCGCAAATGCAATCTGGCAAATCATGGCCTTGTCGCCATATGCCAACGTCTTGCGATGTACGCCCGTAAACATCTCCACAGGATCTACATGGGCAGCACTTGCACGCATTAAGTCGCTTGCTCCAGTTTTTAACCCACTCAGGACAAATAAAACTGCGCCCCAGATTTGGCGGCTTGCTTAATCGTAGCAAAAGCGCTTAGTAACGACAAGTGACGTTGTCATTTTATGGGCTCAGTGCTACGATGAAAGTGACTGCCTGTCCGCTCTCCATCCTGTCCGACGCGAGGTCAGATTTGCTTGCCCAGCTAGGAAACCCAGCGGTATTTCTCGGTCTGCTCCTTGCGCTCGTTGTTGGTATCTCTGTGCATGAATTTAGTCATGCTTGGATGGCTAATCGGCTGGGAGACCCTACGGCCAGCTCTCGGGGAAGGCTGACGCTCAATCCTCTCTCCCATCTAGACCTGATGGGAACCATCATGATCTTTCTAATCGGCTTCGGTTGGGGTAAGCCTGTGCCCTATAATCCCGCTAACCTACGCAACGGCCCCATTTCAGGAGGGGCCATGGTGGCTGCCGCAGGTCCTGCGGCCAATCTTGTGGTTGCGGCCGCAATTGGCTTTCTTATCCGGAATCTGATTTCCTCGCTCGATGCGACTTCGGACAGCACCACCGTGACCATAGTGACGATGCTTGCAATCGTCGTGCAAATCAATATCGCGCTGGCCGTCTTCAATATTATCCCGATCCCGCCGTTGGACGGCTACCGCATTCTTCTGCGCTTCTTGCCCCGGCACGTTGTGCCTTCCATTTCGTGGCTTGAACTGCAGGGACCATTTGTCTTGCTTATCATTGTTCTCTTAGACCAGTGGTTCCTGAGGATTGGGATATTTCAAGCCATCCTCGGTCCACCGGTCACATTCCTCATGCGCCTATTCTTGGGTTAGTACTATGGGATCTCCCTTACCTTCCGTTCGCCTGGAGATTTTCGAAGGGCCCTTGGATGTCTTGCTGCGGCTCATCCAGGAACAGAAACTAGACATAACGGAATTGTCCCTCGTCGTGGTTACGCAGCAATTCCTCGCATACGTGCACGGCATGAAGGAACAGGACGGTCCGCTGCTGGCGGCATTCCTTCGTGTGGCGGCCCAACTCATGCTTGGGAAATCCCAGGCCCCATTGCATGAGCCTCAGGACATGTTGGAAGAGACTGAAGAATCTCTGGAGGACCAATTGCGGGGATATGAGCGTTTTAAGCGGTTGATGGAAACGGTTGCCGCCTGGCAGGAGGATCGCGACGTCGCATACCAGCGCACTGCCGCCGCACCGATGCCCTTGCCCCTGGTACAGGCCGACCTTGTGAGCTATGCGCCCGATGACCTGGTGAGTGCGCTTGCCGCAATGCTGGAGGAGAAGGAAGACGAACTACCGCCGGTGGCGCGACGCACGGTACATATCGAGACGTACGTCGGCCGCATTGGGACGCTCCTAGTGCTCCACGGCCAAACCGGATTTCGCGAACTCATCGAACCTGCGGAATCACTGGAAGAGATTGTCGTGGCCTTCTTGGCGGTGCTGGAGTATCTGCGATTACGTAAGGCTACGGTACGGCAGGCCGAACTCTACGCGGACATCCTCATTCTGCCGATAGACTCCGGGCAAGCCGGTGAGTCCGAGGGGGACCCGGTGGCTGTGCCCGCGCATGGCGCTGCCGACGGGGTCTCAAATCGCGGAAGGTGATTGTATGCCGTTGCCACTTGCCGCTCTGCTCGAGGGGCTTTTGTTTGTCGCCGAGCGACCGCTTACCGTTCAGGAGTTGGCACGGATTACGGGTGAGCCATCCCGGGCCGTAACCGCGGTCTTAGAAGAATTCAAGACTGCCTGGTATGACCGGGGGATTCTGCTACAGGAGCAGAACGGCGCATTCTTGCTCGTCTCGCATCCGGGCGTGGCGCCGTACATTCGCACGCTGCTCGGCGTGCACCGTGGGGAACGACTCTCTCGCGCAGCCTTGGAAACCCTCGCGGTTATTGCTTACTACCAGCCGGTTACGCGTGCGGACATTGAACGAATTCGAGGGGTGAACTCGGACCACACCCTGGCAGTGTTGCTCAGCCGTGAGTTCGTAGCTGCGGGCGAGAGACGCCAAACTCCGGGCAGACCGATTGAGTACGCCACAACGTTCGAATTTCTCAAGTATTTCGGTCTTGCCAGTTTGGAAGAATTACCTGAGCGAGAGCGATTCATTCTTGAACTTGCAGGCCCAAGCGACGGTGAGGGTGCTCCGGCAATGCGGCTGCAGGAGTCTTAGCGCTTTGTGTACTGAGGCGCTTTGCGGGCGCGCTTGAGACCGTACTTCTTGCGTTCTTTGACACGGGCGTCCCGGGTGAGCATCCCGGACTTGCGCAACGAGAGGCGATATTGATCGTTCGCGTTAACGAGTGCGCGTGCAACTCCATGGCGAATTGCTTCCGCCTGACCGCTGATGCCGCCGCCGACCACTTTTGCCGATACACGAAAGCTGGCGCCAACCAGGTCAAGTGGCTCCTGCACGACGTTCTGGTGCATGATGCGCGGAAAGTAGTCCTCAATCGGCCGGCCGTTGACAACGATACCGCGCTCGCCGCTATAGAGACGGATTCGTGCCACGGCCTCCTTGCGTCGCCCTACTCCTACGTAGTACTGGGCGTTACCATCACTACTCATCGGCATTAGCTCCTGTCGTGCTCACGAGAAATGGCTCAGGCTGTTGGGCTTCGTGTGGATGTTCAGGCCCGCCATAGACTTTTAGTTTCTTGAACATAGCTCGGCCCAAACGGTTGTGGGGAAGCATACCCCGCACCGCATGCTCAATTACGCGATGAGGGCGCCGCTCAAGCTGGTCTTCCAAGAGGACTGCGCTGAGGCCGCTGGGATAGCCTGAATGACGGTAGTACGTCTTCTGCTCAAGTTTGCGGCCGGTGACAGCGACTTTGGCAGCGTTGACTACAATCACGTAGTCTCCGGTGTCAATGTTCGGAGCGTAATGGGGCTTGTGCTTGCCGCGCAGCACGTGCGCGATGCGTGTCGCGAGCCTGCCGAGGGTCTGTCCCGTGGCGTCAACCACATACCAACGATGTTCCACGTCACTGGGCCGTGTCACGGCAGTTTCCGGAGTCTTCATGTCTGTGTGTCCTCTTACTTCCTCATTAGGGCAAATGTGTCCGGGTAGGTTACCCGGATCAAGAATAGCCCTTTGGCGGGAGCTGTCGGCCCTGCCAGTGCCTTGTCTCTTGCAGTCAGTACTCGTTCCATATGTTCAGTCGGCTTGCGACCTTCACCAATTTCCAACGCGGTCCCAACAATTCGCCGCACCATGTGGCGTAAGAACGCATTTGCTTCCACTAGAATGCGCACGGTATCTTCGCAACGGCGGCACGTGGCACGGGTCAGGCTTCGTACGGTGCTCGCGTCTGGGTCTTCTCCCCCGGCAAGAGCCTGAAAATCATGCGTTCCGACCAGACTCTGCAGAGCTAGATGCATTGCTTCGACATCCAGCGGTCTTCTGTGATGGAGAGCGAATCGGTGCCGGATAGGAGACCGGGTCACACTATTCAAGATGTCGTATCGGTAGCACCTGCTCTTTGCGCTGTAACGGGCATGAAACCCCGGTTCGGCATATTCTAACTCGGCTACGGCTATCGTTTCCGGCAAGACCGCGTTCAGTGCCCGCTCAAGTTCTGCGGGCGTGTGTTGCCAGTCCGATCGAAAGTGAATGACCTGTCCCGTGGCGTGCACGCCGGCATCCGTTCGACCTGCGGCCACCACCCGGGTTGACTGCCGTGTGATGCGCCCAATTGCCTTCTCCAGTTCCTCCTGTACGGTTGGCTTGCCAACCTGCACTTGAAACCCATGGTATGGTGTGCCGTCATAGGCAACGCGGCAGCGGTACGTAGCGGTGTCATTTGCCGCTATACGAGCGCCAATACTGGTTCCCTTCTTACCTCTGCCCTTTCGTTTGCTGCTTGCCTATTCTACATGATGTGAGCGGCTACGGGGTTTCCCCGTGTCCGGTTATCTCCGACGCTACTCCACCAACTGGACCATCATTATAGGCGCGCCATCGCCCCGGCGGGTGCCAAGCCGCAAGGCACGCGTATACCCGCCCGGCCTGTCGGCATAGCGGGGTCCGAGTTCTTCAAAAAGATGATGCACCGCCTCTTGGTGGGGAAGACGTGAGAGCGCTTGTCGCCGGGCATGCAGATCGCCGCGCTTCGCGAGAGTGATCAGCCGCTCCACGCGTGAGCGTATCTCTTTGGCACGTGCTGTCGTCGTGTGCACCTCGCCGTTCAGCACAAGGGTGCCAAGCAAGTTTCGGCAAAGTGATTCCCGCTTGCCTTTATCCCGGTTTAACCTGCGAACATACATTCTCTTTCTCACACGGGCACCTCCTCTACTTCCTCGGCACTGCCTGTACCATTTGATTCCGTTAGGAAGAGGTCGCTCTGTGCCAGTCTCTCTTTGACCTCGGACAACGTCTTTGCGCCCAGCCCCTGAATATTCAAAAGGTTATCTTCATCCATGGCGAGCAGCTGTTCTACGGTACTTATGCCGCCGCGCCGCAGGGCGTTGTAGGCGCGATTTTGCAATTGCAAGGATTCAAGCGGCGTCGATGTAATTGGATCCGGGCGCGCGATGCCAACTTCTATGCGTTGCGCGAGGGGATGGAAGTCGCGGATGAGCGAGAAGTAGTCGCACAGTATCTGCCCACTCTGACCCAGCGCCGTTTCCGGGGTGAGCGTGCCATCAGTCCACACGCGGAGGATGAGTGCGTCCAAGTCAGTCACCTGACCGACGCGGGCGTGCTCCACGCGGTATTCTACCCGCCGGATTGGCGTGAAGATCGCATCTACGGGCACGACACCGATCGGTGTATCTTCCTGTGTATTGGAAAGCGTAAATCCGATACCTTGTTCTACCGTCAAATTCATCTCCAATTCGGCGCTATCGGAATCCAATGTCGCAATCAACTGATCAGGATTAACAATATTGACCTCAGGCGGACACTGGATATCAGAGGCTGTCACAATGCCTTCGCGGTTGACGGATAGGTAGAGATCAATAGGAACATCGGCCGAGGATGTCAACCGGATGCGTTTGATGTTCAAAATAATTTGCGTGACATCTTCGGTCACATCGGGAATGTCAGCGAATTCGTGAAGAACTCCCGTAATCCGGATGGACGATATTGCAGCGCCGGGAAGCGATGAAAGGAGCACCCGTCGCATCGCATTGCCCAACGTGTGGCCATACCCACGTTTTAGCGGCTCAATGCGAAAATGGCCGTAATTCTCTTCACTTTCAATAACTCTGACTTCTGGTTGAACTTCCTGCAGTTCCAATGGGAATTACCTCCCAATACACAGATATGCTCGTGACTTTGCGTTGTGCGGCCCAAAGTGCCGGCGCACTTGAATGGTGCGGCCAACCTATCGCCGTGAGTAATACTCAACGATCAATTGTTCGTTAAGGTCAGCATCGATTTCTTGGCGTGTCGGCAAGGAAAGCACTTTGCCCTCTAGCTTCTCGCGGTCGAGGGAGAGCCAATTCGGCACTGCTACCGAATCCAGGCGTTCCGCGGCGATCTTGAAGTATTCATTATTGCGGCTACCTGTACTGACGCCGACCACGTCACCTTCTCCAATGAGCGCCGAGGGTATATCGCACTTGCGGCCGTTGAGCGCAAAGTGACCGTGGCACACAATCTGCCGTGCCGCAGCGCGAGACGAAGCGAAGCCAAGTCGATACACGACATTGTCCAGCCGACTCTCGAGCAACTGAAGGAGAGTAGACCCCGTTACGCCCGGGCGCGACGTGGCAAGCTCGAAATACTTGCGAAACTGGCGCTCGAATATGCCATACATGCGCCGTGCCTTTTGCTTCTCCCGCAAGCGCAAGCCGTAGTCAGACAGCCTGCGTCGCATTCCTCCGTGCATTCCCGGGGGATTCCTCCGTTTTTCAATCGGGCACTTCGGTGTGAAGCACTTGTCGCCTTTTAGGAATAGCTTTTGCCCTTCCCGGCGGCACAGCCGACACACGGGGCCAACATAACGTGCCATATCCTCTCCTCAGAACTCCTGTACTAACTACACGCGCCTACGCCGGGGCGGGCGTGGGCCGTTGTGCGGAACGGGTGTTACGTCGGTAATGCTCATCACCTGCAACCCACCCGCTTGCAGCGATCGGACTGCAGACTCCCGCCCGGATCCCGGGCCCTTGAGGGAGACTTCCACCTGCCCCATGCCAAAGTCGGCTGCCTTGCGGGCTACTGTTTCCGCTGCAACCTGGGCGGCATACGGTGTGCCCTTGCGGGATCCCTTGAAGCCGGCCGATCCTGAACTTGCCCAGCACAGGGTGTTCCCGTTCATATCGGTGATTGTAATGAGCGTATTGTTGAACGTGGACTGAACAAACGCCTTGCCGCGTGCTACGGTGCGTCTTTCGCGCCTGCGTGGACGTGAGCGTGTTTCCGGCATTACCTATACCCCTACGTAAGCTACTTCTTCATGATTGCACGCTTGCGGCCGGCGACAGTCTTGGGCCGACCCTTGCGTGTTCGGGCATTTGTCCGCGTGCGTTGACCGTGAGCTGGCAGGCCCCGTCGATGGCGCATGCCACGGTAACACCCGATTTCTATGAGCCGCCCGATATTTTGCTGCACTTCGCGGCGGAGATCGCCTTCCACAATGTGGTTTGCGGTGATTACCTCGCGAATGCGGTTAACCTCATCTTCCGTGAGATCCTGCACCTTCGTGTCCGGCATCACTTGGGCTTTATCCAGAATCCTGTGTGACGTCGTACGGCCGATGCCGTAGATGTACGTAAGCCCTACCCAGATGTGCTTCTCTCGTGGCAGGTCTACTCCCACAATTCGTGCCATGCTGCTCCTCCTGTGAACGATGCCCGGCCCACTTCGATTTGCAGTATTCCGGTTATCCCTGTCGTTGTTTATGGCGAGGATTCGTGCAAATGATACGGACGACCCTCTTACGTCGCACCACCTTGCACTGCTCACAGCGCCGCTTGACGGACGCCTGCACCTTCATGCGAACTACCTCCTCCCTCGCCAAGTAATCCTGCCACGGGTCAGATCGTACGGCGATAACTCCACCGTAACGCGATCGCCCGCGCCTACGCGAATAAAGTTAAGTCTTAGCTTTCCGGAAAGATGTGCCGTAACTTCATGCCCGTTGTCCAGTTCGACACGAAACACTGCGTTGGGAAGGACATCTTGCACAACGCCCTCGATTTCTATCGTGTCTTTCTTCTTTGGCACCGCGTTCTCCGTCTACGCAACTCTCGTAAGTATTTCCGGCCCGTCATCTGTAATGACGATAGAATGCTCGTAGTGGGCGGAGAGACTTCCATCCGCGGTCACTGCGGTCCACCCATCGTCGAGCACCTTAACCCGCCAATCCCCGACAGACACCATTGGCTCGATGGCAATGGTCATGCCGGGCAGTAATTTGACCCCTGCACCTGCCTCACCAAAGTTTGGCACTTGCGGGGCCTCGTGCATTACTTTTCCGATGCCATGTCCAACAAAGTCTCGAATTACGGCAAGCCCTTGCGCCTCCACCCACGATTGAATGGCGAACCCAATGTCTCCAAGGTGATTGTCCGGCACCGCTGCCGCAATGCCGCGTTGCAGTGCCTCTTTCGTTGCGCTCATCACGCGTTCCGCCTGTGCATTCGCTCGGCCGACCGCGTACGTGACCGCTGCATCGCCGTGCCATCCTTTGTAGATGGCGCCTACATCGATACTTAGAATGTCGCCTTCATTCAAACGGTACCCGCTTGGGATACCGTGCACTACTTGCTCATTTACCGACGCACAAATCGTACAAGGAAAGCCGTGATACCCCTTGAAAGACGGCACAGCCCCGCGCTTCTTTATCTCGGCTTCTGCCAGCGCGTCCAACTCTGCCGTGGTTGCGCCGGGCACAGTATGCTCGCCGAGGAGCGCAAGGACTTCTGCTACTATCTTACCCGCTTGGCGCATGAAACGCAACTGTCGCGGGGTCTTTAGCTGTATCGCTCGCGTCATCTGCACCCGCTACACCATCTGTGTGCTGCTATTGTCAATACTCGCAACATCGTCTAATACGCTCTCAATCTTCCCAGTTACGTCCCTGATGGCCCCACTGCCGTCTACGCTTCGCAAGAGTTGCCTCTCAGCGTAGAAAGCCAGCAATGGCTTGGTCTGGGTGTGGTACGTGTCAATCCGCCGGCGCACCGTGTCAGGGCGGTCATCGACGCGCTGACGGAGAGGAAGGCCGTCTACATCGCAGCGGTCGGCAACGCTTGGTGGGTTCTTGACCGTGTGATAGGTGTGGCCTTCCGGACAAATGCGTCGGCCTTGGGCCCTCTCCACAATCTGGTCCGTATCGCTGTCAAGCACAATAGCCACGTCGATCTGTCGGCCGATTTCCGCAAGTGTTGCATCAAGCGCTTCGGCTTGAGCTACGGTCCGGGGAAAGCCGTCCAGCACCATGCCTTTCGCAGAGTTTAGGTTTGCCAGCTCTTCACTGACCATCGCAATGACGAGGTGATCCGGGACATATTCGCCCTTGTCGTAATAGACTCTCGCCTGCACACCGAAGGCGGTTTCCTTTTGCATGTGTTGCCGAAAGAGCTCACCCGTGGAGATGTGCCGCAGGCCGAGATTCTTGGCGAGAGCCAGCGCTTGCGTGCCTTTGCCCGCGCCCGGTGGCCCCAGCAGAATGAGGTTCGAGGTCTGTGACGAAGTCTGCATCTCCGACGTCGTCTCCGCCTGCGACGTGGTCTGCGTTTTTGACGAAGTTAATTTCGGCACTAGCGCAAGAACCCTTCATACTGACGCATGAGCAACTGGGCCTCGAGATTCTTCATGGTATCTTGCACGACGCCCACGACGATCAGCATGCCGGTACTGCTCAAAATGAGTGCCTGCACGCCGGTAAGACCCTGAATGAGGAACGGCGACACCGCGATAAGGCCGAGAAAGAAGGCACCGGCGAGAGTAATCCGAAAGATGACGCTATTGAGGTATTGGGCCGTTGGCCTCCCGGGCCGAATGCCCGGTATGAATCCGCCGTTCTTTTGCAGGACCTCAGGGATGTTCTGTTGCTGAAAGATGATGGCGGTGTAGAAGAATGTAAAGGCAACGACAAGTATGAAGTAGAGAGTCCAGTAGAGGGGAGCCTGCGGATCAAAGGCCCGAATGACAAAGGATGCAACGCTTCGTATCCAGCCGGCGTCTGCCGCCTGGAAGTAGCTGGCCACCGTGCTGGGAAAGATCAGGAAGGAGATGGCGAAGATCAAAGGAATCATGCCTGCGGAATTGATCTTGAGCGGAATGTGGGTCGTTTGCCCACCATATTGGCGCCGCCCGTGCATACGCTTGGCATAGTGTACGGGGATCCGCCGCTGCGCTTCATACATGACAACGATGCCGACCACAATGAGGATGGCAAGAGCGCCAATGATGAAGAGACTCAGTGTCGCAGTGCCGCCGGTCTGGCCGAATATGGCTTGTCCAATGGTGGTGGGTAACCGTGCAACAATGCCGGCAAAGATAATGAGCGAAATGCCTTGACCGATGCCGTTCTCCGTAATGAGTTCGCCCAGCCAAACGAGAAACATGGTCCCTGCGGTCATGCTAATGATGAGGGCGAGGCTGCTGAGGAATGTCGGGCCGTTGAAGAGATTGAAGCCGCGGATGACGCCCATTTGGGTAAAAATTGTCGCCTGTCCGAATGAGGAAAGCACGGCCAGCGGCACGGTTCCAATACGCATGTATTGATTCATGCGGGCGCGGCCGCTTTCACCCCCTTCCCGCGAAAGAGCCTGGAGTTGGGGAATTACCGGAGTCATGAGCTGCATGATGATGGTCGCGGTAATGTACGGGTACACGCCCATTGCCACGATGGAAAAGTTCGCTAGGGCTCCTCCGGAAAACATGTCGAGCAGACCAAGGAACTGTTGCTGCTGGAAAAGTTCCCTTAGGGCTTGTCGATCGACACCTGGCACGGGGATGTGCGCGGCGAAGCGAAAGACGGTGAGCAGGCCCAACGTGAACAGCAGCTTGCGCCGAATATCGGGAAGCTTGAATGCGTTGTAGGCAGCTTGAATCAGGGACGGAGATTTTTGTGAAGGGGTTGATACAGCCATGCGGCGCTACCCTTCCGTTACAGAGCCGCCAGCTGCCTCAATCTTAGCGCGTGCGGCCTGGGAACATCTGGGGGCCTGCACGGTAAGTTGATGGGTTATCTCGCCGTCGCCAAGTACCTTGACTTGCGTGGAGCGGGCAAGGCCTTGCGCCACCATATCTGCGGGAGAAATGGTAGCTCCGGCCGCGAAGGCACGTGCGAGGTCGCCGACATTGACTGGTTGATAAACGACGCGGAAACGCGCATTGCTGAACCCGCGACGATGGGGCAAGCGTCTGACAAACGGCGTCTGGCCGCCTTCGAACCACGCGGGGATTCCGGCATGGGAACGCGACTTCTGACCCTTAGTGCCGCGCCCGGCGGTTTTGTGTCCGCGTCCGCCATGACCGCGCGCGACGCGCTTGCGCCGTTGATTTGCGCCGGCTGGCGAGCGGAGCGCATGTTTTTCCATGCGAGTCTGGTCCTGTTCTGTTCGTTTAGAGGTCTACGCAGTTTCCTCGACGACTACGGGGACTCCCCCGACGTCTACGAGGCTTCCTCGACGTCTACGAGATGAGCGACTTTCCTGATCATCCCGCGCACGGCCGGTGTCTCGTTATGCTCAACCGTTTGTTCTCGTTTAGTTAGCCCCAGGGCCGCTACCGTCTGCTTCTGGTCCTTCGAAAACCCGATAGCGCTCTTACGCAACGTGACGAGCAGCGTCTTCGACGAATTCGGCTTAGCCGCCATTTGCTTGGTCCTCTTCTTCGGCTTGTTCCACGGCGACGGCTGCGGGGGCGGAAATAGTATCCTCTTCTGCCGGCCGCCGTCGGGGGGACCTGAGCCTGCCAAGCCGTGAGTATGCCTGATCCGGACTCTGCAGTTGCTCAAGTGCCGTCATCGTTGCCTTCACTACATTGATTGCATTATTGGAACCGAGCGACTTGGTAAGGATGTCATGTACGCCTGCCGACTCAACGACAGCGCGCACCGGTCCGCCGGCAATCACGCCGGTACCCGGCGCGGCAGGTTTGAGCATGACTCGTGAGGCGCCGAATTTCGCGGTGATGTCATGGGGGATGGTGGTACCTGCAAGCGGCACGCGGACGAGCGCTTTGCGTGCTTTCTCTCCGCCTTTGCGGATTGCTTCCGCTACTTCACGTGCCTTGCCAATGCCGATTCCAACGTGCCCGGCGCCGTCGCCAACCACGACCACGGCGTTAAAGCTAAAGGTACGTCCGCCACGCACAACCTTTGCGACTCGGTTGACGTTCACGAGACGTTCTTCAAGATTCAACGACGCTGCATCGATGGAAACGCTCTCTGGCATAGTATTCCTTGCCTCGCTCAATTAGAACTTTAGTCCTGCTTCTCGGGCCGCTTCCGCAAGGGCACGTACCCGGCCATGGTATCGATATCCTCCACGATCGAAGACTACCGTTTCTATGCCTTGGTCTCGTGCTCGTTCAGCCACCACACGGCCGACCTCAGCGGCCTGCGCTCGCTTAGCCTGTTTCGCTTCAAGCGCCTCGCGCACCGCGGGATCAAGCGTGGAAGCTGCCACAAGCGTGTGATGGGAAGTATCGTCGATCACCTGGGCATAAATGTGCTGGTTACTGCGAAAGACATTTAGACGCGGGCGATCTGCTACACCGCTTATCTTGGCGCGAATCCTGCGCTGCCGTCGCGCCCGCGCGCTCAGTGATTTTCTTCCTCGCATCAACCGCATAGCGAATTCCTAGTCAAATGTTCTTGCAAAACGTACCGTATGCTCTCAGCCGCCCCAGTTTGGCTGCCGCTATTCGCCAGCGCCCACCTTGCCGGCCTTACCGGCTTTGCGGCGCACGTACTCACCGCGATAGCGAATGCCTTTACCGAGGTAGACTTCCACGGGCCGCGCAGCGCGAATATTCGCTGCAACCTGCCCGACCAGATTCTTGTCAATGCCTTCAATGTGTATTGTGGTAGGGTTTTCGACCTCAAGGTTTATACCTTGCGGCGGCGAGTACTCATCAGGGTGTGAATGGCCGAGTTGCATTACCAGTTTGCGGCCCGCAAGTTGGGCGCGATAGCCGGTTCCGTGCAACTCAAGCGTCTTTCGATAGCCCTGCGTGACACCTTGCACCATATTCGCAATGAGAGCGCGAACCAGGCCGTGCAGCGCGCGCACTTCGCGGCTTTCCGTCGATCGTTCGACAAGAACCGAGCCATTGTCAACTTTCACGTTGATCGATGGCGCAGCCTCAAGCTGCAATTCGCCTTTGGGTCCCTTTACGTGGACGTCGGACGCACGCACGTTGACGTCTACGCCGCTCGGGATAGGGATTGGTTGTTGGCCAACACGAGACATTGAGTCCTACCTTACCAGACGTAACAGAGGACTTCCCCGCCAATTTTGCGCTGCCAGGCCTCTCGCCCGGTCATGACGCCTGAGGAAGTCGATAGAATTACGGTGCCGATGCCGCCCATCACACGTGGGATTTCATCCTTACTTGCGTATACGCGAAGACCGGGCTTGCTTACCCGCCGCAACCCAAGCAACACGGGCGCACGTTCGTCAGTATACTTGAGACTCACCTTGAGCATGGCCTGTGGATGCTGTTGGTCCACAACCTCAAACTGACCTATATACCCTTCCTTTTCAAGGATGGCAAGGATTGCGGACTTCATCTTAGATGCCGGAATAGTAACGTGGGTATGCCGCGCCTGTATGGCGTTGCGGATCCGCGTTAGCATGTCGGCAATGGGATCGGTCATGGTCATGGTAAGGTTTCTCTCGCCTGTGTATTACCAGCTTGACTTCGTGACACCAGGCAGCAAGCCCTGTAGCGCTGCTCCCCGGAAGCAGATACGGCAGAGCCCGAACTTGCGCATGTAGGCTCGAGGACGTCCGCACTGATAGCAGCGGTTGCGAAATTTCACTGGATGTTTCATACGGCCTTGTTCCAGCAATTTTCGCTGTTTTCGCCACTTGGCTATTTTGGACTGCTTCGCCACGGGACTGCGTCTCCTAGCTCGCTAATTGGCTGGCTTCCTGGGCTAGCGGCATGCCGAGTGCCCCTAGTAGGAAGCGAGATTCCTCGTCGGTCTGCGCTGATGTGACAATGGTTATTTCCAACCCGCGGACACGGTCGACTTTGTCGTAGTCAATCTCCGGGAACACAAGCTGTTCGCGGAGGCCAACTGAGTAGTTGCCCCGGCCGTCGAATGCGTTGGGCGACACCCCTCGAAAGTCGCGGATTCGCGGAAAGACGACATTGAATAGCTTCTCGAGAAAGTGGTACATCCTGGTACGGCGTAAGGTAACTTTCGCGCCAATTGCTTGGTCTTCCCGCAGCTTAAAGTTGGCAATGCTCTTCTTCGACCGCGTCACAATGGGCTTTTGGCCGGCTATCGTCGTAAGATCCCCTACGGCACTATCCAAAGCGCGGGCATCCAGCAAGGCTTCACCGAGCCCGATGTTTATTACTACCTTAGTAATCTTCGGCACCTGCATAATGCAGTCATAGTCGAACTCTTTGACCATTGCCGGTCGCACTTCACCTTCGTAAAGCTGCTGCATCTGCGCTTTTTCCGACATGGATAGTCCTTACTCTTGGCCAATGATCTCTTGGCAATGCTTACACAAGCGTCCCTTGCTGCCGTCGTCGAGGATGCGATAGCCAACGCGCGTTGCCTGGTCGCAATGCGGGCACACCACCATCAAGTTCGATTCTGCCAATGGAGCCGGCATCTCGATGATGCCTCCCGGTTGCATTGGCGGCATCGGCCGCTGGTGGCGTTTGACGACATTGACGCCCTCTACCACAACGGCATGGTCCGCATTGATTACCCGCATCACGCGGCCTCGCTTGCCGCGGTCCTTGCCGGCGGTAACTTCCACCTGATCGCCAGAGTGAATTCGCTGCATGATCTAGAGGACCTCCGGCGCTTGGGAGATGATGCGCATGAAGCCCATCTCTCGCAATTCTCTGGCGACGGGCCCAAAGATGCGCGTGCCCCGGGGCATGTTCTGGGGGCCTAAGAGCACGGCGGCATTGTCGTCAAACCGAATGCTCGATCCATCGGTACGCCGATACTCCTTCGCCGTACGCACAATGAGCGCGCGCACAACTTCGCCTTCGCGCACTTGGCTGAGGGGCACTGCTTCCTTCACGGAAGCCACTACGATACTGCCGATGCCTCCATACTTGCGCCGCGAACCGCCCAGGACGCGGATACACATAATCTCGCGGGCGCCGGAGTTATCGGCCACTCGTAGCCTTGATGTTGTTCGGATCATTTCACTGCCTCTGCGAGAACGTCTGCAGGCTCCGCCAACGGCACCTGCTCGCCTCTATCAAGCACTTCTACTACCCGCCAGTGCTTACGTTTAGAGAGGGGTCGTGTTTCCTCGATGAGCACGCGATCACCAATGTGGACATCGTTTTGAGGACTGTGCGCGTGGTACTTTTTCGTGCTGCGCACGGTCTTCTTATACAACGGATGTCGGCGCACGCGCATCACTGCAACGACGACGGACTTGTCCATCTTGTCGCTGATGACGATCCCTTTGCGTTGTTTCCGGCGACCGGTTGATTTCGACGCTTCTGTCATATCTTTATCTCTGCTCTCAATTAGCTGGTGATGCCGAGCGCTTTCTCATGCAAGATAGTCTTAATACGCGCAATTTCGCTAAATAGGATGCCAAAGCGAGCTGGGTTTTCCATCTGCACCGTGGCCTGCTGGGAGCGCAAGCTGAAGAGCTCTTCTTGTGCCTCTTCCAACCGCTCTTGCAGGTCTTCCGCACTCAGTGCGCGCAATTCCGCTGGTTTCGTCATCCGTAACGTTCTCGTTTCCTACTATATAATCTCTGGGGTTTCCCGTGATATGAAGCGCGTCTTCACAGACAGCTTATGCGCGGCCCGCAACATAGCTTCCTGTGCTACATCTTCCGGCACTCCGGTGAGTTCAAAGAGAATGCGGCCGGGCTTTACGATAGCTACCCACTCTTCCGGTGGACCTTTGCCGCCCCCCATTCGTACTTCAACCGGCTTCTTGCTCAGTCCCTTGTCGGGGAATATGCGAATCCACATTTGCCCGCCGCGGCGGATATGGTGCGTAACCGCACGTCGCGCTGCTTCGATTTGACGATTGTCAACCCAGCCTCCTTCGAGCGCTTGAAGAGCGAAATCGCCAAAAGCGAGCGTGGATCCTCGAAATGCCTTGCCACGGCGGTGACCGCGATGCATTTTTCGGTGTTTTGTTCGTTTAGGCATCAACATGGTTGGCTTTACTCGCTCGGTCCATTAGCACTGGCATTCCGGTCATTTGGAGGGCGCCGCTGTCGGTTTCCCTGATCGCCGCCTCTGTCCGAAGAGCGGTCCGAAACGCGCCGCGGGCGCCGCCGTCGTCGTCGGGGCGGCGGCGATGGGGTCTCTTCCGGCGTGGCTGCTTCCTGCCGAGCATAGAATTCCTCTGGGGTTAGGTCCCCGGTATAGATCCACACCTTCACGCCCAGAATTCCGTAGGTTGTTGCAGCTTGCGTAAAGCCGTAGTCAATGTTGGCTCGCAGCGTCTGCAGCGGCACCGTTCCCCGAATTTCCTTTTCACTCCGTGACATTTCAGCGCCGCCAAGGCGACCGCCAACCATTAGCTTCACCCCGATTGCTCCGGATCGCACCACGCGATCGGCAGCCATTTTAATTGCTCGGCGGGGCGAAACGCGCCGCTGTAGCTGTTCTGCTACTGCCTGGGCTACGAGGAATGCATTGGTCTCCGGCTGTCTTATTTCGATAATGTTTGTCCGAACGTTCTTGCCCGTGAGCTCGCGCAGGTCCTTGCGTAACTGCGCCTGAGCGGCCCCGCCGCGCCCAATGACAATGCCTGGCCGCGCTGTATGGATGTCTACCTTGATGGTAGTTCCGGCTCGCTCTATATCGACCTGCGAAATACCGGCTCCCATGCTCGAGCGCCTACCACTCGTGGCGACTGCACGTGGCTGGTCGAACTGCGCAAGGACCATCTTGCGAATTCGAGTATCCTCTTCGACCAGTGATGCATACTCTTTACCGGCATACCACCGGCTGCTCCACGTGCGGTTGAAGCCCAAGCGAAATCCGACTGGGTGAACTTTACGCCCCACTGCTCAGGTTCTCCTCGTTTTCCACGATTACGGTTACGTGGCTTGTGCGCCGCTTCAAGAGGCCCCATTGGCCTCGTGACTTTGGATCGATCCGCTTGAATGCCGGGCCCTTGTCTACGAGTACGTTTGCAACCGTCAATCCAGACGGATCCAAATTATGGGTATTTTCCGCGTTTGCGACGGCGGAGCGCACGACCTTCGCGAGCGTGCGCGCGGTTGGACTTGGCAAGAAACGCAAGATCGCCAGTGCTTCTCCAGCAGGCCTGCCGGTCACCGTAGCGGCGACGCGCCGTGCTTTGCGTGGCGACACGCGTAGATATTTTGCCGTTGCTCGTACTTGCATCCGTACTGTCCTCAGCTCCTAGCGAATTTGGGTCGCCCGATCTTCGCGCGAATGGCCGCGAAAGTGCCGGGTCGGCGCAAATTCACCCAATTTGTGTCCTACCATGTTCTCAGTAATGTAGACCGGTACGTGCCGTCTGCCGTCATGTACGGCGATTGTGTGCCCAACCATATCGGGAAAGATCGTAGACGCTCGCGACCATGTGCGCAGCACGCGCTTTTGACCGCTATCGTTCATGGTCTGAATCCGTTTCAGCAGTTTTGGCTCGACAAAAGGTCCTTTTTTTAGCGACCGCGACATACTGCGAAACTCCCCCTAGCGTGAACTTCGACGCCGTAAAATAAACTTGTCCGAAGGCTTGCGCTTGCGTGTACGCAGGCCAAGCGCAGGCTTTCCCCACGGGGTCTTCGGTCCCGGCATGCCGATGGGCGCTTTGCCCTCGCCGCCGCCGTGAGGATGATCCGATGGGTTCATGGCAGAACCACGAACAGTGGGACGGCGACCTCGCCAGCGTGCCCGTCCCGCTTTGCCGGTAGTGGTACCCATATGGTCGACATTGCTTGCCTGACCGACGGTCGCCGTGCACGACAAGTGCACGCGCCGTATCTCTCCTGATGGCATTCTGATGACGGCAAATTCGCTTTCTTTCGTCATGAGCTGTACAGACGAACCGGCACTGCGCGCAAGCTGTCCCCCGCGACCGGCTCGAAGTTCCACATTGTACACTGCCGTACCTGCCGGAATGCTCCCCAGCGGTAGACTGTTACCGGGACTAATTGGCGCATCAGGCCCCGCTACGATCGTGTCGCCGACATTCATCCTGGCCGCGGCAAGTATGTAGCGCTTCTCTCCGTCATGATATGCGATCAACGCAATTCGAGCGCTTCGATTCGGGTCATATTCAATCGCCTTTACAGTGCCAGGAATCCCTATCTTATCACGTTTGAAGTCGATAGTCCTATACCGTCGCTTGTGGCCGCCGCCGCGATGGCGAACCGTTAGCTTCCCGGAAACATTGCGTCCGGCCTTTTGCTTCTTGCCTTTCGTAAGCTGCCGTTCCGGTTTCGTCTTGGTGATGTCATCGTTTGCTACCGCAGTCATGCCGCGCCGACCGGCGGAGGTGGGCTTATAAGATTTTACTGGCATTGCCTATCCTCCCTTAGACGCCGCTGAAGAGGTCAATTGTCTGACCTTGCTGCAATGTCACTATCGCCTTACGCCAACGCGGTGTCCGGTAACGGTGCCTGCCAAACCGCTTCTCCTTACCTGGAACGTTCACAACATTGACGGCTAACACCGTCACGTCAAATGTCTGTTCAACCGCTCGGCGCACGTCGATCTTGGTGGAATCGAGTGCCACGGCAAAGAGATATTTGTTCTGGTCCGCAAGCAGCGTGCCCTTCTCGGTAATGAGCGGCCTAATGAGAATCTCTTGAGCAGTCTTCATGATTGTCCCCAGAGTACTTCGCACGCGGCGACGGCATCGGTATCGAATATAAGGTGGTCAAATACCACCACGTCTCGTACGCTCAGTGTGTTCGGCGTTGCAACTTCAACGCCGGGCACATTGCGTATGGAGAGAAGGAGCTCTTCCGTTGGCGCCTCCGTCACGTAGAGAGCGCTGGAATCAACGCCCAACACATCCAAGAACGCAACCTGGTCTTTCGTGCTTATCTTCTCACTCCGAAATTCAGCGACTACGATTAGCCGATTGAGTTGCGCTTTAGATGACAGAGCAGAAAACATTGCCTTGCGCCACATCTTTCGCGGCATTGCAAGATGATAGTCGCGTGGGTGCGGGCCAAATGTTACGCCGCCTGTGCGCCAGATCGGCGATCGCCGGCTGCCGTGCCGAGCCCTGCCCGTGTGCTTTTGACGCCAGGGCTTTCGGCCGCCTCCCCGCACGTCGCTGCGGGTCTTCGTGCTGGCAGTGCCAAGCCGCTGCCCGGCCTCATCGCGGACGACCGCTTGATGCACGAGGGCCTGCTGCGGCGCTACCCCGAAGATTGCATCCGGGAGTGTCGTCTCTCCGGTCGGTTTACCTTGATTGTCGAGAATCTGTACGTCCACTGCGTTTTACTCGCTTGCTTGAGGGGATCCGGGAGACTTCACTGCCGGACGAACCGTAACGAGGGTACCCGGTCCACCAGGAATCGCACCCTTTATCAGCAGAATGTCTTGATCCGCTACAATTCTGACGACCTCTAAGTTCTGCACCGTTACGAGGTCCTGCCCCATCCGCCCGGCCATCTTCTGGCCTTTCCACACCCGGCCCGGGGTCGTGCCCATCCCGACGGCGCCTGGGGCGCGCCATCGATCGGACTGGCCGTGCGTCTTTTGTTGTCCGCTGAAATTGTGCCTGCGCATGACGCCGGCGAACCCTTTACCCTTTGAAACGCCGGAAACATCCACAGTCTGACCTTCGGCGAACAGTTCAACATCGAGCGTTTGCCCAGCCTCATACGCGCTGGGGTCAGCAACCCGAAATTCGTGGAGATCGCGCGGGACTGACGCATCGTCGCCAAGGTGCTTTTCGACGTGGCCGCGGGCAGGGCTTGAAATCTTCTTCAACCTCTCACCAAAGCCGAGCTGAACGGCATTGTAGCCATCCGCTCCCGCAGCAGTCTTGACTTGCACGACCGTACAAGGGCCAGCTTGCACCGCCGTAACCGGCACCGCAGCGCCCTCGCTGTCGAATACTTGCGTCATTCCGATTTTCTTACCGATCAGACCGATTGACATACCGAGCAAACCTCTACATTGACTTCATTTCAATGTCTACACCTGCCGGCAATTCTAACCGCAGCAGGGCATCCATCGTTTTTGCATTCGGCTCTAGCACGTCTATGAGACGCTTATGCGTGCGTATTTCAAATTGCTCGCGTGAATCCTTGTCGATGAACGCGGACCGTATGACCGTGAACTTGTTTATCTCGGTTGGCAGAGGGATGGGCCCCGCTATTCTGGCGCCGGTTCCCTGAGCCGCGCTCACGATCTGTCCCGCTGACTGATCGAGGACTTTGTGGTCGAAAGCCTTTAGTCGAATGCGGATGGTTTGCTGCGCCATGGCTACTCCAGGATGTTGGTAACGACGCCGGCGCCGACGGTACGGCCGCCCTCGCGGATAGCGAAGCGGACGCCTTCTTCGAGGGCGACGGGGTTAATGAGGTGGATAGTCATGGTGATATTATCGCCTGGCATAACCATTTCCACGCCTTCAGGGAGGGCAATCGCGCCGGTGACGTCGGTGGTGCGGACGTAGAACTGGGGGCGATAGCCTGGGAAGAAGGGGGTATGCCTGCCGCCCTCATCGCGACCGAGGACGTAGACCTCGGCCTCGAAGCGGGTGTGCGGGGTAATGGACTTGGGAGCGGCGAGGACCTGGCCGCGTTCGACGTTATCTTTTTCGATACCGCGCAGGAGGCAGCCGACGTTGTCGCCGGCCTCGCCGGAGTCCAGGATCTTGCGGAACATTTCGACGCCGGTGACGACGCAGGTCTGGGTATCGCGCTGGATGCCGACGATTTCGATTTCCTCACCGGTTTTGACCTGGCCGCGCTCGATACGGCCGGTGACCACGGTACCGCGGCCCTTGATGTTGAAGACGTCTTCGATAGGCATCAAGAAGGGCTGGTCGATAGCGCGGGTAGGGGTGGGGATGTACTCGTCGACGGCCGCCATGAGTTCGAGGATGGAGGCATACGCCTCATCGCTGGCATCGTCGCTGTCGCTTTCGAGGGCCTGGAGCGCGCTGCCGCGGATGATGGGGATATCGTCGCCTGGGAATTCGTACTTGTCGAGCAGTTCCCGCACCTCGAGCTCCACGAGTTCGAGGAGTTCCTCATCGTCGAGCATGTCGCACTTATTGAGATAGACGACCATCGCCGGGACTTCGACCTGGCGGGCTAAGAGGACGTGCTCGCGGGTCTGGGGCATGGGGCCGTCGGGAGCGGAGACGACGAGGATTGCGCCATCCATCTGGGCGGCGCCGGTGATCATGTTCTTGATGTAGTCGGCATGGCCGGGACAGTCGACGTGGGCGTAATGCCGGTTATCGGTCTGGTACTCGACGTGAGCAATGGCGATCGTGATACCGCGCTCGCGTTCTTCGGGAGCGTTATCAATGCTATCGAAAGGGGAAAAGTCGGCGCCGCCCTGCAGCGAAAGCACCTTGGTGATCGCAGCAGTGAGCGTGGTCTTGCCATGATCGATATGGCCGATCGTGCCAATGTTCACGTGCGGCTTCGTTCGTTCAAATCGCTCCTTCGCCATCCTCTTGCTCTCTCCTTCTCTTCATTCCGACAATGAGTTAGTTTCTGCCGGCTCTCGCGACCAATTCGCGGGCACTTTGCACCAGTTCCTGGTAATGCGAGAATTGCATGGAATACGTACCGCGTCCCTGGGTGCTGGAACGCAAGTTGTTTACGTAACCGAACATCGTTGCGAGTGGCACCTTAGCCTGAATGACTTTGGTTCCAAGCCGCGTCTGAATTTCGTCAATGCTTCCGCGCCGCGCATTGAGCGCGCCTGAAATTTCGCCGAGGAATTCCTCAGGGATCATTACTTCCACCTGCATAATCGGCTCGAGCGTGACGGGGCGGGCCTTTACCAGCCCCTCGCGCATCCCCATGACGGCGGCGTTATGGAACGCAAGCTCAGATGAGTCTACAGGATGAAACGACCCATCAAATATCGTAACTCGCACGTCAACTACCGGATACCCGAGTGGACCCGCTAACAAGCTATCCCTAATGCCGGATTGTACCGCCGGGACGTATTCCTTTGGGATGGTGCCGCCAACGATCTTGTTTTCAATTTGAATGCCGGCGCCGCTCTCTAGCGGCTCAATCCGTAGCCAGACGTGGCCGTACTGGCCTCTGCCGCCGGTCTGTCTAATGAAGCGCCCTTCTTGCTCGACAGAGTTTTGAACTGTCTCTTTGTACGCCACTTGAGGGGCGCCGAGCGAAGCCTCGACATTAAACTCCCGCAGCAGCCGATCTGCAATGACTTCCAAGTGCAATTCGCCCATGCCACCAATGATAGTTTCCCCGGTTTGCGGATCTTGTCCGGCACGAAACGTCGGGTCCTCTTCGGAAAGGCGGCGCAGCGCCGTGGAAAGCTTATCTTCATCGAGGCGGCTCTTGGGTTCAATTGCCATATGCAGCACAGGATCCGGGAAGCGGATGGATTCAAAGGTAATTGGATGGTTTATTTGGCAGAGGGTGTCGCCTGTAAAAGTATTCTTGAGTCCAACGGCGGCCACAATATCACCGGCAAAGATGGCTGATACATCTTCTCGTTTGTCCGCATGCATAAAGAGGAGACGCCCAAGCCGCTCACGACGGTCCTGGCTCGCATTGAGCATCTGCGCTCCGGCGTCTGCCGTGCCTGAGTAAACGCGCAGGTAAACCAGCCTCCCGCTAAATGGATCGGTAACTACCTTGAACGCCAAAGCCGCAAAAGGAGCGTCATCGCTGGAGGGCCGCGATTCTTCCAAACCGGAATGCGGCGCCAAGCCTTGAATAGGCGGCACCTCAGTTGGAGATGGCAAGTAATCTACCACGGCGTCGAGCAATGGCTGCACGCCTTTGTTGCGGAGCGCGGCGCCGCACAGAACGGGGACAAGCGCGACACGGCACGTTGCCCGGCGCAAAGCAGACTTCAACTCTTCGATTGATATCTCCTCGTCATTGAGATACTTCAGTAAGAGTTCCTCATCCTGCTCAGCGATCGCCTCGATCATTTCGTGCCTGCGCTGCTCGGCTTCAGTGAGGAGTTCACCCGGAATTTCCATGATGGTGGGCTTTGCCCCAAGCTCGTCTGAAAAGGTGACAGCTTTCATGGAAAACAGGTCGATCATCCCGACGAATGAATCCTCCGCGCCAATCGGAATTTGGATAGGTACCGGCTGTGCTTTCAGCCGATCGCGGATCATCTCTATGCAATTCCAAAAGTCGGCGCCGATGCGATCCATCTTATTTATAAAACAGATGCGCGGCACACCATAGCGATCTGCCTGACGCCACACAGTTTCCGATTGCGCTTCAACCCCCGATACCGCGTCAAACACCACAACACCGCCGTCAAGAACCCGCAATGAGCGCTCAACCTCGGCGGTAAAGTCGACGTGCCCAGGTGTATCGATGATGTTGACGCGATGGTCGCGCCACATGGAAGTCGTGGCCGCGGCTGTGATCGTAATGCCGCGTTCCCGCTCCTGCACCATGAAGTCCATGGCCGTGGTACCTTCATGCACCTCGCCCATGCGATGAATACGCCCTGAGTAGAAGAGCACCCGCTCGGTGGTGGTGGTCTTTCCGGCGTCAATGTGGGCAATGATGCCGATATTGCGGTATTTCTCTATTGGGAATTGACGTTCCATGCGCTAAGTTCTTGGTGCCTCGCTAAGGTTATATTCTTCTACAACTATCACTTTATTCACCGGAAATCTCACGCTTACCAGCGGTAATGCGAGAATGCCTTGTTGGCCTCTGCCATGCGATGCGTTTCATCGCGGCGTCGAATAGACGCGCCCTGGCCGTCGGCAGCGTCGATGAGTTCCTCCGCAAGCTTGATTGCCATGCTCGGTCCTCGACGCTCGCGAGAATACCGCACGATCCACCGCAGTGCCAAAGAGAGCCGCCGACCGCTAGGTATCTCCATCGGAACCTGGTACGTGGCTCCGCCGACGCGGCGCGGTCGCACTTCGACCAGGGGCGTAACATTACGCACCGCTAGATCGAATACATCCAGACCGGAACGGCCGGTACGCGACTCGATGATATCGAAGGCGTGATACACAAACCTCTCCGTCGTGCTCTTCTTGCCGCACTGCATCAGCTTATTTATAAACTGCTGCAACGTAACACTGCGAAACTTTGGGTCCGGCGGAATCTTCCGCTTTGTCACTCTTTCTCGCCGTGGCATTCTCAATTGCCCCTTACGCACAGCAGCGTTGTCAGCTTCGATGTCGATGCCAACAACAGCTGCAAGAAACTTTATCGTTGCGTTACATACTCAGCGGGAGTTTGCCTAGGAGGCACCGGCCCCCGCAACCGGTCTTGAGCGTCTTGTCCCGTACTTGGAGCGACTCTTATTGCGGTCCTGGGGCGCACCTGCGTGTGTGTAAACGCCTTCAGCGTCCAAAGTGCCACGTACAATGTGGTAGCGAACACCTGGTACGTCCTTTACACGTCCGCCCCGAATGAGAACCACCGAGTGCTCCTGCAGATTGTGGCCCTCGCCTGGGATGTATGCCGTTACTTCCCTGCCGTTGGTCAACCGCACGCGCGCCACCTTCCGCAGCGCGGAATTCGGCTTCCTTGGCGTCAGTGTACGCACCGAAATGCAAACACCGCGCTTTTGTGGCGATCCATCAGTGCGCACAGACCGATTCTTAAGAGCGTTGAAGTTCCAATGCAGGTCCGGAGACTTGCCTTTGAACGTTTTAGTCTTTCGCCCTTTGCGTACGAGCTGATTGGTTGTCGGCACGGTTTGAACCTACCAATTCATGGGTTCTTAAGCCACATTACACGCAAAAATAGAGTGTATCACTTGCACCCACCTCTGTCAACAGAGCGACTGAACAGAGTGGCAGTTCTGCCGACGACTGGAATGCGCCGGTCCCCGCTGACCGACAGGGCATTCGACTCAAAAGTTTGCAGTCCGCTGGCATTCTGACACGTGCCGCTCCCACAGCGACGTGCGGGCCTGGCGATTTTGCAAGTGGCGGGACAGATTCAGAGCTGGTGATCCAAGCTGCACGATCTGCCAAAGTAATCGAGCTCCCGCGCGCCGCCAGTGGCGACGCAATCTCGCCTCGGACCGGTGAGACGACTCTTAAGCCATGGGGGTCTCGCCTAAATCAAAACCGGTCATGAGACTCCCATGCGGCGGGGAAGCGCGTGGTCGGTTGAGATGAGCCTGTCCAGAAGCGCGATTCGCAGCTCGTCTCGCACCCTGGCGTGCCTTGGGTCGTCCCAAAGGTTGTGGACTTCGTCGGGGTCTTCCTGCAAATCGAAGAATTCGCCGTAGGTTTGACCGGAGTATGCCGTTAGCCGGTAGCGATCGGTGACGAGCGTCCGTAGACGAAAGCCGAGATCATCTTGGTCGTCCTCGACGAGAGCACCGCTAGCCGAGCCGCTATCTTCGCCTTTCGCGACTGGCAGCAAGCTCCGCCCGGGCCACGGCGGCAACTGCGGTGTTCCCACAAGCTGTGGCGGCGCAGGGCCTTCTGGGATTGGGACGCCTGCAATGTCGAGCATGGTCGGGGCAAAGTCGAGCAGACTGACCACACCATCGTGAGTTGCACCCGCTGCAATGTGCCCCGGCCAACTCAAGATAAGCGGTACCCGAATGACGCTGTCGTAATGGTAGGGTCCTTTGCCCCACATGCCATGGTCGCCCAGCGCCTCTCCGTGGTCCGCGGCAAATACGACAACCGTGTCCTGGTCCAGTCCGTTCTCTCTCAGTGCGCTTAGGACTGCACCCACGTTGTCGTCGATCATCTCGATGAGACCGTAGTAATGGGCCGCGCATTCATTGCGATGCGGGTCAATGTCGCTACCCTTCGTGGGCCGTGCGTAGATGCGGGCGATGTGCGGCGGCAGGTCTTCAAACTCGCCGACGCGCCGTTTAGGTGGCGGTACCTCATCTGGACTGTAGCGATAGCAGTAGGGCTCCGGCGGCGCCAGCGGCACATGGGGATCGGCAATCGAACACCAGAGCAAGAATGGCTCGGTTGAGGGGCCATGTGACCGCGATTGCGCTTGCTTTGCTTGCCCGTAGCGATTGAGGTACTCAATCGTGCGTTCACATGTCCACGTCATCGGGTGCAGTTCGGCGGGCAATGCCCACTTGTAGGACATGGAATAGTAGTCTGCAGCCGGACTTGGCGGTACGAGCGTCGTCCTTTCGTGGAAGAGGTGGGCCTGGCCCGGGTGCTCACGGTCGAGCCAGTTCACGTACTCGCCCCAGGATCCATGCCCATGACCGTTGACGAATCGAACCTCTTCAAAGCCGTAATAAGGAGTGGGAAGCTTCGATATGCGTCCGGAGCGCCACATGTCCCGCGCTTCTGGGAACTCATGCGGGTCTACCTGATCCAGCGGCATGTCTGCCGGTGTGTGGCTTGTGCGCAGATGGGGCTTGCCGGCGTAGTGTGTCTGATAGCCGGCCTTTCGCAGCGCTTCCGGCATGGTGGGCACATCGTAGCTGAGCGGAATGCCGTTCATGCGCACGCGATGTCCCCGAGTCGTAAGTCCGGTAAAGAGCGTCACTCGTGATGGCGTGCAAAGCGGATTCGAAACGTAGGCGCGGGAAAAGACCATACCGCTTGCTGCCAGAGCGTCGATGTGCGGCGTCCGTACAACAGGATGTCCGGCATATCCAAGGCAGGTGGGGTTGTGCTGATCGGTTGTAATTATGAGGAAGTTTGGGCGGTTTTCCGAGTAGTCCGGGGAGATGGTTGACACTGAGCAATCCAGTTTCCGTAATTGGCGCCTCTGTGGCGAATTGTAGATGGGCTAAGGAATGAGGCTGCTAATTCAACACTTGGGAGGCGCAAAATTGAAGGGTTGCGAAACGCCTGGACGGCATCGTATCATTCACGATACCTGCGGACAACCACACGGTTTTGGCTACAAACGGAATAACATAGCGAATTGGGTGATCGCACCGGTGTACGTAGGTCGGAATCAACTTCTGCGACGCCCCGATAGATCTGTGCAAGCATAGAATTCACTACGAAATACAAGAGAAACAAGAATGGCAAGAAAAACGCCGCTAGGCTCGAGCGACATTCAGGAGAGAGTCCGTGCGCAAGTCTCTCGTCAGGAGTATGGCGCCAAGTCTCAGATCGACGGCGTCCTATTCCTGCCGTTGCAAACCTTTGCTGAAGACGGCGGCACGTTTTCTGAACTTGGACGTTTGGATTGCGGAGCGATAGAGGGCCTTGAAGACTTCGAGGTACGGCAAGTCAACTGTTCCTCAATGGCTGCAGGGGCAATCAAGGCATGGCACTTGCACTTCAATCAAGAAGACCTATGGTTTGTGCCCCCATCCCAGGCGTTGTTGGTTGGATTGTGGGATGTGCGCGAGGGTTCTGCAACTACCGGCAACACGATGCGGTTCGTTCTCGGGAGGGGTCGCAGTCAACTCCTCTACATTCCCCGCGGCGTGGCGCACGGTGCAGCCAACCTCGGAACTGACGACGTCTTTCTCTTCTATTTCGTGAATCAGCAGTTCGATGCCAAAGACCCGGACGAGCGCCGCTTGCCGTATGACGCGTTGGGAGAGGACTTTTGGGAGATTCAACCCGGGTAGCCTTTTGGCTGCTCTGCTCGGTGGTAGGGACTCTCAATTGAGCAAAGTGCCGGTGGCAGCATTGCGGCCTTCGACTTCGACTTGGAAATCTCCTAGGTCCCCTTGACCGGGCTGGTCCAGCGCAGGACGGTCGCGCCCCATGCGAGGCCCGCGCCGAATGCGACCATGGCGATGGTGTCACCGAGTTTGATGCGCCCCTCTTCAATGGCTTCGCAGAGCGCTACCGGAATTGATGCGGCTGACGTATTGCCGTACTTTTCTACGTTGGTGAACACCCTTCTCATTGGCAGTCCGAGCGTTTGGGCGGCGGATTGAATGATACGGATATTGGCTTGATGGGGAATCAGGAGATCAATCTGGTCCAGCTTCAAATCGGCTTTTTCAACGGCGGTAGCCAGTGACGCAGTCATCGCGGTTACGGCGAAGCGGTACACTTCTCGTCCATTCATGGATAGCTTTCCGTCAGTCGGCAGCGTAAGAAGATCGCCCCCCGCGCCGTTAGAGCCTAAATCGAAAGCCAAGGGCCCTCCGGGTTCATTTGACGCCTGCACTACGACAGCGCCGGCGGCATCGCCGAAAAGCACGCAGGTTGTGCGATCTGTCCAGTCCACGTGGCGAGTGAGGACTTCCGAGCCGATAACGAGGATAGTGCGGTACTGGCCTGAAGCAACAAACCCCTGCGCAACGGCGAGCCCATGGATGAACCCCGCACACGCCTGATTGAGATCAAGCGCGGCGGCACGATTAAGCCCTAGTCGCTCCTGAACGCGGTTGGCGATACTGGGAAAGAGAGACTCGGGTGTGCAGCTCGCGGCGATTACTATATCTACGTCGGCGGCAGTGACGTTCGCCCGTGCAAGTGCTTCGTGGGCGGCCTCGGCGCCCAGCGAGTCGGTAGTTTCACCGGCTGAAACTATGCGCCGCTCGCTAATGCCCGTGCGGCTAACGATCCACTCGTCCGCCGTTTCCACCATTTTTTCAATGTCTGCGTTGGTGAGACGCCGCTTCGGTAGCGCCTTGCCCCAGCCTGTAATGTGTGCGTACATTTTTGGTTAGTCTTAAGCGAGACTGTGATTTTCTGCTTAGCGACTTCTTATCGTAGGGTCTTTGCTACGTAGGGTCAACCAATTCCTGCTCGATCCAGGCGCTGCCGAGTTGCCGCAGAACGTCAGTCAATTCGCTCGCCAGCGGCGCCTCAAATTGTACGCGCGCACCTGTTGCCGGATGCGCAAATCCCAGCATTCGCGCGTGCAAGAAGGTACGGTGCAAACCGGGCAACGTAGACCTATGCCCATACGTAGGGTCTCCCGCAACAGGGATCCCTGCGGCTGACAGGTGCACGCGAATTTGGTGGGTGCGCCCGGTAGCAGGGACTATTTCGAGGAGCGAGCGCGGGCCCAAAGACTCAACCACGGTGAAGTGGGTGGTGGCAGTCTTGCCGTCCCGTACAACGCCCATGGCTGTCCGCCGGGTTGGATGACGTCCTACCGGCGCATTGATGACACCCCGCTCGACAGCGGGAGTGCCCTCCACCAATGCGACATACGTTTTGTCGATTGATCTTGCGGCGAACTGCGCCACGAGACCTGCATAGGCGTCAGGACTGCGGGCAACTACCATTACGCCGGAAGTATCCTTGTCCAGTCGATGCACGATGCCTGGACGAAGATTGTTGCCGACGCTTAAGAGTTCCGGGAAGCGGCCGATGAGTTGATTGACGAGGGTGTGTTTAGATTGCCCGGCGCCAGGATGCACGACCAGTCCCGCCGGTTTGTTGATTACGACTATGTCCGCGTCGCAGTGCAAAATTGGCACCGTGAGCGGTTCGGCGCTGAGAACCGGCTCGCAGGCGTCAGGCAACTCAACCTGGATTACTCTGCCGGCATGCACTTTTGTGGATGGGCCGACTGCTTGCCCGGCAATGCCTACGCGGTCTTCTTCAATCAGTCGCTTCACTTGCGAGCGGCTGAGTTCGGGTTCAGCAGCGGCAATGTAGACGTCGAGGCGCTTGCCCTCATCACCACACGTCGGCGTCAGGAGTAACGTCGGCATCGCTGGGTGAACACCTTCTGACGATTCAAGAGAGCGACGAATCCGGCTCTTCGGTACGTGGCTGCCGGTCTTGCCACAGGAGGACAAACGCAAGTCCAATTGCGCCGATGACGACGCAACTGTCGGCAACGTTAAAGGCGGGCCAGTAGGGCAGTTTCACAAAGTCGACCACATAGCCTAAGCGAATTCGGTCGATCAAATTCCCAAGCGCGCCGCCAAGCTCCAGGGAAAGCGCCAACGTGAGCAAGAATGACTGGCCCAAGGTCTTGACCAAATAGAAGGCAATGACCCCAATGAGGATTACGATGGGGACAGTCAGGACATAGGGCATTCCCGTGAGCATGCCGAAGGCAACGCCGGAATTCGTGACATATGTTAGCCGTAGCAGATCCCCGATGATCGACACGGTGCCTTGCGGTTTCAACCACTCAACGATGAAGGCCTTGGTTATCTGATCGCTAATGATGATTGATGCTGCGAGGAGCAGCGGCCAGATTAATTGCTTGCTTTTGACTCTCAGGACAAATTCACTCACGGTCAGTTCCGTTCTTAGTAGAAATTCTGCAAGGGGCCCTGCTAAACGTCCGGCCCCAAAGCCCAGGATCGATCTAGCCGAATTGTTCCCTGACGCTTCAATCGTACCATGCCCCAGAATTGCGTGACAGCTTCAGCCTAGAGTGAAGATGGGACGACACATGGGAGTTGCCAGCGTGAAGGATTCTCATGTGCAACCAATCTCTGTCGGCAAGCAAGCTGGTGTCCTCCTGCAGCTCATCTGAAGGCAAAGCAAGGGGCATTCGCTTGGGTACCCAAACAGTGATACTTGCGTACACTCTCACGTTGTAGAGTCAGAAAGTAGAGGACGAAGCCGCGCGGGTTTGGTCGGGGCGCCGTGGCCTTCCGCCTTAGTTCATCGCACGCGGGGCGTGGTCGTAGGCATGCTATAATGCCCGTGGGTTTCACCGTAGATTTGCACTAAGTATTTTGGGTACACCATCCGGTTACCACAATTTGGAGGTATGCGCGAGTATGGCAAAAGAGGCAGTCGCAGCGAAGGACGTGGACACACAGCCCAAATGGGTGTACCGATTTGAAGACGGTGACGCGACCATGCGTGACCTGCTGGGCGGCAAGGGCGCAAATTGCGCCGAGATGATGCGCGCCGGCCTCCCGGTGCCTCCAGGATTTGTCGTTACTACGGAAGCCTGCAACGCGTTCTACGAGTCGGATGAGCAATTTCCAATTGGCATGTGGGACCAGGCGTTAGAAGCGCTCCAGGACTTGGAAGAAAAGACCGGCAAGCGGCTTGGTGACGTAGAGAACCCCTTGCTGGTTTCCGTCCGCTCCGGGGCGAAGTTCAGCATGCCCGGCATGATGGATACGATTCTCAACTTGGGTCTGAATGACGACACGTTGCAAGGCGTGATTGCGCAGACTCAGAACGAGCGCTTTGCGTGGGACTCCTACCGACGCTTTGTGCAAATGTATGGCAACGTCGTCCTCGAAGTTGATAAAGATCGCTTTGAGCACGCATTAGAGGCCATAAAGCACGAAGCTGGCATAGAGCAAGACGTAGACCTTACAGTCGCTCACCTGCAAGATGCAGTGCGGCGCTTCAAGGACATTGTTGAGAGCGAGACTGCAAAGGCTTTTCCCAGCGATCCGCTGGGTCAGTTGCACGGCGCGATCGAGGCCGTCTTCGCCTCATGGAACAACCGGCGCGCTATAGACTATCGAAATTTTCATCGGATACCTCACTCCCTCGGCACGGCCGTGAACGTTCAGGCTATGGTCTTTGGCAACATGGGGAGTGATTCGGGCACCGGTGTGGCCTTTACGCGCAATCCATCTACCGGCGATCCGGCGCTCTTTGGCGAGTTTCTGGAGGATGCCCAGGGCGAGGATGTGGTCGCTGGCGTACGGACGCCGCTGCCGATTGCCAAGCTGCAAGAAGTGTGGCCGGACATATACGAAGAGTTCTCGGAGATTGCCCAGCGACTTGAGAATCACTATCGCGAAATGCAGGACATGGAGTTCACAGTCGAGCGCGGCACGCTCTACATGCTCCAGACTCGCACAGGCAAGCGCACCGCGAGTGCGGCCGTAAGAATTGCGGTAGATATGTTCAATGAGGGGCTTATTACAAAGGAAGAGGCAATCGCCCGGGTGGAACCGGAACAGATCGACCACCTACTCCACCCGCGGATTGATCCCAATGCCGAGGTGAGCGTGATAGCCAAGGGTCTCAATGCCTCGCCGGGGGCCGCGGTAGGTATGGCGTTTTTTGATCCCGATGAGGCGGAATCCGTAGCCCGGCAAGGGCACAGCGTGATCTTGGTGCGTCCTGAGACGAGTCCCGATGACGTGCACGGCATGATTGCATCACAAGGAATTTTGACGGCGCGCGGCGGCGCTACCAGTCATGCGGCCGTAGTTGCCCGCGGCTTGGGCAAGCCTTGCGTTGCCGGCTGCGATGAGATTCGGATTGATATGGAGCATGAACGCTTTACGGCGGGTGATGTGACCATCAAGAAGCGGGACTCCATCTCGCTCAACGGCAGCACCGGCGAAGTAATTCTGGGCGAAGTTCCTTTGATCCAACCCGAAATCACGCCGGAAATGAGCGAGTTGCTCCGTTGGGCGGATGCAATTCGACGCCTGGAAGTGTGGGCCAATGCGGACTACCCCCGCGACGCCGCGCTGGCACGCACCTACGGCGCACAGGGCATCGGGCTGTGCCGCACGGAGCACATGTTCTTCGAGGAAGAACGGCTACCCGTCGTGCAGCAGATGATCTTGGCAAGCAGTTCAAGTGAGCGCCAAGCCGCTTTGGACAAGCTATTGCCCATCCAGCGTGGTGACTTCGAGGGCATCTTGCGTGCCATGGATGGTCTGCCGGTAGTCATTCGCCTGCTCGACCCGCCCCTCCATGAATTCTTGCCCGATTATGCAGAATTGCTGGAGGAAGTGGCCACATTGCGCGCGACAGCTCAGGATCCGGAACGGCTTCAGGAGCGGCAGGCGCTCTTGGAAAACGTCGCGTCGCTGCGTGAGGCAAACCCCATGCTGGGCTTGCGCGGCTGCCGGTTGGGCCTTGAGTATCCTGAAATCTACGAAATGCAGGTGCGCGCGATCCTGGAGGCGGCGCTTGCAATCAAGCAAGAGGGCGGCGACCCCCATCCGGAGATCATGATCCCCCTTGTCAGCCATGCGAATGAACTCGGCGTGCTGCAGCGGGACCTTGAGCGCATTGCGCAAAAGGTCGAACAGGAGCAGGGCGATAGTGTGGCATACAAATTCGGCACCATGATCGAGGTGCCGCGTGCTGCATTGACGGCCTCCGAGATTGCGGAACATGCGGAGTTCTTTAGTTTCGGTACCAATGACCTGACCCAAACTACCTATGGTTATTCCCGCGATGATGCGGAAGGGAAGTTTCTGCTGAACTATGTGGAGAATGCGATCCTGCCGGAGAATCCGTTCCAGGTACTCGACCGGGATGGCGTGGGCCGGCTGGTTTCGATTGCGGTGGCAGAAGGGAGAAAGTCGCGTCCAGGCCTTGAAGTAGGCATCTGCGGAGAGCATGGCGGCGATCCCAGTTCCATCTATTTCTGCCATGGCGTCGGTCTAGACTACGTGTCGTGTTCACCTTACCGTGTCCCGGTGGCCCGCATTGCCGCGGCGCAAGTAACGCTTGAGAATCAAACACCTGCAGACAAATAAATGGCCGAATGAGACATAATGTGACATGCGCGAGGAGGACGCCGTGGAGACGATGGCAGACGCCGACATCCTGCAGGCACTAGCAGACCGGCCGGAAGAGTGGGGCCAAGTGCGTATCAGCGTACCCCCTGATACTGGCAGGTTTCTCCACGTGCTGGTTCAGGTGGCAAAACCCAAGCGCATCCTAGAAATCGGCATGTTTCACGGGTATTCCACTATCTGGATTGGGCTGGCCGCGCGTGAAGTTGGCGCCCGCATCACTACGCTAGAACTCGAATCCGAGAAAATAGCCGTGGCTGAGGCGAACTTTGCCAAGGCAGGCTTGGCGGATGTAATCACCGTGATACAGGGTGATGGCAAGCAGACTTTGGCAACCCTCGCAGGGCCGTATGATCTTGTCTTTCTCGATGCGGCCAAAGAAGACTATGCGGCCTACTTTGATCTGATCTACCCCCGACTCTCCCCGGGAGGCGTCATTGTGGCCGATAACGCGGTCTCTCATGGTGAGTATCTGGAAGAATACTTCAGCAAGGTGCGGAACCATCCGAACTGCGTGAGTGTGCTGGTGCCCATTGGGACGGGAGAAGAGGTGACGTACAAGAAGGGTTAATCGTGGATGGGCGGGAAAGTGCGGCAGACTCTTCCACACTGCAGCGGGTCCGTCTGGCTTCCTCACTGCGCAGGAAAGGGATTCGGGATACCCGTATCCTCAATGCGATTGGGGAAATTCCACGCGAGGACTTCGTAGACGACAGCCTGCGCCGTGAAGCCTATCAGGATACCCCACTGCCCATTGGCGAAGGGCAGACAATATCGCAACCCTACGTGGTTGCCCTTATGACTGAAGCGCTTTCGCTGACGGGTAAGGAGCATGTGCTCGAAATCGGCACCGGTTCCGGATACCAAACTGCGATCCTTTGCTGTTTGGCTCGCAGCGTTGTGTCTGTCGAACGATTCGCAGAGCTTGCGCTCGTTGCAGAGCGGCGCCTCTGTGACCTGGGTTGCGACAACTGTGACATTTTCGTCGCGGACGGCACGATGGGATGGCCGGATAGTGCGCCGTATGATGCCATAATCGTGTCCGCGGCAGCTCCAAGCACCCCAGAACCGTTGCTCAATCAACTCACCCAAGGCGGGAGGTGTGTAATTCCGGTCGGCGATCGCGAAAAGCAGACGCTTCTGCTGTTGGAGAATCAGGGAGACGATGTGAAGCGGCGTGATCTTGGCGCCGTACGCTTCGTTCCGTTGGTGGGCGAGCACGGCTGGCCTGAGGATGTGGGGTAGCCCATAGCTTTGGTCGCATGTATAATGCGGCTTAGCGTAATCACCGATGTGGTGGTGCTTCGGTACTCTGGCAGCGCTCTGTGATCCGCGAGCGCAGTACGTCCAGGTGGTGATTGGCGAACTGGGGCAGGAATTCTGCTGCCGTGCAGCGCTTTTCGATGTGCAGTATGGAGGTTTGCCATGTTTCAACTCGGTCTGATTTGAGGAAAGTGATGGAAAAATCGGTCTCTAATTTTCTAATCTACATAACTCAACAGCGAGAATTGTCAGCCAATACTCAGGCGGCTTATAAGAACGACTTGAATCAATTGACCAAATTTCTTCGCGCACAGGGCGTGAGCAATTGGGAAGTAGACCCCAACAGCATTGGGGCATTTGCGCGAGACCTCTTGGACCGAGGCTACAGCGCATCCACTCGTGCCCGGAAGGTTGCCGCGGTGCGTTCCTTTTACCGCTACCTTGGCGAGCAGGGCATCGTAACTGAAGATCCGACGAAGGACCTTGGCAGTACGCACGTGGAGCGCATGGTGCCAACAGTTCTCACTCACGCTCAAGTAAGGGCGCTCTTCGCCGCTGCTGAGGAAAAGTCCACGCCGGAAGCCCTCCGCGATCAGAGCATATTACAGCTGCTTTACAGTACTGGCATTCGCATCACCGAGGCGCTTGGAATAGACATAGGTGACGTCGTTCACGAGAGTCAACATCTCGTGCTGCGCGCACGCAATAAGCAGTCCGTTGTTCCGATAGACGAGGCGTGCTTGGCTGCTATTGGGCATTACCTCGCGGAGAGCCGGCCGCAGTTGCAGACATCGCGTTCGGGCGAGGCGCTCTTTCTCAATCATCGCGGTCAACGGCTCACCCGTCAGGGCTTTTGGCTCATATTGAAGGGGTATGCTCGCGCTGCTCGTTTACCAGAGGTCACCCCGCAGACCCTGCGCCATACGTTTGCTGCCCATGCAATTGAGGGCAGCGTGCCTCTGCAGCATGTACGCTCGATGCTTGGCCATACCAGCATCAGCACGACGCAGCGATACGCCCAGCTTGCCGGGACGCGCCCGGATTCTAAGCCTGATTCCGATGAGAAAACTTAGGTCTCACGGACTGCCGCAGGCTTGGATGAGCCGCCATCCTGTAGGCTTGTTGTTCTTCCTTCTCGCTGTCACAATCCTCGTCATTACGTCATGTTCTCAGGTCGCACCGGACCTTGGGGAACTGCTGCCTGAGACCAAACTCCCAGCCGGCGAGGAGCGTCCTGCAGATTCCTTCGGGCCGCAGGATTCATCCCCACAGGCCGAGCAAACACTCCAACGTCTCCTTGCGACGGAAAAGCCCGAACGAGACCTCTTCGACCTTGGCAAGCGCTATAAGGGAATTTCAGATAACGTCGACCGAGTGGTGAATGCCGAGCGGCCCAACTATGCCTTGGGTACCGTGCAGACGTTTTGGGTTGCAGACGATGAAAATAGTAGCTATTACCAGATCGAGGCCGAACTGCGCGGGAAATCAGAGCACCTCTACATGTACGTAGAAGTAGGGTTGGACCTGCCACAGTCCGGGATCGACAAGACGATTCGCGAGTTTGAGGACACCATCTATCCGAGGATACGCAGGTATTACGGAGAGGAATGGAGCCCGGGCGTAGACAATGATCCGAGAATTACTATTCTCAATGCCCGCATACCTGGCGTGGGCGGCTACTATTCTTCAGCCGACGAGTTTCCGAGCGAAGTGAATCCGTTCAGCAACGAACGAGAGATGTTTTACATAAATGTGGATAGAGTCGAGTACGGTCCTGGAACCGAGTACTACCTGTCCACACTTTGTCATGAATTCCAACACATGGTGCATTGGAATAAGAATCCGACCCAGGAGACCTGGCTCAACGAAGGTGCTGCCATGGTTGCGTCGGAATTGTGCGGCTATAGCCTGGGTGATATTGCGTCCTGGTATGCAAGAGACTCAGACGTGCAGCTGACGCATTGGAGCGATGATCCACGAGGCGTCTTGCCCCACTACGCGGCGGCATACCTCTTCATGGATTACTTTGCGCAACACTATGGCGGCTATCGGGAGCTAAAGACCCTCATTGCTCTGCCCGCTCGCGGCCAGGCTACAATCGACACCTATCTGGCAACAGAAGGATACGCCGTGGATTTCTACGACGTGTTCGCGGACTGGACTGCGGCGAATTACATAGATGACGAACGACCTGACAATGGCGCCTACTATTACGACGTGCGCCTGCCCCGCATGCGTCCCCAAGAGATAGTACGCCGGCAGACCTTCGAAGAGTACCTATCGGTAAAGCAGTTTGGCGTCCAGTATATCGATCTTCGCATGCCGCAAGGCGACTATACGCTGGACTTCTTAGGCGCGTCGCAGGTTCGGCTCTTCCCAACTTCCGCTCCCAGCGGTACGCACGTTTGGTGGGGCAATCGTTCTGACATGGCAGCCACATCTCTCACGCGAGAAGTAGATCTACGGGATGCCGATTCTGCGATTCTTCGCTTTAGCACGTGGTACGACATCGAATCAGACTTTGACTATGCCTACGTCTCAGCTTCGAGCGATGGCGGCGTGACGTGGACAACTCTGCCCGGCACGAGCACAACGACTGAGAACCCAAATGGCAACAATCTCGGCCACGGATTCACGGGAAAGAGCGGTGGTGGGGACGTCGCGCGCTGGATCGAAGAGGAAGTCAGCCTTGCTGACTACGCTGGTAAGCAGATTCTCTTGCGCTTCGAGTATGTGACGGATGATGCGATCAACAGTGTGGGCATTCTGGTGGACGATTTCTCGATTAGCGGAATCGAGTTTGGCGACGATGCCGAGACCGACGGCGATTGGGAGGCGAGAGGTTTCTTTCGTACCGACGGCGTCCTGCCGCAGTACTACATTGTGCAACTCGTACGGTACGTGGACGGCTTCCCGACAGTCGAGCGCGTTATGCTGCAAGGTCAAGAGGAAAGAGACATCTCATTCATCCTTGATAGCTTCGGTCAAGAACTGCAAAGCGCTGTCCTTATCGTGAGCGGGGCCACGCCCATCACAACTGAGGTCGCTCACTTCAACATTCGCCTCGCGCCGGTCGCAAGCGAATAATCCTCTTCCCCACATCGCGGTAGGACCATTTCGCGCAGCCGCCTACGCGCGTTCTGCAATCTCTTTGCCTCGCTGGATGTACGCTTGCACTGCCAGCAAGAACTCGGCGTGACTCCATGTGTATGGGTTTACAGAAATTGGAGCATGCGTATACGGGTGGAATTGTTCGGCAAGCATACCCGTAGACAGGGCATGGCGATGCGCCCACCTGAGGAGTTCTTCCGCGGGCTTCAAGTCATCCAGGCACTGGGCGCGGGCGATATGCCAGCGGCAGAGCCACATCGTGGTAACCGCCCAGGGATTGCCCGGCACGTTGCCGATATCCGTGCTGACTTGAAGGAAGCGATCGTTCTCGGAACGCGCAAGACCCCCAACCTCCGTGTGGCACCAAAGCTGCTGGCGCACGGTTGCCATGGTACGCTGCATGCGCTCATCGTCGGGCGAAATCATACCGAAAAGAAAGAGACCGGCGACGCTCGCATCAATTGTAGAATCCGGTATCGGCTCCCGCGTTCCAAAGATGCGGAGGCGAGTGACGTAGCGTCCGGTCTCCTTATCGTAGAACAAGGAGTCAAAATGGCGTCGAATTTGGGTCGCAGCTTCCTGCGCGGCGCATGTGAGTTCCGGTTGTCCGAAGGCAGCGGTGAACGTACAGGCCGCGCGCAGGCCGGCCCAGGTGGCTGCCAGTGTGTACGCGTGCATGCCGTAGGTCTCTTCCCACAGATCGAACGAAGGCAGCGGCAGTCCGTTATTTGGATTGCGATGGCTCAGAAGGAAGTCAAGCGCCGGTTGGACGAGATCGGTATAGACTGATCGCACGAAATCGAAGTCGCGGTCGAGACCAAAGTGCTCGCCGAGCGCCCAGAGCAGGATCGCCGTATTGTCAGCCGCCACAGGAAGAGTCTCTTTGCCATCGGGATCCACCCAGGGGTGGTTGAGGCTGCCAACCGCGCCAAACGGGGTGTACTTCGAGAAAAGAAACCCATCTGGCGAGGGAAGTTGGCGGCAGAAGGTATAGAATTGGCGCGTGAGGTCCGTGTACCCTGCACGATCCAAAGCTACTGCGGCAAGCGCACCGACTCGTGGGAAGAGGTAACTATACGTATCTCCGGTTTCACGGGCGATGTCAGGATCGTTTCCCGCAATGATAGCGCCGGTATTGTCCACTTGTGTCCGCAGGGTCAGCAGACTCCGATGGTAGAGGTCCCAAATGTCCTGCGGGATTTCCGGCTGCGGCGTGCGGTGCTTGCGCACCCAAAACGACCAGTACTCCTGCGTGCGGTCGATGAAGCTATCCGGCGTTCGAAAGCGAACCAATCTATTGTCTGCCAGCACTGCGCCCAGACTTGAGTTGGCGGCCACCCAATGGTAGCCGTTGCGGGCCTCACCGGGGGACATTTCGCCTAGGGACAGCATGCCCACGCAGTCGACGTCGCCGCGAGATACCGCGTTCTGCGAGAGCCAGCCGTCCTCAGCGTCTTGCCACGAACCTTGAGCGCCTTCGGCAGAGTAGACGCCTGTCGCCCAATCGCTGAGCCCGGCGTTGTCTCCGGTCATGACGTTCATCAGAAAGAACCGTTGGCCCTTGTAAGCGATCAGGGCCTGGGTGGGGGGATGGTAGAATACCGTGTCTCCCACATCGCCTCCCCCGAGACCCCACTCATAGTGAAAGTAGATCCGAATGTCTCGGGCAACGTCAGAGGTGTTTCTGACGTGGAGCTTGCGGAGAAACAGGTTGCGCACAAAGTCCAGACAGTCCGTGAAGCGAATGTCGATATTGAGAAGCGGGTGGACTGCCCGTGCCTGGGTTACCAGGGAGTACTCAGCATAACCAGGGGAGACTTCCCAGCCGTCGTCGCCGAGCCAGGAGAACTGATCGTCTACCCATACTCCAATGCGTGAGGGCCGAGCTGACAAGTGATTGTCGGCGCCAACGTTCGGATAGTAGAGATCGCGAATACGGTAGTGCTCATCGAAATTGATGAGCATGCTGCCATTGCCGATAGTTAGCGCACGCGGCACAGTCTTACCTCCAGGCTCGATATCCGTGGCATTGTTATATCATAGCAGCCGCGCGCGAGGGGAGGAGCCTCATGTGGCAAGGGTGTGGCATGCAAGAGTTTGCGCATCGGCGCCACTTCGTTGGCAATCACAACTCAATTCCGGGCCGGAGACGAAGGGACCACCAGCGTGGCTTAGAAAAGGCCCTGTTACCAGGGCGGAATCTGCAATCAAGGTGGAGCATCTTGGTACCGGCAATTCCAGTTGACAGATAGCATTACAAGTGATAATCTGTCGCCAGCTAAGCGAGCTTCTTGTATGGGCCCGCTTCAGGTAGTGAGTGGTTTCAGGAGCATTGCATCTCGATAAGGAGAGAGCCTAATGCCAAGACTAGATGTTGACGTAACACGTCGTAGTTTTCTCGCTATGGCCGGGGGCGGTACTGCCGCGGTAGTGCTCGCGGCATGCGGCGCCGCCGCAACGCCGGCAGCCGAGGAGAAGATGGAAGAAGCTCCGAAGGAAGAGCCCAAGGCTGCTGAAGAGATGGAAAAGGAACAGGTCACGGTTGTGGCTTGGAACGCAGCGTGGGGCGAGCCCTATTCCACCATTATGGGCGCCTACGGGCCGGCATTTGAGGCCGATACGGGCATCGCGCTGGACTGGCAGTTTGTAAGCGATATCGAGCAAAAACTGATCGCGTCTATTGCTGCAGGCACCCCGCCGGACACCCACTATACGAATTGGGTTTTCCAGGGACCATTCATGTTTAACGAGCTCATTCGTCCGCTGGATGAGTATATGAAGGCGGCAGGTCACACCCGCGAAGAATTCACCAAGGCTATGTGGGACGATAGCTCCCTCAACGGCCAGCTTTATGCAGTGCCGGGCGGCGCGGACTGGATCGTCTACTTCTGGAACAAGGACATGTACGTCCAGTTTGGTGAAGATCCGGAAGTCCCGCTGACCGACTTCGAGAACACTGAGGAAATCTCGCTCAAGCTCCATCAGCACGATGGCAGTAAGATTACGCACTTGGGCTGGAATTATCGTAGCTTCAGTCGTGAGCGGCTTGGCTTCCTCTTTGGCGGGGAGTTCTACGATTACGATACCGGCAAAGTGACCCCGGACGATCCGGCCATCATTGAATCCCTCAACTGGCTTGTCAGCCTGACCAAGAAGCAGGGCGGCAAAACGGCCGTCGATGAGTTCTACGGTGAAGCAGGCGGCTACGGCAATGCCGCGTTTGGCTGGTACCTCAGCACACTTGCCTACTTCTCTTCCGGGTTCTGGGCGCAGAATCGCATCGATACGAATGCCGAAGGCCTGCCGTATGGCATCGGCCTGCCGCCCACGATCGAGGGCGCTGAGGAAGGCATCCGCTTCAATTCGGTGCAGGGCTGGATGTATGCCATTCCGGTCAATGCCACACATCCGGATGAAGCATGGGCATTTGACAAGTGGATGTTCATCGACAACTCCGGCAAGATGGGCTATGAGACCTTGAATGGTCCGTGCGTGATCGCCCAATTAGGCGAGTTCAAGGAAGGCCTCATCGCCAAGATCGGCGCGGACAACCGCATGACGCCGTATCTCGATGTCTTCCTGTCACTGGCTCAGTATGGTGAGACCTACTGGCCGCCAATCGCGACGGCCAGCGACTACCGGCGCGCGTTCCTCGATGCGTCCGTACAGATCATTGAAGAGAATATTACTGCTGAAGAAGCAATGAAGACGCTCGCAGAGACCCAGCAAGCCGAACTAGACTCGGTAATGAGCGGCTAGGGCTAATACCTTAGTATTGGGGCGGAGAGGCGCGGACAACACGTCCGTGCCTCTTCTTCTTTGTCGTTCGTGCCCGTGGGATTCAATCTCTTGGCGCGCATAGCCAAGTGTCTCAGCATTGCAATAGCAGTACATCGCTTTTGCGGTGAGTCTCAGTGTGAGCCGAGCATGTTGCGCAGGTAGTGCTAGACTCCGCCATGAGCGTTCAGCCCGTGGTTGACCGACAGCTTTTCGCCTGCGTACAATGAGGCGTGAAGGGAACTGACTATGGCAGTGTTCGATACCCACCGGGCGTTTCAGGCGCTTACGGCGGCGGGCTTCACGGAGCGCCAAGCGCAGGCGCTGATAGACGTTGGCAGCGAGGGCTACGGTGCGTTGGCGACCAAGGCCGACGTTGCTGACGTGGCGACCAAAGCTGAACTACGAGAACTAGAGTTGCGTTTGCGGCTGTTCGTGGGCGCGTACGTAGCGATTGCGTCCGCGCTAGTGGTGGCGATCCTGGGCTTCCTACTAGCGCTGTTTACAGGCCAATTCGGTTAGAGCGGCCCACGAGGCGCGGTCCTCTCTAGTCCTCTTCATCAAGTGTCTGGGAGTTCCTTCGGGGTGTGGCGCAGCCTGGTAGCGCGCATGGTTTGGGTCCATGAGGCCCCCGGTTCAAATCCGGGCACCCCGACCTTCGTCATTTACAATCGATACGTCAGTTCTTGTCGCGCGCGCGAATGCTTAGGTATCTCTACTCCTCCGCATGATTATTGGCGCTTGTCAACTCACCTTTCAGCTCTACGCGAGCGACTCCCTCAAGGAGAAACGCCGTGTCGTACGGTCCATTGTCGACCGCACTCGGGCGCGTTTTAACGTGGCCGTTGCCGAAGTCGCGGATCAGGACGTTTGGGGATCGTGTGTAATCGGCATAACCTGCGTGAGCACCGATACGCGTCATGCGAACTCTATAATTGACAAAGTGACGAATCACATTTTGGGCTTGGCGCTGGAGATGGACATCATCGACCGCGAAATCGAGTTCATACCCTTTTCCTAGAGGCGACTGCAGAGTGTCGTCTCATCGGGACTCTATCGTCATACTAAGTCGGCTTGGCGGGAGCACGGGACTTGAGGTACTCAAGACTGCCCCTAGCACGGACATGGCCGGTCACTCGAGGAAGAATGGATGGATTCCCGAGTACGTGGGATCGACTGAAATGGCTACAGCACTTCGCAGGGCGTGTCGCAACGCCATTTAAGGCGATGCCGATTTTGACCGGTTTGCGGCTGAAACATTCCAAAGTAGGAGAGAATTGCTTCGCGCTGTCTCATTATCGCGGACGTTCACGCAAACCTGGAATCGCTCAATGCCGTGATTGCGGCGGCGATGCCGTTCGATCGGATCTGGTGTTTAGGCGACCTGGTCGGCTATGGTCCGAACCCAAATGAATGCGTCGAAATTGTCCGCAGCTTTGACCACGCGGTCGTGGCCGGAAATCACGATTGGGTGGCCAGTTGCAAACAGTCCGCTGCGGGCTTCAACCCTCATGCTGCGATAGCGGCGCAATGGACTGCAACCCAGCTAAGCAAGGGTTCGCGGCAATTCCTGTTGGACATGCCCGAGTCTGCGACTGAGGGAGACTTCCTCCTCGTCCACGGCAGTCCCCGCTCACCCACCGCAGAATATCTCTTTCGCGCGGAAGAGGCCCAGAGGAATTTCCCACACTTCACTGCAACCTACTGCTTGGTGGGCCATACCCATGTGCCGTGCGCCTTCATTGCGGCCGGCCAAACTTCGTCGCCTGATGTCATCAGAATTGAGTTGAAGCTTGACGAACCGCTGCCCCTAGACGGCCGGACGCGGATGATCGTAAATCCGGGAAGCGTCGGTCAACCCCGTGACTACAATCCCCACGCCGCATTCATGGTCTACGACTCCACCAGACGTGAATTGCAGATTCAGCGCGTGCCCTATGACGTGGCAGTAACCCAGCAGAAAATGCGCATCGCCAACTTGCCGGTGCCGTTGATAGAGCGACTGGAGTTTGGGATATAGGGGAAGTGAGCGGCGAGTCTAGTTCTTGCGGAGCACCTTGCCGGGCAGTGTGCCGGTGTGCTCACCGTTGTCCACCACCACGACGCCGTTCACCATCACCAGGTCTATGCCGCTCGGGTACTGGTGCGGGTCGCCAAATGTAGCATTCTCAGTCACGGAATCAGGATCGAAGAGCACGAGGTCCGCATCCAGGCCGCTGTGAACAAATCCCCTGTCCGCGAGTCCCAACTTCTCCGCCGGCGCGCCCGACATCTTGCGGACGGCTTGTTCCAGCGTAAGCACGTTGCGCTCGCGCACATAGACCTGGAGAACCCGCGGAAAGGTGCCGTAATTGCGGGGGTGCGGCACGCCCTGACTGAGGGGGCCGTACGGGGCGAGGCTCGATCCATCCGAGCCAACCATGCCGAGGGGATGGGCGAGCATATACTCCACGTCGTCTTCGCTCATCGAGAATGCCAACATAGAGGCTTTGTTCCGGCTCTCCATGATGAGATGGAACGCGGCGTCCAGCGGATGTAGCTTGAGGCTCTGTCCAATGGCGGCGAAGTCTTGCCCCTCGTAATGCTTGAAGGCCTCAGTATCGATCCAAACCAGGTAGAAGCTATCCCATTCGCGACCGTCCGCGTCGGCCTCTGCGCGTAACTGGGCATAGGTGTTCGGATCGTTGAGGCGCGCCAGCATTGCTCCCGTACCGCCTTCTTTCGCCCAATTGGGCACTACCTGGTCCAACCCGCCGCTGCCGGCTGTGTAGGGATAGACGTCGTAGTTGACGTTTACGTTGCGGTCTTGGGCGCGCTCGCTCTGCAGGGTTGCATCGCGCACTTTGCCCCAGTTGTTCCTGCCGGTAGCTTTGTGGTGGGCGATTTCTACGGACACATCGGCGCGTTCGCCAATCTCGATGGCTTCCGCTACGGCGCGCAGCAGCGTATCGCCTTCGCCGCGAATGTGGCTGAAATACAATGCGCCATATTCATGCGCGACGTTGGCGAGGCTCACGAGCTCTTCCGTGTCTGAATACGAGCTGGGCGGGTAGATGAGGCCGCTGGACATGCCGAAGGCGCCGTCGTCCAACGATTCGCGCAGAAGCTGCTGCTGTTGCGCGATCTCTCCAGGCTCGGCGGGACGGCGATCCATTCCCATTGCCGCCATGCGCAGAGGCGTGTGACCGACAAGGGGCACGACGTTCAGGGCGACACTGTTCTTCTCAATGGTGTCCAGGTATTCGCCAAAGCGCAGCCAGTCCCAGCCAAGCTCAGCGCTGCCCTTGGCGAGAAACGTGCTGGTTTCACGAATCTCATCTCTGGTATCGGGGGTGAGCGGCGCCGGGCCCAACCCACAATTGCCGATGACCTCAGTCGTCACGCCCTGCCTAACCTTGCTCTCCGCACGGGGATTGACGAGCAAGGGCAGGTCCGAATGGGTGTGGATGTCAATGAAACCCGGGGCTAGAACCTTCCCTGCTCCACAGACTTTTCGTTGGACTTCTACGTGCGCCAGCGCACCGATTGCCGCTATTTTGCCGTCCTGAACGGCCACATCCGCCACGAAGCCTCGTCCGCCGCTGCCGTCAACGACCGTGCAACCTTCAAAGACCACATCGTACATGCCATTCTCCTCTGTAAACATCGCAACATGCGAATCGCCCGTCAGGATTCCCCGACAGTTGGGCGGAATTCGAAGTCACCGCAAGCATTAGAAAGAATCGTCTTCTTCTTTAATCGGGTCCCAGGGGTCAAGGTTTAGCCGTTTTGGGATGTACACTTCCTCGATCACATAGGTCCCGGCAGCGAGGTCGTGCCACGTGCGGCGGTTGGGCTCCCTAAACATCCAAAGGCACCCTGCGCAGAGCGCCGCGATTGACGCGATCATGGCGAGTGCTCGTGTGGCTGCCTGCCGCCAATTCATCGACTCACCGGTGATGGTGACAGCGCGGACGCCCACCAGGCGCATGCCGGCAGTGCCGCTATACTCGGCAGGCACTTGAATGAAATAGATAAACGGCGCTAACACGATGATGAGGATCGCCAGTCCGAAGGGGACGATGATTGCCGCGTCGGGATAGACGGTATCCTCGGTAACTTCTCCAACGGACACACCAAGAATGAGAACGCCCGTGATTACGGCTGTCACTGCCAGCATAGCTGCGGCAGCTAGACCGAAGGTGAAGAATAGCATATCCCACAGCGCCGCCTTGATTCGCTTTTCTACCGGCGCTAAGGGCAGGCCGGCAATTTTCTTGCCGGTGACAGTCTCTCCGAATGGTGTAGACACGGGCACTGCCTTTCACATGCAAGGGTTCTTATTGCGGGTCTGCAAACCAGTGGTTAAAGGCAAAGAGCGCGGGCGTGCCACCGGTGTGCAGAAAGACGACCGGCCGCGACGGATCGAGGGCCCCGGCCCGGATATGGTCGATGAGACCGGCCATGGCCTTGGCAGTATAAACGGGATCCAAGATGATGCCCTCCGTACTGGCTACCAGCTCAAGAGCCTCTCGAGACTCCTCTGTGGGCAAGGCATAGCCCGGACCAATGTGCTCTTCTTGATTCTCGATGTCGGCTGCAGAAACATGCAGTTCGAGCTTGAGGCGCTGGGCGGCTTCGTTTGCCAGGTTTGCTACGACCTCTGCTGGTATGAGATCCGTGCGAATGGGGCTAATGCCCACGATCCGCCAATCGAGGCCGAGGGCTTGCGCCGCCAGCACCAGACCTCCTTGTGTGGCAGTTGCAGAGGAAAGATAGATTGAGACTCGCAGTAAGCCAAGCTCTTCCAATTGATCCTTCAGCTCAAGCGCGCAATCGACATACGAAACTGATCCCAAACTGGCAATACCGCGCCAGAGGTCTACGACGATCGGATTTCGGCCCGCCTGGCGCTCTTCAAGTGCCGCCTGCTCGCAGAGCGCAATGAGGTCGGGAAGTTGCCTCACCTGCACGAGGCGTACGTCCGCTCCTGTCAGGTGATCGAGCAGGAGGTTGCCCTGAGGCGCGTTTGGCTTTTCGCCATTCAGGTAGAGGATGCAACGCAGGCCCAGCTTGGCGCAGGCCGCGGCAGTCTGGCGGCAGAAATTCGATTGAATCGAAGCACCTGTGATGATGGTGTCGGCTCCCTGCTGCAGCGCCTCCCCCAAAATGAACTCAAGATGGCGGGTTTTGTTGCCGCCAAGAGCGAGCCCGGTGAGGTCGTCGCGCTTGAAGAAGATTGGCGGCCCGCCAAGGCTGTCAGAGAGGCGCGCGGCTTCTTCCAAGGGCGTGGGAAGCACCCCCAAATGCACACGGGGCAGTTGGTCGATTGCTTGGCGCAGATCGGCTTCGGTGAATGAGGTGCGTTGCATAGCTCCTAGAGTTTCCACAATCTAGCGTAAGGTGTGTTCTGTCCCAATGATACGTCGTTGGCTGAATTTTTGCTATCGCGGCTTGTAGTGACAAAACCGCACCCTGTCTTGGGACGCCTTGCGTTCAACGCGTAATCAGAAGAGCGTCAATCCGGTATTCACCAGTCAGACCGGACGTAGGGGTTAGCTTCACCTACGGTCAGCCGGGACGCGCTAGTTAGTGAAAGGCTTGCTTGCGAAGTGACTCGGTTAGCAATGCTGATTTACGCCAGGCAGCAGCCACGTCTTTAACTAAGGACCTCTTTCGACCCGGTGTTACCGGTGATGGGTAAGTTGACAACGTAGGTGGCCCATTGAATACTGGAGATGGCGTTGTGACCCCCGCCCGCCTATGTCATTCTGTGGTTTCTGCTGCACAAATGAGCTGATGCATCTGATGAGTGAGTGGCTATGACTCCTATTATCGAAAGCGAAACTCTACTCGAAGGTGTTACCCTCTCGCGGTCTGCCAATGTAGTACGTGTTGCCAGCAGGACACCCCTGCGAGTGCTGGGTTGCGCCAGCATTGGGGACGACCTTGCGCTCACGCGAAATATTGTGGCTATGTCAGGGCTCGAATCGCCGGAATTGCCGGAGTCCAGTCAGCAGTTGCACAATTGGGCAATACAGGCGGGAATTCACGAGCCGTATGTAGGAGTTGTTACGTCGGGGAGCGTGGATGACTATGTGCAGATTTCAGAGGCGGCGCCAAAGTGGAGCATTACGGTGTTGGTCTTTGCGGATCTTTCGTCTCTGTGTTCTGCCGGCAATGCATCGCCAAGCAATCAGGATGCCGGGGGCGGAATTGACATAATTATTCTCACTGACGCAAGCCTTTCCATGGGCGCTATGGTAAGCGCGACAATCACGGCCACTGAAGCGAAAGTGCGGGCGATAATGGACAATCGCATTGCGACGGAAGCGGGAAATATCGCGACGGGTGCCCCGGCTGATAGTGTCATTGTTGCCTGTTTGAGCAAAGGCGAGAGGATCCAGCGGGCCGGGCCCACAACGGAGATTGGCTACCTCGTCGGCAAGGTTGTGCACGAGGGTCTCACCCGTGTACTGCAATTTGAGGACACTCAGTGAGCTTTTGGTTAAGCGATAGATTGGAAACGCATGCGCCAAGAATTTACACCGGCCCAGCATAAGGCGGATGAAAACAGTGGGGAGACGTCAGTCGATTCTCGCCGCATTGAGCGCGCCGTACAGGAAATCTTGCTGGCAATAGGTGAGGATCCGGAACGTGAGGGACTACGTGAGACCCCCCGACGTATAGCACAGGCCTACGCCTTCTTGTTCTCGGGACTCTCTCGAGACCCGGCTGCCGCCATAGATGCGAGTTTCCACGAAGACTACGACGGGATGGTGGTGCTGAAGGACATTCAATTCTTCTCAATGTGCGAGCACCACCTGCTTCCCTTTTGGGGTATGGCCCACGTGGGGTATCTACCCAGCGGCCAAATCGTGGGAGCGAGCAAGCTCGCGCGCGTAATTGAAGCGCTGGCAAAGCGGCCGCAACTCCAGGAACGACTCACCGATGACGCCGCGGCGACGATTGCCAAGGTGATCAAGCCCCGGGGTGTGGCAGTCGTCGTCGAGGCAGAACACATGTGCATTGCGATGCGTGGCATCCAGAAGCCTGGATCGCGCATGATTACCAGTGCCATGCGCGGACTCTTTCTTTCGGACCCGCGCACACGCAACGAGTTTATGGCCATTGCGACGGGTCAGCGCTAGGGTCCAATGGATTACGGGGAGTCGCTCCAGTACCTCTACTCCTTTGTCGATTGGGAGCGCGGCATTGGGTATGGCGTTAATGCTCCACCTCGCTTTACCCTCGACCGCATCGGCGCGTTGCTGCGCCTCCTGAACAATCCGCAGGAACGCTTTCCCAGCATTCACATCGCCGGCAGCAAGGGGAAAGGGTCTACGGCAGCGATCATTGAGTCCGTGTTGCGCGCTGCCGGCCTTCGCACAGGCCTCTATACGCAGCCGCATTTGCACACGTTTCGCGAGCGTGTGCGCATCAACAACAAGCCCGTATCTTCCCAGGAGTTCACCCGGCTGGTTGAACGCATCGTAGCTGCGGTGGATGCGCTAAAGTCTGACCGGCCCGATCTTGGCGATCCAACGACGTACGAATTGGCAACCGCCCTGGGATTCCTTTGCTTTGCCGAAGCGGCGGTAGACATGGCCGTGGTCGAAGTAGGCCTGGGCGGGAGACTAGACGCAACCAATGTCATTACGCCGCATGTCTCCGTGATCACGTCGATCAGCTTGGAACACACGGCAATTCTTGGTGACACGCTTGATGCCATTGCCCGCGAGAAAGCGGGAATTGTTAAGGACAACGGTGTGCTGGTGCACGCGCCGAATCCAGCCAATGTGACAGAGGTGTTCCGGCAAACCTGCCTCGAGCGGCGTGCCAGGATCATAGCGGCAGAAGAGAGCCGATGTGAGCCCTTCACCCCTCGAGGTACTCCTGACTATTCGGCTCGTGCTTGTTCCAACGTTCGCCCCCATAACGAGTACGGAGCAGGCTCTGAGCCTGTCGCAGGGCCGTCCGTTCATGGTTCGACAGGCTCACCACGAACGGACTATTGGGAAGATTCCGGTGAGGCTGCCTTCCCCACTGCCAACGAAGCGCTACCCGGTTGGGAAATTCCTGTACAGACGTGCAAGATTAGGGTGCTGGAAGAGGAGTGTGTAGTGCGCTTTCCGCTGCGCGGTCAACACCAGCGGACCAATCTCAGTGTTGCTCTTGCCGTAGTAGATGAGCTTGCAGCCCAGGGACTGCCACTTTCGTCCGCGTCGGTGCGCGCGGGAATTGAGAGCGTGCAATGGCCGGGACGATTTGAACACTTGTCCGCTAGGCCGCTTGTCATTGCCGATGGCGCGCACACTCCCGATGCCATGATGTATTTGCGCCAGACCCTGGCGGAGCACTATCCTGGGCGTAGGATTCACTGTGTCTTAGGGACGACCCAAGACAAGAGTGTCAAGCAACTGCTGGACGTCCTAGTGCCGGCAATTGAGAGGCTCATCGTGTGCCGATCGCGGCATCCCCGCGCCCAGGAGCCTCGTGCTATCGCGGCAGCAGCCGCAGGCAAGGTACCGATTACGCAGGCGGAAAGCGTAGAACAGGCTATCTCGATGGGGCTGGATAGCATGTGCTCCGAAGATGTCCTCTGTGCGACGGGTTCGTTGTTTGTGGCCGCGGAGGCGCGAGAAGCTTTTGGCCTTGCCGAGTTCGTCGACCCGCCGCTCGATCTACATCGAAAACCGTGAATTGATAGAAAGTTTGGTCTGCATTTGCGATGGTAAGACTCCTCCTCGTCCGCCATTGTCAGTCGACGTGGAATAGCCAGGGACGCATCCAAGGCCAACAAGACCCCCCACTTTCGGCGGAGGGCGCAATCCAGGCGAAAGCACTGGGAGAACGTCTGCGGAATGAGACTCTGGACGGCATTTATTGCAGCGATCTTGCGCGCGGCTATGAGACTGCGCAGGCGATCGCTTCCCCACACGACCTCACGTGCGTGAGAGATTGCGATCTGCGCGAGCGTGGCTATGGGGTCTGGGAAGGCCAACCACTGGCCGATCTCATGGCGAATACGGCAGACTGGCAGCAACATCAGCACGATCCGGACTGGGCTCCGGATGGGGCCGAGAATGGACCCGCTCTCTACCAGCGGACCCAAGCGGCTCTACGCCGCATTGTCCATCGGCATGAAGGACAGACGGTCGTGGTCGTGATGCACGGAGGCGGTCTAAGGATGTATTTCTGCCATCTCTTCGGCCTCTCGCTCGACCACTACTGGCAAGTCTCCGTCGCGCATGCCAGCCTTTCGATAGTTGACTGGCAAGAGACATTGCCTACCTTGATCCTGTGGAATGACTCCCATCACGTCACCAGAATCCCAGCCGCAAGCACCATTTACTAGGGAGTGCTGCAATGCCGCGCCAGCGACGAAGTCGGCTGTGCCACTGGGATGAATGCGCCGCCGCTGCCTTGTTCACCGACCTCTATGCCCTCACCATGGTTCAGGCGTACTTCAACGAGGACATGAAACAGACGGCGGTTTTTGATTTCTTCATACGTCGTCTGCCTGACCGGTGGAACTACGTCATCGCCTGCGGCGTCGCCGATGTTCTCCAGATGCTAGAAGATCTTTCCTTTTCTGCTGAGGAGCTTGACTACCTAAGAGACTTGGGAGAATTCTCTCCAGAGTTTCTCGAGTACCTGGCAGACTTTCAATTCACCGGTGACGTGTACGCCTTGCCCGAAGGGACTGTGGCCTTTCCTCTGGCGCCGCTCGTGGAGGTTGTAGCGCCGCTCCCAGAGGCGCAGCTTGTGGAGACGCTTCTCATCAATCAGGTTCATTTCCAGACGCTTATGGCATCGAAAGCGGCGCGCGTCGTGCAAGCGGCGCGAGGAGCTACTATCGTAGACTTTGGGACGCGCCGGGCTCACGGCATGGACTCGGCAATTAAAGGCGCGCGCGCCTTCCACGTGGCGGGTGTGGCGGCAACTTCCAACGTGCTTGCCGGCAAGATTTATGGCATGCCGGTCAGAGGCACCATGGCGCACAGTTACATTCAAGCGCACGATGACGAGCTTGAAGCCTTCAGGCAGTTTGTGTCCCTTTACCCGGATACGGTTCTGCTGATAGACACCTACGACACGTTGGCGGGTGTGAGGAATGTCGTCAGACTTGCTCATGAATTGGGAAGTGCGTTTAAGGTGCGCGCGATCCGCCTGGATTCCGGCGATCTGGCCACGTTGGCGCATGCCGCCCGCCGAATCCTGGATGAAGCGGGTCTTCACCGCGTGGAGATTTTTTCCAGCAACAACCTCGATGAGTATGCGATTTCGGGCCTTGTTAGCCAGGATGCCCCGATCGACGGCTTTGGCGTGGGCACCCGCATGAGCGTCTCCAGCGATGCTCCAACGATAGACTGTGCCTATAAGCTGGTTTCGTACGGAGGCCGCGGCCGCATGAAGCTCTCCGCCGGCAAGCCTTCGCTCCCCGGCCGAAAGCAGGTCTATCGCTTCCAAGAGGGCGGTACGATGGTGCGAGACTTCATTGCATTGGCTGACGAGAATGTGAGGGAAGGCACGCCGCTGCTCGTTCCCGTTATGCGAGGGGGGAAACGCCTGCGAGCCGGCTGTAGCGACCTGGCTGCGGCGCGGAAGAGAGCGGAGCAGCAACGGCAAGCGCTGCCGCCGCGATTGCACGCTCTTGAGAAAAAAGACCCGCCGTATCCGGTCGAGGTGAGTGCGGCGCTGGCGGCCGAGCGAGAACGGCTGCGCGCGGAGCTCGCACAGCCGCGGGAGTGAATTCGCGCGTCAAACACGAAGTGTTCCCCCATCCCCGGCTTCCATGATTCCCGCGGCGCAGGTTGCAAACCTACGCTACCCGTGAGGACGCAGGCTGCAAACCTACGCTACCCATCAGGTCGCGGGGTGCAACCGTGTCCTGAACAGTCTAAGGGCTTGAGCTACCGGGGATAGCTGCGCGAGCGCACACCACCCACTTTCATGCGGACAGCCAGGGAGCGCGACGCGGCTATTGGTGCAGGTGTCACGGATGCTCAACCGCCATACCCTTACGGAGTTCTTCCCGCTTGCGGTGTAAGAATTGGACCATGTCATTGTAGCTGACGGCTTCTAGGTGCTCCTCTTCACCGTTCGCCACAACCACGTAGCCTAATCGCTCTACCTCCATATACTCCAGGGCCTCTTCGAGCGGTGTTGCCGGGGCCAAGAATGCCTGCGGCGAACTTTCAACCAATACGTCTTGTGCTTGCGTGTGGGACCAATGAATGCTTGGTACCCGCCGAATCTCTTTCGCCGTGATTATGCCGAGGAGCGATTGCCGGCGCATGACGGCGAGGACGCTCGGTGCAGATTCCTCGGCGAGAAGATGGTTGTAAATCAAATTCTGCAGCGGCGTTTCGGGTGCGACAAAGGCAACCTTGCTTTTGGGCACGTCAGCCAAGGTCACTCCGGCAGTCAGGTCTCGATCGAGAGCGTTCTGCTGGGCCATTTCCGCCGCACTGTGTACGAACCAGCCAAGCAGGATGAGCAGTCCGCCTTGCACCCATTCGGCGTGAACCGCGACGGTATACAGAGCGAACCCAATGAGGGCGAAGCCAAGCAAGTGCCCCATGAGTGCCGCGATCTTCGTGGCAAGCTTGAAACTCCCGGTAACGTACCAGATGGCGGCGCGCAAGGCTCTCCCGCCATCCAGCGGCAATGCGGGTATAAGATTGAAAAGGGTGAAGAAGAGATTCGCCAGGCTCAGGTAGAAGACCACCCTGCTGCCGAGTGCCCAGTGGGGCTGCATAAGACGCTGCAAGACAAAGAGTGTGACAAATAGCGCGAGGCTGCAAGCGGGACCGGCGCTGGCTATAAGCAATTCGTGCATGGGCTTCCGCGCTTCGCGCGCAATTGTGGAGACGCCGCCGAAGACAAAGAGCGTAATGCCTCGCACCGGAATGCCAAAATGCCGCGCCACCAGCGCATGGCATAGCTCGTGGGCTACGACCGAACTAAAGAACAGGGCGCTGGCAGTGGATCCTATGAGCCAATAGACGGGCGCTGACATTCCCGGACGATCGAATGGGAATATAGCGAGAGAAAGGGTTGCCGTTACCAGACCGGCCGCAATCAGCCAGGTAAAGTGGATTGCCACGGGTATTCCGAAGAGATGCCCCAGCCGCACAGATCCGGCCATACTTCGTCCTATGCGATACCTTGCCTATTGCTGTGTCTCTTACAGTACCGCAGTTCGCTTGCTCCGCCAAGAATACAACCCAGCCCGACGCTACAACGTTGGAGGGAAATGCGGCAATTCGAGCGCACAACGCCTACAGGCCAATCCGCAAAGCGGTATCGCGGCTGGCAAGTGAATGGTCTGTGGTACAATGCGTGAAACCGCAGAGCATCTCGCTTCGCGGGTTTCTTGCACCCAGGGTGCGCCGCTCATTGCCAATGTTCCAGAGTGTCTCTTGCGGGAATTGAACAGATTGTTGTGGGCGTCTCAGTAGTCGGCCTGCACCCACGCAGTTGCCAAGCATGCGTGAGTGAGGCGGTGAGAACTCACGTGAAATGCAGCTAGTCACGGCAGCGTGTGCCATGAAGTCTCGGCACTGCAACGCCTCTAGTGTGCCCGCAGCATGACAGTTCCCGAGTACAATTTACCACCGTTCTCGTCATTTCGCCGCCAAAGAGCCCTCGTCAGGGAGACGAACACTTATGTCCTCGACCGCAGAAGTTACCGAATCGGTTGAAAAAAAGGCTGCCCTCTTCTTTCATCAGTTGACTGCGTATTTTGCGGAACTCGATGCGACGCGCAGCCGCATCCGCATGATGGAACTCCTGGCAGACCTCTTTACGAAAACCCGCCCGGACGAGATGGATAGGGTGATCTATCTGCTGCAGGGACGCGTTGCGCCGCTCTATGCTCCCATCGAATTCGGCGTAGGCGAGCAGCTAACTGCCGAGGCTGTGGCAGAAGGTACCGGAGCGACCCTTGAAGACGTACATCAGCGGTTCAGCGAGATTGGCGACTATGGCTTGGTGGCGGAAGAGCGGATCGAACGGGAGCAGGGAACGCTCACCGTTGTGCAAGTATTCGAACGCCTGACCGACATTGCTCTGACGGAAGGCGAAGGTTCCGTCGCAAAGAGAGTGTCGCTCCTGGCTGATTTGTTGCGGCAGGTGGGGAAACAAGAGGTGCGCTATCTCTTGCGTATCCCTCTCGGACGCCTGCGGCTGGGTGTCGGTGATCCTACGGTCATGGACGCCCTCTCGTATGCCCGCACAGGATCCAAGGACCATCGCGCGCCCATTGAGCGCGCCTATAGCATCTGCTCCGACTTGGCTACGGTTGCCAAAGACTACTGGCGAGCCGGCGTAGACGGACTGCAGGATATCAACATCGTGGTCGGCACTCCCGTTATTCCAGCGGCGTCCGAACGGGTGAAGTCTATGGAAGACCTAGTCGTCCGCCTCGGCCGTTGCGCTGTGGAACCCAAGTTCGATGGCATTCGGTGTCAGGTGCACTTCGACGGCGAAAACGTCACCATGTACTCGCGCCACTTGGAGAACTTCAGCGGCATGTTTCCGGATGTGGTTGCGGCCGTGCGCGAGCAGGCAGCCGGCCACACATTCATTGCCGATTCTGAAGCCTTGGCGTATGACGTGGAGACCGGCGCCTTTCTTCCTTTCCAAATGACAACGCAACGGCGGCGCAAACACAATGTGGATGAGATGGCGGAAAAACTCCCACTTCGTGTTGTGCTCTTCGACCTTCTCTACCTCGACGGCGCCGACTTGACTCGACAACCGTATACCGAACGGCGTGAGAAGATGCTGGGCTTCCTGCAGGAAGGTCAAGTCTTGCAGGTTACAGAGAATATCGAAACGGATAGCGTCGCCGCAATCGAGGCGTTCTTTGCCGATAAAGTCGAACACGGCCTCGAGGGAGTCATGGCCAAAAAGCTGGATTCAGTCTACCAGGCCGGCCGCCGCAGCTTTGATTGGATCAAGATGAAACGGTCGTACCAAGGCGAGTTATCCGATACGGTGGACTGCGTCGTTCTAGGCTATTGGTATGGTAAAGGCGCGCGCTCGAAACTCGGCATTGGGGCTTTGCTCCTGGGTGTGTACGACAAGGATCGCGATCTGTTTGTGACGATTTCACGTCTCGGCACCGGTTTCTCAGAGGAGGAATGGGTGCAGATGCGCGAACTGCTGGACAAAGAGACATCGGAAGAGAAGCCGGCACGGGTGGAAGCCGAGATTGAGCCTGACGTTTGGAGCAATCCCGGTTATGTGGTGGAGATTCAGGCTGATGAGATTACGCGCAGCCCCACCCACACGTGCGGCAAGCAGAATGACGACGACTTAGGCTATGCGCTGCGTTTCCCACGAGTTGTGGGGTTCGTGCGCGAAGACCGTGGCCCGGAGGACGCGACATCAGTGCAGGAGGTTGCAGCACTCTACTCGGTGCAGATCGCGAAAGCGAAGAAGTGAGCAGTTTCCGCGATCTAGTGAGTGCTTATGATGCCTGACGACAATTCGCGGAACAAGCTGTACTCAATAGCTGAGAGCATATGTGAGTGACCGGCTACCCGCTGGTGCGTGCACCTTGCAAGTGCCGGAAGGGCATCGCGCTCGCAGCGCCCGACTGCCACAGGTGAAGCTACGTCGTATCCCACTCTTCCCGATGAGGCAGAAATCTGTGCCGAAGCAAGCACTCGGTATCGTCTTAGCAAGGAGGAGCCCTGTGACAGAGCAAGCGAATATAGAGACCCAGCTTGCCGCAGCGTTCGAGGAGCTGGAGAGGGCCAAACGGAAGCTCGTCGAGCTTCGTCGCCAATTGCCCACGGAGCCCGTTGAGGATTACGAACTCACAGGTCCGGTCGGTGGGGTGCAGCTATCGGCCATGTTTGGCGACAAGTCTGATCTAATCCTGATTCACAATATGGGATCGGGGTGTCCCTACTGCACGATGTGGGCCGATGAGTTCAACGGGGTGCTCCATCATCTGGAAAGCCGCGCGGCGTTTGTCGTCGTGTCACCCGATCCTCCTGAGACCCAACAGAGTCTCGCCACGCGCCGGGGCTGGCGGTTTCGGATGTATTCAGCCGGCGGCACGACGTTCATTGAAGACATGGGATACGGATCGGAGGAGGAGCACTTCGAATCGCACGCCATGCCAGGTGTTTCCGTCTTCCATAAAAGCGACGGCGGAACCATCACGCGCGTTGCTCGGGATTTCTTCGGCCCCGGAGACTTCTATTGCGGGGTCTGGCACCTATTCGATCTCCTGCAAGAGGGTCCTGGCGAATGGGAACCCCAGTTCGACTACTAGGACCACGTGCGCAACGCGCCAATGGCGAATTCGCAAGAAGTGAGATTGCGCTCAAATTGAGCAGACTACTTTAGCGGTAATCCGATCTCTTCAGCGAGCCATGCGCCGGCCAGGATGTGCTCGATGGCTTCTGCAAGGGAGTCCAAAGACTTATCGAAGATTTCCTCAAAGCGCTTACGCGTGGCGTCGTCTGGCGCCTCGCCGAGTTCGCGGTAGTAACAGCCGGCGTAGAAGCACTGGTACGGGAAGTAGGGACACTCCGGCCGCGGCGTGAACCCCATGAGGCGCAGGGCGTCGACTTCACGGAAGCGCCGCCGCAAGGTGCGGGCTTGAGGGAGCAGCCGTACGTGCAGCACGTAGAGCTGCTGCTCGCCAGTGTCGAGCAGGCTGAGCACGGATTCAATGCGACCCTTGCTGGCGCGCTTTAGCTCTTGGTCGGATTGTCCCACGTGTCCTGCTGCTGTAGAGCCCATGTAAACACCAGTTTAGACTTCTTGGTCTTTGTAGACTTGGCTTGTCAGCGGCTCTTCTCTACGGAATTACCACTCGACGCCTCGCAGCCATCATAGCAATTCTGAATCGCTTGTGCCGAGCGCGATCAATGCCGTCGGCGCATTCTGCGCTCTACGCGGTGCATCTTGTGCAGGCAAACGACCCTAGCTCGTATCAGATGAACGCAGTAGGCGCAGGCCATTTCCAGCCACCACGATCGTAGCGCCCACGTCTGCCAGGATCGCCATCCAAAGGTACGTCAGACCGAAGAGCGTGAGTACCAAGACGAGTAGCTTGATGCCCAGGGAGAACGTGATATTCTGCTTTATCACCGTCATGGTCTTCCGGCTTAGCTGTAGGGCGGAGGGGATTTTACTTAGATCATCTGCCATTAGCACCACGTCCGCAGTCTCCAAAGCCACGTCAGTGCCGGCTCCCCCCAATGTTATGCCGGCGGTGGCGCTGGCAAGCGCGGGCGCGTCATTTACGCCGTCGCCTACCATGAGCACGTTGCCGTGGGACTCTACGAGGTCTCGGATTACGACTACCTTTTGCCAGGGGAGCAATTCAGCGGAAACGTCTCGCACGGGCAGTTGCTTGGCGATTGCCGTTGCCGTCGGTTCACTATCGCCTGTAAGCATGACCAATTGCGAAATACCCATAGCGTCAATTGCGCGCAAGGTGGGCTCGGCTTCGGGACGGAGCGTATCCATGGTAGCAATGAGGCCTGCTACTTTCGTGTCTTCCGCTACGAGCAGCGCGGTCTTTCCCGCGTCTTGCAGTCCCGAAATCGAATCTTCAAAGGGAGTAATGTCATAGCCGAGTGACCTCAGATAGTCGGGGTTGCCGCAGACGCATACGGTGCCGTCGACCCGCGCGCGTACGCCCCGGCCGGCGACGGCTTCGAAGTCGAGTACCTCCTCTGTGTGGACGTGACCGCTTTCCTCTGCAGTAGCGTCGTGTCCCGCCCGGCGCAGAATAGCCGCGGCGAGTTGATGCTCGGAGCGGTGCTCCAACCGGTCGGCAATCTGGATAACTTCGTCTTCGTTATGGCCCGCCGCCGGAATGACGTCCGTGACTTCAGGCTGCCCGCGAGTGAGCGTACCCGTCTTATCGAAGGCCATAGCCTTGGCCTGACCGAGCGATTCCAGAACGGCGCCGCTCTTCACCAAAACACCGGAGCGGGCAGAGCGGGCAATGGCGGCCACAACTGAGATGGGCGTGGAGATGACGAGCGCGCACGGGCAGCCGACCAAGAGCAGAACAAGACCGCGATACACCCACTCCTGCAACGGTTGATCGAACGCCAGCCAAGGTACAACGGCAACTAGGAAGGCTAACACAACGATGCCCGGCGTATAATAGGCGGCAAAGCGGTCGATGAACTGCGCCGTAGGCGCTTTTTCCTGCTGTGCAGCTTCCACGAGACGCACGATACGCGCAATGGCATTGTCTGTCGCGGGACGCGTTGCGGAAATTTCCACGTACCCTTGTTGGTTGATGGTACCCGCAAAAACGGTGTCGCCGGTTGACTTACTTATCGGAGCGCTCTCTCCCGTAATCGCTGATTGATCGATGGTTGTCCTACCGGCGACTACCTCACCGTCGACGGGAACCCGTTCCCCGGGTCGTACCGCAACGATCGTGCCCACTGCGACACTCTTGACTGGCACCGTTGATTCGCGTCCGTCAACTTTAATGCGGGCTTCCTCCGGAGAGAGTTCCATCAGGGCGTTGATGGCATTGTGGGCCCGATCAAGCGTGAATACCTCCAGCATTTTGCTTAATGAGAAGAGAAACACCACGGCTGCCGCTTCCCACCATTGCCCCAGGAGAGCCGCGCCAATGACGGCAACGACCACGAGAGCATCTATTGAAAGTCGCCGGTGCGCGGTGAGCGCTTCCCACGCTCCGCGCACAATTGGCACGCCGCCAACCACTATGGCGGCAAGATAAAGAGCCGTCTGAGCCATTGCGGGAGCAGCAAGGAGACTGGATATTATGCCTGCGACTAATAAGACACCGGAAGCAAGGGTGAGGTGAGTGCCGGTCTCTGCCAGCAGCCCAGCGGAAGTATGGGCGTGGTCATGGTCATGAGTCATGACGCTCCCCTCTTGACGCCAGGGAGTCCAGTGTTAAGTCTGATGGCGCGTGGGTGAGATGTTCGCGGGTAACGCTTAGCAGGCTGCGAATATGGTCGTCCGCAAGCCGATACCACATGACTTTGCCTTCCCGGCGCCTTGATACGAGATGCAGATTGCGCAGAGTACGCAAGTGCTGCGAGGTCGCAGCTACAGAGAGGTTCGTTAGTGCGGCAAGATCGCATACGCAAAGTTCGGCACTCAGCAGGCAATGCAGCAGCCTTACTCTGCTTGGCTCGCCGAGCGCGCGGAAGTAGGTGGCTAGCTCTTCGTATTGGTCGTCGCGCAAGGCTGTTGCGAGGACCTTCGCAGCTTGGTCGGGATGAAGTGTTTTGTCCAGACTCGCATCGAGAGCGTTGAGCTGAGCCATACTCACCTCCGTCATTCGTCATTTGCGCATATACTTAAATAATATAGTAAATGTCATTGACGTTGCAAAGCGCCTCGAATGGCAGGAATAGCTTCTAGTCGCGCACCGCCGCCGCAATGGTGTTGCTAAGCACTTGGAACTCGTGCTGGACTCTCTCGTGGAGCTGGTTGCAGAAGAAGACGGCGGTGAGTTCTTTGCTTGGATCGCACCACGCAAAGGTGCCGGTGGAGCCGGTGTGACCGAACGAGCCTGACGAAAGTAGGTCGCCAAAGTACATGGGATTCGCGCGGCGGTAAAGCCGGAAGCCCAGCCCCCAGCCTTCTTGCAGCTTTGTGGCGGTGGAAATGCCGGGCATGGCATCGGTCTGCTCGCTCAGCATGGCTGCAGCCATGGCGGGGCTAAGGATGCGGACGCCGTTCAGTGATCCCCCGTAGCGATACATATCCAAGAAGCGGCCAATGTCGCTGACCGTTGAAAAGAGTCCGCCCCACGGCGCGCCGAACTCGCGCCAGTAAAGGCTATTGTGATCATAGTCAGAGCCGCCAAGATGCGACGGCTGCGTGGCTTCTACGATGCGCGGTTCTCTTTCCGGATTCCAGCCGAGTGATGTGTCGTTCATGCCGAGTGGTTGGAATACTTCAGCGGCCAACACCTCTCGGAGCGGCTTCCCGCGCACCCGCTGCACGATCTCCGCGGCCAATGCTGTGCCCGCGCTCTGATAGGAGATGTCCGTGCCCGGCGCGAAAAGCAGGGGCACCCGGCAAATGTGGTCTATGAAGGTGGAGAAGGGCGCATGCTGGCGCCGCAGCAGCACGTTGTTTGGCACCATGTCCGGCAACCCGGACGTATGCGTGCAAATGTGTCGTATCTGTACCGCATTGCGGTCCGGCGCACTTGCCGAGGACCGTCCGCCAAATTCCGGAATGTAGCGAGAAACCGGATCGCTGAGACTGACCGAGCCTTCATCTACCAGCCGCAGCAGCGCCGTGTAGGTTACCGGTTTGGAGATGGAAGCAATGATGAAGATGCTGTCTGGCTGCGCAGACGGGCCGCCCGGTTCCACCGTAATCCGGCCAAACGAGCGATGCCCGACTGTCTTGCCGTGCCGGGCCACGTGCAGAACTGCCGCGGGCATGTACCCACTTTCCGTCCAGCCCGCGATGAGCGCGTAGGCGCGCTCAAGCTGTGTCGCATCCATGCCAACGGCTGCAGGATCGTTCAAGTTCTCACCGGACATTGCTCACGAACCTTTCTATACAAGGCACTATCGCGCATTTCGGTTTGCCAAAGTTAGCAGATTAGATTGAACCAAGCTCGAGTCTTGTCGACTTCATGCTGCTAACAGCCTCTAATTCATGCTCACCTGTACGTCTCTACGCCTCAATGCAGTACAGGACAAGCTGTGGATTCGGTGTGCGATTCCTGGAGATACCATACACTAGAGTCGCATCGGTTGTGCGAGGCCGAGCGGGCTGTACCGAGAGTGCGTCGCGCAAATGGGGCGGATTGCCCAGGCAAGTTGCTCCCTTTGCTCATGACGCATGTGGCGCGACTCTTACGAATAGATATAGTTCTTGGTCATTGAAGTCAGCAATTTCAAGGAGAGAACACTATGCCGACACTCATCTGTCCTGACGTGTTAATCGACGGCACCGGCAGCGAGGCTCGCGGCAATTCCTGTGTGGTAATTGAAGATGGTAGTCTTGCCTTTGTCGGCACGCTGCAAGAACTTGATTCTGCCTTTCCGGACCGCTCAGGCTGGGACGAGATCGATGGCGCTGGCGCTTCTCTCATTCCCGGCATGATCGACGGCCATGCGCATCTCACGATTGAGAACAAAGATGACACGTCATATCCGGGCATCGATGCGCCGCGCGAGGCTATTGTGCTCTACACGCTGCAGGCGGCGCGCGAGGCCATGGCGGCCGGCCTTACCACAATTGCCGACTGCGGCAGCATCGGGGATACGCTGCTGTATGTGCGCGACTCAATTAACCAGGGGTTGACGGTGGGTCCGCGCATTCTCGCCGCGGGTCCCAGTATTACCACAACGGCAGGTCACGGCCACTATCTGGGGATTGAGGAGTTGGCGGACAACGCCGACCAAATCAAGATAGCGATCCGCAAGCTTGTCTTCCGCGGCGTTGACTTCATTAAGATCATGGCCACCGGTGGCGCCTCCGATCCCCCTAGCAACCGCTATCGCGCCCAATATTCAGAGGAGGAAATGCGTGTGGCGGTTGAGGACGCCCATCGCTTGCGCAAACGAGTCGTCGCTCACGTCAATCCCACAGAGGGCATCATCAATTCGGTCCGTGCGGGTGTGGACGCCCTCGCACACTGCAATTGGCTGGGATCTGAGGAGGGAACGGTTGAATACGTGCCCGAGGTCGCCCAGGAAGCGGGAGAAAAAGGTATCTTCGTAGACTTGAACGTGTTTGCCACCCTGGTTCCCATTGCTGGGAGAGATGGCATCGTGTCCGGCTGGGAAGGCCCCGGAGAGGTAGAATATCGCTTCGACCTCATTCGCGACATGGAGCGGCGCGGGTGCAAGTCGTACTTCTCCAGCGATCACATGGGCCGCAACATCGCGAATTGGCCGCAGCGCCTTGTGCAAGCGCGCCATACGCTCAAGCTCGATCCCGTAGAGGTCATCTTCCGTGTTACCGGACGGGCGGCTGAAGGCATATGGCTGCAGGATGAGATTGGCACGATTGAGACCGGGAAGGTAGCAGACCTGGTGTTGCTCAACGGTGACGTGGCGGACCGCATCGAGGCCTTAACGGACGTGCGGGCGGTGATGCGTAATGGCAGCGTGGTGGTACAAGAAGGGAACTGGGTACATCTCTAAGGGTCCTGGCCTAATGAGTCCTGACTTGAATATGCTGGGTTACATAGTGATTGATTGTCATTCCGATGAGCGTATCGAAGAGGAATCTACACCACTAATGCAAAGGAGGCACACGTTCGTGCGCCTCCTTCTTGCTTCACCTCACAGGCTAGCAGTGCGTAAGCAAGTGCCTACTCTGCCGGCTCGTTAAGGATCTGGTTGGCGAGTTCGTCAGCTTGCGCCAGCGCGGAAGCGATTTCAATCTTGCCCTGGTAGGCGTCGTTGAGGATCGGCTTTACTTCGGCATTCTGCTTCAGATAGCGTCTATAGGGGTAGACGCCCGGCAGCTTAGCAATATCTTCCTGTGTCTGGAGCACGGGATGGTCTGCAACGCCAGCGGTCCACGCTTCATGGGCAAAGAGATCAAGCCGCGGGGAGGCATCTTTATTGACCTCAAGCTTACGCAAGGCTACCTCAAGCCCGCAGAACCAGTTGATGAACTCGACCGCGCCGTCCGGATTGCCTGCGCCCACCGGCGTGACGACCGGATTCATCCAGGACGCCGTGGCAAACTGACCACCGTCTGGATGCGATGGATACCCCATCAACCAATACTTGAAGTCGCGAGGCACCTCAAAGTATCGGTTCTTTGGGGCTGAAGTGTGGTCGTAGTGCATGCCGGCCTGATTGGCTTGCAGCAGGGCGTGATGTGGTGGATCCGTCAGAGTCCCGCCTTCGGGCGACTTAGCGCTGACATCCTCCCTGTTCCAAAGATTGAACAGGAATTGCATCGTATCGCGCGCCTGCTCGGTGTTATAGAACGCCTTGTATTGCTCCGCGTCGTAGGCGCCGGTACCCGTCGTCAGCATCCAGCCTGCCCAGCGCGCCAGGTGGACGTTGTCTGGCAAGAGGAAGCCGGATACGTTAAAGTTGTCCCCATCCTTCTTCGTCATGGCGCGGGCAGCGGCCGTCAAGTCGTCCCAGTTGTTGATGTTCCCACCATTTTCATCAAGGCCAATGTCGATGAGCAGTTGGCCGTTGACGACGATGGACTGCGATTGGGGCCCCATTACCGGAATACCGAACGTCGCGCCTTCAGTTTTGCGGAACTGGTTCGAGGCCTCGAAGTACTGGTCGTCCTGGATGTGCGGATACTGCGATAGGTAGGGCTCATAGTCCATCAGCAAGCCCAGGTCCCAGTGGTCGCGCGCCCAGATGATGGAGTTGAAGGCTACATCCACCGGCGTGCCGGCCGCGATAGTGGTGCGGAAGTGCTGGCGCAGCGGCTCGATGGGATCCTTGGCCACCTCCTCCACCGGAATGCCGGTGCGATTCGTGAACTCTTCCAACGCCCACGGTGTCAGTCCACCTGGGTCGACGCGTTGAATCCACCAGTGCAGGAACTGCACGGGTGAGGCTTCCTCAGCCTGCTTCATTTCCTCTTCGGCCTTGGGAGCCTCAGCTCCTTCGGCCTTGTCTTCCATGGCCGGCGTAGCCGTGCCACCGCAGGCCGCTGCCAGGAACACCCCGGCCGTGCCTAGTCCAAGGCCTGCAAGCAGACTTCTCCTACTCAGACCTTTGCGTTCTTCCGAACTCTCCGTTCTTCCGAACTCTCCATGGATAACCCCTCCCTGTTGCTGTGACTCATACAGCGCCCTTATGACTCTTTGCGGAGTCTAACTTGCTGTGCTTGAGTGGTCAAGGAGGGAAAAGAAACTGGCTCTCTCTAATGGCGAGCAAGAGATTGGGACTGCGCGGGGAATTCCTCACATAGAATCTGCGCCAATGTACGCGCTTTCGACGAGGAATAGGAAGAAGGAGGCGCACTCTTGTGCGCCTCCTTCTTCCTTCACCTATTGGCAAGCTTTCACCCAAAGGTGTAGCAGCGTAAGTGGTACTTACTCCGCATCCTCATTGAGGATCTGGTTGGCGCGCTCGTCGGCTTGTGCCAGCGCGGTAGCGATTTCGATCTTGCCCATGACCGCATCGTCAAGCATCGGTCGAATTTCGGAATTCTGCTTTAAGAAGCGGCGGTAGGGGTAGACGCCCGGCAGATTGGCAAGATCTTCAATCGTTTTGAGCACCGGCTGGTCGGAGTAGCCCTTGGTCCAGGCTGGATCAGCAAAGAAGTCGTGCCGCGGCGCGACCGTCTTGATGAGCTCAAGCCTGACAATTGCTACCTCAAGCCCGCAGAACCAGTTGATGAACTCAACCGCGCCGTCCGGGTTGCCGGCGCCGAGTGGCGTTACCACCGGGTTCATCCATGACGAGGTGGCAAACTGGCCGTCCGGGCCACCGGAGGACGGAAAACCGATCTGCCAATACTTGAAGTCGCGCGGCACGGAGAAGTAGCGCAAGGTAGGTGTCGAGCTAATGTCGTGGTGCATGCCGGCCTGATTTGCCTGCAACAGCTTGTAGTGGTCGGGCACGGGGGCACCTTCGGGATCCTTGGCGCTGATTTCCTCCTTATTCCAGAGGTCAAAGAGAAACTGCAGCGTATCCCGCGCTTGCTCGGTGTTATACTGTGCCTTGAACTGCTCCGCATCGTAAGCGCCGGTGCCTGTCGTGAGCACCCATCCCGCCCAGCGCGACAAGCCACCGACACCGGCAGGCAGCAAGAAGCCGGAGACAGAGACATCGTTGCCTTCCTTCTTGGTCATGGCACGGGCGGCAGAAACCAAGTCGGCCCAGTTGTTGATGTCCCCACCATTCTCGTCAAGACCGGCGTCTAAGAGCAACTGGCCGTTGACGACAATCGAGGTCGACTCTGGCCCCATGACGGGAATGCCGAACGTCGCGCCTTCAGCCTGACGGAACTGGTGTGAAGCTTCGAAGAACTTATCGTCCTGCAGTTCTGGGTACTGCGTCAGGTACGGCGTGTAGTCCATCAAGATGCCCAGGTCCCAATGGTCACGGGCCCAGATTATGGAATTGAAAGACACGTCCACCGGCGTACCAGCCGCGATTGTAGTGCGAAAGTGCTGGCGCACAGGCTCGATCGGATCCCTGCCCACGTCCTCCACCGGAATGCCGGTGCGATTTGTGAATTCTTCCAAGGCCCAAGGCGTAAAACCATTCTGGTCGATGCGCGGAATCCACCAGTGCAGGAACTGGACCGGTGTGGCTTCCTCCGCCTGCTTCATCTCCTCCTCGGCCTTGGGAGCCTCGGCTTCCTCGGCTTGTTCTTCCATTGCCGGGGCAGCCGTGCCGCCGCAGGCCGCGGCGAGCAGAGCACCTGCGGTGCCAAGACCTATGCCGGCGAGCAGGTTTCGCCTGCTAAGTCCTTTGCGTTCATCCAAAGACTCCATGGCAACCCTCCCATTCAGGTGCCGTACGTATACGGCTTCTAGTTACACTAAGTAGATGCTACGAATTTGATTGTGTACTGTCAAGTGTGGAAGTTGCATGGAGCCTCTGTTCTAGAAAGTAGCAACCCCGAAAGCTGTGGCAAGCCTCCGTGAGTAAGTTCGCTGTTGCATCGGAGGCAAAGAGTATATATGGATGGACCAATTGAACAGAACCTTGCATGGGTTGTGCCGATCAGCTAACAGCGACAGGTGCGATCACACCAAACAACAAAGGGGGCGCACAATTGTGCGCCCCCTTTCAATCTTCAACTATGCATTAGCAGCATAAGCAGTGCTTACTCCGCTGGCTCGTTGAGGATCTGGTTGGCCAACTCGTCCGCTTGAGCAAGTGCTGAAGCAACTTCCAACTCGCCGCGATACGCAGCCTCGAGAATAGGCCGCACTTCGCTGTTTTGCTTCAGGAAGCGGCGGAACGGGTAAACGCCCGGCAGCTTAGCAAGATCTTCGCGTGTCTGGAGCACGGGAAGGTCTGCAACGCCAGCGGTCCACGCTTCATGGGCAAAGAGATCGAGGCGCGGGGAGACGGCCTTATTGACTTCGATCTTATGCAAGGCCACTTCAAGTCCGCAGAACCAATTGATGAACTCAACCGCTCCGTCCGGATTGCCTGCGCCTAGTGGCGTAACGACCGGATTCATCCAGGACGCTGTGGCAAACTGACCGCCATCAGAATGTCCGGGATACCCAATCTGCCAATACTTGAAGTCGCGAGGAACATCAAAGTAGCGCAGCGTGGGGGTCGAGCTAATGTCATAGTGCATGCCGGCCTGGTTTGCCTGCAGCAGCTTGTAGTGGTCCGGCACGCTATCGCCCTCGGGCGTCTTTGCGCTGACATCCTCACGGTTCCAAAGGTCGTGCAGGAACTGGAGCGTGTCGCGCGCCTGTTCTGTGTTGTATTGAGCCGTGAATTGCTCAGCATCATACGCGCCGGTACCTGTGGTGAGCACCCACGCCGCCCAGCGGGCGAGCGCCACGTTATTCGGCAACAGGAAGCCGGAAACTGCGACCTGGTTACCTTCGCGCTTCGTCATGGCGCGTGCGGCCGTCAACAAGTCATCCCAATTGTTGATATCGCCGCCATTCTCGTCCATGCCGATGTCAATCAGCAACTGGCCGTTGACGACGATAGACTGCGACTCCGGCCCCATCACGGGAATACCAAAGGTCGCACCCTCAGCCTTGCGGAACTGGTGGGAAGCCTCGAAGTACTGGTCGTCCTGAATATGTGGGTACTGAGTTAGATATGGCCCGTAGTCCATCAGCAAGCCCAGGTCCCAGTGATCGCGGGCCCAAATGATGGAATTGAAGGCCACGTCCACCGGCGTACCGGCCGCAATGGTCGTGCGGAAGTGCTGGCGTACAGGCTCAATGGGATCCCGGCCCACGTCCTCCACCGGAATGCCGGTGCGGTTCGTAAACTCTTCCAAGGCCCACGGTACCAGTCCGCCTGGGTCAATGCGGGAAATCCACCAGTGCAGGAACTGCACGGGAGGGGCTTCCTCGGCCATCTTCGCTTCTTCTTCGGCCTTGGGAGCTTCCGCTTCCTCGGCTTGTTCTTCCATTGCAGGTGCAGCCGTGCCGCCGCAGGCCGCAATCACGAAGGCGCCAGCGGTGCCAAGTCCCAAGCCGGCCAGCAGCCGCCGTCTGCTTAGTCCACTAGGGGTGTTCGATGATTCCATCAAAGAGCCTCCTCGGTACGGGGCGGTGCCCCAAATTCAGAGTGTCCTAATCCGCTAGCGATTATAGTTAAGTACTGTCACACTGTCAAGTTTAGGCATTGCCTCTCGGGGGAATCCTTGCTTGGTCTGCATCCTCACCTGCTGCCGGTGCAAATCTTGTGTAACACCGTTGCAACAGGTTCGGGTATAGTATTAGTGTGAACCAAGTAGGAATCCTCCGAGTAGTGGCTACTCTCTTCCATGTAACGCCCGCTGTAGGCTATGGCAAGCTCTATTCCAAGTAGCCGGATCGTCTATGCCAGCCACGGCGACGATATCGCGGCAGTTCTCGTTAAGCTCCAGCGCAAGCGCGGCTCTTCAGTCGTGCTGGTCGGAAACAATTGCCCGGCACTGCATGACAGGGAGAACCTGGAGTTCCTGCAGCGCAAAGCAACTGACCTGGAGCTTGACCTTACGCTGGTGTGTGGCGATCGTGGCGTTCGCGATTCCGCAAGTGGCTTGGGCATCAAGGTGGTCAACTCTTTGGGAGCGCTGCACGCGCCTGAGCACCCGGATCGTGCCCTGGAACCTGCAATCGCCGGTAGTGCTTCAAGCAAGATCGCTAGAACTCGCGCTGAGGCGTCCGACGTTGCCGAAAACACTATTCGAGCCAATCAGGCTGCCAGGGTTGCGACGGGTCGGTCAAACAAGCGGGGAGGCAGAGGGTCTCTCTCCATAGAACGATCGTTCTCCAGCATTCTTGCATTGGCCACAGTAGTTTCGGTGCTGTTGTTCATTGTGTGGGGGGCGTTTTATTTGGTGCTTCCTAGCGCCGCGATTGAACTGACACCTGTGCAGCAACGCTATAGCACGGTGCTGCAGTTGATGGCAGATCCACAGGTAAGCCGCCTAAACGCTGCAACCGGTCAGGTGCCTGCGCAATTGGTGGTCATCGAAGAGACGGATGAGATGACAGTACCCGCTACGGGGAAGAGAAACGAGCCGACCGGACGGGCAGAGGGCTCTGTCGTTTTCCGCAATCGGATTTCGCAGCCAGTTGTTGTTCCAAAGGGGACAATAGTACTCACCAATGAGAACCGGCGGTATGTGACTGCGGCGGAGGTCAATGTCCCGCCTACTTCCGGCACGAGCAGTGAGTTAGTGGGGCGACGGGTGGCGGTCGTCGCTGAGGAGCCTGGTCCAAGCGGCAACGTGGGGCCCAGCGTGATTACGCACATAGAGGACCAGTCACTCAACCAGCGCTTAATTGTCAATAACGATTTTCCAATACAGGGTGGCGGGGAGCGTGTTGTCACCTTTGTAACAGAACAGGACCGGCTGCAGCTTTTCGAGCAACTTCGCCATCTCCTCATGCAGCGAGTTTGGCAGCAACTGGGTGGGGTTGTTAACCCCGTCGAAAGCAGTTTCGTGCCCTGGGATGATGACGTCATCGTTGACGAAGCGAACTATGATAGAACAGTAGGTGAAGAGAGCGACCAAGTGACGTTGCGTATGAGAGTAAAGCTGCGCGGCACCGCTTTTTCAAACATATACCTGGAAGAAGTAGCACCAATCATTCTGGCACGAATCGTGGAGAATCAATTTGAAGCACATGTGCTGGTTTCCGATACCGTTGTCTTGGGCAAACCACATGTGAATAGCATTACTGATGGTGTCATTCAGCTTACTTTGGAAGCTCAGGGAGATATATTGTCTGCATGGGACCATGGCAGGATCCGGCGAGATTTGGCGAACAAGACGCTTGAGGAAGCTGAAAGCTACTTGGGCAATTTGACGGGAGTCGGTGACTTTGTGCTCGAAATGGGGCCGGACTGGTACGATCGCATGCCGCGGCTGTGGTTTCGAATCGACATAGAAGTGAGGGAGCCAATCCGACTGGCTGCCTGATACGTTTGGTCATTAACTATGCGGATACTTTGTCTCGACATTGGTGAGCGGCGTATCGGCGTGGCCTGCGGGGACTCGCGCGTTGGTATCGCAACGCCACTGACGACAATTCAGCGGCGCTCGTGGCATCAAGATAGTGCTGCGGTGCGACGACTGTTCAACGAGCAACAGGCAGACACGCTGGTGGTAGGCCTGCCGATTAGTCTGGATGGGGCCCTGCACTACCAGGGAGAACGCGTAAAGAAAGAAGGTGAGCGCTTCGGGCAGGCGCTTGGCATGTCGATAGTCTTTTGGGATGAGCGATTCTCGACAGTCATTGCAGAGGAGCGGCTGGAAGCTAGTCCCACCGCAGCCCGCCGCAAATCTCCGCTCGATGCCGCTGCAGCCGCAGTAATCCTCGAATCCTACTTTGCGGCACAGCAGGAAGCGGGTGACTCAGCCTTGCCCGGGATTTGCCAGTGACTTGTATGATAGTTGTATGGGAAACTACGTAACGCGGCGCATTTTACTTCGCACGATTATTGCGGCGGCTCCTGTCTCGCTGGCTGCAGGCTGCGGGATTGGCGATCGGATTGCCGACGCCGTTGCCGGCCCGGAGAGCGAAGATAACACCGAGGTTGTCCTAGAAATTCCTCTCGGCAGTACCACGGAACAAATCGCAAATCAATTAAGGGATGCGGGAGTTATCCGTAGTGCTTTGGCGTTCCGCATGCGTGCACGCCAAAGCGGCCTGGACGGGTCCTTTCAGGCCGGTCAACACGTGTTGCGCCGGAACATGAGCGTTGACGAAGCTATCCAGGCGCTGCAGAGAGCGGAAGTACAGGACAGGGCACTGACTCTCATCGAAGGCTGGCGCCGGGAGGAAATCGCGGCGTACCTGCAAACGCAGCGTCTGCTCAACGCAAGTGAGTTTCTCGCACTAACTGCAAGCACGAATTTCGAGCGTGATTTCTTGGCAGATCTCCCGGCAACGTCCACGCTGGAAGGCTTTCTCTTTCCCGATACGTATCGAATTGAGAACGAGACTACGACAACGCAATTCATCGAGGGTCTCTTGGATCAGTTTTCTCGCAAGATTGGCGGCGGGGTGGACAATGGCTTCCAGGCAAACGGGCTGAGCACGTACCAGGCAGTTACCTTGGCTGCTATTGTCGAACGCGAAGCGCAAGTTGCAGCCGAACGCCCTGTGATTGCGAGCGTCTTCTATAATCGTCTGCGTATAGGTATGCCCTTGCAGGCAGATCCCACCGTCCAGTATGCCCTTGGCTATCAAGAGTCAGAAGGGCGGTGGTGGAAGCGAGCGCTGACCTATGACGATCTGAGAGTAGCGTCGCCGTTCAACACCTATGCGAACGCTGGTCTACCGCCCGGCCCCATTTGCAATCCCGGTCTGGCCTCGCTGCAAGCAGTGTCGGCTCCCGCAACAACTGACTACTACTACTTTGTGGCGGTCGGTGACGGCTCCCATGTCTTTAGTCGCACGCTCGATGAGCATAATGCCAACGTGCGCAAGTACCAGTCTTCCTGAGTTAGAAAAATGACACAGTCTGGCATAGTGGGTGAAATGCCCATTTGCATTCGTTAACGCAGGTACGGAAAGCGAGTTACTTTGCCAATCCTCAGTTTGACTTTGACCGCACTTGGCAAACATCCTCAAGAGTTAGAAATCGTTGCCTGCGTACGGTGATCGATTGTACCTGAGTACATACATCAAGCGAGTTTGAGTTTGGTTGTTTTTGACACGCTGCCTCCTGAAATCGAGGCCCAGTGGAGTGAGTTGATCTTGCCCGGCGAGGAGACGCTCCTTGTCGCTATGTCGGACATCCGGCATGATGGTCGCTTCGGCGTGCGCTGGATGATGCTAACCAATCAGCGTGTCGTTGTATTGCCTCACTTGTCACCGGGAATTGACGGCGCAGTGAGCGTGGACCTTGCCGAGATATCGGATGCCCGCGCAGAGCCGCTTGTGGGCGGCGGTCGCCTTGAAGTTAGCCGGAACGGGTATTTCACGCCCGTCATCGAATACTCGAGCTCCCTGGGCGCCAAATTCAACGAGATAGCCCGCGGCATTCAGCAGCTTGCCAAAGACGAGCCTTTCGCCGTATCGACGGACATTCCTCGCGCCCGCTGTCAGAAATGCCAGGCACTCTTGCCGGACAGGGAACGCAACTGTCCTCGCTGCGTGCGCAAAATGGCGGTAATGCTGCGCATTGCCAGCTATTTGAGGCCCTATAAGGGCTTGGCAGCAATTCTGGTTCTTGCTACCCTGGGCCGCGCGCTAGTCCAGCTCACGCCTCCGCTTATCACGCAGTACTTGATTGACAGCGTACTTGTACCTCGAGAGAACTTTGCCCTGCTTGCCTGGCTCGTAGCAGCGCTAGTTGCGGCAAACCTGGCAACCAGCGGTCTTGAAGTCGTCGGTAGTTGGGTTGGCGCGTGGCTGAGCACACGTGTAATTGCCAATATGCGCGCGCAACTCTATCAGGTCCTGGAACGTATGTCGCTGACATTCCATAATCGCAAAGGGCAGGGAAACCTGCTTTCACTTGTCACGCGGGATACCGAGAGTCTGAACTACTTTCTCATTGATGGCGCGCCCTATATGGTTGTCAATAGTGTCATGCTCTTGGGTGTGCTCGTCATTCTGCTCTTGATGAGTTGGCAGGTAACCCTCTTTGTCTTACTGCCGGTGCCGTTCGTCGTGCTGGGAGGTACAGCGCTGGTGAAGCGCATGCGCGTGCTGTGGTCGCGGGTCTCCCAGAACTGGGCGCTCTTGCATGGCCAGCTAAATGAATCGCTCCTCGGCATCCGCGTTGCAAAGGCCTTTGCGCAGGAAGAGGCCGAGATTGGCCGCTTCGAGCGCCGCAACGAAGCGGTTGCCAGGGCAACAGTCCATGAGGCGCGATTTTGGGATAGTTCCTTCGCGATACTAAATTTTGTCACCGGCGCGGGGGTTTTCATTGCTTGGTTCGCCGGTGGCAGCGCGGTGATCGGCGGTGATCTTTCGCTTGGAACGCTAATCGCTTTCATCCAATATCTTTGGATGCTCTACGGACCCTTGCAGTGGTTCAACCGCATTTATAACTGGATGTCACGGGCACTGGTGGGGGCCGACCGCATTTTCGACGTCATGGACACACCGACCGAACCTTTCGATCAGCCAGGCAAGCTCACTCCCAACCCGCTGCGGGGAGAGGTGGAGTTTCGCGAGGTGACGTTTGGCTACGACAAGACGAAACCCGTGCTCAAGAAAGTAGACCTACACGTTCAGCCCGGCGAGATGGTCGGGTTGGTGGGAAAATCGGGTGCGGGCAAGAGCACGACGGCGCACCTGGTATGCCGCTTCTACGAGGCCGATCACGGCGCGGTGCTCATCGACGGCATAGACATTCGCGACATCGAGTTGACCTGCCTGCGGGACCAGATCGGCGTGGTGCTTCAGGAGCCGTTCCTCTTTAGCGGCACTATTCTTGAGAATATTCGCTACTCTAAGCCAACGGCTGATTTGCCGGAGGTGATTGCCGCCGCTCGGGCGGCGAATGCCCATGACTTCATAGTGTCCAAGCCCGAGGGATACGATACGCTCGTGGGCGAGCGGGGCAATCGCCTGTCGGTTGGCGAGAAGCAGCGCGTTTCGATCGCGCGCGCGGTTCTCAAAGATCCGCGCATTCTCATTCTCGATGAAGCGACCGCATCGGTAGACACCGAAACGGAGTTCGCCATTCAGCAAGCCATCAGTCGTTTGATCAAGGGCCGCACGACCTTTGCCATAGCGCACCGGCTTTCCACACTGCGCAATGCGGACCGGCTCGTCGTTATGGATGATGGTGCTGTCGCTGAGATCGGCACGCACGATGAACTCCTGGCGAAGCGTGGGATATATTCCAAATTGGTTGAGATGCAGCGTACGGTTTCCCGTTTGCGGGCGGTTGAACGCTAGGGCCTGCATTGCGCGGGCAGAGTCAATTTTGGACGTAGAGTTTTGGGACCATAGTGCCGTTAGCTTGTTAGCTAGCGCATGAACGCAGAGCTCACTGGCAATCATCATCAAACTAAGATTGAAACCGTCTGTTTCGGCAAATGGCAATAGAGGCTTTCCATGCAAGACACGACAGTCAATGGCGAAGAGCTTGTACACATCGCCGACATAGGCGCTGGCGCGACCGACACGGCACACATTCGTCTTTTGCGCGGGCCGGGAGGCGAGTTGAGGGTCGAGATTGCCGGGGAGCGCTGCCTCCTGCGGGGTAAAGCAGTTTGGGCATTTCCACTTTCGCTCAAGCGTTTCGTCTCAATTCTCGATACGAAAGATAAGGAATTCTGCCTCATTGAGAATCCGGATGAGCTTGACGAGGAGTCGCGGCACATTCTCATGGCGGCGTTGGATGACTACTACCGGGTCTACCGCATCCACTCCGTGCGCGCCTATCGCAATGAGTGGCGCACGTCGTTCTGGACGGTAGAAACGGATCACGGCATACGCGAGTTTGTCATGCGTTGGGAGCTTGACTCCGTGCTCTTGCCTGCAGAGCATGAGATACTTATCATTGATATTGACGGGAATCGCTTCCATATCCCCGACTTTCGTGAACTGGATGACAACAGCAAGCGAATTTTCGACCTGCTGCTCTAGGGAGCGTCGCATGAAGCTGCTCACACTAATCCGGCATGCGAAGTCTAGCTGGAAACAGTATGGCGTGGAGGACTCTGCGCGACCTCTCAACGGCCGAGGCAAACGGGACGCCGCCATGATGGGGCAGCGGCTGGCGGCAATCGGCTTCTTGCCCAATGCAATCCTCTCCAGTCCTGCCAAGCGCGCGCGCAGCACTGCCAGGCGCTTGGCCAAAGAGATAGGTTTCCCGAAGTCCCACATTGCGCTCGAGGAAGAAATCTATCACGCAATGTCGGACAGGTTGCTCAGCATCATTCGAGGGTTGGATGATTCTCGTGACCACGTGGCGCTGGTTGGCCACAATCCGGGTTTTACCGAGCTTAGCGGCCTCTTGAGCCAGGATTACATTGGCGATGTCCCTACCTGCGGAGTTGTCCGCCTGGAACTTGCCGTGTCGTCGTGGCAAGAGGTGGAGAGAAACTGTGGTAGGTTGCTTGACTTCGACTTCCCCAAGCGCCATGCCCACCAGGAAGATTCCGGTGCTCCGGAGAGCTGAACCGTATGCGGGTGCCGGCGCTAGTCCTGGCAAGCGAGGAGTTAGAGGTCTGCGGCTGTGACCGCATCTTGAGTTTCACTTAAGCTACGTGATCACGAGTGTATGCACACGAAAAAGGAGAGGGCACGCTGCCATGACAATTACAGATGTCGAACAGACTCTGCTCATAGTGCCATTCAACGAGCACCACGATCTACACATGACACGTCTGAGTGGTGATTGGCGGCTTGTCGAGCTTTGTCGCATTCACACCGACTCCGGCCTGAGCGGCATTGGTGAGACGGTCGTGGAGTATACCTGGGGCAGACCGCCGGACGATCTAAAGGAGCGACTCATTGGCTCAGATCCGCATCAACACCTATGGGATTCGACGCTTGGCGCCGGCCCCGAGATGGCACTCTGGGACTTGGTAGGAAAGTCTGCCGGCGTTCCGGTCCACCGGCTGCTCGGGGAGCAAGTGCGGTCACGCGTCCCCATTTCCTGGTGGTGCCTGGACATGTCGCCACAAGAGTGGGCGGCCGAAGCGGAAAAAGCGCTGGATCAAGGCTATGCATCGATGAAGCTCAAAGGTCGCCCGTGGCGAGACATCCATGCACAACTTGCCGCGCTCGAGACCGTCATTCCGAAATCTATGCATCTGGACATAGACTATAACAGCATGCTCGTGGATGCGGGCACGGCCATTCCGCTCTTGCAAGAGCTGCTTGCCTATGTGAATGTTTCGATTTTTGAGACGCCGATTCCACAGGGCGATGTGACCGGCAACCGGCAAATTCGCAGGCATGTGCCACGACCGCTGGCCATGCACTACGGTACGCCCCCCATCATGACTGCACTGCAAGACGATGTTTGCGATGGCTTTGTCGTTGGCGGGAGTCTGGCAGGGGTGAAGGAGTCAGGTACGTTAGCTGCCGTTGCCAACAAGCCATTCTGGTTGCAGCTCGTTGGTTTGGGGATGACGACAGCCTGGGCGGCCCACCTCGGCGCGGTGCTCCCGCATGCACAGTGGCCGGCGATAACGTGTCTCCACATTTGGGAGCATGATCTCCTGACGGAGTCGTTTGCCGTAGAGCGCGGGTATATGCGAGTGCCTGAAGGCCCCGGCCTCGGCATCAGCCTAGATGAAGACGCGGTAACCAGATTCCGGGTTGATCAGAATCCCACCAGGCCGCGCCAGGTCTTTCAAATCCAGTGGCCGGATGACTTTGGGGAGGGGGCCATCAGCACATATGCCGGCTATGAGCACGACTTGCAGCAGGGATTCGACCTAGGCCACGATCCGCGATTCGTGCGCGGCTCGCGCATGGACATCAAGAACGACGATGGGACGCCAGCGTTTGCCGCGGCGTATTCGCAGGCCAAGGAAAGCTGAGCTGAGAATGCGAGAAAGCGCTGCCGATCAACCAGAAGACAGTGCTACCTATTGGTTGGCAAAGAAGTCTGCGTTGGTCTGAATGTAGTTTCGCCACTCGTCCGGCAGATCGTCTTCGAAGAAGATTGCTGTCACCGGGCAGACCGGCTCACATGCCCCGCACTCGATACATTCGTCCGGATCAATAAAGAATTGCGCCGAATCGTCGTCGGAGTGGATACAGTCCACGGGACAGACATCTACACACGAGTTGTCTTTAATGTCGATGCAGGGTTCGGCAATCACGTACGTCATTGCGGTAATCTCTCTCCTTCAAACATGCCATTGGCAGGTCTCTATCGGTCAACCGTGAGCGATTTCACCTCACTGGCCTAGTCGCGCGCACGCGAAAGCTAGCGATTGCAAAGGTATTTTGACGCCCAACGCAACTATCCCCATCGCTTTAATTCTAGGAAGAAAGGCGCGGGTCGTCAAGGTAGCTGAGAGCGGAACGTGCCAGGCGGCCTGCATTGGGTTTACGCCTAGCCCTATGCATGCACAGAGCTATGGAACCTGCTACAATACTGCCCGAAAAGAGCCGGATCGATTCAGCTTGGCGGTACTCTCGCATACTTCGTTACGTGCATCGGCCGCAATCAACGGAGGCACGGCTCATTCTACAACCGATAGGTAGCCTCAATGCGTAAGCAGGACGGCGTCATGGCGGACCTGCGTCAGCAGATAGACGCCCTTGACCGTGAGATCGTAGACCGGCTCCAACGCCGTGCGGCGCTTGCCATACGTGTTGGCGTTGAGAAAGGGGATGAAGTCCCCATCTATGTACCGGAACGCGAGCGGCAAGTGCTGGAAAACGTCGCATCCCGCGCGCGAGACGGCCTCTTAGAGAGCGCTTCGCTTACCGCCATCTATCGGGAAGTCCTCTCCGCATGCCGCGCATTGGAGAGACCTACGAGCGTAGCATACTTGGGACCGGAGAACACCTTCACGCATCAGGCGTCCCTTCAGTCGTTTGGCAGCTCCGCCATTCTGCAGGCGGCGGCTACGGTGAATCATGTCTTTCAGCTTGTGGAAACGGGAGAGACCGATTACGGTGTTGTCCCTCTCGAGAACTCCACGGAAGGCGGTGTTACGCCTACGCTCGATTCTTTTGTACAGTACTTGGATAGCCCTATTCAGATTTGCGGTGAGGTGGTGTTGCCTATCGGCCACAATCTCATTTCGAATAGCCCCCGGGATTCAATCCGTGTGGTGTACTCGCATCCCCAGGCACTTGCGCAGTGCCGCGGTTGGCTGGCTGAAGTGTTGCCTCACACGGACATTGTTGAGGTAGTGAGCACTGCCGCAGCAGTCTCAAGGGTCAAGAACGAGCCGGGAGCCGCTGCCATAGCCAGTGAACTCGCGGCGCAGGCAGAGGACGTCTCGATTGTAGCGCGCAGCATTCAGGACCGTGCCGAAAACGTTACGCGATTTGCCATCTTAGGCAAGCAGTTACCCTCGCCAACGGAAAATGACCGCACCGCCTTACTATTCAGTGTCATTGACCAGCCCGGATCCCTATTCAACGCTCTTGGAGTGTTCGCAAAACACGATGTAAATCTGACGTTTATTCTCTCCCGGCCATCCCAACGCCGAACATGGGACTATTACTTCTTTGCGATCCTCATCGGTCACCCTGCGCAGGAGCCTGTACGAATGGCACTGGCCGAACTCGAGAAGGGATGTGTGCTCGTTAGAGTGTTGGGCGCGTGGCCGACTCCTGTCGCTTCTGAGAGTTAGCGTTTGCTCTGACGCGAAGTCTCACGCTGCTGCCACCCGCGGGTGATTCGCGTAGAGTCTCTCAATGCGGTTGAAAACGGCGCACAGCGATGCCTGAGGCTCTTCCTAGCACTCGTAGTCCACGACGAGCACGTCCTCGACGATGGGAAGAATGTAGTTCTTCCTGGCGTCTTCATGGGCGGGATGAGGAATATAGGTATCTAGCGCGGCTCGATCTTGGAATCGCACTAGCAAACCGTGCGTGAACCCCTGGCTGCGCTCGCTGAAGTTTGCCCCTACAGTGATTTCCAAAATGCCCGGAATAGCGCTCTGAAGCCCTCTGAGAGCGTCCTGCATTGCTTCAATTGCGTCCTCGCTGACGCCTGCTTTTACTTTGAACAGCACCAAATGCTCGACCATGCGTATCGCTCCTCATCGTGGTGTGTGTGCCTGATTGTTTCCCATATCGCCTATGCATTATGCCCCGCCAACATGTGTTGGGCAAGACTGCCGACGTACCGTCATGCACTAAGACTTCAAGGCGGAGCGTGCGGCCATTCAGTGCGTCCCAGAGCCAGGAATTGCCTCAGTTGCCAACGGGCTCGACTGCTCCAAAACTAAACGAGAATCTCTCGTGTGGCACGGGAAAGTGGTGATCCTCTGCTGATTGTTGACATCCCTATGGGTACCTGATAACTTGCAAAATGGCCGCCTCAGTTGTGGATATTGTTGAATTCTTCGAGGTTTCCACATCATGTTCGCAACGCCCAACAGGCAATTGTCACCTCCCAGAGACATCCTTGGAAAAGCTAGCAATGGCGCTTGAGGCAGTGCGTGATGAGGATGTCGTTTCCCACGCGGGTGAGAGTGAAGCTCACAGGGCAACAGCATCCTTCAGGGCTCCGCGCCGCTCTTTGATTCTGCAGCTCATCGGCTTGGTAGTCTTCTGCGGCTATTCTATCTTTCACATTCCTCGCCTTGTGGCGCTTGCCCTGCGTAGCAATGCCTTGCCGCTATGGATGAGCACCATTGCACACCGCGCCGCAGGCCACATCGTCTTGCTGGCTCTTGGGATAGTTGCACTTTGGGCCGCACCATTCGCCGCCGAGCAGGTAACGGGACGCGTGCTTGAAGAGGAGATTGACTACTACAGTTCAGTTCCCACTTTTCGCGCCAGCTCGGTCGAAGCTGTGTTTCCGGACGTAATACAGCGTCCCATATTGTTGGAAACTACGGTAGTCTTGCGCCCGCGAGACGAGATTTTCGCCTACGAGGTGCGTGGCAACGACACACTCGTTGATATTGCCGGTCGGTTTCGCATTAGCCTGGATACCTTGCTTTGGGCCAATGACATTGCCACCGACCACCATCTTTCACTTGGAGACAAGTTGAGAATTCCGCCCATTGATGGCGTGATCTACACCGTTTCCAGGGGTGATGTACTGCACGAATTGGCCGAAACGTACGAGAGCAATCCAGTTGCAATTGCGGAATACAACAGAATCGGCCTCTCAACAACCCTTGTACCGGGCATGGAATTGATCATCCCACACGGAATTCTGCCGGCGGATTTGCGAAAGTCCGGCGGGGAAACGCAACTCTCCCAGCGTGAGCAACCGGTGGCGGCATTCGGTGAATTCCGGTGGCCGACACAGGGCACAATTACGCAGTATTTTCATTCTCGCCACCTAGGTCTGGACATCGGGAATCGCACAGGAACAGCAATTGTCGCTGCGGACGCCGGGCAGGTAGTAGGAGCCGGATGGAGCCCGCTTGGGTATGGCAATCGGGTCGTGATCAATCATGGCAACGGTTGGGTTACCACGTACAATCACTTGAGCACCTTTGCCGTAACCGTTGGCGACTTTGTAAAGGCCGGGGAGGTCATAGGGGGGATGGGTAACACAGGATACTCCTCAGGTCCGCATCTGCACTTTGAGGCGCTGTATCTCAACCGGTTCAGAGACCCGCTAACATTGCTGAATTAAGTGGGTGACAGGACTACCGGACACAGCACCCGTCGCGTTACGTCCGAATTGTCTCGACTCACTATTGAGGACTCTGCACACTGAGGCATAATGACACGCGCACAACCTCCTATGTCGCGCCACTGCGTTAGAATAGCGCCTTCTGTGCTGGCGGCCGACTTCGGCCGTTTCGCGGAGAACGTGACAGCGGCCCACTCCGCCGGCGCACACTACATCCATTTTGATGTCATGGATGCCCACTTTGTACCGAATCTCAGCTTTGGACCGGCGGTTATCCAAAGCGTGCGGCAAGCTTCGTCACGCCTCTTCGACATCCACCTCATGGTCACGGAGCCGTTGCGCCATCTTGAGTTGTTCCTCGGAAGCGAGGGCGATCTGTTCACGATGCACGTTGAAGCATGCGCGGATGTAGCCGGTACCATCCAAGCGTTCCGCAATGCCGGGAAACGGGTCGGGCTGGCAATCAAGCCCGGCACGCCGGTGGAAGCAATCCTGCCATATCTCGCCGACCTTGATCTCGCTTTGGTAATGACTGTGGAGCCGGGCTGGGGAGGACAAGCCTTCATGCCAGAAATGCTTGAGAAAGTCCGTGTGCTCCGCAGCGCCATTGATCGGAGCGACCTGGACGTCCGGCTTCAGGTAGATGGCGGCATAGATGCAGAATCGGCAGTGGCTGCGGTCTCGGCAGGCGCTGACGTGCTGGTCGCCGGTTCTTCCATTTTCACGCCTGACATTACAGTGGCTGCAGCCATGGATCGTATGACTAGCGCCTTGCGGCAGGCGCACGTTTCGCTCGTGCCGCTTGAAGACTAGATTGGATGCTGTTTCTCTTGCTTGCTGCCCTCCCACGTCGTACGGCCTGAGGAAAAGTGCGCAACAGGGGGGCTAGATGGCAAGTGGGAGGCGCTTCTTCCGTACTCTCGCCGCGGTACTTCACCGGGATGCCAGCCGAGAGCTCGCAATAATCGCGTTGTGCTGCCTGCCATGCCGATGAGTTGCGCGTCTTCACGAGGTCTGTTTCACTAGGACAAGAACAGCAATCGCTTCAGCGGGGCGAAACCGGACAGGACAACCTGGGACGAGAGAAGTCTTGCTTGTGGCCATTCCATGTGCGACGAGTGCATTGGGAAGCCAGCGGTCTCGTTGGCAAGATTGTGTGCTAGGAAGGGTCAGAGACGCTATTCAAGCACAGTGGGTCTTGAAGCTCTCCCTTCCTTAGGCAAGATCGTACGTAAAGTGTAAGTTCTTTGAAAGGCGCGATCGTATGCTGAAATTCGGTGTCTTTGGCTACGGCATGATTGCAGACGTGCATGCGGAGGGTCTGGCGCACATCGACGGCGTGGAACTCGTCGCCGTATGCGGCCCTCGCGAGGAAGGTGCGCGAGAGTTTGCGGGCAAGTTTGGCATAGAGAACGTATATGCGGACCCCGCACGGCTTCTTGCCCATGATGAAATCAACGGAGTACTGGTGGATGCGCCGGACGCATTTCACCATGATCTCGTCATGCGTTCCGTACGTGCCGGAAAGCACATTTTCTGCGAGAAGCCGCTGGCGGTCACGATTGAAGAGGCGCGGGAGATGTACGAGGCGGCAAAGCAGGCCAATCTTCGCACGGTGGTGGGGTTTTCAAATCGCTGGAACATAGCGGCCAACAACATCCGCAAACTCATCGAAGATGATGTAATTGGGGAGGTAGTGCACGTGCATGGGCAGAGCCTCAATACGGCGCTTGTGCGGTCACCTAAACCCCGCTTCACCTGGCGCACCGACGCGAGGCGCACCGGCACCGGCATCTTGGGCGACCTGGGATCTCACCACATCGATCTTGCGCACTTCCTCGTGGGCGACATTACCGAAGTCTGCGCAAACATGAAGACATTCACGCCGCAGGTCTACGGTGATGACGGCACGCCTCACCCGCACGACCTTGACGACGACACGATTGTGCTGATGCAACTCGCCAATGGCGCACACGGGACTCTTGGCCTCAGCAGGCTCGGATCGGTGCATTCCAACTACCCGGTGGGCCGCCGGCACTTCATGATCAACGGTCGCAATGGCGGCATCCTCTATGAGAACGGCCAAGGAGTGCTCTACCTGCCGGGGCAGGAAGGTGAGCCGATCCCCGGTGCGCCGCCTACGGTGGACAAAGGACATGGAGGACAGCTCTTGGCAGGCGGCATGAGACAGATGGAGACTTTCGTCCAATCCGTTCGCGAAAACCGCGAGATTACACCTACCTTTACCGAGGGACTGAAGACGCAAGAGGTGCTCCACGCGGTGGTTGAATCTTCCCAGAGCCGCTCGTGGGTTACGGTTCCGCGTGTGGACTGACCATGCTGTTCCACAAGTAGAAGAGGCATGTTGATTCGAACAGCGAACGCTGCTACTGAATAGTTGAATGCAATTTGAGAGGAAGATTGGTGGTATGGGAAATTTTCGCTATGAAGAGCTCAAGTCTCCTGAAGTAGGCGAAGCCTCGCTGCACGACCCCGTCGTCGTCCTGCCCGTAGGGACCATGGAGCAACATGGGCCGCACATGCCGCTGATGGTGGACTACATCATTCCGCAACGCATTGCCAATGACGTGGCTGTGCAAATGGCGCCGAATGTCATTGTGATGCCGCCGGTTGTCTACTCTTTCAATGAACACCACATGGACTTTCCCGGCACGATTGCCATCAATATGTATACGATCATCGATTACGTGGCGCAAATTGGCTTCAGCCTGGCACACCATGGCTTTCGGCACATCGTGCTCCTCAACGGCCACGGCAGTAATGTACCCGTAATGGACCTCGCCATGCGCCGCATCAACAATGAGAGCGCGGCGATCAGTGTCTTGGCCAACTATTGGGCGCTCATTCGCGCCGAAGACTTGACCTGGGACCGTGAGTCCCATGGTGTGAGCCACCACGCGGACGAGGATGAGACCTCTCTCATGCTCTACCTCTATCCTCACCTGGTGGACATGGGCAAGGCCGTCCGCACCGTGGAGGAGGTACAGCAGAGCGAGCACATCTGGGGTGCATGGCCGGCCAACACGCGCATACACTACCAGGAGTTCTTCAGCCGCAATACTTCAACGGGCATTCAGGGCGATCCTACCGGCGCCAGCGCCGAGAAAGGCGAAGTCCTCTACAAGGCTGCGGTTAATCGGACTGCCGCATTCTTGGAGGAGTTTCGCGCCCGCGAAATCCGGCCGCAGCGTGACTTCCACCCCGGGCCGCAAGCCTGATTGGCAGCAGTGCAGGGCGCACGTGGGTCTCTAGTGGGCGAGTGTGTGAGGTCTTGGGCCCGTTGCGATGGGGTAGCTTAGTCTAGACAACAAACGATGCCTTCAGTGTGTCTTTCAACTGGAATTCACACTGAAGGCATTACTTGATGATCGATGACATGGATTGTACAGAAGGTCTTGGAGTCTAGATCACGGCGATCTGCCCGCCATCAACCACCAGCGCGTGGCCGGTAACATAGCGGCTGAGATCGCTCGCGAGGAACACCGCACAGTCGGCCACCTCTTCCGGTTCTCCCACCCGGCGGTAGGGGACACGCTTCAAGTACTCGTTGATCCAAGCGCTGTCCTCAATGCTCTCTTCCGTAAGCGGTGTGCGAATATAGCCCGGCGCAAGGCAGTTCACCGTAATCTCGTGTTTGGCCAGGTCGATGGCCGCGCTCTTGGTGAGGAGCGTCACGCCGCCCTTGGAAGTGTTGTACGCGGCTAACTCCTCTTCTCCCATGAGGCCGTTTACCGAGGACATGTTGACGATACGGCCGCCATGGCCCTGTTTGACCATCTGACGGGCGGCGACCTGATCGCAGAGAAAGACACCGTGCAAATTGACATCGGTAACCCGGTGCCAATCTTCATCCGTGATGTCTGTGAAGTCGTGCTCCGTGGCAATGCCGGCGATTGCGGCCATGATGTCAAGGTGGCCGAAGTCTTCCACCGCCCGCGCTACCGTCCGTTCCACATCAGCCCGCTGCGTTACGTTGCACTTGTGTGCAACGAACAGCGAGGAGTGCTCAGTTGCACGCTGAGCGGTCTCCTCAAGTCCCTCCTCATTGAGGTCGGCGCCGAGCACATTCGCTCCCTCACGCAGGAAGGCAAGGGCGATGGCTTGCCCGATACCGCTGGCAGCGCCGGTTACGATGGCGTTCTTACCGACAAGAAGCTCTGGCATTAATAATCACTCCTATCCAGGCGGTTCTTTGCATAACGCCAGCCGAGCCACACTGGGGAAGCACGGCCAGCTCTTCAGAATTGTTGCTATGTGTGTTTGCCAAGCTTGCAGGGGGCAGAGACTCAGACCTGTGCCCACCGGGTGTCCTTCTCACCCGCAGCGGCCCGTCCTCCGTTGTTCCGGCGAAATCCGGAATCCATCTTTGATTGAGTTGTTTGGAGAGTGGCCAAGCGAGGAATCTCCCTCGGCGTTACATTTCATTCGCGTAGTAACCAAGGGAGCATGACTGCCATTCCTATACTTTTGATTAGACCCATGCTCTAGGCGCTATGCTTCTTGCAGCGCCTGCGCCACCGCGTCGACCGTTTGGCGCACGTCTTCTGCAGTGTGGGCGGCAGACACGTACCAGCGACCGGAGGGTATCGTACGTACGCCGTGACCTATCAAGTTTCCTTGGAACGCAGCGTATCGATCTTCATCGCTGTCCCAATTGTCACGGAAGCTCGTCAGTTCCTGCCGTTCTGTGAACCAGGCAAAGAAGACCGGGCCGATCCCTTGCACCAACACCGATTGACCGGCCTGCTGCGCTGCTTGCCGGATGCCATCCATGAGGCTTCGGCCAATCTTGCGAATGTCGTCGTAGACTGCGCCATTGTCTCGGGAGAGCACGTCAAGAGTGGCATTGGCGGCGGCCAGTGTGATGGGGTTGCCGTTATAGGTGCCGCCGTGCATGACCCCACTGCCCACGAGCTGCATGATGTCGCGGCGTCCTCCAAAGACGCTCAGTGGAAAGCCATTCGCGATGGCTTTGCCTAGCGTTACGAGGTCCGGCGTTATGCCCAGCAGCCCCTGCGCGCCGTGGAGGTCTGCGCGGAAACCAGTGATGACCTCGTCGAAAATGAGCAGGGCTTCATTGCGCGTGCAAATTTCTCGTATACCTTCCAAGAACCCCGGCTTGGGAAGGATGAAGCCGCCATTGCACATGATTGGCTCAGTGATGACGCAGGCCACGTTCTGCCCTTCACGCTCCATGAGGTCCGTAAAGGCCTCCAGGTCATTCCATGGGAGCACCAGGGTCTCGCCGGCTGCGTGGGGAAGCTGCCCGTTGCTGCCAAGCACGGCATGGGGAAACGGCAACTCTCCGGCTGTTTCCGCCGAATGAGGATGATCGCTGATGAGCTGGTCGTCGAGCCATCCATGGTAGTGGCCTTCAAAGCGCACTATCTTCGTGCGGCCGGTGTAGGCGCGGGCGAGTCGAAAGAGCGCATGGTTGGCTTCGGAACCGCTGCCGCAAAAGCGCACGACATCCATCGCCGGCATCAGCGCGCAAATCTTCTCAGCGACCTCAACCTCGATCTCATGCTGTCCGCCGTAAGTCTGGCCCAAGGCTACTTGGCGCTGGACGGCTTCTACTAGTTCAGGGTGGCTATGACCCAGAATGAGAGGCCCGTATGCGGCAACGTAGTCTATGTACTCATTGCCGTCCACGTCGAACAGGCGGGATCCCTCGCCATGGCTGAAGTAGAGGGGCGCGGGCCGCTCCTGCAAGCGAATATTGCTGCTCACGCCGCCGGCAAGATGCTTTCTGGCGCGCTGCCAAAGTTGCTCGGAGCGGGTAATACTTCTCACTATGCGTGTACCTCCCAAAGATCGGAATAGGCTCGAAATCGCCGTGAACGCTCGCCCCGCGCGGAGCAGGGGATTAACGAGAAGCTACGGTGACACAATAGTTCCCATGGGGGGCAACCAGGATGTGCTTTCCACCACCGCTGGAAACTGAAATAGCAGACTCATTGTCGGCGCAGTGCACGTCTTCCACGACTTCATGGGTAGCAGCGCGGCACGTCATCGTCTGTTCCTTGTCCGTCCAGTTGCGGAAGATGATTGTGTTGCCGTAGCGACGTGACGACGCGCCGGTCCCCCAGAGTTGGCGCACTTCAGGCATGGTGAGAAAGACGTTTGCGGGATGCCGTGTTTCGAGCCACGAGAGGTACGAATCCCATACCGCGAAGTTATTGTCCACGTCGTCCGTAAATGCGGTAAAGTTGCGGCGATGGCTGCTAATGAATGCCGGTAGATTGGCCTCCCAAGCTGCGGTAGTTTCTGCTTGGACGCGGGCAAGAATGTCTTCCTGATCCGCAGTCTGGAACGGCTCAAAGTTAAGGGCCTTTCCCGCGTACCAGAGGTCGGCAAGCGGGGAGGTCTTGCCGGTTTGATCCTCTCCTTCGCGATCTGAAACTCCGACCCTAATCCCAATGCCTTGCGTAGCCCAGGCAATCTCTGCCTCGTCCGAATTGCGCACGCTGGCAGGTGGATAGCCGAAGGCGCGAATGAAATAGCTCATGGCGCCGCGTACCCACTCTTTGCGCTCCGGCTCCGCCATGTCTTCATGCTCCGGCACGCGCTCTTGCACGGTCTCGCAAACGTACATAAGGTGTGCGAACATCCGGTGTGCCCTGGCATCGTCCTCCCGCAGTCGCTTGAGCCAGCGATGGTGACTGAAGTGGTGGGTCCTGCCGTGATATTGTGGCGCCCACACGCCGCGCTCGATGCCCTCTCTCGCTTTGGTGACGATATCGCCCCTCTCCCAGCCTTGTGAAACTCCCTGGTCGAGGCCAATATCCACATAATGGCGAAATTCTGCCGCGCGGATGGCGTCGTAGTCCGGGCTGCCCACGATGTAGTAGGGCTCAAAGACAATTGGCTGGCCGTCGCCGCTGCGATGTGCCTCCAGCAATTGAAACGTGCGCTCAAGGTCTGCCGGTGATTCCAAACTTCCCGACGACCAACGCGTCTGCATGAGTTCCTCGTGCCTAGTAGCGTTGTATGCTTCCTCGGTTGGCGCCCAAGCATTCATGCCCCAGTCATCACTCCAGACGACGACGGCAGGGTGCTCTTTCCAGTCCACTTTCGAACTCATGGGTCGGACCTCAGGTTCCTCATAGAAGGTTCGTCGATCACACTAATTCACGTCCTATGCAGGATGCAACGCAGGGTGGATACCGGGAAGTGGCGGCAATCGTACCCCATCGGATACCGGCACGTTTCCGCCGGTTTCTGGGTACAACTGAGACGCTCCAAGCACCTGGCCCGTCGAGCGTGAAAGTCGCTGCCCTCCATGCCATCTCGTCTCGACAGCCGAATCCTGGGTGTATGGACTGACGGACAGAGCGCGAAACATCCATCAATTGCGTGCTTGGGTCTTGGCGCTAAATCCAGTCAATAAAGTGGTACGCCCACGGCGAGAAAGTAATTGCGTCGCAGACCCGCTCGATTACTGGGCCATTTGCGCCATACGCGGTCACGCTTCCCTCGGAGAGGCGTGCGCGCAGGTCCAGCCGGCCGAGCAGCCAACGGTGAAGCGACTCTTCTTTCATCTCCAACGTCAGAGTACACTGACGTGTCTCTGGCTCGATGAGCGTGTAGTCATCCTTCGGCGTGGAAACGACGAGCGCCGTGTTGTAAATGTCGAAGCGCTCGCTCCAGTGCTTTTCAAAGAAGCTGGGAACGTCGATGACTTGCCCCATGATGATCGTACCGCGGGATTCCGGAATGAAGCCGTTCGACTGGTAAAGAGGTAGGAAAGGGTCTTCGTCAGACGCCTGCATGTCCACGCCCAGCTTGCGTTCGCCGGCAACAGACGCAATACCTGTGAGAATACGCTGAGCGATGCTCAGATCTCCCCCGAGCGTTGCCATCTCCAGCACATTTGCCATGCCGTCGTGCCGAGTTGTGCGGGCGCCACAAATTGCATACCCCAAGAGTTCATCGCTTTGAATGATATGAACAAAAGAGATGTCGGTGGGAAACTCCGTGTAAATCGAGGAAGCCAGCGCACGTTGCCAATAGTCCCCTCGGCGCTGCGGGTAGCCGCCAAATCGTCCGTAGGTGCTATCGAATATCGCTTCCAGGCGTTCCATGTTGAGGTAGATGGATTCTTTGCCGGCTAAGGTAACACCGGGCGGCAGGTAACTGGTCTCCGGCGAGCCATAGCCATAGTGGCGCGAATAGAGTAGGTCGTAGTGGTTGGTGGTGGCATAGAAGCGGTATCCGTCGCTACGCTCATCGCCACGATAGACAAAAAGGGCATCGGCGCGGCCGGTCAGGAATTCGCGTGCACTCTCAATCATGCCCGTGCCGATGCCTTGGCTGCGGAGCTCTTCACGCGTGCCCACTGAATTCTCAAATGCTGCCGTGATCGTCACGCCGGGCGCGATAACTGTCTCGCGCAGTACCAGGGGAATGGCACCTACCACCTCTCCTTCGAGAACGGCGATGGATGCCAGCATTTCATCTTGTTCCCAGTTTTCCTGTGCTACCGGTGCGTCTGGGAAAACCTCATTTCGGAGTGCTAACGCGCTGAAAACATCGTCTGGCTGCATCTCACGGTACTCGATTCCTTCCATTGGGGGACAGCCTCACGTTTCCATTGCGTTGATTTTGGGACTCAGCTACGTGGCCTCTTTGCGTCTGCTTGCTAGCGTACACATGCCGCTCATATTGTAGCACAGAACCGTTTGACTTGCCCAAGAAAGGGCGTGTGTGTCAGTCTGAACTTCGTGGTGCGGGCTGGATGGGCATGCCGCAAAAAGACTATGCCAACCGGGGCTGCACGGCCCTTGCCGCAGAAGAATGCGCAAGAAAAGCAGGAGAGCACTCCGGCTCAGTCCTAAGGCAAAATACTGGGCTGCCCGCAAAACCCCGGAGGAAGGCGCACTTGGCTAGTTGCCGTCAGCCTGCTGCCCCGGCCTCGACCTGTGATTCTACATCTACGTCTTGTTCCATCAATGCTCGGAGCGGTTTCGGGAACACTTTCCAAAACTTGGGCAGGTAGTGGCCAAAGTCGTCCAGGATTGCCTTGCCGCGAGGACTGCCGGTTACGGCAACATGTCGCTCCAGCAGGTGGCGCAGCGTACTGATATCTTCTCCGTCTGTCAGAGGTTCGATGTCCACCATTTCCGGATTATACCGACGAGAGAAACTGTTATGCTCATCCAGCACGAAGGCGATGCCGGCCGCCATGCCCGCCCCAAAGTTGTACCCTAATTCTCCTAGAACGGCCACAACACCTCGGGTCATATACTCGCAGCAGTGGTCCCCTGCGCCCTCTACTACCGCTTCCGCACCGCTGTTGCGCACGGCAAATCGCTCCCCGGCTTGACCGGCTACAAAAAGAGAACCGCCAGTGGCCCCATAGAGACAGGTATTGCCTATGAGGACGTTCTTGTCTGGGGGCATGTTGGCCTGTGGTGAAGGAGCAATGACGATTTCGCCGCCGGTCATGCACTTGCCAACATAGTCTTGGGCCTCGCCGTGCAGGGTCAACGTCATGCCGGGCACGCAGAAGGCGCCAAAGGACTGACCGGCGCTGCCGTCGAAATTCAACGCGACTGATCCTGCGCTGAGGCCGGCATCGCTGTGCTTGTCAGCAATAGCCCCCGCGACCCGAGCACCGATGCTGCGCATGTCGTTCTGCACTTTATACTCAAGACTTACCCTTCGCTCACCAGCAATGCCGCTGGCGGCATCCTGCAAGATCACGTCATCGAGCGTGGAGCCAGAGAGGTTATTCCACTCCTGTTGGGAAGAGCGAGGGAGGGCCCTGTCTGGGTCGACATCGGCCAAGAGAGGAAGAAGGTCTATAGTATTTGCTTTGGATTCCTCGGAGAGTTCTCGTTGGCGGAGCATGTCGGTTCGCCCGATAACCTCATCCAGCGTGCGAAAGCCCAGGCTAGCCAGAATCTCGCGCACTTCCCCGGCGATCAGCGTCATGTAATTGACGAGCATCTCCGGTGTGCCGGTGAATTTCTCACGCAAGTCCTCCCGCTGTGTGGCAACGCCGGTGGGGCAGGTATTCAGGTGGCACTGGCGCGCCATGTCGCAGCCGATCGCCACCAAACTGCCAGTGGCAAACCCGAACTCTTCGCCGCCAAGCATCGCTCCGACCACTACATCGCGACCGGTCTTGAAGCCGCCGTCCACGCGCACGCGGATGCGCGAGCGAAGGTTATTGCGCACGAGGGTCTGCTGGGTTTCGGCCAGACCCAGTTCCCAGGGCAAGCCGCCATTCTTGATGGAACTCAATGGCGAGGCACCCGTGCCGCCATCCTGTCCCGATATGAGCACGTAGTCCGCGTAGGCCTTGGCTACGCCAACTGCCACGGTGCCGACACCAGCCTCTGAGACAAGCTTTACGCCAACGTGCGCCCGTGGATTCACCTGCTTCAAATCGTATATTAGCTGGGCAATGTCCTCGATCGAATAGATGTCGTGATGGGGTGGTGGCGAGATGAGCGGAATGCCGGGAATGGCATGGCGAATTCTCGCGATAAATGGCGTGACCTTGAAGCCTGGCAGTTGGCCGCCTTCACCCGGCTTCGAGCCTTGGGCCATCTTGATTTCAAGCTCACGAGCTCGCACGAGGTACTCTGTGGTTACCCCAAAGCGCGCGCTGGCCACCTGCTTTACCGCGCAGTTTGCAGATTCGCCGTTCGGCAGTGGCTTGTACCACTGCGGGTCTTCCCCGCCTTCGCCGGTATTGCTTCTGCCTCCTATGCGGTTCATGGCAATCGCAATGGCTTTGTGGGCCTCCGGTGAGAGTGCGCCGAGCGACATTGCCTGGGTTGTAAACCTGCGCCGAATTGACTCTACCGGCTCGACCTCTTCGAGGGGAATGGGACCGCTCGGCGCGAACTCGAGTAAGTCGCGCAGGCTCGTTGGCGGCCGCGTGTGCACCATCTCGGCATAGCGCCGGTAGTCTTCCCTGTCTCCCGTGAGCGCGGCCTGCTGGAGCGCTTTTACTGTGGCGGGACTGTATGCGTGAAACTCGCCATTGCGCCTAAAGCGATAGAGGCCGTAGTCAGGCAGTCTGCCGTTCTTTCTCTCAGCAAACGCTTCAACATGGCGGTTGGCAACTTCCGCCGCAATTTCCCCGAGGCCGAGTCCCTCGATGCGGGAAGGCGTGCCGGTAAAGTAGTAGCTTGATAATCGGCTATTCAGGCCGACGATTTCGAAAATCTGCGCGCCACGATACCCGCTCAGCGTGCAGATGCCCATCTTGGACATGATTTTCAGCAGCCCGTCATCGACTGCCGTGCGGTAATTTTGCCATGCTGTAAGGGGATCCACGGTCTGCCTACGGTCGGTCTCAGCTATATGGCGGATAGTCTCCAACGCCAGGTAGGGGTACACGAATCCAACGCCATGCCCCAGCAGACAGGCAAAATGATGGATATCCCACACTTCGCCGCTTTCAACCACGATGCTGGCTTGCATGCGCTTGCGGGCGCGGGCAAGGTGTTGATGCACGGCGGAAGCAGCGAGGAGAATCGGAATTGGCGCATGATCGACGCCCACGCCAAGGTCACTGAGAATCAGGACGGTACGCCCATTATCAATGCTCTTCTCTGCGTGCCGGCATAGCCTGCTCAGAGCTTCTTCCATACCGGCCTGCCCTTGGGCAACCGGGTAGAGCGTAGAGAGCATGATGGAAGAAAATGAAGAATCATATTGGTGCACGAGATCCCTAAACTGGCCGTGATCGAGCAGAGGACTATCGTACTCCAATAGGTGGGCGTGTTCGGGACTCTCAATGAGCAAGTTGCCACGGCCGCCAATGTAGCTCCGCAGCGACATAACGAGAGATTCGCGAAGCGAGTCTATCGGTGGATTCGTTACCTGTGCAAACCTCTGTTTGAAATAGTTGAAGAATGAACGCGGCTGTGAGGAAAGCACCGCCAGCGGAATGTCATTGCCCATGGACCAGACAGCGTCTTTGCCCTCTTTACCCATGGGATCGAGCACGACGCGCAATTCTTCGTTGCTGTAACCGAAAACGCGGTGCAACGTGCCCAGGCTATCTTGATCGAAGTCAAGACTGTCCTCAAGTTTCGGCACAGAATCTTGCGCGCGCTTTCGTTGTTCACTGAGCCAGGTGCGGTAGGGGGCCCTCTTGGCCAGCCGCTCCTTGATGTCTTTATCGGTCAAGAGACACTTGTTTTCCGTATCCACGGCCAACATTTCGCCGGGACCTAGCCGACCTTTTTCGATGACCTCGGAATCGGGTACGACTGAAGCGCTTGCTTCCGATGCCAGGATGACCATGCCGGACCGCGTAACTTTGTATCGGGCCGGTCGTAGGCCAATGCGGTCTAAGCAGGCGGCGGCAATGCGGCCGTCGGTGAAGGCAAGCGACGCAGGCCCTTCCCAAGGTTCTGTAACGCCGGCATGGTACGCATGGAAGGCCCGAAGGTCCGGATCCATGTCCTCGTTGTTTTCCCATGCCTCCGGCATCATCATGGCAAGCGTGTGCAAGATGTCTCGGCCGGAAAGGTAGATGAGCTCCGCAAGATTGTCCAAAGACGCGGAATCACTGCCGTCGGGTTCGATGAAGGGAATCCCCGCCCCCACGCGCTCGTCCCACGCCGCTGCGATCATGCTCTGCTCACGGGCGCGTGTCCAATTGCGATTGCCCCACAATGTGTTTATCTCGCCATTGTGCGCAAGCAGCCGGAAGGGCTGGGCCAATTGCCACGTGGGGAATGTATTGCTGCTGTAGCGTTGATGAAATACGGCCAGGGCCGTCTCGTAGTCTGGGTCCTTAAGGTCTTGGTAGAATTCGGGGAGTTGAGCCGCAATTATCAGCGCCTTGTAGACGACAGTTCGGTGGGAGAACGAAGGCAGGTAGAGTTCGTCAATGCCTGCGCGGTTGGCAGCGCCTTGAATGGACCTTCTCGCAACATAGAGCGCACGTTCGAAGGCGATGTCGTCCATGCCATCCGGGCGTTGTACCAAGACTTGCCAGATGTCCGGAGCGCTTTGCGCCGCAATTACACCCAGGGCAGACACGTCCACCGGCACGGGGCGCCATGTCAGCAGTGAAATTCCAAGTTCCTCAAGGACATTGTTGACGATCTCAACGGCCTGTGCGTTCGTCGTAGCGCCGGCTTGCGGGAGATAGACCATACCGATGCCAACATCGGAAGAGGAGACATGGAAGATCTCTCTTGCTGCCAGCTCCCGTTGCACCAGCCGACGTGGGATCTGCGTGAGAATGCCTGCGCCATCGCCGGTACGCCCATCGGCAGATACCGCACCGCGATGGCTCAACCCAACTACGGAATCTATCGCCGTTTGCAGTACTTTGTTATCGGGTATACCTGAGATGCTGGCGACGAAACCGACGCCGCAGGAGTCGAACTCAAACTCAGGACGATAGAGGCCGGCAGGTTGCGTTGACTGAACGGGCGAATCTGAATCTGGACTAATCGATAGGCTCATAGATTGTTTCTCAAGGAGAATCGAATTCATCGGAGGCAATGTCGCAAGGCACGCAACGAATGCGCAACACAAATTTGTCCCTTAAACATGAAAAGAGGGACTCCACTTTGGAGTTCCTCACACCCCCAATAAGCGCGCTCCAAGCTGCGTGACTACGGTAGGTTTCGTTAATGATAGCGGAGGGTAATGGGTGCGTCAAGAGGACAATTCTCTACAATTCCACCGTGGGCAAAACGGACGATTCTTGAATGACTTTCCTGTCTATTGGCGCAGTCTTAAAGGAACTGGAATTCGCAACCCGTCACCCGCTTGCCGCATCGACTAATTCGCTTCGGTAGCTCCACCTTGTGTGGTGCCGTGCTTCCACGATACGCACTGACAGCATTTCCCACCAACCGCACAATGATAGCTAGCAGAATGCTGCATGCAAAGAGGACGATTGACGCGTTTCTCTGCGGACGGAAATTGGATATTGCTAGCGCGCAATGGCGCAGCGCTACAGTCTCTAACTTTCACTTGCTTGTCAATCAGCTTCATTGAATCTCGTCTTTGGCGATGATACAATCGGTTTGCGTGGGTGATTAGCTCAGCTGGTTAGAGCGCTACTCTTACAAAGTAGAGGCCGCAGGTTCGAGTCCTGCATCGCCCACCAATCTGCTGCCGAGATAGCTCAGTCGGTAGAGCACAGGACTGAAAATCCTGGTGTCGCCGGTTCGATCCCGGCTCTCGGCACCCAGCGCATCCGGACAATACACCAAGTTCGATTTTACTATCGAGTAGTCGCATTCCTCGATCAGTCTTGCCGCGAATTGGATTGCTGCCTAAGTCTAACCCACGTTCGATATGATCGAGTAGTCCACGCCGCGCTCTCGTTGTACCCAGGCCTCAGCAAGTCGGCTGCGCAGCTCCTGTTATACTGCCTGCACAGCGTCCCTTAGCTTCGGACCTACGCGCTCTTCCGAGAAATGTGACCTGTCTATGGGGTTTAATTCGCTCGAAACCACTGTGCTCCACGATCTGGACTCAGCGATCCAACGGGAATGGTTGGTTTCGAACGGCATCGGCGGCTACGCCAGCGGTACGGTAACGGGCATCAATACCCGCAGGTACCATGGTTTGCTGGTGGCAGCTTTGAATCCGCCCCTCGGGCGCTCGGTGCTCTTAGCGAAGGTCGACGAGACAGTGACCGTTGGTGACCAGACTTACGAAATCGGCGCCAACGAGTATCACCCGGATGTCATTCATCCCCAAGGCTTCGCGCTCTTGGATTCTGTGCACCTTGAGGGTCAAGTGCCGGTATTCCGCTATCGCGTAGGAGAATCTTTACTTGAGAAACACATCTGGATGGAGCATGGCCAAAACACCACCTACATTAGGTATGCCCATGTAGCCGGCACTGCGCCTCTTGCGGTGACGACGCGACTATTCACGGCCCAACGCGACTTTCATTCACTGATGCGCGGCTGTGACCAACTGCGCCCCGACGTCACCCTCCACGATGCCAACCACGTCACGATTTCGCGTCCCCCGCAGGATGCGACTGCGTCGCAGACCGCGACTGGTCAGGACGAGCCGCCGCTTCAGCTCTTGTGCAGCCAGGATGCCACGTTTGAATTGGCAGAAGAGTGGTATTGGAATTACGTCTACCGTGTTGAACGTGCGCGCGCCCTTGACTTCATGGAGGACCTCTATCATCCCCTCGATTGCACGGTGAAACTTGCACCCGGCGCAAGCATGTGTCTCATCGCAAGCGTCGAGCTACCCGAAGACATCGATCGAGACTCGTCAAGCGCCTTGAACAGAGAGCAGAATCGCACGGAAGCCCTCCTGCAACAGGCTGCTATTGATCCGCTTGCCGACCCGGCAGGGGCGCAGTTGGTCATTGCCGCCGATCAGTTCTTAGTGGAGCGATCCCTTGCCGCGGGAGACCGCTCGCTCACCGTCATCGCCGGCTATCCATGGTTTGGTGACTGGGGTCGGGATGCCATGATCAGTCTGCCGGGGCTTGCGCTCGCGACGAATCGCTCAGATGCTGCGAAAGGCTTACTCCGTACTTTCGCCGCTTATGTGAGTGAGGGCATGATTCCCAACCGCTTCCCGGACGTTGGTGAGGAGCCCGAGTACAACACAGTGGACGCCACACTGTGGTACTTTCAAGCGCTGCACGCGTACTTGGAGACAACGCTGGACGGAGACCTGCTTAGTGAACTCCTGCCCGTGCTCAGAGACATCGTCCACCATTATTACCATGGCACCCGCTACAACATTCACGTTGATCCGGCGGATGGTCTCGTTTGGGCGGGGGAACCGGGGGTCCAATTGACATGGATGGACGTTAAGGCTGGTGATTGGCTGCCCACTCCTCGCATCGGCAAACCCGTGGAAGTCCAGGCCCTCTGGTACAATGCGCTCTGCCTGCTCGAGCGCTGGTGCAATGCGGCCGAGGAACCGCTCGGCGACATCCCGCAATGGCGGGCAACGATAGAGCAACACTTCATGCGTCGCTTCTGGCATGAGGAGGGGGGCTATCTTTTCGACGTAGTCGATGGGCCGGATGGAGATGATCCCGCGCTGAGACCCAATCAGGTTCTTGCGCTTAGTTTGCCCAACACGCTCGTGCCATCCGACCAGGGGCAGAGTATCCTGTCCGTCGTAGCGGAAAACCTGGTCACCCCCGTTGGCCTGCGATCGCTTGCGCCTGGAGATGAACAGTATCGGGGGCACTACGGCGGATCTCTCTGGGAGAGGGAGGGCGGCTACCATAACGGCACGGTCTGGGGCTGGCTGATTGGGCCGTATCTCGACGCAATTGTGCGCTACAATGACGATCAAGCTGCCGCAGGCGCACAGCTCAGAGAGTTTGTAGATCAGGTGGCAACCGGTGCGCTCGGCACCGTGAGCGAAATATTCGATGGCGATGCGCCCCACGCGCCTCGCGGCTGCTATGCGCAGGCTTGGAGTGTGGCCGAAATCTTGCGACATTGGCGTACGCTGTGCGCGTAGCCAATCCGTGTGCTGGCAACGCACAGTCTTTAGTCGACATACCATGAGCTGATTGTCTCACACCCATTGGATCCGCCTGTCAATACTGGGATGACGTGAGATTGCAGGAGCACCGAAGATGCAGTCGATTACGAGAGCTAGAGGGTAGTAGGTCATACTACAAGAGGGAGAAACAGTAGTGGCGCAGCCGACAGTTGTGCGAGAACTCGCGGTAAACGGCGGAACGCCTGTGCGAGACATCAAGCAGCGACCTTTTCCTCGGTGGCCTGTGTTTTGGGATGACGAGAAGCAAGCTGTGCAGGCAGTCCTGGATTCCGGCCACGTGAACTATTGGACCGGAGAGATGGGTTGGCAGTTTCAAACGGAGTTTGCCGCCTACATGGGCGTCAACGATGCGATTGCCGTGAACAGCGGCACGAGTGCGTTGCACGTGGCCATGGCGGCAGCGGGAATTGAGCCGGGTGATGAGGTGATCGTGCCTGCGCGAAGTTTCATTGCCACTGCCTCGGCAGTTACCAATCAATTCGCGGTTCCGGTTTTTGCGGATATTGACCCCGACACCCACACGATCTCGGTAGACTCCGCGGCAGAGCACATAACGTCTCGCACAGCGGCAATCATACCGGTCCATCTTGCCGGGCTGCCGGCTGACATGGATAGTCTCCTTGGCCTCGCACGGCAGCGAAACTTGGCTATAATCGAAGATTGCGCTCAAGCTCACGGCGCAACGTATCGCGACAAGAAGGTGGGCAGCTTTGGCACCGTGAACGCATGGAGCTTCTGCCAGGACAAGATATTCACCACCGGCGGCGAGGGCGGCATGGTGGGCACGGATGATGCGGCGGCCGCCGAGGTTGCCCGCAGCTTTCGCGACCACGGGTTTCACGAGGCCGAACGCCGCACCGCATTGGCTCGCGGCGCCTTGAACCAATATACCCATCATCGCGTTGGTTTCAACTACCGCATGACCGAGATGCAGAGCGCCATTGGGTTGAAAGCCCTGGCGCGGCTGGACTGGCACCTCCAGCGTCGCCGCGCGAATGCACACTATCTCACTGCCGGTCTCGAGGACCTAGACGAGGTTCTGAGTCCCGCGCCGGAAACACCGGCATCCGCGCATGCCTTTTATTGCTACTACGTCACGCTGAACCTGACGCAGTTCAACTGCAGCCGCGATGAATTCGTGCGCGCGGTTCAAGCTGAAGGTGTACGCGCCGCGCGCGGCACCAGTGCCGAGCTCTATAGGGAACCGGTCTACCAGGACCGGGTTGGCTACGGCAATTCGCATCATCCGTTTGAATCCACTGACTATGGGCAAGTAGAGTGTCCGAATGCCAAAGACATCGGCCAGCGCTCATTTAGGCTGGAGGTATTTCCTACACTGCAAGAAGAGGACCTGGATGACGTGCTGGATGCAATTAGGAAGGTAGCAGCGGCGTTTCGGGTGTGAGATTATCGTTGTAACGACATGAGCGCTCACACTGAGCGCGGACCAGAGCCGACACGTATTGCTGACACATGGAACTTACGGCAAGCGTGTCGTGTGTACCATGCTGCAATCTGAGAAGAAGGCGTCAAACACCAGGCAATGATAAAGCCAGCCTCGTCAACTCTGCAGGCAGGGATCGCCCATGAGGAAACTCCCAGCTTTCGTCACCTGACTTTATTGAACTACGCGCTCGTCATCCTAATGGGGCTTGGCTGGAATCTTATAGGACCCTCATTGCCGGCTATGCGGGCCGAGTTCTCACTAAGTCTCGCAAGCGTTGGGATAGTATTCCCGCTGGCAACGTTGGGTTTTGCCTTGGCGGTTATGGTTGCGGGATATGTAGTCGATGGCTACGGTCGGCGGCCGGCCTTGATCGGCGCAAGTCTGATGCTGGGTGTTGGGTACCTGGGATGGGGTCTCGCGCCGCACTGGGCCACGATGGCCGCATTCATGATCTTTACCGGAGCGGGGCTAGGTTGCATTGACATAATTACCAACGTCACGGCATCAGACGCAAGTTCCGGCAATCGTGTTGCCGATCTCAATCGCTTGCACATGTTCTTTGGACTTAGCGCCGTGCTCAGCCCGCTCTTGATAGGTTTGTCGCTCGACTTCAATTGGCGGCTGCCAATGCTTGCCATTGGCGTGCTTGGCTTCGCAAGCTTGCCGTTTGCAATGCGTGTGCGTCTCCCGCAGGCGGCGAACCTCGAGCGACTCAGCCGCGCCAACGTACTCCCTTTGGCGCGCAACGGCGTAATCGCGGCCGTCACTGCCGTGCTGGTTCTATATATATGGGTAGAGCTCTCGATGATCGGGTGGGGTGTGATTTATCTCACGGACGTCTTTCAAGAGCCGTATGGGCGGAGTACCGCGGTTGTTTCTTTATTCTGGGGTGCGATTTTTCTCGGGCGGCTCGCGATGATGTGGCTGGCCCGGCACCTATCGACCGAACAAGCCCTACAGATTCCACTCATCGTCAGCGTGCCGTTATTTCTTTTACTTGGCCTCGCGCCCACTGCTCCGGTGGTATACGTGGTGATCTTTCTGCTCGGCTTGTGTGTGGCCCCAATCTTTCCCACCATGTTTGCCCTGGCCCTGCAACGGTTTCCCCGCCGGCCAGGTACGGTTGCCATTTTGCTCCTGCTTGGCGCTGCCGCAGGCGGAGTTCTCCCACCATATGCCATGGGATTTGTGGCGGAGACGCTTTCTTTCCGTGTCGCCATGCTGAGCCTCGTGCCAATCGCAATTGTCATGCCGTTCTTGACACACAAGGCATTCCGTCAGGCAAGACGAGCGACAGATGGCTCGTGAGACTGGAGTGCAAACGAGGTAGTGAGGAAGGCACTGGCGTACTTAGCTCACGACCGGACTGACTACGAGGCAGCGCGTGGCGCCGCCGGTTCAAGCTGTTCTGACAGTCCGGACGCAACGGCGGTGTGAATGCCACGGGAGAGGAAGAGCGACACCAACTCGGCATCGAGTCCCGGTCCGGCCATCTCTTGGAGTGCCTGCACCGCCCGCGGCTGCGGCAATGCGGCCCGATAGGGACGATCGGCAGTCAACGCGGCATAAACGTCGACTATGGCGACAATGCGGGCCGGCGCCGGCACGTCCGACCCTGTAAGGCCATCCGGGTAGCCGGAGCCGTCGAGCCGTTCGTGGTGACTGCGGATGGCGGATACAACCATGGCCGGCGACTCCCTGGACGGCGCCATGCTGCTGCCGGCGTCCAAGAGCATATTCGCACCCGTAACCGGATGCTCGCGTACGCACGCGTGTTCTGCGGCATCGAGCGGGCCGGGCTTTTGGAGGAGGTAGTCAGGGACGTAGAGCTTCCCAATGTCACGGAGCATTGCCCCTTTGCACACTGCGATCTGCTCAGCGTGGCTCAGGCCCACCGCTCTTCCCAACTCGCTCGCGAGAGTGGACACCCGTTGCACGTGGCCCGCGTCGTAGCCATCCCTTGTGGCTATTGCCTGAGCAAGGGCTAGCACTACGTCTTCACCCTCCTGCAACGCGCTCGCGTAGTACTCTTGCTGGAGGACGCTATACACGAGGTTCCCGAGCAAACGGATGCTCCGCATGACGTTTTCCGCAGTTGCAAGCTTAGAGGGTACCGTGCGTTTGAAGTAGAGATTGACGACGGCGTAGACTGTGCCCCGGTAGATGAGAGGGATTGCAATGCCATCGCGTGCACCGACGGCCTGAAGGAGCGGGCGGAGCTCATCCTGTATGGCTGTGGGTGTGGTGGAAGCGGTGACAACCTTCCCATGCGCGAGGGCGAATTGCCAGAAGGGCGCTTCCGCGCCGCCGGTGGCACCATCTGTCGCGTTGGCGGACGCAGTAGGACACGCCGCAACCATGGCCTCCCGTGCTGAGGTGCGTAGGATGCAGGGATCAGCGAAGTGTATGCAAACATGCTGCGCGCCAAAATGCTCCCGCAGCGTGTCGATGAGGAGCGAGGGCAGCTCTTCCTCGTCACGCTCGGCGACGCGCTCCGCCACAAGCAAGATGCGGTCGAGCAGCCATTTAGGCCGCACAAATCTATCCAAGAATCCCCATGCCATGCATCATAGCCTCACTGCCTGCTGAGCATCCTGCCGAAGCGATTCCTCGCCAAGACTGCAATTCCCGAAACTGAGACTCTTCGCAGTCCCTTATTTCCGCGCACGCGGGAATCCATCTTCTCATACCCCCGTGGCTCCCGCATTCGTGGGAGTGGCAACCTATGGGCGATAGGCCTGCCTCGGAAAATCACGCTCTGCCTTCCGCAGCCTTCTCTTGGGCAAGTTTGACCTTCTGCCAGTCATAGTCGATGACAGGGTAGAATTTCTCCGGATATTCGACGCGCCAGATCTGCTTGCGAATGATGAAATTATCCGGCTCGATCTGCAAGGCCTGCCGCCATGAGGCGAGCGCCTCGGAAGTCTGCCCAAGTTGTTGCAGCGCGGTGCCCAGACCAAAGGCGGCATTGGCAGAATCACCGTCTAGCTCAAACGCCCGCCGAAATGCCTCTGCCGCGTGCTCGTTCTCGCCCTCTTGCAGCAGGGCCTCCGCGAGGCCGAGCTGCATGTGCGGATCGTCGCCTTGGGATGCCGCTTGCTCCAACATGACTTCGACTTCAAACGACTGCTGCGCGACCGTCGGCGTGGCGGGTACGTCGCCGGCAGGCGTTGCCAGCAGCGTCTCAAGCTGCGCCACAATGTCCTTGCGGTCAACGCTAAAGCCCGTGAAGAGTTGAAAGCGAATGATGCCCGTTTCATCCACGTAAACACCGTTCGGCACCGCCGTGAAGCCGAAGAGGCGGAACAAGAGGCCGCTGGCGTCCACAAAGGTGGGAAACGTGACACCGGACTCTTCCACGAACGCGCGTGGCTTTTCCACGCCGCCGCCGTCCATGGCTACAGAGAGCATCTGGAAGTTGTCGCCCTGGTGCTTTTCCGCAAATCGTTGCCAACCTGGCAACTGATCGCGGCAGCCTCACCACGAGGCCCACATGTACAACAGGACTCTCTTGCCCCGAAACTGGCTCCACGACCAGCGTTTGCCGTACACGTCCGGCAGACTGAAGTCCGGAGCTTCCATACCCACTTCGGGTCGCTGTAATGTTACGCTCACCTTGATTACTCCTTTGCCTCTCGATCGTGTTTGCCGCCACTCTCACAAGGCGGTAAGGAACTGACTTGTACCAGTCTGAACAATCTTGGATACATCGGCCAGGCAAGCGGAATTGAGTCGGATTAGGACTCGCTCTCACCCTGGCCGTCTCCTCGCGAGAGTGGAGAGTTTTGACCCGTCACGGTGGGCTGAATGCCCTAAATGAGGCGATTCAGTTCCCTACTCTGACTCTTAGGGTTTTCCTCCGCGAGAACTGCTCTCCTGCGTTGCATTGGGCTGAAATTTGGAGCACTTCACCGCATTCCCGCCGAGTTCTTGCCGGTGCAGCCGCATCCGCTGCGCATGAAGCCCAAGCGTTAGCACCATGCTATACCCCGCCGTGGAGGAAGGGCAAGTTGCTCTCTGGGTTAGAACGCTTCATTGAAAGTAGGCAGGCCGGAGCTTGGATTGAACTCTCACGCAACATTCGTGGACACTCCTAACGTTGTGTGACGGTCCTCTTGTACCATTGCCAGCTTTGTGAATATGCACATTTTGCGAAGCCGATTACGAAGGAAATTCCGGGTCTCTGCAAGCTGTCAACCAAATCACCCGTTCCAGTCGCGCTCTCGGGCGGTAGAGTTGCTCAATTGCCCGTAAATGTCTCCGCGGGAGGACTGTGGCCGGCAGATAACTTAGCTTCTACTTAGGTTGCGTAGATATAATTTACGTAACGAGGCGACTAAGTGACTGGAGAAGGAGCGGATGATGTCAAGATACAGGAGACTGGCAGTGGCACTCGTATTCGTTCTCTTACTTGGGTCGGGAGTCTTCTACCTCAGGTCTTTCGTCTTCGGCTCGTTGTTTGGCAGCGCGTACGAAGAGCCCGCGCACGAAGTCGTATTGAAAGACGGCAACATCGAGATTCGCAGGTACGAGCCGTACGTGGTTGCTGAGATTTCTGCTACCGGGTCGTTCAACCGGGCGACGAATAGTTCCTTCAGTCCGCTGTTCAGGTACATATCGGGCAATAATCGCAGCCGCGAGAACATTGACATGACCACGCCGGTATTGGTGGAACCTTCCGGTCAGGCAAAGTCGGAAAAGCTCGCCATGACGGTGCCGGTCTTAGTGGAGCCGAGAGCCACCGGTGAAAGCGCGGACGGACAGAGGCTGGCTGGAGCAGATATCGAAGCCTGGACGATGGCGTTTGTGCTCCCCGCGGGCTACACGGTCGAGACGGCTCCCCTCCCCACCAACAGTAGCGTGACAATTCGCGAAATTGAAGCGCGCGAGGTCGCCAGCATTCGCTTCAACGGGAGGCTGTCGAACCAAAGTGCCGAGACCCAGCGGGCAAAGCTGGAATACTGGCTGCACGCACAAGGTCTGGAGCACCAAGGCGATTGGAGAATTGCGACGTATGATCCTCCGTTCACCATTCCCTGGTTCCGCCGCAACGAGGTGCTGGTAACGTTGCGCTAGGCAATTGACAATTACAGACAGCAAGCCTGCCGCCCCGCCGTCGCCGATTGTCCGGGCGGTAGGCGCATGCTATACTCCGCTATAGAAGCAGGGCAAGTAGCTCAGCCGGTTAGAGCGCCACGTTGACATCGTGGAGGTCGGAGGTTCAAGTCCTCTCTTGCCCACCAGTTCATAGCTAAGACCTGAAGGGACTCGAACTATTCCACGGTTGCACTTGACCAGACTTGACCGGTGGTTCCGCCGACAGTGGCGGCTGACCATTTTGAGATAGTTACCCAGGGATGTGACAATACGGAGGGTAAGAACGGAACCGTGTAAGGGAAGTTAGAGGGGCGCCCGCTCGAAAGCAAATCTTGGACGCCACGCAAGCGCATGTCTGCTGCCTTGGCAAGACTCCAGTTACAGAGATCGAAACCAGGTTATTGCGATTGGTCCTCCAGAGTGGCAAGGTAGGTGTTGAGTTGCTGACTCTTGGTGGACCATCGAGGCGGTCGACGTAGGCTAGAAACAGGGCCTGGAAGGAACATGGCATAAAGGCTCTTGCCATTGATTCCAGATAACATGTAACAGGGAGACAACTCATGAACGACCACGAGCGCTACATGTTCGACCTTCAAGGCTACCTTGTTGTGCAGGGAGCATTGTCACCTGAGAAGATCGCCCAGCTCAACAGCGTGCTCGACGAGCACATGGCCGCTGAGTTCACAACGGACATGCGCACCCACAGGTTTGAGCATCTGCTTGACTGGTCCAAGGAATACCGTGACCTAATCGACAATCCGGCAATCACACCCTACCTGGAAACACTGCTTGGCGATCAGTTCAGGCTCGACCACGTCTATCTCGACGTCATCAGGTCAGGCAAGGGCCCGATCGGGACTAACCTCCACGGCGGCGGCGCCCCCTACAACCCCACGTTCTACTACCGCTTCCATGACGGGATGATGTATAACGGCCTGTCCGTGGTTGCCTACAATCTGAAGGATGTCGGACCCATGGACGGCGGCTTTGGCTGCGTGCCAGGCTCGCACAAGAGCAACATCAAGTTCCCCGAAGAGTGGAAAGCGATGGACGAACCGGGCCCATTCGTGGAGCGGGTAACCGGACCCGCCGGCACCGCCATCATCTTCACCGAGGCCCTTACCCACGGCACCCTTCCCTGGAATGGCGCCGACGAGCGCCGCACCATCTTCTTCAAGTACAGCCCGCACCCGCTCTCATGGTCGGCCAGCTACCTGGACCCCGATGACTATGCAGACCTGACCGATTCCCAACGCGCCATCCTTGAAGGTCCGAACGCTCGGTACCCAACCCGCGCGAGCGGTACCCTAGTAGGTTAGCCCAGGTGATCTGCCCCTCAACCATCTGTCCAGGGCACCTTATCTTTAGGCGTTAGGGACTTCCGTAGTCGTCGTCCTTGCAATACTCGTCCATGTCCCCGGCGAAAGTGGCGCTGACATCGGCGCTATCCAGGAGTTGCCACCGCTTCCTGGGCAAGCTCCTCGCTTCTTCTGCGGCAATCTCCAGCTTCTCCTTACGCTCACGGAACTCCACGATGAGGTCCAAAGCCTCGGCAACTTCGCGTGAAAACGCCAGTACCACACGCGACATCCAGGAAAATTCCGCCAATCTGTGGCGCTGCAATGCCCAGTTAGGCCGGCACCCAAGGGGCAAATATGGCCGGTACCATCTGATATTCATAGCTTTCGGCCGGCGATTCGGCGGGTTGCTTCTGCGTTTGCTGATTCATGACTCTCGATTTCTAAGGCCAAACGCTTTTGGCAGGCGCGCGCTCTTCAGCGTCGCGCGGGTAAGTTGTCCAAGCCCCTTATTGCAGATGGCAGTTCCCTAAACGTAGCAACCTTGGCAGTCGCTTTGGATAAATCGTGAGCTGCAGTGAACTCGTTCGCGACCACGATGCAGTCAATACCCGCCGCAATTGCCGAGTTCATCCCTCTCGCTGAGTCTTCAACAACAACCGTTTCAGCGGCAGTAGCACCAAAGCGTTGGAGCCCTCTCAGATAGGGTTCGGGATGTGGTTTAGCTCGCTCGTAATCCTCCCGAGTAAAATAGAATTCCATATGATCCAGAATGGATCGCCTATCGTGTATTAAGGCGAAGTCAGGTGGTTTGGAGGTAGTAATTACGGCCATCCTGTATTCACCTGCGAGTACGTCCAGCGTTTCCAAGACACCCTCGATTTCGATGTCTTCTGTTCTAAGATATTCCTGATAATAGGCATTACGGACCTCACGCTGCCTGCTGATGGTCTGTTCATCAATTCCTGCCGCTCTAGCTTGGCCCCAGGTGGCCAATCCCTGGGTCATGTCTCGGACGTATTGATCTCTATCCAAAATAAATCCAATGTCAGCCAGGGCGCGCTCTCCGGCCTTGTAATACCAGAATTCGGTATCCACCAGAACGCCATCATGGTCAAAGAGGATAAATCTCTTCACTTTTTCGCTCGATTCAATTTCGGCTTAACTATCAAGCCAACTTGACGAGCCCCGGCGACGAACCGTCAGAGAAGAGATAACGGTGATTGCGACGCTGAAACTCCAATGGTGTGTAAGAACTCCGTTCACCCTGAGCCTGTCGAAGGGTCGTTCTTGGTTCGACAAGCTCACCACGAACGGATCAGGCGACCTATTGGACACCTTCTAAGAAAAAATGCCGGCTCGGTTAAGTTGAGCGCCTGATCAGCCTACACTTCTTGCTTGTTGGATAGGGCTTTCCGTCAATTGAAGTGGAAGGAGAATCACATCGGCCCTATTGTCCTCCGCATATCTTCAAGCGATTCCTTCAAGGTTGTTTTCCAAACGTGTCTCGATCGGTTGGTCCACCTCCGGAAACTCGAAAGAGCGACCGGTGATCGACTCGTAAAGGTAGATGTAGCGTCTTGAGAGTTCGATTACAAGGTCATCCGGCGCCGGTGGCAGGACGTCATCTTCGTAGGGGTTGCAGTTCTCCGTGAACCAGAGCCGGAGGAATTCTTTGTCGACGTTGTCGGGTTCCTGTCCCTCCCGCATGCGCTGTTGATAAGTGTCGGCGATCCAGTAGCGACTGGAGTCAGGGGTATGGATCTCATCGATCAGAAGGATCTCACCGTTCTCGTCACGGCCCATCTCATATTTGGTATCGACGAGAACCAAGCCATGTTCGGCTGCCCTGGCTTGACCGAAAGCGAAAAGTTGCTGCGCGATGCGGCTACATTGTTCCCAATCATCGACCGTCATCCAGTTCTCGGACTCGATCTTGTCAGGGCTGATCGGACGGTCGTGGTCCTCCGCCTTGATGGTCGGTGTGAGGTAATCCGTCGGGAGCTTCTGGTTTTTCATGAGGCCGTCGGGCAAGTCGATGCCACAGTAGTGACGCTGACCACTCTGGTAGACCGTCCAGAGGGAGGTGCTCGTGGTTCCGGTGATGTATCCACGCACCACGAACTCAATCGGGAAGACAGTACATTTCTTGGCAATTGTGACGTTTGGATCGGGGATTGATAGAACCTGATTTGGCACAATATGGCGGGTCTGTTCGAACCACCATGCGCTCGTCATGTTGAGGGCCTGCCCTTTGAAGGGGACAGCGGCCAGCACCCGGTCGAAGGCACTCTGTCGGTCGGTAGTGATGAGTACCAAACGTTCCCCAAGATCGTAGCGATCCCGTACTTTGCCTATGAACTTCTCACCTTGAGGAAGATTCGTCTCAATGAGGCAGTTTCCGAGCTCTTGTCGTATTCGATCCGTGTAGCCCTCTGCGGTGTGAATGGCGTTCTCCATCTAATATCGTCTCCTCAAGGTAAATTGCCTATACAAGATGGCCCTATTGCACCAATGAATTACTGGCCTGACGGAAGTTTCCCGTCCAAACTCTGTGTCGCAGTTCATAGCAATATGCCTCATCCATGGGGAAGTAGTGCGCTATACAGCGAATGCGGAGTCGTAGCTGAGAGTCATGAACAGGGTGAGGGACAATTTCTCGGTTTGCTCTAGGCGCGTTTCCGACCCTTCGGTCCACAGTGACCCACCGGCAAACATCCAAGTCTAAGGTAGCAGTGAGGAAGGTTCAGGTCAAAGAGCAAGCTCCGTAAGCGGACGAAACGGATTGCGCTCATGGTGTGTCGGCATTCCGATGCGCGGGTTGCCAACAGACGGGCGTTCCGTAGTCTTCAGTCGAGCACGGTGGAATGGTGCTCGGCTCCGTATGGCACATCGACGAGTCGGTGGCTGAGTGACTCATCGCATGGAAAAATGTGGTGAATAGTCGCCCACGATGCTACAATCGGACTTCCCAGCGAAGAGTTCGCAAATCGGTACGCCTTGGCCCACCAAACAATCTGAATTAGGGCTATGCAGTTCCTCGCGGCGCCCCACTCGGCCGGCAGGCTGGTTGTTTTCAAGGGAGCATGAGCCAGATGCGTCGCATCTCCAGGGCGCAATGAATTGGGCTCAGTCTGATTCATCTTCAACTCCGACCAAACAGCTTATCCAGGAATCGAATTCCTCCCCCGGTAAGCTTCCTGTCTAGGAACTCCTCCAGCTCTTTGCGATTTAACACCGTGCGGCCGCCGACGCTGGCGTTGTCGTCGATGAGGGTGGAGGGGACGTTTTCCCAGTCGAACTCGCGCCGTCCGAAGGTGTCTTTCTGTTCGATGACAATAACCTTGTCAGCTTCCAATATCCAGCCGGTGGGGTGGTCGCCCTCTTTGTTCATGCGGGTGGCGCGCCGCAGCAGGTGCTCGAGCTGTGACTTGACCCGCTCGTGGCGTTTGTCCGCGTATTCGTCCCACGTGACGGGCGTGCACCATGCAGGCGGACCGTCGTCCAGCAGGTCGCCGATCAATCCCGCGAGGATGGTAGATGAGAACGCGAGCCAGTCCTCGGGCTGGGGGGTCTCGTCAAAGCGAGCGAGCGTTCGCTGCAGATACTCGCGGTAGAGGTGCGTGGAGAGGCTGCGGCGCACTTCCTGTATCTTCAGGTGCAGCTCGTGGCGCAATTCTTCCTTGTATGAGGGCAGCGCGGTGGTGGTGTAGATCATCAGGCTGCGTTTGACGATCTGGTCGGTAAACGCCTTGAGCTCCTGATTCATCGAGAGCACGAAGCAGGGGTATTCAGTGACCGGCGGCGGATTCTCGTCCTTGATGACGTCCTCGCCGTGGCTCCGAATGGCCGACCTGCCAATATCGTCGAACACGGCGGGGAACCGCTTGTAGGCGTGCTGGATGTCTCTTAGTCGAGCCCGGGTAAACTCCCGCTTATCGATGCTGTACGACTTGCCGAACATGGATGACATGAGTGTCTCGATGAGGCTGGACTTACCGCACGATGGCTTGCCGTAGACGATGGCGAACGAGGGGAACCGGAAGATGTCACCCTGGTGGCCGGCCAGCGTGCGCATGTCGCACATGAATGGTGCGAAGTAGAGCCACGACCAGAGGATGAAGTAGTCCCGCTGCAGCCGTTCCACCCCCATGCCGCCCTCAAACGTGCCCTCATAGTTGCCAAAGAATTCCACCAGCAGTCTCGCATCTGACTTTGCGGCGGCAAGGTCGGCTTCCAGTGAATACGGTTCGCCAAGGAGTGTAACGGTCTTTGTGTCTCTGTCGATGGATAGCTCGCGGTGGTCGGTCTCTTCCTCGGACTGCACGACGCGGATGCGGCTGGACTCTCGTACGATCTTGCGCCGGATGTCGGGTGTGATCTGCTGCTTGCCACTGCGGGGCGAAGGGATGAGGTTGGCCACCACCGGTGGAATCGCTGCTTTCATCTTTTCAATGCGCTCAATTTGCGTGGGAATGGCAATGTGGGCCCCATCGGCTGCGCCCTGCTCGCTCTCCGGCGTGTCAATTACCAGAGTGGAGATGTTTTCAGGATCAAGGACGGGCACTTCCTTCAGCGCAATTTCAGTACTTTCGATGCGCTCAGACGGCAGCGGCAGCTCGTCGGATGCCCGGTCCCGGATGGCTTCATACATGTCGAGGTAGTGATCCCACGCGGCGCGATCATCATCGAAGCAGACCAGAGTCTCGGATTGCCGACCGCCAAAGGCCGTCTCCGATAGGTTCGCGGAGCCGACAAGGGTGCGGGTGCTGCCGGTCTCGGTATTCTCCAGCAGGTAGAGTTTGGCGTGGGCGATCTGCTTGCGCAGCACGCGAAAGCGGGCTTGTCCTTCCCTGACACGGCTCAGGATGAAGGCATGGCGTTCATCGGACAGGTTCTTGATGGCGGCCCGCGTGTCGCCGATGGCGACCTGCTGGAAAGCCATGATGTCCTTGAGCGTGCGCAGCGTGCTCTCGCAGCCGAATACGCACTCGAATTCGCTGAAGCTATGCTTCTCCAGCAGCCGAATAATCGCGCTCACACCTGCTGAGTAGGTGAGAATACGGATGCGGTCGTAGCCGTCGAACAGCGACCAGTCGAACTTTGCCTCCGACTCAAAGCGAACGTGCGCCACCCGCAGCCCACTGCCGTCGTCGATTTCAAACTCTCGGTTTGCTAGCTGTTCGGGTTCGCGAGACGCCATACCAGCCTCCGCCTAAGGGAAAAGCCTCCCGTGCCGATAGTATAATGCAAGATGACTCTGGGCAACGGAGCAGGTGAGAGGCGGGGACTTAGTTTCGATAGGCCGGGAGGCGGCATTGCCGATACAATAATTGCGTACGAATTCCGTGCTGGCGGAGCATGTAAGTCGGGTAGCTATGCTCCGAAGAAGGGTTGGGGGACCGAGCGATCCGCATTGAAGTGTATCATGTCTTTGACAGCTAGAGTGTCGGCACTTCTTCAAGTCATTGTGTGAGCTAAAAGAGTGATGAACTTCCTCCGGCGCCTCAGACCCTTTGCTGGCACGACACCGCATACACTTTTGTCACGAATGAATCACATGGGCGTCTGGGGAGTGGAAAGCAGGAAGCTAGCCATCTGCGGCCTGATCATTGTAATTGCGTTTTCCACAGCCGCAATGAGCTATGCAGTCCGTGTTGGCGCCCCAGTGTCCTTAGAGTGTAAGTACTATTACGCTGAAGAAGGAGGAAGCAGCAATAGTGCTACAACCGGCTGCGACAGTAGAGGTCTGCCAATAGTCCCTGCCAATCCGCTGGGACCGTTGAGGGGGTGTGCCGTCAGTGACGGGGGATCTGAGTGTCAGTTTAGTTGCGGTTCCGATCCCAGATCATGGTGCGGCCTCTTCGATGATGATAACGTGGAGCCGCCGCCGCCCCCGCCACCACCGCCTACTCCCACTTCCGAACCAACACCTACTCCTACTCCGACGCCGACGCCGACTCCTACTCCGACGCCAACACCATCGCCGACACCAAGTGCTTCACCTACTCCTAGTCCCGTTCCGACGCGGAGGCCCGCTCCAACGGCAACACCGGAACCGCCACCGACTCCGAGCCCTACACCCAGGCCGACACCAGTCCCTACGCCCTCTCCAACGCCTTCGCCAGTACCAACGCCTACACCAATCCCAACACCTATCCCTCCCACTCCGACGCCAACGCCAACCCCGACGCCTACACCGACTCCGACACCCACACCAGCATTGATTGCTGTTCCCACGGTTGCATTGATTGCTGAGCCCACTGCTGAGACTGCCGGAACGGTTGGTAACAATGTTGCCGCCACGCCTACGCCGGAGCCCGCCGCCGTTTCTGCGACAGCAACTGCCGCTCTCCCAACAGCCGAGCCGGTGGTGCAGCCTGTGCAACGCGACTTGCAGCGGCTGGCCGCTCCAGTCATTAGCAACACTGTTCCTCGTATCCGCAATACCTTGGGTGGCATTGCGTCCACGCCACGGAGAAGGATAACGCTGATGGTTATTCAAGGTCTTGCAAGCATCTTTGCAGTATCAGTCTTCGGATACTTGATTCTGCGCAGGCGCCAATAGGATTGCAGGAATCGCGATTACCAGCATTGATTAGTTCGCGAGTGGCAATCGTGTTCAGCTAGACTAATTCCCCGCTCCTAAACCGGAGCAGGCACGCTTAGGGGCAAGGTCATGGTGAACACTGTGTACTCTCCGTGCACCGAGTCCACCGCAAGGTCGCCACCCAGTCGCCTGGCCACGTCTGCGGCGATAGGAAGGCCCAATCCGGCCCCGGATACACCTTCCCGCGTTGAAAAGAATGGATTGAAAATCTGACCGAGCACGTCTTCAGTAATGCCCGTGCCGTTATCACGTACCCGGATTTCGGCTACGTCGCCAACCACCTGGGTAGAAACGGCCAGGTTCGGTTCATAGTCATCCTCTGAGGCTTCTTGCCTTAGTTGCATCGCATAGCAGGCGTTTCTGACGATGTTGAGCATTGCTTCGCCAAAATCCGTTTCTACGAGCGACAATTCTCCCACCGCCGGATCCAGGTCAAATTCAGTCCGTACGGAAAAGCCCTGAGCTTCAGCGGTAAAGCTGTTTACGCCGGACTGCACCGCGTCCCGCACCAGGCCGTTCAACTCTGTGACGACCGGTTCTCCACCTACCACTCCCAGTCCCCGCATACGCTCCACGATTGCCAAGGCGCGTCCTCCGTTTGATAGGACACGATTCAGACTAGCGGTCATTTCCTCGCCAATGTCATCCAGCAACGCCGTATCGTCTGCCGACATTCTGTCGCGATACGTGTCCAACATTTCGGTAAGTTCGTTGTAAAGCTCCAGTGTCCCTTCGGAAAAATTATTGACAAAGTTTAGCGGGTTCCTGATTTCATGGGCAACACCCGATACTAATTCTCCGAGTGCGGCCAGTTTTTCCTGAGCAATCAATCGGGCTTGGGCACGTTTTAATTCCGCATTGGTCTGGCGCAACTCTTCGTAGAGCTTTTCAACCAGGTTGAGACGTTGCACTTCCAGTGCTTGCTCTCGGAAGACTTCCAAAGCGTTGGCAAGCTCCCCGATCTCATCCCGCCCCACTTCCGGAACGGGCGTTTCCAAGTCTCCGTCGGCCATGTGCCGCATGCGCTCCGACATACGTGAGAGTCGCCGCACCATGCCGTTGCCCACCCATAGCCAGGCAGCAAGCGTAGCTGCTATCACGCTTATCACGCTAATTCCCGTCAATAATGTCCGTCCCTCATCGAAGCTGCTCACCGCTTGTCCGAGCGATTCTGCAGAGTGGGCGCGGGATGCCGCCAGCAGACTTGCGACGGCATTTTCCAATGCCACACTTGACGCGTCGAAGGAAGCCGTTAAGTCTTTAATGTTTGCGGTCAAGGCCAACTGAAGGCTGCGGACGTAGAATACCCCTTCGCCTTCACCCAGAGTCGCCACCGAAGGGTCAATGCCCTGCGCATGCAGCCTTACAAACTCATCCCACAGCCGCTGCAACTCGGTTTCGCCCTCGGCTTCCAGCACCTGTCGCAATACCGACAATGCTGCCTCCGACTCGCCGACATTCGACCGGGCCGTCGCCAGAATCAATCGATAATCGGCGGCAACCTGATTTGTACTAATCAATGCCTCACGGCTGCGGCCGAGACTATCAATTGCATCCGCCAGATCGTAGGCCGCATCGCTTACGGCCTGGGCATCCGGGGATAGGTCCGGTACGCCGTTTACTACATCCAATGCCGAGTCAATTCGCGCCAGTGAATCGGCCACGGTGCCCCTTGCCAAGCCCTGAAGCCCAGAATCGGGCCCTGCTGCCAGACCCAGCCCCACATTGCGCAAGCGCTCGGACTCCTGAGCCACAGTCCAAGACGCCTCTAACGCCGGCACGGATTCTGACCGCACCTGGAAGTTTAGGTCACCACTCTGCTCAAAGTAGAAGACTCCTACCGCGCCGGATACGAGGGTGAGGATTACCGCGAAGCCCAAAGCTATGTATAATCGTGTTCCGATCCGCCGCCATCTGTCGACGAAGAATCCCATGTCCGCACTGTCTCCTAATAGGCCAACCCCCCTGAATTCGACATTGAATACCGTTTAGAGAGGTTGTCTCAGCAGGTAGAATATCACAGACATATGGTCTTGGGACTGAAAGGACCGAGACGAGCTCGCTTAGATGCAGGACACAATGAGTCAACCCGCGCCGAGAGCTGTACCGTGCGTAGGTCTCGTGGGAATCTCCGAGGCAAGCCCAAGAATCGCGCCCCGTGGAAGAGTTTAGAGCTGAGAGAATTCTGGAGGTATGTCTCAATGCAGGTACGGAGATACGCCCGGCACTTGGAGGCAAGAGACGTGTTTCGCAAGCGTACGGTGCCCAATGCAGGCGACTCTAACTCTGAACTGTTATCAACTTGCGGCACTGAGTGGCGCTACGGTGCTGTGGGCGGGACGAGCAGGCGCTGACCGGCGGAAATCGCGTTGGGATCCTCAATCCCGTTATACTCTGCAAGCGCACTCACTGTGACGCCAAACTCCAGGGCAATTGCGGTGAGCTTATCGCCAGGCTGTACGACGTACTCTCTCGGCACAGGTGGTGGAAGCGGCGTAGGCGAAGGCGTTGTAGTCAATTGGGGGCTAGGTGTGGGTGCTGGTGTTGGGGTGGTTTCGGCCACTGGTGTCGGCGGCACTACGAGTAATTGGGGTGTCGCTGTCGGTACCGTGGATTGCAGATCGTCTGTGTGGGTGGCTGCCTGCGCTGTTGCGACCGTCGAAGCGGGATACCAGAGGCTGCGGGTGGCAAACGTCACGGCGATGATCACGGCTACGGCGGAATAAACGACAACTCGCGCAAGGCCTTGCTCACTTCCGAGCGGGATCTTTGAACCGGCGGGAAGGAGCGGCCACCAGTTTGCGCGAATGGATGCCGGCCACCAGTTCGCGCTGCCTATCAGCGTAACAATTCCCGGCACGAGCAGCGAGCGTACGACCAGCGCATCGATGAGGATGCCCAGCGCAACAGCCGCACCCATCTGAAAGAGCATCTGCAGCGGGGACGCCGTGAGCGCGGCAAAGGTACCGGCGAGGATGACTCCAGCGGCCGTGATTATTGCCCCGGTGCGCGCTGAGGCCACGCGTACGCCCTCACGCAGGGGCAATGTCGCACTTTCTTCCCGAATGCGGTGAACCAAGAAAACGTTATAGTCCGCCCCGAGCGCAATGAGCATGACCATTACCGTCAACGGCAACAGGTAGTACACACCCTCGTGGCCGAGCAACCCTTGGAAGAAGAGCGTGGAAAGTCCTAGACTGCTGCCGTAGGAAAAGACTACGGTTCCAACCAAATAGAGGGGGGCAACGAGGCTGCGCAGGAGAATGGCGAGTACGGCAAAGATGCCTACTACGGTCACCACCCCCACCGTTTGCAGGTCTTGATGGATCACGCGCTGGACGTCAGCGACCTCGGCAGTGGCGCCGCTTAAGAAAACCTGGGCCGAAGCCAGTGGGCCGTCATTGTTCTGCTCAACTGTCTGCCGAACTCTTTCCAGCGTAGAGATGGCATCTGCGCTTTGCGGGTCTTCATTGAGAATGACGAAGAGTCTGACTGTCTTTGAATCCTCTGAGATGAATAGCGGCATGACAGCGTTGGCAGCCTGCTCCACATCGGGTAGCGACGCTGGAATGAAGTAAGGGTAAGGATTTGCCGCGAAGACATTGCGCAATGCTGAAAGGGCCTCCGCTAGGCTGGTTGTCGCTCCTACAGTGGGGTTCTCCCCCAATTCCTGCGCTGCGTCGCTTGGGAAAAACACCGCCTCCGGCTTTTCGGCGAAGAATCCGGCGAGTAGATCGAGTTGGGCAGCCACGCCACCGGCAGAATCTTGTAATTGAGACTGCAGCGCCGCTCGCTGTTGAGCAGAGAGATTGGCTGGCGCCGGCGCGTCCTGCGCTAGCTGTTGAATTCCTTCGAGAAGCTCGGTTGCTTCCCCGTAAGCAGTCTGTGCGGACACATCCGGAAACGCCTGAGACAATTCCGCTAGATAGCGGGTCACAGGAGCAAACGCTTCGGACGGGTCGGCCGGACTCTGCGTTGGCGGAGGCTGGCGCAACTGTGCTGCCAACTGCCGTAGCTGCGTGGCCGGATGTGCCTGGGCGTGGAGCGCGGAAGTGGTTGTGGACAGACGAGCGAGCGCTTCTCGGGTTTGGGAGAACTGCGCGGCTTGCGCCACGTCGGGGAAGGCGACTGCCAACTCGTCCACATACCGTTGTAGATCGTCGACTAGAGCCGATGCTTCATTGAGCCGGCGTGCTGGATCACCACTTGCGTCTGCTTGAGGGTCCCGCAATGATGCCGCAATCTGGTCGAGCTGTCCCGTTACCGTGAATGCTGCAGATGCAGACCCGTCGCCAACAGGATCAATGAAACTGCGCGTCAGATCTACCCCATCAATCTCCAGAAGTTCATCTTGCAACGTAGCAACGGCACGTAAGAAGGGAGTAGATGTGACGTCTGCGCTCGACGGAAGCCGGAGCAGCACCACTGCAGGAGCAAACTCTCCTCGCGGGAAGTGATTGGCAATTGCATCGAAGCCCTGGCGTGAATCTGTGGTCTTAGGTAGAGATGCAGTTAAAGCGAGACTCTCTCGATACTGGAGTAGCCCGAGGTAAGGAATTGCCAGTAGCACGGTGATGAGAATCACAGAGACTAACGGCCGCCTGGCAACCAGATTGCTCACACGTACCCAGAAGGTGGACGGCTGCGTATTCTCGACGCTCGTCTTGCGCGGCCAGAAGAGATAGCGGCCAAAGATGGAAAGCAGGGCCGGTGTTAGCGTTAGTCCGGCAAGCAGAGTGATGCCTACAGAAAGCGCCAAACCGGGCCCCATCGTCTGGACCAGGCCAAATCGTGCCATGCCTAGCGCCGAAAGTCCGACCATTGTCGTTATGGCGCTCGCCGCTATCACTGTGCCGATGCGCTGCACAGAGCGCACCGCTGCTTCATAGGCCGAATGCTTGGCGAGTTCTTCCCGGAATCTTGAAATGAAGAATAGCGAATAGTCCGTGCCGGCGCCGAAGACGAGCACCACCATATAGGAATCGAGCAAAGATGAAACTTGCCAGCCAAACTGAGCCAGGTACCCCAGGATGCCACGGGAGACAAGAAATGCTAGCGAAATAGTAATGAGGGGAATGAGGATTGCCAGCGGCGCACGATAGATGAAGAACAGCAAGCCGATTACGAGAAAAATCGTAACAATGGTTGTGCGGTCCGTGCTCTCGACGATGCTATCGACCAGGTCTGTGCCCAGCCCGGCCTCTCCAGTGAAATGCACGGCCAGGCCGTCGGGCCTGCCTTGCTGCACCCGCTCACGGATAGCGTACGTCGCCTCGTCCACCACCGGCTGAAAGGCTTCAACGGTGAAGTTGACCTGGAGCAGCATGGCAGCGCCATCGGCGCTGACAAGCGTGCTTTCCTGCTCGGGACGGCTGTAAATCGAGACCACATCCTGCACGATGGCAGGGCCCTGAGGGGAGAGCAGCCAATTGTGGATAGATTCGGCGAACCCACGGTCCGCCGCGGTGAGTCCGCCCTCGCGGGTGAGAACCAACAGACCGAAACTGGCACTGCCGCTCGCTGCGAATTCCTCAGCTTCCAATGTGCGGGCAGCGATGGACCTGGCAGAATCGGGGAGAAAGCTCGTCTGATCGGAAGATCCGACGTCACTGATAGATGGCGCCGTAAAGCCGAGGATAAGCGCCAGAGCGATCCAAAAGACAAGCAACGGGATGCGAAGGGGCACGATAAGGCGCCCAAACTTACGGAACATCAAGTCACATTAGCAGCGGCAGAAGCAGAGAGGAGTGCTATTTTGCTTTCTCCTAACCCTGATCGTATTTGAGGCGAGAGAAAATTCCCTCCAAGAATCATTGTACAATCAGATTCTTAAGCCAACAACTGCTTGTATTTCTAACTAAACGTGGTACACAATACACACATGATTCCGGTACTCGGCGTTCCTCAATTTAGCCAGGCTCTAACCACCTGTTGGAGAATTCCACCGTCTACAATGTTCACGATCTTTGGACTGCAATGGAAATAGCAAGAGGCGATTCGAGCGACTACTTCAAGGTGGCTGTCGCATGGTTGTGGCAGAGACTAGAGTCTCTCGGGTCACTGATTGTTCAAATGCTTCATTTGTTGCGGTTTCTCGTGACTCACTCTTCGAACATCACTCTTGTTGGTTGTTGACAAATGCTAAATGAGAAGCTTTTAGATAAAATTCAAAACCCACTTACTAAGGAACGAGATCAACGCGATATAGCGCGTATCCTTAGAGTATTCACCATACTAGGCGCAGAATCAGAGCATCACTCTTTGGTACTACGGCGATATCTTCACAGCCGTCCCGAGAAATTCTTCGATAGAGATGCCTATGAGACTTATCTGTACTGGCTCCAAAGACAGGATCAGATATGTTCGAAACAACTGAGGAAATACCTCGCTCAGTTCAGTTTAGAGATCAATCGTGCATTGCTCTTCCTTAGGGAACTAAACATGGAAGGATGGCACGACGGCCGCCTTTCTGAGGGAGACGAATATGACTTGATCAGAGTGATCGACAAACATGTCCACCCAGCGTACCTACGATTGGTGGAGGGGGTCTTTACTCCACTTCTTCGGCCCTTAGCCTACTTTTCCCGGCTACATCGCGGTAAGTGTGTAAGTGGGTTAAATGTCTGGTCGATTGTTGACGAAATAGAGGGCCAAAGTGAAGAGCATCTAAGTGAATATTATCAACACACAGTCCGCAATGGCGTCGCCCACGGTGGCATTACTTTTCTACAACGAGGGATTCGCTACCGCGACCTGAAAGGAAATGAGGAAACCCTCGACACAGGGTACTTGATCCAACTCTTCGATGGCTTATTGGATTCATGCAATGGAATAGCTGCGGCGCTCAAAGTGTTCCTACTTAATTCACCGAGTAAAGATTACGTGCGGCCGCGAGAGTTCATGATTGAGGTACTTCAAGAACATACTAGGGCACCCTGGTGGGCAATTGAAGGTTGCGTCGAAGCTGAGATCGCTGGTGGATCGCAGTTGACTATCTATGCGAGGCCAGATTCGCGGGACAAGTGGAAAGTGTTCTGGTCAACTGTCCAAAGTGGCATTCTGAGTGAGAGTCTGGCGCCAGGATACGACCGATACTTTTTCTCGCTGCACTCGCGTAAGGCATTACAGGGCTGGGCGGCCTTTGACGGGGAAAAGCTAAGGGATTTGCGAGAAAGTGGAGCAGATACTCTTTCGGCGTATCAGGGAGTTCTTGAAGACAATATCTTCTATTATGAGCCTCGACCTAAGTTGCCTGCTTTACTCGCTAAGGTGGACACTTACACTACGAGCTTTCGCATCACTATTCCAATTGCCGTCCAGAAGTTTAGGGAGAGTTTAGGAAAACCATTAATGCATTGTAGATCCGCCACCGTGCACCGTAACTCTTGGGGTGCCGTTTTGTGGGGCAGTGTCGTGCTTGAGGGAGTTGCCGATCAAGAACTGGTAGGTATTATCCGTGACAACTGTGGGCGCATTGTCAAGAATGGTAAGAGAAATGCGCGTAGAACAAGCTCCTTTAGCTTCGCGGGATTGCTGCCGATTGGTTATGCTCAAATCAACGTATTCAGACGAGATTACCGGCGGCGAAGGCTCTCAATTTTCGGTCTTGGTGACGACTTGGTCTGTACAGTGAGACTTCAGAGGATCAGTCGCCTTAGAGCGCCAGATATTTTGGATTCTACGATTGAGACGAGGGGGAAGTGGCGCATAGCCTGGAACAAGGCTTGGCTGGATTCTGTAGGGAAGCAAGTGCTTGAATGTTGATTGTGGCGTTGACTTGGGTCATGTCCAAGGACTGTACTTACGCCTCCGAGACTCGACCTCCTCTTTTGGGTGAAGCAGGAAGACTTCCTTTGACTTCTCAACATGAAACCTGTTTCATGTGGAATGATGTTCTTATTTGAGGTAAGCGCTAGTACTTGAGTCGACATGAAATGGGGGCAATAAAGAGTAGAGGGAAACCATGAAGAAGGGTCTTAACCGGGGAGCGTTGCCGCAAGACTGGCAACCTGCGCAAATTCTCGATACGGCTAAAGCAGCGGGCTTCGATGGTGTGGAGTTGACATTTGGCAATGAAGGATACTTGCATGTCAACCTCACGAACGACGAGTTGGGCACCATCAGGAAACATGCCGAGTCAATTGGTATAGAACTTCCCAGCTTATATACCAGCTTGAATTGGCAGGTTCTCATGACGTCTGCCGACCCGGACGTACGCGCCAATGCGGCGCGCATCAACGAGCGCATGCTGGAAGTGGCGCATGAGATTGGCGCGAACACTCTGCTCATTGTGCCGGGAGTGGTCGATGAAACCACCGCCTACGACGATGCGTACAACCGTGCACGCGACGCGCTAGCGGGTCTTGTTCCCAAAGCGAGAAGCCTGGGCGTGTCGATTGGCGTAGAGAACGTGTGGAATAAATTCTTGCTGAGCCCGCTTGAATTTGCTCGGTTCGTTGACGAAATCAATGATCCCCACGTCGGCGCTTACTTTGACGTGGGCAATATCCTTGCCTACGGCTACCCGGAGCAATGGATTCGGATTCTGGGCAAGCGCATCAAGAAGTGCCATGTGAAGGACTTCGTTGCGCAACGGCCCGGCGGCCACTTTACTACCTTGTTGGAAGGCGATGTGAATTGGCCCGCCGTGCGACAGGCGTGGAACGAGATTGGGTATGACGACTATGTAACCGTTGAGATCGGGCCCATGCGCCACAATCCAGAGTTGGGCGTGCGTATAATGGCTGAATCTTTGGATACGATCTTCGGCTTAGAGTAGGAATCTGGCAGCTTGTGGAGAAAGATTACTCCGAGTTGCTCGAAGATGAGCAGCTTAAGAGTATTTGCAAAGTGCTGTGTGGGTTTCCAGGCTCTGCCGCAGCGCTTGAGCAGGGAGCATAATTCTAACAATGTGAGCGCGCTGCAAAAGGCCTAGGCGGCGATCTTGGGCTTGGTGTGGGTTCGCACCTAGACTGGCCGCTGGACAGGAAGGGATGGGCGCTTCTTGGGACGGTTGCTCTCCGGAGCAAGGCCCTATAGCTATGTCCAAAGTGAAAGTATACGAACGGTCAAGAGCACATCCACACGGCCTGGAAGTGGCTTGGGCATGGCTTGAGAGGCAGTTCCGCGTCGGTCCGCTTTGCATTCCTTTTGCGCTGGGAAATGAAAACTACGATTCTCCCCAAGAATTCGGCAACCGGTTGACCGTGGAGTCGCAGTCTGAGATGACTGGCCGGACCGAAGATTTACCGAGCAGGACGGTGGCTCTCGTTGGTCGCGCGACATCGCAACGAAAAGTAGAATAGGCCTTTGATATGACACCAGAACGGTCACGGCGAAATCTCGCCCGGCTTTCCCACGGTCCGGATAGTCCGCAGCGAGTACTGGTAACGGGCGCGTCCGGTTTGATTGGCGCCACGCTCGTCCCGTTTCTTGAGAGTGGGGGCCATGAGGTGTGCAGGCTGGTACGTAGGTCGGCTGCGGCGCCGGCTGAGATTTCCTGGGACCCCGCCGCAGGGAAGATCGATGCGTCGGCTCTGGAGGGCTTTGACGCAGTAATCCACCTGGCGGGTGAGAATATTGGCGCTGGGCGCTGGACCGCGGCGCGGCGCGGCAGGATCTGGCAGAGTCGCGTTCAGGCCACGGAATTATTGTGCGGCGCTTTGGCCGGACTGTCGCAGCCTCCGGCGGTCTTGGTGGCGGCATCAGCAGTTGGCTACTACGGCGACACGGCGGATCAGGTTGACGAATCTGCGCCGGTGGGTAACGGATTCTTGGCGGAGCTGACTGACGCATGGGAGCATGCCGCCGCTCCGGCGAGGGATGCGGGTATCCGTGTGGCACATGCACGCTTGGGTGCGGTTCTCAGCCCACAGGGTGGACTGCTTAAGCGATTGTTGCCGCTGTTTCGCATGGGGGCAGGTGGGGTAGTTGGTAGCGGTTCTCAGCCGATGAGTTGGGTCGGAATGGATGACGCGATAGGCGCGCTCTACTTCCTTGTGTGTTCCAAGGAGGCGCTAGGACCCATCAACGTGGTGGCCCCCCAGCCGACCACCAACCGGGAGTTTACCCACGCCCTGGCGACTGTGCTGCGGCGACCTGCGTTCGCGCGCGTGCCGAGTTTTGCGATCAGCGCCTTGTACGGAGAGATGGGGGAGCAACTCATTCTCAAAGGGCAGGCGGCGCTTCCCGCCCGTCTCGATGCGTTAGGATTCCGCTGGGAGGAGCCCGCCCTGGAAGGTGCGCTGCGTTGGGAATTGAGTAATCCGTCCAATTAGCCTTGCGGCGCAGGCTGGATCAGACATGGCGGGATGGCATCGGTTCGACTGGAGAATCTGCGCTGTAGGTAAGCCGTCGCACCCGCAGTAGCCGGCCCCAGAGTCCGTTAGAGGTAGCCCCCCAGAACTGTCACGGCGAATCGCCCCAGCCGGGCAACCAGTCGGCGGGGGGAGATTCGGCGTGTAGAGCAGGTTTTCGCGCAGAGTAAATCCGGCTCGAGAGCCGGGCGTCCGGCGAGTGAGCGGTTGGCCCTGCTACGGAATCACAACGCCGAGCGAGCGATAGAACTCGTAGCGACGGTCTATGAGACTGGGGAGCGAGAGCTCCTGGAGCGCGATTAGCTCTTCTACCAGGGCGGACTTGAGCATTTGTGCTGCATCGCGCGGGTCCACGTGGGCGCCGCCGACCGGTTCCGGTACAATGCGGTGGATAATGCCGAGTTTTGCCAAGTCCTGGGCAAATGGCTTCAAGGAGCCAGCCGCTTCCGGCGCAAACTTGGAATCCTTCCAGACAATGGAAGCTGCCCCTTCCGGTGAGGCGACCGAATACATGCTGAATTCCAGCATGAGCACGCGGTCACCGATGCCGAGCGCCAAGGCCCCGCCGCTGCCGCCCTCTCCGATGACGGTAACGATGATTGGCGTCCGCAATTGGCTCATCGTCAGCAGGTTTTCGGCAATGGCCCACGCTTGGCCGCGCTCCTCATCAGCCAGAAACGGACTGGCGCCGGGAATATCGAGAAACGTGAAGAGCGGCAGCCGGAACTTCTCCGCCTGCAGCATGAGGCGCCGCGCCTTGCGGAAGCCTTCCGGGTGCGCCATGCCAAAATTACGTTGCTGGTTGTCTTTGGCGTCCTTGCCCTTCTGATGTCCTATTACCATAACCGGCGTGTCGCCAAGGCGGGCAGGACCGCCGACTATCGCCAGATCGTCACCGTAGTGGCGATCACCGTGGAGTTCCACAAAGTCGGAAAAGGCGTAGCGGATGAAATCCAGTGACCGCGGTCGCTGCGAATGGCGGGCAAGCTGCACCCGGTCCCACGGCGAGAGATTCGCGAAGACATCAACGGTCTGACGCTCAAGCTCGGTGCGGAGCGCCTTTACCGCTTGCGCCGCGTCGGCCGGAGCACCGTTCTTGAGATCGGCTTCCATTGAGTCGATGCGTTCGCGCAGGTCTACAAGTGCTTGTTCGAACTCGTACGCCATGGCTAGGTAACTGTTTCTGCTGGCGTGCTGCCGTTTGTCGGCGGCACAACGTCGGTGCGGGGGTCCGATGTCTGGTGGGAGTATAGGCCTATCAAGCGGGCGAGCGTACGCCGCAGGTCTGCCCGCGGCACAATACAGTCCACCATGCCGCGCTCGAGCATGAATTCTGCCGAGTGTGTCCCTGCCGGCAACTTGGCGTGCGTGATCTGTTCAATGAGGCGCGGACCGGTAAAGCCTATCGTGGCCTGTGGCTCGGCGACAATCACATCGGCAAGCGTCGCGAAACTGGCGGTAACACCCGCAAGCGTGGGATCGGTAAGGATAGAGACGTAGAGTACGCGCGCCTCGTGCAGCCGAGTCAAGGCGGCGGATGTCTTAGCCATCTGCATGAGGGAAAACATGCCTTCTTCCATGCGTGCGCCGGCGGATGCCGATACGATGATCAACGGCGTGCGCGTTATCGTGGCGAGCTCGATTGCCCGGGTAATCTTCTCGCCGACCACCGAGCCCATTGTCGCCATGAAGAAATTTGTGTCAATGACGGCCAGCACCACGTCTTCGCCTCGTACCGTGCCGGTACCGTAGACTACTGATTCCGGAATGCCGGCTTTGTCCGCTTCATCTGCAAGCTTTTGTTCGTAGCTGCGGTCAGGCCGCTCGAAGCCCAGAATGTCACGCGAGCGCATTCCATTGTCGCGTTCGGCAAAAGAGCCCTCGTCGAGAAGGTAGGCGACACGCTTGCGAGCACTCAGGCGGGCATGGTGATCGCACTTTGGACAGACATGAGCATTCTGCTCGAATTCTGCCGCATAGATCATCTCGCCGCAGCCAGCGCACTTTTCCCAAAGTTCATCAGGTAACTCAGGCTGCTGTTGCCGTCCCGGCAAAAAGCCAAACCGCCGCTCTTGATTGCTGAATAGTTTCCGCATAAGCCCTGGCTGGTCCATGAGTGTTCGGGGGATATCAGAGACATTATACCAATGGTACGTTTGTGGGTACATACCTAGGCAAATCACCGGCTCGCGGTACACGTGCGTGTACGGCGGCCAGCATTTCAGTTTGACAGAGGAAGCGCTTTGATTATGAGACTCTGAGTATACGCAAGGTTATTGACTACATCCTCACTAGAGTGGTACTGTTGTGTCGGTGAAAAAGTAGACCCTTAAGCAAGGAGGGGCACAGTGAAAGCAGCGCACATTTCGCGACGCGGTTTCCTGGCGGCAACAGGAATTGGCGCCACTACGCTCTTGGCTGCAGCCTGCGGTGTGCAGCCGGCGGCAGCTCCGGCGGCCGATGATGCCGAGCCGGAAGCCAAAGCGCCTGAAGCCATGACGGAGCCGGGCGCAGTTGAAGGCGTGGTGACGGTCTGGAGTCCCACCAAGTACGACTTTGGCACCGACACGGGTGGCGAAATTTCCAATGCGTTCCGCGAGGCATACGACAACAAAGTCCGCGTTGTGGGTTCCACGCCGGCCAGTCTGTGGAACACCATTGCAACCGCGGCTGCGGCAGGCTCTTCGCCGGACGTTGCCTCAGGTGGCGACTGGTTCTCGCCGGAGTGGGGTCTCACCGGTGTGGCAACCGACCTCTTGCCGCGCGTCAAGGCGTCCAACGTTGACATGAGCGCGTTCTGGGGATCTCTTTTCCAAGAGAATTACTGGGACGGCAAGCTCTACGGCTTCTCCTATTCTCCCGACCTGCGTGTCATGTATATGCGGACAGAGAGCTACCTGGAAGCGGGGCTCGATCCGGAGAATCCGCCCCAATACTGGGATGAGATGGAAGAGGTAGTCACCAAGACGTCTAAGGTGGATGCGGGCGGCAAGCTCACCGTCTCCGGCTATGCGCCGTTCTGGGGCAGCGGCGGCCACAACGAGTGGATCGTTCCTCTGACCCAACTCGGCGGCTCGCGCTTTAGCGAGGACCGCTGGACGGTTACGATCAACAGCCCTGAGGCGGTGGAGGCGCTCACGTGGCTGAAGAAGATCTTCGATCTCCAGGGCGGCTGGGATAATGTCCAGCAGCTTAGAGGCCAGGGCATTCAGTCCAACGTCCACTTCAATGACGGCCGGATCGCCAACTATTGGGCTACCTACGCCGAACGCGGCGAGTGGCTGCGCGTGAATGCGCCGGATCTCACGTTCCACTTCATGCCGTATCCGCGTCCGCGTGAGACGGATAAGCACGCGACCTGGGGTGGCACGCACACCTGGCACATTGGCAATAGTGCTGCCAACCCGGACGGCGGCTGGGCGTTCATTGAGTTTGGGGCCCGACCCGAGTGGAACCTCCTATTCGCCAAACGCTACGACCGTATTCCTATTCGCATTGACGTAACCCACTCGGCGGAATTCCACGAGAATGATCCGTTCTTGCTGCTGCAAAACGAGATGATCCCGCATCGCGTGGGTAACGTGGGTATACCTGGAGCCGAGGCCTTGCGTCGACGCTGGCGGATCCCGTTGGTCGACGACGTGACCTCGGGCAAGGTAACGCCACAGGAAGGCTTGGCGTCAGCCGAGCACGACATGCAGGCAATTCTCGACGAGTGGAAGGCCCGCATCGACGGGTAAATCACAGTCCAGCCAAGCTTGTTCAGCGCAAATTACCACCCGCCCTGCCAATTCGCAGGGCGGGTGGTTTTATTTCAATCGAATGGGTTGAGGTGTGCACGCATCGTACGCGGCTTGGCGGTACAGGTGCGCGTTAGTGGAATGAAGCGTATCATTGTGCCTGTGTAACATAGATAATACTGCTAACGCCGAGTCAAGTACCTAGAGGAGTGCAAGCATGGCGCTTTCTGACGATCAAGTTAAGCTCTTCCGCCACAATGGCTTCCTGCGTCTGCCGGGTCGCATGTCCGACGCGACAGTGGCACGCCTCAAGGAAGCCATCCAGAATGATGTAGGGAATGAGGTTGAGCCGTACGTCCGCGATAAGAATGGAGACGTGATCCGGCTCTCACAGGTACTCGATCGTGACCCGATCTTTCGAGAAGTCGCGACCAGCCCGCTTGTGCTCGACTCCTTGGAGTCGCTCTTGGGTCCAAACATCGAGCTCATTACAAACCGGCATAACCATGCCACGCTCAATCCCCCGTCACGCGGTCGCACGGAGCTGCACCGCGACGTGCTCCAGTGGACGCGCGATATCGTAACGGTGTTGTTCTACGTGGAAGAAGCCACCGTCGACAACGGCTGCACCCACGTTGTGCCCGGTACTCACCTCTTCAATTGGATTCAGAATATCGGCACGAAGTCGAGCGTCGAAGACGTCATAACTGACGAAATCATTAGACAGGAAGTTCCGGTGCCGAGCCCGGCCGGCGGCCTGGCCGTAATCGACAGCCAGATTTTTCACCGCGTTGGCACGAATGTGACCACCGGCACGCGCACGAGCATGACGATGGGGTACGTCAGTGTGGATGAACTCGCCGGGGTGCAGGATCCCTATAGGCTTCTCGTGCGCGGTGAGTCTGCCTACGGAGGGAACGTCGCGCGCAGCATGATGTAGGGCCCATGGCAATTGCGCTGCTTCGCCGAAGAAGCATTGCTGACTGTGAGACAAGGATGGGCACCCTCTTCTACGGAAGTGACGGGCGAGGATGTTTTCCCAATTTGAGGCATCTGGATTCCGGCTTTCGCCGGAATGACGGAACTGACCGGCAGGTAACACTCGGTAGGGGCACGACATGTCGTGCCCCCTTTGTATATCGTAGGTCCGTGCGAAAAGGGGAGACTGAAGAGGGCCTACGTCGCTGCTACCTGAGTACGTAATTCTGCCGGGTCGCTGGTGGGACGCCTGCACACGAATTGGCGGCAAACATAGGCCGTCGCTTGGCCGTCAAGTTGACTTCGTTCCGCAAGCAATGGAACGGTAGCTGCGGCAGCAGCGTTTTCAGGACTTCCCAAGGCGAGCACAACCTCCGGCGCATATTGGTCGTTGATGCTTTGCAGAAGCGCCTGTGTGTCGTGCGCCGCGGGATCACCGACGATGGCGACTTCTTTCAACGGCGCGAGAAAACTATCGGCCACGCAGAGCATCTGTCCGAAGGCGCTCGGCGCTTTCGCCAACGCTCCCGCCTGCAAGCGCAGCGTAGTCTCCACCGGTTCAAGGTATGAACTGTCGCCGGTGTAGGCGTGGAGCCGCAGCAGAGCTTCACAGGCAAGGGAAGTTCCGGAGGGCACCGCGTTATCGAAGAGGTTGCGGGGACGCACGATGAGTTCTTCGTGCCGCGTTGACGTATCGAAAAAGGCGCCGCTGCCGTCATGGAACTCCCGCAAGACGGTGTCGCAAAGACTACGCGCGGCGCTGAACCACTTTGTGCTAAACGTGGCTTCATAGAGAGCGAAGAAGCCGACGGCCACGCTTCCGTAGTCCTCCAGGAACCCAAGGCCAGCGGCCTTGCCTGGCGTGTACGTGTGAGCCAAACTGCCATCCTCCACCATGGTTTCCAGGAGGAATTCGCCATTTGCGATCGCCACTGCAAGGTCGGTGGGACGGCCCAACTGTCGGGCGGCTTGGGCAAATGACCGCAGCATCAAGCCGTTCCAGCCGGCAATCACCTTCGTGTCGGTCTCCGGCCATATGCGTTCTCCACGTGCCTTCAGGAGTTTTGGGTTCAGGACGTTGCGAATATGGTCAACCTCTTCTTCTGAACGTTCGGCTTCCGAACCGGGGCTGAGAAAGAGAATGTTCTTACTCTCGAAATTGCCTTCAGCCGTCACGCCGTAGTAGCTGCAAAAGAGCCGGGCATCTTCCGCGCCCAGCACCGCTTCGATCTCATCAGGCGTCCAGACGTAGAATTTGCCTTCCTCGCCCTCGCTATCGGCGTCCTGGGCGGAAAAGAACCCCCCGGCAGAATCAGTCATCTCGCGGCGCACGTAGTCCAGTGTCTCGCAGGCGACGCGTTTGTAGAGCGGATTCTGCGTGCGCATGAACGCATCGAGGTAAAGTCGGCTCAGCAGGGCGTTGTCGTAGAGCATCTTTTCAAAGTGCGGCACCAACCAGCGTTCATCCACCGAGTAGCGGTGAAAGCCGCCGCCAATTTGGTCATAGATCCCGCCGTACGCCATGCTATCCAGCGTCTTTGTGATGGCGTTGAGCAGGCTGAGGTCCTGTGTGCGGTGATAGCGGCGAAGGAGAAAGTCCAGCGACATGGCCTGGGGAAACTTTGGCGCGGCGCCGAAGCCGCCGTGGATGGGATCGAAGTTGGCTTGAATTGACTCGCCGGCTTCTCTAATCGTCGTAAGGGTCAGCACGGACGGTGAGAGGTCGAAGGCCGTGTGCTCGGCAATGAAGTCCCGCAGTTTCTCCGATTGTTCTTCAACCTGCTGGCGGCGCTGCTGCCACGCATCGATGACGGCTTCCATCACCTGCCGAAAGGACGGCATGTTCATACGGGCCGCGGGCGGAAAGTAGGTGCCGCCGAAGAAGGGCTTGCCATCCGGGGTGAGGAAGACGGTGAGGGGCCAGCCGCCCTGCCCGGTGAGGCCCTGCACAGCCTTCATGTAAATGTCATCGAGATCGGGGCGTTCTTCTCGGTCTACTTTGATATTGATAAAGTGCTCGTTCATGTAGCCGGCCGTCCCGTCATCTTCGAAAGACTCGTGTGCCATGACGTGGCACCAGTGGCACGACGAATAGCCGATGGAAAGTAGAATCGGTCGCTCCAACTCCTTGGCGGCCGTGAGCGCATTCTCTCCCCACGCGTACCAATGCACCGGGTTGTCTGCGTGCTGCAATAGATACGGGCTTGTCTCTTCCGCCAAACGGTTAGTCATATCTTGTCTTTCTGATCAAAGCAATAGAAGGCATGTATTTCAGTGTACTGGCCGCTTGGGACGGGCGGTGCCAACATTTCGAAATCCCTGCCAGCAGCCCAATCTCCCTTCCATCGTGACAGATAGGTAGTGAGGCAGCAAGAGCGGGCAAGCGCGATGCGACAGGGGGAGCGAATAGGGGTTCGTTAGCCATTGGGCGGGAGTATAATGAAGTTAAAGGTTGGGGAGGAGTGGCGATGCGAAGAGTACTGCTGGGCATCATCGTGCTAGTTGCGGGCCTCCTATCGGTTGAAGGGGCCCTTGCCCAAGAGCGCGTGGGTACGGTGGACACCGTGAGGATTTCCGGCGCCATCGATCCTGCCTCTGAGCAGCTCTTCGCCCGCGCGGTCAATCGCGCTGTTGCCGACCAGGCGGAAGTGCTCATCGTCCTCCTCGATACCCCCGGTGGTCTGGATTCCTCGATGCGGGCGATGGTGCAGGACATGCTCATGTCGCCTGTGCCGGTGGTCGTATTCGTCTATCCGCAGGGAGGCCGTGCTGCGAGTGCCGGCGTATTCTTGGCGATGGCGGCGCACGTGGCCGTAATGGCCCCGGGCACTGACATTGGCGCTGCCCATCCGGTCTCCGCAGGCGGCGGGCAGATCATGGGCGACATGAATGACAAGGTGACGAACGAAGCGGTGGCATATATCCGCAGTCTGGCAGAATTGCGGGACCGGAACGCCGAGTGGGCAGAACAGGCGGTTCGCTCCAGTCAGACGATGACTGCAGAGGAAGCGGTAAAGTCGGATGTCGTAGACTTGATTGCGCGAGACTTGCCCGACCTTCTCGCAAAGCTTGACGGCCGCCAGGTGCAAACGCCTACGTGGACACGCACGCTGGTCGTAGCAGGCGCACCTTTGCGGGAGATGGAATACAATTTTGCGGAGCAGGTGCTCAAGTTCATTTTCAACCCCAATACCGCCTACTTGCTCTTCTTAATTGGACTGTACGCTGTAATTGCGGAGCTCTATAACCCGGGGGCGATAGTTCCGGCAGTCGTAGGAGCAATTGCCATCGTACTGGCGCTGGTGGCGTTCGGCACCTTGCCCATCAACTGGGGCGGCGTGGTGCTCCTCTTGGTTGCCGCTGCATTGATTGCATTTGAGGCCCAGAATCCCGGCCTGGGTGTGCTTGGAATCGGCGGTGTAGTTGCACTCGTGCTCGGGACGCTCCTGCTCTATCAACCGCTTACCTCGCCGTTTGGCGGTCCGTTCTTTGTGTCGCCATGGGTGCTTGGCTTCATGGTAGCGCTCACAGTCGCCTTTCTCCTTCTGCTGCTGAGAATTGCCGCTCAGTCACAGAATGAACCCCAGCAATTCCGCGGCCAGCGGCGCATAGTCGGGCAGGAAGGACTGGCGTTGACGGCGTTGGACCCGGAGGGTGTTGTCCGGGTTGCCGGTGAGGAGTGGTCGGCAAGAACTATGGGCACGTCGGTCCAGGAGGGGGATCAGATTTGGGTCTATGACGTAGACGGATTGGCACTGGTTGTAGGGCCGGCGCCGGAGATTCCAGCGATTTCGATGTAGTCCGGGGCAAGCCGGTTTGGACTAAGGAGGTGCAGCCGCTCGGCAGGCTGGACATCAGCGGGATGTAGTGTGCACTAAAGAGAGGGTAACCTGTTATGGATGGCCAACTCATTGTTCTGATTGTAGTCCTGGTAGTTCTCTTACTTTGGCTATTATATTCTGCCATCAAGATTGTGGCGGAATATGAGCGGCTGGTGGTCTTTCGGCTGGGACGCGTTATGTCCGAACCGCGAGGACCGGGGATCGTCTGGCTCTGGCCCATCATCGACCGGCCGGTCCGCGTCGACCTGCGCGAGCAGTTTCTCGAAATTCCGCAACAGAGCTGCATTACCTCAGATAACGCGCCAATACTCATTGACTTTCTCATCTATTGGAAGGTTACGGAACCCACCGATAGTGTCGTGCAGGTGGCGAACTTTGCGGGAGCCTCGCAAGGTATAGCCACTACTACCCTACGCGCCGTGATTGGCGATATTTCCCTGGACGACGTGCTCGCGAAGCGTGAGCAGATAAACAACATCCTCCGTGCGAAGCTCGATGAAGTGACCGCGCGCTGGGGCGTGAAGGTAACGACGGTGGAGATTCGCGAAATCCTGCCGCCGCGCGACGTGCAGGACGCTATGAACCGCCAGATGTCCGCCGAACGTAACCGGCGCGCCATGGTCACTGAGGCCGGCGGTCAGAAGCAGTCGGCGATCCTGGTGGCAGAAGGCGCCAAACAGTCTGAAATCCTAAAGGCGGAAGGCGATCGGCAGGCCACAATCCTGCGTGCAGAGGCGGAGAAACAGGCACAATCGCTGCGCGCAGAGGGCTACGCAACCGCAATCAACCATGTTTTCCAAATCGCGCAAACGGTGGATTCCAACACAATGCTCATACAGTATCTGCAAACGCTGCAGAACATGGCCGAAAGTCCTTCCACCAAGTGGATCTTCCCCATGGAGCTGGCGACGTTGGCGGGAGGTCTGAGCGGAATTGTTGACTCCACTCCCAACCAACCGCGCACCAATGGAAGCGAGTCATAGTCCGCAACGTGCGTGGGGAAGAAGCGGCTTCCAGATGACGGCACAATTCCCGCATGTTCAGAGCGGCTGGACAAGCTAATCGCCTCCAGAGTTACTCTTGAGGCGATTAGGTTTAGTTCGGCCTAATCAGAATATTGACCTGTGACAACTCGTGCCGCGGCAAGGGCGTAGACTTTCGTGGCGGCTACCATTTCCGCGATGCTGATGCGTTCGTCCGGCACCATGCGCCAATTGCTGGGGCCGTAGACTACGGTTGGGATTCCGTGACGCACGATGTCGGAGGAGTCCGTGACGTAGCTGCACACCGGAAGTCCGGTTGAGGTCTCGGGCTCTGCTCCATTTACGTCGCGGTGTGCCTGGGCCGTAAGCGCCACAACCGAGGCGTCGGGTTCAATGCGAAATGGGCGCTGGTACACCAAGGTGCGGAGATCGGCGCGAAACTCCGGATCGTCTTTTGCGACCTCCGCCATCACCCGCCTGAAATCAGCGGTCAAGGACTCAGCGGTCATGCCGGGAACGATGCGTACATCGCCGCGGGCAGTGCAATGGTCGGCAGTGCGTGAAGCTGCGGTTCCTCCGTTGATTTGGCCGACGACGAGGCGGGGCAGTCCTTCCAAGGCTTGGGCAGGATCAAACGTCAATGCGCTCTCGTCCAAGGCGGCAAGCAGTTTAATCATCTTCTTGGTGGCATCCACACCACCATCGCGGCGGCTAATGTGCTCGGCGATTCCGTGGGTCGTCAATTCGAACTGCCAGGCGCCGCCGTGAGCGAGCTGGAGGCGCAGTCCGGTCGGTTCGCCGTTGATGCACATTGCGAACGGCCGATCATTCGACTCGAGAAAGAACTTCGTGCCCAAGCCGCACACGTCATGGTGCACCACTGCGGTAACAACTAGGTCCCCCGTCGGGCGCACGTCAGCGCGCGCAACCGCTTCGGCTGCCTTTACCAAGCAGGCGACCGCACCTTTCATGTCCGTAAGCCCGAACCCGTAGAGATACCCGTCTTCCTCGTACGCGTCGTAGGGGTCACGCGACCAGTCGCCTGCAGGCGCGCCCGTATCGATGTGGCCGTTGAGCAGCAGATTCGGGCCACCGCCGCTGCCCCGCACTATGCCGATGACGTTGGGCCGGCCCGCTACGACATCTTGCATTTGCACTTCATCGAAAGCGCCGGACTTGCGCATCTCGGCAGCAAGAAACTCAGCGATTGCGCCTTCGTTGGGAATCTCACTGGGAATTCGCGCGAGGCCGGCGGCAAGTGCCACCAACTCTTCCGATTTAATGTGAGCGAAGAGTTCGTCAGGACGGATATTCATGGTCTTTCACCTTGCAATCACGGGCGAATAGCATTGGCGTTGACTTGCCTGCAAGTATACTGCGGAGCACCATGCTTGTCCTAATAGGCAACGCTTTGCCCGCAAATCGGGCTGCCGCTTGTTTGGCACGCAACTGTGTATAATGGGCGCGGACAAGAAAGGGAGGCAAATGGAAGTCGTTACGGTGCCGTCGTACGAAGACCTGAGTCTGTGTGCGGCGGAAACCGTCTGTAAGGCTATTGGCGAGAAACCGGACCTGGTGCTGGGGCTGCCCACGGGCGCAACACCCATAGGAATGTACCGGCAGCTTGTGGCGGCGCATCGACGAGGCACCGCTGACTTCTCACGGGTGCAAACGTTCAATCTCGATGAATACCTTGGCCTGTCGCCGGAACATCCCGCAAGCTACCACACCTACATGCGGGACCATTTCTTGGGTCACATAAACCTGCAGCCGAGTCAAGTGCATATTCCCAATGGCGCCGCACCGGACCCGCACGTCGAATGCCATGCCTATGAGAATGCCATTGCGGGCGCGGGATACCTCGATCTAGCGGTGCTAGGGGTCGGCCTGAACGGGCATGTGGGCTTTAATGAACCGGGGCTCGAGTTGCGCGCGAACGTCCACGTGGCGCGCCTCAGTGCTGAGACTCGTCGTCTGGCGTTCGAATACTGGAGCGAAACTGATCCGCGCCACTTTGCCCGCCTCAGTGAATTCCCCAGCCGTGCCATAACGATGGGCATGGGGACGATTCTCAAGGCCGAGCGCATTCTGCTCTTGGCAAGCGGCGCCACCAAAGCACAGGCAGTCCACCGGGCCATTGCCGGCCCGCTTACGCCGCAGGTTCCTGCCTCTTTCCTCCAACTCCACCGCCACGTCACCGTGTTCGTAGACAGTGCGGCGGCGGAACTTCTATGAGCAAGACGTGCAGATGTTGCATGCGCATGCAGCAACAAACAGCCGCCATTGTCCAAGCGACGCGCATTCTCCTGAGCATCCCATAGAGAATCGCGACGGCGCTGCGTGTGACTGGGTAGATCTAGGTTTCTGTGAGCGGGCGCCGGGCAGGTAGCCCGTCACGGCGCGGATACTGCTGTGGCGTGCCTGCGGCCTTACTTAGGGTCACTGCACAGTGCTGCTGCGGTAATTCAGGCAGATTGAACGGCGTAACGCGCGGCCTGCCTCCGCCAAGTACATTGATCGCGTGCATTGCCGCTTGAATTTCAGAGTCTAGCGGTAAAGACTTGTAGACTAATAGCCTGCCGCCCAACGCACAGAACGGCAGTGCCAGTTCGGTCACCGTAGCAAGTCCGCCCACACCCCGCACCGTAACGACGTCATACTGCTCACGAAGCGCCGCCACGTGACCTTGTTCTTCCGCTCGTCCCCACAGCGCTTCAACGTTTTTGAGGCCCAGCGATCGCACGGCGTGCCCCAGAAAGTCCACCTTCTTGCGTGTCGCTTCGATCAGCGTGACTGAGAGATGTGGAAAGGCAATTGCCAAAGGTATTCCCGGAATACCGCCGCCGGTGCCAACGTCCAAGAGCCGGAGCGCCACAGTGCCGCTGGGAGGTGCACGCAGGATTGGCAAGGCAATTGCGGCAGCAATAGACTCTAGTAGAAGCAGCCGCTCTGCCTGCGCGAGATCGCGAATTCCAGTAAGATTTACTTGCCCGCGCTGTCCCAAAAGCAGCGTCATGTAGTCTTGCAATCGCCGTACCTGGTTGGGATAGAGGGCAACGTCAAACGCCGCGCAGCCGGCGCGGAGCGTGGGCAAGAGATGAGTCGAGTCATCCGGTAAGGACGTTGATGGATATTCTGTGGTCACCGTGGCGTAAGGAATACCTGGAACGAGAGAAGCAGCCAAACGACCGGTGCGTGTTCTGTTTGGCGAGCGAAGGGCTTGACGACAAGGCCAATCTCGTGCTGCACCGCAATGAGGCGTGCTTCATAGTCTTCAATCGCTACCCCTATAATAACGGACACCTCCTCGTGGTGCCGTTCCGGCACGTCGGGGACCTGAACGACCTATCGGCAGAGGAGAGCGCGAACGTCATGCACGTCGTCCGCTACGGCGTGCGGCTCTTGCGAAGCACGTTTCGCCCCCATGCGGTAAGTGTCGGCATGAACTTGGGCGCCGCGGCCGGTGCGGGCATCCTCGACCACGTCCACATGCACATCGTGCCGCGCTGGGAGGGCGACACGAGTTTCATGACGGTATTATCCGGCACGCGGGTAATTCCCGAGACGCTGGAAGAAACCTTCGAGCGTCTCTCAGCGGCGATGGCTGAGATGCCTTTTCGGCCGTAGACCGTCAAACGGACCTGCCTCCGGCCTGCACCTGCACGTGGGAGTCGGCGCTAGCGTTTCTTGCGTCGTGGCGCCCGCTTGCGTTTACTTCCACCTTTTTTCTTGTTCCGGTTTTCTGCCGATTCAGCTATCTTGGCGGGCAACACGCGGAAGAGGTACCAAAACGTCCTGACCAAGATGTAGATCTGCACGAACGCAATGAGGACGAGCACGAATCGGTAGGAAAGGATGCCCCATCCTGCCTGACGCAAGAATACGGCCACCAGCCCCAGGCCGTTGATAACCATACTGGTTAGCAATACTACCCGTACGGCCAGGCGCCGTAGTGGGCTGCTGCCGAAGAGCATTCCGCTAATTAGGTAATAGACGAATGAAATCCCCAGACCGGAGCCAAACCCTATCGTAAGCAGGGGCGCGATTTCGCGATAGAATGATCCCGGCGGTCCGGGGGCCGCGAAGAGGTATTCAAAGAGGTCGGGAGGCACTAGACGGCGACCTTGTCGTAATCAGCGACTTCGTCAAAGACGACGATTTCGTCAAAGACGACGACTTCGTCAAAGACGACGACTTCGTCGAAGACGACAGCTTCCTTGCGGTCAATGGGATCCGGCACGATGAGCTCGAAGTGTTCGATAACGCCGAAGTCCTCCAAAGGCCAATAGGCTACCCAGACTTTGCCCACGATGAATTTGCGCGGCAAGAATCCCCACTCTCGAGAATCCCTGCTGCCGCGCCGATTGTCACCCATCACAAAGTAGGCATCCGCGGGAATCGTACGGCTCGAGAGTTCGTCCCGGTTGGCAAATCCAGCGAGTTGAGACCCCACACTGACGTATGGTTCAGTCACACTCTCACCGTTTACATAAACTACGCCCTGGCGAATCTCAATCGTGTCGCCGGGTATGGCAATAATGCGCTTGACAAACTGCTCTGAAGGATCAATGGGATAGTTAAAGACGATTATATCGCCATGCTGCGGCTCCGAGCGGACGTAGGCAAGCTTGTTTACCAAGACGAACTCACTGTGGTGGAGTGTCCCATACATGCTACTGCCTTCGACGCGATAGTTTTGAACCGCTAGACGTGTGCCAAAGAAGATGATGGCGGTGAGTAGAAGCGTTTGCAGAACTTCCTTAGCGAATGATTTCGTGGCGATCTCCTCCCAGCCTAAGGTCGGCATTCTTCCTATAGCATAACATTGTATACATGCTGCAATGTCTCGTGCTGGAACCTGCAGAAAGTTACTGTCCTGGAGCTTCTTGGCAACTTGCCCGATCACACGCCGCGTCTCAATCTCAGCTCAAACTGGGCGTACCTATGTGGATCCTTGTCATGTCCCTTGCGGGCGCTTACGGGTAAAGCCAAGTCCTCTTTCCCGTAGTGAGAGTGCGCCGTCGCGTGTCATGATGATGTGGTCGACAAGCTCAATCTCCAAGAGATCACCTACACTCTCCAACCGGGCCGTGGTGGCAACGTCATCGGCGGAAGGGGTAGGGTCGCCACTCGGGTGGTTGTGCGCAACCAGCACGGCCGCGCAGTTGGCCCGCACGGCCTCGCGGAAGACCTCGGCGGGACGAACTGCCGTCTGGTTCAGCGTGCCGCGATACAAAGTTTCTTTGCCCACCACATGGTGTTTGGTGTCCAGCAAAACTACGAGGAATTTTTCTTGCTCCTCGTCGACAAAGTCGGACAGCAGGAAGTTCTTCGCGTCGGTGGCCGAACGGATTACGGGTTGTACGGGCTGGGAACTCGCGCTGGCTCTGCGGCCAAGCTCCAGCGCCGCCTTCAACTGGGCTACTTTTGCTTCACCAACGCCGGGATACTGGGTAATCTGCCGAAAGCTCGCTTGGGCCAAGCCGCTGGCCCCACCATACTTATCAAGTAACCCTTGGGCGACGGCTACAACGGAACTCTCGCGCGTGCCCGTACGCAGAATGATGGCGAGGAGCTCAGCAGTCGATAGGTGAGCAGGACCAAGGTCGCGCAAGCGCTCACGTGGTCTCTCCGCCGCCGGCCATTCGCGGACCGAAAGCCGGGAGTCGTCAGGTACATCGGAGGTTTCCGTCAACGTGCGGCTTTCAGTGTCTTGGCTGGCTGCGAGTGGCACGGCAATCCTTAAGCGTGGAGGTGAGTTGCAGAATGGGAAAGCGAAGAGTTGGTGAAGAGTATCGGCCTGAACTCACTAAGACTAGCCTTAGCGAGCTTAGTTGACCGGCGTCCCGCAGTAGGCGCAAGCACTCCACTGCAAGTCGGTGAGATTCCGGCAGCCGGTACAGCGCCTTCTGATTTCAAGCTGGCACATTGGACAAAGCTGGTAGTCGTGTTGCAAGCGATAGTGGCAATTGGGGCATCGCGACAAGGATTCGCTTTCGGCCAAGAAGCTCTCCTCTTCTAACGCCAGTACGTTTGCCTCTGCCAGCGTATCTTTAGGTCGGAGGAACAAGTAAAGAATGAGGCCGAAAACATTGAAGGCCAGCACGAGAAGAACCGAGAAGAGCTGCACCAATATGTCAGTGGTGCGAGTGCGAATGTCATAGAATGCCCAGATGGCAAGGGCTACCCACAACGCGAGAAAGTAGGCGATAAGAAACGCAAGGACATAGTTAAGAACAGCAGCAATGGTCTCCATCAAGACATCCTCTGGTGGACAATATTTGGCAGGTACACTCGTATTGTACCAGCCATTTGGAGGCGGTACTAGGAGCGTTCACAAGCGGATTCGACGTGGGGGCGGCGCACAAGAGTCTTCAACACAGGCGTAGCATGTAGCAGTTGCTACATGCAGGTTCCGGCGGGTGGAATTGGGCCGCGGCGAGACCAGCCGGCAGACGGACTCTCGCGGTTCAGTATCCGCTTGGCGGTTGCTGCGAGTGGTTAGAACGAGTAGCTAAGAACCCGATAGGTCTCACTTCCGGCAGGCGTTTCCACGGCAACGGTGTCGCCGGCGCGTTTGGCAAGGAGGCTTGCTCCAACGGGAGAGAGGTACGAAATCCGGCCCTCAAGGGGGTCGACCTCGGAAGGTCCAACCAATTGATAAGCAATGGTCTCACTGCCGTCAGTCAATTCCAATTCAACGCGCATACCAATCTTGACGCCCTCGTCGGCGGCGTCAATACCGCCGTTTGCCGGCCGTGCTTCCTCTTCGGTAATCGTGCTTGTACGGAGCGTTTGCTCCAGTTCGCGAATGCGGGCTTCCAGCATGCCTTGCTGATACTTTGCCTCATCATAGGCCGCATTCTCACGCAGATCGCCATCCTTGATGGCCGCATGCAGAAGCTTACTGATGCGCTCGCGTCCTTCACTCTTGTGGTTCTTCAATTCAGCACCCAATTCATCGTAGCGCTTGCGGCTGATGAAAGTGCTTCCGGCCTGAGCATCGGCGGCACGGGAATTGCTCTTAGTGGCGCGCTTGGTGATTCGCAAACCGGTGGCGGGGTTGTTCTCTACCCAGTCAGACTTCAGCGCATGGGAAAAGAACGTACGCAAGGCACTTGCACAGGGCTTGGGATCGGCAGCGGTCGCTGTTACTTGATCGAGATAGGTCTGCAGTTGGTGGGGATAGATCGATGTTATTCGGGAGTCCGGCCCGCACCAACTAACAAATCTGCGGAGGTGCCGGGCCTCTTCACCCTTCAGGTTTGCCACGCCCACTGTTTGCAAGTACTGCGTAAACAGAGGGCCCAACTGATTAGAATCCTGTGTGCTCATGGTCTTTCCAAACCTTTCTCTGATGGTTGGTCGCACGAGCCACCAGGCCTATGAGGTGCCGAAGGAGGGACTCGAACCCTCACGAGCGCAAGGCCCACTACGCCCTGAACGTAGCGCGTCTTCCAATTCCGCCACTTCGGCGATACCAGTCCCCAGCGGGATTCTATCACGGGACGTGGGGACGGGCAACCAACACACGGCGGCAGCCAGCGCATTGGGGGCGCCCCTAGCCACCATTTAGTTCCGTGTAGTGGGCAAAGAAGGTTGCGGGTAGGCCGGTGGGCAAGCCCGTGCGAGGATCGACGGTGAAGGGTATCTCGGTAGCCAGCGCCTGTGTCGCGGCGAGCGCGACTTGCAGAAAACCGGCGCCTGCAAGAGATTCGAGCGCGTGCCGCACAGATTGATCAATCAATCGGACAACGTTGATGCTGTCTTGCACCGTTTGTTCCGCGACTTTACCGGTGCGAATTGGGCCACGGGGTTCCTGTGACCATAGGTATCGATGGGCGAGCGCGAGTGTCTCGATGTTTAGAGCAGCCAGCCGCAGCATGGATTGCTCGTAGCCTCTCGCCGTGTAATAAAGAGGGAAAGTGCCCGGCTTGCTGCCAAGTCCTTGCACGGCGTCTCCAACGAACGCGATGCCCTTGGCTTCCCAGTGGTAAGCAGTGCTGCCCGGTGAGTGGCCGGGAAGGTGCACCACACGGAGTTGGATGTCATCGCCGAGGTCGACAATCTCGCCGTCTTCCAGCCTGCGGTGCACTGCTGAAGGGCCGCCTACCGTATGCAGAAACTGCGCCCTCCGCGCCGAAAGGTCGTAGCCAAGAACGTGCTTGTCTGCGTGCCAGATGTAATCCATATGCGCTTCAAGGTCTTCAACGAGGAATGCATCATCTTGATGCATGTACACCTGTGCCTCAATCTTGCTGAGCAGCGCGTGATTGCCACCCATGTGGTCTTGGTGCCCGTGGGTATTGAGAATGACGTCGATGTCGTCGAGCGTCAGATCGAGCGACCGCAGCGCAGGCTCAATGTACTCTCGCGGCGTGTCAGATGCTCCCGTGTCTATGAGCGCCCGCGTGGGGCCGTTGATAAAGTAAAGTTCAACGATGCTGTCCCAATTCCAAATGGCCGTAATGCGGTAAATTCTTGGATCTTGGGCGAGTGTCGCAAGTGCCATGAGCGGTTCCCAACTTTCGGATTGTCCCTCGTTTGGTACGACGAGTGTAGCATAGTGTTGGCGGAGATTCTTGGAACCAGTACAATTGAATCAGTAATGCCTCTGGGAAAGGAGTGGACTGATGGCTGTCCCGAACATAGCCGCTCGTACCGACCTATTGAAAGGCGAATCGGCGTTCGCGGTTCTTGCGCGCGCCCGTAAACTGGAAAGTGCCGGGAAAGACATCATCCACTTGGAGATCGGCGAGCCGGACTTTCCCACACCGGAAAACATCGTGGAGGCCGGCGTTCAGGCATTACAGGACGGACATACGCATTATGGCCCTACTCCCGGTCTCATGCCTTGTCGTGAGGCCATAGCGCGATACGTGCAGCAAGGGTGGGGTGTCGATGCCTCAGCCGAGAACGTGGTGGTAACGCCGGGAGCGAAGCCAATCGTCTTTGCCGGAATCTTGGCCACGGTCAATCCTGGAGATGAGGCGATCTACCCTGATCCGGGATTTCCCACCTATGATTCAATGCTGCGCTTTGCCGGTGCCGCCAGGGTGCCGCTGACCCTCTACGAGGAGCGGCAGTTCCGCTGGGACCTGGATGAATTGCGCGACAGCATTACTGACAAGACGCGGCTCATTATCTTGAACGCACCCCACAACCCCACCGGCGGCGTGTTCACGGCGGAGGAGCTCGGGGAAATCGCCGACATGGTACGGGGCAAGCCGATTTGGGTGCTGAGCGATGAAATCTACAGCCGCATAGTCTACGATGGCAGCCACGCTTCCATTTTGGCACACCCTGGAATGCAGGAGCAGACTATTCTACTGGACGGCCATTCGAAGACCTATGCCATGACGGGCTGGCGCCTGGGGTACGGCGTGATGCCGGTCCCTCTGGCAGAGAAGATCGGACTGATCTTGAATAACGCCACGTCATGCACGGCGAGCTTTACCCAGATGGCAGGCATCGAGGCACTTGAGGGCCCACAATATTCGGTAGATGCTATGGTGGCGGAGTTTCGCCGCCGACGCGATGCCTTCATCGGCGCGCTCAATGCCATAGACGGCCTCTCATGTTTAGTGCCGCAAGGGGCGTTCTACGCCTTCTGCAACGTGAAGGAGCTTGGCGTGGGGTCCGCGCGTTTGGAACGGTATTGGCTGGAGGAAGCAGGGGTAGCCTCGCTCTCCGGGACGGGATTTGGCGCCGCCGGCGAAGGCTACGTGAGATTCTCTTTTGCCAACTCGCTGGAAAATCTCATGGCGGCGGCGGAGCGTATTGAGGCAGCCATGCCTGGGGTGGGTGCGTTGGCGGGGGAGTGAGCAGACCTCCTCGTGAGAATCTGACCACAGGTGGCGTTTACCAGCGATGTAGACGAATTTCTGCGGCGCACAAGCCGCTAGTTGAGGTTTCTCGGGCGCAGGTTGCAAACCTGCGCTACCGGAATGGGCAGGGACGCAGAGCCACACTGCGGGTACATTCGTGTGGACGCAGGTTGCAAACCTGCGCTACCGGAATGGGGAGGGACGCAGAGCCACACTGCGGGTACGTTCGTGTGGACGCAGGTAGCAAACCAGCGCTGCCAGAGCGGAGGCGGCGGGACTTACTTGCCGTTACGTCCACTCCAGAATTACGCCCATGGCGTCATCAGGTCGTTCATAGAGTAGGTCAAAGGCTTCTTTTGCTTGATTGCCGGGGAAGCGGTGGGTAATCAGCGGCGTGGATTGAATGAGGCCGCTGGCTAACGACCGCACCGCCGCATGGGCCATGGCCTCCACATCCGTGTCCGGCAGGTACCCGCCAATAAGCCGCTTGCGCTGTATTTTCCCCGCATCGAGCGGCAAGGGATCGTCGTGGTAGAGGCCAATGAGTTGCAGCAGACCGCCTGCGACGAGCATGTCTTGCGCTTGCCGAAACGACTCTAATCCTGCGCGCCCGCCTACGCAATCGATAACGATGTCGGCTCCATTGCCCTTAGTCCGTTCCAGGACGGCTCGCACCGGATCGTGAGCAGTTCCGTCAATGATCTCGCCAATGTCCAATTGCTCTGCTAGCTGAAGCCGTAAAGGCAGCATGTCAATTCCGCAAAGGTGCGCGGGCAGAAAGCGGGTGGCGGCCTGCATCACCAGGTTTCCCACCAACCCAAGGCCGAGGACAATTACGGTATGTTGCGGCAAAATTCCCGCGGTCGCGGTCCAGCCAAATGCGCTGGTCGATAGAGGTTGGAAGGTGCCGCTCTCGAAGGGAAGGTCGTCGGGCAACGGCGTCACACGTTTGCGCGCGGTGGAACTCACGTCACCTATCGCAAATTCAGCGTGGGGCGCCGTGCATGCGACGCGGTCGCCGGGCGCGTATCCGGTTACGTCGCTGCCAACTTGCACGATTGTGCCTGCCGTGGAATACCCCATTGAGCCAGGGTCGACCGGGCCGGGCATGACGTAGCGTCGCCAAAGTTCCGATCCGCGGCTAATCAAGCTGGCGTGAACGCGCACGAGCACTTCATGGGGCCCGAGGTCGGGTATGGGCACATGCTCCATGACAATGTTGCCTAAACCCTCATGCTTGGCGACTCGCCACATCATTTCAGCCATATTGCTCTCGCCTTTCTCCACATGAAAATGTCGGACTCTCCAATTGTTCGCACACATCGCTTAAGGGGACCGAGACAACGGCACCAAACAACTGTTCGCCGTCAGTCCTACGCAAGCGAGAATCTGTCTTGACTTGAAGATTGATTGTGCGATTGCGCGGAGAGGCGACACTTCCGAACTATTGTCGCTCGCTATCCGTTGATGTTCGTGCCATGCTTAAGTACAAGTGCGAGTGTCAGTACCTGAGCGGCTCTAGACTCCTCACTTCCAATCGGAATTACCTGCATTGCCGGTAGAACCTAGCCGGGCGCGTACTTTGGTTGGCTTGCGACGTGGCCGTGGCGGATGAAACGCAGATCGTGATTGGTCAAGGGCAACTCGACACGCGCGCCGCCCCGGCGGTGCGACTCGATCATACCGAATATGATCTGGGTGTTCCAGTACGCCACCTCCGCGCCGCCGCGGGTCGGCTCGCCCGTGTCAAGCGCAGATACGATGTCCTCAACGAGGATCAGGGTCGCACTCTTCTGTTCGAAGTCGAGATTTGGCCCGTCCTCCGACGAGTCCATGTCCTTGCTGCGCGTACGAAATTCCACGCCGTTATTCAACGCCGCAATCATACCTCTTTCGCATACCGCCTCGACCTCGGCACGTCTGGAACTGTCCAGCCCATAGCCGAGGACGCCGTTTTCGAACATTATGGTGCCTGTTCCCGCCGGGTCCTGCAGTATCTCGGTGCCCACAACGAGTTCATCAAATTGAAAGACAAAGGCCTGCACCCATTGCGGCGTCACGTCGTTGTTGAGAAACATGAATAGGTCGATGAAGTGACTAAATCCATTGAAGAATTGACCAGTTGAGTAGTTGACCAAAGTGCGTAAGTCGCCAAAGTCCCCGGAGTGAATCTTGGCATGCATTGCCGCGAATCCATAGTGCCAGCGTCGGTTAGTGCCCATACTAAAGGCGACGTTGTTGGCGCGCACAGCATCGCGGATGGCTTCAGCCTCCGCAACCGAGGCACAGAGCGGTTTCTCAACATAGAGCGCGCGAATACCCGCCTCGATGGCATGCAGAATTATCTCGCAACGCTGCTCCGGCTGCGTGGTGATACTGAGGATTTCGGGCTGTTCGTTAGCAATTAACTCGCGGTAATTAGTGTACCAATGATCTGGTCCCACGTTGTAGCGTTCGCCAAACTTTGCCAGCACTTCCGAACGAAGGTCGGCGCCCGCTACGAGGTCGGTGCGTGGACAGGCCTCATAGCCGGCGGCATGGGAATACGGCAGCGGTATCGAGGGTATGCCTTGGTGTTCATTGTCGATGAATGCTCCCATGCGGCTACAGCCGATAAGCGCGGCGCGGTATGTCTTTGCCATAGTTGAAACCCCTCAGATGAAGCATTGCGCAGTGGCAGCAGCTATGGATTCACGGCACTGGAGTCTCGGCCATTATGTCTTCGCTGTCGAAGGACAGAAGCAGCCTGAGTCCGTTGTTTCCATGAGGGCGGGAACCCATCTTATTCGCCATGGCAGGTTGGCTTGTACCACTGATTAGCGCCCGTAAACTAGATCTAGCGGGCCCACCTGAATATCGCCTTTCATCCACGCCACCATTTAGGATTCAGCGGCCTCTTGTTCGTCCTCCAAGACCCCCACTGTCGCGGGGAATTGCATGTGTTGAGTAATTCGTTGACAGAATTCTCTCCCAAATTGGCAGTGTTGACAGATCATGTCAATCCGAGCGGAGCGTCGAACCCTGTTCGCGGAATCTAGGGCCCATGCAACGTGTCGCCCGATAGGCTCAACATCTTAGATTCCGCGCTCCGAGCGACTCTTCGCTGCGCTCCGTTCGGAATGACATGTGTACTGTTCATGTAGAGTACTGCGTTCAGCTGCTTTTGTTCTCAAATCTGTCAACGAATTACCTGACATTTGCAGGGAATGACTGAGGCCGGTTGCATGGCTCTAGCCGGGTGCGTACTTCGGCTGGCGTGCCACGTGGTCGTGCCGGACGAATCGCAAGTCATGGTTAGTCAACGGGAGCTCGACTCGCGCACCTCCACGCCGATGCGACTCGATGAACCCGAAAATGATCTGGGTGTTCCAATAGGCCACGGCAGACCCTCCACGAACTGGCTCACCCGTGTCCAGCGCGTGCACAAGATCGTTGACGAGGTTCAGCGTGCTGCTTGCCTCATCAAAGTCTAGATTTGGCCCGTCTGCTGATGAGTCCGGCGCCTGCGTGCGCGTGCGAATTTCTGCGCCATTGTTCAACGCCGTTATTACACCGTTGCCGCACACTGCCTCGAACTCAGTGCGTCTGGAACCGTCCAGAGCATAGCCCAAGACGCCGTTCTCAAACATCATGGTGCCCGTGCCCGCGGGATCGTCGCGCACTTCCGTGCCCACGACGAGCTCGTCAAAACGAAAGACGTAGGCCTGCACCCATTTGGGCGCGACATCGCTATTGAGATACAGCAGGAGATCGAAGAAGTGACTTGCCGTATTGAAGAAGCTTCCCGTAGAGAATATGGTGAGCGTGCGGAGATCGCCAAAGTCGCCCGAGTTGATCTTGGCGCGCATCGCCTCAAAGCCGTTGTGCCAGCGGCGATTGGTGCCCATGTTCAAGGCTACGTTGTTGGCACGGACAGCGTCGCGTATGGCTTCGGCCTCCGCTACCGAGGCGCAGAGAGGTTTTTCCACATAGAGCGCGCGGACGCCTTGCTCAATTGCATGAAGGATGATTTCACAGCGTTGCTCCGGTTGCGTGGCAATGCTGAGAATGTCCGGCTGCTCATTGGCAATCAAGTCGCGGTAGTTCGTATACCAGTGGTCGGAACTCACATTGTAGCGGCTGCCAAACTGCTCCAACACGTCCTGCCGCAAATCAGCGCCGGCAATCAAATCGGTACGCTCACATGCCTCATAGCCCGCAGCGTGAGAGTAGGGAAGCGTTATTGAGCGGCTTGATCTCACTTCGTTGTCTATGAAAGCTCCCATGCGGCTACAGCCGATAAGCGCTGCGCGGTAAGTCTTTGCCATCCTATCTACTCCTCATGCTTACGGGCCACCTAATGCCACTTAGTCTAGACTGCTCTTCTGACCGAAACTTCCGACGACATCTACATAATTTGTAGCTGAATTTAGTTTCCGGATGCCGCCTCTAACTGTCACTCCCGCAAAAGCGGAAATCTATCTACTCCTTGTCTCTGGACCCCGGCCAATGCCTGAGTTACAAACCATCGGCAGGAATGACAGGCAATCTACAATCGCGCCAAACCGTTTGCCTTGATTTCCCCAGTGCGGAGGTTTACAATCGGCTGGAATTGTTGCGAGTTAACGCGCCGGACTCTAGCCGCCCGGAATATAAAGACTCCTATCAGCAACCGGCAGCGACACGCGCGCGCCACCTTGCAACGAAGAATGCGCTACGCCAAATTGGGCTTCCACGGTCTGCATGACGCGGTCGATATTGCCGTCTGTCCGCTCGCCGGTCTCAATCTCGCGGATGAGATTGCGGATGTTCGTCACCGTCGGCCCATCGCCAATGGCATGGATGATCGTCTCTTCCAATTCATCGCCGCGTCGCAGCGGCCGCTGTATGCGCGTGTTGATGCCGTTGTCCAAGGCAAGCGCACGCCCCTCCGTGCCGCGTACTTCCACGTCAAACGGGCCGGGCGTGGGAATAAAGTAGCTTTCCTGACCGGTCTCGTAGCCAATGCGGAAGAAGTCCACCAAGGGATCGGCAATTTCCTGGCCTTGCTTTGGCACAAAGGCGTGTTTCTCAGAGTCATAAGGAGCCGACGCCCGTTCGTTGTTCCTGACACGTGGATCGCTGGGATCAACCAAGCGTCCCTCGACCCATGTCGGCTTCGGGTCACCTAGCATCATGTTGGCAGCGTCTATGGTGTGTGGATGGTGCTTGATGATGTCCGTGGAGAAGTACACAAATGCGTGCAGCGGTTTGCCGATGGCTCCATCCAGAATGGCGGCGCGCAGCCGCTTGTAAGCATCGTGATGACGCCGCTGCGTGCCCCAATTGAAGGCGACGTTGTTGCGCGTCACCGCCTCGTGGATGCGGTCCGCTTCTGCCAGCGAGGCGCACAGACCTTTTTCGGAAAAGATTCCCCGCACGCCGTTTTCGGCACAGAATATGATCGGTTCGGCGCGCGCAAATGACGGCGTGGTAACACTGACGATGTCCGGCTTTTCCTTTGCAATCATCTCACGGTAGTCGAGATAACCGTTGGAGAAACCAAATCGCTTGCAGAATCTTTCAAGGCGCTCCTTGCCGCGGTTGGCAACGGCGACGACCGTCGTCTCCGGCATGGACGCATAGCCGGGATAGTGGCCGTAAGGCGTCATGAACCCCCGGATGTCCTGCTCGTCTTCGATGAGGCCGCCCATGCGGCCGGTACCGATGATGGCAACCCGATACTGCTCGCTCACAGGTCCACCCCCGGCCACTGGTCGCTGCTCGCGGTGACGTCCACCACGATACCGTCGGGGTCTTCCACTTTGAATGAGCCGGAAGGCGGTTTGGACGGGTCGTACGAGTACTCTTGGCCTTCACTCACGCCTTCCCAGAATATCTCGTACCCCAAGTCGGCGAGCCGTGTGGCAGCCTCTGCCAAGTCCGAAACTTTCACACCAATATGAAGATAGTCCAGCATACCGGACACGTGCGCCGGACGGTCCGGCCCCTCGTGTTGAAAGACCCGAAAGTTGTGATAGCCGTCACTGAGATCAAAGCCGTGGTGCAGTTCGTTGACTACTTCAAGACCGAGCGCGTCACGCCAAAAGTGAATAGTCTTGTCAATGTCACTGGCGCGCACTCCTACGTGAACCAGAGTCGATGCCATGGCCTTTTCCTCCCATAGTGAGAATTGCTATTTTGAGCTTCGGTGCTACGCGGAATGACTATTGTCGTTAGTATAGCGTCACCTAGTGCCGGCTGCATCAAGGCCGCAAGGCTTTTTTAACTTAGTCGCGTGCTGCGAACACAGATACTTTGCAATTATCTGCCCGAAGAATACTCGGTTGTCCTGAATTCCGGATGGACACGGGGAGAGCTATCGGAGCCTCTCTCTGACGTCAGAGAGACGAACTATGCGGGTTTGGGTCTGGCACTAGGAACCTACGAAGCGGGCAAGCGATGCATACACCTGATCGCACAGGCTGCGCTCGGAAAGTGCCGGGATTGCGGGTTGGTGAGAGGTCACATAGCCGTGATATGCAATAGCGGAAAGCCCGTCAAAGAATCGCGGCAAGTCAATTCCCGCCGGGTCGCCAATTATCAGCCGTTCATAGCGTACCTTGCCGCGATTAGTCTCGACGGAGGAATCGCCGCGGTCTGTGACCCGCAAGTTCTGCACATAGACGTTGAAGACGGACGGGCCGACCGGAGCCAAGGCTGCCGCGCCATAGTCCTCTCCACAGAGCGCAAAGTTTGCAGGTTCGAGGACGAGACCGAAGTTGGCTCGGTTGATGCGTGCGATCATTTCCTGGCAGCCCGCGGCGGTTTCAAACGGTGTGCCGGTGTGAGTCTGTTGGGCGAGCCGAATGCCGAGTTCGCGGGCTTGGTCCGCTGCTCGCTGCGCCCAGACCACGTCGTCCACACTCTTCACGCCCACGCGAATGAGGTCTGCACCGAGAGCGTTGGCGCGTTCTAGAATTGGTCCGAGATTTTGCAGCGGGGCGCCTGAGTCAGGAACGCTGCCTTCCCGTGACACACGAGAGTCCGCGGTGACCATCGAGGCCGCTAATCCGTGACACTCGAGGATGGCACGCATTTCGCGCACGCGTTCAAGCGGAGTTTCACTAGATAGATGTGTGGGCCGCACGCAAACGGCGTTGAAGCCGACACGGGCGGCAAGCTGCACCAAGCCGCCAAAGTCGAGAGAAGAGAAGTCCTTTACGTCCTCGGCTTCGGCGATTCTACCTGACAGGGAGAGTTTCACTGTGCATTTCCACCATGTCTCGGTGGTCTGGCGCCCAATTGAGCTCACTATACCCCGCAAACACCCCTGCTACAAGAAGCACCGTAGGGAGGCAACAAGGTCCGTACAACCGTATCACGTGTTGAAATGAGCGGAGTATAGTATCCTCTACTCAGAACTCTGAGTGAGCCTCAGACCTGTATTGGAATTCTTTGGTACGTGATCCGAGGGAATTGATGAGCACTGTGAATAGCTTTGACAGCAAGTCGTCGATCTCTATTGGTGGGAACGCCCACACAATTTACCGTCTCGCGGCGCTTGAAGACCTGGGAATTGGGAACGTGGCGCAGCTGCCTTTTTCTATCAAGGTGTTGCTCGAGAGCTTGCTGCGCACCGAAGACGGACATTCGGTGCTGCGCGACGACGTGGTTGCCCTTGCGAATTGGGAGCCAAATCAAGCCGAGGCGCGAGAGATCAACTTCACTCCTGCGCGCGTGATCCTCCAGGACTTTACCGGCGTGCCTTCGGTGGTAGACCTGGCGGCGATGCGGGAAGCAATCAGCGACTTAGGGGGAGATCCCAATCGCATCAATCCTTTGCAACCAGCCGATCTCATTATCGATCATTCGGTGCAGGTGGACGTGTACGGTATGCCTGAGGCTTTCGCCATCAATGCCGAGCGAGAGTTTGCCCGCAACCAGGAACGCTACGCGTTTCTGCGCTGGGGACAGAAGGCTTTTGACAACTTCAGCATCGTACCGCCGGACACAGGAATCGTTCACCAGGTCAACCTGGAATATCTCGGAAAAGTCGTCTTTGCCGATGCGCGAGACGGCGAGCTCACGGCGTACCCGGATTCGCTCGTGGGCACAGACTCCCACACGACAATGATCAACGGTCTCGGTGTGCTGGGCTGGGGCGTGGGCGGCATTGAGGCCGAAGCGGTGATGCTCGGCCAGCCTATCTCTCTATTAGTCCCGGATGTGGTCGGTTTTCGGCTCAGCGGCCGGCTACCGGAGGGCGCTACCGCTACCGACCTCGTACTCACCGTGACACAGATGCTGCGGCAGCATGGGGTTGTGGGCAAGTTCGTGGAGTTTTGCGGCCCGGGCATGGCATCGTTGAGCTTGCCGGACCGCGCGACGATTTCGAACATGGCCCCGGAATACGGCGCGACTGTGGGAATGTTCCCGATAGACGACGAGACGCTCCGCTACCTGCGCCTTACCGGGCGCGATAAAGACCTGGTTAAACTCGTCGAGGCGTACTGCAAGGAACAAGGTATGTTCTACCGACCCTCCGATGCGGAGCCGGTGTTTACCGACATCTTGGAACTTGACTTGTCATCGGTTGAGCCAAGTCTGGCCGGACCCAAACGCCCCCAAGACCGTGTGCCGTTGCACGGCGTGCGGCAGAGCTTTCATGAGGCGTATCCGGACAAGTTTGCACAGACCAATGGCAACGGGGCTGGTGGGGGAGGAAACGGCGTCGCGGCAACAGTTGCGCAACCTGGCGGCTCGGTTGCGGTCGCGGATCCGTCCGCAAGCGTTGATGTCTCGTTGGATGGCGTGCCTGCCAGGATTGGCGAAGGCGCAGTGGTGATCGCGGCCATTACAAGCTGCACGAATACCTCCAATCCTGCCGTCATGATTGGCGCGGGCCTCTTGGCGAAGAATGCCGTCGCCGCCGGCATTGGCCGCAAGCCGTGGGTAAAGACGAGCTTGGCCCCCGGCTCGCGCGTAGTAATGGACTACTTAGAGAAGCTCGACCTGGTGCCGCATTTGGAAGCGCTTGGCTTTCACCTCGTAGGCTACGGCTGCACTACCTGCATTGGCAACAGCGGCCCGCTGGCTTCTCCACTTGAAGAGACGATCAGCGATCACGAAATGGCAGTGGCGGCGGTGCTCAGCGGCAACCGAAATTTCGAAGGACGAATTCATCCCTTGGTGCGGGCGTCATATCTCGCCTCGCCTCCTCTCGTGGTTGCGTACGCGTTGGCCGGAACGGTCAATACGGATTTGACGAACGAACCCATCGGACACGATGGCGCAGGACGGCCCGTCTACCTGCGCGACATTTGGCCGAGCCAGCGCGAAATTGCCGACGCAATGACGCGTGTGGTGGATGCGGAGATGTTCCGCTCGCAATATGACAAAGTCTTCGAGGGAATGTCTGAGTGGGAGACCCTGGCAGTGCCGGAAGGTAGGCTTTTCGAGTGGGAACCATCGTCTACCTACGTGCGTCAGCCGCCGTTCTTTACAGATATGGCGGCCGAGCCCGGCTCTCCGATCGACATTGCGGGCGCGCGTGTGCTGGCGGTGCTTGGCGACTCGGTGACCACCGATCACATTTCGCCCGCAGGCTCAATCGCCAAAGACAGCCCCGCGGGCAAGTACCTCATCGACCAGGGCGTGCAATCCAAGGAGTTCAATTCCTACGGTTCGCGCCGGGGCAACCATGAGGTCATGATGCGGGGCACGTTTGCCAATGTGCGGCTGCGCAATCAACTCGTTTCACGAGAGGGCGGCTGGACGCTTCACCTGCCAAGCGAAGAAGAAATGACCATCTACGATGCTGCCAAGCAGTACGAGCGTGACGAGGTGCCCCTTGTCCTCCTTGCGGGTAAGGACTATGGCATGGGTTCCAGCCGGGACTGGGCTGCCAAGGGTCCGCTGCTCCTCGGTGTGCGCGCCGTTATCGCCGAAAGTTACGAGCGCATCCATCGCAGCAATCTCATCGGCATGGGCGTTTTGCCATTGCAGTATGAGGAAGGCGAAGATGCAGAGTCTCTAGGCCTCAACGGCAAGGAGACCTATGCTATCGAAGGCATCGCAGCAGGATTGTCGCCGCGCAAGACTTTGAAAGTGCGTGCACGTGACGCACGTGGAAATGAAAAAGAATTTTCGGCGACCGCATGCATCAACACTCCCATCGAAGTGGACTACTATCTTCACGGCGGGGTGTTGCAGTATGTCTTGCGAAATCTGCTGGCGGGCAGCCGATCCGCTGAGGAAGAATAGAGGCTAAGTGGGCACTCGCAGGAGTCATTCGCGCACTGGTGTCTTCACGCCCTAAACCTGCCATGGGGCAGTTCATAGTTCGACAGGGTCTTGGCCGAACCCGACTGGACATAAAAGGTTTTTATCGACTTTGCAGATGCCCTGTTTTCCATTGGCAAAGCGGCGTCGGCCCGAGCGCTCAATGGTTGATCCCGCGAGGGCCGCAAGATCTGGTGAATAGAATTTTCCTTGGGAGCGAGAACAAAACATGCGCATTGCGATACTGGAGATCAGCCACTGGCACGTACCGCTTTACTTACCTGCATTTGGCGCGCTTGGTATCACGCCGGTGGCCGTTTCTGACGAGCAGCCCAGCTATGCCGAACGGTTCTCCAGGCAGTACGCAGGCTGTACGCCGTATACGGACTATGTGGAACTCCTGGAGAGAGAGAAGCCCGACTTCGTCTTTTCGTTTGGACGCTACCGGCTGCAGCCGGAGATCGCCACCCAATTGATCGAGCGGCACATTCCATTCGTAATTGAAAAACCTCTCGGCACCGACGCCAGCCAATTCGAACGGTTGATCGCACTTGCTAAGCAAAATGACGTCTTTGTCGCCATTCCGCTCACGAATCGCGCGGCGCCTTTTTCTCAAGCCGTGAAGGAGTTGCGCGACAATGGGCGCATGGGGCAGATTCAGCATGCGCATTTTCGCTACGCCGGGGGACCGGTACAGCGATACGTGGATTCGGGCTGTCCATGGATGCTGAAGGCGGAAGAATCCGGTGGCGGCGCCTTGCGCAATCTCGGTGTGCACTACGCCGACCTCTTCTCCTGGTTCACTGGCAGCCAGGAGGTACGTATCGGGTCCGTCCAACTGCAGCGCATTACGCCGGGGGTCCCGGTTGAAGAGTACGCCAACGTCACATTCTGCGGCGATGACAGTGCATTTGCGGTGGTTGAGGTAGCATATACGTACCCGGCGGATGCCGCAGACGTGGTGTGGAACGTGAGCGACGGATCAACTTACGTTACCTATCGCGACGGCGCTACCAGCATCGTTACAGACAAAGGTATTGAGGAGCGCGGCGGCCACTCTGTACCTGGACTTTACCAGGATTTTGTCAAGAGTACGCTGCAGGCGTACCGTGAAGGACACGAACCTCTGGCTAGTCTAGAAGACATGCACCGCGCTATGGTGCTGGTGGATGCCTGCTATGCTCTTGCGGCAAAGTAATCCTTATTCGCGGCAAGTTGCTTGGGCGAAATCTCTGCTAATAGTTTAGAGCGTCTAGCGTCCTTACGGGATTCCTCAACCGGAAAACATGCGAGGGTGAAATCGGTGAACGTTCACGTGCGAGTGTGACTGCGCACACAGCTTGCGATCTCTTGTGAGGGGAGAGTATTGCGCGGGCTTGGGAGAAAGGTGTCCTATGGAAGCTCGAATAATTCTAATCGGAAGTGCGACGGCCCGGACAGGAGGGGCCGTAATCTCGGCATTTCTCGACGCCGGCTATCAGGTGGCAACCACTGCACGCAATCGTGACCGCCTGCAGGCTGCGTTGAGCCGGATTCCACATGGGGATACGGTGCTGGGCATAGAGGCGGACCTCGCAGAGGCTGATCAAGCCAATTCCGCAGTAGAGCAGACCTGCGCCGCGTTTGGGCACTTGGATGCGGCGACGCTCCTCTCCGGCAGCTTCGATCAACGCGAGGTAACAGAGACGACCTTGGCGGACTTGCAACATCAGATCGAGGCGAACCTCTACACGAGCTACAATCTTGTGCGCGCGGTTCTGCCGGCGATGCTGGCGCAGGGGCACGGACATATCATCACGATCGCCGGAGGCAGCGCCTTTGATCCGGCGCCGGGACGCGCGCTCTTCGGTGCGAGTAAGGCCGCGGTGGTCACGTTCACCAAAGGTGTGGCGCGCGACTACAAGCAGCGCGGCATTGTACCAACGTGCCTTGTGGCGGGCACGATCGCAACCGTGGAGGCGGAACAATACCTCGATGAAGAAGACATGCGCAACGCCGTGAGCCTCGACGAATTTGCCAACGCCTTGGTGTTTCTTGCTTCACCGGAGGCCACCGGCTTTGCGGGCAGCATTCTGGAACTCTACGCGCGGGAGGTAGACTAGCCCAACATTGCCGGGTCGCGCTTGCGGTTGTTACTATGGTCCATAGAGGCACGACAGAGATCGGAGCCAGGAGAAAAATACATGGCTATTGTTGCTGAAGACGTAATTCGTGAAGGCCTGAAGGAAGTCATCGATCCTGAACTGGGCGTCAACATTGTTGATTTGGGGTTAATCTACGAGATCAACACCACTGCCGATGACAACAACGTTGGGATCAAGATGACGCTCACGTTTCCCGGTTGTCCAGCGGGACCGTACATCATTGCCCAGGTCAATCAGGTAGTCGAAGACCTTGAGGGCGTGGAGGAAGTGGAAGTGGAAATCGTCTGGGACCCGGCGTGGTCGCCGGAAATGATGTCCGAAGAGATCCGCATGGAGTATGGGTACATGTAGGTTCTTTGCCATTGCGTGAAAATGCTTTGGCAATGCGATACTCGATTGCCGCTGGATGAGTACTTTGGTAATTCATCTGGCGGCTGTTTGTGTGTGGCACACGCGCACAGGTGGCGGGACTTTACGTGAGTAGGGCCGGACTCTTGCCAAGAGTAGGTCTGCGATCCGGCGAGAGTCACGCTGCCGCATGAGCCCAGGTAGCAAACCTGCACTACCGCAAGGGTTGGGCAATCGTCACGATGGGTTGTCCGCGTTTGGTGTAGTTCGTAATTGCATGAGGGCTGTAAGCCATTGCGGTGCAAGCAACAGAACTAGTCTCGCGTCGCAATCTTGGTGTGGCGGGTGAAGAGTTCGGCCACAGTTCGTAATTCGGTGTGCGATCTGTAAGAGTGCCCAGCCATACTGTGGCAACCGCCAACACAACGCAGCGGAAGTGATTTGCGTATGGCTGATGACGTCGGTCTCGTACTCTTTGCCGGCAAGGAAGGCGCCACCGCGCTGGAGCAATTGGTCTTTGATAGCCATCTTGCCATTGCTCAAGACTTAATTGCCAAGGCTCAGACGGCCGGGGGATTTGCGCCAATCATCCTTGCAACTTCGCGGGCGGAGGCGTGCAGGGGCATTGCGCCGGAAGTCATCATTGAGCCAACCGCGGACGCGCGGTGCTTTCACTTTGGCAATACCCTCGCGGGAATCGTCGCACGACACTGCATATCACGCGTCCTCTATATCGGCGGAGGCAGCGGTCCCCTGCTCTCCGTTGGCGAATTGGCAGCCCTGCGCGACGCGGTTGCGCTCCTGGACCATGGGCTGATTGCGAACAACTTCTTTTCGGCAGACTTCATCGGATTTCATCCTGCGAACGCCCTTACCGCTGTCGATCTGCCGCGCACACGTGATAACGGCCTGGCGCGGCAACTGGTCCTGGAAGCAAGTCTGCGCCATGAACCGCTGGAACCCGCAATTGCCGCAATGTTCGATATCGACACCCCTACTGATCTTGCCATGCTCGGGCTTCATCCACTTTGCGGTCCGGTGGCCCGCGCCTATATTGCACAGCAATCTGTTAGCCGGCCACTGCTCTCCTTAAGCTCGCGTCTGCGCGATGCAATGCCTTCCTTCGTGCGGCCGCATGAAGAGGTCGTTTTGGCCGGGCGCGTTAGCGCCCAGCTCTGGCCGTTGCTCAGGCGGGACATGGCGTGCCGCATCCGCGTCTATTCCGAAGAACGGGGCATGAGCACAAGCGCACGGCCGGTGCGCTCATTGCTGGGGTTTTACTTAGAGGAAGTAGGGCCTCGGGCTTTCTTTGACGCGTTCTCGCAGATGGGAGACGCCCTCTTTCTCGACTCGCGCGTGCTGTTTGCGCACGGCGGAGGGCAGGTCAACGGACATGATAGGTTTGCTGCAGACATGGGACTGGTTAGCGAGATCGAGGATGAATCGACACAAGACTTTGCAGGCGCAGCGTGGGACGCAGGCTATCCTGTGGTGCTGGGCGGCAATGCGGCGGTAAGCGGGGGCCTCTGGGCGCTCGTTGATGCTGCGTGGCGGTTGCATGACGAGGGAGCATTGCTGTGAGCAGGACAAAACCTAGAGGCTTCTCACCTCGAGTTCCGTCAATTGCGTTATGATGGGGTCGTGGTTTACCGGAGGAGGCATGGCGGCGCGGAGTACAAAGGAAGCCAGCCGATGGCAAGTAAGTTTCGGCCGCAGGATCCCGCGGAAACAGCCCGGCTGAAAGATGAGCTGAGGTCTACAGTGGCCACCCGCCGCGAGCTGGGCGAGCACTATGACGATCACATCGTGGCGGCGCTAATGGAGCGCATTGATTCCCACATCAACGAGCGCATCGAGGTTGCTATGATCCAGGCACGCACGCAGGCAAGATCCGACGCGGAGGCCTTTCTCAAAGTGGCGATGCCCGTGTTGGGCTTTGGCGTGCCGCTGGTGATCGTCGGCGCGATCGTGGCTGGCGCAAACGGCTTCTATGCCGTTTTGGGAATGGTCTTCTTCATCAACGTTCTCTGGTTGTGGCGCTCGCGTTAGTCAAATCCTGCTACCGATCCGCTGTAAGAGAGAGCAATCTCGTACTGGCCGACGTTGGCGACTCTTCATGCACGAGCGTACGAAACGCGAGTCTCACAACGAGAAGGGCTGGCGCCGGGTGAAGGCGCTATCAGGTCTGGCGCTCCTGCAACCATAGCTGGTACAGAATCCCCGCTCCGACTACGAGCAAAATAACGCCTGAGAGTGTGAACCACCACGGCTGGTGAGTCTGCACCCCTTCTTCCCAGGCATTGAAACCTTGAATCTCCACGCTTAACACGTCGACCGTAATGACGACCATGCCATTGTTCATAGCGTGGCCGAGGATCGCCGGCAGAATAGACCGCGTCTCCAACGTCCACCACCCAAACGCAAGCCCCAGGAAAAAAGCGCCTACGAATTGCCAGGGATTCATGTGAATAGCACCAAATAGGAAAGCGGTAACTATCACCGCCCACCACGCACCGTAGTTGCGCGTGAAGCCATGGAGCAGGATGCCGCGGAACAGTGGTTCTTCGGTGATTGGCGCGACAACAACCAGCACAATGAAGGTGCCAAGGGCGAAGCCCTCGCCAAGACCAAGCTCGCCAAGCATCTCTATGAGCCAGTCCGGTATCGGAAGGAAACGTTGGAGGACGTTATCGAGTTCCGATACGACAATGATGAGGCCAAGCATCATCACGAACATCGGCAGGATCAGCATGGGGGAGAATCCCCGCAGATAGAAGAGTTGGCGGGCCGAAACGCGAGACCATGCCGTACCCAAGATTACGACGGCGCCAAAGGTGGAAAGGTTCACCATTGCAAGCACCGTGGACAACTCCTGCATCGGAATCGACTGAAGGGAAAGGTAGAAGCCTACTACCACAGTCACGCCCAACTGCAGAATCAAAAGCAGGCCGAGTAAAACCAGGGCCTGCCAGACGTTGGGAAAGGCGCGAGTCTTAGGTTGGTTGGTCTCGGGGGTGGACTCAGACGTAGCCAAGGGATGGGGGTCCTCTCGATTCAGATCGTGCAAGCGGAGAGCCAGGCCGTAAACCTAGAGTCCTGTTCTTGCCTGCTACACTCACCGGACAAGCGAATAGTCATTGGCACAGTTCTTGAGAATCAATTCTTAGCACTCACGTCGGCTCAAGTATAGCACTGGCGTACACGTCCAGGCCGCAAGGGGATGCACGCTACGATTTTCCCACAGTGCCCTCTGCACTCAAGTGCCGAATTGTCTGTGCGGCTTGAATTGTCTCCGCAAGGGAAGCGAGGGGTGCACGTTCAGTGGCAGGGCGACTGGGAAGGGGCTGAAATAGGAGACTGGCCGGAAGCGCTCGCGCCCCCGGCGCGTAAACGCTACAATAGTGTGAGTGTGTGTGCTTCTTCTCGAGAAGAATAAGCCTCCTGTCCCGGAAGTATACCAAGGCGCATTGGACGCGGATGGTTCTCCGCCGGGAACACGACGTCAGAGTGAAGGTAGCAGAAGGATTTTCAAGGCAGTGGGTGTATCGATGAAGATGTCAATCGAAGATCTAGAAGAACAAGCTCGACTAATCCGCCGCGACATCATCACCTGCACGACAATAGCAGGGTCAGGGCACCCGTCAAGCTCGCTCTCCGGCGTAGAGATCATGGCTGCATTGTATTTCGGCGGCATCATGCAATATGATCCCGCAAATCCGCAATGGCATGATCGTGATCGCTTGATCATGAGTAAAGGCCACGCGAGCCCGTTGCTCTATGTTGTCTTGGCGCAGGCCGGGTATTTCTCAACGGACCTGCTGGCAACCCTTAGGCAGATTGGCAGCCCGCTCGAGGGGCATCCCAACATGACCCGCCTGCCCGGTGTAGAAGCTAGTACCGGATCTCTGGGTCAGGGACTCTCGCTAGGCTTGGGACATGCCTTCGCAGCCCGCATCGAGAATAGAGATTTCCACGTTTTCGTCATATTGGGTGATGGGGAACTGGACGAAGGGCAGATTTGGGAAGCTGCCATGACGGCGGCTCACTATAACCTCGACAACGTGACCGCCATTGTGGACCACAACAAAGCCCAGCAGACCGGCTGGGTGAGAGACGTGCTCGACTACTCGCCGCTGACGGAAAAGTGGCGGGCCTTTCAATGGGATGTTCAGGAAATTGACGGTCACGACACATCCGCCGTGGTGCAAGCATTGCAGCGAGCCAAGTCCACCGAGGGACGCCCATCTTGCATTGTCGCCCATACGGTCAAGGGCAAAGGCGTCTCTTTCGTTGAAGCAGACTATTCATATCATGGCAAATCGCTTACCAAGGAAGAAGAGCAACGTGCCTTGGAGGAACTCGGATGGCAGTAGAACCAGAAGTCAATCTCAAGATGGGCAAGGCGACTCGCGATGCGTTTGGCGCCGCGTTGCGGGAGGCCGGCAGGACTAATCCCGATATTGTCGTCGTGGACGGCGACGTCAATAATTCCACGCGTACCGAGTGGTTCGCGCAGGAGTTTCCCGAACGCTTCATCAATGTCGGCATCGCGGAATCGAACTTGGTAGGTATCGGCGCCGGTTTGGCAGCGTGTGGAAAACTGCCGGTGATTGCCAGCTTCGCCTGCTTTATCATGTGCAACGGGTACGACCAGTTGCGCATGTCGATTGCTTTCCCGAATCTCAATGTAAAAGTCGTCGGCAGCCATGCAGGAATAAGCATCGGTGAAGACGGCCCGTCGCAGATGGCTATCGAAGATGTCGCTTTGGCGTTGGGATTGCCGACGTTTACCGTGATCGTACCCGCCGATGAGCCCTCCACCCATAAGGCGGTTGCGGCGATGTTGAGCGCAGAGGGTCCCGCATACATGCGCGTGGGTCGGCCGGACGTGCCCGTCACTTACGGGGACAATCCTGATTTCACGCTGGGCAAGGCGAACGAATTGCGCAGCGGCGGGGACATTACGCTCATTAGTAACGGCATCATGGTTGCTGCCGCGTTGGAGGCAGCACAGACATTAGCCGCGGAGGGTGTCCAGGCTCGTGTGCTCGACATGCACACGGTGCGACCGCTGGACGTGGCAGCCGTGACGAAAGCGGCGCGTGAAACAGGCAAGATCGTAGTTGCTGAGGAACATCTGGTTCAGTGCGGTCTCGGTAGTGTCGTGGCAATGGCGGTTGCCGAGCATGCCCCCTGCGCAATGGCATTCGTCGGAGTTGAGAACACCTACGCTGAGTCCGGGGATGCGTCAGCGCTCCTGCAGAAGTATGGCTTGACCGCTCAACACATTGTGGCGAAAGCCCGGTCCTTGCTGTAGGGCCGTCATGCGCCGGATTCTGCGGTTCGCTTGTAATGTGCAGCCATTCCAGGCATCATATATATAGCTCTCTGATTCGTCAGTCCCACAGAGCGTCTGTTTAGTTGTTTTGTATCCACCACCTGCCCTGGTCTCAGCGTGGTTTAGGTTGGTGGATCATTCTCACAAAGTCAGTCCCGAGGGATGTTTTTACTTTGCACCTTTCGGGCCGTGGTGTAGGTAGCTTGCGAGAAGAGGAGTGTCGCCAGTGAAAATGCCCCTTAATTTCTTCCGGGTCATGCTTTTGTTGCTGGGACTTGCGGTCATAGCAACCGCTTGCGTCCCATTTGTGGGGAACGGCCCCGATGAAGAGACGCCCACTCCTGAATTCATCCCAACGGTCATTCGCCCAACGCAAGAAACCTCCGAGGCGCCTGCTGCCTCGCCGGTGCCAACATTAGTGCCATTGCCGACGCGGGCTCAGCAGGCCGCGACCGCCCCGCCATCTTGCACACCACGTACCGATTGGCCGACCTACACCGTACAATCGGGAGACACGCTCTATAGCATCGCCCTGCGCAGTGATTCCACACAGGCAATTGTCCAGGCAGCGAACTGCCTCGCTGATCCGAATACGATATTTGAAGGGCAGACACTCCGAGTACCCCAGGAACTCGCATCGAGTTCATCCACTCCAACCGCCGCTCCCGCCGCGACCCAGCCAACCTTCTTCCCGTCACCTACGGCAGCAAATGGTGGAGTGACCTTTACGTTCATTGCTGCGAAGGGGACCGCAACGGAGGATAGTCAAGGCTCGTATCGGGCCACAGAGGATCCGGTCAGCTTGAGCATTTCGGTGACAAATGCATCGAAAATTGATATTGTCCGTGCGGATGGAAGGGTTCTGGATAGCGCCCAGGCAGCATCAGGCGTTGCGAACGTGGGTGGCACGTTCACGTTACGCAAAATCGACATCTTGGAAGGAAGCAGCAATCTCATCATCACAGTGAGAGCTCTCACGCCGAACGGCGCTACGGTTGAGAGCGCCCCCATACGGATCTATTGGCCTTAGGGGATAGTCAATCATTGATGGCCTTGCCTCTGCACGACGCGTTCGGCAAGAGTCCTAGAGGCAATCGTCTACTGCGCTGTGGAGTGCCATTGACAGCGCTCCAAGAGGAATAGGCATCCAAAATGCCGCCCTAGGCAGAATTCCTGCCTGGGGCGGTTTGTTGTTAAGTATCTTCATGCTCGCCCCAGCTGCAAGTAAGAGAGGTGTCAAGAGCACTCCATGGAATCATACTGAGCTTGAGAAGCGAGACGGCCCGTTGCGCGAGAATCACGGAGACAAGGGGTGTGCTCGCTCGGCGAGAGGAATGCTTACACGTTGCCCGCTCAGGTGCGAGGTATACATAGCCATCACCATCTCCAGGTTGTAGCGGCCCGCCTCGCCGCTGCAGGGGTGATCACTGCCGGTCTCGATGGACTTGATTAGCTCTTGCAGGATTGGGGTAATGCTGTGCTCGCCAAGTCGCGGGTCGAGCTCTTCCGGCACCGCTATGTGCTGCCATTGAGGCGCATCCTGCAGATCAGCAGGATAGAACGCCGGCACGGGCAGGTGGAAGAGATCGCTGTTGCCCCGCCGCGTGCCGGTGCCGCGCAAGGATAGCTGCCCCTTAGTACCAAGCACGTCCACGCTGTAGAGCCGGTTGTCAGTCTTCTCATAGCCCAGAAACTGGCATTCACCCACCGGTGCGCGTGACATGCCGAACAGCGCATAGGCTCGTTCGCCCAGCACCGGACCGGAGGCGCGGTCTCTGGGACTCATTTCCTGAGAATCCATGGCGTCATCAATTGTGGCGGCTCTTCCCTCCCAGGTAAGGTGGGCTAGGCACCAGGTCGGCGCTCCGCCTAAGAACTGCATGCGGTCGAAGACGTGCGTGCCCATCTCCATAAGTTCGTTACCGGCTTTGCGCCCGCTCTTGTTGTTACCGCGCACCAAGACTACGTCACCAATGTCCCCATTTTCGATCATGGACCGCATGCGTTGCAGGGACGGGCGCACCGTGGCTTGATGGTTAATGGCAAGCTTCACGCCGGCCTGGTCGCAAGCCTCCACCATCTGATCGGCCTCAACAAGGTCGAGAGCCATGGGCTTTTCACAAAGCACGTGGACGCCATGCTCTGCCGCCGCTACCGTAGCGGCGCAGTGTTGGGGTCCCTGCGTAGCAATGGCGACGATGTCCAGCTTCTCCGCTGCGAACATGGCGTGGTAGTCGGTGTAGCGGTTTGCCACGTTGAACGCGTCGCCAACTGCATGCAGTCGGCCCTCGTCAATGTCGCAGACGGCAACGACGTCTATCTCACCAACTTCGTGAAGCGCGGGAAGGTGCGACTTGCTCATCCCCCCACAGCCGATCAGCGCCGCCCGGTATCGTTGCATTGCCAACTCCCTCTTTTCCTATGGAGACCTTGGAATTAGTTCACGCGTAATGCTTTGCACAACTTCGACTGGAGACGCAGAGATCACTCCCTCTCCTCGGGGAGAGGGTTGGGGTGAGGGGCTCTTGCCAACGTGCCTTCCACTCCCGGTAGGACTTGTGCGCCATAGTGCCAAATCTGTACGTGTAGACCGGGTTGTGGGGATTCACCCTCACCCCAAGGTGATGACTGGGCAGGTTCTAAATTCCTCCACTTGGAAACGGGACTCTATCACTTCAATGATGGTCATGAATTGGCTCTCTTGCGGTATCAAGAACTCCTATCTCCGTGACCTTGTCACTCAACCCGCTGGGTCTGGCCGGTTTCCGCAGCGCGGTAAATGGCGTGGACGACCTTGAGTACGTGCAGGGCCTCCGCCGTGGCGACCGGATGTGCTTCCAGTCCCAAGGCGCCGCGCACCGCCGCCCGCACCAATCCGTAGTACGTGGGCGCGGCGTCGTCTGTCGGGGCATCGTACCGGATGGTGCGGTAGGGCGCGGAGCGTTCGGCGGAATGTGTGCTATACCACTCCAGGCTCTCCCAATCGTTGGGCCTTCCCCGCAGCCAGCCATCGGAACCCCAGAGATGGAGGTGCGACTGCTTGTTGCGGTCCACGTAGTAGGCCGAGGTCAGTGTGCCGACCATGCCGTCCTCGAAACGCAGCACCGCGACGGCGGCGTCTTCCGTATCGATGGGCGCACCGCCGACAACCGCGGTAAGGCCCGCGACTTCGACAATGCGCTGTCCGGTGAGATGGTGCAACAGATCGACATAATGAATGCCAAGCCATATGAGGTGGCCGCCACCGGCGAAGGCCTGCTGCGAAAACCAGGATGCTTGCCATTCAGCTTGCTGCACGCGTGTCTGGTCGGCGATGAAATACGTGTCGACGCCGTAGAGCTTGCCGAGCGTGCCGTTGGCGACGAGGCTTCTCGCGTCTTGCAAGAAGGGAAAGCCCCGCGCGGCAAAGGCGAGGCCGACATTGCGTTGCTGCGCATCAGCCAGAGCAGCTAGTTCCGCAAAATCTTCCCAATGCAGACAGGCGGGTTTCTCGGCAAGCACGTGGCTGCCCTGGCGAACACAGGCAGCAATGACAGGAGGCGCGGTGCGTGGTTCCAAACTAACAATGGCGAGGTCCGGTTGGAAGGCGGCAAACAGTGAATCCGTATCCGCGAACGTGCCGACGAGCCGTGCGCCAAGATGCGCCTGCGCATGCGTCTCTATGTCGTCGGCGCCGTCCGTCACCAACGCCACCTGGGCGACCTCAGGCAGCGCCGCCAGGATTTCCAGAAAACCACTGACGTGCATGGTGCCCGATGGGGCGGTGATAACGGCTACGCGCGCTTGTTCTCCCATTGGTCACTCCTTAGGTGCGTGTCTTTCCGAGATAGAGGTCACGGCCCTCGACCAGCGCAGCCATCTTCTGATCGGCCACGATGCGCGAGAGCATCCAGAAGCCGCAGTCCGGGTGCACCCACTTGATGCGGTCCGCGCCTAATACGGTGACAGCGCGCTCGATGCGGCGGGCGATGAGGTCCGGAGTCTCCACGGCGTTGTCCTTGATGTCAATAACGCCGATACCCAGGCTCACAGCGGGCTGCAAGTCCTTGAAGACCGGCAGTTCGGAATCTCCGGGCCGGGCGAATTCCAAGATTAGATGGTCGCACGCGAGCCGGTTGAAGAAGGGCAACAGGTCTTTGAAGAGGCCCTGTTGAACGGTCTGGCCGCCGTAGTTGCCAAAGCAGAGATGCACTCCTTTTTGTCCTTTGAACCCCGCAAAAACGTGGTTGAGCACGTCGGCCGCCCACTCGCCATCCTGCGGAGAGCCAACCAGATTTGCCTCGTCAATTTGCAGGACGGCGGCATCGAGGTCCGCGACCTGTTCCCGAAAGACATCGGCAATCGCGAATGCCAGTTGGCGAATGTCGCGATAGTGAACGTCAAGCAGAGATTTCGCCAACATGTATGGGCTGGTGACCGTGAACTTGTAGGGCCTCGTGGTGAAGGTCACACCATTTGCGGCGGACGGCAGGTCAAGCGTGCCCGCGCCAATTGCCTCTCGTACGACCCCCGCCGGCTGTCTGCGAAACTGCATGCCCGCCTGCTGACGAAAAGCGTCTACATCAGCGCGACTAAACTCCACGTCTACGCCCGACAAGGGGGAAATAAAGTATTCGATCATACCCTGGGTTTCCGGATGGTTGACGTCGAAGCGGGAGAGTTCGCCGTCCGTCACCACGTCGATGCCGGCAAGTTCCTGGGTCTTGAAGACTGCGAGCATGGCGTCGCGCAGCGCCGATCTGCTGGGCATGGCGAGCAGCCAGCCGGGCACCGGATAACTCCCCACCACGGTGGTCAGAATTGGGGGTTCTTTGTGATCCCCTGCGGTATTGGGCGCTGTGTCAGATGAGGGTGCAGGCACGAATGTACGTCCTCTTGGCACTAACGGTCAAAGGGAGTTCGCGTCAAGTGTGCGCTAGGTCTTGAGTGACTACGCAAACATTAGCCTCACTTTAGACGCTCTTGGGAGGAGATACAAGCGAGAGCGATGCAAAGTTGCATGCGTTGAGTTGAGGCGTGTCGAAGAAAATTCGCATCGCCAAGCACAAGTAGTTCGCGGTAAGCTCTGCCGTTCGCACTGAGCTTGTTGAAGTGTGGACGGCAGAGCGGGAGTTCCCTTCCACCCTCTTATTCCGGTCTTCAACTAGGTGGTTGGAGTCCGGCGCGCCCACTGGGTTCATGCTTTCGGGGCGTGGCGAAACGGGCGACTGATCCAAGCAAGCAGCCTGCGCACCGGCTTGGCGACCACCTTCCCGCGCACCGCTGCGTTGACACTAGCGAGATCTAGCTCGTCCCCGTGATAGCGGACAGAAAAGGTATCGGTTTTAGGGTTGAAACTAGTCTCTTGGACGCCCGGGAGTGACGCAAGGCCCTCCTGTGTACGCCGCGCTCATATGCTCGTGCAGGCGAGACCGGCGACATGGACTTCAAGCTCGCGTGTTAGCGCAGGCTGCAAACCTGCGCTACCGGAGTCGTCGCCCGTGGTTTCATCCCGTCGGAGCACGACGTAGGGATCGATGAAGAAATTTAAGAGTCTTGGCATCGTGACTCATCCTCAAGTCTAGGCGACTACAGGGCCTACCGGGATACCGTTTGTGGTGAAGTGGCTACGCAGCATTACTAAAGACGCCACTTCCAAGGCACAAAATTGTCGGAATGCCCTTCGACAAGCTCAGGGCGAACGGCAGCACTGCTGTCAATTCAAGATTGAAAGGACATTGCTTTCGATTGCATTTCAGTGCGGCGCGCAAGGCGGAAACTCCTCACACAGCCTTCAGCCAGCGGTCGAGAAACGCCACGGCTTGGATATCCGTGATCTCCGCTTCCGGTTCCGTCTCATGACCTTGTTCGTGAATGCGAATGCCGCACTTTTCAGGAATGCCAAGGTTTTCGTAATTGGCTTCAACCAACTCAAACTCTTGGATTGCTTTCGGCCACCACACGGCGCGGTCGTGCTTGCCGTCCTCCACGAAGAAGGCGCGCGGGCAGATGAGAGAGGCTATGTCGGCATCGCCAAACTCATGAAAAAGACCTGGGATGAATTGAAATTCGGATGAAGTCTCAATGAAGGAACCGACTTTGATTATCTCCGGCTGCAGCATCTTGCTGAAGCGCTCGTTGAACCAGGCCGATGAGACCACCGCCTGCAAGCGTTGCTCCAGAGCCCCCAGCCAGAGGGCGGCACGGCCGCCGCGCGAAAGGCCGTAGAGGCCGATGCGGTCGTTGGCCACTTCCGGCAACGATTCCAGGTAGTCGACGGCGCGGGAAAGCGTAAAATACTCCAACGCCTGTATGCTCTGGCCGATGAGAATTGCCTTGCGGTGAATCTGGTTCTGGGCGCGGCCCTGCTCCTGCTGACGTAGGGAGGGAATGTTGGGCACGTTGAAGCGGTCTTCGCCGTAACCGCCAATCATGCGCGGCGCGATGACGACATAGCCATGCTTGACGAGGCGCACGCCGATCTCGTGGTACGCGGCGCTGTGCTCTGGGTCGCAAAACCCGCAAATCTGCTCCGGCGTGTGATTGACGCCGTGCTGGGCGAGCACCGCCGGAAACGGCCCCGGGCCGTGAGGGCGAATGAGAATAGCGTCCACGCGCACGTCGTCGAATGACGTATACCAGACGCGGGAAGCCGTGTAGGTGTCAGTAGCGGCGATTTCCTCGATGCGCGGCTCCAACGGGCCGCGCTCCCACGGCCAGCCGCCGATCATGGCGAGCAGGCGCTCGCGATTTGGTTCAATTGACTTCAGATACGCATCCTGATTTGAGTAGTCCCGCTGCCAGTTTTCGCCGCGGGCGTTATAGCGCACGCGGCATTGGAGCATGAGCCAGTTGTCATACGCCTCAAAGAGTTGCTGCCGCAGCGGGTCTACGTCGGCTCCGGTTAGTCTAGGATCCTCGCTTATCACGAGACACCTTTCGTTGAAGTGCGGAAGGAGGAGGCCGCCTGACCTCCTCCTTCTCCGTTGACGCTACGAGTTGATGGGCAGGACCTACCGCGTTTCGCCGTGTTCAGCCAAGAAGTCGTCGAGGATAGTCTGGACCTGCTCTTCGGCTTCCTTGAGAGCTTCGGGGATCGTGCGGTTACCCGCCATGACGTCAGGCACGAAACCGTTGACAAACGAGAGAACCTGGGGCGCGCCCGGCAAGGGTATGACAAATTTGCGGTGCTGCATCATGTTAGCCGCGAAGAGCACGAATTCGTCGCCCTGATGATATTCCTCGTCATTGGCCACATCAGCGCGAATCGGCAAACGATCGAAGTGCTGCGCCCACCGGACATTTACGCCCGCACTGCCAAAGTGCTCGAGGAACTTCCAACCCTTTTCCGGATCCGGCGAGTCAACGGTCAGGAACCAGGTATGGCAACCGCCGTAGCCGGCCTGGCGACCGCCTTCAGGGACAGGATACGGGCCAAAGCTGAATTCAAAGTCAGGATTGTTCGGCCAAATCTGGGTGGCTCGCTCAGAATTGGTCAGGTGCATATTGCCGACCACGCCCTGGAAGAACGGTTGGAAGTAAGCCGGATAGCGGGCTGCTTCTCCCCAAAAATCCAACACCTGGTTGTAGCCGCCCTGGGCATCGTAGATATTGCGCTTCTGCCAGTTCAGGGCCTCTTCAGCCTCGGGCGTGTCAAGAGTGACGAGTCCCTCGGGGGAAGTAGTATCACCGCCCAACTGCCACATGGGAACCATCCAAAGGTGGTTGCCGCCGGTGCCGCGCAAGGGGTCGAACCCCAGTTTCTCAATCTTGTCACCGCTCACGGTGTAGAGCGTCGAGATTGCGTCTTCAAGATCAGTCCACGATGCTGGTGGATTCTCGGGGTCTAATCCCGCGTCGAGGTAGGCTTTATTACCGACGTAGAGGAAGCGGATGTCGGGTCCGAAGGGCATGCCATGCACAACGCCCTTCCACTCCAGGTCGCCGCGCAGCGATTCCCAAATCTCCTCTTTCTTGATAACGTCTGAGGCCGCCATGTAAGAGTCGAGGCCATGCGGTACCTTGAGCACGGCCAATGTCTGGGACTGCCACGAACCCGCCTGGCCGACATCGAGGCCAAAACCGGCGGCGACGGCCGTCACCATCTTGTCCATGCGGTTGCCGGACTCCGCCGTGGCGTTTACGGTGATGCCGGGGTTCGCTTCTTCCAACTCCTGCACAACCTCTAGCCCAATGCCCTGGCTGAGGTCCCATGTAGCCGTTGTAAAGACCCGGATTTCGTAAGTCTCAGGAGCGGCAGGCTGCTCTTCCGCCTTAGCCTCCGTCTCTTCTGCGGCTGCCGGCGCCTCATCGGACGTCATCGTTGCCTGACCGCAGGCCGCCAAGAGCGCCAAACTTGCGCCGGAACCAAGTCCGAGTAGCACTTTTCGTCGTGTCATTTGAAAGCTCCTCTGTGGATGCTCCAACCAACCGGATGGTTGCAGATTAGCAGCGCATTTGCCGAGTGTCAAGCAGAATTGAAGCGAAGTCCTGTGCCAAAGCGCGTTGCTTGGCGGCGCGACGGGATGGGAGTGCCGGCTCAATTGAGTGTGCATTGCAACGGTGGCTCAGAACAAGACTCGTACCTGCGAACAGACTGGCAGGGGAAATCCTCTATGCGCGGAAGAGATGGATTCCCGTTTTCACGGGAGTGACGGGCAGGTCGGACCGTTCAATCTATTCCTGGTCGGCATTTGAAAACAGTAACGTGGAGTGGCCCTTCACGCCGAAGTGCGCTGACCGGTGATTGCCTGCGCGACCTGCGCGGAGGTAGCTAACGTCGCCCAGCGTGTGCCCACCAGCGGTGTAATCATGGCTTGATCAAGGGCCGAGGCGTGGAGAATGGCGTCACTGGGCCAGTAATTGGTGAAGCCGTATTCTCGGCTCTGGATGAGGCTGTAGAACACACAGGCACCACCATACTGTCCGGTGAGGACCACATTCTTTATGCCCGCGTTGTTGAGCATGTAGTCAAGACCCGTGCCGGTGAAGGCGGAGCTCGTCAGCTTCCGTACGACGATCTCGTCGCGTTGAGGAGCAAGTTCGTCGGTCACGGACATGGCGTGGGAGTCGAAGTAATCGTAGTCGCGGCCCCGCTGGTAGGGCACGGCCTCGCGCGCCTCCTCGGTCCATTTGGCATTAACGACATGGACCACGAGGCCGCCGGAGGCGCGAAAGGCGTCCAGGATCGAGCGCAGGTTGGGGATCACAGTCTGCAATTCCGCCGTAAACCACTGCTCGCTCTCTTTGCTACCGCTTCCCAGCCAAGTCGGATCGCAGAAGCGCCGCATCATGTCCACGATGATGAGCGCGGTCTTCTCGGGTGGAAGCACGTCGTCGGCGGCGAGGTGTTTGGTCTTGAATTGTGCGGTGTCGATGAGCATCGGACGTTTCCTTTCGGGCCTAGAGGTCGTGTTCTCAGGCAGATTGGGGGACAAGCCCCCGCGCTACGTCGGAACCGAACCCATGATATATTCTCACATATACCAGCCGCCATTGACGCTTAGCACCTCACCGGTGATGTAGCGAGCATCTTCGGAGGCCAGGAAGAGGATGGCGGCGGCCACGTCTTCCGCCCTGCCAAAGTGCCCAAGTGGAATCTGTTGGCGGACCTGCTCCCTGATTTCGTCGTCGATGGCACGCGTCATGTCGGTATCCATGAAGCCGGGAGCCACGGCATTGACCCGCACGTGATACCGCGCTAACTCTCTGGCAAGAGACTTAGTGAAGCCGATGGCGCCGGCTTTGGCTGCCGCATAGTTGGTCTGGCCGATGTTGCCCATGAGAGCGATAACTGATGCCACATTGACGATGCTGCCGGTGGCACGTTCCCGCATGTGGATGGCTGCGGGCTTGGAGCAATTGAACATGCTGCCGAGGTTTACATCAAGCACCTCATCCCAGTGCTCGCGGCTCAAGTTGCGCAGGGTGGCGTCGCGCAGGATGCCGGCGTTGTTCACCAGAATGTCGAGGCAGCCAAACTCCTGAATGGTTTGCTCGACCATCGCAGTACTTGGTTGTTCTTGTGCCACGTCTGCGCCAACCACGAGGGCACGACGTCCCATGTTCACCACTTCCGCTGCCACTGCCTCTGCATTTTGCCGGTGCACACCTTCCGCGTCGGGGTAGTGATTAATTGCTACGTCGGCGCCTTCACGGGCGAGGGTGAGGGCTGTGGTGCGTCCGATGCCCTGGGAGGCGCCGGTGATGAGCGCGTGCTTGCCTTCTAGTCTCATGAAGCTAGTGCACCTCTCGTTCCACCAACGCGGCGATGCCCATGCCGCCGCCAGCGCACAGCGCGGCAATGCCCCGCCGCACGTTGCGGCGTTCCATTTCGAAGATCAGCGTACCCAATATGCGGGCGCCGCTGGCGCCGACCGGGTGACCGACGGCAATAGCGCCGCCATTTACGTTCACCCGTGAGCGGTCCCACTTAAGTTCGGCTTCGACTGAGAGCACTTGCGCGGCGAAGGCTTCGTTGACTTCGAGTAGGTCAATGTCGTCCAGAGTAAGTCCGGTCTTCTCAAGGAGGATTCGAATTGCCTTGGCCGGCCCGATACCCATGCGCACCGGTGCAACGCCGGTGGTCGTGACCTCCCTGAGGATGGCAAGCGGCTGCCGATTGTGCGCTTGCGCCCACTCTGCGGATGCCACCACGACGGCAGCCGCACCGTCGTTGATGCCGGAGGCGTTGCCGGCGGTGATGGTCGTAACGTCTTTGAAAGCCGGTCGGAGCGAGGCCAACGCTTCTCGGTCTGTATCCGGCCGGGGGTATTCATCATCGTCTATGACTCTTGGTGCACCGCGGCGCTGGGGCACCGAAACAGGGACTATCTCGCCAGAAAGGAAGCAAGCCCGCCGCGCGGCTGCGTAGCGTTGCTGGCTCTCCAGCGCATACTCGTCTTGCGCTTCCCGCGAAATGCCATATTCCTGCGCGAGGGCATCGGCGGTGGTCGCCATGTGGCAGTCGGCAAAGGCATCCCAGAGGCCGTCGCCAAGGAGGGTATCCACGACTCTGGCATGTCCCAGCTTGCTGCCCCACCGTGCATCGGGTAACACATAGGGGGCTTGGCTCATACATTCCATGCCGCCGGCTAAGGCCACATCGATTTCCCCCAGGCGAATGTACTGGGCGGCAAGCCCAACGGCTTGCAGTCCCGATGCACAGACCTGGTTGATGGTCATGGCCGGCGACCCTTCAGGCACGCCGGCGCGAATGCTAACCTGTCGCGCCGGATTCATGCCGCTGCCGCCCTGGTAAACTTGACCGAAAATCGAAACCTGTATTTCGTCGGGCGCGATCTCTGCCCGCGCCAACGCCGCCTGTGAGGCAACTACACCTAATTCAGGAGCCGCGAGTTCACTCAGCGCGCCGCCGAATTTCCCAATCGGCGTGCGGGCAGCGGCCAGGATTACCGGCTGTTGACTGTTCATGTTCCCTTCTATCCTCCGAGGGTTGGTGAAAGCGATGGGCTGGTTGGACTATTCTTGACGCTCTTTTGCATGTGTCGAGATGATTGACCTTTAATTGGCTTTCTTAGCCTTCCATCATCACATTGTCGGCAATCTTGCCATGTGTGCGCCCCTGGGTAAATGTCTAAGAACATCCCCTCACCCCAACCCTCACTCAAGGGAGAGGGGGTTTCCTCGCCAACAGGTTTGGGTTTTGCAGTGTACTTCCCAGAGAGAGTGAGCATTTAGCTTGCCTCTGGTCGGATTCACGCATGGTCTCCCCGGGGAGTGAAAACATTCATCCTAAGGGTGTGCCCCATGTATCCGATATTCAAGACTCCCTCTATTCATAGGATCAGTTCTCAAGTAAGTAGAATTTGACTTACACCGTGCGAACTTGCGAAACGCCGCACAGGTGCACGCCCGACGCAGTTCGACAATCTGTCATTCTGAGGAGCGCAGCGACGAAGAATCTAGGGTGCGAGGACTTCGAGATTCCGCGAACCCTGTTCGACGCTGCGCTCGGAATAATACAAGATGCAGCCTTTCGATTCTATCAAGTCAGGGTCTGCTAGTTCTGAACTGTTTGCTTGTTGCCTCCCTTGAATCCATGGTCTGCTCGCAATGATTCCTACTGAAAGAAGCCCATGTGCTTACGGCTGTGCGCGCTTGCGCACCCTTCATCGTGCAATCTCAGCAAGAAGCTGTGGCACGTCGGCGATGGAATCTACAATCAGATTGGGCTTGACGGCGGAGCACGCCAGAGTCTCATCTGAGTACTTTCCTGTGCGGACCAGCACACTCAGCGCGCCTAGCGCACGTGCTCCAACGATGTCAGTAGTCACGTCATCTCCCACAACGGCGATTTCCTCGGGAGAGCATCCAACCTGCGCTGCTGCCATTCTGAAGAAGTCCGGTGACGGCTTCCCAAGGACTCTGGCAGTCTTGCCGGAGCCATACTCCAAGAGCTGCACGAAGGCTCCCGTATCCAGGTTTTTACCTTCAGTGTTCACGAAGTACCTACCCTTTTGTAGAGCTATGATCTCAGCGCCTTCCATGACATGGCGGAAGGCCGTGTTGAGGACTTCGTAACTTACGGAATCGCGAAAGTCTCCGACAATTACATAGTCTACGGCACCCTCACCGGCAAGAAAAGGTGCAAACTCGGCGGCCAATTCGTTTGAGACCAGACAATAGCTGCGCTTGTCAGGGCGCTGCATCAAGAAACGCACTCCGGCGCTGGCGGCACTGAATATCGTCTCTTTCTCAATCGCCAAGCCCATTGCAGCTAACTCGCGATGGATGGTACTCGCGGTTTTCGAGTCGATATTTGTAAGGAAACACACCCGAATTCCCATCTCTCTGAGCGCAACGAGAGCCTGGTCGGCGCGCGGAATCTGCACACCTTTGAAGTAGAGCGTACCGTCCAGGTCGAGCAAGAGCCCCTTGATGTGCTTTCCCTGTAGAAGAGCTTTATCCGCCTCGAGACCCAAGAGATTCCCCATGACTGCAACAAGACGACTTCTGGCTATCTGAACTTCTCGGCCAGGCCCATGGGCTCTACGCGGAAGAGGCGTAAATCCATAGGGCACAGATCGGGAGAGATATGAGGCCGAAAAGCCATGTGTGCGAGCAGGTCTCTTTCCAGATCCACGCCGGGTGCAATCTCCGTGAGGGTAAGTCCCTGATCTGTGAGTGTAAAGACTGCACGCTCGGTAACGTACGTTATGGCGCGCCCCAGCGAGCGTGCGTAGGCACCGTTGAAGGTGATTTGCTCGACCGCTTGCACCAGCTTCGGGTGTTTGCCTTCGCGGGCGATTTGCAGTGCGTCGTCTTGGATCATGACCTCCAGACCGCCAGCCGTGAACGTGCCGCAGAATACGATGCGTTTGGCATTGTGGCTTATGTTCACAAAGCCGCCTGCGCCCGGGATGACGCCCCCAAAACGGCTGACGTTTACGTTGCCGGCGGCATCAATCTGCGCTGCGCCTAAGCAGGCGATATCCAGCCCCCCGCCGTCATAAAAGTCGAACATGTAAGGCGTGTCGATCAGCGCCGTGGGCATAAACGAAGCTCCAAAAGAGAGACCGCCGGCCGGAATGCCCCCAATCGCGCCGCTTTCAACAGTCATCACAAGGTCAGCAATGATGCTTTCTTCCGCGGCTACCGCTGCCACACTCTCCGGCAAGCCAATGCCAAGGTTTACAATGTCTCCCTTTTGCAGCTCAATTGCGGCCCGGCGGGCGATAATCTTGCGTTCATCGAGGACATGCGGAGGGAACTCCGGCGCCTCACCGCGGGTCTCTGAGACGTACGCTGGATTGAAGTCTTCACTAAACGTCTGCCAGTGCTCGGCCGGGTCGGCCACCGCTACGACATCTACCAGAATGCCGGGAATCTTGATCTCGCGTGTGGGCAAGGGAGTGGATATCGTGCGCTCTACCTGCGCGATTACGGTGCCGCCACAGTTATGCACAGCCTGAGCCACACTGAGCATCTCGCCGTACACGGCTTCGCGTTCCATGCTGATGTTGCCGTCGGGATCGGCAGTGGTGCCCCGTATGAATCCGACGTCCAGTTGAATGCGCGGATAGAAGAGGTGCTCTTTTCCGTTCAATTCTAAAAGTTGCACCAATTGGTCGGGTGTGGAGGCTGGGTTGACCCGTCCCCCTTCCTGACGCGGGTCTACAAACGTGTGAAGGCCAACGTGGGTAATCGTGCCGGGCTTGCCCGCGGCGGTGTCGCGAAAGAGATGAATGATGACGCCCTGGGGAAAATTGTAACCTTCAATCTTGCCGTCGAGGACGAGCTGGCACAACTTCGGCGCCAGACCCCAGTGACCGCCGATAATACGCTTGACAAGCCCCTCGTGGCCAAAGTGGTTGAGGCCGCGCGTCTCGCGGTCGCCCTGCCCGGCGCCATACATGAGCGTCAAATTCCGTGGTTCTCCGGTCTGCAAGAAGCGCCGCTCTACTGCCGCGGAAAGCGCCTCCGGATGTCCGATACCGACGAATCCGCCCACGCCAATGGCAGCGCCATCCTGGATGAGCCATACCGCCTGATCGATTGAGAGAAACTTGCCTCCCATCCATCCTCCCTGCGTGTCGCTATGGATTCGGGCGGAATGCCCGATCGAAGATTCTGAACTCATGCCGCACCCGATCTGCGGGGGTGAGGGATCTTACCCTTGTGTCTAGCTGTGCATCTTGCAGCTAAGTTGCTGCCCTTTATGATAGCGATTCTCAGATGGGATGTCTTTGCGGCCTCGATGGGTTGTGTTTACCATTGAGATGCTGGTGTGCAGCGCGCTCGAACACTAGAAGGTGGAAGAGTACGCAGTGTAGGCACGCTCCCGCCGCACCGGCCCGGCGAAGTCATATTTACATAATGGCCTGAATGGGTGCACAGTTTCAAATTCCCTTGCTTGCGGAAAATGAAGGAAAGCACATGCCAGTGGAGACATTTTCAGTTTGGGCTACCGGCTGCGCGCATGTAGGCACAGACAAGAGGTTTGGCCGCGAAAGCTTGGCCGAGGCGATTCGGCAGTCGGAGTTTGGCGGAGCTGAAGGAGGACCGACGTTTCACTGGGACATCATGCTGCATCTCGGCGACCTCTCCGGCAATCAAGGCTCGCCTGACGATGCGGAAGGTGAGGAAGTTGTGCGCCAGTTCGGCGCGGCGCAACACCACCGACGCGAGCACTTTTACAACCTGGTGGGCAACCATGATGCTACGTTCCATGCGGAACCGACCCAATGGTGGTTCCGCAAGTGGGTTGACCCCACGGGTGAAAGTCGTCAGTTCTCCGGGGTGAACGCGGCGCAGCGACCGTATCCCATCGAGGGAACGTGGGAGCGGTATGCAATTCGTGTCGGCAACATGCTCTTTCTCATGATGGGCGACCGCAACGATTTGCCGCCACCGGTGGGACGCAATCCAAGCGGTGGAGGCTACCCATCGGGAGCGGTGACCGGCGAGACTTTCACCTGGTGGCGTGAAATTGTAGAGTCAAATCCAGATTGCATCATAGTTTCCGCACATCACCACATGCTCAAGGAAACTACGGTGGCTTCAGGGCCCTGGGAAGGTTACCGCAAGGATGAGAGCGGCGCATGGCGCGGGCACTACCACGGCTACTTTGCCGACGGCGGGCCGGCAGGGGCTTCGTACTTGTACTTCTTGGATGAACACCCGGACGCCCAGGCATTCGAGCGATACCTGGCAGAGCGGCCGGGGGCGATCGACCTTTGGCTCGGCGGCCATACGCACACCCATCCTGACGACCGGCATGGCGGACGGTCGCACATTGAACGGAAATGGGACGTGAACTTCATCAACTGCGCTGCGCTCGCGCGCCACCACGCTGGACGCACAACGTTGCCGATGAGCCGGCTTCTCACCTTTACCGCGGGCAGCGATGAAGTGCGCGTGCAGTGCTACCTACACACGTCCGACTTTGCTCCCCAAGGCTGGTACGCACGAGCGGAACGCGTCATCCGGCTGGGGAAGCCGTTCCAACCGTAGAGGGTACCTTAGAGCTGGGCGTGTCGATCCAGTCAAGAACTCCAAGGAAGTCCTATGAAAGCTCCCATCGATGCAGAGAGATATCGCTTCTATGGCATCCAGCCAGTGCTAGAAGTAGCAGATGTTGAAGCAACCGCGTCGTGGTACTGCGAGATTCTAGGCTTTACGCTCGACTTTGTGGATATGGCGCGTGGGGGTCATGCTCGAGTCTCAATAGGCGGCGGGGGAGGCAAGAGCGTGCAGCGTATGCGTTTCACCGGCTACCGTCGCCGCCACGGCACTGAACCGACTACGGCTGGATACACGTATATTCACTGTGTGCTGATCGATGAGCTGTTCGCAGAGTACCGGCGGAGAGGAGTCACGATTAGACCGGAGTACGAGGACGGTCCGGTCAAGAAGCCATGGGGGCTGCGCGAATTCGAAATCGAAGACTGCAACGGGCACATCCTGCTCCTTGCTCAGGAAGGGGGCTAGCGGCAGGATACCGACAATTCTCGACACCGGCTCAGTCTTCCAAGGAATCTACGTTCCATTCGTCCAGAGGTGTGAACTGTGCCGTATCGAGGTCAAAGCCGTACCCGAACGGCGCGTCCACGATACTCGATACGTCCACCCGACCGTCGCGCACGTCGAGCGCCGGAAACCCCTCATCGTGACGGCGATAAATCGTGCCGTGGTTTGCCAGCACGTGCGCCTGGACGCGCTGCGGATACATGCTGAGCCCCGCAAAATAGTGATGTCCGTTGCGTTCCGCGTGGTCGATTCCCAGGTTCGCTGCCACAGTGAGGTCTTGGATCATGGCAACCGGACCCACACTGCAAAGGTCCTCACTGCTTAAGATGTAGGCCTGCTTGGGATTGTGCTGCCGGTAGTGCTCGAGCAAGCAGGCATTCGCGATCCCGCGAAAGACACCCTTGCAGTTCTTGTGACTGCCGCCGGCATAGCCGCAATCCAGCGCAGCGGCGATGCTGTTCAACTCCCCATCTGACTCATCGATGATCAATGGGGGCCGGCCGTGCCACCGCTGGAGATCCAAACGTACGGAATCACTTAGAGCTACGTCTCGATGGAACGGCTGCTCCACGAAGAGCGCACGATCGAGGAAGGAGCGGAGCGTAGACTCGGACTGAATCGTCTCCCAGAAACGCTGAAACGGACCCACTTCCGTATAGAACTCGTTGCCGTCCAAAGTATGGGCATAGCCAGCGGACGCGTGGGTTTCCACAATCCGGGCAATGCGCTGCAAGCGCTCGACATCAACGTCGGTGTCGCCCGATAGCTTGATCTTGAGATGGGTAAGACCATAGAATTGCACGCTTGCCTCTAACGATTGCGGCAAGCCGTCGGTCAGGCGCTCATCTTGCGGGACCTCGCTGTCGGTTAGCGGATCGGCCAAGCCGACAGTATGCCGAATGATCATCGTGCGATTGGCGTGTTTTGGCAGTAGGTCAGCAGGTTCGTATCCGCTGAGTTCTCCATGAAGGGCATCGAGGCGGACCCCGAGTGAGTTGTCTCGCATGGCCTGCGCAAGAGTTCTCCCGGTAGCGCGGCAGAAAGCGTCGATCAATGCCCGCTCAACCATGCTTACGCCAAACCCCCATAGGAGGGGTGGGTAATCAGTCTCGGCTGCCCATGTCGATTGGCGTTGGAAAATCCCTTGCCACAGGTCGAATGGGCTACTCGCCGCTGGTGAATCCAGCGCAAACGTCACCGCTTGCCGGATCACTGTAAGCATCTCGTCGAGGTCTTCGGCAAAGGACGTGTCAGGGTTCTTCGTAAACCATTTCGGCGGCAGGCCTTCGGCTGAGACTCCCATAGCCGTTGCACCGCCAATTTTTGCCGTCACGCGCAGAAAGAGGTGAGGGACGGACTCTAAAGAGGCTATACCGTAGCGAAACGGCATGCGCGTCTTCATATTGAGGACGTTGAGGTCGATGTGCTGTATGGAGATAGTCACTCTGAAGATCCTGTTAACATTTTACTTAGCACAATCATACTCCGAGCCACGTGCAGTTTCATCTTTGCACGCTCCGAAGTGGAGAAAGGCTAATTGGCGCACATGATACGTGTGTGCTAGGCTTGCCAAGCGCCATCGACATGCCGCAACGGTGCAGTCTGCGCGGGCTTGTGTTCGGGCGGGCGCTACCCCGCATTTACTCATTGGTGAAGATGCGGGCGCGGATTGCTGAAAACTCATACAGCCTTCACTTTATTGGGTCATGATAGAGAAAGTGTCTCGTATCAGCGGCAGAGCGCGTAGGAGAGAATCAGCGGATGAGGCGAACGCGGACGGAACGCTGGATGAAATTGCTTTGCCTCTTTCTCCTCACCGGCATGCTTGCGGGGTGCGCGACAGTAGCCAGCGTATCCAAATCCGATCAGGCGGTGGAGTCAATTGATGAGCGTGCTGAGGAGAGCCCTCAGATTGTAAACGTCCTTCTCCTTGGCGTGGATTCGTGGGACGCGCTGTCGGGGCGCAGCGATTCCATTGCCATGCTCAGCATCGACGTGGACCACAAGCGCGTGCTGCTGACGTCTGTGCCGCGGGACCTGCGCGTGAGCCTCGACGGGCTTCCGCAGCCGCAGCGCATCAACGCTGCCTACGCGCATGGCGGCGCCGAACTTGCACGCGCCAAACTTGAGCACGTCCTCGGTGTGAACATTCCCTACTATGCGGTAGTGAACTTTTCCGGTTTTGCGCGCATTGTCGATACGCTCGGCGGTGTCACCATTGATGTGCCAGCTGACATTTCTGACATGCAGTTTCCGGCGGCGGATGGCATCAGCTACGAGCCGTTCGTGCTCAATGCCGGTGTGCAGCACCTCGATGGTGAAACCGCATTGAAGTATGCGCGGACGCGTAAGTCCAGTCCTACCGGCGACTTTGGGCGTATGTACCGGCAGCAGCAGGTAATGTACGCGCTCAAGGCACAGGCGCTAACGCCGCGTACCTTGCTTCGTTTACCCGCGCTCTACAATGACTTCCGTCACACGGTGAACACCAACATCTCGCTACAAACGTTAGTACTCCTGGCCAGGTTTGCCAGCAACGTGGATGCCGACAGTATAGACACCTACGCGATAGACGAGGCGTCGGGACTGGTAAGTCCACAAGAAATCAATGGGATGTTTGTCCTCGAACCGGATCTTGTTGGCATACAGGCGGTCTTGCGTGAGCGTATAGCCTCGCTTGCTGAAGAAGCGCCGCAGGTTGCTCGGACGGCATTACCCTAGTCTACCTCGGCCCGGGACACCATCCGGTCCGGATTGGGCAGCTTGCCTCGTTCGGTCGCAGTAGAGGGACTGCACGCACGTGCCGACTTGTGCCAAGTATGCGCAGGTTGCAAACCTGCGCTACCGGAGACTGTGGAGGGTACGAAGAGCTGCAATCTCCATGCGAGAGTTGGCGCAAAAGTAGCCGCCTAAAAGCCCATCACGTCCACTAACTCACGTACAGCGTCCGCGGATTGGTTGAGCATGGCGCTTTCGTCTGCGGTGAGATCGAGCTCCACGATGCTCTCTACGCCACCGGCGCCAAGTTGTATGAGAACGCCGACGTAGACGCCGCTAATGCCGTACTCCCCCTCGAGGTACGCCGCGCACGGCAAGACTCTCTTCTGATCGAGCAGAATGGCGTCGATCATCTCCACCAGCGCGGCCCCCGGCGCTTCATAGGCGCTGCCAATCTTGAGGAGGTTTACAATTTCGGCGCCGCCGTCGCGCGTGCGTTGGATTATTTCTTCCAGTCTATCGGGCGCGATGAAATCCGAAACCGGCTTGCCGGAGACACTCGTGTAGCGGGGCAAGGGGACCATTTGGTCGCCGTGGCCGCCGAGCACGTAGCCGGTGATGTCGCGCATAGATACGCCGAGTTCCTGAGCGAGAAACGTGCGATACCGTGCCGAGTCGAGCACGCCGCCCTGCCCTACGACGCGGTTTGTGGGAAAGCCGCTAACTTTCCACGCGAGGTGAGTCATGGCGTCAACCGGATTGGTGACGACGATGATGGTGCAGTCGGGCGAGTGCTTGACGATCTCCCCTGTGACGGCAGTGATTACTTTCTGATTGACGGCCAGCAGGTCGTCGCGGCTCATACCGGGTTTGCGCGGGCTGCCGCTTGTAATGACAACAACATCTGATCCAGCGGTGTCGGCGTAGTGATTGGTTCCGACAACCTTCGAGTCATAATTGACTATGGGCGCTGCCTGCAGGATGTCGAGCGCCTTGCCTTGTGGCAACCCTTCTACGATGTCAATGAGTACGATGTCCGCATAGTCGCGCTCGGCAAGCCGCCGGGCGCACGATCCGCCAACCTGACCCGCACCGACGATTGTCACTTTCTTCCGCATAGCTGGATTGCCTCCATTGCCGCTTTGCTTATTCTTGCCGGATTGAGTTTACGTAACCGCGTTGATCGAGAGTGTAATGTCTCACACGTACCGTTGAGAGGGAGTACGCACAATTACCAGAGTGGCACGATTGCTCGATCTTGAAGGAGATATTCGCGGACCCCTAGACATTGCCGCAATATGCCACATTGTCTGCCGCGCAAACCGGCACGTGTTTGCACCCATGCCGCCTATGCCATTGGCAGCGCGTGGACGCGTTCTCGCACCGGATTGGTGGAGATGACGTGGCGATTGAGGCCAAGGTCCGCATCGTCGAGGCCCAGTGCCATGCCGATGAGTTGTGAAAGGTGCAGAATCGGTAAGTTGAGGGGTGTTTGTACAACTCTGGCGGCGTCAGGCTGCTGTGCGTCCAGGTTCAAGTGACACAGCGGGCAGGGCGTGACCATAAAGTCGGCGCCCTTTTCCGATGCTTCACCGACGTGATTGCCCGCCATCTTGAGCGAATTCGTGCGGTTCATAGTGATAATAGGGAAACCACAGCACTTCTTCTTGCCGGAGTAGTCCACCGGCGTCGCGCCGCATGCCTCTATGATCATTTCAAGGTAAACTCCGCGCTGAGGAAAGTCATGGTAACCCAGGATGTCGGTCGGGCGCGAAATGTAGCAGCCATAGAAGGGAGCGACATTCAGTTCCGATAGAGGTCGCTTCACGAGCTTGCGCAGATTATCCAGGCCGAAGTCTTCCACCAGCACCCACAGGAAGTTGCGTGGTTCAGCTCTGCCGGAATACGACAAGCCCTCTTCCGCGAGCATCTCATTGATTTCTGCCAGGTATTCCGGTCTGGCCTTGAGTCGCTCATTGACACCACTCATCACGCCCTGGCACGTGCTGCAAATGTTCATGAGCGGCAAACCGGTCTGTTCCGCCAAGGCAAAGTTGCGGGCATTCAAGGCATCGGCCAGTTTTTGATTGCGCTCGCTGATGACGCCGGCGCCTGTGCACGAAGCGGTCTCCATGAGTTCCAGTTCCATGCCGATGTGTGCCGCCACTGCCGTGAGTGATTGCATGAGTTCCGGGCACGCGCCCCGCGAGACGCAACCGGGAAAGAAGGCATACTTCACTGGGAAGACTCCACTTTTTCAAAGAGGCGTTGTACATTGCCGTGGCCCGGAATCTTGTGATGGAACGGGCCTGAAGCCAACGGCAGCTTACCTGCGCGCAAGAGGCGCACGCCGCCGGGCACGTTCTTCATTTGCTCCACCGGATTCATGCCGATCGAGCGCAGCAAGAGCATCGGCTCATCCAGGATGCCGCTGTCGCGGATAATCCCTTCAAAGGCTTTGGCATGGCGGGTACCGGCATTATTCGTGACACCCGCGGTTTGGGCGCGTTCGCGTATCTCCACGATGCGCTCAAGCGGCGCGACACCCTTCGGACAGACTTCTACACAGAAGAAGCAATGCGTGCAGTCGTACACGCCGCCGGAGTCGCTGAGTTCTACCAGCCGCTCTTGCCTTGTGTCATCGCGGGGGTCGTCAACGAACCGGTACGCCTTCGCCAGGGCCGCAGGCCCGAGGAAATTCTTATCGACTTCCAGGGAGGTACAGTCGGAAACGCACGCACCGCACATGACGCAGTTCATAGCCACGGTGAGATCGAGAATGGTCTCGTTAGGCACCAGGTATTCGCGCTCAGGAACCGGCTGAACCGGCTCCAGCCAGGGTTTGACCTGGCGGATCTTGTCCCAAAACACATCCATGTCCACGATCAAATCCTTGAGCACCGGCATGTTGCCGCCCGGCTCAACCGTGATCACATCGCCGCTGGCCTGCATGTCTTTCGCTTTGGTGGCGCAAGCCAAGCGCGCCTGGCCGTTGACTCGCATCATGCACGATCCGCAGATGGCCGACCGGCACGAGCAGCGCACGGCTAGCGTACCGTCGACGTACTCCCGAATGTGGATGAGACAGTCGAGGACCGTAGCGTTTTCAGGCACATCCACGTCGTACTCACGCCAGTAAGGAGCGGGATTCTCTGCCTCAGGATCAAAGCGTCTAACGGTGAGCCTGAATTGCATTTAGTACGTTCTCCTCGCAGGTTGCCACTGGGTAATCGTGACGGGCAGCGTTTCTAAGCGCGGGCCGCTGTCACCGTGAAACACCAACGTGTGCTTCAGCCAGTCATCATCATTGCGGTCCGGGTAGTCGGTACGGTAGTGGGCACCTCTACTTTCGGTGCGAAACAGCGCGCCTGCCACGATGGCTTCCGCGACATCGAGCATCAGGCCGACTTCCAGCGCAAAGAGCAGGTCGGTGTTGAATATCTTGCCCCTGTCATCGACACGAACGTTTCGAAAGCGTTCCTTCAGGTTAGCTACAATCGCTTGCGCTTCTACCAGGCCATTGTGGTTGCGGAAGACGCCGACATGCCGGTGCATGGTCTCACCCATGGTTAGTCGCAGCGCTGCGGCGCGTTCCCCGCTGTCTCTGTCTTGAGCGAGAATGCCGTTGATGTGCTCCTGGTCTTCCTGCAAGCGCGAGTCCGGGATGTCCAGAGAGTCAATGCTATCTGCATACAGGACGGCGGATGTGCCCGCCCGTTTGCCAAACACAAGCGTATCGAGAAGCGAGTTGGCACCCAAGCGATTGCCGCCATGTACGGAGACGCACGCCGATTCTCCGGCGGCGTAGAGACCCTTGACGAACGTGGCTCCTTCGATGTCCGTCTTGATGCCGCCCATCATGTAATGCATGCCGGGCCGCACGGGACAGGGCTCTTCAATGATGTCGACACCTTCATATTCGAGACCAAGCTCGCGAATCTGGCTGAGCTTCTGCAGAATCGTGTTGCGATCAAGGTGCCGAACATCCAGGAGGACGCAGCCGTTAATGTCCCGTCCTTCATTGATCTCAGTCTGCTCCGCCCGGGAAACTACGTCTCGCGAGGCCAGTTCCATCATGTTTGGCGCGTAGCGCTTCATGAAACGCTCACCGTCTGCATTGATGAGATACGCCCCCTCGCCCCGTGCGCCTTCGGTCATGAGCGCGCCGTTGCCGGGGAGCGTGGTGGGGTGGTACTGGACCATTTCCATGTCCATCAGAGGGGCGCCCACGCGATAGGCCTGTGCGTAGCCGTCGCCGGTGCAGATGAGGGCGTTGCTGCTGGGTTCGTACACGCGCCCGGAGCCGCCGGTGCAAAGGATTACGGCTTTTGCTTTGATGAGTTGGAGTTCACCCGTACGCAGATCCATGGCTATTACACCGCAGACCGCGTCATTCTGACGGACGAGCGATGTCACGAACCACTCTTCATAGACCGTGGTTCCGGCCTTCATCAGTTGCTCGTAGATGACGTGGAGTAAGACCTGGCCGGTAATGTCGGACACGTAGCAGGTGCGCTTGCGTGCCTGGCCGCCAAAGGCGCGCAGGTCTATCTGGCCGCGAGAGCCCCGGTTGAAGATGACCCCCATGTGCTCAAGCTCGATGATCGTTTCCGGAGCTTCGCTGCACAACACCTCGATGGCGTCTTGGTCTCCCAGGTAGTCGCTGCCTTTGACCGTATCGTAGGCGTGGTCTTCCCAGGGATCGTCCTCTTCCATAGCAGCATTGATGCCGCCTTGCGCGGCGTTTGAGTGGCTGCGCACGGGGTGTACCTTCGTGAGAATGGCTACGCTTACGCCCTGGCGTGCCGCGTGCAGCGCAGCTTGCATGCCGGCAAGACCGGCGCCTACCACTACGACGTCATGCTCCAGCACGGTACGGCACTCCCACGCAATTGAATTTCAAGGTCGGTGCCTAGGCACCGAAAACGTCGTCACATTACTGCAAAATAGGCTGGATAATTGTCTCGCCACCTACAGCGAAGTACACGCTTCAGACGTGGCGATTTTCCAGCCCTCAGCCACTAGTATACAATCCAGGCGGCATGAATGTTAAGCAAAGCTCCGATGCTCGCAAGCAGGCGCATAAAAGCGAACTCCAGCTTTATGGAGTCCGCTTGCGAGACTTCTCTAGAGTGTAGCGATGACCAACTACTAGCTCATCTGTTCGAACAGATTCTCCACCACGGTCATTGGACTGCTTGTTTCTTCCGGCCGGTTGCTTAGGATGCGATCCTCGAAGGTAGGCTGTTCATCTTGGTAAAAGAGACCCAAATAGAGGGGGTCTTCACTGGCGGCAAATTGCAAGGCGGTGTTGAAATTCGTGGGATCGAAGTCGACGGGAAGATCTTCTGTGGCATCCCGATAATACTTAAAGGTGTTGACCGTGTTGAACGTTGGGCAGGGGCTGTACGTATCTATGAAGGCAAACCCCTGATGCGCGATGCCGCGGGCGATGAGGTCGGCCAGTTCCTTGGGCTTGCTGGAAAAGCCGCGAGCGACATACGTGCAACCGGTGGCGAGAGCAAGGAGAAGCGGATTTACGGCCGGGTCGCTGGCGCCTTGCGGCGTTGCTTTGGTCGCCAGGCCGCGCTCGGCGGTGGGAGAAGTCTGCCCTTTGGTAAGTCCGTACACCGCATTATCCATCACCACGTAGCAAATGTTTAGGTTGCGTCGGATGGCGTGAATGAGATGTCCCACCCCAATGGCGAAGGCATCGCCGTCACCACCCATGGCCAAGACCGGCATTTCCGGCTGTACCGCGCGAATCCCGGCGGCAACGGGCATCGCGCGCCCGTGCACCGTATGGAAGCCGTAGGCATTGGTAAAGAAGGGCAGGCGACTGGAGCAGCCGATGCCGGAGACGATGATCACATTCTTGGGATCGAAGTTATGTTCGCTTAGCCCCTTAAATACAGCGTTGAGGACACCGAAATCTCCGCAACCGGGGCACCACGTCGGGCGCTCATCGCCCTTATAGTCGGCAACCTTCCGCTTCTCTGCAGTAATTACACTAGACATACTGTGCCACTTCCTCCCTAATCTTTTCCAGGAGCCAGTCGACGCGGAACGGCATGCCGCCGAATATGTTAATCCGCACGTAATCGCGGGGGAACTGGCTCGAGACCATGTTGGCGAATTGACCGACGTAGTTTACCTCCGGGATTATAATCACACGCTTGCTTTCGATGAAGGGCCGCAGCTCATGGTCCGGCAGCGGCATGAGCATTCTTGGCGCTAACATATCGAGCTCTAAGCCCTCATTCTCCGCCTGGCGAATCACCTCGATGACGGATCCCACAGTAGAGCCCCACGTGAGAATGCCAATTTCAGCGTCCGGGTTGCCGAATCGATCCGCCTCTGGCGCCTCAAGAGCTGCGCGCTCGAGTTTGCGGAAGCGTTTCTGGGTCATGATTGTATGCGTTGCCTCGTCATAGCGATGGAGGCCTTCTTCGTTATGCTCAAGGCCGGTGGCAATATACTGCCCGCCTTCTTGGCCGGGGACGGCCATGGGTGAGACTCCGTTCTCCGTGAGCACGTAGCGATGATACTCACCGTTCATGCTACCGACCTCGTCACCGACGCCGACGTCTTCTCCGATGCCGTTGCCGTTCTCAGAGAACAACAGACGGTCTATTACTGCGACTTCGTTCAGATCGGGACGGGGAATGCTCTCTGAGCGCACATTAAGCAGCGTATCGCCAAGCAAGATGACGGGAGTCTGGTACTTCTCGGCGAGATTGAATGCATTAACCGTTTGGTAGAAACAGTCTCTTACCGATGTGGGTGCCAACACGATGCGGGGGCACTCGCCATGTCCCGCAAAGGCGGCCTGGTAGAGATCGCCCTGCTCGTGGCGGGTCGGCATACCGGTTGAAGGCCCGGCCCGCTGCGCGTCCACGATGACGCAGGGGAGTTCCGCCATTGCTGCAAGTCCAAGAATCTCGATCATCAAGCTAAAACCGGGGCCGGAGGTCGCCGTCATCGCTTTTGATCCCGCGAACGATGCTCCCAGCACCATGCCGACGGCGGCAAGTTCGTCTTCCGCTTGCAGCGCGTGGCCGCCTGTTTTCGGCAAGTGTACCTCTAAGAATTCTTTGATGTCGCTGGCAGGTGTAATTGGATAGCCCGCCATAAAGCCGCATCCGGCGGCAATTGCACCAAGGCCAATTGCTTCACTGCCGCTTACCATGATTTCACCGGCATGAGATTTCTCAGGGTAGAGGGCAAAGTTCTCCCGCTGCGGGACGTGTGCAATGACATAGTCAATGCCCGCGCGCAATGCGTCCAGGTTCTTCTGGACTACCGCTTCGCCTTTCCGCAACCATCGCTCTTCGATGAGGGAATCAAGGTGCTTTGTCGGCAAGCCAAAGAGCTCCGCCAGCGCGCCAACCGCCACGACATTCTTGGCGATGGGGAACTTGAGCTGGTTCTTGGCGATGTCGTTGAGCGGGAATTCTACTTGCACGAAGTGACTATCGGCAGACGGCGTCACCTCTGAAGGGTCATAGACCAGTAAGCCGTCATCTTTCGTTTCGGCTGCGTTGCGGTCGTATGCTTCCTGATTGAAGGCGAGAAGGATATCTACGGAATCGCCTTTGCTATAGGAGCGGTACGCATTGAGCCTGATTTGATAGAAGGCATGACCGCCCTTAATCTCGGACGGCGGCTGTGAGTAGGTGAGAACGTGGAATCCGCCCCGCAGTGCCGCTGGGGTGAGCAGTTGGCCGGTTGAGACAATCCCTTCGCCTGCCTCACCAGCGACGCGGATGACTAGGTCGTTTCTCGTCATTATCCGTGTACTTTACTTCCTGCAATAGTCGATTGTTAGTGCTCTTGCGCTTGCCCCGTCCAAGGATATGCTTCCTCAAACGCAATTCAATAGCGCAAAGCAAGTATAGTATATTCCTCTTCAATTATAAACCAGCGGAGCCAATCGATACAGCAGCGTGCTACAGCGAGGGTGCGCTCGTGCTGATATCACGCCGGCATGGGGGCGCAAGCAGCGGCGGCAACGGTCTCCATCTGTGTTATGTCCCAGCCATCGTACGCTGCAGGTCGAGAGCCGCGCGGACGAGTTGCTCGCCGGATCCCGGCTGTACGCGGCTGGATGTCGGCTCATATGCCCCTTGCGGATATGCCGCTTCCGTACAGATGTACCCCAGGTTGCCGTTTGCCAGCTCTGCCAGCAGATTGTGCTCGAACGGCGAGTGCTCCTTGATTGCGAGTCCAAGTTCGACGAAGATCTCACCGGGGAGGGCCGTAATCGCGACGTTGCCAACGGCCAATACCTGGACTTCCGTGGCGAAGTGCTGCTCATTCAACTCCTGTAGTGCCAGATCGCGATGCGCCTTAACCAGATCGTCTCGTCCCGGGCCGCCGCCCATCGGTGAGGCAGCCACCGCTTCCCGTGCCCAGGCTATGTCTTCCGCGGTCGGAACAACCGCGGGCAGCGCTTCAAATTGCTGGGCTGCATGGACGATTCCACCCTGTAGTGGCTCCAAGTGCGATAACGCCTGGGTGGCACTCTCAGCCAGCGAGCGGCCGATACGCTCAGACTCTGCGAACCCCTTGAGTTGGTCTGGATCGTTCACGTTGACATGGTTAATGTCGCCGCAATAGCCGTTGGCGTAGAGCAGGACGGCATCATCTAACTCCGGCGACATATTCTTGAAGTGCTTCTCCATCCAACCGGAATAGTCGGCCGAAATCTGGTCGCCGCCGGTTGTGTCGGCGTGGAGCGAGTAATTGACGAGTACACCAATAGGATCGCCTCGGCTGGTTTCCGCGAGCAGCACGTAAACGTCGGGATCGATAGGACCGACCGGCTCAATGACATCGGGATTGTTCTTGCCCGGGTTTGTTTTGACACTGCCGTCACGCATGTGGAAGCGGCGGTTGAAGGCAATGCGAGTCTCTTGTGACTTGCCAATGCGCAATGTGCCTTGCGTTCGGGATTCCCATGCTTCCTGCACCGCCCCGGCGATCTGCGCTTCCAGGTTCGCCATGTACGATTCGCTCATGCTGCCAAAAGTGGCTGAGCTACGGTCGCCGCGCGTAATGGGGCCGGTGTGCGTATGAGTGCAGCAGATAAGCACGTTGCCGCCGGGAATGTAGGTGGCTGCTGCGATCTGCTGCCTAGCGTTGACAACGCTTTCTTCACGAATAGAGACCAGATCGCAAGTTACCAGCGCAATTGCTGTGTCGCCGTCGTCGATGACGAGCGCCCTGGCAAAGAGATCATCATGCACGGCGCTGGCCGGCCGTACGTGGTAATAACCCGCCATGTGCGTGCCCAAAGGGGGCGAAATGTTGCGTTGTGCGGCGCCAAGTAAGAGTGCCATAGGTTCCCTGCCCTCCACATAGATGAAAGCTTCTTCAGCAGTTATCCCTTGATTCGATCGGCTGCCAGCAGCGCCGCATCACGGGGGAAATCTGCCACATCCACGCCTGCGGCCTGAAGCGCGTTGATTTTTGATTCCGCCGTGCCAATGCCGCCCGAGACGATTGCGCCGGCGTGTCCCATGCGTTTCTCCGGTGGGGCGGTGCGACCGGCAATGAAGCCAACGACGGGCTTGGTCATGTGTGCCTTGATGTAAGCGGCGGCCTCCTCCTCATCGGTGCCGCCGATTTCGCCAATCATGACCACCGCTTCAGTTGCCGGATCACCTTCAAACATGCGCAGGACGTCGATGAAGCCGGTGCCAATCACCGGATCGCCGCCAATGCCGACGACGGTGGACTGTCCGACGTTCTCGCCAGTGAGATGAGAGACCACCTCATATGTAAGCGTGCCGGAGCGGCTGACGACGCCCACGGGACCGGGCATGTGGATGTCACCTGCCATAATGCCCACTTTGGCCTTACCTGGTGATATGAGGCCAGGGCAGTTTGGCCCTTGTAAGCGTGCGCCCTTGAGATGTACATAATGAAAGACTCGCAGCATGTCTTGGACGGGAATGTGCTCGCTGATGCAGACCACGAAGGATACACCGGCATCCACCGCTTCTAAGATGGCGTCCGGCGCAAAAGGACCGGGCACAAAAATGATCGAGACGTTTGCGCCCGTCTCGCGGACCGCCTTGGAAACCGTATTGTAGACCGGCACACCGCATGCCTCCTGGCCCCCGCGGCCCGGAGTAACACCTGCCACAACCTGCGTACCGTACTGCACCATCTGCTCCGTATGGAACGTGCCCTCACGACCGGTGATGCCCTGTACGAGCAGGCGAGTTTGCTCATCGACTAGTATGCTCATGAGCCCGTCGCCTTCGGCACTGCCGCCGCCTTCGGCGCAGTCGCCTGTGGCACAGCCGCCACTCTCACTACTTCCTGCGCAGCGGCATGCATGGTGTCGGCGGCCACGAGCCCGGCCTCCTGTAGGATTGCGCGACCCTCTGCCTGGTTAGTGCCGACGAGGCGCACCACCATCGGCACCTGACGGGATAGCGACGGCAGGGCGCTCACAATTCCCCGCGCTACCTCGTCGCACCGGGTAATGCCGCCAAAGATGTTGAAGAGGATGGCGTTTACGTTTTCGTCATCGAGGATGATGCGCAGGGCATTGGCGACGCTTTCGGCTCGAGCGCCGCCGCCAATATCGAGAAAATTAGCCGGACTCCCGCCGCTCAGCTTGATCGTGTCCATGGTCGCCATGGCAAGTCCGGCGCCGTTGACGACGCAGCCGATGGTGCCGTCCAGCTTGACGAACGACAGCCCTGCTTCGCGGGCCGCGCGTTCCGCGGGCTCTTCCTCATCGTGGTCTCTCAGATCCGCGAGAGACTTGTGGCGGAAGAGGGCGTTGTCGTCTAGGTTGATCTTGGCATCGATGCACTGAATGGTACCGTCTTCGGTGATGACCAGCGGGTTGATTTCAACCAGCTCGCCGTCGTTCTCGGTGAGCGCCTGCACGAGAGTCTTGACGATGCGTGCAAAATCCCTGCTAAGGTCGGACGGAATGCCAATGTCGAACGCCAGTTGGCGGCCTTGGTAGTCGGCGAATCCGGCGAGGGGGTGCACGTGCACGCGATGAATTTTTTCCGGCGTCTCCCGCGCGACCTCCTCGATCTCCACGCCGCCCTCTGCGCTTGCCATGATAGTGATGGCCTTCGTTGTGCGGTCGAGGATCACCCCGAGATAGATCTCGGTAGCGATGTCTACGGCCTGCGCTACCAAGACCCGCTGTACGGTGATGCCCTTGATGTCCATGCCCAAGATGTCCGCTGCCTTCTCCGCGGCTTCTTCCGGTGTGGCGGCTAGTTTTACGCCACCCGCTTTGCCTCGACCGCCGACAAGCACCTGAGCCTTTACGACCACGGTACCGCCAATCTCGGCCGCCGCCTCCCGCGCCTCCTCCGGCGTGGTCGCCACATGCCCGGGCGGAATCGGCAACCCGTACTGCGCCAGAATGTCTTTCGCTTGAAATTCGTGAATCTTCATGTCAGGGAATAACCAGACTGTTAACTGATACAAGAAACCAGCAACAGAATACCGGAAAGCCCAGCCGCATGTCGAATGAAAATGTGGGCGGTGTAGGCCTGACTGGCCTATCGCGCGGATGGAAGTGTCAGGTAATTTGCCAGCATATTCAATAAAACAAGCAAGAGATCCATGTATTGTGCTCGACAGGAACATGTGTCATTCCGAATGAAGCGCAGCGGAGTGACATACATTTCAGGTGTTCGCTTGGAAAGAGCGAAATTTCGCAATGAAGTATCCAATTCCCCAACAAGAAGCTTGCAGCGCCCCATCAATTGGAAGGTGACGAAGGCAGCACGAGAGTAATGTCGATGCATGGACGCCGAATTCAAGATGTACGAGAATGAGTGCCAAGGAAACCCAGTGGCAGGGAGGTTTGTACTGTGGAATACCGGACGTTAGGGCGGACGGGCATTCGCATCTCGGAGGTGGGGTTGGGGACGTGGGGGATGGGCGGCGACCGTTATGGGCGGGCGGACGACGCGGAGTCGCGGGGCGCGATCTTGCGCGCCTTGGAGCTTGGCATAAACCACATCGATACGGCTCCCATATATGGCAACGGCCGCAGTGAAGAGGTGATCGGTGATGCCATCGCGGGGCGGCGTCACGAGGTGGTGCTGGCCAGCAAGGTGGGCATGTTTCCCGGCGGGCGGCAGAGCTTTGACTACTCAGGCCCAAGGGTTATGCGCGAAGTCGAGCAGAGCCTGCGCCGCCTGCGTACGGACTACCTGGACATCTACTATCTCCATAGCCCGGATGAGGATCTCTTTCGTGACGACGGCCTGGAAGCGCTCGTCCGCCTGAAGGAGCAGGGCAAAATCAGGGCCACAGGCTTCTCCGTCATGTCAGTAGATGAGGGTATTCCACTGGCGATGCGTCTCATCGACCAGGGGCAGGTGGATGTCATCCAGCAGGCATATCGTCTCTTATACACTTTGCCCGCCAAGGAACTCTTCCCATTGGCTGATGCAAGAAACGTGGGTGTAATCGCGCGAGAAAACTTCCACTTTGGGTTCCTCACCGGCGCCATTACGCGCAAGACGGTCTTCGACGATCATGACGACCGGCGCAAATTTTCGTCGGCCTTCATCGATGCCGTGCTGGCGCGTGTGGAGAAGCTGGACTTTCTCACGAACGGGCGCACGATGACGCAGGCCGCGCTGCAGTTCGTGCTTGCCACATCGGGCGTGCATGGCGTGATTCCCGGGGCGATGACGGTTGCCGAAGTTGAGGACAACGTACGGGCCTCGGGTGGCAAGACGGTTACAACTGAGGAAATGGCGCAGGTCTTGGCTCTGGAGGCGCGCGACTACGATCTGCCGCCTATTCCGCCGCCGGTGTGAGGAAAGAGCGACGAGCTTTTCAAAGCTTCATTAGTCGGTCTCGTTGGATTGAGAATTCTAGCGCTTGGCTCAGTCCATGCTTCGACAAGCTCAGCACGAACGGAGCAATGGCCTTGGCAGTGCGCGACTACGATCTGCCGCCGATACCGCCGCCGGTTTGAGCTCTAAGCACTAATTACTAAGCTCTAAGCAGTTGAGGCTACGCAGGTTTTCCGATCATGGTTAGCCTCCGCGCTGGCGTGCCTGAGGAAGAGAAGGAAGCGGGGGACTAGCCCCCGCGCTACAGCACTTGTAAGCTCAGCTTACACAAAGACAAGGTTTACAGCGTAATGACCTGTCCCGCAGTTTGGGTGTAACCAAGATACATGCGAATGACATCATGGGCGTCCTCGAGCGTTGCCGTCTTTGGCGGCGTATTCTCGAGCACGCTCTCGGCAAAGGCGATGATTTCGGGAGCGTAGCCCAGGAGGAAGAGCCCCTTGTTGGCAAGACGTCCGTGGGAGAAGTCTGGCAGCCAGCGGCGGGGAGCGGCGGCGTCATCGCTGACGAATGACTCCCTGGAGCGCGGCTGTCCCGGCGGATAGTACGTAAGGTCGATGCCATTCTCAACCACTATGGAAGCACCCTCGCCATTCACCTCCACACGGTCCCACGGCGCATTTTCCCCTTTGCCTGCGGCTTGGTGCAGACAGCCGATGCTGCCGCTGGCAAACGTGAAGACCCCTAATGAACTGCCCCACCGCGCTTCATCGGCGAAATAGAGCGTCTGCGCCGGACCAAGCAGGAATTGCAAGATCGAGAGTGGATGACAGCCGATCTGGAGGAAGCGCATCATCTCGGGACTGTGGGGTCGCCCCTCGACCGGTGGCAAGTCTACGGCGTAGTGGACATACGCCGACGTCGGTGCGCCGAATTCCGGTTGGGACATTAATTCCTTGGCGTGCTGGATGGCAGGATAGAAGGGTTTCTTAAAGCCCACCTGAACGAAGCGCTGCGCTTGTTCCCGCGCCGCCTGCATCTCCTCGATTTCGGCCAGCGTCGATGCCGGCGGCTTCTCGATCCAAACGTGGAGTCCCGCCCGCAGCACGTCAATCGCGACCGGCGCGTACTGCGGTCGCCCTTGAATGTCGTGATTGAGCACTACAAAGACTGCGTCAAGCTCCTCCTGATTGAGCATTTCGGCATAGTCGGTGTACCAGCGCAGGGCGCCAAACTGCCGTGCACAAAACCGGGCGCGTTCCTCAATGAGATCGCAGACCGCCACCAACTCTACCGAGGCATACTGCAAGCTGGGCAGAATACTTTGAAAGGCGTGCTTGCCGCAGCCGATGAAGCCTGCGCGTATGCGCCGGTCGTACTCATAGTTGAAGGGCATCTGGATAGTCCTCTATGTGGGCGAAGAATGATTGCATGTGAACGTGACCGGTCTTACTGCCCAGCGTACATAGTGAGTCGGCGCGGGTCTCTTTAGCGACGGTCGCTGCTCTTGCGCAGAATGTTGCTGCGCCCGCGCGGCGGTCCATCCGGCAGCCCGGAGGCGTCCACTTCGCGACGGCGGCGCGTCTCGTCCGAGAAGTACTTGGCCCACTCGGCGGGCGCATCGGGTTCTATGCCCCCGTGGCGCGTGATCCGCTTCCTGACTCGAATTGAAAGCGGCGTATTGACGGCGGCTCCGGCCACAATCGCCTGCCCCTTGGAGAGTGCCGGCAATTCCATCAAAAGGTCATGGCTCGCGCTCTCGACGGCCGCGGCCACGCTGCTCTGGTCATACTCGTTGACGATGCGCAGCAGGAATTGCGTCATACACTGCGAGAGTACGTCGGAATCGAGCTTGCCGGGGCGTTGGCTGATGAGGCCCACGCCTACCCCAAACTTGCGCCCCTCGGCCAGGACGGTCTTGAGGATATTCGTGGTGACCACGTCTTCATTTGCCGGGGCAAAGTGATGGGCCTCTTCGAGCAGGACGAAGACTGGATAATCAAGTCGGTCCTTCGGGCCGCCAATTCCCTTAGCCGCATTCATGCGGGCTTTCCAAATCATGCGCAAGAGTACGGCCACGATTACTTGCTGCTGGCGGCGATCGATTTCGTTGAGCTGCAGCACGGAACAGAGACCGGGACGGAAGAGCTGGTGGAGATCGATGGATTCAATGTTGTCGAAGTTCGGTGACTCGGCGAAGAGGCTCTTGAGGCGCCAATGCAACGCTCGTGCACTGCCGCGCATTTGCAGGTCCGGCTTGGCGCGACTGCTCTGCTGCTCCACTCTGCCAGCGTCGTCGAGCCAGTCGAGGTCGCCGTCGTCTGAAGATGGATTCCCGCTTTCGCGGGAATGACGAGACTGTGCCGCTGCCTGCTCTTCCTCTCCGTTCTGCATGAGTTCCAAGGCTCCAAAGAGGTCACCCGTTGTCCATGCGGACTTGTCTTTGCGATCGCCCTCCACGCGATCCAACGCCAATCGCAGTGCGTATTCCATGGGCCCGGAGAGGCCGAATTGCGCGCCGAGGAGGAAGCGCATGTCGTAGAACGTAAGATCAGATACACGAATCTTCACCTGGTCCTGGGGGACGGTCTTTACCTCTGCCTTGTAACCGTCGTCGGCATTGAATTCGGCGGCATTTCGAATTTCCTCCAGCGTATCGTACTCCCCATGAGGGTCTACAACGAGAATACTGGCGCGGTTGATGGACTTCATCATCTCTTCGATCAGAACGGAGGCAAGATAACTTTTGCCCGCGCCGGTACCGGCGATGATTGCCATGTGCGTTGCCGTTATGGAACGGACATCCAATACCACCGGCACTCCCTCGGTGATATCTGCTTTCGGGTTGAAGGCGGGACGGGAGAGTAAAGACCCGACAAATGCACCGCCTCGCTCTGCTTCGCCAATATTGCGGTCAAACACGACTCGATTCAACACCGCTGCGAGCGCGTCGTCCGGTGCCAGGTAGATTTTCCAGCCAATGCGCGGCGGGATGCGCGGGTTGACGAAGGCGCTCAACTGCGCATCGTGGTAGCCCATGATGCTGACGTGGATTTCGAAGAGTTCGTCAGAGGCAGTATCGGGTCCAACCGTGCCATTCGGGGACAGCTCGGAAGAACTGTGGTAGCCGACGAGCGCTGCCATTTGCGCCGGGTCAACTTCCGGATGGGCGAGGAAGGAATCCGGATAGAGTCGCAGCGGTACCCGCCGTATCACACGTCCGAGTATTTGACGCTGCGTGCCGTCAACCTCGGCTTCGTAATAGACGAACTCGCTCGTCTTTACCCGCCGTTCGGTATCAGGGGTGACGAATGTATACTCGTTCGGTGTTTCGCCGGGTCCCTTGGCAATGCCAATGATCATCGGTCTGCGCTCTTAGTTGTGATGCTCGCTGTCCATTCCAGGGTTGGCCGTAGCGGCAGCTACCAAAGTGTCTCGTCGCCTATTGCTACCGCCGGACAATGTCCAGTTCATCGGTTGCGCCCTTGATGAGAAGCCTCTGGTCGTTGGCTAGGCCCATGTAGCGGAAGCCTTGCTCGAGCCGCATGTTCAGCGCGTGGCCGGAGCTGGTATGAATACCGGGAGCCACGCCGTACTTTTGAGCTACCGATACGACCTGGCTAATGGCAGCTTCGAAGTCCGGATGATTGCTATCGGTGCTGGGCGGCAGGCCCAAAGAGGCACAGAGATCGTTCGGCCCGATGAAAGCGGCGTCGATGCCGGGGACGCTGAGGATATCGTCGAGCCGCCGTATGGCATCGGCGTGCTCGATCTGAATGACTACGAGAAGCTGATCGTTGGCATGCTCCAAATACGCGGCTTGTGTTGTGCGGAAGGCATAGTGATTGCGCCCGCTGCCGATGCTGCGAATGCCGGCAGGAGGATAGTGGCATGCCGCAACGGCCCGCTCAGCCTCATCGCGCGTGCGCACCATCGGCACTACGACGCCGTATGCGCCGGCATCGAGCACACGCTTAATCCACACGTGGTCGTTCCAGGGTACGCGAGCGGTTGGCACGACATCAGTTGTATTGATGACCTGAAACAGGGCGCGGGTATCACGCACGTCAATGGAACCATGCTCCATATCGACGTTGAGCCAGTCAAATGCCATGTGCGCCAGAGATTCCGTCGCCAGCGGGTCGCCAAGGGTAAGCCAGGTGCCGATTGCGGGTTTCCCCGCGCTAAGAAGCTGCTTGACCGGGTTTTCGCGCATGCGCCAATCACCTTATGTTCTCTGAAGGATGGGAATAGAAATTCTACCTAAGTGTACCAGAGCTACCGTACCGCAAAAGGGATGTCTGAACCGTTCCAGGCATTCCTACTCAACGCGACCCACGAGGTAAAGGGACTACCGGCAAAGTCATCACTCCCGCAAGCGTGCCCCGGGGCTTGCCAGCGCCTCCGCTTCCCCTATATCAATGTCCCCGGACAGGCTTTGCGCTGGCATAGCGGCGGTGGCCGCAGGTTTGAAACCTACGCTACCGGAGCCGCAGATTTCAAATCTGTGCTACCGGAGTGAATCAGCCTGTTTTCAGGGTAGTGTCGGAATCCGTCAAGATGCTGCTAGCCGAGCGGTGTAACTCTTGCCTGCCAGGAGAAGTGGGCGGCAAGTGTGCGCAGCAGGCGCTGGTCACCGGGTTCGGGGAAAAGCGAGAGCAATTGGCGAATGACGGCAAGGCCGAGTTCTGTGACGAGAGGACTCTGGTGCGAGATGAGATGAGGAAGGTAGCCGAGGGAAAGGTGTCCGTCTACTCTGTGGAATCGCCTTGTGTCTACATCACTCATGCTGGCAACTTCTGCATCCACGGGCAATGAGTACGGAATGACGCCGTGTTCGTTAGCCTCTTCGTCCCGATAGCCTACGATGATGATGCCGACGGCGGTGGCCTTTTCCACCAAGTAATCGGGGGCAAGCATTACTTGGTCTGAGGGAGGATTCAGGCGGGGGCCGACACTGCCGTAGTCAGGATTGAGGAGAATGGTGTCGTACACAATTCCCACTGCCGTTCGTTCGCCCGCAGGATCAATTGGCGTTACCACGAAGCGACCGAAAGCGAAGTCCTCAGGTACAGGATCGTAATCCGTTTCGTGGGGGGCGAAGACCTGGCAGACGTAGTCGGTATGGGAGTTGGACTTGACGATACGTCCAATCACTGGCATGGCTGAAACCCCTTATGCCCTGCGCCGCTCTTTGCTCGCCTGTTTTGCGGACGCAAGCATCGTGCGAATGTCATGGTGGCGTCCGAATTCTTCAAGCGCACGCAAGTACCGTTGCCGGTCTGCAAACGTAATCACTGCGGCTGCGTCAGCGGCTTGGATCGCATAGGGATAGCCGCCGCCGCCAATTGCCTCCGCTCGCACCCAGTCTATCACGCGGTCGAGCATACCGGCGCGAAGCAGCCAGGCGGGAAATTCGAGCCGCGCCGGTGGTCCGCTATTGATCTTGAGGTACGTAAAGCAAATTTCGTTGCTGTAGCTCCGGCCGGTCTCAGGGTCCGCGTAGTTGCCTTCCTGCACGACATCCTGCCGCTGGCAAAAGAACGCGGGCAGCCGCCATGGCCGGTCATCGCTCCTCGGGCCGTCCAAGAGCGCCGCATCGCTGATAAGTGAAGCGCTCAAGAGGCTGCTGCCTTGGACATAACACAGCATCCGTGCAAAGTCACGGGCGCGCGACCGATCAATGTAGGCGATCAGCGGCACCCGGCACTCTTCCGAAGTTCGCAGCATACTCACAGCCGCGGCCCGGTAGCGGTCGCGCACCTCAGGCTTAGGACCGGCGAATGAGACTGTCAATGAGCCGTCAAAGAGGGCTACTGCCCGTTCTCCTTGCTCGCGGTGCTCACGCATGAAGGTGTTGATGCGAGCAACCTCAAGCTCGTAGCGGCGCAGGGAGATCCAAGTGTTCGCATCGCTATCATCGTCTCCAAGATCGCGGGGCGTCAGCACTTCCACGTGCGCATCCTTCACATACGAAGCTCGGGACGAGTGTGGGTTGATGAACCAGGCAATCTGTACGGCGGCTACCGGCAAAGGAAAGTCCTTGGTGGCCGGCAACTGGCTGCCGTCGACCGCGCATACGGATACATCCGCGAGAATCTCTGCCGCCCAGTGGCGCATCGCGGCGACGTTGTCCCAAGTCTCCGAAAACGGCATGCGAATTCCCGGGGCTTCGTCAAATTCATCGGTAGGTAGTGCGCCCGGCGCAGCTTCCGCCGCGAGCCGCTCGCGGAGTTCAGCGGCGGTCATGCCTGAAAGTGAATCACATGCCGCAAATAGCCCCTGCAGTCGCAACCGTTGCTCTTGATCGAGCTGTGTCAGCGCCTCGCGTTTGTCGTTGAGCGCCTTGATTATTTTATCTCGGTAGAACATGAAGTCCTCCGCACTTGCCCGCGGAAGGGGGCGATCCCGCGTCTGCCGCGAGGCCGTGCGTCTATGGCATTGCTCATTGTGGTGCTGCGTGACAACCTGACGGGTACATCAGTGTTTGAGAACCAGCGCTATTCCACTTCCGCAGTACTTACGCCATTCTCTTTGCGCACCCGCACCACTGAAGAAACCATCGGTTCGAAGGTATCGTCGTGGCTTATGACGAAGAGTTGTTGGAAGCCCGTTACTCGTTCAAGCTGTTCGGCCAGATTGTGTCGGCGCTCCGCATCCATATTCTGGGTCGGTTCGTCGAAGAAGGCAATATTGATGTCGGAGAGTTGGCGCAAGAGTCCTAAGCGCACGGCCACGGCAGCGCTCATCTGCTCGCCGCCGGACAGTTGCAGGAACGCGCGCCGGTGTCCGTGTTGCTCTAGAAGTATGTCGTAGTCTTCAGTGAGTGAGAGTTCTGCGGAAGCATCTCCCATAATCTCGCTAAAAAGTGTATTGGCTTCCGCCGAAATCTGTTGAATGAGGTGGCGGGCGATGTGGGGACCTGCATCGCGAATGACGTTGCGCAAGAAGGCGGTTACCGTAAACACCTCTTGCGCAGCCGCCAGCGCCTGTTTGGCGTCTTCCATTTCCCGTGCAGACTCCTCGAGGGCGGCGATCTCTTGCTTCGTGAGTAAAATCTGCTTACTCAAATAGCGGGACCGTTCGTTCGCGGCGCCTAACTGAACCTGGGCCTTATTCAAGTTCTTTTGAATCTCACTGAGTGCGGCCGGATTCCAAGACTCCTCGCACGTTGTGAGTAGTTGCTGAGACTCCGCGACGGCCCGCGCGTTCTTCTCCTTATCGCCGGCGAGAGACGCCACTAGCCCTTTTCGGCGTGGTAGGTCGGCTGCTATTTGCTCATGCTGCAGGTACACTTCAAAGTCATTACGGTGAGTATCTGCTATTTGGCGCTGCTGGGCTACTCGGCGGTCGAGGTCTGCGTAAGGCTCTAGGCGCTCGCTCATTCCCGCCAACTCCTCTTCAGACGTTCGGAGTTCGCGTGTGACCGCGGCAAGGGATTCAGCGCGCTCCTCATGCTCGCTGGAGGCGTCGTACAGACGGTCCGCAATCTGACGTGGATTCCCTAAGCTTCTTAACTCTTGCCGGAGGGTCTCCTCTTTTTCTTCAAGCTCTCTGAGTACCTTTGCAATGACCTGTTCCGACCATGCTCCCTGCAGGCGATCATCGATGCGCCGTGTCAGGTCTTGCTGCTGCTGGTCAAAGTCGTGGAGATCCCTCTCGAGATGCTGTAAGCGCGGCGCCAGGTCACCCAGACGATCAACCTCTTTCTGAGCTGCCCTTGCCCTGCCCACTTCCTGTTCGATCCTTGCCCTCTCTGCCTGCAGTTTGTCGGCCTGGTCCACTTGGTCGCGCACGAGACCGGCAATAATTGGAATCAGGCTTTGGCCCTCTTCCACCTTTGGACAGAAGTCCTTGTAAAAGGGACAGAGGCCATCGGCGGCCATTGCTTGGGAGTCTTGATTGAAACGTCTTTGTGCTTCGTAGGCGCTAAGCTGGTCTCTGACCGACTGCAACTGTTGTTCAAGGCCTTCAAGCTGCGCCGCGATCGCGACGAATGACTCACAATGCGCAATGGCTTTTGCCGTTTCATCGCGCTTGGGTTGGGTCTGAGTGAATCGTTTACGCAGATCGTCTCGCCGTTCAAGCCACAACCCGATCTCCCGCAGGTCTTCGTGCTGCTCGCTAAGGCGGGCCCGAGCGTACCCAGCGGCCTCGCTTGGCGCCGCGGGCAAGTCTGCAGACGCCAGTTCTCTCAGACCGTCGCTCCGGCCGGCAGCAACCCGCCGCAGGATTTGCGTTACCTGCTCGCCATGTTGCCGAACGTAGTCGAGATCGCGGCCGAATTGCAGGAATTGCGCTTCCAGGCGCTCCTGCCGCGCGACCTGGGGCTCCAGGGCCGTGCGCTTTGCTGTTGCGTCGCTTGACTCTTGCACGCCCTTTGCAAGCGCGGTCTGTCTCGTCCGCAAGGCCACGAGCTTTCTTTCCACTGAAAATTCGTTCTGGCGAAGCTCATCGGCAGACTTGCGATCCTCTTCCAGCGTAGTTAGCTCATCTTGTGCCTTGCGGTAGGCGACGTACCCCGCCGCGGCCTCATTTGTACGAGCTTCTGCGAGCGCGGCTGCAGCGGCCTGGGCTCGCTCCGCCTCGAGACGATTCTGAATGTCTTGCTGCTGTTGTGTGAGGCGCCTTACCTGTTCACGTTGCTGCTCCAGCGTCTGGCGCTGGGTTTCCAGACGCTGTTGTTCTGCGTGCAGGCGTGCTTGGTCCGCGGCCAAGATGCGGATCTCTTGCGTCGTCTCGGCATGCTGTTTCACGAATACGGCGAGCGCCGCTAATTCGTTGGGCAAGCGCTCGGCTTCCGGTTCCAAGGCAGAGACGCGCCGCTCTTGGTCCGAGACATTGCCTCGGAGTGCATCAAGGACATCGCGGAGCCTTTCGTACACCTGACGGTACGCATCAACCCGCAGCAATGGATCGAAGGTGTCCTTGCGCTGGGAGGGAGTAAGCAGGAAGTCGGCTGTTAGCCGCCCCTGCGGCACGCCAAGCACGTCGGCGAATACTCGTGCGAGGTCTTCATACTCATCCAGACCAATGTGTTGGCGAAGAAACGCCTGCACGTCCTGTTTCTGTTGGGCAACACGTCCCTCCCTATCGAAGCTGTAAACATAATAAGTGGACGTCACCGAATCTGCGCTGCCGGCGGAACGCTTCAGCGTGCGTACGGCTTGGTATTCGCACTCGTCGAGACGGGAAAGAAACGTCACACGCACGTCCGCCTCTAACGCATTGTGCCGCATGAATTCCCGCTGGTTGCGGTACGGCAGGAAGTCGAAGAGGGCAAAGCCGATAGCTTCCAAGATTGTGGTCTTGCCAGCACCATTTGGCCCGAAGATGGCAATGGTGCCAACCGGAAACCGGATGGTAGCTTCCTGGTAGCTCTTGACGTTCTTCAGATACACTTCGGTAATGCGCATCAGGAGTCAGTCTGAGTACTGAGCCGGTCCGTCGCCCGGCGGAATCGAACCGAAAAGATTGTCTTGCTGAACGTAGCGCGATAGGCGACCGCTTTCCCCTCGACCCTCTCCGCTCTGTGTCGAGGGAGCATCTTCATCACGCCACTCCTCATCAGCGGCTTCTCCGCTCTGGTTGCCTGTCGGTACAGGTGAATTCGCCTTGTCCTGTGTGACCTGCGTCTGCTCGCGCAGGCGGCGCCCCACCTCCTCTGCGATCTCTGTGGCCGTGACCCCGTCGAGGACCATTTGCTTTAGTATGACTGCGATCTGGCCCACCTCAGCCGCAGTCGCCGCAAAACGATCGTCGGCCCGGACGAGGTTTTCAAAAACCATGCGTTCCAACTCGTTACGGTCAAGCGTGTCATTGCCGTCTACCAGGCTCGTGGGAGCCTCTTGCAGCGATGATCGTACACGCACGATCAGGGGGTCAATATGCTTCTTCGCCAGGTGCTCGATGGCTTCGGTATTGATTTCGGTGCGCGAGAACCGGGCGACGCCCGTAAGCAAAATCTCAACCACTGGGGACTTTTGCGCTGGGGAGGTACGGCGGTGAACGGTATGGGCTACTTTACCCTGCAGCAGTGGCTCTACGTCCCCGCGTGGTGCCGGTTCGCGCTCAATCTTCTTCTCGAGGAGTTGCACCAGTGCGCTTGGAGTCGGGCAGGCATCCAGTTCTTGCCGGATATGCATGAAAGGGCGGCGCATCGGGTAGTTGCACGTGGTTGCGCAAAAGGACGGTGTCTGGTCTGTGTCTACCGTCACGAGGATGGCGCCCTTTTCACGATATTGCCACTCTTCACTGCTCCAAGTTTCCGGACACCCGGGATTGAAAAGCCATTCCTTCCCGTCAAGTGTTCCACGATACGGGGCGTGAATGTGGCCTAAGGCGAAATAGTCCACACAGTGTCTGAGAGTGCCTAGGTCTTGTTGGCGTGCAAACGGATGTCCTTGGTCGTAGTATCCCTCGACAGAAGTGTGCGAGAGAAAGATAGAGAATTCAGCGTCAGAGTACGCAGCAGCACCTATGGCGGCCCCGATTTCGCTAAGCGCCGCGCCGGTCTGAGCGCCTTGGTATCTGAGGCCGTAGATGCGTGCTCCCGCCAGGTCCACGTATCCGCCAATGCGCTCCTCTTCGTCCCAGGGCTGCGGCGTCCAACCCTGGTCGTGGCGCGCACAATTCAACAGATAGAGAAGGCCCCTCTGATTGAGGTACTCCATCCAGGAAAGACTATCGCCGTAGGAACGCTCGTGATTTCCCTCGATGGCAACTACAGGGATTCCCGCTTCTTTCAGTCGTTCAAACTCCGTGACGGCGATGAGGAGTGTGCGCGGGTCGAGAGTGCGTTTCTCAAAGAGGTCACCGGCAATCAAGAGAAAGTCAACGCGCTCTTCTAACGCAGTGTCGATGACCCACTGAAATGCATCGACAAAATCGTCGTAACGCTCGTGCAGGCCATATTGCTGGTAGCCGAGATGAATGTCTGCAGTGTGGAGGAACTTGAACTGCATAGCATCTATCCCATTGCGGGGCGGCAAAAGTCCTGCCCGCGAAGGTGCGCGCGACGCATCAAATTGTCGACAGCGGAAACGGATCGTCAGCGAGTGGATCGCGGCTCCGATCCAGCGGCACACCATTCGCGATAGTGTGGGTATTTTCTAACTGCTGCCTGCCGTCTCGCTCCTCGCCCTGCGGATCCAAGAAGGTGAAATTGCCTTCGTCGACGCGGAAAACAGCAATGTCCGCCGGCGCGCCGACGTTAAGCCGGCCGCAAACGTGGTCGTATCCTACTGACTGCGCGGGAGTTAGCGTGCTGAGCCGGACAACGGTTTCGATATCCATGCCGAGGGCAAGGAACTTTGACATCACGTAGGGAAAGCTCTTTGCCGAGGTGCGTATGCTCCTCTGATGCAAGTCGGTGCTGATGGAATCGGGTGGAAATCCTTGTTCCATGGCAGCGGCGGTGACGGGAAACGAAAAGCTGCTATTGCCGTGACCCACGTCGAAGAGCACGCCGCGCTCGCGGGCTGCCCAGGCCTCATCTCGGACGCGGCCACGCATCAAGATGCCGCCGGGCTTGCCATGAAAGCAGTGCGTAACGATATCGCCCGCGCGCAGCATGGGAAGCAACTCCTGCAATGTTGGCGCCGGCATGGAAATATGCACCATGAGCGGCACTGAATACTGGTCGCAGAGCTCGCGCCCCGCCCACAAAGCCATCATTCCGGTGTGCCCGGTGCTGGAGCGACCGGCACGAATCTTAATACCGGCGATGAGGCCGCGGTGCATCTCCAGGGTGGCTGCGTTGAGTTCCGTATCGACATACGTCATGTTGTTTAGTTCGCCGACCTCCTGGCAATGCACGAGGCCCTTGGCGCTGAGATTGAGCAAGGGAATAACCCGAACCTGCGACGGTTCGATGATGAAACGTTTGAATGCGGGGAACGTCGCGGCGCCGCTGCTGCCGGGATCGATCCAGGTGGTTACGCCATGCCGCGCGCCGACCAAATCCGGATCGAGGCCGGTGCCGCCCACGCCCCAGTAGCAGTGCCCGTGCAAGTCCACCAGCCCGGGGGTAACGAGCTGCCCGGCGACGTCAATCTCTTGTCCGGCGGCGCCCGCGAGTGTGCCCTCCGTAATGGCAGCAAAACTGCCGTCAGCGATGCCAATGTCGCCGGTGAAGCGCCTGCCCTCTCCGGGATCGATGATATCGCCGTTACGCAGGATCAGGTCGAATTTCATTTGGGTCTTCTCCAACGGAAGGGTCTTCTCTAACAGAACTCTGAATGCTCTAGGGCAACACCACTGCGTGCCATTCTATCAGCTTGATAGCATGCCCAACTCTTAGGCATGAAACGACCGCGCCGGGACACCCCTGTTCGTGGCGGGTCTTGGACGAAAGGGAAAACTTTGGCACTCTCTGCAGCTTTTGATTTCGTCAAGGTCGCTGCCAGTTCAACCGCCAGAGACACTGTGCTCTACGTCGAGGACCACGTGGTTGCGTTCGATTTCGCGATGGAAGCTCTCCGGCAAGCGCGCCCAGTCGTGAGCTTGGACCAGGATGGGGACATTCGACCGCTCCAACGCCGCGGTAAACTCCCGCAGCAAGGCGTCCGGTATCGGTTCCAGGGTGGGAGTGCGTAGCGCCAAGTCGAGATCGCTGCCCGGGTGACTCCTCCCGTTGACGCGGCTGCCGTAGGCCCACGCCTCTACCCCGGGCAAGCACGCGCGCAGCAGCGCTTCGATTTGCCGGCGGCAGCGGCCGGGCAGGTCCAGCCGTTCAGTCATCGGAGCCCTCCGCAATGACGCGCGTCAGTGCCTTGGCGTCGCTTATGAAGGTGGGCAGCAGCTTAAGCGTTGTCCCTGCAAAGCCCGCGCCGTACCGGTGCGCCGAATCGTTGCGGGCATCCCGGTACGCGAGCCAGCGTTCGCAACTCTCGACGGAGATCAACCCGTGCTTCGCGGCATGGCGAAAGCGATCCTTGAAGGTAAGCCGATCGGCCTGCAGATTGCTGACGAAGTAGGGCCTGAGCCGCTTCCCCAGTAGATTGCCGCTCTGCTCCAAGACCAATTCGAACTCCTTAACGCACGCGGCGCGCATGATGTCGTAGGCGATGCTGTCCGCTTCATGCTGCTGCAACTGCGCAGACGCACTCTCCAAGGTCAGGATACAGCGAGCGAGGAAGTCCGTGTTGATGTTCATGCTCTCTCCCCTCTCGATGTGCCAACTGGCGAGCGCATGGAAAACTTGGCTGGTAGGATGTGCCTACACCTCGACCAAGCCAGTGGTGGCTTGTGATTCCGGCACCGGGTCGCCGTGCTCGTGGAGCAGAGCAACATGATGGGCAACGGCTTTTCGAATCAGATCGTCCACTTCCGCTTGCGTATCCGCGGCAGCCACACAGCCCGGCAAGTCGCGTACACATGCCGAGTAGCCGGTGTCGGTTTTTTCAATGACGATGATGTGTTTCACGATTGACCCCCTTCGTGAATGCCAGCCTGCGGCAGGATGCTGTTCCATGTTTTGGGTGCAAGTTCCTTGCTCAGCTTACCCGCTATAGTAACTATTCCAGTCTTAGTGGGGTGACGGTAGTGGCGATGGCTGCCTCGAGTCCGCACGTGCCCAGCCTTCACCCTCCACCAGTCAAATGGCGTCCCGCACTTTCGGCATGGCTCAACCTACTTGCAGACCAATCCGTCTTAACCACAAGTAACTCTCGTACTTCGACGCTTAGGAGAAGTGCTGAGCACTAAATGGGAAAAACCACCATATATTGGGGTAGATTCTAATACGCGCGGCGCTGCCAATCGTCCGCAAAGAGGTTAAAGTGGCCGAATCGGTAGGGGTGTTCCTTGATTACGTCCAGATTGAGGTCGATGCCCAAGCCGGGCGCTTCAGGCGGGGAGAAATACCCATCCTTTACTCTGGGAAATCCGATAACTGCTTCGCGCACAAAGTCCGGCGCAAAGTCGTCAAAGCACTCTTGGACCTTTACGTTGGTCGTGCAGAAATCGAAGTGTACGCTGGCAGCCGTGCAAACAGGCCCATTGGAACAGTGTGGCGCCACCATGACGTAGTGGGCGTCGGCCATAGCCGCGATTTTCTTGAACTCCATGATACCGCCGGCATGAATGATGTCCGGTTGGACGATGTCCACGACGTTGCGGGCGAAAAAACGGGCGTATTCATAGCGCGTGAAGATTCTCTCACCCGTGGCCACGGGGACGTGAATGTCGCGCGCCGCTCGCTCCAATGCATCTTGGTCTTCCGGGGGAACCGGCTCCTCAACCCAGCCGGGATTGAAGGGCTCAAGTTCGCGGGCGATTTCGATTGCGGTTGCCGGACTGAATCTCCCGTGCATTTCTATGAAGATTTCGACGTCGGGGCCGACGGCGTCGCGGATGGCTTCGACCAGCGCAATTGACTTGCGCTTCTCCTCCGCCTCCATCTCATAGGTGCCAGCTCCAAAGGGGTCCACCTTCAGGGCGCGGTAGCCTTTTTCAACCACAGTCTTCGCTCGCCTGGCAAAGTCTTCAGGTGTGCGGTCGCCGGTGTACCAACCATTGGCGTACGCTTTCAGCCGCTCGTGGCATTGGCCCCCGAGCAGTCGATAAACCGGCGTGTCGAGCGCTTTGCCCACTATGTCCCAGCAGGCAATCTCCACAGCACTGAGGGCAGTGTTGGCGACGGGACCCCCTCGCCAGAAATCGTCGCGATACATGCGCGTCCAGAGGTCCTCGATGTTGAAGGGATCGCTGCCGACAATGTGGCGGTTCTTGGCGGCCTGAATGTATGCCACGACAGCTTCATCGCGGTTTTGGATGGTTGCTTCGCCGATTCCGTATAGCCCTTCGTCCGTGAGCACACGCACGAAGACTATGTTGCGCCAATTGTCGCCTAAGACGTGCGTCTCAACATCGCTTATCCGCACGGAGTAACATCCTTTCGCTAGCTTGATGCTTTGGAGCCCAGCGACTTGCAGAGGGCGGGTCCGGCCGAAATCCCGCAGGACGAGTGTGATTCAGCCTCTGTACCTAGTGGCAGTTGGTCAAGAACTTGCTGCGGCAAAACCTCGCAACCTGGCAGAATCAGTGTGTATCTAGCATAGCCGAGGGAGCAGCTACTGTCACACAATGAGGGAATCGGTAACGCTGTGAAAGGTAGTTCTTTGCGCATGAGAGACTGCCGGCTGTGCCTGCATGGCGTAGTTCTTGAATTGATTGTAGGAGATCTACCGTCCCCCTTTAAGGGCGCTGTCACCTTTCCTCTCATCTCTTGAGCTCTCAGAATAGAACTCCGTCTTCTCTCGTTTTGAAATTTGGTACTGTCTGCCATACCATAGTGTGTGTAAGTAGCAGGGCCACATAACAGGAGTTATATATGATCAGTACGGTCCCAGGGAACTATCCGAAAATAGCCAATAGACGCGGTGGTCAGACGTTGCGCCGCGCCATCGCCTCCTTTGATAGGGGGCGCATATCAGCAGACGAGCTCGCCGCCGCGGCGGATGAAGTGACGATCGAAGTGATCGGCGAGCAGGAGCGTGCCGGCATAGACGTGATTGCTGACGGCCAGATTCGCTGGCAAGATCCGGTGACGTACATCGCGGGCAAACTCGATGGCTACGAGATAGGCGGTCTCATCCGCTACTTTGACACAAACACCTTTTACCGCCAGCCGGAGGCAACCGGGCGCATTGCGTGGCAAGGGCCAATTCTCGTACACGACTATGAGTTTGCCCGTGACCATGCTACAAGGCCTGTGAAGCCTGTGGTCACCGGACCCTATACCATCGCAAAACTCTCACTGCTCGGGGCTTACGCCGTCTCTGATGAAGTCGTTGACCTGCAGACCCTTGTATTGGATACGGCACGTGCTCTGAACCAGGAGATGAAAGCGTTGGCGGCGACTGATCCCCCGCTGATCCAAGTTGATGAACCTGCGATTGTCTGGCACCGCTATAAGGGTGACTGGGGCATCTTCAAGGAGGCGATGGACGTGCTCATGGATGGCGTGGGTGCCACGACGCTATTGCGAACCGATTTTGGTGATGCCGCAGGGTTGCCTGACTTCTTCGCGCTGCCGTTTCAGGGATTTGGACTTGACATGGTGCATGGCAAGGGCAACCTTGCGCTTGTACCTGAGTTTCCCGACGATAGAGATCTCATGCTTGGGATTATCGACGCGCGCAACGTGCGCATGGAGACCGAAGAAGCCGTGCTAGAGAGTGTGCGTTACGCAACAGAGCACGTATCTGGAGAGCGCTTAGCCATCAGCCCAAACACCGGCTTGGAGTTCTTGCCCAGAGAGACCGCGTACGACAAGCTGAAAAACATGGTTCATGCTGTCAAGAAAGCTCAGGAGGCTGTCGCATAACGATGGAAGGTCTATGGACTACACAAGTTGGAAGTTTGCCAAAGCCACCGGCGCTCGCCAAAGCGCGAACTGAGTTTGCGCGTGGCAAGTTGCCCCAAGAAGACTTGGAGGCGATGGAACGAGAATATACGAAGTTCTGGATTGATTTCCAGAATGAACTCGGGCTTGACATCGTCGTCGACTCCGAAATGTACCGCGGCGATATGGCAACGTACTTCGCTGAGATGATGGAAGGTATGGAAATTAGCGGCCTCGTGCGGTCGTACGGTAACCGGTACTACAGGAAGCCAATCGCAGTAGGCCCTTTGAAGCGGGTCAAGTCGTTCACACTCGACTGGTGGCACTATGCCCAGAGCCTGACGAATAAGCCCGTTAAGGGCATGATCACCGGGCCCTACACGATGGCAGAGTGGTCGTACAACAACTACTACGACACTCAGGAAGAATTCGTGCTGGCGATGGCTGAGGCGCTGCACGAAGAGGTAGTGGACTTAGAGAAAGCTGGCGCAAAGTACATACAGATTGACGAGCCGGCAGTGTCCACGCGGCCGGAAGACCTCCCGCTGGCAATACGGGCGATGGCAGTGGTTGTCGATGGAATTGAGGCAACTACCGGCACACACATCTGCTATGGCGACTTTGAAGCCATTTATCCCAAGATGCTCGATATTCCGGTAGACGTCATTGACTTGGAAATGGCAAATAGCGACTTTAGCCTCCTTGATCTCTTCAGTTCGCGCGCACCTTTTACCAAGAATCTGGCAATGGGCGTCGTGGATGTGCACAGCCACATTGTCGAGAATAAAGAGCAGGTGAAGGCGGGCATTTACAAGGGGCTAGATGTAGTGCCCGCCGACCGACTCTATATCGACCCGGACTGCGGCCTGAAGACCCGCTCGGTAGACGAGGCGCAAGCCAAACTTGCCGTTATCGTGGAAGCAGTGGGCGAAGTTCGACAGGAGCTTGGGCTGGAGAACGCGCAGAGCTAACGGAGCTGCGGGACGTTCGCCGGAGAGAATCATGCGAAAGCCCCCTGGTCTGCGACAGCTACGTGTACGCGTGTACGGACGAGTGCAAGGTGTTGGATACCGTGATTTCGTACAACGGACCGCGACGCGTCTTGGGCTGGTGGGATTCGTGCGCAACGTAGACAGCGATGGCAGTGTGGAAGTTCTCGCCGAAGGTCCGGTTGACGAACTAGATACGCTCTTGGCGCGGCTCAAGAGCGGGCCGCTGTTGAGCCGTGTGGAGCTCGTCGAGACTACCTGGGAACCGCTTTCTGGAGCTTATACCAAGTTTCAGATCAGGCAATGACATGCAACAATACACGGCCCCTCCAGTGACAGCAAGCCGCACATATGCAGGCTTGCAGCGTCTGGCATGGGCAACTCTTGTTGTTGGCTTTCTCATTTTCTTGGGAATTGTCTTTTCCCTTCCCCATGCATTGAGTTGGGTCATCGAGAGTATCCGCCGGGATGTATCGGTACCTGTGCGCGTGATTAGCGGCCAAGAAGTGTACGTGCTTACGGCGGGTTCGCCAAGTTGGGTCGTGCGATTTGAAGGTACACTGCTGAATCCCGGTGACAGCATTACGACCGATGAGAATTCTCGCGCGTTCTTGGCGCTGCCGGATGGCAGTACTGTCGTCTTGTACCCGAACAGTGGCGTTACCCTAATTGCGTCCAACCTCGTGCGGTATCAACCTGAGAAAATGCAAGTCGTCATCGAGCAAGTCAAAGGCAAGAGCCGCATTGGGGTGGCGGTGGCCAGGACTCCGGAAGAGCGCGACTTTCGTGTGCGCGTGCCAACGTTTACAGCTACCTTGCAGGAGGGAAGCTATGCTGTGGAAGTCATTGATGAGCATCGCAGTTCGCTCGGCGTGCGATTAGGCGGCGCGACCGTGTCCAATGGCCCAGCAGATTTGAAAATTGCCGCCGGGGAACGAGTGACCACAGAAGAGGGTCAACTGCCGCTCGCGCCGTTGCCGGCTGTGCAGGACCTTGTGCAACTGGGCGACTTCACACTGCCCGAACAGGACTTGCGCGCATACTGGACCGAAGAGGACCGCTCCATAGCAGCACCTTCCGGCTCAGCTACCTTTCAACTAGGCGGTGTGCACCTAAAGCGTGATGGAGAAGGACACGGTCAGACCGTTCTCGTACAGCAGATCGACCGCGACGTATGGGACTTCGAAGAGTTGTATCTAAGGGCGCGGATTAAGGCGGTCCACCAGAGCCTGCCCGGAGGCGGCTGGAGAGGGTCCGAGTACCCCGTCATAGTACGCATTCGCTACCGGGACATAAATGGAGAAGAGAGAGTGTGGTTTCATGGGTTCTATTACCACGTACCGAGTGAGGAGGGCTTTTTGACTGAGAATGCAACACAAGTCTCTCAAGATGCGTGGTTTACGTATGAGAAGAACATACTTCAACTCGCGCAGCGTCCTATCTTCATCCGGGATGTGGAAGTTGTGGCTTCCGGCCACTCCTACGAAGGCGTGATCCAGTACGTAAGCCTGGTTGGAGAATGATCATCGTCTTCGCTGGAAATGCCTTGGTAGGAGCGCAGGTCGGTCATGCGCTTGCAGGCCATTTGGCGCAGACTACCGTTTTGCAACAGGATTACTTTGTCCCCGTTGAGAACCAAGCATCCGTTGCCACAGGGAGTGGTCAACCCACATCTAGCGTACCGTGGCTTGCCGGGACTCTGGCGGCGAGTGCGGAGAGGATTGCCGCCCACGGCGGGACGTGCGTTCTCGTTCTCCCTCATTTGGAGAGCGTGTCCTCACTCTTGGGCGCATTCGATCAAAACACGAGCCCGCTCTTTCTCTTTCTCTTGCGCAAGCCTACGCGACTACAGGGCGTCTTCCGGCGTGCAAGGCTCATCAATACCGACGGTGTAGACTCTGCACCCATGGCTAGAGAAATCCTTGCATGTGTCGCCCAGGGAAGGGGTCTGATTCGTCCCGCGCCTGCAGGGACGGGAGTCGACAGCATCTTGCCTGCCGCTGGAGGACCAAGTACCGGAGTGGACATAATTGAGATTCCGCGGATTGCGCGTGTTGTCGAGCGCTACGGTGAGCGCTTTCTCTACCGAGTCTATACCGAAGCGGAGCAGGCGCTGTATCGTGGCAGAGTACCGGAACTCGCAGCGCGATTTGCCGCGAAAGAGGCAACTTCAAAAGCGCTGGGCACAGGCATTTGGGGCATTCGCTGGCGGGAAATGGAGGTCTTGCCCGATATGCGCGGCAAGCCGCTGGTCTATCTTCATGGGGCGGCTGCTGCACGGGCGCGGGAGCTCAATCTACGGCACTTTGCTGTCAGTCTAAGCCATAGCCGTGAATTCGCGATGGCAGTTGTTGTAGCAACTTAGAAAAGGGCATGCAAAGTCCCGAGCGGCAGGAAATGGCGGGACCAGAATGTCCGAATAGAGCAACTGGACGGTTGGCGGAGCCCATTCCGCTGCAGGCGGCATTGAAGACTGAGCGAAAGTGACACGAAGCTGCTTGGCAAGTTCTTCGCACGCCAGGAGAGAATTCCCATCGATGCTAAGGGGAAATTCTAGGGCTTGTAAGCGAACTTGATGCTCATCGTAGTCACGCAAATCTGAAAATGAGATTACTTTTCCGAGTGGTAGTCACGAGGAGCTCTGAGGGTGAAAATAGCGCGGACTGAGGAAATGCGCCAACTCGAGTCTGATGCCGTAGCCATGGGAATGGATGAGCGCACCCTCATGGAGTTAGCGGGCTACAATATCGCGACTCTTCTCAGGACGAAAGGACAGCTCACGCCCGGTAAGCGTGTGCTCATTCTCGCAGGTGTGGGCAATAACGGCGGTGACGGGTTGGTGGCCGCTTACCACCTATACCGCTTTGGAGTAGAGCCTTGGGTCTACCTGACTCGCGGCCGTACTGATGACACCAACCTCAAGCGGGTGCAGTCCGTTGGGATCCCAGTGGCTATCCACGGCGTGGGCGACAGTGCGGGGCGGCTCGATGAGTGGTTGGCAAGTGCGGACTGTGTGTTGGACGCTTTACTTGGCACCGGCGCGACACCACCTCTGCGGGGCAGCGTTCTGGAGGTGCTCAGGACGCATCACAAGACCCTGCGCGCCGATACACTGTGCGTGGCAGTGGATATCCCCAGCGGCATCAATGCGGATAGCGGCGAAGCAGATCCGCAGGCGTTTCAAGCCCACTTTACATTGGCCACGGGCTTTGCCAAGCCGGGCTGCTTTGTGGGCAAGGGGGCCGATTGTGCTGGCGAGGTCTCAACTGCTGACATAGGCCTACCGGAAGTATGGGCAGACCCTTTGACGCTTCAGCGCACAAGTGCATCCCTCGTGCAAGGCTTCTTGCCGAGACGTACCGCAGGGGCGCACAAGGGCTCGTTTGGCCGCTCGCTCATAGTCGCAGGCTCTTCGCGGTACATTGGGGCAGCGTCTTTGAGTGCCGCCGCAGCCGCGCGCGCGGGCGCCGGCCTAGTAACTGTGGCTCTGCCTGCCTCTATTCACGCAGCGGTGGCATCAAGAGTAACCGAATGCACGTTCCTGCCGCTTTCCAATCAAGTCGGTCACGTCACCTCCGATGACTTGGGCACAATCATGGAGATACTGCCACAATACCGTTCGCTGCTCGTGGGCTGTGGACTGGGAAACGACCCGGAGACGTATGCTTTCGTGCGCGCGCTTGTGCACGAGCTCCGCAATTCTGCGGACGCCCCACCCCTGGTGCTCGACGCTGATGGCATCAATGCGATTATCGGCCAGGACTTGGAGAGTGTTCTGCCGCCGCAGACAGTCCTTACTCCTCACGCTGGGGAGTTCGGTCGTTTACTTGGCCAGCCGGCCGCAAAAGTAGATGGGAATCGGCTGCAACTGGCGCAGCAGTGTGCTGCCGACTGGGGCGTGGTCGTAATGGCCAAGGGCGCACCGAGCATTTCAGCCACGCCGGATGGCACAACTTATATCAACCCCCATCGCAATCCGGCTCTTGCTACTGCCGGTACGGGCGATGTGTTGGCAGGGATCACGGTTGGCTTGCTGGCACAAGGCGTTGCGCCACGCGAGGCGGCAGTGGCGGGGGCCTTCATTCACGGCGAAGCCGGCGAACGGGTGCGATCTCGCTTAGGTGATAGTGGGCTGCTCGCCTCAGACTTGCTCGTCGAGATTCCACTCGTGACGAAGAGTCTCCGTGAATAGCATCAAGCCGCCAGCCACGGACCTCAATTCTGTGCTGGCATACCGCTGACGCAATTCACCACGTCGGAACAGGCCTCAAGCGGGTGAGCTACTACGTTGTGCGACGGCACCAACATCTGTGTTCGAGCGGCACTTCAATCGTTACCCAAGCCGCGCTCCCTATCCGGTCAATGCCACTCTACAGTCTTAATCAAAGGAGTGCTTCAGCCATGACTGTGGGCAACCCCTCACGGCTGTATTAGCCCCTCCTGGGGTACGACCCAGGGCACGGAGGGGAGATGGGCTTGCAGCTTGGCGCGGGGCAACGGCATGTCGCCGACCGGCACGTCAATGACTACCGGCGTTTGGCGCGCCAGCGCATCTGGCAGCAGCGTTTCGAGTTCCATTGGGTCCTCCGCCCGCATGCCGATTGCGCCGAAAGACTCGGCGAATGTGACGAGGTCCGGGTTAAGCAAGTCGGTTTCGTAAGTTCCGGCAAAGAACTCGTCCAGGTCGTAGGCAACGTTGCCGTAGGAGTCGTCTCGAAAGACGATGGTTATGGTGTTGATCCCATAGCTAACCGCCGTGGAAAGTTCAGGGGAGTTGAACATGAACCCGCCGTCTCCAATGACACTCACCACGGGACGGTCGGGTGCAGCTACTTTTACTCCCAGCGCCGCCGGAAAGGAAAAACCGACGTTGAATGAGTAGCCGGAATCGATGAATGTCTTAGGCTGGTTCACCGGATAATGAGTGCGGGCGTAATAGCCAAACTTTGTGCTGTCCCAAACGACGAAAGTGTCTTCCGGAATGCTGTTTCGCATTGTATCCAGAATTGGATACTGCGGCTCCTTCTGTCTGATGTCGTGATAGGCGATTAGGCGGCGTGCCGCGCTAACCGCTTCGGCGGGCGAAGAGCGATTACCAGCTCCGGCCTCGATGAGGAGCGGGAGCAGCGCTTCCACGGTTGCCTTGGCATCGCCATGCAAGGGAATGGTATTGGATTGGACTTTCGTGAGCTCGGAGTCGTCAATGTTGATGTTGACCAACGTGGACGCCTCGCCGGCCGGATTGCCCAGCGAAAAGCGTGTGCCAATGCCGATAACCACGTCCGCAGACTGCATCACCTCAAAGAGTTGATTCATCTCGGGTCTCTCCCCGGCGGGACTGAGACACGCGCCGTAGCACAGCGGATGGCGGTCCGGTATGGCACCCTTGCCGCCACTGGAGGTGATCACGGGTATGTTCGTGGCCTCGACCAAGGCTGTGAGAGACTCTTCCGCACCTGAAATCGCCACACCACCGCCGGCAACAATCAGAGGCAGACGAGATTGGGCGATAAGTTGGGCGGCCTCCCGCAGGTTTTCCTGGCTTGGCACAATGCGCGAAAACTTTGCCGGGTTCCGCAATTGGACTACATCGCGCTCTACCCCGGCCTCGGGAGGAATCTCAAGGAGGACGGGGCGAGGACGGCCGGTACGCATCTGTCTGAACGCTTCGCACACGGCGTCCGGGATTTCCCGCGGTGTCAACGCCTGCCGCTGCCACTTGGTGACAGGGCGGACTACGGAGGATTGGTCTGAGACTTCATGATAGACCTCAAGGTCTTTGCCAATTTGGCCGCGCGGAATCTGGCCGGCAATGGCAAGGACGGGCGAAGAACGGGCGTATGCCGTGGCGAGGCCGGAGGCAGCGTTGTAAAGTCCCGCGCCGGGAACCACCAGGGCTACCCCCGGTTTTCCCGATGCACGGGCATAGCCGTCGGCCATGTGGGCTGCGCCGGCTTCGTGGCGCGTGGTGATCATGCGGATGGCTGGTTCGTCTCGCAGGGCGGCGATGATCCCGGACATGTGTATGCCGGGGATCCCGAAAATTACTTCGACACCCTCCCGGACGAGCGACTTGACGAGGGCTTCGCCTCCTCTCAACATGGCTATGGTTTGACCTTCCTATCCGGCTTTATCAGATCCCCAGAATTGCAATCTACAAATGAGCCGGCACTAAGTCATCGCCTTGGTTCCCCGTTCCTTGTGCGTTCCCAAATGAGCAAGTCCGCTAGGCAATCCACGAAAGTGAAGCGACGAGACGAAGGCTGCTGCCGTCGTAGATCGCTCTGGAGTTCCTATGAGTTAGCATACGTGCTTCTTGGCAATAGTGATCGAACTACGGACCAATTTTGCTTCAACGCCACACGCCAATGATTGCGCCTTGTATCAACAAGGCGACCAACACGTACCCATAGTCAATAGCAAAAAGCTTCTTCGAGATACCTGAATACATGTTGTTTTGAAAGGTCGCCGGTCCGATGAAGCCGACCCAAACCAAGAGGGCCACCAAAAGGCCAAGTACAAGGCTCATTGACTGGATACTTGCGTCCACGTGGTGGATGAAAACTGAAAGGATAAGGGCCATGAGCAGCGAGAGCAAGAACGAAACAACGTAGATGAGAGGGTTTGGGTTCGTATCCTCTAAACTAATGCCACGCAACGCCATCCACGCTTTGCCAAATATCGGTCCGTACCACAAGAACCCGATCACCATGTTGGAGATACCCGCCACGAGGATGGCTAGGTAATTCAGATCGGTAACAAATAGGTCAGACATATCGTCAACTCCTCCTAGTGGTTGATCGTCCTATTCTGCCGCAGAGGCGTTTTTTTACGAGACAACTTTCTGAGACAATCAGCCAACTACGGCCGCAATCGCTTCTTCAAGTATATCCGCGCCGAGCAGCGCCTCATCCTCCGTTATGACGAGCGGAGGCGCGACGCGGACTGCATTGCCGTAAAATCCAATCGGCGCGATCATTACAAGACCGCGGTTGAAGGCTTCGTCAATGGTGGCCTGCGTGACTTCGGGAGCCGGTTCTCGGGTCTCGGGGTCCTTGACAAACTCTATGCCAAAGACCAACCCGAGTCCGCGCACGTCACCGATGGCGGGGTACTTGGCCTGCATGTCGCGGAAACGGGCATCGAGAATTTCGCCAATGCGGGCCGCGTTCTCGGAGAGATTCTCTTCCAAGATTATGTTGATGTTTTCCAGGGCGACGCGGCTCGAAAAGGCGTTGCCGCCGTGGGTGCTGGAAACTGATCCGGGTGTCAGAACGCTCATGATGTCTTCTTCGCCCACCACTGCGGATACCGGCACCGTGGACGAGATGCCTTTACCCAGGCAGAGCAAATTCGGCTCGATGTCGTAGTGCTCGAACCCAAAGAGCCTGCCGGTGCGTCCGAATGAGGCTTGCACCTCATCGATGATCAGCACGGCGCCGTTTTCTTTGCACCACTGCGCGATCATCTGCAGCCAGTCTTTGGGAGCGATGATCGAGCCGGCTGCGCCCTGGTAGGTCTCGACCAGCACCGCCGCAATGTCTTTCTCGGACTCCGTCTCGATGATCCACTTGAAGTACTCGAAGCAGCGTTCGCTGCATTCGTCTTCATGGCCTCGGCAGAGAATGCTGCGATAGGGATAGGGGAACGGCGCAAAGACGACGCCGGGCAAGAAGGGTCCAAACCCCTTGATACCGGGGCTGGAGCGCTTGCCGTTCACCGACATCGCGCCATAGGTACGCCCGTGGAACGCGCCATGGAACGCCACGATCTCGTGCTTGCCGGTGTAAAGGCGCGCGATTTTCATGGCAGTCTCGATGGTTTCGGCACCCGTGGAGAGCACAATCGCGCGAGAGAGGTTTGGTGGTGTGATCTCTACCAGTTTCTTGGCAAGTTGTGGGCGCCACTCGTTAAGAAAGTCGTACGTGTTTACGGCCTTCTCCGCTTGTTCTTGCATCGCTCGCACGAGGCGCGGGTGACTGTGCCCTGCATTCGCGACAAGCACGCCGCTGGTAAAGTCCAGAAACGTGTTGTCGTCCATGTCCGTTGCCCAGACGCCCTCAGCGTTTTTCCAAACAATTGGCACCTGCTCGCTGGAAGCATTGGGCTCGTACTGCTCAGACATCGCCTTGATCTCTTGTGAGCGCGGGCCGGGTAGCTCCGTATTGATCACCGGGCCGCGTAGACGGGTGCTAGTCTTCATCATTCTCCTCCGGTTTACGGTGTCATCTGCTGTTCGCAAGCAAAGCCAGCAACGCTCCACTTGGGTAACCATTGGTCTGTGAAATCATGGTGTCAAGAGCTTTGTCATCAAATTATAGCAAAATTAGCGAACTTGACCTAGTTTAGCTAGGTCTAGTAACGCGTTTCTTCCCAAACGCAGCTCTTCGCGCCACGCCATTCGTGCTACGCCTCCAAGAATGCGCACAAGCCCGCTTTCGCGTCGGACAGCACCGGCGCGCCGTGGGACGTAACGATTGCGTCGAACGCCAAGTCCTTGAGTGGCTGCAGGGCGGCACGCTCGTGGGGCACGAATACGCGCCACGGGGCGTTGGGATGCGCGACCAATCCATCACCAATCACGAGCACGCCCGGGCCGCGCGGGACAAGCAGAGCAGTCTCTCCGTCGGAGTGTGAGCCCTCGAGGTGAAGCGCCTGGATGCCGCATGGGAGATCCTCGTCGCCGCTGTAAACCCGATCGGGCATCATATCCATCTCGTGCAGTGCCGCTTCCGGCGCCCATATCTCAGCACGCAGGCCGAGTTTGATTGAGTAGGCGTCGCGCTCGTGGTTGGCGGTCGTCAGCAGCACAATTATAGCTTTGCTCGGATGACTGAACCGGCTGAGACCCTCTTCCGGCGTGAAAGGGTCAATGAGCACGTTTTCGTTCTCGCCTTCAACCCAAGCACTGTAGGCCTCCCGGCCGGGACGATACTGCGCCTGCCAACAGTAGAAGCCGGGGAAGAGCTGCTCCATAGTCCGCTATTTCACCTCAGCGTGACGATCGATCCGCTATCGATGCTCTGGTGGACTGCCTCGGCGATCCGCGTGACTTCGAGCGCATCCTCGCCACTCGGATAGCGTCCTTCCAACTGGTCGATCGTGCCACCTTCTCGCAAGAAATCGAGATTGTCGACGAAGTCCAGAATGCTCTCATACCCATAGCCACGGTAGACAACCTGCCCGTGCTTATCTTCCTCTTCGCGCATGAACGCCTCGTTATACGTGCGCATGCCGTCCTTGTAGCTTGCGGCTTCCATGCCGCGGTTCTGGCTGTCTACTTCGGCAAAGCCTTCCGTGCCAACCAGGCGGATGGACTGATTTACAATGGCTTCAAATGTGTCAGGGAGCACCCACCCGTTATCGAAGAAAACACTTGTGCCGCCCTCGAATTCAACCTTTGCTTGAATAGCATCGTAGGTATCGATGTTGGCTGCCGCGAGTTTCCTCTTCTGGCCGGTTGCATAGACTCTTGTTGCTTCCTTCTTGATGCACCAGCGCACAAGGTCGTAGAAGTGCACGCCGAGAAACCACGCGGGACTTGTCGAGCCGGCCCAATGGGGAAACCAATCGCGGGGCACGACGATCTTGTCTTCCATATGCACGTAGCCGTAGAGCACCTCGCCCAGTGTACCGTCGTTGCACTGCCGCTCAAGGGCTAGATGATAAGGATCGTAGCGTTTATGAAAGTCAACCTGGAGGAAGACATTGTTGTCTTTGCAAGCATCCACGATTGCCTGGCAGCCGGCGCTGGTCACGTCCAGCGGTTTCTCAACTAGGACGTGCAGCCCTCGATTGGCTGCCTCGATGGTCATTTCGCGGTGGAGGTGGTCCGGCGTGACGATGGTAACGGCGTCGAGCGATTCCTTGTCGAGCATCTCTCGCCAGTCGGTGTAGATTGGGATGCCGAATTCATCTTTGCGCTCCTGGTCCCGCGCCGGATCCCGCCCGGACGAGCAGGCCGCCACCAGCACGGTGCGGCCCTCGTTTTGCGCCTGCTTGAAGACCCGCAGGTGACTGATTCCGAAGACTCCGGTGCCAATTACGCCAATGCGAATAGCATCTGCCATGAGATTGCTTCCTTCTACTCCTCAACAACGGCCCGATTACTGTCAATAGATTTCAATGCGCTCGTGCGCTGCAGGGTTTTACTGCTCACCAAGACTTCACAGCAAGCGTTGTATCCAATACTCCTGCAGCCTCGTCCTCAGTGAATTGTCTTGCTGGAACGCGGCGCCGCATGCGCCTGGATCAGGTCTATTGCTACGTTGCCCGCCTGCGGGCCATAGGGGTTGAGCGCTTCTTCAATGAGTTCGCGGTAGTACCCGTTGGCATAGAGTACCTGCGCCATCTTGCCGGCCAGTTGCTGCCACGAGTGCTGAGAAGGGTTACGTAACATCCGACCAACCGCTGTGGCAAACTGCACTTCTAGCGGCGCGACCGGCACGAGCCAATTTTGAAAGCGTACTCGGCCCACCACGCCCCATATTGCTCCCCCCACGCCCTCTAGCAGTATACCTTGTTCGTTTTCGTGAGGCTCACGCACGAAGACGGTCACTGGCGCGTGCTCAACTGTGAGGGTGAGCTTGGCATGGCCTGGGTCTTCGTTACCCGGTTCACCGTCCAGCCAATCCCATAAGTGACCCGACCAAATTTCGAGTGCATTGGGCTCGGTGAGTATGCGCAATTCGCCCGGACTGACCGCGATATCCTGCAGTGCCGAGGCTGCGCTGCCAATAATGGCCCAATCCGCAGCTTCGTCTTCCAGCGGTTCGTACACACGATGGAGAATGAAGGCCAGGGCCTCCCAGATTCTGCGGCTGTCATCGCTACTTTGCTGCATGGCGGACATCACTCTCTCACTGGAAGAAACTCAGCATTACCGGCTGGGAAGAGCACTCCCTAGCGCACGCCGCACCACTCTTGCACGAAGTGTGTGAGAGCGCAGGCGGCATCAACCATGTCCGCTACGGCGAAGTGCTCGTGGGGACCGTGGGCGGTTGCCAGGTCGCCAGGACCGAATACGACTACGGGAAGGCCCCCGACCCGAGCGTAGAGCCGCGCATCGCAGGAGACGTTCCAGCCGAAAACTTCACTTTCCATCCCGGCTTGCCGCGCCGAGGCGTGAAGCGTGGTGGGTAAAGGATGATCGTAGTCAATCTCAAATGAATCATTGCGCAGTTTGTCGAACGATATGGATGTGTGATTCCTGATCCATTCATCAGGATGTGTGGCAACTATGCGCTCCAAGTCTGCCCGCACGTCATCCATGGCCTTATTTGGCAAGAACCCCACGCCGCCTTCGATCAAGGCTTCACCAGCGACTGCACTGGGCCAATGACCGCCTTGGAACATGCCGACATTCAATTGCACAGGGTGATCGTAGCGCTCGAATCCACGATACCCTTTACTCATTGCAACAAACTCTTTTTCGTACTCTTTGAAGCTGGCGATTAGAGCGATGCCCTTATCGATGGCACTGACCCCTTCGTGCATGCGCCCCATGTGCATGCTGACGCCCTCAATCCCAATTTGGAACCAGAGCGCACCGCGATTCGCAGGATGGATTTGCGCAAGAGAAGGTTCCATGACTACCACGCCATCAGCGCGGTGTCCCGCATGAATGAAAGCCAGCGCGCCGTTGCCGCCTACTTCTTCCTCTGTGACCAATTGCAGAGCCAGATCGCCGGCAAGCGGGACATCGAAGTGCGCCAGAGCGCGCATGGCAAGTAACAATGCAGCTGCTTGTCCTTTGGCGTCGTTGCTGCCGCGGGCGTAGATTATCTCTCCGCGCTCCGGGTCTAGGATGCGTTCATAACGCTGCCCTTCGCTTTCCGGCACGACGTCAAGATGGGTCTGCAGAATGAGGCTGCGCCCGCCGCCGCTGCCGGCTCGCGTGGCGAGTATGTTAGCGCGCACGTGGTCCGGGAACTGTTCGAGTTCCGGCACCGGGACATGATGGGGATTCGCGGTAATATCCTGCGGATAAGGCACTTCCTCAATGGTCAGACCAAGGCCTTGAAAGGCCCTCATCACCTCGGCGCGCGTTGCAGCTTCGTTGCCGAGTTTGCTCTCAAGGGCACAGAGGGAAAAGAGCCAGTCCGCAATTGCGGTGGACTCTTGCTCAAGAAAGGCGCGAATGTCGGCGGGGAGTGGTCTCGTCATGACGGGACGAATACTATCACACATTGCTCTGTGTGACCAAGCCGTTGTATTCTCAGTGCACGACATGGTGTGGAGATCGCGTGTCTCTATCATTGTGCGTACCCGGTTGGCTGGAGGAACGCTGAGCCTATTAGTAAAAGTCACGGTCGCAAGACTTCGTAAGGAGTAACCTGATGGCGGTATTGAGTGGACGCGTCAGTGGGGCCGATGAGGCCTATTTCGGCTATCTCTTGCGGCAAGCGCGCGAACACTACTGGCGGCGCAAGCGCAAGCTGCGCTCCTTCAAGACGGCAGAGGACTGGCAAGCCCATATGCAAGCTGTGCGCGAGAACTTTCGGCTCTCGCTAGGCGAGTTTCCTGAGCGCACGCCGCTCAATCCGCAACTGGTAGGAGTCCTCGAGCGTGACGGCTACGTAGTGGAAAAACTGCTCATCGAGAGCCAGCCCGGCTTTCCGGTTACGGTTAACCTCTACCGGCCGCCTGAGATCACCGAGCCACTGCCGGCTGTGCTCAATCCCCTGGGACACTGGGCCGACGGCAAGGGTGAGAATGTTGTGCAGGCGAGAGGAATCGGACTCGCCCGGCACGGCTACGTTGCACTCGTCTATGATCCAATCGGACAGGGCGAGCGCAGCCAGCACTGGGATACGGCTACAAATACCAACCCGATGGAGAGCAGTACAGAACAGCATGCGGGAGCTTGCCTCCCCTGCTGGCTGGTCGGCCAATCGGTGATCACGCACATGGTCTGGGACGGTGTGCGGATGCTTGATTACTTGGAGATGCGCACGGATGTGGACTCAAGCCGCATCGGCTGTACCGGCGCGTCCGGCGGCGGTACGTACACCATGTTCCTTACTGCGTTTGACGACCGTATCAAGGCGGCGGTACCCGTGTGCTCGACCGCCTCGTACGAGCGGATGCACTCAAAAGGGCAGATTGGCGATCCGTGCCAAGACCCGGTCGGCAGCTATCCAAATGACATGGACATGGCGGACTTGCTGATGTGCCGCGCGCCGCTGCCAATGCAGATCACGTCGACCATCTACGATTTCTTCCCCCTCATCGGTGCGCGCGACGTTTACGCCGATGTGCTCGACTGCTATACCGCGCTAGGAGTTTCCGAGCGGGCAAACATGGTGGAGGCGCCGGCCCATCACGACTATAACCAGCCAATGCGCGAGGCCATGTACGCGTGGTTCAATCGCTGGCTCAAGGACGAGCCGGGGCCGGTCACGGAAGACCCATTCACGGTTGAAACACCTGAAACTCTCTGGTGCACTCCGTCGGGTCAGGTGCTTCTAACCGACCGGAGCGAAACGGTCGTTACACTGAACGAGCAGCGCGTGCAAGATCTCGCGCCGGCGATTCCTGAGTTGAATAAGCAGAAGCATGCCGAACGATTCCAGGACGAAATTCGCACAGCGGCACGTGCGGTCCTCGACTATCGGAAGCAATCTGCCGCAGGGGCCATGCAGACGGTAGGCTCCCGCAATGTCGGCGGGCTACATGTCGAAGAGGTGTACTTCGAGAGTGAGGTCGACCTTCCCATTCCCGGCCTGGTCTTTCATCCCCCAGGAGATGGCCCGCATCCTGTGATTGTCTATGCACATGACCTTGGCAAGGATGCCGAAGCACATGAAGACGGCATTCCCGCCACGCTGGCGCGGGCCGGCAGCATGGTCTTTGCCATGGATCTACGTGGGTGGGGAGAGACGCGGTGGAATGCGCAGGTGTCCTATACAGCCAGCGACGTTGCTTTGCTCGGCACGGACTCTCGACTTGCCTTTATGGGGTATTTCCTGGGTGAATGGCCCCTGACACAACGCGTTGCCGATGCCATTCGTTGCGTCGATCAGATCGCTGCAAGAGAAGATGTCGTTAGTGAGAGTATCGCAATGCTCGGCCAACGCGGCGGAGGGCTCGTGGCGCTGCATGCCGCCGCACTTGATGAGCGTATTCAAGCGGTCGCGACATATGAGACGCTCGCCTCCTATCGCCACATTACGCAGGGAGGCCAGTATACGGTTCCGGCGAGTAGCTTCCTGCCCGGTGTGCTCCTCCACTACGACTTGCCGAGCTTGATTGGTACGCTGGCTCCCCGTGCCGCCAGTATCCTCAATCCGGTTGACGCAATGGGTGAGGCCGTTACCCAGCAAGAAGGTGAGTCCACCTTTGCCGCGTCTGCTCTCATGTTCAAGCGACTGGACGCGCGGAAGCGGCTGGACATTCAGACACGGATTAGTCGCACTGAGGCGCAGGCTGAACTTGTATCGTGGGCACAACGGCAGTAGCAGTCTCATCCAAAGTGAGTTGAATCTCAATCAACCACTTCTTGGCTGACACTGAAAACCCGTTCAACTTTGCTTTAGGAATAGACGGCGTACCAGTTTGCCTCTCTTGTAGGAGACCTTTGCCAAACCTAATCGGAAGCGAGAACGTTCCCTCTCCCTCGACGGGAGAGGGCGAGAGCCTGCCCCGTCCTCGATACAGCGTACCGACACGATACGGGGGTGAGGGTGAATTTCCTGAAATCTCTCAATGTACACACTGAATCTGCCCTGATACGTCTTGACACTGCCCAACGTAAAGGGCCATTGTAGCAAAGGACCCCCTCACCCCAACCCTCTCCCCCGGAGGCTGTCTCAATATTTTGGTGCGGGGCACGGTGAATGGGGTGAGAAGGACAGACAGATGGCGGGTGGTATGAACAAGACGGTGCCAGTGAGAGACTCGTCCCCGGGGCGACGCTGGACTACACCCAGACCGCCACAGGGCGTGGAGGCTCTTGAGATTGAACGCGGTGGCCAGCAGGTGCCATTCGGACGTCACGTGGCTGCGGCCTCTGAGCAGGAAGCGCCTGGCACTGTGCCACTCCTTGAGCAGGCCAAAGACCGGCTCGACGATGGTACTCCGGCGGCGGTACACCTGCTTGGCAGGCGCGGTGGCCATCAACTGCCTGTGCCGTTGCAGTATTGGCTCGTAGGCGCTGATCTTTATGGAGCGGCCCCTCTGGGAGGAGGTGCAGACGCCGAAGGCCGGACAGGTTCTGCAGTCCCGGCCGTTGGCTTGGTACCGCTTGACCCGGTAGCCGTTGCTGTGGGTCAAGCGGTGCGTGTAGGTGAGCACCTTTTGCTGGGGACACAGGTAGGTGTCGGTCTCTGGACGGTAGGTGAAGTGGTCTTTATGGTAGGGGTTGCGGCGTCTGCGCTCGTGGGTCGTGGGCATCAATACCGTGTGGCCGCCGGCGTGGCACGTGGCGAGGTTGGCCCCCGAATGGTAGCCGGCGTCCGCAACGGTCACCACGTCCCGCGCGGCGTCGATGTTCTCCTGCGCCGCCTCGATCAGCGGCGCCAGGTGGGGATGGTCGTCGGCACTGGCGCTCACGTCCACGGCTGTGATCAACCTCCCCCCTGCGCCCTCGTCCGGGGACGCAAGAGGGGAGACCAGCGCCTGGGCGTTGTAGCCGGTGATGAAGCCACCCATGCCAGTCTTGAGCAGGGCCGCGTCCGCATCAGTCAGGTTCGTGTAGCGCGGCCCGTCCTCAGCCGCGACGCGGGCGAGCGCGTCGTCCACCCGCCGCCGCAGGGCCTGGGCATCGGCAAGTTCCTGCGGCAAAGTCGCTGGCGGCGCGTCGCCCCCCGTGGCGTTCTGCGCCTCCAGGTCCGCGATCGCTTGCTCGGTGCGGGACAACAGCCGCTGCAGCCCCTGCGCGTCGTGGGTATGCCGCGTCCCGGCGTTGGCCGCGATCCTGGTGCCGTCCACCGCCTGGATTGCCAACTCCACCAGGCCGGCTCGCACCGCCGTGCGCACCGTGCGCTTGAGCAGCATCCGCATCCGGTCGCGGTGCGCCTTGTAGAAGCGCCACAGCGTGTTGTGGTCCGGCTGCTGCATCCCCACCAGCCACAGGTACGGTACCTGATCCCGGCAGGCTGCCTCCAGCTTGCGGCTCGAGCGCACGCCGGTCATGAAGCCGTAGACCCATACGCCCAGCAGCGCGCGCGGATGGTAGGCCCCGGCGCCACGCGGATCGCCTTGCAGGTCAATCTCCATCGCCTCCCAGGCCGCAGCATCGAGGCTGTCCACGAACGCTGCCGCAAACCTGACAGGATGGTCGTCCGGGATCAGTTCGTCCAGCGTCGGCGGCAACAGCCAGGCCTGTTCACGACTAAACGGTCTCAACGGCATCGTCACTACCTCTCTACAAACTATCCCACCACCTCACCTTGCTTCTCTTCACACCAGTATATATCCAGTAGATCTATTTTTGAGACACCCTCCCCAGGAGAGGGAGTGTCCCACGCTGAAAGTGGGGTTATTCAAAGGTCTCCTTTTAGGTGAAGAGTTGACCACTCTACGCGCTTGACGCTTGCCGCACTTAGTGGCTAGCCGTGCTCGCGTCGCTGCTTACTTTTACGTTAACGTAGGCGATGGCTCGATCATCTTTTATCGATGTGTATCAGATCCGTCATCGTGCTAGCCAAGACTGGGAAAACGACTTCATTTTGGGTACAGGTGTCCTAGAGGGCCATAGGCTGATAGTTCGACAATCAAGTTCCTGAACTCTCCTGTCGTGGTAAGCTATAGGAGAGAGATCTCCGCTTCCCCGCTCATTCCGCAGTAACTTGCCGTCTGTCTATCCAGTCAGTTTGGGATCATGGCGCGCTTTACCCGTCGACACCTACTTTCCGCATCTCTGGGCCTGCCGGCGCTTCTATTAACGTGCGGACCGCCGGATGAAGCGTCTGTCAAGCCATCTGCCCCGCAGGTATCCCAGGCGCTCGTCAGTCCAGGGCCGATTGAAGATGTCGCACGCGACGTCCCGTCGCCGGTAGCAAGCCCAGTATCGAAAGAACCGGTGGAGCTCTGGCTTTTCACATGGGATGACCCGACAGAACGGCGACTCTGGTTCAATGTACGGAGCCAACTCGAGGCAGATCTTCCACACATTCGCCTGCGGCAGGAGTTTTACCAACGTCCCGTCGAAGAGACTATCGCGGCATCGGCTGCAGCGGGCCTGCCTCCTGACGTAGGGCTAATTCAGGACATGAACTTCCCGCATTGGCTGGAGCGCAATCTATTTGTCAATGTCCAAGCCTTCGTCAATAATTCACTCGGTGACGACTTCGCCACTGACAAACCGCCGGCAGCCCTCAGAGCATTTCGCTACTACCCTGAAGCCAAACGTCTCGGCATTGGTGATTACTACAGCCTGCCTTGGCGCAGCAATCCAAGACATATCTTTGTCAATGTTGGGATGCTTCGGGAGTATGGGTCAACTGTACTAACTGCCCGCAACCGCTGGACGATTGATACTGTGCATGACGCGGCACGAAGTCTTGCACGCGGTAGCCCGGAAGTCCTCAAGGATCGGGCAGTCATTGGCATCCCAAACTCCTGGTTTAAGTCGCTTCCGTGGCTGTGGAGCGGTGCGGGTGACCTGGTCGATGGGGATAGCAGTGTCACCGCAATCGCTTCACCGGAAGTGGCGACCACCTACCAAAAGCTGCGGGACTGGCGTCACTCTTTGCACCCAACGCCTCAGACAGGAAATGCTAGCTCCGACACCTACGCGCATCAATTTGCCACGCAACGGCTGGCTATGTTCCTTGGCAGTGCCGGCGATATGCATCGAATGCGAGCGGCAGACGTCACCTGGCAGTCGAGGCCGCTCTTCCCCGTTGGTGAGGGTGCGAGCCAGACACTGGCAACGTATGAGGGTCTGGCGGTCGCGACAGGCGCGCAGCAGTTAGATACCGCGTGGGAGTTCGTTACCTGGGCCATGCGTCCGGAGGCTCAGAAGCTCTTGCTCGACGGCGGCAGTTCACTGCCGATACTAGGGAGCGCTATCGCTTCCAGCCAACTAGAGACTCACTATATCAATACGCTACTTGACGGCATTTACTCACAACGTTCGCTGCCAATTAATGCAACATTCCCGCTCTACAGTCCGGTAATCGCGCACTACTACCACTTGATGATGAACGGGGAGCATGACTCAATCCCAGACACCCTGCGCAGACTGCACTCCCATCTTGAGTTCATCCTGGAGCAGCGGACCCTTCCGGTTGAATGGCAGTAACGCTGTCTGACTAAGTCTACTTCTCACTGCCGGGCGTGCGGCCCCGGCCGCCGCAGAATTCGTTTAGCCTTTCGTGTGAATGGGATGGCTGTCGCCATCCTGTCTCGCTGAAGTCAGGAGGCCCGAATTGGAAGCACTGAATACGTTGTGGCACGTGCTCACTGTAACGCTGTTCACAATTAATGCCACGACAGTTGACATAAGAAACATCATCGTTCTGGTGGTAATCCTGGGCGTGACGTGGATAATCGCACGGCGTGTGCGACGCCTCTTTCAAGAGCGCGCTACAGGGGAGGACCAACCGGACGCGCCCGCAAAGTACGCGGCGGGCGCGATGGTCCACTACTTCATCGTGATCATTGGGTCTTACATTGGGTTTCGGACGCTCGGTTTCGACTTGGATGCCCTATTGGTGGTACTAGGCGCGCTGGGCATCGGCATCGGATTCGGATTGCAGAACATCGTCAATAACTTTGTCTCAGGTCTTATCTTGCTTGCAGAACGTCCTATAAAGGTGGGCATTGGGGACGTCATCGAGGTCAACGGACAGCTCGGCACGGTTGAGCACTTGGGGGCGCGTGCAACAACCTTGCGCAAGTTTGATCACACGCAAGCGGTGGTGCCAAACGGTGACCTGCTCTCTTCCCTGGTAATCAACTGGTCGCTCGAAGACCGGCGCATTCGGCTAGACTTCAGTGTTCACGTATCTTACCGGTCCGATACGAAGCTCGTAGAGGCAACGCTCTTTGATATTGTGCAAAACCATCCGGCCGTACTCGAAGATCCGGAACCGAGGGTGTTCTTTCGCGCGTTCGGCGATTCTTCGCTAGACTTCTGGGTCATCGCGTGGGTCGCCGATCTAAGTGACCGCTTCCAAACGGTGAGCGAGCTTCACCACATTGTCTGTGAGACGTTCCAAGAAAAGGGCATCGAGATTCCGATTCCGCAACGAGACGTGTTCTTGCGGACCGAGAGTAATCTTGATGATCCGGTACAGGTTTAGTAGACCGAGAGGTGATAACGGTCTGCGGTCTGGATCGTCTTGGGGTTTGTTAGGCGGCGTTGGGCGCGCTTGAGCGGCCGGAGAGCGCATGCGTACTGCCAGGCGTGTCACGAGATGCTAGTCTTGTACAGCTTCCAGGCCATGCCATCATCGAGAACTAGGATTGGCACCCTGATCGCTCTACTTACGGCAGCGGCTGAAATCGCAGCGCGCTAGAGCTGCCCTGCGAGCAGCGGGTCGGAATCTTCCACGGTCTAACTGTTCACCGGGGGAGCGGCAGCGAAATCCATCTATCTTCGAGATGGGAGACCTCGGCAGCTTCAAGCACTTCCTGCGTGCGGAGCCCGTCTGCAAAGGTCGGAAAGTCTACCGGCGCGCCATCGAGGATCGTGTTAACGAAGGCCGGAACGTGCGAGCGGGGGCTTGCCGCAAGGCGTGACGGCACGGGCACGAGTACAGCGGAGCCGTCTTTACTGAATGGCTCTACGGCGACCTCGATGCGTGCCTCCGGACCGTTTTGGAAGACCAAGGAGCCCTTATCTCCGTAAATCGAGATCCGTTGGTGATTTGTGCGCCCGGTGGCAAAGCGAGTCGCATCGACGACGCCGGTTGCGCCGTTCTCGTACGTGGCGAGAAATGTCGTGGCGTCGTCCACGTCTACGATACCCATGCCGGACCCATCCTGCAGCGGTCGTTCATGAATGAAGGTCGCCATCTGTCCGCGCGCGCCGGAAATGCCGCCATTTAGCCAAAGCGCCAGGTCGGTGGCATGGGATCCCAGGTCCGCCAGCGCACCTGTGCCGGTAAGCTGCTTCTGGAAGCGCCACTCGAGCGTGCGGCCCGGTTGCACTGAGTAGCTTTGGTAGTACTCAATGCTAAAGTGCTTCACGTCGCCAAAGATTGCTTCCTCTGTGAGTTCCTTTATGTAACGGGCGGCGGGAGTCGTCCGGTACGTGAAGTTGATGCCGGTCACGACACCCTTGGCTGCAGCGGCATTGTGCATTTCCAGCGCTTGCGAAAAGTCCATTGCCAACGGCTTCTCGCAGAAGACGTGGAGACCGCGTTCAATCGCCGCTAACGCAGCGGGATGATGCGCGTCATTCGACGTGCAGATGCTGACGACATCCAAGTCCTCTTTTTCCAACATTGCCTCAACGCCGCCATAGTGGTGGGGAACTCCCTGCGTCTCAGCAAACACCCGTGCCGCTTCCGCATTTACGTCGCAGACCGCTCGAACGTCGGCCCGTCCGGAACTCCGGTATCCGGGAACATGCGCTCCCCGGGCAATGCCGCCCGCGCCAATGATGCCAACACGCAAATTGCCGTCGTTCATTTGGTGCACTCCAATGCTAACGGGGAGATGTGATTTTCTCACATTATGGAATAAACGAACCGCGCGCGGCTAGCCTGCTGAGAATATGGAGAATTGAAAGTCTCCGGCAAACGCAAATTGGTGGCTCACATCATGGCCTAGGCTCACGGCGCTTGGAGAATCCAGCCGATCGCTCCATGACGTCATGCAGGCCGGCGTCTGAGTGGGTCTAGAGGATTGTTGCCAAACGCTCATCCAAGATCTTCTTGGACATGCCGCCTACGACAAGGGTCCTGAGATTGCCGTCTCGGTCAATGAAAAACGTCATCGGCAGACTGGTAACGCGGTAGCGCTCAACAACGACAAGATCGGGGTCCAGCACAGCGGGAAAGTCGACGCCAACTTCCTGCAGAAAGCGCTCCGCGGCTTCAGGTGTCTCCCGAACATTCACGGCAAGCACCACCAAGCCTACGTCCTGATGCGCCTCGTAGGTTTCCTGCAGGAGAGGCATCTCCTCGCGGCACGGCGTACACCACGTTGCCCAGAAATTGAGCACCACCGGCTGCCCGCGATAGTCGCTCAATGAGATGGTTTCACCATCCGCAGTCTCTAACGTGAAATCCGGTGCCGTCGCACCTTGAGTCGGTGCCGCCTCAGGCAGGCCGGGTAGCCGGTCAAGCAGTGAGTCCCGCAGTTGCAGCAGAAACGAAACTGCAATGGTGGCAACCAGAATTCCAAGGACTATAAGCAGTGTCCGGAGCGGTCCTCGCTTCATCCCCGCCTACCTCGCGATTTCTTGTTCTTCGCTATGTCTTTCGTCTGCTCCAGTGTTCAAAGTACCATACTCAACCGGTTTCCTGCGTAATCAGGATTACATGCACGTGGGTTTAGACGCTGCGCAGAGGACGCGTCAAATGCGATTCTGCAGCTTCTACGCATTGCGGGCGTTGAGTCTGCGCGAACCTTCTCGGTCGGGACAATTTTGCGTGGTCTCATGCAGCGTCATGCCTTGGGAAAACTGCAGCACAAATGCTGTATAGTCACAAGAGCGGACTATCTGAACGCACAAGAATTACTTGAGAGGCCCGCGTCGCATGCGAGCGCGAGGCTGGAAGAGCTGCAAAACCATATTGGTAGTCTAAACCCAGAGAAGAAGGGAATACGCCATGGAGTTGCTTAGCGGTAAGGTAGCGATCATCGCGGGTGCGAGTAGTGGCATGGGCGCCGCCACTGCCCGGCTGTTTGCAGCGCAAGGAGCGACAGTTGTGCTTGGCGCCCGGACCGCTTGCGCGCTTGATTCGCTGTCTCAAGACATCAACGCGTCCGGAGGCGTTGCCCGTGCTGTTCCGACGGACGTTACCGACCGCGATGCCGCCCAGGCACTCGCAGATACAGCGGTAGAGCAGTTTGGCAAGGTAGATGTTCTTGTAAATAGTGTGGGCACAAATCTCAAGCAGCGCGCACTCACTGTGCTCGATCCTGACGATTGGGACATGATGCTCGCAACAAACCTCTCGGCGGCGTTCAATCTCACCCGCGCAATACTGCCGCAATTGCGCTCCCAGGGCCAGGGACTCATCGTTCACTACTCGTCCGGTGCGGTACAGCGCCCTGACGTTTCGGGTGTGGCATACCAGGCCACAAAGCACGGTGTGGCCGGGCTAGCTTACGGCACGATGGAGGAAGAGAAAGAAAACGGTATCCGCGTGACGGTCATTTTCCCCGGTCTATGTAATACGCCGCTGGTCGAAAAACGGCCGACGCCCACGCCGCCGGAGGTCTTAGCGAAAGCGCTTGAGCCGGAGGACGTGGCCAAAGCTGCCCTGCTGGTGGCCGCTCTTCCCGCGCGCGCATACATTCCCGATATGCGGCTGCTGCCAAGTCAACTCTAAGCGTCTTGCCGGACAGAATGCTAGACTTCGCGCAAAGAGGCGGGGGACAAGCCCCCGCGCTACAGGGGAGTAGGCAAGCGGCGGGGGACAAGCCTCTGCATTACGGCTGAGTAGGCAAGAGGCGGGGGACAATCCCCAATGTGGTCGCACTAACTTTCTTGGCAAGGAGCATGGCGCTCACATTACCTTACAATTCCGGTAGCGTAGGTTTGCAACCTGCGTCTGCGGTAGGGTCAATCATTGTACGCCCTTCATGCTACGGCGAAACCGCTTGGGAATACATCCCGTGCCGCTTACTCCGGCGGGGGACAAGCCCCCGCGCTACGGCAGATTAGTGAGAATCGAGCTTAGACAGACAGGAAAACACAAGCCGCATCTTGGTACTAGCCGCTAGCGCACGGTGCGAAAGGAATACAGCGTACCGCCATAGGTACTCACGCAGAAACCATTTGGCGTGACGCACGGCGCTGCTGTGATCGGCGCGCCCAAGTAAACGCGATCGGTGCACGCGCCGGATGTGCGATCCAGTACGTACAGCCAGCCGTCGCAGCCGCCGACGAGGATGTGTTCCCGCAGTGGAACGGGCGCAGCCAGCAGTGACTGAATCCCCCGCCGGTAGGGCGTCATATCGAGCAAGTCGTCTCCCGACTGAAATTGCCAGAGCTGTGCGCCCGATTGCATGTCGAGGCAGTGGACGGTTCCCGCCGCAGTCGCAGCGTAGATGCGGTCGTTCGCAACCGTGATACCAGAGGCATAACCCGGCAACGCCTGGGCGTAGTGGGCGACAACCTTTCCCATGCGGGCTTCAAGTACGGCAATGTCTCCCTGCTGCCCTCCCGTAAGGCTTGACCCCCTGTGCGGTGATGCAGAACTCACGACAATCAAGTCTCCACTAAGCTCAGGAGAGGCGCAGAAGTACTCGACCGGCAAATCCTGTTCCCAAACTTTCGCTCCATCTTCCATGCTAAGGGCAAGAAAGCCTAAGCGTTGCACGAGTACGATGCAAAGCTCGTCTTTGTAAACTTGGGGACAAATGTAGGAGGGCCATTCGTCGCCCTCCGCAGGCGCGACGTACCACTTCTCGGCTCCGGTCTCCAGCGCGTAAGCGCCATAGCCCGCCTTCGAGCCGGCTATGATTGACTCTCCGCCATGGGCAGGCGATGAGTAAACCCAACGGTGCGGGTGTCCGGGGAGTTTCGATGTCCATATTCCGTCACCGGTCGCAGTGTCGATGAGATTGAGCTGTCCCGTAATGGTCAGGGCCGCGCACCAGTCATGGCCGTTTGCCACGTGGGAACTGCCGTCATGTACGGACACAGTACACCTGTTCTTGATAGCGTCTTGCGTATCGAAATACCACCGATCCTCACCGCTATACGAGTCGAGACACTTGACCCCATTGCTTCCAGGATGGCTCTCGCTCTGCAGGCTGATCAGTACGCTGTCCTTGAAACTGACGGGTGCGGCACGATGAAGCGGTCTCTTAAATTCATGCTGCCAGGCAAGTGCAAAGGCCTCATCCCCAACCTGGACTCTAGCCGCCGGTTGGTCGCTTGACTGCTCGACCGGAGATTGGAGAGAAGCGCTCTTACCCTCGGCCAAGGGTCCCCGTGCGTGCAGCTTAGTCTGAATTCCCTGTGGAGAGAAAGACACTTCGCGGCACCCTCTGGGACGGGTATCGATGCCGCCAAAACAGGCAGCGGAAGCCGACGCTACAATGGTCTCACCCCAAGTGAAGACTCTGCTGGAGTGCCAATGGCCGTGCAGGACGAGCGCCACGTTTCGTTGGCTCAGCCCGGACAGTAAGCTTTCGTCAGGGGCAGTGTGAAACATAACTACGGACCTGCGGTTGCTTGGTTGCAAGGCAAGATCGGCCCACAGCCAGCGCTCTTTGCGTTCTCGATCAACGGAAGAGAAGTAGTTGTCCTCCGTGGCATATATGACAAAGTGGTACTCACCCCAATCGAAGCTATAGTAAGTCGGGCCCAGGGTGGCTTCGAAATTGCGAGTACACGGCATGTCTGCATTGCTGGAACGGCGTTCGATATTACCGTCATGTCCGCCAAAGACGGAAACCACAGGTATAGACACGGATTCGATGGCCGCGCGGTAGCATTCAAGCTCCGCAATCGTACCCAAATTGGTTAAGTCGCCCGTTACTATGGCCAGGTCGGGCCGGGTACTCGACACAAGCTCACTGAGGTCGCTTGCCAATATCTCCTGCGAGACCGCTCCGCTGTCGTCAAGGACTACGTGGGTATCGGACAGGTGGATCAGGCGGAACGACTCACGCGCCCGTTCCGGTGCGGCAATGAGGGCAAAGTCGAGTAGATCGGGCAATGAGTCGGCACCAAGGAGCGTATAGAAGCGCTCTTGCGGACGGTAGCCCGCAGGTACCGAGATGAAGACATAGCGATCGTGCTGCGGCTCGATGGCTAGGGAATAGCGTCCGTCTGAGCCGGACTGGGTTATGGCATCGCCGTTCGAGACCGAGACTCCCTCGATCCCTCGGTTCGATGCCGCATCAAATACGCGGCCTTTAATTTGGGTAAGCGCCATGCCATATTCCTAGTTCAAGTTGAGCGGCGGGGCACCCTAGGCCCTGCATCTCGCTGGAAGCAGCATAGCACATTGCACTAGCTTGCCTGCGGTTCATGGGGTAGGGTAGAGAGGAATTGTGCGAATGCAGTCTTCGCCTACTCGCGTTTGTTCGCTGCTACCAGGCTTAGAGTCTTGCGTTGGAGTAGGAGACCCTCGATGGCACGGACGGATACAGCGAAACAAGCCGCCACCTCTCAGTGGGAAGTAACGAGAGTGTCCACGGCGGGCGTTGAAACCTCTCCGGACGTGCTGGCGCGCGAGGAGCCCCTGGAAATACGGGTGAACGGGCAGAGTATTGCCGTGACGATGCGCACGCCGGGGAACGACGAGGAGCTGGCAGCCGGTTTCTTGTGGACGGAGCGGCTCATCGCAGATCCCGCCGCCCTGCTCTCAGTCGGTCATTGCCCTGGCAAAACGGAAGAAGAGCGTGACAACATCGTCTTGGCCTACGTCAATGGGGTTGGTGACCTCATCGAGGCAGGCTGGCAACGAAATTTCTCAGCGACTTCGAGCTGTGGCATTTGCGGAAAGGCGAGCATAGACGCAGTACGCCAGGCAGCAGAACCGATCCGGAGCGACATTAGAGTTACTTCAGAAGTGCTGCACGGCTTGCCAGCCGCCTTGCGGTCCGCCCAGGACACCTTTGACCGGACGGGGGCGTTGCACGCAGCCGGCCTCTTCAATGCGAGGGGGGAGCTAGTGCTGCTGCGCGAGGATGTCGGCCGCCACAACGCCGTGGACAAGATGATTGGAGCGGCGCTCTTCCGCAAGATGCTGCCGCTTCAGGACCACGTCGTGTTGGTGAGCGGCCGTGCCGGCTTTGAAATTGTGCAGAAGTGCTTGCTGGCAAGTGTGCCTGTTGTCGCTGCGGTTGGGGCGCCCTCGAGCCTGGCAGTGGAGTTGGCGGCTGCCTCAGGTATGACCCTGATCGGCTTTCTCCGTGATTCTTCGATGAACGCGTACACTGGGGCGGAGCGTGTTGCCCACTGACTGCTGGGTTCGCTAGAAAGCGGTGCCTAAGGGGTCCTGCAACTTCCCTAATTCCGTTCGTGCTGAGCACTTCGACAAGCTCAGTACAGGCCCGTTGAAGCAAGAGCGGAAGGGGGCGCGTGTATCGGTCTCGACTCTGCCCGCTGCGCTCTACGACCCTTCGACAAGCTCAGGGTGAACGGACAATAATCGCAAACATTGCCTCTGCCAACACCCTCTAAGTCCGGCCCGCGCGGTCGGCGAGAGGTCGCGTGCCCTCACTTCTTCGGCTTCTGCATGAATTGCCAGCCAAACCGTCCTTTGATGCAGAGATTCCCTCGTGTGACGTCGCTTTCCAACGGCGACATGACCTTCACGATTTCATTGTCTTGAACGTGCAGGCTAAGAGAGCATCCCACACCACAATACGAACAAATCGTATCGGTCTCGGTCTGCGCTGATTCGTCCCACGTTCCGGCGGACCGCATGTCGTATTCACTGCGAAACATGAGCGCGCCCGTCGGACACACCTCGATGCAGTTCCCGCAGTAGACACACGCCGAGTCCGGGAGGGGCACGGTATACTCTGTGGAAATCCGTGCCTCGAATCCACGTCCCGCCACAGCAATGGCGAAGGTGTTTTGGGCGTCCTCGCCGCAGGCTTCCACGCATTTGTAACAGAGAATGCATTTGCTGTAGTCGCGAACGTAAAGTTCGTTGTCGATTTTCACCGGCTGCTCCACCGTTTGCGCAGAGTCTATGGTGGGCTCCGCATGGTGTCCGGGTACGGCCTCGTCACGCTCAGACCCTCCAGCAGGCGGTCCCGGCGGCCCATACCGCTCCGGCTCCGCCTCGTACTCTTCCATATACCCTTGCAGCTCAGGCGCGGTCGATACATCGACTGACGACGCGAGGAACTCAAGCACCATGCGGCGGCTAAGACGCACGCGAGGGGAGTCGGTCTGCACCTGCATGCCGGGTTCTACTTTGCGCGAACAAGCGGGAACGAGGGTGCGTGAGCCTTCAAGCTCAACTACACAGACACGGCAGACGTTGACCGGCGTGAGACTCTCCAGATAGCAGAGCGTTGGCGTTTGAATGCCGAGATGTTGCGCAGCATTGAGCAGAGTTGTGCCCTCGGGCACCGACGTCTCCTGGCCGTCAATCGTGAGCTCAATTTCCGGTTTCGCTGCTTCTTCGGGTACTGTGGGAAGCGGTCCGCGCGGCACCGGATTGAGGAACTGCCAGGTTTGCTCAATGGCTTCATTTTCAGGGTCAGGAGGCATCAAAGATTCTTTCCGTTGAAGAGTCCCGTTCGAGCCATAGCGGATTCAATCGCGCTTTACGCGGTTTGGCCCAGACCGCAAATTGAGGCGTCACGCATGGCTTGCCCGACTTCGTTGAGAAGGTGCAATTCGTCTTCAACAGAGCCGATAGTCTTCTCGGCAACTAGCCGGTGGAGCAATTCCTCCTGCCGTACCGTGCCAACACGGCAGGGAACGCACTGGCCGCACGACTCGTCGCGAAAAAAGGCTGCGATCCGGAGAAGCACACTCTGCAGGTTGACTGTATCGTCGAAAAGCATGACGACGCCTGAGCCAAGCGTGGCGCCGATCGCGCGCGTGCCCTCAAAGGTCAGCGGGGTAGCGAGCTCTTGCGGGGTCAGGAACGTACCGGCGGCTCCGCCCAGCAGTACTGCTTGCAGATTGCCGCTGCCGGAGACACCTCCGGCAAGCTCTATCAGTGTTTCCAAAGTCATTCCAAACGGCACTTCGTAGACGCCAGGACGCACCACGTGTCCGGACAAACAGAACAGCTTCGTGCCGGTAGACTGCTCAGAGCCAATCGCGGCGTACGCATCGCCGCCTTCAAGGATGATATCGATAACGTTAATCAGCGTCTCGACGTTGTTAACGAGCGTGGGTTTGCCGAATAGACCGACCTCGGTGGGAAAAGGTGGCTTGTTGCGCGGTTCGCCGCGAAAGCCCTCGATGGAATTGAAGAGTGCGGTTTCCTCACCACAGATGTACGCGCCTGCGCCGCGTGTAATCTCTATATCGAAGTTGACGTCGTGTCCCAATATCGAAGTACCCAGCAGACCAGAAGCGCGCGCTTGTTCTAAAGCACCAGAAATGCGTTCCAACGCGAGTGGGTATTCCCCACGCAAATAGATGAAACCTCTCTCGCAGCCTGTAGCAATTCCCGCAATAGTCATCGCTTCAACCACGGCAAAGGGGTCTTCCTCCATGACCACCCGGTCTTTGAAAGTGCCCGGCTCGGATTCGTCGGCGTTGCACACCATGTAGTGCGGAAGGACGGCAGCAGAAGCGACTGCTTCCCACTTTACGCCTGCTGGAAAGGCGGCTCCGCCGCGACCAAGCAGCCTCGAAGCAGCGATTTCACGCACTACTTGCGTCGGGCCCATTGCCAATGCACGCTCAAGCGCCTGGTATCCGCCCGCCTGGCGATAGCTTGCCAAGTCGCCGGGATCTATGCGGCCAATGCGGCGCAACAGCCGCAGCTCCTCTTGTCCCGCCTGCGGTATCGGGTGCACCGTCCTAGATGCGGTTACCACGCTCTCAGTGTATCCAGCGCCCGCCAGGACCTGCTCGATTTTGGCACTATCCGTGGGCGCGAGCACGGTGGCGGACGGTTGCTCGCCTGCCTCCGATATCATTGCCGCGGGCGCACTCTCACACATGCCGAGACACGGACTGCGGTGCCACGTATAGGTATCGTTCGTATCTGCGCGACCCGGTGGGCCGAATCGCTCCTCCAGCTGGGTACAGAGTGCTTCCGCGCCGTTGGCCAGGCACGCAATGTCGTCGCACACGTGCGCCACAACCGGCGGCATGGGCTGGACTGAGAAGAGCGCGTAAAATGTGGCAACACCATACGCTTCCGTTGGCGGCACGGTTAGTCGCCGACAAGCGTAGTTGAGGGCGCCGGGGCTGATCCAGCCTACACGCTCTTGAATTGCGTGCAATACGGGCAGCAAGAGGTGCCGGTCTGCTCGAGCGGCGTGACCTGTTTGGGCCGAGCGCGCTCCGTCGAAGTCGCCAAGCTCACCATCCCCCCACTCAGTTCCCGCTTTCCCCAGAATGCTGTCAACGGCTCGTCTCTCCTCAGCACTGGGCAAGTCGTTGGTCAGGTGTAGGTCCATTGCGCATTCCTAAGTGCATTGGCGGCGGAGAGCAGGAATTAGTCCGGGCCGACTGCTGCGGCCTCGATTTTGTCTACACGAATTGCGGCCGCCTTGAATTCGGCTGTGCCTGACTTCGGATCGGTAGCGTCAATTGTAAGCTCGTTAGTTGCGACTTCATTGGGAAAGTGCGGGGTCATGAACGCGAGGCCGGGACGCAAGGAAGGATCGAAGCGGACCGGCGCCTGCACCGAACCACGACGGGAACTAACGCGCACAGTCTCTCCCTCCGCGACACCGAGTCCTCGTCCATCTTCTGGGGAAAGGTCAATCGTCTCGCCTCGACGCATCGGCGACGTGTACCCTGCGGTTTGCACGCCGGTGTTAAAGGAGTCCAAGCGGCGGCCGGTCGTCAGACGGATGGGGTAGGTGTCGTCGAGTTGTTCGACCGGCGGCACGAATTCCACCGGAGAGAACGGCGCACGCGGCCCAATGACCGGCCGAGCCCACAGCCTGCCGTGCAGGTACGTTTCTCCGGGATGGGACTCGTCGTAACAAGGCCACTGCAGACCACCATTGCCCTCAAGACGTTCATAGCTCATGCCGGCGTGAAGCGGGCTTAGTGAGCGCAATTCGTTCCACAAACTCTCAGCGACGGGCTCTCCCAAATTGCCGCCTAGTTCTTGCGCGAGCTCGCACAAAATTGTGATGTCGTCCTTCACGCCCGGTGGTGGGTCCATGGCTTTGCGCACACGCTGCACGCGCCGCTCGCTGTTGGTGACGGTCCCTTCCGACTCACACCAGCTTGCAGCCGCCGGCAATACGACATCAGCCATTTCGGCTGTCTTATTCATGAGCACGTCTTGCACAACCAATAGATCGAGGCCTTGGAGCAGATTCATCGCGCGATGTTGGTCCGCTTCCGATTGGGCCGGGTTTTCACCGATAACGTAAAGTGCAGTCAGATCCCCACGCTCCATCGCGTGAAACATCTCTGTTAAGTTCCAGCCCTTCTTAGCGGGAATTGGTGTGCCCCAAACCTGCTCGAACTTTTCGCGGAGAGGATCATTCTCGACGTGCTGGAAGCCCGGCAGTCGATCCGGCAGCGCCCCCATGTCCCCGCTGCCTTGCACGTTGTTCTGTCCTCGCAGCGGATTGATACCCGATCCGTACCGCCCAACGTGCCCCGTGAGCAAAGCGAGGTTTATGATCGACAGGACATTGTCAACCGCATTATGGTGTTCAGTAATACCCAGGGTCCAGCAGATTTGGGCGCGATCCGCTTTGGCAAAGGCATGGGCAGACTCGCGGATGACTGCGGCGGGAACACCGGTGATTTCCTCGGCTTGGGCAAGCGTGTACGGCTCCACGGACTCTCGATATGCGGCAAAGTTACTCGTCGCGTGGACTATAAACTCCTCATTGGCCAGGCCGGCCGCGATGATCTCTCTACCCATGGCGTTGGCAAGAGCAATGTCGGAACCCACATCCACGCCCAACCACGCGTCTGCCCATTGGGCAGAGCTCGTGCGGCGGGGGTCGATGACATATAGCCTGGCGCCGCTGTGTACCCCTTTGAGCAGGTGGTGAAAGAAGATAGGGTGGGTATCCCGCGCATTCGATCCCCACAGCAGGATGACGTCGGTTTCCTCAATTTCCCGGTAGGAGCTCGTCCCGCCGCCTAGTCCGAAGACTGTCGCCAGACCGACGACGCTGGGAGCGTGTCAGGTACGGTTACAGCTATCGATGTTGTTGCTTCCAATTACCGAGCGCGTGAACTTCTGAGCGAGATAGTTGACCTCGTTGGTAGCTTTCGAGCAACTGAACAGACCGAATGTGTGTGGTCCGCGCTTCTGCACCGCATTACGCAAGCCTGTGGTGACGCGATTGAAAGCCTCGTCCCAACTGGTGGGTCGGAGTTCGCCATTCACTCTCACTAGCGGTTCAGTCAACCGCACAGCATTACGTTTGCTCACGCGTTTCGACCTGTTCTAGTGTGACTTCCACACGTTCAGCTACAACAGTATAGCAGGTGTGGACACATTTGAAGAAACCGCGCCGATGCTCGAAAGGGCCGTACGCGCTATCCTCGTTCAAGCATGCGGTGATACCATACGTGGCTAGCTGAAGACGCAAGCAATAGAGCAAGCTATTGAGTGATTGATAGGTTGAGACAGTGGGAACTCCAAGCATTACGGGGTTGATTCTGGCGGGTGGGAAGAGCGTCAGGCTAGGGCGCGACAAGGCGCTCTTGCCATGGCCTCACGAAGATAGTCCGGGTACGTTGTTGCATCACGTGCACGCCATCCTGGCATCGGTATGTGATGAAGTGCTGGTCGTCGGGAACCTGAAGTACAACACCGGCTTTCGTTCCGTTGCTGACGTCTCGCCGGTAGGTTCCAGCCTAACCGGGCTGGTCAGCGGGCTGCAGGCTGCCAAAACTCAACATGTACTTGCAGTGGCATGCGACATGCCATTCTTAAGTGACCGTCTGCTGCGGGTTTTAGTTGACCTAGCGGCCGAAGAGTGGGATGCCGTTGCTCCGGTCTTGCGGCATGAGCCGGAAACCTTGCACACGGTTTACCAAAGGCGGTGCCTTACTACGGCGAATGAGATGCTTGAGAGGGGCGATCTCAAGCTTGCGCGTCTTTTGTGTCGGCTGCGGGTGCGGCAAGTATCAGCAAGCGAAGTCAAGAAGCTCGACCCCGACCTCGCCTCATGCAGCAATATCAATACACCGCAAGAGCTGGCCTGGGCACGCGAAAGAGCGCGTCTGCTGGAGCGCAAGCTTTAGACGATGGTTCGATGCGGCTCCCTGTGGATTCAATCGGGCTACAAGATCCCCTCGGCGTACGTAGCTTCCTGCCGGAGTTGACCGGCTACTCTTCCGATTCCATCGAGGAAGGCAGAGTGACCCGCACGACCAACCAGAGGGCTGCCAACAAAAGCACTCCCGACGCACCCGCGAAGACCGCGCGGATGCCGAGCATAGCGCCAACGTATCCGCCCACGATTGGCCCAATTGCATTGCCCAAGGAAGAGGCGCTATTGGCAATGCCAAATGCCAGGCCCCTGCGCTCCGACGGCACGCTTAGGCCGATGGTCGAGCTATAGGTCGGCGCCCAAATTCCGCCGAACGCGCCCAATACGACGCGCACGAGCCACAGTTGCAGGAATGAGGCTGCGAATGCCTGACCCACGTTGGCGCCGGCCACGCCAAGCACGGCGATGAGTAGCAACAAACGCACGCGATAGGTGTTGATGAAGCGCCCGGTAATCGGAGAGCAGATCGCCCCCACGACGCCGGTTGTGGCGACGAGCAGACCGGAAATAGTAGCGACATAATCCTGCGGAGAAAATCCGGCGAAACTTGCTGACGAATCTGCGGCGGCGAGATCAGCGACGAAGAGTGGAAAAATGGGCCGCGACGCCATGAAAGCGAATTGCACCAGGAATATGACGGGCGCCAGCATGAAGACCGTGCTCAGGACGCCATCGCCAACCGGTTTGCGCAGTTGCGGCAGGCGAAGCGGTGGGAGAGACTGCTTCTCTTGGTAAGGTTCACGTACGAGGATGAATACCACGAGACCAATGAGAATCATGGCAACGCTGGTGACCATGAACGCAAAGCGAAAACCGAGCGTGTCTGCGAGCACGCCGCCTACAAACGGCCCGACCGTAGATCCGGCAAAGATGGACATTTGCATGGTACCCAGCACTCGCCCAAGCTCCTCACGGGGCGCCACGGATGCGGCGAGGGCGTTCACCGCTGATGTAGTGCCGGTGAGCGAGCCCTGGATGACGCGAAAAATCAGCAATTGCACTGCTGACTGGGCGAGCCCCATTAGCAGCAGCGTGATGGCAGCACCAACCAGCGCGCGCTCCAGCATGAGCTTCTTGCCAAAGCGGTCGGCAACGGTTCCCCAAATGGGAGAGAAGATTGCCATGCTAATGCCGGATCCGCCGGCTACGAGTCCCGCCCACAGTGCCGCTTGGCGTGGATCCGGTATGCTCAATTCGAGGATGTACAACGGTACGAAGGGGAGACTACAGCTAAATGTCGCCATGGTGGCGAATTGCGTAATCCAGAGGATGCGAACCGTAGTCTGCCAGTTGCTAGGTTGTGCGGTGGATTGCATACTCGCCATGCTAATGGCTAGACGCGATGAGGCGCAACCAGAGCCATGGCACGCCTGATGGACGCTTATTCCCACCTTGATTAGGATTAAGAGGCTGTAAATCACACACGCGCGTTTGGAATGTGGGCGAGGGATTCAATTTCGTGAAATCGTTCTTGATAGAACAGGCCTCCAGAGTCCTACATCGCCTCTTGAGCACCGAGCCGGCAGCGCCGCCCAGTGCTTCTGAGAGTCACCGTATTCTGGTTGTAAAGCCCGCCAGTCTGGGTGACGTGCTCATGAGTACGGCGTTTCTTGCTGCGTTGCGTGCCAACCTACCGCACGCAGACATCACCGTGCTTGTAACGACGTGGGCCAAGGAGGCGCTGGCAGGCAATAGCCTCTGCGACCACGTCCTTGATTCCGGCTCCGTCGGCTTTCCTGGGCACTACGGCTTCAGCGCGTTCCGGGATTGTGTCTCGCGCGTGCGAGAGCAAAGATTCACGCACTGTTTTGTCTTGGACCGCTCTCCTTTGATGGCGTTGCTTCCGCGGCTGGCAGGCATTCCCTGGAGAGCCGGGTTGAATAGCGCCCACCGCGGCATCGCACTGCATATCCGCGTGCCCTGTCCGAGTGATCGGCATGAGGTGGAAATATACCTGGACGTTTTGCGGAAGGCTGGACTTGACGTAACGAGGCCGCACTTGCACTTTTGTCCTCAAGCAACAGAGAGCTCGGAAGCCGAGAGTCTGCTCATCGACAATGGCCTCGCGAATGGAAGGCCCATAATTGCGCTGCACCCCGGCGGCGGCAAGAATCCCGGCACAGAAAACATTGGCAAGCGATGGTCTCGCAGCAATTTTGCAACGCTCGCCGAGGGTCTTGCGGGGACATTAGACGCCAATATACTTCTCGTGGGCGGGCCTGACGATGAACCCGCGGCAGATTCCGTTCAAAGCAGCGCTGGCGTGCCGGTCGTCAGCGTCGCCGGCAAGCTAACTTTCGCTCAGCTTGGGGCTCTAATCCAACACTGTCACTTGTTCGTCGGTAATGACTCGGCGCCGATGCACCTCGCCGCTGCAGTCGGCACACCGGTCGTTGCTCTGTTCGGACCCACTTCGCCGCAACGCTACGGGCCCTATGGCGTACAAAGTAGAGTCGTGTGCTTCGCGCCGAACCAAGGGGAAGAGACTGTGACCGATGAGGTAGAAGCTGTGCTTTCCGCGGCACGACGGCTCTTGACATCCGGTCCTGACAACGACCCGGCGCAAGTCTGAGATCCCTGTGGCTGGGACGCTCCTTTTCAAGTCGCCACGTGTCTCCAGCGTGAGCGGCGTGAGCACAGTCGGCTAAGTTGCTCAAGCGGGGATCTAATGGAACGCGCAGTTCACCCCCGATGCCGCTATAGCGGGTTGGGCACGTCAATAAACACAGAACTCACGCCAAAGCGCTCTTCAAGCACGCGGGCGACGGCTTGCACGCCGAGCTTCTCGGTATTGTAGTGACCGGCGCCAATGAGATTGATAGACAATTCCGCGGCGACGGTGGGTACGGGTTCGCTGAGTTCCCCGGTGAGAAAGGTGTCACACCCCCGGTCCGCTGCTTCAATTACGTAAGAGGTACGGCCGGCGCCGCCGGTCACCAGCCCTATACGCGAGGTGAGTGCCGGTCCTTCCGGGAAGAAAATGGGCTCCCCGCCAAACACGCTCCGCACTCTCCCGGTCAGCTCATCCCATGGCACTGGACTCGTGAATTCGCCCACGTATCCCACTGCGGCGATCGGCGAGTCTAGTTCGACCGGTGTAGCTCCTAAGGCGCGCAGAGAGAGCACGTTGTTGCCAATTTCTGGATGCTTGTCCAGGCAGAGATGATATGCCAAGAGATTCATGTCATGTTCAAACAGCGTCTCCAGTCGGCCTCGCATAACCTGTCCGATTGCGCGACTTTCGCTATCCCAGAAGAACCCGTGGTGCACGATGAGCATATCGGCCTGTTGGGCCGCCGCTTGCGCAAAGCAGGCGCGGGAAGCGCTCACGGCCACTGCTATGTGACTCACCATTGCTTTACCGATTACTTGCATCCCCATGGGGCCGTAATCGCGTATGCCCTGTGCGTCCAGGAACTCATCCAGGAAGCTAACTATCTCGTCTCTTGGAACAACCACAATCCAATCCCTAGCCAATCCTGCATGTGCCGGTAGTTCGTGGACTCCCACGAAGGCGCCTCACTCAACCGCTGCCGCCCCGGCCTCAACGCTTAATTCTTCCTTGTGGTGCTGACCTTCACGAATGTCACGGAAGAAGACAAATGCTACGCCCATAAAGAAGACAATGCCCATTGCGGCGACGCTCGTCACGAGCGGTGCCCCCCACTTGTCAACGAGCATGCCCAGGGGCAGAGTGAAGAGCGTCATGAGCGACCAATTCATCATGTAGATGCTCATTACGCGTCCATAGTACGCCTCTTCCGTGCGCAGCATCAGCAAAGCGCTGTTGAAGCCGGTAGATGCGTTACCGGCAAAGCCGACGAGACCAACGCAGACGATGCTCAGAGTGAAAGATGTGCTGCTGGCGAAGGCGATCAACGTAAGACCGAAAAACACACCCATTACAAGCTGCAAAATGTGGCTGTGCTTACTCTCCGCGAGCGGCGCTATTATGAGCGATCCAAGCGTGCCGCCAACGCCCACTGCCGAATAGAGTAAACCGAGTTCTACCGCGCCAACGTGAAGCACGTCCGCTTGGAAGACTGGCAGGAAAGATTGCAGGGGCATGCCGAATACTATGGGAATGAGTCCGAGCACGAGCAGGATGCGCAACGGCCGCTGCAAGAATATGTAGCTGAAACCATCGATCATCTGCTGGCCGAATGCTACCTGCGTATGATCACGGCTTTCAGCCAAGCTCTTAGGCAGGCGCAGCATCAGCAACGTTGCCCCAACGTAGAAGATTGCAGAGATGTCGAAAGCCCCAGCCGTGCCCAGCCACGGGATCGCGATGACGGTACCGGCGATCGCCGGGGCAATGACTGACATGAGGTTGCGGCCAGAGTTCGTCAGGCCGATTGCGCTCGCGAGCAACGGTCTCCCAACCAGGTGAGGGAGCGCGGAAGAGCGCGCGGGCATGTTAATGGTGAAGAGTATCCCTTGCAGAAATCCAAAGAAGATGAGGTGCCAAATCTCGATCAGGTCGAGGTGAATGAGGACGGCAATGAACAAGGATGACACTACCATGAAGACCTGGCTGTGGACGAGAATGAGACGGCGGTTCATGATGTCGGCCAGCACGCCTCCGACGGGGGAAAGCAGTAACATGGGGATCCCGGATGCCACAGTCACAATGCCGAGAATTGTGGCAGATCCCGTAATCTCATAGGCAAGGTAGCCGCGCGAGACCATGCCCATGTACATACCGATGTACGAGGCGAGCATGCCGATCCAAAGATCGCGAAACGAAGTCACCCGCAACGACTCAAACATGCGACCGGCAACACGGAGGCTGTGTTGGGAAGCTATTGTCGCTCTTCTATTTGCCACGCTGAGTCCCTGGCAGTGTTAACAAGATTACCGCTACGGCAGCACTCTTGAATTGGCTACATTTTGTTCGGAATTCGCGGCCCGGCGCTACCTCTAGAAAACTTTACATAACAGTCTTACAAAAGGGACTCCGTATCCCCTTGAATCCATAGCGCTTCCTATGGCTGAGATCCTCGTGCACGGGCAGGAGGGAGCCCTGAAGACACCAGCGACGCATTCGCTGATTATATGTACGGTACATCTTTCTGTCTGCTACTGCAATGGCGCGGCGCATTGGACGGGAGCACTGCTCTTCTTGCAGTGGTTCGCGCGCAGAATGGCTCAAGATTGGGCTGGCAATGTGCTACCATGCAGGCAAGAATCGTACGCAGAACTTGGACGTTGAGCGCAGATGCTAGCTAATCGGGGACGAATTCTCGCGGCAGCCGAGAGCGGCGATCGAGACGCTTTTCTTGGGCTCTACGATCAGTTCGCCCCCATGCTCTACCGCTTCTCGTTTTGGCTCACCGGTAATGAGAGTGAGGCGCGCGAGCTAGTCATCGCTATTTTCCGCCGGGCCTACCGCGCGATCAGCAAGCGGCCCCGCAACGTTGTGTTGGACACCTGGTTCTATCGGATGGCCGTGCGAACGTATCTCGCGTCAGCGCGGTGGCACAGGGTTACCCGGCGCGCGCCTGGGCCGGTGGAGGTTGAGGATCGCACGATTGCGTGGCGCAGAGCCACCCTCGCGCTGCCCCCGCGACTGCGGGTCGTCTGGCTGTTATCTCTTGCCGAAGGCATGCCGCAGAGTCAGACTGCGGAAGCGTTGGGCACGTCTCTTGACCGCGTGGAAACTTTGCTTGAGAGGGCACGTTCGGAATTCCGCGCGCCGGATTCGGAGGCCGATCGCGGCTCTGTGGAGCGTGCCATGCGTCAGCTAGGGGCGCCGCGTCCTGGCGCCACCCTCAGGGGTGAGGTCGCCGCTGCGCTCGGCACCGGCGATTCCACTGTTCGCTCTCGCGTCATGCAGGGCGGAATCGCGCTGGTAGTGCTTGCACTCCTTATCTCGGTTGGCTTTTCGCTTCTGCGCGGTCTTGAGGACTCCGAGTCTACGCCGGAGCAGGTAGAGGCTCAGCCACCGACTATCGTCTTGCTCGGCGTTGCCGACACCGGTGCGCTCATCGCATTCAATCCCAATGACTTGAAGCCGTCGACTGTCACCGGCGTGGGCGGAGAGCCGCGCGCGCTCGCAGTATCTGCGGATAGGAAAACTCTCTTCATCTTGCAGGAAGAGGGCCTGCTCGCCGTAGACGCCCAGTCGCAGCAGGTGGGCCGGCTCCTCGAGTTGCCGTCCCAAGATCTGAGTAGTCTATCGGTGATTGGGCAGTACCTGGTGATAGGTTCGGAGACCACAGCCAGCTTGTTGGTGATGGATGAAAGTGATGAGGTCGTGATGGAGATTTCATTGCCTTGGGCTGTAGACCGTCTTGTGCCTCTTGGTGAGGATTCACTTGTCGCCGTCGCAATTGACCGAATGCAAATGGCGCGTGTGATGTTGGGCTCTGCACGTGTTGACAAGGCAATAGCTATTGGCGACGGTCTGGTGATTGGCGCAATTGTTCACGCCGCCGACGGAGTCTTGGCCTACGTGACAACTCCGGAGACTGAAGAAATATGGCGCGTTGCATTAGATTCCGGACAGGCAATGCGGCTGGCAACAGATGCGGCAGGACGCGCGACGCATGGAGTGATCAACGCTGATGGCTCAGCCCTCTTCTTGAGCAGTCAAACTGGGCCTCCTCCAGCAGAACCTGCTGAGGACACCGACTCGAGTGCGGATGTCAAAAGCAGAGTTCCTCCTGTCAGAACCACCACCAAAGAAGCTTCAGATGCAGACGCCACCGCAGATGAGGCCGCTGTAGCAGACGAACTTCCGGCTCTCACGATGATCAGTACAACCGACGGTAGCGTGGAGAGAACGCTATGGCAGAGCGGCGGCCTGACTCAATTGACCCTCGATCCAGCACGTAACGCACTCTACGCGCTCGCACCGCACGCAAGCGCCATTCTCGTGCTCGACTCACGTACGCTCCACGTGCGCAATGTCGTGCCGCTTGCCGTACGCCCCGTGGCATTCACTCTCGTAGCGGGGCCGAACTAATCGCGCTACGATCATCAGGGCAAGTCCGCAGCTACCCACCAGCGATCGACTTAGGCCTCTTGCCAGATTCTGCGCACGTAGTCGGCGCTTTCCTTGAAACCGAAGCCCGCGTATCCCCTGCGTGGACACTCCAAGGCAAACGCACCGTCAAACCCTGCATGCTTGAGTACGCGAAACGCAGGTGCAAAGTCCGTGTGACCGCAACCAGGAAGGTCGCGGTTGCTGTCGGCTAAGTGTACGTGGCGTACATATGCTAGATCTTCGGCGAGGCTTGCTGCAATATCTCCTTCTTCAATGTGCATGTGAAAGAAGTCCGCCATGATACGAACATGTAGATGGTTTGTGCGTTGGCAAATCGCCGCCCCTTGCGCCAGCGTATTGAGGAAGTGGGTCTCATAGCGATTTAAGGGCTCCATGACCAGGGTTACGCCATGATTCGCCGCAATATCTCCGATGGTGGGGAGGATGGTATCGAACAGGGCATCTTCCAACTCAATTGCGGATCTCCAGGGCGCTAGGTCTGGCAGTTTCGGCCCACCAAAGACTGGTACAATCACTACGACGCGAACGCCGCAGTCTTCGGCCAAGGCACATACCTTCTTCAACCTCTCGACTTGGGCTTGGCGTTCAGCTACGTCCGCGGAAAGCAAGTCCCGCGTCCTGCCACGCATGCTTGGCGCGAGAATGCCTGTTTCCGCCATTGCTTGTTTGAGTTCAGCGGCCTCCTGCGCGGCGGTCTCGGGAAATAGCTCGATCCCGTCATACCCGTGATCGCGCAGAAAGGGGAGTTTTTCGCCATAGCCAGCACCGGGTATCATGTTTTCCGATACAGCAAGAAGCACAAGGTGTTCTCCTTTGATGAGAAACGCACAATAGTAGAGTCTAGATTAGCAGAAGTCTCAGGCGGGTAGTCCGGCAAGGGTGCGGGTAAGGAGCAATTGCAGGAATGACGCAGGCCTTGGGTGGCAAGGTGGCTGTTGTAACCGGTGCGGCGCGCGGCATCGGCAAGGGCATAGCCCTCGCTCTCGCCCGGAGCGGCGCAAACATCGTTTTGCACTACAACGCTGCCTCTGAGTATGTGGATGAGGTTTGCCATGAGATTGAAACGCACGGCGTAAGGGCATCGACGGTTCAGGCGGACCTGCAAGATGAAACTGCCGCGCAGACCATTATAGCGGCGGCCCTCGACGCGTTTGGCACCGTGGACGTTTTGGTCAACAACGCGGGGGTATTCAGCAGCACGCCGGCGCTGCAGATTTCGCCGGACGACTGGCAGCGGGTACAGATGATCAATCTCCAGAGCCCTTTCCTCCTTTGCCAGTTGGCTGCCCGTGTGATGCGGTCGCATGAGGGCGGCGTGATCCTAAACATCGCTTCGGGCGGAGGCATTAGCCCGCATCCGGCCTATGCGACCGGCGCTCACTATGCTGCCGCCAAGGCCGGCCTGGTGATGCTCACAAGGCATCTGGCGCTTGAGTGGGCACCGCACATTCGGGTGAATTGTATCGCGCCCGGGATGATCGATTCCAAGCCGACACCCTTTCCGGATTCCTGGAAACGGAAGATCCTGCCGCAAATTCCTTTAGATCGCATCGGCTCGGTCGATGACATTGCACAGGTTGCGGCATTCTTGTGCTCAGACCAAAGTTCGTACATTACGGGACAGGTTATGAACGTAGACGGCGGCATCCTCATGACCTCGTAGCTATGCCTCTGCGTTTCTGCTGTTAGGATTGGGTTGTCGAGAAATGAGGGACAATTAATCGATGCAGTAGAGAAAGTGGGCTTCTGCGCAAAACAAGCCACCTAGCTGCAGCACGCCGTCGGACAGGCTATTCTCGCAGGGCCGATGACAAAAACTGAACAAGGACAGAACAATGGATAATGAGCGTACCATCGCAATTGAAGACCTGGAGACGTTTTGTGCCGAAGCGTTTGCGGCTCTCGGGGTGACCAGGAGCAACGCGCAGTTGTTGGCGGGCATTCTGGTGGAAGCGGAATTGCGCGGTCATGCCAGTCATGGGGTACGGCTCGTCGCTTACTATAGTCCCAGGGTCAAGGCGGGCACGATCAAGCCTAAACCCAAGGTCCGCATGCTCCGGGAGTCTCCGATTAGTGTGTTGGTAGATGCCGATTACGGCTTCGGTGGCATAGCCTGCACCCGCGCACTTGAACGCTGTCTCATCAAGGCGGGAACGAGCGGCGTCGGTATTGCGGGGGTCCACAACTCGAGCCATCTCTTCATTCCGGCGCACTACGTTCTGCGGGCAGCACGCCAAGGATTCATTGCCATCTGCACCTCCGTAGCCGAGGCAGTGATGCCGGTTACCGGCGGGATGGGTCGCATGCTTGGCAACAATCCCTGGGCGTTCGGGGTGCCCGTTGGCGATCAGGACCCAATGGTGCTCGATATTGCACCTTCGGCATCGTTTGCCAAAGTACGCATGCACGCGGCAGAGAATGCGCCCCTGCCCGAGGGCTGGGCACTGGATAAAGACGGCAATCCGACCACTGATGCTCAGGAAGCGCTGATTGGATCGCTATTACCGCTTGGCGACCATAAAGGCTACGGCTTGGCGATGGTATCGGAACTCATAGCAGGCGTTCTCAGCGGCAATGACTATGGACCCGACAGCGGCGAGAGTGGTAAGGTGGGCCACTTTCTCTTGGTGATGGATCCCAGTCTATTCATGGCGCACCCCGATTTTGCGCGGCGGGTAACGGAGTATATCAGTAGAATCAAGGCCTCGCCGCGCCGGCCCGGTGTGGACGAAATCTTCTACCCCGGCGAGCGTGCAGGACGCTTAGAGCGCGAAGCACGCGCTCGCGGCACCCATGTACTGCCGCGCATCGTCTGGGAGCCGATGAAGGAAACAGCGGCGGAACTCGGGATAAGCCTTGAGCTTCGTTGAGGGCAGCCAGGGGCACGGGAAACGGGGTCAGCGGTTCTATCCGTCGCCAACTGCATGTCCATAACCTGCGGACAAGCCATCTGGCGGCAAGTCCTTGCTATTTTGCAATACCGATAGTCGGAGATCTTTTCTCCGTCCACCAAGAGTTCACCACACCCCTCGTGCTTCGACAGGCTCAGCACGAACGGCTGAAAGCTTGTCAGATTTCTCCAAACGCAGTAAGGATTGCAATCAGCGACGAGTGAACTGGTTGGCTTGGCCGCACTGACGAGTAGCCTGAGCGTGCTCGGCTACGTCAGGCCGAGATCGCGTTCCACTTGCTGGCAATACGACCTGCCGGACTGCAACGCGATGATGGCATCCGACGTGCGTTCGAGCTCCAATCCGTTCGCAAAGATGCAAAGCGGGCCTTGATAGCCAGTGTCATGCAGCGCACGGAACATGGCATGAAAGTCAATAACGCCGGTACCGGGCAACTGTTCTTGTGTATCCTTTTGGAATTCATCGGCCGTTGGGCCCCAGTCCCACGCATAGCAGTGCGCAATACGTCCGGCGACCGCGTGAATAGCCTCCGGGATACTCTCCTGGGCCATGTGGACGTGGATGGGGGCGAACGCAATGCCAAGTGCGGGGCTCTCTATGCGTGCCATGAGTTCCCGCATAGAGGCGATGGAATTGATTGTGGACCCGCGATGGTTTTCAATGCCAATCTGCACCCCTAGCTCCTCGGCGCGTCGCACGAATGGCATGAAGGATTGGGCGAATTCAGCCACCGATTGATCTTCCGGCCCACTGCCTCGCACCAGCACCTTCCCACCGAGAGCCACCAGATGGTCAAGCCTGGCCATGACCATCTCGTCAGAGCCTTTGCCGTAAGCCGAAATCACCCGACACGTGAGCTGGTGTTCGGCAAGTGTGCGCTTTATGCCGTTCAAATCGGGATGTTTGTCTTGCGGAGGCAGGTGAGTGCACCGATTCAAGACAGACCAAATGTCGACCTCGTTGACGCCCGTTGTGCGCAACGCAGCACACGCTTCTGCGAAGCTCAACTCCGAAAAGGCGACACTGGATGCAAAGTACTCAAACATGAACGCCTCCCGGCTTCAGCGACTGCATAGGCGAGTGATCCCATGCCGGCAGCGGCCACGATACGACCTCCCTTGTCAGCGTTGAGGCGCAGAGCGCTTCAATCATCTCGAAGCTGTAGAGTGGGCGGATGCCGCCTGCGGGCGGGTCGTAGCTGGGGTCTTCCGCGGCCTGAATGACTGACTGCGAGAGTCCTGCTTGGGCGCTGGCGAGATTCTCCGGGTCGGTCCAGCTTTCCGGCCAACTGGTTGGCTCAGTTTCTCCCTTCCGCCAGACGCGGGTGCCATTGGGAAGATCCACCTGACCGCGGCCCTCCGTGCCCCACACACGGAGTTGCAGGCGCATCCATGAGTCCTCGCGCCCCAACAATTGCGGGGCTTCATCGCCCATTTGCACATAGGCCGTTATGTCGTTGGGGAAGCGGTACTGTCCCAGGGTAAATCGGGGTCCGGCGTGCGCTCCCGCGTAGTCCCGCCAGCCGACGCTCTGCCCAATAGCCCACACCGGCTGCACGTCGCCGCCAAACTGCAGGACCATATCCAGCACGTGCGTACCTTGGCTGGCTAGATTTCCGAAAGACGATGCCTCGATGCGCTCAATGGCGCCGAGTTCGCCGTTCGCGCACATGGCGGCGAGACGCTGCCACTCTGTGAGGTGGCGCTTCTGATGGTTGATGACCAATGGGATACCGTTCTCAGCGCAAACGCTGTGGATACGGTGTGCTTCACCTAAGCTGAGCGCCATGGGCTTCTCGCACAAGATGCCCCTGATGTTAGCTTCGACCGCCGCGATGATTGCCGGCTCTCTGAGCTCGGGCTTCGTAGACAGTGAGATGAAGTCAAGCTCGGCATCCGCCAGCATATCCGAAAAGTCCTGATAGCGGTGCTCCGGCGATACACCGTGCTTGTCTCCCAGGTCATCACGCCGCTCCTGAATGGGGTCGGCAACCGCCGCGATAGTGGCGCTCTCGTTCGCTACCCAACCTGCGGCATGCGCGGTCGACCGCGCCCCGCACCCAACGATTCCAACGCGGTAAGTCGGCATTCCTCGCTCCCGTGGACTATTGATTAGTTACTTCAATTCCTTGCACTAGTGCCGTATTGTAGGGGTGAACGGCACATGGCGCAAGCGCGAGAGATAGGTGCGGATAACGGTGTGCGACAGGGATCAACCGCATGCGGAAGCACGCAAGCAAGCTTTCACAGGCATGTGTGATTCGGTGCAGAGGGGTTAACGGCGAAGTGGCTTTGATACGTTTGGGTTGTCCCTGACGAAGAATCGCCACGGCCGTTCAGCGCCAAGCGAAGCCGGATTTATGCCGATGCGCGGGGAACATGCGATCTGATGCGCTGGCAATGGCGAGTCGCCCGGTTCCAGCCAGAGGGTATCGCCCTCTAACGCAATGCCGTTGAGCCGCCGATCGATATTGAGAGCAGCGCAAAGGCGTGCCGGGCCATCGGTGCGGACGTGTAGGTTATCTAGCGGCTCTAAGGCGCGCACGAGTATTGCTGCGGCCTCGTTCTCTCTTCCTGTCACGATGTTGAAACAGAAGTGCATGCCGTAGACGAAGTAAACGTATGCAACGCCTCCAGGACCGAACATAGACGCATTGCGAGGCGTTCTGCGGCGATAGGCGTGGCTGGCGGGATCATCGCTGCCGCCGTAGGCCTCTACTTCCACTATTCTGCCGCGCATCGCATTGCCTTTGTCTTGCCGCACAAGCACCATTCCCAAGGCACTTTGCGCTTTCTCCAACACAGGTCCTTGCCAGAATTGACGGGCTACTTTGGCTCGAGAGCTGGCAGGAAGACGATTGTTCTCTGTCACTTGAGTTAACTCCCATCGATTGCCAGTATACTGTGCAGAATGTGGTCAAGCAGTAGCCTGTGAAGGTGGGCAATGGAACGGACCGTAATTCTAAGCATGGGCGAAGCGCTCGCCGAGTTTGTCCAGATAGGCGAACATGCGCCTCTGACGGAGGAAGGCGCCTATCGCGGACCATTTGCAAGTGGCGCGCCACTCATTTTTGCTACGGCGGTTGCCCGTCTTGGTGGGCAGAGCGCATTCCTGGGTACGGTTGGCGACGATGCCTTCGGCGAGGCGATCATGGATTTCCTGGCCAGAGAAGACGTGGACCGCGATGGCATGGCCGCGACCAAAGCATTGCCGACCGCTGCTTCTTTCGTGGTCAATCATCCCGACGGGACGCGGTCATTCTTCTTTCACATGCGAAACGGCGCGGCAGGCTTGCCGCCGCCGTTGCCGAGCACAGATACCTTGAGTCAGGTTGCCTGGGTGCACATTAACGGTTCATGTCTGGCAATGAATGACGCCTGGTGGAAGTACTGTATCTTGGTGGCGCGATTGGTCAGGGAGTCCGGTGGACGTGTGAGCCTAGACCCAAATATACGCGCGGAACTCGCCGACCCGGCGGAGATACGCGCGCTGGTCGGTCCTATTGTAGACGTGGCAAGCATCGTCTTCCCGAGTGGCGAGGAGGCCCGTTTGATCACGGGCGCGAATTCCTCGGAAGCCGCGTGTGCAATCTTGCGCAATGCTCCCCACAATGAAGCCGTGGTGCTCAAGCAAGGTGCAGCCGGTTGCTCAGTATTCAGTAAAGAGAGTACTTTCTCGGTACCATCATTTCCGGTTGAGGAAGTTGACGCGACGGGAGCCGGCGATACCTTCGATGCCGCGTTTCTCTGGGCGTTGCAACAAGGCGCGCCGTTTGAGCTGGCTGCGCTTTGGGCAAATGCGGCGGGAGCCTTGTCTGTAACCGTGACCGGACCGATAGACGGTGCACCGCGGCGGCAGCGTGTAGCTGAATTCCTCCGCTCGCGGGGCAATGAGTCTGAAGCCATAAATCGGCTACTGACCGCTTAGAACGCCCTTCAAGGTTTGGATGCTACGACTAAATGCAAGAGCGCCTTGGCTAAGTGCAAGACACCCAAAGCCATGACGCCCAAGAATCGATGATGCAAGTAAGCCCAAGCGCCTCAGGTCGGCTACTTGTTATCCATAGCTGCTACACGGTGCACGGACTCCAAAAGCGACTCAACGTCAAAGGGCTTCTGAAAGATGTCAGCTACATCATCGCGGACCTTATAGTTTACCCGCGTCGAGTAGTTCGACATCACAATGACATGCGTCTTCTTGGCTTCCCAGTCCGCCTTGATTTCCTGCAGCAGCGCGATACCGTCCACATCTGGAAGAGCGACATCCATAATCATGGTCTGCGGTTTCTCTGCCTTGAGAAACTTTATGATGTCCCGCGTCCGTCGCACGAGAATTGAGAAGTACCCGTAGTCCTGAAGTCGGCGCTGAATCTGTTCGATCAATTCAGGATCGTCTTCCAGGATTACTACTTTCCTTCTATCGAGGTCATCTGGCATTGGTGATCCTTCCTCATTGCCTAATGCGTACTCGGCAGTCCAACTGTCGAAGTTGCAAGTTGTCAGCTTTCTATTGTAAGTGGCGCAGAGCACTTCTTCAACACTTGGGAGAGATTATAGTGGCGAAGGGAGTACGACTCGCCTGTTGAAGGATCATCGTGAAGTCTTGAGCCACGACTTTCTTGCCGATGCGCTCCCCCCATATCAAGCACGTCACTACCGCGGAGAGCTAAAGACTACGGCTCCGCCTGCCACTCCAATTCAACCGTGCCGATGACCACCATTGTACCGGCCCCCGCACCGGCCTTCTCCAACGCAGCGGTGATTCCCATGCGGTCGAGCCGTTGCTGAAAGTAGAGCACGCCATCGAGGGTGGAGAGGTCGGACATCGCGGCGAGGCGTTCCGCTGCCTTGCCGGTAACGACAAGCGCATCTTCTCGACGCGCAATTGCGAAATCGTCAGAGACCGGGACTGCAATCTCGGATACAGCAATTGACGGGGCTTCCAACTTGGCGGCAGGCGTCTCACTGTAGGTGTGAAAGACACTGCCGAGCAGCTCATCGATCCCTTGGCCGGACACGGCTGAGATGCCAACTACCGTGTGACCGAGAGACTCAATCGCCGCTTTGGCGGCATCAAAGCGTGACCGCGCTTCCGTGACATCGAGTTTGTTTAGAGCGACGACTTGGGGCCTTTCCAGCAGTGTGGGATCGAATTGGTAAAGCTCATCATTGATTTGCCGGAAGGCCGCCACTGGGTCCAGGTCTTCCAAGGAAGCACAGTCCACTACGTGCAGCAACATGCGGGTGCGCCGAATGTGGCGCAGAAACGTGTGGCCCAGACCGGCGCCGCTGTGCGCCCCGTCTATAAGGCCCGGGATGTCGGCGAACACTAACGTCGCATTGCCCCGTTGAACCACGCCAAGCTCAGGTTGCAGCGTGGTGAATGGATATGCGGCAACTTTGGGGCGTGCGGCACTTATCCGCGAGAGGAGTGATGACTTGCCGGCATTTGGCTGCCCCACAATGCCAACGTCGGCGATAAGCTGCAATTCCAGGTTGAGCCAGCGCTCTTCGGGCGGTTCTCCTTTTTGGGCGAATTGCGGTGCTTGGCGGGTTGACGTCGCAAAGTGCACATTGCCCAGACCGCCCCGACCTCCCCTTGCCGCCAGGACGCGGTCATCGACGTTGCGCAAGTCCGCAATGACCTGACCTGAAACCGCCTCGGTTACGACCGTTCCAGGCGGAACCCATGCTTGAATGTCTTTGCCCGCAGCGCCCTGCTTCCGGTTAGTGCTGCCGGACCGGCCCGCTTCAGCGATGAAGCGACGAGTGCGATGGAGGAAGAGTAGACTGTTCAGACTAGGGTCGACAGTGAGGTAGACGCTGCCGCCGCGCCCTCCGTCACCGCCATCCGGCCCGCCGCGCGGTTGAAATTTTTCGCGGTGGAAGTGGGCCATGCCGTCGCCGCCCTTCCCACCCTTTACGAAAATGCGAGCTTCATCATAGAACACTGTGAAATACTCGTTATCTGTTCTTACCGGAATTTCAGGATGGTACAACGTGCCGGCGCACAAACTCTCCTATCCTGCATCCAGAAGACTTGCTGGTCATGAATCCTGCAAGACTGCTTGTACACGGACGCCGACGAGCTAAATTCTGTTAAAGTGGACGAAGTGCGAGTGAAGAGTAAAGTCAGCAGCCGCTAAAACTCGAGCACGACGCTGAAGTGCGTGCCCTACGCAGCAGATCTGGGAGCATCTGCAGGAAGTTCCGGTAGCGGAATCCGCGTTACCGATGTTGGGCCGACAATCCAGAGATAGGTTTCACCACGATTGACAAACAAGTCAATGGCAGTGGCAAAGAGGCTGTTTGGCGCAAGGATCTGACGCTGATAAACGCCTTCGGTAGTTACCTGAACAACTCGATCGTTGTCTCCGTCTAAGATGTAGAGTGAGCCCATTTCTTGGCTAATGAAGATCGCGCCCGGCGTGCCCAGAGGCGACGGCAGGGCCGCAAGGGAAAACTCAGCCCGGGATCCGGATGTGTAGCGGTTGATAGTGCCGTCACTAAACAAGATGAAGACAGAACCATCGATGGCGAGATCACTTGCCTGCGACAAGTCTACTCCACTGTTGATCCCAAAGAACCCTTCCGGCTCGCCGTAGACGCCGCTGCCAATAGGCCGGAAACGCAATACGTCGTTTGCGCCTGCGTCTAGCAAATAGAAGTTTTGATCGTAGGTCGCGCTTGCCCTGGGCTCCAGAATCGAGCCGGTTGAGAGTTGCGCAACTTGGGGAGCTTCGCCATTCACGACTTGGTAGAGCTGATAACTGCTGTCAAGAATCTGGATGAGGTCCGCTCTTCCGGTAACGAGTAGCGCGTTACTTCCTGACAGAGTACCAACGTTGGGCTGATAGACAACTTCGCTGTTTCCTGCCGTGCCGACCCGGTACACAGCACCTGAAGCGCGATCGAGAACATACATTGTATTATTCAAACCGAAGATTTCGCCCGGTTGCACCGCAGAATCAAATCGGACGAGCACCTGAAGTTCATCGACTATCGAGCCAGTTGATTCCGGGGCGGACGGCGTTGCCGAGGCTATGGTGGCCGTTTCAATTGGCGCAGGGCTAGCTGTCGCAGTCCCGGCGTCGCTTTGGGGCGCTTGGACGGTTTCCTGCTCTTGGGCCGGGGCCGGTGCATCTTCGGTTATGCTAACCGTCTGTTCTTCACCGCCAAACAGAGCATTGGCACCTATGACGAGCAGAGCCAGCACCAGCAAAACCACTATGCCAGCACCTACTCGGTTTATCCTCTGTCTGCGGGCTTCCTCCACTGCATTTCGCGTAGTGATCGTTGACTGCATCGCAACGCTGGGGACACCTGAAGAACTCTGGGCAGCGGGTTGGCTGCGAGGTCGAAACAGAGATGCAATGAATGACCACGTCATGACAAAGAGGGCCAATATAAGGCCAACAATTGTAGTGGCCACACCTCCGCGCGCAGTAGGTTCGGCTCTCTGCGGAGCAGGTTCGAGGATTGCTTCAGGTTCCTGTGGCGCGGCTCTTGCGCTCCCAAGAGTCTCTCTTGCGGTATCGAACCGGAGCACTAATGCCGAACAATCCTTCTCCCCGCGTTTGCGGACGGAGTCTATCAATGACTCCGCGGCATTCTGAACATTGCCAGCAGAGAGAAACTCTTCAACCTCATTGTCACTCAGCACCGTGCCGACGTTGTCAGAACAGAGAACTACGACATCCTGGGGATGGAGAGTGGCGCGAAACATCTCAACAGGAGGTTCCCACTGAGGATAGCGGTCGTCCGGCACTGACGGTGAATTCTGGCCGGAAGCCCGTTCCTGTGTTTCGGGCAAGGCAGTCAGTTCACCTTCTTGAACCAGATAGAACTGGGCAGGTAGAACCTGGGCAATTGAAGCGCGCCCACTGAGAACTACCACCGCAGTTAAGCCGATATCAGACAGGGAGCCTTCAATACGGGCATCGTAAAGAAAGCGGTAGGCGTGACGTACGCTGCGGAGTAGGGCGGTTTCCGTGCGAGCGGAGGTGTTTTCGAAGTAATGCCGCGCCACTTCGTTTGCAATGGTGCCGGCGGTCTCGCTGCTGACTCCCTCCAAATTCAAGTAGAGGGTGCCCATATCGACATCCGATGAGGTGTCCTGGAAGGTATGAGCCCAGGGACTGCTTGCTCGGCGTTGATTGCCAACAAGAGCAGCCTGGCCGATTTGTACGGTCAGCACCGCCACGTGACACCCCTTCTGTTCAGGTTCGCGCCCGTACAACCACTCCTCTGGCGCATCATGATAGCAGATGTAGTACTCTCTATCAAACCGGCAGGAATAGTGCAAAGTGCGCAGGAAGGTGAGGCGGAGCTGCCCGCCGAGTCGAGTTGCAGAGGATCTCTGCAGCCTCTTGCCGAGGCAGGCTTCGCTAGGTAACATGGGAGAGGTAACATAGGGCGATTGGGTGAGGCATAACAACCTAGAGGCTAAAACTATGGAAAAGGGTACGTGGCTTGTCAAATCCGGCATGGCTCAAATGCTCAAGGGTGGCGTAATCATGGACGTTGTCACGCCTGAGCAGGCGAGAATTGCCGAAGACGCCGGTGCGGTAGCCGTAATGGCGTTGGAGCGGGTGCCAGCAGACATCCGCGCTCAAGGCGGCGTGGCGCGCATGTCTGATCCTGGGCTTGTCACGCAGATCAAGGAGGCCGTTACGATCCCTGTCATGGCCAAGTGCCGGATAGGTCACTTTGTCGAAGCACAGGTGCTTGAGGCACTGGGTATTGATTACATCGATGAATCGGAAGTGCTTACGCCTGCAGATGAAGAGCATCACATTGACAAGGATGGGTTTACTATCCCTTTTGTGTGTGGCGCCAGAGACCTGGGCGAGGCCTTGCGGCGAATTGGTGAAGGCGCGGCCATGATCCGCACGAAAGGCGAGGCGGGCACCGGCAATGTTGTGGAAGCCGTGCGGCACATTCGCACTGTCAATGGCGCAATTCGACGCCTGCAGAGCATGCGTTCCGATGAGCTCATGGCGCAAGCAAAGGAGCTCGGAGCCCCCCATGCGCTTGTCGTGGAAGTAGCGGAACGTGGAGCATTGCCTGTTGTCAATTTCTCTGCGGGAGGCATCGCTACGCCGGCGGATGCCGCTCTCATGATGCAACTGGGTTGCGACGGGAACTTCGTCGGCTCCGGCATTTTTAAATCGGAAGATCCGCCAACGCGGGCCAACGCAATCGTCAAGGCAACAACCCATTTCGAGGATTCTCAGATTGTGGCCGAAGTCTCCCGTGGCCTGGGCGAGCCGATGTCGGGTCTTGACGTGCGCTCTATGGCTAGTGAAGAATTACTTGCCGTACGAGGATGGTAGAGACCGGCATGAACGTCGGTGTCTTAGCGCTTCAAGGTGACGTTCGCGAGCATGTTGAGGCGCTTGGCGACCTGGGCGTAAACGCAAACTTGGTTAAGTTGCCCCGGGATCTTGAAGACCTCCAAGGGATCATCATCCCCGGCGGCGAGAGCACCACCATCGGTAAGCTGATGGTATTCTACGACTTATTGGAACCCATCCGAGACCGCATATTTGCGGGTAAGTTGGCAGTGTGGGGCACCTGCGCTGGGATGATTCTGCTCGCCAAGAATGTCGATGGGCACGATCAGCCGCTGTTTAGGGTTATGGATGTCGACATTCAGCGCAATGCATTTGGCAGTCAGATTGATAGCTTCGAGTCTGAAGTTACCATTCGATGCATTAAAGGGGGACCGTTCCCCGCTGTCTTCATACGTGCCCCGGTGGTCAGGTCCGTAGGGCCGAACGTGGATGTGCTGGGGCGGCTACCTACTGATGGGGGCATCGTTGCCATTCAGCAAGAGCGGATGTTTGCCACGGCTTTCCACCCTGAAATCGTGAGAGACCGTCGTTTACACCGGTATTTTCTCACGCTCTGCTCGCGCGTCGACTAATCGGCCTCCGGTTGAAGCGAGGTAGATTTCTGCCCGATAACATCCGTTCAGTGTCAATCTGCTCCGCCCGAAGACGATAGGTGAAGTGGCTCAGTCAGGCGAAATCAAGCGACAGGATACTCTCCGCTTTCTGCAGGCGTTACGGCTCCAGGCACGCGGTGAACCGTCTCTTGTCATTGCCGATTCCCCGTGGTCGCCGACAATTAGCTTGCTGCTTGGAGCGGTCTTACCGGCGTCTTGTGCGATTGCAGTGTGGGAAGGACGGCGAGCAGTCGCCTTAGCGCAAATAGCGCGGCAATCGGGTCGCGTTCAGTGGGAATTGATGCACTTGGTCATTGCGGGACTAGAGGCGTATTCGCTTGCGGAACACAGCGCGGAACACACCCGGCTGCTCATGCTTCTCGATGAAGTGTGCCGCCAAGCAGCGGATAGGCGCATGCCGAGCCTCGTTGCGCGCGTGGCGGAAGAGAGCAGTTTGGTTGCTCCGTTTCGTCGTGCGGATTTCTCAGTTGCGATGCAGGAACGCACGTATGCGTTGTCGTTACCATTTATTGTGACGGCTCCGGAGGCGCCGGGGCTGCGGCGACAGGAGCGGCGCGATGCGTGGCCCTTGCACAAGCTCTACCTCCGTTCAACACCGCAAGCCGTGCGTCTATCAGAAGGGATAACAGCTCGTGATTGGCAATTGCAGCGGAGCTCGTCGCGGTTTTCGTTCCAAGTGACTCGTTGGGTGGTCGAGGAGCAGGACGGAATTGCAGGCTGGCTGTCGGAAGCGCCGGGGCGGAATGGCGAGTTACGCGCGCAGCTAGGAGTTGCAAAGGGCCACCTTGGACTGGCACGAGACCTGGTGGCGACGGCCCTGGTTCATGCAAGAGAACGTGGCAGCTCCAGAGTTTGGTCGAGAGTGCCTGCGTATGCAACGGACGTTTGCCAGGCATTGGAAAGTCTTGGCTTTGTCGAGACCGGACGGGACGTGGTGCTGAGGCGTACGTTTGCAATTCGAGCTCGTGACATGGCTCTGGCACAGGAGGCCAAGCGTAGGGTCGCGCGTAGAGGTCTGGCGTCGCCGCAGAACAGGGCGCTTACGGTGCACGCACACCCATGGACCCGGAATTAGTGCAGACAATCAAATGATTGTGCCAATGCTGGACGGGTCTTGATTCTCGGCATATTGATATGGTATAGTCCAGCGAGACTTTGAAACAGCCACGAAGGAGTAATTAACTATAGTCAAAGAGGCGCGCAATAATCGAGAAATTCGGGCACGCGAAGTTCGCGTAATCGATGAAGACGGTGAGCAAGTCGGCATTCTCGCGATAGAGCGAGCGCTTGCGTTAGCCCAAGAACGCGAGGTGGACTTGGTAGAGGTGTCCCCGAACGCTTCCCCACCAGTATGCAGACTAATGGACTATGGGAAGTACAAGTACCGTCAGACCAAGGAAGAGCGCCATTCGCGCAAGAATCGCGCCGCCACCACGTTGAAGGAAGTTCGATTCAGCCCAGTCATGGATCGACATGACATTGATTATCGGGTAGATCGAATTTTCAAGTTCCTGGAAGAGGGCCACAAGGTTAAGGCATTTGTTCGATTCCTACGTCGGCAAATGGCACATCCTGAGCATGGGCACGACGTGTTGCGCGTTGTGCTTGAGCGCGTTGAGGATGCCGCCGTCATAGAGAGAAGGCCCATCATGGAAGGGAACCTACTCACGACGTATCTGAGCCCAAAGCCTCAAACCCGACGAGTCCGGGGAAATGGCACTTCATCAGATAATGATGCGGGTCAAGAACAGTAGGAATTAGCCACTCTGTGCCTGATACAGCGCGAGAGAACGTTTACATAAAGTGGGTACCGGAAGCAGCTTCTGGTCGCCAAGATCAGACGCTGTGGGTGGCTTGGCTCGTACGTGACATTGTGGATGATCTTGGTACCCGCACCCAGTTCTTGGCATATCTTGGGGGGCGTCCTCGTGTCACCACCGACCTGCAACTCGAGATCTCAGAGCTATACCCGAAAGTCAAGGTCGATTGGGAGAGCATTCGCCATAGCCTGGAGTCGCGGCAGCCGCAAACCGATATCCACCGCCTGAGCGACGATGAAGTCGTGATACGTTTTCGTGAGTTGGCCCAAGAGCAAGGCTTGTCTGTACAAGATGTTGCCAGCCGCGTACACATTGAGCCGCGCAACATCTTGCAGGAGACTGAGACTCTCGTCCTTACAGAAGGCAATAGAGAGCGGTTTGAGCGAGAGTCCGGTTCGATCTTTGCTTATCTTGCCGAGAGTCATCCGGAATATGCCTACGGCATAATGAAGGTGCGGCTCTACCTTCAGGGCGACCATAGCTTGCTGGACAAGCTCGTAGCCAGCGAACCAACCGGCTTCAGCGCCGACGCAGCGCGGCAACGCAGGGCACACTGGTCGGTTTCCTTGCTTTCGCACATGGAATCATCGAGCAAGGGCATGGAATGAATCAGATTGCTCTTCAAACGTTCGTGCAAAGAACTGGGGAATCGCCCCGGTTTTTTGCTATTAGGTGCTGCCATGCGTGATTCGACGAAAATCATCTTGTTGTGTAATAGAGAATAGTGACAAGACTTGTTGAGAGAGCCGCTCTTGGCGTTTAGAAAGAAGTTGTGAGATGGCACAACCCAATATTGTGCTGTTGCTTGCAGATCAGCAGAAGGCCACCAGTCTCGGACTCTACGGCAATGCCGATGTTGAAACACCTGCCCTTGAAGCGCTAGCGCAGCGCGGCGTGGTATTTGAAAACTACTTTACGCCGCATCCTTTCTGTTTGCCGGCGCGCTGTATCCTAATGACCGGGCGCTATGCCCATGCCATCGGCGTGCGCGGCAACGGCTATACCCTTCCTCACTACGAGGTAACACTGGCGGAGCGGCTGCGCGGGGCAGGATATCAGACCGGCGCGGTAGGACACTTTCACGGCGGCCGCAGTGGCGGCGGCCGTGGCTTTGACTTTCAACACGACATTGGCAAGGGCGTGCTCTCGGAACGCAGTCGGTTGCGAAGGGCGCTAGTGGAGCAGGCGCCGAGACGAGTGCAACACATGGTCGCTGAAGTGCCGGCGCCCCCCGATGAAGACTTGAATGGCGCCATGACCAAAATCGGTATGAACTTTGTCGAGTCGTGCACGTCGGATCGGCCATTCTTTTTGCATATTGCCTACATGGACCCCCATCCGCCGTTCTTCGTGCCTGAGCCATACTATTCCATGTTTGATCCCGCAGCTATTTCACTACCGCCGGTAGAGGGCGACAACGCCGACAAGCCGAAAGCACATGAGCAGACCGCTCGTGACGGCGGCACGTGGGACGCGAGCGAAGATGAAATACGCAAAGCTCTGGCGGTCTATTACGGTATGGTGAGACACCTCGACGACCAGGTGGCGCGCTTGGTTGGCTTCCTGGAGTTGCGAGGCATGCTGGAGAATACAATAATCGTCTATTCCTCCGATCACGGCGACTATGCCGGCGAGCACCGCATGTTTGGCAAGAGTTGCACCCTGTACGACAGCTTGGTACGCATTCCATCAATTATCGCCGGACCGGATCATCTCGTGCCTCAAGGCGAACGCATATCGGAGATTACAGATTCAACCAATTTGGCTCCCACCATCTTAGACTGGACCGGCGTCGAGGCTCCAGAGTCCATGCACGGACGCTCTTTTGTACCAGTCTGGGAAGGAAAGGAACAATTGCCAAATGTCGCGTTCGCCGAGGTCGGCGCGTTTCCCACCGCCATGGTAAACGACCCCAAGCGAGGGAATAACATCCCCTATGGGCCCCCGGCCAGCGGACGTCAGACCGAGATCTCAACCATGGTACGTACGCCTGAATGGAAGCTCGTGTACACACCGGGACGTGAGCACAATGAACTGTATGACCTGCGCGAAGATCCTTGGGAATTGCAGAATTGCTTCCATGACTCCACGAAGGCTGGGGTGGTCGCGACACTGAAGCAACAACTCTTGGACTGGCATCTTGACCATCACTGAGTTTTCTGCACCCCTCTGCTACTCGTTGTACGGTATACTAAGGCCGTTGAACCGACTACTACCCAGGATGTGAGGACAGCATGCCGATTGATTCTGAGACGTTTCGTGCCGTATTGCGCCAGATGGCGCAACCCGTGGCGGTAGTTTCGGTGCGAGATGCAAGCGGCTTGCACGGCATGACGGCGAGCGCATTCACTTCGATTGCACTGGAACCACCGCTTATCCTCATCAGTGTTGGCGAAAGCAATGCTACGTGTGGCAGGGTTGAGGCTGCTGGCGCATTTGCAATAAGTGTGCTTGGCGAGGATCAGAGTTCGATAGGAGAGCACTTTGCTCGCCCCGGACTGCAGAAGAGTTCGGCGTTTTCGCAGATCCCCCATCACTTTGCGGCCACGGGATCTCCGATTCTTGAGGACTGTATCTGCTGGCTCGACTGCTCTGTCTACGCCACGCACAGAGCAGGGAGCGGGGTACTCTTTATCGGTCAAGTCGAGGCGGCCGGTCTGGGAACTCAGGAATTGCCGCTCCTCTACCGTAATCGCAAGTACGAGCCCCTCAGTCCTCTTGGTAAAGACGTTTCTGAGCCTGCTTGATTGCCGAATGCTCAGCTAGAGGGCAAGGAACAGGCGTGTCACGACGCCGGGCGTACGCTCTTTTTACGGCAGAAACACCGGCTTGTTCAAGAGTGATGGAGACCTGAATTGGATAGCCTAACTTTGCATCCAGAGCAATACAGTCCCGGACCGCCGTCCGGCGTCGACTTGGCGCAATACGGTGTTGGGATTGTGGGGTGCGGCGGCATCGCCAACGGCGCTCATTTGCCCGCCTATCAGAAGGCCGGATACCATGTTGTGGCCTGCTGTGACGTGGACGAAGAAGCAGCGCGAAACACGGCGGAACGCTGGAATATCCCGTTTTGGACTACGGACATTCATGCGCTCTTGGATCGTGACGATGTGCGCGTTATTGATATGGCGCTGCATCCGGCCGCCCGCAAGGAGACGCTACAGGCGATCGCGCAAGCTCCCCGGCCGGTACTCACGCAGAAACCGCTGCACATGGAATATGCCTTGGCGGAAGAACTCATCGCCATCGCGGAGGATGCGGGCATACTCCTGGCTGTGAACCAGCAGGCGCGTTGGGCGCCGGAACACAAAGCAATACGAGTCTTCATGGACCAAGGGGTTGTTGGGCAGGTCTATAGCATTCAGCACCTCCGGCGCTCGTTTCAAGACCAACCGGACATGTGGTGGACCACGCTGGCAAATTTCAATATTGGCGATCATGGAGTCCATTACTTGGATCTCTGCCGCTATTTTGCCGCTTCGCCGATGGCAGGTGGACGCGAGTGGACGCGATTGCACTGTACTACGGCCATGTTGCCGGACCAGAATGGCCCTGATCCTCTCATATTTTCCGCCAATGTGGAGTTTGGTGAAGTGGGAGGACGGGTTGGAGTCATGGCAAGCCTGCAATTCAACAACATCGTGCGTGCTTCAGGCGCGCATAGTTACAACTGGTGGATTGACGGTACGGAAGGAAGCGTGTGGGGTACGAGTAAAGAAGTCTCGGCGGTCCGTGCAGATGACCCTCGCAATGTACAGACGTTTCAGATCGAGGGGTCGTGGTTCAACGATGCGTTTCAGGGTCCTCTTGGTGACTTGATCGCAGCAGCCGCCCTTGGACGCGAGCCTGCGGTGACACCGCGGGACAACCTCAACACCATTGCCATGACCACCGCGGCTATTCGGTCCAGCAAGAGCGGTCGTGTGGTTGATAGAGCAGAGGTCGTGGTCTAGCCTTTCTGAAAAGTCCGCCGGCAACCACCTCTCTGCGGAGAGTTCGCCGGCACCGTGGTCTCATGCGTGTCGGATGAATCACGCTACGTGCCAAGGCCAGCCTTAGCTCCCAAGAGAGAAGCAGACCAAACTCGCATTGGTGTTCCTCGCCCTTTGTGACGGTCCGCAGAGCGCGGCATTGACTATCGGGCGGGTTAGGTAGGACCTCGCAAAGTGAGCGAAAGCCGGCTGAACTAATTGGTGTAAAGCCTCTTGTAAAATCAGAAATCCCCCTAGGAGGAGTGCGTACCATGGCGGCATTGGCCAAGCGGGCAATTGTAATCGGAATTGACGGCGCAAGTATGGAGATCGTGCGGCACATGGCGGCACAGGGAGCAACGCCGCATCTCAAGCACCTGATGGACACCGGCGCCTGGCGGCCGATGCTGGGCGTCTTTCCCACTCTCACGCCACCTGGCTGGACATCAATCGCTACCGGTGCGTGGCCGGGAACCCATGAGGTGATGGACTTCAACATTCGTGCGCGAGGCCGGCCGTTGACAGAGACAATCTGGGGCGTCAATACAGAGCTTTCAAAGGCAGAATACTTTTGGAATACGCTGGAACGCGCGGGCAAGACGCCAATCTTGGTGAAGTGGGAAATGTCGTGGCCGCCGACGATTACTAAAGGGGTTCAGGTTGAAGGCACCGGGCCCGGCGTGGCGAACCACCATCAGATCGCGGGATACCACCTCTGGGTTGCGGGAGACTGGCGCCCACGTCCCATTGGCGGCGGGGTAGACGCGGAGGCGGTGGATCCCAGCACGCTGCAGGAGGGGGATGATGTTGATCGTGTGGCCTTGCGTCCGGCTGACCGGGATCAATGGTCGCATGTTCCGGAGTCTGCAAAGCCTCCCCTGGAAGTGGAATTGACGGTGCAGCCACTTGCGCGCGGGCGCTCGGACTTGACGGCCTGGGGCACGGAAGGTGCGGCGGCACGCCCGTTCTATGGTCTCGTTTACGCACAGACGGGCGCAGGCTACGATCGGGTGCGGGTGTGCACATCTCGCGACGGCAGCCAATCCATAGCCGATCTTGCCATTGGCGATTGGAGCGATTGGTCGCGGCAGCAATTCACCATCGGTGACCGCACGCTCACGGGGTACGTGCGCTTCAAGCTCATTACGCTCACCCCCGATGGTGACACGTTTGAGATGTTCATGCCCCAGGTCTGGGCCACAGAGGGCTACACATATCCGGCGGAGGTCGCTGACGAAATCGATACGCACGTCGGGCCATTCTTACAGAATCCGGCGCGTGACACTCTGGGACTGGTTGACGACGAGACCTTTTTCGAGCTGGTGGACGTGCATCATGACTGCTTAGCCGACGTTGCGCATCACCTCTGTGCTACGCGCGATTGGGACGTACTCTTCACAGAAGTCCATTCGCTTGACTATGGCAACCACTTCTTCATGGCTCAGACGGATCCGCGCTGCGGGGCAGAGGAAAGTGTTATCGCTCGCTCGCGAGAGGGCATGACCCGCCTCCTCGCCTCGGTAGATCGCTGGGTCGGGAGGCTCCTGGAGCTACAAGACAGCGAGACGGTAGTCGTTGTGACTTCAGACCACGGCGGCACACCGGACTTTGTCCCGCCAATTGCCGCGGCGGACGTGCTTGAAGAGGTCGGTCTACTGGTTACGGATCCGGCTACCGGGGAGATCGATCTAAGCAAGAGCGCAGCCATACCGGTGGGCACGATTCACGTATTTATCAACCTCAAGGGGCGCGATCCCGGCGGAATCGTCGAGCCGGAGGACTTCGATAAAGTGCAGCAGCAGGTCATTCACGCACTGACGACGTACGTAGACCCCAATACCGGCAAGCAGCCCTTCGCTCTGGCGGTCACACGCGAAAACGCTGAGATGCTCAACCTTTGGGGCGACCTTGTCGGCGATGTCGTCTGGGCGGTGCATCCTGAATTCGACGCGTGCCACGGTCGACATCTGCCCGCGGTCAGTTTGGGAATTGGCGGTCAGCATACGACCTTTATCGTCAACGGCCCCAACATTCGCAATGGATCCGCATTGGAAGGACAAGCGCGCAGCGTCGATATCGCACCCACACTTGCCTATCTCTTGGGAGTACCGCAGCCCCGCGACGCCGAAGGCCGGGTGATCATGGAGGCGATAGAGGCCTAAGGCGGTGTTCAAGGGGGGTGTCGGGCATCGTCACCTGCTCGCCCCGTATCGGGTACGGGGCAGGCTCTGCGCGTGTGGATGTGTTCAGCGTTATCCGTTCGCCCCCGTATCGAGCACGGGGCAAGCTCTGAGCTTGTCGAAGGTCTCAGTGCTATCCGTTCGCCCAGAGCCTGTCGAAGGGCCGTCCATGCTGCGACGAGCCAGTACTGAGCTTGTCGATGTGCTTAGCGTTATCCGTTCGCCCCCGTATCGAGCACGGGGCAAGCTCTGAGCTTGTCGAAGGCCTCAGCGCTATCCGTTCGCCCAGAGCCTGTCGAAGGGCCGTCCATGCTTCGACGGGCCTGTACTGAGCTTGTCGAAGGTCTCAGCGCTACCCGTTCGCCCAGAGCCTGTCGAAGGGCCGTCCATGCTTCGACGGGCCTGTACTGAGCTTGTCGAAGTGCTCAGCGTTATCCGTTCGCCCAGAGCCTGTCGAAGGGCAGTTCATGCTTCGAAGTGCTCAGCACGAACGGTCTTGGTGCTCTGTGCAACCTGAATCCTAGGAGAGCAACTCAAGCTCTTCGAGTCCGGCGCGCACCCCCGCTTCTTCATCAGGGGTTACTTCCGGCAATGGGCCGCGGACGGGCCCGGCGGGGAGTCCCAGCATACGCAATGCCGCTTTGCAGGGACCCACATAGCCGGGATCGTACTCTAAGTACCGATTCAGGGCCTGGAGTTTCAATTGAAGCTGGCGGGCCTCAGCGAACGCCCCGGACTGAACCGCTTCGTAGATTGCTACCATTTCGCGAGGAATCACGCAGGCAGCGGTCGAAAAGATTCCGGTAGCGCCTGAGGCGAGGGCAGCGTAGAACTGGCTGTCTATCCCTGTCAGCACGGCCACCTTGTCGCTGTTCGAGCGTATATTCTCCATGAGAATGCCAAAGTCGGCATTACTCTGTTTCAGCCCAATCACGTTTGGAACGGCAGCCAGACGGTCAATCAAGGCTGGCGTAATCTCGTTGCCGGTGTAGAGCGGATTATTGTAGAGCACCATGGGCAAGTCTACTTCGGTTGCGAGGGTCTCGTAGTGGGCAAAAAGAGCATCCTCTGAGAGTTGAAAGTAATACGGGGCCGTAACGATAGTGCCGTCTGCGCCTACGTCCTTCGCATCTTGCCCGAGGAGCACCGCTTCCCGCGTTCCGGCGGCTGCAGTTCCCGCGATAATTGGAATCGCCCCTGCGGCTTCCTCCACGATTGCCGCCGTCACGGCCCTCTTTTCATCCTGCAGCATATGGGGAAATTCTCCGTTGCCGCCGGTGGTCATGATACCGTGAACCCCGGCATCGATGAGGAACCTGGTTAGCTGCTTTGCCCCGTCCAAGTCTAAGTCTTGGTTTGACTGGAACGGTGTAACGATGGCGACGACAACTCCGTGCAGGGTTTGCGGTGTGAGTTCCATTGTCTATCCCATGCCTTTCAAATGCGCAGTCTCAATCCAAACATGTGACTTTATCCGGTAAGTCTCTTGATCAAGAAGAATGGGAGGGGGGAGTCAAACTACGAAAAGACCTTGCGGACAGTGGAGAATGTCCGTTCTGCATCTGCGGCAGGCATTGCTCTCACTCTGCCAACAAGGATCAACGTACTACGATGGCGGACCAGACTCATACCCCAACGTGGCACTATAGAGATCTGTCCGTCGGTCGAGCCATGTGTGATTCAGCTCATTGCGGTTTTTTGCCCGACGGGCGGCAGAAAGGTTCATTTCCGTTACGAGCACCTCCTCGCCGTCTTTGCTGGCGGGCCCGGCTAAGGGCGTTCCGGCAGGGTCGATGATGAGGCTGCAACCAAGGAACTGGATGCCGCGCTCTGCGCCCACGCGGTCGGCGCACGCCATGTAGACTTGGTTCATCGCCGCATTGGCCAGGGCCACATAATTCGCCTGACAGTACCCTTGTGAATCCCAAATTCTATCCGGCGTCATCATGCTTACCCAATTGGTAGGCACACAAATCACGTCGGCGCCCTTGAGGGCCAAGATTCGGCTCGCCTCGGGGAAGCGCAAATCGTAGCAGATCAATATGCCAATTCTGCCAAACGGCAGATCAAAGACCGGAAATCCCAAGTCACCCGGTCTGTAGTAGAGTTTTTCTTCGAAGAAGAGATGCGTCTTGCGGTAAGTGCCAAGAATGCCGGTGGGGCCAATGACGAGGGACGAGTTGTAAAGCGCTGTATCGCTGACCTTTTCACCAAATCCTGCAACGATGTAAGTATCATATTCCTGCGCAAGTTGGTGCCACCGGGCAACGGCAGGACTCTCATCCGTGTACTCCGCGAGCGCTCGTGCTTCCGCGCTTGAATGCACGACGTAGCCACTATTTGCCATTTCAGGAAGCACTATCAAGTCAGCGCCAGCCTCGGCTGCCTCTTGAATGGCTTGCGCGCCTTTTTCAACGTTCGCAGGCAAGTCACCGAGAATTGGAGCGTACTGGCAAACTGCGGTGCGAATAATGTTGCCCCGCTCGGAATCGGGCAAAACGTCATCCTGAACGATGGGGTTCCGCTCAGTATCAGTTCGCATACCTACCGCACCGTATGCATGGGCATGATGACGTGGACATAATCGGTGTCGTCGGTGGGGCGAATGACTCCCGGGCTGGTTGAACCCGCTAGCTCGATCCGCACGTCAGGCGAATTGATGGCATTGATGCAATCGAGTAGATAGCGGGCATTGAAGGCAATGAGCGTTTCCTCTCCCTTGACCTGAGCTTCAAGGTCTGAGCGATTGTCTCCCAGCTCGGTGGCAGTAGCCGTGATGGTTAGATTGCCGCGGGCCGCTTTACCGTCCGATTCATCATCAGGCGCGGCCTCTAGCTTGATAACGTTGGCCCCGTCGCGCGCAAAGTACGACGCCATGCGCGCAGACTGCATGAGATCCAGCGTCGAGACGTGAATCTCTGTTTGATGGTCGGGGGGAATCATCTGCGTGTAGTTTGGAAACGTGCCTTCGATGAGGCGTGAAACCAAGTGTACGTCACCGGTACTGAAAATCACCTGATTGCGATTCTGTGTCAGGCGAATTTCAACCGGATGTTCACTATCGCCCAGAATGCGCGAGAGTTCCAACAAACTGCGGGCCGGCACGATGAACTCCGTCTTTTCGCTCACGCCGCTCTCTACCGCAAGGGTCCGCACCGCCATGCGGAAGCCGTCTGAAGCCACGAGCACGACCTTATCGGGTTCAATGATTACAGCAACCCCTTGGAGATATTGGCGGGGATCGTCGCTGGCAGCCGCCATGGCGACCTGTTCGATGCTCTCCCGCAGCAGTGTTGCATCGAGGACGAGCGTGGGGTCGCCCTCCCCCAACGGTATTGGGGGAAACTCTTCGGCGGATATTCCTTTGACGTTCGCCTGGTATCTCCCGCAATTGAGGTGAAGGGTTAGGTCTTCCTTGTCCAACCGCACGTCTACTCGCTCGTTAGGCAGTGAACCGATAAACTCACCCAGCAGACGCGCGAGGACGGTTACTTCTCCCTCCGTCTCCACTTTGCACCCAATCCAGTGGACGATGCCAATCTCTTGATTCATGGCGGAGAGCTTCAATCGCCCTTGATCGGTTGCGAGTAGCACATTGCTCAGGACCGGGAGAGGACTGCGCGTGGCAACGGCCCGGCCGACGATGGCGAGGCCTTTAGCGAGGTTTTCCTGTAGACACGAAACTTGCACGATAAGAGCTCCGCGAACACACTCTAAAAGACACATTGACAAGAACATATTGCCGCCAAATTTCCTTGGCGGCCTATGAAACCCATAGTATACTGGGGCCAACCACGTGTCAACGACGAGGTGCTCGCGCTATTCGCACGACGCCGTTTGGAATTGCAGATTGATGTACCGATGAGTTGATGTCGGATAAGAGAAGGTACTTGTGTCGCGATTATCATTTCGACGGACTACGCAACGGCTGATCAACGATCCCTCGTTCGCTTTCGGACGTATCTATGAACCCTTTGACGTCGTTGAATCCAATATCGTGCTCCTGCAGGCGAAACTCTCCACACTGCCCAAGGCAGCGCTCACGATCGCCTATCTTGAATCAGAGTATACGACCTTGCTGGACCGGCTGGAAAATGCGGGCGAAACAGTGGTAACGGCGTATGCGCGACCAATTATGCCCATGGAGGTGTGGTTGGCGTGCCAGCTTTCGCGCATTGAGAAGTTTCGCGAGGACGTATATTAGGGTAAGGGCGAAGATCACTGGTATCGTGAACCTGGTGTGCCAACGCTGGGCTGCGGTCAGAGAGTTTCATAGGTTGAGACTGTTCAAGTGAGATGAATGACGATTTCGCGGCGGATCACGAAGAGCGCGTGGCCAGATTGGTCAATCTGCGATCATGGGCCGTAGTAGGCGTTTCGCAAGACGCCCAGAAGTACGGCCATCGCGTTTTCTTGGCCCTGCTTGAGTCCGGATATCGCGTGATGGGCGTAAACCCGAAGGGCGGCGTTGTGGCAGGTCACGCGGTATGCCCATCGCTGGCTGATCTTCCTGAGAGACCTGAGGTGGTAGTAACAGTTGTGCCTCCCGCCGCAACCGAACAGATTGTAGAAACGTGCGTTGAAATGGGTATCAAGCACATTTGGATGCAACCGGGTTCAGAATCTGCCACAGCGATGGCGGAGGCCCAGGGCCACGGACTAACACTCGACGCGCATGACTGCGCAATGGTGCGGAGGAAACATTGGCAAGACACGTCCTGACCATAGCGGGTTCAGATTCCGGGGCCGGCGCGGGCATACAAGCGGACTTGAAAACACTTTCTGCGCTCGGCGTGTACGGCAGCACTGTCGTCACTGCAGTGACCGCCCAGAATACCTGCGGCGTTCAAGATTGGCTGGCACTGCCCCCGTCCTTGGTAGCAGAGCAAGTCCGATCGGTGCGCTCAGATATTGGCGCGGTAGCAGTCAAGACCGGCATGCTGGCCAACGCCGAGATCATTGATGTCGTAGCAGCTCAGATGAAAGCAGAGCCTCCACAGGCGCTCGTCGTCGACCCGGTCATGGCTGCGAAAGGCGGCGATCCGCTCGTAGACGACACGGCGGTTGCTGGGTACCGTGAATCTCTGTTCCCACTCGCTACGATCGTCACGCCGAATCTGCCTGAAGTGGAACGGTTGCTGGAGAGGCAGGTGCGGGGGGAGAGTGAGATGCGTCAGGCGGCACAGGCAATTGTCGGGTTCGGCTGCCGTGCAGCGCTCATAAAGGGCGGACATGCCGCCGGTTCCGCGCGAGACATTCTTTTCGATGGTTCGGAGTTCTATACGTATGAGCAGGAACGAATCGCAACCAAGAACGACCACGGTACAGGCTGCACTCTGGCCTCTGCCATTGCCGCCTATCTTGCGCTTGGTCTCAAGCTCCCGGATGCGGTGAGGGAAGCAAAAGAGTACCTCACCGGAGCGCTGCGGCATGCCTATGCGATAGGGGCAGGCCACAGTCCCGTAAATCACTTCTGGCGCGGGATCGATTCCAACACCGAACGCAGCAGCTAATGCTGCAGCGAGTCCTCAGGTATCTTCGAGTTAGTCTGCGAGGAAGGCCAAGTCTTCTTCACCCGCCCTCCGCGCCATAGCCACTACAAGCTGCAGCGTGGCCGTGACGTCGTCGAGGTCGACGACCTCGATTGGGGAATGTGAATAACGACGTGGAATCGTGACCGCAATTGCAGGGACTCCGCTGCGTGAGTAGTGTATGGCGGTCGCATTGGTGCTGCCGCCTTCGAGGATTGCTTCCTGATGCGGAATCCCATTCTGCTTGGCAGTGCGGATTGCGAAATCAAGCACACTCTTAGGAGTAATCATGCCTCCGTATGAACTCGCACTGGCGGCTTGGAGGACCGGTCCCTTACCCAATGCAATCGGCAACTCGCTATGAAACTCAACATCCGGCGTGTCTCCGCAAGGCACGGTGTCAATTGCAATTGCCAGGTGTGGCGCAAAGTTGAATGCCGCGGGTCCGGCGCCGCGTAGTCCCGTTTCCTCCTGCACCGTGAACTGGGCCAGCAGACGGATCGGCAGAGCTGCCTCTGTCAGTTGCTCGACAACGTTGAGCAACACCGCGCAGCCGGCGCGATTGTCAATTGCTTTACCGCACAGGCGGTTCGGATTGGCTAATTCCTCAACTTCACTAACGTACGTCACCGGATCGCCGACCGCGATGCCGGCTTCCCTAACTTCCTGTGCGGAAGTAAAGCCAAGGTCTACATAAAGGTCCTTTACCGATACGACGGTGCCCTGTTCCTCAGGGGTCTGGAGGTGCCCGGCCTTCACTCCAATCACGCCTCGCAGGCCGTTCACGGAGACTTTTCTCCCGACGAGCAGGCTGTCGAGGATACCGCCCACCTTGAAAATTCGCAGGAAGCCTTCCGGTTCGATACTTCGTACGAGACAGCCGATTTCGTCTGCGTGCGCATCCAGCAGCACTTGGGGCGCGTCTTTCGGTCCGCCATAATCAGCAAAGAGGTTTCCCATGCGGTCGACCCAAACGGACTGCGCGCGCGGTCGCAGGCGCCTTTCCAGATCGGCAATGACTGCTTGTTCCCTGCCGGAGGGACCGTGCAGGCTCGCGAGGTCGGCAATCTCAGTCCGAAGCCGGTCTTTCACTTGCTCTGTCACTACTGCAACACCTCTCTCGTCTTGAACCTTTGATACGGTTAGTTTGAGTGTCTTTCAGTGACCCTCGTACTTTGTCGCTTCGTTCCAGTTTCATGAGTTGGCCTTGCCGGTCGAATGACAATGTCCTTCCGTGCCTCGAGTTGCAAGTGTCACGGGAACTCCCGGCGGCCGGCATCGCATCCCCGGCAAATTCGCCCCCGCAGAGTCGTTACCATCTACCTTTCGCACGTGAGAGCGATCTGCTCGGCTCTTGAACCTGGGTCGGCCCTCCGGCAAAACTGCGCAAGGATGAAAAGGAAAGCACTCCACAACTAGGCTCGTTGTAGCTCCTCAAGTGTGAAGCTGTGGGCATGGTAGCATACGGAAGCGCGCTCTTGCGCTGAATTCTAGACGTACGCTCGGGTGCCCTACACAGCATGTGGGGCTGAAATCGCGATAACTCAATCTTAGTAGCGATTGCGCCCAAGGGCATCCAGCAGTAAGGCGACATGCATTTGCCCAGCCAGTGCGCGCCTGCTATTCTGAACTCGGATGCACGCATGGCGAGGGAACATGGCCTTAACCCTTGAGGATATCGGAGAGTTTGGGCTCATCGATCGTATCGCGAAGAAAGCCTTTGCTAATCAGGAAATGGCATTGGGCTTTCAAGATGATGCGGCATTGTGGCATCAGGGCAATAGCTGGTTGGTAGCTACCACTGACGCTCTTGTGGAAGATGTCGACTTTCGGCTGCGCACCTTCAGCTGGGAGGATATTGGATGGAAGGCGCTCGCGGCAAGTCTTAGCGACATTGCCGCAATGGGTGGTATACCGGTTGGAGCATTTGTTACCCTGTGCCTTCCTGCCAATTGTGAAGTCGCCGACGTTACGGCGTTCTATGAGGGGATGGCTCCTTTGGCGGAAGAGTCGGGTACCCCAATCCTTGGAGGAGATCTCTCGTCAAGCGAGCAAGTTCTCGTAAACGTGACTGTGATTGGCGAAGTAGAAAGCCGTGAGCGCGTTCTACAGCGGACCACGGCTCAGATTGGGGACCAAATTGCCGTTACGGGAGTCCTAGGTAGTGCGTCAGCAGGTCTCATGCTCCTGGAAAGAGGCGACAGTGGACGAAACAGTCATGCAGCGCGCTTCACGTCGGCACAGCGCCGGCCAATCCCACGTTTGCGTGAAGGCCGAGCGCTTGTCGAAGCTGGAGTAAGGTGTGGAATGGACGTTAGCGACGGCTTGGTTGCAGACTTGCAGAAGCTCTGCGCAGCCAGCGGCGTAGCAGCGGAAATTATACTGGAAAACATACCTACCGATCCGGAACTTCCATTGGTTCTCGGCCGCTCGTACCGGACGCGTGCCACTTGTGGCGGCGAGGACTTTGAGTTGCTGTTTGCTGCGCCGCCGGACACGATGCAACGGGCGAAGGATCACTTGAGTGCCAAGACTCTTAGACAAGCCACAGTAATTGGTACAATTGTTTCCGGCCGTTGTGGAGTCGTAACAGTGCGCGATGAACGAGGAATCGTAGTGCCTGTTGACCGACAAGGTTTCGATCACTTTGGCGCTGACGGTATCCCCATTCCTGGCGATTGAGAGGATTCCCTAGTGTCGACCAGTAAAGACGTGGACCAAAAGCTCGACTGCATAAGCCACAGCGAGGCGCAGACTCAGCGTCTCGGGTTGAGGCTAGGGACCCTAGTGATGCCCGGTAGTGTAGTCCTTTTGGAAGGCACAATGGGTGCAGGCAAGACGGTTTTTGCCCAAGGAGTTGCCTTGGGGTTGGAGGTCAAAGAGCAGGTAACGAGCCCTTCTTATACGCTCATCAAAGAGTATCAGTCCGGCAGGCTGCCTCTCTTTCACATAGACCTTTACCGCATCGGGTCAAACGACTCGCTCTGGAGTCTTGGGCTTGAAGAGTATATCGATGGAGATGGGATTTGCGTCATTGAATGGGCTCGTAAAGTTCGGGACTTTCTGCCGGAAACGTGGCTCCTCATAAATATTGAAATCATGACAGATACAAAGCGGACGTTGCACTTTGAGTCAGAGGGTGACCGATTTCAAAAGATCCTTCACGAGTATCGCAGGCTCGCGTTTGGATTCTAGCACGCTAGGTTTGAGTTACATAAAATGCTTTTGGCTATTGATACTTCTACGCGGCAACTTGGTGTGGCTTACTATGCTAACGAGCGTATCTTAGGTGAGATCAACTGGGTTGCGGGGTTCCATGCTACCGAGCAACTCATGGAGAGCATCACCCAGCTTTGGGCAATGATCGCCAACAGCGGTCAGGCGCCAGAGTCTGCAGTTCCCCCCGAATCCAGTGCGACAGCGACAACCACGGATGGGCTGCATGCGCTTGCCCAAAGCCAAGTCCCAATAAGTGCGGTAGCGGTTGTTGGGGGGCCGGGGTCATTTTCTGGTCTTCGCGTAGGTATGGCTACGGCGAAGGGCTTCTGTATGACACTGGGCGTCCCGCTTGTAACCGTTCCTACCTTGGACGCGATCGCTTTCCCACACTTGCAGTCTTCCAATGCACACGTGTGTGCATTGCTTCAGGCCGGTCGTGGTGAGTATTACGTTGGGTGGTACCGATCCGTCGCCAGGAATTGGCGCCGCCTTGAAGACTATGCGATTTTGGGCATTGAGGACGTATGTACCAGGATAGTGAAGCGTACGGTAATCTGTGGCGAAATTTCGGAGGAACACAGGAAGCTTGTTGAGGACTCAGTTGAAAAGAAGCTTGTAGTCTTTCCCTCCGGGCTTTCCAGCGTGCGGCGAGCCGGCACGGTAGCCGTGCTCGGTGCCGACAATCTTGCGAAGGGTTGGACTGTTGACCCGTTAACTGCAGAACCGGACTATTTGCGTAGACCTGCGGCCGAAGTGCCGCGCCACCGCATAAATCCTACAATTGACGGGTTGAATCCCTAACGAAACAGACGGGGATCGTCTCTATTCCTCGTTAGTCTTGCAGAATTGAGGGAAATTAGGTAGATCTCTGTGACAATAGTTGTTGAGTGACGCTTGAGGATTCAAGGGTCGCTGGAATGTAGAGGAAGACGTCGGGTTGCTTTTCTCCTCGTGGGGCGACACAGCCAGACAAAACAGTTGCAGGCAAAGCTCAACGATAGAGATGTAACAGACATGTGGGCAGCGTAATGGAACAGCCAAAAGCCATAGTTGACGATCGTCCGGAACCTCAGTCCATGAGGTTGCGGATAGAGCCAATGCAATTGGAGGACGTGGCTGAAGTGCGCAGAATTGAGGAAGCCTGTTTCAGCCTGCCTTGGCCGCGCAATGCCTATCGCCGGGAAATCGTAGAAAACAAGCTGGCGCGTTACTTGGTTATTCGCGACTTAGACGCAGTAGCGGCTGCGGGAAGAGGTGACCGGCCTGGCGCATCTCATCAGAAGCGCCCTAAGCCGTTTCCGCTTTCACTCTTTCCTTCTGTAGACAAGGAACGTGAACAGCAGTGGCGGTATGGAAGACCGACCTTGGTAGCGTATGGCGGACTCTGGCTCATGGTGGATGAGGCCCACATCACGACTATCGCGTCGCGACCGGATGTGCGCGGACAATATGTTGGGGAATTGATGCTCACGGCACTTATCGACGTGGCCATCGGACTAGCAGCGCGCTGGGTGACGCTTGAAGTCCGAGTCTCCAACACCTTGGCGCGAGCTCTTTACAAGAAGTATTCATTCCGCTCCACCGGGATACGCCCGCGCTACTACAGCGACAACCATGAAGATGCACTGGTAATGTGGAGCGAAGACATAAACGTGGGAGGGTTCCAGGACATGCTCCAAGAGCGTGTCGCAGACCTTCAGCACAGGCATAGCTGGACGACATCATATCCTGAAACAGGAGGGTTTCTTGTCGATTCTGCTCGCGATTGAGACTTCGTGCGATGAAACCGCCGCAGCAATCGTGGAAGACGGTCGTTTCGTCCATTCCAACATTGTTGCTTCTCAGGTCGAGATTCATCAGAAGTATGGAGGCGTGGTACCGGAATTAGCCTCGCGGGAGCACTTGAGGGCCATAATGCCGGTTGTAACTGAGGCCCTGATTGCCGCGGATGTGGCGTGGGAAGAGCTGGATGGCGTTGCGGTTACGTATGGGCCGGGCTTGGCGGGCGCACTTTTGGTTGGAGTCAATTTCGCGAAGGCTCTTGCGTTCTCCTTGGGGATACCGTTGATTGGCGTCAATCACCTTGAGGGTCATGTCTATGCAGCCTGGCTCTCGCGGTCGCGGCGAGCACGCCGTAGCGTGGATGAGAATGAGCTACGGTTTCCCTTACTTGCGCTGGTGGTGTCCGGCGGGCATACGGAGCTTGTGCTCATGCGCGGACATGGAGACTACGGCCTGGTAGGTGCTACTCGCGATGACGCCGCCGGAGAAGCCTTTGACAAAGTCGGGCGCATTCTAGGCCTGCCCTACCCTGGTGGACCTTCGGTGCAGTTGGCCGCAGACCAACTCTCGCGCTATGGATTGCGGGGCCGGCGCAACATGGTTGATCTGCCCAGAGCATGGATGCAGGGCACGTACGAATTCAGTTTTAGCGGCGTAAAGACTGCCGTCTTGCGGTACATGCAAAGTCGCATGAAAGAACAAGACCTCTCGGAACCGCCAATAACGGCTCCCGGTGGCATTGTGAGCGCCGATGTTCCGCTCTATGTGGCTCAGGTTGCGGCCAGTTTTCAACAGTCCGTGGCGGATGTCTTGGTTGCCAAGACCGTGGAAGCGGCGAAAGAATTCAAAGTCCAGATGATACTCGTCGTAGGCGGCGTGGCTGCGAATAGTCTCTTGCGCGAGGAAATTACCGCCCATGCACCGGTACCGGTACGTATTCCGGACATCTCCTTCTGCACCGACAATGCCGCCATGATAGGCGCATGCGGTTACTATCGGCTCCAGCAAGGTCTGGTTTCGGACATGACTCTCGACGTGGATCCGGGAGCACGTCTGGCGCCACCGTCAACGGCTATTCCGTCGGAAGGCTATGGAGGCAGCGGACGCAGACGGTAGACTACCGGCTTCCTAGACAGACGCCAACGCCGGTTCAGTGACATAGGGAATGGTCAAAGGTCCCATAGGTAGGACGCAAGTCCTAGCGCCGGCGCCAAATTTCTCTCGCAGCGCTGCCACGGTTTCCTCAATCGAGCGGCACGGCGTAAGGTGTGCGTCTCGAATTGACTGGTCGGAAAGATTCCCTGCATAGAGGTGGACTTCGGCCTTCAAGAGGATCTGCGCCAGAATTTGGGCCTCCCATTGGTCAAAGCGGGAAAACCCCGGACTGTTTATGAGGTCCAGCAATGCGGTCGGAGTTTCCCGCTCCTGCAATAGGTCCTCAAAGTGACCGTGACCGATGCCTTCCGCACATTCGGCAGCAATGACAATTGCGCCGCCTTGCTTCACCACTTGATACGCTGCCGACATGCCCTTAACGGCTTGGTAGAGGTTCAAGTCCAAGGGATACCCGCTATTTGTCGTTATGACGATGTCGTACGGCTCGGCAACCGGCCGCATCACAGACCGGCGCGCGAAGGCGCACCCAGCTTCATGGGCCTGAATCATCTCGCCGGCAAAGACAGCCGTAATCTCTTTACTCTTGTTGATCGTAACGTTCAAGCTGAGATCTGGCGGGCATAGCGCGGCCGCCTCGCGTTGCTCACCGTGGATGGGATTGCCCTCTAAGTGTCCCCAGGTGGCCTTCGGGTGGCCGATCATTGCCGCGTTGTGATTGTGCATTACGGAATCCGCACCGGCGATGCCGGGCAATATTAGTTTTGCCCCGCCGCTAAAGCCCGCAAAGAAATGTGGCTCGATAAACCCGGTGAGGATCTTGACAGAAGCGTCAAGGTAATGGGTATTGACCCAAACCGGTCCGCCGGAGGATGTTTCCCCCAGGAAGCGCAATTGAGACGCATCCGTCGAATCATGGTTCACAATGCGGTAGTTGTCTACCACGTCATCGCCTAACATGCCCCGCAATTCGGCATCCGTATTCGGACGATGCATACCGGTGGCGTTAATGAGAACGAAGTTCTCCCGGGGCACATTCGCGAGTTCGGCAAGAATCGCCGGAATCATGAGGTGATTTGGCGCCGGACGGGTAATATCGCAAAAGACAATCGCCACGGTGTCTTCCGCTCCGACAAGCTCGCCAAGCGGCTTCGCTCCAATTGGACTACGCAGTGATTCGCGTAGCGCTTCGAGGGGATCGGCTACTCCCGGGAGGTCTACGGGCTCTACGATATCCACAATCTCTTGCGGCAATGAAATCGTCAGTCCAGTGCGGCCATACGCGAGATCGACCTGCATCGTACGCCTTCTTTCGGCTTTATCCTCATGGGGTTTAGTCCCTGTTCGCCAATTCTAGCCTCTGTCTCTTCTGGCAGCAAGAGCCGGTGACCAGCTTCGCGGAAACGCTGCACTTAACTGGTTGCGTCGCTCCCAACGGTCTATGGCTGCGTTGACAGGAGAGGCAAACTTCGGTAGCATCATATGGTAGTGGATTTGGACTGTATTCCACACGTCACGCGCTTGCAAGAGCGCAGCGAGGAGTTCTTGAGTAGTGTATCGCATTGGTGGTTTCTCAAGCCGGCAACGATGCATTGCCCATATCACCACGACTGAACTCTCCTTGCAGGTGACGAGAGGATAGCAACACGCGTAATTGACATTGCTAATAGCACTTGACGGCCTCTCGTACGCGCCTGACACGAGAGGCTTTTTCTATTGCCAGTGGCTTCAATCCAGATTAGTTGACTATGAGGAGAATGACTAATGCCGCAATCAAAGGGCACAGGTGACAACAAGCGTGCAGCGCACTTGCTTACGATGCGACACTCGGCAGCGCACGTGCTCGCGACGGCCATGCTCGAGTACATGCCCGAAGCAAAGCTAACAATCGGGCCTGCGATCGATGAGGGCTTCTACTACGACTTTGATTTGCCCAGGACGCTGACACCGGACGACCTCGACGAACTCAGCCAGCGTATGCAAGACATCATTGATCAAGATCAACCTTTTGAACACACCACTATGCCCGTGGCTGAGGCGAAGGAGTTCTTCCATGAGCGAGACCAAGCATACAAGGTGGAGTTGATCGAAGACCTGGAGCGTGACGTCAACGCCGAAGACGTGAGTATCTACCAGAATGGCGACTTCATAGATCTTTGCGAAGGCCCACACATAGAGTCTACCGGCGCAGTAGGTGCATTCAAGTTGCTCCGCACGGCCGGTGCGTATTGGAGGGGCGATGAGAACCGACAGCAGCTCCAGCGCGTGTACGGTACGGCATGGGAAACAAGAAAAGAACTCAGAACTTACTTGAAGTTCTTGGAAGAGGCGGAGCGGCGCGATCACCGGCGACTGGGACGTGAACTCGACCTCTTTAGCTTCTCCGATGAAATTGGCCCCGGCTTGGTAGTGTGGCACGCCAAAGGCGGACACGTGCGCAGCGTGATGGAAGACTATTGGCGAGATAGCCACCGGGCCGGAGGGTATGAGTTTGTCTACACGCCACACATCGGCAGGGCCAATCTCTGGCGCACGAGCGGGCACCTGAATTGGTTTGCGGAGAACATGTACGCCCCTGTGGAAGTTGACGAACAGCAATACTACTTGAAGCCGATGAATTGTCCCTTTCACATCCAGGTGTACAAGAGCCGCACGCGCAGCTACCGTGACCTGCCGTTGCGTTATACGGAGACCGGAACTGTCTATCGCTATGAGCGGTCGGGCGTGCTGCATGGGCTCCTGCGCGCGCGGGGCTTTACGCAGGACGATGCGCATCTCTTCTGCCAGCCGGAACAGATGGACAGTGAGCTTACCCGCGTCCTGGACTTTTGCCTGGAGATTCTCGACACCTATGGCTTCAAAGACCTCCAGTTGGAGCTGAGTACATGGGCACAGGGTGACACGAGCAAGTACGCGGGCGAGGCAAAAGACTGGGAAATGGCGGAGGCCGGCCTGGTGAGGGCCCTTGAAGGGCTCAATCTGAACTACAAGCGTATGGAAGGTGAAGCCGCTTTCTACGGGCCCAAAGTGGACATAAAAATAGTGGATGTGCTGGGACGTCCTTGGCAGCTATCTACTATTCAATTCGACTTTTGGTTGCCGCAGACCTTTGAGCTAGAGTACATCGGAGAGAATGGCGGTGCGCATAGGCCTTTCATGATCCACCGTGCACTCTATGGCTCCATCGAGCGCTTCTTCGGCATCCTGCTCGAGCACTACGGCGGCGCGTTTCCGGTATGGCTGGCGCCGGTCCAAGTCGCAATAATCCCTATTGCTGACAGGCATAACGAGTATGCACAGAGCGTGCAGGCTGCGCTTGCCCAATCCGACATTCGTGCGGAGGTCGACACTCGTTCCGATCGGATGAATGCCAAGATACGCGATGCCCAACTTCAGAAAGTGCCGTACATGGCAATAGTAGGGGATCGTGAGATCGAGGACGACGCGGTGAATATTCGACTGCGCACGGGTAAGAATCGTGGCGCATTGCCGATCGCTGAATTCTGCACGATGGTGCGGGATCGGGCGGAATCACGCTCCGATTCGCTTTAATTGCATCCCACTCGAATCGGCTTGGTGTTGCTAAACACCGTATTCGTGGTACCCTTAAGAGAAGGAGCACTACTATTTCCGTCGCAGCCAGACGGAAAGTCTCCTTCTCTCTTCCCTGACTCTTCACGTTTGTAGACTCTCACACCGTTAAGTATTCACCGGCTCTGCAGCCGGTTCGATGCGATTCTCTTCCTCTTTGATTTCTTGGAATTAACTCACTACTTAGATTGCTGGGACCGCCGAGGGATTGGCGCCGGTTGGCGGCAAGACCTCAATTGAAGCGGGGTGAGTTGTTCTCTGCTCACGTACCTGCTGGCGCGCAATTCTAGGAAATAACAAGCAATAAACAACGTACTGGAGGATAGTGTGTTCATGATTGGCACGTACCGGAGCGCGTGGGGCCGCTCTTGTTTCCGCGTTGGTCTCATTATACTTGCGTTGTTTGCTGCCTTTTTGCCTTCAAGTCTGCGGGCTAACGACGACACGATCTTTTTCCCCGAAACCGGCATGTCGGTTTCCTTCGGTTTCAAGAAGTACTTTGAGGAACGGGGCGGCTTGGAGATCTTCGGTTTTCCCATTACTCCGGAGATCCAAGAAAACGGCTTCACCGTGCAGTACTTTCAACGCGCGCGCTACGAGTACCACCCGGAACACGCTGGCACACGCTACGAGGTGCAACTGGGCCTGCTTGGCGACATTCTGACCAGGGGCCGCGATTTTCCCAAAGCCACTCCAGTCGCAACGACGGAAAACCAGCGATATTTCCCGGAGACAGGTCATGTCGTTAGCGGCGCATTCTTGCGTTTCTACAACTCGCGAGGGGGACTGGATATCTTCGGCTATCCCATCTCGGAAGTCATTCAAGAGAACGGCATAAGCGTGCAATACTTTCAAAGATCACGCTTTGAGTATCATCCTCAACTCCCGGAGCAATATCAGATTACGCTTGGCTTGCTTGGTGAAGAGTTAGCAGAGCAGGTAGGGCCGCGTGGGCAGTTTTGGGTCACGGGAATGCCCGAATCGCTCATGACTAGACAGGCCGTTGACTTGCAGGTAGCAGTGCAGAACGTCAGCATCGCGCGCTGGTCGCAATCGGGGACCGGTGCAGTCTCCGTGGGATATCGTTGGCTCAACCAGCACGGCACAACGGTGGCGGTGGGTCCACGGAAACCGCTTCCCCATGCTGTTCCTGCAGGCAGCGTAGCAATGTTTGCATTCTCCCTCACTGCGCCATCAACAGGAGGATCGCACATTCTGCAGTGGGATCTCTGGCAGCAGGGGCGAGGATGGGCGGCATCGCGAGATCCATCAGCAGGTTTGCGCCAGGCCTACATCATCCAAGTGCCTAAGCCTACTCCAACACCTACTCCCACGCCCACGCCGGCACCAGTTGCAACGCCGACACCGACCCCGTTTGTAACGAGCGGCGCAGATGGGATGACAATCCGGGTTGGAGTCTTTTCTACTACCAATGAGAGCATGCGCGTTACCGGTGACGGGAGATTCAGCGCAAGAGATGAGGACGGGAGAACTGCTTACAACTTTCAAACTGACGAGATTGTCACCGTGACGCATTTGCCGTCTCAGTCGAGCTATCGCTTGACGGTTGACGGGCGTACCGTGGCGGAATTCGCTTCCTATGCGCGCTTCGTCGCCCGTGGCAGCACTATTCTGACCGTGCTCGACATGCCACGCTTCAAACAGTACCGGAACGTGGTCGAAGTCCGCTATTCCACGTATTCTGAACGTATGTGGGCCATCAACGAGCTGCCGATGGAGTACTACGTGAAGGGTATAGGCGAGGAGCCGGAGTCATTCCCGGCTGAAGGATTGAAAGCAGCCACAGTCGCCTACCGCACTTATGCGCTTTCACACATGGATCCGCAGTGGCCGGGACTGGGATGTATCTGCGGCAAGGAACCGTTCGATATTACCGCGGGCACGGAGAAAGAGTTCAAACCGTACGTGGGCTCCCACCAATTGTATTTGGGCTACTACCGCGAGACGTTCGGCAGTAATCTTGAGGAGGCCGCAAACGCTACGCGCGGCCAGTTCATGACCTATGACGGCAAGTTGATTCGCGCCGCTTACTATGCGACGGCCGACGGGAGAACGCGGTCGTGGAGTGACTTTCCGTGGGCAGTGAGTGTGCTGGATCCGGTGAGTGAAGGTTCCACACTCGATGGGCACGGCTGGGGCATGCCGATGAGGAGCGTCATTACGCTGGCGAACCGAGGGATGACCTACGACCAGATCCTCAAGATGTACTACACTGGCGTGGAATTGACGAAGCTGTATTAGATTGCAGCGCCATGCGTGGGCTTACGCGCTGCGCCCGGGCTGGTGCGGCCGATTTGGGCATGGGGCGATCCTTGTTCGTTCGGACGCGCAGAGTCACGGATAGATCGTAAAGTTTGGGCTCATGCCGGGTTGAAGTAGACTGCTGGTGTCGATTGCCGGGCATGTATTCCTTAATTGGATAGGAGCATGCCGGCGGAGTGCTTTGCATTGGGAGCAGCACTGAAGCAGATAAGGAGAGGCCGGTCTCACATGTGAGACCGGCCTCTCTACTTGTCGCCGAATCGCCTCAATACTAGGCCCGCTTACAGTTGCCGGATGGCTATGCCGTGGTAGTCCAGCGCCGGCAGTTCGCCTTCATCCGTAAGCTCACCTTGAATCAGGATGTCCATGACCTGCCTGGTCTCCACCGCGACAACCACCACTGCGGGCAGTTCGCCGGCGCCGGACATAGCGCCGGCATCCGTAGGTCCGCCACCCCGCAATAGGATGAACGCGAAGACACCGTCAGGTGAGAAGACCAGGAGGTCCGGCGCTTCCCCGACAAAGGGTATCCGCTCGATGTATTCGTCGAACTCGGTGCTGATGATGCCAACGTTGCCGGTCCAGCGGTTGGTAATCCAAATCTCGGAGCCGTCGGGCGTCAGCGCCATGCCGTGCGCTTCCGCGCCGCGGGTTGCGTCCTTGGCGACTACTTCATGCGTTGCGGTATCAAATACGTAGAAGAGGCTCTTCGCGTCCCGCGAGCCCCCGGTGACGTACATCTTGGTGCCATCGGGCGAGAGGACGCTCATCAGGTTCACCTTGACCTCTTTCGGCGAGTACGCCTTGACCAAGGTGAAAGTCTCCAAATCCAGTATGACCAGCCCGCCATCGGCAAGGGCAGGACCCAGCGTCACATATGCGTAGCGCCCGTCTCGGGTGAACGCAGATGAAATCGGATTGGCAGAGGGGAACTCGTCTGCCCGTTCCTTTACGAGCGGGTCTTCCGCAATTATGAGCCTACGGCCCACGGAGAACGCCTCCGCAGCGTGGTCCGACACGATCTCCACCAACTCTCCGGTCTTGATCACGGAGACAAGCACGCCGCTATCATCCGGATAAATGTCTGCGGCATGGCTCGCAGGCCCCGTATCGAATGTGGCGATTACCTGCCGGTCCTCCGCTCTGACAACGGCGGTGTTGCCGGAGACTGTGCTGGCGATCCACGCGTACTTGGAATCACTTGTAAAGTTGATCCAGTGTGTCCGCTCCAACCCCGCCTCAGAGAGATCAACAGTCTCCACCACCTCAAGCTGTGGATTGATGATGTGGATGATGTTATTGGTCTGGTCCATGGCCCAGACTTCGTACTTGGCCGTGGAAATGGGTATCTCCGGCTGAATGACGTACGTGCCGCAAGCTGAAGCCAGCAAGCTTACGGCAAGGATTGCAAACAATGGCGCAAACAGCCGGCGCCAACTTGTCGACGCGGTTGATGCGGAGTGCCTAATCAAACTCAACATTCTGTTTTCCTCTTGCTTCCTTTGAGACTTCTCTGGGAAACTCTCTTGTAACCCAATATTGTGTGTCCTACACTCACTGAATCCAGCGGGACGGTGTCTGCTACTTTTCGATGGGTACCCCGATCATGCTGCCCCATTCAGTCCAGGAGCCGTCATAGTTGCGCACGTCCGGATACCCAAGTAGATATTTGAGCACGAACCAGGTGTGAGACGAGCGCTCGCCGATCCGGCAATATGTCACGATTTCTTTGTCGGGAACGATGCCCTTTCCGGCGTAAATCTCGTGCAATTCATCGGCAGATTTAAATGTACCGTCTTCCGCCACGGCCGATGCCCATGGGACATTGGCAGCGCCGGGAATGTGACCGCCCCGCTGGGCAGTCTCCGGCAGGCCCGGCGGCGCCAGGATTTCGCCAGTGAACTCTTGTGGCGAGCGCACATCGACAAGACCGACATTCGGATTGCCCAGGCGATCCTGCACACCGCCCTGGAAGACGCGAAGGGCGGCATCCGGGTCTTGGGCCGCGTAGACGGTGGTTGCTATATGGGGAATGTCTGAAGTTATCGGGCGGCCCTCGTCCAGCCACTTCACACGGCCGCCATTCATTAGGCGCGCGTCCTTGTGACCGTAAATCTTAAGAATCCAGTGGGCGAACGCAGCGAACCAGTTGTTGTTGTCGCCATAAAGGACCACAGTGGTGTCCGGTGTAATGCCGCATTGGCCCAAGAGTTGCTCCAGCTCTTCTTTGCCAATGAGGTCGCGGCGCACCGGGTCGTTGAGGTCGGACTGCCAGCCCCAGTCCACGGCGCCGGCAATGTGTCCCGTTTCGTAGGCGGTAGTATCCACGTCTACTTCCACAAGCCGGACGTTGTCGTCGCCACCGTGCTGGGCTACCCAGTCTGTGGAAACGAGGACGCTTGAGTCGGCGTATTCACCCATGATTCCTGCTCCTTACCAAGCGAATTTGATTAAGTTGACCAAGTTGCTCTACATAGTAGCAAATGCACGAAATTCTTGTCAAGGATTGGAACAATCGATAGTAACAGCCCTGGCGACATCAGGTGTCGAGCGGCGCGCTCGCGAGAGTCGAATTAGGGTGAACGTCTGTTAAATGCAAAAGCGAGGACCCCTCTGAGGATTCCTCGCTTTGTTGTCTATCGCTAGATTCCGGTGGGCGCTTCCCCGTGCCGCTCCAATGCAAGTGCCACACCCCTACTTGGGAGCTAGATCCACTTTCGCGGGAAAATCTCTAAGTAAACGGAAACCGTTTCCCACGTTATGTAGTAAAGGAACAGGGCAAGGAGCAACGCTACGATGGTGGCGCCATAGAATACGGGTCGTAGTCTGGCAAATCCCTCCGGTAGGTCGCGCGTGCCGACCAGAGACGGGATGATGGCGTGAGCCATTAGGAAGGAAACAGCAGTGGCAACCATCATGAAGAGTGCCAGCCAAAAGAAGATGAACCCCGTATGTAACTCGTCCCAGATTGGTAGTGCTAGTGCATGGTCCATGGATTGCTATCTCCTACCCCGCGTCGCTTTCCTGCAGTGAACGTATAAAGAGTATGAGTTCCCAGCGTTCTTCGGAGGTCAGTAGGTTTCCAAACGAGGGCATATTGCCCGAGCTATTAGTCAAGATCCAGTAAATCTCGCCATCTGTACGCTCATTGGTAATCCGTTCGCCCTGCATTGCCTGCGGCAGCGGGTCAAAGTAGAGCCCCACCGGTCCTTCACCTCGACCATCCGCGCCGTGGCAGTGTTTGCAGTTGGTCATGAAGAGTTGCTCGCCGGATTCAATGCGTGCGGGCGTGCTGGAGAGGGGATTGGCTATCTCCACCGCTTCCGCGAAACTGTATTCGCGCGCCTTTCCGGTCACCGGCACAGAGTCGGCAGGAGGCAGGCGCCGAGGCGGCTCCTGCTGACGGTAGGACTGTTGATAGTGCATCTCCGGAAAGACGTCCCAAACATACCCATAGCACGAAGTCAATAGACCGGCAAGCAACGTGCCGAATATGATGGTCAGCACCACCCAACGCGGGGGCGCCACATCTCCTATCGAGCGGAACAGGCCATGAAAGTGTAGCCGGTCTCGCATTCCGGTTAGCTCCGTCCTTGCTGCTTCACTTCTTCAGCGCCGGCTTCCGTAAGCGTCGTCTGAGCCGTATCTGCCTGCGCATCATCGTCGCAGCGCACCACCAACCCTACATAGCCTTCAGTTATGCGCGCGTCGTAAAGATCATTGGAGAGATTTGGAAGCCGAGACTCGAAAATCACGCCCATGATGGTAAAGATGAGCGCCCCAAGCATCGTGCCTTCGTACATGATGATGAACATGGGAGGAATGCCCAAAATGGGCTTGCCTGCCGTTACGAGCGGGAAGGAAAGTTGCGTACCGGCCGTCACCATGAGACCCACGGCGAAACCGATTATGGCCCCGCCAAGGGGGAAGATGAACAGTCGATGGTCTCCGGAGTCTTCGCCGAAAGCCCCTTCCGGGTAGGGCGCGCCGGTGAGC